>NZ_CM143720.1:2480000-4574928 GCF_055193175.1 Limnothrix sp. CMB-01
GGGCAAAGATCAAGCTGCTGAGGCCAATGGCTCCCCATGGGGGTAGGTAGCGAGTGAGGGAAGGAAGCAGGAAGCCGCGAAAGAGGGTTTCTTCAAACAGGGGAGCCGCGATCGAGGCGGTGAGAAAAAAGCAGGTGATGGCGACGGGGTCGCGGTTTTCGAGAACGATCGAGAGGATGGGATTGCTGCCCCCTTGTCCTTGCCAAATTTGCTGATTTGCCAGGGAAACAAGAATGACGATCGGGAGCGCCACACAGTAACCACCGATGCCCCAGGCCAGCCAGCGGCCATTTTGCCATTTGAACTGAAACCAGCCTTCCGGAAGAGGTAGATAGGATTTGACGGCGTAGCGCAGGGTTAGGACGCTCCCGGCGGCCATGAGTCCGTAACTGAAGAGGATGATGCCGGCTTGGGTTCCGCCCGTGAGGGCGCTGGGCTGAATGCCAAGCAGTTGCAGCCCGATCGAACGGATGAGGGGAACAACAATCTGTCCGATCGCAAAAAAGCCAAGGATGAACACTTCCCAGATGGTTTCACCCGTCCAAGGAACCGTCCATTGCACGGAGGCGAGGGACAGCAGTGAGTTAGATCCCTTCAGGAAGCGTTGCACCAGCAAGACGATCAGGCTAATGATGCCGCAGAGAAGGGCCAGGCCGGGGATGAGGTTAACGGCGGCCAGTTTCAACAGCAGGGACTCGGCTTGCAGGTTGGTTTCGGCGGCCAGGAGGCTGAGTTCAGCCGGTCGCTGTTGCAGACGGTACAGTCTGGCCAAGCTGGCATTGCGGAACCATCCCCCCAAAAATTGTCGAATGTTGTCTTCAATACCTTGGGCGATGGCGGGCGGTAGCGCTGGGGTGACTTGGTTGGTGATTTGGTTGCGATTTCCCCACAACAGAGCCAAATTTTCTCGAATTTCGTCAAAGTCGCTGAGGAAACTTTGGGGATCGATCGAGTCGGGCACGGAAGCTGAAAGGCGGGCAAGCTGCTGCCAAGTGGTCAATGCGGCGGCGGAATCTCCCAACCGGGCCTGAAGCAGGCCCAATCGTAGGTCTACGGCGGCCAGCTCGCGCAATTGTTGGGCTAGCCGATCGAAGTCAGAGTCTGGCCCCGCTGTGGCTAAGTCGCTGGCCTCAGAATTTGCCGATCGATTGTTCGCCGGGGTGGTTAATTCGCGGATGAATTTTTCTGCACTCAAGGCAGCTTTCTCGCGAAAGGCCTGATATTGCTGACGAGCATCGGCAAAGGTGCGATCACCCAACAGTTGCTGCCGCAGGACGGTGATCGGGTCGTCGGTTTCGGCCGGGCGATCGGGCGGTAAGTCCAGTTCTCCCGTGGCCCGCAACATCAGATTGGTTTGATATAGCTCCAGACGACTTTGGATCTGGGTTTGGGTAAAGCTGCCCACCAAGGACAACCCAGAAACCGACAAGGCCAACACGGTCAGCACCACTAAAACCAATCGCTTGAAATTTCCGCTTCCAGTTATTCCCGTCACAATGTTGCTGTCCACCGTTCAAATGCTGTTTTAAAGGCTAGCCAACTCGATCAATTCGACAAATTCGATGGCTTTGATCGCTCGATCGCCCGATCAAGACGATCCATGCAGAACCGCATCGCAAAATGTCATGGAATTTGGGAAATCATCAAAATTGTCCAGCCAAAGGTAATGAAACCCTTAACAGCTTACCTGGCCCTTACAAACTTATAAACCACGTTGCGGAAGCTAGTAATCCGATAAGTTCTGATAGATTCCGAAATCTTACTGAATTTATTTGTATCAGTTTTGTAATTTGTTAGGGTTTTTCGGAATTTCTTTAGCAATGCTCGATCGGGTGACTTGACAACTCTTTGGCCGGGGCGAGATTACCTAAATCTGCCTAACTCAGCCCTTTCATCCCTTCACCACTCAGCTATTTCCTACAGCGGTCGTTAGGATCAAACCAGCTTAGGTCAAAGGCTGGCACGGCGTGACCAGGGTGAGCGATCGAAACCCAAAACCAGCACTCAAAACCAGCACTGGTTCCTGCACAAGGTTATTCGATCAAAATCTTCAACCACAGCTTCCCAGTTCTTCCGTGCCATAGCACCTTTGCCTGCAACCTTCCTGGAGCAGCACCATGATTCGTTTGCTAGTTGGCATTCTTGTTTGGGTGATCAATGTTTTGTATAAAGATCGCCCCTATCCTCGGTTTTACGTGTTGGAAACCGTGGCCCGCGTTCCCTACTTTGCTTACATGTCCGTGTTGCACCTTTACGAAACCCTCGGTTGGTGGCGCAAGGCGGACTGGCTGAAGGTGCATTTTGCGGAATCTTGGAATGAATTGCACCACTTGCTGATCATGGAAGCCTTGGGAGGAAATCGGGTTTGGAGCGATCGCCTGATCGCCAAGTCTGCCGCCCTGGTTTACTACTGGATCATTGTGGGGGTGTATTTGGTGTCTCCCCAATCTGCCTACCATTTCATGGAACTGGTGGAAAAACACGCCTATGCGTCCTACAACAAGTTTTTGCATCAAGCGGAAGCCATGTTGAAAGCGGAACCTGCGCCGGAAATTGCCCAGCGCTACTACCGCGATGGAGATTTGTATCTGTTTGATGAGTTCCAAACGGCCCAAGTGCCCGAAAGTCGCCGCCCAATCATTGACAACCTCTACGATGTGTTTGTGGCCATCCGCGACGACGAAATGGAGCATGTGAAAACGATGGTGGCCTGTCAGCAGCCCCAGGATCAGGCTTGTCTGAGTCCCCATGAGGCGGGGAGTTTGGCTAGCAAGACCCCCGAGTCGCTGGAGGTGATCGCGCCGTCTTTGGAGATGACTCCCGATCGCCCGCAAATGGGTTAACCAACGGCGCAAACTATTGTGGGACTGGTGGGCCGGAAACCATAGCAATGACTGACCGCCACGGGTCGCCCTCGATCGCTCCTTAATGACCATCAACTTTTCCAGGCGGATCGGGTTTGCCCGGTTCGCCTGTATTCTGGACAGTCCCCCTGTTCTCTATCTGTGCTCCCGTTTTTGGGTGTTTGTCATGGCTATGCAAGGTGCAACACTTCCTAAAAATCGCGCCCTGGTGGCTCGCCACGCGGCCTTCACGGCCTTGGGGATGATTGAAGCGGGGGCCTATGCGGATGCGGCGCTCGATCGGGTCATGCGTCAGTATGGGGATTTGGACGGGCGCGATCGCCGGTTGGTGACGGAGTTGGTCTATGGCTGCACCCGACAGTTGCGGGCCTTGGACGGTTGGATCGATCGCCTGGCGACCCGTTCCGCCCAAGAACAGCCGCCGACCCTCCGCAATTTGTTGCGGTTGGGGTTATATCAGCTTATTTATCTTGATCGAATTCCAGATTCGGCCGCCGTGGACACCACCGTGGAGTTGGCCAAATTCTGCGGATTAAAGGGGCTAAGTGGGTTCGTCAATGGCTTGCTGCGGGGATATTTACGCCAAAAAGCCAAAAATCCGAACCCGCTGACCTCGGTGGCGGGTCTTGAGCCGGTGGAACGGTTGGCCCAAACCTACAGTTACCCAAACTGGATTGTGCAAACCTGGCTCGATCGCCTGGGGGAAGCGGAAACGGAACGGTTGTGCCAATGGTTTGACCAGCCCCCGACGATCGACTTGCGGGTGAATACCTTGGTGACCGATCGCGAAACGGTGATGGCGGCCCTAACGGCGGCCGGTGTGGCCGTCACCCCGATCGACCACCTGCCCAGTGCTCTGCGGTTAGCTGCCCAACGGGGCCACGGGGATGACCCTTTGGCAGAAACCATCGCCACCGAGCCAGATTCCCGATCAACCAATGGGCCGGACAATGGCCGGGCCTGGATCGCCACCCTTCCGGGCTATGGAGCCGGTTGGTGGACGGTGCAGGATGCCAGCGCCCAGTTAGTGGCTCTGTTGTTGGATCCGCAACCGGGCGAAACGGTGATTGATGCCTGTGCTGCGCCGGGCGGAAAAACAGCCCATATTGCGGCGCTAATGCAAGATCAGGGTCAGATTTGGGCAATCGATCGCGCTGGATCTCGCCTGCGGAAGGTGCAAGACACGGTGCGGCGGTTGGGATTGCGATCAATTCGGATGGTGGAAGCGGACAGCACCGGAGGCAAAGCACCCCTGGTCACCGCTGCCCGCAAGCGCGATCGGTCTCGATCGAAATCGGGCCCGATCAGCGGTTTAGAGGAAGTGCCCACCCAGTGCGATCGCCTCTTGCTTGATGTGCCCTGTTCTGGGTTGGGAACGTTGCATCGTCGGGCCGATGCCCGTTGGCGACAGACTCCAGAAACCGTGGCCCAGTTGGTGCAAATTCAGCGAGATTTACTCGATCGCGCCGATGCTTGGGTGCGGCCCGGCGGTGTAGCCGTTTATGCCACCTGCACCGTGCATGAGCCGGAAAATGGGGCGATTATTCGCGACTTTTTGCAACGCCATCCCCACTGGTCGATCGAACCGCCCACCCCTGACTCTCCCTTGGCTCCCTTTGTGACCGCCGCCGGTTGGCTGGAACTGTGGCCCCACCATTGGCAAATGGACGGCTTTTTCATGGTCAAACTCCGACGACAGCCATCAGATCCGTGAGCGTTGCGAGCGGCGACCACTATGTTTCAATGAATAGACGAGCAAAATTATGGTCGCCGAAATTACTCATTATTAATTTTTGATTATTAACGGCAATTGTTGCGTTTTAGGCGGGAATTTTAAGAATTGACTACTGACAAATTGACCGCAATTCCAGAGCCAGTCAGGGTCTGAGCCAAAATTGGGGTATCAGGGAGATCAGGGCAGGATCGAGCCGAGTGTAACGCTGTGAATCGATTTGTTGCATGACCTCGCGCAACAGCTATCGTCTTGTATCATTCCCTGCTGTTGGTGGCTATGGCGGTTATCTTATCAACATAAAGAAAACCTTAAGGAGGGTCTCTCATGAAACCTCTACTGATGCGGCAACTGTGGTCGGTGGTTGAATCGATCCAAACCAGCACCCTCTTGGCCTTGGATGATGACGGTCTGGTGAACTTTTTGGCCGATCGCCTCATGACCGGTTGCCCCGGAATTGATCGCAGCGATCGGGCCGAGCTGGATGGCTACCTGCAAGCCAAAGTTTCCCTAATTCGCGATTTGGCCAACGGGCGCTCAGTGGCTTAGGTGGCTGGCTCGATCGTGGCCCCTGAATCCATCACCAGGCACAGGCTCAAATCCAGCCACATGCTCAGCAATCGAACAGCCGAACAGTCGGCACAGCGATCGCTCAATGATCGCTTAATCAATCATTTCTAACCTGCCAGCGGATTGCTCAGAGCAGCGCTCAGAGTAGTCTGTGAATCTGGCGAAAACTGAGTTTGGCAGCAACTGGCAAAAACTTAATCTGGCTCAGCATTCACTTGGCTTAGCCGAATGGGATATGACGCAATCAAAATTCCCGACCAGCCGCCCATCAGCGAAATGCCCCAACGATGGACGGCTCAACCATGTGACTGCAAGCAAGCACCGGCACAAAGTTTGAGCGTGAGACTCTAAAGCCAAAAGCCAAAGCCAAAATCCAAAGCCAAAACCCAATTAGCAAAATCCAATTAGGGATATGACTGACTGGCGCTAGCCGTCTCGACGATCACGAGTTGGTGCTAGCAAGCTGGTGCTCGCGGGTGAATGAGGAAGAGTGGTCTGAGTGACCGTTTCAAAAAATGGGCGGTATAGGATTTGAACCTATGACAGCCTGCTTGTAAGGCAGGAGCTCTACCGCTGAGCTAACCGCCCCTAAGGGGTTTGAGTCGTTGTCAGGCGCTTCGACCGCTGACCGGATAACAATATACCAGAGATTTGGAATTTTGCTACGGTTTAGATCGCTGAGATTGCAAAATTGTCCTTTCTGATTGATTCTGTCTGGCTCCGATGGATGGTTTGCCATTGCCCGCTTTGCCCGCTGCGCCGTTGATTAACCCCGCGATCGAGATTGAATCGGAACCTGGGCCAACGGTGGATGATTCCGGGAACTCACCAACCCCGCCCCTGACTGCAAGGCCGGTGCTCTGTTTGGAGCACGATCGGTGGCAATTGTTGGCGGAGGCGATCGACCAAAATTTGGAACGTCAAACCACCTGGGTGCGACCGATCGTGCTGGCGGAATACGCCGATCAACTAGCCCGGGAAGCTAGCGATCGTCCCCAAACGATCTATTCGGAAGAATATGCTGTGGACTTGGTGTTGCCAAGTGCCCTGTTCCGGGCGGCATTCGATCTGGAACTGCTGAACTTGCTGGCCCTGAAGCCCCATTGCTTGCCCAACATTGAACCGGCGGCGGGCCGCATGGTTTTCCAAAAATTTGTGCGACTACTGTTCGCCCGCAAGCTCCCACCGATGCGGATCAGTGGGATCCCGGAAGTCCGTTGATTAACCCTCGCTGAGGTGTTGAACAAGGGGCGATCGGGCCCAAGGGTGCTGAGTCGTGCCGCAGCGATTTTCGATCAAGATCTCTGATCAAGGACTTTTTGGCTCAAAGACTTTGACCGAAGCTTGCGATCGGGAGCTGTGGACTAAGACCCCTGACTCAACTGAATTGACTGAATTGAAAGTCTATTTGATCGGAATCCGTGGGGCTGGATTGACTGGATCTCGATCGATTGGATCAGGCCAATCCGGCTGATCGGTTTGATCAGGGATTCGATCAAAAAGTTTTGATCAGGTAGTTGCCATGAAGCTTAAGAGGAGCTTAAGATTTAGGCATCAAGCTTTTGACTAAACGCTCGGAACCAGTTGGATGCGACCTTCATCCATCTCGCTCATGAGAAGTTCCAGCGCTTCATAATCCGCATCTGAAACATAACCCTGGCGGGTTAACTCATAATTGATCTCGTTCTCGATATCGGGAGTCAGTTGGCGGAGATAGAGGGCCTTTTCCACCAACCGCCGGATTGCATGGGTTGCTTTCACGGTCAGCTCCTGTTAATTACGAACAGTTGGCTATTGGTATTGTCGGTTGTTGGTGCGGGAGCTGATGCGATCGCGCCGCTTTTGTCTGCGTGATCTTTATCACCATCGCACGGATGCCCACTGACGATTGAAATTAGCCTATTCAACAAGCGACTTCCTTGGAATTGATCGCTGTGCCACTGTTTTGTCCGGATTGAGTTTGGCTGGATTTTGCCGAATTCGGAAGTTTGCTCGGTACGATCGAACTGAGTCCACTGGAGAATGCCTGTGACCGTTGCTGTAGACCAACTGATCACGACTGAGATTAATCGTCCTGCCCGCTACCTGGGGAACGAACTGGGGTCTGTCCACAAGCCCTGGGAGTCGGCCACGGTGCGTTGGGTGCTGACCTACCCGGAAATTTATGAGGTGGGCGCGTCGAACCTGGGCCATGTGATCCTCTACAACATCATCAACGCCCAGCCGCGCCAACTGTGCGATCGCGCCTATTTACCCGCCCAGGACTTGGCCGACAAGCTGCGAGCCAGCCAAACGCCCCTGTTTGCCGTTGAAAGTCGCCGCCCCCTGAGTGATTACGACATCTTGGGCTTTAGTCTCAGCTACGAGCTGGGGGCCACCAACATTCTGGAAATGTTGGCTTTGGCCGGGTTGCCCCTGACCTGGGCCGATCGAGCCGATCGCCCGATCGCTGACTGTCCCTTGATCTTTGCGGGCGGGCAAACGGCCACCTCCAACCCGGAACCCTACGCGGACTTTTTTGATTTTGTGGCCCTGGGTGATGGCGAAGAACTGTTGCCGGAAATTGGCCTCGTGATCCAAGAGGGCAAAGACGCGGGCCTCAGTCGCCAGGAAATCTTGCTGGACTTGGCCCAAGTGCCGGGGGTCTATGTGCCCCAGTTTTACGAGATGGCGGCCGATGGGTCAGTGCATCCTGCCCGGCCCGATGTGCCGGCCCGGGTGCTGCGGCGGGTAGCCACCCCCATGCCCCACTACTCGATCGGGCTGGTTCCCTATGTGGAAACGGTGCACGATCGCCTAACCGTAGAGATTCGCCGGGGCTGCACAAGGGGTTGTCGGTTTTGCCAACCGGGCATGTTGACCCGCCCGGCCCGCGACGTAGACCCCGAAGAAGTGATTGACGCGGTGGCCGACGGGATGCGAGCCACGGGCTTTAACGAGTTTTCGTTGCTGTCCCTCAGTTGCTCCGATTATTTGGCCCTGCCGGCCGTGGGACTGGAGATTAAAAACCGGCTCCAGGGCGAAAATATTACCCTGTCATTGCCCAGCCAACGGGTCGATCGCTTCGATCAAAACATCGCCAACATCCTCGGGGGCACGCGCCAAAGCAGCTTGACCTTTGCCCCGGAAGCGGGAACCCAGCGCCTGCGGGACATCATTAATAAGGGCTTGACCAATGAGGAACTGCTGCGGGGCGTGAAAACTGCCTGGGAACAGGGTTGGGACAAAATCAAGCTCTATTTCATGATTGGGCTGCCCGGGGAAACCGATGCGGATGTGTTGGGGATTGCGGAAACCGTCCGTTGGCTCCAGCGGGAATGTGGTGCACGCGGTCGCAAGCGGATTCAGTTCACCCTGACGATCTCCAACTTCACGCCCAAGCCCCACACGCCGTTCCAGTGGCATACGGTGTCTACGGCGGAGTTTTTGCGTAAACAAGATCTCTTACGCCAGGAATTTCGGACGATTCGCGGCCTAAAGGCGAATTTCACCGATGTGCGGATCTCGGCCATGGAAGATTTTGTGGGCCGGGGCGATCGCCGGTTGGGGCCGGTGGTGCGCCGGGCTTGGGAGTTGGGTGCGGGGATGGATTCCTGGTGGGAAAGCCTCGATCGGGCCTTTGGGGCTTGGCAACAGGCGATCGAGGAAGCCGGCCTGCATTGGAAATATCGCCAAGTGGAAGCGGGTGAGTGGAACGCCTTTGAAGAAGGAGAATCGGCCGCACCGGAGGCGATCGACCCGACCGCCCTGCTCGATCGCCCCTTGCCTTGGGATCACCTGGACAGCGGCGTGGACAAAAAATGGCTGAAAGAGGATCTGCAACGTGCCCTCGAAGCGGCCACAGTTCCCGACTGCTCCTTTGAGGGCTGTTCCCATTGCGGGGTTTGTGGCTATGACTTTGGCAATAACGTGGTAGTGCCGCCGCCTGTGATTCCGCAATTTCAGGGCCACTTCAAGCCCAACCAAACCCGGGCCCAACGGGTGCGGCTGCGGTTTGCCAAGCGGGGCGAAATGGCCCTGCTCAGTCATTTGGATTTGATGCGTCTGCTCGATCGCGCCGTGCGTCGGGCAGCAATTCCGGTGTCCTACACGGGCGGTTTCCATCCCTCGCCCCGGATTGTGCCGGCCCATGCCCTCTCCTTGGGCGTGACCAGTGAGGGAGAAATTCTCGATCTAGAACTCACGGATCTCTGGCCCCTGGCGCAGATCCAGGCCGCTTTGGCGGCCCAATTGCCGGTGGATTTGCCCCTGCTGGCGATCGAGGAAGTGCCCCTGAAAGATCCGGCGGCGAACCAACTGCTCGATCGCGCGGAATACGAAATCACCGTCACTGCCACCGATGGCGGGGCGATCGATTGGGCCGTTGCCTTGGCTGCGGTGCTCGATCGCCCCGAATGGCTCTGGGAAAAAACCACCAAATCCGGCAAAACCACCCAAGTGAACCTGCGCGATTGGCTGGATCAGGTGCAACTGATTGACCCCACCGAGCCACCCACGGGCGAATCCGCCACCCTGCGATTCCGGGGCCTCTGCCGCAACGATGGGCAACAACTGCGGCCCGAGCATCTGGTGTGGTTGCTGGAGCAAGCCACGGGCCAAGCCATCAGCTTGGTGCGATCGCACCGGTTGCAACTGCTGCTGGCGGCCACGGTGCGATCGGTTGCATCTCCCGAGTTGGCAATTGATTTGGCAATTAGCAACTAATTGATCGGGCAATGAATTGATCGGGTAACTGAGGCGTGGTTAGGTAGGCGTGGTTAGGTAGGCGTGGTTAGGTAGAGGCGATCGTCCATTGGTGGCTGCATTCCTGGGTTGCTGCTGCACGCTGTTACCGTGAACCGTGAACAAGCCTCGCAAATCATTGCAATTCGTAACAATTTGCGAGAAGAGTCGCATGATTCTAGTGAACCCCCCAGTTCTGTGCTAGCCACCTGCTACACTGGAGATGACTGCTAGGCAATTGTCCCGGTGCGCGACACCACCAAAGACAAAGCCTCAGCAGCCGATCGCCTTCAAAATCAATCGAGCCAGGCATTTACCCAGAACGCGCTTAGTGCCCGTCCTCGATCGAGCGCCTGTGCAGCAGCGAAAATATCCCGAGCCACCGCCAATCCTCAGGAATTGCCTCGGCGATTGAATGCCGCCCACGAATCTAACTCTTTGCGGGCAACCACACCTCAGAGCCAAACTTGCTCTCGATGATGTAGGAAACCCGCAAGATGCAGGGTTAAGCTCGTAACATCTGCTTTGGCCAATCCCTGTTAACAAGTCACCGGTTCCAGACTGAGTGAGAGTTGCTCAAGCTGTGCTGGATAGGGGGGTTTTAACAGGCCAACAAATCCAACGTGCTTTGATCGAATTGTGTCTGGATCAAGTTGTCGATCGCCATTCAGTCGCAACCCTTTTGGGTCAAGTCTCGATCAAAGCCCCATACCGGGGTCTTCTTGATTGATCGCGAGTTTGTTCGTTGGTTTGGCCCTGCGCAGTTTGCCTCAGTCTTGACTTCTGCTTCTGGGCAATTCCCCGGTCGAGGTGAATGTCTTCGGTATTTCTAGCTGCTCGATTGAACCGAGAAATCAATCGATGCTGTGCTGCTCCTTGATGGATGCAGCCGCACACCCTGTTTGCTTTTCTCGATCGAACCTGCATGAAGCGGTTGGTCAGCGAGCCTTCGATTAATTACTGTCTTATCCCCGGCGACGGTCGCCCCCTGCATCCTCTCGGCGGTGCAGTAGACCGCATGTGGCGATCGCCCGTGAATTCCCAGAGGAATCTGCATGCCCAAACAAATTATCATCGCCGAACAGCACCGCATTGCTGCCGTTTTTAGCGAAGATCGCGTTCAAGAATTGATCGTGGCCACCGGCAGTCACCAGGTGGGCGACATTTACCTCGGGGTGGTGGAGAACGTGCTGCCCGGCATTGACGCGGCCTTCGTCAACATTGGGGATTCCGAACGCAACGGGTTCATTCACGTTTCCGACTTGGGCCCGCTGCGGTTGCGCAAAACCGCTGGTTCGATTACTGAACTCCTCGCGCCGCAGCAAAAAGTCTTGGTGCAGGTGATGAAAGAACCGACGGGCAACAAGGGCCCTCGGTTAACCGGCAAAGTCAGTTTGCCCGGTCGCTATTTGGTGCTGATGCCCTTTGGGTCGGGGGTGAACCTGTCCCGGCGGATTGAGCGCGAGAACGAGCGCCACCGACTGCGGGCCTTGGCCATTTTGATCAAGCCAGCGGGGATGGGGCTGTTGGTGCGCACGGAGGCCGAGGGCGTGGCCGAAGAGGCGATCATGGAAGATCTTGAAGCCCTGCAACGCCGTTGGGAGTCGATTCAACAGGAGGCGGCTTCGACCCGTGCGCCGGCCCTGCTGGAACGGGACGACGACTTTATTCAGCGAGTGTTGCGCGAGGCCTATACCCAAGAAGTGAACCGAGTGGTGGTGGATTCCCACTCGGGCATGAAGCGGATTAAGCAGCAGGTGACCCTCTGGGCGGGCAGCAAAACCTTACCGGGCGTGTCGATCGACCATCACCGGGAGCGAGCGTCGATTCTGGAATATTTCCGGGTGAATGCGGCGATTCGCGAGGCCCTGAAGCCGCGTGTGGATTTGCCTTCCGGTGGCTACATCATCATTGAACCGACCGAAGCCCTGACGGTGATTGATGTGAACTCCGGTTCCTTCACCCGATCGGCCACGGCCCGCGAAACGGTGCTTTGGACGAACTGCGAGGCGGCCACGGAAATTGCCCGTCAGTTACGCCTGCGAAATTTGGCGGGGGTAATTGTGGTGGACTTCATTGATATGGAATCCCACCGCGATCGCCTGCAAGTGTTGGAACATTTCAGCAAGGCGCTGAAGTCCGACAAGGCCCGGCCCCAAATTGCCCAGCTTTCCGAGTTGGGCTTGGTGGAACTGACCCGGAAACGCCAGGGCCAAAACATCTATGAGTTGTTTGGCCGTGCTTGCCCCACCTGTGGCGGCCTGGGCATTTTGGCCCACCTGCCCGATGAGGCGGACGATGCGGAACCGGTGAGCCTGTTGCCCAATGTGGAAAGTGGCGATCGCCGCAGTATTCCGATGCTGCAAAAGAGTCGATCGAGTGTTGGCAGTCGGCGCTCGGTTTCCCGATCGCGCGAACTCCCCCCGGCCGCTGCGATCGCCAGCCTCCCCAGCTTGGAAGATCCCTTGCCTAACTTGCAGGATTTGGATCTGAGCAACCATCCCAACTATCAAGAGTCCCTGAATGGCAGCAACAGCCGCCGTCGCCGTCGCCGTCGCGGAGGGAACGATGAGCCGGTGAGTCGGCGTGGGGCGGCCAGTTTGCCGGTGGCGGCAGAACCCGAGGTGGATGAAGCACCGTTGGAGCCGCCCACGGTGGCCGCCGCCGCCCAACCCAGCCCCGCCCCCGCCGCCCAAGGCCGCAATGGCCGACCGGAACGGAGCCGAGGGCGTGGTGCTCGGACTGCGGAACCCCGGGAAGTGGTGGCCGTGACCATGACTTCGGAAGAGCAGGAAGTTTATGCCTGGATGGGGGTATCGCCGCTGCTGTTGAGCGATCGACAGCCGGAAAACCCGGAAAGCGCGATCGTCTCGGTGCTGTTACCGGGTCAAACGGCTCCGCCCGTTCCGGCTCCGCAACCGGTGGTGGACTCGATCGAGCCGGCCGAAGGGAATGACCCAGCCCCGATCGCGGCGGAACCGGTTCCCACGGAATCTCTGCCTTTGAATGTTTCCAATGGGAATGGGGCCGAGGAGCCGCCCAGTGGCTTGCCGGAAATCGTGTCCGTCACGCCCGGTGGGGATGCCAACGGCCGGCCGCGCCGCCGTCGTCGTCGATCGAGCACTCGCGCTTAGCCCCATGGGGAGTAAAGCGGTGCGGTCTAGGAATGGGGCGATCGTGACGGAATTGCTGCCCGATCGCTCCCTGGCCGACTCCATGGTTCCGGCTCCGGCTCAATCCCCTTGGACTGCGGGGGTGGATGAGGTGGGCCGCGGCGCACTTTTTGGGCCCGTGGTGGCAGCGGCGGTGATTTTAACGGCCGAGGCAGAGAGCGACTTGCGGGCTTTGGGCGTGCGGGATAGTAAGCAACTGTCGGCTCGCCAGCGTCAAGCTCTGGTGGAACCCATTCGCGATCGGGCGGTGACCTGGGCGATCGCGGAAGCTTCCGTGGCCGAAATTGATCAACTCAACATTTTGCAAGCCACGTTCCTGGCCATGCGGCGGGCCCTGGAGCAATTGCACCCGCGACCCGATCTCTGCTTGGTGGACGGCAATCGACCCATTCCCAACTTGTTTTGCCCCCAAGAAACGCTCATTCAGGGCGATCGACAATCGATCGCGATCGCCGCTGCCAGCATTTTGGCGAAAGTTCACCGCGATCAACAGATCATTGACTGCGCGGCGCAATATCCGGGCTATGACCTAGCTGCCAACAAGGGCTATGGCACGGCGGCCCATCGGGCGGCCTTACAAACTCTTGGCCCCACGCCGCTCCATCGACGTTCTTTCGCCCCCTGTCAATTGACCCTAAATCTCAACGGAGTCACGGGTTAGGGTTCTTCTAGCATCGTCAATCCGCGCAATCTAATGATTTTCCGTCCCTCACTCTGCACTGGGCGAAGGACGACGTTTTGCAGTCAATTTGTCCTGTCGCCGTTGCCAATCCAAAATCGCCAGATCAAGCAAATCTTCTAGTGAAGAAAATTGATCATCCCAGTGTGGATTCCAGAACTTCTTTTCATAAACAGATTGATAGAAATTCAAATATCCTGTGAGCGTTACTTCATATCCATAGGATTTCGCTTGCTCTGCTGTACTTCGCATCATCATATGAATATGCCATTTACTGCATCTATTGGGCATTCTTAAAGTCTGAATTGAAGAACTAAGGGAATATCCTAAATCGCTTTTTTGCAAGAGAACTTCAACCTTAACGGTGTTAAAAGATAACTTGACAATGCTTGGTAGATATAGAAAAAGCCTAGGAGCCTTATCTAGGGAAAGCTGCTCAAATCGGGCTAAAAGCCTTTCCTCTGACTCACAGAGACTTGTTTTACTCCGCATTTGACCGTAGGTTGCTGTGCTAGGTGTAACGACTTCTCCTAGTTTTGGGCTGAAGCTTAGGATGTAATCACGAATTGCCAAGAGGTTTTTTTGATCAAGCTCCGAGCGCTTCGATAGAATCGATTTCCAATTTTTATCAAGCTGACTCTGTGGATCAGGTTCCGCTATTGTCGGAATTTGAATATGAGGTGTTAGATCAATAGTTTTAATCGTTGATTTTGCATCAGGAGTCTCCCAAGACACCAACTCCAACAGAAATTGATCGTGCTGTTTCCGAATGTGGAATGTCCATAATTCGACAGTGAGGCGATGGTATAGCCGATCGATGAAATTGTGTCGATGGAGAGATGGGGTGATCGCAACTAATCGGGGCGCTTTAGATGCATCAAGCTGAGGTAAATCAGGACGCTCCTCTAGAAAGTTGTGATAGTAGCGCGTGAGTTGCTGGACAACATAGCGATCTTCTTCATTTTTAAGTTCTAAAATAACGGGCCTCCCCTTGGGACTCCTGGCAATGATGTCACAAGGCTCGCCGCACATTCTGAGTTGGCGGGCGAGGGGCTGAAAATTTAGCCATTCTTCGAGGTTTTGCCAAAGGAGTCTTTCAAAAGTGGCTTCACTTTCAAATTGCCATTGACCGTCTTTTTCAATCAACATTGCTCGTTGCGCCTAGGGATAGAGAGCCTTGCCGGTGCTGGGGTCGAATAGGTAGAGTTGCTCGCTGGGAATCGACAGCCACAATTCATCACCCAGGGCGATCGGGCGATCGGGTGGCAGGCGCACTTGCAACGGTTTGGCCGGGGTCTCTTCCAAAGTGCGCACTAATCCCCGGTCGATCGGTTCCACCAGCGCGTAGGTTTCCGACCCCAGCGCCTCCACTTGCAACACGCGCACCGGTAAATTTTTGGGCGCAGGCAAACCATCGCTCAAGTGTTCTGGACGTACTCCCAGCCATAGCGCTCGGCCGTCGTAGGGTTCTAGGGTTTTGTCCCAAATTTCCGGCAGGGTCATCCGAAATTCGCCATTGGTCAGCAGGGCCGGCCGCTTCACCCATACGGGCAAAAAATTCATGGTGGGCGAGCCGATAAACTCCGCCACAAACCGGTTGGCTGGCTGGTGATAGAGTTCCAAGGGCGGCGCAATTTGCTGAATTTGCCCACCGTTGAGCACCGCAATTCGATCGCCCATGGTCATCGCTTCCACCTGGTCATGGGTGACATAAACCGTGGTGGTTTTCAGCTTGCGTTGGAGCTGCACAATTTGCGATCGAGTCTCCGTGCGCAACTTGGCATCCAAATTACTCAGCGGCTCATCCATCAAAAATACCTGCGGGTTTCGAGCGATCGCCCGGCCCAGGGCCACCCGCTGCTTTTGACCGCCGGACAATTCCTTGGGCAGGCGATCGAGCAGATGGTCAATTTGCAACATGGTGGCCACCTCACGCACCCGCTGGCCAATTTCCCGCTCTTGGGCTGACTCGTACCGCAAGGGGGCCGGCAGTCGCCGCGTCAGCCCCACCGCCAAGGGTTCCCATTTTTGCCATCCCTCCGCTGGCGGGGGATTCAGCCGCCGCAGCCCGAAGGCGATGTTGTCGTAGACATTCAGGTGTGGATAGAGCGCGTAGCTTTGGAACACCATGGCCACGTCCCGCGCCTTCGGGGGCAACGGATCGACGCGCCGATCGCCCACCCAAATTTCGCCGCCCGTCACATCTTCCAGTCCGGCAATCGATCGCAGCA
The DNA here is from genome assembly GCF_055193175.1 of Limnothrix sp. CMB-01. Lineage (NCBI taxonomy): Bacteria > Bacillati > Cyanobacteriota > Cyanophyceae > Pseudanabaenales > Pseudanabaenaceae > Limnothrix > Limnothrix sp. CMB-01. The sequence continues at coordinate 2,495,972 of NZ_CM143720.1, forward strand.
GGGTGCTTTTGCCGCAACCGGACGGGCCCACCAACACCAAAAATTCACCGTCCTCGATCGTCAGGCTAATCCGCCGCAACACGGCCGTGGGACTGCCACCGGGCGCGCGATCGCGGGGCGGATAGCTTTTGTAGACGTTATCCAAAACGACACGAGCCACGGCAATTCAACTAGAGCGCAGGTCTCGACCATTATATGGATTGGTCTGTGGGGATTGGTTATTTGGATTCGCGAAACACGACGCGGCGATAAATTTGGGCGATCGACAGGGTGGCGGGTAAGGTTTTGAGGGCGATCGCTTGGGTTCGATCGCAATAGTCGCAAAATTGCCAGTTGGAGTCATCCAACTTCCAAAAATGGGTGATGAAGGGTTCATCTTGCCGCACCAACAGATATTCCGCAAACTCAGGAATCGATCGATAGAATCGAAACTTATCATCGCGATCGAACAGTTCCGTAGAAGGCGACAGAACCTCAACCAGGAAACAAGGATTCAGCACCTCATCATCTCGATCGTCATGCCGTTGTGGCAGCCCAGCAATCACCATCACATCGGGATAGGTTCCCCGTTGATAGGTAGGAATCCAGAGCCGTAGATCACTGTTAAAAACCTCAAATTGGGTTTGATCCAGTTGGCTCATTAATAGACTGCAAATCTCCGTCGCAATCCGGCTGTGATTAATCGATCCTCCCGGCATTTCCCAAATCAATCCATTGGCATATTCGTGGCGTTGTTCCGATCTTTCCTCAAGCGATCGATACTCAGCCAATGAATAGCGCTGTTCAACCGCCAGCATGATGGTATTTACTCCTGTGGATGGTCGATGGTTGTCAAGATCACTTGGAAAATTCCTAGAATTGTTTGGATTTCTTTGAAGTAATATTCGTCTTGATCGATATAGACCATGCGATCGCGCAGTTTCAAAAACTTCCAAGTCGTGCCCGTTGTCACGGCTCCATAAATCCAAGGTAAAGGGCGATTTTCTCGCTCATTAAACAACCAAGCGGCATACATGGTGGCAATGCATTGACCCAAGCCCGCTACGATGTCTTCTTTTTTCGCTTCCACAACGGCGATCGCGGGTGCTGCGATATAGAGCTGCTCAGGACTCAGGCTTAATAGGTAGTCACACTGACCATATAACCCCCGCTTGCGATCGACCGTGAAACTCCGTCCCGAAAACAGGCTAATTTGGGCATGAACCTGCTTGCGAACTTCCGTCAAAATGGGTGCAATAATCCATTCCGATCGGGACTTTTCCGTATTAATTGCGAGGGCAATAGAAGTCCCTTCGGCCAGGGTTAATTCCAAATAAGGACTAATGGTCACGGATGGAATCTGGCTGAGATCAAAGAGCGATTGATCTTCAATTAAAGTGATGCCAAATGTTTCCTTGACGGTTTTAAGAGAAAACTTGCTGTAGGCCATTTTGGAAGGCTGGCTATCCGCAATTTTGCTGGAGATTTTGCAAATTTGGGCGCACTGGGGAAATCCTGCCCCACCCAAGCCACGATACGGTGACTGAGGCTAGCCCTGGGTTGTCCCGATTATGGCATTCCCTGACGATCGGCCCGGAGATGAGTGATAATTTACAAAAGTTTACAAATTCTGCGACTCATCCCCGATCGCCCTGTCCTATGACCCAATCCACCGCAACCGATGCAAACCGCCCGATCGTGGTGATTGGGGCGGGAATTGGCGGCCTGACCACGGCGGCCCTGCTGGCGCGGCGAGGGCGATCGGTCAAGGTGTTTGACCTGGCGATCGTGCCGGGGGGCTGTGCGTCTACCTTTCGGCGGCGGGGCTTCACCTTTGAGGTGGGCGCGACCCAGGTGGCGGGGCTGGAGCCGGGCGGCATCCATCACCGGATTTTTGGTGAGTTGGGCATCGAGTTGCCGGCCGCCACGCCCTGCGATCCTGCCTGTGCGGTGTTTTTGCCGGGGGAAACGGAGCCGATTTCCGTGTGGCGCGACCCCGATCGCTGGCGGGCGGAACGGGAGCGGCAATTTCCCGGTAGCGAACCCTTTTGGCGGTTGCTGGCGGATTTGTTTCGCTATAGCTGGGAGTTTCAGGCGGGCGATCCGGTGCTGCCGCCGGGCAATGCTTGGGATGTGGTGCAACTGCTGAAGGCGGTGAAACCCAGCACTTTGCTGACGGCTCCCCATGCTTTTTCGACGGTGGGCGACCTGTTGCAGCGGCTGGGCTTGGCGGGCGATCGCCGCTTGAAAACCTTTTTGGATATGCAACTGAAACTCTATTCCCAGGTGGGGGCGGATGAAACGGCGCTGCTTTATGCGGCGACGGCGTTGGGGCTATCCCAGGAACCCTTTGGGCTGTACCACTTGGAGGGCAGTATGCAGGTGTTGAGCGATCGCCTGTTGGAATCGTTAACCCGGGATGGCGGTCAGCTCCAGATGCGCCATCGGGTCGAGCGGATCATCACCGAAAACGGCGAAACCACGGGCATGGTGGTGCGGAACCTGAAAACCGATGAGACCTGGGTGGAACCGGCGGCGGCGGTGGTGGCCAATGTGCCGATCCAGAACTTAATTGAGATGGTGGATTGGCCAAGCGATCGCCCCTGGTTTGATCGCCTGGCCACGGATTTCTATCGATCGCGCGCTGAGAAACTGCCGGAACCCTCGGGCGCATTCGTGGTCTATTTGGGAGTCGATCGCGCCGCCCTGCCCGCCGACTGCCCGCCCCACTTGCAATTCCTCTACGACTGGGACGGCCCTGTGGGCGAAAACAATTCGCTGTTTGTGTCCGTCAGCCGCGAGGGCGATGGGCGTGCCCCGGCCGGGATGGCGACGATCACCGCGTCCTCCTTTGTCGATCCGCAGCCCTGGTATCGTTGCCGCGATCAAGCCGAGTACGAAGCCCTGAAAACCCGCTACACGGAAGAGGCGATCGACAAACTCGGGCGCTATTTCCGGCTCGATCCGGGGGCGATCGTCCATTGCGAAGCCGCCACCCCCCGCACCTTTGAAGACTTCACGGGCCGCAAGTTCGGCTATGTGGGCGGTCTGGGAATGCGCGTTTCCACTTTTGGCCCCTTCGCGATCGGCAATCGCACGCCGGTTCCGGGTCTCTGGCTGGTGGGCGACTCCACCCACCCGGGCGAGGGCACAGCGGGCACGAGCTATTCGGCCCTCACCACCGTCCGCCAAATGACCGCCGCCGGGTTTTGATGCAGATTTTAGCTAGGGCGATCGATCCAAAACTTCATCAGTGACCTGAACCGATTGAAGAAACTCCATTAGTTCTTGAATCACTCTGGATTCACGCAAAATTGTAATATCTTGCTCAGTCAAATTATCGATCAACTGAGCAATATTCTTTATATCTTTGGATTGAGAAATTAACTGATCTAAGACCTTTCTAGGCTGATAAGTTGCCTGACTCAGGAGATCCGGGGTAGGTGCATAATCTAACAAGTGTGTCAGCAAAGGAACATCGTAAAAAAAGATGCTTTCTAAAGCTGGAATTGCTGGAATAACCTTCACGGGTGTATTGGCGGCAAGACTGCTGAGGAGTTCTTCAATATCTCTCACTCGTTGCTGAACTTGCTCAGGCACTACCGAATCTGAATCAACTACAACCACCACGGGAGACTGGCGGCGCACAATTAAAGAAAGGGCTAGAGACTTGAGAGCATATAGCCCACCGCCTTCTACAATCTCAACATTTTTGGTTGATTCTAATGGTAGTACTTTCTTCAGTAATTGAACCTCAGTTCGTCCTTGACAAACAATATAGGTTTTCATGGAATATCCCTCTCCCGAACATGTTTCGCCTCTCCCTGTCATAGCGAATAATCTTAGTTTGCTATGATTTTATCCATATCACTCATATGCAAAGATCTCTGTACAAATCAAGAGTGAGCCTGTACACTACCTAGTGGGTGAGGTTAACTCATCACAGTCCCGAAATCTGGCTAGACCGCTTCATAGCCGAGCTGACTAAAGCTGGAATCTCCCCATCGAAAAATTACCAACAGCTTCAAATCATGGGTAATTGGTTTAATTCCGCATTCGATGCCGTTACCAACACGGCAGGTAGCATTGGTCAAGCAATTGGTGATACAGCCTTCGGATTAGTGCAAGCAATTCAAGGCTTGTGGCCATTTTCAGATGACGAAATGGTGACGTTCTTTGCTGTACTTCTAGCAGTCGCTGCGGCTGATGGGGAAATCAGTGAAGATGAAGTCGTTATGATTTTGACTAGCCCCTCTTTTGCCAGTTTATCGGATGAGGGGAAGAAACAAGTTCAAGTGTATTCATGCAATCCTCCTAACTTGCAAGAATCAATTCAAAAACTTTCAACAGCCCATCCAGAACTGAAATTTGGACTCATCTTCTTCATTATCAACTTAGTCTTTATTGATGGTGTAATGACGGATGGTGAAGAGGAGGCAATCAATATTGCTAAAAAGGAGCTAAATATTAACTCTGCTCAAGTTAAGGTTATCCGGGAATTTGTGGAATTATTGTCAGTAGCCAAAAATGATGACACGTCCAATTTGAGAGAGAAGGTACAAGCATTACTTGAACGTATGGAGATGCTTGGTATTCCTGTAAAATCGCTATCCCACTCTGGCGATGAAGAAATTCTTAACTATGTAGAGTTCTCGGATGAAACCTTTGCTGCGAAGATGCAAGGATTTGGTGTTCAGGCAGGGAAGGTAGTTGTCGAGCATGGCTTTATGTTGTGGAATGCTCTACATGATGAATCTGTTCCCGTGACTGCAAAAGTTGCTATCGTGACTGCTTTGGCTTACTTTGGAATGCCCCTTGATGCCATTCCTGATATTTTGCCTGCTGTTGGGTATAGCGATGATTTGTCTACAATGGCAGCAACAATTGCTTTATTCTCGACCTATTTTAATAATGCCAATGTTCGAGATCTATCAAAACAACAAGCAGAGGATTTATTTTCAGGCAAATTTCCATGGTGAAAACTTGCGATTGACTGTAATCGAGTTTTAGAGCTAACTCATGAAGAGAAGCTAGAAACGACTTAGCAGTTCTAAATCGGTGGCTCGTTCTGCGGCTAGTTGACTCATGAGGAGGATGCTTAGGATCGGAAAGAGTTAATGAACCGATCGCGAATGGCCACCCCTAAAACCAGCAGCCGACCAGCATTCCGGCTAGGAGCACAAAGCCGATCGTCACGTTTTCCGCAAACATTTTGCCGTAGGCCGCGCGGGACAGTTGCCGATCGCTCAGGCGCAGATATTGCTGAACCCAGAGACTGATCGCCCCGAATAGGGTGAGCCAAAAACCAATGTTTAGCTCCAGGGCCAAAGCCGTGTAGGCCAACAGCAGCGCCGTACCCGCATAGAACGCCCCGATCGCCTGGGGAGCCAAATCGCCAAAGAAGAGGGCGCTGGAGTGGATGCCCAACCGGCGATCGTCCTCCCGATCGGCCAGGGCATAAACCGTATCAAAGCCCAGCGTCCAGAGCACCACCGCGCCCCACAGCAACCAGGCCGGCAAGTCCAAACTGGGCGGGTCGATCGCCGCGCTCCAAGGAATCAGCACCGCAAACCCCCAGGCGATCGCCAGCACCAATTGCGGAACTGGAAACACCCGCTTGGCCGCAGGATAGAGCGCAATCACCGGCACAGCCGCCACAGAAAGCAGCACGCTCAAGCCATTCAAAAAGGGCAACAGCCCGGCCGCACAAAGGGCCGCCACCAGCATCACCCCCACGCCCACTTTCACCGAGAGTGATCGGGCGGCCAGGGGCCGTTGTTTGGTGCGTTCTACCTTGGGGTCAATGTTGCGATCCCACAGGTCATTCACCACGCAACCGGCGGCACTGGTGGTGATTGTGCCCACCACCACCAGCAGCACCAACAGGGGATGGGGCCGGCCGTCACTGGCCAACACCAGGGCCCACAGGGCCGGAATCAGCAGAATCAGCCGCCCCGCCGGTTTGTCCCAGCGCAGCAACCGCACGATCGCCCGCCCTGTTTGCTGAAGGTTGCCCATGGGTGAATGTGGGGATGGGTGCGTTTAGGCAATTTCGATCGAGTAGTTTTCGATGGTGGGGTTGGCCAACAGGCGATCGCACATTTCATCCACTTGGCTGCGGGCCGCTTCTGGATCCGTCGCCGCCACGGTCAGCTCAATGTATTTGCCAATGCGGACAGAATCCACCCCTTCATAGCCCAACTGCTTCAGGCCGGACTGCACCGCCACACCGGCCGGATCGAGCACAGAGGGACGCAGGGTAACGTGGATTTTGGCGCGATATTGCTGGGTACTCACGGGGCTAGAAACCTCTGGGATGGCGACGATCGAGTTGGGGGAACCAAGGGTGATGCTAACTTTTGGGTTGGGATTGAGCAACCACGGCAATCCAACGATCAAGACACTATCTTAAAGCGAGGGGGGCCGGTTCCCGCAGCCAGGCTGCGGGAGTTCCCTCGGGAGCCAGATTCCGCCAGGAACCGGCTGAAAAACCTGATTGAATAGGAAAAGAACCACCCCGATCGAGCCAGCATTCTTCGGGGTCTGAGATCGCCATGAAACGACCCCTGACCCGAAACCAAGAGCGTGTTTTGCAGGTGCTGCAAACCATTGAAGGCGAAATTTCTGCCCAAGCGCTCTACATCAAACTGCGCGACGTGGGGCAAGGCATGGGGCTGGCCACGGTTTATCGGGCCCTGGAAACCCTGAAGCTGAACGGGGCGGTGCAGGTGCGAATGCTGGCCAGCGGTGAATCGCTCTACAGTTTTATCAAGAAAGATCGCCACCACTTGAACTGTATCCAATGTGGGCGATCACAACCGATTCATGAATGTCCCGTGCAGGATTTGACCCAGCGATTGAGCATGGAGCACCGGTTTCGGGTGTTTTATCACACGTTGGAGTTTTACGGCCTGTGCGATCGCTGTAGTGCGCGGGATGAGGGAACGGGCGATCGGGGTCATGGCGATTCGGCCAATGGCGATCGCACCAATCACCAAGAGAATCACCCAGAAAGTCACCCAGAACCAAACTTGCCTAAGGTGGATTGTGCCTGCCATCCCACTTCCTTGGCAGACTCATCTAGCTCGGTGCAACTCAGTTCTTTGGGCGATCGCTTCGATCTGGGGGCCGGCTCAGCGGGAAGCTGAGCGGATCCCGAAAAAGGACTTTTACCTTTGGGCACAGTCGGAATTAGTTCGATGCGTTTTGGGCCAGAAAAGCCGTTAGCTCTCCAGCGTTGGGTAGAGCAGATTGGGCCCCCGATCGGGTGGTTGTGAGTGCGCCCGCCGCCGCTGCTCGTCGCACGGCCACCGAGAGGGGTTGCCCCGCCACCAACGCCGCCGCCAGCGCTCCATTAAACCCATCACCCGCTGCCACAGAGTCGATCGCCCTGACCGGGAAGGCCGGTTGCCAAAAACAATCCGTCGGCCCAGCCACCCAAGCCCCTTGCTCGCCCAGGGTCACAATGGCCCCCTTGGCTCCCAACTCCTGGAGCCTGGTAGCCGCGCGGGCCGCATCCTCGGGGGTTTGCACCGGGAAGCCCACCAGTTGGGCCGCTTCCGTGGCGTTGGGAGTGATCCAATCGATCGCGGCCCAAAGTTCCGGGGGGAGGTGCTCGGGAGCCGGGGCCGGATCCAAAAGAACGATCGCCCCGGCCGCTTGACCCGCTTGGGCCGCAGCCACCACGACCGCCAAGGGTACTTCCAGTTGCAATAACAGGGCGATCGGGCGCGGCGCACTGCCCAAGGAGCGCTGGAGGCGATCAACCTCAGCACCGCCCACCGCCTGGTTAGCCCCGGGCAGGACGATGATTTGGTTTTGGCCCAGGCTATCCACTGCAATCCAGGCCTGGCCCGTGGGAGCCAAGGAATCGATCGCCACCCGACTGACATCAACGCCGCTGGTTTGCAGATCTTGCAACAGGATTTCCCCGATCGCGTCTTCACCCACGCGGCCAATCAGAGCCGTGGCCGCTCCCAACTTGGCCGCCGCAACGGCCTGATTCGCCCCTTTGCCGCCGCTGGCCTCCCCGATCGCCCCAGCCAAGACCGTTTCTCCCGGTTGTGGCAACTTGGCCACCGCCACCGTGCGATCGGCATTAATGCTGCCCAAAACCCAAACCTGTGCCATAGTCTGCCCCCCGATCAATAACAGGGAACTCCCGTGGGCGAATTCCCCAGATTTGGGGCCAGTTTACGGCTGGACTCGGGTTCCATACACATCCAACTCCACCGGCCCCGCCACAGCTCCAATGCCCGTTGCTGTCCAAGCCGCTTGCATGGCTTCACCCACGGCCGCCGCCTTGTCTCGGTGGGCCAAGGCCAGCAGGGTTGGGCCCGCTCCGCTAATCACCAACTCATAGGCTCCCACCTCGATCGCCGCCTGCCGTACCGCCTCAAAGCCGGGAATTAGGGTCATGCGATAGGGTTGGTGAATCCGATCCTGCATGGCAGTGGTCAGCCAATCGCCGCGCCCTTCGTTGATGCCCCGCAACAAGAGACCTAAGTGAGCCGCATTGAAAATGGCATCGGCCCGGGAATAGCTGGGGGGCAACACGCTGCGAGCCGCTTCGGTGGATAGCTCAAAGTTGGGAACTGCGATCACCGGTTGAATCGAGGAATGCCAAGGCACTTCGCATTGGGTCCAAATCCCTTCGCGATCGGCCGCCAAACGACAGCCCCCCAACAGGGCCGGCACGATGTTATCGGGATGGCCTTCCGTTTCGATCGCCAGGGCCAACACCTGGGCCGGCGACAGCGCCCCCCCTAACAAATAGTTTGCTCCGGCAATGCCCGCCGCGATCGCCGTGGCCGAGCTGCCCAATCCCCGGGCCAAGGGCACACCCAAGCCAATCTCAATCCGCACCGGGTAAGGCGTTTCCTGCGCCAGTTCAAACACCTTGGCGTAGGAGCGATAAACCAGGTTGGTTTCATCCCGCGAGACGCGATCCGCCTCCGTGCCGGTGGGAATAATTTCTAAGCCCGACTCAATTCGGGTGAAGCGAAATTCGTTGTACAACGCCAACGAAGCCCCCAAACAGTCGAAGCCGGGGCCCAAGTTGGCGGTGGTGGCAGGAACGGTGACGGTAACGGCGTTCAAGGAGGTCATGGCTAAAGAATGGCAATCGGCGGGCGGCGATCGCGGCTGCGGTCGATCGCGCCCAGAGCCACTACACTTTACAGCCGGTTTAGCCACAGGGCCCGCAGCCCCGCCGCTGTGGCCCCTTGGTAGTCATCCTCCAAGCTGTCGCCAATGTGCCAAGCGGCCGCCGGTTCACAGCCATGCTGGGCCAGGGCCGCAACAAACACGGCGCGATCGGGCTTGGCGGCTCCCACCTCCGTCGAGAGGGTGAAGCTCTTGAAATAGCGCGTCAAATCCAACGCATCCAACACGCGATAAAGCCGCGTATCAAAATTGGAGAGAATTCCCAGCTCAATGCCCAACCGCTGCCACTTGGCTAAGGTGTCATGCACTTCCGGATACACATACCAAGGGGCCGCCGTGGCAAAGCGATCGTAAAGCGCTGCGAAATAGTCTGCGAAATCCGGAATTTCGGAAAATAATCCTGCTTGCGTGAACGTTTGTTCTGCCAGACTTTCCCACCATTGATATTCCAGATGGGGTAATTGATCGCGATCAACCCCTGGAAAAACACAAGGATCCGCCGCCTTAAAGCAATCATAAAAGGCTTGATTTAAGGCTTGATCATCGAGTTGCAACCCAAAGAGTTGATTCGCCATTTGGGCATATTGCTGACCCACACTTTCCGCCACGCCAAATAGCGTGCCCACGGCATCGAGAAAAATCACTTGAGGATAGTTTTTTTGGTTCATGAGCTGCACAACATCTTGAATGAATTCTCAGTCTAAGTTGTTTGATTGGGGATTATTTGATTGGGGATTGTTTGATTGGGCGCTGCTCGATTGAACACTGCTCGATCGCGCCGCTGGCACAAAAACCTTCAGTTGGGCCGGCAGCACTCGAAATTCAGCGGGCGTGGTGGTCGATAGTTCTCCATCGGTGTTGATGGACTTGGGGCGACTGGTGATGATTTTTAAGGATGTGGCCTCGATCGTCCGCACATTCACGCAATCATTGAGGCGACCGGCGTGCATTGCAGGCAAAAGCGGCAACATTTGCCACCAATGGGCAATTTCCAGGCTGTATAAATCGAGCCGTTGATCATCAATGGAAGCATCCCAAGCCACGCTTAAACCGCCACCATAATAGCGACCGTTACCCACCGCAATTTGCACCGTTTTGACTGTCAGTAGTTCACCATTTACTTCAATTTTTGCCGTAAAAGGACGCGATTTCCAAAGGGCTTGGATGGCAGCAATCGCGTAGGCAAACACACCCCAACGCTTTTTGATTTCGCCGCTCAATTGGCGAGTGATGCTGACACTTAACCCCAGGCTGGCCACATTGAAAAAATAGCGATCGTTCACTTGCCCCACATCGATCGCCTTGGTTACCCCTTGGGCCACCACTGCGCAGGCCTGTTTCAAGTCCGCCGGAATTGCCAACGTGCGCGCCAGGTCGTTGGCGGTTCCCAGGGGCAAAATGCCGAGGGGCAACCGAGTCTCGATCAAGGCTGGCAGGGCCGCATTCAGGGTTCCGTCACCGCCGCCAATAATCACACAATCGATCCGGCTGGCATATTGCCGAATCAGATCGCGAAAATCGCTCGATCGCTTGGTGCTGCGAAAAATTAGCTCGAACCCCATTTCATCCAAAATGGCGATCGCCCGGCCAAGCAGTTGCCGCCCTCGGCGCGATTTGGAATTCACTAGCAGCAAGGCCCGCTGAGGAGCAACGGAGTCCATAATGCACCCGCGATCTAGAAAGGAAAACGGTTTCTAACGGTTTCTATTGTGCCATTGCCGCCCCCACTGTTTGGACAGGGCGATCGCGATGGGGCATTTTTTGTGAAGCAAGGGCCGCTAAACTCCTAGGCTAAAACTGGAGAATCGATCGATTCACATCCCTTGCGCGATCGCGCCCAGTAACTCCATGGAACCTAACCCGATTACGGCCAGCCATGTGCCCGCTCAGCGTGGCCAAACCATCTATCCATCACCCTATGACGCGGTGGTTAAGGGTCGATTAAAGCGAAAATTGGGCGATTACTTTCAATTGTCAAACTTTGGGGTAAATTTAACCGAACTTGCGCCCGGTTCCGCGTCGGCTCTTGCCCATTGTCACTCTAAACAAGATGAATTTATTTTTGTTTTGGCGGGAACGCTCACCCTCATTGTGGGCGATCGAGAATTTGAGTTGCATTCCGGTGATTGCTATGGCTTCAAGGCGGGAACTGGCATTGCTCATCAACTGATCAATCGATCGCCTGAAGATGCAGTTTATTTGGAAGTGGGCGATCGCACGGCGGGTGATGAAGTGACCTATCCGAACGATGATTTAAAAGCTTGTCAACAAGTAGATGGCTCTTGGGCTATCTATCATCGAGATGGTCAACCCTATTGAGATCCCCTAAAATTCCAGGCGATCGACTCAATGAGGAAAACCCCAATGCTGACTCAATCCCAGGCCCAGGAATTTGCGCAAGAGTGGGTGGCGGCTTGGAATAGCCACGACCTCGATCGCATTTTGAGCCACTACGAGGAAGATGTGGTGTTGATTTCCCTGATCGCGGCTCGGCTCTTGGGTGACCCGACGGGAAGGGTGCAAGGAAAAGCTGCCCTTCGTCGCTATTTCCAAAAGGGGTTGGAAGTCTATCCCAATCTCAAGTTTGAGCTGTTAGATGTGATGTGGGGCATTGAAAGTTTGGTGCTTTACTACATCAATCAACAGGGCACGCAGTCGGGTGAGTTGATGAAACTCAGCAGCACGGGCAAGGTCTCCCAGGTGATCGCTCATTACAACAATTGAATCACGCAAATCGCCAACCATCCTGGTAGGGGCGCACCGCCGTGCGCCCTCGATTCGCTTGATAGTTAAATGCATGATTCGTGATGAAAATGACTGGCTAAACTGTCACATATGGCATGAGGTAAATGGTCATTTATCCTTGATTCGTTTGATGGTTGAATGTGTCATTTATGGTGAAAATGACTGGTTAAATCGTCACATGCGGCATAGGGCGCACAGCGGTGCGCCCCTACTGGGGGTGAATTATGAAAATGCAATCGTTGCACACTTGGTCGTTGCACACTTGAATGAATTACAATTAAGCAGCTTAATGAATTGATTTTGATGAATTAATTCATATCAATTGACTGGTTTAATTTGCTGGAATGTGGCGGCTTGGCCGTAGGGTTGACCCGCTTCATCGACTAGGTTCCAAATCAGACCATCGAGGATCCGAAATCGACGACCGGTTTTGGAAATTCGTACCCCTTGATAGTTGCTGATATAGCCCCGATCGGCTGCTTCTTCTAACATTTTGGCTCGCTCTTCTCGGGCGATCGGCTCGGCGCTCAACCGAGATGGCAACTGCACAAACTCATCCCAACTCAGCTCCCACAACTCGATCGCCCGTTGGTTGGCATAGTTAAAAATCGGGTCGGCTTCCGTGCCGTGGGACACCACCACAAAAGGTGCGTGAAAAATCCGACGTGATCGCTCGATCGGGTCGAGATCCGCCGGTAAATCCCCCAACGATCGCCCCACCACCTGCTGGAAACTGGCCCAGAGGCGATCGACATGGCGCACCACCGCCGGATCCTGCCAAATTTCGATCACCCGATCGCTCACGAGGCATCTCCCAAACTGGATTGGCAGTGGGGACAGATGTCGAGATTGCGATCGACCGGCCGACCACAGGCACGGCACATTTGATACGTCCCCGGTTGCAAGCCATGTTGCAGTGCCACCCGCTCATCAAACACAAAGCATTCACCCTGCCAGGCGCTTTCCGCCGGGTCAACGGTGGCTAAGTAATTGAGAATGCCGCCCTCCAGTTGATAAACCTGCTCGAACCCTTGGGCCAACAGGTAGGCCGAAGCCTTCTCGCAGCGGATGCCGCCCGTGCAGAACATGGCCACCTTGCGATCGCGCTGGGGATCCAGCAACCGTTCCACCGCGTCGGGAAATTCCGTGAAGGTCTGGGTTTCCGGGTCGATCGCCCCCTGAAACGAACCGATCGCCACTTCAAATTGGTTGCGCGTGTCGATTAGCTTCACCTCCGGATCAGCAATCAGCGCGTTCCATTCGGTCGGAGCCACGCGGGTTCCCGTCCGCTCCGTGGGGGCCACCGGTTGGTTGAAGGTGACAATTTCCCGCTTCAGTTTGATTTTTAGCCGTTGGAAGGGCATGGCCGGGGCGATCGACTCGCGCGCGCTCAAATTTGTCAGGGCCGGGTGCGATCGCAGGGCCACCAACATCTGATCGATCGCCTCCCGAGTCCCCGCAATCGTGCCGTTGATCCCTTCTTGGGCCAGCAGCAACGTGCCGCGAATCCCCAAGGCTTCGGCGCGATCGAGCCACTGCGATCGCCAATCGGCCCAATCATCCACCGCCACAAATTGATAGAGCGCGGCCACCACCACCGTCATCTTCTCTCTCCGTCAGGAATCCAGACTCTAGGAATCCAAAATCAAGGTCACTGGGCCATCGTTGTCGATTTGGACTTGCATCATTGCGCCAAACCGGCCGGTTTCCACGCGCAAACCACTGGCCCGCAGCAATTCCACAAAGCGATCGTACAGGGCCTCGGCCCGATCGGGCGCGGCGGAGCGATCGAAACTGGGTCGCCGCCCCTTGCGCCCATCGCCATAGAGCGTGAATTGACTGATCACCAGCAGTTCGCCGCCAATCTCACTCACCGACAAATCAAACCGAGGATGAGCCGCCGCCGGATCGGGAAACAGCCGCAAATCCAGACATTTACGCGCCATCCACTGCAACTCTGCCTCCGTATCGGTCGCGGCGATCGCCACCAACAGGTTCAACCCCCGGCCAATTTGCCCGACGGTTTCCCCCCCGATCGCCACACGAGAAGCCGTCACCCGTTGAATTACGACCCGCATTGTGCCCACATCTCAAAACTCATCAACCTGGAATCGAAAACTTATGAAAATCAAAGCTCCAGCGCTGCAATGACTCGTCCCAACAGTGAAACCATAAACCCTCGAAACGTCAATTCAGGCTCTGGCTGATCATAGATTTTTGATTCTGTTCCCATTTGAGGAGCAGTTAAAAAGCAAGCAGAATCATACAACCGAGAGCGGATTAGCTTGATGAGTAGTTGCTGATATCGAGCGACATAGGAAGCACCTTGAAATTCCTCAAAGACTGAAAAATGAGGCTCCTTGATTGAAACTTGTCGATGAGCAGCTTCAGCATCTTCAAGCAAAAGAAAATAGCCTAACCAGGGACGCGGTGAAGGATAGAATGCCCCTTTTTCGTAGGCATTCCATAGATCAGTTGCACTACCCAATGCTTCTTCAGTTCGGTTGTTAAAATTATTCCCAAAAGACCCAACCTGGGATTTAAATTCAATCGCAGCAACCAACCGATGATTGATAATCACTAATAAGTCCCAACTTTTTTCTGCGCGAAACCACCCTGGCAGCTCTGTATCTTGTTTCCAGTAAATGCAACTCTCCTCAACGCCAGCCGTGATTAAGAGGCTGGCAACTAATTCACGAAAATCATCAAGATGCTTTCCTGAACGGACTGCTTGAGCAGACTCAGATCGTATTTGCCAAAACCGTTGAACAGCAACCGCCAGCCTAGTATCCAGATCTTGGAGTACATTTTGCATTTCAGTTATTTTTAAACACTAAGGTCTTAATGATTAGCAATCAGAATGCAGGATCACCGTAGTTTTGCTGAACAGGCTCGTTAGCTCCTGGGCTAAACGGTCATAGGATTGTTTTAGATATGTGGGGTCAATTTCATAACCAATGCTATTGCGTCCACACTGAGCAGCCGCGAGGGATGTTGTTCCTGTGCCAGAAAAAGGATCAAGCACCACATCACCCACAAACGAGAACATTTTAATTAATCTTGTGGCTAATTCTAGGGGATAAGGAGCTGGATGATGACGTGTTGATGCACCTGGAATGTCACTCCAGATCTGTTGAAACCAAGTGCGGTGATCTGTTTCTGGAATAATACTCAGCAACTTAGTTGTTAAGTTCACTTTTCGATATCCCCCTGGCTTACGCTGCATCAAAACAAATTCAATATCGTTTTTGATAATTCCGTTGGGTTCATAGGGTTTACCCATAAAAACCGTGCCATTTCCCTTTGATTCTAGGGAAGCATTGGCGATTTTGTGCCAAATGATGGGAGAAAGATTATCGAAGCCAATTGCTCTGCAACTTTCTTGAATGGAAGCATGAAGAGGAAATACGGAATGGCGGCCGTTATTTTTCCGTCGAGATAAGCAAACATCACCCACAACGCAAATTAATCGACCGCCGGGAGCGAGTAGTTGAAAGCACTGCTCCCAAACTAAATTGAGTTCATGAATAAATTGATCATAATCGTCAATTGCTCCCATTTGTCCTTGAATTGAGTTGTAAGACTTTAGGTTCCAATAGGGCGGCGAAGTCAGAATGAGATGGACACTTTCGGGTGGAAGATTCAGGCTTGTTCGGGCATCACCCAGATGAAGATGATGTTCACTAGGCCAATCAGCAACCTGCTCTTGGATGAGCTGCATGAGCCGAGTGTCTTTCGCAATTCTGGGAATGGCAGTCTGAATATTACTCAAATCGCCAAGGGCTGATAGCAAGGTGCTAGTTAGTTTTGGCTGCTCTTCCAAGGCATTGAAAGGGCTGGTGACCGGAGCGGAGATCATGTTAGTACCTAACTCAAATCCAGCAAGTCGAAGAAGGACTCGTCTAGGTCGTAGCCCAGCATTTGCGCCATGCCCTGAAGCCGCGATCGCGTGCCAATTCCTTGGGTTTTCAGCCAGTTGGCTAATACAAAAATCTTGCCCATCACGAATAGTTCCAAGGCTTCGGGATTGAACTGAATTCCGTCGGTGGGATGGAATTGGTGAGGAACCAGCATGGCCGCATAACGACCGAGTTCGCCTGCTTTCCAGTCCAAAACAAAGGGCAACCAAGGATAAACCGCGTCTGCCCGCAGAAACCAAAGCCGCACTTCGGGAATTTCCGACAGCTCGCGGGGGTCGGTGGGGTCGCGGGGCAGGTCAATGGTGAGTTGCACTTGTTGTTCGGCGGCGGCAATGCCACTGGCCAAGAGCGGCTCGATCGCCCGTTGGATGGGGCTGAGGTCTAGGGTTTGGAGATGATCCGCTGCGATCGAAATGGTAATTGTCATGCCATTTTGCTCCCGGTGCAAATTCTGAGGGCTAAATCACAGCAAGTGGCGCGGGGTTGGGGCCCGACCATGGTGCAATTTGCCTTTCGTTAGTGTCGCGCGGGGGTGGGCCCTTTTGGCAAACCGGAGCCACAGGACTGCTAATCGTTGGCCCAATGGCAGCTAATGGCCCATGGGATTGGGGGCGAACTCGCGTCAGTGCAGGATCGAGAACCCGTGAGCACCCCCTGAATTTGAGCGCTCCTTAAGTTTGAGCCTTAAATTTGAGCCTTGAATTTGAGTACTTCTTTGAGCCTCTTTCGGAGCCTCTCTTTGAGCGCCGCTTGGCGCGACAATTGGCGAGCGATTTGGGTTGGGGCGATCGCGCTCCCCACAAGCGGTCAAAGTTTTGATACGCTTTGTTTAGAAAATTGGTAAATCTTGGCCATTTTTGTGCTGTCTCAGTGATCATCAACGATACCTATGGGGATGGGGCCCAAAACCCAGTCACCATCAGCGATCGACAGCGTTTCACCAGCAAATTCCCTCGGCAAAACTCTTCGGTGAGTCTTCTGAAAATGAAAGCTTTCGATGAGTTGCCCCGGTGAGCTTTTCGCGGTGAAAATTCCCGATGTCCAAGGTTTATCGCCGCTTCATTGCTCCATTTGTTTGGCTCCAATTGGGAGACACCATCCATGCCCTTTAAGTCTTTTGCCCCGGCTTCGAGTCAGCCGCGTGCCCTGTCGCAGCGTTGGGTGCGTCGCGGTTTGGCAGCCTTGGCCGCGCTGAGTTGCAGCCTGGCAGTTGTGCCGGCAGTGGTGGCGCAGGAGTTGCCTGGATTCACGCTCTTTGGTGGCCCCCGTCGCGAAAGTCAACTGAGCTTCCGGCTCGATCGGGGTCGTGAAAGCTCCTGGGATCGCTACCGGTTGCGGATTCCGGCTCAGAACCTGGCGATCGCCCAAATCGCGATCGACTATCCCGACTATTACAAGGGACGTTTCGACACCGATCGCATTGATGTGCGGTACAAGAACGGTGGCGAGAAGGTTGAGCTAGATCGGGTGGTTTGGAATCCGGAAAACTACACGATCGAGATTTATCCTAAGGAACCGATTCCCTCGGGTAAGCAGCTTGAGGTGGTGCTCAGCAATGTGCGCAACCCGGACATGGGCGGGATGTATTACTTTAACTGCCGGATTTTGACCCCCGGTGACACGCCCTTGCTGCGCTATATCGGTACCTGGCTGATTCAAATTACCTAACGTTCAGCTCCGGTATGGTTCTGGGGAGTCGATCGCCCCGCCCTTGCCAGCCATTTTGAATCCGAAGCGGGCGCGAGTCTGTTTCGGATTTCGCTTTCTGGCTCCCCTGATGTCTTGATGTCGATATGGGCTGGCATTCAGTTCGCAAGGGACTTGTGCTCAGAACCCCTAGCAACCCGGAAGCCAAGAAACCTAGAACACCTGAAGCCTCTGGATCACCTGGATCACCTGGATCACCTGGATTGCCTGGAAGCTCTGGAAAATCTGGAACATTTGGAACCAAACAACCGCAATGGAATTTAGCGTTATGGGACTTGGGGCCAATCATCAACAAAACCCACTGAAACGCCTGAAACAACGCCTGAAACAACGCCTGAAACAACGCCTGAAACAACGCCTGAAACAGCGCCTGGGTTTAATATTTTTCGGCGGGCAAACGCAACCATCGCCACGGTCTCAACTGCAATCGTCACCATGGCAACCGTCGTCATGGCAACGGGCGATCGGGGCGATCGGGCTGGCGGTGTTGCTCTGGGCGATCGCCCTGGGGGGCCCAATTGCCCCCGCCGTTGCCCTGGTGGATGACAGCGCCACGGCCCAGCGCCCGGCGGAGGTGGCGGCTCCCCGCAGCAACAGTTTTGTGACGGCGGCTGTGAACCGGGTGGGTGCGGCCGTGGTGCGCATCGACACGGAACGCACCGTGACCCGGCGGGTTGACCCGTTTTTTAACGATCCGCTGTTTGAGCGCTTCTTTGGGGATGAGTTTTTTCGGCAAATGCCCCGAGAACAGCGCCAACGGATTGCGGGGCAAGGCTCCGGCTTCATTATTGAAAGTGATGGTCTGCTGTTGACCAATGCCCATGTGGTGAATCGGGCCGATCGCGTGACCGTGACCCTCAAGGATGGGCGAGAGTTTGATGGGCGCGTGCTGGGGGCCGATGAGGTCACCGATTTGGCGGTGGTGAAAATCAGCCCCGGTGATGAACGGTTGCCGGTGGCTCCCCTGGGCGATTCGGATTTGGTGCAAGTGGGCGATTGGGCGATCGCGGTGGGGAACCCGTTGGGGCTGGACAACACGGTCACCCTGGGCATTGTCAGCACCCTGAAGCGATCGAGCGTGCAGGTGGGCATTCCCGACAAGCGCCTAGACTTCATCCAAACCGACGCGGCCATCAACCCCGGAAACTCCGGCGGCCCGCTGCTGAACGATCGGGGCGAGGTGATTGGCATTAACACCGCCATCCGTGCCGACGCGATGGGGATTGGGTTCGCCATTCCCATCAACAAGGTAAAGAGCATTTTGCCTTTGCTGTCGAAGGGTCAGGCCGTGCCCCATCCGTTCCTGGGCATTCAGATGCGCACCTTGACTCCCGACTTGGCCCGCAAAAACAACAGCGACCCCAACGCCGCCATCATGCTGCCGGAAGTGTCGGGGGTGTTGGTGGTGAATGTGATTCCCGATTCGCCTGCGGCCCGGGGTGGCCTGCGGCGGGGTGATGTGATTGTGCAAATTGATGGCACGGGGGTCACCAGCGCGGAACAGTTGCAAGGACTGGTGGAACGCCGCCGCGTGGGTCAGGCCCTGGCCATGACTGTGCGACGGGGCGATCGGGGTGGCAATCAACAGCTCTCGGTGCGCACTGGACAAATGCAGGATTTTGCGGACGATCGCTAGGATTCAACCCCGATCGTCGCCATCCACCTTCTGCGCCAATGGTGCGTCAATAGTGCGTCAATGGTGTGCCCATGGTGCGCTAATTGATTGCTCGTTCCAATTCAAAAAACAAGCGCCAGGGGTCGATCGATCCCTGGCTTTTGGTCAACGCCGATTTTTGATGAGCTGGCAGGCAATCGAACATCGCGTCAGTCTTCAGCAATTAGCACTAAAAAGCTGAGAGTGCTAACAGATTGCAGCCTATAAAACGAAATTTTTGTATCAATTGAGTCTTTTATAACTTGAGATTTTTACAAGGTTGTTGCATTTGCCAATAAATTTCTAAAATCATTGCCAAGCTCAAAAAATTTGCGCTAATACATAAAGTCAAGAATCAATTCATAGCCCCCATTCACAGCTCAGAACGAATCAGAACGAATCCCTTTTCATTCAATTTCATGACCCTCACCGTTTGCAATCACCTTCTCAGCCCTTGAGACATGCGCTCGGAGAAGATTGCGCCTCTATTTTTCAGAAATGCCCTTTGAAATTTGTGGGAGTTTGCCATGGATTACACATTTGAAATTGTGGGTGTGTCTCCAGTGCTGCACTTTTTTCATGAGCAACAACAGTTAATTGAGCGATCGCCCGCTCCCCCTGTGGAATATATCGGTAGTTTTCAATGCACGCTGGATGCCACCTTGGAATCGATCGAACCGGTGCTTTGGCGGCATGACTGGTCTTGGAATGATATTTCCGCCACGGTGGTGGATTTTTGGATGCAAAATGCTGAGGCGATCGCCTTTTGGAAACATCGCCTTGCGGACGCGGGCCAGGGTAGTTTAATGGTGTCGCGGTTGGGCAATGCGGATGGGTTGCGCCAGGAATTTGAGGCGCTGCTGAGTTAAGCCAACTAGAGCCGAATGAAGCCAAAGTCGGTCAGCTTGCGCCCAGGTTCCAAGGCAGCCTCGGGGCCTTGGCTAGCCCCAGGCCTAAAGTCGAAAACCCGGTGGCAGTTGGGCCCCGCTCAACTTAGCCCCGTTCAGTTCCGCTAGGGTCAAATCTGCGCCGGTTAAGTCCGCGTTGGTCAGGTCAGCGTTCCTGAGGTTGGCATAAAACAACACGGCGCGATCGAGCTTGGCCCCACGCAAAAACGCCTGGAATAGATTGGCATTGGTCAAATCAGCCCCGGAAAGGGTTGCACCGATTAGATTTGTCGCCTGAAACTTGGCCTCAAACAACCGGGCCCCCGACAGGTCAACCCCCTCCAAATTCGCCCCCGTGAAGTCAGCCCCCGACCAATCCGTATTCGCCAACTTCGCCTTTGATAAATTCACCCCCACCAACCGCGCTCCAATGAAGCTGTTGCCCGACAGGTCGGCTTCGCTGAGGTCGCAACCGCTGCACTCGTTGGTGCGTCGCAATCGCAGCAGATCATTTTCCGAGAAGGCTCGCACCGGCAGGGCCGGGCTACTCAACCAAGCGCCCACAAGAGCAATGCCGATCGCGCGGTGAACCTTCAACATGGGGGTGCAAAAAATGGGGCAGGGAAAAAATGGAACCAGAATTGCAGACAGGAGACAAGGCCAAACAGCCCCAACAAACCGGGATGCCATCCCTACGATTATTGTAGGAGTTCAGTCCCGGAATCAATCAGGGGGCCCAGGTGCGAATCATTGGACTTACGGGCGGCATTGCCACGGGCAAAACCACAGTGTCAGACTATTTGGCAGAACGCTATGGATTGCCGGTGTTGGATGCGGATCAGTTGGCGCGATCGGCCGTGGAACCGGGGTCACCCCTTTTGCCAGCGATCGCCCAGCGGTTTGGTGCTGATGTGATTGGTGCTGATGGCTCGCTCGATCGACCCCGCTTAGGCGAAATTGTGTTTCAGCAGCCGGCCGAGCGCCAATGGTTAGAAGCCCAAATTCACCCGATCGTGCGGGCCCATTTGTTGGCTGGAATTGCGGCTCATCAAGGGCGATCGAACAGCATTGTCTTAGCCATTCCCCTCCTATTTGAAGCCCAAATGACCGATTTAGTCACGGAAATTTGGGTGGTTAGTTGTGAGCCAGCCCAGCAATTGCACCGGTTAATGGCCCGAAATCATTTGACGGTTGATCAGGCCAAAGCTCGCATCAACAGCCAATGGCCACTGGCACAAAAAATGGCGCGGGCCGACGTGGTTTTGCACAACCAGGGAACTTTACCGGAGCTATTTCAGCAAGTGGATCACGCCTGGGAAAGTTGTTAACAAGTTTCAAGTTTCAAGATTCAAAGTTCAAGATTCAAGCTTCAAGTTCTAAGCTTCAAGTTGGATCGTTAGGAAGTTCTAGAAGTTTCATGCATAGTCCTGTGATTGCCACCGTTGATTCTCCGCGTCCTTTTGCCGAAGCCCTTGGCACTTGCCTAACGAAGCGCACCATTCGTGTGTTGCAAATCAACCTTGGCAAACGCTGTAACCTGGCTTGCACCCATTGCCATGTGGAAGCGGGGCCAAAACGCACTGAAGCCATTAGCCCGGAAGTCTGTGAGCAGTTAATTGCCATCATTCAGCAATTTCCACAGATTCAAACGGTGGATTTAACGGGCGGCGCACCAGAAATGCACGACGGCTTTCGGGCTTTGGTGCAAGCGGCGGCCGCTGCCAAAAAGGAAGTGATTGTTCGGTCAAATTTAACCATTTTCTTTGAGGATGGGTTTGAAGATTTGCCGGACTTTTTCCAAAACTATCATGTCCGAGTCGTGGCTTCGCTGCCTTGTTATTTGTCCGAAAATGTCGATCGACAACGGGGACGCGGTGTGTTCGATCGCTCCATTGCCGCCCTCAAACTCCTAAATCAGCGGGGCTATGGGCGAGATCCAAAACTGCAAATCGACTTGGTTTATAACCCGCCGGTTCCCACGGGGGCTAATTTTTCACTGCCACCGGCCCAAGCGGGTTTGGAAGTGGCCTATCGTCAGCGTTTAAAAGCTGATCACAACATTGATTTCAATCATTTGCTGACCATCACCAATCTCCCGATCGGGCGGACTAAATTAGCCCTGCAAGCTCGCCAACTGGAAGCCGATTATTGTCAGTTTTTGGCTCAAAATTTCAATGCCGACACCGTGGCAGGGTTGATGTGTCGTGATCAGCTATCGGTGGACTATCGAGGCTATCTTTACGATTGCGACTTTAACCAAATGGAGGAGATCCCAGCCCGATCGCCCGATGGTAAAATGCTGACCCTGGCGGATCTGTTGGCAGCCGGTTCCCTGGATTTAATCCAAACGGTTCAGACCGATCGCCACTGCTACGGATGCACGGCCGGCGCTGGTTCCAGTTGTGGCGGCGCGTTGCTTTAGGCAGCTCCCGTTGATTTCGATCGGTTGAGTTCATCCATGCAATTCAGTTCAATCCAGTCAACTGACAGCCCTTACCTCACTAACTAAGCACAGCCGATTGTAGGGTGGGCAATGCCCACCAAACCGTTGCCTCATGGCATCTGCAATATGGCGTGCCAATTATTTTCAGTAAAGGCTGTAGTGCATTAGCGGCTGGTTAATGCTTGTGATTGCGTTGGTCTATTGAATTGAATTCATTTGACTGATCGAATCAATTCAGTGATTGGCAATTCATCCCTTTCTCTCTCTTTTCCATGGACATTCAATTTCGCGAATTTGACCCCTTTAATGTTTGGATTTGGCTGGAGCTGGACACCGTTCCAGGGCGCATGGAGCAGCAGTACATTGAAGAGGTTTTTGATTCCTGGTTTTTCTTAGGGAAATTAGGTGGATTCAATGCCGAAAACGCGCAGGTTCAAGAGGTGGGCTTGGACTTGAGCTATATGGAATATGACAGTGAAGTACTGGATCAATCGATGATGGCCCTGATGCACAACATGGGCGAGGTGGAGTTTGAAGGAACCCGCGCCCGTTGTTGGTTTGACTTGGGAACCAGTGACGCGATCGCCCTGGATGTGTTGATTAATGCCTTTGCTCAACTGAGTCGAGAATTTTTGGAAATTCGCCGTATTAGCATCGGTGGTGAAGATGAAGATTGGCCGATTGATGAAAGCAAACGCCAATCCAGTTCGGATTTCAATTAATTCAGCTAATTCAGCTAATTCAGCAGCAAGCACTTAATCATTGCCAGTCAATGGGCCACGAACCACTAAAATTGTGCCTTGAAATTGCTGGGCGATCGTGGCCGGCAAGTTGCCATGAATGACCTGTTTGAGTAGGCTTTCTCGGCTGGCTCCTAACACAATCACTTGGCTATCTAGGCTTTCGGCCAAGTGCAAAATGGTTTCAGCCACCTGATCCGCACAGAGAGCCAGCGCCGTGACTGAAGTGGGGCTGGTTTTGGTGAGGCGAGCGGTGGCCTGATCCAAAAGATCGGTCGTCCAGGGTTGCGCCGCCGATTCGCTGAAGTCCGGTTCCTCGCTGGTGGCCACCTTGGGCACGACTTGGCAGAGGGTGACGGCGGCCGATCGGGTCAGGCCCAACAGCGGCGGCAACAGATTCAGGGCCCGCTCCACATTGGGCCCACCACTAATCGGCACTAACCAGCGATCGAGACTGAGCATGGCTTGCACCGCCTCTTGCTGACGGATTCGCGGCCGTTTGAACAGGTCTTCTCCCCATTTCACCAACATGATTTCGCAGGGGGCATCGTTCAACAGCCGGGCGATCGAGTCGCCAAAAACTGGCAATCCCGGCCGGGCGATCGCCCCTTGCCAACCCATAATCACCAAGTCGATTCGCCGCCGTTGAATCACTTCCAAAATGGCCTCGGCCGGATCCCGGGCCAAGCAAATTTGGCTATGGATGGAGATGCGCCATTGACGACCGGCACGGGTTGCCCGTTCAAACAGTTTGCGCATGGGGGCCACCAGCGCCGGATCGATCGAGGTTTCCGCCGGGGACTGACCCACAGGAACCAACATCACATGCAAGCATTCCACCTCCGCCTGTCGATCGCGCGCAATGGCCAGCGCCAACCGCAACAGCCCCAAGGCCGCCGCTGGATTGGCGATTGGCACCAAAATTCGCGATCGCCCCGTGTTCGGCCCCCGGGTTTTATAGATGGCATAGGCGGGCCGGCGTGGCTGCTGGGGATTAATTTCTCCTCCTAGTCGTTTGGACTCAACGCGCAACAGATCGCTGCGCGTGACAATGCCCACCAGCCTTTGCCCTTCCAAAACGGGCAGTCGTCCCAGTTTGTAGCGACTGAGCAAAAAGCGAATATCCGACAGCCGATCGTCAATTTGCACCGCGATCGGCTGGGGAGTCATGGCCGCCGTCACCCGATCGGTGGCGGCCAAATCCTCGGCATCCAAATCCGTGATGTCCGATTGGGTCAAAATGCCCACCAAATTTCCCCGATCGTCCACCACCGGAAAACCGCGATGGTGCGAATCGGCAAACCGCTGGCGAGCCGTTTCCAGGGTTTGGCTGGCCCGCAGGGTTTCCACCGGATGATTCATCACATCCTTGGCCGTTAAATCCGCCAGCAAATCCACATCGGGAATGGGTTCCGACTCCAACCCCTTGAGGGCCAGCAGTCGATCGTATAAAGAACCAGAATCCAGGCGATCGGCCACCAAATAGGCCACCGTGGAACCAATGGTGAGCGGCAACACCAGGTTAAAATCCGCCGCCATTTCAAACACAATCGCGATCGCCGTGATTGGCACTCGCGACACCGCCGCAAAAAATGCCCCCATCCCGGCCAGAGCATAGGTGGCGATCGAGTGGGCCCCCACCAAGGCCCCCACCACACTGCCCAAGGCGGCCCCCAAAATCAGCGAAGGGCCAAACAAGCCCCCCGGCGCACCGGAACCAAAGGCCACCAAAGTCAACAGGAAATGGGCCCCAAAGGCGATCGCCGCGCCCTGCCAAGCCGTCCCCCCCAGCACCAAATCTTCCCGCAGCCAGCTATAGTTCCAAAACGCCGCTGGCAACATCGCCATACCCAGGCCCGTAATTCCACCAGCTAGGGCCATCCGCTCCGGCAACCCCCATTGCAACCGGCGATAGAGACCCAAACTGGCAATCACCCCCCGATTGAAATTGGCTCCCAACCAACCGGCCAACAAACCCAACAACAGATAGGCCGGAATATCCCGCGCCGTAAATTCCGTGGCCACCCGCGATAGGTTCAAGCTCACGGGCAAAATATCACCGCCCAAGGACTGCGCCACCACCGCTCCCACAAAGGCCGCCAACAGAGCCGGCCCCAGGGTCAAACCCGACACATCATGCAGCAGCTCTTCCACCGCAAACAGCACACCCGCGATCGGGGCATTAAACCCAGCCGCCAAACCAGCCGCGGCCCCGGCAGCAATTGTTTGGCGACGATAGGCCGGCGAAGTGGGAATCCAACGACTGAGTTGGGCCGCGATGGAAGCGCCCACATGCACCGTGGGCCCCTGGCGACCCAGGGTTAACCCAGACCCCAAGGTGAGCGTGGTGGCCAATAATTTGACCCAAACAGCCCGCCAATCCAACAGGATCGGCCCAAAGGCCAGCTTGGCCTTGACCTGCGGAATGCCGCTACCCCCAGCGTCCGGCGAAAAGCGCTGCACTAACCAGCCAGCTAGCCAACAACCCACCACCCCCACCGCCGCCAACGCCAGGGCTGGCAAGGGGCTACGGGTGGCGATCGCGATCCGCTGGGTTCCCACCCAAGCCGCCCCCCACTTCATCAACACGGCCGCCAACCCAGCAATTAGCCCGATCGTGCAAGACTCCAGCAGGGCCAAGGTCTTGGGACGCATGAATGGGCGTACCCACCGCAGGGGATGCCATTGCTCGCTAAAGGGGTTGTAGCGGTGATACCAGTCGTTTGCCACAAACGCGCTTCCTGAAAACGATCACGCAGCATGATCGCGCCGAACGATCCGATCAGTCAGGAGGCGAGTGCCAATGGCCTCACTGCCAACCGACAATCGTTACAAGGGGTATTTAAGTCCTACTCGATTGCTATTTCGCCCGATTGAATTTCAATGGGGATGTTTTTGAATCTTACCGATCAATCGGACAGATTTAGAGAATTGTGGACAAAATTTTGCTACCAAGTCCCTTTTTTTACGGGGTTTCTTCTCCCGAACAGGCTTGGGCAGCCGGCAGAATACGCGGCAAAGATGGCTGAGCAAATGATTCCAAATTTCCAGACTCCAGAGGAAGCAACCCAGTTCGTAATCCCAAGGCAATTGCGGCAGTTTCTACCCGATCGGGCCCCATTACTTGAATAAAGTGCAAAACATCCGCCACCTGGGCAATGAGCTGGTTTACATCAATTCCACTGTAGTGATCGTCATATTTATTTAAGCGGCTCAGCCCTTCACCCAACAAAATTGCAGCCCCACGCCAATTCAAATTACTGAGGTGATGGAGCGCCACCGCCACTTGCAAAATCCCTTGATAAAACGTGCGCTCCGGCTCATTCGCCACCACCCATAATGCCTCGATCGTGTCGTGGCAAGCATAAAACTCCCCACGATTAAATTCCTCAATTCCTTGCCAAAACGGAGTGTTGGGTTGTGATTCCTCAATCATGGCGCTGGGTAATGGGTCAGGGATGAAAAGGCGCGATCGATCCACAGGGCGATCGTCATCGTCTCAAGATCGTTTTAGGCTGATCTTTGGATGCCGCAGGTGCGCCAGTCCCGCCAACGAGAATTGCACAAAATTTTTCCATCTAAAAGATAGTTCTTAAGAACAGCACAGATCCAGTTCGACAGCCCCAGGATCAACCCTTGCTCATTCGTGGCCACCATCACATCGTAGGCCGGGTAAGCAAGTTTGAGGAACTGACGTTTAGCAACATTAAGTCACCTCGGTGCTGGATCGGTCAGCCGCTTTCAGGATCTCCTGGATAACCTCATCTTTAAAAGGTGACCCCTATGAATTCGATGCAATTGGGATCGGTATTGACTCGCTCGGTAGCGTCAGTAGCCACAACGATGATCGTTGGGCTCGGTTCACCTGCCCTAGCTGGCGCTATTAACCTGAATTTCACCAAGTTAAATGGCTTGGCTGGCTTTGGGTATACAGCTATCTATCGTGCAGATCTTTCTGGTTTGGGCTTTGATCTGCAATCTTTGACCATTCAAGATGGAAGTTTTGGACTGGGTGGAGCAACCGGACAGTACAGTGGTTTTGACTTAGACGCAATCCGTCTAAGCCGTACCCTGATTGATGATGCTTCTTCGGTGACTGACCTGAGTGGCTTGGATGTCTTTGACTTTTCTCCAAGCAAAACCCTGTTTTCTCCAGGCACTCAACGTTCTCCAGAAGATGCACCTAACCTATTTGGCTCGATCGGAACAACGATCAATCAAGGTCTAGCAACGCTCAATAGCTTTGATGCGGTATTTGACTTCTGGGAAGGGTGGCAAGGCTTTCTGAGCCTAGGTGATGGTGGTCGGATCAGCTTTGATCTGACCTCTGCCGTTGAAACTGTCAACCCACTCTATCTATACCTGGCTGAAGTGGGGGATAATGGAGAGCTGGCGGCTGGCTCGATTGTTGCCTCTGACAAACCAGTGATTACCCCTGAGCCGGAAACTCCCCAGTCAACTCCTGAACCCTCGCTATTGCTGGGATTTACACTCCTCGGACTGTGGGCTAGTTCAAAAAGTCAGCCCCCACAGAAAGTGGAAGTTGCCAAGCATCCTTAGTGCACAAACCAAAGCCAAGATCCAGTTACTTGCAACGCTCACCCAAGACTTGGGGTAAACAGAACTTGTAGTCAGGCAAGCAACTATTTACCTGGATGCTTCACGGGCATGGGGGAAGTTACTTTCCAATCAGTCGCTTCCCCCATGCCTTTTTTCTAATGAAATGAAAAGCAAAAGCCTAGAAGACAGAGTTACTGTTGAGATTGCTCCATTGTCAAACCTAATTCGTAAAAAAAGCCAAAAACACCGATGGAGGGTTAATCAACAGTGATTGACTTCCTTTCACTTGCTCATATTCTCTGAAAAATGCGAATCCATCCTAGGGGCTGTCATACAATGAACAGATGCTACTCGGATTCAAAACTCAACTCAAGCTCAACAACCAACAACGCACCGTATTAGCTCGCCATGCCGGTGTCGCACGTCATGCTTGGAATTGGGGTTTGGGACTGACTAAGAGCATCCTTGACCATAACCAATTACATCCCGAAGACAAAATCAAATTCCCATCGGCCATTGATTTGCACAAGTGGTTGGTAGCCTTAGTTAAATCTGAACACCCCTGGTACTACGAAGTCTCCAAAAGCTCACCCCAGAATGCTTTACGCCATTTACGGGTGGCTTGGGATCGATGCTTCAAAAAGACTTCAGGCGCTCCTAAATTCAAGAAAAAGGGTCACCATGATTCTTGTGAATTGGATGGAACCGTACGAATTAAGGGACTCAAAAAGATTCAGGTTCCTAAACTTGGCATCCTGAAGACCTATGAAGCCTTGCCCCAGAATGTTCAACCCAAATCAGTCACCATCAGCCGCCAGGCGCATGATTGGTTTATCTCATTTCGGATCGAGATAGAACCTGTCATTACGCCTAAATTGATTGATGTTGTAGGTGTTGACTTGGGTGTCAAATCCTTAGCAACTCTCAGCACTGGAGAAGTGTTTGAAGGCGCTAAAGCCTATAGACAACTGGAGTCCCGGCTCTCTCGCCTGCAATGGCTAAATCGCCACAAACAGCGAGGATCTGAGAACTGGAAAAAGGCTCAATTGAGGATCGCCCAACTGCATCAGCGGATCGCCAACATCCGTAAAGACACGCTCCACAAGCTCACGACCTACCTAGCCAAGAACCACGGCACGGTAGTCATTGAGGATCTGAATGTGTCTGGAATGATGGCGAATCACAAGCTAGCCAAGGCGATTCAGGATATGGGGTTCTACGAGTTTCGGCGGCAACTGGATTACAAGACAAAGTTGTATGGCTCTGAACTGGCGATCGTGGATCGCTGGTTTCCATCTAGCAAGACTTGTTCCCGTTGTGGCACGAAAAAAGAGACCCTATCTCTTTCAGAGCGGGTGTTTGATTGTGATCACTGTGGATTGCAGATTGATCGCGATTTGAATGCCGCGATTAATCTGCAAAAGGCGGCCAGTCCGGTCGTGTCAGCCTGTGGAGCGGATGAAGCCGACTTCGCCGCGATGAAGCAGGAAGCTTCCTGATTGCTGTATTTGCTAGTCAATTGCAGCAATTATTAGTGAATTAGTGACGGCTGAATGCAATTTTAGCTAATCGGCGGGAAGCCCCGCGCTCTCCCGAAGGGGAATGTCGGGATGAGAGCCGCGCTTGCTGAGTGGGGTTCAATGACCTTGAAGCAAGCAATAGTCTACGCCTGTCTGTTATGACGGAAACGTACAAGTTGTCTGTCTGTTATCAGGTCGCACGGGAGCGTGAAAACCTTGTCTCTGTCTTTTTAGAGCGGGGAGTGTCAATGCCAAGCTCACTCGTCAGGCCTAATCCCAGGGAAATGCAGTTGCCAGGCGGTTGAGGTGGCGTTCCCGCCGAAGCGATCTAGATTGGAGGCGCTGGTTTGGGAAAAACACCATGGGCGATCGAGGGCGGCTGGGACTGCTGGTGGTGCTGGTGGGCTGGGGGCTGGGGATGGCGATCGAACCGGCGATCGCCCAAGACTCCCGATCGGCCCAAGGACTGGTGAATTTTGCCGATTGGTGTCGGCAGCGCGATCGACTGGATCCGGCGGCGCGGCACACGGTGGGAGCCTTGTTGCGGGTAGCCAAGACCGAGAATTGTGAACAGGCTTGGCGCAATTTGGCGGCCCTGCCCGTGTTGGATTTGTCCAACCAAAACATTCAGGATTTGCAACCGATCGCCACCTTCAATCATTGGCGGGCCCTGTCGCTGCCGGGGAACCAAATTCGGGATTTGCGACCCTTGGCGGGGATGTCGTCCTTGCGCCAATTAATTTTGGGGTTCAATCAGGTGCAGGATCTCTCGCCCCTGCAAGACCTGGATCAGTTGGAAATGCTGGATTTGACCCGCAATCAGATCACGGCACTGCCCCAGCAGCCGGGATTGGCCCGGTTGCGATCGCTGATTTTGTTGGGTAACCCCCTGCGGCAACATACCTGCCCGTTTCGGCCGATTACGGTTTGTCTGTTTGATGATCCGGGGGCCCCATTGACGGCGCGGGCCCAGGCGGCGATCGACCAGGGCAATTGGCCCGAGGCGATCGCCCAGTTACAACAGGCCCGTGACCAGTACCAGGCCTTGGGCGATCGTTCGCGGCTCGCGAAAACCCAGGTGCAGTTGGGCAATGTTTATCTGCAATTGGGGGAATTCGCCCGAGCGTTGGAGGTGCAGCAGGCGGCCCATGGGGTGATTGCGGAAACGGGCGATCGGCCCACGATCGGGCTGGTGATGGCGAATTTGACGGAAACCTATGAGCGTTTGGGTCAATATCACCAGGCGGAGGCTTGGCTCGATCGGGCGATCGCCAATGCGGCTGAACAGTCCACCGCCGCGATTCCCCTGGATGGGGGGCTGTATGAACTGCCCAAGCAGCAGGGCTATTTAGCGGCTTGGTTATCGCAAGTGCAGTTGCGCCAGGGCAAGGCGGCCCCAGCGGTGATCAGCGCCCAGCAGGGGGTGCAATTCTATAACCTGCTGCCGGAGGATTATCCCGGCAAGGCGATCGGGATGACCAAGGCCCAGTTGATGTTGGGTGAGGCCTTGCGGGCGGTGGGTCGCCGTTCGGAGGCCCGCAACGCCCTTGAGCAGGTGCGCCAGTTGGCCCAAACCCATGGCGATCGCCCCGGTGAGGCCCAAGCCTGGGAACAGTTGGCCCTGTTGGCCAATGATGCGGGCGATCGCGAGCAGGCCCGGGCCGGTTTCGAGGCCGCCCTGGGGATCCATCGGGCCACAGGGGCCCGGGCCGAAGAGGGGCGTTTGTTAACCCGGTTGGGGGAGTTTTATTTGCAGCAGCGGGCGGCTCCTCGGGCGATCGACCATCTGTTTCAGGCGATCGCGCGGTGGGAGTCGGTGCGGCCGGGCCTGAGCGACGACAACAAAATCGCCCTGGCGGACACCCAAGCCCAAACCTATCGCCTGTTGCAAGAGGCTTTGATTGTCCAAGGTCAGGCGGGGCAAGCCTTGGAGGTGGCGGAACGGGCCCGGGCCCGGGCCTTTGTGGAACTGTTGGCCGCCCGATCGGGCCATTTGGCAAACCAACCCAGCCCAGCGGTCAGCCCACCCCCCACCCTCAGCCAAATTCAGCAGTTAGCGCGTGATCGCCGCTTGACCTTGGTGGAATACACGATCGGCCAGCGATCGCTCCACATTTGGGTGGTGAATCCCCAAGGAGACGTGACCCTCCGCACGGTAGCTGTGGCGGGCGACTCAGCCGAAGCCACCCTGGCTACCCAAATTCAAGAGCTGCGGCGAATCCTGCCCCAAGGACAACTGCTGGCGGCAGAGTTGCGCCGTCAACTGAACGGGTTGCATCGGCAACTGATCGCCCCGATCTCGGACTTGTTGCCCACAGATCCCCAGGAACCGGTGGCGATCGTGCCCCAAGGGCTGCTGTTTTTAGTGCCCTTTGCCGCTTTGCAAGCTGAGGATGGTCAGATGCTGATCGATCGCCACAGTTTGTTTCTCACCCCCGCGATCGATGTGTTGCGGTTGCAATTTGCCGAAACCCCGCCCGATCGCCCCTTAGCATCCGATGTGGTGGTGGGGGTCGATCGCGCGGCCCTGGTGGTGGGCAATCCGGTGATGCCGGCCGTGCCTCCCGTTTGGGGAGCGGCCCCCAGTCCCCTGAGCAACTTACCCGGGGCCGAATCGGAAGCGCGCCAAGTGGCCCAACTGCTTCAGGTCAAGCCGCTATTGGGGGCCCAGGCCACCAAAGGCGAAATTTTGGATCGGATTACCCAAGCGCGCCGAATTCATCTGGCCACCCATGGGTTGTTAGATGACTTGGGTAATTCGGGAATGCCCGGGGCGATTGCCCTTGCACCGGCTGCCGGTGATGACGGCCTTCTCAGTGCCGGTGAAATTATGGAATTGCGGTTGGCGGCGGAACTGGTGGTGCTCAGTGCCTGTGATACGGGGCGCGGCCGGATTACCGGCGATGGGGTGTTGGGGTTGTCTCGTTCTTTTTTGGCGGCGGGGGCCGATCGGGTGGTGGTGACCCTTTGGAAAATTCCCGATGAACCCACCGCAATCCTAATGGGCCATTTTTATGCAGCGCTTCAGCAGGGTAGTTCGCCCGTGGCGGCCCTGCGCCAAGCCATGATCCAAACCCGCGATCGCTACCCCAACCCGTTCCAATGGGCTGCTTTCACTGCCGTGGGTCGGCCCGACTGAAGATTGAGCATGGGCTAGTCCTAGTCTTCTAGGTTGAGATTGACCGAGAAGGTCAACACCGTTTCATCAACGCCCTTCAGTTCCAAGGGCCCCACTTTTTCGATGTCGTTTTCATCCAAATAGTCCGCCACGGCCGCCGACACCAAAACCGTGCCCGGTCGGGCCGCTTGCTGAATCCGAGAAGCGATGTTCACGCAGGGGCCAATGGCCGTGTAGTCCGATCGCTCCGCACTGCCAAACATGCCCACCACCGCCGTACCCTGATGAATGCCGCAGCGGAACCGGACGGGGGGAATGGCCTGCTCGCCCCAGACCTGATTCAGTTGGTGCAGTCGTTCGGACATTTGACGCGCGGTGCGCACGGCCCGCTGCACCTGCTCGTTGGGGGTGGCTTCCTCGGGCGCACCGAACAGCACCAAAATCGCATCGCCCATGAACTTATCGATCGTGCCGCCGTTGGCAAAGGCAATGTGGGTCATTTCCGACAGGTATTCATTCAGCAGCTCGGCCACCTTGCGCGATCGCACCGTGTTCGAGAGCTGCGTGAAGCCCACAATATCGCTGAACAAGACCGTAATGAGCCGAGGCTCCGGTTGCAAGTCCAACATCAACTCGCCCGCGGCCGCCTTGTTGACCAAGGATCCCGGCAAAAAGCGCCGCAACACCGATTCGGTCAAGTAGGCATTCAGTTCCGAAACCTTGCGTTCATTGGCCTTGAGGGCGATCAGGTTATGAACTTCCGCCAGCAATTCCCGATCGTCAAAGGGCTTGGCCAGATAGGCATCTGCACCAATTTCCACCCCTTCAACCCGGGTGTCGGCATCGGCCTTGGCCGTCAGCAAGATAATTGGCGTGCCCTGGAGGGCTTTGTCTTGGCGCACCTGCCGAATCAGGTCTAACCCGGAAACCCCCGGCATCATCAAATCGGTCAAGATCAGATGGGGTTGGTATTGCTCGGCGGCGGCGATGCCTTCGGCCCCGTTGCGGGCCACAATCACCCCGTATTGATTCCGACGCAAAATGCTGCTGACATAGCTCCGCAGGTCGGGGTTGTCGTCCACCACCAGCACCAATGGTCGATCGCCCAAGTCCTGCGGTTCCGGATCCGGCAATGGATCGTTGGCGCGGGTGGCGGCATCATGCTCCAGCAATTCGGCGGCCAGGTCTGCCAGCTCGATCGCGGCGCGGCTGCCTTCGATCGCCACCGGTTGCTCGATCGTTCGATCGGGCGGCAGGTGGGTGGAACCCCGGTCTAACCAAACGGAGAAAGTTGCCCCCTGGCCATAGTCCGACTCCACCGTCACCCGACCGCCATGGAGTTCCACCAACTCCTTCACCAGGGCCAGGCCCAGACCCGTGCCCTCGTAACCCCGACTCACGGAACCTTCGGCCTGGCGGAACCGTTCAAAGAGGTGGGGAATTTGGTCGGCCCGAATCCCGATCCCCGTATCGCTCACTTGCAACAGATAATGCTGCCCCGTGGCTTCCACCGTGACCGTAATCGTTCCGCCGCGCGGCGTGAACTTCATGGCATTGGAGAGCAGGTTATAGAGCACCTTATCGAAGCGCTCGCTGTCCAGATAGGTATCGGGGCAGGGGGTGAGGTTGGCCACCAGGGCGATCTCCTTGCGATCGCAGTAGGGGCGGAAGGATTCCAAAATGTAGCGGGCAAACTCCGCCAAATCGCAGGGGCGGAAGGTGGGCTGCATTCGGCCCGCATCCACCCGCTGCAAGTCCAGTAGTTGATTCACCAATCGCAACAGTCGCCGCGAGTTCCGTAGGGCCACGTCGGCCTGCTCGTAGGGCAAGCCTTGCTTTTGATTCACCGCCGCTTCCAGGGGCCCAATCATCAGGGTCAGGGGCGTGCGGAACTCGTGGGAAATGTTTTGGAAAAATTCGGTCTTTTGCCGATCGAGCGCCAGCAGTTGTTCTGCCTGTTGGCGAGTGGTTTGGTAGAGGCGCGACTGTTGCACCGCGATCGCCGCTTGGACGGCCACCGCTTGCACCAGCTTGATTTCCGTGCGTTTCCAGGGGCGGGGATTGGCCTGGCGCAGGGAAATGCTGCCGATGATTTTTCCCTCCGAAAGCAAGGGAACCACCAACAGGGCCCGGGCCTGCTGCTTCAGGGGCAAGCTGGCGGAGAGGCTGCTTTCGTGTAGGTCATCGAGGGCGATCGGCTGTTGGGTGTCGATCAGTTGTTGCAAAACGGGGTTGCTGACGATCGGGGCGATCGAGCGGGGCAGGGGTTCATGTTGCCGGGCCGCCGCCACCGGATCCACTTGCTGGGGACTCCAAGACCAATCGTGATGATCGCCGCCCAAGGGCGGAACCTCATCAAACCCCACACATTGCACATACTCATCGTCCTTGGTCCAAAGGGAGAGGGCGCAACCGTCGGACTTCAGGGCCTGGCGTAACTGCTGGGTGATGGTGGCAAAGATGGTTTTGGGTTCCAGGCTCGATCGAATGGCCGTGGCGATCGCGTTCACCAGGGCTTCTTGATCGGCCAGGGCCCGCACCCGATCGTAGGCCCGCGCTTGGGCCAGGGCCAAAGCCGCCTGATCCGCCACCGCTACCGCCAACTGCAGATCTTCCTCGCTCCAGGGCTGCACCGTTTCGCAGCGATGGAGCGCCATCACGGCCATGGCTTCCCCGCGATAGACCATCGGCACGATCGCGCTCGATCGAATGCCCAATCGCTCAAAGGCCGATTGCCGCCCTTGCCAAACCGGTTCCGAGGTTTGCAGCCGCTGATCCGTGGCCGCATCATCCACCGACGTGGCCGACTCCACCAGCCAAACCGTTTCCCGCAAACTTTCAAAAATCGTTTCGATCGACTGCTGAGTCACCGCCGTGGGATCGCTCGACCAATGGACAAACTGCTCATTGGTCAGGTGGCCATCTTCCACGGGCCGCAACAAACAGCAGTTTGACTGCAAGGCCTGGCCCACCGCCTCCACGATCGTTTGCAGCATCGTGCGCGAGTCCATGACACTGCGCACCGTGGTGGAAACCTCGTTGAGCAACGACTCCCGCCGCAGGGCTTGGCGCAACTCCCAAGTGCGCGATCGCAACACATTGTGGGTTTCCACCGCCTTGCGCACCGAGGCCTTCAGATCCTCGTCATCCCAAGGCTTCGTGACGTACTTAAACACCTTGCCGGAGTTGATGGCCTCCACCAGGTCATCCACATCCGTGTAGCCGGTGACAATAATCCGCATCACGTCCGGATATTGCTCGGCCGTCAAACTCAAAAATTCCGTCCCACTCATCAGCGGCATTCGCTGATCCGAGATGATGACGGCCACGTTGGGGTCTTTGGCCAAAATGTCCAAGGCTTCTGGGCCATTGTTGGCCCGCAAAACCTGGAACTCTCGATGCAGCGTTCGGTAGAGCAAATCGAGAATATCGGCTTCGTCGTCAATGACCAGGACTGTGGGCTTGGTCATCATGGGGCTTGCCCCCCAGCCCCGATCGGGTTGCAACCCAGGCTGTGGTGCTGGAGAAACTGCGGGCCAAGTTGCCGTTGGGAGTGAAGAAGCATCCATTGTGGGAGCAAAGAGCCGGCCATAGCGCCCTAGCGCGGGATGATGGGGAGTTGAAATGCCAAAGGGCAACGAACAACTGGTCGATCGCTTCAGCCAACGAATGGTAAGGGTTTAGGGCATTGGCGACTGCGAGTTTTCAGAACAGGTTACCCAGGGACTGATGCCGGATGGAGTAGGACTCAGACCACCGATCAGGCTCTTGGCGAATTTTGATGACCTATTGTAGTTCGGAGCGCCGCTGACTGGCTTCCTTCCCACTCGGCCTCGATCGGCTTTGTTCCGTGACCCAGTAAGGACTCAATGTTCCTTACGCCCTTTGCGGAACGAACTCCGGATGCGACTGTGGGAGGTTCACCGGGTGCATGGGGATGGTGAGTCCCGATCGCCCTGCAAAAGTCCCTGAAAACAGCCCTTAACCCCCACTGATCCGAAAGTTACGCCAGAATGCACCCTAAATTCTCAAGCTTTGAACCATCTTGCAAGGGGTTGGCTCCCATGGGCCCCAGGTCGATCGCCCTATTCCCGATCGATTTTTAACACGGCCATGAACGCAGACTGGGGCACATCCACCGTGCCGATCGCCTTCATCCGCTTTTTCCCTTCCGCTTGCTTCTTCAGCAATTTCTTCTTCCGGGAAATATCACCGCCATAGCACTTGGCCAAGACATCCTTGCGCAGGGCGGGGATCGCTTCACTGGCCACGACTCGCGAGCCGATCGTGGCCTGGATTGGCACTTTGAACTGATGGCGCGGGATCAGCTCCTTCAGCTTTTCCACCAGGGCCCGGCCCACGTAGTAGGCCTTATCCCGGTGGACGATCGCGGAGAGGGAATCCACCCGATCGCCATTAATCAGCACATCCAGCCGCACCAGCGGATTTTCCCGGTAGCCAATCAGAGAATATTCCATGCTGGCATAACCGCGCGATCGTGACTTCATTTGATCAAAAAAGTCCGTTACCACCTCCGCCAGCGGAATTTCATAGATCAACGTTGTCCGGCCCTGGGTCAGGTAGCGCATATCCACAAACACCCCGCGCCGCGTTTGCGATAGCTCCATCAACGTCCCGACAAAGCTTTCGGGCGTGATCATTTCCACCTTCACGTAGGGTTCTTCGATTGTTTCGCGATATTGCGGCTCCGGCAGCTCGCTGGGATTGTCAATCATCACCACCTCACCATCAATCTTGGTGACGCGGTAAACCACCGAAGGCGCGGTGGCGATCAAATCCAGGTTATATTCCCGCTCCAGCCGCTCTTGCACAATTTCCATATGCAGCAGCCCCAGGAAGCCGCAACGGAAGCCAAACCCCATAGCGCTGGAGGTTTCTGGCTCGTAGCTGAGGGCCGCATCGTTCAAACGCAGGCGATCGAGTGCTTCCCGCAGCTCGCCAAACTGATCGGAATCCGTCGGAAACAGCCCACAAAACACCATCGGTTTGGCTTCGGTGTAACCGGGCCAAGGTTCCGTCGCCGGTTTGCTGACCAGGGTGATGGTGTCGCCCACCCGCGCATCGCCCACGGCCTTAATCGAAGCGGCCAAGTAGCCCACTTCTCCCGCGTGCAGCTCATCGATCGGGCATTGATTCGGGGCCAACACGCCCAATTCATCAATTTCGTATTCCTTACCGGAGGCCATCAGGCGCACTTTGTCGCCCTTTTTCACCCGACCATCCATGACGCGGAAATAAACAATCACACCCCGATAGCTGTCGTAATAGCTATCAAAAATCAGGGCCCGCAGGGGTTTGTCTACGGTGTCCGCTGGTGGGGGCACTTTTTGGACGATCGCTTCCAAAATCTCGCGGATCCCGATCCCTTCCTTGGCTGAGGCGTGAATGGCCTCGCTGCAATCCAGGCCGATCGTGTCTTCAATTTCGCCAGCCACCCGATCGGGTTCTGCGCCGGGCAGGTCGATCTTGTTCAAGACCGGCACAATTTCCAAATTATTTTCCAAGGCCAAATAAACGTTGGCCAGGGTTTGGGCTTCCACCCCTTGGGACGCATCCACCACCAGCAGGGCCCCTTCGCAAGCGGCCAAGCTGCGGGACACTTCGTAGGAAAAGTCCACGTGACCGGGCGTATCGATCAGGTTGATCACGTAGTCGTTGCCGTCTTTGGCCCGGTAGTCCATCCGCGCCGCTTGCAATTTAATGGTGATTCCCCGTTCCCGTTCCAGTTCCATGTTGTCGAGGAACTGTTCTTTCATGTCGCGCGCGGCCACTGTGCCCGTATCTTGCAGCAGGCGATCGGCCAGGGTCGATTTACCGTGGTCAATGTGCGCCACGATCGAGAAGTTACGGATGCGCGAAACGGGAACGTCGGTCATAGGAGCGGAACGGTAGGGCAAACGGGGAAAGGAAGCCAACCGCATTGTAACGAATTCCATAGCGTCTAATTCGCCTTGGTGCTCTGGATTGTTTGGGGCCAATGGGGCGATCGGGCTTTCGGCATGGATCGCGATCGGGCGGGGGCGATCGGGCGGGAATGTTGCTCAAAAACAAGCACCTGGGGCGGTGGCGGCGGGGCGAGGGGCTGGAAGGGCGCAGAATGTTGATGGGGTTTGGGTTTGGCGATTTTTGGGATCTTTGGAGATGCTTGTAAATGGCTGAAAGGGTGATGGGGCAAGGGTTGGGCGATCGGCAAAAGGGCGATCGGGGGTGATGTTTTGGCAGATGCGGGGCGATCGGCTAAGATGCTTGTAAGGTTCTATTTCGGCGCTTGTTCCGTAAGGGTTTCAAGCGGCGGGGTGATCAAACCTCTGATGCCGTAAGGCGTTGAGCACATCGGTGATGCCGGTTACCTTTCCAGGTAAATACGTGATCAAACCTCTGATGCCGTAAGGCGTTGAGCACAATACATCGAAATGCTCAGATACGCTGCGGCGCTTGACGTGATCAAACCTCTGATGCCGTAAGGCGTTGAGCACGCCAAGCGGCGAGTTCGTTATCGCGGCACGATTACCCAAAGTGATCAAACCTCTGATGCCGTAAGGCGTTGAGCACAGCGATCGGCGTAGGGCCCGGGCCTGGGTTTCGGCCTGTGATCAAACCTCTGATGCCGTAAGGCGTTGAGCACACATGGAAGGTTGACTACGCCGGGCCGTTCCGCCGCCTGTGATCAAACCTCTGATGCCGTAAGGCGTTGAGCACTTCGCCCAGGAGAGAGCGATCGCCCAGGAAATCTTGAGTGATCAAACCTCTGATGCCGTAAGGCGTTGAGCACAACTGGGTGGATAAATGCTGGGCACTTGCGACAAGTGATCAAACCTCTGATGCCGTAAGGCGTTGAGCACAAGTAGCGCTTATCCGTTTCGAGGGTGGCGTTGGCGGTGATCAAACCTCTGATGCCGTAAGGCGTTGAGCACTAGTCCTTGTTCGTGTGGTCGAAGCTGTCCACCTCTGCGGTGTGATCAAACCTCTGATGCCGTAAGGCGTTGAGCACAGCTGCACATCACCACTCAGCCTCGATGGGTGACAGCAGTGATCAAACCTCTGATGCCGTAAGGCGTTGAGCACGTTGCGACGGCATCGCCCGCGCGGGCTGCGGCCTCGTGATCAAACCTCTGATGCCGTAAGGCGTTGAGCACGTTGCGACGGCATCGCCCGCGCGGGCTGCGGCCTCGTGATCAAACCTCTGATGCCGTAAGGCGTTGAGCACAAATTCACGATCGCCCGCTACCCACAGATGCCAGCCTGTGATCAAACCTCTGATGCCGTAAGGCGTTGAGCACAATAGGGATCCAAGCGCTACCACCAAAAGGCGCGATCGTGATCAAACCTCTGATGCCGTAAGGCGTTGAGCACTGTCGGTCTGGGCCAGTAGCGAAGGGGAGGGGCGGTGATCAAACCTCTGATGCCGTAAGGCGTTGAGCACAAATAGCCACAAGCTCCCCTCAATAACCGGAAAATGTGATCAAACCTCTGATGCCGTAAGGCGTTGAGCACGTGCTGCGGGTGCGCGAAGGGGTTCGGGCCGGCAGTGATCAAACCTCTGATGCCGTAAGGCGTTGAGCACCGAGCAACGTTGCAGTCAAAAATCGTAAAAACGAAGTGATCAAACCTCTGATGCCGTAAGGCGTTGAGCACGTCGTGACGGTTCCAACGGTAAAAATGGTGCGACGGGGGTGATCAAACCTCTGATGCCGTAAGGCGTTGAGCACGCTGACTTTGATCCGACCCTGCCCTTTATGACCTTCTGTGATCAAACCTCTGATGCCGTAAGGCGTTGAGCACAGCACCGCACAGCACCGAAAAACACTCGTTTCAGCCCTGTTCCAAACTTTCCAATCCCGTGAGGTGGTGAGTCTGTCGTCAGATTCGCCACCTCACCTTTTTGATCGCCTCCACCTCCTTCAAATCCTTTCGCATCAGTAGAAACCCGTACTCCCCAAAATCGGAGCTTTAACCCGCCGATTCATACCTGGCTTACTATCCGCCGCTCTTTGCCTCCGCTCCGTCACCCCCCGATCGCCTGTGATCTGTCACCACACCACCAATTGATTCAGAAAACGCCCATCTTTCGCGTTCATTAGAGAGCGAAAATCAGCCGAAAGATAATCTTTGCATTTTCGTCTACTCCTCAATTCTGAAGCCTATTCCGTAACCTTCATCTGGAAAGTCTTGTTCTAATCGATCGACTGCGGTTGGCTGTCTCTTAGGTTTAATGAAACTAATCAGGAAAGCTTGCGGCAATCATAGGTTGCTGAAATATTTGATCGCTTTGCATTCATGCTGTTTTTATGTGCTTAACGATACCTAAAGGCAGCAAAATCGAGATTTTTCAAGTATAAAAACATTCATCAAACGCCAAGATCGATCAAAGGTGCAAAGACTGAAAAATTGTATATTTGAATACGGTTTAAGATAAAATTAAAGAATTTCAAAAACTTGTAAAAAAATAATTCACGGTGACTTTTCCAAAAAAATTGGAGTACACTACCTGGGGAGTGCAGGCGTGCAAATACAGAGCGTCGCCGACCGTTAGCAACGTAAACAGTGACAGTCATGGGAAATAGCACAAAGTCCTCGAAATTTCCGATTGTTATTGAAATGGAGCCACAGGCAAACTCTGACATCGAAGAATTGGTGAACTCCGGCAAAGGTCTCATTTGTGACAACGTATCCGTTGCCCTAGAGCAACTGAAAGCCCAAGGAATTTTGCCCGAAAGCGTCATCCCCGTATTTGTTGTTGTTGCATCCTCCGACGACTAGTGAAGAACTGATGTGCAATCATCCCCAAAGGCTGCTGAGCTGAAGCTTAAGCTGAAGTTTTGGGGACAGATTTCGCAAGTGTCCGATCGTCCCGTGTAAGCATCAGCGCAAATTTAATGATTCAGCCCGATCTGATCCCGATCCCACTGGAATTGCCGCCAGAGCAAAGGCTGCTCCCGGTCAACAACTTAAGCTTCCTGAAGAACCGAATCGTTTTGGTGCTGTACGAGGTTTCTCGGCTGACCCTCAAGTACTCCCTCAAGAATGCGATAGGTGCAGCCAACCTCAAAACAGAGCTGGCTCGGGATATTCGGTTCTCCATCGAAAAGCTGGGGGGATTGCTGATTAAGGTGGGTCAGCTCCTGTCGCTTCGCTTGGATCTCTTCCCCGCCGAAATTTGCCAAGAACTCTCCAAGCTTCAGGATCGATCCTATGGGTTTTCCCTGGACTATGTTCGGCAAATTATCCAAGAGGAATTAGGCCTCCCTCTGGAAAGGATCTTCATTGAATTTGAAGAGCGGCCCTTTGCGGCTGCGTCAATCTCGCAAGTCCACAGGGCCCGAATCCCATCCTTTCCTGGTGTGGTTGCTGTAAAGGTTCAGCGCCCAGATGTTGAAGAAAAGTTTGGTCAAGATCTACAACTCATCCGCTTCTTGCTCTCCCTGATCAAGAAGCTGAAGCTACAGAGCTATGTGGATTGGGACAACATCAGCCTAGAGCTTGATCAAATGATTCAGGAGGAAATTGATTATCGCTACGAAGCATCCAACCTGGAACGGATGACGGTGACGCTCAGGGAACACAACATCTATGTTCCCGCTGTGATTGGTGATTACAGCACCAAGAAAGTCCTGACCATGGAATATATTCCCGGCATCTTGATGTCAGATTATATCCGTGCCGCCAGTACTGATCCCGAATATCTGGAAAAGATTCTTCGACTCAATAATATTGACCCGAAGTTGGTGGGAAAGCGCCTTTTTGAAAGTTTCTTCCGTCAAATGCTGGAAGATAACTTGTTCCATGGA
The DNA here is from genome assembly GCF_055193175.1 of Limnothrix sp. CMB-01. Lineage (NCBI taxonomy): Bacteria > Bacillati > Cyanobacteriota > Cyanophyceae > Pseudanabaenales > Pseudanabaenaceae > Limnothrix > Limnothrix sp. CMB-01. The sequence goes on from NZ_CM143720.1 coordinate 2,538,219, forward strand.
GACTTGCATCCTGGCAACGTCATGCTGTTGCGAGATAGCCACATTTGCCTCATTGATTTGGGGGCGATCGGTAGCCTCGATTCCCACTTCCTGCGCTACTACCGACGCAGTATGCAGGCTCTCGGAGAACGGGACTACGATCGAGCACTGGATTACAGTTTGATGTTGTGCGATTCCCTGCCCACAGGAGACATTGAAAACGTCAAAGCGCAACTGATCCAGTGCTATCGCCAGTGGGATGCCAAAATGAACATCCGCAGCCTCTCATACCATGAGAAGTCGATCAGCTCGATCGGGGTTCAAATTGGGTCGGTCATGCGCAGGAACCGCGTTTCCTCCAGTTGGCAACTGCTGCGAGTCTTCCGCACCTGGGGATTGATGGATGCATCCTTGAATTACCTAGTTCCCAACGCAGATTATATGAGTCTCGTTGGGGGATATTTTCGAGGGGCCGTTAAGCGCAGTCAGCTTCAGCTTAAGCAACTGGGCATCACGGAAATTGTGATGCAACTCACGGAGAAAGTTGCCGAATTTTCCGATCTGACAACGATCGAGCTTCGTGGCAAGGCAGTTCGCAAAAGAATAGTCGCTGAGCAAAAAACCTCGTCAAAGCTCGCTGACAAAGCCAAGAAATTACTCTGGCTTGGGATCATCGTTTTGGCTTGGATTTTTCTGCATCAACACCTCGAAACAGCCGTGAGCTGGTTACCACCGAATCAATACTCAGCTTGGGCTAAAAGTGTTCCCAATCTTGCTATTGAAGTTTGGGCTGGGATCCTAATTATCTGGATCTACTTACTCAAAATTCTCTAGCTTTGATGACATTTTTTCTGGAGGTTAATTGGGTTCATGTAGAATATTAAGAAAGCCGAATATGCCTGTTCGGTTATCAAGAAATATTCTAGAATTTGCGAGAGATGGTTGTTTTGTGAATTGAATTCAGACGAATGTTGATACTTCAGTATTAGATACTTCAGTGTTAAATACTCCAGTATTAATAAACATGTCTGTTTTTATTCAATAGTTTGGTTTGGAAATGACACCAATCATCCAAGGTTCTAATCACCATGACTTCAGTACTTCATTTTGATGGTCAGTCGAATTACATCCGAATTCCCCATCAAGAGTCCCTCTCCCCTGCTAATAATTTCACCTTCGAAGCTTGGGTGAACGTTGCGCAAATTGGTGGCTACCTACGCTTATTTTCTAAATTTCCAGGCTTTGGCTTTGGCCTCATCAACGAAGCGCTACTTTTTACGGAATATTGGATTGTTGACTATGCAGCCTCTGTTTCGATCGAAGCGGGATCTTGGTATCACGTTGCCATCGTCTTCAATGCTGACAACGATGTGTTTTTCTACCTCGATGGAGAGCTAGTTCAAACCATCCTGGGCGACACCCCCGCCTCCATCACCCAAGGCCCCCTCGAAATTGGCCGCAAAGCAGAGGGCCATGGCGAATATTTCCAAGGCGATTTGACCGAAGTTCGGTTCTGGGGCACTGCACGCACTCAAGAGCAAATTCAAGCCTACAAGTCCTATCGACTGCTCGGATCCGAAGAGAATTTGTTGGGCTATTGGCCTTTGAACGAAGGCAGCGGAGATGTCATCAACGACAAGAGCACCGCTGCCAACCATGGAACCTTGCAAGGCTCCCCTATTTGGAAGAGCGCTGCACTGGAACTCCCAGAAATTCTCCCCAACATCCCGCTGCCCGCTGAAGTTCAGGAAGCCGAAGCCGCTGCCGCCGAAGCCGCTGCCGCCAGCGAGACCATCCCCAGCCCTGGTTCCTTCCCCATCATTGTTGAACTGGAATCCGATGAAGCAACCCCCGATCGTTGCTTCGAAGAGTTATTGACCAGAGGAGATGGCGCGATTTACGACGGAGTCACCCAAACCCTTTTTGCTATGCGGGAACAGGGGCAAATCACCCAAGCAACAACCCCCGTTTTTGTCATTGTTCGGCGCACTCCTGAATCTAAGAGCTTGCTGCCATTTGCTCTGTAGCATCCCCGAGCGCCAAGGCTAGTGGTTTAGGCAAAGGGCTGAACCGTTCAAGCGCCCTGAGTCTACGTTTCTATGCCGCTCATTGCCTCGCCTCAGAGCTTTTCGGAACGAGTTTCACAGGTCAACCCATTCCAGTCACGAGTTTTACCTACAAGGAGTTTGATTCATGAGCAGCGGTAACTACAAAAACCTGGCACTGCAAGCAGGAGGCGTGTTAGGAACAGCCTACGTAGGGGTTGTGCAATCCCTGAACGAGCGCGGCCTCCTCTCCAAATTTGAGCGCGTTGCTGGGTCTTCTGCGGGAGCCATCATGGGAACCTTAATTGCCCTGAGGTTTTCAGCAGCAGAGATCGAAGACATCATGATGAACCTGAACATGGGGGAGTTCACCGATCCCACCAGCCCGATTAACCTCGTCCAGAATTATGGTTATTATGCCGGGGATGTTTTCTATCAGTGGATCCAAGACATCATTGCGCGCAAACTAACGAAGAAGGCCACCTTTGAAGATCTCGTAGATGCTGGATTTGCAGATCTTTATGTCTTCGGTACAGATTTGACCGCTCGAGGATTGCGGGAGTTCTCCTACCGTGCGACTCCTGACACGCCAATTGCAGGCGCAGTGCGCGCTTCCATGTCCATTCCCTTCTTCTTCCAAGCTTGGCGATTCCCCGGCGGCATTCCCGACAATCACTACTATGTTGATGGTGGCTTGATCTTGCCCTATCCCTTGTGGACTTTTGATTATGCGCCCTTCACCAGCGAAGAGGGCTACAACGAAGAAACCTTGGGAGTGAGCTTAAGAACCGGCTTCAGCCCCTCTGGTCTAGAGAAAGGCTTTGACCTGAAGGAGTATTTCGAAAGCCTATTTGAGGCTACGTCCTCCATTCGGATCAGCGCCCGCAACAAGGCACGGACGATCAGCATTGACACCTTAAAGCTCTCGCCCACTGATTTCAACATGAGCCACGAGGACAAGCTGCGGCTGGTGAAGAGTGGTTATGAGGCGACGGCGGAGTTCTTTAAACTCAAGGACGAATTGGCAACGATTGCTGCTGCCTAAGCGAATCATGAATTCATGGGAGCAACGTCATTTCCCTCTCTGAGTTGGCCATGGCACGGTGTTGACTAATTTGCACATCCATTCCCAACGCGGATAAGCATAATCAGTGCTAACAAGAGCGCTCTATGCTGAACCTTGTTTAATTGGTCAGTTAGCTCTTCTCTGGCTTGCGAAAAAGAAATGGCGGCTCCCGTGAAGTTTGGAATTACCTGCCCTTTTGTCCCAAAATACCTCTACGGGATGATGAGCATTGGCAGGAACTAGAAAGGCCTAGCCACTCCGTTTATCCCTTAGGAATCGGACACATTGAACCCTACGCTCAAACAGGAGGGAGTGGTCTAATTCAGATTGGAAAAGAGCAATTTTCCACTAGACCTTGGGATCAATATCGCGACCTCATTCACAATGTAGCAGCGTTAATACACTTGAATCAGTCTTTAATCTCGCCTTAATTTCTGCTTTTCGTTAATCAGAGATAAACTGAAGCAATAAGCTCAATTAACTAGTAGAAAATAATTCAGTTGGGCTAAACCGACTGATAATTGCAGACCAATTTCTTCGCTATGGTTTTCTCGACATCACTATCTTTTAATTACTTCAAATTATTCATTAATCAATTGTTTTCGAGAAAAATTTTCGAGAAAAATAACTCCATTTAAAATCATTTTCCAAATAATTTCTGCCTTGAAAAGGTAATCTTTTGATGCCTAAACTTGGTCTTTGATTTTTTAAAAAATGACCTTTTAAAAGATTTTTAGAAAATCATTTAATGCTTCAATTTGACTTGACATTTAATAAGAGAATACATTAATCTGAATGAGGATTGAGTTTGATTTTGAGGAATACCAAAAGCCATGCGAACCCCTATCCAGGTTGGATCAGAAATCAAGCGAATCATCACATTTGAGGCTAACTCAATTGGTGAAGCCATGCCGGTTGTGATTTACAAGAAGAAGGTTGTTGACCCTGCTGCTCAACCAGGCGCGATCGAGGCTGCTCCAGTTTCTGCCAAGGGAATTTTGGAAAAGATTGTCGATTCGCAAATCCAGGCTGCCAGTGAATTCAAGACTCTCAATGAGCAATCAGGGGAGAAGTGGCTCAAAGACCTGGCCAAGAATATCTCACTTGCCCTTGTTAAAGGCGGAGATGCACTTACTTAAACAGCGATCTTCGGGGTTGGATTAAGCAAGGGTGCTGGCTTGTTTGGCATCCTTGTTTGACCATAACTTCAACCTGTAGAAAACTCAAATTGACAAAAAACTTAGACATCACGCCAAACTACTTCGGCCTTTTGTCTTAAGAGAGGGTCTTTTTGAAAAATTTTCCTGAGAGGTTTTAATTGAAAAACTAGCTCAGGAACTAAGAATATTTTTGTCGAAAATTTGTCGAAGTTTGTCAAAAAAAGATTGTTGACAAAATTGTTGATCAGTCAATTCAAAAAATTCCTAAGGCTAGCAATAGCTGTGATTGACTCTTGAAGCGGCGAAGGACAAAGTAAGGATAAAGCTATGTTTTCATCTTCAGAATTTCCTGCCTCGGCCCAAGACAAAATCCAATACATTAGCCTCGCAACCTGTAATGGCGTTGTTCAATGCGTTTTTACGCTAGATAGTTGCCTGAATGAAGATCTATTTTTCAAGAGCTTCGATTTGGTTTTAGATTCAGAGGTGATCCTGCAATGCCAGTGGGTGAACAACAGTGTATCGCCCTACTGGCTGCGATCTGAGGAAAAACATAAAGACCGATTCAAGCTGATTGAAGTCGCCGATGTGCAACAGGCTGTTGAAGAGTTTAGATCTCGATCGATCGATCCAACAACCGATAGCTTGGTGCAACTGAGAATTTTCCGGCACCAAGGCGAAAACGCACTTCAAGATACGTTTTGCCTCAAGATGTCCCACGTTGTTTCTGATGGCAGTGGACTGCGGTGTTTGCTTCAGTCCCTTGCTGAAACCTATGGGGTGCTGCAAAACGGTCAGGAACATACCCCGAGTTCTGTAACCGTTCGGCGTGATGGATGGCAAGTTCTTGACAAGGTTCCTGCCAAAAAGAGATGGCAATTGCTGAGAAAGGGCAAGAAGAACTTCTTGAAGCCAGGTCAATTAAAAGTGCCATTTAGCAATTGCACCCATGAAAATCAAATATACATAACCTACAAATTGGATCGGGGGCAGATTGAGAATCTAATTCAGTATGCGAAAGATCGTGGAGCAACCCTAAATCAAGTGATGTTGACAGGGTTTGCGCGTGCTCTGCGTCGGTTCACCAATGCAGGGCCTGATGCATCACTTCCGATTATTAACACCCTCGATCTTCGCCATTATCTCCGGCATGGAGATATGCCTAAAATTTGTAATCTCGCGGTTCCATTGATTTCTAACATTCATGTCAACCAAGCAGACTCCTTTGCAGACACCTTGTCTTTCATAAAATCTGACTTAATCAGCCAAAAAAGAGCCATGCCTGGCGTTTTGCCAGCAATCGCCATGGAAATTCTTTTTCTCATTCCTTTTGCCTGGGTAGACTGGCTACTTAACCAAGCTTTTGACCAAGCTGCTGAATCAGGAATTGGCACACCCCTATTTTCGGATGTTGGCAACACTGACATCCCCATCCCAGGACATCAAGTGGTTTATTCCTACGGCTTGGGTCCCGTTGCCTATGCCCCAGCTTTTATGATGACGGCTTCTACCTTTAGGAACACCGTCACGCTTGGTGTGGGCTTCTGCGAGTCTTCAATTAGCCGTGGCGATATGGGCAAAATCTTTGATCTGATGGTTGAGGAATTTGCAAGCTGCACTGCCTGATTACAACCTCCGATTCTAAAAACTTGGCTTGAAGAATCAGGGCTGTTGACGCTTGACCTAGGTCTCAATCCTATGGATTTGACAAGACGAAAACTGCCAGGTTCTTTAATTTTCAATCTTAAGGGCCTGTTGTTAAAGATCTGTTTCTCGAAGCTGATGACTACGAGCTTGCTTTGAAATTCACTTTGAAGTTTGCGCTGCTTAATTGGCTTCACCGAACTTCCCTCATGTTACCTAAATGTCCTGATTGACGCACTGAAGGAGCGGCATGATGAATTTAAATGTTGTTCTCTTTCCGGGTCAAGGATCCCAATTTTGTGGAATGGGGAGTGAACTATTTCCTCATTATCCGCAGCTTTTGCAGCAAGCAGATAATATTCTTGGCTTTTCTGTAAAAGAGCTGTGTTTGCATGATCCCAATGGTGATTTGAGCCGAACAGAATTCACTCAAATTGCTTTATTTGTGGTGAATGCCTTGGCTTGGCAGTCCCATATTGATTCGGGTGGTTTTTGGCCTAGTGCGGCTTGCGGGCACTCTTTGGGCGAATACAATGCGTTGTTTGCGGCGGGAGTGTTTGATTTTGAAACGGGGCTAAATTTAATTCGATATCGAGGACAATTGATGGGCCGTCAGCAGGGTGGTGGAATGGCGGCAGTGATTGGTAGCAATGCGGAAAAAATTCGCAAAATCTTAGATGATTTTGCATTTGATACGGTTGATATTGCGAACTATAATTCGCCTCGGCAAGTGGTCATTTCAGGGCCCAAGCGCGATATTGATGATTTGGCGGCTGTGTTTGAGGAAATTCCAGACACGAGATATGTGGTGTTGAATGTTAGCGGGGCTTTTCACTCGCGTTACATGCAAGAAGCAGCGCGAGAGTTTGGAGAATTTATTCGGACAATGAATTTTCGTGCTCCGCGATTTTCAGTAATTGCTAACACTTCAGCGCAGCCTTATACGCTGGAGAATGTGGTTGAGAATTTAACGCAGCAAATTGCGAGTCCGGTGCGCTGGACAGAAACGATCGCCCATTTGTGCGATCGGGGAAAATGCACGTTTCAAGAATTGGGAGTGGGCAACACGCTAACCCGACTGCTGTATCAAATCTCTCCAGATTTGGTTCCCGAAAAGGTTTAAGGGAAATTTGAAAGCGCAAGTTGCAAGCTCAGTTGAAGACTAGGAGTTGAAGCCATGGCTGCGAAAGTTGTCTTCATGTTTCCTGGTCAAGGATCGCAGTATATGGAAATGGGGCAGGAGCTATATCGCTGCCATCCTGTTTTTCGGAACTGCATGAATGAATTTTCTGAGGTAGCGTTGCCGCTTTTAGGTATTCATTTGGCCACTGAGCTGTTTGCTGACTCGCAAATGGCACTGGCAGAAGATTCAAAACTACTTTTGTATACGCGATACAGTAATCCGCTGTTATTTACGTTTAACTATGCGGTGGCGGCCACGATCGAGTCGATGGGTATCATTCCTGACTTGGTTTTGGGATATAGCCTCGGAGAGTTGACAGCGGCGGCCTACAGCGGTGTGGTGGATCGCTTTCAACTGCTGGTTGCTTTAATTCGCGCATCCTTCGCCTTTGAATCTTACACACCGGTTGGGGGAATGCTAGCCATTTTGGATGGCTTAAATCTCTGGCATCAACATCCTGATTGGTTTCAAGACACTGCTTTGGCCAGTATTAATTGCAACCAGAGTTTTGTGGTCAGTGGTCGATCGAGCAGTCTCGATCGGCTAGAGCAAATCTTACAGAGTCAATCGGTTTTGTTTCAGCGCTTACCGGTGATCCAAGCGTTTCATTCCCCTTGGATTGATTCAGCCCAAGAGATTATTGATCGAGAGTTCGATCGCCTACCTCAGTTCCAAACCGGTCGTTTTTGGCGTTATGGGTGTGGCGATCGCGCCGATGACCAGCAACCAACTCAGGCGGTGCGTACTTTCTGGGAAGCATTTCGCAATCCCATTAACTTTGAAAAGGCGTTGCGAGGCTTGGAATCAATGGGAACCAATCTTTATCTAGATGTGGGATCAAATGGCACTTTGTCTGGATTTGTGCGGGTAATTTTGGATGCATCTTCCTCATCAAAAGGTATGGCAGTGATGGATCGTTTTGGACAGAATGTGCAATCGCTCGAACGAGCCGTTAATTTAGCGAAAAAATGGCGTTCAGAGTAATCGCTTAATTGGGTTTTAAGTAGGCGCTGAAATTCAGAATTCTACATTCAACATCCAATTCAGCTCTTTGATTCAGTGGTTCAGTGAAATTCTCAAATTGATTGTTTAAGTTAAGCTCCTACGCTGAATTACTAAATTAGGTTTCTAGTTTTAGGTCAAGTTAATGAACAAATGGAACCTAAGAATTAGATTAGGTCACCGAAACAATTTAATGAAAATCCTGAATAAGCAAAATGCTGAATCAAAGCCAGATTAAAGCCAAATCAAAGCCAAATTAAAACAGGGGCTGTCATCATGCGATCGATTACTTGCCGATTTGAATGTGTGAACATTGCCAACTACGTTGACGTTGCACCCTATCGATCGCAACTGCTCTCGCCTGCGGAGTTGGACTATTTTGAAAAGTTGCCCGTTTTGAGGCGGCGGATGTCGTACTTGATGGGGCGCATGGCGGCCAAAGGGGCTTTGGTTCAGTTAATTGGCGATTGTGACTATCGATCGATCTCCATTGAACCGGGTAGCTTTGGGCAGCCAGTGGTGCGGTATGGAGGGCAGGAGCCATTTGAGGTGAGCATCGCCCATGATTCGGGTCAGGCAGTGGCGGTTGCTTTTGAGGCGGGCTACCCCGTGGGCATTGATGTGGAAACCTTTAATCCCACGCTTTATCAAACCTTGATTGATGCGGTTCCAGATTCCGAAAAAAGCTGGTGTGACGGAACCTTTGATTACTATTCTCAATATTCTCAATATCCTCAATATTCTCAATATCCTCAATATCCTCAGCGGCTACTGGCTCTTTGGACATTAAAAGAAGCCCTATCAAAAGTGTTGCGTTGCGGCATGACTGTGCCGATGGAGTTATTATCGATCGCGGATTTGCAATGCATTTTTCCAAATCACTATCGAGCCAGCTTTCGGCATTTTGCTCAATATCAAGCGCGTCTTTGGATTGCCGATCAAACTGTGCTTTCAGTGGTCTTCCCGCGACAAACGGAAATTAACTTTGATCCTTTTCAAAAATCATGGTTTAGCCAAAATGCTCTCCATCCAATGGTTGACTCATTCGACTTGGCGGGATGAGTTGAAAGCCTCATCCTAATTGCTCTAGTCGCTTCCATCGCCTCAGTAATGACTGCCCCACGAAAAATTAAAGCCGGTTTGAGATACCCCACCATGACTCAAGATATCGCTGTAATTGGTTTGGCTGGTCGCTTTCCTGGGGCGGCGGATATTGATGAATTTTGGGGCAATTTGGCGGCGGGCGTGAACGCGATCGGGGAAATTCCTCCCGATCGCTGGGATCACCAAGCCTACCGCGAACAAACGGGGAATAAATGGGGCGGTTTCCTAAAGGATTGGCGATCGTTTGATGCGGGATTTTTTGCCATTTCTCCCCGAGAAGCCAAGTACATGGATCCTCAGCAGCGGTTGCTATTGGAAGTGGCTTGGCATTGCGTGGAAGAAGCTGGCCTGTCCTTAGCTTCGCTCCGTCAGCAGCCAACAGGGGTCTACTTGGGCGCAATGACCATGGACTATTGGCAAGTCACGACGGATCCCCAGGTGGAAATTGATGGATTTTCGGGGTTAGGCAGCTACAGTTGCATTCTGTCGAATCGGTTGTCCCATGTGTTGGGTCTCAGCGGCCCGAGCTTGACCCTGGATACAGCCTGCTCTTCGTCTTTGGTGGCCATCCATTTGGCTCGACAGGCGTTGCTATCGGGCGAATGTGAATTAGCTTTTGCGGGTGGTGTGACCCTCAACCATCGCCCTTGGAAGCATCTGTCATTTTCCCGAGCAAGGATGCTGAGTCCAACGGGTCAATGCCGCACGTTTGATGCTCAGGCCGATGGCTATGTGCCTGGCGAGGGCTGTGGGGTGCTGTTGCTTCAGCCCCTGGAACGGGCGATCGCCCAGAATCGACGAATTTTTGGGGTGATTCGGGGCAGTGCGGTGAACCATTCGGCGGTGGGCGAGTCCATCACAGCCCCCAACGTGGGACGACAGGCCCAACTGTTGAAGGCGGCCTACGCCGATGCCCAAGTGGATCCGGCCACGGTGACCTATGTGGAGGCCCATGGCACGGGGACTTCCCTGGGCGACCCGATCGAGATGGAGGCCCTTTCCCAGGCCTTCCGCACCACGGCCCAGGCGATCGGCTATTGCCAGGTGGGTTCCGTGAAAACCAACATCGGCCACTTGGAAGCGGCGGCGGGAATTGCCGGAGTGATCAAGGTCTTGATGATGTTGCAGCATCGTCAGATTCCCGCCAGCTTGAACTTAACGACTCCCAACCCGCTCATTGACTTCACCACTTCTCCCTTTGTGCCAGCGGTGGCCCTTGGCCCCTGGGAACCGGCGGCGGTGGATTTGCCGTTGCGAGCGGGGGTAAGTTCCTTTGGCTTTGGGGGCAGCAATGCTCATTTGGTGTTGGAAGAGCCGCCCCGGTCGCCCGCTGTGGCTGCGGAAGCCGGATCGCCGTTGGCGTTGGCGACAGGGAACGCGATCGCGGGTCAAGGGGCCTCGGAGACGGGCGATCGGGCAACTGCCGTGATTCCCTTCCTGTTGTCTGCCAAATCAGCACGTAGCTTGGCCGCCTTGGTTGCCCAGTGGGGCCAGGAAGGGGCGCAACGGGTGGCCGCAGCCGACTTGGGGACGATCGCGGCGAACCTGGCCCTGGGGCGCGAAAGCTTTCCTTGGCGATTTGGTTGTTTGGCCAGCAGTTGGGCCGATGTGCAGCGGGCGTTGGCGCAATTTGAGCTGCCGTCTCAGCCCGTGGCGGCAACGGTGGAAACACCTTCGGAGGCGCGATCAACCTTGGGCCGGTTGGTGCAGGATGCCGAAGCGCTCAAGACCCTTTGGGCCTCGGTGGCGTTGCCGGAGGCAGATTGGGAATCGGTTTTGCAGGTGGCCTGCACCCTGTGGCGACGGCAAATGACCTTTACGCGCTTTGTGGAAACCTGGCGGCAACCGTTGGAGCAGGTGGGCATTGACCTTGATTCAGTGTTGCAAGCCCCATTGCAGTCCCCATTGCGATCGAACGCACCTCGCCCAGAGCATCGAATTTTGATGTTTGTGGCCATTCGCAGCAGCCTGGCTCGCTTGTGCCAAAAGTGGGACTTGACCGATCGCTATCCCACGGGTTCGGCGGCCTTGGCGGAACTGGTGCGGGCCTTCACCATGGGCGTGCTGGATCCGGGCATGGATTGGCCGGTTCTGCTGTCGGGATTGCTGCCCGATCGCCCGCGCTCGCTGGCCGAACTACCCGAGGTGCTGACTCCCGAGGATGTGGGAAATTCGGTGCAGTCGGCCTTGGCGGCCTGGCTGGCGGGCAGCCCGGTGGATTGGTCAGCCCATTTCCCGGCCACCTATCCCAAATTGTCCTTGCCGCGCTATCCCTTCGATCGCCAGTTGTATTGGCTCTTTCCCAAGGCATCCGAGGGCGATCGGCTGGCTCCGTTGCCCGCTGCCCCGGCGGCCCGCGAGGTACTGCCCCCCTCCGGGGCATCGTCGGATCGCTGGGAGCAGGTGTTTCCCGAAACCGATTTGGTGCTCCGATCGCACTTTTTAAATGGGCGCTGGATTGTGCCCGCCGCCAGCTTCATTGGCTTGGCCTGGGATGCGGTGACCCGATCGCTGGGTCGATCGCCCGGATTGCTGACAGAGATTACCTTGCACCAGGCCGTGGCCTTGGGGGTGGGGGATGCGGAGGCCGTGACCCTGGGGGCCCAGGTGGAGTTGCCGAATCGGGTTCAGGTTTGGCAGCGCGATCGACTGATTTTGAGTGCCACCTTTGCGGAGTCATCCTCAGGGCCGCCCCTCGATCCAGTGGCCGGGCGAGCATCAGGTGATCGCCCGGTTGGCCATGATCGGGTGGGCGAGATTCCGGGAACGGCCATTTATGCCGCCTTGCGATCGCGCGGCTATCAGTACGGCAGGGCCTTGCAGGTGATCCATCAGGCCCAAATCACCGACGAAGTAGCCCTCTTTCAATTGCAAGCCCCCAATCGCACCGCCTTTTTGGATGGGATTTTGCAAGCGGCCGTGTATTTACACCGGCAATGGTCTGCGGAACGGGGCGGCGATGCCCGAGATTTTGGAGATTTTGTTGTGCCGGGGCAAGTGGCGGGCTGTTGGTGGGGATCCCAGTTGCAAGCCCAGTGGGAATCGTCATCCGCTGCCGCAATTGCCCCCACAGCATCGCCCGATCGATCCGACGATCCGGCGGCTGGCGAGCCTTCATCCTGGGTCACCGTCCGGTTTGATCGCCAACAATGCCGGGTCCAGGCTACCGAAAGCCAGTTTTCAGCGATCGCGATCGGGACGGATGGCCGCCCCCTGGCCGTGATTCGGGAGTTAACCCTGGCGGCGGCTCCCTTGCTTGCGCCGGAGGTGTCCTACTTTGAAACCGACTGGACTGTTTTGCCCGCCGCCACTGCGCCCCCAACTCAGGCCACCGCCGCGCCGACGATCATTTTTGCCCAGGGGGCTGCTTGGGGTTTGGCCTTGCGCCAGCGGCTGCGATCGCAGGGGATTGAGGCTCAGTTGTGCCTAGCCGGTTCAACCTTTGAGGTTTTGGGCGATCGGGTTTGCCAGTGGGATTGGACTGACCCAGACCAAGTGCGCCAGGGCCTGACGCATCTGTTGGCTCCCGAGCAATTCCGGGCGATCGCAGGGGCCGACGCGATCGACTCGCCCTTTTCCCCAGCCCTGGTCTATTGGGTCACGGCTCCCCCGGCAGCGGGGTCAGGTCATGGGCCCCAGGGCGATCGGGATTGGGTCACCCAAGCCGAAGCCGATTTGAACCAGGGCGTGCGCGGTTGTTTTCTGTTCCTGCAACAGTGGGCGAAAGTGCGCCCCGCCGATCCGCTCCAGCTTTTGGCCGTGACCTTTGATGCCCAGGCCGTGACCCCGAGCGATCGGGTTTTGGGGTTTGCCACGGCGGGGATTGATGCCCTGGGGCGCACGGTGGCCCTGGAGTTGCCCCAAATCCGTCTGAAATCCCTGGACTTGGAGTTGGGACTAACCGTTGGAGAAGCCAGCGCCACGATCGCGGCGGAAGCGGCAACCCCTTGGGACCACGATCGCGTGGCCTATCGTGGGGGCGATCGCTATGGGGCCGAGTTGCGGGAAGTGGCCCCCGGATCTGCGCCTCCTTTGCCGGTTTCCGTCCTGGAGCCGGGATCTTGCATTTTAATCACGGGTGGGAGCGGGGCCTTGGCCGCAGAAGTGGCCGAGGCGATCGCGCTGCAAACGGCCGTTCATTTTCTGTTGGTGGGTCGATCGCCCCGCCGGGCCCAAACCGACCAACTGATCGCCCTGCTGGAATCCTTGGGATCCACGGCGGATTATCTACAAGCAGACCTTTGCCAAGAAGCCGACCTCGATCGCCTCACAGGGATTCTGAAAACCACCCACCGCACCATTCACGGCGTGATTCATACGGCCGGGCAGTTAGACGATCGGCTGTTCCATGCCCAAACCCTCGCCTCCCTCGATCGGCTGATTGCTCCCAAATTCCTTGGGGCCTTGCGCTTGGAACAACGGTTGCAGGATCAACCCGTGGCCTTTTGGTTGGGATTTTCCTCAATCACCGTGGCGGCCGGCAACCCTGGGCAGGCGAACTACGTGGTGGCGAATCGACTGCTGGAAGCCTTTTGTGCTTACCGCAATCGCCATTGGCCCGGACGCGCTGGAGCGATTCAGTGGGGTCTGTGGCGATCGCGCGGCATGGGAGCCACCGACATGCTGGCCGAGCGGTTCCAGCGATCGGGCATGGAACCCTTCAGCGCGGCGGCCGGTCGGTTTGCCTTCCTTGATCTGCTGACTAGCGATCTCCCTCAGCCCGTTCTGGTCACCGGTAAAGGCACGGACGCAACCATCTTTGAGCGCTTCTCCCGATCGCGCCCCGCCCCAAATGTGCCCCCAACCTTGCCTGCCCCTTTGACCCCGGCGGCGATCGCCCCATCCGCCCCGCCGCCCCTGCCCACCCCCTCGATCGCCACCATCGAGCAAGAATTGGCCGCTCTGGTTGCCCGCACCCTGAACACCGATCCCCAATCCGTGCCCCGTCAGGAAGGGTTTTTCAGCCTGGGTCTGGAGTCATTGATGATCGAGGAAATTGTGGCAACCCTCGAAAAGCAATATTCCGGCCTGCGACCCACCGTCCTGTTTGACTATCCAAACATCAAAGTGCTAGCCAACCACCTGGCCCAGCTAACCGCGCCTGCTGGCGCAACCACCGCGCCGGCCACGCCATCTCCGGTGGCCCCAGTTCCTAGCTCGATCGCGCCAGCCCCCACCCAGGTCACCCGATCGCCCAATCTTGCACCCTCCCCGGAGCCGCAAGCTTTGGCCCCCAAAGCTCCTGAAGTGAAGGCTCCTGAGGTAAAGACCCCTGAAGTGAAGGCTCCCAACACCGGAGCCGCCAATCCTCAGGCCTCCATCCTCCAAACCCAGCCCCTAGAGTTGCCCGATCGGCAGCGGCCCCCTGGTGGCTATGACATCGCGATTATTGGCCTGGATGGTTGCTATCCCCAGTCTCCTGACCTGGAAACCTTTTGGCAAAACCTGTATCAAGGGCGATCGTGCATCACGGAAGTGCCCGCCAACCGTTGGGATTACCAGCAGTACTTTGCGGAAACCAAACAACCCAATCGCACCTATGGCAAGTGGGGCGGTTTTATCCCGGGGGTTGAAGAATTTGACCCGCTGTTTTTTAACATTGCGCCCAAGGAAGCCAAGCAAATTGACCCCCAAGCGCGGCTGTTTCTCCAGTCGGTTTGGCACACGATGGAAAATGCGGGTTATGGCAGCCGTCAATCGCGCCAGGGGGAACGGGTTGGCCTCTTTGTTGGGGCCATGTGGCACGACTATTCCCACGTGGCGCGGGATTTGAGTTGGAGTGCCGATCAGCCCAGTGGTGCTGGGGCCTTGTTTTGGATCATTGCCAATCGGGTTTCCCATTTCCTGGATTTGACCGGGCCCAGTTTGGCGATCGATACCGCTTGTTCTTCGTCCCTGACGGCGATTCACCTGGCTTGCCAAAGCCTGCTGGCCGGTGACTGCACCATGGCGGTGGCCGGGGGCGTGAGCCTCACCTTGCACCCGTTCCGCTATCTCTACCTCAGTCAATGGGGCTTTTTATCTCGCGATGGCCGTTGCCGCAGTTTTGGGGAAGGGGGCGATGGCTATGTGCCGGGCGAGGGCGTGGGGGCTGTGTTGCTCAAGCCCTTGGCCCGGGCCCGGGCGGATGGTGACTTTATTTGGGGCGTAATTCGGGGCAGTGGCATTAACCACGGAGGCCGGGTGAATGGCTTTACGGTTCCCAGCGGGCCAGCCCAAACGGAGTCGATCGAGCGATCGCTCTCGGCGGCAGGCATCCAGTTTGGGGACTTGCAGTATGTGGAATGTCACGGTACGGGCACGGCCCTGGGCGATCCGATCGAAGTGGGCGGGCTGGCCACCGTGGCCCAACGGCAGGGATATCAGGGCGATCGAATTCCCTTGGGTTCCGTCAAGTCCAACATTGGGCATTTGGAAGCCGCGTCGGGCATCGCTGGCCTGACCAAGGTTTTGCTGGCCATGCGCCATGACACGATTCCCGGCACACTGCACTGCAACCCGCCGAATCCCAATATTGCGTTTTCGGAACTACCTTTTCAGGTTCTAGCCCAAGCGCAACCTTGGCCTAAGGGCGATCGCCCCCGGTTGGCCTGTGTGAACAACTTTGGAGCCGGTGGATCCAATGCCCATTTAATTTTGGAAGATTGGCCCACCCAGCAGCCAAAACCCAGCAGCGCCGGCCCTTGGTTAATTGTCCTGAGTGCCCGCACGGCCAATCAACTCACGCAACAGGCCAGCCAATTGCATCGCCATCTGCGAACCGAGCGGCCGAGCCTCGATGATCTGGCTTGGACGCTGCAAGGGGGGCGCGAACCCCTCGCGGAACGCTTGGCTCTGGTGACCGATCGGCTAGACACCCTGTTGGAGCAGCTTGCAGCGTTTCGCCAAGGCCAACTCCCCACTGGCGGATGGCGAGGTCAGGTGCTGGCGGGGGCCGACCCGATGCCCGCGCCCGCCCTACCCGAATCTGGGATGCCCACGGCTGCCACGCTGGCATTGCTCGCCCAGGCCTGGACTCAGGGGGCCGAAATCGACTGGAAACGGTTGCGATCGCCCGGGAGTCAACGGATTCCCCTGCCGGGCTATCCCTTTGCGAAGGATGCCTATTGGCTCACCAGCGCCGCGCCGCCGCCGTTCCCCCCGCAAGGGTCATCCCCAGTTCAGGCTCAAACTCAAGCTCCAGCTCAGGCCCAAACTGCGTCCCCAACCAGCTCGCCGCCCACACCCCCATCGGCAGCGCCTTTGCCGACCGGGCGATCGACCGTTTCCGGTGAGGGCGAGGCGATCGCGATCGTTGGTATGGGCTGCCACTTTCCCAACGCCCAAAACCCCGCCGAATTTTGGGCCAACCTGCTAGCGGGCCGTAGCAGCATTGAGGAATTGCCGCCCGATTTTTGGCATCGGCCCGCATCGCCGGAAATGTCATCGTTTTCTGACTTGCAAGGCGCGATCGATCCCAACGCCCCCAGCACACCCCCGAGTTGGGCCGGTCGAATTACCCCCCGTTCCTCTTCTCAGTTTCCGAATCTCTGGCCCGATGGTATGACCCAGTCCTTGGATCCGGGCAGCGTGGAACTGCTCAGTATTTTTGCGGAGACGCTCCAGGATGCTGGCTATGGCGTGGGAGATTGGCGGGGCGAGTCCGTTGGCTTATTTGTGAGCACGGGAGTCACCTTTGCTCCCGGTTTAGCTGCCCAATTGTTTGGTTGGCGCGGCCCCAGTTTGGTACTGAATGCTACGGATTCCGCTTCCCTCGGCGCTTTGCATCTCGCCTGTCAAAGCCTGCGCAGTGGAGAATGCCGCGCCACCCTGGTGGCCGGTTTGCACTTGCTGGAGGCGGGCCAGCTCCCTGCCAGTTGGGCGGCGGCCAAGCTCCTGTCCCCCGATGGCCAGCACCGGGCCTTTGATGCAGCGGCCAAGGGTGCAGTGCTGGGAGAAGGATGTGGGGCCCTGTTGCTCCGGCCCCTGAGCCAGGCGATCGCGCAGGGCGATCGAATCTATGCCGTCATTGAAAGTTCCGCGATCGCCCAAGATAGCTCTCCCTTTGGGCTACCCCTACCCACCGTCACCGGCCAGCAACGGGTGATTGAACAGGCCTGGGCCCGATTGGGGCTGGATCCGGCCGCCTTGGGCTACCTCGAAGCGCACGGCTTGGCTACCCCCCTGAGCGACCCTGTGGAACTGAAGGCCCTTTCCCAGGCCATTCGCCAACACACCACCGCCACGCAGTTCTGTGCGATCGGCTGCGTGAAAAGCAACATTGGCCATCTGTTCAGTGCGGCGGGCATTGCCAGCCTGATCAAAACCGCCCTGATTTTGCATCATGGCCAAATTCCACCCACCTTGCACTGTGACCACCCCCACCCGCGCCTGAACCTGGAACAATCGCCGTTCTTTTTGGCGCGTCAGGCCCAGCCCTGGCCATCCCAGCACCCCATCCGCCGAGCCGCCGTCAGTTCCTTTGGTCTGGATGGCAGCAATAGCCATGCGATCCTGCGGGATTTTTCCCCCATGGCCGCCGTGGCTTCCGAATTGCAGATTCCCCAGGAACCCCAGTCCCGATCGGCCCCAGTGGCCGCCGGCCGATCGATCGCCTCGTCCTATCCCGCCCTGCTGAGTTTTCGGGAGTTGACGTTCAGCAAGACTTGAGCGATCGGGACAGCAGCCAGCGGCCTTGGTTCGATCGTGGGGCGATGTTTAACCGCAAATCGCCAGGCGGCCAGCATTTGCCAGCAACGAACCCGCATCTCCGGCCGTGCCGATCAGACCATGCCGATCAGACTGCCCGCCAGGCCGCAGCTATTCAAGTTGCGGCTTGGACGATGGCTATTCAGACCCTCCAACCGTCTCAATTCAAACAGGATCACAAATAGCCCTCTAGTTTTTCCTCCTTTAAAAGTCCTTGACGATCGCAAAATTAGGCCCAAAGAAATCCGGTGAGCCTCCCTTGAACCTCCTTGCAATCTTGGAGTCATCCAGATTCTGAAGGTGATTGTATTGAAATTAACAAATCAAGGAACCCCAATGCCCAACGAAAATATTTGAGACTCATCCTGTGTAACTTTCAATACTTGCTATTTCATGAGAGTTGCTCTTGAAAAATTCAAGTTAAGAACCGTAAACAAAACTAAGTTTTAGAGATGCCGGAATCCTGTAAAGCGAGCAATGCTTAGGTTTTGTCCTTGACTTCCGCATGATCAGCCAAGGAGTATCATCTCCATAAACCGATCCATAAACATAATTTTATTATTGGATATTTTGTTGCCAGGATTTCCTTGGCAACCCGATCATCGGAATTAGGGGCTGATGATATACTCGACAAAGGGGGTAACCACAGGTTAACGTTTGAAGTGCCACCAAGCTTTCACCGAAATTTCGTCCGATAGGTTCCTCATCGAAAACTTCGGTTATAGAACGTCTTAATGTCTTGTGGAAAATGCCTTTTGGTTCTCAGGTGAACCAATTTGGTATTCACTACTAATGACTAATCAAGGACAATTAACCTTGATCCAGAAAAGTTTGCTGCCGAAAAACTGTATAACGCTGAACCAAATTCAAAAATTTTACCCAAAGAATCAAAATTGCTTTTGCTTATCTATCAAAAGCTAATGCCGATCAAGCCTTAATTGGTTTGTTCTTTTTCTCAAGAATTCATAGTTTTTCATCATTTTCAGGCATTTTCTGTGCTTTCAAGCTCTGCTTTCGGAAGAATGAACTTGTTTTAACCTAACTTTGACTAGCGAATTGATCCCGAATTGGCACAATTTTCGCTATTTGCACAATTGCCGATCAATTGTGACCCGATTGTTAAAACCAGTCGATGTCAGAGCTTCTATAAAGATCTTGAGCCTGGTCAATATTCCTGAAAGATTGAGATTCAAAATCCTTCATGACCAATGAATGACCTTAATCAAAGTGCTGAACAAAGTTATCAAGTTGATGTTCAGCTCCAAGACCCTGTTATTCGTGACTATTGTGTTTTTGAGCAGCCAACGCTGCCGTTTAGTTGCTTACTAGATCTGATCCTGCGGATTGCACTGAGTCGCGATGCAAAACTAAACGAGGATCAAACAGAATTAGTCATTAATCATTTGCACTATATTCGTCCAATCATTTTCAGGGGGTCTCAGAAGCATCATTTACGAGTGGTATTTCAGCCCATGGAATCGGAGGCGCGAATTACCAAAACTCGAATTACGGTGGCCAGCGCTGAGGCGGCTCAAGGTTCGGAAGACCAAGGCCACTGGCAAATTTGTTTGCATTGCCAGCTTGAAACAAAAAAGCTAGCAATGGAGGGGGCCGCTCGATCGCCTCTGCCCCAATCTTTGCTGCGTGATTTAGACAGTCATAAGCCTAGTGATGTTTGGCCACATCGGATCGCAGAATTGCAAGAATTGGGCTTGCAGTTAGGCGAGTTTTATCAAGGTCAAGGTGCTTTGTGGCGAACTGAAGAATGGCTTGTGACCCGGTGGCAACTTAGCTCACTGGCTGCGGGATATGGTCACAGTTTTCTGCTGCATCCGGCTTGGCTCACGGCGGCGCTGCTGATGCCGCTGGGCGAGGCGGCGATGGGGCGGCGGGGGATTCCGCTGGTGTCGGAGGTGGCTTCCTGTCGGGTTTGGCGGCCGGGGGTGGCGATCGACTATGCGGCAATACCGTTGCCCTGGTCGCAAGACCGCTTCGATCTGCTGTTGTTGTCGGCTGATGGTCAATTGGTGGCATCGCTGGGGGGGTGTGCTGTGTCTTGGGTGCAGAATGGGGCTGATTTCCTGGGCCGATCGGGGCCGGCGGCGGTGGGGCCTGGCCTCGATCGCCCATCTGACTCGCTGGGGGCTGGCTGGTCTCGGCCGGTCACCTTCACCTCTGCGGATCCGATGCTGCGAGATCATCGGGTGCGATCGCTCGGGGTGGTTCCGGGGGGCTATTTCTTAACGATGCTGTTGGCGGCTGGGGCGGCTGGGGCTGCCGGAGCGCCTGCCCCATCTCGATCACAGTGGCGTGATGTGCGGTTTTTGGCCCCGGCGGTGGTCGATCGCGACCCGTTAACCGTGATGTTGCAAACCGGCGGCCAAGGGGCCGAAGGGGAAATTTTCCAGATTGTGGACTCGGCGGGCCAGGTGTTTTGTCGGGCCACCCATGGCGGGCCGGCCAAGTCAGCCCCAGCCCTGTGGGAGCAAGCACCGGAGTTAACCGCCCAGACCATGGCGGCGGCAACGGTTTACGACGCGATCGCCCTGCGGCAATTTTTCTTGGGTCGAGGGTTGGACTATGGCTTCAGTTGCCAATGCCTAACCCAAGTGACGGTTTTGCAGGACTGGGCTTGGGGAGAGGTTCGGGAAACGGGGGGCGAAGACTGGGCGATCGTGGATGCGGCGTTTCAGGTGGCGGCCACGTTGCTGGCGAATGGGGCTAACCCAGTGGGTGCATTACCCCAGCCGACCGGTTCCTTGAATTCCCATGCTCCCCAACGGGAACCGAAACCAGAGCCGCCCTTGGAGCCGTTATTAGTGCCCTACGGCATCGATGCCTGCTGGCTAGATGGCTCGCTGGTGGATGTGCGGCGGATTGGGGTTCGCTGTACCCATCGCCGATCGCGCGGTGGGCAATTTGATTTGATGGGCTTGGATCGCCACGGCAATCAAGTGTTTCTAATTCAAGGGGGGCGGTTGCAAATGGCCCAATGGCAACCCGCGCAAGGGCAGCAACCGGCTGCACCCCATTCCGCCCCGCCCGATCGGGAACCCCCCTCAGAGCCGATCGACCCAGAGCCGTTGCGATGGTTCCAGCCCCAATGGCGACCTTGCCCCGTCCCGAACCTTGCCAGCGGAACGGTCTTGGAGGAAACGGGCTGGGGGTTGCTTTGCTCCGCTCAGGGGCCGGTTCCGGCGGTGATTCGCGAGGCGGTGAGCCTGGCCCACCGGGGACAGGTACTGGAGCAATGGCCCGATCGCTCCGATTCCGCCCCGACCATCACCACGGTTTGGTATTGGCCCGCGATCGGGGAGGAAGGGCCAATCTTGCTATGGCGGTTCCTGAAAACGCTTCAGGAGCGATTCCCCTCCCCAACGCCCTTAGCGCTACGGGTGATTACAACAGGGGCGGCGGCGGTGGAACCCACCGAAACCCCGCAACCGGATGCGGCGGCGATCGTCGGCTTGCTGCACAGTTTGGCGGCGGAGTCTCCCCATTGGCAGGTGGGTCGTGTGGATGTGGATGAGACGTGGCTGGCTAACGGCCAAGCGTCCTCCCTGCTGGCAGCTTTGGCGATTAATCTGTCGGCGGCTTCCCAGCGTTGTGAGCTGGCGCTGCGATCGAGCGGTCTCTATCGACGCGACCTGGTTGCTATCCCAGCCCCTCCCACGTCTGCAACCCCATCGCCCTTGCCCCTCAGACCCGGCGGGGTTTACGTGATTGCGGGTGGCGCAGGGGGGATTGGAGCGGCCCTGGCCCAGCGATGGGCCGCCAAGATCCCGGGACTGCGGCTGGTGTTGTTGGGGCGGCGGCCGCTGGATGCAGCGATTCAAGAACTCCTGCAAGCCCTGACCACCGCCGGAGCCACGGCCACCTATGAGGCGGTGGATATTACGGATGCGGCCGCGATCGAGTTCCTGTTTGCCACCTTGCGATCGCGCTATGGCGCAATCCATGGCGTGATTCATTCCGCCCTGGTGTTGCGGGATGGCCTGTTGGCACAAATGAGCGAGACCGACTTTCAGGTGGCTTTTGGGGTCAAATCCGCGGGCATCCGGGCCTTGGCCCAGGCCACGGTTCTCGATCGGCTGGACTTTTTCGCCTGTTTTTCGTCCTTGAATTCCTTCCTTGGCAATGCGGGCCAGGGGAATTACGTGGCCGGCTGTGCCTACCAAGATGCCTACATGACCCAGATGCAGCGGCAACGCCCGGCGGTTCACTGGGTGGTCTGTAACTGGGGCTATTGGGGCGAAAGCGGCCGGGTCACTGCGCCCATGTATCGCAAGCGGCTTCAGCGGCTAGGGATTGGGGCCATTGGCACGGAAGAAGGACTGGCCGCCTTTGAACAACTTCTGGCCAGCGATGCGACCCAAGTGGCCATCTTTCGAGGCACTGATGCCCTTTGCGATCGGCTCGGTTGTGTTGCCCGATCGCCTGAGGCCAGCGAGTCAGACCCGATCGTCACCATGGGAGCACCCCCAGCTCCCGATCGCCCGGAGATTGCTAGCGCCTTGAGTTCCTCGATCGCACCATCCACCGCCAATCCTGTCACCCAACCCACGGTCAACATCAGTGCTTTGGAAGTCCAAATTCGCGGCTTGGTGGCGGATTGTTTGGAAGTTGCCCCTGAGGAAATTGAGGCGGAGGGGCGGTTTGCGGACTATGGCTTGGACTCGATCAGCGCTGTGGATCTGATTCGATCGGTCAATCAAGCCTTTGGGTTAGAGCTGCGCACCACCGTGCTGTTTGACTATCCCACGGCCCGCAGCTTGGCCCAGCACTTGCAAACCCTGCCCAACTTGCAGGCTCCGTTGGAGTCGGTTCCCGCCGCCGTTGCGCCACCAAACTTGGCAACCCCCAATCTCCTCGCTGCCCCCGTTGCTTCGGTTTCCCCTGCGGCCCCTGCTCCCCCCAGCTTGGATGGGTTGGAAACTCAGGTGCGGGGCTTGGTGGCGGATTGTTTGGAAATTGCCCCCGAGGAAATTGAAGCGGAGGGGCGATTTGCAGACTATGGACTGGACTCGATCAGTGCTGTGGATCTGATTCGATCGGTCAATCAAGCCTTTGGGTTAGAGTTGCGCACCACCGTGCTGTTTGACTATCCCACGGTGCGCAGCTTGGCCCAGCACTTGCAAACGTTGCTGCCGGCGTTGCTGCCAATGGCTGTTGCGCCAACGGCTGATCCGGTTGCCAGTCAGCCTAATTTCACTCAGCCTAATTTCACTCAGCCCAATCCAGAAACTCGCCCGGCCGCTGGTTCCCCGATCGCCCCACCCATCCCCGACAACAGCCCGCCGGTCAGCGTCCCCAGCCCGACTCCCGATCGGCCCCGAGCCGCCCGATCGACCGCAGCAGCCATTCCCGAAGTTGACTTCTCATCCCTGACCTTCCCCAGAGCCGTTTGGTTAACGCAACCCGGCTCCGTGGCCCAAGTGCAGTGGCGATCGCAGCCCATCACTCCTCCGGCGGCGGATCAGGTGCAAATTGCCGTGCGCGCCGCCGCCCTCAACTTTGGCGACCTGCTTTGCATCAAAGGTCTCTATCCCACCATGCCGTCCTATCCCATGACTCCGGGGTTTGAGGTGTCGGGGGAAATCATTGCCCTGGGGGCCAATGTCCAAAACTTCCAAGTGGGCGACCAGGTGATGGCGCTGCTGGGGGAATCCTTGGGCGGTCTGGCGGAAATTGTGAACGCCGATGCGGTGCTGGCGGTGCGCAAACCCGCCACCGTCAGCCACGAAACCGCCGCGGCCTTCCCCGTCACTTGGCTGACGGCCCACCAAGCCATTGAGCGGGCCCGGCTGCAACCGGGAGAGCGCATTTTGATCCAAACGGCGGCGGGGGCCACGGGTCTTCATGCGGTGCGTATGGCCTTGGCGATCGGGGCGGAAGTGTTTGCCACCGCTGGCAGTGCCCATAAGCTGGACTATTTGCGCCAAATCGGGGTGCATCACGTCATTGCCTATCGAGACCTGGACTTTCAGACGGAAGTGATGCGCCTGAGCGAGGGGCGCGGGGTGGATGTGGTGATTAACACCCTGGCGGGGGATGCAATTCCCAAGGGCTTGCGGTGTTTGGCCCCCGGTGGGCGCTATGTGGAACTGGCCATGACGGCCTGGAAAACGTCGGCCGCCCTGGATCTGTCCACGTTGGTGGATAACCAATCGGTTTTGAGCTTGGATTTGCGGCGGTGGTTCCTGCGCCGATCGCCCGAAGTGCCCCTGGCGCTGGAGGCAATGGCCCAGGCCTTGGCCCAAGGGGCCGGCGAAGGCATGGTCGATCGCACCTTTTCGCTAGCGGAGGTGCGATCGGCCCTCGCTTACCTGGAAAGTCGGCAAAGCATCGGCAAAGTGGTGATTACGATGCCAACGCCCCCTGCCCCCAGCGCTCGCAACCTGCGCCGAGGTTCCGACAGTGCCGCCCTGGAAGGGGTGATGGAGGGGGCCGATCTCGCCATGCCCGAGCCGATCGCGATCGTGGGCATGAGTGGCCGTTTTCCCGATGCGCCGACCCTCAACGACTTTTGGCAAAACCTGCAACGGGGGGTTGGATCCTGTGGCCCGGTTCCCCCCGATCGCTGGGATCCCGAAGCCTTGGCCACCCAAACGGGCGATCCGGACTACCACCACTATTGCCGGGTCGGAGCTTTCTTAGATCGGGTTCACGATTGGGATCCGCTCTTTTTCCGAATCACCGGGGCAGAAGCGCAACTCATGAGTCCTGAGCAGCGGCTGTTCTTGACCGAAGCTTGGCAAGCCTTGGAGGATGCGGGCATTCCCGATCGACAGCTCAACGGCAGCGATTGCGGTATCTTTGTGGCCGCCGGAACCGGGGACTATGACCGCTGGTTGGAACAGGGGGGCGTGAACCCCGATGGCCATGTGTTGATTGGCAACAATGTGGCCATTTTGGGCGCTCGACTCGCCTACTTCCTGAACTTACAGGGGCCCTGCTTAACGGTGAATACGGCCTGCTCCTCGTCCTTGGTGGCGATCGACCTAGCCTGTCAGTCCCTGCGATCGGGCCGCTGTCAAACCGCGATCGCCGGGGGAACCTTCCTCATGCATACCCCCCAAATCCATCTGCTGTGCGGCAAGGCGGGAATGGTGTCGCCCTCGGGGCAGTTGCGGGCCTTTGCGGCCGGAGCCGATGGCTTTGTGCCCGGTGAAGGAATTGCCGTGGTGGTGCTGAAACGGTTGCGAGATGCCTTGGCCGAGGGCGATCGAATTCATGGGGTGATTCGGAGCATTAGTGTCAACCAAGATGGCTTAAGCAATGGCATCACCGCCCCCAACAGCCAAAGCCAAAGCGCTCTGCTCCGTCGGGTCTATGCGGAAGCCGACATTGACCCGGCCACCATTACCTATGTGGAAGCCCATGGCACGGGCACAGCGCTGGGGGATTCCATTGAGTTTGAAGCGATCACGCGCGCCTTTCGAGACAAGACGGCAGCCAACGAGTTTTGCGCCCTTGGCTTCGGCAAAACCAACATCGGTCACACCATCTATACCGCTGGTCTCGCGAGCTTGCTGAAAGTGCTGTTGGCCTTTAAACACCAACAAATTCCCCCATCCGCGAACTTCGAGACCCCCAACCCGGACATTCGCTGGGCGGACAGTCCGTTCTATGTGAACCGGGAACTGCTCCCCTGGCAACCGCCGGCCGGAATGCCGCGCCGAGCCGCAGTGAGTTCCTTTGGCTTCAGTGGCACGAATTGCCATCTGGTGTTGGATGAGCCACCGGCCGTGGCTCCGGCCCGCCTCAATCCGGCTGGTCACGCCCCGATCGCGGAGTTGTTTGTGGTTTCGGCCAAGTCAGAAGCCGCCCTGCAACGGCGGTGTCAGGATTTGGCAGATTTCCTGACGGCTAATCCGCAATTGTCGCTGCGGCGGTTGGCGGCCAACTTGGCCACCCGTCGCAGCCACTTCCGTTACCGTGTGGCTTGGGTGGCCGATCAACCGGCCACGCTCCAGGCTTATCTTCTGGCCCAGGCAGCGGCCCCTTGCCCGGGAGTGGAACCGTCGGCCGCCCCGATCGCGGCGGCGGGTTTGTTGGCGGGAGCCGCGATCGCCACGGGAGCCGGCCGCTGGCAAGTGTTGGAGTCCTTGGGCGAACTTTATCGAGCGGGCCATGACCTGGATTGGGAACGGCTCTATTCCAAGGCAGTGGCCTATCCCCTGGATTTGCCGGCCTATCCCTGGTTGCCGGTGCGCTGTTCGCCGCAATTTGCCCAGACCAGTTCCTTGCCGGTGGTCTCCGGGGCTGAGGATGGAGCAAGCGATCGATCGCCCGATCGCCCCGTTGATCCACCAGTCGATCCGCCAGTTGATCCAGCCGCCCATCAGTCAGTCGATCCGCCAATTGATTCGCCAGCCGCCCATCAGTCACCCGATCTCCCATCCCCAGAACAAGACACCGCCTACATTGCAGCCCTGGCCCAAGTGCGGCAACTGCTCGCCACAACCTTGGCCATTCCCCCCGATCTCCTCACCCGCTTTGAGCCTTGGAATCGCTTTGGCCTGGACTCGCTGCTGATCAAAAAACTGAATACCCGGTTGAGTCAAACCTTTGGCCCAGTGCCCCCGAGTCTGTTCTTTGAGCGGCGAAATCTGCATGAACTCACCCTATTTTTGCAACAGACCTATCCTGAACACTTTGCCAAATCCTTGGCCGGGCCTGAGTTACCCGATTTAACCGGATCATCAGAGCTGCCCAAGAATCAGGAACCCCCGAACCCGCCCCAGGCGACCCAAGACATAGGAATGCAGACCAATGGGGCCCATGAGGTTAACGGGATTCAAGCCAACGGCATCCATGAAACTAATGGGATTCATGCCAATGGGACTCACGCCAATGGAACCCATGCCCAGCCGATCGCACCCACCGGAACAAACCCCCAGGCGGAACCCCGATCGCTAGAGATTGCCGTGATTGGCATGGCGGGGCGCTATCCCGGTGCGCCAACGCTCCAGGATTTTTGGCAACAGTTGGCGGCGGGCCAGGAAGCGCTCCAAGAAGTGCCGCCCGATCGCTGGAACCATGACCTAATCTACGACCCGGATCCCCACAACCCCACCACCAGCTACACCCGTTGGGGCAGTTTTTTGGATCAGGTCGATCGCTTCGATGCCCTGTTCTTCGGCATTTCCCCCAAGGAAGCCGAGGCCATGGATCCCCAAGAGCGGCTGTTCCTGGAAGTCTGTTGGCACGCTTTGGAGGATGCGGCCTACGCGCCCTCTCGGTTAATGGACCGCCAAGGCCAAGGGCCCAAGGGCGGGGTCTTTGCGGGGGTGATTTGGGGCAGCTATCAACTGCTGGCCGCAGAAGCTTGGGCCCAAGGGCGGGTAGTTTCCGTTGGACCTTCCCATTGGGGCGTGGCCAATCGTGTTTCCCATGTGCTGAATTGGCACGGCCCGAGCCTGACCGTGGACACGGCTTGCTCGTCGTCCTTGGTGGCGGTGCATTTGGCCTGTGAAGCCATCCGGCGCGGAGAATGCGACTTGGCCTTGGCGGGGGGCGTGAATCTTTATTTGCACCCTTCCAAGTTTGTGACCATGAGCCAGCTACAGTTTGCCTCCCGGGATGGCCGTTGCCGCAGCTTTGGAGCCGGAGGGGATGGCTATGGGGCCGGCGAAGGAGTCGGGGCGGTGGTTTTGAAGCCGTTGGCCCAGGCGCGAGCGGATGGCGATCGAATCTACGGCATTATTCAGGGTTCCAGCGTCACCCACGGGGGGCGCACCCATGGCTACACCGTGCCCAACCCGCTGGCCCAGTCAGCGGCGATCGCCCAAGCGCTGGATCAATCGGGGTTTGCTCCCGAAACCGTCAGTTACATCGAGGCCCATGGCACGGGCACGGAATTGGGTGATCCGGTGGAAATGGCGGCCCTCAGCCGTGTGTTGGGGGGCAACCGACCCACCCCCTGCGCGATCGGCTCCGTGAAATCCAACATCGGCCATTCGGAATCCGCTGCGGGCGTTGCGGGCCTGATCAAAGTGCTGTTGCAGATGCAGCATGGGCAGTTGGTTCCGTCCCTCCATGCGGATCCTCCCAATCCCGCGATCGCCTTTGCGGAAATGGGTTTTCGGGTGCAGCGACAACTTGCGCCCTGGGTTCCCGTGGCCGGCTTGCGGCGGGCGGGCGTGAGTTCCTTTGGCGCAGGTGGCGTGAATGCCCATCTGCTTTTGGAATCGGTGACGGATGCCCAAGGCCAGCCCTCGGGCCCAGCCCCGACGGATCAGACTGCCCAAGTGCTGATTCCCCTGTCGGCGGCTAATCCCGATCGATTGCGAGTTTTGGTGGCGGATTTGGAAGCGGACTTGGCGGCCCATCCCGATCGACCCTTGGGGGCGATCGCGGCCACCCTGCAACGGGGTCGTGAACCCTTGGGAACGCGCTTGGCCGTTGTCACCCAGTCCGTGGAACAGTTGCGGCAATCCCTGCGATCGTGGTTAGCCGGTCAACCCGATCGATGGACATTTAGCGGACAACTGCCCAGTCAGCGGATTCAGGCCCCTCCCGCTTTGATGCACGATCGCTGTTCCGTGACGCAAACGCTACTGGAACAAGGGGATTGGCTGGCCGTTGCGCCCCGGTGGGTGGCCGGAAACGAGGTGTCCTGGCCGGCCGTGGGTGAAATCATTTCCCTGCCTGGTTACCCATTCGCGCCGGAGCGGCACTGGTTGTCCGCCGGGGAGCCAATGCGCCACCCCCAACACCCGGAATTGCCCGTTGTGGAAGGGGTTGTCCTGGCCCAACGGGTTTGGCGGAATGATGTTGATGCCTTAGGGGGCGCTGGCCGAGGGGCGATCGTCCCTTCCGAGCCGATTACCTTGGTGCTGAGTTGCCCCGAGGGACAGGCGGCGGCTTGGGCCGAAACCTTACGGCATCGCTATCCCGCCGCCACCGTCATCCAAAATCCAGCGCCCAGCCAGCCCTTGCCCCCGGGCCCCCTCCAGGGCTGGTATGTGGGGAGTGGCGATGAAATCGAGAGCCTGTTGGGCCTCCTGCGGTTTAGCCAGACCTTCAGCCAAAGACTTGTAGACGATTGCCCCTTGACCCTGGTGGCGATCGCCCCTAACCCCACCGCCGCCATGCAGGCCGCCTTCTTGCGCACCCTGGTGGCGGAATATCCCCACTGGGCCGCGGTCTCCCTGGCGATCGGGGAACTGCCCACCGAACTGACCTTGGCTTGGCCCCCGGAAGTTCCCCTACCCCATCCCGGCCAGGCCCGAGAACTGGCTTTGCACAACGGTCACTGGCAAGAATGCCGGCTGGTGGAAATTGCCCTTGATCCTTCGGCCCCATCGGACGGCCGATCGCCCGGGCCCGGTTGGCGCAAAGGGGGTGTTTATCTGATCACCGGGGGCTTTGGTGGCCTGGGTCAGCTCCTGGCGCGGTATTTGGCCCGGGAGTTTCAAGCCCGCTTGATCCTGCTGGGTCGTCATCGGCTCGATCGGGAACGGGTGCGCTTCATCCAAGAGATCCAATCCTTGGGGGGCGAGGCCATTTACCTGAGTGCTGACCTCACCTGCTCTGAGTCCCTGGATGAGGCCCTGCGCCGGGCCCGCCAACGCTTTGGCCCCCTCCAAGGGGTGATTCATGGAGCCGGAGTCTTGGCCGATCAGGCCGTTGCCCTGAAGGATGAGGCCTCGTTCCGGCAGGTGTTGGCTCCGAAGGTGACGGGAACGCGCCGGTTGGCGGCGGCCACGGCCACGGATCCCCTGGACTTTTTCTTGCTGTTCTCATCGTTGGTCAGCGTCTTGGGCAACCCCGGACAGGGAGACTACGCGGCGGCGAATGCATTTTTGAATGAGTTTGCGGCCCAGGATCCTCGGCGCTGGGTGATTGGGTTGCCCCTGTGGCAGGACGGCGGAATGCAGATTCCTACCGAGCACTTGGACTACCTGCGGCAAACCATAGGGCTGGCTCCGATGCCGACGGAGGCGGGGTTGGCGCTGTTAACGGCCTGGCTGGCTACAGGCCCAGCGGCGCTGGTGGCAGCCTGGGGCGATCGGGCGTTGTTGCGCCGGTTTTTGGGCCTGGAATCGCAACCGGAATCGCCATCAGCACTGCAATCCACTGCTCGATCGGGTCTGGCATCTAACCCTCAGCCAGCCCAAACTCCAAACCATGCCCCAAATCATGACTGGGGATCCCACCCGGCGGCGGCTCAGGAGTCATTGCAAACGGAGCTACGAACCCTGTTTGGTCGGGAGCTGAAAATTGCCCCCGAACGGCTGGATCCGGAAGCGGGGTTGGATATCTACGGGCTGGATTCCGTGGCGGTGCGGCGATTAACGGCGCAGCTTGAAACGCGGTTTGGCCCCTTGCCCAAGACCCTACTCTTCCATCACAGAACTCTCCGATCGCTGGCGGAACACCTCCAAGCGCGATCGCCCCAACCCGCGATCGCCCCGGTGGCTGCCAGTGCCAACCCCGACCCGCTGCCCTTGGCGGCCGCGCCCGTCGCTCGGGAAGCCACCCCGGAGCCGATCGCCATCATTGGTTGCCATGGCCATTTTCCCGGCGCAGAAACCCTCGACGATCTTTGGACGTTGTTGGTCCAAGGGGGCGAGTCCATCACGGATGTGCCGCCCGATCGCTGGGATCATTCCCTGTTTTATGACCCCCAACCGGGGCAACTGGGCAAAACCTACGCCCGCTGGGGGGGCTTTTTGGATCAGGTGGATCAGTTTGACCCGCTCTTTTTTGGCATCACCCCGAAGGATGCTGAGTTGATGGATCCCCAGGAGCGACTGTTCCTCGAATCCGCCTGGTTAGCTCTGGAAAATGCGGGTTATCGCCCGGATGCCCTCGATTCGGACGATCCCGATCGCCCCCATGCCACCGGAGTTTTTGCGGGAGTGACCTGGGGCAGCTATCACCTGCTGGCCTTGGATGCTTGGCGGGCGGGGTTGCCCAGTTTCCCCAACTCGTCCTTTTGGTCGGTGGCGAATCGGGTGTCCTATATCCTGAACCTGCAAGGGCCCAGTATGCCTGTGGATACCGCCTGCTCTGCGTCCCTCAGTGCG
The DNA here is from genome assembly GCF_055193175.1 of Limnothrix sp. CMB-01. Lineage (NCBI taxonomy): Bacteria > Bacillati > Cyanobacteriota > Cyanophyceae > Pseudanabaenales > Pseudanabaenaceae > Limnothrix > Limnothrix sp. CMB-01. Next base: position 2,569,127 of record NZ_CM143720.1, read on the forward strand.
ATTCATTTGGCCTGCGAAAGCTTGCGCCGGGGGGAATGTCAACTGGCGATCGCTGGAGGCGTGAATCTCTATCTGCATCCCGTGAAATATGTGCAAATGGCCCATCTGCGGTTTGCCTCAACCGATGGGAAATGCCGCAGTTTTGGGGCCGGTGGCGATGGCTATGTGCCCGGCGAAGGGGTGGGCACGGTGATTCTGAAGCCCTTGGCGGCGGCCCTGCGCGATCGAGATCCGATCCAAGCCGTGATCCGGGGCAGTGCCATGAATCACGGGGGCAAAACCAATGGCTACACCGTGCCCAATCCCCAAGCCCAAGCCCAAGTGGTGCGCCTGGCGTTGGAACGGGCCCAGCTCGATGCCCATCACCTGTCCTACCTGGAAGCCCATGGCACCGGAACCGCCCTCGGCGACCCGATTGAAATGGATGGCCTGCAACTGACCTTTGCGCGGGATGCCCAAGTGCAGCCCGGCCATTGCGCGATCGGGTCGATCAAATCCAACATTGGTCACCTGGAATCGGCGGCGGGCATTGCGGGGCTGTGCAAAATCCTGCTGCAACTGAAGCATCGCCAATTGGTGCCCAGTTTGCATTCCGATCGGCCCAATCCGGCGATCGACTTTGCGCACAGTCCTTTCCGGTTGCAACGAACCCGATCGCCTTGGGCAGGGCCCAGCCCGCTCCGGGCGGGCCTCAGCAGCTTTGGGGCAGGTGGGAGCAATGCCCATCTGATTGTGGAGGAAGCCCCCGCCACTGTTCGATCGGGATCAGAGTCACCGCGATCGGCACCAGCGGAACTGATCATTTTGTCGGCCCGCACGCCGCAACTGTTGCGGATCACGGCCCAGAACCTCGCAAACTTCCTCCAAAACCATCCCACGGTCAACCTGGCCGATGTGGCCTTCACTTTGCAAGTGGGCCGGCGACCCGCGGCCCAGCGGTTGGCAATTGTGGTTGATTCGATCGCCCAATTGCAGCGGGCTTTAACTGCCTATGGCCAAGGTCAAACCCAGGACGATGGCACAACCAACCGGTGGCTGGGGGAAGTGCAGCCCGGTCAACCCGTTCCGCCCCCGTTAACCGCCGTTGATCTCGCTGATCAATCCGCCCTATCCGCCCTTGCCCAGCATTGGATCCAAGGCGGCTCCGTGGATTGGACTGCCCTGCCGCGGCCCGTTCCGCCCGTGCGCCTGGCCCTGCCTGGATCGCCGTTCGATCGACGACGCTGCTGGATTCCTCTCCCCGAGACGGTTTCGCCGCCATTAGCTCCCGAGGAATTGGCCCCCGAGTCGCCCCCGGTGTTACCGGACATGACGAATGGGGAACAGGCCCCCGCGCCCGATCGCCCCTGGAGCGTGAGCCAAACCATTGACTCCCACAACCCGATCGCCCAAGAACACCGGGTGAGCGGCCGCCCCACCTTGCCGGGATCTGCCCTGTTGGATCTGGTGGCCGAGACCATTCGCCAAGGGGACGGGGCCGCCGCTTGGGGAACCGTCGGCGGGTTTGCCGAGGTGACCTGGATGCGCCGGGCCGAAGTGCCAGACCAGGGCCTGACGCTGCGAGTTGCCTTGACCGCCAGCGCCGATCGGATTCGCTTCACCGTGGAGAATGCCCAAGGAATCGCCTATGCCTCGGGTCAGGCCCTCCGGGCGATCGAGCGGCCCCCTGCCCTCCCCGCCGAGTTTGCTGATTTGTTGGAAGCCAAGGGGCAACCGCTATCGATTCAGGAGTTCTACGAAATCTTTGACCAAACGGGCGTGGCCTATGGGGCCAACTTCCGGGGCGTTCAGCAGGTTGAATGGCTCCCGGGCGGCACGCGGGCCCAACTGGCCATTCCGCCTCTCACTGCGCCGGTTTTCAGCCCCATGGGCCAACGGCTGGACATGGTTTGGCAAACGGTACAGGCGGAATTGCAACGCCAGAGCGATCACCATCAGCTCTGGCTGCCGTTCATGGTCGAGTCGGTGCAGTGGTTTGGCCCTTGGCCTGCGGCCGGAACGGTGCTGGTGCGATCGAGTCCCCTCGGTTCAGCTTCGGCCACGGCGGCCGATGAACAGGCCCTGCGGCGGTTCCACTTGGCCCTGCTGGATCCCCAAGGGCAGTTAGTGGCGATCATCCGCAACTTCTGTGTCAAGGCCGTGAAGGCCAGCAGTGCCGTTCCGCCGGTGCAAGCGGTGGTTCCGTCGGCCCTGCCACCCCCCAGCCTGGAGCGGGAATTGCTCACGGTGCTCGCGGAACTGGCCCAAGGAGAGCAATCCCTAGAAGAAACCGATCGCCAACTGGCAACCCTTTTGAGTCGTGCAGTCAAGGTAGAGCCGTAACCATGAACCGGGTTGAGATTTTAAAACAAGTCCAAATGGGACAACTGTCCCCCCAGGAGGCAGCCCGTCGCTTGGCTGTGGGGGAGACGCAGGCTGAGGTTCAACCCCAGGGTGCTCCGCAATTACCCTTGACGGATTTGGATCTAACCGGTGTGCTCTATCGTCCGGCTTGGCATTTGCTGTCGGCTCCGACTGTGCCGCCGGCCACCGCAACGGCTACCCCAGTCTGGATTTATGGGGCAGCGGTTGAGGCGGCTCCGGAAATTCCGGGCGATCGCCCCTCGATCAACGGGGCCAAGTCGGCTGTCCAGCGCTCCGACCCCCATTCCCGCGACCTACAGCACCAATGGATTCAGCAGCTCGCGACGGTGCTGGGCCCCTCGGCTCAGTTGCGATCGTGGGCCACTGATTCAGCCTCCGAAGCGGCCTTGAGGGCGGATTTGCAAGGGGCGATCGAGCCGCTCACCATTCTTTGGGTTGATCGCGAGCCGAGCACCGATTGGCAGTCACCCGCTTCAGCTTTGGCCACCCTCGAAGCGGAAACCATTCCCGCCCTGCTGCGCCTGATTCGGGCCATCCATCACCAGGGCAAAGCCGCCAACCTCACCCTGAAGCTGATCACCTTCAATACCCACCGGGTGCTGGATTCGGAACAAACCTCGCCCCCCAACTTGCCCATGGGAGCCGTCTTGGCGGGGATGGTCAAAGTTCTGCGGCGGGAATATCCCAGCTTGCGGGTCACCGGTTTTGACCTCGATCTTTACGATCCCCATTGGCAGAACGCCACCACGGCCGCCGCTGGTTTCCAACAACTGCTGGCGGATCCGGGGGATCCCTGGGGCCGCGCGATCGCTTGGCGACGGGGCCGGCGGTTTGTGCAAACCCTCGCCCAACTCTCCGGCCCCAGCCCCACCACGGGCGGCTCCCAGCCTAGCCCCATGCTGACTCCCCAGGGGGTGGTGGTGATTGCGGGCGGCACGGGCGGCATTGGGCACACCATTGGCCAATGGCTGGCGGAGCAGTGCCAATCGCGGGTGGTGTTGCTGGGCCGGCGGGCCCTGAACGAGACCATTCAACAGCAACTCACCCAAATTCAACAGGCGGGCGGCGAGGCGATCTATCTACAGGCGGATATGACCGATCCGCAGCAACTGCATCAAGCGTTTCAAACCGCGCTCGATCGCTTTGGCCAAATCGATGCGGTCATCCACTCGGCCCTGATTCTGGAAGATAGCGCTCTCCATCGGCTGACGGAGGCGGCGGCGGCCCGTGTGTTGGCTCCCAAGGTGGCGGGATCCCTGTACCTATCCCAGGCGGCGATCGCCTCCGGGGCCAAGCTGTTGGTTTTCTTCTCCTCGGCCAATGTGTTTTATGGCACGCCGGGCCAAGCCAACTATGTGGCCGGTGGCACGTTCAAGGATGCCTGGGCGGGTCAGTTGGCCGGCTCCGGTTTGATTCAAGTGCAGTGCCTGAATTGGGGGTTTTGGGGAGAGGTGGGCATTGTGGCCTCCCCCGACTACCGGGCCCGCATGGCGCAACTGGAGGTGGCGGCCATTGACTGCGCCCTCGGGTTGGCGGGGTTTGCTTGGATGCTGGGCAGTGGTCTGCGTCAGGCCCTGGTTTTGCGCTGTGGGGAGGCGATGCGCCGGGAGTTGGGGTTAACGGGCGATCGCCCCGTGCAAAGTCAACTGCCCGATGCCGGAGCCTACCTATCGGCGGCCCTGACCCGCATGGGCGATCGGACGGATCCGGTGGCGGATCAGGCCCTGGCCGAGTCCTTGGCTGTCTTGGAGGAAGTGAGTCAGTTGGCGCTGTTGGCGGCTTTTCCGCAGCGCTCTGACCTGGCCACCACCCACGAAGGGGCCCGGGCCCTCAGCTTGTCCCTGTTTCCCCTGTGGGAAGCGGCGGCGGCCCGACCCGGCTGGCGCGACCAGGCCGCCCAGTGGGAATCGGTGCGCGATCGGGTGGCCCAGCAGTTCCCCGAACTGACTCCCCATCTCCAGTTGCTATCCGCCTGTGTGGCGCAATATCCCCGGCTGTGGCGGGGGGAAGTGGCGGGCCATGAAATTTTGTTTCCCCAGGGTTCCAGTGAGCTGGTGGCTCCGGTCTATGCCAGTGGGTCTTTGGCCCAGCGCATGAATGCCACGGTGGTGGCGGTGTTGGCGGCCTGGCAAGCGGAACGGGGCCCCGATCGCCCCCTGCGGATTCTGGAAATTGGAGCAGGCACGGGAGCCACGGCCGCCGTCGTTTTGGCGGCCCTGCAAGATCACCCGCAACTCAGCTATGTTTTCACCGATATTTCTCCCGCCTTGGTGCGCCGAGCTACTGATCGCCTGGGTCACTATCGTGGCTGCCAGTTCCAAACCTTGAACATTGAACAAGACCCGATCGCCCAGGGATTCACCCCGGGGAGCTTCGATGTGGTCTTGGCGGCCAATGTGCTTCATGCCACGGCGAATATGGATGCCACCCTGAGCCGGGTGAAGTTGCTGCTGGGCAACCATGGCCTGCTGATTTTGGCGGAAGCCACCTCCAGCCAGCTTTTCTCGACCATGACCTTTGGGGTCACCAAGGGCTGGTGGGCCCACGACCCTGACCAACAACGCCTGCCCGGGGGCCCCCTGTTGGATCCCCAAGGTTGGGAAGCCCATTTGGTCAGCACAGGGTTTCAAGGGGTTCGGGCGATCGCCCTCGGATCCCCAGCGGCCAGCGCGATTGGCCCGGTCAGTGCGCCCTATCACGTGATTGTGGCAGAAAGTGACGGTTGGGTTCCCGAAACGGCCCTGCTCCCGATCGCCCCCCGGTTAGCCACTGATCCCGGTGCGAACCCGCGCACCCAGGCCAGTACCGAAAGCACCAATGGTGCAAATAACGCAAATAACGATCCCAACACAAAGGCCCCTGCGGGCCCAGAATCTGGGCGATCGCCCCAATCGGCCGCCAGTCATCGGGCAACCCTGAAGGGAATTTTTGCCCAAGTTTTGAAAATGGATCCCGCCGAACTGGCCACCGAGGCCACCTTTGAGGCGATGGGGGTGGATTCGCTGACGGTGTTGCAGTTAACCGAAGCCCTGGAGCGTCACTACGGGTCTCTGTCCAAAACCTTGCTCTATGAATACCCCACCCTGAGCCGCTTAGGGGCTTATTTCGATCAAAACCATGCCAGTTCCTTGCCCCCGGCCCCCAGTCCCGCGTTAACCAGTCCAACGCTCCCTCCCTCACCGTCTAGCCATTCGGTGTTAACCCCTTCGATCGCGATCGACTCCCCGGTGACTAGCTCCCCGGTGTCTGAAACGCCCGCGATCGACCCGATGGCTCCCGATGTTCCCAATGCGGCCCCCTTCACCGCCGAGGAACCCGATCGCCCCCCGGTGGCCCCCGAAGCAGCGGCCATGGCGGCCATGGACTCACTGCCCACCAACGGTGACCAACCCTTGGCGATCGTGGGCCTGGCGGGTCGCTATCCCCAGGGCGAAACCTTGGAAGCCTTTTGGCAAACCCTGGCCGCCGGTCGCAGCGCCATTCAAGAAGTGCCCGTCGATCGCTTCGATTGGCAGCAGATTTTTGACCCTCAAGGGGGCGATCGCCAGAGCTACAGCCGCTGGGGTGGGTTCATTCAGGACGCGGATAAATTTGACGCGGCCTTCTTTGGCATCTCCCCCCGGGAAGCGCGGGATATGGATCCCCAAGAACGGGTGTTTTTAGAAACCGTTTGGGCCTGTTTGGAAGATGCGGGCTATCCGCCCCAGCGCCTGAAAGCGGCCGTTCGCCGGGCCAAGGCCGAGGGCGATCGGGCGGGGCGGCGGTTGCCGGGGAATCGCAATGATGTGGGGGTCTTTGCGGGAATTACTTACAGCAACTACCAGCTCTACGCGATCGAGCAGTGGCAACGGGGGCAACGGGCCGGGGCCCATGCGGCCTTTTGGTCCGTGGCCAATCGCACCTCCTGGCTGTTTGACTTCCAAGGGCCCAGCGTGAGTGTGGATACGGCCTGCTCCTCCTCGTTGGCGGCGATTCACTTGGCCTGTGAAAGCATTCGGCGGGGTGAATGTCGAGCCGCGATCGCTGGCGGGGTGAATCTGATTTTGCATCCCCTGCACCTGGTGAACCTCAGCCAGTTGCGGATGCTCGCGCCCGGTGATCAATGCCGGGCCTTTGGGGCGGGGGCCAACGGGTTTGTGGATGGTGAAGGCGTGGGGGCGATTCTGATTCGTCCCTTGGCCGATGCCCTGGCGGCGGGCGATCGAATCCGGGGCGTAATTTTAGGATCGGCCATGAACTCCGCCGGCCGCACCCAGGGCTATACCGTACCCAATCCCCTGGCCCAAGCGGATTTGATTTTGGATGCCTTGGAACAGGCGGAGGTTGATCCCGCCACGATTCAATATGTGGAAGCCCATGGCACAGGAACCGCCCTTGGGGATCCGATCGAGATTCGGGGCCTGACGGAGGCTTGGCGCAAACACACCGCCGCCAACCAAATTTGTGCGATCGGCTCCGTCAAGTCCAACATTGGCCACCTGGAATCGGCGGCGGGTATTGCCGGTTTAACCAAAATTCTGTTGCAGTTCCAGCATCGCGAACTGGTGCCTTCTCGCCACAGCGAAACGCCAAACCCACTGATTCCGTTTGCGGAAACTCCGTTTTATCTGCAAACCGATCGCACCCCTTGGCCAACCGAAACTCACCGCCCAAGGCGGGCGGCCCTCAGCAGCTTTGGAGCCGGGGGAGCCAATGTGCATCTGATTGTGCAAGAGGGGCCGGAGTCTGTCCGGCGGGAGCTGTCGCCGGTTTCCGGCTCCGCAACGCCCCTCCCCGCAGGCGATCGCGCCGTTGACAGGGCCATTAACGGGGCCGTTGACGGGGCAACCGATGCCGGAACGGGCGCAACCGCAGCAATCACCGAAATCCCCGGAGAAATTCCCGAAGAAATCATCGTTGTTTCAGCCAAATCCGCCGCCGCCTTGCGGGCCCAAGTGGAGCAATTGCTGCAACATCTGCGGGATTTATCCCCCGATGGTGATGCTTGGCGCGATTTTGCTTGGACGTTGCAGGTGGGCCGGGCCGCCATGCCCCATCGTTTGGCCCTGGTGGCGGCCTCGGCGGCGGACTGCTGTGAACAGTGGCAGGCCTTTTTGACCGAAGCGACCCTGCCTCAGGGGTGGGTGGGCCGCGTTACGCCCCAAAGCCAAGAGGCCGCCGAGGCCGAGGCTCCCACCTTGCCCGACCTTTGGGCCGCGCGGCGCTACGCCAAAATTGCCCGGTGGTGGGTTCAAGGGGGCGATCCCGACTGGGAAGCCTTGCCCCGATCGCAGCCCCGCCGTCTGTTGACCCTGCCCACCTATCCCTTTGAACGAGTGCGCTACTGGCCCGTGGAGGCGGATGAAGAGTTGATGTTTACTCCCTCTGGATCGTCTGCTGGATCGTCCGCTGCCCCTCAGCCGATCGATCAGTTCATTGAACAGCCCACTGATCAAGAAGACTTTCGCCTGTTGGTGCCGCGTTGGTTTGCGGCTCCTCTGCCCGTGGCCCCGTCCCAACGGCCCGGGCTGCATTTGATTGTTCAGCGATCGCCCTCCCCTTGGGCCGAAGCCCTAGCCCAGCACTATCGCAGCTTGGGGGAAACTAGCCAGGTGCTGACCCTCAATCCCTTGGCGGGAGAAACCCTGTGGCGCAATTGGCTGGCCCAGACGACCCCGATCGCCAGCATTGACTTCTTGGGGATGATGGATGCCTGCGACTGGCAGGATGCGGTGGATGATTCCTGGGCGTTCCTACAAGGCATTCAGGTCTTGGCCCACCGTCACGATCCGCTGCCCCTGTTGCGAATTGTGACCCAAAGGGCCCAATCGGTGGTTCCGGGCGATCGCCTCATGCAGCCTTGGGCCGCACCGGCGATCGGCTTGGGCCGGGCCTGCCGCGCTGAATGCCCCAGCTTGCCCGTGGTTTGCGTTGATTTAGAGGCAACGGATCCCGCCCCAGCGGCGGCCCAAATTGTCGGGGAACTGGGGAGCGATGGGGCGCTGGAGGTGGCCTGGCGATTGGGTGAGCGTTGGGTGCGGGGCATGGCTGAGGCGGAACCGACCCCGGCCACTGCGAATCCCGATCGATCCCAAGGTTCCGCGATCTCGACCCTGCGGGATCGGGGTGTTTACCTAATTGTGGGCGGTGCGTCTGGGGTGGGGCTGGAGGTGGCCCAATGGCTGGCGGATCAGGTGCGGGCCCGGTTGGTGTTGCTCGGGCGATCGCCCCAAGGAGAGCGCCAAACCCAGGCGATCGCCCAAATTCGCCAACGGGGCGGCGATGCCCTGTATCTACAGGCGGATGTGAGCGATCGGGCGGCGTTGCGGGCGGCCCTGACCCAGGCCCGACAACAGTTTGGCCCCATCACCGGGGCGATCCATTCCGCCATGGTTTTGGATAATCATCCCCTGACCGCCATGCCGGCCAAGGCCTATCGCACCGTGCTCGCCCCCAAGGTGGCCGGCAGCGTGGCCCTGATCGAAGCCCTGCGCGAAGATCCCCTAGACTTCGTTTTATTTTTCTCCTCCCTGGCTTCCTTTGCGCCCACGCCGGGCAGCGCCAACTATGTGGCCGCCTGTGCCTTTGAAGATGCCTTTGCAACCTATCTCCAGGATGTGCAAGGCCTGTCTGCCTCGGTGATCAATTGGGGATTTTGGGGAGATGTGGGCCAACTGTCCACGGAAGCCGGCCGCACCCGCCTCGCCCAATGGGGGGTGCAGGCTATGGGGCGTGCCCTGGGCCTGCGATCGTTCGCCATGGTTTGGCAACGGGGCCTGCGCCAGTCCCTTCCCCTGCGGGCTTCCGCCAAGGTGCTGGATCTGCTGGGATTCCGCCCGTCAGACCCTTTGACGAATCACGGGGCTGACTCGGGGCCGACGGTGGCCGATCCGAGCCAATCAGCCCGGTTGGCAGCCCAAGACTACGTGACCCGATCGACCCTGGATGTGCCTCGCTATATCCAAGCCCTGGAGGAACTCGACGACCTCAGCCGCTGGTATCTGATTCGCGTTTGGGTGGAGTTTGATCTGTTTCCGGCCCCGGGAGAGTGGCGGACTCTGGAGCAGTTGCGACAACGGCTCTATCGATCGCCCAAATACGAGCGCCTTTTGAAGGCCCACTGCAACCTGCTGGCGGCCCAGCAAGTGTTGGAACTGCGGGGGGATGGGGAAGCGGTTCGATCGGGCCCAGCCCTGCCGGCGATCCGGGCCGTCCTCGGCCCCACGACCCTGGCGGAGCGCCACCGGGATTTTGTGCAGCGCTACCCGGACATGGTGGGCTTCACTCGAGTCCTGGAGGCCTGTTTGACCGTGGCGGACTACGGGGCCGTTTTGCAAGGTCAGAAATTGGCCACGGAAATCCTGTTCCCTGGCTCATCCCTGGATTTGGTGACGGGGATGTATCGCGACAATCCCTGGGTGGATCACTTTAACCAGGTGCTGGCGGCCGCCTTGGGCGGCGGGATGGCGGCCCAACCGGGGCGGCCCCTGCGGGTTTTGGAAGTGGGTGCGGGAACCGGTTCCACCACGCAATTTACGCTACCGGCCGTGGCGGCCCTGGCCGATCGGCTGGTGTATGACTTCACCGACGTGTCCCAAAGCTTTTTGCAGGCGGGTAAGGCGGCCTTTGGCCAGACCTATCCTTTCATGCAGTTTCGGCTGTTTGATCTCGATCGATCCGCCGAAGCCCAAGGCTTTGAATTGGGGGTCTACGACGCGATCGTGGCGACCAATGTGGTTCACGCCACGCGCCAAATTCAGCAATCGCTCAGTCACCTTGCCCAACTGCTCAAACCCGGTGGCCTGTTGCTGCTGAATGAGCTAACCCGCAAATCGGACTGCCAAACCATCACCGTCGCCCTGCTGGATGGGTGGTGGGCCTTCGAGGATCCGGCGGTGCGCCTGGAACATTCCCCCTTGCTGCCTCCCCAAAACTGGGTACAACTGCTGGCGGAGGCCGGGTTAACGGTCAGCTCCCCCCCCGGCTCAACGGCCAAGTCGGGCCTGGGCAATGCCTATCAACAGCTCTTCATTGCGGCCCGGACTGCGGCCGCCAGCCCCCCGGTGGTGGCTCCTGTCTTGGTTAGTCCCGCCGCCAATTCCCCTGCCCCGATCGCCCCTGCCCCGATCGCCCCTGTCCCGATCGTTCCTGACGATCGCCCCTCTCCCGCGCGCATTTTGGCCATTAGTCAAGAGTTGGGGCAAATGATCGCGGCGGTGCTGGAGATGGATCACCACCCGGATCCTGAGCAAACGTTTTCGGATTTGGGGGTGGACTCGATCCTGTCTTCCCAGATTGCCCGGCGCATCAATGCCCGGTTTGGCAGCGAGATTGCCCCCACGGATTTTTATCGCTATGCCACGCCCCTGGAGATGGCCACCTATTTGGAATCCCAGGTGGTGGCAACCCCGGCTCCGACAGCACCGGCCCCGCCGCCAGTGGTGGATCCGGTGATCAGTCCAGCCCGGAGCAATCCATCGCTGGGTTCAGGGGTGGCGGCGGAGCTGACGGCAGCCGCTCCTGTGGGTATGGCCGCTCCTGCGGGTATGACTGCCGGGAATTCCCAGGTCGCCAGGCCGCAAACCCCGGTCGGAACCGCTCCCGATCGCGCCGGAACAGAGGCGATCGCGGTGATTGGTCTCTCCTGCCGGTTCCCCGGGGCCCGCAATGCGGATGAATTTTGGGACGTGCTGCGATCGGGACAAACGCCCTTCTCCGACCTGACCGAACGGTGGGGCACTGTGAGTGATCGGCCCCTGCGAGGGGGGTTGCTGCCCGATGCCCTGGCCTTCGATCCACTCTTTTTCCGGCTGTCTCCTCGGGAAGCGGCCCAAATGGATCCCCAACAGCGGGTTTTCCTAGAAGAGGCTTGGAAGGCGATCGAGGATGCTGGGTATGCTCCCGAATCCCTTGCAGACACACGCTGTGGCGTTTACGTGGGAGCCGCCCACAACTTCTATGGCCTCGATAGCCAGGACGGCCAGAACGGATCGGCCAACCGCGAACCCAACGCCATGGCTTCCTTGGGATCCTCCATGGCCATCTTGCCTGCGCGGATTGCCTATCACCTCAACCTCAAGGGCCCGGCGATCCCCGTGGATACCGCCTGTTCTTCCTCCCTGGTGGCCTTGCATTTGGCCTGTCAGGGATTGCTGCAAGGGGATTGTGATTTGGCCCTGGCCGGCGGGGTGGCCCTGCTGTTGCTCTCGCCCAGGGTGCATCAATTTTTGGACTACAGCGGAATGCTGTCGGCCACGAATCAATGCCGTCCCTTTGACCAAGCGGCCAATGGGTTTGTGCCGGCCGAAGGTTGCGGGGTGGTGATGTTGAAGCGCCTCAGCGAGGCCCAACGGGACGGCGACCCAATCTATGGGGTGATTCGGGCTTCGGGCATGAACCAGGATGGGCGCTCCAATGGGATTACGGCTCCCAATGTCCAAGCCCAAACGGAACTGGAACAGGCCCTCTACACCAAGGGGCAAATTGACCCCAGTACCCTGAGCTATGTGGAAGCCCATGGCACGGGCACAAAACTGGGCGACCCGATCGAGCTGCAAGCCCTCACGAAGGCGTTTCGGCATTGGACCGATGCTAAGCAGTTCTGTGCGATCGGCTCGGTGAAGGGCAACATTGGCCATGCCATGGCAGCGGCAGGGATGGCGGGCTTCATCAAAGTGCTCCTGAGCTTGAAGCATGAGGCCTTGCCCGCTTCATTACATCTGCAAACACCCAATCCGGCCTTTGATTGGCAGCAATCCCCGTTTTATGTGCCCACACAGCCGCAGCCCTGGCCGCGCCAGGGGGATCGTCCCCGGCGGGCGGCCTTGAGTGCCTTTGGCTTCAGCGGCACGAATGCCCATGTGGTGATTGAAGAGGGCCCGGCCCGGGAACCCTTGCCCACCAGTTCGTTTAGCTTGCCTTGGCGGGTGATTCCGGTGTCGGCCCAATCGCGCCCGGCCCTGGAGCGTAATTTGGCCCAATTGGCCGCCTGGGCCGATCGCAATTCGGCCGCTTCCTTGGCGGATGTGGCCTGGACGCTGACCTTTGGCCGGCAGCATTTCGACTGTCGGGCGGTGTTGGTGGTGCAGTGGACGGCGGATTTGGTGACGGCCTCGCCCCTGCGGGATCCGGCGGCCGTGCCCGCCTCCTTGCCCCATGCGGCCCAGATCCGGGAGTTTCTGTCGGGGGCGGCGATCGCCTGGTCTGAGGTTTGGGAAGGGCCGCCCGGCCGGCGGATTTCCTTGCCCGCCTACGCCTTTGAGCGAGACATTTGCGCCCTCACGCCCCCGGTGGCTCCGACCCTGGCCACTCCGGTGATCCCAGCGGCCCCGATCGAACCCACGGAACCAACTCCCCTCGCGCCGGAGCCACCGATTGAGGATTGGCTCGATCGCACCTTGCACCGGGTGGAGGCCCAAGCCAGCCAGCAGGGAGACCCGCTCGTCGGTTGGGAAATGGTGTTTGAGCGTCTGGATAATTTGGGTGCGCTGGGCCTGTTGGCCACCTTCCAACAGGCGGGGGCCCTGCGAGAAGCCCACCGCCCGATCGCCCCCGCCGCTTTGCAGTCCTTGATTCAGCTTTCCCCAGACCATCAATTGCTGTTTGCGGGCCTGTTGGCGATTCTCCAAAACACCGGATGGCTGGTGGAGGTGGCGGGGGAACTGGCGTTGAATCCCGATCGCCCCGAAGGTTGCGCTTCCCAAGTGGCCGCCACCCGATCGCGCTTGGAGGCAGAACTGCGCAGCCAATGCCCAGCCTGCCGTCCCTATCTCGATCTGCTGCAACTGTGCCTGAATCATTACCCGGATTTGTTGGCCGGGCGCTTGGCCGTCACGGATTTGCTCTACACCCCCGAGGTTTTACCCTGGGTGGAAGCAATCAACCGTGAAACTCCCCTTGCGGATCACTTCAACGGGTTGGTGGCCACGGCGGTGGCCACGGCCGTGCGCGATCGGGTGGCCCAGTCCGGCTCAGCACCGATTCAAATTCTGGAAATTGGTGCGGGAACCGGCGCGACCACCGCTGGGGTATTGCAAGCCTTGGCTCCCCTCGGCTCCCAGGTGACCTATCACTTTACGGATTTGTCGCCGGCCTTTGTCCACCGGGGGCGCAATCGCTGGGGCGAGCAGTATCCCTTCACCCGCTATGCTCCGCTGGACATTGAAGCGGATTTGGCCAGCCAAGGGTTTGCCCCCGGTCAATTTGCCATTATTTGCGCGGCCAACGTGCTCCATGCCACGCGCCGCATTGATCACACCCTGGCCCAAGTGCATCAGCTCTTGGCCCCTGGAGGGTTGGTGATTCTCAGCGAAGTTTGTCACTTCGAGGTTTTTGCAACCCTCACCTTTGGCTTAACTCGGGGCTGGTGGCTGTTTGAGGATGCCCCCAACCGCATTCCCCACTCACCGTTGCTGACCCCGTTGAATTGGCGGCGTTGCCTGGCGGCCCAAGGCTTTCCCCGGGTGCGCACCTTGGGGGTGCGCCATCCCCAATCGCCCGAAACTTACCTGCAAAGTTTGATTGTGGCTCAACGTAGTCCGCAGTCTGCGGCCCAGGCGGTTTCCCCTGCGCCCGATCGAGTGACCGATCAGGTGTCGGATCCATTACCCAGCCCAGCCTCTGGCCCATTCGCCAATCAATTCGCCAATCAAGCGCCTCAGCCATCCTTCCAGCCCGTGCCCGCCGTGCCTGTTTCGGCCCAGGGGGGCCCCGATCGCTGTGAGCAACGGGTTGTGGAATTGTTGGCGAATTATCTGAATGTGCCGGCCGATCGCCTGGATCCCAAGCGTCCCTTTGCCGATTTGGGGGTTGATTCGATCGTGGCGATCGAGCTAGCCAAGTTGCTTAATGCTGAATTGGCCATTGAGTTGCGATCGACGGATCTGTTCAACTACCCCACCGGGCAGCAATTGGCCCGCCACATTGAGCAAGCCTTTCCCGATTGGCGACGGCCCACCACACCGCCGATCGGGACGGCTCCCGCTCCCGAGGCCGCGCCCTTGCCCCAAGCGGCCGCGCCCCCGGTGTCCTCGCCTGGAACCAAGCTCCCCGGTCGGCAAATTGCGATCATTGGCATGGCCGGCCAGTTTCCTGGGGCCCGGAATTTGGCGGAATTTTGGCAGGTGATCCAACGAGGCCAGCCGGTGGTGGGTGAAGTGCCGCCCGATCGCTGGGATTGGCGGGCCATCTATGACCCCGATCGACTGGCTCCCCACAAAACCCCCAGCCGCCACGGGGGCTTCCTCGATGACGTGGGGGCGTTTGATCCGGCCCTGTTCCAAATTTCGCCCCGGGAAGCGGAGTTTATGGATCCGCAGCAGCGCCTGTTGCTGATGGAAACCTGGGCCGCCCTGGAGGATGCGGGCTATCCGCAGCAGCGCTTGGATGGCAGCCGCACGGGCGTGTTTGTGGGCGCGTCGAGTGGCGACTATTGGGAACTGTTGCTGGCATCGGGGCTACCGGTGGATGGCTACACCTTCACGGGTAACGCGGGGGCCATGTTGCCAGCACGCATTGCCTACTGGTTGAACCTGAAGGGGCCGACCCTGGCGATCGACTCGGCCTGTTCTTCGTCCCTAATTGCGGTGCATACCGCCTGCGAAAGTATCGAGCAGGGCCATTGCGACTTGGCGATTGCGGGTGGGGTGAGCGTGTTGGCCACGCCTCGGCTGCACTTGCTGCTGGGCAAGGTGGGAATGCTGTCGCCCACGGGAACCTGCAAACCCTTTGACCACAGCGCCGATGGCATTGTGATCAGCGAAGGGGTGGGGGTTGTGATTTTGAAACCCCTGGATCGGGCCTTGGCCGATGGCGATCGGATCCATGCGGTGATTCAAGGGTCAGGCACCAATCAGGATGGCAAAACCAGCAGCCTCACGGCCCCCAGCGGCCCGGCCCAAACCACCCTCATTCAGGAGGTCTATCAGCGGTTTGGCCTGGATCCCCGATCGATCGGCTATGTGGAAACCCATGGCACGGGCACGCCCTTGGGCGATCCGATCGAACTCCATGCCCTGAGCGATGCCCTCCGCGCCGCTGATCTGCCCCCCGCTTCCATCCCGATCGGCTCCGTGAAAGGGGTGATTGGTCATTCCTTGACCGCCGCCGGGATTGCTTCCCTGTTGAAGGTGGTGTTGGCCCTGAAGCATCGATCGTTGCCCCCTTGCCCCCTCTCCACCGGTCTGAATGGCCATATCCAACTGGATGCCAGCCCCCTGCGGTTGGATCCCTACGGCAGCCCTTGGACTCAGACCCCGCGCCTAGCTGCCATCAGCTCCTTTGGGGCCAATGGGGCGAACTGCCACATGGTCTTGGCGGCGGCTCCCGAGGTGGCTGCTCCGGCCCTGCCCGCCCGCCCGGAATATCTGTTGGTGCTGTCGGCGCGCGATCGGGCCCAGTTGCGACAACGGGTGGCGGATTTGCTCCAGCACCTGACCAGCCAAGAGCCGCTGCCCCTGGCTGATTTGGCCGTGACCCTGGCCACCAAGCGCAGCCATTTGGCGGTGCGGGCGGCTTGGGTGGCCAGCAGTTGGGATGAGCAACTGGCCAACCTGCGACAGATTCACCAGGCCCTGTTGGTAATTACGCCTCGGGCGATCGCCCCGGAAGCCACACCGGCTCAGTCCTGGTTGATTACCCCGTCGGACGATCCAATCCTCACGCCCGATGGCGCACTGAGCGACAACCAGCGGGCCCAGGTGGCTCAACTGCTCCAAAGCGGCCGGAGCGATCGCCCCTTCCTGTTGTCTTTGGCGGCGGAGTTTGTGGCGGGAACCCTGTCGGATCTGACGGCGCTTTACCCGCAGCCGGGCCGGTTGGTGGATTTGCCGCGCTATCCGTTCGATCGCACCCGCTACTGGGTGCAACGGTCGCCCCAGCCCACCCCCTCAGCCCTATCCCCGGCCCCAACCCCCACCCGCGATCTCACCTTTTGGATGAGTCAGCATCATGTGCAAGGCACAGCCGTCTTACCCGGTGCGGCGATTTTGCAACAGATGCTGGAAGCCGGCCAGGCGGCGGGCCACCCGATCGGGGAACTGCGGGATATCGGTTGGTTGCACCCGGTGCAGGCGGGCATGGCGTTGGTTCCCCAATGGCAAACCCAGGACTCGCGGTTGTTGCTGCAATTGCAAGCCAGCATGGAGACAGATCCCAGCGGGGTCACGGCATCGCCCGATCGCCCCTGTGCCACCGCCGTTTGGATCTCTACCCCCAGCGCTCCATCGCCCTCGGAAACCCCCAGACTCGATCCCGATGCCGTGCAACGACGTTGTGGCAGCGCTTGGACGCAAAAGGCGTTCTACGACCTGGTGGATGGCCGCGATGTGGTTCATGGCCCGCTGTATCGCACCGTTGAGCAATTGTGGGCCGGTCCCTTTGAGGCCCTGGGCAAGCTGAAAGCGCCCGCCTCAGAATTGGCCTGGTTGCCTCGGATGGCGCTGCACCCCTCGTTGCTGGATGGGGCGTTGCAATGCGTGATGGGCCTGTTGGCTCCTCGGGCGGCGGATTTGCCCCTACTACTGCCGGCCTCGATCGCCACCTTGCAAATCCTGCAACCCCTGACGGAGGATTGCTGGGTTTATGTGCGGCCTTCGCAAGCACCCATCTCGGAATATTCCTTTGATTTACGGATCACAAACCTGGCGGGCGAGGACTTGATCCGCATCAACACCTTTACCCTCCGTCCCTTGCGCACGGAAGGCAGCTTGCTGGGTACATCGCCCAATGGCCATCCTGGAATTCCGCCTTTGGTTCCGGGGGGCTATGGTCAGGGCCTGTCCCGATCGGGGCTGCCCGTGGGAACTGGGCCGGTTCCTGCTCACAACGGCGCACCCGTGGCCCTCGGTTCCGAGGGAGCGATCGCCCTGGCCGGTTCCCCGGCGGCCCCAGCCAGTGCCGTGGAAGCCGTGCCCTGCTACCGGCCCGTTTGGCAAGAAACCCCTTGGCCAGAGCCGATCGCCCCCGGATCCGGGGCGGTGTTAATGGTTTATGCACCGGGCGATCGGCCCTTGGCAGCGGCCTTGCAAGCACAGCACCCCTCGGCTCCGACCTATCAAGTGCAGCTTGCGGGATCCCGCCAATCCCTGGGCCCGAACCATTGGCAAGTGGGCGCGGCGGCCAGCGATTGGGAGCCAATTTGGCCGCAACTCCCCCCCTTGGAAACGATCTATTTCCTGGCGGCGGGGAGTCGAATCGCGCCCGCCAGCCTTGCGGAACTGACGGCCCTGCAAGATCAAGGGGTGGTCAGCCTGTTTCATCTGATCCAAGGCCTCGATCGGCATCGACTGTGGCGATCGGGAGCGCGACTGCGGGTGATCACCCAAGATGCCCAAGCCGTGGGAGTCGGGCCGATTCAGCCCTGGCAAGCCACGGTAATTGGCTTCACCAAGGCCCTGTCCCGGGAATTCACGGATCTGGCGGTGACCTGTTTGGATCTCAGCCGGGTGGATCTGGAGCTGGTTGAGCCAATCGATCGCCTTGATCTCACTGATCTAACGAACCCATTCGCCCATCTGGCCCGCCGAATTGCCACGGAACCAGCGGCGGAACCGGGGTTGGAGCTGGCCTATCGGGGAACACGTCGGCTGCGGCGGGCGATTCAGCCCATGGCCTTGCCTCCGGATCCGCGGCCCTTGCCGATTTATTCCGGTGGCTGCTACCTGATCGTGGGTGGCATGACCGGCATTGGCTACGAAGCGGCCAAATGTCTGGCGGCGATTACCGGGGTCAAATTGATTTTGACGGGTCGCCGCCCTCTCACCGAAGGGCGAGCCGCCCAACTGCGGGAACTCACGGCTTTGGGGGCGATCGCCCAATACCGAGCGGTCGATGTGGCGGATCCCGTCGCCATGGCCGGTCTGATCCAAGAGATTCAGCAAACCTGGGGGCCCCTGCGAGGGGTGATTCATTCCGCCCTGGTGTTACAAGATGCCAGCCTGCGCACCATGACCCCGGCGGCCCTGCAAGCGGCCCTGGCTCCCAAGGTGGCGGGCAGTTGGCTGCTGGTGGAACTGACTCGCCAACAACCCCTGGATTTTCTGATCTTCTTCTCGTCGGCCAATGCCTTGATGGGGAATGCGGGGCAAAGTAACTACGCGGCCGGTTGCACCTTCCAAGATGCCTTTGCCCTGGCGCTGCCGCCCACGGGGCCCCGGATCCAGATCATTAACTGGGGCTACTGGCGCGAAACGGGCATTGTGGCCACCGAGTTCTATAGCCGACGCATTGAAAAGCAGGGCATTTTGGGCATCAACACCGCCGAAGGGGTGGAAACCCTGGCGCGGTTGTTGCGTTGGGAAGTGCGCCAATGTTTGCCCATGCTGGTTGCGCCGGAAATTTTGGATCAGTTGCAGCTAACGGGCTGGACCACGGAACCGGCAGGGGCGATCGCCCCGCCCATGCTCCCGGCGGCGGCCCAGGCCATGGCCCGGTTTGTGCAGGAACGCCCGATCGCGCCTGAGTCGATCGAGGCCTTCCAGCAGCTTGAGGCCCATGCCCATGGACGACTGCTGGCTACCCTGCGCCAACTGGGGGTGCTGCGATCGGCGGCCGATCGCTGGTCTGTGCGATCGGTGATGACGCAACTGGCAGTGCAGCCCCGTTATGAACGCCTGCTCTGGGCCTTGGATGACTTGCTGATCCGGGCCGGATTTTTGGCGGAACAGGGTGATGGGTTGGGCTTAACGCCCCTGTGCCTCACGCCGGAGATGGATCGCCGGATTGCCAACAGCTCCGCCGAAGCCGATCGACTGCGATCGCGCTACGTGGGCATTGATCCTTGTCTGACCCTGCTCGATCGCTGCTTAGAACGCTATGGCGATATCCTGCGCGGGGCCTGCGATCCGCTCGAGATTCTCTTTCCTCGCGGATCCGCTGCCCAGGTGGAAGGGATCTATCGCGGCAATCCCCTGATGGATTACTACAACGACTTGACCGCCGCCACCGTGGCCGCGGCGGTGGTGGCCGCCCAGCCCACGCCCCAACAGCCCTTCCGCATTTTGGAGATTGGTGGCGGCACGGGGGGAACCAGTTTTGCGGTGTTGAAAGCCTTGGATCCCCATGCCGCCAGCGTTCATTACACCTTCACCGATATTTCGCCCACCCTGGTACACCAAGCCCAGCAGACCTTGGCTCAAGGCCGCTCCTTCTGTGAATTTCGGGTGTTGAATATTGCCCAAGATGTGGCGGCCCAGTCCTTTGCACCCGGTAGCTATGACCTGGTGTTGGCGGCCAATGTGCTCCATGCCACGGAGAGTGTGACCGCTTCCGTGCGTGAGGCGAAACGGCTGCTGAAGCGCCACGGCCTGTTGGTGCTCAATGAAGGAACCCGGGTTCAAGACTTTGTTACCTTGACCTTTGGACTCACGGAGGGCTGGTGGCTGTTTGGGGATGGGGATTGGCGCTTGCCCCACGCGCCGCTCCTGAGTCCCGCCCAGTGGGAAGCCCTGTTGCGGGCGGCCGGGTTCCAATCCATTCACCTGGCGAGTCCTGCCCGGCCCGATGCGGGCTTGCCGATCGAGACGATCATTCTGGGGGCGAGCGATGGTTGGATTGAGTGCCCCACGGTGGCGACGGCTCCCCAAGGGGCCCCCATGGTTCCCGATCGGCCGGTTCCGCCATCGGTTCCGGCCGCTGCACCCTCATCAGCGGTGGCGGCTCCCACCCTGGCCGAAGGGGATTCCCGAACGGTGGTGTTGGCCCATTTACGGCAGGTGTTTGGGCAAGTGTTGCGCCTAGAGGGCACAACCCTATCGCGCCAAGCCAACTTCGAGACCTATGGGGTGGACTCGTTGGTGACCTTGGAGTTGATTCGCGCCTTAGAGCAAACCTTTGGCCTGCTGCCCCAAACGCTGCTGTTCCAATGCCCTTCGCTGGATGCGTTGACCCAATGGCTGGAGGCGAATAAGCCTGAGGCGATCGCTGCTTTGGTGGCGGCGGCTCGGCCGGCGGCTCCGTCGGTTGTGGCTGCCCCTGGGTCTTCTGGGGAACTGTCAGCGCCCTCCCCAGGGTTGCCGCCCGCACCGGTTCCAGTACCGGTTCCATCACCACTGACATCTGCGCCCCGATCGACCACTTCAGCCTCAACTTCAACTTCAACTTCAACCATCTCAGCCTCAACAACATCGCTGACCCCCACCGCACCCGCACCGGAATTGGCGGGTGGTGGCCAGCCGGTTGCGGAGCCGATCGCCCCAGGGCCCACGAGCCGATCGAGCCAGGGCCCTAGTCAAGATCGATCGATGGCCCCGACGAACCTGGCTGTGGATGATGGGGCGATCGCCATTGTGGGGTTAGCGGGTCGTTACCCAGGCAGTCCGGACTTGGCGGCCTTTTGGGAAACCCTGATCACCGGGCGCGATGCGATTAGTGAACCGCCGCCCGGTCGTGAATTTGAGTCGCCCGAATTTGAATTAACCGGGCATCCCACGGCGCGGCGGGCGGGCTGGTTAGGGGTGATCGATACCTTTGACCCACGCTTTTTTGGCATTTCGCCCGTGGAAGCGGCCGGGATTGATCCCCAAGAGCGGTTGTTTATGGAAGTGGCCTGGGCCGCGCTGGAAGACGCGGGCTTAACCCCCAGTACCCTGGTGCGATCGCCCGATCCGGCCGCCCAGCGAGCCGTTGGGGTGTTTGCGGGGGTGATGTATGGCGAATATCAGCTCCTGGCTGCCGAGGCTGCGCTGCAAGGCGATTTTGTGCTGACCGGTGCTTCCCCGTCCTCGATCGCCAATCGCTTTTCCTACTTTTGCAATTTCCAAGGCCCCAGCTTGGCCGTGGATACGGCTTGCTCTTCCTCCCTGGTGGCCATTCATCTGGCGGTGCAAAGTCTGCGGCGGGGAGAATGCCGGGCGGCCTTGGCCGGTGGGGTGAATCTGATTTTGCATCCTCGGCATCTGCTGGCCCTGCATCGGCTGAAGATGTTGGCGAACGATGGGGTTTGCCGTCCCTTTGGGGCCGGAGCATCGGGCATGGTTCCCGGCGAAGGGGTGGGCGTGGTGGTGCTCAAACCCCTGGCCGACGCAGAGCGGGATGGCGATCGAATTTGGGGAGTCATTCGCGGTTCGGCGGTCAACAGTGGCGGCAAGGTGTCGGGCTACACCGTACCTAACCCCACGGCCCAGGCGGCGGTGATTCGATCGGCGCTTCAGGATGCAATGGTGGATCCGCACAGCTTGTCCTACATCGAAGCCCACGGCACGGGCACGACCTTGGGAGACCCGATCGAGGTGGCGGGGCTAACCGAAGCCCTCGGGACCCATGACCAGCCCTACTGTGCGATCGGGTCGTTGAAGGCCAACATTGGCCACCTGGAGGCGGCGGCGGGCATTGCGGGACTCACCAAGGTGCTGCTCCAGATGCGCCATGGCCAGTTGGCTCCCTCGTTGTATGCCACCGATCCGAATCCCCATATTGCCTTTGACCAAGCCCCGGTGCGGGTGCAAACCCAGGCCACGCCTTGGCAAGCTTGGCCCGGCCTGCCTCGGCGGGCGGGTATCAGCTCCTTTGGGGCCGGTGGGGTGAATGCGCACCTGATTGTGGAGGAATATCGATCGGAATCGGGGCGATCGGGATCGAATCCCGACCCGGCCAGGGCCCAAACCCTGTGGGATCGCCCAGGGATCGATCGCAACGGATCGAGTGCGGGAGACTTGCATTACGGGGAAACTGAACGCAACGGCTTCGATCGCCCTGCCTTGAATCCAGTGGTGGCGGCCCCGGTCACTGCGGATGGGCTGAGGGTGTCAGAGCCGGAATACGTGGTGCCAGTTTCGGCCCTCGATCGGGAACGACTCGCAGCTTGGGTGCGCCAACTGCGATCGGTGCTGATTCAAGCTCAAAACTCCCCCCAGCCAGACTCCACCCCCAACCCAGCCCCAGGACTCTTCGCAACGGAAGCCCCGATCGATTGGGTGGCGCTGGTTTGGACGCTGCAAACCGGGCGCGTTGCCCTGCCCTATCGCTTGGCCGTGGTGGCCAAAAATCTCAATGACCTGTTGAGCCAATGGGAAGCCTTTTTGGCCGACGGGCCGATCGCCCAAGGATCGGTGGGGCGTTGCGGGCCAGACGATCGAGTGATTCGCACCTGGCCCGATTCCCCCCTTGCCCTGGCCACCGCCTGGGTTCAAGGGGCCGAGGTGGATTGGGAAGCCCTGTGGCTGGGGCCCAAACCCCGCCGCGTCACCCTGCCGCCCTATCCGTTTGAGTTGCGCCGCTGTTGGTTTCCCCGGCCGGCCCAACCCCTGACCGCTTCGCTCAACACCGGCCGAGCGGAGCCGCTCCCGGCGAGTTCCCCAGCCCGTTCTGCCGATTCACCCTCGGCAAAAAAGCCGCCCTCGTCCCAGGGAGCGGTAGGGGTTTTGATTCCCGATTGGCGGGCGATCGCCCCGGAAACCGCTCCAGGAACTGTGGCCGCTCCCGTGGTTGGTGAAGTGCTCCTCTGGATTGGCCCCGAAGCCGAGGGAGCGGCCATGGCCGCTGCGGTGCAGGCCCATCCCGATTGCTGCCGGTTCCAGCGGGTGATTCAGGTGCTCCCGGGCCTGGCCTTTGAACCGCTACCGGGCGATCGCTACCGATTGAACAGCTCGCGGGAATCGGACTTTGGCGAACTGCTGGCTCACTTGGCCCATCAAGGCCTCGCGCCCACCCATGTGTTGATCCGGGGGGTGGCAACGGCGGCCCCGGGTGATGCGCCCCCGCAGGCGATCCGCCAGGGCCTGACCCAAACGCTCTATCCCCTGTTCTACGGATGCCGGGCCCTGTTGCGATCGTCCGAAACCATCCCTAGTCCGGTGTCCTGGATTTATTTGGGAGATGACCCGGCCGCTCCCTGGACTTCGGCGGCGGCGGCCTTCTGTGCCGCCGTGGGCCAGGAAAGCACCCGATTGCGGCCGGCGGTGCTGTCGGGGGTGACGGAGCTGAACCATCCTTCCCGAGACCTGCTGCGGGCGATCGCTCTGCTGTGGCAGCGTCCAGAACTGAACCATCTTCAGTTTCAAGCAACGGGATCTCAGGTGCGCACCTGGCAGTTGTTGGATCCCGCGATCGCGCCAGGGAACCCGTCCCCGTCCGGCCTCTGGCAAGGGGGCGGTTGCTATATCCTCACTGGCGGTTTGGGGGCCATTGGCCAACAGTTGGTGGAAGACGCGATCGGTTCGGCTCCGGTGTCGTTGGTGCTGGTGGGTCGATCGCCCCTAGACGATCGCAAAACCGCGCGCCTGGAAGCCTGGCGGGCCCAAGGGGCCCAAATCACCTACGTGGCGGCCGATGTGGGCGACTGGGACGGGGCGATCGCTGTGGTCAACGCTGCTCGCCAAACGGGCCGGCCCCTGCGCGGCGTGATCCATGCCGCCGGCCTGATTGAAGATGCGCTTCTGATCCACAAAGACCGGCCCACCTTCGGGCGAGTCTTGCGGCCCAAGGTGCAAGGAACCGTTTATCTCGATTACCTCACGCGCCAGGATCCGCTGGACTTTTTCCTGTGCCTGTCTTCCCTCAGTGCCCTGATGGGGGCCCCGGGCCAGGGCGATTATGCCGCCGCCAATGCGTTCTTGGATGCTTGGATTCAGCAACGGGAAACCCAGCGGCAACGGCAACAGCGATCGGGCGTGAGTCGCACCCTCAATCTGCCCTTCTGGCAAGGGGGCGGCATGGCCTTGACAGAGGTTTCCCAGGCTTGGATGGCGGACATGGCGGGACTGCAACCCCTAACCCCCGCTCAGGGACTGGAACTGATCCATTGGGCCATCCGCCAACCCCATCCCCAAGTGGCGATCGCCCCGGGGGAGCCGGAAAAATTCCAAGCGTTTCTTCAGGGCCGCTTCCAAAGCAGCTCCCCAGCCCCCTCCGCAACACCCGTTCAGGCAGCTCGGCCCCTGGTCGCCAATCCGATGCCTGCGGCTCCCCAGGCTGCTCAGGCTGCGGCTCCGGATACCCTGCCCATTGTGCGATCAATCATTTCTGACCTGCTGGGTTTGCGGCCCGAAGAAATTGACCCCCAAGCCCGACTGGGAGAATTGGGGTTTGATTCGCTGCAATTGGCGCGCCTGGGTGAAGCCATTCAAAAGCAGCCCTCAGACCGGGCTTTCAATTCAGCCCTGCTGTTTGAAAATCCCACCGTGGCCGCCCTGACCCCGTATTTGCGATCGAACCAAGCGGCGGAACCCCCAGAACCCGCACCCCAACCGACACCGGAACCAACCGATTCCCTGGTGTCCCCCTTGGGGCTGGTGGAGGTTCCTGGGAAGCAATCCCCCGGGGCGGAAATCTCGGTGGTGGAACCAACCTGCGCCCCACCCCTGCCCGATCGCCCGGGAGATTTAGCCCAAACCCCCCGATCGCGCCGCTTCAATCCCCAGGAACCGATCGCCATCATTGGCATGGCCGGACGCTTCCCCGGAGCCAACACCCTGGAGGACTTTTGGGACAACCTGGCGGCGGGCGCAGATTGCATTACCGAAGTGCCCGCCAGCCGCTGGAATCCTGACCAATACGCTAGCCAATGCGTCTGCCGTTGGGGCGGATTCCTGGATGGGGTTGATCAATTCGATCCCCTGTTTTTCCGGATTTCCCCCCGAGAAGCGGTCTCCATGGATCCCCAAGAGCGGCTGTTTCTGCAAACCGCCTGGCACACCCTTGAAAATGCGGGCTACACCCCCGATCGCCTGCGTCAGGCGGCCGATGGTTCCCCGCGTCGGGTGGGCGTTTTTGTGGGCATCACCTGGGGCAGTTATCAGTTGCTCTCGGCCCAGGAATGGTTGCGCAGTAACCAAATTCTCGGATCCTCCTCCTATTGGTCCGTGGCCAACCGGGTGTCCTGGTTTTTGGATTGCAAGGGCCCCAGCTTGGCGGTGGATACGGCCTGCTCTTCGTCCTTGGCGGCCATTCACTTGGCTGTCCAGTCCTTGCGGCGGGGTGAATGTGCCGTGGCGATCGCTGGTGGGGTGAATCTGCTGTTACATCCTTCCAAATACATTGCCCTGAGCGGTTTGGGCTTCCTGGCGGCCGATGGTCGCTGCCATAGCTTTGGCCAGGGGGCCAATGGGTTTGTGCCCGGTGAAGGGGTGGGGGCAGTGTTGCTGAAGCCCCTGTCGTTGGCGGAGGCCGACGGCGATCGAATTGAGGCGGTGATTCTCGGTAGCGCCATCAATCAAGATGGCCTGACCACGGGCTACACGGTTCCCAATCCCGAGGCCCAAGCGGAACTGATTGAGCTGGCCCTACAGGATGCGGGCATTTCTCCGGCCACCTTGAGCTATTTGGAAGCCCATGGCACGGGAACGACCGTGGGGGATCCTTTGGAATTGCGGGGCCTAGACAAGGCCTTTCGCCGCTACACGGATCAATCGCACTTCTGTGCGTTGGGATCGGTGAAGTCCAACATTGGTCATTTGGAAGCCGCTGCGGGGGTGGCGGGGGTGATCAAAGTGGCGTTGCAGATGCGTCACCAAACCCTCGTGCCCACGCTCCATTGCACACCGCCTAACCCAGTCCTGGACTTCAGCCACAGTCCCTTTGTGTTGCAAACGGCGCGATCGCCCTGGGTGGGTGAGCGTCGGGCCGGCATCAGTTCCTTTGGGGCGGGGGGCACGAATGTGCATGTGATTTTGGCCAGCTATGAGCCAACCCCTGCCACCGTGGCTCCTGCCTCGGGCGATCGGCCCCAGGTTCCCTTGCTGTTGCCCCTGTCGGCCCGTCATCCTGCCGCCTTGGAACGGCAAGTGCGGAACCTGGCTCAGTATCTGGAAACCCATGGCGCAACGCTGGCCTTGGCGGATGTGGCGGCCACGCTTCACCGGGGCCGTGTGCCCATGGAGTGCCGGGCGGCGGTCATGGCCGATTCGGTGCCAGCGGCAATCCAAGCCCTGAAACGATGGTCGATCGGTGCGCTTGCTAATGCCCTTCCCGCCGCGGCCCAAGCTTGGTTGGCCGGCGGCCCGCTGCCCCCTTGGGAGGGATCGGGGAATCCTGTGCCCCTGCCGGGTTATTCCTTTGAGCCGGAACGGCACTGGCTGGCCCTGCCAGCGGAGCCAACTCCCGCGCCCTTGACCCCACCGCCCCACCGGTTCTATCCCATTTGGCGATCGGCCCCCCTGGAGCGTTGTGCCTCGGCGGCGGCGGTGCTGTTCTTTGCGCCCAATCCAGAGGTGTTGCAAGCGGTGCGCGATCGCCTGGCTCCCCGGGTGGTGATTGGGGTGTTGCCAGGGTCAGGGCCCTTTGAGCCGTTGGCTGCCGACCCCTTGCCCATGGATTTTCGGATCGATCCCCATGCGGCCGAGCACTATACCCGGCTGTTGGCGGCCTGTCCGCCCGTGCAATGCCTGATCCAAGCCTGGGATCTCACGGAGTTGGCTGCGGATTCCCGATCGAACCGGGATTTACAGCAAACGCCTTTGCACCGCATGTTCTTGCTCAGTCAAGCCCTGCTGCAAACCCAATCTGAACCCTTGGATATTCACTATGTGTTTTCCGGGGCGGGGGGCGATGTGCCGGGCCGTGTGGCGGTGGGTGGCTTCCGGCGATCGCTCACGGCCGCCTGTGCTCGACTGCGGTTGCGCACCATTCGCGTGGAAGCGGCGGCCAGGGATTGGGCTGGGATTCTGACCGATGAGGTGCAGACCCCCTGGATGGATGCGGACATTCTCTATCGTCTGGGGAAACGCTACGGCGAAGACTGGGTGGCCTGGGAGGCTGCCGCTACGCCTGCGGTGACCTTGCGCCCTCGCAGCGTCATTTTGGTGACCGGCGGGGCCGGGGCCCTGGGATCTCAGGTGGCGCTGTATTTAGCCAGACACCATCAAGCGCGATTGGTGCTGACCGGGCGATCGCCCCTCTCTCCGGCGATCGAGGCGCAGTTGGCCGCCATTCGTCGGGCCGGTGGTGAAGCACGCTACTACGCGGTGGATCTCACGGATCTGATCAGCATGGAAGTGATGGTGGCCCATGTGACCACGGAATGGGGGGCGATCGAGGGCTTGGTTCACTGTGCGGGTCTTCAGGGGCAGGCGGCCTTGGGATCCCTCAGTTGGCCGGAGTTTGCGGCGGCGTTGCGTCCCAAAATCCTGGGCACTCAGGTGCTCCAAACCGTTCTGGATTGGTCGTCACTCTCGTTGCGGATTCTGTTTTCATCCCTGGCGGCGGTGGCGGGGGACTTGGGCAGTTGTAACTATGCCTGCGCCAATCGCTATCTTGATGCGATCGCGGAGGCCAACGGCGGCGTGGCGATCGCTTGGCCCCTGTGGGCCGAAGGTGGCATGACCCTCGATCCCCAGTCCCAAGATCTCTATCTCGCGGCCACGGGGCTGCGGCTCCTGCAAACATCCGCTGCCCTGCAAGTCTTGGCAGGGTTATTGGCCTCGGAACATACCCGGGTGGTGATTTGCGATGGGGAGCCGCCCGCCCTGGAACGGTTGTTGCGTCCTTGGTTGCCCGGGGTGGTTCCGGCGGCGACCACGCCACCCCCGATCGCGGCAACGATCGCCGAGCAGAAGACCCCGGCGATCGCCCCACCCACGGCTGCTCGGGTCACCCATGATTTAACCAACCCATTAACCACCGAGCCATTAACCCAAGAATTGGCCGAGATGGCGGGAGCTGTTTTGGCGATCGCTCCCCACAAACTCCAGCCCCAGACTCCCTTCAGTGAATACGGGTTTGATTCGATGCTGCTGCGGGAATTTGCCACGCGCATTAACCGGCGCTACGCGATCGATCTGAGTCCTTCCCTCTTCTTCCGGGTGGGAACCTTGGCTACCTTGGCTGAACATCTGCAAACAGACTATGCCAGCGCGATCGCGGCGGTTTTGGTTCCCCCCGAGGTTGATGGGGCGGCGCTGAGTGATGAAAATGCCGTGGTCGCCACGCCCCCAGCGCCCGCCGGGCCCGTCACGTCGGCCTTGCCCGATCAAGACTCCGGCGTGGCCATCATTGGCATCAGCGGCCTGTTTCCCGGTTCTCCCAGCTTGCAGGACTTTTGGCAAAACCTGGCAGCAGGCAAGGATCTGATTGTGGAAACCCCGCCGGAGCGTTGGGATTGGCGGGACTGCGCTGCCCAACTGACCGGGACCGGCCGGGAAGAGGCTGCCCGCTGGGGTGGGTTTCTGACGGAGGTGGCCACCTTCGACCCGCTATTCTTTGGGATTTCTCCTCGGGAAGCGGAGCAGATGGATCCCCAACATCGGCTGTTTTTGCAGCAGGCCTGGCACGCCTTGGAAGATGCGGGCATTCGGCCCTCTTCCTTGGCTGGCAGCCGTACCGCCGTGTTTGTGGGGGTGCAGATGAATGAATATGTGGAGCGGTTTGGCCCCGATGCGGGCCCCCAAGTGGCCACGGGTAACGCCCACGCCATGATTGCCAACCGGCTGTCCTACCTGCTGGATCTGCGCGGCCCCAGCGAAATTATTGACACCGCTTGCTCTAGCTCCCTGGTGGCTGTGCATCGGGCGGTGCAGGCCATCCGCTCCGGCGAGGCCCCCTTGGCGATCGCGGGGGGTGTGCATTTGCTGCTGTCTCCCACCGCCGTGATGATGGCGGCGCGGATGGGGGTTTTGTCGCCGGAGGGACGCTGCTACACCTTTGATGCGCGGGCCAATGGCTATGTGAAGGGCGAAGGCGTGGGCGTGGTCTGCCTCAAATCGTTAGCCCAAGCTCGGGCCGATCGCGATCATATCTACGGCGTAATTCGGGCTTCTGGGGTGAACCATGGTGGCCATGGCATGTCCCTGACGGCTCCGAACCCTCAGGCCCAGGCTGACTTGATCGCCCAGGTGTATCAGCAAGCGGCGGTGGATCCGGCTTCCATTACCTTGATTGAAACCCACGGCACGGGGACGGCCCTGGGAGACCCGATCGAGGTGGATGCCCTTACGGAGGCCTTTGGTCGGCTGACGGGCCCAACCACGATCGAGGGAGCCGATCGACCAGTTCCCCGCCGTTGGTTGGGATCGGTCAAAACCAATATTGGTCACCTGGAACCGGCTTCCGGCATTGCGGGGCTGCTGAAGGTGGTGCTGGCGATGCAACACCGCCAAATTCCGCCCACGCTCCACCAACAATCCCTGAATCCGTTGCTGCATCTGGAGCGCGGCGGGTTCCAAATCCCGATCGCCCCGCAGCCCTGGGAACCGGCGATCGACCCCTCCGGGCAAGCGGTGTTGCGGGCTGGGGTCAGTAGCTTTGGCTTTGGTGGTGCCAATTGCCATCTGTTGCTAGAGCGCGTCTTGGATTCGGCGGCCACCCCCGCGCCGGCCCTGGCCGAGCCGCAGCCGGAAGTGATTCCCCTGTCTGCCAAAACACCCCAAGCCCTCCGGACTGCGGTGATGGCCCTGCGCGATGCCTTGCAAACCGAAGGCGAGCGCTATGCTTTGGCCGATGTTGCCCATACGCTGCAAACCGGCCGGGAGGCCTTGGCCCAGCGGGTGGCCTTTGTGGCCCCCGATTACCCGACCCTGTTTGAGCAGATGCAAACCTGGCTGGCACAGGGGCAATGGCCGATCGGGGAGCTGATTGAAACATCGCCCCTCGCGCAATTGGCCCAAGCCTGGCAAGCCGCTCAGGCGGAACTCAGCGCGATCGCCCAGGCCAGCGATCGCCCCATTCCTCCCCAAAAAGTCTCCCTACCCGGCTATCCCTTTAGCCAAACCCGCCATTGGATTCCCCGATCGCCCAGTGCGGTTGCGGCAACGGGGGCTGAAGCGGTTTCGGAGGCAGTTTCGGAGGTGGTCTCGGCAGCGGTTTCCACGGCGGTGTCCGCTGGCCTGGTGACCCCCGCCGGTTTGGCCACTCCCGCTCCCACTGCCATGGCCACCCTTCGATCGCTCCTCAGCCAGACCCTGGGCCTGGATCCGGTGTTGCTCACCGAAGACACCGATCTGAGCACCGTGGGGGTCGATTCTTTGGTGCAAGCGGATTTGCGGCGATCCCTTGAGCGGCTATGGGGGCGATCGTTGCCCGCCAATCTGTTCTTGGCGCACCCCACCTTGGCGCAACTGCAAGTGGCCCTTGGCTCCCCACCTGCGCCGGTCGCGCCCGTCGGAGCCAGCCCCCTGATGGTGTTCCACGACCAAGGTTCCCAGCCCGCTTCCTTCTGGATCCACGGTGCGCCGGGAGATACCAACTGGCTCCAGTCCCTCAGCCAATCCCTGGGGCCAGATTTCCCCCTGATGGGCATTGAAGCCAATGAATCCGTGCCCCAAGAGAGCATCACGGCGATGGCCGCACATTACCTGTCGCTGATTGAAACCTTTCACCCCGCGATCGACTATCGCTTGGGGGGATACTCATTCGGTGGAACGGTAGCCGTGGAAATGTGTCGCCTGCTGGAGCAGCGGGGCCAGTCCGTCACCGATCTGATCCTGCTGGATACCTATGCGCCCGACTCCGAAGACTTGCGATCGATCAAGGAGCACCCCGCGATCGTCGATCCGGCCTTTGCTCCCCTGTTGATCACCAACCTGCTGGTTCACCGCTGGCGTGGTTCTCGCCCCCTGAGTCTCGACGATTTCCAAACCGTCGCCCCAGCGGACTATGCGAGCCTGATGACCGATCACCTGGCGGCCTGTTCGCCCCTGCGCCCAGAGCAACTGCGGCGACTCTTGGATAAAAATCTGCGGTTGGCCGCTCGGCACGATCGCCTCCTCAGCGCCTATCACCCCGAACCCTTTGCCTGTCGGGCGCGGGTCACCCTGTTCCGCAGCACCTTGGGCTTCACGGCGGCCGACAATCCCCTCGCCCTACCGGCCATTCAGGTAGACCTGGCCGACTCCCCCGCCATCTGGCAAACCCTGCTCCAAACCCCCATCACCACCCACGACATTGCGAGCGATCACTTCGGGTTGCTCGCGGGCGCGGCTGGCCAATCGGTGGCTAATCAGCTCAAGACCCTGCTCGGCCACCGCCCGATCGCCACGGGTTTTGCGGAAACCGCGCTGCCAAAATCCAGCTAAAACACCAATCCTTCACCATTAATTCTCCAACGCCACCCCTGAAAAACAAACCCAAATGCTCGTCATCCGTGAAGCCGAAAATTGTTGTACTGAAGCCTAAATCTGAAGCCTAAATCTGAATCTGGATTTTGAACTTTCAATCTTGAATTTTGAATTCTAAATTCAGATCATGAATTGTCAATAACCCGTTGATCAACTAGCCATGACAGCAGTGATGAAAATCGCGACGGCCACCCTGCCAAATCAGGTGCATTTGCAATGTCCGAATGCGGCAGAAGCCCTGGCAATTTATGAAGATTGCCAATGGTATTTCAAGCATGGAATTAAGCTGGAACCGGGCGCAACGGTCGTGGATGTTGGTGCGCATGTGGGCATTTTTACGAGCATGGCTGCTGAACTTTGCCAGCGCAAAATGACTGCCTATGTGTTTGAACCCATTCCACAGCTCGCCTCATTGCTGACACAAAATATGGCTCAGTTGGAGCCGGTTGATGTGCAGATTTATAACTGCGCTTTGGGAAGTGAAACGGGAACGGCGGAGTTTGCTTTTCATCCCGAAACGCCCATGCTGTCCAGTGCTTTTCCCGATGAAACCGATCAGGAATATGTGGACTTTCGGGAAACCCTGATTCGCAATTCCAGTGGCCCCGATGTGCCGGAGCGATTGCAGGCGCTCAGCAAAATTCCTCGGTTTCTGCGGGGCTTTTTGCTAGACCAAACCCTGAAGAAGCATTTTCGTCATGAGCGCTTAAGCTGTCCTGTCTATCGCCTCGATCAAATTCCTTCAATGCAGTCCATTCCTAGGATTGACCTCCTCAAAATTAATGCGGAAAAGTCAGAGGAAATGATTTTTCAGGGGTTGGAGCAACTTTGGAGCGTGATTCAACAGGTTGTGGTGGAGGTGCATGATTTGGACGGGCGACTAGACCGACTGCGCAACCACCTCACCTCCCAGGGGTTTGCGCAGGTTGATTGTGACCAGATGGATATCCTGAAAGGATCTCAGGTTTATTTGCTTTACGCGACTCGATCTAGCGCGGCGTAATGGTGGCCAAGATCACCGGATTGAGGGGCGACCAGCGACAGAGCGGCCCGATCGGGACGGCTTGGGCGAGGCTGACCTGAAGCCAGCGCACTTGCCAACCGGTTTGGTGCGACACCCAATCGAGGAGGGTGGCTTGGTTGTCGAGGGTGGCCAGGGCCACCACCATGCGCCCGTTAACGGCCATGCGGGGAGCACACCAGTCGAGGATTGAGCCAAGGCGGCCGTCGCTGCCACCAATGAAGACTCGATCGGGGGCGGGCAGGGGCCGCAGGGCTTCCGGGGCTTTGCCTTTGATGGCGGTGAGGTTGCTGGTTTGGAACCGTTCAATGTTGCGCTCAATGAGGCTGATGCCGGCGGGGGTTTGTTCGATCGCGTAGATGCGGGAGTTGGGGCAAAGCCGCGCCATTTCGATCGATACGGAACCGGTTCCCGCGCCGATGTCCCAAACGGTTTGGTTCGGTTGCAGGGCCAATTCCGCCAAAATTTGCACCCGCACTTCTCGCTTGGTCATCAGTCCGGGGCGATCGGGAAAGCTGCAAAAGTCGCCGTCGGCAATGCCCAAGAGGGGTAGGGCGGCGCGATCGATCCCCTCGGCATTGGGGATTCGCTCCAAAATCACCACGTTGAGGTTGGCAAACAGTTCGCCGCTAATTTCCGTGAGGGCCGCTTCGTCCAAAACCCATGATTGGGTGCGTTCTTCGGGTGCTCCCAGATTTTCACAAACCCAAAGCCGATAGCGCACGGGCAGCCGCAAACTCAGCACCAATCGGGCGATCGCCCCTGGATGACTGACCCCATCGGTCAAAACCGCCAGTTTTTCCACCCCCTGGCGCAACAGGCGCACGGCCCCATCGAGCGATCGGCCATGGGCACTGAACATGACTGCATCTTGCCAAGGGAGCTTGACCCGGGCAAATGCGAGCTGCACGGAACTGGGGTGGGGGGTGAAGTCCAGCCAGTGGGCGGGCAGTTTTTCCAACAGAAACCGACCAATCCCGAAAAAAAGCGGATCGCCGGAAGCCAAAACCACCACCAACCGAGGCTCCGATTCCGTTGCTTGGGTGATCATGTGGGCCCGAATGACGGCCACCACATCATCCAAATCCCCCAGCACAACGGTTTCGGCGGTGGCTTGGGGAAACAGGGCCAATTGCCGGGTGCTGCCCACCAGCAAGGTGGCTTCCGCAATGAGCGATCGGGCCTGTTCACTCAGACCGGCGGCCCCGTCCAAGCCAATGCCCACCACCTGCACGGGCGCGGGCGGCCCGATCGGGCGTTCACCGCGCACCGAACCATTCAGGGGGGTGGTCATGGCATTGCCTCCAGGACGATAAGAACCAGCACGAGGACAGATGGCGAGGGTGGAGGGTCAGGACAGGGCCGCCACGGTGGCCGCCTGGCCTGCCGTTCGATAGACATCTTCCAGGTATTGGGTCACCACTTTTTGGGTCGATCGATTGTCCGTGGTGCCGTCCGTTGGTAAGGGCAAGGGCCCCAAGAGGCTGAGGGGGGTGTCACCATCGGCCGGCGGCGTAATCACCACTAGGGATGGTTCCAAGGGTTGGTCATAGTCCCAAAACTGCTGGAGGTTCACGGGGACGGTGGCCGGGGCGATCGGAGTTTGTGGGTCGATCGGCTCCAGGGCGATCGGCTCACTGGCGACGACGGGTTCCGGCAGTTCCGCCACCAGGCGCGATCGCACCTCCCGCAATGCTTTGAGCAACTGTTGCTGAGTGCGGCCCCGCAGTTGAAACAACACAAAGGGATCATCACTGAACCGATCGCCCAGCAGGTAATAGACCGCGCCGATGTGTTTGCAGGGGTTCGCCTTGTCCGGACAGGTGCATTGGCTGTGAATGTCGCCCAAGGCAAAGGGAAACAGGGACAGGCCGTTGGTGGCAAAGGCCCGCTCGATCGACTGGGGCATTTCACCCGCCAACAGCTTGGCCGCAAAACCCGCCTGTTGGGCCAGGGTTTCCGCCACCGCCGCCCAATCCTCATCGGTGAACGGGTCGATCGACAGGGACACGCGATAGGGTTCCGGTTCCGTGCCCTGAACGCGGGCAATTACCTTGGCATTTTTAAAATCAATACTGAGCACATGGCCTTGGCGAGCATAGTCCCGGGCCCGTTCCAGCCGCTTCTTGAAACGATAGCCATTGAGCAGATCTAGCCAACGCTCGACCCACCATTCTCGGGCGATCGAGGAGTCTGCCTCGGTGGTGAGGGTGGCCGGCGAGGAGCTGAAGTGACGGCCGGCTGAGTCTTGCTCAAAATCCTTCAAGGGCATAGCAAACAAGGGGCAAAGAAGGCTGTCCGATGGTATCACCATCGGCCCATAAATCCTTTGAGAATGCCCGTTGATTGATTGCAGGGGGTATTTGACATCCTTCCCGTCCTAAAGGGGCGGGGATTCCGGCCCTAGGCAAACAACCGAAGTTGCTCGACTAGACCACGGGTTGACGCTTCATCGGCTGCTACCAGCGAACTGGATTTGCGCTGGCCTCCACGTCCGTTTTGAGTCTCGGACTGCCCGCCCGCGACTTGGATATTGATGGCGGCATTCACATCGCGATCGTGAATTGCCCCGCATTGCATACAGACCCACTCGCGTACATCAAGGGGTTTCTTGCCGCCCAATTGACCACAAGATGAACAACGCTGGCTAGTCGGTTCCCATCGACTGATCACCTGGAAATCCCGCCCGTAGCGGATCGATTTGCCCTCGATCATTTGGCGGAAGCTGTACCAGCCAGCATCAGAAATTGCCCGCGCCAACTTGCGATTTTTCACCATGCCCGACACATTCAAATCTTCCAAAACTATCGCTTGGTTCTCGCGAACGATCCGGGTCGATAACTTGTGTAGGAAGTCGGTTCGTTGGTCTTTGATGCGGGCGTGAATCCGAGCCACCTTGCGGCGGGCTAGATACCGCCGCTTGCTGCCCTTGACCTTGCGGCTGAGGGATTTTTGAGCACGGCGCAATCGCTTGAGGGATTTGGCTAAAGGCTTGGGACTTCGTACCTTTTCACCCGTGGACAAAGTGGCAAAGGTGGTCAATCCTAAGTCGATGCCAACTCCATTGTTGATAGCCTTCAGAGCGATCGGATCCACTTCACAGACAAACGACGCAAAGTAGCGATCGGCTGCATCCTTGATGATCGTCACTGATGATGGATCGGATGGCAGCTCCCGTGACCACTTGACTCGAACACAGCCGATCTTGGCTAGGTAAACCGAGTTGGGCTTAACCGAAAAACCGTTAGTTGTGAATCGAATGGATTGAGTTGAGTGTTTCTTTTTAAACTTCGGAAACCCAATCTTGCGGCCTTTGCGCTCACCCTTCAAGCTTTTGAAGAAATTACGAAAAGCCAGATGAACATCTTGCAAGGATTGAACTAACGGCACAGATGCAACTTCCGATAGCCATTCACGTTCAACGGTTAGCTTGGCTTGGGTAATCACCCGTTTCTGAATTTCAGTATCGCTAACTTTCTCCCCTTGCTGATAGAGGTCTTGACGCAACCGAATTGCATCGTTGTAGACCACACGAGCGCAACCGAACGTCTTCGCCAGCATTAATCTTTGCAGGCGATTGGGATAAATTCGGTAGCGAAATCGTGCTTTCATAACTAACACTATAAGCGGGGTTGATCGAAAAAGCCGCCCTAGAAGGGCGGGGCTTGTACCCTTTCTTTTGGTCAAAGCTGGTCGGGATCAATTCCTTGGGCCCGAAGCAGGGCCGCCAGGCGATCGGCCCGTTGGCGTTCCTGTTCTGCCCGTTGGCGTTCCTGTTCTGCCCGTTGGCGTTCTTGGCTGGCCAAGTCCACCGCCGCCTGACGCTCCTGGTCGAGTTCCACAAAACTTAAAAATGGCCGGCCGTCGGGTCGAATCAAAGCCAACCGATCAGCGCTCAGGTGGAATTGCACCGCTGTGCGGGGACTGGTCCAGGTTTGCCCAAACTCCACTTCTGCCAGTTGGCTGGTTTCGGGCGATCGCACCCAAACGGTTAACTCATTGCGGCCATAGTCGTAGAGGTAATATTCCTCAACGCCAAAGCGATCATAAAACTGAAATTTCTTGAGCATCTCGCCAAACCGATTGCCCGGCGACAGAATTTCCACCACCACCTGCGGCGCAATTCCCGCTTCTCGCCATTGCAAATAGGAACTGCGCGGCCCCTTGGGCCGCCCAAACACAACCATGGTGTCGGGGGCTTGCCGCTGTTTGGGGTCGCCTTCCACGGGATACCAAAGCAAGTCGCCGGCCACAAACACCTGTGGATCTTGCGCAAACAGCAGTTCTAGGTTGGCTTTGAACTTGGCAATCCAGTCAAAATGCTCAGTGTTCTCGGCCATGGGCTGTCCATCACAGGAAGGGTACTGCTGTTCGATCGCTCGGTGCTCGGCGGGGCTTGGGTTGAGGGCTGGATCTGGACGATCGCCCGGCCGATGAGCGGAGGAAGCCTGGGAAACCTCAGTGCTGATAACCATGCTGATGGCAACCTCTGGGAGATAGGCACAGATTGACTTCATTTTAGCGAGGGGCGAAGCCGGGGGCGATCGCCTTATGATGGGCAGGTTCTGCCGATCGCTTGCCCATGCCCGCTGCTGCCATTGACCTTGACCGTTTGACCCCGACCGATCGCCAGGCTTTGATCGATCATCTCTGCACCTTTGTCACGCCCGATCGCTGGGGGCGCATTCAGTCGGTCGTTGCCCAGCGCACCCGCCAAATCACCGTGGTGCTGGAGGATCTTTATCAACCTCACAACGCCAGCGCTGTGCTGCGCAGTTGCGATGGCTTTGGCATTCAAGATGTGCATGTGATTGAAACGCGCAATCAGTTTGCACCGAACCGGGGGGTGAGCATTGGGGCCGATCGCTGGTTAACCCTGCGGCACTACCGAGAAGCCGCGCCGGCCCCCTCGAACACGGCCCGCTGTTTGCAAGATCTTAAAGCCAAGGGCTATACGCTGGTGGCCACCACGCCCCACGAACGCAGCACTACCATTCAGGCTGTGCCGATCGATCGGCCCTTGGCCATTTTGTTTGGCACAGAGCTGACGGGCCTCACGCCGGAAGCCTTGGAACTGGCGGATCACTACGCGGTGATTCCGATGTTTGGCTTCAGCGAAAGTTTCAACATTTCCGTGAGCGTGGCCCTGTGTCTCTATGACCTAACCACGCGGTTGCGGGCCGATCGCCCCGATTGGGCCTTGGATGCGGCAGCCCAGGCCCAATTGCAACTGGATTGGCTCGTGAAGTCCCTGAAGGCGGGCGATCAATTGGTGATGCAATTTGGGCGCGATCGGGGATGGATTTAGGGGAGGTCGATCGGTCGCGGCCAATCTTGCTCCTGTACCATTGACGATCGAGCGGGGCGGTGACCCCAATGGCCACCCGCAACGCCACTCGATTCAATCCCTTCGCAATCCGCAAGCTTTTCCAGAGTTTTTCCATGGCTCCCGAAACCGAAACGCCCCCCAACCTTTCCCCCTCGGAACCACCGCCCAGCTACGTGAAGTTGGCCATGCGGAACATGGTGCGCAAGGGGGGCAAATCCCTCCAGCACTTTGCCCTCACCACGATCGTCCTGTTGGGGGCGTTGGTGGGTTTGGCTTATCTCACCCGCTAGGATCTGCTCTCCCGAGGCCCAAAACCATGCGCGAATTTGAAATGGAGCTGGCGGAAGTGGACGACGACGCACCGATTTACGTCTGTGTGCAGGATGAGCCAACGGGCTACAGTCCCCTAACCGTGGCGATCGCGGATAGCACTTGGCAAGGTTGGTTTGAAACCTGGTTAGCTCAGCTAGATGCCCGATCGCCCCAGGACATGCCCTACTTGGTGGATCAGGTGGATCAGGCGGGCCAACTGCCGCCGCTGGAACTGAGCTTGCGGTTAACGGGCGATCGGGAAATCCATCAACTGAATTCGGAGTTTCGCCAGGTCGATCGACCCACGGATGTGCTGGCCTTTGCGGCCTTGGAGTGGGAAGCGCCCGAGGTGGATTTTGCCGATCTCGAAGAGGTGGACGATGCAGAATTGGGGGACTGGGCGATCGAACTGGGCGATGTGGTGATTTCCGTGGAAACGGCCCAACGCCAAGCCACCGAAGCGGGCCATGACCTAACCACGGAGTTAGCCTGGCTGGCGGCCCATGGATTCTTGCACCTGTTGGGTTGGGATCACCCCACGGAGCCGGAACTCAACCAAATGCTCGATCGGCAAACGGCCCTGCTCAAAGCGGTTGGATTGACCCCGCAGGTCGATCTCGCCAAGCTATTGGCTGGATAACAATCCATGGGCCAGGTTCCGGGCAAATTCCGCCCCTGGACTGGTTGATGGGTGGCTCGCCGACCGGTTGCTCCTGTTAATTTTTGATCTTGTTGAGACTCCGCCGACTCCTGCTGTCTGTTTTCCGTCGCGCCGCCTTGGATGTTCCGCCGCGTGCCCGCCGGTTTCCCCGTCATCCGTCGTCAGCCTTGATGAACGATTCACAGAAACCCCAAAAACCTTCACCATCCGCCACCCGCCGCGACCAAGCTTGGAAAATTGCCCCCAATCTGCTGATTAGCTTTCGCTATGCCGGTGCGGGGTTGGTGCATACGTTTTTGACCCAACGCAATTTCCGTCTCCATACGGTGGTGGCGGTGGTGGCGATCGGGCTGGGAGTGGGGTTGCAGCGGCCCCCGGTTGAGCTGGCCTTGGTGGGTTTAACGATCGGGCTGGTGTTGGCGCTGGAGTTGTTAAATACGGCGATCGAGTCGGTGGTGGATCTGACCGTGGGCAAGAACTACCACGACTTGGCCAAGGTCGCCAAGGACTGTGCAGCGGCGGCCGTGTTGATGGCGGCGATCGTGGCGGTGTTGGTGGGAGTGGTGTTGTTGGTGCCACCGCTGCTGGTCACCTTGGGCTGGTGGGGAGTCTGAAAACCAGTCTCACTGTCAAAGCGCCACGATCAGACTCTGAATTTCAGACTATGAATCTATTCGGCCCTGGTTAATTTCCAAAACCAGCGGCTAACCGTTGGCTGGCCGAACAACTAGCAATCGGCCGCCGCCAGCAGCGCATCCACATGGTCGATCGAGAGGCCCTGGTCAAGATAGCGCGGCTCCGTGGGCTTGAAAGGGGCCATGGCCCGATCGACCGCTGTAATCGTGGCATCGGGCGGCAAAACCGGCACATCCGGATCAAAAGCCGTGGGGCGCATCAGGGAGCTAGAAAAGCCCTTAAACACCATCACCTGATCCGGCTCGCCATCCACGATCGCATGGACAATCCAAACTTCGGTCGATCGCCCTTGGGTGTAGCGTTCCAGTCGTTGCAACAGGGTCATAGGGGGTCTCCTGTGAATGGATCTTCTGGAGAAGCATTTCAAGAGCGGCAACCCACATCAGCAATCCTCAATCAATGAAGTGCTTGTGAATTGCTCAAACCCATGAAGTCTTGAGATTGCGAAGTCTTGAGATTGGGAAGTCTTGAGATTGGCCCTAGCCGCCAATGCCCAACCGCCCGGCCAGACTGGGGGTGAGGGGCAACAGGGTCGCCACCATCAAAAACAACATCAACAGTCCCAACGCCGCGCGGGCATCGTCCGGCTCCGACAGTTCTTCCAAGGCGGGCCGCTCCAAGTCGCGCACCAAAAAGGCAATCACCAAGGCCCAATAGAGCGCCAACGGCGTGGCCAACGAAGCCAAAGCCAACACCACCACTGTCCCGATCGTGGTGCGGCGGGCGGTTTTGCGGCCGTAGATCGCTTGGACAATGCGGCCCCCATCCAATTGGCCTGCGGGCATGAGGTTAATGGCCGTAATCACCAACCCTAACCACCCGATCGCCACGAGGGGGTGAATATCCACCAAGGAATCCTGGAGCTTGGCCCCCAGCACCAGCTTGGCTAGGGTTCCGACCAAAATGGAGCCTTGGAAAAATTCCGAGGGAATTTGGAAAGGGCTGCCCGGCCCCGACAGCTCCAACCCCACCAACAACAGCAACAGGGACAGGGTTCCACCCGCCACCGGCCCCGCCAAGGCAATATCACAAAGGCTTTGGCGGTTGGGCAGCAAAGATTCAAACCGGTTAAAGGCCCCAAAAGAGCCAATCTGCCAAACGGGAAGGAAGTAGGGCAAGCTGAGTTTGACGTTCAGTTTGCGGGCCAGGATTTGGTGACCCAGTTCATGAACGCCCAAAATTGACAGCAGCCCCAGGGCGATCGGGAGGCTATCCATCACCCGAGCGGGCGTGGAGAACAGGTCAAACCCTTGCAGCAACCCGGCCGACTCCAGACAGGTGGCGATCGTGGCGATCATCAGGGCCACCGCAAACAGCTTTTGCCCCAAGGAAGCGGGTTTGGGATCCGTGCTGCTGGGCAACACCACAAAGGTTGGCCGCTCGTCGGGCCCTTCCACCAAAAACAGCCGGTAGCGATCGCCCAGGCGTTCTGTCAGTTTTTGGCTTAAGTTGGCATGAACTTTCGCCGGTTCCCCGCGTAGGTTGCCCTTCAGGATTGCACCTTCCTGGTAGGGCACGGTTTCGGTGATGAAAAAGGTGTCAATGCCAAAGATGCCTTGAATGGTTTTCAGGTCTTCAGCGGGGATGGGAACCACCTCCGACATTCCGGGCAGGGGCGGCGTGGGCGGTTTGGGGGCGGCGGCCCCTTCGATCGCGGCCGATTCCGCATCGGGGGTGGTTTCCGGATGGGCCAAGGCCGAGAGGTTCGGGGGCGGTAACTCCTTCGCTGCGGCCCGCAATCGGTTGCCCAGGAAGATATACAACCCCGTGGACAGGGCCAACACCAACAAAATGCCCGCCAGGTTGAGATAAACACCGGCCGCAAACAGCGCAAAGAAGGCCAACCAGGGCAACATCAGCGCCACCGATTGCAGCCAAGCCAGAATGCCCAGCTTGCCGAAGGGGCGGGCCCGGTAAAACCCCCAGCCGAGAATGACAAGGGCGGCGAGGGCGATCGCGCTGGTTGCCAAATTTTCGGAGGCAAGGGGCATGGCGGTTTCCGGTCTCAGTTCAGGAATGCAGTACGCCCCATCCTATCGCAGTTGCTTGGCCGGGGCGGATCGGGATTGCCGAACCGTTACGCGGGGCTGCTGGCGCTTTGGGCTAAGGTCACGGCTTGCCGCAGTTGGCCGCCCCCTTGGGTGAGGAACTGTTCTGCTTGGGGCCGATCGACTCCGGCCCAATGCATCAACAGGGCGGTTTTGACGCGGTTGCCCGATCGATCCAGCAGATCTTCCGCCTCGGCACGGTTCAGGTTGGCCAAGTCGCGCACCATGCGCACCGCCCGATCGCGGAGCTTGCTGTTGGTGACTGACACATCCACCATCCGATTGCCATAGACCTTGCCCAGCTTGACCATAGCCCCGGTGGACAGGATATTCAGGGCCATTTTGGTCACGGTTCCCGATTTCAGCCGGGTGGAACCGGCCAAGATTTCTGGCCCCACCAGCAATCGCAAATCCACATCCACCGAGCCACCGGGCGGCGGCACTTGGTCGATCGGGACGCAGGCCAAAAAGACCGTTTTCGCTCCCCGGTGGGCCGCTTCGATCAACGCGCCTTGGACGTAGGGGGTTGTGCCGCCGGCCGTGATTCCCACCACCAGATCCCGATCGCCCACTGATCGCTCGGCCATGGCTGCGGCCCCATCTTCTGCGCGATCTTCCAAGGCTTCGGAACTGCGCAACAGGGCTGGCGGCCCCCCGGCAATGATGCCCTGCACCAGTTCGGGATCCGTGCAAAAGGTGGGTGGACATTCCGACGCATCCAGCACCCCCAGCCGGCCGCTGGTGCCTGCGCCGATATAAAACAGTCGCCCGCCCTGGGCCAAGGCCGCTGCCGCGAGGTCGATTGCTCGGGCCAGGGGTTCCCGCGCTTGGGCGATCGCCGCCAGGGTTTTGGCATCTTCCTGGTTAAACAAATCCACCAGTTCCAGGGAAGACAGTTGATCCAGTGCCTCGCTGTTGGGGTTAGCCTGTTCCGTCAGCAAATGGCCTCGGTCGATCGCAGCAGCACACATGGCAAATTTCCACCCAATTCTAGATATCCCGCAATCATATGGAGTGAGCGGCCCAGCGGGGAATGCTCAGGGGTTAATCAACGGCTGAGGGGGCCAGCTCATGGGCGATTGTTTCGCCCCAAGCATTCACAATCGCCAGGGCCGCCAACGGAGCCGTCACGGCCCGCAAAACCCGCCCACCCAAAGAAACCACCTGCCAACCGGCCGCTAAGGCCTGGTCTACCTCCGCTGGATTCCAGCCTCCCTCTGGCCCCACGGCCAGGGCGATCGCCCGTGGAGACTGGGATTGTGCTGAAGCGGGGGCTGAAGTTGGGTTGCGCACAGGATCAGCCAGCAATTGCAAAGCCTGCCAAAGGTGGGGAGCCGATCGCCGGGCCACGCAAAGAAACCGCCCGTCATGTTCGACCATCTGGGCGATCGCGGCGGGCCAAGCCAGCGGCTCGGTCACCGTCGGGATTGTGGCTCGCTCGGATTGCTCGGCGGCCTCTCGGGCAATGCGTCGCCACCGTTCCAGCCGGTTGCCATTGGGTTGCATCAGCGTGCGATCGCTCAGTACCGGCACAATCTCCGTGACACCCAACTCCGTCGCCTGCCGCACCACCTCATCAAACCCCGATCCCTTGGGCAAAGCCGCCAACAGCGTCAGGGTTTGGATGGGTTCGATCGGCTCCGGCAGGGGTTTCAGGGCGGTGGCTCCCGTGGACCCGAGACCAACCAACCACCAACGGCTGTCCCCGATTGGCTCCGGCAGCAGGGCCACCAGTCGATCGCCCGGTTCCAACCGCAACACCCGCCGCAGATAGCGATCTTGGTCGGCGGTGAACTGAATTTGGCCCCCATGCCATTGGGCCGGGTCGATCGCCAAGCGTTGGAGTTCCTTCATGCTGAAAAAGGGTTAATTGGGCGTTGTCTTGAAGGTGGATTGAACGTTGATTGAACGTTGGTTGAACGTTGATTGAGTGCTGATTGAACGCTGATTGAACGCTGATTGAACGTTAATTGCAGTTAATTGCACATCGATCGAACGTTGATTGTGCAGAGGGTGAAACGGGACTGAACCGCCAGAAATTGCCTGAAAAAGCGTTGATGAGAAAAAGATCGAGCGAAAAGAGATTGAAAATGATTGCCAACTCAATCTGGGACTGACCCCAGCAGCCGATCAGGGAGCGGTTATGCTTCAACTCGTCGCGCTATTATGCGCAACATCGCCTCAACCCACTGTCTGATCCCGCTAGAACTGTCCCGCTAAGATTTCCTGTTGGTCTTTTAAGGAGTAGCAACCGTGTGCGGTATTGTCGGCTATATCGGAACCCAACCTGCGGTCAGCATTCTGCTTGAAGGGCTGCGCAAACTGGAATATCGCGGCTATGATTCGGCGGGAATTGCCACCGTTTGGGAAGGGCAACTACACACCATTCGGGCCCAAGGCAAACTCTACAACCTCCAAGCCAAGCTGGAGGGCTGGGAAATGCCCGCCCGTTTGGGCATTGGGCACACCCGCTGGGCCACCCACGGCAAGCCCGAGGAGCGCAACGCCCACCCGCACATGGATCCAACCCAAACCATTGCGGTGGTGCAGAACGGAATTATTGAAAACTACCGTGAACTGCAAGAGTTGCTGATTGCCGAAGGGGCCAGCTTCAGTTCTGAGACGGACACGGAAGTGGTTCCCCATCTGATCGCCCGTTGTTGGCGAGAGTTGGCGCAGGAGTCGGCCAGTGGTTGGTTGAGTGGGTCGCGCCTGATGGAGGCCACGCGCCGGGCGATCGGGCAGTTGAAAGGGGCTTTTGCGCTGGCAATTGTGGCGGCTGATTCACCCGACGAGTTGATTGTGGTGCGGCAACAGGCTCCCATCTCGATCGGGTTTGGACAGGGGGAATTTTTCTGTGCATCGGATACCCCGGCGATCGTGCCCTACACCCGCGCTGTTTTGCACCTGGACAATGGTGAAATCGCCCGTTTAACGCCGCTGGGGGTTGAAATTTACGGCTTTGAGGGCGATCGCCGGGTGAAATATCCCCATTTGCTCAACTGGAGTTCCACCCAAGTTGAAAAAGGCGGCTATCGCCACTACATGCTCAAGGAAATCTTTGAGCAACCGGGTGTGGTGCGCGATTGTCTCGCGGCTTATTTTGGCGGCATCACTCCCACCCCGAACTGTTCCGCCGACGGGTCGCCGGTCACCTTGGGGCTGCCCGCAGAATGGCTGCAGGATGTGCAGCAAATCCAAATTCTGGCCTGTGGCACTAGTTGGCACGCTAGCTTGGTGGGTAAGTATCTGCTGGAAGGGCTGGCCGGTGTGCCCACCTCAGTGCAATATGCCTCGGAGTTTCGATCGGCCCCATCCCCAGCGGGCCCTTGCACCCTGACGATCGGGGTGACCCAATCGGGCGAAACGGCCGACACCTTGG
This sequence comes from Limnothrix sp. CMB-01, assembly GCF_055193175.1. Classification (NCBI taxonomy): domain Bacteria; kingdom Bacillati; phylum Cyanobacteriota; class Cyanophyceae; order Pseudanabaenales; family Pseudanabaenaceae; genus Limnothrix; species Limnothrix sp. CMB-01. The sequence continues at coordinate 2,613,901 of NZ_CM143720.1, forward strand.
CAGCCCTGGAGGTCGATCGTGAGCGTCGGGCCCAGTTGGCCCCGGAATTCCAGGCGCGATTGATTGGAATTAGCAACCGACCGGAAAACACGATCGGGCGGATTGCCGATTATGTGATTCCGACCCACGCGGGCATTGAAATCGGTGTGGCCGCCACCAAAACCTTTGTCACGCAGTTGCTCGCCTTCTATGCCCTGGCCATTGATTTGGGCGTGCGTCGGGGAACCCTGGCGGTCGATCGCGCCAATGTCCTGATTGAAGGGCTGCACCAACTGCCCCGCCACATTGAACATATCCTGGACAAACAAAACGCCAAAATTGAAGCCCTGGCCCACGAATTCAGCGAAACTCGCGACTTTATTTTCATTGGGCGCGGTCTCAACTTCCCGATCGCCCTGGAAGGGGCCCTCAAGCTGAAGGAAATCAGCTACATCCACGCGGAAGGCTACCCGGCCGGCGAACTGAAACACGGCCCGATCGCCCTGTTGGATGACAAAGTGCCCGTCGTGGCGATCGCGACCCCTGGCAATGTTTACGACAAGGTGATGTCCAACGCCCAAGAAGCCCGGGCCCGCGATGCTCGGCTCATTGGCGTGGTGGCGGAAGGGGATGCCCTCGCGGCCGATCTGTTCAACCCGTCCATCTCGGTTCCCGTCACCGATGAGTGGCTGTTTCCGGTCTTGAACGTTGTGCCCCTGCAACTGCTGTCCTACTACATCGCCGCCCGTCGGGGCTTGGATGTGGATCAACCGCGCAATTTGGCCAAATCCGTCACGGTGGAATAGTCCCGATCGCTGATCGAAACCCGTCAACTCCTGTAGGGGCGTACGGCCGTACGCCCCTACCCGGATTTTCTCGGTCTCAAGTTGAAGCCAATAGTAGCGGTGCGCCCCTACCCAATCACCTGTGACGCAGATCGATGGTGCATGGGCAACAAACTAAGTGGTGCTCCTCGAATCTAAAAACAGCCCTATAAGAAATCCTAAAATTTTTGACTGATATAAATTTCCGAATCGTTATTACGAGTTTTTACTTATTTTTCTGCATTATATCTTCCTACACGACTAGGACTGAAGGATCAAAAACTTGAGCTTGCGATTGCCACTACGAGTCATTTTAGTTGTGCCCTTTGTGCTGCAAATTCTGACGGCCGTGGGACTTGTTGCTTTCTTTTCCTTTAAAAATGGCCAGCAGGCAGTGCGCAGCCTAGCCAGCCAGCTCATGGATAGTACCACTCAGCGAGTTGACTCAGAACTCAAGTCTTATCTGAAACTGCCTAAGCAATTGCTGGATGCCACCGCCAAAGCCGTCCTGACCAATCAATTAGATCTGTCTAATCCACGAGAAAAAGAACTCTATTTCTGGAGGCAATCCTCCGCATTTGAATCTATTAGCTATATTGGCTATTTGTTGCCAGATGGTTCAGCAACTGGGGCTGGAAGATGGATTAATCCCAAGGAAGTTACTCTGTATGAGCATCACGCCAGAAACAATTTATCTCAAGAATATAGTAGCGATCAGTATGGTCGCCGTTCTCAAGAATTACAGCGTTATTTTGCTGATCCTCTTGATATTAATCAATCCTATGCGGAAGTCAAATATAGACGAGGATTCTCTTGGGGAACAGTTTATGAATATGCAGGAAAAAACCTGACTATTAATCCGAATTTATCTTCTGAGGTTGTTCAAGCGATCACTGATTCTAATTATTACGTTGCTCTTGGCGCAATTTATCCGCTATTTGATAAAAACAATAAAATCTCAGGGATGTTGTCAGTTGACCTGCAATTAGATCATATCAGCAAATTTTTGCAGAATCTAAAAATCAGTCCATCTGGTTATATCTTTATTGTTGAGCGCAATGGTCAATTAATTGCTAGCTCTGGTCAGCAACTGGTATTTGCAAAATTAGGCGATCAAAAAACACTTCGCTATAACGTTAATAATATTCCCGATTCAATAATTCGGAATACGGCTCAAAAAGTTCAACAAAAATTTGGCAACTTTCAATCCATCTATCAGGGGCATACATTCATGGCCTCCATTAATCAGCGCCAGCAATTTGTGCAGGTAACCCCCTGGCAGGATCCAGATGGCATCGATTGGCTCATCATTATCACAGTGCCAGAGTCAGATTTCATGGAGGCCATTGATGCCAACACACGCATGAGCCTATGGCTCTGTTTTGGGACGGCTGTGATCGTCACTGTCTTGAGCATCTGCACGGCAAATTGGATCACCAATCCTGTTTTTAGCTTGCAGAGGGCAAGTAACGCGATCGCCAGTGGCAATCTTAATTTACTGATTAAGGAGAGTAAGATTGTTGAGCTTCAAGGCTTGGCGCAATCTTTTAATCAAATGGCAACTCAGCTAAAGCATTCCTTTGAAATTTTAGAGGATCGCGTGGCGGAAAGAACTGCGGAATTAGAAGCTGCAAAAATTGCGGCCGATGCAGCCAATCATGCCAAGAGTGAATTTTTGGCAAATATGAGCCATGAACTGCGAACACCACTGAATGGCATCTTAGGCTATGCCCAAATTTTGGCGCGATCGAAAGCACTTACCGATAAAGATCTCCATGGTATTGATGTTATTTATCAATGTGGTTCGCATCTGCTGACCCTCATTGAGGACATTCTAGATCTGGCCAAAATTGAAGCTCGAAAGCTGGAGCTTGACCCAGAACCAGTTCACCTGGAAACTTTCCTCCAGGGGGTGATTGAAATTTGTCGGGTTCGTGCAGATCAAAAAAATATCGAATTTTACTATCAACCAGATCCTAATCTGCCAACAGGAATTTTAGTAGATGAAAAACGCTTAAGACAGGTACTCATTAATCTAATGGGCAATGCCATTAAATTTACTGACTATGGTTCCGTTACCTTAATGATTAATCGAGTGGTTTCTGACTCATCCCATCAATCTCAGCTTGATTTAACCACTCAAGATCACTGCTGTTTGGAATTTAAAGTTATTGATACAGGAATTGGTATTGCACCAAAAGATATCCAGAAGTTATTCCGATCCTTTGAGCAAGTAGGTGAATCAGGGCGAAAAGCAGCAGGCACCGGTTTGGGCTTGGCTATTAGCCAAAAAATTGTCTCCCTGATGGGTGGAATGATTCAAATCAAGAGCCAACTGGGTGCAGGAAGTCAGTTTTTCTTTCAACTGAATGTTCCCCTAGCAACAGATTGGTTGCAGGAGTCGGTGAAATCCATGGGTGAAGTGGTGGGTTATCAAGGTCTGAAACGCTCTATTTTGATTGTTGATGATGTTCCAGATAATCGAGCTGTTTTGCGGAATTTATTAGAGTCAGTTGGCTTTTTAGTCATAGAAGCGGATCAAGGGCAACAGGCTTTAGGAGAATTGGAACGCCAACTACCCGACTTGATCATTACGGATTTGTCAATGCCTGTGATGGATGGGTTTGAACTGATTCGACAGATCCGTCGTCATCAACAATGGGCCAGCTTAAAGGTCATTGTTTCGTCGGCTTCCGTGTCCCAGCTCGATCGACAAATGAGTTTAGATGTGGGTGGCGATGATTTTCTGGAAAAGCCAGTCAAGGCCGATCGCCTCTTTAGTCTTCTGGCTCAACATTTGGGCGTGATGTGGCAACTGGAAAAGCAAGACTCGGTGCAGCCCGCTTCATTCGACAACCCACAAGACCGAATCGCTCCCCCCCTCACAGAACTACAATCCTGGTTGTATTTGGTGCAGGTCGGCCGTCTTCAAAAGTTAGTCACTGTGGTGGAATCACTGCTGCAAGAATCTGCCACAACCCCAGATAAGCATCTGGAGTCCGGTTCCTATGAGCCTTTTGCGCGAGATGTGTTGCACTTAGCCAAGCAGTTTAAATTAGAAGAGCTTGAGGAAATGATTCAGGCTGCGATTGTTAATTCCCAGGATTGATCCCTCGATCCCTACTAATCATAGGGATTGGTGAGAATTATGGATAGTGCCGTAATTCAGTAATGATGAGCTGGTGAAAGTCTTGCGGTGTAGGCGATCAGTCACCAAAAATCATCACCTCACAAGCACTACCAAGACTTTGAATTAAGGCTTTGAAAGCCTCAGAATATAATGAATGGGTAACAATCCGTTAATTGATCAAAAGCTTCGAGCAATTAAAGCTATGATCAATGAGCCAAAATTCATACGTTGGCGTTTAATGTATCAAAGATAACGTTCGGTGTCAAAAGTTATACTTGGTCAAATGTGAATTTGATCAAATTGATATTCGATTAAAACAATATAAATTGTAAATTAGTTGCGAATTGATGCGTTGACTAATTATTTTTAGCTGAAAGATTACTGTTGACTTGCTGAGTGGCTTGACGCAAACTATGACGGATCTTGTACTGATTGTTGATGACACCCCTACTAATTTAGATGTGTTGTCTTTGACCTTGAGTAATTCAGGATTTGAGGTGGCGATCGCAACGAGTGGTGAACGTGCTTTGCAGCAAGTTGCCAGGTGTTTGCCCAGCCTGATTTTGCTGGATGTCATGATGCCGGGAATTGATGGGTTTGAAACTTGCCGCCGGTTAAAAGAAAATCCTGAAACTGCTCAAGTGCCGGTTATTTTTATGACTGCGCTCACGGATATTAATAGTAAGATGCGTGGGCTGGAAGTAGGAGCCGTTGACTATATTACAAAACCATTTCATGCCAAAGAAGTGCTGGCTCGAATTAGAACCCATTTAAGGCTTTATCATTTAACGGAAAAATTAGCCCAAGAAGTTGAAAACGCGACCACTGAGCTACGAGCTTCGCAGATGCAGCTTGTGCAGAGTGAAAAAATGTCTGCCCTGGGAAGCCTCATTGCTGGTGTGGCCCATGAAATCAATAATCCTGTGGGCTGCATTCTCGGAAATATTCAGTTGGCAGAAGATGCGTTAGGCGACTTATTCAAAGTCATTAGGGGTTATCAACAGGAACTGAAGGAACCGAGTCCTGAGTTATTGAAACTGCTGGCTCAAATTGACTTGGATTATTTACAGGAAGATTTGCCGAAGTTGCTGAATTCGATTAAAGGCAGTGGTGAAAGAATTACGACAATTAGTCGTAGTCTGAGAACCTTTTCTAGAATGGGAAGCGATCGCCCGCAGCTTTTCAATGTGCATGATGGCATTGACAGCACATTGATGATTTTGCGCCATCGACTAATTTACAAAAAAGATCGTCCAGCAATTGAAGTAGTGACAAATTATGATGAAATCCCAGATATTTTGTGTTTTCCAGATCAGTTAAATCAGGTTTTTATGAATATTTTAGCGAATGCCATTGATGCGCTGGATGAAATGGTGAGTGATTGGCAAGAGACTAATCCGCTGCCAGATGTGCTGAAAATTACAATTAGGACTCGGGTTGATGGCGAGTTTTTGTCAATCAAGATTGGTGACAACGGCAAGGGAATTCCGGAGCAGATTAAGCCCCGAATCTTTGAGCATTTGTTTACGACGAAGCAAATTGGAAAAGGAACGGGTTTGGGACTGGCGATCGCCCATCAAATTGTGACCGAAAAGCACTTGGGTACTTTGACGGTGGAGTCTCAGGTTGGGCAAGGTACTGAGTTTGAAATTCGCTTGCCCACTCAGCTAGACGTTGAATCTGAGCCTGCTTGATGGCTGGGTTGCTGGCAATTTGAGGGGTTGTTGAGCACCAGATGCGTGGTTTGGGGGTTTTCCCAGGCATAGGCAACCGGTGCTCAGATTTAGTTTTTGGTGAGACCATGCTCCAGGGCAAAGCGGACTAATTCGGTGCGGCTGTTGGTGCCGGTTTTGCTGAATAGGCGGCTGACGTACTTTTCCACATTGCGCACGCTGGTATCTAACCGGCGGGCAATTTCCTTGTTCATTAGCCCCTCGGCTACCAAATTCAAAACACTTTGTTCACGGGGGGTCAAATCCACGGCGATCGGGGGCGGGGTGGGAGTGATGCCGCCGCGTTGGGTCAAGATGGCTTTGATTTCCGCAATTTGCCGAGCCAAATCGGCGATGTCATGTTCGCCATCACCCGTCGGGGCGGTCACTTCATCGCGTCGGCGCAGTAGGTTTTCGACGATCGCCACCAGTTCATCGGGGTCAAAGGGTTTGGATAAATAGGCATCGCAACCGGCGCTATAGCCTTGGATGCGATCGCCCGTCATGCCCTTGGCGGTCAGAAAAACCACGGGAATCGATCGAAACCGGGCATCATCACGCAACTGCTGCAAAAACTGGTAGCCATCCACCTTGGGCATCATCACATCGGAAATGACGAGATCCGGGGCAAATTGCTGCACCATTTCCCATCCTTCGGTGGCATCGCGGGCAACACGCACCGTGAAACCACTGTCTTCTAGATAGGCTTGCACCGCTTCCCGGAGACTGGGTTCATCATCAACTAACAGCAATTGAGCAGACATGGGACTGAGAAGAAAGGAAGGAGGAACGGAACAGGCAGGATGGCAACCAGCCCCAGGGGCCGATCGGTCGGTTTGGAAATCCTGAACCCTAGCCTAGCGGTTGTGGGTGCAGGGCTATCGATCGCGCGGTGGTGTTCGTGGCTGGGTTGCGCTGGGCCAGGGCGGCCCAGGTGGTGGCATCGGCCTGGCCAGTGGGGGCCAAACCCCGATCGCCCTGGAACTGATGCAGGGCGGTGGCGGTGGTTGCGTCAAAGTGGCCGGTGATTCGGTGGTCAAAGTAGCCTCGGCAGCGGAGCCGGGCTTGCAGTTCGGCCACCCAAGGCCCCCGATCGCCCGTTTGCAGGGGCTGATCGGGCCGGATCGGCGCAACGGTTGGTCTGGGGGGTGGGCTGGGCCGTTGGGGGTTGCCTTCTACCCAACGCCAAACCCTGGCATCGGCAATGCCGGTGATCGGCACGCCCCAGGCCCGCTGTAATTTGCGAACGGCTCGATCGGTCAGAGGGCCGTAATACCCCGGTTGATAGGGCGCGCGCAACAGGCCCTGACGTTGGAGGGCGGCTTGCAGAACGGCCACGCGATCACCCCGCTGACCGGGATAGAGGGTCGATCGGCTGGGGGGCGCTTGCCCTTGGGGCCAAGGATCGGCCGGCAAAGGACGCGCGGGAGTTGCTTGGCGATCGCGGCTAATGGTTTTGGCCAGGCGATCAACGGCGTGATTGGCGCTGTGGGTGGCGTTGGGCTGGGCGCTGGTGGGTGTTGCGTCCGGCGGCAAGGGGCGATCTGCGCCGGGCCCGTAGGCCAAGCCGCGATATTTCAACACCACCGATCGGGGCCAGGGCCAAGCCGCCAACCCTGCCGCCAGCATCGATCGCCCCGCTTGCAGCACAAACTCACAGCCCCGGTATTTGCCGAGATATGGGCCGATCGTCACGGAATCGCTGACCCTGGATGGGGACATCGAGGGGCGATCGGGATTGTCCTGGGCAATGCTGGGGGCCGGGCGTTGATAGGCCAGACCGCGATATTTCAACTCCATGCCTTGATTTAATCCGATGGCGAAACGGGATGCCAATTACCGCTTGGCTCCGCTGACTTCTGGCCGGCCGTACTGGCGCAAAATGTCCGCCAGGGTGGGATAGGCCGTTTCCAGGCCAAAGCTGGCCGGCGACCAAATTTGGTCATAGGTAAAGTGCCGGTAGGCCATGCAGAACCGATCCCAGGGGCCCATCTGGATGTTGAACCAATCAATTAGCCGATCGGCCAAGCCCACCGACAGGGGAATTTTCAGCCGCGCTGGTCGTCCCTTCAGCACCGTGGAAGCAATATCCACCAGCTCATTGGCCGTTAGGGCCGGCTGACCCAACACAAAATGGCGCGGCCCGGGTTCCGACGGTGGATTGAGGGCCAAGTGGGCCACCACCCGGGCAATATCCGCCGCATGGACAAAGTGAAAGCTGCCATCCACCTTCAGCCGCCGGATCAAGCTGATGTAGCGCAGGGCTTCCGGCAGGCCTTTGGTGGGTTCTGAGTAGGGTTTATCGCGATCGCCCCCCAAGACGATCGTCGGATAGATGGCGGTGATGCGATCGGCTAGCGGGCGATCGGTCAATTGCTGGGTGCATTCGGCCTTGCTGCGAATGTAGTCCGTGCCGAGTTGCAGGGCTTCCGAAAGCAAATGCCCATCCCGCCCCAAGACGCTGGCCGTGGAGAAATACAGAATCTGATCGCAGCGATCGGGATCCAGCCCATCCATCAGCGCTTGGTTTTGACCCACGTTCACCGCAAAGGTTTCCGGCCCGCCCCAACAAGTCGCCGCCAGGATCGCCGTTTGCACCTGCTTCAGGCGATCGACAAAGCGATCAAGCTCGCGCAAATCGCCCGCCAGCACCTCAATTTGCGGGTGATTTTGCCAATCAAATTGCAATTTTTGGGGACTGCGCACCAACAACCACAGGGGGCGATCGGTCAATTGCAACAGGCGATCGACCAAATAGTGGCCCACACAGCCGCTCGCCCCCGTGATCAAAATCGGCCCCATATGGCTTGGTTGCTCCCCGCCCCGATTGGCTTGTCTGAGTGCAGCCGGGCAATCTTAACAAACCGGCGTGCTTGTGATCTAGATGGCAACACCAACCGATGAGGCGAATGGAAGGGCCACGAGGTTGCTAGGGTGCGACGGGGGTAATCAACTTAAATGGCGGTTTAAATGGCGGTTGGATGTTGTTCCCGAGTCACAAAAATGCATTGCACCGTTTCCCGATCGAGGGCGGCTCGGGTGCGACCAATGCTGACGATATAGGACGGAAACCGCTGCTCGATCGCAATTTGATTTCCCGGCAAAATGCCCAGCGCCGTGAGCTTGCGGAGCATGGCATCATCCTGGGTTTCCAAATGGGCAATCCAATGGGGATCGCTCGATCGAATCGTGGACAACGCATTCATGGCAATCAGTCTCCAGAGGTAAAAAACGGGCTAGGACGAATAGGATTGCTCAGGGTTAAAAGGGTTGATTTTTCCTAGCCTAATTGTCCCAGACAAGGGGCTTAAGTCCCTTGTCCCCCGAGATCTTGCAGTGGCAGGATGCAAGCCTCGGGGATTGGACGATAGCCCCCTATACCCAGCGTTCAAAAATCACTGCCCTAGAGCACAATATGAAACAGATTTAGCCCCCAATTCAAAACATAGCCAACTGCCAAAGCGAAGGGGAAAATAAATGACACCATCAACAGGGCAGTTTTGACACCCCGCTCCTTGATGATCATCTGCAATTGGGCAATGCAAGGCAAAAACAGAGTCAGCACCACTGCTGCAATCAGCAGTTGATCGCCCGTGAGCTGACCGCCCTGCTGCAAATCAAACAAACCCGCAGCGCCATAGTCCCGTCGGAAGAAGCCATAGAGCAAAATAGGTGCGGTTTCTTTGGGCAAACCCAAACCTAGGGCGATCGGCTCAATGCCGCTAATTAGCCAATCAAAAATTCCCGTTAGGCGACCCACCCAAATAATGGCCGAAGCCCAAATGAACAGCGGCAATACTTCCCAGAAATACCACTTCATCCGCACCCAAGTTTTGGTGATCACGTTGCGGATTTTGGGCAGGCGCAGAGGGGGCAGTTCAATATAAAACTGAGCCGCAGAACCGGGCAGGAATTTATCAATTAAGAAGCCGGCCAGCAGGAAAATGCCCACGATCAACCCAGCCCAGGTGACCAAAGCCGCCGGGCGCTGGGCCAGGAGTCCCAAAATCACACCCCATTGGGCTGCACAGGGAATAGCCAAGGACAGCAAAAAAGTGGCGATCAGTCGTTCCCGCTTGGTTTCCAGGGTGCGAGTAACGATCGTGGCCATGGTGTCACATCCCAGCCCCAAAACGATCGGGATAACAGCTCGGCCCGAGAGGCCGATCGCCTTAAACAGTCGATCGAGCATCAGAGATAGCCGAGGCAGATAGCCGCTATCTTCTAACAGGGAAAACATTAGAAAATAGGTCGCCACCACCGGCAACACAATCGCTGTGGCGTAGCGAATTCCGAGGGTAATAATCCCGTAATCATGGGCAAAGAGATCCTGCAAGGTGGGCCAGGGAATTACTTGCTCCGTGACATGGTTCACAACGGGGTTAATTTGTTCCTCAAAGAAGGTTTCAATCCGATCGACCAGTTCCCCGGCTCCGAATTCCCCAACGAATTTATAAACCCCCCAATAGAGCACCAATACCAAAATGGGAAAACCCGAAATGGGGTTCACCGTTAGCTTATGGATCCGCTCGCCCCAACGGCGCTGGCTGGGGTTCGGTTCCGCTAAGGTGTTTTGTTCGATCGCCTGGGCAAATCCTTGGCGTGCCTGGGCAATTTCCAGCGAAATCGGTCGGTTGAGTTGGGCTTGGGTCGTGGCAATTAATTGCTCTAGATCCTGTTGTCGATCGCCCGGTAATTGCTCCCACAAATTGGGGTCTTTTTGCAGCAACAACAGGGCAAAGCTGCGAGATGACAAATGACGATCGGCAAAGTCTTGACCCCAGCCCGATCGCCACCAAGTTTCAATTTGGGCGATCGCCACTTCGATCGGCTCTAAATATTGGATTGTTAGACTCATTTCTGTTTTCTATTGGCCTGCTCCTGGGCGGCCTTGATAGTTCAGCAATCGTTCAGCGAGGGCACGTCCTAGCCCACCGCGGCCAAGACTGGGGCTGGGGTGCTGGCTAGGCGATCGGCCAGGGTTTCTCGCAATTGATCCACACCCCAGTTGCGGGCCGCCGCCATCAACACCACCGGCACGCCCAATTCTTCAATCAGGGCTTCCCGATCGATGGTCAGGCCCCAACGCTGGGCCTCGTCCATCATGTTCACCGCCACAATCACGGGCAGCTCTGCTTCTAGCAACTGCACCGTTAGCGCCAACATCCGCCCCAAATTCTTGGCATCCAGCACATGGACGATCGCCCCAAAGGGTTCCGACATCAGCAAATCTCGGGCCACCCGTTCTTCTTCGCTAATCGGCAACAGGGAATACATTCCCGGCGTATCAATCACACTGACGGCGCGATCGTCCAGGGTCATGGCCCCGCGCGTCACTTCCACCGTTGTGCCGGGATAGTTAGACACCGTGACGTAAGTGCCAGTCAGGGCATGGAACAGGACGGATTTGCCCACATTCGGCATTCCCACCAGGGCAACTTGTGGCCCACTGGGTTCGATCGGGGGCCGGTTGAAGTTTTCACCAAAGGGCAACCACCGCAGCGATCGCTTAGACCCACAACTCCCGTTGTTTTGATGGCACTGATGACAATCCATGACCCAACTCTCCCTGGCAATCTTGCCGGGCAACGTAATTTGCAGACGCTATTTCAAGACGCTATCCCAAAGTGCTCAAACCCAAGTGCTCAAACACCTGCAAGCAGCCAATGCCAACGCCAGCCCCGGATTGAGAGCATTTTGAGACGGTCGCTCTCATTTTAGGAGTGGCAGGATAGCTTACTGGAAATCTGCAAGACTTTCTCAATAATCCTGATTCTACTTCTTGAGCAATTTAGAGTCTAGAGAACCGGTGCTGGGGCGGAGTGATCGGCCCTGATCTGTGCCGAAATTTGGGAAGTGTCCGGGCCGATCTGGACAGTGCAAACCGAAATCAGCAAGCGCAAGAAATTCAGAATTTTCAACAATTGCAGCGATTGGGTGGGTATTGGGAATAGTGGAACTTTCACCCATTGCCAACAAACCATGGAGGGTCAAATTCTGTAATTTTGGCAATTAGCCTCCCGAGAGCCATGCCACTCTATTAAGAAAAATCAGCAATTTTATTGAAAATATCCGTCTATTGCACTTACACTGCTAATGAGTTTGGACAGTTCTGTCCCTCCAAAAGCTTTTCCCCTAAGATCCTTGAAGCCACCGCGCCCCTGGGGGTTTGTCCCGCTGGGTCGTGGGCCACTGGCTGGGATTGTTTGTGCCCCCCATCCTTGTTATGGGGAACTAAAGCCATGAGTCATTCCTCAAACCCCGATCGCGAGCCATCCGTAACCCCTGAGCCGCAACCGTTGGCTAATTCAGGGTTGGACTCGGCCGCTGAGGTCTCTCCAATCGCCCCAGCTTTCCAGGAGCAGCCCCCCGAGTCTGATCGGCTGGTGATCAACGCTTCTTCTGCCCCTCCTCAATCCCAACCTGTGAACTCTGATTCTGATCTGGCCGCAACGGCAACGGGTGCGTTGGCGCAATCCACCCCATCCGGCGCGATCGAGCCGGGCCCTGACTCTGCGTTAAGCAACCTCACCCTGTCTGCCCAATTGGGGCAATGGTTGCAGGAATACGGGGAAATTACGACGATTTTGCCGGTGTTGGCGGGCTTGTTTGTCACAACCCGGTTTCAACTGCGCGGTTCGCGGGCCCTGTTGACCAATCTGGCGATCGCGGCGGTGGTGCGCCAAGTCATTCTGTACTTCAAACAGCAGGCCAACAGCTCGGCGGGAACCTTGGCCATGGTGACGGCGGGGGCGGCTTTGGCCACGGTGACCGCAGCGCCGGCCCCCAGCAACCAATCCACCGCCGCTGCCCAGACGAGTCCCATTTCCCTCACTGAACTGGGCAATAATTTGGGCGTTGGTTTGGGTTGCGAAGATTGCACGATCGTCCATTCCGTGCCGGGGCGGATTCGGTTGCGGATCGATCGCCTCCGCACCGATCGAGCCTATGGCAAGCGGCTGGAAACCCTGCTGAAGGATGAGCCGATCGTGTTGGGCACGCGGATCAATCAGGCGGCGGCCTCCTTGGCGATTCAATACGACTCCACGGGCCTCTCGGATTTGGAGTTGGGGTTGCGATTGTTGCAGGTGTTGAATCGCGCCAACCAGGATTAGCCACCATCAGGATTTCAGCGAAAAGGGCATGGTAATGGCAAACATGGGGCAGACCGTGGCGGACGATCGCACCTGGCGCTGGGAACGACCGGCGGCCTGGACCCATTGGGAATTAATCCATTGGCAGCCGGGCCGGGTGCGGGTGCGTTGGTGGCCGGCACGGTCTTCGGCCCTGGCGGTGGAACGGTTGGAAACGGCCCTGGCGGCGCGATCGGACGTGGCGGCGGTGCGGGTGGTGCGGGCGGCCGCTTCGGTGACGATTGTGTATCACGATCGCCAATTACCAATGGCCGGCCTGCGATTGCGCTTGGATGACTGGCTGGCCCTGGCTTGGCCCGATCGGGCCCTGCTGTTGCAACCGGCCCCAGAACCGCCAGCTCCTACCACAGTCGGAGACCCGACGGAAACGGCGGAGGATGAAGAAGAGGAAGAAGCCTCCTTGTCCCAAACCTTGACGGCCTTGGCCCTGGCGGGGTTGGCCCGGTGGCGGCCCCTGTTGCCGTTGCGGATGTTGGCGACGGTGGCCCTGTTGCGGGCCGTTTGGCCCGTGGCCCAGCGGGCTTGGCAAAGCGTGACGGTCGATCGCCGCTTGAACATTGATTGCATGGATCTGTTGGCGATCGGCCTCAGCAGCAGCGGTGGATCTTTGGTGGTTCCGTCCTTGGTCTTGACTCTGCACGCCTTGGGGGATGCGATTCGCGATCGCACCGCACGGGCCACGGCCCTGCGAACGGCTAATTTGTCCGACGCGATCGGGCGGTTTGCTTGGGTGAAAATGAACGACGGGCCGCCCCAACGAATTCCCAGTGACCAGCTCCAGGTGGGCGATTTGGTGGTGGTTTATCCCGGTGAGCAAATTCCCGCCGATGGGCCGGTGCTGTCCGGTGAAGCCACGATCGATGAAAAAAGCCTGACTGGGGAACCCTTGCCTGTGGCCGCCAGCGCCGGCCGTTGGGTTCATGCTTCAACCTTGGTGCGATCGGGGCAAATTTACCTGCGAGCTGAACGGGTGGGCAATCAAACCCGTGCCGCCGCCAGCTTGGCCCTGCTGGAACAGGCCCCGGTCTATGACACTCGGATGGCCAACTATGCCGAACGGCTGGCTGACAGGGCGATCGGCCCGGCCCTGATTTTGGCCCTGGTGGTGCTGATTGCCACCCGCGATCCGGCTCGGGCGGCGGCCATTCTGACCCTGGACTTTGTGACCGGCATTCGGCTATCGATTCCCACGGCGTTCCTGGGAGCCTTGAACCACACCACCCGTCACGGTGTGTTGGTGCGCAGCGGGCGAACCCTGGAACAGTTGGCGGCGATCGATACGGTGGTGTTCGACAAAACGGGCACGCTCACCCAGGGCGACATTGTTTTAGAGCAAGTGTTGCCCGCCCAACCGGACATCACCCCCGATCAACTCCTGCAACTGGCCGCTTCGGCGGAACAGCGGCTGACCCATCCGGTGGCCGAGGCGATCGTGCGGGCAGCGGCCGATCGGGGCCTGACCCTGAGCGATCGGGGTGAATGGAACTATGAAGTGGGCCTGGGGGTGCGGGCCCAACTGGCGGCGGGTGATGTGCTGGTGGGCAGTGCGCGATTTTTAATTCAGCAGGGTGTGACAGGTTTGGGCGAATGGCTGACCACCCTGGATCAACAGGCCAGCAGCCAACCCTCGATCGCCCAGCCTTCGATCTATGTGGCCGTGGATGGCCGATTCATGGGCGAATTGCGCTACACCGATCCCCTGCGGCCCGAAAGCGCGGCCCTGGTGCAAACCCTACAAACGGAATTGGGGTTGGATGTGCGGTTGCTGACCGGCGACACGCCCGCCCGCGCGGCCCAGGTGGCACGGGCCCTGGAAATTCCAACTGATCGGGTCTATGCAGAAGCCTTTCCCGATCGCAAAGCCACCATCATTCGCGACCTGCGGCGATCGGGGCGCACCGTGGCCTTTGTGGGCGATGGCCTCAACGATTCCGTGGCCCTGGCCTATGCGGATGTGTCCATTTCCTTTGAGCAGGGGTCGGAAATTGCCCGCGAAACCGCCGATGTGGTGTTGATGAATAACCATTTGCTGGATTTGCTGGAGGTGTTGACCATCGCCCGCCAAACCCAAGGGTTGATTGAACAAAACACCGCCTTGGTGGTGCTGCCAAACCTGATTGCTTTGGGCTTGGCCACCACCCGCGGCCTCAGCCCCCCGATCGCCACCGCCATCCACAACGGCTCCGCGATCGCCGCCGGCCTCAATAGTTTGCGCCCCCTGATTCAGCACCACTTTTTTGAGCGACCCCGCGATCGCTAGCGTTCCCTCCCCGCCCACCGATCGCCCCTGTTCACCCCAGCGTTCACCTCGTCGTTCAACCTGCGTTCACTGCCTCGATTTGCAAACCCTTCACCCCCTTCAGACCCATGGCTTGGATTCATCTGGATAAATCCGTGATCACCTTTCATGTCAAGGAAATGATTGAGGATGGCTGTCAACAGGACTTGACTGCCTTGCTGGGGTTGGGGGCCGTCCTGGTGGGGCCCGTGGTGGTGCGATCGCTCCTGCAATCCTTGCACCAGCGCCAACGCCCGATCGCCCTGAGCGATTGGATTACCCAAGCCCAACAAACGGCCCCCGCTCCCACCCTGCGCCTGGCTCCCGCGGCCCAAAACCAACGCCCCAACCGCGCAATGGCAATTGGGGCTTCTCAGCAGGATTCAGTTCAGGGCACAGCACAAACCAACAACGCCGCTTAGGAGAGCGTTAACCGCTCGATCGAACTCGGCAGGAACACCTTGGTGTTCATTCCTGGGCGCTTATAACTGGGCGCTCATTGTTTGATGACATCGGGACGGAATTGGGCAGTGAGTGGATCGGCTGGCGCATCCAGCCCGATCGCTCACCCTTCCCATTAGACCAGTCGGTGTTCTTCTTCCGGCGAGGTTGCATTCAACGCCGGGGTCACCTCCGATCCGGGCGCACTGGCCGTTAAACCCAGCGGTACCCGGGCTTCCGCGAGGGCTTCAGCACGGGCCTCCGCCGCAATATCCGCGATCATTTCGCCGGTTTCCGCGATCGCGGCTTTTGTCTTTTCAAACAACACAACCCCGGTTTTCAACCCTGCTTTGAGCGCTGGTTTCAACAAAGGCAAAATAATCGGGGCAACCACCACCGTTGCCACACCGGCCAAGGCCACCTTAGCCGCAGGTTCTTGAGCCAAACCGATAATGCGCGATCTCAGACGAAGTTCGCCAAGATTCATCATGGGAGTTACTCGCCACCGACGATACATGCCCTAATTCTATCAAGTCTTTCCAAAAGGATTGGATTAAAACAATCTAGATTTCAGGACAACATCAGTCAGCTTATTGAATATTTTTTAGAGGATTGTAATCGCAATTTTGGGCTGCAAAATGATTGAAAAATGACCCAAAGCAGTCCTGTGATTCGTTTATGATTCCAGATTCCTATAGAGAATTTCTGTCAAATTTTACGCCAACGGATCTCCCAACTAATCTCAAGGAACCCAGAAATTGGATGCCGAGGATGTCTGAAAAGCCAAAGCTAGGAGAAAACTTGGGTTGGTGGTCGCCTGGTGGTGCTGGTTCCAGTTCGTCGCGGCCGTAAAAAGCGAGGGCGATCGATTCCCGATCGCCCTCGCTATTGATGCTCTTTATCGATGCCCTTTATCGACGCACTGAAGCTGTGCCGCATGAAGGGCCGAACGGTCTTACCGTGCGCCCACCAACAGCTTGTCAGCGTTCTTCGCCGTTTCAAAGAAGAAGGCGGCGTTTTCTTCCGGGGTGGTGGACAGAATGCCATGGCCCAGGTTCAGGACGTGACCCTTGCGGCCGGCCTTGTTGATCGTGTCGATGATCCGATCGCGGATGAATGCCTTGGAGCCGAACAGCACGCCGGGATCGATGTTGCCCTGCACCATGATGTCCGGGCCCAGGCGACGACGCGCATCGGCCATATCCACCGTCCAATCAACGCTGACCACATTTGCGCCCGATTGGCCCATCCGTTCCAGAATGCCGGCGCTGCCGCTGATGTAAAGCACCAGGGGCACATCGGGGTAGCGATCGCGCACCTTCTTGAAGGCCCGTTGTTGGTAGGGCAGGGCAAAGGTGTCGTAATCCTGGGGCGACAGTTGACCCGCCCAGGAGTCGAACATTTGCACCATTTGTGCGCCGCAATCGATTTGGTGACACATGTAATCTGCCACCATGTCCGACAGCTTTTCGAGGAAAGCGTGCAGCACGGCTGGCTCCGAGAAGGCCATCCGCTTAATCACGGCATATTCCTTGGAGCTTTTGCCTTCGATCGCGTAGGCCGCCAATGTCCAGGGCGCGCCCACAAAGCCCAATACGGCCGCCTTGTTGCCCACTTCCTGGCGAAGGGTGGTCAAGATGGTGCGGATGTAGGGCATGGCCGCATCGGGATCCAGGCGAGTCAGGGCCTGGACTTGCTCCATCGTCCGAATTGGCGACTCAATCACGGGGCCGCGGCTTTCGATGATGTCGAAGGGGATGCCGATCCCGGTCAGGGGCGTGAGAATGTCCGAAAACATGATCACGCCATCGGGTTGGAAGGCGCGGAAGGGTTGCAGGGAAATTTCGATCGCCAAGTCAGCAATTTCCGAGCGATCGCGGAAGGACGGATATTTTTCGCGCAAATCCCGATAAACCTTCATGTAACGCCCTGCTTGGCGCATCATCCACACGGGCGGGCGAGGCAGTTCTTCGCCCCGCAGCGCTCGCAACAAATAAGGCGTATCGTTTGCGCTGGTCATCGTCGCCGCTTCCTTCTTACAAAAACCGGTTTGTTAAATCGAGTGCTTTGACAGCTTACCACCCGTGCGAGCAAGGGCGACTCTCTTGCTTCGTAACGGTTTGCAACGATTTTCGGGCCGCAATTTAGGCAGTCATGGGACGGAGATTTAAGCAGTCATGGGACGGAGATTTGAGCCAGGAAAAATTCCGGGACCCAAATTTCGAGACCACTCGAATCGGATTGCTCCAAGAATCATGCGCCACTCAAGCGACTCTCGCAATTGTGCCAATAACCTAGCCAAACTACATCCGCCCCGGTCAAATCTCAACCAGGTAAAATAAAGATAAAACTCATTGAGCTATCTGCATGGATGGCGATCCCTTCTGGGAGGATTCTTAATCCGGACAATTAGATGAACCGTGGGCAATGGGGCAAAGGCACAGGTGCATCTGCCACAAAGCCGGAAAATCTAGCGCTGAGAAAACCCAGCGCTCAAAAATGCTAGGACGGTGGGTAATCAATCCGCTATGCTGCTGGCAATTCCCCCTCCATGCCGAGTCTGACCGTTAGCCTTATCTAACCCCCCCCAAACACATGGAACCCTCCACCATGGGCGATCGCGCCGCCAGCCCCCGCCCGGAACGCGAAAAAGTTGAGCTTTCGATTCGTCTCGATCCGGACTTGCTCGATCGAGTCAATCACCTGACCGACGACCCAAGCAAAATTATCGAAGCCGCCGTGCGCCAATGGTTGCGGGGTGGCCCAGCCCGCGAGGATGACCTCTCGCGGTTGTTGCCGCGCAATCCCGTTGTGCCGCCCCGTGGCGAATGGAACGATTAGCCGATCGGCCTTAGCTTGTGTTCCCTGAGCTTGTGTTCTTAGATTGCGTTGCCAGTTGTGTTGAATCGCGGAAATTGTGGTGAACTGGGCCTCAGGATTGAAGCTCAGAGATGTTACCACTGAGGTTATTGAGCGGTTATGGCCCTGTAAGCGAGCGCGTAATGTCTGGATCCCCTTCGTCTTCGGATTTTTCGCCATCTACGTTGACCTCCCCGGACAACTCCGCCATGGATCCGACTGTCCTCCCGCATCGCCCTGGTGATCATCGGGATCTGACGACATATCCAGCGCCGCTTGGGTCTCTTGGTGTGGGTTCATCTCCGGTTAGCGTTCCCTCAGAATCGATCGCGCCGGGATCGATCGCACCAGAATCGACCGCACCGGGATCGATCGCCTCGGGATCCGTCAGATCGGGATCCGTCGTGTCTGGCTCTGTGCCATCTGATTCTGTGCCGTCGGGAGGGGTTGCGCCCGAATCTGGTGCGCCTGAATCCAGCCTGCCGGAAGCAACCGCGAAGCCAGGGCGATCGGGCATGACCATTGATGAACCCCTCGCGCTTCAGCACTTGGGGGCCGAGTTGGCCTACATCCAAGACAACGAGGGTCACTATCGAGCTTTCCACTGGCGAGAAGCCGCCGCCGTGGGACTCGATTCCCAACTGATTTGCGCGGCTCCGCCCGAAGAACCCCTCTTTGGGCCAATCAGCCTGCCTGAGTATTTTGAGATTTTGAACCGGGTCATCTTGCAGGGTGCTCCAGAACGTTTAACTTGTCGCCTGGCCTGGGCGAATCAGTCGCGTACTTTTGATTTAGTGCTCAGTCCGATGCTGGGGGACGATGGGCGAGCCGATCGGGTGTTGGTCATGGGGCGATCGATTTCAACGCGATCGCACGAGCCAATGACTCCGGCGAATCTCCCTTCTGCCCTGGATGCTCATCAAAAGCTCCTGAGCAAAATTGCCACCAGCATTCGGCGCACCCTGCCCCTCAGTTCGGCTCTCTATCAAATTCTCTTGACCAAGATTGCGCGCAACATTCGCAAAACGCTCGATCTCGACACCATTTGGCAACAAACGGTTTGTGGCCTCGTCCAAGCCCTCAGTGTTTGTCGGGCCGTTGTTTGTGCCTACCCGGGCCCCCAGGAGGGGGTGGTGCGAGTCGTGGCGGAACATACCCGCAGCCCCAGTCCCCATCCCATGCTGGGCGCTGATCTCTCCGTGGCCCATGACACACCGATGGGAGAGGCGCTGATTAGCCTGGAACCCGTGGTGATGGATCGGCTAAACCAAGATCCCTTTGGGAATCAGTCGGCAATTATTGTGGCGGCTCGTCACCAGGGCAAGGTGAACGGACTGATTGCGCTCTATCAGTACGATCGCACCCGCCACTGGACGACGGCCGAAGCGGAACTGATGCGAGAGTTGGCCGACCAAGTGGGCACGGCGATTGCCCATGCCACCCTCTTTGCGGAAAGCCAAGCCCTGACCCACGAGCTGCAAGAGAAAAACATTCACCTGATTCAAAAGCAGCAGGAATTAGAGGAAGCCCGCGAACAGGCGGAGGAGGTCTCGCGGCTTAAGAGTGAATTCTTGGCCAACACATCCCACGAAATTCGCACGCCCCTGAACGGGGTGATTGGCTTTCTGAAGCTGATTTTGGATGGGATGGTGGATGATCCCGAAGAGCAGCAGGACTTTTTGCAGGAGGCCTACAACAGCGCCGTTCACCTGCTGAATATCCTGAACGACATTTTGGACATTGCCCGCATTGAGGCCGATCGCCTGGAATTGCACCTGGTGCCGGTGAACCTGCGGGAACTCTGTCGCCATGCTTCGGACTTCACCTTGGCCCAAATTCAGCAAAAGGGCTTGCGCTATGACTTGCAGCTCCCGGATACCCACGACGATGTGTTGATGTATGGGGACGATCAACGGTTGCTTCAGGTGTTGCTGAATCTAATTGGCAACGCCATTAAGTTCACCCACGAAGGCGGCATCACCGTCAGCGCTGACCTGATTTGGCAACCGGTGGTGGTGCAAAATCGCGAGCTACCGGGATTTGTGCGAATTCGGGTGGCCGACACGGGCATTGGCGTTTCGCTCGATAAACAAGACCGGCTGTTCCAATCCTTCAGCCAGGTGGATGGGGCCCGCACCCGACGCTATGGGGGCACGGGGTTAGGGCTGGTGATTTCCCGGCGACTGGTGGAAGCGATGGGGGGTGATATGAACTTCTACAGCCTGGGTGAAGGGCTGGGTTCCACGGTGACCTTCACGGTTCCCCTATATCAGGAACCGGTGATGCGATTGGTGGAGACCTAGGGGCGATCGCCCGCTAGCGACGACGGATTCGACCGAGGGTGGTGATATACAAAACCGCTTCGGCCGGGGGAATGCCCAACACCTCGTTCACTTGGTTGTCAAAGAATCCGGCGATGCCGCTGGCCCCTAACCCCAGGCGGATGGCCGCCAAGTTCAGCCGCTGGCCCAGGTGGCCGCTGTCTAGATGTAAGTAGCGATAGGCGCGATCGCCATAGCGCTCGATCGCCGCGTCTAGGTCTGCCGTTTGGAACACCACCGCCGCCGCATCTCGCCCCAGTTCCTGACCCAAGCAGAGGAAGTGCAACTCTTCTCGGAAATTTTTGAAGCGAATTTGCCGCAACTCGTTGGCCTGGGGAGCGTAGTAGTAGCAACCGGCTTCGAGACCCTCCACATCGGACACCGCCACGAAGCTGTTGATCAAATAGGGGTCGAAATAGTCCGGGTCAGGATCGAGACCCTGATCGGCGTAATCGCGGGGATGGTAGGCGAAGGTCAGGATGCTGGATAGGTCACTGAGGCTGAGGCTGTCACCGCTGTAGGCCCGGGTTGAGCGACGGTGCAAGATGGTGCGCTCCAACTCCTGAAGCTGCTGACCCCAATGGATTGGCGGCGCAGCGATCGGGGCTTTGAGACCAAAGGGCAGATTGTACTTGTCGGCGGCGACCAAGCGGTTGTCCTGGGTGAGCAAGCTCGGATCGATCGCGGCGGATTGGGACGTGATTCGCGTGGCCTGGTGTAGGTAGCGCAGTAGTTGACCATCGGGCAAGTCAGGATAGGCGCGATCGGCCCGGGAGGGCAGGGCGCTGGGGGCGGACAGGTGCGGGCGATCGGGCCCGGTTCCTTCGGTGAGGGCCACCACCGCCGTCACGCCCTCTTGCTCGGGTTCCAGAAACAGCAGCCGTTCCAGTTGCTCATCATCAAAACCACCGATCAGCGTGGCCTGATAGTCCACTAGGGAGCTGGCCAGCGTGGCATTGGCCAACAAATGCCCCGTATCCAGACAAATGCGGCGATAGGCTCGATCGCCATAACGCCAGGCCGAGCGCTGAAAAACCGCTGTGGTGACCAACGCCAGGGAAGCGTCGGTTAACGCAGGGTGCTGAAAGCAGGCCGCTTGCAGGTCGGGCCAAAGGGCGCTGTCCCACACCTGAACCAAACCATGGGTTTTCACTTGGTAGTGATATAACCCCGCCGCCAAGGGGCCATTGCCCGGCGACAACAGATAAACCTCCGCTGGATATAGCCCCCCCGCCGAAGGAGCCGAACGGAGCGCCACGCCCATTTGCGGCAGCCGAGCTGTGATCCCATAGGCGCAATAGAGCAACTTGGACAGTCGCCGCCACCAGGTCGCGATCGGGCTGTCTAAAACATCGATCGCGCTGGGCTTGAGATCCAGCACTGTGCCAAATCGATAGTCCTTGTATAGTTCCGGGCGATCGTCCCAATTCAGCGGTCGAGATTGACGCTCGATCGTTTCAGGATCATACTTAGTGCGCTCGTGATAGTACTGAGCGATAGACAACTCTACCTCGGGCATGGCTTCCAATTGAACGAGGAACGATCGCGCAATCAATATCCAACAACAACGGAGACAAATCAATCCACTCGCGGTAAACATCATCGCCCAATTACACCCCCGATCGTCCCACCACGGGAGCAAGATCAACCATCAGCGCCGTGAGGTACATCTCTCCATTCCGAGTCAAGGGTGTGGCCGCCTGGGAGAATTTTTGAAAATGGCTTAATGATGATTTTTTTAAATCAAATGATAATTATTTTTGATTAATAAATTCGCCCTCTATTCAATGCTGAATTGGCTGCTGATCCCACTTCCATCGCCAGCCCATACAGACGTTCCTGTCCTTGGGAATGTGGCCTTGGCCGATGGCCCCAGTTCGCAATTTGCACCACTACTGGAGCGCGGATCTCCCAGGAAGCCTAGGAGTCTTCAAGGCGATCGAGGGATCATGATGTCTGTAAGATTAATTATTTTTTGGCAATTTTAAATGTGTTTTCCTGGTTTATAATTTTCTCGATTATTTTCTAATGCAACCTCCCGATCGCTGCTGGGATTGCTGGAGAAGCAAATTCACAAACTGACAAAATTGATACCTGATCATGGACTGGAAAGACAGTAACCCCAGAAAATGAATCTAAAAAAAATCTTAGGTCTGCAAAAATATCCGAAAAATTCTGATAGAAAACGGTTGAATTTTAGAAAAATTCTGACTTCTTCCTGAGACCTACAGTCAGCCAATATCCAGCCAATATCCAGCCAATATTAGTTAATTAAGCTTTCGTCGATGGTTTAGGAATGCAGCCCAAAATTTGCCCAGTCAGCAATCACCCCAAGGGTTTACCCCGGCAGTAGAATAAGCTCCCGCCACCACTTTGGGCAGAAATTGAGCAGAAACTGACCTGTCACCGTCGCTCCCGCCGTCGCTCGGGAGCCTGTTGTATCGTCGTCGATGGTATGCAAAAACTGACCGCAGCAGAACTCCAATCTGCATATCAGCAAGGTCAACGCAATTTTCAAAAAAGTGATCTTCAGGGAGTGGATCTGTTTGAAGCCTCGTTACCAGACATTGATCTGCAACAGAGCTGTTTGGTCATGGCCTACCTGCCCTATGCCAACTTGAGCCAAGCGCAACTGGCGAAAGTTCAGGGACAACGGATGGAGTTGGGAAATGCTCAGCTCTATCAGGCCAACTTGGCGGGCGCGAACTTGCAGGAGTCCCAATGTGTGCGCAGCAACTTTCGCTATGCCAACCTGCGATCGGCTGATTTGCGTCATGCCAATCTCTGTGGGGCCGATCTATATAGTGCCGATCTGCGGGAGGCGGATTTGCGAGGGGCCGACTTGACCAGTGCCAACCTGAAGTCAGCGCATTTGGAAGGGGCCAAGCTCCAGCGGGCTAATCTGTTTCGGGCGAAGGATCCAGATCTTTCCCAAGCCTTTTATGACCACACAACCCTGCTCCCCGATGGTTACCGGGCCATGGAAAATGAGCGCCAATCGCCAACCGGTCAGCAGTCTTTGGATTAGTTAGATTAGACAGCGCTCCGGATTGACGGGGAAATTCAACTCGACCCTACAATGGCGGTTGATGCTCGGAAAGAGTGGATGGGGCTATGGCACAAGAACAGCGCAATCGCATTGATGAACAAGCAACGGTGATCCCGAAAGAAGGTCGATCGCCCCGAAAGCTGGGATTGCGTTCTGGGGGCTGGCTGTCTTTGGGGGTATTGGGCTTGGGGATGTTCGGGGCTTGGCAAGCGCAGGCCCAAACCCAGTCGTCGGGAACTGCGGCGATCGCCCAATATGCCGATGCGGTGTTGGCGATCGAGCCGGTGCGCCAGGCCGCGGCGAGCCAACTGAAAACCGTCATGGGCGATCGGCCCCTGCCGGTGGTGATTTGCTCTCAGGGCGATACGGTGAAGTCGCTGTCGCGGGAGGCGCGGGAAATTGCCGTTTCTTTCTGCAACCAAACCAAGGGCATCATTGAGGGAACGGGCCTCTCGATCGCCCAGTTTAATCAAATGACTCAAACCCACGCGATCGATCCTGCCCTGCGCCAACGGATCCAAGAGGAGTTGGTCAAGCTACAGGCTCCGTCGCAGCCCTAACTGTTCGCAGCAAAAGACATCCCGACACAGCAAAAAGCACCCCGGCGTTAGTGATCGCGGGGTGCTCAATTTGGTATCGGATTGAGAAAACGCTTTTAGTTGAGATTTGGCATCAAGGCAACCCATCCATAGAGACCGATTGCCTTGAACCTCCCGGCCTGTCCGGATTGCAACCACACCTGATCACGCCATCGGCAGGCCTGGCAGTGGCGGCAACGAGGCCAGTTCTAGAACTTGAACTCGGTGCGCAGTACGCCCATCACAGCCGTATCACCGTTGTCGTTGGCATCAAACACAGCCACCACACCCGGAGTCAGGTAGATGTTGTCGTTGAGGGCGAACTTGTACATGGCTTCCACCAGAATCGGCGTGTTGTCGTCTTCATCAACGCCGTCGGCATTCACCACCGTCGGCGGTTGACCCACCGTCAGTGCGCCCATGCTGCCTTCCTTGCCCAGGTCGGGGAAGGTGAAGCCCACACCCCAGGTCAGGATGTCGGCATTCGCATCATCGTTGTTCAGGCTGTCGGCCCAGGTGTAGCCAAAGAAGCCATGCATTCCGAAGTGCTCCGAGAAGCGGTATTGGGTTTGGAAGCCAATGTTGTCGCTGTCGAAGGAGTCACCCTTGAACAAGTTGAAGGTGTTCTTCGTGCCCGAGCCGCCCAGGACGTTGAAGGGGCGATCGACCCGAGAGTAGTAGGAGTGGGCGTAAAGCAGACCGGCCGAGAAGCGATCGTTTGAACTGGTGTAGTTCAAGCTGACGCTGGCGCTGTAGCTACCGTCAAACAAACCGCGACCCTCATCGGGGCTGGCGGAGTTGCCGGCCGAGTAGAGCGCGGCCACCGTGAAGTTATCGCTAGCCCGCCAACGAATCCCGGCACCACCGTAGGTGGGCTGGCGATAGATCGGGTTCAAGTCGGCAAAAGCGCTAATGGCTCCATTCCCGCCGCCATAGAGGGGGGTGTGAACCGGGTGGGCATCTTCGAGCAGCAAATCTTGACCCACGATCGCCGTGGCGCGATCGCTCAGGGGGAACTCATAGGCCAAGAAGGTCAGGCGGAAGTTCGTATCGGAACCGTTGCCATAGCTGAGGTTAGTTAGCCCCGTCACATCGTTCAGCGGGCTGCGAACGCTGTTGGATTCCAAACGGGTGAACAGCTTGTCCTTGCCGGTGAAGCTCGTGACCAACAGCAACCGCGTCCGTTGGCTGAAGGTGACGTTTTCTGCGCCGCTATCGTCGCTGTCGTCGCCCGTGAGCGTGCCACCCTGCATTCCGAAGATCACTTGACCGGACAGCTTGGTGGTGGTTGAAAACTGGTTGGCTTCCAGTTCCGAGGTGCGTGCTTCCAGGGAATCAACCCGGCCGCGCAGGGCTGCCAACTCAGCGGCAAATTCTTCTTGCAGCTTTTGCAGCTTCCGCAAATCTTCCTTGGTGGCCAGCGGGTCGGTGGCGGCCTTGATCAGGTCATTGATCCGATCGAGGCAAGCATTCAAACCAGCGGCGAACTCGTAGCGGCTGAGGGGGCGGTTGCCCTTGAACGTGCCATCGGGATAACCCGCAATACAGCCGTAGCGCTCCACCAGGGACTGCAATGCCTGGAATGCCCAATCGGTGGGCTGTACATCCGACAGTTGCGAAACGGAAGTGACTTGATCCAGCGCCATTTCCGAGTCGATCGACCCGAGCAGCGTCGCTTCCGTGGAGGCGTTTACCCCAACCGGACTTTCAGCAGCTGCGCGATCGGCCGTGCCCAACATTGCCCCACCCGAAATGGCCAAGGCGGCCATCAGGATTCCATAGCGACTTTTCAACACGATCTATCCTCACACCAAAACTTTAGGAAATCCTCGCTCAGCTCATCACCCTTGCAAGCAACGGCAAACAAGCTGATCCTGATAGTAAATAATCAGTAAGGATTTAGTTAAGTATCGGTTATAACGTTTTTTTTAAAACAGCACAATATCCAAATTATCGAATGGCAACAATCAGAATCCGTAATGATGGCCACCGTTGAAACTCACCCCCCTCAGGACTTTCAGAAAAACAGGAAAAAAAAATTCTGTATCTTCAGATACAACGACCTATATTTCAGCGCCCTAGGATGACGCTAAAATCGGGACAAGCCAGGGCTTTTTTGAGTCCTTTATCCAGGCAATAAGCGGGGTTTGTAACTGATTTTTACGCAAAGCTGAGGAGTGTAAAACAATACAATGTCCGGTCAATTTAATCGCCGTAAATTTCTGTTTTACGGCTCCGCTGCCCTGAGTGCCAGTGTTTTACTCAAGGCCTGTGGCCAAGCCCCGGAAAGCGCTCCATCGCCGGGCAGCCCTAGCCCCGGGGCTAGCCCCGCCGGATCCCCTGCTGCTAGTGGTGACACGATCAAAGTCGGTGTTCTGCATTCCCAGAGCGGCACGATGGCGATCAGTGAAAAGAGCGTGATTGATGCTGAACTGCTGGCGATCGAAGAGATCAACAAGGCCGGCGGTGTCCTGGGCAAGCAAATCGAGCCGGTTGTGGAAGATGGAGCCTCTGATTGGCCCACCTTCGCAGAAAAGGCGAAGAAGCTGATTGACCAAGACAAGGTGGTCACCATTTTTGGCTGCTGGACTTCTGCCAGTCGCAAGGCAGTGCTGCCGGTCTTCGAGGAGAAGAAGCACATGCTTTGGTATCCCGTGCAGTATGAGGGGCAGGAATGTTCCCAAAACATCTTCTACACGGGCGCTGCGCCGAACCAACAGATTGAACCGGCCGTTGAGTGGCTGTTCAAAAACAAAGGTAAAGAATTCTTCCTGGTCGGTTCTGACTACGTTTTCCCGAGAACTGCCAACACGATCATCAAAGCCCAAGTGGAAAAGCTGGGCGGCAAAGTTGTTGGTGAGGATTACATTCCCCTGGGCGGCACGGAAGTTACGCCCATCATCACCAAGATTCGCAGCGCTCTACCCAACGGTGGCGTAATCTTCAACTCCTTGAATGGTGACAGCAATGTTGCGTTCTTCAAGCAGTTGCAAGGGGCTGGTTTGGGCCCTGACAAATATCCTTCAATGTCCGTGAGTATTGCGGAAGAAGAAGTGAAAGCGATCGGGGTGGAATACCTAGAAGGCCACTACGCCGCCTGGAACTATTTCATGTCGGTGGATTCTCCGGCGAACAAGAAGTTCGTGGACGCATTCAAGGCTAAATATGGCCCCGATCGCGTTACGAATGACCCCATGGAAGCGGCCTACATTGCCGTTTATCTGTGGAAGCAAGCCGTCGAAAAGGCGAAGACCGCCGATGACCTGGAAAAAGTGCGGGCGGCTGCCTATGGTCAAACCTTCGATGCCCCAGAAGGCATGGTGACCATGAACGCTAACCATCACCTGTCGAAGGTGGTGCGGATTGGCGAAATTGAAAAGAGCGGTCAATTCAAGGTCGTGTTTTCAACGGATAAGGCGATCGAGCCGGTGCCCTGGAACCAATTTGTGGCTGAAACTAAGGGCTTCGCTTGCGACTGGTCGGATCCGAAGAAGGGCGGCAAGTACAAGATCTAAGCCATTTGATCTTTGTAACCCTGATGATGCTTGGCGGGCAATAGCCACTGCATAGGCATCGGTTCTACAGCAGCCAAGGGGCAGTCGGCCAAGTCGTCACTGCCCCTTTGTTGTTGAAGGGCTATGGTAATGAGGTTTATTTCACCCGCACACTCAACCCAGTTCTTGAGATGCTTGATGCCATTTTTAGCGGAATTAGCATTGGCTCTGTGTTGCTCATTGCAGCATTAGGCCTGGCAATTGTGTTTGGGCTAATGGGTGTGATTAATATGGCCCACGGCGAGCTGATGATGCTCGGAGCCTACACAACGTTTTTGGTTCAGAATCTGTTCAAATCCTTCGGAGAGGGGGCGTTTGAAATTTATATTTTCCCAGCGCTGATTGCTGCTTTTATTGTGACAGCGATCGCGGGGGTAATTTTGGAGCGGGGGGTGGTGCGATTTCTCTACGGTCGCCCTCTGGAAACCCTGTTGGCCACCTGGGGGGTGAGCCTGATGTTGCAGCAGTTTGTGCGCAGCATTAATTGGGTGATGGCGATCGGGCTGGTGCTGTTTTGTGCCCTCTTTTTTGGGGCTTGGGGGCTGTTGGGTAAACGCGCCAATTGGGTGGCCATCAAAACCCAGGCCCTGAGCATTTTGTTGCCGGTTTCAGCGGGGATTTCGCTCGCCGTGGGCAGCCTGTTAGCTCAACAATTTAAGTTAACGGTCACCAAGCCCTGGTTCGGGGCCCAAAACGTGGACGTGACGGCTCCCCGGTGGTTGCGGGGCGGGATTCCGATCGGGGATTCGCAATTACCTTCCACCCGATTGTTCATCATTGCCCTAACGATTCTTTGCCTCTTTGGCCTGTATTGGTTCCTGAATCGATCGCTCTGGGGCCTGCGCATTCGTGCCGTTACCCAAAATCGCAGCATGAGTGCCTGCTTGGGCATTGCCACCAACACCGTCGATTCCTTGACCTTTGCCCTCGGTTCCGGGCTGGCGGGAATTGCGGGCAGCGCGATCGCCCTGTTGGGTTCCGTGGGGCCCAACACCGGTCAAAACTACATCGTTGATACCTTCATGGTGGTGGTGGTGGGTGGTGTTGGCAAACTGGTTGGCTCGATCGTCGCCGCGTTGGCCATTGGTACTGCGAGTTTCCTGATTGGTTCCGGAACCCTGGCCGCTGTGTTTGAGAAGATTCCCCCCCTTGCGGAGTTCTTCAACTTCTTTGCCACCGCCAGCATGGCTAAGGTGATGGTTTTTGCCGCCATCATCGTCTTTTTGCAAGTGCGTCCAGGCGGTCTTTTCCCCCAAAAGGGACGGACGGTCGAGTCCTAAACAGCAATCTGGGAAATGTTTTGCGGCTTATCCATTTCTCCAGATTGTGCGTTTTGCCAGCTTTGATTCTTTAGTTTCGATTCTTCAGTTTCGATTCTCAAATTCCAATTCGAGAATTGCAGCAATTGCTAACGACAATCCTCATTGCGGGATGTGAGTATGGGATCTTTACCTTCAACCCGAAAACAGCGATCAATTCCCCTCAGTTCGGAGGATTGGGCAGCCATTGTTCTCCTCATTGTGGCGCTTTTGATTCCACTGTTGCTGTCGGATTTTCGCCTGAACCTTCTGGGTCGCTATCTGTCCCTGGCGATCGTGGCCTTGGGTATTGACCTGATCTGGGGCTATACGGGTCTGTTGAGCTTGGGGCATGGGGTGTTTTTTACCCTGGGTGGCTATGCCTTGGCCATGCACCTGAAGCTAGTACAAATTCCGCCCGATGCCACGGTGAAATTGCCAGAGTTTATGTCCCTGTATGGGGTGACGGAACTGCCTTGGTTTTGGCAACCGTTCTATAACTTTCCGGTAACCTTGGTTGGCATGGTTGCCGTTCCCATGGTTGCCGCTAGTATTCTGGGCTATTTGGTGTTTCGGAACCGAATTCGAGGCGTTTATTTCTCCATTCTGACCCAGGCGGCGACCATTGTTTTCTTCAACTTTTTCAATGGTCAGCAAAAATTAATTAACGGTACCAATGGGTTGACCAACTTTGGGCAATTTCTGGGCTTTGATATTTCATCCCCAGGAACCCAAAAAATCATCTATTTCATCACAGTTGGTGGATTGGTGGTTGCCTATTTGGTTTGTCGTTGGCTCATTTCTGGCCGCTTTGGGCGACTCCTGATCGCCATTCGGGACGATGAACCTCGGGTGCGTTTTTCTGGCTATAACCCCACGGGTTTTAAGGTGGTGGTGTTTGCGGTTTCTGCGGCCCTGGCGGGGTTGGCAGGGGCATTATTTACCCTGCAATCGGGAATTGTGTCGCCCAAAACCATGGATATTCCCTTCTCGATCGAGATGGTGATTTGGGTGGCCGTTGGCGGGCGTGCCACGCTCCTGGGCGCAATAGTGGGAGCGGTGTTGGTGAACTTTGCCAAAAGCCTTTTGAGTGAACAATTCTCAGCAATTTGGCTCTTTTTCCAAGGGGGCTTGTTCCTTTTGGTGGTGATGGTGTTGCCCGACGGTATTGTTGGTTGGCTCAAGACCTCTGGCATGGATTTAATCAATCGACTGATCGGTCGATCGCCCCAGCCGGTTGCTACCTATCCCAGCTTGGAAACCGATCCCGAAGTTCAATTTGAGCGCGAAGAATTGCAGGATAAATCATGACCCATTCTTTGGATCTGCCGACGGCGGCGGCTCAGCCAATCCTCGCCATTCAAAACCTGACCGTCAACTTTGATGGATTCAAGGCCCTGAATAACCTAACCTTCAGCATGGCCCCCGGCGAATTGCGGGTGGTGATTGGGCCCAACGGTGCAGGAAAAACCACGTTTTTGGACACAATCACGGGCAAGGTCAAGCCCACCCAAGGGGATGTGTTGTTTAAGGGCCGCAGTCTCAAAGGGCGCAGTGAATACGAAATTGCGCGCTTGGGTATTGGTCGCAAATTCCAAACGCCTCGGGTTTATCAAAACTTGACCGTGGCCCAAAATTTGGAACTGTCGGGCAATCCCCAAAAAGGCGTGCTCCATAGTTTGTTTCGGAAACCCCTGCGATCGGAACGACAGTCCGTTGCCCAGCTCTTGGAAACCCTAGGACTCACCAGCAAAGCCCAATTACCGGCGGCCCTGCTCTCCCATGGGGAAAAACAACGGCTAGAAATTGGCATGTTG
This sequence comes from Limnothrix sp. CMB-01, assembly GCF_055193175.1. Taxonomy (NCBI): domain Bacteria; kingdom Bacillati; phylum Cyanobacteriota; class Cyanophyceae; order Pseudanabaenales; family Pseudanabaenaceae; genus Limnothrix; species Limnothrix sp. CMB-01. Next base: position 2,644,895 of record NZ_CM143720.1, read on the forward strand.
GTTGCTCAATCGCCCGATCTTTTGTTGGTGGATGAACCGGCGGCCGGTTTAACCGACGAAGAAACCTACCAACTGGGAGAATTATTGATTTCTTTGGCGGAAGTTCATTCGATCATTGTGATTGAGCATGATATGGAATTTGTGCGGCAAATTGCCCGTACAGTGACGGTTTTACATGAGGGATCATTGCTGTTTGAAGGCACGATGGATGAAGTGCAAAGCGATGAACGGGTGATTGAAGTCTATTTGGGCAAAGAAGACGAGGACTAGGGATCTGGCAATTGCCCCTAGAAAAGACCCAAGTAATTGAGATGGAGGACTGGGGATGTTGAAGGTTTCGGGCTTGAATGTTTATTACGGTGAAAGTCATATTCTGCGCGACGTGGATATGACCGTGCGCGAAGGGGAAATGACTTGCTTAATTGGTCGGAATGGGGTGGGAAAAACAACACTCTTGAAAACCATTGTGGGACTGCTGCCGCCTCGGAGCGGTGCGATCTCCCTGGCTGATTCTCCGATCGCCCATTTGTCTCCCGATCGCCGAGCAAAGTTGGGCATTGGCTATGTGCCCCAAGGTCGCGATATCATTCCCCGGCTGACGGTGCGGGAAAACCTGCTGTTGGGTTTGGAAGCTTGCCGAGGAACCGATCGCGCCGGAGCAAACGCCAAAGACTTAACGGTTCCTGAAGAAATTTTTGATCTATTTCCGGTGTTGAAAACCATGCTGAATCGGATGGGGGGCGACCTGTCCGGCGGTCAACAACAGCAACTGGCGATCGGGCGGGCTTTGATGGGCAAACCGAAACTTTTGGTGCTGGATGAACCCACGGAAGGAATTCAACCTTCGATCGTGTTGCAGATTGAAGAAGCGGTGCAACATATCATTCGATCAACCGGCATTGCGGTGTTGCTAGTGGAACAGCACTTGCACTTTGTGCGCAAGGCTAATCACTACTACGCCATGCAAAAAGGTTCAATGGTGGCCTCCGGTGACACGAGCGAACTCAGCAACGAAACCATCCAACAATTCCTGGCGGTTTAGGGAATTGGTGTAGGGCGTGAATGCCGGATTTCGCCAGTCCCATTGCGTTCCCATTGCGCTCTCATCGCGTTCTTATTGCGGGGACTTCCCTCAACTTTCCAAAATCTTGCTCCCGATCGCGATCGCATTCAATTGAAGCGGTAGGATCGGGAGGTTTTGAGTTGAGGAAACCTCCCGTGGCCTTGGTGCGTGTTCGTGAGCATGTCAATCCCCTCAGTCGCCATTATGATCGGGCGATCGAACCCCCCAATTGGTCGCAACTGTTTCGCCAACTCGATCGGCCCCTTCATCTCGATATTGGCTGTGCGAAGGGGCATTTCATCTTAGCCATGGGGGCCCAAGAGCCAACCTGGAACTTTTTGGGCCTCGAAATTCGCGAACCCTTGGTGCATCAAGCCAACCGCTGGGCCGAAGAACGCGGCCTCGAAAATGTGCGGTATTTGCCTTGTAATGCCAATCGCTCAATCCGTCCTCTGTTGGCATCCTTGCCCCCAGGAATTGTGCAGCGGGTAACGATTCAATTTCCCGATCCTTGGTTCAAAAAACGCCACCAAAAGCGCCGGGTCGTGCAACCCAGCTTGGTCAAGGATTTGGCGGAGTTTTTACCCTTGGGGGCACAGGTTTTTGTGCAATCAGACATCGAAGAAGTGGCGATCGAAATGCGCGATCGCTTCTGTGAACATGCGGCTTTTCGGCTCACCCATTCCCTTCCTTGGTTGACGCAAAATCCGTTACCGATTCCCACCGAACGGGAAAAATCGGTTTTGGATCAAGGCTTACCGGTTTATCGGGCCTTGTTCGATCGCATTTGATGGCGAAATCTAGCAATTCACCGAATCGATCGAATTAATTTCACCGAATTAATTCCACCAAACCAATAGGGGCAGGTTCCCAGAACCCACCCCTACGGATTGCACCGAACTGAGCGCCAAATTCAGTTTGAACTCCCTTGCATTCCAGTCGATCGCGATGCTAGGAAAAATCCTAGCCGCGATATTTACGGAAGGCGAGCGTCACGTTGTGACCACCAAAGCCAAAGGAATTTGACAGGGCCACTTCCACCGGCATTTCCCTTGCTTGATTGGGCACATAGTCCAAATCGCAAGCGGGGTCAGGATCATCCAGGTTAATGGTCGGCGGAACCTTGTTATGGACGATCGCCATAACCGTCGCCACTGCTTCAATTCCACCGGAGCCACCCAGGAGGTGGCCAGTCATGGACTTGGTAGAGCTAATGGCCACCTTGGAAGCCACGTCCTCACCCAAAGCCGCTTTGATGGCCGCTGTTTCCGTGGAATCGTTGGCAGGGGTGCTGGTTCCGTGGGCGTTGATGTAGTTCACTTGGTTGGGAGTGATGCCTGCATCCTTCATGGCCAAGCGAATGGCTCGGGCTGCGCCTTCCCCGCCGGGAACTGGAGCCGTCATGTGGTACGCATCGCAGGTCATCCCGTAGCCGATGATTTCCGCGTAAATTTTGGCTCCCCGGCTGAGGGCGTGATCCAGTTCTTCAAGCAACAGAATCCCGGCTCCTTCGCCCATGACGAAGCCGTCACGTCCTTGGTCAAAGGGACGGCTGGCACGGGTGGGATCATCGTTGCGGGTGGACATGGCCTTCATGGCTGCGAAGCCGGCCATCCCCAGCGGTGTGATGGCTGCTTCTGAGCCGCCGCACACGATCGCCTGGGCATAGCCTCGCTGCACGAGTCGGAACGCATCCCCGATCGAGTTGGATCCCGCCGCGCAAGCTGTCACCGTGCAAGAGTTTGGCCCCTTGGCCCCCAGTTGGATTGCCGTCAGACCAGCGGCCATATTGGCAATCATGGTGGGAATCATGAAGGGGCTGCATCGATCGGGCCCACGATGGAGTAGCACTTCCACCTGGTCTTCGAGAACCTTCAGTCCCCCAATGCCGGTTCCGATTAACACCCCAACCTGCTCAGCGTTCAGGTCGTTGATCACGAACTGGGCATCTGCAACGGCTTGCTTACTGGCACAAACCGCGATTTGCGTGAACCGATCCATCCGCTTGGCATCTTTGCGATCGATGTATTGCAGCGGATCAAAGTCCTTCAGTTCGCCGGCAATTCGGCAGTCGTGGCGTGAGGCATCAAACAGCGTAACCGGCCCAATGCCGTTACGCCCCGCCATTAGCCCATCCCAATATTCACTGAGGGTGTTGCCAATGGGGGTAATTGCGCCCAGACCGGTGACGACAACGCGCCGACGGGGTTCGTCAGCGGGGGCCGCACCGGCAGCGCTTGCCACAGGGGTGTCAACGCGGTTGGAACTGGTCATGGTGATAACAGTCTGGAGGTCTGCAAACCCAGCACGAGAGGTCTACGAGCCGTCAGTGGGCGATCGGGCTGCAATAACTAAGATTGTTGAGCGAGGATATAGTCAACCGCTTCTTGCACGGTGGTGATTTTCTCAGCCGCTTCGTCAGGAATTTCGATATCAAATTCTTCTTCGAGGGCCATGACTAACTCAACGGTGTCCAGGGAGTCTGCACCCAGGTCGTTGCTAAAGCTAGCTTCCGGTACGACCTTTTCATCCTCAACGCTGAGCTGATCGGCTACGATTTTTTTAACTTTTTCGAAAATTAGAGCTGACATGATGACTCCTATTGGACAGCCCCCCAAGCCGCCCAGGTTCTAGTCTGACGGGGTGAGGGTTATCGTCGCACAACGGGGGTGCAATGATCGATCCGACAACAGATCTGAGCTATTGAAAACTCTGAAAATGCTGCGATCGAGAAGGTGAGCGGGCGGGCCTTGCATCCGGCTCAGTCGGCTTGCGTCTGAATAGACCGCAGCGAGGCAGTCGGCTGGCTCGAAGATGACGATAACCAGGCCGCGACCAAGGGGCATCGAGACGGGTCACCGATGAGGGCGCATCTAAGCATTCCTTCATCTTATCGGAAAGCGGCCGTTGCGGGTGAGATTCTACGGGCGATTGCTCCCCGCAGCCCAATGCGAAGCGGTGGGCGGTTTGGGTTGACTTGGCGGGGCAGAAATTCTGGGGTGGGATCAAGGTACAGATACTGGAACCAAGCAACTGGCTCAGAATGGAACAGAATCCAAAAGATTTGCCCTAAACCCCAGTCGCGCCCTTTAAACTCAGAACCATCAACGCCATGACAGCGCCATGACTGAGTTGCCATGACTGAGTTGCCATGCCTTAGTTGCCACGATTCGGCTGCCGCGATTCGGTTGTCATGTGTTGTCACGTAATCGATGGCTCATGATTCGGCAGTGGCCACGATCGGCAATGACGCGACTGGCAATGACGCGACTGGCAATGAAGTGATTGGGCGTTTGATTAACCCTTGGGAGTAATTTAACGATGGTTGTTGCCCAAAGTGGAACACCGACGACATCGCGATCGACCGGTTCTTTTCCCGATCGCCAGCCGCTACAGGGTCGATCGGGCAAGCTGAAATATGCCTATTACCCGGGCTGTGTAGCCAAGGGGGCCTGTGGCGAGTTGCACCAATCCACCACCGCGATCGCCCGTGTTTTAGGCATTGAACTGGTGGAATTGACGGCGGCCGCCTGTTGTGGGTCAGGCACGTTCAAGGAAGAATCCCAACTGCTTGAAGATACGGTCAATGCTCGCAACATTGCCCTAGCTGAGGCCTTGGATTTACCGATGCTGACCCATTGCAGCACCTGCCAAGGGGTGATTGGCCATGTGGATGAGCGACTCAAAACCGCCCGCGATCGACAACCGGACTATTTCCAACAGGTTAATGGCCTGCTGTCGGATCAGGGTTGCCTGCCCTACCGAGGTTCCACGGAGGTGAAGCATTTGCTCTGGGCCCTGGTGGCCGACTATGGCATTGAAGCGATCGCCCAGCGGGTGACTCGCCAACTGGCCGGCCTCAACTGCGCCGCCTTTTATGGTTGCTATTTGCTGCGGGCCCAGTCGTTCAATCGTTACGACAACGCCGACAACCCCCGATCGATGGAGCAAATTTTTGCGGCCTTGGGCGCTGGGGCGATCGACTACCGTGGGCGCACCCAATGCTGCGGTTGGCCCCTGGCCAGCTATGCCACTGAGGCCTCCTTCCAGTTGGCGGGAACCCACCTTGCCGAGGCGATCGCAGCGGGGGCCGACTGCCTGGTCACGCCCTGTCCCCTTTGTCATCTCAACCTCGATTCCCGACAACCGGAAGTGGCAAAAGTGACCGGGCGATCGCTCAACATCCCGGTGCTGCATCTGCCGCAACTGATTGGCCTGGCATTGGGCCTGGCCCCGCGCGATTTAGGCCTCGATCGCCACATTGTTTCCACGCGCCCAGTGCTCCAAAAGCTGGGTCTGGCTTAGGCATCAGCCCCCGGCGACGGGCGATCGACCCCGACGGGAACCGGCCCCCAAATGACCCACAATGACTGGCCCCCGTCGTCAAGCTTGGTTTACCAACTTTAAATTTTTGCAACCTTCAAGGAAGCCACCAAAACTCGCAAGATACACTGAACGGTGATTTCAACGGATTCTCGGCACGATCGCCGTTTACTTCAAACCAAGGAATCGAAGGGAGTATTGCTTCAATGTCTCATTCGGTAAAAATTTACGACACCTGCATTGGCTGCACCCAATGCGTGCGCGCTTGCCCCACCGACGTGCTGGAGATGGTTCCCTGGGATGGCTGCAAGGCCGCTCAGATTGCTTCCTCGCCCCGCACCGAGGATTGCGTGGGTTGCAAGCGTTGCGAAACCGCTTGCCCCACCGACTTCTTGAGCATCCGTGTTTATCTGGGCGGCGAAACCACCCGCAGCATGGGCTTGGCTTACTAAGCCACGGCTTTTGATGTTGGTTGAAGTTGGCTTGGCTGAATTAGCGCATCTTTGCTGGTTGGCTAAGTTGTCTTGCCGGGAGTCTCGATCGCATCCCCCGCTGGGGTGGTGAACTTGGGACAACGTTGCAGGAATTTTTTAGATGATTTTAAGAGTACGCACCCTTTGCGTACTCTTTACTTTGCTGAACTTTGCTGAAGTTTGGTGGTTTTAGAATTTTGGCAATTTCCAATTAAACCGTTTTAAACCGTTGTGGCGGCCATGTCGTAGTGAATCCCAGCGGCAGCCAGGCGATCGAGCGCTTCACCCAATCGGGGCAAATCGCAAATCAAGCTGACCCGCACATAGCCTTCGCCCCCCGGGCCAAAAGCATTCCCCGGCGTGAAAACAACGCCCGTTTGCTCCAACACCGAAAGGGCAAAATCCGTAGAAGTCAGACCCGGCGGGCAGGGAACCCACAGGTACATGGTGGCGCGGGTGGGCTTCAGAGACCAACCCAATTGGTTAAACCGCTCCACTAGGAAATCCCGGCGCGATCGATAGCGTGTTTGCACCTCCGTCAGGTAGGTATCAGGCATCGAAAGGGCTGTTTCCGCCGCCTTTTGCAGGGCTGAAAAGATGCCGTAGTCCAAATTGGTTTTCAGGGTGCGCAACCCCTGGACAATCTCCGTGTTCCCCACCACAAAACCAACCCGCCAGCCGGCCATGTTGTAGGTTTTTGAGAGGGTGTGGAATTCCACGCCAATCTCCTTCGCGCCCGGAATTTCCAGCAAGCTGGTGGGTTGATAGCCATCAAAGGCCAGCTCGGCATAGCAGAGATCGTGAACCAACAGAATCTCGTGCTTGCGGGCAAAGGCCACGGCTTCCTCGTAAAACTCACGGGGGGCGGTGGCGGCGGTGGGGTTGCTGGGGTAGTTAAAGTAGAGAATTTTGGCGCGATCGGCCACGTCGTCCGGGATGGAACCAAAATCAATCAGCCAATCCTGTTCTGCCTTGAGCATGATCGTGTACAGATCAGCGCCGGCCAGCAGGGGCCCCCGGAAATGGGGAGGATAGGCAGGGCTAGGAACAAGAATGGTATCGCCCGGATTGATGTAGGCCAGCGCCAGGTGGGTTAGGCCCTCCTTGGAACCCAACAGGGGCAGCGCTTCGCTGTCGGAATTGAGCTTTACGCCATAGCGCCGCTCATACCAATCGGTGATGGCGCGTCGAAAGCTGGCGTTGCCCTCGAAGGGGGGGTAACCGTGGCCGTTGGGATTGTCGAGGGCTTCTTTGGCGGCGGCAATGACCGGGGCGGGCGCGGGGCCGTCGGGGTTGCCCATGCCCAAATCAATCAAATCTAGGCCCTGTTCCCGGGCGCGGGCTTTCAGTTCGTCAAGGCGAGCAAAAACGTATTGTGGTAGGACGCGCAGGCGATCGGCTGGTTGAATTTTCATGGCTGAGTGACCTCCTCTCCGGTGTAGATGGGGGCCGCGGCGATCGGCCCGCCATCGGGGCTGAAGCTGCTGCGGCAGGGGGCGAGGGTTGACACCAGGGCCGCCATCACTTGGTCGGCACTCACGGGGAAGGGGAGGTGATGAATATCCGATCGCTCATGGCAGGCCAACTCTGCGGCCTGTTTCAAATCCTGAAGTGTCATTTGCCCAAGGCCCAGGTCTTCCAGGCAGCGCGGCAACCCGATCGCCTCGTAAAAACTCAGCAATTGGGCCCGGGCAGCGGCGGCCAACTGACTGCCTTGGATCATTTCTTCGAGCCGCAGTTGGGCCAAAATTCCGAGGGCCACCTTTTCGCCATGCAGCGTGCCGTGACTGGCGCTGATGTGGGTGAGACCGTTGTGGATCGCGTGGGCGGCCACGGTGCGACATTGGGCCCCGCCCAAACCGCCAATCACCCCGGCCATCAGCACGGAAGCATCAACCACTTCTTGCCACAGGGGGCCGCCGGGTTGGGCGATCGCCTCGGCGGATTTTTGCAATAGCAAATCTCGCAACACTCGGGCCGATTGAACGGCGGCAACGATCGTGGTTTGCTCAGAGCGCCCGCTGCTGATGGCGGCTTCGTACCATTTGGCGATCGCGTCACCGATGCCCGCCACCAGGGTGCGAGTGGGGGCCGTCAGCACCAGTTGATAATCCAAAATCAGCAAATCGGGGCAGCGATCGAGCGTCACATCATACAAAAACGCTCCCGATTCGGAATAAACATTCGAGAGGGCTGTCCAGGCGGCGCAAGTGGCTCCGGAACTGGGAATCGTGGCGATCGGGATTTTTAGCTGGTGGGCCACCAGTTTGGCCGCATCCAGGGCCTTGCCGCCGCCGGTTCCGATCATGTAGTCCGCTCGATGGGCCTTGGCCGCCACGCGCAGGCGTTCCAGGCTGCTTTCACAGCAATCGGGCAAATAATTGGCGGCGGTGCTTTTAGCCCCGATTTGCTCCAGGATCGGTTGCAAAGGAGGTAATAGGGCTGCTAGGGAGCGATCGCCCCCGATGATCAAGGGTCGCTTGCCCAACCGGGCCAGTTCTGCTCCTGCCTGGGCGATCGCACCCCAACCGCGTGTCACCCTGGCCGGGGCGATCGTTAAGGCTGGAATTGGCACGGTCACGGCAATAGGAGCAGTCGGCATGGCAGTCACCCACTACGATTAGGAATTGACCAGAAAGTACACTTTACTCTATGGCGGGAATAGACAGCGCACGATCATTTTTTGGCTGTCGTTGGCTGTTGTTGGCTGTCGCCAATGGTGACCTTATCGAATGTTGTTGCGATCCAATTTTCAACTCTGGCGGTGGCGGGCGATCGCGGCGCGCTGCTCAAGCCTTGGCCTGCTCTCTCTACTCTTAGGTTGCGTCAGTGACTTGCCCAAGGCACAGTTACCGAGCGTTACAGAACTGCCCAACGATCGGGACACCCTGATCGTGACCACGGACATTAACAATCAAGGCCCCGACCCATCACGGTTGGCATTTTATACGGCCGATTTACAAACGGGCTTGGTGGCTCGCTGGCTGCTGCAAAACGACGTGGAAATTGAGCAGCCCAACAAAAATCAAGCCCTAATTGAAAATGGCCCGCCCGTTTTGTTGCGGGATGGCAGCGGGTTGATCTATCAAGGTGTATTTTCCGGGCGATCGAGTCCCTTTTTGATTACGCCCCAAGGGGGAGTGCGATCGCTCACCGTTCCCCCCGCCGCCCAAAGCTCCAATGGCCGGCGGGCCTGGAGTGCCGATGGCCGTTGGTTGGCCTATGAACGAATTGAGTCGCGTGGTGAAGCCACTTTTTCGGAAATTTACTTACTCGATCGGCAAACGGGCCAACAGCGCCTTTGGCTCGCGAACGATGATGCCGATCGGGAAATTCGCTGGATGAGCTGGTCTCCCGATAGTCAGCGCCTGGCCGTTGCCCGCTATCAACTGGGGCAAGAGGCGGTGGATCTGACCCTGCTGGATTTGCAAAAGCCGCCCCAAGTGCTGATTCGGGAAGGGGAAACCACGCCTTTTCAAGTGCCCGAAGTCGCCATGTACGACTTCCAATGGTTACCGGATAGTCAGCGGCTGAGCTTTTTAAATCACCGCAACCCGGCCGTGCGCGGCAACGACGATCCGCTTGATGAATTTTTGAGTTTTCAGTGGCTTTTTCCCCAATCGTCCGGGGTGAAATCCCAGTCCTCAATTTGGATTTTAGATACTCGATCGCGCCAATTTCAGGAATTGCCGCTGGTGACCCAAGGGGAGCGCCTGGGGGATTTATCGGCCTATACCTGGTCACCGGACGGCCAACAACTGGCTTTGGTGGCCGGCTTTGCGGGCCCCTGTCGGCGGCTGGTGACCGCTGGTCAGGTCACCTGTAGTGACCATATCTATGTGGCGAGTGCGGATGGTCGGCGGTTGCGGCAGTTAACCCAGGTGGAGCAGTGGCCGAGCTATCGGGTGTTGTGGTTTTCTCCCCAACGTCCTGCGGGGCCATCATTCTGATGGCAACTGATTTAAGCCTGAGTTCTGCCTGATTTGAACTTGATTTGAGCCTGATTTGTATCTCAGTGGCCTCAAATTCCGTGGATAGTGAACGAGCCAGCGAAAGAGCGACGGGAGAATGGCCTTTAAATTGGAGAAAGTATACATACACTGAGCCTAGCTTCCCGTGACTCCGCAGAATTCTGAGCCTTGGCAGTTCTCGATTGATCGGCTGCGTTCCCTCACTCGATATCGCTGCCAAACCGCTTGGCAGGGGTGGCGAGGGGAATTGCGCCTAGATTGGGCCTTGGATCCCGATCGGTGGTCGCGTTGGCCGCAGATGGCGGTGAATGACAAGGGCCACATCCCTGTGGCGGCGGGGCGATCGACCCTGTGGTTGGCCCAACGGATTGTGATTCCGGAATATTTGGCAGAACCCTACCCGATCGCGGGGCTGACGCTGCGACTGGCCTTGGGTTGGTGGGCGGAAGTGGCGGAAATCTATCTGAATGGGCAATTTGTCCAAGCGGGCGATCTCTTCGATCCGGCCTGTCGGCGGTTGCTGAGCGCGGCGGCGGAACCGGGCATGGCGTTTGATTTGGCGATTCGATTGGTGTCACCCGGCCATGATCAAGGGGCGCTGGTGAAGGCAGAGCTGATTTTTGAGACGGCTTCTTTGGTCGATCGCCTGGATCCGGGAACGCTGGCCGATGAGTTGGCGGTGGTGGCTCAGTTTGCCACTTTGGAATCGCCCGATCGCCCCGATCGCGCCAGTTTGGATCAGGCGATCGGGCAAATTCACTGGGCGGCCTTAGCCGATCGGGTGGCCTTTGAAGCCTCCCTGCAACGGGCCCGCCAAACCCTGGTGGCCGCCGGTTGGGCCGACTGGCTCAAGCAGCGACAAATTCACGCCGTGGGCCATGCCCACCTGGACATGGCTTGGCTCTGGCCCGTGGCGGATACCTGGGATGCGGCCGATCGCACCTTTCGATCGGTCTTGCAGTTGCAAACGGAATTTCCTGACCTCACCTTCACCCATTCCAGCCCGGCCCTGTTTGAGTGGTTGGCGGCCGATCGCCCGGCCCTGATGGCTCAAGTGCGCGATCGGGTTGGGGAAGGGCGGTGGGAACTGGCGGCGGGACTGTGGATTGAGCCGGACTTGAACTGCATCAGCGGCGAATCGATCGCCCGCCAAATTCTTTACGGTCAACAATTTGCCCTGAACCATCAAGGCCAGTGGGTGGCGGATCAACCGGCCCGGATTGCCTGGTTGCCCGATACCTTTGGGTTCTGCTGGCAATTGCCGCAACTGTTGCGGTTAGGGGGCATTGATATTTTTGCCACCCAAAAACTGCGCTGGAACGACACCACCCGCTTTCCCCACGAGGTCATCACCTGGGAAAGCCCCGATGGGTCGCAAGTGTTGGGCTGGATGTTGCCGCCCATTGGCACGGACGCGGATCCCCTGGCGATCGCTCGGTATGCCGTCGATTGGGAACAGGCCACCGGCCAACCCACCAGCCTTTGGTTACCGGGGCTGGGCGATCGAGGAGGCGGCCCCACCCGGGAAATGCTGGAGCAGTGGCAGCGCTGGTCTGCCTCTCCCCTGTTCCCGCAGCTAGGGTTTGGACGGGTGACCGACTTGGGTGCAAAACTCGCCGCGATCGACATCTGGCCCCGCTGGCGCGATGAACTGTATCTGGAGTTTCATCGCGGCTGCTACACCACCCACTTGGATCAAAAGCTGGCCAACCGTCGCTGTGAAGGACTGCTGTATGAAGCGGAACTTTGGTGGTCTTTGGCGGAAATGGCAGGGCTGGTGACTCCCGAGTTGGCCACCGCTGCTTTTGCAGACTTAGAGCAGGCCTGGAAACGGGTGCTGTTTAACCAATTCCATGACATTTTGCCCGGCACTTCGATCCCCGAAGTCTATGAAACGGTGAATGGGGATTGGCAGGTGGCGGAAGCCGGAGCCTTGGCCGGGCGCGATCGCGCATTAAGTCACTGGTGCGCTGCGATCGACCTGACCCAACCGCCCGTGGCCGGAGCTTCCCCCGTGGTAATTTTTAACAGCCTCAGTTGGGAGCGATCGGGCGTGGTGGAACTGGCGTTGCCCCCGGGATCTTGGCGAGCGGTGAGTGGCGATGGGCAACCGTTGTTAACTCAGCGATCGGGGCCCCGGGGCGATCGGTTGTTGGTGCAGGTGAATGACTGTCCCGGCGTGGGTTATCAATGCCTGTGGTTAGTGCCCGATGCCGAACCCACGATGGTGGATTTGCAACATTTACCCAGCGAGCCGCCGATTCTGCAAAATCCCTGGTTACGGGTCACGATCGATCCGATTACCGGCAACATCAGCAGTTTGTTTGACATCATCCAAAATTGCGAAATCTTGTCCGGCCCCGGCAACGAGCTGCAAGCCTTTCGGGACGCGGGGCAATATTGGGACGCTTGGAATATTGATCCCGCCTACGAAACCAACGCGCTGCCTCCGGCTCAACTGTTGGATTGGCGATGGGAAGAGTCCGGCCCCGTGCGCCAAGTTCTGCGAGTGCGACGACAGGTGGGGCAATCGGTGATCGCTCAAGATTACGTTCTGGAGTCCCGATCGCCCCTGTTGCAAATTCGCACTACCGCCCAATGGCAAGAAACCCAAGTGCTTTTAAAAGCCGCCTTTCCCCTCAGTGACGAACCGGATCTCGCCACCTACGAAATTCCTTGCGGGGCAATTGTTCGCCCCACCCGACCCAGCACCGCCGCCGAACAAGCGAAGTGGGAAGTGCCCGCCCTGCGCTGGGCTGACCTGGCCGCCCGGTTAATTGCGGATCATCCTGCTGTGCCTGGGCGATCGACCCCCGATGTGGCCACCGATGCGACCCCTGATGCAACCCCCGATCGGACTCCCCAAATTGCGGATCCCACGCCGCAGGATGTGGCGGCCTGGGGGGTGAGTTTATTAACCACGGGGCCCCATGGGTTTGATGCCAAGCCGGGGCAATTGCGCCTGAGTTTGTTGCGATCGCCCTGTTGGCCCGATCCCCACAGCGATCGAGGTACCTGGGAATTCACCTACGCAATCTATCCCCACTTGGGCGGCTGGCAAGGGGCCCAGACGGTGCAGCGATCGGCCGAGTTGCAATCACCGCTCTTGGCCTGTTGGGTTCCTGTGCCCGCCACTGAGGATCCGCAATTAGCCGAAGCTGCGGCCGATTCGGCGATCGCGCCCCAGTTGCCCACCCAAGCCACCTTGCTCAACTTGGGCTGTGACTATGCCCAACTGATGGCCCTCACCCGCCATCCCCAACGGGCCGATCGCTGGGTGTTGCGGCTTTATGAAAGTGTCGGCCGATCGGGTCAGTTGCACCTGACTAGCGATTTGCCCTTGACCTGGGGCGATCGGGTCAATTTGTTGGGCGATCCCCTGTCGGACTCTACCCCAACGCCCATAGCAACAACCCCAGCAGACCCCGCCAGCACAAAGGCGATCAAGCCCTGGCAAATTTGTTGCCTGGAACTCGATCGCCTCAACTAATCGCTCCCAATTGAACTTATTTCCCAGACTGGCTGGGAACCACGGTCTCCGTTAGCCGCCTAGGATTCCCTTGAAGATTCGTGAGCCTCGCCCTCCGGAGCCGCGCTGCGTGGCCGCGGTTTCGATGGCTTTTGGTCTCCGTTCCGTTGGGGCCGTGGTGTGGCGGGCCGAGTCCCTTCGGGCCGATCCCCCGGCGGGCGATCGTTCCGATTAAACCGGCGACCTCCGCCGCCCCGAGGCTTGTGGTTACCCGTCGGCTTGCGGGGTTTGCGGGGGGGCATTCGTCGAATGGATGTACCCTGCACGATTGTCAGCACATCCCCTTCTCGCTTCACCTCCACATCCCAGAAATGGCCCACGGCTCGCTCACCCAGCACGCCCTTCAAGTGGATCTTGAACGCCTTCGCCTTGTCATCGGGGCGACGCGGCGCTTGCTGGATGCGCATGGTTACCGCCTCTTGGTCGGCCCGATGGAACATCACCTCGCCTCGGATCGAGAAAAATTCTTGATCCACCACGGCTGGTTCTAAAACCGGCTCATCGGATCCTTCCGGCGGCTTGCGGTGCAAGGTTTCCGGCTCCCAAACGCCCACCACTTGCAAATGCAGGTGATTTTCACGGGTGCGCGGATAAACCACCCACAGGTGTTCCTTATCGAGGTCGATGTGGTTTTTGACAAGGCTCATGACCCGGCCCAGCAACACCGCATCGATCTGGATATCGTTTTCCACCACCAAAGCACCCTTGGTTAGGCGCTCTTCGGAAGGCAGATAGCGACCTCGCACCAGCCCGATCGCCCGGTATTGCATGGGGTCACTGGGGGGTGGAATGGGATGCAGTCGCAACCCAAGGGTGCTGTCCTCTTCCGAGACGGGAGCGGCTTCCTCCGGTTCCACGGGTTCCGGCGTGGCGGCCGGTTCGGGGGTGGCGGTTGGGTCTCGCCGCACGGGCTTGGAAATACTAACGATTTTGGCGGACTCTTTTTCCGATTTAGCGGCTTCCTTGCGAGGGGCTTCTTCGGCTTGAGCGGCAGGTGGATTGGGACGGACGGGGGGCGGGTTTGGCCGCTTGGGCCCGTTGTTCGGTGTGGATGACTCGGCCGCAGGCGGCTCAGACGGGGGACACATAAGACCTCCTTGCAGGGGACGGAGACAGGAGCGAGGAACAGAGATCAGTTCGGCGATCGGTCAGCGATCGGTCAGCCCGGCGATCGGTGCATCACGGTGCGCATGACGATGTGTATGACACTGGATCAGCGCGAATCAGAAATGCAAATCAAAAATGCAAATCAGGGCGATCGCGCCACAGCCATTGAAGATCATTTGGCAAAAATCATTTGGCAAAGATCCTTCAGGGCCGGGCCTCAGCCAGCTTCCCGAGATGAGCCAAGAAATGAGCCAAGAGACCTCAGACGAAACCGATTCGGAACTGATATTGACGGGGCCAACCCAGGACTCACCCAAACCCCTGGAATGGCATTTTCCAGAGACCAATCACCCCATGGGTTCATGGGGAAACTGAAGGTGACGGCTCAAGGGCCAAGACCCGGGGGCTGTCAATCTGCCTATTCTACTGAATGCATGGATAGCCCAAGGGAGTCAGAAGATTTTTCTGGTTTTTTGGGAGTTCGGGGAAGCGTTGCCGATTTAGACTTGACCTCAAACCCTGATGTCATCACCATTTGAGCGAAATTAGGGATCGATCGCCGCATGGGGTTTGCTCGGTTGCCGAAGGGATCGGATCCAAGAATTCCTGTCGGTTGAGAGCGTGTGGATGTCAAAATGTCGGGTTACGGCCCCCCAAGAGACTCCCCAGCCCGGGGCGGCTCTTCCGTCAGGCAAACGAGGCAAAAACTGTGACGAATCAAAAGCAAAACCGTTGGCTCACGAGCGCTGTGCTGTTTTTGGCGCTACTCGCTTTTGTTGGACTGTCGGTGCTGCCCTTGTTGGGAGGCCTACGCCAAACCCCCAATTCTGCCGCCAGCCCGGGAACTAGCCCGGCCAGCTCGGAGCGCGATCGACTCATGAATGAGGCCAAGGGCTATGAGTTGGTGCTGCAACGGGAGCCGGACAATCAAACGGCCCTGCGGGGGCTGTTGGAAGCCAAGCTGAAAATGGGCGATCGCAAGGGGGCGATCGCGCCGTTGGCCAAGCTAGCGGAGCTGAACCCTTCCGAACCGGACTACGGCATTCTGTTAGCCCAAGCCCAGAAAGAGGCGGGGGACTTGGAAGCGGCGGCAGCCACCTACCGCACCCTGCTCGATCGCCAGCCCAACAGCCTCAAGGCCCTGCAAGGATTGGCCACCCTGTTGGTGGAACAGCAGCGCCCCCAAGCGGCCGTGGGTTTGGTGCAGGAGTCGTTGGATCAGGCGATCGCGGCCAATAAAAGCAAGCCCAACAGCGCCGATGTGGTATCAATTCGGCTGCTCTTGGGCGAGGTTTACGTCAAGTTGGAGCGGTATGACGACGCGATCGCTGCGTTTGACAAGGCCCTAGAGGGCAATCCCAAGGATTTTCGACCGGTTTTGGCCAAGGCGATCGTGCTGCGCAACCAAGGCAAGACTCAACAGGCTGAGGAATTGTTTGCAACGGCTGCGGGGTTAGCACCCGATCGATTTAAAGATCAAATTCGCAAGCTCGCTGCTACGGAACCCGGCGCTGAACCAACCCCCGCCGCCAGCCCCAGTCCGTCGCCCGCACAGCCCTAGGCTCTGGTTGTCATTGCCTGCAACCCAGTGAAAGCGGTCGATCAATGCGTACCCTAACGGCCCCAGACAAGGGGCTTAAGCCCCTTGCTCCAACGATCCGCGCCAACCAATCGGCCTAAGCGCCGCCCGGGCCATCCAAGTCTGCGAAGTCAATTTTGCCATGTACATGGTTGTGGCGAGCGGGGGTTGATTCCTCGCCTTCCATGATGCCGTTGACGGTTTCCGTGAGGGCTTTGGGATCCATAAAGATCACCTTGGAGTTGGGGCTTTCGCTAATGCGCTGGCTAGCGTCCACATAGCGCTGAGCCACCAGGAATTTCACCATTTGCTCCAAGACCCCCTTGTTTTGGGGACGATCCTGCATGGCGGCCGAAATGAGCTGCACCGCTTGCACAATCCCTTCCGCCTCAGAAACGGCGGCCCGCTTGCGCCCTTCCGCTTCGGCAATGGCTGCATCGCGCTTTCCTTCTGCCTCTTGAACGGCGGCTTGACGTTCCCGCTCGGCAATTCGGGCCCGCTCCATGGCGCGATCGATCTCTTCAGGGCGCTTGATGTTTTGGATGGCCACCCGCAGCACCTTGATGCCCCACTCAGTGGTAATCGTATCGAGGCGCTCCAGCAGGTAATTATTCAATTCTTCAATTTTGGAGAAGGTCTCCTCTAGATCAATTTGGCCGAATCGGGCGCGTAATTCCGTCAAAACCAGGTTTCTGAGGGAATCATCTAGATTATCAACGTTGTAGTAGGCGGCTTTTAAGTTAACGATGCGCCAAGAAACGAGGGCATCTACCTCGATCGCCAAGCCGTCTTTGGTGATGACTTGCTGGGGGGCGATATCCAGGTCGCGTTCCCGCACGGTTTCGACAATCAGCGAATCCACGAACGGAATCACAAAGTTCAATCCCGGATCGAGCGTGCGTTGATAGCGACCGAGGCGCTCAACCAATGCTTTATTTCCCTGTTCAATCACCCGAGCGGAGCTGGCAAAATAGCCCAAGCCCACGGCGAGAGAAACGAGTAGCCCCAACACTGCATCCACTTTGATTCACTCCATGCTTAGGTGCGACCGTTGGTTGACGCTGCAACCAATGCCGATATTTGGTCTTGCCACTTTGGTTTTGCCACTCTTAGGGGCATTTGACAAGCGGCCGGGCCCCCTGTGTGGTTGGGGGATGACAGCGATCGCCCCAGAAATCTCCTGGAAGGATCAAAAAATGAATTCAAGATAACCCAAAAAAGATAGTCAAAAAATAATCGAAATTGCTGATTGCGGGGCTTTTCGTGACTCTTGCTGGCTGTTTCAGGAATGGCTGCCTCAGGAATAGCAGCTTCAGGAATTATGGTCGCCGCCCAGAGCAACATCCTCCAGAAGGGAGGTGGCCGTTGGCCAAATATGCGCTTCAGCCCGCTCGGCTCGCAATCGATCGAGGGTTTCCACAAAATCCCGAATGCCCTGAAATTGCTGATATACCGAGGCAAAGCGCACGTAGGCCACTTCGCTGAGCAATCGCAACCGATCGAGCACCAGTTCGCCTAATTCATTGGTTTTCACTTCCCGAATCGATCTCTGTTGGACTTCCGCTTCAATTTCGTCCACGATCGATTCCAACTGTTCTACGCCAATGCCAGTTTTTTCACAGGCGCGAATTAACCCCCGCAGTAGTTTTGAGCGATCGAACGATTCCCGCCGCCCGTCTCGCTTGACCACAGCGATCGGCACAAATTCCACCCGTTCGTAGGTTGTGAAGCGCCGTAAACAAGCCAAACACTCGCGCCGCCGCCGAATGCTTTGTCCGCCTTCCGCCGCCCGCGATTCAAGCACCCGACTATCCGTGTGATGGCAGAACGGACACCGCACAGGCATCACCCCTCATAACAGAACCCGAGTGACAAACCGTGCGATCGAGTTGCCCCACAGACCCTCCATCCAAACGATTCATCACTCGGGTTGAACGGTGATCATGGTCGATCGAGCCACCGAAGGGCTAGCTCCCAACCCTAGATTGGGCGATCGGGCCAACGATCCAAATATCAATACAGCCGATATGGCTAATACAGCCCCTGGCGCTAATGCCGCCAAGCCGAATGTCGGGAAGCTCAATATCGTGAGGCTCCGTGCAATCAAGCTCAACGCAGCCCATGCGGCCAAGCCTTGCCTACTTGCCAATCCGAGGAGGCTCGCGGAAGGCAATTGCAAAAAACAACGTCCCGATCGCCAACGCCAAAATCAAAATGTAGGCAACGCTTTCCATCGTTCATTTCCTAACAACTTTTCCTCAGTCTATCAAGCAAGGGTCGAAAACGTTCAGTTTCCAAAATCCCGTCAAATCAGGATTTACAACCTGCAACAATCTTCTGAAAAGGAACTTCCGAAAAAGAACTTTCGAAAAAACCTGGGGCTGGCACTGAAGACAAGCTGCCCAGGGCGATCGGCCCCACTGCCCAACACCCCCAAAACACAGCGGGAGAGCCTGGAATCCCAGACTCTCCCGTTAATTTTTGGGCTACCAAGGAGTCAGAGTCTGACCCTTAGCACCCCAAAGCTAGAGTGACCAAAGCCAAGCCCTAGACCGACTCCTTACGGGTGGTCAAGTCGCCCAGTTTTTGGAACGCACCAAACTCGATTTGTTCGCCCAGGTCAGCTTCAATCCCAGCAAACACGTCGCGGAACAGCGTCCGAGCACCGTGCCAGATGTGACCAAAGAAGAACAGCAGCGCAAACGAAGCATGGGCGAAGGTGAACCAACCGCGAGGGCTGGTGCGGAACACGCCATCTGCATCGGTGGTGTCGAACTCAAACGGTTCGCCCAACTGCGAACGGCGAGCCAACCGCTTCACATCCGCCGGGTTGGTGAAGGTTTGGCCGCCCAGCGCACCGCCGTAGACCTTAGCCGTGACACCGCTTTGCTCAACACTCAGCCTCGATTCTGCACGACGGAACGGAATGTCCGCACGCACCACACCATCCGCATCGGTCATCACAACCGGGAAGGTTTCGAAGAAGTTCGGCAGACGGCGCACGTTCAGTTCGCGACCTTCAGCATCGGTGAACACCGCGTGACCCAGCCACTTCTTGGCCATGCCGTCGCCGCTGTTCATCTTGCCGACGCGGAACAGACCGCCCTTGGCGGGGCTATTGCCCACGTAGTCATAGAAAGCCAGCTTTTCGGGAATTGCCGACCAAGCTTCATCCAAGCTCTTGCCAGCCGCCACATCGGTTTGAACGCGACGTTGGATTTCCTGTTGGAAGTAGCCGCTATCCCACTGATAACGGGTGGGGCCAAACAGTTCGATCGGGGTGGTGGCGTTGCCGTACCACATGGTGCCCGCAACCACGAAGGCCGAGAAGAACACCGCAGCGATACTGCTCGACAGCACGGTTTCGATGTTCCCCATCCGCAGGGCCTTGTAGAGGCGCTCGGGCGGACGGACGCTCAGGTGGAACAGACCGGCAATAATCCCGACAATCCCCGCAGCGATGTGGTGGGCCACAATCCCGCCGGGGTTAAAGGGGTTAAAGCCATCGGGCCCCCACTCGGGCGCAACGGGCTGGACATGGCCAGTGATGCCATAGGGGTCAGACACCCACATCCCTGGTCCAAACAGACCCGTGAGGTGGAATGCACCGAAACCAAAGCAGAGAAGACCAGACAAGAACAGGTGGATGCCGAACATTTTCGGCAAGTCGAGGGCGGGTTCGCCCGTGCGGGGATCGGTGAACAGTTCCAAATCCCAGAACACCCAGTGCCAAACGGCTGCCAAGAACAGCAGACCCGAAAGGACGATGTGGGCAGTTGCTACGCCTTCAAAGCTCCAGAAGCCGACGTTGGTGGCAGTTTCACCCGTGACGCTCCAGCCGCCCCACGATTCGGTCACGCCCAAACGCGCCATGAAGGGCAGCACGAACATGCCTTGCCGCCACATGGGGTTCAGAACGGGATCGCTCGGATCGAAGTTGGATAGCTCAAACAGCGCCATGGAACCGGCCCAGCCGGCCACGAGCGCTGTGTGCATTAGGTGTACGGCAATCAGTCGGCCTGGGTCATTCAGGACGACTGTATGCACTCGATACCAGGGTAGTCCCATTGACTACGGCCTCCTCAATCGTTGGTGATACAGCAGTGCAGTAAATCGATCGCCTGTTATGGAAGTCGCGATGCAGTTTCTCGAAAGAATCCGTTAAGGCAGTTATCTAAAAAAGTGTATAGAGTCCACATACCGATCGCAAGCAAACGGGGAGGCCGATCGCCCTGTGATGGCGGCAATGGGTGATTGGCAGGGGAATGCGCCAGCCGTTGTTGACGGTTGGGGATCGAGACCGTGGCGATCGGGGAAACCCTAGAACTGGCCGGCTTTTTGGGTTTGAAAGTGGGCTTGGGCCAGGCTCAGCCGTTCGATTACCTGGTCGGCGCTGATTAAACGGGTGAGCAGCACTTGCCCAATCGGCTGATTGAAGTTGCCGTCGCCCGTGGTGGTCGGTTCGGGCTTGACTTCGATGGTGACGATGTTGAACTCGGCTCGATACAGCCAGAGCACTTCGTCCTGCTGGGTGATGGAGAGGTGGGTGCGTTCAATGCGGGGCCCGCGTCGCCAAGCGATGGTGCTCCAGGGGCCATCGGTGCTCCAAACGCGCCCAACAACCCACCCGTCCGCAAGAAAGAAATATTTCCAAGATTCAGTGCTGTTCATGGCTGTCCCCGGGGAGGCGATCGCAAGTCCGCGCTCAACTTATCACCAATTCACGGCGGGTTGTTGACAGCATCGGGAGTGATTGTCGAGGCTTGGCAGCCGTTGGGCAAGGGGAGGGGAGCGGCGGCCACAACGCGATCGCCCAAGTCCGCTTGGCGGGCCCAGAGAGTTGCACCGCTGGCAAGAGAACCGTTGGGATTGCTGCGGCCCAGGGTACAGATTTTGAGTTCCACCCAGGTCAGTCCCGGTGGCGGCCCAGAGGGGCGATCGCCGGTTGGTGGGC
Organism: Limnothrix sp. CMB-01; assembly: GCF_055193175.1. Lineage (NCBI taxonomy): Bacteria > Bacillati > Cyanobacteriota > Cyanophyceae > Pseudanabaenales > Pseudanabaenaceae > Limnothrix > Limnothrix sp. CMB-01. Next base: position 2,665,894 of record NZ_CM143720.1, read on the forward strand.
TGGTGATCGGGGTGGCCGTTGGGGCGGCTGTTGTGGGGACGGGGGCGATCGGCAAGGAAATGCGCAGAATTTGAATGGTGCTGTTGGGGGGTAACCAACCAACCAGGGTGGTTCGATCGGGCCCGTATAACCCCAGGGCGGCAGCTTGGGGCTTGATTTGCAGCACCTCGCCCACGTTCAGAGCCATCGGGCTGGGTACGGGGCTGGGTGTGGTGTTGATCCCACTGGGCGAGGCGATCGGGGTGGGGCTAGGAGCCGGGGTATTGGGGGCATTGGCATCGACCAGTTGCCGCACCAGGGGCATGATCACCAGGGCCAACAGCCCACCGCCGAAAATGACTAGGGCCAACAGGCTGAACCAGCGGCCAACCCAGGGCGATCGAACCAGGGGCGATCGGCCCTCAGGGGGAATTGGCGAGGGTTCCACCGAAGGAGTCACCAGTTCCGTTTGAGGCATTTTGGCCACCACCGAGGGCAACAGGTCATCCCCTTGAAAACTATTGGGGTTATTGGGGTTGGCGGCGGGCGAAACCTCCAATTCCCGATCGAGCGGTGGACTAGGAACCATCACGGGGCGGCGCAGGCGGGCTGGATCCGGCACGAGCTGGCGCGTGGCTCCAATTTGCACCAGGCTGATGGTGGCGTTGTCGTGGCCATTGTGCTGATTGGCGAGGGCAATCATTTGGGCCACGGTTTGGCCGGGATCCCCTTGGCCCCAACGCACCGGGAACTGGTCACGCCACGATCGCTCGATCAGGTCAAAATCGCTCACCCCATCGGAGCAGAGGACAATCGCGCAATCCTCGTCCAGCACCAGGCGGCGCACGCTGGGATAAAGTTGCTCAGAATTGCCCATGCCCAAGGCCTGTACCAGGGCCCCGGCGGCGCTGATTTGCAACAAATCTCGATAGAACCCAAGACCCAAACGGGTTTCGCGGGTAGCCAGGTCATCATCCAAGGTCAAGGCATGGCAGCCCGTGGGCGTGATTTGATAAGCGCGGCTATCGCCCACATGGGCAATGTACAGCCATCGATCGATCACCAGAGCCAAAACCACCGTGGTGCCCATCCGTTGGCGCTCGGCTCGCCCCTCCTGCACATTGCGCTGGGTAATGACGGCATTGGCCAGCCCGATCGCCCGCAGCAGGGTGGCATTCACCAACTCAGGACTTGGGGGGGCTTGGGCGGCGGCTTCCACAAAGGGCACTAACTCGGTGGTGAGCTGTTCGATCGCCCAACGGGAAGCCACGTCCCCGCCCTCATGGCCCCCTAGCCCATCGCAGACGATCGCCAAGCCCAACCGCTGCCCTCGGGTCTGATCTTGGCTGAAGGGATAGCAAGCATCTTCATTGCGCGATCGGCTCGGCCCCGGGTCACTCAGGCTGGCCACGGCCAGCTCCACGGGCGCATCCTGGGCCGCCACTTGGGTGATGAGCTGCTCCAAATTCGCCACCAGAGTCGGCGGATCGCAATTACCCAACGCCACCTGTTGCAACAGGGGCGACACCAAAGATTCCAAGGCCGGATGGGGCCGCAGCCGTTGCACCCACCAGCGCCCCCACTCGGCCCAACTGGGCGATCGCCCCGCATTGTCCTTCAGGGCCAGCAACCGCACCCAGCCGCTCCCCACCCGCAACCGCTCCGGCTCCAACAGGGTGGCCGTGACCCCCGCGTCTTGCAAGGGTTCCCAGAGTCGCGCCACTTGCCACAGCCAATTCAGTTGGCGCAGGGGTGTGGCCTTGGCCCATTGGTCAACCAACTTTGGCAGCAGGGATCCATCGGGGCCGATCGGGGCCCCTTCAAGCAACAAAATGGCTTCCCGGCTAAAGTTCGACTGTTTGACAACGCCGTAAATTTGGGGCACTTGGGGCCGATGCTCCACCAGCCGCAAATAGCTGAGAAGCAGGCGCGTCACCTCCCCAGGTACTTCGGGCACTTGGCCTGGTTTGCCGTCCAAAAAGCGCCGATCGCCCAAGTAGTAGTAGCGATTGGCGAGCCAAGTGCCGGGAGCCAGCGACCGCAGGTCGGATCCAATCCCGTAGAGGTATAGATGCAGCAGCGGAGCACCACAGGCAGCACAGACCTTGGCCGAGGCGGGATTCCCGTGACCGCAGTGGGAATTACTGCATTCGATCGACCCGATCGGCACCGTCATAGCTCCTCAATTGCTGCTCCCTAACGGGCCGTTAAGGGCGCAAACTCCGTCAGAATGCCATACATTGCCCAAATGGCCATCGGTCGCAGGTAGGTACTGGCCCGGAAGGTGTTTTGAGCCGTAATAGCCTCCGGCGTTCGGAATTGCAAGCCCCCGCTATAGATTTGGTTCACAACGGCGGCGGCCACTTCCATGGCTTCCTGCTGGTAGCCCATTTGCAACCAAAAAGCCGCTAGCCCAAAGTTAATTCCTGTCCAGACTTCTAACGGATGGGTGGCCTTCGGGTTTTCGGGGGAACCATCGGGCAACACGCCGTTGGCCACCCCCAGGTTAGGCAGGTCGTGGGGAATGTTCCACCCCAGTTCCCGGGCCCGATCGCTCCGACAGAAAGCGTTGAACTTGACGAAACAGGAGTCATAAACCGTTTCGATCGTCCTGCGAACGGCGGCGCTGTCCACCACATCCGGCAGCCCCAGCAATCGGGCATAGAACTGACCACAAAGCTGATCCGCCATCACCACGTCGGAACCGCTGCCGGTGTCGAGCCGATAGGATTGCCCGTTCCAGAGGGCCAGATGATAAACCGATCGGGCTTGGGTGAGCCAGTCTTGGTAGGTGGCCAGGGTGGCCGCCAAGCGGGAGCGATCGAGGGCGGCGCGGGCCCGGTCTGATTCATAGGTTAAATCATCCAAATCCGCTTCCAGCAGCACTTGCCCGATCGCGATCGCCGCTTCCAAGGCCGCAATCCACAGGCCGCCGCAGTAGGCACTCACGCCCACCAGTCGCCAATCATCAAAGGTTTGGTCGGGTGCGCCGGAGTTTTCGGGAATGCCGTCGCCGTCTTGGTCAAAGGTTTTTAGGTAAGCGAGCGATCGCTCCACCGAATCCCAGCAGTCCACCAAGAATTGCCGATCGCTGGCCCCCGTGAGTTGATAGTCCCGGTAGACCTGCAACACGAAATCGCAGGGTAAATCCTTCCACAGGTTGCAATCCTGATAGCTGGTGTAGTTGGTGGCTTCCCAGGGATGTTCGTTCGGTGCGCCCAAATCATGGGGGGTGGCATCGGCAATCTTCCGAACCGCCGCCGCCCGGTTATAGCCAATGATTCGAGGGGTGGCATCGGCCGTGGGAATTGCCCGCGCAAAGGCTCGCATCACGGCCTTTTCCAGCTCGGGCCACAGCAACAGCAGCCCAAAGGAACCATAGAGCCGCACATCTAAACTTTCATACCAGCGGTAATCCAGACATTCGGCCACGGCGAACTGGCCCTTGGGATCTCGCTCATCGGCGGCACTCCAAACGGTGGCCCCGGCCGTCAGGTCGTATAGCTCATTGAGAAGGCCCATTTTGAACCAATCGGGCCAGTCGGGGCGATCGAGCACGGGTTTTTGCCAGGCAATGATCCCTTCGCGCCAGGCATCGTAATGCTTCAGGGCGGTGCGGGCGATCGACCAGGCCCCTTGACCATTGCGCCCGAAAAAGTCCGTGTAGCGCCGATAGTAGGTCACGCCGGCCTTGAATTCCGTGGTGGGAAAGTCCCAAGCCAAGATGAAGGGAATTTTGCGAGTTTTGCCGGGTCGGAGGGTGAAGCGAACGGCGATCGCCGCGCCAATCCGTTCACCGGCCTTGGCGGGCCGATCGTCGCTTTCGTCGGACAGGTCACCCGATCGGGAAAAATCGCGCCACAGATCCGAACCATCGCCAGCCGGATTCCAGCGGGTGTGGTGAAACACCTCCACCGCCGGGTTTTGCACCGTCATCAAGGCCCATTGGCCCATCCCTTCGGCCAGGGGGCGATCGCCCGGATCAATCAAGCCTTCCAAGTTCAGGAGCGTGCAGCCCACCCGCGAGAAATCTTCAATCCAGCGGTTAAAGTTCCCCTCGCTCTCGCCCCAACGAGGTTGATATTCATACTCGGGGCTGCCGTCGTCCCGCACCGTAATTTCGGGATTCTTGAGGGCATTGGTGAACCAACCCACCGTGTTTTCCCAACTGAGCAGAATACTGACTGTAATGGGGCGATCGGTGGGGTTGTGGGCCGTCCACTCAAACACCGCCACGGGATAGCTGGTTTCTTGGTAGTTGCCCGCCAAAATCGGTGAAAACTGTTCGCAGGTGAGGTGGGTCTGCAACACGTTTTCGTAGGTGAACCAACTGCGCGGGTAGAGCGCCGAGTAAGTGCCCGTTGAGCGCTCGGCCGTGGAGGCGGGATACCAAGCCCAATCCCCCAGACTGCCATCGGCGGGTGGTTCGCTGCTGAGGGCATAGGTTCGGGGTAAGTCGCCCTCTGCTTGCTCAAAAACCGCAAACTGACAGCCGGGCAGGTTGGCAAACACATGCTCCCCGCCGTCCATGTGCCAAAAGTTAAATTCACCCCGGGGCGATCGACCCAAGGAGCCGGCCCCAAACCCACCCAAGGGCGCACCATGCCAGGGGCCATCGTCCAAATTGCTGGCATAGCGGACGGTGTAAGGACGTTCCCAACCAAGGCCGATCGGGCGGCTCCAAGCGCATGGGGGGATCGACCCGGCGGAGGGGTGACCGGTGGGGGGCGCGATCGGGGTCGCGGGGGAATTGTTTGTGGGATTTGCCTGAACCATGCCCAGAATTCTAAGGTCTTTTGTTCGATCGCGCCTAGGACTTTGGTTGAAGATTCGACGGTTAATCAGCGTCTGACGCGAAGATCACCTGACGAGAAGATCACCCCGATTCCCACCCCCATGCCCGATCGCCCGGTGGCTCCCACCTTGTGTCTGAGGTCTGTTCTCCAGTACAACGGGGATGGATGATTCTGCAACCAACATTCACCCATTCCCGATCGTCGTTCAACCAATCGCTGTTCAATCGATCGCGGTTGAATGAAAAAAATTCGAGTCGTTTAGCACTCCAGTCAGAGTCAAGAATTCAGTTTAGGAACTCAATCCACTTTTGATGGGCTTGTTATGGAAAGCTGGGCCTATTTGCACTATGCCCTGGCGTTAGAGGCGCTGGATGCCCCGGAACACCTGGAAGACCAAGATCAGGGAACTGATCAGGTCACCGATCGGGCCACGGGGCAGCTCAATCGAATCACCTCGGGCCGAATGCTTCTGGGGGCGATCGCCCTTGGGGTGTTGTCTTGGCCGCTTCTGGCCGAAGGGGCCCAGGCCTATAACAGCCTGCGATTTGGCGATCGGGGCTTGGCGGTTCAAAATCTTCAGCAACTGCTCAAGGGGGCCGGGCTGGAAGTGCCGATTACCGCTGAGTTTGACAGCGCCACGGAACTTGCCCTGCGCAATTACCAACGGCGCACCGGCAAGCTCACCCCCACGGGCGTGCTCGATCGCACCAGCACCATGATGTTGATGGCGGCCAATGGTGCGCCCGCCCGCCAAACGCCCGCCCCCTACTTGGTGCGCGGCGACCAGGGCCCTTCGGTGCAAGTTCTGCAATGGCGACTGCGACAGGCCAGCACCTTTAACCTGCCCCTGTTGGTGACTGGAACCTTTGACGAAGCCACCCGCACCGCCCTGTTGACCTATCAGGCCCAGCACCGATTGCCAGGAACCGGCGTATTGGATTTGGAAACCCAAGCCAAGCTTGATGCGGAAACGGTGGAGCCACGCAATCCTTGGCGATCGGACGGCCGCGGCGACACGGGCAACACGAACGATCGGGGGAATCAGCCGGGTGGTTGGCAGCCGGTGATTAACCGTCCGCGCCCGGTGGCTCCGGTGGTGCTGCCCCCGAGCGCTCGCCCCAACTCCGAGGTCAACACAGGAAGTTATGGGACCCTGACCGCGCCGATCTATGGGGGCGAAACGAGCGATCGCGTGGCCACCCTCCAAGGCAAGCTGCGCACCCTGGGCTTCCAAAAATCGCGCACCAATACGGGCCATTTTGGCAAAGTCACCCAAACAGCCCTGGTTGCCTTCCAGCGATCGCGTCGCATTCCCGCCACCGGCTACGTGGATGCAACCACGGTCAATGCCCTGGCCACCGTGCCCGTTTCCGGCCGCCGAGGCTCTCCCTATTTGCCCGTGAAGCGCCATGTGCGCCGGGCCCGAAACTGGGTGCGACCCGCGACCGATTCCAGTTGGCAGCCTGTTTATAATCCCTGTTGCGTGCGAATCTGTGGCTCTGGCTATGGCGGCTGGCAGTGATTCAACAGTGATGCTAATTGCAGTTGAGTCTGTGCCCCCGGTTGCGGACGCTTCGGATTGCTTAGGTTCGGATTCTTTGGATTCTTAGGTTTGGCAAATTATCTATGGAAAGTCTTGGCTATCCCCACTTGGCAGCGGCCTACCGGTCTGATTTCCTGGAACTCCCGTCCCTAGAAGCGGCCCTCAGTCGGGCGATCGCCTGGGAGCGGCTGTCGTCCCAAGGTTGGTTGCGCTTTTTGTCGCTGCTGTTGACCGTCAGCATTCTGGGCGCGGCGATCGGCCCGGCCTTAGCCGCTGAGCGTGCGGGTGAAACCCTCCGCAGTGGTGGCGGTGGCGGCGGCGTGGGCGACGGCCCCGCCTTCGTCAATCCCGATCGCCCCGTCACCAAGCCCCTGCCACCCATCACCGTTCGCCCTTGCCCCACCTTCAAAACCATCAGCAGCTACGTTTACCGCCCCCCTTATCTTCGCAATAGCGGCGGATGGGGCGCGGGAGCCGGCCCCTGCTATAGCTGTGTGGGCGGTCGCAACGTCAACACCAGTCGTTTGCAACAGCGGCTGAAAGACTTGGGCTATTTCCGCTTCCGGGTCACGGGGTATTACGGCCCGATCACCGAAGCGGCGGTCAAGCGCTTCCAACGGGACTCTGGCTTAGTTCCTGACGGGGTAGCCGGGCCGCGCACCAAGGCGGCTCTGGGTCTGTTGGGCTAGGTTTGACGCGATCGCCCTAACCCAAATCCCGCTCCAGGGCGATCGCCCATTGGGCCGCGATATCAATTTGGGTGAAAGGAATTTTCATGGCTGGGCCGCTGTCCTTGCGCACCAGCTCCAAAATCACCTGCTTGGCTTGAGTGGGATATTTCTCGGGGTTGATCGCCTGGCCATCGGCCATGAGCACCACGCCCTGCACTTGCTCCAGGGAAAGCCGTTGCACCTCGATCGGCCCCTTGCGGTTGGGAATGCCCCAAACCAATTCACGACCCTTTTGGCCCAAGACGGCGTAAATGTCGTATTTGGCGCGATCGAACCCTTTTGCCCAAATTTTGTAAGCCTCTAGCCGTTGGTATTCATTCCAACCGGCATAGGCGAGACCAATAAACAGCCCCAGGAGGGGCAGCCACATCAAACCATGTTCCATAGGGCCGTTGCGGGGGTACGAATTGGATAATTTGGGAGATGATCTTGCTGATTTTACGGGTCTTGTGGATGTTGTGGATCGCCTAGGGTCGAGCACCTCGTTGAGCACCTCATTGTTTTGGTCCGAGATTGCAATTCAGATTTCCAACCCAAATCTCATTTTAAGATTCCCCAACCACGATCCTGAAGTTTACTTGAATTAATTAATTACAGCTTTTACCTCAAACGCAACAGAGACTGTCAATTGAATAGTTTAAGGATCCGGCAATGCTCGCATGACTCTAGTTGCGGTAAAATTTCCTTAGACGGGGTTGTTATTCCGTAGTTACAGAAAAACATCCAAAATACCGAGCCTAGACCATAGCTTCCTAATAACACTCTGCCTAGAAAGCTTTTCCCGTGCTTGTTGTCTAACATATAATTAATTTTCTCACTTCAAATTATTTTTTGACCATATAGTAAAGAAATACAAAATCCATTCTCAAGAGATCAGGAACGCTAATCGTTTTAGCTGAATTCTCTTGTTGTCTTTCCCGTCTATAAACTACTTGGTTTTAATTCTCTAGAGTCATTGCAACCCCGTGTCTTCTTTTTAAGAAAATAGGTGTTAAGCGATTAAGCAATTTGTCCATCTATTGAGGTTCGTGTGGTTATGAAGGAAGCTGTTGTTTTTGTGCCAGGGTTTGATGCTAAGTGCCAGAACTATTACCTTGATACATTTCTAGAGCCTGGGTTGCTAACCCAACTTGAAGACATCAATATTCAGCTTGATCCTGAAGAGGTCAAGATTCCGGGGCAAACGGGCAAGCGTTTTCTCTGCCAGCTCGAAGGTGGAGAAAAAACGATGGATATTTACGAGGTCTACTGGAATGACTTGGTTGATCACCTGAGTGCTAAAGAAATTCGGCAACAATTATGTCGAGGTTTTGCCATGATTGTCTACTGGGCTAGCAAAGGCTGGAAGATCATGAAGATATCTCCGGTCTTCTTTATTCAAACCAGTATCATTTTGGTGCTGGTGCTGCTCTGGTATTTCGGCATTGTGGTGCTGGTGCTGGCAGCTCTGGCCGATCAAACAGCACTTAAGTCTATTCCCTGGCTACAAACCTTTTTGGATCCCGTCATTGGTTGGGCAACACATGGCTTAGGTTGGCAAATCTGGCTAGTGATTAGCACTCTGCTGGCAATTTTGCCTGTCTCTATCAATCTAGTCATCGACTTTACCGATTTCTTCATTACTTACCTGAAAAATGAGTCGAGTGAGGGTAGCCCTCCGGTCAGGACACTGCTCCGCAAACGGATTAAACAGGTGGTTGATAACGTCATCAGTGAAGGTTCTTATGAGCGAGTAACTGTTCTATCCCATAGTCTGGGAGGACTATTTGCTTCCGACTTTATGGCGGATTATCACAATCAACAGGGCAGGCAGTTCCGCTTCATTACCTGGGGGAGTGCCCTCGAAAGCTCATCCTCAGCAACCAATTGGATGGAGTCAGAAATTAAAAAATGCCTGGAAAATCCTCACGTCGAGCGTTGGGACGACTTTTACTCAAACCAGGACTGGTTTTGTTCGAGGGTGCCAGTCCCCAACGATCATCCCCAGCCTAAGCTGGTGTCTAAAGAAGTCTCCTTTAAAGTTTCGTTATTAAAACAATGGAGCGGAGAATCTCATATGGAATATTTTTTTTGATTCTAAAGTTCTTCGACATTTAGTGATTGGCTAGTTTTCGTACTTTCCTGACAAGCGTCTTATAGTTCACAGTTATCTCGAAACGTGTTAGTTAGTAGCACGACATTCTTAAAATACTGGGTAGTCAAATTTTAAAACCTCTGCTGGTTAAGAATTTGGTGATTTTAAAATCCAGCACATTAAACTTTCTGTGTTACTACAAAATGATCGTTGATTAGCTCCTCTTGAGAAGAGGGGCTAAGGATGAGAACTTCTAGTCAATTTATTCAAGAAGTCTAATGAATTGGAATTGACCCATTAGCTAATTCATTAGCGTTAACCGATCTCCCACTTGTAACATCCTAGATTTTTCGTTGGTAGAGGCAGAATCGAGGTCGATCGCCGGAACTTGGGTATTGATGGCCAATCGGTAGAAGTGATTAAAACGCGATCGCTCGGCCCAAGGTGGCAGGGTGATTTGGCGCTGGGCCATGAAGGTTTTTTGAAATTGAGCCGTGGGTTCGCCGGTTTGGCTGTTTCGGGTGGGGACAATGCAGCGTTGACAGGGATTCGTGCCCAGAAATGGCACTGCGCCAATTTGAAACGGGATCCCGTTGCCAGCGGTGCTGTAGAGCTGTTCTTCCCAAAAAGGCTCCACCTCGTCAATTTCCAGGTTGGTTCGCAGCCGATCGCGCAGTTCCGCGACGGTCAAGTCTGGAAACCAACTGGCCACCGTTGCGATCGACCCTGTGCTAATCAAGGTGGGGCCCCAAGCGGCCGGATCATCGGGAAAGCCGGCCTCGTGGTTTTGGGCAATGGTGACCGGTTGCTGAAAATAGTCGCTGAACCAGGTGGCTAATGCTTCCCGATCGCGATCTAAATGGAAGGTGGCGGCGGCTTGAGAGCCTGCTTGTAAGCGCAGGGTGACGAGACGTTGGGCTAGGTCAAAGGTCGATCGAATGTGGTGAATGGCGGCGTTGCGCTTGCCGTTAATGAACTTGCCTTGGGTATCGAGCAGGGCAAATTCCCGATCGCCCACTAAGGATCCAGCCGCCGTCAGGGCAACCCGATCGACCGCGACACCATCCAGGGACTTGATCGGAAACAGGGTGATGCGGGCCAGCCTCGGGTGGGTGGACATGGGGGAGTAGAGGGGTGATCGATGGGGCAACTGGCACTAGCTGGCCTGGGCAGACTGCTGATCGTAGCCGTAAAAATCGATCCGATAGTCAGCGATCTTGACCCCCGTTTGGGCCTCGATTTGGGCAATCAGCTCCGGTGGCAGGGTCACATGCACGTCAACAATTCGGCCGCTGTCTAGGCAGTTGATGTGGCTGTGGGGGTCGCTAATGTTGCCGTACAGACGACCATCAGCCCGATCGATACATTCCACAATGCCGTTACGGGCCAAGGCTTCCAGGTTTTGGTAAACCGAGGTGTGGCCAATGTCTTTGCCCCGCCGATTCAGTCGGTCATAAATTTCCCGTGCCGATAGGTGCTCCTGATCGTCCCATAGCAGTTCCAAGATGAAGCGGCGCTGGCGACTGACGCGCATTCCCAGGGTTTGGCAGCGTTCTAGGGCATCATCAAGCGATCGAATGGGTTTCACGGGCGGCTTCTCAGCAGAACGGGTTAGACAACTGGGTTTGAGGGCAGGTTCAGGGACGGGCGAGAGCGCGGACGGTCTCTTGACAGCGGCGGGCCGTTCGATGCCGGGGGTGGCTGTCAGGGGTGTAAACCGCTGGGAGATGGGCGATCGGGGCTGGCGTTGTTGCGAGCCTTTACCACATCAGGGGGCTATCTCATACCCGGACTGATTTGATTTTAGCGCACCTCTTGGAAACAAGGGTTTGGTGCGAATGGAATGCTCCCATGGACTGTCTGGGCGGTTCAGTTGATCGCGCTGCTGATTAAACCGCCCATTGAGCCAAATCACTGGTGGTTAAGACTCCAGGGCACTGCCTGCGGGGCCGATCGCCGCCACGGCCGTTTCCAGGGCGATCGCCGCGTGGGTCCAGTGGGTTCCCCCTTGGAAATAGGCCACATAGGGCGCGCGCAAGGGCCCATCGGCCGACAGCTCTGAGGTGCTGCCTTCAATGAAGGTGCCCCCAGCCATCACCACTTGGTCTTCATAACCGGGCATCACGGCCGGCACGGGATCCACGTAGGAATCGATCGGGGAAGCCTGTTGCACTGCCCGGCAAAAGGCAATTACCTTTTCGGCACTGCCCAGCTTCAAGGCCTGGATGATGTCGCTTTGGGCTGCGTCCGGAGCCGGATTCACCGGATAGCCCAGGTTGGCAAACACCCGCGCTGCTAGGTAATTGCACTTGAGCGCTTCTCCCACCATTTGGGGAGCCAAGAACAAACCCTGATAGAGCAGTCGGTGTTGGTCGAAGGCCGCCCCGCCCTCGGAACCAATGCCGGGAGCCGTTAACCGACAGGCCGCTTGCTCCACAAGATCAGCCCGGCCGGCCACATAGCCGCCAGCGGTGACGATCGTGCCGCCGGGGTTTTTGATCAAGGAGCCGGCCATCAGGTCTGCGCCCACGGCGGTCGGTTCGTTGTCTTCCACAAATTCGCCGTAGCAGTTGTCCACAAAGCAAATCGTGTTTGGATTCTGGGCCTTCACGATCGCCACGATCCGGCCAATGTCAGCAACGGAGAGGCTGGGTCGCCAGTCATAGCCACAGGATCGCTGGATCGTGACCATCTTTGTTTCTGGACGGATTGCTTGGGCCAGGGCTTCCCAATCGATCGTCCCGGCCGGAGTCAAATCCAATTCCCGGTAGGTGATCCCAAAATCCATCAGGGATCCCTGACCGCTGCCCCGCTTGCCAATCACCTCTTCCAGGGTGTCGTAGGGTTTGCCGGCCACGGACAGCAGCTCATCGCCGGGCCGCAGCACCCCAAAGAGGGCACAGGCGATCGCGTGGGTTCCCGACACAATTTGCACTCGCACGATCGCAGCTTCGGCCTGGAGGGCCCGGGCCATGACTCGATCGAGCGTGTCCCGACCCAAATCATCGTGGCCATAGCCCGAAACCCCCGCAAAATGGTGGGCCCCCACTCGTTCCGCCCGAAACGCATCCAGCACACGCTTCAGTTTGACCTGCACCGCGCGATCGATTTGCCCGAATCGGGGCCCCAACTCCTCCACCGCTTGCTGCACCACCGCTGCCGCATCCACCTTGACACCGCCCTTGGTGGCCTGATCCATCTGAATCCCCATGACCGAACTAACCCCAAATGGCTTGAATTTTCGTAATTGCGCCCAAAAAATTGCCAAAATTAGGCAAGCTTTCCAAAATACCGCTCCGGTGCTCAATCGAGATCACCAAAAACCCAAAATTGAGGGTCAAGGATGCACTGATTAAGGTCAAAACACAACCAATCTGAGCCGGCCGATCGCCCCTGATCCCCAATGTTTTCAGGGATTCCTGACCTAGACTGGCGTTGATCCCCGGCTCGATCGCGATCGAAAGGTTTCGCGATCCCAAAAATTCCCTAAACCCCCGATCGCGATCAAGCCGCCCCTCTGCGGCTGCTGCCGATTCCTAGATTTCGCAGCGCCAACCCACACCACCGCTGAATTTCGGTCAAACTGGATGCTCAGTCCATTGTGAAGAAATTCAAATAGGAAATGATACGCTGATTTAGCGCATCGATGACATAGGTAATTGAATGACTGCCGCAACGTCCGCACAGAACTTGCGCCCAGACTGGGGCGTAATTATCTTTATGACGGCGATGCACATCGCAGCCGTCGTGGCATTTCTGCCGCAAAACTTTAGCTGGGCAGCCGTTGGCCTGATGATCTTCCTCCACTGGGTGACGGGCGGCCTCGGAATTACCCTTGGGTGGCATCGCCTCGTCACCCACCGCAGTTTCGAGGTTCCCAAGTGGTTGGAGTACTTCTTCGTGTTCTGTGGAACGCTCTCCTGCCAAGGTGGCCCCATTTGGTGGGTTGGTTTGCACCGCCACCACCACCTGCATTCGGACACGGATCCGGATCATCATGATTCGACCAAGGGTTTCCTCTGGAGCCACATCGGTTGGATGATGTACGAAGTGCCCGCCGAAAGCGAAATTCCCCGCTTCACCAAGGATATCGGCGACGATCCTTTCTATAAATTCCTCGATCGTTACTTCCTGCTGCTGCAAATTCCCCTCGCCGCCATTCTGTACCTGATGGGTGGATGGTCGTTTGTGCTCTGGGGCATCTGCGTGCGGATGGTTTCCCTGTGGCATTGCACTTGGCTGGTGAACAGCGCCACCCACAAGTTTGGCTATCGCACCTTTGAAGACTCAGGCGATCGCTCCACCAACTGCTGGTGGGTGGCGCTCCTGACCTATGGCGAAGGCTGGCACAACAACCACCATGCCCATCAATACTCCGCTCGCCATGGTTTGGCTTGGTGGGAAATTGATGCCACTTGGATGACGATCCAACTGTTGCAGTTCTTGGGCTTGGCGAAGAACGTCAAGTTGGTGAAGGCGGAATCGTAACTTGGGGTGAGCGGCCGTTCAGCCCCGATCGCTTGACAACGGTTTGAGGAAAATTCTGATTCAATCCCAGCTTGGCCCCAAAAGCTTCAAAGCTTGATTCAAGAATTGTCTTTAGTCGTTTCAACTCAACGATCTTTAAAACCAGTTGATTAGCCCTCTTTCGCTGTACGGTTGAAAATCCCTACCATTCAATTGCAAATTGATCGACGGGTTGGTTTATTTCTGTCGAACTCAACCCGCGATTAAGCTTTCAGTCTTAAAGCAGTACCCATGGGAGTGCTGCTTTTTTGTTGCCCATGACTTGGGTTGACATGAATTGGGTTGACATGAATTGGGTTGATGGGTTGTTTTGTTCATGAGGCCACCCTCAAAGGAACTCAACCAGCCGCCATGAGATCGCCGGAGATTAATAGCGCTGAAGATCCATAGCGCTGGCTTCCCACTGCCCAATTGAAAAGAAGGGGTTTGGGGATGAGGGTTTCTTGCGGATTTGTGCAAAAAATCCAGCGAAGCCAGCCCCTCCGGAATCACCGTTCATGCAAAATCGGCTGGAAACTAACTGCCTGTGGCATAGCTCCCAACCGATTTACTTTTGAGTTGGCCTGGGTTATGGAGGGATCGTTACACCTACAAGTTGGGTAACGATTCCCTGAACCATTCCCGGGACAAGGATTGTGGGCGAGACTTAGTAGTCGAAGTCGCCGCCGCCCATGCCAGCGCCAGCGCCAGCAGCTTCCTTCGGTTCGGGTTTGTCAACCACAATGCATTCGGTGGTCAGCACCATCGCCGCGATCGAGGCAGCGTTTTGCAGGGCCGAGCGGGTCACCTTGGCGGGGTCAACGATCCCGGCTTCAAACATGTCTACGTATTCGCCGCTCGAAGCGTTGTAGCCCACGTTGAAGTCTTTTTCCATCACGCGCTCAGCGATCACCGCGCCGTTTTGACCGGCGTTTTCAGCAATCCGCTTCAGGGGAGCCGTCAGGGCACGAGCCACGATCAGTGCGCCGGTCAGCTCTTCGTCCTTTAGGTTGGCGTTTGCCCAGTCGGTCAGACTAGGAGCCAAGTGTGCCAGGGTCGTACCACCACCGGGCACGATGCCTTCTTCAACGGCCGCCTTGGTGGCGTTGATCGCATCTTCCAGACGCAGCTTGCGATCCTTCATTTCGGTTTCGGTGGCCGCGCCAACCTTCACCACTGCCACACCGCCAGCCAGCTTGGCCAGACGCTCTTGCAGTTTTTCCTTGTCGTAGGAAGATTCAGTTTCTTCCATTTGACGGCGGATTTGCTCGCAACGGGCCTTCACTTCGGCTTCGTTGCCATCGGCCACGATCGTGGTGGTGTCCTTGGTGATCGTGATCCGGCGGGCTTGACCCAGTTGCTCCAGCTTGGTGCTGTCGATCTTCAAGCCAGCATCTTCAGTGATCAGTTGACCGCCGGTGAGGATGGCGATGTCTTCCAGCATGGCCTTGCGGCGATCACCGAAGCCAGGAGCCTTCACAGCAGCCACGTTCAGCACGCCGCGCAGACGGTTCACCACCAAGGTAGCCAGGGCTTCCTTCTCGATGTCTTCAGCGATGATCAGCAGGGGCTTGCCAGCGCGAGCGGCTTGCTCCAGGATCGGCACCAGGTCTTGCACCAGGGTGATCTTCTTGTCGGTCAGCAGGATGAAGGGGTTATCCAGTACTGCTTCCATCCGCTCGGTGTCGGTGGCAAAGTAGGGCGAGATATAACCCTTGTCGAAGCGCATCCCTTCGGTGACTTCCAGCTCAGTCGTCATCGACTTGCCTTCTTCCAGGGAGATCACGCCTTCTTTGCCCACTTTGCTCATGGCATCGGCGATCATTTGGCCAACTTCTTCGTCGTTGCCGGCGGAGATGGCTGCCACTTGCGAGATGGCTTTGGAGTCGTTTTCGGGGACTTGGCGAGCGTGGGCCTTGATTTGATCCACCAGGTAAGCGACGGCCTTTTCAGTACCGCGCTTCAGGGTGATGGCGTTGGCACCGGCGGCCACGTTGCGCAGACCTTCTTTAACGATCGCGTGGGCCAACACGGTGGCGGTGGTGGTTCCGTCGCCCGCTGCGTCGTTGGTTTTGGAAGCGGCTTGGCGAATCAGGGCCACGCCGGTGTTTTCCACGTGATCTTCCAGTTCAATTTCTTTGGCGATCGTCACACCATCGTTGATGATTTGAGGTGCGCCAAATTTCTTTTCGAGCACAACGTTGCGACCCTTGGGACCCAAGGTGACGGCCACGGCTTCCGCCAGGATGTCCATACCGCGCTCAAGGGCACGACGGGCGTTTTCGTTGTAGATAATCTTCTTAGCCATGATCTGCCTGTTGGAGATTGAAGAATGAGGAGTTTTGCGAAACCCAGGATTGGGCTGGTTAGTCCGGTTTGACGATGGCTGGTTTGGCGATCGGCTTAACCGGGGCGATCGAGCCGAGGAACCGTCAACCCTTGAAGAGCAGCCCTTAAAGAGCAGCGGTCGATCGGGACGGCTCGGGCCATGGCTTAATTAGCCAACAACCGCCAGGATGTCTTTTTCAGAGAGCAGGACGTAATCTTCGCCACCCAGCTTGATATCCGTGCCAGCGTACTTGGAGTAGAGAACTTTGTTACCAGTGCTGACTTCGGGAGCTTGGCGGCTACCATCATCGTTGCGCTTGCCAGGGCCCACAGCGACGACTTCGCCAACTTGGGGCTTTTCTTTGGCGTTATCGGGCAGGAGAATACCGCCAGCGGTCTTTTCTTCAGCGGCGGCGACTTTGACCAATACGCGATCGCCCAAAGGAGTCACGGTCGATACGCTCAACGATACGGCTGCCATACAGAATCTGTCTCCAGAGGTTTGAAGTGAAAAGCTAGACCAATGGTGAAGCGGATAGGCGAAAGGCTGAAAACCCGTGGTTACGCAGTGCTGACTGCGCGGTGCTGACAGGGTGTCTGTTGCAGCCTGACCAACGGCTTTTAGCACTCTCTCCATCCGAGTGCTAATTTACTGGAGACCATGGGGCCTGACAACAGACCCCTCTGTACGGGTTTCCGAACTGGCAACCAGGGCGTAACTTGGAAAGATCTCGATCGCCCCGCCCAGTACGTCACCCGCCGCCCGACACACCTTGCCAACCACCCTCAGCCCCACCGCATTGCCCCATGGCAACCCCATTGCACTCTTCCCTTGCGAACCCAGAGGCCGATCGACCCGATCTCGATCCCGATGCCTCAACCCCTTGCCCTGCCGAGGCCCAAACCAATTCCCCCACCGAGGAGGCCCGATCGCTCCTGCCCGTGGTGCGGACATTGGGAATCGATCGCATCGAACGCCACGTTTTCATTTGCGCCGACCAAACCAAACCCCTTTGCTGCCCCAAGGATGCCAGCCTGGAATCCTGGGACTATCTGAAGCGGCGATTGCGAGAACTGGGTCTTGATGGAACCGGCCCAGGCAACCCCTCAGGTTCAGAATTTTCCCCATCCTCCGTGGTTTTTCGGACAAAAGCGAACTGTTTGCGGGTTTGCACGGAAGGGCCAATCCTGCTGGTTTATCCCGAAGGCGTGTGGTATCGACGCGCCACCCCAGCCGCGATTGAGCAGATCATTCAGGAACATCTCATTGGTGGGCGTGTTGTGCAGTCCTTGGCTTTCTTTGAGCGATCTTTGCCCCAAATGGCTCCCTGAGCGGCGGAACTGGGCAGCCGTTGCACTCGGGAATCAGGACTGCCTAGCGAAATTACTGGTAGCACTCAACACCAGCATTGCCCTAAACTAGGAGGCAGGTTAAAAAAATACCCATCAATCCTGTCCGTAGCTGGTTAACTTGTCCAGCCGTGGTTGGTTTTTCGGATTTCCTGCCCGTGGCCCAACGACCACGACCCTAAGTTCATCCTAGTCGTATGATTGCGGCGCATTCCTGCGGCGGATTGCGACAAAGTTTTGGTGAAATGTTGGTGAAATGGCAGTGAAGTGGTTGTGAACAATTGCGGTGAATTTAATTTCCCCCTTAAATTCCCGACCCGTAGGCTATGCAGTTCCTTGGGCTATGCAGCTCCTTGAGCAGCTCATTCAACGGGACTGAAATTAACCTGAGTGATTAAAAAGGTAGGCGATCGCACTCGATCGTGCTAACTTCCGCTCTTCCTAAAGATCTTTTCGCTTCCTATGAGAAGAAGCAATCTTGGTATTCAAAAACGAATCTTACTCATCGATGACGATCCAAATCTGATTTTGCTCGTCAAAGATTATTTGGAATTTCACGGATATGTGGTGATTCCGGCGAGCAACGGTCGCGAGGCCCTGGAACAGCTTGAGCAAGATTTGCCGGATATGATCATCTGCGATGTGATGATGCCGGAAATGGATGGCTACAGCTTGGTGAAATCCGTGCGCCAAGACCCGCGAACGAACTGGATTCCGGTGCTGTTGCTGTCGGCAAAGGGCCAAAGCCAGGATCGAATTAAGGGGCTGACCACGGGGGCCGATATCTACATGACCAAGCCCTTTGAACCGGAAGAATTGGTGGCCCAAGTTGAGTCTTCCTTAAAACAGGCTTCTCGGTTAATTCGTTACCAAGCCAAGGGAGATCGATCGCCCAAATTCAAAGTGCCAAAAGACGTGGAACTGACCCCCACGGAGTCGCGGGTGGTGCAGTTGGTGGCGCGGGGCATGGCAAATCGAGAAATTGCTGAATTGATGAGTGTCAGCCAACGCACGATCGAAAGTCACGTTAGTAATATGTTAGGCAAAACGGGACTCAGCAACCGCACAGAACTGGCACGCTGGGCGATCGAAACTCGGATGGCGTTATAACCAAAAACTTAAGGAAAACACTAAGCAAAAAAATAGATCAGCGATAGACAAAATGCTTAAGCAAAAAATAAGTGAACAGCTTAAGCCAACAACTCAAAAGCAAAACCTCAAACAATCAAAAGCAAAACCTCAAACAAAAACTCAAACGAAACCTTAATAAAAAAAATGAGCGATCGCCTGAATTGGCTAAAATCGCTCATCGCAATTGATATTGATTGAGTGGTGAGTGATGGTCTAGCTACAGCAATCTTGATTGATGGCTTTGGGCGGGCGGTCAATCTGCAATGATCGAATAGTCGCCAGCCCGTTGGCCACCCGAAAAATCCTAGACCGCAGCCAGCTCGCGAGTGGCGGGGTTCTTGCTGTTGCGGATCCCTTCGATCGCGGTGGCATAATCCGGCGCATTGAACACCGCCGAACCGGCCACGATCGCGTTTGCACCCGCTTCGAGCACTTGCCAGGTGTTGTCCACCTTCAGGCCGCCATCCACCTCAATCCAAGGATCGAGACCGCGCTCATCGCACATTTGACGCAGCTTGCGAATCTTCGGCAACACACCGGGGATGAACTTCTGGCCGCCAAAACCGGGGTTGACGCTCATGATCAACACCAGGTCGCACAGTTCCAGCGTGTATTCAATCAATTCCAGCGGGGTCGAAGGATTCAACACCACACCAGCCTTGGCACCGGCTTCCTTGATTTGGGCGAGGGTGCGGTGCAGGTGGGGCGAGGCATTGTGCTCTGCGTGAACCGTGATGTGGTCAGCGCCGGCCTTGGCGAACGCATCCACATATTTTTCCGGCTCGACGATCATCAGGTGGACATCGAGGGGCTTTTGGGTGTGAGGACGCACGGCTTCAACGATCAGCGGGCCGATCGTGATGTTCGGCACGAAGCGACCATCCATGACATCAACGTGGATCCAATCAGCACCGGCAGCATCTACGGCCCGAATTTCTTCACCCAGGCGGCTGAAATCGGCGGATAGAATGGAAGGGGCGACGACGATGGGCTTTTGGCTCATGGTGGGTGCGTCCTCTGGGGGCGGGCAAGGGTAGAAATTGTATTTGTTTTAACAGAATATGAACAATATTTGTTAAAACTTGCAGGTTTTTCAGGGTTTCTTGACGAGCGATCGCGCTACAACCCAAACAGCATCCCCGATCTATCCACGATCAAGACAGGATCAGGATCTGTTCGCCCAAGATTTGCCCAAGATTCGTCCAAAATTCGCCCAAAATCTGTTCGTCGCCCTAATTGAGCCAGCAATTTGGTCAGCTTTCATCAGCTATCAGTCAGTGAGGAGTTATGGGTCGATCGCGCCATTTGTTTTCCCTCCAATTTGATCGCCTCGGCCAAGCCCTGCTTCGGACTGGGCGCTTGGTGTTGTTAGGGGCGATCGGCTGCTCGATCGCCACGACCGCCAGTGCCACTTTGCCCGCCGTGCTGTTGCCGCTGTCCACAGGGCCCGATGGCATCGATTCCGATCGACTGCACCAAGCGCCCTACAACATCACCGGCCGCAAAATTGGCATTGGCCAAGTGGAAATTGGTCGGCCCGGTCGTTTTGGCTACGACAAAGCGGTGGGGAACGCGGATGACTTTCGAACTGCGGGCCTGTTGGTTTTGGAAGAGCGGCCAGGGCCCGATGAATATGTGGATGGCCATGCCCACAGTGTGGCGGGGGTGATGATTGGGCGATCGGGGAAATTGGCGCGGGGCGTGGCTCCTGGGGCCATGCTCTATTCCGCAGCCACGGGCCCATCCGAAGGCAATGGCCAAATTGGGGAATGTTTAGCTAGCCAGTCCGTGGCCCTGCAAAACCATGGCGATGTGCGAGCCATTAACTTCAGCTTTGGCGAACCCCTCAGCCAGGATCAGCGACTGAACGCCATGTTGGATGGCAATTCCCTGCTCACCCTTTGTGTGGATTGGTCGGCGCGGGCCCATGACGTGCTGTATCTGATTGCGGGCAATCAGGGCGATGGGGGCATTTCAATTCCCACGGACACCTTTAACGGCATCAATGTGGCCTTTACCCGGCGGTTTCGGGGGCAGTTTTCCAAGTTGGATTTTGCCAACCTGGGGAACGTGGTCACGGGGGTTGGTCGGCATTTGGTGGGCTTCGAAAGCAATGCGGGGTTGCGGCGGTCGATCGGGCTGGTGGCTCCGGGGGCCGATGTGGGGCTGTATGAACTGAGCGGCCAGGTGATCTATGCCAGCGGCACGAGTTTTGCCACCCCCCATGTCACCGCCACCGTGGCCCTGCTTCAGGAATGGGCCGAGCGGCAAATTGCCGGAAAGCAAGTCCGTTGGAGCAAAGATGCCCGTCGCCACCAGGTGATGAAAGCGGTGTTGATGAATTCCGCAGACAAAGCCAAGGACGCGGGAGATGGCAACCGGTTGGGCATGACCCGGGATGTGTGGCGCGAAGACGAGAAAACCTGGCTCGATTCCGATGCCGCCAGCGATCCGACGATTCCGCTCGATGAGCAAATTGGTGCGGGTCAACTGAACGCCTACCGGGCCTATCAACAGTTTGCACCGGGTCAATGGCAGCCGGGCGAGGCTGTGCCCTTGGTGGGCTGGGCGTTCCAATCCTTGGCCCTGAAGGATGACCAACCGGCCGTTCACGACTACCCGATCGCCCAACCACTCCAGGGTGGCAGCTTTGCGGCCTTGACTCTCACTTGGAGCCGCCATGTGGAATTGCTCGATCGCAATAACAATGACCGGTTTGATCGGGGTGAAGGTTTTGTGAACAAAGGTCTGAGCGATTTTGATCTGTACCTGATTCCGGAAGGGGAAACCGTGGCCACCACCACCAACCCCTGTCGATCGATCAGCTCCGTGGACAGCGTGGAGCATGTGTTTTGTGAAGTGCCCAAAACCGGCCGCTATCGGGTGCGCGTGGCCCTCAAGGAAGCGGCTGTGGGTCAAAGTGATGAGTATGCCCTCGCTTGGTGGACGAAGGGAGCCAACTAGATGCACCAGCCGCCCGAGGATGTGCCGCCCCTGATTGATCGCACCGAGCTGGGGGTGCGCGATCGGGATCTCGACCCGATCGGCTCCCGGTTGCGGCTGTATCTCTACTACGCGCCGATCGCCGGTTGGTTGCCGGCCTTGCTGGCCCTGCGGCGATCGGGTTTGGATGAGCGGGAATTTGTGGCGGCCAAGCGATCAGTGCAGTTGGCGATCGGCTGGGCGATCGGGCTGGCCGTGGGCAGTACCGTCAGCGAACAGCTCGCTAACCCCAGTCTCAGTTTTTTGTTGCTGCAAAGCGCCTGGACAAGCACCTATTGCCTGATTTGTGTGGGGCTGATGGTGTCCGTGTGGCGGCGACGCTCCTGGGCGATCGGGCCGGGCCGGGGGCGATCGGGCGATCGGCCGGATTCTGACTGAGATCGATTGGGTTGATGTGCAAAAAACGGTAGCCCAACTTCTGCCAACTTGACGATTTTTCGTACCTCTCAACCTGATGCAGCCACTTAAAGTTTGGGATTTAATTAAGGTTCACAAAAGCCGTATTGTGCGACCCTATAACTGGGATAGGTATTGTTTTGCGCTATCCTAATCCCAGCCACTTGCAAGAACAAAGGCTCACTCAAACAGCAGCCTTTGTTCTCGCCAGTATTCTCTGAATCTTTAAACCGATCTCAATTGGTTGGAAATCCCATGGCTCAACTGGATAGCAATCAGATCGCAGCTTGTCAGAATCTCCAGGAATCCGTTGAAGCCATTGTGCATCTGGTTGAGCAAGAGTCCACACTCCAAAATCAAGATATTACGTCAGTTCATACGTCTCTGCGTAAGGCGATCGCCCCGACCTTTGAAGTGGCTTTTGTGGGGGCTTTCAGCGCTGGCAAATCAATGCTAATTAATGCCCTGTTGGGTCGGGAACTGCTCTATAGTGCTGAAGGCCATGCCACCGGAATTGAATGCTACATCGCCTATGCGCCAAGCGATCGGGAACGGGTTGTATTGACCTTTGCTAGTGCGGCTGAAGTTCACGAAGAAGTGCAGGTCTTGCTGGAGCGGCTGGGGGTTTCTTCGGCAATTGATTTGAGCCGAGAAGAGACCGTTTCAACGATTCTCACCGCCTGCGAAAAAATGATCGAAAAAGAAGGTGGCGAGTCCAAATCTGAACGGGCTAAACAAGCAAAAGCTCTTAAGTTGCTGATTGAAGGCTGGTGGACTAATCGCGATCGCATCCATCCCACCAGTAACACCACCTACTCAATGGAGCAATTTAATTTCACCAACCTCAAAGATGCAGCAGCCTATGCCAGACGCGGCAGCAATAGCGCTGTGCTCAAACGGGTGGAATATTACTGCTGTCATCCTTTGTTGGAAGATGGCAACGTTCTGGTTGATTTGCCAGGAATTGATGCCCCGATCAAAAAGGATGCTGCCCTCACCTACAGCAAAATTAGCAATGAAGACACATCTGCTGTGGTGGCAGTGCTGAAACCAGCCGCAGCGGGTGACATGACGAAAGAGGAAACCGAACTCCTGGAAGCGATGCGCAGCAATTCGGGAATTCGCGATCGGGTCTTTTTCGTCTTCAATCGTATTGATGAAACTTGGTACAACGTTCAACTGCGGCAACGCCTAGAGTCCCTGATTGCCAGTCAGTTTCGAGATGGACAGCGGCTCTATAAAACCAGTGGACTGCTGGGGTTCTATGGCAGCCAGCTTCGAGAAACCAGTGCGGGCGATCGCTTCGGCCTCGACAGCATTTTTGCCAGCAGCATCAAAAGTGCAGAAATTGCCGAAGAAACACCGCAATTCGTCTATGAATTCAATCGCTATTGCTCCAGTTCTGGCAAATTACCGGCCAATCGTTTTCGGATTTCGGTCAATAACTACGAAAGCCAGAACGAAAACTATGTTCGGATTTTGGGTGAATATGGTTCGCCCTTGGTGGATCAACTGATTCATGACAGCGGCATTGAAGTATTTCGAGAAGGAATCACACGCTATTTGACCGAGGAAAAGCGGCCGCAACTCTTCTCGACTTTGGCCAATGATTTACAGCCCCTTTGTGTAGCCCTGCGTCGGTTGTATAGCGATCGCTACCGAGAACTCGATAGCCAGCCCACGGAACTCGAAGGCATTAAAAGCAATCGGCTCGATCGACTCAACACCGATTTGAAGCGCCTAGCCGAAAACTTTGCGGATCATTTAAAGCGCGAAGTTAACGAGATTGTCACCAATCAATGTGTCAGCTTTGAAGACGATTTCCGCAATTTACAAGTGCGGATGCAGGGCCGGATGGGCGAGCTGCTGAACGGATTTTCCGTTAAGCAAGCCTATCAGCGGGCTACGTTGGCTCACCCGCGCAATTCCACTGCTCCTTTGTTAGCAATTTTGGTTGAGGCGTTCTATTACTTAGCCAATGAACTCGAAGAAGTGCTAACTGCGGAAATTGAGCGGGTGATTCGGCGGCTCTTTTCATTGTTGATGGATCGAATTCGCCATCAGGATTATTATCGGGAGCTATGCCGATTGGTGGGAGATGATGCGGGGCTAGAAGATCGATTGAAGGCGATCGAACAATCCGTGCAATTAGCCCTTCGCAGCGAGGCGAGCACTGAGTGCGATCGCTATGTGCGTGAAAGTCCCGATTTCTATCAGGAAGGCTCGGTTTCGCTCTATCAGTTTCGGGAAGTGTTGCGCCAAACTTCTGTGGGCTATGACTTTTTGCCGATGGTGGAAGCAGAACCCGCCATTCGCCAATTGTTAGAACTCGATTTTGCACCCAAGGTCAAGCGCACCGTGACGAGCACCTTTCGCCAAGCGGTGAGCCAAACTTTGAAGTCGCAACTGTTGCCCATAGCGGTGGAATATGAAGAGGTGATTTTGCAGCAATACACGATCGCCCGTAACCATTTGGAAAAAACGATCGAGAAGGAAGCCCAGGAGCAACTGGAGCAACTGGCTGAACAAAAAGCTGCTTTGCAAGAGCAAATTGCGACTTATAACCAGGCGGTGGAGGCGATCGATTCTTGTTTGCAATCCATGGGGTGCGATCGCTACCAACTCCCGATCGTTGAGTTGGTAAACTAGCCCCAACCGTGTTTGGTAACAAGGGGCTTGAGCATCTTGTCTAGGGACAGAAATCAGGATTTTTGAGGTGTTTGTGAATGACTGAGCCAATTGTTTATCGTCTTGATGCCGAGGATGTCATTCGATCGGATGATGGCAACTTGCCCTTTGTGGAAATTTCGACTTGCTTGGCTACGGATATGACTGCCAACTTGGAAGAAACCTACGATGAGGACTTAGAAAAGGCTGCTTTTTCGGATGGTTTTCCCTGTAGGGTTTTGCGTCCTGGTCAAAAACAATGGCTGTCAGGGAAGGTGCGTTTCTTTCTGGAAATTGAGCTTGATCCAGATCAAGAAGAAGAGATTACTAACCCCGAAGGATCCAACTCGACGTTGGATGAGCTACGTAAGCTGGCTGGGGAATAGGGTAGAAGTAGCCTGTAGGGTGGGCATTGCCCACCTATAGACCGTGCCGAAGAAATCTGGTCATGTTTTGGGAACAAGCAATTATTGAGGATAAATGTTGTCTTTGTTAAATAATAGTGGTGGGCATTGCCCACCCTACCAGCTACTTGACGTTGGCTGAGCTACGTAAGCTGGCTGGGGAATAGGGTAGAAGTAGAACTGTAATCTTCAAGAGGTTATTCATCATGGATTTTTCTAAAATGCAAGAACTTTTGCCCAACGAAGTGGTCACGATGGAGTATGGGTACTATATCAATAATCGTCCCACTAGCCAGATCTCAGAAATTCAAAAAATTATCAATGATCGTCTTGGTGGAGATCTTAGAATTTTGTTCTCAGAAGAAGGACTGAAATGCCAAGTTTTAAGACTAGGCGCACCAAAATGGAAATCTGGACGACTGCGACTAACATTGCTTTTTGAGCCAGATGAACCAGACGAAGTAGAGTCCTTGACTGGCAACCCTGATCAGCCTCTAGATGAAATTCGTAGATTGGCTGATGGATAAAGTTGATCCGGAGTCTTATCCTTAGTCAGGACTTGTTAAAACCATGCCCCAGGAATTTACATCTCTCAAACCACATGAAGTGATCTCGTGCGAAATGAGATATCAGATTGGCTTAAAAACTCCAACTTCCACGGTTGAAGAATTTCTACAGGCTATTGCCAATGCGCTGCAACACTATTCCGGCTATAACATATCCACCATTGAGTGGAATTCAAACCGTCGTTTATGGTTTTCTATAGAAGGGATTAAGGGAGAAGCTTTAAGGTTTGGAGCAAAGGGTTGGCAGTCGGGACGATTGAGGTTGTCGATCGAGTTTTGTCCCGACGAACCAGAGCCAGAGCCAGAACCAGAAACGTCAGAATTGCCCTTGCTAGAAGCCAGCATTGAACCGGCTGACTCTCCGTTAGATGAAATTCGGCGATTGGCAGAGGAATAGCAATGGCCAAAACACCTCGCACTAAAATTGACTCGTAGCGTGACAGTTACGAATTTGATTAATCTGTAAGTTGAGTTGTGGTGCAAAATTCAGCGCCAAAAAGATTCGTAAGAATCTAATTCTCTTGGCACTATATTTGGAGGTAGTCAGAGTGGAGAATCATCAATTAATGAAGCTAGGTGAGGTGATCTCCACCTCTACTGCTCAACACATCAGTATAACCAATGAAACCTGCACAGTTAAAGAGTTCATGAGAGGACTCTCTAGTGTAGTTGAGAATTATGTAAGGGGTTATGGCAACTATCGTTGGACTGAAGGGCGGGGGCAGTGGTTCACTGAAGAAGGCGTTGAAGGACAAGTGTTGAGGTTTGGGCAACATGAGTGGGAGTCAGGAACTTTGCGATTAAGGATCGAGTTTTGTCCCGATGAACCAGAGCCAGAACTAGAAGCGCCAGAATTGCCCTTATTAGAAGCCAGCATTGAACCGGCTGACTCTCCATTAGATGAAATTCGGCGATTGGCAGAGGAATAGGAAATGGCTAAAACTCCCCGCATCAAAATTGATCCAGCCGTTCGACAATTTGTACTCGATCGCGACAATCACCAATGCCAAAGTTGCGGCAGCCGCGATCGCCTAGAAATTGACCACATCAAATCCCTCGCCGCTGGTGGCTCCAACGACATTAGTAACTTGCAAACCCTTTGTCGCAGTTGCAATGCCCGCAAGCGCGATCGCTTCGATTCGCGGTTCGATCGCCGGTTTAATTGGTAATAATCGCCCTATTGCAATCACGGCGATCGGGCCCAGAGGATTGATCACAGGTCATGCGGATTTTGCTTGTGGAGGATGACGATCGGATCTTGCAGCCCCTCGCCGAGGCCCTGCGCGATCGCCACTACACCGTAGACCTGGCCAGCGATGGGCGATCGGGGCTGGAGTTGGCCCAATCCCTGGACTATGACTTGCTGATTTTGGATTGGATGCTGCCCCAACTCAGCGGGGTGGAACTCTGTCGGCAACTGCGAGCCGCTGGGCAAACCGTGCCGATCGTGCTGCTGACCGGGCGAGACACCAGCCGCGACAAGGTGGATGGTCTCGATGCGGGGGCCGATGATTATGTGGTGAAGCCCTTTGACTTGTCGGAATTTTTGGCGCGGGTGCGGGCCCTGTTGCGGCGGGGAACCGTGGCCACCAATCCGGTGCTGAGTTGGGGGGCGTTGGCGCTGGATCCGCGATCGTGCGAAGTCACCTACCGCCACCAGCCGATCGCCCTGTCACCGAAGGAATATGCCCTGTTGGAATTGTTCTTGCGCCATCCGGGCCGCACGTTCGATCGCGCCAGCATTCTCGACAACCTGTGGAATTTTGACGAGCCACCCACCGAAGAAGCGATCACCGCCCACATCCGCCGCCTGCGCCAAAAACTGACCGAAGCAG
Source organism: Limnothrix sp. CMB-01 (assembly GCF_055193175.1). Classification (NCBI taxonomy): domain Bacteria; kingdom Bacillati; phylum Cyanobacteriota; class Cyanophyceae; order Pseudanabaenales; family Pseudanabaenaceae; genus Limnothrix; species Limnothrix sp. CMB-01. Next base: position 2,693,203 of record NZ_CM143720.1, read on the forward strand.
GCGCACCCAAAACAGCAATCGAAACGCGCTATGGCATGGGCTACCGACTTCATCCACAACTGCCGGAACTGGACGCGGGTTCTTAAGCGATCGCGCTCTGGAACTGCCCTGGCTGCCACCGAAGCCGCCCAGTTTCGGGCCCTGCGGCGGCGGTTGTTGCTGTCGTTTTTGGCGGTGATGACGACGGTGGTGGGGCTGGGGTCGATCGTGGCGATCGAGTTTTTGATCTATAGCCTCTATCAGCAGGTCGATCGACAGCTTTTGGTGTTGGCTCAAGCAGCCGGCCACAGTTTGGAAGCGATCGAGGAAGCCCACGAAGAGCAATTTGACGACGACAGCGACGACAGCGACGAGGACGATCGGCAGCAAGCAAAAGAGCGAGCAAAGCAGGAAAGAAAAGCCAAAAAAGAGCAAGCAAAGCAAGTGCAAAAAGAGCGAGCAAGAGAGCAAGAATCAGATGATGAAGACGACGATCAAGATGAGTATGAGGATGAAGATCAGGACAAAAATCAAGCGAATCAAAATCAGGCAAGAACCCTCAATACCGATCGCCCCAATGCTGCCAACTTTTTAGACGATCGCTTCTTTGAAGAACGGCAAGAACTGCGGCCACGCCTGGATAACGATGGGGATTTGGATATTCCCTGGCAAAGTTTGCAGCAACCGGATCAGGGGGTGGAGTGGTTTGATGCGCGGGGTAAGTTGTTGGCTCGCCAAGGTCGGATATTTCCCACCTGGCCCCTAACCCCGATCGCCCAACCCCAAGGGGCGATCGCCCAAGATCAACAACTCCGCACTCTGACCACGCCGTTCTATGACGGGGAAAAGCAGCCCCCCAAACTCCGGGGCTATGTGCGGGTGACGGAATCGATCGACCCGATCAACAGCGCCATCCAGCAATTGGGAACGGGCCTGGCGATCGGCTCGGGCCTGGCGATCGGGCTGAGTACGATCGGGGGGCTGTGGCTGACGCGGCAATCTTTGCGGCCGATCGAAGCCAGCTTTCGGAAACTGCGGCAGTTCACCGCCGATGCCTCCCATGAGTTGCGCGGGCCGCTGACGGCCATTCGCACCTCCGTGGAAGTGATGCAATCCCATCCCGAGCGGATTGACCCGGCCGACGTGGCCAAGCTGGCGGCAATTCACAACGCCACTGGCCAAATGACCCAACTGGTGGAAGACCTGTTGCTGTTGGCGCGTCAGGACACCCCCGGAGCCGCTGCCCACCCGCGCCAATCGATCGACCTGCCCGAATTGCTGGAATCCTTGATCGAAACCTACGCCGATCGGGCCGCCGTGCAGCAACTGGAGCTGACCGGTGAGCTGGCCCCCGCCGTTGTGTTGGGCGAGCCGCTGTTGCTGTGGCGGCTGTTTGGCAACCTACTGGACAACGCCCTCAAATACACGCCAGCGGGCGGCCGGGTGCGGGTGGTGATTCTCCCGATCGGGCGCGATCGACAAGTGCGGGTCGAAATTCACGACACGGGCATCGGCATCGCCCCGGCGGATTTGCCCCAAGTGTTCGATCGACTCTGGCGGGCCGATCGGGTGCGATCGCACCGAGAAGGTGGCTCAGGGCTGGGCCTGTCGATCGCCCAGGCGATCGCCCGATCGCACCAGGGCCAAATCACTGTCCGCAGCCAACTGAACCAAGGCAGTTGCTTCACTGTCACCTTGCCGGTTCTTGTACCGAGCAGCCAAACTCAATTGCCTTAGCCCTGATGAGTCATTTTCACGATTAGTTAGTGGACGGAAATCAGACTGGCTGAGTCATGGCTGGTTGTCACTTTTTTGTCATCTTCTCTCCCTAGGCTGAAACCGTGATGACTTTAAAGTAGCTCCCACCACACATCATGAGCACCAACCTGAATCAGTCCAACGCATCCTTCAGTAGCCCTTTTACGATCGGTCAAGTTATTACAGGAACCGTGGCTGGATTTGTAGATCAAGGGGATGACTTTCTGCTGAATACTCCTAATGGTCAATGGCGCATTGATCCTGAAGATGTGCGAGCCGATCGCCTTGGTTTGAATCCTGGCGAAACCGTTCAAGTTCAGGTGTGGGACTGGGAATCGGATAATCCCCAAGAAATTGACACCCGCGCGATCGCCCGAACCAACGGAACTCCTGTTTTAGGTCAACTTTCCGCCACCGCCACCACGATTTCTCAAACCGATCGGCTGCAGAGCTTCACCAGTCGGCCGGGTTTGCAATGGGATCAACTCACCGGTCAGTGGTTTAGCCCCCAAGGCTACCTCACTCAGTTTCCCGATGTAGCCCGCAGCAACATTCCCGCCCTCAAGCATTTCGTGAACAATGGAGCCGTTGAAGGGCGTGCTCAAAATCTGTTCAACGAGCAATTCTATCTAGACCAAAATCCCGATGTCCGTCTGGCACGACAAGCAGGAACCGTGCGATCGGGCTGGGAACATTTTGTCTTCAATGGAGCTGCTGAAGGACGGTTGCCAGCTCCCAATGCAACCCCAGATTTAGTAAAGAGTATGGCTAACACCTTTCAACGGCTTCAAGTGGGTTTTTAGGTCAACCAGATCCCTTGTTCAGTCATTCGAGCACCATGGACTCAATTGAACTATCTCAGGCTTGCCATAGATGGTTCTTGAGTTTGATTCTCAAATCTGTTGCCTGAACTTCACATCACTGGAGAAATTCCATGTTTAACCTTAAGCAGCCTTTGCTTTTCCTCGCCCTAGGTAGCGTTGCACCTTTGATCATCATGACAGGTTCTGCCTTGGCCGAATCTCGCTCAGAGCCTTTGATTCAAATCACGCTGATTGGGGGGCAATCTATACCGGATCAAGTACGGCAAAATCAAAGGATTGAGGCATGGAATCGCTCCAAGGATGATGATGATAATGACTGGGATGATGACGACGATGATGAACCCATCATTCGCATTTCGGGCCGGGTGATTCGCTTTGGCGAGCGGGACGAAAATGAGTGGATTGTGGAAGCCAATGGCCGGCGATATCGCGTGGATGCGGGGCCGCGTTGGTGGCGCAATTTACCTGTTTCCGTGGGCGATCAGCTCACCGTTGAAGGCGAGTTGGATGATGGCGAATTGGATGCCTTTTGGGTGCAATTAGCCAACGGCGAAACGGTGCAATTGCGAGGGCGATCGGGCCCGCCGCCTTGGGCGGGTGGTCGCCGTCGATCGCGCTAATAACCTTCTCCAAGAGAGACCCACAATCCCAACTCTGTGGCTGTCATGAGTTTGTCATTTTTGTTGGTTACGGTTTAGGCGATCGCTGAAAACGCGAGTTTTGCAATCCCGATCGCCCAGCCGCTACCTCTCTTGGAGAATGTTCATGTCCTTGCTTCCCTTGGCTCGCTCATCTTCTGCACCGGCAAGAGTCCTGACCCGGGGGCGTTTGACCCTGGCCTTGGTTGCCGCCCTCAGCATTGTGACCAGCGCCGGTTGCAGTTCCCAAACCGCTGCCAACCCTGCGGCCAGCCCCGCCGAGTCGGCCGCCGCTAGCCCCGTTGCCAGCCCCGTTGAACCGGCCGCCAGCCACGCCCCTAGTCCGGTGGCCGGCGGTGACCTCAGCGCATTGACCGCCGTGGTGACCAAAACCCGGGCGGCGGTGGAAGCGGGAGACGCAGCCAAGGCCAAAACGGAATTTGAGCAATTTGAAGCCGCTTGGAAACCCGTTGAAGATGGGATTAAGGAAAAAAATCCCAAGGCCTATGAGGCGATCGAGGAAGCCATGGACGGTGTGAGCGGGCAACTGGGCGGCAATTTGGATAAAGCCAAAGCCCTGACGGCTCTGAGCAGTTTGGAAGGGGCGATCGGGCAGGCGAAATAGGGCAAAATCAGGCAATTTCCTTGATTCTGATTGCTGGTGTTGTTGCTTGCGGATCAGGCCTGAACCGATCGCGTGATTTGCCAGGTTCAGGCAACTTGTTTCTAGAGGCTCGATCGCCCATGTTCAAAAATTTCCAAACATTCCAGAAATACCAACGCAAATATCATCGATTTCTGGCTCCGATTTTGCTGTTGCCCCTGATCTTGACGGTGATTACGGGCATGTTGGCCACCTTGGTGGAAGAATGGCATCTGCCCGGAATTAAACGCAGCCTTTTGATGGATATTCACACGGGCGAAATTTTCCATCTGGAAGCGATTTATCCCCTCTTGGATGGGTTGGGTTTGTTGGCTTTAATCCTGACGGGTATCTCGATGTTGGGATGGTTTAAACCAAAGCGCAGCCCAAAGCCGCTGGAATAGGCTAAGGGATCGTCGGGTTGCTTCTTGATGTCAGCACCCATCACCCGAAATTTATGACCGATCGCTCTCCTCAACAGCTTCCTAGCCTCAATCTAGATCACCTGCTGAATCGTCGATTTCACGGCACACCCTGGCAAGCTTTCTGGCAGGAATTTTTGGGCAACAGTGGCCATTTCCTGATTCTGAAAATTTTGTCTGATATCGCCAAAGATGGCTGGTATGCCTCCATCAATGACATTGCAGATTGGTCTTTGATTGGGGCTTTTACTGTGCAATCTTGGTTTCTCAGCCAACGCAAGATTCATCCATTTTGGGGCAACTTAATTGGCCCTAGTTGCTACACGCTGGTTGATTTGCCGTTGGATGGTTGGGAATTTTTTGAAAACCCCAGTCATTGGATGCTTTGGGGGTTTTGCTCGTTGGTGGCCATTGCCCAGGGACTCAGGTTGGCCTGGAAGCCTGCTATCGCTCGATATCTATTGCCCCTGGAAAGCATTGCCCGCACGGTGATGGTGTGGGTTGCCTATTTGATTACGACGGCGGCGTTGCACCAAGAGCCGGTGACGTTGACCTATATTCAAATCTTTTTTACGGGCGCAAGCCACGAATTTCTATTTTCAGCGCTGGTGTTTTTGGGGGTGTTGTTGGGGTTGCAATCGCTGCAACTGGCTCAGCAACAGCAACAAACTCAGGAAACTGCGGCCATTTTGCGCAATTTGGCCCAATGGGGCATGGGCAATCATGTGGTGACTTCAGCGATCGCCAATCCGTCGGCCCTGACCTTTCAGCGGGTGGAACGGGCGATCGTGTTTATGGATATTCGGGGTTTCACGACTTGGTGTGAGGCGGCGCGGCCGGAGCGGGTGGCGCAGGTGCTGAATTGTTACTACCAAGTGGTGGAGCCGGTGGCGACGGTGCATCGGCCACTGCGGGTCACGTTTACGGCGGATGAAGTGATGGTGATTTATGCGGATTTGCCCCAGGCGATGCGAGCGGCGGTGGCGATGCAGCGGGCGGCGCGATCGGTGCTGTCGGCGGAAGGGTTGGGGGCGGGCTGTGGATTGCACTACGGCCCGGTGGTGGAGGGGCTGTTTGGTAGCGACGGGGTGCGCACTTACACGGCGATCGGGGACACGGTGAACACGGCCAAGCGGATTGAGGGAGCCACGCCTGCCCATCAACTTTATCTATCGGATGCGGCCTATCAACAACTCCCGATCGAGCTACAGATTCACTGCCAAACATTACCGTCGATTCAGGCGAAGGGCAAGCGTGTTCCTGTGGCGTTGTGGCACTGGCAGGGCCGCTTGGCTGATTTTGAGGGTTAATTAGGCGGGGCGATGGGCATTCGGGGCGGTGCTGTTTTCCACATCAATTCGATTTCTTCGGGAGTGAGTTGATAGGCTTGGTTCACCAAGTCCGAAAGCCGCTGTTCTCGTCGCAAAATTTCTGCATTGCGCTGCTGAATTGGGGTTGCATAATCGCTATAGGCAAGGTCAATTGATTTAACTTGTTTGGGGCCGATCGCGGTTCCTTTGGGGCAGCGTTTTTTCAGTTCGGCACGAAATTCGTCGAGGCTGAGTTGGGCAAAGTCGGCTAATTTCTGGCCGGGTTTTTCGATGTTGAATTCAAAGGCAAGCCAGCCCATTACGTCGCGGGTTGCTTCTTGGTTGGCTTGGGTGAGTTCGATCAATTCGCTAACGAGATCTTCGGCTTCTCGGCGGATCGGTTCGGTGGGCGGGGCGATCGGTAATTGCTCAAATAAATAGCCCATTGGACTAATTGCATTGGATAGCATCCGTGTAAAATTGCGATGGCTGTAAGACCAAATCAAAGGAGAACCTAAAGCTCCAAGTAAATATCGATCTTCAGAAGGAAGAAAAAACGTTTTGTCATTTCCAAAAATTCCAGAACTATCTAAGGCATAATTTGGTAAAGTTTGAATGACTTGATAGATGATTTTAGTGGAATCAAATAGATGATAATAGTTTGCTCCATATCTACTTAAGCAATACCAAGGAAATCGATTTTGCTGAACTTCTGGTCGCTGTTTTAATGACTTTTCATATTGTCTCAGCCAATTGAGCAATGATGGATATTCATTAATTGGAAAATCCCAGCTAATGAATAATAAATGCCTCTCTGATCCGGGTGAATGCCATCGTTTAATGTCTTGACCGCGCAAGTAAGGCTTAATGAATTCAGCGCACTTAGGATCTGCACTGATCAGGCTTTGGCGCGTTTGATTGTCAATTAAAAAAGCTTGATTTAAACCCGTTACAATCCCGCGATAGGGTTTGGTTCCTGCAAAGTCAACGAGGGGAACGCCGACGCTACGGATTTTTTGCATTAGCGCATCGACCTGCGGATTTTCCAGACTCCAGGCCGCTTCAGACAGGCGCGATCGGGGGATTTCATAGCCCTCCCGCTCCACAAATTGCGCCAAATTGAGGCCCTCTAGCTGCTCCCGAGGAACCGCACAAACCAGCACTTGATTTGCCGAGCCAGACAACCCACCCCCAAGCCCATCAGACAAGGGGCTTAAGCCCCTTGCCCCAGGATTGAGAGCAGCTTTTTGCAACACGATAATGCAAGGAAACGTGTCCGCATCGCGAAAAATCGGTGCATGGCCAAAATCGATAATTTGTTCAAAAATGGTTTGTTCTGCAAAGAACTTGCGTAACGGTTCGCCATAGCCCGATCGCAACCATTTGTTGGTGACAATGTAAGACAACATCCCACCCGGTTTCAGCAGCTTTACCCCGCGTTCATAGAAATAAACATAGAGATCCGCCACCCCGTCATAACAGGCATAATGGGTTTGCAAATAGGGCTTAAAGGGCGATAGCAACTCCTGGCGTACATAGGGCGGATTGCCCAACACCACATCAAAGCCCCCATCGGCCATCACTTCTGGAAATGCCCTTTCCCAATCAAACGCCCTGGGATCAACTGCCCGATCGGCAACAATTGAATTGCCTGCTTTAATGTTGTCATCCAAATTAGTGAGTGCTTGCCCCTTTTCAGCCGTTTGTAACCATAGGGAAAGCTTGGTAATTTCGACCGACTCGGAAGACAAATCAACCCCATAAAGGTTTTGATTGAGAATTGCTTTGTTCAGGTCAAAAATTTCCCGAATGCCGCCTTGTAAGTTGGCAATTTCCGTGTTGATTTTTTCGTATTGCCGCGCCAAAAAGTTAAAGGCCGCGATTAAAAAAGCGCCCGATCCACAGGCCGGATCCAAAACGCGAATGGTTTTGAGTTCTTCGCGCCAAGCTTTCAAATAAGCCAGTTCGGCTGCTTGTCGTTGCTTGGTGTTGCGTTCAGGAATGGCATCTAACTGAAGCCGATCGCGCAGCAATGCCGATCGCTTGGATAAATAGCCACCTAAGGCTGTTTCCACCATGTATTGCGTCACCCAAGTTGGGGTGTAAAAAACACCTTGGGTTTTGCGTTTTCCTTGCTTGACGTTGTAGGTTTCACCGGCCGCCAGCGATCGCAATTCCTCTAGATCCGTGACCGATTGCTCAAAAATTCGCCCCAGAACATCAACTGAAACTTCTGTGTCAAAGTCATAGGCCGTCAGGTTTTTGAGCCTGGTGCAAAGCCAATCGGGAACCTCAATCTCTTGATCAACGATCGGATCAAGCTTAAAAAGACCGCCGTTGTAGCCCGAAATGGGGGGTTGATCGTTGCCTTGGTCAACCCACCGAAAAATGGCTTTGAACCGCTGCCAAATGCTCGATCGGTTGTAAGGGTTATGAAAATCATGGGCCTCTTTGAGGCATTTGGCTGGCAATAGCTTTCGATCTTCGCAAAAGGCAATGAACAGGATTCGATCGAGAACTTTTTGGGCCGCTTCAATAAACTCCGCCTGTCGATCGCTCCAATCTTTGCTATACCGACCCTTAAAAAACTGCACCAACTGTTGGCGCACATCTTTGTAGTCTTGGTAGAGCTTTTCGGTGATCGCTTCTTCGGCTTCGTTGGACTCTGCCAACAACTCATCCAGCCGCGAGCGATCGCCCTCATGGGCGCTGGCGGGCAAAAAGTTTTCCCGACAAAGCAGAAAATAAAAGCGCTTGAATGCTTCCAAATCTGCTAAATCTTCTAAGAAAAATTGCTCACAGCAAGCAGGCGTTTTGTTGGTGTGATAAAGCCGCAATTCGCGATAGTTGGAAACAATTACCCAGCGACAACCCATGGTGTAGTTGGCATAGCGCCAGCCCTGTTCCACCGGGGATTCTTGTCCTTTGTGGCGTGTGTCGAGATCGGTTTTGGTTCCTTTCAGTTCAATGGGGGCCACCACACGGCCGGTGAGCTTTTGTTTGCCGCCGGAACCCGTAACCGCAGAAAACAGCCCGATCGCCCCATCCGCAAAGCCGCCACCGCCATCGATATGCTTTTCGGCGTGCAATTCCCAATGTTGTCCTTGGCCACCCACAATGCTGCGATAGCCCAAGGCATCCCGGAAAATATCGCCCAGGAAATCGCCATGCAAAGAGGTTTCTTTGACGGCTTTTAAAGAGTTGCTTTTGAGCACTGTTGCCCAATTTTTAACGGGAGCATGGCGCGCCTCCAAATCTGCTGGAAATTCAAACGCTTTGAGGGCAGTTTGTAGGGTTTTGCCATGAAACAAAGCGGGAAAGGTGACGCGCACAACTCAAACTCCTAACTCCAACGGGCCAGAACAACCCTTTGTTCTAACCTATGACTAACTTTAGCTCACTTGAACGAAAGAACTGAAGCGAAAAACCTGAGCTGAGTTGCACTACAGCCTTTACCGAAAATAATTGGCACGCCATATCGCCGATGCCATGGAGCAATGATTCGGTGGGCACTGCCCACCCTACAGGCTAAGTTGAGTTGCCCGAAGTTGAATGGTTAGGCCTTGGGGCGAAACAGGGCAAAAACGGAGGTGTAGCCGTGAATGAAGGTTGTGCCACCCACGGGGCCAATTTCACCGTTGCAGAAAAAGCCCGCCACGGGCATCAGACCCAAATATTTTTGCAACAGGCAGGAATCAAAATTGGCTTTGTTATAAAGCCCTTGGCCACGGCCCACGCAGGCAAACATCAAGGCCCCGATCGGGTCGGGCTGTTCCGATGGGCGATCGCGCAAATACCGTTCCAACAGGGCGCGTAGGTCTTCGGCGGAGGTGTCCGCGTCTCGCAAATGAAACTGAATCCGTTGGCCCCGGCGGATTCGATCGCCGATCGCGATCGCGCCGCCGCTGGGATCCACCCCCAACAGGTTGCGAATCAGGAAATCGCCGGGTTCCAGGGTTTGGCGAAAGGCATCGCGGGCCAAACCCACAAAAAGGGAATATTGCGCCAGTTCGCGATCCTTGTCGCTGAGTTCTTCAATTAGTTGCCGCAGGGCCTTGAGGGGAGCTTGGGGCTTGTCGGCGATCGTGTCTTTGTCCATCTGAATCGACACTTGCATCACGATGTTGCGCTCGCATTCCGTGACCCACAGGGGCTGACCGATCGGGCGGCAACCTTGGGCCACAATCGGCTCAATCACCACATCGCCGCTGAGGGCCACCCCCACCGCGCCCGATCGATAGGCCTGATAGTCCGCAAAGAGTTGCTTGGTTTCCCGAAAGGAGTCCCCGCTGGCTAAGCCGCCCACGGTCACGGAGCCGGGATAGGCATAGTCCAGCCCTTGCAGCAGGTCGTTCATTTGCACCAACCCCGGATCCGCAAAGACCAAAAAGTTAGGGTTCGTGGCGGGATCGGCCCCGATCGCCTCAATCCAGGGTTGGGGCGGCCCATCCAAATCGGGCAGGGCCTCGCGATCGATGTGAAAGGTTTGGATGGTGACGTTGGGTAACCGAGCGGCCATCACGCAGAGGGCCGGATCATCTTCCACCTCTTCCACCTGTTGCGGATCCAGGTTGCCCACAACGCCGCTGCCCCCACAGCCCGCCATGGCCCGAGCAGGCAGGCGATCGCGCAGCAGGGGCATCAGCCGCGCATATTCGCTGCTAAAGGCCGATGAAATGAAGACCAGCAACAAATCTGGCGGTTGCCCCAAGGTGGCCAAAACACGCTGGCTGACCTCATCAATGGCCGCTTCTAGGGATGGTTGCTTGGAAACGGCGCTGACCCATTTCATTTGGTCACTCATGGGGGTTGTCCTCCTGCGGGCGCGGGTCGATCGCTCGGATCGAGTCGGATCAAGATCCTAACCCGGGAGCCTCTGGCCAAGGGCGATCGTGCAGCGAACTGTTGCAAATGAAGTGAGGAGCTATTTGGATTTACACGGAGGTGGTTTCCCGGACTAATTTGTCCCAACCCAACTCCTTCAGTGCGCCGTTACGACGCAAGGGGCGCGTCACCAATTCCAAAATGTCGCGAGTGCTGCCGAAGCCGTGAATTTGGGCAAAGGTAAACTCCACCGACCACTTGGTATTAATGCCGCGTGCTTCCAAGGGATTGGCGTGGGCCATGCCGGTAATCACCAAATCCGGCTGCAAATCATAGATGCGCTGAATTTGATTGTAGTTGTCCGGCTTTTCAACAATTCGGGGCAATTCCACCCCCATTTCCTGACAGGTTTTGGTTAACAAATCCAGCTCGGCTCCTTGGTAGCGCTTGTCCATGTAGGGAATGCCAATTTCCGGCACGGTTGCTCCACAACGAATCAGGAACCGCGCCATGGAAACTTCGAGCAAATTGTCACCCATGAAGAAAATCGACTTGCCGCGAATTAGTTGCACGTAGTCTTCCACGCTCTGCCAAATTTGTGCTTCCCGCTCGGCCAGTCCTTGGGGTTCAATGCCCAACACAGCACAGATTTTTTCGATCCAAGCGCGAGTGCCATCGGGCCCGATCGGAAAGGGTGCACCAATCAATTTGCACTTGCGCCGCCGCATGAAGGCCGTGGCCGTGCGCGAGAGGAATGGATTCACCCCGGATGCATAGTAGCCTTCGGCCAAAGCGGGCAATTCTGTGTAGCGTTTGGCGGGCAACCAGCCGGCTAATTTAATCCCTTGGCGCTTCAGTTCGAGGGTCAATTGCGTGACGATCGGGTCAGGCACTGAGCCAAACAACACCAGCGGTTGATGGTTTACATAGCCCGCTTCGTCTTCCTGGATTTCTTCTTTCTTTTTGCCAAAGTTCAGCAACTTTTGAATGGCGTTGCGATCGTCTGCAGCGGCGGGCGTTTGTTGGGTGGCATCGGGACAGCGCTGCACCATGGCCGCCAGCACCGTATCTTCCCCTTGGGTAAAGGCATAATCCAGCCCATTGGCGCGGGCCACCACGATCGGGATGCCGATTTCTGCTTCCAGTTTGGGGGCGATTCCTTCCAGATCCATCTTGATGATTTCGGTGGTGCAAGTGCCAATCCAAACAATCACCGACGGGTTGCGATCGCGCTTGATATCTTCACAGAGTCGCTTCAGTTCTGCATAGTCATTCAACTGAGCGGAAATATCCCCTTCTTCGAGTTCCGCCATGGCATAGCGCGGTTCGGCAAAAATCATCACACCCATGGCATTTTGCAAGAAATAGCCACAAGTTTTCGTGCCAATCACTAAGAAGAAACTATCTTCGATTTTTTGATAGAGCCAAGCGACGCAACTGATCGGGCAAAAGGTGTGATAATTGCCCGTTTCGCAGTCGAATTGGAGGGCGGGGGTGTTGGGTTCGATCGTGGCGGTCATCGGCTGTTCCTCACAGGTAAAACGGTTGAGTTTTGGGGGATGAATCGGAGGGGCGTATGGCCGTACGTCCTGATCCAGAAGTTTGACTGCAACCCGCTACCCTGACCGCGATCGAACCCTGAATTTCGCGGAATTTCGCTGAACTTAAAAGGTCGATCGCTCCCAAATGGGAATCAGCTCAGCATCGCGGGTGCGGCCATTGCAGTCGGTTTCCTCAAGCTGTTCGATCGGGGGTTGGGCAAACTCGATCGGCGCAGGATCGCTGGCGGGTAACAGGATGGCGGGACGGTTGCGGCGTTCGCGGGCGGCGGCCTTGGCGGCTAGCTCCAATTCCCGATCGGGGTCAAAGTCCAGCCCCAGCGCTTCGATCACCCGATCGGGATCGCTGCTGAGATCCACCAACAGCGGCATCAACTCCGTCACTCGTGGTTCCAGCACCGTCGCCGTCGCCAACAAAAAACTCGACAGGGGGCGGCGGTGGCCCAGCTCGCTTTCCGTCCAAATCGCCATGCGGGCCAACCAGGAACGGTTATCGCGGTAATAGTCCAGCCACTTTTGACGGAGCGATCGGCGCAACTGTTCAACGTTCATAGGGCGGAAGATCGGTGGACTTTGGAGATATCAAACCTCGATCGAGCCTACCTGATTAATCCCTATCCGGGCGCAGCGGTTGCAGGGGAATTGTGGGGCCTTGGGCGGAGGGCGCACCGCTGTGCGCCCCTACGTTTTGCCTTGGTTTTGTCAATCGCCCAACCGATTGCCTGTCGTTGGGGGGCAAGGGGCTTCAGCCCCTTGTCTGGACTGGGGTTCCGCCCTTACACCATCATCAATTCGGGTTCGGGTTCCGTTGTCTTCGGTTCTTGCGGATTCAGATAGAAGTCCGACAGCATCGAGAACAACTCCCGATCGGGCGATCCATCGGGAACCACGCCCTCCGGCATCGCCAACAGTTGATCGGCAATGTTCAAGTAATAGTCACAAACCGGCAGCAACGACGGGTCAGACTCCGCCATCTCAAACAGCGTTTTGCCCTTCACCCGCGACACGCGAATATCTTCAATTAGCGGCAAAATTTCCAGCACCGGCATCGGCACGGCGCTGACATATTTATCAATCAGATCCCGCTTGGAAGTCCGGTTGCCAATCAAGCCCGCCAGCCGCAGCTTGTGCGTCCGCGCCTTTTCGCGCACCGAAGCCGCAATCCGATTGGCCGCAAACAGCGCATCAAAGCCGTTGTCCGTGACGATCACGCAGTAGTCCGCATAGTTCAAAGGAGCCGCAAAGCCGCCGCAAACCACATCGCCCAGCACGTCAAACAAAATCACGTCGTACTCATCAAAGGCGTTCAGTTCCCGCAGCAGCTTCACCGTTTCGCCCACCACGTAGCCCCCGCAGCCCGCGCCGGCCGGCGGCCCGCCCGCTTCCACGCAATGCACGCCGCCATAGCCCTTGTGGATCACGTCATCGGGCCAAACGTCTTCGTAGTGATAGCTCTTGGCTTGCAGGGTGTCGATGATCGTGGGGATCAGGTAGCCCGTGAGCGTGAAGGTGCTGTCGTGTTTCGGATCGCAGCCAATTTGCAGCACTTTTTTGCCACGACGGGCGAGGGCTACGGAGATGTTGCAACTGGTGGTGGATTTGCCGATGCCACCTTTGCCATAGACAGCGAGTTTCACGGGGGGAGTCCTCTGGGGAAATCTGGTTGGAACAGGACTAGAGCAGGAATGCAACGGGAATTTAGTCTCGGTCAAGCTCAATCAATCTCGGTCAACCTCGATCAAGCTCAGTCAGGCGGGGTCAATCTCGCTTAGTCTTCGCCAATCTCGGTGAGCTGCCCGAGTCCTGAACCGGCAGACCGAGCGCGATCGAAATGAGCGAGATGGCAAAAATCAAAACCGGAGCATTGAAGCCTGAGCAGAGGGGCCGATCGGGAATGGGATTAATCGCGAATGAAGCTCAGCGGTAACGAAAATCGGGAATGCAGCCAAAAAACTGAGTTGGGGGTGGGCAGCCCTGGAGCGATCGCGGTTGGTTGCCCCACCGATGGCATTATCAGCAGATTTTTCCCGAAAGGAAAGCAAGGCTAATTTTGTCCGGCCGCGCCAGCAGCCTAAGAGCTGACCCTAAACTCAAAAAAGGATTTTAAAGCCTATCAAAATTAAATAAATGCGTTTTTAAGCCAAATTAATCAAATTTAGGGTCTAATTTATATAAAAATAAAAACAAAACCAAAACATAACTTCCTAGACCAGCCCGGCCCTTAACTCAAAACTTGCTCGACTCCCTCATCAGTTTGGGCTTTCCCAAAGGCGGATCCGAGGGCGATCGCACCCCAAAACAGTCGGGCGATCGGGAAATTTGGCGCTGTTTGTTAAGAATTCAATCAAAGCGGGGAGGGTTGGCAGAAAACCAGGCGACGGGATCGATCGATCAGCTCACCCTTAGCAGCGATCCCCGATCGGGAGTTGCGCCCACTCGTCAAGGAAGCCAGAATCGATCGGCCGCTGGCGAGTGGTTTGTGGCAAATTGGTGGCAGCATCGAGCCAGTTGTGTTACGCCATCTGGTGTTGCCCAATGGTGCAACGGCCCAAAACGCCTGCTGTTTTTGAAATCTCTCCGAGTCCTGTTGTTGCCGAGGGTTGCCCGTTATGTCTTTTGAGGTGTTGTTGATCCTGATCCTGGCGCTGATTTTTCTGTTGCAGTGGCTTGATGGACTCGATCGCGATCGACGCAAGGCAATTGAAGTGCGCCAAAAGGCTGAAGCGGATCTCCTCAATATGTTGATGTTGCGTAAATCCTTGGCAGATTTGTTGAAAAAATTGGCGGCGAACCCTGGCGACATGGGCTTGCAACAACAGGTTTTAGCCTCGATGCGAGTGCAGGAGGATGCCAAAGGAACCGGCCTGGGTTATGGCTCCCTGTTGGCGCTTTTTGAGGCGAACTCCGGTGATAAAACCCTGCGCAAAACGGTGCTAGAGGCGGGCCGAATTCACTACGGCAAGATTGCGGGCGGGGTGGCTTCGTTGGATGATGAACGCCGAGTCATGAACGATATTGCCGTTCGATCGTAGGAATGATCACACAGGTGCTGAAGGTTGCTCCTCCGGGCGATCGCGGGGTGAGTTTTCCCCTTGGAGATGTGGCAACAGCTTTTGGCAGTAATGTTTTTAAAGTTTGTTTTTAGGATTCGCCCAGTAGCTAGTAGGGTGGGCATCGCCCACCACCCTCTAGCCCAAGTAGTATCCAGCCCCAAAGTCACAACTCCCCTCTCCCCAGTAGTGACCGGATTCATTGGGTGATGCGTCGTAGGTGGGCAGTGCCCACCCTACAGGCTGAACTCATTCTTGGAACTGCCTCGGGCATCAGCCTTGAAAGTTTTGTTTGGGAAACTGTTTCTTCGATTCGCAAGCCGGGAAACCTGGTCTGAGCTGTTTATGGTTTTGTCAAACCCTGCCCTTAAATTGCCCGCTGCGATCGCCCTTGTCTGCGTTTTGACCGGTTGCGCCCAAAGCAAAGTGGCCCAATGCAAACAATTGGTGACCATTGCCAACTTGGCCAACGAAACGGCCCGGGAAGCCGCCACAGGCAAACCGGAGGCCATGCGCCGTGCTGCTGAATCGTTTGATCGAGCTGCCCAGGATTTGGGCAAGTTGCCGCTCAGTGACACGCAATTAAAAGACCATCGATCGCGCTTGGCGGATATTTACACCGACACCAGCCGCAGCACCCGTGAATTTTTGAACGCCATTCAGCAAAAGGATCGCAACCTGGCTGAAATTGCGGTGCAATCGCTGGAACAGTCCGCCAACAATGAGCGCAACCTGATCCAAACCATTAATCAAACCTGTCAGGTGGCTGAATCTGCCGCCAGCAATCCGACCCAGCCGAATCCCCCAGCGCCGTGAGATCCGTTCACCGCTGATTCCTGCTGATTCCCGCTAATTCCCGCTGAGACAACCCACAAAGCGCGGTTTTCTGGAGGTCGATCGCGGGGCCATCAGTCTCGCGATCAACCTTTGCATTAGAACCAGTCGTCCTCATCGTCCCAATTGTCGTTGTAGGTCGATCGCCGATCGCGCGGTTGGTTGCTGCCGCCAAGGTTGTTGTTGCGGGCTTCCCGTCGATCGCCCGATCGCCCTGACCCATCTCGGGGGGCGGGCCGGCTGGGGCGATCGGCTGGATTCCCATAGCCGCCGCCATAGCCCAAATCGTAGGGATCGCGCGATGCCGGGCGGCTGGGTTCCCGGCGGCGATCGCCCTGGCCGTTGGGTTCATTCCACCCGCGATCGCCTCGGCCTAGGTCGCCGCCTCGGCCCAAGTCGCCGCCTCGGCCGTAATCGTTGCGGCCATAGTCGTTGCGTCCGTAATCATTCCGACCGTAGTTGTAGTCACGATCGTAGCGATCGCCGCCACCCAACACCGCGTCGCGTCCGTCCTGGAAGGTGCGCCGAATCGACCCAAAGAAGTTGTCGTCATCTTCTTCGGCATAGCGATCGCGCACGTCCCGATTCAGGTTGTAGATCGCGTCTTGCAAGTCGGCCTGGGTGCGATCGATCTCGATGTCGTCACTGGCGGCGATCGCCTCGCGCAGGGCCTTGACGGTTTTCTCGATCGCCCGCCGATGCACCTCCACAAACTGCATCCCAAAGTCGAGGGTCGCTTCCCGCAGTTGCCGCTCGGCCTGGAAGGTGAGCGCTTCGGCCCGGTTGCGCTTGTCCACCCGATCGCGCTGCGATCGATCCTGGTCGGCAAACTGCTGGGCCTCCTCGATCGCCTGGCGCACCTCGGCTTCGTTCAGGGTCGAAGCATCCTGAATAATCACGCTTTGCTCGCGGCCCGTGGTCATATCCAGCGCCGTCACCTGCAAAATGCCGTTCGCATCGATGTCAAAGGCCACCCGCACTTGGGGCACACCACGCGGCGCGGGTGGCAAGCCCTTGAGGATAAATTTCCCGAGGGATTTGTTGTTGGCGGCCATTTCCCGCTCCCCTTGCAGGATATGGATTTCCACCTGGGTTTGGTTGTTTTCGCTGGTGGAAAACATGTCCGATCGCCGCACGGGAATTGTCGTGTTGCGCGGAATCAGCTTTTTCATCACGCCGCCGGAAGTTTCCAGCCCCAAGGACAGGGGTGTCACGTCCAGCAGCAAAATATCTTTCACCTCGCCGCCCAGGATGCCCGCCTGGATCGCCGCGCCTACGGCCACCACCTCATCAGGGTTGACGTTTTGGCTCGGTTCCTTGCCCACGAGCGATCGCACCACGTCTTGCACAAAGGGAATTCGTGTGGAGCCGCCCACCAACACCACTTCATCGATTTGTGACGGCCGCAACCCCGCATCCACAAAAGCTCGCTTCAGGGGTGCGCGAATCCGTTCGATCAAGTCCGTGCAAAGGCCCTCAAACTGCGATCGGGTCAGGCGGGTTTCCAAATGCTTCGGCCCGTCCTCCGTGGCGGTGATGAAGGGCAAGTTAATTTCCGTCGCGCCCACGCCGGACAGCTCAATTTTGGCCTTTTCCGCCGCTTCCGTCAGCCGTTGCAGGGATTGGCGATCGCGCCGCAAGTCCAGCCCCTCGGTTTCCAGGAACTGTTCCGCCAGCCAATCGACAATTTTGCGATCGAAATCATTCCCGCCCAACTGCGTGTCGCCGCTGGTGGCCTTCACCTCAAAGACCCCATCGCCCACTTCCAGCAGGGACACATCAAACGTGCCGCCCCCCAGGTCAAACACCAACACCGTTTGGCTACTGGCGCGATCGAGACCATAGGCCAAGGCCGCCGCCGTCGGTTCATTAATAATCCGCTTCACCTCCAGCCCGGCAATCCGTCCCGCATCGCGCGTGGCCTGCCGCTGGGAATCGTTGAAATAGGCCGGAACCGTAATCACCGCGCCGGTCACGGGCTGGCCCAAATAGCGCTCGGCTTCGTCCGCCAGCTTCCGCAAAATCATCGCCGACAGTTCTTCCGCCGGAAAGTCGCGCTGCAACTTGGGGCACACCACCCGCACATTCCCCTCCTCATTGCGCCGAATCGTGTAGGGCACGCGCTTTGAAGAAGGCGATAGCTCATCGTATTTGCGGCCAATAAACCGCTTCAGCCCATAAAAAGTGTTTTGCGGATTCAACACCGTTTGGCGGCGAGCCAGTTGCCCCACCACCTTTTCGCCATCTTTGTTGAACCCAACGACGGACGGGGTGGTTCTCATCCCTTCGGCATTGGCAATGACGACGGGTTTCCCGCCTTCCATGACGGCCACGACGGAGTTGGTCGTACCGAGATCGATGCCAACGACTTTTCCCATTGCTTGGTTGCTTGTCTCTTGTTGCGGCTGCGAGTGGCTGAGGGGGCGATCGGGAGGGCCGTTCAGCCGAGTTGGATGAATGAACCAGCCCAATGACTGGCGCTTGAGATTGAGGAGTCCAGACAAGGGGCTTAAGCCCCTTGCCCCCCGGATCTCAAGGAATTTGCGGGGGACAGACTCAGCGCCCGATCGCGCGTTAAGAATCTTGTCGGCTTCATTCTATCCTGTGGCTTCCCATCCACCGAACCGAGGCGCGATCGAAACCGGGATCAACCTTGGCCAAAATCCTTTGCCAAAATGGAGACTGTTAGGCCGCAATGCCAGGAGCGTCGCCCCATGCTGCCATCCTTCCTAGAATCATTGCCCAACGCTGACGAACTCCCCGATTCTTGCGATATTCCCGTGGATAACGAAGACCAGAATTTTATTCCCAACGTCCTCTTGTTCCTGCTGGAATACATTTGGAAGCATCGGGAAGACTGGTTTTTTGCGGTTGATATGGGGGTTTACCACGCCACGGGGCTTCATCCGAAAGTGCCGGTGATTCCCGATGGCTTTTTGAGCATTGGGGTCGATCGCCGCAAGAATGGTAAACCGCGCCGCAGCTACATCACCTGGACGGAAAACAACATTCCACCGATTTTGGCCCTGGAGGTGGTTTCCTACACACCGGGTGAAGAGTATGACGAAAAAATGGCAATTTACGCCCGACTGGGGGTGTTGTATTACGTGATCTACAATCCCGAATTTTGGCGGCGGGATGGTCACTTGCCCTTAGAGGTTTACAAGCTGGTGGAGGGAACCTATCAGCTTCAGGTGGGTGAACCCTGCTGGATGCCGGAAATTGGCTTAGGGATTGGGCGCGATCGGTTGGTGGATGACCCGTTCGATCGAGAAGTCCTGACCTGGTACGACGCGCGGGGCCAACGCTATCGCAGCGAGGCCGAGGTAGAGCGCGATCGGGCAGCCGCCGAACGCCAACGGGCCGCAACCGAGGCCCAGCGAGCTGACGAGGCCCAGCAACGGGCTGACGAGGCCCAGCAACGAGCCGATCGCCTGGCGGAGCGGTTGCGGGAGTTGGGTATTGATCCGGAGGCGATCGAGTTGGATTGATTGGGTTATGGCGGGTCTGGGGTGATCCAATCCGTGAGCGATCGCCCCAGGTAGGCTTCCAAAAAGGCCCGGGCGGCGGCGGGTTCGATCGCCTCTAGGGCGGCCACGATGGCGGGAATTGCGTCGGCTTGGGGATCTTGGGTTTCGTTGAACCAATAATGCACGGTCGATCGGGCAATGCCCATGGTGACGGCGAGCCGGTTTTGGCTGATGCCGTAGTCTTGCAAGGTTTGTTTGAGTGCTTTTCCTGCTCGCGCCATGCCCCCAATGGTCTCAAAGGGGGGCGATCGGGTAAATGTTCATAGTTATGAGCAGGTGCAGTATGATGGGAGATGTTCATAATCACGAACATCTAGCGTCCTATGAACTCTCAAGCAAGTGACGATAGCCCGGTCTTGGAACGGTTAAACCGCCTGGACGATCGCTGTAATCGGATCATCCTGGTTGGTCAGGGCGAGTGGATTGAGCAATTGATCAAAACGTTGCACCTGTGTGGCGTGGGGGAGCCAATTTTGTGGAGTCCGGCTGTCCCTACCGGCCAGGGTGAGCAACGGGTGCGGATTTTGGCGCGATCTCGTCTGTAGCGATCTCGTTGGGTAGGGTGCTGTGGGAGGACGGTCAAAGGATTGCGAAACGGTTGATTTGTGCTCCCATGCACTGTGGATTTTGGCGACACAACCGATCGAAGATCATCGGTTTGTTGCGGTCAATTGTGGTGCATGGGAGAGGTGGGGAAAATAATCGTTTCACGCCAAACGTTCTCCCATGCACCCGACCCGTGAAAAAAATCGATCGCGCAGAGCGCGGGGGAAAGCAGAAGGGAAAAGAGGGAAAAAGCGTAGAAGGGAAAAGAGTCCTGGCTAGGACAAAACCGCAACCCGAAACCCAACGTAGCTGTTGATGGTGTCGCCCAAATTGTCAGCCCTCCTCGTGCTGCGATCCGCAGAACGGCCAACAATCGGACCGTCGTTCCAAGAGCCGCCGCGTCGGAGCTTGTGTTGGCTATTGTCAACATCAGTCAAATTCTGGAAAGTCCTATTGTCTATTTGTCCGCCTTCTCGAAATTCCCTTATGAATATATATTTATCCTTTGAATTGTTAAACCATGGACGACCATCGACCGGCGCATTTTGATAGTTCCCATGCCAATCATCCAGACACCATTCCCACACATTCCCGTGCATCTCCTGCAAGCCAAAATTATTGGCCGGGAAACGACCGACCGGCGTGGTTCCAACATCGGAGGCTTGGCCATAGCGCGCTAAATCGTGGCTCAGGTTATCACCGAAATGAAACCGCGTCGTTGTGCCCGCGCGGCAAGCATATTCCCACTCGGCTTCGCTGGGCAGTCGGTAGCGTCGCCCCGTCCGCTGCCAGAGCCGCGCACAGAACTCCATCGCTTCAAACCAGTTCACCTGCTCCACCGGACGCTCATCGCCCTTGAAGCTGGCTGGGTCAGGGTCAAGATCCCGGCAAACCTTGGGCCAGGCCGCCACAGCCCGCCACTGAGCCTGCGTCACCGGAAAGCGCCCCATGTAGAACGCTGGCACATCCACCCAATGCTGCGGCTGCTCGCTTGGACCAGAACCATACTCCGACTCGGGTGCTCCCATCAGAAATCGCCCCGCCGGAATCGGCAGCAGTTCCAGCGTCACCCCGCCGCCCAACTCCTCCACGATCGCCTGGGGTTTTGCTGGCTCCGTTCTCACCGGCTCCACGGGTTCAACGACTGGCTCAACCCGCTTCGGACTAGCAGGCACAACAACCGGCGACGGCGCAACTCCTTTCTGTTTCTCTTTGATTCGGGTGATCGCATCAATAAATTTGCTCGTGAGCTTGCCCTGAGACGCAATGTTGATCCGTCGCCACAGTTGATCCGCCAGTTGCAAGTTGCCCTCGACAAATTCCGCTTGCAGGGCATCAGCCTCCAGCACTGCCCAGTCTCCCGGCTCCGATTGGCGCGGAAACAAAATCAGGTGCGACTTGCGGATCGGCTCCACCACCGTGTGCGGCGTTTGGCGACGGTTCGGCCCCACCAACTGCGGTACGCGGTGTTCCAAATAGCGATCCAAACTCGCCACCGTCGCATAGCCCCGCTGACTGCGAAACGCCTCCAACAGCGCGTGGGTAAACGCTCCGTGCTGCAATTCTTCTAACTCATAGGACGACTCATAGCGACTGCAAGAGGCAATGCTGACCACGCCCTTGATCCGCCCCTGGTTCGCCGTGTCCTCGCCAACGCCCGCCACCCCCTTGGCCCCCGTCGATCGCCCCTCATCCCGACAGGCATCCAACAACAGCACCACATTGTCCGCGCCACATTGCCGCAACTGCTCCACCACGTAGGACACGCGGATGCCCGTTTCGGCCACGCTCCTCGGCGAGGCTTCCATAGGCATCAGATAATCGCGCCCTTCCGCGTCCAGCATTCCGTGGCCGCTGAAGAAAAACCAAAAATTGTCGCCCGCCTTCAGACTGCGGTTGGCGGCAATTTGGCCCAACAGTTCAATCACATTGGCCCGGGTCGGTTGCCGCAGCCGATCGCCCTGCTGCGAGTCAAACAACTGCACAAATTCAAAGCCGATCGACCGCCAAAACGCCGCCATTTCCTGGGCATCGCGTTCGGCATATTTCAACGACGGCAACCGATCGTACTGGTTCACCCCGATCGCGATCGCCCAGTTCCGCCCCTCAGCGCTCATCTATTCCAGGTTGGCTCATTGCTTTCACGTCACCATAGCCGGTTTAGCCCTTCAACTTCAATTCGATCGCGATCGTCCCCGTCACACCGCCCTTAGCCCCCACCGCTTGGATGCCGATCGACCCCTCTGCCGAGATCCCCAACTGAAGCTGCACCTTCTCGATCGCCAGGGTTTGCAAATCCGCCTGGGCGATCGCCCGTTGCACCAGGGTTTCAAACAATTTGATCTGTTGGGCCAACTGGCGCGCCGACACGTCCACCATCTTGGCGCTCACCCGATTGATCGTCTGGTCGATCTGGTCACGTATTTGACGATTTTGGGTTTCCTGCTGTTCGTCGGGAAAATAGCTCAGATTCCCCATAAAGTCCGAAATCACTCCTTTACGACCGGGTTCAGGATCAGGCGTTGTGAGATCCACCGATGGGGCGATCGACTCATCCACCAACAGCACCAGCGACACCAGATCTTCAGAATTTTCAGACGAAGCGGATAAATTTTCAGGGCGATCGGGGGTCATGATAATCCCTCCCATGGGAGTGACGAATTTCAGGCAACCATTTGCCAAGATAGAACCATTAGGCCGCAATACCAGGAGCGCCGCGCCATGCTGCCCTTGTCTGTGGAATTATCGGCAGAACTACTAGATTCCCTGCCCCCCGTTGACGAGTTGCCCGACTCCGACGATACGCCCCTGGATGATGAAGATCACCATTTCAATATTGTCCTGCTGTTGTTCTTGCTGGAATACATCTGGCGACAGCGGGAAGATTGGTTTTTCTCGGGGGACATGGGTATCTATCACACCACGGGTTCTAATCCGCGAGTGCCGGCGATTCCCGATGCCTTTTTGAGCATTGGGGTCGAGCGCCGTAGAGACGGGAAATCGCGCCGTAGCTATATCACCTGGAAGGAAAACAACATCCCGCCCATTTTGACCCTGGAGATGGTATCCCACACACCGGGTGGAGAATACGACAGCAAAATGGCGATCTACGCCGGGTTGGGCGTGTTGTATTACGTGATTTATAACCCCGAGTTTTGGCAGCGGGATGGTCACGACCCCTTTGAGGTTTACAAACTCATTGATGGAGCCTATCAACGGCAAAGTGGTGAACCTTGCTGGATGCCGGAAATTGGCTTGGGAATTGGGCGCGATCGGCTGGTGGATGACCCATTCGATCGGGAAGTTCTCACCTGGTACGACGCGCGGGGCCAACGCTATCGCAGTGAAGCGGAGGTGGAGCGCGATCGGGCCGCCGCCGAACGCCAACGGGCCGCAACCGAGGCCCAGCGAGCTGACGAGGCCCAGCAACGAGCCGATCGCTTGGCGGCGCGGCTGCGGGAGTTGGGTATTGATCCGGAGGCGGGGGAAGCCGTTGATTAGCCCAAGAGGCGTGAATTTTCTTAAGGGATGGGAAATTCGCGGGGGCAACTGGCTAGACTGAGCGAGAACGGTTTTGAGAGCCAGGGGCACCATGAGTGCGTTTGATTTTCAGCGATCGGGCGATCGCCCCCCCAGATTCAGCAAAGCGCCCAAGCCTCGGGAGTTGGGGTGGTCGGTGTTGGCTCCCTTGGATGATCGCGATCAGCACCCCTGTCCCATTTGTCGCCACGGACAAATTCAGCCGATGCCGATGATGGAGGATGCCTGGGCCTGCGATTTTTGTCGGCATCTGTTCACGCTGGATGTGCAATCTCGGATTTTGCGGGTGGAGGACAGCACCCAGCCCTTGCAGTGGCGTTGGTTGGGGCGATCGTGGCAACCGGTGCGCTACAGCAATGAAGCGCTCACACCGACCATTTGGCTGCTGGCTGTGATTTTGGCGATCGGGCCGGTGGGGTTGATTGGTTTGTCGCAATACCTCTTTCCCCCTTTGCCCAGCTCCCGATCGGTGGGATTTGGCCAAGGGTGGTTAATTTCAGCGGCGATCGGGCATTTCATTTTGGCCGCCTGGTTGGTGCTGGAACATTACCAGTGGCCGCTCTATGTGTCGTTGAAGTTGCGCTGGCAAGATTGGCGATCGAACCGCTGATTGTCCTGATTAATCATCCCAATTTGACTCAATTGGACTTGATCTAAGTTGATCTGAATCATGCGGATCGAATCGGCGCGATCGGCTGAAGCGCAATCCATGGGCGCGATTAACCAGGCTGGCCTCACCCGCGACCTAGGCCACCAATGAACCTTGACAGGTTTGGTCTGCCAATTCCCGTTCCCACTGCTGGGCCTCTTGAATCGCCTGGGCTACCACCGCTTGGCAACTGTGGCCCGTTTCCACCTGTTGGAGCCACTGCTGGGCGGCATTGCCTTCCCGCAAAATGCGCTGCAAGGGTGACAGGAAGCAGCTAAACCCGCGCTCTTTGGCGATCGGGCGTAATTCTGCATAGAGTTGGGCGATCCAATCCCTGGCCTTGATGGTGCGGCCATCCTGCCAATGGCGTAGGGACGCATCCAAGCTGTGGCGAGCGACGGCCATTTCGTTGGCCAGAGTCAACGACAATAAATCGTCATTGCGGGTGGCGGCCGGCAACAGGCTCGCAGTGAGTGGATCTAAGCTGGGATCGTCCATCAGTTGGCACAGCCGAGCCTCCAGTAGGGCCGTGATCGCCAGCAGGGCCAATGGGTCAATCACCGGGTCACAAATCCGCATTTCCAATCGATTCAGGTTATAGGGTCGGCAATCGCCGTTGGGCCGCACGGAACTCCAGAGGTGGCGGACATTTTGCATGGTTCCCAGTTCTAATTGCTCCTCCGTCCAGCGAATGAAGTGCGCGTGGCTTTCAAACAGGGGCACTCGATCGGGCGTTTGGGGAAACAGATGCCAGCGGGTGGAATGGAATCCGGTTGGTTCGCCATCCAAGAAAGGAGAGGAAGCACTCAGGGCCAGGTAAAGCGGCGCTTCCACCCGCACCAGCCGACAGGCCCGCATCAACAGTTCTGGATCGGCAATGCCAATGTTGATGTGAACGCTGGCGGTGACGACTTTGGTTCCGTAGGTGCGTTCAATGTAGGCGTGGTAAGGGTTGGCCGGGTCAGATCGGTAGAAGCGATCGCTCCCGCCGAGGGCTAATGTGCCGCCGGGCACTAGGGTGTAGGGGCCCAGGGTTTTCAGGTATTGGCGCAGGCGCAACCGAGGAACGAGCAAATCGCACAGCAACCGCTCATAGCTGCACAGGGGAGCGGTGGTGTATTCCACGTTGCGGCTGTCGGGTTCGCGCACAAAGCCATCGAGGTTGGCGGTAATTCGATCGGACAGGCCCACAATTTGCCCATCGTGGGTTCCGGTATAGATTTCAATTTCAAAGCCTTTGGACAGCATCATAGGGAGTTGTGAAGCAATTGTGCGCGTCGGTCTGCTCTGCCAGCCCGATTTCTATTGTCGCCTGCGGCGTGATCGCCCGATGGCTGTTCTGTCGTTGCTGGGATTTTTTGGGTCTTGAAAGGGGCGATCGCCCGGCGGCCGTTCTGTCGGGTTCTGGCCTGGTTTTGTTGGATCTAGTTTTTGTTGGATCTGGTTTTGCCTGGCCGGTGGATGATATCTTGCGCGATCGCCCTTGCTGAGCATCAGTGGCCCAGAAACCGTAGCAGCTCAGAGGCCGTAGCACTGGGCGACCTGAGCCGCTGCTCGGTGGATGAGGGCATGGCGATCGACCAGGGCCGCCAAATCATCGCAGTAGCCGCCGCCGATCGTGCAGGCCACGGGATAGCCCGTCGCTACACAGGTGGTCAGCACCTGCATATCCCGCCGAAATAAACCAGAATCGGTGAGGGCGAGCTTGCCCAGCCGATCGCCTCCGTGGGGATCCACCCCTGCATCGTAAATCACCAGATCGGGCCGCACTTGGGCGAGCAAATCTGGCAGGAAGCGATCGAGCGTTTGTAAATAGTCATCATCTTCCATGCCCTCTGGCAATGCCACATCCAAATCGCTGGCCTGTTTGCGGGCGGGAAAATTTGCCTCGCAATGCATGGAAAAGGTGAAGACCTGCGGTTCGTTGCGAAAAATCCAGGCGGTTCCATCACCTTGATGCACATCTAAGTCCACAATCAAAACCCGATCGACCAAGCCTTCGGCCTGCAAAACCCTGGTGGCGATCGCCAAATCATTAAAGATGCAAAACCCGGAGCCAAAATCGGGGAAGGCGTGGTGCGTGCCGCCCGCCAAATTGCAAGCCAGCCCATGGCGCAGGGCCAGCCGAGCCGTCAGCACCGTGCCACCAGCCGCCACGCAGGTGCGATTGGCCAAGGCTGGCGACCAGGGCAACCCGATTCGGCGCTGGGCTTTTGGATCCAAAGTACCTTGGCAATAGGCTTCCACATAGGCGCGATCGTGCACCAGCTCAATCCAGTCCTGGGGCGGCCGATCGGGTTGGTGAAACTGTTCTGGGGTTGCCGTGCCATCGCTGCGTAACCGGTCATAGAGCCTTGCAAACTTTTGCATCGGGAACCGGTGGCCGGGTGGCAACGGCGCGACATAATCGGGGTGATAAACTAGCGGCACATTCATCGCAATCTTGGCTCCGCAATTTTGGCTCCTGGGGCCGACCTGCGGTGGGTCGCCGGTTCATCGCTGGTTCAAGTTGGGTTAACAAGCCTGGGATGGCGGGGCGATCAACCCGGTTCCCATCCCGGGGCTATGGGGCTAATCAACGGTTGATTGCTCCGGTTGATGATTCCCCCATGATTGTCCCCAAACGTCTTCCTAGGGTAACGCTCTCGCCTTCGTTGTGCGATTTGGGCGATTCGGGTGATTTGGCGATTTGGGTAATCTGGGCGATCGCCCCCCAACGATTTAATGAACTGAAACTAATGAATTGAAAATAATTGAAAGATTAATTGTTCAATTAGTTCATGGGATTTTGAAACGGGATTTTGTCCGTGCAACCTTTCAGTGCAACTTGGCTTTACAGCAGCAACGATCCGGAGAATGCTGCTTATTTTGAAACGATCCGCCAATGGTGGGTGAGCTTGGCAGGCAAGTCCGTGACCTGGCGACAGCGCTTGCTCGATCGCGCCACGGATCCCCAGACCCTCGATTGGGATGCGGAGCGCTTCGACGATGAATTCACCATCCAAGGGCCAGAAGTGCGAGGCATCACGTTCTATTACAAAAAGCTGGGCAGCGACTTGGAACGCAACAGCACGCCCCAATCCTTAAAGCTGTCAGCCAATGGGCAATATCTCTACATCTATCCCCAATCTCAAAATGATGTGGTGATTCGGGTGGGGCAGCCGGAAGCTCGCTTGGAAACGATCGCCCTCAACAATCCCACCGCCACGGTCAAAACCGGTGGTGGTCAATGCATTCTCACGTTGATCGATCGCCCAGCGGGCCAAGCTGTGGAAGTGACGCTGAATGCAGAATCCCTGCTGGCCCTCAAAAAGCTGTTGCCCTAGATCTTGTGCCGAGATCTTGACCAGCGAGGGGCCCGTGCCATGAGCCAATGCCGTCGAGGGCGATCGCCCCTGCAACAGCTTTGGATCGCCAGTTGGGCGATCGGGTTGGTGGGTTGCGCCAGTGGTCGCACCCTCAGTTTCCCTTTCGATGCGGCCGGAGCCAACCCCAACAGCCTCAACAGCGCCTTTTCGGAAACCAGCCCGGCCGTGGCGGGGCGCTTCTTGGTGTTTGTGTCCGATCGTCGGGGCAGCCAGGATGTGTTGCTCTATGACCTCCAGGAACGACGGGCGATCGAGCTGCCAGAGCTAAACGCCTTTGACACGATCGCCGCCAGCCCCAGCATTTCTAGCGATGGCCGTTGGATTGCCTTTTCTGCCAGTCGCCAAGGCCGCACCGACATTTACCTGTACGATCGCACCACTAACCAGCTCCGCAACCTGACCCAAGCCCTGCAACTGGAAACCCGCAACCCGCAACTGAGCGCCGACGGCAGCCGCATCGCCTTTGAAATTGAACGGAGTGGCCAGTGGGATATCGCAATTTACACCCGCGATGGCCAGCCCATTAATATTCCCTAACTAATTTCCTCTCCCCTAATCTCCTAATAGTCAGCCCATTAATATTCCCTCACTGGTTTTCTGTGTCCTGATTTTCTGATCGCGCAGTCTTACCCTTGACTAAAACCAAGCTTCGATGATTGGTTTTTATGAATTCTGACAATGGGCAATTTCTTCTGATTTAAAGAATTTCGTATCTTGTTTTTATGATTTAAAGTCTCCAATTGACTTTTCTGGACTAAAAAGATGAATTGATTAGTTCTTGGGTTAAGGATTTTTACAAGAAATTTTAATCTCTATCAAAAATATAAAGCTAATATTTTGATTGCTCCATGAACTGACGAGCAAACTTATAACTGAAATAGTACTGACGAGTTATATAGTTCCTTTATTTCATTCGGAGAAATGGCAATGACGAATGAAAACCAAAGAATTTATAAGGTGGTGGTTAACCATGAGCCGCAGTATTCCATCTGGCCTGTGGATCGAGGAAATCCCTGGGGATGGCGGGATGCAGGCAAAGAGGGGCCGAAGAGTGAATGCCTGAAATATATTCAAGAAGTTGAGTGTGCGGCCATTGGGTATGCAGTCATTTTTGATTCGCCATGTGGCGGTGCCATTCCGTGGCGGGGTTGGCCAGTCGATCTGGTCTGATCGAGAGGTGGCAAGCCTCTGATCTGTCCTAGCTCCGTATTTTTGCGGTATTGGCTAAATCGGCGGTCGGGGGACGATCGTTGATAGCATGGTGGTAGTATTTTGCTCCCTTCATTCGATTTCACGATCGCCCTGCGACCCGATGGCTGAACAATATTTGCTCGATAAGCTGCAATCCGTTGAGCAAACCTTTAATGAGTTAACCCGCCGCCTTGCGGATCCTGATGTGGCCACGGATCCGACGGAATTTCAGCGCGTGGCCAAGGCGCGATCGTCCTTGGAAGAAACGGTGGCGACCTATGACGCATGGAAAACGGCCGTCAGCGACCTGGAAGGGGCCCGCGAAATCCTGAAGGAGTCGGGCGATGACCCGGAGTTGCGGGAAATGGCGCAACTGGAAGTTGAAGAGCTGAACGATCGGGTCGCCCAGTTGGAATATCAACTGAAAATTTTGCTGTTGCCCCGCGACCCCAATGATGACAAAAACATCATGTTGGAAATTCGGGCCGGCACGGGTGGCGATGAAGCCTGTATTTGGGCGGGCGATTTGCTGCGGATGTATTCCCGCTATGCCACCACTCAGGGTTGGAAGGTGGCGTTGGCGAGCGAGTCGCTGTCGGAGGCGGGCGGCTTTAAGGAAGTGATCCTGGAAGTGCAGGGCGATCGGGTTTACAGCAAGCTGAAATATGAAGCGGGTGTTCACCGGGTGCAGCGCGTGCCGGCCACGGAAGCGGGCGGCCGGGTACATACTTCCACCGCCACGGTGGCGATTATGCCGGAGGTGGATGAAGTGGAAGTTCACATCGACCCGAAGGACATTGAGCTAACCACGGCGCGATCGGGCGGGGCTGGTGGCCAAAACGTGAACAAGGTGGAAACCGCCGCCGACCTGTACCACAAACCGACGGGCATTCGGGTTTTTTGTACGGAGGAGCGATCGCAGCTCAAGAACAAGGAGCGGGCGATGCAAATTCTGCGGGCCAAGCTCTACGAAATGAAGATGCGAGAACAACAGGAGGCGGTGACTTCTGCCCGGCGATCGCAGGTGGGGAGCGGTTCCCGATCGGAAAAAATTCGCACCTATAACTACAAAGACAATCGCGTGACCGATCACCGTTTGGGCCAAAACTTCACCCTCACGGCGGCCCTCGAAGGTGACATTGACGAGATGATTCAGTCTTGCATCACCCAAGATCAACAGGCCCAATTGGAAGAACTGGCAGCCCAGGTTGGTTAACGTTATCCGTTGTTTGCACCCCTAACCATGTCCTGGCAACGTCCCGACGGTCGATCGCCCGACCAGCTCCGCCCCGTTCAGTTTCAGCGAAATTTCACCAAATATTCTGCTGGGTCTGTGTTGGCCTGTTGTGGTGACACGCAGGTGATTTGCACCGTGTCTGTGCAGTCCGGTGTGCCGCGCTGGCTGGCTGATTCGGGTCAGGGCTGGCTGACGGCAGAATATCGGATGATGCCCGGGGCCACACCCGATCGGCAGTCGCGAGAAACCTTCAAGCTGTCCGGGCGCACCCAGGAAATTCAACGGCTAATTGGCCGGAGTTTGCGGGCGGCGGTGGATTTGCGGGGCTTGGGGGAGCGTACCCTGACGATCGATGCGGATGTGTTGCAGGCCGACGCGGGCACACGCACCACGGCGATCACGGGTTGCTATGTGGCGCTGGTGGATGCGTTGCAATCGCTGGTGGCCGCTGGGGAGTTGACAACGTTGCCGATCGCCTCGCCAGTCGCTGCTGTTTCCGTGGGGTTGATTGAGGGGGCCGCCTATCTGGATTTGAACTACCCGGAAGACGTGGCCGCCGATGTGGACTTCAACGTTGTGATGAACGGCGAGGGTAATTTAATTGAAGTGCAGGGGACGGCGGAATCGGGCAGCTATAGCCGATCGCAACTGAATGCACTGCTGGATTTAGCCGAAAAAGGCATCGGTGAATTGATGGCGGCCCAAGCGGCTGCTCTGACCGACTCAAATGGTTAGAAATCGCAGTTTTTAGGCGATCGCATAGCCTGAAAAACGGCGGAAATGAGGTGGATGAAACCCAATCACAATATCTTCTTTGGGAATACCTCGTTCAACCAAATTTTGAGCAATATCCAGTTCGGTATTGTTGACCTGAATCCAGATTTTTCCTTGCTTTAGGTCAAGGTGCATTGAGCAACCATAAATTCTTTGTTTGTTGTACCAGCCGATCGCCAAAACCTGGTAATGGTCATGCTCGCTGTCGAATAAGGTTTGAACTTCAATATCACCATAGGATGGTTTGTAAGCTGCATAATCTGTCAGAAGCTGCTTAATGACAGCTCGATAGGCTTGCAGTTTTTCTGTTTCCGAATTCAAGGCTGTCATCGGGTAATTAACCTCACTCAAAATGATTGAGATTCCATGGCAAATTACTTAAAAACCAGAATTAATTAACAGCAAATCCGTTATATTGACGCATAAATGGTGAGTGATACGCCAATACAATATCTGTTTTGGGAATGCCTTTTTCTAGGAGTTCATTGGCCACGCCTACTTCTGTTCCATCATATTGAATCCAAATCTTTTCCCCCTTGAGATCGATATGAATTAGAACGCCATAGACTCGTTGTTTTTGAAGCCACCCTGACCGCATAACTTGATAGTGATCACGTTCATGGTCAAATATGGCTGCCATTTCAATCTCGCCATAGGCTGGCTGAATTTGGCTGTGCTCAAGCAAAATTTCTTGAATGACTTGGCGATATTGATTTAGTTTTTCCATGACAGCCACTCTCTCATCTTTAGCATTTTAGATCCTCCAACACTGTCGTTAATGATCGTCCGGTGGTGGGGGCAAGGGGTTTAAACCCCTTGTCTGTTGATGGTGTCGCGGGGCGTGGGTGGATGCTGTGGCTGGCTGGTCAGTGGAACAATAGAAACCTGTTCGCGATCGCTGAGGACTTATGGCGCAGGTTTTGGTGCTGACGAATGATGACGGGTACGATGCGCCGGGGATTGCCGCGCTCGATCGCGCCGTTACGGAATTGCAGTTGGGTTCAGTGCGGTGGGTTGCGCCCGCAGCGGAACAGTCGGGCTGTGGCCACCAGATTACTAACCATCGGGTGCTGGCGGTGCAGGAGCGCGATCGCGGGTTCTCCGTGGCGGGCACACCGGCTGACTGTGTGCGGTTGGCCGTCAGTGAGCTGGTTCCCGAAGTGGGCCTGGTGCTGTCAGGAATCAACGCGGGCGGCAACTTGGGCACGGATGTCTATAACTCGGGTACGGTGGCGGCTGCTCGGGAAGCAACGCTGCAAGGCCGACGGGCGATCGCCCTGTCGCACTGGATCCGACGGCCCTTGGAAATCGATTGGGACTGGGCAGCTCAACAAGCAGCGCGGGTGTTGCCCCTGTTGCTCGATCGCCCCTGGGAACCGGACAGTTTTTGGAATGTGAATTTCCCGCACCTTGACCCCGGCGCTCCCGATCCCGAAATCGTGTTTTGTGAGCTGTCTCGTGACCCGGTTCCACCGATCTACCGGCGTACAGAGGAGGGCTATCAGTACAACGGCATCTATGGGGGTCGTCCCTACAAACCCGGAACCGATGTGGCCATTTGCTTTGGTGGCGCGATCGCTGTTACGCAGTTGCGAGTTTAGGGAGCCGATCGCGGGCGATCGCTAGAATTGAATCAGTTTGTCTCCCTCGTAAGGCTGGTTATGGTGCTTGCTGTCTCCCGCGATCGGGCCCTGTCGCTGGCTGAGTTTCTCGCATTGCCTGAAACTCAACCGGCCAGCGAATACATCAACAGCCAGGCTCATCAGAAGCCAATGCCACTTTGAATTGAAATGGCTCAGGCAATCCATTGAAAATTAATAGGAAAACGACCTAATTTTTGGATGCTTCTAATTCTGCTTTCATGCGCTCCAAGGTGACGTGCATCTGATCAAACATCATTTGAGGAGTCATCCCAAATTGCGAGAGGTGGGTTTTCAGTTGCTCCACCTGCATTTTGGCCATGAAATCATCTGACAATTCAAATCGCTTCATGAAAATTCGATAGCGATCGAGCACGGTTTCCATCTGTTCGATGTAAAGTCGCTTCCCTTCGCGATCGAACTTGCCGTAGTCACCCCCAAGCTGCACTAGGGATTGATAAGTGCCAAAAATTTCCTTGGCTTCCTGTTGGACAATTTCAGAATCAAAAATGCTCATGTTTTATGCCTGGGTCATTGTTAACACCCATTTGTCTTTGATCTTAGCCGATTCTCCTCTGAGGCAAAACGCCCACCCAGTCGGGAGATCCGAACTTGAACGATCGGACTTTGCGCAGAGAAATTAGGGCAATGAACAGGGGGCGATCGATGGCTGGTTTGCTCGGTCTGCGGTTCAATGGGTGTTCAATGGGTGTAACCGATGTTGCTTTGGCGCGCGCCGCCCCTCGACCCGCCAATTTGCCAACTATCATGAACAATGGGCGCAACATCGCTGCCACCAACTCAGCCAAGGGAGTTCCAGACCGGTGCTGAGTCCCCAGAGTGACCGAAGCTTGGCAACGGTCAACGCTCTATTGTTCGCCTGTTTTTCCTTGCTTTTTCTATGTTTCGTTGCTGAATCCGTTGTCTAACGAGTAACTTCCATTGCCAGCCAGTTAACTGAGGAGAGAACCATGACGGAAGTGGCAGGAACCTTAACCCGACCACGCAAGCGAACGATGGCCGTGGCCCTGGCCCTCACCTGTTTTGTGGTTCCCTTTGCATCGGGGTTGCACAAGTTCTATTTGCGGCAACGATGGTGGGGCGTGGCTTATTTTCTGTTTTTTTGGACAATGATTCCGCAAATTGCCAGTGCGATCGAGGCAATTTGGTATCTTTCCCAAGACCAAGAAGAGTTCGACCGCAACTTTAATAAAGAGCTACCGGCCGCCCAACGAACTGTCACGGTTACTGTGCAACCGGAGCGGGTAAATGCGGTGGGGGATGCCCTGCGAGAATTGGATCGACTTCGCCAAGAGGGATTAATTTCTGAGGCAGAGTTTGAACAAAAGCGCCGTCTGCTACTCGACCAAATTTAGATTGGCTGTCATCAATCTAAGTTTGAAAGATTAAAAGATTTGACCTTGGTTACTGGGCGAACCATGACCTGATCTCAACTTTTGAGCACTGATTCAGATCTTGATCTAAGTTAGATCAAAATCTAGTAGCCACTCAAGTTTGGCTTGACTGAAATCCAATTAGCTAGAAGTTTCCAGTTAGTTAAATCATCATAGTTTTTGTTGACTTTTGTGTCTCAGTTCTCTTCTCAAAATCCACTATTCAGTTGGCTTCAAGCTCCCTTTCAGCCTGCGAACCCGGCTTTGAAAGCAGCTCGCAGCAAAATTGCGCGTGATCCATTTTGTCGGCTCAATTCTGCGTTGGAAGTGGCGGTGGCGGCCGAAATGGGCATTGCAATTGATGCTAATCGCGCCAGCATTGATGATTGGTTACGATTGCCAGGGTTATCGATTCGGCAAGCCACCTTGCTGACTCAATTGAGTGCGAGTGGAGTGGTGTTTTATGGATTAGAAGATTTGGCTGCTGCTTTAGGGGTAACGGTGGCGCAGTTGGAGCCTTGGACACCGGTTTTACGGTTTTATTTTTACGATCCGGAGGCGGCTTCTTTTCAACGAACCTTGGATGCTAATCACACCACGGTTGATGAACTGGAGCGGCTGCCGGGGGTCGATCGCGCCTTAGCAGAAAGAATGATTCGCGATCGCCAAGAGCGGGGTGCTTTCCGCAGTTTAATTGATTTAAAACGCCGCTTGAATTTATCTGGTGAGCTGCTTGGAGAATTAATGCACTATTTGCGATTCCCAACGTCTTAGATGATACGCATTGCAGGAAATTTAATAAAAATGTTATTGATATCAAATCTTTAAAAGAAAAATGTAACAGATGAGATTGATGAAATGAACTTAATTGATGATTGGCCAAAAACGACGGAAGCCGCCAAAAAAATTCAAAATCAACTGCGCGATCGAGTGATCTTGCAGGATCAATTTTCTGCCCCAAAATTGATTGGGGGAGCTGATGTGGGATTTGAAGAAAATGGCGCGATCGCCCGTGCAGCCGTTGTGGTTTTGAGCTTTCCTGGCTTGGAGCGACTCGAATTTGCGATCGCTCGAATTCCCACTCCTTTTCCCTATGTGCCGGGATTTTTATCCTTTCGAGAAGTGCCAGTGATTTTGCAAGCTTTTGATCAGCTTCAGCAAAAACCAGATCTGATTTTATGTGATGGTCAAGGCTATGCTCACCCGCGCCGGTTTGGGTTAGCTTGCCACTTGGGATTGTTGTTGAACCTGCCAACCATTGGTGTGGCAAAATCCCACTTGATTGGAACCCACGAGCCGCTAGATTTGGCGAAGGGAAGTTGGCAACCTTTGATCGATTGCGAAGAAACCATTGGTGCAATTGTTCGATCGCGCCACAATTGTCGGCCGCTTTATGTTTCCTCGGGGCATCGAGTGAGTTTGCCCACGGCGATCGAGTTGGTTTTGAATTGCACCCCGCGCTACAGACTGCCAGAAACTACCCGCTGGGCCGACGCGATCGCCTCTCAACGGGGGGCTTTCAAGAATCCTGAGCCTGGTAAGGTCAACCCATAGCTCAGCAATGGTCAATCAACCCTGATTCGATCCTGATTCAAGATATTGCTGCGATGCCAATCTGTTGCTTAGGTGTTGTTTTAGGCGCTTTTTGCAGTGATGGACTGGCGATGAACGCAAGGGGCTTGCTTAGCGCTTTTTGAATTTCTGAGTCTAAACTTCAAACTAAACTTCAAACTAAATCTCGAATTTCAGCTCTCGCAAAGTTTGGCGAATTCGCTCCGCTTCCGGTGACTGCTGTTGATCATATAATTCAACGGCTGTCTTGAAGGCTTTCAGACTTTCGGGCACATTGCCACCTTTCAAGAAAGCTGCGCCTAAATTTTGGTGAAATTCGGGCTTCGCCGGATCGAGTTCAATAGCTTTTTGATAATGCTCGATCGCCTCCAAAGTACGGTTCATTGCTCGCAGGTTTGAACCTAAATTGTAATGGGCGATCGCAAAGTTGGGATCAATGATCACTGCTTGACGATAGCTCTCATAGGCCGCCTGTAGGTTTCCTTTTTGGCGGTAAAGATTACCTAAATTGATCAAAGAACCTAATTTCAAAATTGGCAGAACTGGTTGGCGCAAAGCCGCACGATAGTGGGCTTGGGCTAAATCGAGGTTCTGTTGTTGATTATAAAAAATTGCCAAATGATAGTGTAGCTCATATAAAACTTCGGTCATTTTTTCTTGTTCTGCCCGCTTGAGACCGGTTTTTAAGAGTACGATCCCTTGTTCTGGTTCTCCTAAGTCGATGAGCAGGGCCCCCAACTTGCTACAGACGTAGGGATCCTCTGGATTTGCTTTCCAAAAAACTTCCATGGCAGCCTTAGCCCGATCGGCTTTGGAAGCGCTGGCGATGCGATCGAGCCGATAACCATCATGATCGATGGCCGGCATTGAAAGAGACACAATTTTCCAGTGGGATTCCTGTTGCAAAAGCCTCACCACACTGTCATCAATAATGGCGTGGTAGGGGCGATCGAACTGAATTTCAGGATGCCGCCGAAACAAGCGCGAGACCAAAGAATAGGGAGATTGCACTGCGCCCAATTCTCGACGCACCAAATTCACCACTAAATGCTCTGGATAGCTAACCGCTTCGCGAATCGGTTCGATCGCTTCCGGCAGCAACCACTCATCCGCATCCAACACCAACACCCAATCGCTCTCGATTTGGGCCAAAGCTGCGTTTCGAGCGGCCGCAAAATCATTGCACCAATCGAAAAAAGCCACCCGCGCCCCATGCGATCGGGCCCGCTCAACGGTGTCATCGGTGGAACCCGTATCTAACACTAAAATTTCATCCACACAGTTGCGCACACTGTTGAGGCAGCGATCGATCTGATGGGCTTCATTTTTGACAATGAGCGATAAACAGATACTCATGGCCGAAACACCGAGTGTAAATCTGAAGGGTAGATAATGCCGTTAAAATAACGAGATGATCGTTTGATCTTCGTCAATCTGAGCGCTGATCTGATGCTGATCTGATATTGATCGATTCCGGCTTGAACCAGATCTTAATCAGTCCTTAAATTGCGGTTTGTGCGCAATTCCCAATCACAACCTCCCGCTTTCATACTGGCTAAATCGTTTCCTAAATTGTCTCATCCTATGCCCCAAGACGTTCCACTCGGCTCAGTCATTCAAGGTTCCCTTAGCGAAGGGCTGGAGGTGCGGCTCCATGCCGATGTTTCCGTGGAAGAGATGCGAGTGGGCAAATTTTTGGTGGTGCGGGGGCGGCGATCGCACTTTTTTTGCATGTTAACCGATGTGGCTTTGGGAACCTCCAGCCAACGAATTACGATCGATCCGCCCCATCCCGATGATGATTTTTTGCGCGATGTGCTGGCCGGCAGTGGTACGTTTGGGACGATCGAACTCGCTCCCATGCTGATGTTTGTGCCCCAGGCAGAGATGGACTGGGAAAACCTGCCTTTACCCGATCGCTTGGCTCCAGAACCTGCCCGATCGACCCGCAAAAACGGCAAAGCCAAGGACAAAAACGGCAACCAAGCATCCAGTAATTTAGCCTCCTTTGCTGCTAACCGCGATGCCAATTTGGAATTGTTACCCGTGAAAACCATTCCTAGTCACTTTTCGCAGGTCTATGAAGCGA
The DNA here is from genome assembly GCF_055193175.1 of Limnothrix sp. CMB-01. Lineage (NCBI taxonomy): Bacteria > Bacillati > Cyanobacteriota > Cyanophyceae > Pseudanabaenales > Pseudanabaenaceae > Limnothrix > Limnothrix sp. CMB-01. The sequence goes on from NZ_CM143720.1 coordinate 2,730,574, forward strand.
GCGATCGGGACTTTCGGATCGTGTTTGGTTGGGAAGACGATCCCCAGCGACGCAATTTTGCGATTGGAATGCCGATCGATACCGATGTGCCCGTTTGCATTGACCTCGATCGATTCGTGGAGCGCAGTAACGGCGTTTTTGGGAAATCGGGAACCGGGAAATCATTCCTCACCCGTCTGCTGTTGGCGGGCACAATTCGCAAGCAAGTGGCGGTGAACTTAATCTTTGATATGCATTCGGAATATGGCTGGGAAGCCATGCGCGAAGGCAAAGGAATCAACACCGTCAAAGGGTTGCGACAACTTTTCCCGGGGCAAGTGGAAATTTACACCCTGGATGCGGAATCCACCAAGCGCCGAGGCGTGCGCGATGCCCGAGAACTCTACATCAGCTATGACCAAATTGATGTGGAAGATTTGATGCTGGTGAGTGCGGAACTGAATCTTTCCGAAGCCAGCGTTGAAAATGCAATTATTTTGCAAAATGAATTTGGTAAATCTTGGATTTCACGGCTCCTCAGCATGACCAATGAGGAAATTCAGGATTTTTGCGAAACCAAAATGGGCAGCAAATCTTCGATCATGGCGCTGCAACGAAAGTTGAATCGTCTTGATCAAATCAAATATATGAGAAATGCTGGCTCGGATTATATCAAGCAAATTTTGGACTCCCTGGAAGCTGGAAAACACGTCATTATCGAATTCGGTTCCCAATCAAACATGCTGGCTTATATGCTAGCCACCAATATTATTTCTCGTCGGATTCATGGCATTTACGTGCGCAAAGCCGAGCGCTTTTTGCAAACCAAGGATCCCAACGACAAGCCCCGCCAATTGATGATCACGATTGAGGAAGCACACCGCTTCCTGGATCCCGCCACCGCCAAGCAAACTATTTTCGGCACGATCGCCCGTGAAATGCGGAAATATTTTGTCACCTTGCTGGTGGTTGATCAGCGTCCCTCGGGGATTGATAACGAGGTCATGTCGCAAATTGGGACTAGAATTACAGCCCTGTTGAATGACGAAAAAGATATTGAAGCTATCTTTACCGGCGTGGCAGGAGGACAAAGCCTGCGATCGGTTTTGGCCAAGCTGGATTCCAAGCAACAGGCCCTAGTTTTGGGCCATGCCGTGCCCATGCCTGTAGTGGTTAGAACTCGTCCCTATGATGAGAAGTTCTACGCAGAAATTGGCGACACTTTTTGGGAAGAACTGCCCGATGAAATCGCGATCGCGGAAGGGGACAAAGCCAAGGCTGATTTGGGATTTTAAAACGTGCTCATGGAACGTTGAGGGGTTGGGTTATGGGGCAGGCGATTGATCGGGCGATCGCCCGCAGGATCTTGAGCACCTGAAACTTGATTGCCCAAAATCCCTACAACAGCCGTGATTTTTCCTCAACCCCCAAGCGACCAGTTATGGCAATGTCCATGGCTACGGCTACGGCGATCAGGGGCGATCGCGCGGGCCCGCAAAGCTTAACAGTGGTGTGACAAAAACTTCGTATGACTGCCATGGCAATGTCGCACCCGCTGGCTATACCTAGACCATGATGCTGATCCTCGGAAGCGGCTGAAGGGGTTTCCAAAACCCCAACCCAGCGCACCAACCAAGCGCAGGGCGGGATACCAATCTTTCAGGTTCGGTTATTGCTCCCCAGTCTGTCGTACCCAATTCCAACTTTTGCGATCACTATGGAAAAAGAGTCGCGCTCAGAAACCTGAAAAAGCCTGATTCTTCATTCAAGTTTGTGGAGTGAATAACAGCCCAATTTCAGTGCTTCGGTATTTGTTTCGACCCTTAACGTTACCGATCGAGCTGAGATCTTGCTTCCGGGAGATTCACCAATGAACTTCAAGGAAACTGAATGCCCATAACTCCCTTTGTGATCACACTCCAATCCTTCTTGAATGGCTGATTTCCAGTGCATTTCTGGCTGATTCTGAACTGGTTTTGATGGATTCTGGCTGATTTTCGGTTAAGTTTTGATGGATTTCCGGTTGATTTCTGGTTGGTTGCTGAATTTTCAGTTGTGACCGAATTTGACTAACTGAGTTTTGGCTGACTTTGGTTGCGTTTTTCGTTGTTTTGCGAAATTGTCGCCTAATGGCTCGCCGTAACTCTGCTGGGAACTGTTGCCCAAGGTTAATTTAATGAACTTTTTGCAATCCAAGACCGTCTAATTCTTTGTCCCTTTGAGTGTTGCCAGGTGGGTTTTGGCCGCTCTTGGTTTGTGGACTCTTGACCTTTGGATCTTCAGTGTAGATCCGAATTTGGAATTTGTGGGACTCGTTTCCCAGGGCGTTTTTTGAAACAGACTTGCTCATCAATGAACGCCGATAACGCTGACGAATAACGCCGACCCGCAAGCTCTTGTGCTCGCGTCTTTGTGATTGAAAATAGGATGCTGACCATGCCGACCGCTATGATTCGCCCCCAAACGCAGCGATCCAAGTCGCGAGAAGGTGACAGTGCCGATTTGGTTCGCGCCTATTTGCACGAAATTGGCCGAGTTCCGTTGCTGACTGATGAACAGGAAATTATTCTGGGCAAACAAGTTCAGCAAATGATGCGGCTCTTGGACATCCAAGAGAAGCTGATGGGCGAGTTGGATCGATCGCCCACGGAGCACGAATGGGCCGCCGCCGCCCAGCTTTCGGTGGAAGATCTGCGCCAGCAGTTGCGGGTGGGCGATCGGGCAAAGAAAAAAATGATTGAAGCCAACCTGCGTCTTGTGGTTTCGATCGCCAAGAAATACCAAAAACGCAACCTAGAACTCTTAGACCTGATCCAAGAAGGCAGCTTGGGTTTGGAGCGCGGGGTGGAAAAGTTTGACCCCATGATGGGCTACAAATTTTCAACCTATGCCTACTGGTGGATTCGCCAAGCGATCACGCGGGCGATCGCCCAACAATCACGCGCCATTCGCCTGCCGATTCACATCACCGAAAAGCTGAATAAGGTGAAGCGGGTGCAGCGGGAGTTAACCCAAAAACTGGGTCGATCGCCCAAGCTCTCGGAAGTGGCGGCCGAGCTGGAATTGGAACCGGCCCAAGTGCGGGAATTCATGCTGATTTCGCGGCAACCGGTTTCCCTGGAGTTGCGAGTGGGCGACAACCAAGACACGGAACTTCAGGACTTGCTGGAAGATGAAGGCGATCTGCCGGAAGATTACGCCAGCCGCGAGGCCCTGCGCTTGGATTTGCAAGCCCTGTTGGCGGAGCTGACTCCTCAACAGCGGGATGTGATTACCCTGCGTTTTGGTCTCGAAGATGGTCGGGAACTGTCTTTGGCCAAGGTGGGCGATCGACTCAACATCAGCCGTGAGCGGGTGCGTCAGTTGGAACACCAAGCCCTGAAGCAACTGCGCCGTCGCACCGATGTGCGGGAATATTTGGCGAGCTAACGGCCGCCTTAATCCGCCTGCAACAAACCGATTGCGACCGACTGATTTCAACAAACGAATTGCAACAAAAAGCGGCGTTCCCGATCGGGTCGCCGCTTTCCAGTTCTAGTTGCGTCGTTTTAGTGCATCCGAGGAAACGGAAAATCTGTCGTGAGGCAAGCCGCGTCTCCCAAAACGCGATTGCATCAGGAATTCAATCTTCGCAGTGTGGTATCCGGTCGGATTTGCTTCGACCTGATTGTAGCTGAAGATACGAAAAATTTTGTAACATTTTTTTGCAAAATCTGGCAAAGATTCTGTAAAGAATTTGCAAAATCTCAAAATACCTGCTGCATTCCTCGCGCCTCCCAAAGCACCGGTAACGGCGATAGCTTTTGCAAGATGACTCTCCAACTCTCCCGATCGCTCCTGGAGCAACTGTGTCGAGCAGCGGAAGCGGCTTTGCCCTATGAATGTTGCGGCCTGTTGCTGGGCCGGCAAGTGCGCACCCCAGTTGAATTACCGGTTGAATTACCGATTGAGTCACCAGTCGGCCCAAGGAATCCAGCCCCCGCAGGTTCCATGGGGGAGATCGAGGCGATCGAGGCGATCGTCTATGAGCTGTGGCCCGCCAATAACGATTGGGAGCAACTCACCGATGAACCCTTTCGTACCTTGGATCCGATCCCCGCTGGCGAAACCAGTCCTGAGCGTCGCTATGCGATCGCCCCGGCCACGATGTTGGCGGCCATGCGGGCCGGTCGTGTCCGTAACCTTGATATCATTGGGGTTTATCATTCACACCCGCAACATCCGGCCGTTCCATCCGAGTTCGATCGCGCCTGTGCTTGGCCTGACTACTCGTACCTGATCCTGTCGGTAAAAGGCGATCAAACCGTGGACTGGCAAAGCTGGCGACTCAATCTCGATCGCCAGTTTCAGCCCGAGCCGATCGTTCTTTGTGGATCCTGATTGTTGATCTCAACTGCCCCTGGCGCGCCCGGTTGCTTAGCCACTGCGATTCGTTGATTCCCCCCAAGGCCGATCGCCCCCCAAGGCGATGCCTGGACGGGAAACCCCTCACAGCGATCGAAGGCGCGATCGCCCCCCCGCGATCGGGCATCGAACCCAAACCACCTCGCAACCTATGCTGAATATCGATACCAGCAACACACAACTCCTAAAAGAAGAGTACGAACGCTACTCTCGACACCTCATCCTGCCCGAAGTGGGACTGGAAGGCCAAAAGCGTCTGAAAGCCGCCAGCGTGCTCTGCATTGGCAGTGGCGGTTTGGGTTCGCCCCTGCTGCTCTACCTCGCCGCCGCCGGCATTGGCCGGATTGGCTTGGTGGACTTTGACGTGGTGGACTACTCCAACCTGCAACGCCAAGTCATCCACGGCACATCCTGGGTTGGCAAACCCAAAATCGAATCCGCCAAAAATCGGATCCTCGAAATCAACCCCTACTGCCAAGTGGATTTGTACGAGGCGCGGCTCAGTTCTGAAAACGCCCTCGACATCTTCCGCCCCTACGACATCGTGGTAGACGGAACGGACAACTTCCCCACCCGCTACCTGGTGAACGACGCTTGCGTTCTGCTTGACAAGCCCAACGTTTACGGTTCCATTTTCCGGTTTGAGGGCCAAGCCACCGTCTTTAATTACGAAGGCGGCCCCAACTACCGCGACCTCTATCCCGAACCCCCGCCGCCGGGCATGGTTCCTTCCTGCGCCGAAGGTGGCGTGTTGGGAATCTTGCCGGGGATCATTGGCGTAATCCAAGCCACGGAAACCGTCAAAATCATCTTGGGCAAGGGCACGACCCTGAATGGTCGCCTGTTGCTGTACAACGCCTTGGATATGAAGTTCCGGGAACTGAAGTTGCGGCCCAACCCCGAACGTCCCGTCATTGAAAAGTTGATTGACTATCAACAATTCTGTGGGTTACCGCCCGTGGGCCAAGCCGAAGAAAAACCCGACGTGGCCGAAATGAGCGTCACGGACTTGAAATCGTTGATCGACAGCGGCGAAGACTTCCTGCTGTTGGATGTGCGCAACCCCAACGAGTTTGAAATCGGCCGCATTCCGGGATCGGTGTTGGTGCCGTTGCCAGATATCGAAAGTGGCAGCGGGGTTGGGAAGGTGAAAGACCTGCTCAAGGGCCGCAAGTTGGTGGTTCACTGTAAGATGGGCGGGCGATCGGCCAAGGCCCTCGGGATCCTGCAAAAGTCTGGCATTGACGGCATCAACGTCAAGGGCGGGATCAATGCTTGGAGCCAAGAAGTGGATCCTTCGGTTCCCCAATACTAGTTCTTGATCCCAGCTCAAAATCCCAGCTTGTAGTCCCACTGAGTTGTGCGAATCTGGTTGGCGCAGATCTGGTTGGCGCAAACTTGGTTGGTGAAAATCTGGTTGGTGAAAAGCGGCGGTTAATCTTCATGAAGAGGTCCGCCGCTTTTGCATGGCTCAGTTTCCTGAGATCCTTGGGCAGAGGGCGATCGCCCGTTCCGGGACATGGGGTCGCCTAGACTTTTCAACCCCTTTGGATACAATGGAAATTGAACGGTTCAGTAAAAATTCCTAACTTCCATCGCTCGATTCGTCCATCGAGGGTGCGATCGTTCGGTGCTTTGGCCCTCCGGTCAGCATTGCCCAATCCCTTAACTTTCTTGGGCTAATTGGCTGTCCCTGCCTCAGTTCCGCTCGGTATTTCTGGTCGTCCAAATGCTCTGTCTCCAGTTGTGATGGCCCCCACAGTTCGCCAAGAAAAACATCAGTGGCGCAAGCTGAGTTTCCCTTCAACGCTGCATTTGTGCCCTGTTCTGGATTTGTTAGTGGAAGATGTCCCGGAGCCTTGGCGCTTTGAAGTGCGCCTTGGGTTACAGGAGGCTTTGGTCAATGCGGTGAAGCATGGTAATGGCCTTGATCCGGGAAAACGAGTGTGTGTTCACTTTTCTGCTCGCAGCCACCGCTACTGGTGGATGATTGCCGATCGGGGGGGAGGATTTAAGCCCCCTTGTTGTTGCCATGCGCCGCCGTTGCCACCCGTGGCCATGGATGCGGATCTGGATGATGTGACTATGGATTTGGATGCGGTGGAAGACTTGCTGCCGGGTAACGAGGGGGAATGCGGCCGCGGTTTGTTCATCCTGCATCAAGTGTTCGATCGGGTGGAGTGGCAGGAAGGCGGCCGCGTGTTGCATCTGTACAAGGAAACGGATCCGATCCGGGTCTCGAAACGGCAGCGGTTGGCCCAAGCGGCCCAAGGTTTGCGGGCCAGTTTGCGAGAACGCTATGTGGCGCTAGTGCGTTAGCGACCATGATCCGGGCAGGGCGGGGCGCTCACGGTGCGATCGAGCCATCCCGCCGCCTGCTGCAAATGCTCTAGGGCCATTTGGGGTTGGTCGCGCAACAGGGCCACCAAGGCCGCCGCCGCCTGTTCCCGGGCCCGGATCGATCGATTGCCCTTTTGTCGATGCCAATCCCCGTTGCCCAGCGCCAAACGCGATGTGAGCACCTGCGCCAGTTCTAAATCGGTCAGCTCTTGACAGGACTTGGCTTCCAGGGGGTTGGTAATCGGCTGGTGGGCAAAAAGGGAAGGTTTCATGGGTTGCTCGATCGCCCAATTGAAGCTGGGGGCAAGAAATCAAGAAATGTTGCCTTCAGTGTGGCGACCTTTCCCAAAAAAATCAAATCTAATTACTGATCCCAACCATGGGATCCAAACCATTTGTCCAAGCTACCAGAGACAGGCGGCTTAGGGCCTGTCGTCAAATCGCCCAAAACCCTGACGATCTCATCCTCCCAACCGATCAGTCGTAGGGGCGGGGTCTCCCCGCCCAGTCCCCGCCCAGCCCCCGCGATCCTTGGGTGTTCCCAGGGGTGGATAGGGTTGTAGCGATCGCCCGGGTTAGGGTTGGGAGACCCAACCCCTACGGCGATGGAAATATGGAAAAGGCGATATCCCCTAAGCCCCTTGCCCCCTGATCGCGAAATGATCGGCAATTTCGAGGCCACGATCGGCTCAGGTTACTGGTTGCGCAATTACGATTCCACGATCGTTAATTCACCATCCCGAAAATGGCCGCGAAACTTCCCTTCAAATTGCACCAGGAAAGGAAAGTTGGCGCTGACGGGGCGGCCCTGGTGCTCGGTGACGATCGCAATGATTTCCCCTTCCTTGCCTTCCAAGTTGTAGGGTTTGCCCCGATGCTCCGGGTAGTGGTAGACCTCTACGGTGGTGCTGACACGCACGCGATCGCCGACTTTCATAACCTCTGACAGCTCGCTAATAAACTTGGGTGGTTGAGCACGATCTGGAATGCCCAGAACGCAGGATTACCTACGTGGCGTTCGGTTCCAGTCGCGATTTTGGTCGTGATTCTGGATTTTCCCACACAAACCGCAGCGGAAACGGGTGATTAAGAGATCAATAACTAGCCATCAAAAAACTAGCCATCAAAAAATTCACGGGCTAAGGGCCGGGAACGGGGAGTTCTTCGGTGGTGGTGTTGGGCGCAGGCGTGCCCGGCTGTGTGGAGCGGGTGGGTGCGGAGGGCGTACGGTCGGGATCGGGTCGATCGCCCCCGGAGGGACGCAGGGTGAGGGCCAAGGCGATCGCCCCCAAAATGACCAGGGCGATCGCGCCCAGCCCTATCCACTGGGGTTTGCTCAGGCCCGGGTGCGATCGGCGGCGACGCTGGGAACGGGGAGGACGGCTGGTGGTTTGCAACAGGGCTTGGGACGCTTCGGACATTTCCGATTCCCAGGTGGCTGGAGCCAGGGCCACGGCTTCGGGGGCCGCCGTCCAGGGATCGGGAATGCCCACGTTCAGGGGACTGAGACGACAAAGCAGGGCCACAGCGGTGGTGTTGTCGCTGCCATTGGTGGCGACGGCGGCGGCCACCCAGGCCTTGAGGGTTTCGTTGAGCGATCGCGTGCCGGTCACAATTCCCAATCCATATTCCCGCCAGCTTTGTTCCACCCAACCCTGATCGCTGAACCCATCGGAACAAAGCAACAGCAGCCCATCCTCATCCACAATCCAGCGCTGAACATGGGGTTGCAGATTGTCCGCTTCCTTCGCTCCCAAGGCCTGGGCGATCGCGCTGCCATTGGGTTGGTTTAGGGCTTCGCGATAGGAACGGAAACCGGTTTCTGCTTCGCGGCCCGCCAGGTCGTCATCCACCGTCAAGGGAATGCAGCCGCCCATGGAAATCCAATAGGCTCGGCAGTCGCCCACATGAGCAATGTAGAGATCGCGGGCAATGGTGGTTTGCTCCACGAAGGGGGGCCGCAGGGGTTGGGGCAGGGCGATTGCCAGGGCGGCGGTGGTGGCCATCCGCTGGCGGGCTTCCCGGCCTTGGCTGTCGTTTTGGGTGGCAATCAGATTGTTGGCTACCCGCAGCATGGCCCGAATCTGTTCCGTGGCGATCGGGGCTTCGATCGATTCGCCACTTGTAATCGCCTCGGAAATCAAAGCTTGGGCCTGCAATTGCAACGACTGCATGGCCATTTGGCTGGCCACTTCACCTCGTTCGCGCCCACCCAACCCATCGCAAACAATTGCAACGCCGGGATCGATCGCCCCCACGGGCGGCAAGGGCGAAAAGGTGTCGGGATAGCAGGTGTCCTCGTTGTTCGATCGCTGGCGGCCCGGATCCGTCAGGCCCGCTGCGATCACCGTCAAATCGTATTGGGCTTGGGTTTCTTGGATCAGGCGATCGAGCAGGGTGGCCGCTCCGGCCGGATTCAACGCGCCTTGGCGAATTTGGGTACACCAGTCCTGAAGCCGAACCCCCAGCAGGGCATCATTTTCCGTCGAGACCTGCGGCAACCAACCGGTGAGCCAAGCAAACCACAAATCCCCCAACCGCCGAAAATTCCCTTCCCAATCGGCCTCATCGGCCATCAACTCCCGTAGCCACAAACGCCCCCCCTGAATCCGCACGTTTTGCAACGAAAGCAGGCTGGCCGTCACCCCTTCCGCTGCCAAGGCGGGCCATAGGTCTAACAGTTGCCGCAACCAGTGGAGCCGCCGCAGATTCCGGGCCCCACCCCAAGCCTCATTAATGCTCGGGTAAGGTTGCCCCTGATCGTTCAGGGGAGCGTTTTCCAGCAGGATCGTATCGGGTGACTGATCACCCATTAAGCAAAGACCATAAAACTGAGGCAAGTGGCGGGCCCAGCGATGGAGCCGCAGATAGGGCAGGGCCCGATCGGGCAGTTGGGGCGGCACATCGGGCGATCGGGCCGGTTCCGTCTCCAGCCACACGGACGGTGCTTGCACGTAATAGCGCCCGGCCACCATGCTGCCCACCGGAATCGCTGCCGCCACTTCTCCCACGGCCCACAGGTAGCGATAGAGCAGCGGTGTTTGGCACTCGCTACAGCGCTCCCGCCCGATCGCGTTGCGAGGTTGGGCACAACTTGGATTTACGCAGTAGATGGGCGGCTCAAGTCCGTTCATTGCTGGCAAGCACAGTAGCGGATACCGCTCGATTGTATCCCTGGAATCTTCCGGATCCCGCCGATCCACGGATCCCAATTGATGAATCCAGTTGATTCAACTGGATGACTCCGTGGATCGATCGATTCAACAGTGTTCACCGTTCACCGGAAACGAATCAACGGGCCCCATCAACAGGACAGCCCAAAACCCGAAAGCTAGAATGGCCTCAGACCGGTCGGCTCTTGCCACCCCTCCCTTCTGAACAGCCGGTTCCTATGTCCTTAACCACCCTTTGGATCCTGCTCGGTGCAGGGTTGTGTTTAGCAGAACTGTTTGTGCCCACGGCCTTTGTGGCGGCGGTGATGGGAGTCAGTGCGCTGGTGGTGGCTCTGGTGTCGGTGGTGTTGCCCAGTGCGCCCCTGCAAGTGGGGCTGTGGTTGGGGTTGTCGGTGGTGATGATTCGGGCGGCCCGGCAATGGCTCGATCGCCCCGCCCCGAAGCAACATTGGGACGCGATCGAGGGGCAAACCCTCACCGCGATCGCCCCCGGCCAACCCGGCCGCGTCCTCTATGAAGGACAATCCTGGGCCGCCCGTTGCCAAGACACCAGCCAAGCGATCGCCCCGCAAACCCCTGTGTATATCGTTGGCCGCCAGGGGACAACCCTGTGGGTGCTACCGATCGAGCATTGGCCAGACAACCTAGAACCAGAGGCATAATGAGCACTTTCCTGATCCTTGCCCTCGCCCTGGGCGGCACAGCCCTCTCGGGCATCAAAATCATCAACCAGGGTGATGAAGCCTTGGTGGAGCAGTTGGGAAAATACAAGGGAAAACGCCTGGAACCGGGCATTAACTACGTGATTCCCGTGCTGGAGCGTGTGGCCTATCGGCAAACCTTGCGGGAACGGGTGATTGATATTCCGCCCCAGCAATGCATCACCAGGGACAACGTGAGCATTACGGCCGATGCCGTGGTCTATTGGCGAGTGGTGGATCTCGAGAAATCCTTTTATAAGGTTGAAAATCTGCAAATGGCCATGACGAATTTGGTGTTGACCCAGATTCGATCGGAAATGGGCAAGTTAGAACTGGATGAAACCTTCACCGCCCGGGAACGGGTTAACGAAGTTCTGCTTCAGGATCTGGACATCGCCACGGATCCTTGGGGTGTGAAGGTGACCCGGGTGGAACTACGCGACATCATTCCCTCCAAGGCCGTGCAGGAATCGATGGAGTTGCAAATGTCCGCCGAGCGACGCAAACGGGCGGCCATTCTCACCTCGGAAGGGGAGCGGGAATCGGCGGTGAACTCCGCCCGCGGCCAAGCGGAGGCCCAAGTGCTGGAGGCGGAAGCTCGGCAAAAGGCGGCGATTTTGGCAGCGGAGGGGGAACGTCAGGCGATCGTGCTGAAGGCCCGGGCTGACCAAGAGCGGCAGGTGCTGCAAGCCCAGGCCACGGCGCAGGCCCTGAAAATTGTGGCCCAGTCACTTCAGCAAGATCCCAAGGCAGCGGAGGCCCTGCAATTTCTGATCGCCCAAAGCTATTTGGCGACGGGCCAGGCGATCGGCAGCAGCAACAGCAGCAAGGTGATGTTCATGGATCCGCGCAATATTTTGTCCACCCTCGAAAGCCTGAAGACATTGACGGGCGATTAAGCATAGGGGGCGATCGGGCGGCGGCTCCAATGCGCGATCGAGCCAATCCCTCAGCCCTTACCACTCATCAACGGTTCATCAACTTGCACCAGTGGTCTCAGGCGCTTGGGCAATCTTCCGGCCCTGCGCTTAAATGGGGGCGGGACTTGCGGCGCTCGGCCTTGGATCGATCGGAATGGATCGGGATCGGTCAGGATCGATCGGGACTGGATGGATTCTGGGTTTGGATCTGGACTCGGATCGAGTCGATCGAGCCGTTGCGACCATTTCCCAATCAGCTTCCCCGGGACTCAGCGAGGCATTGACCCAACCATGAAGTACGGAATCGACATTGGCCACAACGCCCCTCCCGACACGGGGGCACGCGGCATCCGGTTTGAAGACGAGCTGACCATGGCCGTTGGCACAAGGGTGATCAACAAGTTGCGGGCCTTGGGGCATACGGTGGTGAATTGCTCACCGCGTAGCGCCTCCAGCGTCACCAACTCCCTTTGGCAGCGCTGTAATGTGGCAAATCTCAACCGGGTTGATGCGTTTGTGTCGATTCACTTCAACTCCTTCAACACGGTGGTGAGTGGTACGGAAGTTTTTGCGGCCAGCGCCACGGGCGAACGGTTGGCGGCTCCCGTGCTTCGCGAAATTGTGGCCCTGGGGTTCAACAGCCGTGGGGTCAAAAATGGCGCACATTTATACGTGATTCGCAACACGTCTGCGCCGGCCATCTTGGTGGAATGCTGTTTTTGCGATTCTCGTCGGGATATGGATTTGTTTGATCCCGAAAAGATGGCTAACGCGATCGTGAAGGGGTTAACGGGACAATTACCCAAGCCGGAGCCAACCCCAACCCCGGTGCAGTCCAGTGCCCAGGTTTTGGAATTGCAGCGCACCTTGAACCGGCTCCGAATTTTGGATCGCAACAACCAGCGCCTAGCCGAAGATGGGTTCATTGGCCCGTCCACCACATCGGCCACCCAACGATTGCAGGCGATTTTGGGTTTGGTGACGGATGGGGTGGCTGGCGATCGCACCTGGGTGAACATTCGGCAAATTTTGGCCAAGCCGATTTTGCGGCCCAACCAAACCTCCGGCCCCGCTGTGCGCTACTTGCAATTTCGGGTGGGCGTGGCGATCGATGGCATCTATGGCCCCGGAACTCTGGATGCGGTGCGCCGTTTCCAAACCCAAAACCGCCTGACGGTGGATGGCATTGTGGGGCCGCAGGCTTGGGCTGCCCTGATTGGCTAGCGGAATGGGCCTCAAGGCCTGAGTAATCACGATCGCCCGCTCATGCACTAGAAAACATAAAGAGGCCGATCAATTGCCCATGAATAGCAATCGATCGGCCTGGCTAAGGGCTTGGGTTTCCCAACCTTTGCTCGGTTGTTGAGCAGTCGCCGAGACTGAATCCCAGCATTCAAGCCCGAAACTTCAAAATTGCAACTTCAAGGCCGGCCCTCGATTCAGCGGCCGGCTCCAAGCCGGCCACGATTTAAACCTTTTTAAACCTTTGTGGCAGCTAAACCTTGGTGCGATCGGTCAAAATCTCAAAGCCATCCTCCGTCACCAGCACCGTATGCTCCCACTGGGCTGACCAGGAGCGATCGACCGTTACGGCCGTCCACTTGTCACTCAAAATTTTGGTTTTCTTGGAACCCGCATTCAAAATCGGCTCGATCGCCAGGGTCATCCCCGCCCGCAGCCGCACATTCGGCAGCTCACGGGTTCGGAAATTAAACACCGCCGGTTCTTCGTGCAGGTTGCGCCCCACGCCGTGACCGGTGAAATCTTCCACCACCGAGTAGCCATTGGCCTTCACCACGTCCTCGATCGCCCCGGCAATGTCCAGCAGCGTTCCACCGGGTTTCACCTGATGAATTCCGGCAAACAAGGCTTCTTCAGCAACTCGTGCCAGGCGATCGGCCTCCGGAGAGACCTGCCCCACCCGCACCGTCACACAGGAATCGCCATGGAACCCGTTGAAATAGGCTCCCGTGTCTACCTTCACAAGGTCACCACTTTGGATCGTCTTTTTCGAGTTGGGAATTCCATGCACCACTTCATTATTAATGGAGGCGCAAATGGAAGCTGGGAACCCGTGATAGCCCTTGAAGCTGGGCACAGCTCCCATTTCACGAATTCGCTTTTCTGCGTGGCGATCGAGGTCAGCCGTGGTCATGCCCGGTTCTGCCAACTCCAGAATTTCCTTCAGCACCGTTGCCACGATCGCCGAAGCCTGCCGCATGATCTCGATCTCGCGCTTCGATTTGATTTCAATACCCCGGCGATTTTTTTGAATGCGCGGGCCCGTTTGCGAGTCGGCAGGCTTGGACTTGGGCAGCAGGTCGGCAAAAACGTTCATGGTGTTAGCAGGTGGTGTTAGCGATCGAAGCGACAGTGGGGAAGGCAATGTCCCTCTAGAGCTTATCAAAAAACTTTACAAGCCTGGGGGACTCTGGCCGGGGCTGGGTAACAGCCGGGTGCTTGCCCAACCGCAAGCGGCGATCGCCCGTCAAAGCCCCGGGGAGGTCAAGGCTCCCTACTGAATCAAAATTTCGCCGGTCATGCCCGCCGCCTGGTGGCCAGGCACGGTGCAACGGAGGGTATATTTGCCCGATCGCACCGGCACAAACACCCAATCGGCCACCGTGTTAGGGCGCAACTCCAACTCATGGATCGCGCCCTTCACCTCCACGTTGCCCGCATCGACCTTCTGCGACCAAATGGCATCGGCAAAATCTTTGGCCGTGAAATAGTGTTTGGTGGGGCTGTTGTTGCTCAGGCGCAGTTTGTAGCGCTTGCCGGCCTCGAAGGTCAATTGATTGGGCACAAAGCGCAATTCTCCAGAAGTGGTTCCCAGTTCCACGGCCACTTCCACGGGGGGTTGCTGACTTAAGGCCACGGCCGGAGCGGCCCAAGCCGGTGCGCACCCAATTCCCGTCAGCCACAGCCCAGCAATCAGCAATGGCATCAGGATCGATATCAGGATCGATCGCCCGATCGCTCGTTTGGCTGTTTTGAACCCCAGTTGCGTCTTAGCAAGTAAGGTTGTCCTTGTTGACGCATGGGAATCGATCGGAAAAAATGTCAATTTCCGTAAGTTCTGAATTTTCATACTCCTAATTTCCCAATTCTCGAAAAGGTGATTCAATCAAACTGGGTTACCTCGCCATTTTCTTGATCTTTGATTAATCAACAAATCAATAACCCATTCAATGATTGAGAAACAGTCAAAAACATCTTTCAAAACAAGACAAAAAAGCCCGGAGCTCGATTTTGGTAATGAATTGGATCGATTACCCCACGGCCCTAATTGTCCTAAATCTAGTGTAGGACGGGTTGGTGGCTTCACAAATGGTGAATCACTGCACAGGAGTGCGGTTACTGACTAAAAAACAAGATTGGAAAACCACGTGCGAGATCGATATTGGTGGATCGATCTCGCCAGGGTAAGGCATACTCAAAGTGACCCTTGACCATGCCACTTCTCCCGAACAGCCGCCCTGTGCTCTGAACAGTCTGCAAGAGCACAGCGTTTGTTGTCTAATTCCTGATGTAATGGAGGAGATTTGCATGATTGGCGGTAATCGACGGACTGTTGCGCTCATTGCCCTGGATGATGCTGATGCTGCCAAAAGCGACTGGTAAGCTCCCGTTATCGCCCTGGTTCGACTGCGATCGACTCAATTTGGGTGCAGCCCGATTTCCTCTCCCTGGACTCTCGCGTTTTGACCCCTTGGCCCTATGAGCGATATTCCCTCCATCCTCCAAGACCTCGCACGGGAGTTAGAACGCGACCCAGAAATTGTTCGCATTAAAAAACTGCTGCTGTTGGCTTGTACGGGCCACTGGGAAGGCGATAACCAGAAAATTGCCCTGCTTGATACGGGGCGGTTGCTGCAACGGCTGCAATCCTTGTCGCCCACGATGAATCATCTAACGACTCGGTTAAACCGGGCAGCAGCTCACCTGAATAAGCCTCAGGTGTATGGGGTAATTGCCAGTCGCATTAGCCAGCGGTTGGGAAATCTTTGTCATGATCCGGACGGGGAAGCCACCCTCACCAGCACGGAACCGCGTTTGCCGGTGGAGTCTGGAGACGAGCGGACGGTGCTGTCTTTTCAAGGCCCCAGCCAAAGCGCAGAGCCGGCGATTGTGGCTCGGGATCCATCCCAGGACACCATGACCAACCGGCCGGTGGTGAATTTGGCGGCTTACGATTGGTTTGCGGTGCGATTTGAATTATTGCGGGCCACAAACCCGTTGCGGGTGAAGATTCTCAGCTTTTTCACGCTGGATCCCCAAACTAGTTTCAATGCCTATACTTGGGCTTCTATTAAGTCGGAATTGCTCGATCGCCTGTTGTATCGGCTCTGCGAAGCTTGTCCAACCCTGGATGATTTGGAAGAACGCTTGCAAAGCACGGTGAATCGTTTCCCGGAAGTGGAAGAATATGCCCAGGCTGCGGAGTCAATGATTCGCGTGCTCGATCGAGCCATCTATTCAGCGGATCCGGAACCGAAACCCCTGGCCCAAGAATCCTTTGGTGCGACGGGACGTTTTCCGGGCTTTGAAATGTTTGGCGAGGCGGCGGAAAAAACGCAACTTAGCTCTGGCTTACCCATGGAAGCTGAGGATGAGGATGATGAGACAGAACGATCGATGTTTGCGATCGAAAATGTCTTTACCCGATCGCATCCCTAGGCACACTGAGGCTGACCTGAGCGATCGCCCTTGGCCCAGCTCTTCGCGCGGCCTGCAAAATTCCCTGTCTTCTTTCCTGGAAGCCCAACAGACCCATGGACGCACAAGCCATCTTGCAACGCTACAAAGCAGGTGAGACCAACTTCAGTGGCCTCAACCTGAGCGGCTGCAAACTGATTCGCGCGGATCTTGTGGGTGTGAATTTCACCGGAGCCGACCTCAGCCACGCCAATTTGATTTTGTCTTACCTCAATCGGGCGGTGCTGCGAGGGGCCAACTTAACCCACATCAAACTGAGCGGGGCCAACCTCGATCGCGCCAACCTGAGTGCGGCGAACTTGCGGGATGCGGACTTGCATGGGGCCCGGCTGGAAGCAGCCGACCTGCGCAACGTGAATCTTTCCCTGTCGATTTTGACCGATGCCAACCTGGTGGAGGCGGATTTGCGCAACGCCAACCTCAGCGGCATCAATGCCCGAGGAGCCTGCCTGCGGGGGGCCAATCTGCGCGAAGAAAAGCGGGTCTATCAAGGGGCCAACCTCCGGGGAGCCGATTTGAGCTTTGCAGACCTGCAAGGGGCGGATTTGTCTGGGGCGGATCTGACCCGTGCGAATTTGACGGGGGCCAATTTGCGGGAAACCGTCCTGCGCGGGGTGAACCTGATGGAAGCCAACCTGAGCGGAGCCATTTTGTGTAATGCGGCCCTCAGCGACAGCAACTTGGAGCGGGCCACGCTGCTTCAGGCAAATCTCACGAGTGTGCGGGCCGAGCGAACCATTTTCAATGAATGTAATCTCAACGGCAGTGTTTGTCAGATGGCGCTGTTTGCGGATGCTAAATTTGCCCACGCCAAGATGTTGCAGTCGGATTTTTCCTATGCACGCTTAACTCGGGCTGATTTGCGCCGGGCGGATCTGACCCGATCGAACCTGTCCCAGGCGGATTTGGTGGACTCGTTCTTGACGCGCACCAATTTGCGAGATGCCAACATGACCAAGGTGCTGTTAAATCGGGCGGAAATGAGCAGTGCAAACCTCAACGGCGCAAACTTGACCAACGCCACCATGCCCGACGGCCAAATTTATTATCAAAATTACTAAACTCCCTCAACCGACGACAGGCCCTAGGCCACCTGAGCCAGGGCCGATCGCAGCGCGTCCAAATAGCCCCCCACGTTGTAAGTGTTGAGGCGATAGCTCACCGGGTGGGCAATGAGTCGGGCTGTGCTTTCAAACAACACCTCAATTTCCACCAAGCCGTTCTCCTTGAGGGTGCGCCCCGTGGCCACCAAGTCCACGATCGCCTCAGACATGCCCGTGATCGGCCCCAACTCCACAGAGCCGTAAAGGGGCACAATCTCCACCGGTAGATCCAACGACTGGAAATATTCGCGGGCACAGCGCACAAACTTGGAGGCAATGCGGCTATGGGCCGGCAGGTCGATCGCCCGTTGATAGGGCCCATCCGCCTGGACTGCCACCGACATGCGACAGCCTCCAAAGCCCAAATCCAGCACGTTGGCAACGTTGGGCGCTTTTTCCCGCAGCACGTCGTAGCCCACAATGCCCAACTGCGCTTGGCCGCATTCCACATAAACCGGCACATCGCCATTGCGCACCAGCATGGCCCGCGCCGTGCCGGTGGGGTCGGTCACTTGCAGTTGGCGGTTGCTTTTGTCGAGCAGAACGCTGAAGTCTAGGCCCGCAGCGGCTAGCAATTGCACGCTATCGGCCAGAAGGGAGCCTTTGGGAATGGCGATGGTCAGCACAGGGCGATCGGGGGGTGGGATGGGGCAAGGTTTCGCCCGCCTATTGTATAGATCTATTTCCCGCGTGGCGCATCTTTTGTTTGGGTGTTTGTTTTTGCTTGGGTGTTTGTGTCCTTTGGGCTTCATTGCGGCCCAAGCTGGCGCTAACGTCGCTGACTCGATCGACCGCTGGGCAACAGGGGAAACAGACCTGCCACCACCACGCCCGCCCCAAATCCCGTTGCCAACAGAAAACCAAAGGGCATTTGCACGGTGCGAGATCCAAACCACTGCATGGAAACAAGGGTGGCGTTTTGGACGGAGATGAGAGCGATTCCGATCGTTCCTGTGGCCACAATCAGAGCGATCGTCAGATTGGCTAGTTTGCCCATTTTTTACCTGATTTTTGACCTATCGTTTGGACTGAATTTGGTATTTGCCATCGGGTGATTAAACAATTGCTTGAATTGCTTTCAATTAAACAATTGCTTAAAAAAACTGCCTGGAAAGCTACCAATCTGCCTTAAAAACTACCAAGTGCTGAAGGGGCGATCGGCTAAGGCAGAATTGCGATAGCGGGGATCATGAGACACTTCTTCACCAATCCAGTCTGGTAATTGCACCGGTCGATCGGGGCGATCGAGTTCAATTTCCGCCACGATGAGTCCTGCATTGCTGCCAAAAAATTCATCGATTTCCCAGCAACCTTCCGCACAGGGTAACCGATAGCGAACTTTGTCGATCGGGGGTGAAACACAGAGCGTTGCCAACATTTCCGTGGCATCAATAACGGGAATTTCGTATTCGTATTCCGATCGCGCCAGGCCATCGGTTTGGCCTTTGATGGTTAGAAATGCCCGATCGCCTGCAATGCGTGCCCGCACGGTGCGCACGGGATCCGACCACAGATAGCCCTGTTGGTAGCGTTTGCCCGGCTGGACAAGATCGCGCCAACGGTTCGATCGCACCAAAAATTTCCGCTCAATCTCGATCGCCATGGGAAGTAGCTGCTGATCAGGATATTGAGTCTGAATATTCAGCCTGGAGTGTTTAGTCTTGAATGTTCAGTTTGGAACCGCTTTGGAACCAGTTTGGAATATTCAGAACTGGGGCTTCAGATCTCCCCTAAATTCTCAGGGATCTCTTCAACCGTTTGGGTTTATTTTTAAGTTTATTGTTAGTTTGCTGTTCCTGAAGGAACGGGATGGAGCTAAGCGGATTCGAACCGCTGACCCCTTCAATGCCATTGAAGTGCTCTACCAACTGAGCTATAGCCCCGTTCAGCGAAGTTAATAATCGCCTAAAAGTTTGGATTCGTCAACCCAATCGACCAAATTTTTTTCGGCGGGATTGGGATCAGGTGCGCTAAGGTAGCACTGCTTCTGTAAAGAAGCATTACGAAATTAATCCTCCCGTCGATCGCGCCAGTCCGACTAGCCAATGGCACGAGCCATCGAGTCTTTCGGGGCGATCGGCTCCGGCAGAACTGCTCCACAGCTTTAACTGCTCCCATCAACTGATCGACCCATGAATAACCTTTCAGTTCCTCCAACGGTGTCCTTTGGGTTGCCGATCGGCTTGGATCGATCGCCCCAAAGGCGGTCTCGATCGGGTCGCTGTAATCACCGCCCTGGCCTTTTTGCAAAGCTTGGGTTTGAAACCGAGCCTGAAACGAATTCCCGCGTCAGGCTCGGTTTCATGCCCGTGACGCGGGGGCAACGACAATTTGGCCCACAGTCGATCCGGCGGCGGTGGCTCAGTGGCCTCTGTGGCTTGGCCCTGTTGGCCAGCGGTTGCCAAAACGCCATTCCCCCCAGCGATGCCCAACCGGCCCCGCCGGGAGCCGCCGATCGAGCGGGGCCGCCTTCGGTGGATGTGGCTTTGGCCAAAACCGCCACTCAGCAAACCACCCAGGACTATAGCGGGACGACTCAGCCCTTTCGAGAAGTGGCCGTGCGATCGCGGGTGGAAGGCTATGTGCTAGACATGCGATCGGACGTGGGGCAACCGGTGCGCCAAGGACAATTGTTGGCGCGAGTGGATGCACGGTTGTTGACCTCCGAGGCCGTGGAAGCCCAAGCGGAGGTTTCTGCTCGGGAGCTGGAAGTGGCCAGCAGCCAAGCCCAAATTGGCGAAGCCCAGGCCCGAGTGGGCGAAGCAGAACTGCAACTGCAACAGGCTAAGTCTGATCTCGATCGCCTGGAGCGGTTGTTTCGGGAAGGGGCGATCGCGGAGCAAAGTGTGGAAAATGCCCGCACGGCCGTGGGAACTGCCGCCAAAGCCCTCCAGGCCGCCCGCCAACAGGTGAAAACCCGCCAGCAAACCGTGGCCGTAGCCCGGCGCAGGGTGGCCGCCCAACAGGCGATTGCCGATCAGGCTCGCCAACGCCAGGATTTTGCCCTGGTGCGATCGCCCCTCAGCGGTCTTGTGCTGGCCAAGCTGCTGGAACCCGGCAGCCTGGCCCAACCGGGCAGTGAAATTATCCGCATTGGTGACTTTAGCCAGCTCAAGATTCTGGTGCGTCTGTCCGATCGGGCCCTGGCGGGTGTGCGGCTGGGGCAGGGGGCCCGAGTGCGGCTGGATGCCTTGCCGGGTCAAGAATTTACCGGGCGGGTCACGGCCATCTCTCCCTTGGGCGACGCGGTGGCTCGGCAAGTGCCCGTAGAAATCACCATTCCTAACCCCGATGGGCGCTTGGGGAGTGGACTGTTGGCCCGGGTGAGCTTTGCCCAGGCGGCCACCGCCCGAGTCACCATTCCCGAGCGGGCCTTGGCGGTGGCCGATCTGGCCGATCGCGCTCCCGGTGGGCCGGGGGGACGAGGGGGGCGTTCTGCCGGAGCTGGGCAATCCGCCGCCAACGCGCCTGCTCCCACCCAAGGCACGGTGTTTGTGGTGCAAGGGGAAGGAGAAGCCGTAACCGTTGCACCAAGGGTGGTGCAGTTGGGATCCCGGTTTGATGGCCAGGTGCAGGTGCTCTCGGGTCTGCAACCGGGCGATCGCTATGTCCTGCGCAGTAGCGGCCCCCTGGCCGCGGGCGATCGGGTGCGACTGAGTGCAATTTCTGAACCCGCGAGGTAAGGCAAATGTTTGATTCGCGGCCCACGGGCTTTAGTCTCAGCGCCCTGTCGATTCGTCGTCACATTGCCACCCTGATGTTGGCAGTGGCAGCGATCGTCCTCGGGGGCTTCTTCGTCAGCACCATGCAAGTGGACTTGCTGCCCTCCATCACCTATCCCCGGATTGGTTTACGGGCCGATGCACCGGGCGTGTCGCCGGAAGTGGCGATCGATGAAATCACCCGTCCGCTGGAGGAAGCCCTTTCCGCCACCGAAGGCGTGGTGCAGGTGTATTCCCAAACGCGAGAGGGTAGCATCAGTCTAGATTTATATTTCCAGCCGGGCGGCAACTTAGATCAGGCCCTGAATGATGCAACGGCGGCCTTTAACCGGGCCCGGGGCCGACTGCCGGACGCGGTGGAAAATGCTCGGCTGTTTAAATTTGACCCCTCCCAGTTACCGGTTTATGAGTTGGCGGTGACCTCCCCTGCCCAATCCCCTGCTCAGTTGCGGGTGTTTGCCGATGAGGAACTCTCGCGCGAGCTGAATGTGGTGGATGGGGTGGCCTCGGTGGATGTGTCCGGTGGGGTGGAAGAAGAGGTGCGGGTCACGCTGGATCTGCAACGGCTCCAGGCGATCGGGCTGGATCTGCAAACGGTGTTGGATGGCTTGAGCGATCGCAACCAAGATATTTCCGGTGGCCGAATCTATGCCCCCGATGGGGAACCCTTGACCCGGGCCACGGGCCGGTTTCGCAGTGCGGCTGAGTTAGCCCAATTGCCCTTTGTGGTGCGGAATGGCAACGGCAGCGCCCCCACCCAAACCGTGACCCTCAGCGACTTTGCCACGGTGGTGGATGGCACGGCGGAGCAGCGGGTGGAAGTGCGCTTGAATGGTCAGCCGTCGGTGAAGCTGAGTGTGCAAAAGCAGCCCGATGCCAACTCGATCGCCGTGGTGGCCGCCGTCAAACAGCGGCTTCAGGAACTGGCGGCCAATGGCACGATTCCGGCGGATGTGACCCTGTTGCCTACCCTAGATGAGTCGGTGTTTATTCAAAACGCTGTCTCCAACGTGATTTCCTCAGGCTTGATGGGGACAGGGTTGGCGGCCTTTGCGGTCTTTGTCTTTTTGGGATCCCTGCGCCAAACCCTGATTGTGTCGATTTCAATTCCGCTGGCCACCTTGGCGGCGGTGATTTTGATGCGGTTTTGGGGCCTGACGATCAACGTTTTCAGCTTGGGTGGTTTGGCCCTCGGTGTGGGGATTGTGGTGGATAACTCGATCGTGATGATGGAAGCGATCGTGGAAGGAACCCGCGCCAATGGCCGAGAGGTGGAGCCAGCGGAAGTGGTCGATCGGGCGATCGCCAGCAGCCAAGCGGTGGAGTCGGCCCTGTTGGCTTCCACAAGCACCAACTTGGTGGCCGTGTTGCCCTTTTTGTTCATTGGCGGGTTCATTGCCCTGCTGTTTAATGAACTGATTTTGACCATTAGCTTTGCGGTGGCGGCCTCAATTTTGGTGGCGGCCACGGTGGTTCCAGCTATGGCAGCGCGGTTGCTGGCGGTGCGTTGGTCGAGCGGGGTGGGTCGTTGGTGGCCCCTGCGGGCGTTCGATCGCTGGATGGATGGGGTGATGGTCAACTATGGCCGGCTGCTGGGCGGGCTAATGCGGGTGCGGCTGTTGGTGGTGTTGGTCATTGCCACGGCCCTCACGGTCAGCAGCCTGTCGGTGATTGGTTACATTCCCCAAGAAATCCTGCCGCGCATTGCCACGGGCCAGGCGCAATTGGTGGCGATCTTTCCACCCAGCACCACCCTGGAAACCAATCGCCAGGTGATGGAACGGGTTGACCAAATCCTGCGCCAACAGCCGGAAACGGAATACGCCTTCACCACGATCGGGGGATCCCTCTTTGGCAGCAACACCAACGAAAATCCCCTGCGCAGCACCAGCACCATCACCCTGAAACCGGGAGCCAATGTGGAAGCCTATGTGGAGCGGGTGAATCGGCAACTGCAAAAGCTGAATTTGGTGGATATTCGCCTGCGGTTGCGGCCCGGGGAAGTGCGGGGCTTGATTTTGAATAACTCGCCCGTGCGGGGGGCTGAGTTGGATGTGATTTTGCAGGGGAATGATCCGGCAGCCCTGGCACGGGCCGGGCGGCAGGTGTTGACAGCCCTTGATGAGCAAGCCACGCTGGCGGCCTTTCGTCCCGATGGCGATCGCCCGCAGCCGGAGGTGCAAATTCGCCCGGATCCCACCCGCTTGGCCGACCTGGATCTGGACATCACGGACATTGGTCGGGCGATCGAAACGGCGATTCAAGGTTCCGTGCCCACCCAATTGCAGCGGGGGAACCGGTTGGTTGATGTGCGCGTGCGGCTCGATCGCGCTGCCATCAGCAACCCCTCCCAACTGCTAGACCTGCCCCTGTTTGCCGGGGCTGATCGGCTCGTGCGCTTGGGCGAAGTGGCCAGCCTCGACAGCGCCCAAGCCCCCAGCGAAATTCAGCGGATTAACCAGCGATCGGTGTTTTTGGTGGCCGGGAACCTGAATCCCGGAGCCAGCCTCAGCGATGCCCTGGCGGAAGTGGATCAAATCCTCAGCAAGCTGGAGTTGCCTGCGGGGGTGACCCGGTTGCCCAGCCCCGCCGCCGAAAGCAATCGCCAAATCCAAGGAGCCTTGCCCCTGTTGGGTGGTTTGGCGGCCTTCCTGGTGTTTGTGGTGATGGCGGTGCAATACAACTCCCTAATTGACCCGCTGGTGATCATGTTTGCGATTCCCCTGGCGGTGGCCGGCGGGATTCTCGGTCTCTATTGGACTCAAACGGCGATCGGGGCCACGGTGGTGGTGGGCGCGGTGCTGTTGGTGGGGATCGTGGTGAATAACGCCATCATCATGGTAGAGCTGGCGAACCAACTGCGCGAACAATACCAACTCACCCGCAAAGCCGCGATCGTCCAGGCCGCACCCCAGCGGCTCCGCCCGATCCTGATGACCACGATCACCACGGTTTTGGGGATGTTGCCCATGGCCCTGGGCA
The DNA here is from genome assembly GCF_055193175.1 of Limnothrix sp. CMB-01. NCBI lineage: Bacteria > Bacillati > Cyanobacteriota > Cyanophyceae > Pseudanabaenales > Pseudanabaenaceae > Limnothrix > Limnothrix sp. CMB-01. The sequence continues at coordinate 2,754,617 of NZ_CM143720.1, forward strand.
TGGGGGCTGGCGGAGAATTTCTGCAACCCTTGGGGATTGTGGTGTTTTCGGGGTTGTCTCTGGCCACGTTGCTGACCCTGTTCTTGATCCCCTGCCTTTATGTGTTGATGCATGAGTGGGTGACTTGGCCGGCGGCCTTGCTGAACCGCCGACCCCGGGCGATCGCCCCGGTGCTGGAAGGGCCCCTGGATGGCGAGCCAGAATTGGATCCGGTGACCGTTCCGATCGAACCGTCCGAAGCCGCCACAGCCGGAGATCGGCCGCCGGACTATACCCGTTAAACTCAGAGACCAACGGCGATTGCAACAGCATTCTCTGGAGATCTCGTCTATGCCCACTTCCCTGCGCCGATCGCCCCCACTGCGATTTGGCCAGGCCCAGTCGATCGGGGCCGCGGCCGCGGCGGCCCTGATTGTGCTTGTGGCAACCAGTGTGTTGGTCGGTTCCGAAAACCGCCAATTTCGCAGCCAGGAACGGGCCACGGTACTCAGCAAACTCAGCACGGTTCGCGCCAAACTCGAAGGCTATATCAACTCCCAACTGCTGCTGGCCGAGTCTCTGGCGGCCTATGTGGCGGCCAATCCCCAAGTGACTCAGGCGGAATTTGCCCGCATGGGTACGGTGCTGCTGGAAAAAAACAACGGCATCCGCAGCGTCAACTTGGCTAAAAATTCCGTCATTAGCCATATCTACCCCTTGCAGGGGAATGAGTTGGCCCTGGGATTGAACTTGGTGGCCAAACCGGAGCAACGGGCCGCCGTGGAACGCGCCATTCAACAAAAGCGCTCCACCATTGCCGGCCCCGTGAAGTTGGTGCAAGGGGGAGTCGCTTTCATTAACCGCACCCCGGCTTTTGTGGTGGATCAACCGGGCTTGAATGCGTCACCGACCTACTGGGGCCTGGCCAGTGTGGTGGTGGATGAAATGGCGATCTATGAAGCGGCGGATTTGCCAAAGGTGAGCCAGCAATTGGCGCTTACCATTCGGGGCAAGGACGGCCTGGGAGAGCGGGGCGATGTGTTTTGGGGCCAGGCTCAGGTTTTTCAACAGGATCCGGTGTTGGTGGGGGTGGCGATTCCCAATGGCACTTGGCAGTTGGCGGCAATTCCCCGATCGGGCTGGCGCGATCGCTCCCCGATCGCGGGGGTGATTTGGCTGCTGGGCGGTGCGCTGTCGATCGGGGTGGGGGCGGTGGTTTGGAAGCTGATGGGCGAACCAACCCGCCTGCAACGGGCCGTTGACCAAGCCACGGCGGAGTTGCAAACGGCCTTGCAGGATTTGCGCCAGGAAATGGACAACCGCCAGCAGGTGGAGGCGGCCTTGAGCAACAGCCAATTAGCCTTAACCAAAACCCAAGCGGAGTTAGAAATTGCCCATCGCTTACACAAAATGTTGCTGCCGCCCAAGAGCGAACTGGCGGCGATCGAATCGTTAGAAATTGCCAGCTTCACGGCGGCCGCGGCGGAAGTGAGCGGTGATTATTACGATGTGATTTGTCAGGGCGATCACATCAAAATTGGCATCGGTGATGTGACGGGCCATGGCCTAGAAAGCGGCCTCTTAATGCTGATGATTCAGATGGCGGCTCGCACCCTGTTGGCGGCCTGTGAGCATAACTCGGCCCGCTTTTTAAACACGATTAACCGTGCAATTTATGAAAACCTACAGCGCATGAACTTGCACAAACATGCCACCCTGGCGCTGTTGGATTATCAAGGGGGGCGGCTGTGTTTAACGGGGCAACATGAGGAGGTGATTGTGGTTCGATCGAACGGCGCGATCGAGCGATTTGACACGATGGATTTGGGTTTCCCGATCGGGATTGAGCCAGATATTGCCCATTGGGTGCAGAAAGCGACCCTGGAACTACAAGCGGGTGATGTGGTGGTGCTTTACACGGATGGCATCACGGAAGCCCAGGGCGATCGGCAGACAGCCTATGGATTAGAGCGGCTTTGTTGGGTGGCTTGTCAACAGCGCGATCGCCCAGCAGCGGAAATTATCGAGGCGATTGTTGCTGATTTACGAAGTCATCTCAATCACCAGCAGCCTGAGGATGATATGACCCTGTTGGTGCTGAAACAACGCTAGGATTCCTGTGAATAATCCAAACCTGAAATTCAGTCCTAAAAATCCACGCCGCGCTTCAGATCCATGCCTTTTTCCGCATAGTGCTTGTGGCAAATCATCTCCGAATAAACGCTGGCTAGGTTGAAATAAGCCGGTGGATGCAAACAACGGCCTGTGATGATGATTTCGGTATCTTTGGGTTTGCGTAATAGGTCGCGGGCGATCGCTTCCCCATCCAGCAATTCCAAATCAACGGTGGGGTTTAGCTCATCCAGAACGATCGTTTTATATAACCCCGAGGCGATCGCCGCGCGGGCCAGTTCCCAGCCGCGCTCCGCTTCGATGTAGTCCAGTTCCTGTTGTTGGCCGCGCCAGACGATCGCGTCGCGCCCAAACCGCAGATGATCCACCAGGCTGGGATAGCTCTGTTGCAGGGCGGCGATCGCGGCATCTTCGGTGTAGCCGCTGCCTCCTTTCAGCCATTGGGCAATCAGCACCCGGTGGGAACTGTCCCGGCCAATGCCCCGCCCGATCGCCTGGAGCGCTTTGCCGAGGGCGCTAGTGGATTTGCCCTTGCCCGCGCCCGTGTAAATTTCAATGCCTTCAATGCCTTCCAAGTTCAGGTTGGGATCCAATTCTCGAGGGCGCATTTCCGAGTGCAAATCGGCAATATCCAGCAGGGCTGTGGGGGCGCTGCGGCCCGTGGCAATAATTTCCAACTCCGATGGCTTGTTTTTCAGGGTGCTGATCACTTCATCGAGATCCAGCAACCCCAAGTCCAACACAGGGTTAATTTCATCCAACACGACGACGGAATATAGCCCCGAGGCGATCGCCCCTTTGGCCACATCCCAACCCCGCTGAGCTTCCAGGCGATCGAACTTGGTCACGCCTTCGGGCCCGAAATATTCCGATCGCCCTGTGCGTACCTGGTCAATCAGGTGGGGAAAGCCGCGCTGCAAGGCCGCGATCGCCGCGTCTTCGTCGTAGGGGCGATCGGGCCCCTTCAAAAACCGCAACAGTAAAACTCGGGTTTGCCAGTCGCTGTGGATGCCCAAGCCAATTGATCGCAACACAACGCCCAAGGCCGCTTGCGATTTGCCCTTACCCGCGCCATCGTAGACGTGGATTTGCCCCAATTCCCGATCGTCGCGGGTCTGGGCTGTGCGAATACCAATGCCGTTTCGTGGTGCGGTTCTCATGCCGATGCTACAAACGTTGCTGAAGGTTACTGAAAAACCGGAATCTGAGCCATTGCTCAGGGGCCTGTGTCTGGTGCCGCTCGGGTCGTCAACGGGACAGGGAACAAGGCATCGCCCCAGGCTCCGGCCGCCGCTTTTCCCGCAGCGCCAGCGATGCAAAATGCAGGGCCATAATCCCAATGCCGCGCCCTCAGGATCTTAGACCGAAGCGCCCAGACCCGATCGCCCCGATCAGCTCGATCGCGACCGAACCCCCCCGATCGCAGAGAAGCCAGCCCGGTAAAATCAGCATTAACCGGCCCCAACTTCCAGCCCGCAAACCCTGACACCCCCCCCGATCGCCCCTATGCCTCTGATCCTGCCTTTGCCCACCGTTATTTTTCAGATTTTGTTTCTGTTCATCGCGATCGCCAGTGAAGCGGTGATCTTCAACCGACTGGCGGGCATGAACCAGCGCCGCAGCGTGGAATATGCCGCCGCCATGGAACTGCTGGTGCTGTGCGTGGGGTGGGCCTGTTTCTTCACGGCCTATGAGCTGTTCCCGCCCTCAATTCAAAACGATTTGCAGTCGCTGATCTTGCAAGGCGTTTGGTCGAGCGAGCTAAATAATTGGTTATTAATTGTTGTCCCGATCGTCTTTTTCCTGATCTTTGAACTGAAGTCGATCGCCGTCCAATTCCTAGACTTAATCTTGAAATATCCTGCCCCCGGTGCTGATTTGGGCCTTCCGGAAGAGCCGGAAACCGAAACAACCCCCACCCTCACCATCACCATGCGCAAGCAGCTTCAGAGCTTCTTTCAGCGCTACCAGTCCATTCAAAGTGAATTGGCCAAAAAAACGATCTTTTGGGGACATATTGCCAGCACCGGCATTGGCGCTTTGGTGATTGCCATTCAAAGTATTCTCTTTGCCCTTCGTCAGGCTTAGGGTGACTCATCGAGTTCAAAGACAACCGTAAGACCACTGTAAGTTATAGGAAATTGACAGACAATGCTCAAAGAAATCAGCGGTGATTTTTGGAAGATTGTACAACCCAGAAAAGCCTTTTCCTGGCAAACTCTGCTCTGGGTCAGCATTGGCTTTTTAATCTTGTCTGTGATGGCACGGTTGGGGGCGAATAACCTGGAATTACAGCGCACCTTTGCGGGCTTCAGTGCCCTGATGTTGGCCCTGTCTGGGGTGGTTTGGTCGATCGAGCAAAAGCCAATTCAAATTCGGGGCGTTTCCCTTGGCCCCTGGATGGCCGGTGCTCTGTGCTCCCTGTTGCTCTATCGGTTTTTGGCGGATCCCAGCAGCGATCGCACCGATGCCCTGTACCTAGCTTGCTTAACCTTTCCGCTCAGTTCAATTACCATCAAAATTGTCCAAGATTTTCTCAGCAAGCCCACGGATTCTCGCTACAAAGTGCCGATCAAAGAACGCATTCCTTTGGCGATGTGGTTGCTGGGCCATTTCTTGCTGGCCTTTTGGATTCGGTTTGCTTTCATGATCCAATCCTGGATTGATCAACATCCAGCTCTGAATAATAACGATGTCCGAGCCTATGCAGCTAGCATGTTTGTCTGGCCGGTCGATCTGTTTCAATAGGGTTGATCGATCTCATCAGGATCATTAGGATCAACAGAGTGATCGTAACTTCGGCTTAATTGGCTTTGAGTTAATTAGTTTTGGATCAATCATCCTTGAACTAATTAGCATCAGATCCAGCGTTAGCCCGTAGGGTGGGCAGTGCCCACCTCATAATTGTTCCATGACACCCGTGATGCGGTGTACCAATCGTTCTAGGTAAAGGCTGTAATTGATTTAGGATTGATTAGTGTTGATTGATCCTGAAGGAATCGACACCCGATCAATCAACGTTGAATTCAGCGACTTTGCCCTTTCTCTCTTGTATTCACGTTGCGTTCAGAATTCGTCAGGAACATGGGTCAATTAACAGGTTGGCGAGCATTCTTGGCTGGGTTCAGTGGCCAGCGAATTTGGGCGATCGCCCACAATGCTTTTCTGGAGGCTTGGCGCGCCAAAATCGGCTACTTACTTTTGGTCTATGCCGTAGCCTTGGTGCTGGCGATCGCCCTAGTACCCTTAATTTCCGCCGGTGATTCCGCTGGCAAAATTGTGCTCGATGGCTGCTTGGCCGCCACCAGTCTGCTGGGGCTGTTGGTGACAATTTTGGTGGGCACAAGGCTGATCGATCGCGAAATCGAACGCCGCACCATTTTGCTCGCGATCGCCAAGCCCCTCAGCCGCACAGAATTCATGCTGGGCAAGCACTTGGGTTTGTCGATGCTGTTGGCGGCCTGGGTCACGGGGGCCACGCTGGTGCAAACGGTGGGCCTGTGGTTGTGGGGACGGGCCAGCTTTGAACTCAGTGCCATGGTGTTGACGGCTCTGTTTGCTTGGCTGGAGCTGGTGCTGATTGCGGCGGTGACCCTGTTGCTGGGATCCTTCACCAGCCCCCTGCTGGCGGTTGTGCTGACCCTGGCGATTTACCTGATGGGCCACATCAGCCGCAACCTGCTGACGATCGGGATTCAGCTTCAAGATCCCTTCATGCAGCGGCTGACGGAAATTCTCTATCTGATCCTGCCGGATTTGGAGCGGTTTAACCTCAAAAACCTCGCCGTGTATGGCCTGATTCCCGAGGGGCATCTGTTGATCGGTGATGCGGTGTATGGGGTTTTATACGCTGTGCTGCTGTTGTGTGGGGCAATTTTCGCCTTTTCGCGACGAGAGTTCTAAGGGCCATTCTTCCGCTCAGGGGGCGATCGCCCATTCAACGAATTCCATAGCGACTTGCCCGGAGATCACCCACACATTGCCCGTGTATCACCCGGGCATCACACCCATGACGCTAGACCCCGAGTTTCTGAAGAATCTCCCCTAAATCGATTGGAAATGTGTACTTTCGGGAACCCTTTGGCTTATCCTGAAAACGACTTCGTTGCAAAATCCCTATGACTGCCAACGCAACTTCCCGCCGTCCGCGTCGCAGCTGGGCCTGGCCCCAGAACCTCTCCATTCCCTGGCAGGTCACGATCGGCTACATGTTGCTGCTGTTGCTGTTGCCCTTTGCGGCCATGTTCAGCAAAGCCAGCACCCTCCCGATCGAGAGCTTTTGGGAAACGGCCACCGCCCCGATCGCCCTGGCTACCTATCAAGCCACCTTTTTAACGGCTTTTTTGGCCGCTGCGGTCAATGGTCTGGCGGGGTTCATCGTTGCTTGGGTTCTGGAGCGCTACCAATTTCCCGGTAAGCGGCTGCTGGATGCGGCGATCGATCTGCCCTTCGCCCTGCCCACCGCCGTAGCCGGCCTGACCCTGGCCACGGTTTACAGCGAAACGGGTTGGATTGGCTCCCTGCTGGCTCCCCTGAAAGTCCGCGTTTCCTTCACCATCACAGGGGTTTGGGTAGCTATGCTCTTCATCTCCCTGCCCTTTGTGGTGCGCACTTTGCAGCCCGTGATTCGGGAAATTGAATCGGAACTGGAAGAAGCGGCCTGGAGCTTGGGGGCTTCCCCTTGGCAAACCTTCACCCGAGTGCTGTTGCCGCCCCTGCTGCCCGCCACCATCACGGGGGTGGCCCTGGGATTTGCTCGATCGGTAGGGGAATTCGGCTCAGTTGTGTTGATTGCCAGCAACGTGCCTTTTCAAGATTTGGTCGCTTCCGTCTTGATTTTCCAAAAGCTGGAACAGTACGACATTGAAGGAGCCACCGTCATTGGCACCACCATGCTGCTGATTTCCCTGGTCATGCTGTTGATCATTAACCTGCTGCAAGCTTGGGGTCGCCGCTACGACTAGTTTTTTCCCCAATGGAAGCGACCACCGCAACCGCTGTTTGCAGTCCTTTCACGATTAATCGTTAAAAAGTTAATCGTTAAAAGTTAATCGTTAAAAGTGCGTCGCGCCGGCCGCCACCAGCCGCACGCCACCCCTTCGTCAATCCACCTTTGCGAACTTTTCTCCGTCGGTCACTATGGCTTCGACCCCTCTGAATCCCCCCAACGCTCCCCAGTCCTTGCCCCAAAAAAACTTCAAAGTTGATTGGGTGAAACTAACTCTCATCGTGGGAGTTGCCGCCTATTTATTGCTGGTGCTGGTAATTCCCCTGCTGAATGTGATTTACCAAGCGCTTGCGGGCGGTTTTCCGGGGTTTTGGGCTGCGCTGCAAGAGAGCGACTTTCAAAAAGCCGTTCTGCTGACGCTGCTGATTGCGGTGATTGTGGTTCCTTTGAACACGGTTTTTGGGCTTTGCGCGGCTTGGGCTTTGACGCGGCGCAATTTTCCCGGTCGCGCTTTTCTGTTAAGCGTGATTGACCTGCCGTTTTCCGTGCCGTCGGTGGTGGCGGGGTTGATGTTGGTGCTGCTCTATGGGCGGGAAGGTTGGTTTGGCCCCTTGCTCCAAGATTGGGATGTCAAGATCATCTTTGCGGTTCCGGGAATCGTGTTGGCTTCGGCCTTTGTAACGATGCCCTTTGTGGTGCGGGAAGTGTTGCCGGTGCTTGAGGACTTGGGCAAAGACCAAGAGGAAGCCGCCCGCACCTTGGGCGCGAATGAGTGGCAAATCTTTTGGCGAGTGACGCTGCCATCCATTCGCTGGAGTGTGATGTATGGGGTGATTTTGACCAATGCCCGCACCATGGGCGAGTTTGGAGCGGTGGCGGTGGTTTCCGGCAGCATTGCGGGCAAAACGCAGACCTTGCCGCTGTATGTGGAGGAAGCCTACAAGCAATATCAAACCCAAGCGTCCTATACGGCGGCGTTGCTGTTGGCTTGCTTGGCGTTGGTGACGTTGGTGCTGAAAACGGTGCTGGAGCGGCAAACGCACACAGGGGATGAGTAGTCGATCGAATCGATCGCCCCGCGCCACCAATAGATCAGTAGATCAGTAGCCGATCGAGTCGATCGCCCCGAGCCGCCACAGGAGAATAGCCTTGAGCAATCCCTAGCCGAATTTTTTCTTGGCGGCTTCGTAAACTTCAACGGTGATGGTGGTTTCACCGGCTTCTTGGGCGAATTTCTCGATCTTTTTGCGAGCGGCGGGCCGTACAAAAAACGGAATTTCTTTGAGCTTGGCTTCGGCTTCGGGAGTCCAGTTCATAAGTAAGCAAAAGTAAGCAAATCAGGAAGCAAATCAAGACGAGCAAGTTAACAAGATTGCCTGGGATTCAAGACTGGCCAAGCGGTCGCCACCCAGGACAGCGGCAACTGAGAGCGGTGGCAACCGGGTCAGCAGGCCCCTAGGCCATCTCTTCAGCCAGGGTGCGGGCGATCGCCCCGAGGTTAAAGCCCGATGGGTAGCAATGTTCGGCTTTGCACCGCTTCAGTTCCGTTTCATTGATCACGATTTTGAGCCGCTGCATGATTTGGCGGGTGAGGTCAGCGCGATCGAGCGTGCCCACCACGGAACCGATCGGACTCAAAACCACCAACCGCTTCACCTGCCGTTCTTCCATCAGCAGGGCCGCTTCGGCCAGGGTGGCACTGTCCGCGATCGAGGCGAGGCGGTCAATGGGTTCGATAGCATCCACCACCCGAATCCAGGGCCAGCGCTCATGGTCAATGGCTTTGAGGCTTTCGGGATCAATCCGGCCCCGATCGCGGCCATCCATGGCCACAAAGTATTCCGGGCGATCGGCCGTCAGCAGATAGTTATCCACAAAATCCCGCAGGCTCAGGTGACCGTCCACGATCCGGAATTCCCGGGACTGGGCATTGGCCACCCGTTCATTCACCAGGGCTTCTTGCACGGTGGTCAGGCGTTCGTAACTGGCGGCATTTCGCAAACAGAACCAGCCAATTAACCCAATCCACCACCCCTGGAGACCACCGGGCACAAACAGGATCAGGCAGGCCGCCAAGCTGATGCCCAACCAGCCGATCGCCTGGCCCGCTTTGGCGGCCCAACGCACGCCCGTAAACCGGCTGCCGGTGGCTTTCCAAACCAGCGCCTTCAGCACCTGGCCGCCATCGAGGGGCAAACCGGGAATCAGGTTAAACACCGCCAGCACTAAATTAATCCGTGCCAAATTCAAGCAAAGAATGGTGAGCGGGCTGGTGGGAGCCAACCGCCCGATCGCGGACAGCAAAATAAACAGGCTCAAGCTGACGAGGGGCCCCGCGATCGCCACTTGCATTGCGCCGCCGGGGGTTTTGGATTCCCGGTCGATCGCAGCCACACCGCCAAACATGAACAGGGTGATCGAATTCACGGCGATGCCTTGCGATCGGGCCGCCAAGCTGTGACCCAACTCATGCACCAGCACGGAGCCAAAGAGCAACAAAGCGGTCAGCAAACCCAACAGCCAAGTTAGCCCCGCGCCCCAATCGGGATAGCGGTTCGCCCACTCAACACTGTTGGCGGCCGAAAACCAAACCAAAATTAAAAACCACGATGGATCGACTAGTAGCGGAATGTTAAAGATCGACCCCACGCGCCAACCGCTTTGCATGGTAACCGCCTCAATCGATCGAACTCTTTCTTCCAGGGTAACGCGCTTCCTTGGATCGACTGAATCGACGCAAGGAAATTGATAATTATCAGCTTTACAATCTCGTTAGGCTCCCTTTTCCAATCCCTTTCCCCCTGCCGTGACTGCGATCGCCCCTGAACTCACCCAATTTTCCGCCACCGATGCTTGTCCTTATGTTTGGACTTGGCAAGGCCATCGCATTTGCTATCAGCATTCGGGTGATGCTGGCCCCGCTGTGGTTTTAATCCATGGGTTTGGCGCTTCCTGGCGGCATTGGCGTAAAAATATTCCCTTTTTGGCGCAACATTGCCGAGTATTTGCCCTTGATCTAATTGGTTTTGGGGGGTCAGCCAAGCCCACGCCCGATCGGGAAATCCGCTACACCTTCGAGACTTGGGGGCAGTTGGTGGCGGACTTTTGCCGCGAGGTGGTTGGGGAAGCGGCGTTTTTGGTGGGCAACTCGATCGGCTGCGTGGTGGCCATGCAGGCGGCCGTTGACCACCCCGAGCTGGCGCGGGCGGTGGTGTTGTTGAACTGTTCCTTGCGCCTGTTGCACGATCGCCGCCGGGCCGAGCTGCCCTGGTTCAAGCGAGTTGGCTCCGGCTATTTGCAAAAAATCTTGGGTTGGCCTTGGTTGGGCCGAACTTTTTTCCAACAAATTGCCCAGCCGGCCACCGTGCGCAAAATTCTTTGCCAAGCCTACCGAGACACCAGCGCGGTGACGGATGAGCTGGTGGAGATCCTGATGGAACCGGCACGTGAGCCGGGGGCGGCCGATGTGTTCTTGGCCTTCACGCGCTATTCCCAAGGGCCGTTGCCAGAGGACTTGCTCCCGAAACTGCCTTGTCCGGCCATGATTCTGTGGGGCGCGGCGGATCCTTGGGAGCCGATCGAGCGTGGGTTGGCCTTCGAGCAATACCCAGCCGTTGAGCGGTTTGTGAATTTGGAAGGAGTCGGCCACTGCCCCCAAGACGAGGCTCCCAAGCAGGTGAACTATTTGCTGCGGGATTGGATTCTTTGGAAAGCGGCAGCCAAGCAGCAGCATTCACCCTTGTCGATCGGGGATTGGGTGGAAATTGCAGTGGTGCGGCCCGACGGAGACCCAATTTGGAACGGCCTGCGCGGCCAGGTGGCACAGGTGGGCGATCGGGCGGTGACGGTGCGAGTGGAACAGGGCCAAGGCATCCGGCACTTCTATCGAGAAGATGTGAGGGCGATCGAACCGCCAACGGATTTGGAGTGGGAAAAAGATGGGGAATAGGTTGCGCAGGAAGTCCATCACTGCCGCCGGATCCGGCCCATCACTGCCCGATCGCCCCTGATACAATGGGGCCGAGCCGTTTAAACAAAACTCGATTTAAATCCCGAGAGCGATCGCATGGAAACGCCCGTCACCGACCCGGCCCCCGAGACCCAAGACAGCGCCGCCCAAACCGCCGCCCCTCTGGATACCAAAGCATTTCGGCGATCGCTGAACCATTCCGATAATTACTTTCGGCGCGGGTTTGGTCACGGAGAAGCGGTGGCTGAAACCATGGCCACCTCTTACCAAAGCGGTTTAATTCAAGAACTGCGGGCCAATGGCAACGTGTTGACCCGGGGCGATGTGACCATTCGCTTGGCCCAGGCATTCGGGTTTTGTTGGGGGGTGGAACGGGCGGTGGCCATGGCCTATGAAGCCCGCAAACAATTCCCCACGGAGCGCATTTGGATCACCAATGAAATCATCCACAATCCATCGGTAAATGACCATTTGCGACAGATGGGTGTGTTGTTCATTGAAGTGAACCATGGCCAAAAAGACTTCTCGGTGGTGGAACGAGGAGACGTGGTGATTCTGCCGGCGTTTGGGGCCAGTGTGCAGGAAATGCAACTGCTGAACGATCGCGGTTGCATCATCGTAGACACCACTTGTCCCTGGGTGGCGAAGGTGTGGAACAGCGTTGAAAAACACAAAAAAAGTGATTACACCTCGATCGTTCATGGGAAATACAACCATGAGGAAACGATCGCCACAAGTTCCTTTGCCAATAAATATTTGGTTGTGCTGAATATGGAGCAGGCGGAATACGTCAGCAACTATATTCTGCACGGCGGAGATAAGACAGAATTTCTCGCTAAGTTTGCCAAGGCCTGTTCTCAAGGGTTCGATCCCGAGCGGGATCTCGATCGGGTGGGTGTGGCGAATCAAACCACCATGCTCAAGAGCGAAACCGAGGCGATCGGGAAACTATTTGAGCGCACCATGATGCAACGGTTTGGCCCCGACAAACTGAACGAGCACTTCATGAGTTTCAACACCATTTGTGATGCCACCCAAGAACGGCAAGATGCCATGTTTGAGTTGGTGGATTCGCCGATGGATTTGATGATTGTGATTGGTGGGTTTAACTCTTCCAACACCACCCATTTGCAGGAAATTGCCATCGAACGCCATATTCCTTCCTATCACATTGACAGTGCTGATCGAATTGTGGATGAGCGGGCGATCGAGCACAAACCCCTCCACGGCGACATCGAACGCGCCGAAAACTGGTTACCCGCCGGGCCGATCACCGTGGGCATCACTTCCGGTGCATCCACGCCGGATAAGGCCGTTGAGGAAACGATCGAGCGGATTTTTGCCTGCAAAGAACGCCTCGCTCAATAGGTTAGCCAGAATTTTTATTCTGAGAGGCGGTCTAGAACGTTAACGGTTGATGGGCAATCTTAATGGGCGATCGTGATGGGCAACTTTGTTAACCCACGAAAGCCCCATCAAAAGCCTCATCAAAAGCCTCATCAAAAGTCCCGCCAAAAACGCTATAAAAACGGGGTACTGGCTCTTAACCAGCACCCCGTTTCTGTTGTGGCAAAAGCTTAGAGGATGTCTGAGCGGTAATGGCTTGTAAAGCACTAGCAGTCGTGGGGACAAGGGGCTTAAGCCCCTTGTCTCTATCGGTTAAATTGATCGATGAGACCCACAAGGTAGCATTTTGATTGTTGAGACATCCCCTCACAGTAACTTGAGCTGACTAAGGTGTTTAAATTCCTTAGTTGAACCCAAGAGTTGAATCCAATCTTGGTTGAACTCAATCATTTCATCAGAGAAATGCTGCTAGAGAGAACCTGTTGGATATTGTGTCCTTTGCCTTCTTGGTTTGACCTTTATTCAACTTTTGCTCCTGGAGCTAAAAGCGTCTGGTGGCCAGGTCGCGACCATCCGATAACCCCAACGATTCCACCCGATCGCCTCTGGATTCCGTAACTCGTTCAGCGACTTCTTGGTAGCGGTTTTTATAGCGTTGCTGTGCGATCGACAGCAGCAAATAAACCACCGCCAAATAGACTACCGATGCCCCCAAAATAGTCCAAGACGTTTGCTGCGGAAACACCAAATGCGCCACGTTATTAATCGGTAATGAATACCGATTTGCGATCACCAATCCTTGGTAGAGGGCCAATCCCACCAACAGTCCCAGCGCGTTCATAGCAGTAACTGTACATGAATATAGTTTTTGTGAGCTGAAAATATGGTCGCGCTGAAGCCAGCACTGAAATATGGTTCAAAACGCGATCGACATCCCCCGGTCGCCGTTTCAAAACAATGACAGCACTCACCATGGCGCACACCAAGGCCGAACCCTGACTCAAGGCAATTGAGAATCGGAGTCCAACCTAGTGCTTAACCCCTATCTGGGTCTGGGCCTCACTGAATAGAACCATCCCATCGGGAACCGGAACACCCTTAAGGATGCTGATTCGCGATCGCTACCGGATTGGTTCGGGTCAGCAGACCTGATAGCGGCTTGGATCTGGTCGTCTTTGTGTGATAGTGCTCACGCAATTCACATTTCGGAGTCCAGTCCTATTCAATTCGGCAAAGCTTGCAGCGGGCAGCTTTCCCATGAAGTTTTTAGAAACCCCTGACCTATAGAATAACACCTGATTTCTCAGGGTTGACAGTGAATTTTTGGTGGTTTTTACAAATCTTTAGAAATCCCCAAAAGCCCGTATTGATGGGCATTCGTGCAACAGCGATCCCCGATCAATCACCGTAACCTTGACAAATCCCGATCCCACTCATCTACACGGATTGGTCTGGGGTTAGCTTAAAATAATCACAGAATGCGTAAAATTTCGTAACCTGATGCTGCACCGGGCCAATCCATGACCTCGACGATTTCCCTGCTTTCTCCGGTTGAAGCCGATCTTGATGCCATGACGATGAACCTGCGCAAGCTGGTTGGCGCAAAGCATCCGATCCTCTATGCAGCGGCAGAGCACTTGTTCAGTGCAGGCGGCAAGCGTTTGCGACCGGCGATTGTGTTGTTGGTGGCCCGGGCCACGATGGGGTCAGCGGAAATTACGGCCCGACATCGACGGTTGGCAGAAATTACGGAAATGATCCACACGGCCAGCTTGGTTCACGATGATGTGGTGGATGAAGCCGGAACGCGGCGGGGTGTGCCCACCGTACACAGTCGTTTCAACAACCGGGTGGCGGTGCTGGCGGGCGATTTCCTCTTTGCCCAGTCCTCTTGGTACTTGGCGAATTTAGACAATCTGGAAGTGGTGAAGCTGCTTTCGGAAGTGATTATGAATTTGGCGGAGGGCGAAATTGACCAGGGCCTCAATCGCTTTGACACCAGCCTGACCCTGGAAGCCTATCTACAAAAGAGCTACTACAAAACCGCATCGCTGGTGGCCAACAGTTCCAAGGCGGCGGCGATTCTGAGCGATGTGGAGCGATCGGTGGCTGAGCGGCTCTATAGCTACGGTCGTCATGTGGGTTTGGCGTTCCAGGTGGTGGATGACATTCTCGATTTCACCAGTTCCGATGAAGTGCTCGGGAAACCGGCGGGGTCGGATTTGCGCAGCGGCAATCTGACGGCTCCGGTTTTGTATGCGCTGGAGGAGTTCCCCCAACTGGAGGGGCCGATCGAGCGGGAGTTTTCAGAGGAGGGCGATATTGAAACGGCCCTGGAATTGGTGCGATCAAGCCAGGGTATTGAGCGGTCTCGTGCTTTGGCGAAACATCACGTGGAGCAGGCGATCGAGGATGTGATGGTGTTGGCTCCGTCGGCGGCGCGGGAGGCCTTGGTGGGGTTGGCACATTACGCGATCGAACGGATTTACTAAGGTTGGCTGGGTTTCAAGGGGGGCGATCGGGTGATGGTTGCCAACGGGTGATCATCCCAGAGCAATCACGATCCAGAGCAATCACGATCCAGATCAATCACGATCTCAAACCAACAGCCACTCCAGACAAGGGGCTTAAGCCCCTTGCTCCCTAGGATCCTGCGACGCAAGAACCGGGGTTTGGCGAATCCGAGTGATCGCCCCTAGCGTTTGGGATGGGGCTTCAGGATGCGTTTGGCCTTGGTCAGGGCCCGTTGCCAGATCGATCGCGGGGGTGGCGGGGCCAACGGGGAAACGGTCGGTTTCGGTTCGTGTAAATACCGATATTTCTCCCACAGTTCCCAGTAGGGACAACCGGGCTGGAGTCGAATGCCGGCCCAATGCAGATAGGGAACGGGTTTGTTGACTTTCGGATCGATCAAGCGATCGCCCTGCCAAACAAAATGTTTGCTACCGGCCCAGCTTCCGGGCCCCTTTGCGGGTCGCTGTGTCCAATTCCAACGCCGAGGAAACCGACGCAAAACCATGTAGTTAATGATCGGTTGGTCGGATGTTTTCTTAGAAAAATCAAAATATTCTGGGTGGGCGGCACATTCAGCAAAGGTGTCGTACAAATCCTGTTCGGTAATTAATCCCTTGCGAGATCCCCACAAACCGCCGTTAAAAGTTCCCCGCAAATCTTCTTCTGTAAAAATGCCTTGATCGAGAACGGTGGATGTGAAAACGTCCTTCAGACCTCCAGCATGTTGATAGTCATAGCAAACAAAGTCTGCTTCAGAGAGGGCATCAAGGCATTGAATAATCGGCTCAAAAACAATCAGGTCTGTGTCAATGTAGAGAAATTCATCAAAGGGGCCAAACCAGCAAGCTTGTTTACGAAACTGATTAGGACGAGCGAAAAATTCCTGACCAAAGATGCTTTGAAGCTGAACAGAAAGACGCTGAATAAACTCTAGATCTTCAAATAATAAAACACCGAAGCGATCGCTCAGAATTTTGGCAACCTTTTGGTAGTGATCATCATAGGGAATGAGCATAACGGGCGTTTCGGAATCAGTTGCCCGAATACTTTCGAGCAGCGCGATCGCATGTTCCGTTACTTTGTCATTGGCGATGATATAAAATCCACGACTCATAGTCGATCGATCCTTTGCAATTCAGTTCAGCCGATCCTTGGCCATTTCAGCATAGGCCTGAACCTTTATTCTTGTCATCGGTTGCCAAATCCCCATAAATCGGAGCCATCTTGGATTGTGCTCAAAGATGATGTGCCCAAGGAGGATGCGCCCAAGGATGATGTGCTTAGGGCTGATCGGCTGAGAAAGAATTGAGCAATGAGATTGATCAAGAATAATCTGCTCAGAAACTTGAACCGGCTCAGAAATTCAAAGGGGCGATCGAACCCGCTCGATCGCCCCTTAATTTACTCGATGGATGCCGTCAACCCTTGAAAACGGCAACCACCAGTGTTTTTCTATCGCATGTTGGTGCGTTGAATTAGCTCTTGGGCTTCTCGGCTAGGCGTGTAGCTGTAGCCAGCGGTTGAAGCGTTCGAGTCGTCCAGCAATTGCGGTGTGAGCAACACCACCAACTCCTTGCGCTCGTTGCGGCGATCGGTGCGGCGGAACAAAGAACCCAACAGCGGCAAGTCACCCAAAATCGGAATCTTGCGCACTTCGCTGCGATCCGTGTCTTGAATAATGCCCGCCAGGACTAGGGTTTGGCCATCCCGAATCCGAATCGTGCCGGATGATAGCTTCCGTTCAGACAACAAAGTGGCAAAGGCGTTATCTTCAAGGGCCCCAAACCGATCAACCGGGACTTTCAGCGAGGGCGAAACCGACAGGGTAACAAACCCATTGTCATCGATTCGATCGACTTGAATGCCCAAAACGAGGCCGGCCTTTTCCTTTTCAATGGTGAAAGTCGTGTTGCTCACACCATTGGAAACTTCCGTTTCCGCCTCCACGGTTCCCACCACTTCTTCAGTGAGTTCCACGTTGGCCACTTGCCCTTCCTGCACCACCAAGGTTGGATCGGTCAGAATTTTGGCATTTCCGTTAACCACAGAAGCTTGGAGCTGAGCGAGGAAGTCGTTGGCGATGTTAAAGCCATTGGGATTTTGGCCATTCACATCGCCTGAAATTGACAGGGGAACCGAAACGGGCCCAAACCCAACGGACTCGGGAGCCAGGCTGGTGGAGTAGGGCGCGCCCCGATCGCTCCAGTTAATCACCCCGATGCCGCCCGTGTTGACGATGCGAGTGCCGCCCACCCCAAAGGAGAAACTCGTACCCAGGCGATCGTTTTGCAGCAGGTTGATATCAATCACCCGCACATTCACCACCACCTGACGCAGGCGGCTATCAATCCGCGACAACTGCTCAGAAGCCAGGGCAACCAAATCCCGCTGCCCCACCAAGGTGATGGTGTTGGTGCGCTGATCTACCGCAATTTGCAGGCCGCGGAGAATCGGAACCGAATCTTTCGGGTCATAGCGAAGCGGGTTAATGACCGTGCGCTCACTGGTGCGGGTTTGGGTCAAGGGAGCCGCTTGGACTTGCGCATCACCACCGCCCTGCTGCTGTTGCTCTGCCCCGATCCGCACAACTTCCGTTGTTCGCTCTGTGGCCGCCGTGGCACTTTCGGCCCCCAAAATCACCAAATAACCGGCTGCTTCGTTGGCCCGCACTTGGTTGAGGCGCACGGAACGCATGGCCACCTCCCGGGCCGCGTTGGGCAAACTGCGGCCCACAAAAATGGTGCGGCCATTGCGGCTGGCCTGAAGACCGCTAATCCGCAAGACGTAGTTAAAAACGTCCTGGGCCGATTCGTTTTCAATGTCGAGGCTAATCCGAGCGTCGGCTCCGGTGGTGGGAGGCGTGCCGGGAGCGGTGGGGCTGCCGGGGGTGGGGCCAGCCGCGTTGTCGGCGAAGGCGATGTTCACGCCGCTGGCCCGGGCTAGCAGCGACAACACCTCGCGCACGGGGGCTTCTCGCAACACCAAACGGGGAATGATTTGGTTGCTGCCCAGGTTAATGGTGTAGGGCTGGATCGGCAGATCGGAAATGGCAATGTCGCCAACGGGTGGGGCGATCGCCCGGGGCATGGTGGGGGGAGCCACCGCCGGACTGAGCACGGCCGGTTGACCATCGATGGTGATGGTGGGGTTGGGAACCAGGACGTTGGGTGCGCCGTTGCCAACCGGTGAGCCGGTGTTGGCCGGTGTTTGGGCTACGGGGCTGCCAGTATTGCTGGGGGTGCTTGGGGTGCTGGGGGTGGTCGTGCCGGCATAGCTCAGCAGAACGGCATTGTTGTTGCTGGGGCGAATGCGACCGGTGGGGCGAGCCGTAGTGCCACGTACCGTCACCTGGACGGTGCTGCCATCCAGTTGGGTCACTTCCACTGCTGCAATCCCGGGGGCTGGGTTGGCTCGGGTCACGTTGCCGCCGGGAACCACCAACCGCGCGCCGGCCACATGGGCAATCAGGCTGGTTCCTTGGGGAGGCAACAGGAACACCTGGGGTCGATCGACCGAATCGGTCACCAATTCCACATCCACGCCGCTGCCGCTGCCGCTGATCCGCACATCCAGCACGTTGGTTTCGGCCAAGGCGGGCTGCACGATCGCCACCGTTGCCAACCCACCCATCAGCGCTGCATTGCCCAAAATCCGCTCGTAGTTCACCGTTCGCTCCTCACTGCTGTTTTGTCGATCGTGGTTGTTGGGGTTAGGGAAAGGAAAATGGGTGTTCGCCAGGGCGATCGAGTCAGAACATCATGATGCTGCGGATCCCTCGGCCACCAATCTCGTGATTACTTTCTGGCGATTACTTGGGTGCTTCGCCCTCCGGTTTATCTGCGTTTTCGCCTGCTTTGTTGGCTTCGGCGGCGGCCTGTTGGGCCAACTCCCGAGCCGAGAGTGGTAGGAGCACCTTTAACGAAAAATTGGTTTGAATCCGAACCTGGGGCGCACCTTGGGCGACAAACTGCCCAGTTTTGTCATCAAACCGCACCGCCTGCTTGGAGAGTTTTAGCTCGGAGGTCAAATCATCGATCGCCAGCATTGACTGATAGCGCTCAAGGTTGCGCAGGATGTTGCCGGTGCGATCGTAGTCCGCCTCGAACCCCACCTTCAGCACCAGTTGCCGAATTTTGCTGTTGACCGCATCGCCCCAAGAGCCATCGGTGACCATCTCCTCCGATGGACTTTTGACCGGGACAGGTTCCAGCTTGGTGATTTGGCCAAACTGTTCGGAAACAATCCGGTTGAGATCCAGCGGCAGCACCGAAACCGTGGTGGGAGCGGGAAACAAAGCCAGCACTTGCTCTTGGGTGGCGCGGGCCCGCTGCAAATTGTCGAGGGTTTGCTGCACCTTGCGCTTTTCTTCGGCCACCTGCTCTAGGCGTTCTCGTTTGGTGGCCACATCCTCTTCAAGCTTTTTGTATTCTTCGTATTGGGGCATCACCACCTGAATCAGGAGCGCTACGCCGCCAATGACACCGACGGCGGCCACAACACCGCCCAGGATGGTGGGTGTGAAGGTAATCCCAAAAACAACGGGATCGCTGGGTTCCGTGACCGCTTGCTGTGCGCTAAACGCCATTGTTGGTATTCTCCTTAGGCTCGCTGTCGCCGGCCGGTGGGGTGAGACCGGTGTTGGGGGTTTTGCCTTGTTCAGCCAAAATGCGGCGAATGGTTTCGATGCGCACCACAAGGCCGGAGGCTCCGTTGCGATCGAGCACCGGCAGCAACTCTTCAGCAGGTTTGGTCGTGTAAGCCGACTGAATCGTGTACTTAATGACCTTCGGCGCAACGATTCTAACTTGGCCACCGGCGGCCGCCGCAGTGGGCGGGGGCGCGGCTAGCACATAGGCAATGCCATCTTGCACCTCTTGGTTCGCCTGGACGATCTGGGCGGGGTTATCGATCGCCTGGCTGCCCACTAACTGGGTTTTAGCCGCATCCAAAAAGGGCGACTTTTGCAGCAGCAGCAAAAACTCGCCCACCCCTTCCAGGGAGTTGGCATAACCCTCGATCGTCAGGGTTTTCGGGGGACGAATGGGTTTGTTGACCGCGGGCGCGGCGGCTGCGCCAGGGCTGGGTTTGGGGGTGCTGGCGGCGGCAGCGGTGGCAGCGTTCTTGTCTTCGACCTCGCGGATGGCCGTCATCTGCACGCCCACCGGCAGTCGATCGCGCAAATCACCCAGCAGGGCAGACCAAGACTTCACGCGACTAAACACCCCCACCAAACCTTGGGTGAGCTGGTCGATCGCCTTCATCTCTGCTTCGGCCTGGGCCGCTTTGGCCAATTCCGCTTCCAATTCCTGCAAGTCTTTATTGAGTTCGGCTTGGCTCTGTTCCAAGGCGGCTTTTTGGAACTGGAGATAGCCCCAAAATCCACCAATGGCCGCCGGAACCGCCAAACCCACCATCACACCCAAAATCAGCGGCAACTTACTCGCCTGGGCGACAGCCGCACCCGCTGTTTTGCCAGCCCCGGCGGTTTGGTACTCGGGGCGATCCTTCAGGAAGTTGATGTTGAGACTATACATAGCGAGGGCAACAGTCGGGTGGCTCGGGGTTTGCAGTCTCGGGATTCAGCTCGGTCATCACCCGGGGCAGAAAGGCGAATGATCGATCAGGGGCGATCGGGCAGGGAGTCGATGGGTCAATTCAGAAGTTGAGCGGTTGAACCGACATTAACCAACAGGGGTAACAGCAACAACCCTTGCGAGTCAATGGCTGCGCGTCGGTGGCTACGTGCTAGGGCCCCCTATTCCCGGTCATCGAGTGCATTCCGCAGCCCCAACCCTAACACGACTCCCAAGCTGGCGCGTTGGGCTTCGGTGATGTCGCTGTCGGCCTCCAAACCCAAGGACTCGATCGGGTCAACCCGCATTACAGGCACGTTTAACCGTTGGGTAAAAAACTCATCAATTTCCCCGATCGCCGCGCCGGGCCCCGCCAACATCAACTGGGCAATTTCCAAATTTTCGCTTTGGTTGAGATAGAAATCGACCGATCGCCGCAACTCATCGGCCAACTCGCCCATCATCTTCACGATTGCCACCGAACCGGGACTCATGCCCGTTGTGCCCGAAGCGGCCCCCACGGCCTCGATTTGCGAAATGGGAATGGTCATCTCCATCAGCATGTCCGTGCTGCGGCTGGGAGGCGTGTTCATGGCCCGATTCAAGGCCTCTTGCATTTGTAATGTCCCGATCGGGACTGTCCGCGAAAATTGCGGCACGCCATCCACCACAATCGCAATTTCACTGCTATCAAACTGAATATCCACCAGCACCACGGCCTGATTGGAAGCATAGCCCCGGAGCTGTTCGCGGATGGTTCGGATCAGGGCAAAGCTGCTGATTTCTAAGGTCTTGATTCGTAGCCCCGCCTGCTCAAAGGTGTCCAGATAAGCATCAGTGACCTCCCGACGTGTGGCCACCAGCAACACTTGCACCTTTTCGATCCCATCTTCATCGGTGAAGTAGCCGAGTTTTTGATAGTCAACATCCGCTTCTTCCCGAGGAAAAGGCAGATAAAGACCCGCTTCCTGGTTCATGTATTGCCGCAGTTCATCATCATTGAGTTCCGCTGGCACAGGAATCAAACGAATCACGGTTTCGCGCCCCGGAATCGCCGTGGCCACTTCCTTGACCTTGACGCGGCTATCTTGAATGACCGCCTGAATGAGTTCGGCGGCGGCGGGGGGATCCACAATTGCTCCCTCCTCAATCACGCCTTCAGGAACTTCCACGGAAGAGAGGATATTGAGCTTAAATTTCTGGCCCTTTTTTTGGAGTTGAACCAGGTTAATTCGTTCGGGTGAAATTTCGATGCCGATGCCTTTTTTACCGCCTCCTAAGAGACTGCCGATCGCGTTGGTTAAGGGGGCAAACAAGTTTCCAGCAGCGTTCATAGTTGGGGACGGTTAGGAGACCCGAAAATGGCAGTCAAGGGGCCGATGGGCAACCATCAGGGATCCAAAATCAGGGGGATTGTTTGGCCCCAAATGGGTTGGCAGGCAGGGAATGGATGGCTCAAAAAGCCGAAAACGCTGATGGTTTCAGCACTACCATGGACTACGACGCATGGTATCCAATTTCGTTTAAGATCGCCATACCCGAGGGTAAAGAAATCTTGCTGGCCGTAGGTTTTCACGATTGACGGCGATCGGGAAATCGCCGCAAAATTCCGTGTAAATTCGGAGAGAGCACCATGGGGATGGCCAAGATGCAGCGGAGAGGGCAGCACGGAGGGTGGAGCCGTCGATCGTTCTTGCAGTTGGCTGGCGGCACGGCGATCGGGCTGGCGGCCTGTGGCCGATCGAATTCATCATCGGCGCTGCAATTTTGGACGATGCAGCTCCAGCCCAAATTCACGGACTATTTTCAGCGGGCGATCGGGGAGTTTGAATCGGCTCGATCGGGCCTGCGGGTGAATTGGCTCGATGTGCCCTGGGCCGCCATGGAAAGCAAAATTCTGACGGCGGTGGCGGCCCGCCAGGCTCCGGATGTGGTGAATTTGAACCCTAGCTTTGCCTCCCGGCTGGCGGCACGCGGGGCTTGGCTGACCTTGGGCGATCGGGTTCCCGTTGCCGTTCAAAGGCGCTATTTGCCCAATATCTGGCAAGCGAACGCGATTGGGGGCGAACCCTTTGGTGTGCCTTGGTATTTGACCACCAAGGTGACGATTTATAACCGATCGCTCCTGGAACGGGCCGGGATCGATCGGCCGCCCGCCACCTACGAAGACTTGGCGGAGCTGGCCCAACGGGTGCGCGAAAAAACTGGCAAATACGGCTTTTTCATCACCTTTGCGCCCAATGATTCGGCTGAGGTGCTGGAAGCTTTGGTGCAAATGGGGGTGACCTTGGTGGACGATCGGGGGCGGGCCGCCTTTGAGTCGGCCGCCGGGCGAGCCGCCGTGAACTACTGGGTTAACCTGTTTCGGCGGGGCTGGTTACCCCCGGAAGCCCTCACCCAAGGCCACCGTCGCGGCATTGAGCTATATCAGGCGGGAGAATCGGCCCTGGTTGGTTCCAGTCCTGAATTTTTGAATGCGATCGCCACCAATGCCCCCTCGATCGCGGCCCTGTCGGCGGCGGCTCCCCAAGTGGTCGGTTCTTCCGGGGTGCGCAGTGTGGCCGTGATGAATCTCACCATTCCCAAAAAATCGCCCCGAGCCGAAGCGGCCGTCGATTTTGCCCTGTTTTTAACGGACGATCGCCACCAACTCAGCTTTGCCCAGGCTGCCAACGTGTTGCCCTCCACCCAAGGCGCTCTGGCCAGCTTGCGGGCTAGCCTGGCCCAGGCCACGCGCCAAGGCAACGCCAGCGCGATCGACCAAGCCCGCAAAATTGCCGCCGACCAACTGACCAGCGCCCGCGTGTTGCTGCCCCCAATTAAAAACCTGAAGGATCTTCAGCAAATTTTGTATGAAAACATCCAAGGCGCGTTGCTAGACGAAAAGAGCGTTGATCAAGCCCTGCGGGATGCGGCGATCGAGTGGAATCGTTTAGCCCCCAGCTAGGTAGATTCCCAAACATCAAAAGGGACAGCACCACACAGGGCTGTCCCTTTCATCGGTCTTGGTCGAAAATTGGGGTTGCGATCGATACCGCACCGGTTTGCGATCAAACACCTCACCCGTGGCAAGGGGCGATCGAGCGATAGGAACTGGCGCGGCCTGAGATTGCCCAATCTCCATAGCCAACCAGGAAACTACTTTTGACCCAACACCTGACCCTTCAGGGTTGCAATCTTGCTGGAGAGTTCCTGACGGTTTTCGGCCCGCAGCAGGTAGCGATAAATGAACCAACCGGTGTAGGTGGCCCCAATCAGCTCGAACGTGGGCGACAGCAGCGGGATCTCGTTGATTGCACCCAACAGGGCCAACAGGATCTTCACTGAAATCAGCGCGAAAACAATCAGAGCGACGGTGACTACGGGCTGACGGTATTCGCCATAGAACTTGCCGATGTATTCCGGCAGTTTGGCCAAAAAGTCAGAAACTTGGTCAAGGATTTGCTGAAACTCAGCGTTGCTTGCTTCTTCGCTACTGGCCGGGGCTAGCGAACCGCCTTTTTCGGCACTTACGGAGCCAGCGTCGGCATAGTCAGATTTTTGCAGTTCGGGTTCCATTGTTCACGACCGATATACAGCGTTTCGATAGTAGACTGCTGCCGCAAAGGGGGACTGTCCGATCAAAACATCCGATGGGAACAGTTGTTTTGGGGGGACAGCTCACGGTTTACGCAGTCAGTCCGGTGTGTGGTGGGTTGGGCTGGAGCGAGGGGCATTCCCGATCGAGCGATCGTGGTTTAGCTAGGAAAATACCCTAGACTCTTCAGAACTGCAATCCTGGGACGATCGCCCGGCAAGGGGCCTGCCGAAAGTCTAACCAAGCTAGCACGGCCGATGAATATCGGTAGATGGAAGTTTTGTTGAGCAGGGCGAAACCATGAGTGAACCAACGGAACAACGGGGACTGGCTTCTCAATCCCGATCGACCCGATCGGCCGTTTTGCGAATTTTGGATGCCAACCTCGATCGGGCCCGGGAGGGGCTACGGATTGTGGAGGAATGGTGTCGGTTTGGCCTAGAAAGTGCTGAACTCACCGAGCAGTGCAAAGCCATGCGCCACGAATTAGCCCAATGGCACAGCGATGAAATGCGATCGGCCCGCAACACCCCCGCTGATCCCGGCACAGCCCTGACCCACAGCAACGAAGAGACCCGATCGAGTATTCAAGCCGTTTTGCAGGCCAATCTGTGCCGAGTGCAGGAAGCCCTCCGCTCGATCGAGGAATATGGCAAGCTGCTATCCCCCGAGCTATCCCAAGCTTGCAAGCAACTGCGCTACCAAACCTACAGCCTAGAGAGCCGTTTGCAGGGACGGAACCGCCACCAACAATTGGCGGCTGCCCGGCTTTATTTGGTCACCTCACCCCATGAATACCTCTTTGAGGTGGTGGAAGAGGCCCTCAAGGGGGGTCTGTCCCTCGTGCAATATCGCGACAAAAACGAGGACGATGGGCGGCGCTTGGCCAATGCCCAACGACTTTGCAACTTGTGCCATCACTACGGGGCGCTGTTTTTGGTGAACGATCGGGTTGACGTGGCGATCGCCGTCGGGGCCGATGGGGTTCACCTGGGTCAGCAGGATTTTCCTTTGGAAGCGGCCCGGCAGATTTTGGGGCCCGAATATCTCATTGGCTGCTCCACCACCAACCCGACTGAAATGGAGCGGGCCCTGCGAGGCGGTGCTGATTACATCGGTGTGGGCCCCGTCTATGAAACCCCCACCAAAGCGGGCAAGGCGGCCGCTGGGTTGGAGTATGTGGCTTTTGCGGCGGAAAAGTCGCCGGTTCCCTGGTTTGCGATCGGGGGCATTGATGCCCAAAACTTGCCGGCCGTTTTGGAAGCCGGTGCGCAACGGGTGGCCGTGGTGCGGGCCCTGATGGCCGCAGAGCAACCTAAACAAGTCACTCAATATTTACTGTCCCAACTTTACGCCCGATAACTTCACGTCTTCTAACTTCGCGCCTTTTAACTCCAAGCCCTTGAGTCCTTTGGGCAGGACGGGGGGCACAACCCGATCGCCGGGACTGTTGCCCCAATTGCAGCAAACTTTCCACACATCCAGACCCTTTGAGCCGTTTTTGAGCCGTTTTGGAGGATCCTTCATGAGTGAGCTATCCAGTTCAACCATTGCCTTGCAGGTGAATGGCGAAGCCCGCCACTGTGCTCCTGGCACGCAGCTCCCGGATTTTTTGACACAATTGGGACTAAATCCGCGTTTGGTGGCTGTGGAATATAACGGTGAAATCTTGCATCGGCAGTTCTGGGAGCGCACCACGCTACAGGGGGGCGATCGGCTGGAGATTGTCACGATCGTGGGTGGCGGCTAAGGGTGGGGCTAGGGGTTTAGCCCCCTTGTCTGTCAGGTAGGCGGGCCGACAATCTGGAGATGGAGTCGTCGGAATTGCCCGATCGGGCCCGATCGGGATGGATTGCCCACCGATACCCAAACCATCAAAGGCGGATGATTTTGAAGGATTGCGACTCGGGAAATTGCAATTCAGGAAATTGGGATCTAGGGCAATAACGATTCAGGTTGATTGAGGTCGGTTTAGGTCGATTTAGGTTGATTTAGGTCGATTTAGGTTGATTGCCCATCAGGTTGATTGCTCACCGATCGCTACTGATCGCCCAGTGATCACCCAGTGATCTCCACCGATTGCTCACCGATCATCTAAACCGATCGTCCGATGGGGCGCGATCGCAAAAAAAGCTCCCCACCCGAAGGCGGAGAGCTGAGATATCGTCAGGGTGCATCTACCTGTCTTTTCCCTTCGCAGAACCATACGGTTGATCCGGAGAAGCTGACGAAAAAAGTTTTAGCTAGTTTGGTTTTTGATTGTTCTTATTTACTTTCCGCTTGTTCGCTTTCCTTTTGTTCGCTTTTTTCCATTGCCACCCTATGGCTGTCTGATTTTTGGCTGTCTGATTGTTCGCCCGCTGTAGCGCCCTTGTCCTATGCCGACTTCCGTGATCGCCAAAGCCGTCTTGGAATTTCACCTGTCGATTACGCCGTTGGGTGGGGACGATCGGGTGTTGATTCGCACGGAGCGAGCGCCTAAGGGAGTGATGTTGGCGGAAGAGCAAGCCATTTGGCCGATCGGGGAATGGTTGGTGCAGGCGGAACGGTTGATGGCGGATCCCCTGTGGGATCTGTTTCGCACGGAGCCAGCAACCGATGAGCGTCTGGCCAGTCTGGTGGCCTTGGGAGAACAGCTATACAGCGCTCTATTTCAAGGCTCCATTCGCGATCGATGGATTTCTGCCCAAAGCGTGGCCGATAGCCAAGATGCGGCACTGCATTTGCGGTTGGGACTGCGGGGCGATCGACTGCTGCAATTGCCCTGGGAAGCGCTCTATGGCGATGGGCGGCTGTTGACCACGGGCACGGACATCACCTTTTCTCGCTATCGATCGCAGTTTGGCCGCTCCGGTAGCTTTGATGCGCGGCGGTTGACCCTGCGCCGTTCAGACTCATTGCGAATTTTGGTGGCCCTGGCGGCTCCCGACGACCAAGCGGCCTTGGCCGTGGAGCAAGAAGTGGGGCGGTTGCGCCAAGAGCTGCAACAAACCACCGCCCACATGGAAATTGATGTGCTGGATCAGCCCGATCGGGAACAACTCACCCACGCCCTTGAACAGGGGCAATACCATGTTTTTCACTACGCCGGCCACAGTGACCCGGGCCCCGATGGGGGCAGTTTGCACTTGGTGAATCGGCGCACGGGCCTGGCGGAACCCTTGGCGGGCAACGACCTGGCGGGGCTGTTGGTGAATAACGGCGTGTGGCTGGCTTTTTTGAATTCTTGTCGGGGCAGCGACTCGCCGGTTTATCGATCGGATGCGCCGGAAACCGATGCGGACACGTTGGCGGCGGCCCTGATGCGGCGCGGTGTGCCGGGGGTGCTGGCCATGTCGGAGCAAATTCCCGACGATGTGGCGATTACTCTGATGCAGTTGTTTTATCGCAACCTGCGTCCAGACTATTCCCTAGATTTAGCCACCAGTCGAATGCGTCAGGGGTTGGTTTCCACCTATGGTTCGGCTCAGTTCTATTGGGCCTTGCCCATTTTGTATTTGCATCCCGATTTTGACGGGCTGCTATTTGCGGCGGGTGTACCCATCTCGCTGCCGGGGCGATCGCCCTTAATTCCCAACGGTGAGCCACTGCCCACCACGCCCCGATCGCCCGATGAGTCGGGGTTGCGGCCCCCAATGCCCCTCAAGGGACTGGCGGATGAGCAGCTAGCGGATGATCAGTGGGCTGACCAAACCATGGCGGTGAATCTGGAGGAACTGGTGGCGCGATCGCCCTCAGATGCCTCAAGGGGTGATCACCCGGCAGCGAGCCAGGGTGGCTCCAATCATCAAAGGGGCCCAGAGGGGCAGGGGCATTTATTTTCTGCGGCCTCCTCATCCGCTGCGGCCTCATCCCCTGCGGCTCCATCGGCGGATCGATCGCACCCTCGGTTTGACCTGGGATCCGCCGACGCGGACAACGCTGCCCGATCGGGGGCTGCCAAGGCCGTCACAGTGCCTCAATCTTGGTTAGTGGCCGGAGCCTTGGCCGTGCTGTTGGGGGCGGGCGGATTGTGGTGGACGGGGGCCCGATCGGGAACCCAATCGCAGCCAACGCCCCAACCCACCGCCCCGATCGCCCAATCCCTGAATCCGCCAAACGATTGGAACAACACCGACACGGAAACAGTGCAGGCGATCGCCCTGCAAGCCTTACGCCAAAAGCAACTCCCCACCGCTGTTCAGGCGATCGAAGCCCTGCTGGCCCCCAACCGCAACGCCGCCGCCATTGCCCGGGACGTGCTGCAAACCCTCCCCAACAGCCAAGACACCGCCGAAACCCTCTTCTTGCGCGGGCGAGTGACCTGGCAACTGGCACGCCAACAGCAACCGGACTACAGCTTCAATGATGCCCAGCGGTTTTGGGAGCTGGCCATTCAACAAAACCCCAATGATCCGCGCTATCACCTGGCCTTAGGGTTTGCGCATTTTCAGACCCAAACCCTCGATCGGGCTGAGCAAGCCTTTGCCGAATCCCTGAACCTCTCCCAAACGGCTGACGGAGCCATCCTCAGCGATAACCTGGCCCTCACCGCCCAAGCCGGACTCGCACTGGTGGCCCAGGCCCGGGCCCAACAAAACAACGACTCCGCCGCCCTGCAACAGGCCATTCGCTACCGTGATCAGGTGCAAGCCAACGCTGGCAGCCAGTTTCAGCCCCCTGTTTTGGCGCAAAATTGGCTCTGGACAGAGCTGGCCCTCAGTCAATGGCAGCAACTACTCAGCCGATCGTAATCTTTTGAAATCTTGCCCTTTGCCCCGATCGAGCGACCCCAAAACCAGGGCCAGATCCCCCCTTTGTTGGCCAGAGTTTGGCTCCGTTGGCTTGCGCTGTGCCCCTTTGCTCCGTTTTCTCGATCCCAATGCTCGATCGCCTTTGCTACGAACCGTAACGTTAATTACGAAAATTCATAAGATCCCAAAGTATTTGCAAAGTTCTAGCTATACCTTTCCTGATATATTTTTTTTGGGCAATTCGGCTACAACTTCGCGAGAGTGCAGCCCGTTGGCGGTATCGTCTCGACCGTCACCTTTGAAGAAACTGCTTCTCTCGGATTTCTAGCTGCTTGATCGCTCGTCTAAGCGCCGATTCATCGAAAATAATGCAATTTGCATAATGCGGTTCGCATTCCTCGGTTTGCGAAGCTCCAAGATCTAAGGGGCTTCGCAAGATTCTGCTGTGAAGACGCTGCTGATCTCTCAATCGCCCACCACTTTCGCCGACCCTCGATCGACGAAGCAGTTCTTAGGAAGGGACGTTATGGCTTACGCACAGACGCAATCAAAAGCTGGCTACGACGCTGGCGTAAAAGACTACAAGCTGACCTATTACACGCCGGACTACACGCCGAAAGATACTGATATTTTGGCTGCGTTCCGCATGACCCCGCAACCGGGCGTTCCCCCGGAAGAAGCTGGGGCAGCCGTGGCCGCTGAGTCCTCGACCGGGACTTGGACCACTGTGTGGACTGACCTGCTGACCGACCTCGATCGCTACAAGGGTCGTTGCTACGATCTAGAGCCGGTTCCCGGTGAAGACAACCAATACATTGCCTACATCGCCTATCCCCTGGATCTGTTCGAAGAAGGCTCCGTTACCAACCTGCTGACCTCGCTGGTGGGTAACGTTTTCGGCTTTAAGGCCCTGAAAGCGCTGCGTCTGGAAGACTTGCGGATTCCCGTCGCTTACCTGAAGACCTTCCAAGGCCCCCCGCACGGGATCCAAGTAGAGCGCGATCGGATCAACAAGTACGGTCGTCCCCTGCTGGGTTGCACCATCAAACCCAAACTGGGTCTGTCGGCGAAGAACTACGGTCGTGCAGTGTACGAATGTCTGCGCGGCGGTCTGGACTTCACCAAAGACGACGAAAACATCAACTCGCAGCCCTTCCAACGTTGGCGCGATCGCTTCTTGTTTGTGGCTGATGCCATTCACAAGGCGCAAGCGGAAACCGGCGAAATCAAGGGTCACTATCTGAACGTGACCGCTGCCACCTGCGAAGAAATGCTGAAGCGGGCCGAGTACGCCAAAGAACTCGAAATGCCCATCATCATGCATGACTTCTTGACGGCTGGCTTCACCGCCAACACCACCCTGTCGCACTGGTGCCGTAACAACGGCGTGCTGCTGCACATCCACCGCGCAATGCACGCGGTAATCGACCGTCAGAAGAACCACGGGATCCACTTCCGTGTGCTGTCGAAGTGCTTGCGGATGTCCGGTGGTGACCACATCCACACCGGTACGGTGGTCGGTAAGCTGGAAGGCGACCAAGCCGTAACCCTGGGCTTTGTGGACTTGCTGCGCGAAAACTACATCGAGCAAGACCGCAGCCGTGGGATCTACTTCACCCAAGACTGGGCTTCGATGCCGGGCGTGATGGCCGTGGCTTCGGGTGGTATCCACGTGTGGCACATGCCCGCACTGGTTGACATCTTCGGCGATGACGCGGTGCTGCAATTCGGCGGTGGTACGCTGGGTCACCCCTGGGGTAATGCTCCGGGTGCAACGGCCAACCGCGTGGCTCTGGAAGCTTGCGTCCAAGCCCGTAACGAAGGCCGCAACCTGCTGCGTGAAGGCGGCGACATCCTGCGTGAGGCTGCTCGTTGGTCTCCTGACCTGGCTGTGGCCCTGGAACTGTGGAAGGAAATCAAGTTCGAGTTCGAGGCGGTTGATACCGTCTGATGATGCGGCGAGCCGGTTGATTGGCCGATCGAGGGGGAAGCTGCGCACCGATGGAAATCGGTAAGCCGGTAGCGGTTTCTGAAGCTGCGATCGTCTAGCATCGTGAGAACGTTGGGCGATCGCGGAGGCTGCGTATGGATCTCAAGCAAATTGCCAAGGATACGGCCAAAACGCTGCAAAGCTATTTGACCTACCAGGCAATGCGGACTGTCCTCGCGCAACTACATGAAACTAATCCCCCCAAGGCGGTTTGGCTGCATCGGTTTTCGGCGGAGAGCAACTTGCAAGATGGGGAAGCCTACTTGCAATCCCTGCTGACTGTTGATCCGGATTTGGCCTTTCGTCTGATGACGGTGCGTGATGAGTTGGTCAGTGATGTGACTGACTATTTGCCGGAGATGGTGCGTGAAGGGGTTCAAAAGTCCAATGGCCATCTCCGTCGCCAGCACCTCGAACGGCTAACACAACTGGTTTTGGCTGAGGAACCCGATCGACTCCTGGAATCGGAGCGGCGATCGGGTGACCACTCGATCGATGATTAATTCCACTCCTGGAATTAGCCACGGGATGAGTGAATCGCATTCGAATTGCATTCGTTGAAGTTTTTTCTCTTCGCCCCGTTTGGAGACAACTGGCATGAAGACTCTGCCCAAAGAGCGTCGTTTTGAGACCTTCTCGTATCTGCCTCCCCTCAGCGACCAACAGATCGCCAAGCAAATCCAGTACATGATCGACCAGGGCTACATCCCCGGTGTTGAGTTCAACGAGAACTCGGATCCCGAGGTGTACTACTGGACGATGTGGAAGTTGCCTCTGTTCAACGCGCGTTCGGTGCAAGAAGTGTTGACCGAAGTGCAAGCTTGCCGCTCGGAATATGGCAACTGCTACATCCGTGTTGTGGGCTTCGACAACATCAAGCAGTGCCAATCGGTGGGCTTCATTGTGCACCGTCCTAACCTGAGCCGCTACTAAGTCGCGGTGGGAGCTAGCTAGCGCGATCGAGATCGTTAGCGGCTAAAGTGGTCATTTTGAATCAGCAACAGGGGTGAGGTTGACTCGCCCCTGTTTGTTTTTCTGCGGGTTTTTTCCGTAATCCCGCCGATTGGCAGGGCATACTGAGAACAGGCTTGAAGGCGAATACCGGTCAATCGCTCACGGATGCTACGGATGCTGGGTCTATGGTGGAAATGAAGGTTGCGGGAATTGCATTGGATGCGGCGAGCCGCACGCCGATCGTGTTGCTTCGAGATACGGCCGATCGGCGTGCCCTCCCGATCTACATTGGGCCGGATCAAGCCAAGGCGATCATCAGTGCCATGGAGGATCGGCCACCGCCACGCCCGCTCACCCATGATTTGATGGCGAATCTGCTCCAGGCTTGGGAAATGACCCTGGAGAAGGTGATTGTCCATTCGCTGCAAGATGGCACGTTCTATGCGGTGCTCTGTGTACGGCAAGGGGATGTGCAAAAGGATATTGATGCGCGTCCAAGCGACGCGATCGCCCTGGCCCTGCGCACCGATAGCCCCATTTGGGTGATGGAGGAGGTGATTGCCGATGCTTCGGTGCCGGTCGATCGGGACGCGGACGAGGCCGAGCAAGCCGCTTTTCGGGACTTTCTTGCCAATTTACGCCCGGAGGACTTCTCGGAGCGGGGCAATCGTTTCCAGGGCGAGCCGACTAGCGAATCGGAGAGTTAGGACGACAGAAGCTGACGCGGCTGTAAAGGGCGAAGGCGGCATCTTCGCGCATGGGCTGGGCGTTGCGGCGAGGAACAGGGATTTGGGGATTGAGCCGATCGAGCAATTCTCGGTAATCCAAGGCTGTTTCCGCAAAACCGGTGAACCGATCAAACACCCGGGCGATCGGGGTTTGTTGAGCCACAAAGGTCACGAGGGCGTTCCATTGGGTGCGCCGGGTGGGGCGACCGTCATCCAATTCCTGCACAAAGGAGTTGGGCGAGAATCCCATGGGCGCGAAGGCCACACCCCGATCGAACTGATAGGCACTTTCGCAAAGGCGCAAAATGCAGCCCCGATCGGGCAAATGCAAATCCACAAGAGGAACCCAATCTTGGGTTTGATCTCGGCGCACAATTTGGCCGCGTGCATTCAAATCAATCACCGATTCCACCACGGGCACGGCTCCCAACACGCGCTGGCTCACCTCTGCCCACCGAAAAGCCAAGGTTCCCAACTGGTGTCGATCGTTTTCGCAAATCACGATCGGGTCTGGATCCACGGATTGGAAATGCTTGATGGTGAAAGTTTTGATGGCTTGTACCGCTTTTTCATCCACACAAAAGCAGGGAATTTGGTGCGATTGGAGGGCTTCCGCATAGACTTGCAGTTCTCCCAAGAGGCCGGTGCGATAGAGTCGCCAATCGCGGCTGGGCAACTGCATCCGGGCGGTGTAGGGATCTAAGTCAAAAATGCGGGCAAATTGTTTCGCCGCTTCCGGGCGATCGTCCGAGGCGATCGGCTCCAAAATTAAAATGCCGTGGGCTGGTTTTTGGGGTCGATCGCCCTGGTTCGTGCCTTGATGGGTGGCTTGGCTGGCGGCGGCTCGGGCTTGGGTAATGGCGGCTTGACGTTGGGTGCGATCGGCCGTTTCCAAGCGCTGCAACCCCTGGCGAGCTTGGGCCAAAATCTTGGGATTGGGGTTGGTTGTGTTTCGCAGCAGCTCTCGATAAATGGGTTCCGCCACCGTCGGCCGCCCCGCCAGCTCATGGAGCCGCGCCGCATAGAGTTGCACCCAAGGATCGCGTGGGTGGCTGGTGAGCAGTGGATTCAGCAACCGGGCGGCGGTGCGATAGTCCTTGTTTTTAAAGGCTTCGATCACGCGATCGATTTCGGGAGGACGACTCATGGGCGATCGAACCTACGATGGCCGTTGCAGCAAGGGATGGGGGAACTAAACTCAACTCAATTCAACCAAACCCAAAAATCTAGATCCCAAAAACCTAGATCCCAAAAATCTAGATCCCAAACTAGACGCTAACAACGATTCAAGGGGAAGGAATTGTGATGATGGATCCAAGCATGGCACAGGTATGGCGGCGGTTGCGAGTGGCGATCCTCGGCGCTGTAATTGGCGCGATCGGAACCGGAGCCATGGTTTGCCCGCAGTCGCTGGCCGCCGCCCTCACTCAGCCCCACCGGGCCGAGACCCAACCGGAGCGCCCCCCAATGCCACCCCGAATGCCACCCCGAACGCCACCCCGGATGCGTTCACCCGTGGAATTGACCGAAAATCAGGTTCGATCGCGCTTGGAAGGGCTGCTGGCCGCCATCAAAAACCAAGATATTGAGGCGATCGTCAGCTTCTATGCACCTAATGCGGCAATTCGGGCAACGGTGAACCTCGCCGGAGGATCTCAAATGATTCGGCTTGACGGTCGCCAACAAATTCGAGATTTGCTGGAGCTAGCCTATCCCCAAATGCGCATGACCGCCGTTCGCTACGAAGATTTGGTGATTGAGATTTCGCCCGATCGCTCCCAAGCGGTGGTGACCTGCACCCTGTTTCAGTCAGCGCTGGCTCGCGATCAGCCCCTGAACAGTGTGGCGAATCAGCGGTTGGTGTTTCGCGTCATTGATCAAGAAATTCTGATTACCGAAGATATTTCTGAGGAAACGAGTCGTAGCTTTCCCAAAAATTAATTCCAACCTAGCGACCCTGTGGGAAATTCGTGACCGGGAAAATTACCTAAAAATTCCCGAAAATTCCCGCGCTGAAAACCGGAAACTCCTTGGAAAATATTGATCAAGACTCAGCAGAATTCTGAGAGCGTGGGGCGCGGCTGTCATGACTCATGATGTGCAAATCCACTGACTGCTCCGTTAGGAGATTCATCAATCGGTAGGTTAAAGAGCCGCGCAGCAATAATTGCCACCGCGATCGACGGGTTTCGCCCAGCACAATTTGTGTAATTCGATAATCTCGGGCCACTTTGGCGATCGCCTGGGGAATGTTGGACGCTTGAACTTGTAAAAACTCCCCCCCAAACTCCTCACAAAGTCGCTGACAGCCCTCAATTTGGAGCGCTTCGCTTTTGCTTAAAAACCGATCGGGCGGACAAACAAATAAGCCATACAAGGGCGCATTCATATAGCTCGCCAAACGCGCTGCCCGTCGTAATAGGCGCATCGATCCTTCATAGGTCGAAACACAGACCAACACGCGCTCGTGAATGTTACAAAATGGAGTGCTGGGATCTTGGTCGATCGCCTGTTCTTCAACATTGTCGGCCACTTCCCGCAATGCCAATTCTCGCAGAGCAATCAGGTGGCGACGTTGAAAGAAATTGGTCAACGCTTGGGGAATTTTATCCAGGGCATAAACCTTCCCATCCTGTAGGCGCTCTTCCAAGGTTTCAGGGGTGACATCAATTACCACGACCTCATTCGCTTCCTCAAGAATTCGATCGGGCACGCGCTCTCGAATCACCACACCGGTAATTTGAGTCACGAGATCATTGAGGCTTTCTAAATGCTGAATATTCAGCGTGGAAAACACATCAATCCCCGCCGCCAAAATCAGCTCCACATCTTGATAGCGTTTGGGGCGATCGCTCGTGGGCACATTGGTATGGGCCAGCTCATCAATTAACACCAACTGGGGCTGGCGATCGCAAATGGCGGCCACATCCATTTCCGGCAGCAATCGATTTTGATAAGCAATTTGGGCAGGGGGAACCACCTCCAACCCGATCGCTTTGTCGGCGGTTTCTTTGCGGCCGTGGGTTTCCAATAACCCAATCACCACATCCACGCCCTCTGCTTTTAATTGCTGGCCTTCTTCCAACATGCGGTAAGTTTTGCCAACACCGGGAGCCATGCCAATGAAGACTTTATGTTTACCGCGTTTGGGAATATGCATGAGCCGATCGCCCTTTGAAACTGACTGCGCCCCTAGGGATTGGCCGATCGCCCATTGCCGGGTTTCGCCTTGTTGTTCAAGATGCTGTCGAGGGTCTGCCCCGGTGGCAAATCCGTGAAGACCCGATCTCCCGGTTTAATGCCTTGGAGCACCTGCACCTGATTGCCTAAGGTGGGGCCCAAAACCACTGCGCGAAACTCGGGCTTTTGGGTGGCATTGGGGACTAAAACGCCCGTGCGCCCGCGATCGGTCACCACGGCCACCGTCGGCACAACCACGGCTTGGGGCAGGCGATCGCCCACAAAGACCAAATCCACATTCATGCCCGATCGCAACACCTCCTGCCCTGACAGAATCGCCACGCGCACTTCAAAGGAGGTGACATCGCGCTCCCGAATCGCTTCCGGAGCCACCAGCTTCACCCGTCCCCGAAAGACCCGATCGGGATAGGCATCGGCCGTAATTTCCACCGTTTGCCCCAACTTGATTTGCCCAATGTCCACTTCCGGAACCCGCGCCAACACCTCCAACCCGCTGGCCAGAGCCGCGATCGAGGTGGAAGTTGCTCCACTGCCGGAGGAAGCGGACGTGGTGGGAGTCACGAAGGAGCCGGGTTCCGCATACTTTTGGGAAATGAATCCGGCAAAGGGCGCACGCACCACGGTGTCATTCAATTGCGTTTGGATCAGGGCCATTTGGGCGCGGGCCTCGGCCACATCGGCCCGGGCGGCAGCGATGTCCTCAATCCGGGAACCGTTCCGAATTCGATCGCGCCCCTTTTGGGATTCCACCAACGCCGCCTTGGCTCGATCGACATCCGCCTTGGCGCTGCGGGCCTCTTGCTCAAACCCATCCAGGCGATCGCGCTCAATCACTCCCGCTTCCGCCAGCGATCGGTTGCGTTCCAGCCGTTCCCGCGCCAAATCCAGCCGCGCCTGGGCACTCACCACATCCGCGCGCGATCGATTAACGCGAGCTTCCGCCTCGGCAATTTCTTCCGGTCGGTTGCCGGTTTGGGCCTCCGCCAGCCTTGCCTGGGCCCGCGCCAAGCCGGCCTGGGCCCGCGCCAGTTGCGCCCGCAGTTCCGCATCATCCATCCGGGCAATCACTTGGCCCTTTTGCACCGCATCTCCCTGCTCCACATACAACTCCAGCAGTCGCCCGGAGGTTTTGGGACTCAGGTTCACGGTTTGGATCGGGCGGATAGTGCCGCTTGCATCAATCTTGACCGTCAAATTAGCGGAGGTGACCGGAACGGTCAGCTTGGCCAAGGGATCAACCGCCGGATCCGCTGGCTTGCGCAATTGCCACAGACCCCAACCGGTAGCCCCCAAGATGGCCGTGGCCGCCACCCCAAACAAAGGCCAAAACAAACGGCGCGATCGCTGCTCCCATTGGTTCAGCTCCTGGAGTGCCGAGGGTGAGGCTGGGGGGGCAGATCCAGAGTCCGAATCAGCAGCCGGGGCACTTGATGGAGATCGCTGGGCCGTGCCCGATCGACCCGCATTCGATCGCTGGGTATCAGGCTGAGACTCAAGTTGCACAGGTTGCTACTCAGAACGCGCTAACTATATTCATTATGAAAGGGATTGGGCGAACTGCGGGAGCTGCCGCCCGGCGAAATCTCCACACCCGACGATCGCCCCAGCTGCCTCCCGATCGTCCCCAGTTTTTGCCCCCAGCGTCGCCCAAGATCCCGCCCTAACCGGGCCAAGCGCTGCCTCAAAAAAATTAAAAAAAATTTTGGGCTGCCTATTGGGAATTTTCGATCCTTGTGCTATTGTTATCTCCCGTGGTGGAAGCGGGTCGATGCCCGAGTGGTTAATGGGGACGGACTGTAAATCCGTTGGCTATGCCTACGCTGGTTCAAATCCAGCTCGGCCCACCACCCCGCCTCTGTAGCTCAGTGGTAGAGCGCACCCTTGGTAAGGGTGAGGTCACGAGTTCAATCCTCGTCAGAGGCTCTTTTGATCAGCTCATTGAAATCTTTGAGCGTCGATTGTCAACCCCTATTCAATCCCTATAGCGAATTGAGCGCACCAGTTATGGCAGCGTCTAAC
The DNA here is from genome assembly GCF_055193175.1 of Limnothrix sp. CMB-01. NCBI lineage: Bacteria > Bacillati > Cyanobacteriota > Cyanophyceae > Pseudanabaenales > Pseudanabaenaceae > Limnothrix > Limnothrix sp. CMB-01. The sequence goes on from NZ_CM143720.1 coordinate 2,792,283, forward strand.
TTCGATTGGCTCCATCGCGGAACCGCCGATATTTTTCCCAACCAACCCGACTCAACGGATCCGACCCAGAACCTAGAGCGGTTGTTGGCCACGACCGATCGCCCCTTGCGCGTCAAGCTCGGCATTGACCCCACCGGCAGCGAGATTCACCTGGGGCACAGCATTCCCGTCCGCAAATTGCGCGCTTTCCAGGATGCGGGCCACACCGCTGTTCTGATTATTGGCGATTTCACCGCTCGCATTGGCGACCCCACCGGTAAATCGGAAGTGCGCAAGCAACTGACCGAAGCGCAAGTGCAAGCCAACGCGGAAACCTATTTGGAACAGGTGCGATCGATCCTGGATTTTGAAACGCCTGGCCGCCTGGAGGTGCGCTACAACTCCGAGTGGTTAGCCAAGCTGGACTTAGGCAAAATCTTGGAACTCCTCAGCACCATGACCGTTGGCCAAATGTTGGCCAAGGAAGGATTTGCGGAGCGCTATCAGCAGGAAAGTCCCATCTTTTTGCATGAATTTCTTTATCCGTTGATGCAGGGCTACGATTCCGTGGCTGTGCGGGCGGATGTGGAACTGGGTGGCACAGACCAAAAGTTCAACCTAGCCGTAGGGCGAGATTTGCAGCGCCACTTTGGCCAAAAACCACAATTTGGATTGCTCACGCCCATCTTGATCGGGACAGATGGGGTGCAAAAAATGTCCAAATCCTTGGGGAACTATGTGGCCCTGCGAGAAGACCCGCTCACCATGTATTCCAAGCTGGAAAAGGTGGCCGATGCGCAACTGGAAACCTACTTTGAACTGATGACGGATTTACCGTTGGATCAGTTGCCCGAAAATCCCCGCGATCGCCAGAAATTGTTGGCCCTGGAAATTACTCAACAAATCCATGGCGAGGCGATCGCCCTGCAAGCCCAAAAAGATGCCATGAATTTGGTGTCGGGCGGTGGCGGTGCGGAAAATGTACCGGAATTTTCCTTGGCGCAGGTGGAATTTCCGGCTCCAATTTTCTATCTTTTGAGTGCCACAAAGTTATGCACCACCAGTAGCGAAGCTCGTCGCCAAATTCAAGGGGGCGGTGTGAAACTGGATGGCGAAAAGCTGGCGGATGTGAACCAAAAGTTTGAATCAGCGACGGATTTGTTGGGCAAAGTGCTGCAAGTGGGAAAAAAGAAATTTGTGCGATTAGTCGCCTAGGAACAGCCCAAAGCCTAGCCTGAGAGTTGATTGCCCCTGGCAACCAACAAAATCCGATTGTTATACTGGCTGGTCGGGCTAGCCTCAAAATGGTTACTCAAGCCAGCCTGGCAAGGTTGGGCAAAGTAATGCTGGGCTGGGCAATGCTGGGCTAGGGCTAATCAACAATCGGTGATTCCCATGTTTAAGAGTTTGGCTTCGGATGCCTTGGGTCTCAGTGATATTGGGGTGGTGATTCGTCCCCAGGATTACGGCAAGGTTGATGCGGACGACTACATCATCAATGAAGAAGGCGAGAAAATCTATTTTTTGATTAAGTCCAAGATGGATGAATATTGCTTCACCAACTTGGCGCTGATCCATGTGGATGGCACATCGGCTGTCAGCAAAAAACGCACTTTGCGGCGCTTTAACTATGCCCACCATGCCATTTCCCATGTGACTTTGGAAACGGCGGGAACGCTTGATCGGGATGTGGAAATTAAGTTTTCCATGGGCAGCCAGCATTACTCGATCGATGTGGCCAAAGTCCATATTCACGAACTCAAGGACTTGTATAAGGCCCTGCTGAAAATTGCCTTGATTCAGCAGGAAAATACTGCGTTCCACGGCTATGCGCAAACCAGTTTGAACACGGCGGCCACCACCATCAGTCGATCGACCAGCACTTCAACGGCCGAAGAGCAATTCAAGGCAATTAACCAATACGCATTCAATTGGTTAAAGCTGGCCCATGAGTCCTATGTACGCAAGGATTTTGGGGAAGTTTTCGAGAAGTTTATTAATAACTAATCGCTCGCGGCTAACTTCTTGCGGGTTTGTCGCCTAATCTTCTTCAATTCGGTAACCCAAATCGGCCAGGCGAGCGGGCGATCGCCGCCATTTGGGTTGCAGCTTCACGTACAACTCCAGGTAAACCTTGCCATCAATTAACTTTTGAATTTGTTCGCGGGCTGCCGTGCCGATCGCCTTCAGCATGGAACCACCTTTGCCGATCAAGATTGCCTTTTGGCTGGCCCGTTCAATGTGAATGGTGGCTAATACGCGGGTAATTTTCGGGGTTTCCTCTACCCGATCGATTTCCACCGCCACGGAATGGGGAATTTCGTCCCGGGCATGGAGCAAAATTTGCTCGCGAATTAGTTCGCCCATAATGAATCGTTCGGGGCGATCGGTCACCAATTCCGGGGGGTAATAAAACGGGCCCGGCGGCAGTCGATCGATCAGCGCCTGCAATAGGTCTTCTGTCCCTTCGCCCTGGAGTGCCGAAAACCGCACGATGGGCCAACCCCGATCGGCCGCCAAGGCCGCGTAGGACGCTTCCACCGTCGGATCCGTTTGCAGATCAATTTTGTTCAGCCCCAAAACCACCGGCACGGGCGCTTGGGCCAGCCACTCGGCCACGAAGCGATCGCCCCCGCCTGCTTCCACCGACCCATCGACCACAAACAGCAGCAAATCCGCCGAATGGATGGCCATGCGTGCATTGGCCACCAACACTTTGCCCAATTCGTGGTGGGGCTTATGAATGCCGGGCGTGTCTACAAACACAATTTGCGCATCATCCCGGGTCAGGATGCCCCGCAGTCGGTTGCGAGTGGTTTGGGCGATCGGGGAGACAATGGCCACCTTTTGCCCCACCAAACCATTCATCAGCGTGGACTTGCCAACGTTTGGCCGCCCCACAATTCCCACAAAGCCCGATCGAAAATCGTCGGGAGCCGTCGGAATTCCCAAGTTCAGCGCCTCTAGCATTTCATCCAACGAGTTGGCCACAGCGGCGCGATCGTCCGTTGGCTGGGAATGCTGTTCAATGCTCATAGGGTTGCGACTGACGATGTGGGAAATGGTGTTGGAGAAGATAGCAGGACAAGCCGTTCAAAAGTTTTCAGCCCACGGTGAAATCCATGGTGAAGCCGATTGCTGAGCCGATTGTGCAGCTAATTGCTAGACAAGTTGTTAAACAAATTGTTAAACAGCTTGTTAAACAAATTGTGAAACCAACTGTTAAAACGGATCGACGATCGGGCGGCGGGTAGCGGATTTGGGGCGATCGCTTCGGGATCGAAATGGGGCAATATGGCCAAGGTAGCCTCGGCAACCGCTTGACCACGGCCAATCCATGGCCCCGTCAAGATTCTAACCCGCCCTTGCCGTTGGGTCTTCCCACCCTTGCGTTAGGACAATTATTCGTCAACCCCCGCATGACCGAGCCATCCCTCTTGCCTTCTCCCACGAACCCCGCTGACGATCCGCTTGAGGATCCCCTTGCCAAGGTGCGGGCCCAGTTCGATCGCGCCCCCTATCCCCGCATTCCGCTCGATCGTTTACCGGCCGAAACCCATACCTACTGGCACGATTTCCGCACCGCCTACTATCGTCGCAACCAAAAAATCGCCAACACCGAAGGGCGGTTGATGCTGGATGTGGGCTGTGGCAGTGGATACGGCGTGTTGAGCATGGCTTTGGCCAACCCCGGTGCGCGCATTGTGGGGGTGGACTTGTCGCCCGCTTCCGTGGACTTGGCCCAAAAGCGCTTGGAGCATCATGGATTGGGCGATCGCGTGGAATTTCATGCATTGGCAATGGAAGAATTGCCGCAATTAGGCATGGAATTTGACTACATTAACTGCGATGAATTGCTATATCTGCAACCGGATCCTGCCGATGGGTTGGCGGCCATGAAAGCCGTCTTGAAACCCGATGGCATTATTCGTTCCAATCTCCATAGTCTTTATCAGCGATTTGACTATTTCAAGGCCCAAAGCTTGGCTCACCTGATTGGGTTGATGGATGACAATCCGGGTGAGCTGGAAATGGGAATTCTGACTGAGTTGATGGAGTCTTTGAAGGATACAACACTCCTGAAAATGCGGGTTTGGGATTCTGGGAAAATGAAGGATGAACAGCGGGTGATGATGAACCTGTTGTTTCAGCGTGATCGGGGATTTACCATTCCGCAGCTTTTTGACTATATCGATCGCTCCGGTCTGGAATTCATTAGCATGACCGATTGGCAGTCCTGGGAAGTGACGGATCTGTTCAAAGACCCAGAGAATATGCCCATTTCGATCGCTTTTGGATTATCAGAAGCGCCGATTTCCGATCAACTACACTTTTTTGATTTGATTCGATCGAACCATCGACTTTTAGATTTCTGGTGTGGTCATCCTGACGCGGCGCAACCCTGGACAGCCCTCAGCGATTGGGAACCAGAAGATTGGCATCAATCCCGAGCCGCGCTTCACCCGCAGTTAGATACGCCAGAATTTGCCGCAGACCTCAAAAATGTGGTTTTAAAGGGCACTGATTTAAAGTTGAGTCAACACTTGTCTCTGAACTGGGGTTGGGAGTCGGTCAGCAGCGCGATCGCTCTTGGGTTGTTGCCCCTGTTGGAAGGGATGAAAACCTTTACGGAACTCGCAGATTCGCTGCAACAATTGCGTCCTGTGGATCCAGTAACCTTGGAACCCATTGCGCGATCGGAAGTGGAAGCCGCCTTGCGTTATCTGCTCTCGGAATTGGGTCAAGCGGGTTATTTGTTGGTTGAACTCGCTTGAATTGAACTTGCCTGGATTGAACTTGCCTGAATTGAACTGAATTAATTGGTGAATTGAACTGACGAGTTGACGAATTAACTTGACTTAGCGCGATTTTTTGAAAATTCACGAAAACTCGAACTGAGTAAAGCCAAATTAATTTGAATCAAATCAAATTCAAACCAAACTCAAGTCAAATTCAAGTCAAGTCAGATTGAATCAAATTGAATCGAATTGATTGATTTCGCAGCCCTGATTGGAAGCCCTGATTTGCCATGAATTTTGAATCTTCCGCTGAACGAGAAGCCTGGATTCAGCGACAGTTTGACCAAACGCCTTATCCTCGCGAACCGATCGAAACGGCTCCCGATAGTCAGCCCGACGAATTTCATGCCCACTCCTTGGCCACCGCATTCTATGCCCGCGATCGCCGATCGGTCAGCTCCGAAGGAATGCAGATTCTGGATGTGGGTTGCGGCAGCGGCTTTAAGGGGTTGATGTTGGCTCATCTGAACCCGGGAACAACCATTACCGGCATCGATCTTTCTCCGGCTTCGATCGACGTGGCGATCGAGCGGTTTCGGCGGTTTGATTTGCTCGATCGGGCTAAATTTTTAACCCTCAATATCGATCAGCTTCCTAGCCTCAATCAGCAATTTGACTACATCAACTGCGATGAGGTGCTGTACCTGTTGGAAGATCCCCTCGCTAGTTTGCGGTTGATGGCCAGTGTGCTGAAACCAACGGGTATTTTGCGAGTGAATCTGCATAGCTTCAACACTCGAATTCCCGTGCTTTGTGCCCAGGAATTTTTGCGGGATGTGGGCGCAATTACACCCGATCGGGATGAAAAAACCACCATGGCCCTGGTGGAATCCATTGTGTTGTCCCTGAATCCGCGCAATGTGGATGTGCGGAAAATGTGGGATCGCAATGACACCGAAAATCCTGATATTCGCGAGCGGATCTTGGCTTTTAATTTCATGCTCCACGGCGATCGGGGATTTTCAGTGCCGGAGGTGTTTGACCTAGTTGATGGTGCAAACTTACAGGTCATTGCCCCGGTGGAACCCCAGGATTGGACAGTGAAAACCATGCTGGATCTGGAGCAATTTCCCGAGGAACTGCGATCGCGATTTGCGCAAATCAGTTGTCGTGAACAAATGTATTGGCACGATTTGTTGGTTAGCCGCAACCGATTGATCGACATATTCTGTACGCCAAAAACCATGGCAGAACCGCCGCAGTCGCCCACGGTTGAGCAGTTGATCCAGCAGCCCGATCGCACCCAAGCGGTGCTGCACCCACTCCTGAACAATCCAGAATTTGAAGCCGCCCTCGTGGAATCCTGCCGCTATCTCAAGCCCCTGAACTTCGCGAAATTTTTGCGGCGGCCGGAAGGCATCGCAGCGGCCAGTGCCAGCCTAGTGCCTGTGTTGGTTCCGCTGTTGACGGGGCCCCAACCGATTACGCAACTGATCGATCGGTTCATGCGGGTGCGGCCCCTGAACCCAGTCGATCGCTCACCAGTCGATCGCGCCAGTGCCACCCAAGCGGTTTGCAGCTTCTTGCGGGAACTGGAAACCTTCGGCTACATCTTCCTAGAGTCCACTGAAGCCTAGAGTCGATCCAGAATCCCTAAAAAGGCATCCCTTGGGCACTCCGCAACATGGTGCTGAACAGGTGCTGCGCCCGCCCGCCAAGATCGCGGAAATCATGATCCTGATCCAAAAGCCACCTAAAAATTCCTTGGGGTTAACTCTCGAATATGCTTGTTTAGCAAGGGTTTTCAGGCTTTTTCCCTTGACCCCAAAAAAATTCTGCTGCGGTTGATATGAATCCCCGGTAACCTGGGTAAGTTGCAAGCATGAGGGGAACAAAATCCCCACCTTCCCAACCTTCCTCCCCCGACTCTCGAGGAGACTATCCCAGATGAAAGCTGAATTCAAAGCCAAGCTGATCCAACACCTCGCCCAGCGCCGCAACAGCGAAGAAGGCTTCACCCTGATTGAACTGCTGGTTGTAATCATCATCATCGGTATTCTGGCAGCAATTGCTCTGCCCTCCTTCCTCAACCAAGCCGCTAAGGCTCGTCAGTCGGAAGGTAGCACCTATGTTGGTTCGCTCAACCGTGCTCAACAGGCTTACTACGTGGAGCAAGGTAAGTTTGCTGCTGACCTGAAGACCCTGAACGCTGGTATCAAGGAAAAAACCGATAACTTCGAGTACAAGACCGTTGGTACCGACACGGAAGCAACCAGCACCGCTGATAAGCTGCAAGCTTCTCTGAAGAGCTTCAAGGGCGTGGTGAAGTTGGAAGACCAACAAGCCAAGGCTATCTTGTGCATCACGGCTAAGGAAAATGAAGCTGCTAGCTCTGCTACCAAGTTGGCTAGCGACTCTACCAAGGATTGCAACTAATCAAGGCTAGCGCAGTCCATTGCGAAAATGGATAGCCTTGGGTGGAGCCAGTGTTGTCGCTGGCTCCACCTTGTTTTTTGGGAATTTTTCCTTGGGAATTTTTCCTTGGGAACTTTTCAAGGAGCTGATCGCTAGTGATCGGCTGAAATGAGGACAAGACATTGTTGAACGCTGGGGTCGGCGCAGCCGGTGCAGTCGCCGCCGAGGGCCAGGGTTTGCTGAATTTGGCCGATCGCCTCGGAAGTGATGATTTCCCCAGGCACGATTGCGGGAATTCCCGGCGGATAGGGACAAATCCACTCAGCGGCAATGCGCCCGATCGCCCGGTTAAGGTCGATCGCCTCGGCGGGGCGCTGGCTGGCCTGGCGTGGGGTCAGCGGGGCTGGACTGGGGGGCGCAAGCGACCCGACAATGGCATCCAGCCCCCGATCGGGAGCCATTTGGGGCGATCGCGCCAGGGCCCCCAAAGCCGCCACCAAGCGATCGGCTTCCTGGTCGGTGTTGGCCGGTGTCCAAACAAAGGTTAGGTGCTGGGGGCTGCTGAGTTCGGCGGTGATGCCCCAATCTTGGTCTAACGCTTCATCGGCCTGGTAACCATTCCAGCCAGCCAAGTGAACGGTTAAGCGCGATCGATCCAGATTTGGCCCCGAAAGCACCTGAATCGCTCGATTGCCCGCCAACTGCGATCGCACCCGATCGACCCGCACCAACGTTTGGCCCCAATCAACTTGACCCCACAGCGCCGCCCGCCGCCGAGCCGCGTCCAAGCTGGCCATCAGCAAATAGCTGGGGCTGCTGGAGGTGACCCATCGCAACACTTGATTCAGCCGATCGCGATCGATCAAAGCCTGGGGGTGTAGATGAAGCAGCGCCGATTGGGTTAAGGAACCAAGGGTTTTGTGAGCCGAAGCCACCACCAAGTCAGCGCCGGCCGCCAAGGGAGCGATCGGGAGTTCCGGATGCAGCCCCAAGTGGGCCCCGTGGGCCGCATCGACAATTAAAGGAATACCGTGCGATCGAGTGAGTTGGGCGATCGCGGGCAAATCCGAAACCCAACCGTGATAGGTCGGTGACACCAGCAGCACCGCCTTCGCTTGGGGATAGGTCGCCAGGGCTTGGGCGATCGCCTCGGGAGTCACCACCGTGGGCATTTGCCATTCCCGATCGACCGTTGGCCAAACCCAGCAGGGCCGTGCCCCCGCAAGAATCAAACCTGCCAAAACAGATTGATGGGCATTGCGAGCCACAATCAGCGAGTCGCCATCTTGGCAAACTGCCCCGATCGCCGCCACCAGTCCGCTCGTGGCCCCATTCACCAAGAATCGAGTGAGGCCCGCCCCAAAGCAATCGGCCGCCAACGCTTCGGCCGCCGCGATCGCGCCCTGGGGAGCCGCCCAATTATCCAACCCATCCAGTTCTGTTAAATCCCAGGCCCAGCAATCGCCCCAAGTATCCGCCAACAGCGGGTCGATCGCCCGGCCCTTATGACCCGGCACATGAAACCGCCCCGATCGACGGCCCGCGCGATCGGCCAGCGCTTCGAGCAGGGGTGCGGCTTGCTGACACTCAGCATGATGACCCGTGTGATGACCCGTGATTGCGTTTGCGATCTCAAACTGTCCCCCCAATTCCATGCATCCCCATCCTGTATTTCACAATCAATTCATTCAAGAGCCATTCCTTCCACCCAAAACACCCTCTACCATGCGCCACACCACCGCCTGGATCGTCCAAGTTTGGCTATCGTTTCTGTTTTCAACCGGGGGGACAGCCCTTTGCATCTATTACCTTCCGGTCGATACCTGGATGAAATTTGCCATGTCCATGGGTTTGGGTTTCACCATCAGCTCAACCCTGACGCTGGCCAAAACCACCCGCGACCAATATGAAGTCAAACAATTGGTGGCCAAGGTCGAAGAAGCAAAGGTTGAAAAACTGTTGGCCCAACATCATTAACAGAAGGAGACTGAGACATCTCTTGAGGTGCTCGCAAATCACCAATCACCTTGGCTTGGGCAATCTCTAGGGGTAGTCATCCACAACGGCAACCTGACCCGTCGCCCCCGCGCCCAACCAGCGCCGCGATCGCCCAACCGCGCGGGGACTGCCAAAGTCCGGTACTATGTTGAACTGGATTTCCCAAAAAATTAGCCGCGCAACCGGTGGGATGGCGCAATCGATCGCCGCCACCCTTGCCTAGGCAATCCGAACCCTCTGAATTGACCGACTCAGCCCGCAACCCCAGCACCAGCGAAATGGTACAAGAACGCGTACTTCCCGCAACCCCGACCACCCGCGCCACCGTCACCCGCGAAGAAGGGCTTATGCTCTACGAAGACATGGTGCTGGGTCGCCTTTTTGAAGACAAGTGCGCCGAGATGTACTATCGCGGCAAAATGTTTGGCTTCGTTCACCTCTACAACGGCCAAGAAGCCGTTTCGACGGGGGTGATTCGGGCTTTGCGCCGCGATGCCAATGATTACGTGTGTAGCACCTACCGCGATCACGTTCATGCCCTGAGTGCTGGTGTGCCTGCCCGGGAAGTGATGTCAGAGCTGTTTGGTAAGGTGACGGGTTGCAGCAAGGGCCGTGGCGGTTCCATGCACTTGTTCTCGGAGCCGCACCGCCTGCTGGGGGGCTATGCCTTTGTGTCGGAAGGAATTCCGGTGGCAACGGGCGTGGCCTTCCAAAGCAAGTATCGACGAGAAGCCATGAATGACCCCAGTTCCGACGGGGTGACCGTTTGCTTCTTTGGGGACGGAGCCGCAAACAATGGCCAGTTCTTTGAATGCTTGAACATGGCGGCCCTTTGGAAGCTGCCGGTGATCTATGTCATTGAGAACAATAAATGGGCGATCGGGATGGCCCACGAACGGGCCACCTCGGTACCCGAAATCTACAAAAAAGGCCCCGCGTTTGGGATGCCCGGCGTAGAAGTGGACGGGATGGATGTGTTGGCGGTGCGCGGTGTGGCCCAAGAGGCGATCGCCCGGGCCCGCGCTGGTGAAGGCCCCACGGTCATTGAAGCCTTGACCTATCGTTTCCGGGGTCACTCCTTGGCCGATCCGGATGAACTGCGGGCGAAGGAAGAAAAGGAAGTTTGGGGTAAGCGAGATCCGATCACTCGCCTGGCCGATCACCTGCTTGGTGAAGGATTGGTGAAGGCGGAAGAACTGAAGGAGATCGATCGCCGGATCCAAGAGCATGTGAACGATGCGGTGAAATTTGCCCTCGACAGCCCTGAACCGGATCCCAAGGATCTGTACAAGTACATTTTTGCGGAAGATTAGGCTAGCCAGAACCGTCAAAGATCGAATGAACGGGCTAATCGAAAGCTAAGGCGATCGTCCGTCAGAAACCGCGAAATTCCGCATAAACTGGGGCAAAGGGTCATCCTTCCTGCCCCAGTTTTTGATCGGACAAATCCGACAAATCGGACAAACAGATCGCACAGATTTTCCGATCGAGCGATTGGCGCGAATGATTGAGCGAACCCATCGATCGAAGACTGGCAACAGCAATGGGGCAAAACAGAAATGGTCAAAACCAAGGACTGCCGGATCGGGTCATTGTTGATCGGGTCGTTGTTGATCGGGTCATTGTTTTGATTGATGGGCTGTGGGGTGACCTATTGATCCAGCCATCTTGATCCAGCCATCGCGGTTTTGCCCATGAGTCGTCGCTCCCAAGATGCCCCATTACTGATTACGGCTCTGTTCATGTCCTTGGCCCTGTTGGGTGGGGGCTATTGGTTGGTGCGATCGAACGGTCTTTTGGGCAACGAGGGCCAGACCCCGCCAACCGCTAATCCTCAAGGGGGGCCGGCCCCGTCCTTGAGCAGTGGTGAGCAGGTCTTGTTGGCAGACTCGCCCGATAAGTTGGCGGCGGCCGCGGCGGGGCAAGCTGGAGATCCAATCCAGGCGATCGCCCTGTTGCGCAAAAGTCTGCAACAGCGGCCCAACGATCCGGAAGCCCTGATTTATTTGAATAATTGGCTGGCGCGGGAGGCTCCGCAACGGACGATCGCCGTGGTTGTACCGGCGGCTAATTTGCCCGATGTGGCCAAGGAGTTGCTGCGGGGAGTGGCGCAGGCCCAAGCTCAATGGAACCAGGGCGATCGGGAGCGATCCGGCCCGAAACCTGCCTGGCAATTGCGAGTGGTGATTGCGGACGACAGCAACAACCCAGTCACCGCCAAGGCCGTGGCCGAAACCCTAGCGGCAGATCCTCGGGTGTTGGGGGTGGTGGGCCACTTCAGCTCCACCACTTCGCTGGCGGCGGCTGGGGTTTATCAACGGGCTGGGCTGCCGATGATTTCCCCTTCCAGCACGGCGGTGACCCTCAGTGGGTTGGGGGATGCGGTGTTGCGAACGGTTCCGAGCGATCGCCAGGCGGGACAGGCCCTGGCGATGGTGGCCCGTCAGCAATTGAAACTGGCGCGGGTCTCGGTGTTTTACAACCCCAAAAGCACTTACAGCCAATCCCTGAAAACGGAATTTGTGCAACAGTTCATGGCCGACGGCCAGGGCCAGGTGCAGTTGCAAGAGATGGGTTCCGAGCCGATCGATGCGCAACGGGCGATCGGTCAGGCCCAATCGTTCAACACGGAGGGCTTGGTGCTGTTTGGGGAACGCCAAAGCCAGGGTAGCGAAGGGTTAGTGCTTTTGGGCGATCGCTCGACGCTGCCGTCCGCTTTGGCGATCGTGGAAGCCAATCAAGGACGGCTGCCGGTGTTGGGGGGTGATTCAATTTATTCACTGGACTTGTTGAAGTTGGGAGCCAGTGCGCAGGGCACGATTCTGGCAATTCCTTGGCATCCGGATTTGCCCCAATCGCTGGATTTTGCCAAGGCCATGCGTCGTCGTTGGGGTGGGGATGTGAATTGGCGAACGGCGATGGCCTACGATGCGGCCCAGGCTTTGATTCAAGCAATTAATCAGGAAATTACTCAAAAACCCGACCAAAAACCGGTTTCTGGCAGCGATTTGAATGAAGCCCAAGACCCCACGCGATCGGCTGTGAAGGCTGCGTTGCATCGGCCAGACTTCCAAGCGGCGGGGTCTTCCGCCTCCGTGCGCTTTGCCAATACGGGCGATCGCTCATTGCCCCTGGTGTTGATCACAGTGCGGGAGGGCAATCGATCGGGAACGGGGTTTGATTTCCGACTGTTGAATCCTGGCCCCTAAGCGCCCGATTTTTGCCGATTTCTGTTGATTTCTAGGGATCGGTTCCGTCCGTGGATTCTGAGCCGATCGAGCTGGAATCGATCGAGCTGGAATCGATCGGGGCGTGGCCCGCGGCCTTGGCCCGCCAGCCTTGGAACAAAACCCCCTGACGCGGGCTAAACAACAGCGACAGCACAAAGAACCCGGAAGCCACCAGCACGATCGCCGGCCCCGAAGGCAAATTGAAAAAATAACTGAGATATAGCCCCGCCACGCTGGAGCAACAACCCAACAGGGCCCCTAGCCCCATCATTTGGTGGAGTCGAGGGACAAGCAAATAGGCTGTGGCTGGCGGCGTAATCAATAGGGCCAACACCAACACCACCCCCACCGCCTTCATGCTGGCCACGATCGTGATCGCGATCGCGGTGGTCAGCCCCCAATCGAGCCAACGGACGGGCAAGCCAGCCGCTTGGGCCCCGAGGCGATCGAACGTATAAAAGTGCAGTTCCTTGTAGCAAAGGGCGATCGCCCCGAGCACCAGCGCCGCCGCCAGCCCCGTATCCCACAGGTCACCGCTGGTCACCGCCAGGAGGTTGCCAAACAGGAAATGATTGAGATCGATTTTGTTGTCTTTTTGGATCGTGGTGATCAGCACAATCCCCAGGGCGAAAAAGGCCGAAAGGACAATGCCCATGGCCGCATCTTCCTTGAGGGGCGATCGATTGCGGATAAAGTCAATGGCCGCCGCGCTCACCAACCCAGCTACCAGGGCTCCTAGGAACAAGCTGCCACCCATGGCAAAGGCGATCGCTAAGCCCACCAACAGAGAATGGCTGATGGCATCGCCCAACAGGGCCATGCGCTGCACCAAAAGATAGCTGCCCGTGCAGGCACAAAGCAGGCCCACCACCACCGCCGCCACCAACGATCGCTGAAAAAAGGTGTATTGCAGCGGTTCCGCTAGGGCTTGCAGCAGCCCGTCCATTAGGCGGCCTCCTGGAAAAATTTCACCCGGCTGCCATAGGCCCGTTGCAAATTCAGGTCATTCAACACCGCCGCCCGATCGCCCGCGGCCACCAGTTGGCGATTGAGCAGCACCAAATCATCAAAATGGGTAATCGACTCGCCCAAGTCATGATTCACCACCATCACCACCTTGCCGTCTTGGGCCAGTTCCCGAAACAGGTCAAACAAGATAGCTTCATTGCGCCGATCGACCCCCACGAAGGGTTCATCAAAACAAAACACATCCGCTTCTTGGGCGATCGAGCGTGCCAAAAACACCCGCTGCTGTTGCCCTCCCGATAGCTGAGCGATCGGGCGATCGCGCAATTCCCACAGGCCCACCCGCTCCAGGGCCGCCCGGGCCGCTTGGCGGCTGGTGTTGGAAAAGGGCCGCAGCCAGCCCGTTTTGCGCGTTCGCCCCATCAACACCACATCCCAAACCGTGGCCGGGTAATCCAAATCCACCTGCGATCGTTGGGCCACATAGGCCACGCGATCGAGCTGTTGTTGCAAAGGGCGATCGCCATAGACCACCCGCCCCGCCGTGATCGGCACCAGGCCCAGCATGGCCTTCATCAGGGTGCTTTTGCCCGCCCCATTGGGCCCCACCACGCCCGTCAGCCGTCCGGGCTGGATGCGCAAACTCACATCCAGGAGCGCCTGCACGCCGCGATAGGCAGCATTTAAGTGGTCAATTTCGATCGCATGAGTGCTCATCATCATTGGAGTTGGGCCCATGGGCAAAAAAAGTCCAGATCAAATCGTGCGAAATGACCTGAACCCGATCTAGCAGCTACCTGCCTTTCACGATATCAAACCGAGAAAGATCATGAAAAGATTATGAATGCAATTATGAAATGATAATGAAAGTTAAGTCAAGCCCTCCCAGTGCTCTGATTGGGGCCAGGCTGCGGGCCCTTGGGCAAAAACACCGCGATCGGGCTGGGGTTGGCCCCGGTCTTGGACTGCTGACGGTGGCTTGATGATGGCAATGGAGAAACGGCACATGATTCGACCCTTAGAACCCCGAAAACCACGGCAGAAATTACCCCAGCAATTACCCCAGAAAGCACGCCAGAAATTACGCCAGCAATCACAACTGGCATCACTGCAAAAACACCACACAACCGGCCAGCCCTCGATCGGGCAGCGGGGCCCCGGTTTTTCTTGGGGGCGATGGCTGGGCAGTCTGGGGATTGGGGTCTTGCTGGTGAGCTGTGGGTTAGGAGAACGACCCAGTGGGCCCGATCGGCCCACGGTGGTGGTCACCAGCACGATTTTGACGGACTTAACCCAACGGGTGGCGGGTGATGAAGTGATCGTGAAAGGCTTGCTCCGACCCGGTGATGACCCCCACCTCTATGAACCCGTGCCGCGCGATACGGTGGCGATCGAGCGAGCAAATCGGATTTTTTACAATGGCTATAACCTGGAGCCGGGAATTATTAAGCTGATTCAATCTTCGGGACAGACGGCTAAGGCCGTGGCGATCGGGGAGCGAGTGCCGGCCCTCACCTTGACCGAGCAGGGGGCAACGGTTCCGGATCCCCATGTGTGGGGCAGTGCCCGCAATGGAATGGTGATGGTGATGGCGATTCGGGATGAATTAAGCAAGCTTTCCCCAGGCGATCGGGCGGAGTTTGTGGCCAATGCCGATCAGTTGTTGGGGGAACTCAAACAGCTTGATCAATGGATTGGTGTCCAAATTCAAACCATTCCCGCCGCCCAGCGACGACTGGTGACCACCCACGATGCTTTTCAGTACTATGCCCAGACCTATCGGATTCCGGTGCTCGGAACCCTGATTGGCATTAGCACTGAGGAGCAACCCAGCGCCCAAACCATGGCCCGGATGGCGGCGGCCATTCGCCAAGCCAAAGTGCCAGCAATTTTTGCAGAAACAACCATTAACCCGGCTTTGATTGAGACGGTGGCGGCGGAAAGTGGGGTCGCCCTGGCTCCCGACAAGCTCTATGCGGATTCGATCGGGGTGGCTGGGGGGCCGGCCGAGAGCTACGTGAAGATGTTGGCGCAAAATACGCGGGCGATCGTGCGGGCCTTGGGTGGGCACGATCGCCCCTTTGCGCCAAACCTTGCGCCCGCCAGCGCACCCACTCCCTCAAGCACCCCAGCCATGCCGCGTTAGGGCTGGTTGGCCAAACTGCAACCGCTCAGGTGCGGCAACTGGGCGGCAGGGGCAGCAACACCGGCAGCCGAATCACAAATTCTGTGCCCCATTCCGGGTCGGAAGTCCAGTCGATCGTGCCGCCGTGATTTTCCACCACAATTTGATAGGTGATGGACAGGCCCAAGCCCGTGCCGCGACCCACGGGCTTGGTGGTGAAGAAGGGATTAAACAGATGGGGGCGAATGTCGTCAGAAATCCCATAGCCCGAATCACGAATGGCAATTTCCGCGATCGATTGGGGGCCGTTGCTCAACAGGCGAGTGCTGATTTTCAAGATGGCGGGCCGATCGATCGACTCCATCGCGTCAATGGCATTGCCAATGAGGTTCATCAACACCTGGGCCATCTGCCCCCCATGGCAGGTCACCAGGGGCAATTCTCCCCGATCGATCTCCAATTGAATGCCTCCAAACCGCCCATTGGGTTCCAGTCGGTGGCGCAGGAGGGTGAGGGTTTCGTCCAAGCATTCGTGGAGATTGGTGGGTTTCATTCCTGCCCGATCGAGGCGAGCAAAGTTGCGCAGGGAAAGGACAATTTGCCGAATTCGCTCCGCTGCCAACCCCATGGCTTCTAGGAGTTTCGTGAAGTCTTGGCGAACAAAGGTTAAGTCAATGTCCCGCAACAGTTGGTCGATCGCCTCGTGGGCTTCGGGATAGGTCGATCGATAGGTGTCAATCACCCTCAGCAATTCCGCCAAATATTGCCGGGCATATTTCAAATTGCCATGGACAACGGCGATCGGGTTGTTGATTTCGTGGGCAATGCCGGCCACCATTTGCCCCAAGCTGGACATCTTTTCGCTTTGGAACAGTTGCATTTGGGTGGACTGCAACTCATCCAGGGCTTGGGCCAGGCGATCGGCCTGGTCGCGGGCTTGGCGGGCCTTGTCTTGGGCATCGGTGTAAAGGGCCGCTTGATCCAGGGCGATCGCCAATTGGTCGCACACCCCCCGCAACAGGCCCACCTCGCTTTCGCTCCAAATTCGATCGCCCCGATGCTCCACACAGGCCACCGCCCCCAAAAAGGTGGTGCGGCTGCCCTGAACCGGCAAAATCAACGCGGCCCCCGCCGACAGTTGCGCCAAAAATTCCTGCACCGTAATCGCCGCCGGCCGCACCACCTCATCGGTGCAAACAATTTCCCACTGCAACAGCAACGGCGCAACTCCCGCCGCCAAGCCATGTAACTGCTTGCCCACAAAGCTCGGTAGACCGCCCTGGGCCGACTCGGCCGCCACTTCCCAATAGGATTGCTCCAGGAAGGTCACATCCTTGTTCACCGGCCGGGGGCAATAGTTCAAAAACAAGCAGCGATCGACATGCAGCAGCGATCGAATCTCCTGCACCGCCGCTTGCAAAACCACTTCCACATCAAGGGATTGGCGAATTTGCCCCGCCAACCGAAACAGCAGCGCCTCCCGCCGCGACATCAGCGCCTCGCGGGCCCAGGCTCGGTCAATGGCCATGGCCAAGACGCTGGCAATCCAACCCAGGGCCCCATGTTCCGCCGACACCATGGGCCGCCGCCCAAACAGGGCCATCACCCCCACCAATTGGTCATCCACAATCAGGGGATAGCCCGCAAAGGCCACAACCTGCTCACTGTCGAGCCAATCGCGGGCCTCAAAGTTGGGGTCGGTGGCGGTGCAGTTGGTCAGGTAGGGTTGGCGACTTTGGGCGATCGCCCCCACCAGGGAAGCCCCGATCGGGATATAGGTGGGAAATTCCGCCACCAGGGAATGTTGACCGGCTGAGGCTCGCAACTCCAGCAACCGCGCCTCCCGGTTATAGGTCCAAACCCGCACAAAGGGCACTTGCAGGGCCCCGGCGATCGTTTGGGTGCAACGTTGCAACACTTCCGACAGCGATCCCCCAGAAGCAAGGGCCGCCCCCACCTCCGCCTCCAACTTGGACAGCCGGGCCCGTTCAATCAACACCCGATCGGCCAAGCGCCGTTCCGTGATGTCGTGGCAGTTCACCACAATGCCGCGCACGGCCGAATCGTCCAGCAGATTGGTGGTGACCGCATCAAAAAAACGCCAAGAGCCGTCCCCATGGCGCACGCGATAATCCGACAGCCTTTGACTCACGCCGGGTTGGGCCAGGGCCGCCGCGATCGTGCCTTGGACGGCGGGCAAATCTACCGGATGCACGAAGTTTTCGACCGGTTGCCCCACGGTTTCAGCGGAGGTGTAGCCCAAAATGCCCTCGGTGGAGGGACTGACGTAGCGAAAAATTCCGCAACTGTCCAAAATCACTACAATATCCGTGGCTTTTTCAATCAGAGACTGAAAATTGACCTGATGCTCATCAAAGCTCACGGCCCGGTAGGGGGGAGCCGAATCGGCCTCCGGGTGCAGAGCAATGCTCGCGTCAGGTTCTGACCGAGACGGTGGGGTCGATGGTGAGGTCGATCCAGCAGGAGATGAGGCGGTGCTGAACGGGTCGGTCATGGGGCTAGGCAACAGGACTTCTCGAAGGCAGGATGACGGATCCCCAGGGGCGATCGCACGGGACGATCAACGCTTCCCATACGTTAACAACAGTCTGAAAGGACGGCCTGAATTATTTTGGGAAGAATTGCTTTGGGAAGAATGACTTTGGAAAGTCCGTCGGGAATGATTGGGGGACTGGGTTGAAGCTGAGGAGACTGGGGCCAGCGGCTTGTGGGCATGACTCCAGGGCAATAGAGGCACAAGCGAATGGGGCAGGGCAGCACGCGATCGGCCATGGTGCAAGAGGCTTGGTTTGAGCAAGCGACAATT
Organism: Limnothrix sp. CMB-01; assembly: GCF_055193175.1. NCBI lineage: Bacteria > Bacillati > Cyanobacteriota > Cyanophyceae > Pseudanabaenales > Pseudanabaenaceae > Limnothrix > Limnothrix sp. CMB-01. Next base: position 2,810,562 of record NZ_CM143720.1, read on the forward strand.
CCCTCAGCACAGACTAACTGAGATTACCCGGACGCTGCCGCAGAAAGTCCCGATTTCAAGGTTTTGATTCGCTCCCTGAAGCCCACCGGATTAGAGATGCGAAATTTAGAGATGCGAACAGAGATGCAAACTGACATCTAGGCCGAACCCACCAACCGATCGACTAGCCGATCGACCAGCCGATTGATCAGCCGATCTATAAAACAGAAAACAAAACAGATGCGGGCTAAGCAGCCTCGCCAGGATGGGACTGCTGAACCCGCATGGATGTTGTTGGAGTTGCCCGATCCCTCATGATTTGAGCATGAGACCCTGCTAGCTTCCGTCGCAACGATCACGCTTCGGAGACCAACCAGCGCCCGATCGAGCACTGAATTATGGGAAGGATCGGTTTGGGGATGTGACTTGGTTGTCGCCCATTAGGCTCAAGACAGGGCCCGCTGCAAGGTTGACTGTTTGGGGCCACCGGGGCGATCGCCTGCGATCGAGCTGCTACCGAAACGGGCGATCGGGCTGGGATACACCAACGGGGACGGAGGCCGATCGCCAAAGCCAGGAATTTGGTAATGGGCCAACCCTTCCAAAATGCCCCAAGCGTAGTGCCCTCCGGCAAAGTAGATGTTTGGATGAGTGCGCAGCCGATCGAGTTCGCGACTGTGGTTCCCCACCACCACGGCCCGGGTGTTGCCCCGCAGCATGGAAACATCATTGCCCGAATCGCCCGCCACCAGCAGGTTTTTGATCAAAAATCCCCACTTCAGAGCGCAGTAGCGAAGGGCATCGCCCTTGGAGGCACGCCAGGGCAAAATGTCTAAATATTGCCCGTGAGAGCTAATCAGCCGGACATTTAGCCCCTGACGGCGCAGATATTGGCGAATTTGGCGAACTTGGGGCGCAATTTGCGGATCAATCCAATAGCTGATCTTGTGCGATCGCTGGTTGGCAGCGGGCTGCAACACCAGGCCTTCCATGTCGTTCAAGGCGTTGCGGATGGCGTTCGGTTGCCAATTGTGGCTGATGTATTGTCGCCAACGGGTGTCGGGAACCAGGTCGGGGCCGTAGTGAATTTCGCTGCCAACGGCCGTGATCAACACATCCGGGAGCGGGATTTGCCAATCTTGCAGGGTTTCGAGGGCGCTGGGCAGGGTGCGCCCGGTGGCCACACCAAACCCGATCGCCCGATCGTCCACCAGCAACTGGGCCAAGAGCTGATCCAGTCCTTCGCGATCGCCAATCAGGGTGTTGTCAATGTCGGAAATGAACAGATGTTCTGCCCGAATCAGCGGATTCGTGGAAACCTCCCGCCGCTGGCGATGGGCCGGGGTGGTGACGCTGAGGGCGCTGCCCACATGCAAGGCCTTGGGTTGTAACAGTTGCCGAATCTGTTGCAGATATTTTTCCGTATGGGCTTCCCAGGAAAAGGTGCGTCGCACGCCTGCCAAACCTTGCTCAGACCACTGTTGCCAACGATCGGGCTGGGTCAAGGCTTGGTAAAGGGCCGATCGAATTTGGTCAAGGTTCAGCGGATCCACCAACTGCCCGTTGGCACAGGCCGCCAGAATATCGCGCGGGCCGCCGTCATTGGTGGCCACCACCGGCAAACCGCTGGCCGCCGCCTCAATCAACGTTAAGCCAAAGGGTTCCGTCAGGGCCGGATTAATGAACACGCCCCGAGTTTGGGTGGCCAGGCGATATAAATCCGCCACGTCGGTGCTTTGGTGTTGCTTGGGATAGGCCACCTTGCCGTAGAGATCGTAGCGATCGATCAACAGCATCAGTTCCGTCATCACCTGCCTGGGGCCCGGCTCCATGGCTGCAATGTCCGTTCGGCTGCCCAGCACCAACACCAGGTTGGCCAGGGATTGCAATTCCGGCGACTCGCCATAGGCCTGCACCAAACTGGCCACATTCTTGCGCCGCTCCGCCCGCGACAGGGCCAGGATCATCGGCTTTTGCGGCTCGGTGAGGAATCGATCGAGCTGGGTTTGGATCGGTGGGGTGGGCCATTGGGCCGGCGGTGGATAAAACTGCTGCAGCTCCGTGCCCGGCGGAATCACCACCATCCGATCGGGCTGGTAATTGTCATAAACCTGATATTGCTCCTGCACTTCCTGTTGTGTGCTGGCCACAATCAAGCTGGCACTGGCCAGGGTGACTTCCTCCGCTTCAATGCGGGTGTTGAAGTGGAACTGCTCCTCCAGGGCGGCCGGTTTGCTGCCTTGCTCCAACATCCGCTGCAACTTCACCCGCCCCAGTGAATGGCCCGTATGTACCAGGGGCACCCCCAGCCACCCGGCCACCCGGGATCCCACATAGCCCGCATCGGCGTAGTGACTGTGAATCAAATCCGGCGTGCGGCCCACCGTGCGCAGGTAGCGCAAGACTTCATCGGCAAAGATATCGAGATGGGGCCAAAGTACCTCCTTGCGCAGATAGCGACGCGGCCCGGCCGGCAGCCGAACGATTTGCGATTTGGGGCTGAGGGGTTCAATGGGCTGGGCATAGTCGGCGCTCACTTTCGGGTCTTGGATGCGGCGAGTGATGAGATCGACCCGATCAATTTCTGGACGCTGGGCAAGCGATCGCGCCAGCTCCACCACGTACTTGGTTTGACCACCCGTATCAGCATCGCGGCCCAGTTCCAAATTGCTGCCCCGCAGCAAGCCGTGAATGCTAATGGTGACGATATACAGGTTTTTCAAGTCAGTCATGGTTCTGTTGGAATCCTCCATGAACAGCCCGTTCTTCAGCGATGGGTAATGACCAATGACCCTCGGGATGCTGAATCGAGCCTTGAGTAACTCGGCAACTGACGGTGAAACGACTGGTTGAACGACCGGCCGAAACGTGCCGCTCGGCCTCTCCAGCATAACCAGCGAATTTTGAGTAGCTTGGAGGGGTTACCCGAACCTCAAATTGCCCAGCGATCGGTTAAGCACCGGCCACAAGGCGATAGATTTCCGCTAAGGATTTGCATTTATGGCTCGATTTGACAGCGTTCAAAGTATTCATCACGCGCGGCATTTGCTCTATGACAAATCAATTGTTTACTGTCGAGATCGCCCCGTGGGAACCTTTGCCGCCTTGCCACAACCTCGGCGCGATCGACCCGATGCCCCGCCGGATCCTGACCTGAATTACAACGAAGTTTTCATCCGGGATAACGTACCCGTGATGATTTATTTTTTGGTGGATGGACGAGCGGATTTACTGCGAGATTTCCTAGATATTTGTCTGGACTTGCAAAGCACCGATCCCCAAACGGAAGGCATTTTTCCCAGCAGCTTCTATGTGGAACCCAACAGCCAAACCCTGGTGGCTGACTATGGCCAACGGGCGATCGGGCGGGTTTCCTCCGTTGATGCCAGCCTTTGGTGGCCGATTTTGGCCCATGTTTATGTGCAACGCACGGGCGATTGGAGTTGGAGCCAACAACCCAAAGTCCAACAGGGAATTCAGCGGTTTCTGCGGCTGATTTTGCATCCATGGTTTCGGCACGCTCCAACCCTTTACGTACCCGATGGAGCCTTCATGATCGATCGCCCCTTGGATGTGTGGGGCGCACCCTTAGAAATTCAAACCTTGCTGTATGGAGCCTTGCTCAGTTCCGTCGTTTTAATTCATAGCGATCTGAAGGAAAAAGTGATTGGTAGCACTGCCGGATCGGCAGCCCTCACCGATCCCTTTATTCGGCAGCAAATTTGGCAATTACGATACGCCACTGCCCTGGCCCGTCGCCTGCGTCGCTATCTGCTTCAGCACTATTGGATTAATGGCAAAACCATTCAAATCCTGCGCCGTCGCCCCACTGATCAATATGGTGAGCGAGTCTCCAATGAATATAATATTCGCACCGAAACGATTCCCCACTGGTTGCAAACCTGGCTGGGCGATCAAGGGGGATATCTGATTGGTAATATCCGTACAGGTCGCCCCGATTTTCGCTTTTTTTCCTTGGGAAATTGCTTGGGCGCGATTTTTGATGTGCTCACCTTTTCCCAACAGCGTGCCCTCTTTCAATTGGTGCTGAATAACCAAGCCGATTTGTTTGGAGAAATGCCTTTGCGCATTTGTCATCCTCCGTTGGATGCCAGTGATTGGCGCAATAAGACCGGGTATGACTCCAAAAATCGCCCCTGGTGCTATCACAATGGCGGTCACTGGCCCTGCCTGCTTTGGTATTTTGTGGTCGCTGTTTTGCGACATCAACAAACGTCAACCACGCCCTACTATCGCTTTGGACATTTGCATGAGTCGCTCTGGGATTGCTTGCAAGATGCCTATCAGGTGTTGTTGAAGCGGTTACCGGAACAAAAATGGCCGGAATATTTTGATGGGCCCACGGGGGTTTGGTTGGGGCAAGAGGCGCGTCTTTACCAAACCTGGACTTTTACGGGCCTGCTGTTGGTTCATCATTTTTTGAATAAGCCGGCCGATGCCACGGTGTTGGATATGCCGGGATTGCGATCGATCCTGTCGATCGAGGCGCAATATCAGGATTTGCGATGGGATTGAGGATGCTGGCAGCCAACGCGATCGCCCATGGCGACCGAACCAGGCCCCGCAGCGGGCGATCGCGTGAGTTGCCGGTTCGGGCCCGGCGATCGCCCCAGGGCACCGCCCTGAGCAGTGACCCGCACAATGCCGGGGAACCCCCGGCCGAATTCCTGGGGCAATCCCCTAGCCGGATTTAGGTAAAGAAAGTTAAACTTTTCTGAGAGTGATTGTGGCGATTCGATCGCTTTGTGCTTAGTCGCCCTTGGCCATCGATCATCCCTGACCTCTCATTTTTGTCATTTATTTCCCTTCTTACTCGGAGTTCTTCCATGACCATCGCAGTTGGACGCGTGGGCACGGAACGCGGGTGGTTCGACGTAGTGGACGACTGGCTGAAGCGGGATCGCTTCGTCTTCGTCGGCTGGTCGGGTCTGCTGCTGTTCCCCTGCGCATACCTCGCCCTCGGAGGCTGGCTGACCGGCACCACCTTCGTCACCTCGTGGTACACCCACGGATTGGCTTCGTCGTACCTGGAAGGGTGCAACTTCCTGACCGTCGCCGTGTCCACCCCGGCGAATAGCTTGGGTCACTCGCTGCTGCTGCTGTGGGGTCCCGAAGCCCAGGGAGACTTCGTGCGCTGGTGCCAGTTGGGCGGCCTGTGGAACTTTGTGGCGTTGCATGGCGCATTTGGGCTGATTGGCTTCATGCTGCGTCAGTTTGAGATTGCGCGACTGGTGGGGATTCGTCCTTACAACGCGATCGCCTTCTCGGGGCCGATCGCGGTGTTTGTGTCGGTGTTCCTGATGTACCCGTTGGGTCAATCGGGCTGGTTCTTCGCACCCAGCTTTGGAGTGGCATCGATCTTCCGGTTCCTGCTGTTCCTGCAAGGGTTCCACAACTGGACGCTGAATCCGTTCCACATGATGGGTGTCGCCGGGATTCTGGGCGGTGCATTGCTGTGCGCCATTCACGGTGCAACGGTAGAGAACACCCTGTTCCAAGACGGTGAAAAGGCGAACACCTTTGGCGCATTTGAGCCGACCCAAGCCGAAGAAACCTACTCGATGGTGACGGCGAACCGATTCTGGTCGCAAATCTTCGGGATTGCGTTCTCGAACAAGCGTTGGCTGCACTTCTTCATGCTGTTCGTGCCCGTGATGGGATTGTGGACCAGCTCGATCGGGATTGTGGGATTGGGCTTGAACCTGCGAGCTTACGACTTTGTGTCGCAAGAGCTGCGGGCGGCTGAAGACCCCGAATTCGAAACGTTCTACACGAAGAACATCCTGTTGAACGAAGGCATCCGCGCTTGGATGGCTCCGCAAGACCAACCCCACGAAAACTTCATCTTCCCCGAAGAAGTGCTGCCTCGCGGTAACGCACTGTAAGGGCTGAGCGAAGTCTGAATTGAATCAAAGCGATCGCGCGTTTTCTCGTCAAACCGTTGCGATCGCCTATTGCTCAAATTAACCAGAGACAGATCATGAATGGAGGGTGCGATCGACGCGATCGCGCCCTTTTTTTGGTCTCCTGCGGGACTTGTGGGCACGATGATTGGCCCGATCGGGGCTGGGGTTTTTGGCCATTCCCAGAAAGTTGTGTTAGTCTATTCATAGTCATAATGATTATGACTTAGAGAGAAGTTCACGCCGCCGCCACCTCGCCAGCCTTCCGCACGGGGGCTGACCGGGATGGTGCAACCACAACTAACCCCACCCGTTTTCTTGCGTCTTATGGATCTTTCAAACTCCAACACCGCCAAAAACTTGGCCGATGCCTTCGCTGGTGAATCGATGGCGAATCGGAAATATCTGTTCTTCTCGGAAGTGGTGAAAAAGCTGGGCCTGGGCGACTTGGCCAAGCTGTTTCGGGAAACGGCCAACCAAGAAACGGAACATGCGTTCGCCCACTTTCGGCTGATGCATCCGGAGTTGGTGGTGGACGATCCGGCCAGCCTCAGCGACGAACAAAAGAAGGCGATCGCGGCCCGCTGTTTGGAGCTGGCGATCGAGGGTGAAACCTACGAGTATCAGACCATGTACCCCAACTTTGCCGCCGCCGCCCGGGTCGATCGGGATGGGGAAGCGGAGCGGGAATTCCAAGAACAGGCCGATGAGTCGCGGGAACATGCGGGAATTTTCCGCACGGCCGCCCGCAACTTTGGACTGCTGACCGCGATCGAACATCACCACGCCGACCAATACAGCGAAGCCCTGCGCGGGTTGGATGGTGTGGCTCCGGCAAACAAGGCCGCGGGCAGCAAGTGGATTTGTCGCCAGTGCTCCATGATCTATGACCCTGCTGAGGGCGATCCCGACTCGGGCATTGCTCCGGGGACTCCCTTTGAAGCCATTCCTGATGATTGGGAATGCCCAATTTGCGGCGCGAAGAAGGCCCTGTTCGTACCCTATCAAGAGTCGATCGCGGCCTAGTAGCGTGGCTGCCTCAATTCGCCGGGTTAAATTACATGGCTGTTACCGTCACCAAATCGTTAGGCAGCAAGGGGCTTAAGCCCCTTGTTACCACGACTGGCTCCGCAACTTTGACCCAATGTATTAAGCCTGTCATGTTACAAGGCTGGGCCATTGGTCATTAATTTAGATCGACTGAGATCTACTCAGATCTGCAATCAGCCCTGAAATCAGCTCTGAAATTAGCTCTAGAAGACGAAAAAATAGCTAATTTTCAGTAATTGAACAGCACAATCAAGTGCGCCATTCACCAACCTGGAATGGCGCATTTTTTTGGTTTTGTGAGAATCAAGTTGGGTTCAACTGAAAGCGATCGCGCGAAAATTTTGCTAAAAAAACAGCCTAGTTGAGAGGAATGGGCTATATGCTATCTGTATATTACAGTATTCCGATCGGGTAACTGTAGTTAAAGACAAGCTGGGAGTCAAAAGAAATGGGAATCGCGGTTGAGCATGTCTCCAAGTACTATGGCGATTTTCGAGCAGTTGATGATGTTTCGCTAGATATTCAATCGGGTTCTTTGGTTGCGTTGTTGGGGCCATCCGGCTCAGGAAAGTCCACACTCCTCAGAATTATTGCGGGGCTGGAATCCACTGATGCGGGGACAATTTCACTGATCGGGCGGGACGCAACCTATCAAAGCGTCCAAGAGCGAAAAATTGGGTTTGTGTTTCAGCACTATGCGCTGTTTAAGCACATGACCGTTCGGCAAAATATTGCTTTTCCGTTGGAGTTGCGCAAAACTCCGCCGGCTGAAATTCAAGAGCGCGTGAATCGATTGTTGGACTTGATCCAACTGGCGGGCTATGGCAATCGCTATCCTGCGCAATTGTCCGGTGGGCAACGGCAGCGAGTGGCCTTGGCGCGGGCCCTGTCCGTGGAACCCCAAATTTTGCTGCTGGATGAACCGTTCGGTGCTTTGGATGCCAAGGTGCGCAAGGAATTACGAACATGGCTGCATAACCTGCATCGCAATATGAATGTGACCACGGTTTTTGTGACCCACGACCAAGAAGAGGCGATGGAAGTTGCCGATCGAATCGTGGTGATGAACCAAGGCAAAATTGAACAAGTGGGCACGCCTGCGGAAATTTATGACAACCCGGCCTCGCCCTTTGTGATGAGTTTTGTGGGGCCTGTGAATGTGTTGTCTATTTTTCCGGGGTCTGTGTCGCGCTGGGCGGGCGATCGGGTGTGGGAAGACAGTGACAATTGGCGACTCTTTTTGCGGCCCCATGATGTGGAAATTGTGACCGATCCTGTGGATGACAAGGCCTTACCCGCGACGGTCGATCGCATCATGCATTTGGGATGGGAAGTGCAGGTGCATTTGAAACTGGAGAATGGCCCATCTTTGACGGCTTCTGTGAACCGAGATCACTATCACCGACTCCACATTGAACGAGAGCAACAGGTCTACGCACGGCCCCGATCGGTGCGTGTTTTTCCCTTAGCAACCTAGAGAACCAGCCCTCAAGAGGATTGCTGAATAGGGTGATCCCTAATGGGATTGCTCGTGAAATCCCTGGATATGCCATTTCGGCGGGTGCGCGATAGAGTGCTCCCGCCCAAATGCCAAGTTTTCAAATCCAAATTTTCAAGTCCAAATTTTCAAATACTAAATATTAATTAGAAACTTGCAAGACTCTAATTCTGGGAACTGGCAGAAATAAGATCAGTGCCAGCAAAACCAGTCTTGGGAATTACTGGAAATAAGCACCCGCAAAACTGTAAATGAGTCCTCCGAAAACAATCGAAGTAATCGCAAAATAAAGCCAATCTTGACGACGCAAAAAAGTGAGCCAAGACAGAGCAACACGAATAATGGGTGTTGCAACTAGCAGCATAATGCCCACTTGAATCCAGCCGCGACCATGACCCGAAAGGGCAGATTTCGCAGCACCCCAAGGAGAGCAAAGTTCTCGAGGTTCTCCTACAAAGACACGGAAGCTGGCTGGCTCACCCCCATGGCGAAAGATATAGATGCAGCCGCCGGCAAAGACGATCGAACTCGCAATGATCATTCCCCACCACAATACGTGGCTAACGGCTAACTCAAGGCTGTGATCGGTGCTTTTTCGAGTTTCTAAATCAACTGGCGAAGATTCCAAGGGAGAAATGGGACTATTCGCTGCAGTCATAGCGATCGCCTGATCGGAAGACTTACCCTTCATCATTGATGTCATCTCCATCGTCACTTGGGCTGCTGTGAATTACGAGCGTTAAAATTCTGTTTGGTCTCAACTTTGCAATTGAGCTGATGAGCTGAAAGTGCGTAATTTCTAAGTAATTAATCCGTTATAAATCATTTTGATTGCTAGGAGTACCAACACAATGGAAAAGAGCCAGCGCAACCATTCTGGCTTGGCTCCAATCAGCACTCTTGCACCGACCATGGCTCCCATCAAAACGCCCAACATCACGGGCATTGAGAGGCCGGGATCCACGTAGCCTCGGGATAAATAAACGCCGGCCGACATGGCAGCGGTAACCCCGATCGTGAAGTTGCTGGTGGTGGTGGAAACCTTGAACGGTAAACCCATGACGCGATCCATGGCCAAGACTTTCAAGGAGCCGGAACCGATGCCGAGCAATCCTGAAAGCAGCCCGGCCACGGCCATTAAGCTAAAACCGGTGGGAACCGAACGAACGGTATAGGCGATCGTTCCTTCTCCGTTGGGGGCGGGGTAGCAGTTATCGAGTTGCAAGCGTTCAGCCAAGGAACCTGGCTCGGTTAATTCGGCTTCCTTGGGGGTGGATTGTTGAGCAAAAAAAGCGGAATAAAGCAGGACGGTTCCTAACACAACAGTCAGGGCTTTGACGGGCACAACGGTGGCTAAGGTGGCTCCTACAAAAGATCCAAGGGTCGTTGCCACTTCTAAAAACATCCCGAGACGTAAGTTGGCAAACCCCGATCGAATATAGGTTGCGGCGGAACCGGCGGAAGTGGCAATGACAGAAATTAAGGAAGCCCCGATCGCGTAGCGAATATCGACCCCAAAAACCGAGGTGAGCAGAGGCACAATCACCACGCCGCCCCCAAGACCGGTCAAGGCTCCTAAGAAGCCGGCCGCGAATGAACCGGCCCAAACTAAGAATGAAAACTCAAAAATATTCACCCCGCCCCATCCTGATGACTAGTAATTAGAGAAAATCCATAGGGAATGGCTGAAAAATAACTGGAGGAATCCGGCTCTTGGTGCTTGGTCACACCAAGGAATTCAGCCATTGTGCTTGGTTGCTGAGTTGAGAAAGTTGGAAGCTAGAAACCAGGTTAATGATGGTATCTGGGCAAGCAAATTTTCAGACTGCTGGTGAATTGTTCACAATCATTTTTCACAGCCACTGTTCGTAGTCATTGTTCGCAGTCAATGATCCAGAATGATTGATCGCTGTTGAGCATTAAGCTGTTGAGCATTAATCACCCTGGATCATGAATCACGAATCAACGGCGAGTAAGCAAACTTGAAGGGGTTGATGGTAGCTGAACTGGATCCGTGGGGCTGAGGATCAATCGATTGGCCACTTGTGTGATCAGGTAGGCGATCGACCAGCCGCCAATGATGTCGCTGGGGAAATGAACCCCGAGATAGAGCCTTGTCCAGGCAATGAGCAGAACAAAGCCACCACCCAGCCCCGCGATCGACCAACGCCAGACCCATCCATAGGGGCGATCGAGCGGCTGTTGGCTGGAATACAAAGCGCCAAGGGCCAAAACCAACGAGAGGCTAGCGGCCGCGTGGGTGCTGGGAAAGGCCCAATCAGCAGGGTAATGGTCTGGGGCCAGCAGCGAGGGCCAAAGGCTGGGCCTCGCTCGATGCCAAACCACTTTCAGCAGAGTGGCTATGACTGTTGTACCGCCAATCGCACTCATCCAGTAGAGCAACTTACGCCATTGCCGTTGGTTCGCTAGGGACAAAAGACCCATGATGAACAGCGGAAACGTTCCCCAGCGGGTTCCCAGCGGTGTGAGCCAAAGGGCGAGGCGATCGAGCCAAGGGGTGGCCTGTTGGTGCAATAGTTCTAAAAACTGCACATCCCAGGGCGCTGGTTGCTGGAGATGGCTAACCAGGTATAGCGCACAGAGTCCTTGAATTGTGACCGCCCCGCCGATGCCCAGCAGGTTTGGTTGGGATGATGAATGCTTGCCCAAAGTGCTGATCCCCGTGGTGTTTAGCCCATCAGTCATCGGTAGTGAGGGTTGGGGCATCCAGAGGGCGCTGATTAATCACTTTCTGGGACAGGCTGGGCAGCGGCCATTTTGCTTTGCTAGTGTTAACTGCTGCCGTGGGCGCTGTGCTGAGGGTTAATTGGCCCTCGGGATCTTGGCTGATGGTGACGCGCGTGCCGTCAGCAACTTTGAGCGCGGCCAAACCGGTAAATTCCTGATTGGTTCCGTCGGGAAGGGTGGCGATCGCCTTGGTTCCCTTGGGAATCAAAACCCCTTCGCAGTCCCACTCGATCGCGGTGGTTTCCCCATTGGCCAAGAAGTAAAGGCCAGCGCCGTAGCGATAGTTGTCCACATCATCCGGCTCTGGCCCGTAAACTCCAACCACCTGGCCGCTGGTGTTTTCGCATTGGCCCCAGGTCTCGCCGGACTCCAACGCAAAGGTTTGGGCTGTTAGTTGTTCAATTTGCGATTCCAAAGGTTCGGGAATGGCTTCCCCCGCATTCTGCTTTTGCTGACGTTCGGCTGTTAGCTGGTTCAAGGCTTGGCTGGCTGCCAAGTAATCAGAATTTTCACTCAAGGGGCGATCGGCTAAGGCCGGAGGAGCGCAAAGCAAATTAACCACAAAAACCAACAGACAACCCCCGATCGTCATCCAGCGGCTGAAGGATCCCAAAACCGCCGTTCTCAGTCCTTGCCCGCTTAGAAAATTCTGGACAATCCCTGGGACAAAACCCTTTAAAAACCCTTGGGCAACGTTCATGCTCTTTCCTCTTGATGACTGATTGATGACTGATTAATGACTGAAAATTCTGCAAATTTCGCAATGCTCTACGTTTCAAACCGATCCCAACTATGGTGGGTGGCTGAACATTAATGCTTGTAAAAAACTGCCCATGATTTCTCTCTTTGGTTTCCCAATTTAGGAAAAATTAAACAACCTGAAAAGATTCAAAGAACACAAAAAAGCAAAAACTGCTAGCATGGGCCTTGATGAAAAAGGCTTTTCATTTGATGCCTAAAACTCTGTTTTGTTGCTGCAAAATCTTGCAATCATTCAAACCGAATTGTCTGGTTTAAGATCACCGCATGGTGGCAGTTAGTAATCTCCACACCAATGCATTGGCTTCAATGCGTTCTCGAACAATGAAATGAGGTGAAAGTTTGAGAAAGATTGCTATTTTGAGTTACTTTGATTGGTTTAATTCAAGAGTGAGCAATTTTGCTTGTTGAACCCTTAAAAAACCTGAATTGAAGCAACTAAATCAACGAGCTAGATATAGCCTTTCGTGACTCAAAAAGTCTAACAAAGTCCCCTGGTTTTGCCAAGATCTTGAGCTTAAGGAAGCATGAAGGAAAATAGCAGTTGCGGAAGGTTGCTCTCCCAGAAAATTCCTATTCCCAGAGCAATGAAAATCCAAGGAACAAATTGATGACCAAATCGGCTAATCCATTGGGTGATCATGTGATAGCGACTGAACCAGCGTGTTAGCCAACAAAGCAATCCTACGCCTGCAAAAAAAACCCAAAGGATAATGCTGAGTTCCAGCCAGTTGCAGGAGGCAAACAGAGGAATGTAAATTCCAATGTTGTCAGCACCGCAGGCAAGCGTAATCATTGTCACTTGGATGACTTGAGGGGATAGCCAAGGCAGCCATTGACGTAGTTTCTTGACTCGATGTCGAAACGCTAAATTGGGCGATCGCTCGGTTAACGCTTGATACTCAGATCCGAACGAATCTAGTTCAGGAGCGGAGGATTCTGATTCCTGAGATTGAGAAGCGCGCAGTTGCGAAATGCCGATCCCGATCGGGAGAAAGCCCAATAGCCCAATGGACCAGGAAGGGAGCAGTAATCCTCCCCAAAACCCCACCAAGCTGGCTAACACAATCAGACCAAACCCCAGATAGCGCCCGATCAGGATTTGTCGATCGCGGAAGAGCCGATCGGGGCGACCAAACAACACCATCAGTACCACCACATCATCGATATTTGTGGCAATGAAGGAACTGGTTCCCGCCACAAAAGCACTAATCGCTAGCTCAGCCAAGGGGCGCTGATCAATCATGGTGCTCGGACATGATGTTTAGGGCAAAAAGCATTGCAAGAGTCGTAAGAATCGCAGCGATCGTCTCAAGAATCACCCTTTTCGGGAACTTCACTCAGTTGCTGGGGTCGCCAAGTTAAAGCCACCAAACAAGTGCAGCTAGCAGCCAACAAACCCGGACTCATGGCTCCACTATCAAGGATGATATAAATCCCGAGCGCGATGAGTACTAGAGGAACCATGGTTTGACCCCGATGGGCTAACCAATCTGCAATTTGGGCTTGATGGGTGAGTCGATGAGCAATGTAGCACCAAACAGGAACCAAAACTAGGAAAACCAGAATGGTTAGAATTAGCTCTGGCACTGAGCTATGGGAAAACAAGGGCGTGTAAATGCCCACATTGTCGCTCCCGTTGGCGATCGTGATGGCTGCGACGCTGAGACTTTGGGGCCCCACTAAATTCATCCAGTGGGGTGATGTTCCATCGCCGTCAATGGCTAGGTTTAGTTCTTCATCGGTGGCATCTTCACCCCGGTCAAACAATCTGCCCAGTCCCATGCCGATTGGGATTAGACCCAGCAAACCTAGCCAATGGTGGGGCAAAACCATGCCCCCAAAGAAGCCCAACAAACTTGCGCCTACCAGAGCTGAAAACCCTAGATATTGCCCAGCGACCACGTGGTAATGACGAAAATTGGCATTGACCTGAGAAAAAAGCAACATCAGGATTGCAATATCGTCAATGTTTGTGGCTGCAAAGGCAGCAACACTCGTGGGGATTACGGTCAGTAAGTTGTCCATAGGAAAGGGTTGCAGAAGAAGGGATTAGAAGCGAAGTGGAGCCGATCGAGATTGAACCAAGCAATCGATTAGCAGTCAGCATCTTCGGACTCTTCAAACCGGACATAGATCGCTTCGATCGAGTGCTGCATTCGTCGAATCATTTTGGGAGAGCGCGATCGCTGCCAGAAAAACCAGCCACAACCCAAACCTAGGTAAAGCAGAAAGAGCTTGGGAAATGCATCGTAAGGCGCTTCCGGCACGGGAAACCAAGTACTTCCGGGAATTCCGACCATGCCCAAGATTGGCAACATCATGAAACCAGCGCCCAGCAGACCAATGACCCCGTCAATGGGTTTTAGTTTGCCAATTCGATAGAGATAAACCGGCGCGGCGATCGATACCAAAATGTAGGTCACCAAAAATCCATAGGTACACATCGTGCCCAAATAAGCCATGGATTCGAAGGCCTTAAGACCAAAAATGGTCATTGAAGCAGGCACTAAAAAGAGCAGAACGGAGATGAAAGAAACAGCAATATGGGGCGTGCTATTGGTGTCGTGGGCTTCACCAAAAGCCGAGTGAAAGAGACCATGCCGCGCCATGGTGAAAAAGATGCGAGCAGCAGGATTAATGCTGCCTAAAACACAAGCGAAAAAGCTAGCCAACGCACAAATCCCGATCGCTTGGCCCAGGAATCCAACACCAGCCCAGGTAGCTAAGAAACTGAGAGGCTCTTCATGACCTGCCAAATTTCCTCCGGCATGATTGAACCCCACCACACCGATATAGGCCATAACCAAGAAAAACAACCCCGAAAGCACTGTGCTGCCTAGGACAGCCTTCGGAATACTTGATAGGGGTTTTTGCGCTTCATCCCCAAGAGTGGTGGCACTTTCAAAACCAGAAAAGCCAAAAACCACTAACACTAATCCCATGGCAACACCGCTGGGGGTTGCACCGGCTAAGGTCAACTGTAGTGGATCAAGGGCAAAGCCTGTTTTAGCCCAAACAATTCCCCCCAAGAGCAAAATGAACAGGACAGAAATGCCTTCCAAAATCAACAATGTTCTTGCTGATAATTCGATATCTCGGTAGGCGGCATACCAAGCAACCACGGTTCCTAATGCCAGCAGGGTGATGATGTGGGTGTGAATGCCAAAACTGCCTAAAAAGATTTGACCAAAATTGGCAAAGCCACAAAGAACCGCCATCCCCGTGAGCAAATAGCCCAGCAGAAGACCCCAACCACAGATAACACCGGCTGTGGGGCCAAGACCTTTGGAAATGTAGGTGTAGAGCGATCCGGGAGAGGCGGAACGGCGGGCAAATTGATTGATGTTAATACTGACAAAAATCAGCCCGATTGTTCCCAACAAAAAGCTAAGACAAGTGCCATTTCCCGCCAGGGCAAAGACTAACCCTAAGTTGGCGGCAGGGGTTGTGATCGGAGCAATTACCGCGATGGATTGGCCAAGAACTTCACCAAAGGGTAAACATTCTGCCTTGAGACCGTGAACACTACGGTTCACTGCAAGTTCTGTAGTCATGCGATCCCTCAATGAGACCAGAATACTGAGTGATGAACTGATCTGAAGCCTGAAAGTTATCTGAAGTAAAAGGGATAACTCTCTATGATTGGTGACTAGGCATTCATGACCCGTTCAGTCGGTGAATTCTGTTGCTGTTCGTGTTGCATATCGATGTTGCTTTGACAAGTATTTTGGAGCACATCGATCAAATTAACTACAGATTAAGGAGTTGGCTGAGTTTAAGCAAATACTGTTTTTTCTCAAAACCATCAATAAAATTGATGAGAGCCTCAACAAGCTCGAAATCTTGGTTGAAAGAAGCCAAAAATTCTCGCGACGAACGGAAATTTTGAAAATAGATCGAGATTTTAATTGAAATTTTAAGTTTGGTGAAATGTCTGGAATAACTCTTGATCGGTTGCAAATTTTCTTGGCGGTTGCGGAATATTTACACTTCACGCGAGCCGCAGAGTCCCTTTATCTAACGCAGCCTGCGGTGAGCGCTGCAATTCAGTCCCTAGAAGACAGTTATGGTCTGCGTCTGTTTCATCGCATTGGGCGGCGTGTGGAACTGACAGATGCTGGGCGATTGTTGCAAGCAGAAGCTAGGGATATTCTTGATCGGGTGGCTTTGACAGAACGAGGCTTGCGTGAACTCAATGAAATGCAGCGAGGAGAATTGCATTTGGGGTCTAGCCTCACGATCGGGAATTATTGGCTACCGCGCAAAATTGGAGAGTTTAAGCGTCGCCATCCGGGCATTGTGGTGAATTGCACCCTCGCTAATACTGAGGAAATTTGCACAGGAACGGCGACGGGCGCGTTTGATTTGGGATTAATTGAAGGGGAAGTGTTGCCCTCAACCCAACGGCACTTAGAAAAGGCCATTGTTGGGGGCGATCGCCTAGTGATTGTGGTGGGCCCTTCGCACCCTTGGTTTGAGCTGCCATTTGTGGAAACCCATCAATTGTCAGAAACGGCTTGGTTAATGCGCGAACCAGGATCGGGCACTCAACAGCGATTTGAAGAAGCCTTATTGAGTTGGCAGGTGGATCCTTCAAGTTTGCCGATCGCCCTGGTGCTAACCACCGGAGAAATGGTGAAAGTTCTGGTGGAGGAAGGCGTGGGAGCGGCAGCCATTTCAGAACTGATCGTTGAAAAAGAGTTGCAGCTTCGGACTATGCGTGCGGTTCCGATCATTGATCCCGAGCAGTCATCGGTTTTGGAAATTCGTCGCCCCTTTTTGAAGTTGCGCCATCGACAGCGCTTTCAGACCAAAATTTCTCGGGTTTTTGAGCAATTACTAGTCAGTTATTAGTTAGGAATAGACCATTGATCAGCCAATGATGCGTCACTGCTGAGCCAGTGCTGAGCCAGTCGTGCGCCAATGATGGGCGAGACCCGTTGGGTAATTTCCAGATAAAGTACGGTTTTTTGATCGGGATATAGTATTTTAGGTCAAAAGCAACTGCAAAATGCCATTTGCAACTGCGCTAAACCTGGAATTGCTAACCCAATGAGCGCTGTCAATCCCCAACTTCGCCCCCTAGAACTTAAAGAATTGTCCCAGGAATCTTCTGTGGTGCCTCTCCATAGCCAAGCTCAGTACCCCACGACCTTGGCCCTCAGTGATATACAGCTTCCAAGCAGTCAGCCAAGACGGTATTTTGACCCGATTGCCCTCCATAGCCTTGCTCAATCGATCGCCCAATATGGAATTTTGGAGCCGCTGTTAGTTCGTCCCATTGATGAGCGGCGCTATGAATTAGTAGCTGGTGAGCGGCGATATCGTGCGGCCCAAAAGGTTGGTCTATCGCAAGTACCCGTAATTATTCGGGCCCTGAGCGATCGGGAAGCCCTGCGAATTGCCCTTCTGGAAAATTTGCAGCGTGAAGATCTCAACCCGATCGAGGAAACCGAAAGTATTTTAAAATTGCTGTCCCTGGAGCTTCAACAGCCTGCTGAGTCGATCGTTTTGCTGTTGCACCGCTTGCGAAATCAAGCCAAGGGCAAAAAAACTCATAACGTTATGGGTAATGCAGAACGAGAGACGATTCGCACCATTTTCCAGTCGATCGGAACCATGACTTGGGAGTCCTTTGTCAGCAATCGGCTGCCCCTGCTGAAGCTGCCAGAAGCCATTCTCAATGCGTTGCGCCAAGGTCAGTTGTCCTACACCAAAGCGTTGGCCATTTCCAGAGTTCGGCAACCCAATCAACAAAATCATCTATTACAAGAAGCAATTTCACGAGATTTATCACTCTCCGAAATTCGTAAACAGGTAGCCAGCCTCAACAGTCCTGAAACAACTTCCAACTTACCCAGCTCTCTGCGAGATCGTTGGAGTTATACCTATCGTCGGTTACAGCAGTCGGGAGCTTTGAACGATCCCCTAAAACGGCAAAGGGTAGAATCCTTGATGGCTGAATTAATCACCATTGCAGAGTTAGATGAGTCCCAAGAGATTGAGTGATAGTTTACCGACAAACCGTTTTTTTGTCCATAAACTACGGTTTGTCGGTCGATTTAGTCAAGATTAATGAATGAACTATCTACAATCCTGTTTAAGGTGCTTTGATCTGATCTCTGAATAATTTTCTGGGTGCAGTTAGGTGCTCTACTAAATGATTGGATGCTTGAAAAAAAATCTGCCTTGTAATGATCATGAAATTTTAAGTTGTTGTTCTCAAGAACCTTAGAAATTTCATGACAATTAAATCTCTTCGCTTCTAGCGGTTTTTCTTAAAACCGTAGCTAACAATGTCTATTGCGCTTACTCTTGGTGTTTTGGCGATCACATTCTTCCTATTCATTGTGGAATGGTTACCCGTTGATATCACAGCAATTGGAATTGCTGTTTTGCTAATTCTCCTAGGACTCATCACTCCCGAAGAGGGAATCGCTGGATTTAGTAATTCAGCAACGATCACGGTTATGGCAATGTTTGTGCTGAGTGCCGCGATCGAACGTACAGGTGCGATTCAAGTGGTCAGTGAATTTCTGCAACAAAAAGGCGGCAAGAATCCAACTCGTCAAATTTTTGTGCTGGGGTCAATTGTGGGGCCGATCACAGCATTTCTGAACAACACAGCCGTGGTGGCGGTGTTTATTCCGATTGTGGAAAATTGGTGCCGAAAACAGAATATCTCTACCTCAAAGCTATTAATTCCGCTGTCCTATGCCACTGTGCTTGGCGGCACGATTACAGTAATTGGTACTTCAACCAATGTGGTAGCCAGTGGACTTTCTAAGCAACTGGGCTATGGAGAATTTGGCCTGTTTGAGTTTGCACCCATGGGCCTGATCGTCTTTGTGATTGGTCTGTGCTACTTGGCACTGGCGGCTCCCAATCTTCTGCCCGATCGACGGAAGCCCGGTGAAATTTCAACCGTTGAAAACTATGGGCTGCGTGATTATTTCAGCGAAATTATTGTGACCCATCAGTCCTCTTTGATTGGGAAATCGCTGCCAGCCAGTGACTTTCATCACCGATATGATCTTGATGTTTTGGAAGTGATTCGCGATGGCATTACCTATAGACCTGTAAGCCACGATTGGCTGTTAATGGCAGGGGATATTTTGCTGGTTCGCTGCAACCGCGATCGCCTGCTGACCCTGAAGGATGAACGGGGGCTGGAAATCCTACCCGATGCCAAATTTTCCCTCGAATCTAACGAGCGATCGATTGCGGAAGCCTTAATTATTTCGAACTCTAGCCTCATCGGTTCTAGCTTACAAGAACTGCGATTTCGGCAACGATATAACTCCACGGTTTTAGCCATTCGTCGTGGACAAGATTGCTTGTGCGAACGGTTGCGGGATGTTCGTTTGCGGTTTGGTGATGTTCTATTGGTGCAAGGGCCACATGACAGTTTGCGCGGCCTGCAATCCAGCCCTGAATTATTAGTAGTAGAACCGCGAGAACTGGAACCCTTAAAGCGGGACAAGGCTGGTTTAGCCCTGGCGATCGCCCTAGGAACCGTGCTGGCTGCTGCCACGGAAACGGTTCCCATTTTGGTTAGCGCTCTGGCGGGTGTTGTCTTGGTAATTGCCACGGGAATTTTGCGGCCTCGAGAAATTTACCGAGTCATTCGCTGGGATATTATCTTTCTCCTGGCGGGTCTGATGCCCCTAGGAACCGCTATGGAAAAATCAGGAGCTACTGACTGGTTAGCATCACAATTAACGCAAGTGGGAGGACATCTTTCGGGGTTTTGGCTGTTAGTTTTGTTCTATGGCGTAACAACCCTCTTCACTGAAGCCCTGTCTAATAATGCGGCGGTTTTATTAATGTTGCCCATCGCGGTGAAGGTTGCGGAAACCCTGGAATTCTACACTTTGCCGTTCATGCTGGTGGTGATGTTTGCGGCTTCAAATAGCTACCTAACCCCGATCGGTTATCAAACTAATACAATGGTTTATGGGCCAGGAGGCTACAAATTCTTAGACTTCACCAGGGTGGGAATTCCATTGAACTTAATTCTGACCTTCCTTGTGCCGCTAATGTCAATTTGGTTTTATGGGCTAAACTTAAGTCATTAAAAAATGACTTTGATTCTTGCTGAAACAATGACTTTGGTTAACTTTCAACCAAGCAATGCCAAGTTATTGTGTCTCTCTACCGCAATCCTTTGATCACAACTATGGAATCTATGACTTCCCAACCCTCACCCACCCATCCGTTGCCCATTGATGAATCCCTTAACACAGCCATGAACACCGCCAATGCAACCAATGGGGCAACCCGTCAAGATGCCCAAGCGATTGCTCAGTTTCAGCAAGAAATCACAGCGGTAGAATCCCAAACGCTGGGATTCAAACTCCTGAAAAAATTGAAAGGTGGGCTGCTGGTTGTTGTGGGCTATCTGCTCTCGCCACTGTGCTGGTGGAATGATTTGATTTTTAATCTGCCGATCGCCTATGGCTTTGGTGCGCTCTGCAATTGGCTAATTCCGCACAGTTTTTTCGGGGGTGCGATCGTGGGCTATTGGCTCTCGAATGTGGTGGGAATTCTGATGATGCAATTTGGGGCGACGGAAATGGTTCAAAAGGAGGATCAAAATAAAAGTTTTCGGAAAACGCTGGTCACAGGATTGCTGTCTTCCACGGCCTATACAATTTTGGTGGTGGCGTTGGTGCAGTTCGGAATCCTAACCTTGCCGGATGGTTTGAGCTTTCAAGAGTAGCAATCCCTTTCCTAGCGATTTGGGGTGGAATTTACAGCCTTGGGCGGAGATTCTAGGTTAAAGAGCTTTAATCCTTCGCTACCGATGATGGTCGGTAATTGACCATTCCACCGCTCGATCGCCTGGCGTTGAATTAACTCTGGGGTCAGGTGTTCTTTGAGGAGTCGTTGTGCTTCGGCCTCACCCCTGGCCCAATTAACCCTTGCTTCCGCTTCTCGGGCGGCTTTCAGGGTCAAAAACTCCGCTCGCTTGGCTTCCTGTTCCGCAATTTGCTTGGCTTCGACAGCTTCACTGAAGCGATCGGAAAAATTGACATGAACCAGCGAAATATCATCAACAAAAATATGATATCCCCGTAGCCGATTGCTCAGCAGTTGGTCTACGGCTCCCTTAACTTCTTCCCGGCGGGTGATAATTTCTTCCGCCGTGTACTTGGCCATGACGGCTTTTAAAACTTCCTCAACGGCGGGATCAATGGCTCGATCGACCACAGCCAGTTCATCCCCGAGCTGTTGGAACGCTAAATTAACTTCATCGGGAACCAAATGCCAATTCAAGACCACATCGGTTTCAATTTCTTGCAAATCTTTAGAAGAGGCTTCGGCTGAAATTTCACGCTTTTGAACGCGAACAGTTAATTTTTTAACGGCTTCCGCGATCGGGATGATCGGATGTAGGCCTTCATTGAGAATTTGAGGCTGCACCTGACCAAAACGGAGCACCACGCCCCGCTCCCCGGCCGAGATAATGACCAGCGGTTGCAGGATAATCAGGGTCAACAAAAGAGCCGCAAATAGTCGAATGATTTTTAATTGAGAGATATGTTTTAGGGAACTAATGAAAATCATTAAGGGTTGCTAAAATGGGCGCTTCCGGAAGATTTTTCTATTCTAACGTTGATCTTGAAACTCCTTGAGCTGAAAAATTGTGCTGAATCGCTTTTTGAGGGGTAACTGAGGGAATGATTTGCGAACTGACTTGCAGGATTACTACCGAAATAATGGGAGTAATTAAGGGCTAAATGCCGTGACTTTTGCCAATGACCCAATGGCGACGAAAAAAACGCGCCAAACTCGATTCATCGAGGGGTAAATAAATCGGTCGCCCATGGGGACAGGTACGAGGATTGTGGGTGCGTTGCCATCGATCGAGCAAATCTTGCATTTCCACAAGCGTCAGGGGCGTGCCGTTGCGAATGGCGGTGCGGCAGGCGACGGCCACTTGGGCCGCTTCCAGGTTGTTGCTGTGGGCCAGCTCCCCCAAGGCGGCGGCCAAGTCAGGGCGATCGAGTAAGGGATCCGGAGCACTGCGCACAATCCAGCAGCGATCGCCAAAGGGTTCAATTTCAATCCCCAAGCCCGCCAGCCCCTCCCGTTCCGCCTCGCCCAGCTCATTCAGGACGATCGGTTGCTTCAGGGCGGAAATTTGCCAACGATCGCGCAAATATTCAAACAAGACCCGCTCATGGGCAATGTGCTGCTCCACCAGCCATAGACCGCCGGGATGCTCCGCCACAATGTAAGTGTTGTGAACTTGGGCGATCGCCCGCAGTTGTCCCCCCAAGGGATCGTCAAGTGATTCGGGCGATCGGGGCTGCCCCAGGGCTTGGGGATCATCCGGAGAGGCGTTGGGATCGGCGGCGGTGCGCACACGATAGGTCGATCGCCCTTCGGCGGCCCGAATGAGCTGGGCCGTTCGCCCGATCGCGTAGGTGTTGGTTTGGGGTTCGTCGATCGCCTCGCGAAAGGAAAGGGCCTGTTGAAGCGCCGCCTGTACCTGGGCTTGCCAATGGTCGATCGGCTGGAGATAAAGCTTGTGTTTGTCGGGGGTGCGGTTCCAGTCAATGCATTGGGGTGGCAATCGGAGATGCACCAGGGCGATCGGGTGGCGGCCGCGCGGCAGGGTGCGCCCCAAGGTCGCAAAAATCGTGCTTTCCAGTTCCGGCACTTCCGCCATTCGCCCGTTCACGGCAATCCGCACCCAGTCAGGGCGGGCCCGATGGACGCGATCGGGCAGACCCAAGGTGACGGTGATTTGGGCGGCTCCTTCCTGGTCGCTGGGCAAGGCGGCCACCCACTGCACCTCTCGCAAATCTGCCGATCGCACCGGTTTCAAGATTTGGGGCAACAGGTGACGGGCAGAATCTCCCGGCGACAGGGCAAACCAGAGCCGATCGTTGCGATAGACCGTCCAGGCCACGGCGGGATGGCAAAGGGCTGCTTGCTGAATCACCTGCTGGATCGATCGCAACTGTTGAGCCAAAGACGGCAAACTATCGCGCCGTGACGGCCAAGCCTCGAACAAATCCTCTACCAAGACAATGGTTCCCGGCGCGATCGGGGCCGCTTCACAGCTCACAGCCTGGCCTGTGGCATCATAAACCGCTTGCCAACCCTCCCCGCCAACCGGCCGACTGCTGAGGCTCAGGCGGCTCAGTTGGGCCAAGCTGTGCAATGCTTCTCCCCGAAATCCCAGGCTGCGGATGTTGAACAAATCGGGGCGATCGTGAATTTTGCTCGTGCTGTGGGGAGCGGCCGCCCGCAACAAATCTGCTCGGCTCATGCCGCAGCCGTTGTCCGTGAGCCGAATTTGGCCCCGATCGAGCCAGAGGGACAGGGCCAACCGCGTGGCTCCCGCATCGATCGCGTTGTCCACCAACTCGCGCACCACCGCCGCCGGAGAGTCAATCACCTCCCCCGCCGCAATTAAATTCACCACCTCGATCGGCAGCGGTTGAATGGATCTCATTCTTTCCTCAGTTGCCAGACGACGGTGATGGCTCCTCCCGGAATCGAGAGATTGTAAAAAATCGGTTGAAAGCTAAAGCACTAGGGGTCTTGGGGGCAAGGGGCTTAGGGCCTGTCGTCAAATCGCCTGAAACCCCGATCTTGCCGTTAGCGAATCGTGGGGGGCAAGGGGCTTAAGCCCCTTGTCTTGGTCGGTCGGTGAGACCCGCAAGGTAGCCGTTTTGGCTTTTCAAACATCCCCTAAGAGGGCTTTTTCTCGCTTTGGAAACGGAGCCATTCAGCCGCAAAGGCGATCGCCCCGGAACCCAACAGCAACAGCACACTCAAGGCATTCACATCCGGCTTAACCCCCGTGCGAATCCGGCTGAAAATTTCCATTGGGAGTGTTGTTGCACCGCCACCGGCCGTGAAACTGGCAATCAAAAAGTCGTCCAAGCTGAGGACAAAGGCCAACAAACAGCCCGACATAATTCCCGGCACCAGTTGCGGCAACAACACCTGAAAGAAGGATTGAACCGGCGTTGCGCCCAAATCTTGGGCCGCTTCTTCCAAATAGGGATTGAGATCCGCCAAGCGAGTGGAAACCGCCAGGGCAATATAGGCCAAGCAAAAGACAATATGAGCCGCCACGATCGTCCAAAAGCTGAGGGGAATCGTCAGCGCTGCCAAGAACACCAACGTGGCCACCGCGATCGCAATATCCGGCACGATCAAGGGCAAATAGGACATGCCTAGATATAGCCCCTTGCCCCAAAATCGATAGCGGGCCAGGCCAACGGCCATCGTGGTTCCCAACACCGCCGACACCAAAACAGCCCCCAAACCCACCGCAAGACTGGTTTGCAAGGCTCCCAAAATTCGCCCATCCCGCAGCAGCTTGGCATACCACTCCAGGGTGAACCCTGTCCAACCGGCGCTGTAGGGCGACTGATTGAAGCTATAGACCGTCAGTACCAGAATCGGCAGGTACATCAGGAAGAACATGACCGAGGTAAATGCGCCCTGCCAGGTCAGGCGAGGCTTACGCGATCGAGCCATAGCGTCTGCGAGGGCCTCCTGGGAATCCGTTGAAGCAGGATCGAGATCGAGCATGGGGCGATCGGGAAGAGCAATCAAAGGGAATCAAGCAAAGACAAACGAACCACTGCACCATCATGCATCCCCAAACACCCTAGGCAGCGGGGCGGCCATCACCGTAGCGAATGAGCAACGCAATCCCCAAGCTGACAGCCAGGATCATCAGCATACTCAAAGCTGAACCAAAGCCCCAATTTTGGGTCGCACCCAGAAACTGGTTATAGATTAGCCGGGAAGCCGTCATGCTGGAGGCCCCGCCGAGCAATTCCGGGTTCACAAAGTCGCCCAAACTGGTGATCAGCACCAGCAGCGAACCGGCGGCAATGCCCTGCAAGCTTTGGGGAACGGTCACTTTCCAGAAGGCCTCGATCGGGGTGGCCCCCAAATCTGCCGCCGCTTCCAACAATCGGCGATCGAGCTTTTCCAAAGAGGAGTACAGAATCAGCACCATATAGGGCAAAAAGCTGTAGGCCATCCCCAGAAGCACGGCGGGCGTTTGGTTCAAAATATCCAGACCCGGCAGCCCCACCAACCCCAACAGGGAGTTCAACACGCCCGTGGGTCGCAAAATCGTAATCCAAGCGTAGGAACGCAGCAGCGAAGAAGTCCACAGGGGCAGCGTAAAGGCCACCAACAGCAGGTTTTGCCACCGCTTGGGCGACATCAGCGCCAACCAGTAGGCCACCGGAAACCCCAGCAGCAAACAAACCACCGTTGTCCCGATCGCGTAGAACAGGGTGCGCCCAATCACTTGAAGATAGATGGGCTGAAACACCGTCAGGTAGTTGTCAATCCCTGAGGGGTTCACCAAATCGCCGGGCTTGATGCCGGGAACCAGGCTGAGTTCAAAAATCACCAGCACCGGCAAAACCAACAGCAGCAACAGCCACAGGCCCGGCGGCCCCAACAGCGCCCAGGGGCCAACCCAACGGCGGGGTTTGGGTGTGGGAGCCTCAACGATCGGGTTGGCGGGGCTAGCGGGGGTCATAGGGCTTGTTAGGACTAATCAGCAAAGACAGTTCAAGGGGTTGGGCAGTTGGCGTGAACAGCTTCAATTAACATTCAATTAACAGTCATTAAGGCTTGCTCGGCCCTAGCCGCTGGTTAGCTGAGTCCAGTAGCGATCGTAAAGGGAGGTGGCCGCGCCCACGGGAGCAATGCCCTCGCAGCGATCAAGCACCGATTGAGACGGGAACAGGCTGGGATTTTGCACCAAATCCGGCGGCAACTGTTCGATCGCCCGGCGGCTGGCGGTAGCAAACTTCAGGCGTTGGGTCATGCCTGCGGCCACCTCCGGCTGCAGCGTGAAATTCATCCAAGCATAGGCCGCTTCCACATTGGGTGCACTGATCGGGATCGCCATCGTGTCTGTCCAGAGGGAAGAGCCGCTGGCGGGAATCACATAGCCCAACTGGTCGTTTTCCTCGATCGCTTCGATCGCGTCAGAGGAAAAGCCCATGGCGATCGTTAAGTCCCCCGCCAAAATCCGGTCTTTCCAACCATCCGTGGTGAATTGGGCGATCGCCGGTCGCAGTTCCCGCAATGCTTCGTAGGCCTGGCGAATTTGATCGGGATCCTGGGAGTTGTAGGAATGGCCCAACCGGCGCAAGGCCAAGCCCATGGTTTCCCGCTGATCATTAAACAGCGTCACCTGGCGCTGGAGGCGGGCCCGGTTAGCCCACAAAAATTCCCAATCCGTTGGCGGGCGATCGACCCGTTGCCGGTTGTAAATCAAGCCTGTTGTGCCCCAGGCAGCCGGGACGCTGTGGCCATTTTTGGGGTCATAGCTGGGATTTTGGTAGGTTTCCAACAAATCCTGCAACCCCAGCAGTCGATCGTGATCCAACTCCCGCAACAGATTGCGCTCTCGCATCTGCCGCACCATGTAATCGGAGGGATAGATAATGCTGTATTGACTGCCGCCGCCCGCTTGCAGCTTGGCCAACATCACCTCATTGGAATCAAAAATATCCACCACCACCGACAGGCCCGTTTCCTTTTGGAACCGAGCGATCAGTAGCTCATCGGTGTAGCCAGCCCAGGTGTAGATATAAAGCTTGGAAGGATCCCCGACTGCGCCCGGCGATGGCCGCACCTGGGCCAAACGCCAGCCACAGCCCGTCATGGCCAGGCCAGCGGCCGCCACCGAAGTGCGGCGCAAGAAGTCACGACGGGAGAGGGCACGACGAGAAGGGGCAACGGAAGCCATGAATGATCAAAGCAAGGTTGGGTAGAGCGCTGGCTGGGCCATGCTTTGGGAACCAGGACTGTGGGAGTCAGTCCGTGGGGAATGGTTGATTAGCCCCCCTTCGCCCTAGGCTGCTGGCATGGCCAGGGCATCGGCCGTTGACCAATAGGCGTAAATGGGGGTTTTGAGGGCGGGCAATTCGCCGCCGGTATTCACCTGCATGACCGTTAACCGATCGCCCGATCGCAGTTCTACCACGTAATGCACATGGGTTCCCAGGTACATCACGTTCTGCAACCAGCCCTCAAAGCAGTTCACCGCCAGGTCGGGCGGGTAAAGACTAACTTGAATTTTTTCGGGGCGCACGCTCACGGCCGCCGCCTCACCCGCGCTGCCCGCCCAATCTCCACTGGGGGCCGCCACCAACTTCAGGCCGCTGTCGGTCACGATCGCGCTGCCGGTGCGATCGAACTCCGCCACCCGGCCTCGAAACAGATTCGTATCCCCAATGAAATCCGCCACAAACGGCGTGCGCGGCGACTCATAAATCTCGCTGGGGCTGCCCACCTGTTCCACGCGCCCTTCATTCATCACCGCGATCCGATCGGACAGGCTGAGGGCTTCCTCTTGGTCATGGGTCACCATCACAAAGGTCAACCCCAATTCTCGATGCAGCGTGGATAGTTCCATCTGCATTTCCTTGCGCAGTTTCAAGTCCAACGCGCCCAAGGGTTCATCCAACAGCAACACCGCCGGTCGGTTCACCAGGGCCCGAGCTAGGGCCACCCGTTGTTGTTGACCGCCCGATAGCTGGTTGGGATAGCGCCGGGCGAATTTCTCCATCTTCACCAGGGCCAAGGCCTCATTCACCCGCTCCTCGGTTTCCGCCTTGCCACAGCGCTTGATCCGCAAACCAAAGGCCACATTGTCCCAAATGGTCATGTGTCCAAAGAGCGCATAGCTTTGAAACACGGTGTTGACGGGACGCTGGTAAGGAGGCACATTCAGCATCGATTGCCCCCTAACCAGCACCTCGCCGGCCGAAGGTTGCTCAAAGCCAGCCACGAGGCGCAGGGTGGTGGTTTTGCCGCAACCGGAGGGACCCAAAATACTGAAAAACTCACCCCGCCCGATGTGGAGATCCACGCCGCGCACAGCGGTTTCGCCGTTATAGACTTTGAAGACTTTTCGTAACTCGACATCCAGTTGGGTATCGGTTTCGATCGCCTGGCTGGCTCGGATTGCGGTTTGGGACATGGCCGGTGATGCTGCCGGGGATTGAAAGACCATCGAGGCAATTGTTCCAGGGCAATTGTTCCAGGGTCGTTGTTCTAGGGCAGTTGTTCAAACCTGGCGGTTCATGGGCGATCGAACCTCAGGTTTGAGCTTCGTCACTGAACAACGGGAACTGAACAACGAGAACTGGACAACGGGAATTGAACAAATCTTGCCCTATTTTATGCCGACTATTTCGGGTTTTGCGACGAACTCCATCGGCGGCGGTCTGCGGGAGCAGTCTGTGGCAAGCTGATTAAATCGCCCTTATTAGCCCTCATCGATTAGCCCTTTTCGCTGCGCCCGCGCTGGGCTGTTGTCGTTCCATGGTCGCATCGCCCCCTCCCAACTCGCCCAAATTGGATCAACAGCCGGAACGGACGATCGGGCGGCGCTACCAGCCGTTGGGGTGTTTGATCGTGGCCGTGGTGTTGTTGGGGGGCATTGGCAGCCGGTTGGCCTATCTGCAACTGGTGGAAGGACAGCGCTATCGACAATTGGCGGCGGCCAGCCGAATTCGACTGATGCCAACCCTGCCAACCCGGGCTGCCCTGCTGGATCGATCGGGGCGGGTGTTGGTGGATAATCGCCCCTCAATTTCGGCCATGGCTTGGCCCGTGGCCCAATCGCCGCAAGAGTGGCGGGCCATTTTGCCGGAGTTAGCCCGAGTGTTGGGGCGGCCGGAGTCGGAACTGCTGGCACGACTGGAGCAGGCCGGTTGGCGATCGCCCGTATTAGTGCGCTTGGCCCGGGGGTTGCCCCCTTCGCAAATGACCACGGTGGCGGAGTTGGCCACCCAAGTGCGCGGTCTGGCAATCCAGCCCGAGGCGGAGCGCGAC
This sequence comes from Limnothrix sp. CMB-01, assembly GCF_055193175.1. NCBI lineage: Bacteria > Bacillati > Cyanobacteriota > Cyanophyceae > Pseudanabaenales > Pseudanabaenaceae > Limnothrix > Limnothrix sp. CMB-01. Next base: position 2,839,371 of record NZ_CM143720.1, read on the forward strand.
TATCCCCATGGACAGCTCGCCCAGACCATTTTGGGCAAGGTGGGGGAGGTGAACGCGGCGGAGGTCGATCGCCTGGAGCCGCTGCAAGATTACCGATCGGGCGATCTGATTGGGCGATCGGGCTTGGAAGCGGCCCTGGAGGCCCAACTGCGGGGCCAGTCCGGGGGCGAGCAAGTGGAACTCGATCGCAACGGTCTGCCCGTGCGCGTGTTGGCCCGCAAGCCCACGGAACCGCCCACGCCGGTTCGCCTGACCCTAGATTTACCGCTGCAACAAACCCTGGAGGGGCTGATTAACGGAGTCAGCGGGGCCGCAGTTGCCCTGGATCCGGACAATGGCGCGGTCTTGGCCATGGCCGGCCAGTGGCCCAACCCGGGTCAGGGGGGCAACCGGGCCCTGAAAGCCATTCGTCCGGGTGCGCTGTTCAAATGGATTACCGCTGTGGCGGCGCTGGAGTCGGGGCAAATGGCCCTTCATCAACGGTGGCGGATCGATCGCCGCAGTCGTCCCGGTGGGTTGCCCTGGGCGGAATTTACCAAGGTCACCTGGCCAAGCATTGTCACCCTCAACTTTCGAGAGGCCTTGGGCAAGTTAGACACCCAAGACAGTGATGCATTTTTTGAGCAGGTGGCGATCCGGCTGGATAGCACCAATACGATCGCCTGGGCCCGTCGGTTTGGGTTTGGCCAGCGATCGGGCATTGAACTGGCCGAGGATGAGGATCCGGGCCCCAGCTTGGAAGCCCTTTGGAAACGGGAATCGGTGCAAGCCCGCTGGTATTTGGGCGAAGGGGTGAATCTGGCCTTGGGCCGGGGCGAAATGGCCGCCTCCCCCCTGCAAATTGCCGTGATGGCCGCCGTGGCGGTGAATGGTGGTTATCGGGTGCAACCCCATTTGGTCAAGGATCGATCGGCCCAGGTCAGCCGGGAGTTTTTGGGATTGCAGCCCAGCACCTTGGAATTGTTGCGATCGGCCCTGCAACCGCGCACCAGCAGCCTCCCCGCCCCCGAGGCGAGCCAGCCTCCCGATCGCCCACCCCAACCCAACGCCGCGATCGGCTGGTTGGCCACCCACAGCCTGGTGCGGCAAAGCGACCAACTGATCGGCGCTTGGGCCGTGGCTGCGGGCCCCGCCAACGATCCCAAAATTGTTGTGGTTACCTTTGTGGAGCCGCCGAGCGATCGCCCCTCGGTTCCCACCGATTCCGCCGCAGCTCCATCCAACGGTGCGGCGAGCCAAGAACCCAGTGCCCCCGCTGCCCAAGCCGCCGAACAAATTGCCGGAGCAACGGTGGTCAACTATGTGCAATCGCTCGATCGCTGGCTTCCCTAGGGCGGACAGCTAATGCTCATCAGGTCTTCGCGGATCCAGGCCCGGCGATGAGGCGGCACGATCTCGCCTTGACCCGATCGGGACTTGGTGACCATGTGCCACTGATTGCCCTGGTCATCGGTGCGGGTCAGGGGATTGGGTTCCCACCGCTCACTCGCGTCGTTGAGCAAAATCACCGTACTGCTCGGATTGACTCGATCTACGATCGGGAATTGAGTGCCCGGGCCCGATCGCAAATTCACCGCTGAATTACCGCGAATTGTGCCAAAACAATTGGCTCCAAGGGATTGCCCTGAACTCGGCGGGGCGATCGCAAGACTCAAAATTGTGGCAATGCCCATTGCGGTCGGCAAAAGGGGAAGTGATTGAACAAGCAATTTCATGACCTGATCTTGGTTTGAATCTTTAATTTCTGAAGTTTCTAAAGGCCTAGTCTAAGGAATCAGGCTCTGAGGAACTGGCAAAAGGCACAACGAAATTGAGCTAATTTTGGAACCTTGAATTCACCCCATAATCAACCATAATTTGAGATCTAGAATCTGAAATCTGAAATCTGGAATCTGAGATTAATTCTGAAATTAATGGTGACTGGTCGGGAAAAAGTACCGCGTTTCTCCCTGCTGCCCAATTTGATATTCTGCCCCAAATTCAATCGACATGCGATCGAGATAGGCGCGGGCCCGATCGGCCTCCAAGCCCGATCGCATGGCAAATTCAAATAGGGTGACCTGGCCTTGTCCTTCAGCTAACAATTCCATCAGGCATTGGCGTAGCTGTTCCTGTTGTTGGCGCTCTTGATTTTTTTGTTGTGTTTGATGTTGTTTTTTAAGATCCCAAAGCAGCCAGCCACCACCCGCCACAAAGGGCGCACCAAAGACAACACATCCCAAAATAGCGCTTTGGTTTTCGCGCTCCCGATCGGCAACGGTTTGTCCCGGTTCCAAGGGCGACAACGGAACCAAAAGAGCGACCAGCCAAAAGAAGCCGCCCAGGGTGAGAAAGCTGCCCGCCAGAATTTTCTTAATGATTTTCATGGGAATTTTTGCAAGATGCGATCGCGGAGGGGCTGGCCTGCTGGCAAAAGCAAATCACGACGGCTAAAAGGCCTCGGCCGAGGGGCTACCGCTGAATTTCAGCTGTTGGATGATGGGCCACTGAGTCAGGGGTTGCTTGAGCCTCCACACCTTGTTAGCAAATTTTATTGGCAGATTTCATCGGCAAATTTGGCGATAGGCTTGGTAGCAAATTTTGGCGGTCGGTTCTAGCCACTTTAGCCACCAACTTGAGTTACTGATCAGGCTCTGGGTTCGTTCAATCAAAAAAACAAAAACGGGATAAGCCATGCCTATCCCGCCAGATTAGATCATTTGGATCATTGGGTATGGACGAAGCAAGCTTGTTGCCCGATCGCCCTGTTGAATCCAATCGATTAATCAAATCAACTCATCAAATTGACGCAATTCGTGCAATCGGCATAGCCAACCCGATCGCCCTAGGCCGCTTGCAAGGTGGCGATCGCTTGGGTGATGGCGGCCAACGCTTCATCAATTTCGGCGGCAGTGACAATCAGGGGCGGCACAAATCGCACCACCTGCGGCCCGGCCGGCACCAGCAACAGACCGGCGGCCATGGCGGTTTTGACCAAATCGATCGAGCTGAGGCCCGCATCTTCCTTCAGCACCAGACCGTTGATTAGGCCCCAACCGCGCACTTCCGCAATCAAGTTGGGATATTGAACCGCCAGGGCCTTCAGACCCGCCCGCAATTGCTCGCCCCGATCGCGCACATTGTCCAAAAAGCCCGGTGCGCCAACCGTTTGGCAAACGGCCATCGCCACCCCACAGGCAAAGGGATTGCCGCCGTAGGTGCTGGCGTGGTCACCCGGTTCAAACACATTGCACTTGGCCTTGCACAGCAGGGCCCCGATCGGGATGCCGCCGCCCAAACCCTTGGCGGAAGTGAAAATATCCGGCTCAATGCCCAGGTTTTCGTAGCCCCACAGTTGCCCCGTGCGGCCAACGCCCACTTGCACTTCATCCAGAATCAACAAGATGCCCCGATCGTCGCAAATTTCCCGAACCCGTTGGAAATAAGCCCGATCGCCCGGACGCACGCCCCCTTCCCCCTGGAGCGCTTCCAGCATGATGGCAGCAACGCGGGGGCCGTTGGTTTCCAAGCGGGCGATCGTCGCTTCCAGGGCTGCAATGTCGTTGTAAGGGATATATTCAAACCCCGGAACCAGAGGGCTGAAGTTCTTTTGATATTTGGGCTGGCCGGTGGCGGTGATGGTGGCCAAGGTGCGCCCGTGGAAGCTGGCGTGGGCCGTGAGGATCACCGGTTCATCAATGCCCAACACCGTGTGGGCATATTTGCGGGCCAGTTTGATTGCGCCCTCGTTGGCTTCGGCTCCGGAGTTACAGAAAAACGCCCGATCGGCGCAGGAATGTTCCACCAACCAGGCCGCCAACGCGCCTTGTTCAGGGATGTAGTAAAGATTGGAAACGTGGTGCAGTTTTTGAATCTGCTGGCTCACGGCGCTGGTCATCACCGGGTGGGCATGGCCCAGGGTGCAGGTGGCAATGCCCGCCACAAAGTCCAAATAGCTGCGGCCCTCGGTGTCCCAAACGCGGCTACCTTCGCCACGCTCCAGGGCGATCGCGAAGCGGCCGTAGGTTTTCATGACGGCTGCGTCAAAGGCCTCGGTGGAAAAGGCAACTGGGGCGATCGAGGCGGGATCAGCGAGGACTTGGGGACTCACGATGGTTGCTCCTAAACAATGGCTTTAACGGCAAATCCGATGAAGGGAACGGTAGGGATCGTCGTTAAAGGTTGGGTTGATTGTAGAGGAGGAAACCAAGGGCTTGCTAGATCTGATTTGGATCCTGAGGGCCGATCGGTCTGGAAATCTTGACTTGGGCCCGGCAGCGGTTGACTCGGTGCGATCGACCCGCGATCGGCGAATTCCCACCCGGGCGGATAATGGAACTCCGTTGGTTCCCTTGGCCTCAGCCCGGTGGCCGCCAATGTTGCACCTTGCCGATGTTTGCTTCGCCGATGTTTGCTTCGCCGATGTTTGCTATGACCGCCGCTGCCATGAGTTCCGCAAGTTCTGCCCCTGAGCCTAGTCCCGTTGCGTCTGATCCTGTGGGGTCTGATCCTGTGGAGCCTGACCTTGTGGATTCTGGCCCTGTGGATTCTGGCCTGGATGAATCGATTAATGGGAGCCGATCGGGGGCGGAGGTGCTCCCCGCTGAGTCGATCGACTGGGGCCACTTGTCCGTGCTCCGAGATGAATGTATCGCGGGTTTGCAACCTCGATCGGGCGGGTGCTATCTGGATGCCACGCTGGGTGCTGGGGGCCACACGGCGGCCCTGCTGGCGGCCGATCCAGAGGTGCGGGTGGTGGGCCTCGATTGTGACGATCGCGCCTTGGCGATCGCGCGGGAACGGTTGGCCCCTTGGGGCGATCGCGTCACCTTCGTGCGCAGCAACTTTGCGCAGTTCAACCCCGGCGATCAGCAATTTGACGGCATTTTGGCAGACTTGGGCGTTAGCTCCATGCAGTTTGACCAGCCCGATCGGGGTTTTAGCTTTCGCCACGACGGCCCCTTGGACATGCGCATGGACGATCGGCTCACGGAATCCGCCGCCGATGTGGTGAACCATTGGCAAGAAGTGCCCCTGGCCAACGCGATCTATACCTATGGTGAAGAACGATTATCTCGGCGGATTGCTCGGGCGATCGTGGAACAACGGCAAACGCAGCCTTTCCAAACCACCCTCGAGCTGGCCAATGCGATCGCCCGCTGTGTGCCCGGTAAATATCGCCATGGGCGCATCCATCCTGCCACCCGCACCTTTCAGGCCCTGCGGATTGTGGTGAACCAAGAGTTGGCAGTTTTGGAAACCCTGCTCGATCGGGCCCCCAATTGGCTCGCTCCCCAAGGCCGCCTCGCCGTCATTAGCTTCCACAGCCTTGAGGATCGAATTGTGAAGCACCGACTGCGAGAATCAACCCAACTCAAAGTCATCACCAAAAAGCCCATCTGCCCCAACGATGCTGAAATGGGTCAAAATTCCCGATCGCGATCCGCAAAATTGCGAATTGCAGAAAGAATCTAGCCGAATCAATGCCAATGGGTTTCTTTTGAACTTTTCCTGTATTTTTCTTTGGGGGCTGCTGAAATTTCTCGGCCACTGAAGGATTGATGAACAGGATTATTCAAAACTCAATGATTTCTCCAGCCCAATGATTCCTCAAGCCAAAACTGGGTAAAAACTAATCAGTTGCTCGGCCAGTCGCTCAGCCAGTCGCTTAGCCAGCGCATCTAGTCATTGATTCGTCAACGGCCAGGGCATGGGCTGAATCAGTTGGTTTGTGTCTAGGATTTCACGCCCAGTGTTTCAGCACATCGGGTAGGCTAGGGTAGAACGTGGGAATTCCACCTTGTCCCGAGTGAGCCTTGGCCCACTTGTATCGATCGCTACACCAGTCCCGAGGATCAATTCTCTTCCCAGCTTGGAAGCGGCCCATTCCTCACTCAGGGATGGCGCGATCAACCGGATCATGGTCGCCAGAATCGAAAAGGCTAAGTAATAAAAACTAGCCTCCTTTCTAGCCCCCTTTGTCGATCGGGTAACCTTGTTTGCAAAAACCTAACCCGATGCCCATCCCCATCCCTGGGGTCACCCCCACGACCCCCGCCAACCCTGTCCAGCAGTGCAAGTGGAGCACGCGATGAGCTTAGTCGTCCAAACCACACCAAGAGCAGAAACAAAACTCAAATTGATGGTGGTTGATGACGAACCGGATAACCTCGATTTGTTGTATCGAACCTTCCGTCGCGACTTCGCGGTTTATAAGGCTGACAGTGGTTTCAATGCCTTGGAAGTGCTCGATCGCGACGGGGAAATGGCCGTGATCGTCTCAGACCAGCGGATGCCGGGCATGAACGGCACTGAGTTTTTGAGCAAAACCGTCGATCGATTCCCCGACACGATCCGCATTATTCTGACCGGCTACACCGACGTAGAAGACCTCGTAGGAGCCATCAACTCCGGTAAAGTTTTCCGATATCTGACAAAGCCCTGGAGTCCCGACGAACTCAAATCCGTCGTGAACCAAGCGGCCGAAACCTATCGTGTGGTTAAGCGCCGCACGAACGAGTTAAACCGGGCCCTGCGCCGCGAATCCCTGTTTAACGCCATGATGAGCGCAATTCGGGAATCCCTGAATTACGACAGCATGTTGCCCACCATCGCCCAGACCATCACCACCACCCTGAACGCCCATTGCGCCTTGTTGCAGCCCGTGGAAGGGGGGCAAGCCAAAGGAGAACCCCTGCGCTACCCACTCGATCGGGATGACTGGAGCCTGACCCACGAAGACGGGCAATTGCGGGATCCGGTGCAAGCGGCCCTGGAGCACTTGACCATTCAGCAAACCCAAGTCAACACCGATGGCAGCGACAGCCCAGGGGGAGCCATCGATGAGTTGCTCATTCCTTTGGTCTATCAACAGGAATGTTTGGCCCTGTTGTCCCTGGTGCGCCAAGGACAACCCGGCTGGCAAACCGATGAAGTGGCGTTGATTTCGGAGCTAACAGAACAGGCGGCCTTGGCCCTTTCCCAAGCCCGTCTGTATCAGCGCACCGAAGCCCAAACCCAGCAGTTCCGCATGGAATTGGAAGTGGCGCGGCAGGTGCAGGCGGACTTGTTGCGCCAACATTGGCCAGAAGTACTCGGGGTGCGTGTGCAGGCGGAATGCCAGCCCGCGCGCGAGGTGGGGGGCGACTTTTTTGAAGTCTTTATCCATCCTCAGGGGGATGTGTGGTTAGCGGTTGGGGATGTGTCCGGAAAGGGGGTTCCGGCGGCCCTATTTATGGCCAGTTCGATTTCTGTCTTGCGCCAAGAGCTGGCTCGGGCAGAGTCTCCGGAGCCAGATGAAGCGATTCGGCGGCTGAATCGGGCCCTGTTTGAAAATTTGTTTAATAGCAATCGATTCATTACGATTGCCCTAGCACGCTACACTCCCAGCACGAGACGCTTGAGCTATGCCAACGCGGGTCACGTCTACCCCGTGGTTTGGTCGCCCCAGGTGGTTCAGGAAAAAGTCCTGGCCGGTGGCGATCTCAAGGAAATTGAGCCAACCTATCTCAAGGCTCGGGGAGTGCCGCTGGGTATCTTGCCGGAGTGGAAAGGTACGGGGGGGGAACAGACTCTAGAGCCAGGGGAGGCTCTGCTGATGGCTAGTGACGGAATTACGGAAGCAACAGTGGCGAACATACAACTCCCGGGAACAAGTTTGGTGAACGGTTCAATGTTGCAACAGGAGGGCCTGTGGGAACTGTTGAAGCAACAAGGAAGCCCGTTTGATCTCAAGCGCTTGTTGGCGACCTTGCAACAGGTTGCGCCCGACGAGCAAGAAGACGACCAGACCCTACTGCTGCTGGAGGTTCTGTAAACCGATGAGAACTGAAATCCAAGTCCCAAGCAACTTGAAGTTTCTAACCATTGTTGAGCAGTGGTTACTCGGTTCCCTGGAAATTGAGCTAGGCGATCGAGTGGATTGGGCCCGCCAGTCGAACCGTCTGCGGCTAGTGTTGGCGGAGGCCTATTCCAATGTGGTGCGCCATGCCCACAAGGATCGCCCCCATCTGCCGGTGGAGATGTCGGTGGAGGTGCAGGATCGGGAGCTGGCGATCGAGATTTGGGATCGCGGCCAGGGCTTCAGTTTGGATAATTACCTGCCGCCAGTGCCGGAAGCCAAGCAGGAAAATGGCTATGGCTGGTTAATTTTGAACCGGCTGATGGATCGGGTGGAATATCGGTTGCAGGTGGATGGCAAAAACTGCCTGGTGCTGTTGGCGACGTTGCCCCCTCGGGAAGAGTCCCAATCCAAAAACTAGGACTACAGGCTCAAAAACTAGGACTACAGGCTATAGGGCTACAGGCCAGTGGACTACAGGTTAGTGGATCGAACAGTCCGATCGGGTCAGCGATGGGGTTTAGTCTGACTCCTGAGCGATCGCCCATGCTCGCCTGCGATCCTCCCGATTGTGGGGCCGATCGCCTAAGCCATCACTTCCGCCATCAGATCGTCGGTCATTTCAAAGTTGGTGGCGACGCTTTGCACGTCGTCTAAGTCTTCGATCGTGTCCATCATTTTGATGAGGGCTTTGGCTTGATCGCGATCGGTCACGGCGACGGTATTGGTGGGAAACCAACGAGTTTCCGATTGCCACACCCGAAAGCCACGCGCCTTCAACACTGATTCCAAATTTTCCAAGTTATCTGGGGCTGTTTTGACTTCAAACCCCACGAGGTCAAATCCCTTTTGGTCTTGGCCAGAGAAGGGATCATAGGATTCCCCTTCCCCCTCGATCGAGGCTTCCAGCAGCGCATCTTCCTCGATCGCCTCGCCCACGATGGTGACCACGCCCTTGTTTTCAAACATCCAGCCCACGCAGCCGGTTTCCCCCAGGTTGCCGCCGTTTTTGCTGAAGGCCACGCGCAGGTCAGCAGCGGTGCGGTTGCGATTGTCCGTGAGGGCTTCAATCAGCACGGCCACGCCACCGGGGCCATAGCCCTCATAGCGAATGGCTTCCAGTTCTGCCCCTTCCCCCGCCAACCGACCGGCTCCCTTGGCGATCGCCCGATCGATGTTGGCATTGGGCACGCCGGCCGCCTTGGCCTTGTCGATCGCGGTTCGCAGTTGGAAATTACCGGTAGGATCCGCACCACTGCGGGCCGCCACAATAATCTCCCGCGACAGCTTGGTAAAGACACTGCCGCGCACCGCATCCACCCGGGCCTTTTGGCGCTTAATGTTTGCCCATTTACTATGTCCGGCCATGGCTCCAACTAAATCGATGAAAGATTGAACGAACCCAGGACTAAGATCGGTCTTTGGCAAGACGAATCAAAGATCGCCTTGAAATTTTAAGGGCCGATGCGATCGAACGGGATTAAGTTGCCCAATTTTCTAAACGCTCTTGTCTAAACGCTCTTGTCTAAACGCTGCTCATTGTTCCACTAGCGCTCACGACGATCAAAAGACCAATGCATAGGATTGCTGCGTTGCCCGGTGGCTGGGAACCGAATACAGAAGGCGTTATTTTTGTTGAGCAAACTCCGGCTCCGATCATTGTTTTGACGGCCAAAGATACGGATATTCAAACGCTGTCGATCGCCCGTCGATCGTTGCCGGAAAATTTTCCAGCCATCCGCGCCACTAACCTCTTGCAACTGCAACAGCAACTGACGATCGATACCTATGCTGAGGACGTTTTGTCGCAAGCGCAGGTGATTGTTTTGCGCTTGTTGGGGGGCCGTGCCTATTGGAGCTACGGGCTAGAGGTGGTGCGAGATCTCGCTGAGCGATCGGGCATTGGGCTGTTGGTTTTGCCCGGAGACGATCGCCCAGATCCTGACTTGGTTTCCCATTCAACGGCTCCCTTGAGTTTGTGTGACCAGATTTGGCGCTATTTGAATGAAGGTGGCGTAGAGAATGTTCAAAATGCGCTCTTGAAGTTATCAGATACCTATTTTCAAACGCAATATCAACCTCCCAACCCTCAGCCGATCGAACGTTGGGGGCTTTACCAATATCCTAAAAATAATGCTCTTGAAAGCTCATCAGTTTCTAAACCGATTGGAACCGTTGGAATTGTTGGAATTTTATTTTATCGAGCCTATTATCAAGCGGGAAACTTAGCGGCGATCGATCAACTATGCCATGCCCTGTTGGCGGTGAATTTGCAACCAGTGCCCATTTACGTGGCTTCGTTGCAAGATTCGGATATTCAGGAAGAGGTGGGTTCCGCTCTGAAATCTCAGGCGATCGACCTGTTATTGGCTTCAACGGGATTTGCAATCACCAAGGCCCAATCTACCCTTGGCCAGGCGCAACCCCATTCCCTTTGGCAGCGGTTAAATGTGCCTGTTTTGCAAATTATTTTGAGCAGCGGAACCCAAGATCAATGGCTCACCAACCAGCAAGGGTTATCCCCTCGAGATATGGCAATGCAGGTGGCGCTGCCGGAGGTGGACGGTCGGGTGGCAACTCGGCTGGTGGCTTGCAAATCGGTGCAACAGCGCGATCGAGATTTAGAAACAGAAACGATCGCGCTTGAACCCATTCCCGATCGCTTGAATTTTGTGGCAAAACTGGCGGCTAATTGGGTGCAGTTGCGGCGATCGGCTCCTAGCGATCGCCCGATCGCCATTGTGTTGGCCAATTATCCAAATCGAGATGGGCGCTTGGCCAATGGTGTTGGCTTGGATACGCCCCAAAGTTGTGTTGATTTTCTGTGGGCTTTGGCGCGATCGGGCTATGACTTGGGTGATTTAGAACAATTGCCAAAAACTGGTGACCAACTCATTCAGCAACTGACCCAAGGAACAACCAATGATCCTGAGGGCTGGACGGGGCGATCCATTCGCCAATATCTATCATTCACGAACTACCAAACCTGGTTTGAAACCTGGCCGATCGAGGTGCAAAGGGCCATCAATCAACGCTGGGGATCCCTGACCAACCCGAAACCGGATCATGAGCAATGGTTTCCCAAAACGGTGATTGAAAAAGAGCCGGTGATTCCCATTTCAGGGTTGCAATGGGGCAAGGTTTTTGTGGGCATTCAACCGGCCCGAGGATACGATCGGGATCCTAGTTTGAACTATCACGCGCCAGACTTGGAACCCACCCATGAATATTTAGCGTTTTATGAGTGGCTGCGATCGCAATTTGCCGCTCAAGCGATCATCCATTTTGGGAAGCATGGCAATTTAGAATGGTTGCCCGGAAAAGGCATTGCTCTCTCAGAGAATTGCTTCCCGGAAATTGCCCTTGGGCCAGTTCCTCATTTTTATCCATTTATTGTGAATGATCCCGGTGAAGGCTCGCAAGCCAAACGACGGGCCCAAGCGGTAATTTTAGATCACCTAACCCCACCGTTAACTAGGGCAGAACTGTATGGCGATTTGAGTTTAATTGAGGGCCTGATCGATGAATACTATGAAGCGCAAAGTTTAGATCCCAAGCGAACTCGGGTGATCGCTCCTAAACTATTGAAACTGATTGAAGATAATCAGCTCGATCGGGATCTCAAAACCAAACTAGGAGCTGCTAATTATTCCTTAACTCAGGGATCAAACTCAGCTCAGACCGTTCTCGAAAGCCAATCAGCCATTGAAGATCTGATCGCCGCTCTGGATGGCTATCTTTGCGAACTGAAGGAAGCCCAAATTCGGGATGGCTTGCATATTTTTGGGCATTGTCCCACGGGCGATCAATTGCGTGATTTGACCGTGGCGATCGCCCGTTCTGCCCAAGGCGGCCAAGGGGGACTGACGCGGGCGATCGCCCAAGATTGGCAACTGAGCTTCGATCCCCTCACAGCCGATTGGGGCGATCCGTTGCCGGAGGTCGATCGCTGGCCCCACCTAGCCACCTGCCGCACCTTGGGAGACGCGATCGCCGTTCTGGAAACCCAGGCCAGCGAAGCCGTGGCGGCCCTTATTGCCGATCGCCCCTGGCCGTCCGTGGGATCCCACACGGATCAGGCTTTGGCTTGGGTGCGCGATCGGCTCCTGCCCGCCTTGCGCCAAACTCCCCAGGAAATCGATCGGCTCTTGCAGGGACTCAATGGCGAATTTGTGCCGCCGGGGCCGTCGGGGGCCCCCAGCCGCGGCCGCGCAGACGTGTTGCCCACCGGCCGCAATTTCTACTCGGTGGATTTGCGATCTCTGCCCACGGAAAGTGCTTGGGAAGTGGGGCGCAAGGCTGCCGACACCCTGATCGAACGCTATGTTCAGGAAAATGGCGATTATCCAACCACCCTTGGGCTGTCGGTTTGGGGCACTTCCACCATGCGCACCGGAGGCGATGACTTAGCGGAAGCGTTGGCGCTGTTGGGGGTGCGGCCCCGCTGGGATGGGGCGGCGCGGCGGGTGGTGGGGGTGGAAGTGTTGCCCCTGTCCGCGATCGGGCGGCCCAGGGTGGATGTGACCCTGCGAATTTCTGGGTTTTTTCGGGATGCCTTCCCCAACCTGATTGAACTGTTCGATCGGGCGGTTTACCTGGTTGCCGCGTTGGATGAAGCCGCCGCCGACAACCCGATCGCCCAGCGTGTGCGTCAGGAAACCGCCCAATGGCAAGCCAGCGGCCTGACCCAGGAGCAGGCCAGCACCCGCGCCCACTACCGCATCTTTGGTTCCAAGCCCGGAGCCTACGGCGCAGGCCTTCAGGGCCTGATTGAGGCTCAAAACTGGCAAAGCGACCAGGACTTGGCCCGGGCCTATCTGAACTGGAGCAGCTATGCCTACAGTTGTGCGGGTCGTTCGGGCCCCGTCAGCGGGGATGCGCCCAGCAATGGCCTGGCGGCCCCAATCGGGCGATCGGCCCCGGAAGCCTTTGAGCAGCGATTACGGGAAATGCAAGTGGTTTTGCAGAACCAAGATAACCGCGAGCATGACCTTTTAGACTCCGATGATTACTATCAATTTCAAGGGGGCTTAACGGCCGCCGTGCGCGTCATTTCCGGGCAACAACCCACCGTCTATTTTGGAGACCATGCGCAACCCGATCGCCCCCGCACCCGATCGCTTGCGGAAGAAATTGCCCGAGTGTATCGATCGCGCGTTGTGAACCCCAAATGGATCGCCTCCGCCATGCGCCACGGCTACAAGGGAGCCTTTGAAATGGCCGCCACCCTCGATTATCTGTTTGCCTATGATGCCACAGCTCGCTGTGTCGAAGACTTCATGTATGACGGTGTGGCAGAGGCCTACCTGCTCGATCGCACTGTTCAGGACTTTGTGCGCCAGAAAAATCCCTGGGCCCTGCGGGATATGGCAGAGCGTTTGCTAGAAGCCCATCAGCGCGGTTTATGGATCCCTGCCGATCCCCAACGGTTGGATCAACTGCAAGCGATCGCCCTGGAAGCGGAAGCCGACCTAGAAGCTCGCTCATAGCACGAGGGCGATCGGCTATTTCACAGCTCAAGAATTTCCGTCATTCTTGCTGATCCCTACTGTTTTAGAGGCTTCTAATTGCTATTAATCTTCATAAAAGACCGAGTTTTTCTTGAAGAAGAAATTCAATGGGGTCAAAAATTCTCGCTAGACTATAGCCTTAAATTATATCCTGGCAGAAGATATTGATTCGCATCTGGATTTGAATGTGGATTCAAAAATAGCCAAGATAAAAAATAAAACGCATCTCATTAATCAAAAAATAAACAATAACCCAGATGGTGAATTTATTGATGAATTTAATTGACTACAAAATAATGGAACCTAATGCTCATGGAATTATCAATAAATATGGCAACTTCTAGACATTGAATTGAGAATCGGAGACACTAGAGATGGTTTCTAATTCAGCCTGAAACTTAACAAGCACTTAACTATTTTTTGGTATGACTAAATTCGGCGATCACTGATCATTCTGGGACGGCCCCGGCTTTGATTTGCAGCGATCCCTCGTTAACTCTGGCTGACGCGGCCCGCTTTTTTGATCCCAGCCAGCCTTCAAGGAGCCTAGCCATGTATCACAAAATTTTGATTGCCATTGAAGATCCTTCCGTTGACCATGCTCCTTTTCGTCAGGGGATTGACCTGGCTGAAAAACTAGGCGCGTCGGTCATGTTGCTGCATGTGCTGTTTCCCGGCGAAGGCAATGCCCCCATGCCCCCCGGCGACGATTTATTTTTTGTGCCGGCTTTTCTGCCTGATGATGCTTTGTTGCAGCGCTATCACGAGGCTTGGCAGTCCTATATTGACCAAAATCTACAACAGCTCAAAGTTTTGGCCGACGTGGCCGCAGAACGCCAAATTCCTGCCGAGTGGTCGCAAAACCACGGTTCACCCGGTAAGGTCATTTGTCAGCTTGCCCACACCTGGGAAGCGGATTTGGTGGTGGTGGGGCATCGTCGTCAATCGACGCTGAGTGAGCTATTCATGGGCAGTGTCAGTAACTATGTGCTGCACCATTGTCCCTGTGCGGTTTTGGTGACCCAAGAAGTATCGGAGGAAGCCAACTCCAGCAAACCGGTGGCTAATCCGTAGGCTTGTTGCAGCGCCAGAAGAAGCACGGAACCAGCGCCCGATCAGAGAGTTGGGGTTCAATTGTTTCGGTTGCTTGAATTTTCGACTCCTGCGATCGAGCCAATTTTGGGTTGAAGGTTAGGGTGGGATGGCCAAAATCTGAGCTTGGGTGCAAACATGCGCTAGATTTTGGCCGGCTCCCGATAATTTGCACGGAACAGCGCGATCGGGAATGGAACTAGGTAGTTAGTGCCCATCCTCGCGGTCTATGCTAGGCTCAACAGGAGGTGTTCTGGGGCCATAAGTTTGCCTCATAGCATCGGGCAATTTGCGTTAAGCATTCTCAGCAAACCCTCGATCCGCACGATCAGTCACGATCAGCTCAGTGATCAACTTAGTGTTAGTGATCAACTCAGATCCGCAGCGATTAGGCTTTTCAACCGATCGCGCAGCTCGATAACCCTGGCTAGAGAATACTCAGTTGCTCGATTGGGTCAGTGCCTTGGTGCTGCACTCACTAAGAGAATTGCGATCACCTAGCCCGTCCAATCCGGATCTGCTTGCTCCGGTCTTGTTTGATGTAGGCAATATGGAGATTGCGCTTTCACCCGATTTTCTAGTCCGTTTCTGGGGCGTGCGAGGCAGCATTCCTGCACCGGGCAAGTCCACTGTGCGGTATGGCGGCAACACGTCCTGCGTGGAGTTGTGTGTTGGCGGGCGGCGCTTAATTTTTGATGGCGGTACGGGCCTGCGGTCTTTGGCTGAGTCAATGGCTCCTGGCGAAACGCTGGATGCTTTTCTGTTTTTCACGCATTACCACTGGGATCATATTCAGGGTGTGCCGTTCTTCGCGCCCCTGTTCACGCCGGGCAATCGGCTGACGGTGTATGGGTGCCAAACGAATACGGGCGAGCCGCTGAAACATCATTTTTGCGATCGAATTCTGAATCCCCATTCCCCAATTCCCGTGGGACAGATCAAGGCGGAGGTCGATTTTTATGACCTAACGGCTGGGGATCAATTTGTGGTGGATGGGGATATTGAAATTGAAACGGGGCTGCTCAACCATCCCAACGGAGCCATGGGCTACCGGATTACCTGGAATGGAAAAACGGTGGTCTATGCCACGGATACGGAGCATTTGCCCGATCGAATGGATGAGCACGTGGTGCAACTGTCTCGTGAGGCAGACGTGCTGATTTACGATGCCATGTACACCGATGAGGAATACAACAACCCCCGATCGTCCAAGGTGGGTTGGGGTCACTCCACTTGGCAAGAGGGAGTCAAGGTGGCGGAAGTGGCGGGCGTAAAGCATCTGGCGGTCTTTCACCACGAGCCAAACCACAGCGATGATTTTCTGGATGAAGTGGAACGGCAACTGAAGGAGCGATCGCCCGATTCTTTCCTGGCTCGTGAAGGGATGGAATTCAAAATTCCCTGACTGAAAGCAGACAAAAGATTTCAGACGCATTAGTCGCATCAATACTGCGCCTGACCCAGCATGACTGAGTCAGGCACGATCCAACTTGGAAATCACAACGGAACAATTAACCGCCGCTGACCGGTGGAATTAAAACCAGTTCATCCCCATCCCGCAGCAGGGTACTATCGGGCACAAACTGAAAGTTAATGCCGAAGCGGGTTATGTTTCGCCAATGTCCCAGGTTGGGATGTTTTTGGATCATCAGATCGCAAACTTCACCGGCCGTAATGCCAGCGGGCAATTCCCAAATCAGCTCTGATTTGCCAAATGTTTCTTGATAGATGGCAAAAAGTTTGATCGTGATCCGAATGTGGGTGGGGCCGTGGGATTGGGGGTGAATCACCTGGCTTTCGGTGCAAAAGGCTTCAAATTGCCGATCCCAAGGATCCGTGGGTAGCGCGTCCAATAGGGCAAAGTCGAAACATACGCCGATCGTGTGGGTATTGGAGCGCACCTCCGCCAACAGTCGATCGTAGTATCCTCCCCCGTAGCCTAGCCGATAGCCCAGGCGATCGGCCCCAACGCAGGGGGCCAAAACTAAGTCCGCCGCCGTTGGTTCCACCACGGGCGCATCGCTAGCGGGTTCCTGAACCCCATAGGCCCCCGGTTCCAGCGGTTCGCCCGGTTGCCAGCGATGCCAAATCAGCAATTCCCCTTGGCAACGGGGCAACACCCAAATTTTGTTGCGTCCCAACTCCGTTTGCGCCAAGGGCAAAATATCCGGCTCCAAACGATGGCTCACATAGGCAAAAATCACCTGTGCCGTTTGCCATTCTGGGAGGGACTGGATCCGATCGCGCAGGGCCGTGCTGAGGTTGTGCCATTTGTTTTGCGGCATAACCTGGCGTTGCAGTAACAGCGCTCTACGTAGCGGCTTTTTTTCTGGATTGGGACGATACATGGCAGAGCGGACCCAATGCAAGCGCGGGTCTTCGATGGTAACCCAATTACCGGGCCCGAATCATGGGAATCAGTGGGTAATTCAGGAAGATTAATGGAGATGGCTAGAAGCTGCCGTTGATTGCCTCTGGTCAACTGGGAGAGGGCTAATCCAGGTCTGGAGTTGGCGGCCTATCCTGGAAAAAACGAGCGGTAAAGGGTGGCGCGTTGGCCATGAAGCGCGATCGATTCTTGCGGTTAATGCTGGGTGGTGTGGCCGGTGCTGGTTTGGTGAGTTGCGGTCAGGGATGGGGGCTGGATGCTCAACAATTGTCATCCAAACAAGTCCCATCAACACAGTCCCCATCAGCACAATCCTCATCAATGACAGGGCTAACGCAGGCTGACTCGTCCCGCCGGGTCTTGATTATTGGGGCGGGAATTGCCGGGTTGGCCGCCGCCCGTCAGTTGCGATCGCGTGGATGGGATCCGGTAGTGCTGGAGGGGCGCGATCGGGTCGGGGGGCGTTTGTGGTCTTTGCGACCCGCTGCCCTGAAGGGGGTGGCGCTGGATTTGGGAGCCAGTTGGATCCATGGCATCCAGGGCAACCCGATCACCGCCTTGGCTCAGCAGTGGCAAATTCCCACCGTGGCCACGGATGCCGAAAATCAGTGGCTTTATGACTGGGATGGTCGGTTAGTTGATGATGCCCGGCACGATCGCCTAGAGCAGGTGTTAGAGCAGGTGTTGGCTCAACAGAACCGGTTGCGGGAAAAGCGTTCCACTGATCGCCCACTGCTAGCGGACTTGCAAGCCTTGGTTCAGCGGGCTAACCTCACGGCCGAGGATGAACGGGCGGTTTGGACATTACTGAAGGGGTCGATCGAGCATGAATATGCCGGATCGATGGCGGAGCTATCGGCCAATGAGTGGGATGCGGGCGACGGTTTTGAGGGGGCAGATGTGCTGTTCCCCACCGGCTACGACTCGATCGCCCGTCGCTTATCCAGTGGTTTGACATTGCAGCTCAACCAGGTGGTGCGCCGAATTGAGCATGATCAACAGGGAGTCAAAATCACCACCGATCGCGGCGAATGGGTTGGGATCGCGGCCGTGGTGACCTTGCCGATCGGGGTGTTGCAGTCGGGTCAAGTGACCTTTGTCCCGGCCCTGCCCGAGACCCACCAAAGCGCCATCAATCGACTGGGAATGGGTATTCTGAACAAAATCTATTTAGAATTCCCTCGCTCCTTTTGGCCCTCAGAGCCGGATTGGATCGGGTTTGTTTCCGATCCGCCGGGTCTGTGGAATGAGTGGGTGAATTTCCAGCGGGTCAGCGATCGCCCGATTTTGCTGGGGTTTAATGCAGCTCAACAGGGCCGCGAGCTGGAAGCTCTCAGCGATGGGCAACAGGCCGCCAGTGCCCTCAAGGCTCTGCGACGGATGTTTGGCCCCAAAATTCCTGACCCAACGGCGGTTTGGGTGACTCGCTGGGGACGTGATCCCTTTGCGGGCGGCTCCTATTCCTTCCTGCGAGTGGGGGCGACCTTGAGCGATCGCGGTCAACTGACCAAACCCGTGGCCGATCGCCTGTTTTTTGCCGGGGAAGCCACCTCTCGCAATCACGCAGCCACGGTTCACGGAGCCTATCGATCGGGTCAACGGGCTGCGGATCAGATCATGGCAATTCATCACGCTTCTGCCTAGGTTCTGCCTAGCAATTCACGGCCCTGAATCTGAATTGGTTAAACTGCGAGAGCCTTTGGCTGGCTTTCATCCCGATTGCTTTGTGCTTGAGTATGGCTTTCGGAATTAAGGGAAGGCCGAATTCATTAAAATTCGGTGTCAAGAAAATCTGGTTTTAATAATTCTGGTGTCAATAAATCTGGTGTGAATCAAATGGAACGCTGGTTTTTAGGCGGGGCTGGATTTTTAGGAGCAATGGCGGTGGCGGCTGGGGCCTTCGGCAGCCATGTATTAGCGGAAAAACTGAGCGATCGCGCCTTGGCGATTTTTGAAACGGCTGCCCGCTATCAACTCATCCATGCGCTGCTGTTGGGGATGGTTGCGGTGGCGATGGGCGCGATGCCCAAACCCGTGGCCCCGAGCCTCCCGATCGCCGGGGTGTCTGCCCTGTTGGGGATGGTGCTGTTCAGTGGCAGCCTTTATGCCCTCAGTTTCGGCGCGCCCAAAATTTTGGGTGTCATTACCCCGATCGGGGGCGTGGGTCTCATTGTCAGTTGGCTCGCGCTTGGGCTGGCAGCTTTCCAGGGTGCAAAACCGTAGCCACCAGTAGGGAAATTTCGCCCCGATCGCCCGTATGCCCTTGCCCGATCGCCCGCCAATCGCGATAGAATACAGGAGCATTCAACGATGGTTATCTACTCCCATAGCAGCCAGCTCAAGAGCACCTAGGAACAAATTAATTGGGAATGCACTAATTAATGCCTTGATTCCTGACAGCTCAACTTAGTTTGCTGTTGCCCTCCTGGAATGGCCGTTGCCAAACCTAGCTTGGGGCGATCGCAACCCTAAAAACGCTGGAAAACACTGCTAACACCACGGGGCTGTCACGGTTTCGACGTGCTGGGAACAGGTACTGAGTGATGCAGGCTGAGAGCGGGCTAACTCTCGTAAATCAATGGCTCAAAAAAGTAGATGCGAACAACATCGTTCCTTTCGCTCGCAAGACTGTGGCTGTTGCCTAAGTTTTGTAACACCTCTAACTAGACGGTTGAGCACTCGCTGTCCGACTCCGTTAAGGTCACCGAGTTTAACCCCAACGGATGCGCTGTCCGGTCTTCTTCGGTTGGCCTGCTAGCAAAGACTTTAATCGAGGCATCCTACCGCTAGGGATTAAGTAGCGGTCCCTGTCTCAAGGGTCAACGAGACTAAGCCTGTGAATGAACAAGGTATAACTACTTGGTGCGGACGATGGGTTCGACTCCCTCCAGCTCCACTCCGTTACGGTTAGTCACTGATTGCTAATCAGAAACTGGTGATCTAAAAGCCGGTCATCTGGTTAACAAGCCAACGCATTAACTCACTCAAAACCCGACTTGGCATTGCGCTAGGTCGGGTTTTGCTTTTGTTCAACTTTTTGTTCAACCAAACTGTTTAAACCGATGCCCTGAACCTAGTAGCCGTCGCCATCATTACCGCCATCGTTGTGGTTGTCACTATCGCTGACCATATCGCCCCAATCATCATCATCGGTGACTTGGTTTGCTGTTTCGGGATTGCTGGTCGCTTCGGTGGGTTCCGGTTCGGTGGAGTCTGGTTCCGTAGACTCGATCGACTCAGGCTCCGTAGACTCGATCGACTCAGGCTCATTAGGAGTGCTTGCGATCGGCTCAGATTCCGTAGACTCGATCGCCTCAGAAGACTCGCTCTCCTCAACAGCCGCCGAATCCGTCACTAATTCAGGGGGATCCAGTGGCTCAGCCGTGCTCGCTGGCTCGGTGGCATCCAGTGGCTCGGGATCACCAGGACTCGGCAGATTCTCCGGGGCGATCGCAGCGGCCTCTTCCTGGGGGGTATTGGTGGTTTCTGGAGGGGCTGGGGGCGTTGCTGACTCTGGTTCAGGAACCTTGGCGGGCGCGGCCACTGGGGCATTTTCCAAATCCGGTAAGACTTTGGTGAGCCGGACACTGAGGCGCAGGAAGCTGCCGGGAACGTTGCCAACGGGAAAAGGCTCGATCGCGCTGAAGGCGGTCTGCGGAGTGAGCAACACCCACAAAGACACGAGGGCAACGGTGAGCAGCAGGCTGCCCAAAAGCGCTCCCAACCACACCACCAACAGCCCGATCGCCCGTTGATCCAGGGGGGCAATTTCCGCCGCCAAGGGGGAGAGTTGATCCAGTCGTTGCAAAGCCCAAAGCACCAAAAGGGACGCAATCAGCGCGATCGCCTTGGTTTCCCAGCCGGCCCAGCGTTGCAAAATTCGTTGCTGCGTTTCATTGAGGCGATCGGCCCGCAGGCTCACCAGCAAAACCGAAAAGGGATAAAACGGGCGCAACCACTGCATGGCCACGATCGGAGCAGTTCCCAACAGCCCCACCAACAGCCAGTCCCAGCCACCCGGCAGCAGAGGATCCCCCGCCGCCAACCCCAGTAAACACAACTCCGCACAGAGGGGCAGCGCTGCCAACCCCGCCAAATGCACCCAAAGATACGGATCGCGTTTTGGCCCCTGCACGATCGACCTCCTTCCCTCTCTGTTTGATTCGTTCTGTGTGTTAGTTGCTCAGCCGGTTGAATGAAAGCCAGTTGAATCAAGGCTGTTTTAATCAAGACCGGTTTCATCAAGGCTAGTCCAGACCAAACTGATTGGACTACGGCCAGTTGAATGACGGCTGGTTTGATCAAAATTCATTCATCAAAGTTCATTCATGGACAACCCGATCGTCCCTGTTTCTTCAGCGAAGGCGCTATCCAACGGCTGGGCAAGCTTTGTAACCAGCATAGACGCTTTCTGCTCGGTCTCCCTGTCGGCAAAAAAGCGTGCTGACATGCGCTGGTAGTGGTCGCAGAGGTTGGTTTTTTGGCGGGCAAAGTCCACGATCGGGCTGGAATAGGGTGGCTCAATGAAATTCCCGATGTGACCGTAGGCTGTGGCATCCAGCGTGGTTGGGCGATCGCCCATAAAAAAGGGCTTATCGGCCAGAAAATCCGAAAGGGCCTGCAAATCCGCCGTAATGAGTTGATATAAATCAGCGTCACTCAGTCGGCCCAGGCCCTGTTGCGTCATCTGTTGCAGAATGCTTTGGCGAAATTTCTCCGCAAAGGCCACGCTCTGGGCCTTGCTCCAGTGACTGGGAACCAGAGTCAAGACTAAGTTTTGATAGTCTTGCCAGTTTTCTTCATCGCGGTAGCGAATCGCAATTCCACCCCAGTAGAGATGTTCCTTAATTAAGCGACGGAAAGCCAGGGCGATCGCGCGATCAGCCTGGCTTAAACCGGCTTCCAAATCAATACCTTGGGTTTGGCGAAAGCGCTCAATAATTAACGCGGTGTCGCCCCATTTTTGCCCTGCTTCTTCAATAAAAGGAATTTTGCCATAGGGGGCCTGAGCCAGATCCTGAGCGGTGGCTAAGGCTGTTTGGTAGGGTAACTCGGCAATTCGTAACCAAGTTTCCAATTCCATGCAAGCCGGACTGACGCTAGCCAGCCCCCAACGGGACGGAGCAGTGTAGAGCGTAATCATTCAAAGCAATCAAAAACAGCAAAAATAATCAGCAGGCTCAGAATGGCTCAATGACGATCCAGAGCCATCTTGGGTTTCGGTTTCCCCGCTGGACTATTCCGTCAGTTTTAACAGACCCGATGCGATCGGGCTGTGATGCCAGACAAAAGAATCAGCCCCGATTAGCACGTGGTTAGTGACTAGTCGGGGCTGATGAAAACCCAGATCAAGGGTGATGGGGCGATCGAACCGGAATCGATCGGACTATGAACTCGATCGCCCTCAGCGAAGCAGTGGGCTGATTCGCTGATTAACCTTCCGAAAATGTCCTAGAGGGACAGGGTGCGACGCTTGGCCACCAGGCGGTAAGCCTCGATGATGTCGCCCATTTGCCAGTCGTTGAAGCCCGAGGAGTTCACACCGCACTCGTAGCCGCTGTTCACTTCCTTGGTGTCTTCCTTGAACCGCTTCAGCGAATCCATGCGGCCTTGGAACACCAGTTCCTTGCCTCGGCGCACCCGCAGCAGACAATCGCGAATCAGCTTGCCCGACTGCACATAGCAACCGGCCACCGTGCCGCGACCCACCGGGAACACACCCCGAACTTCCGCTTGACCCAGCGGTTCTTCCACCTCTTCCGGATCGAGCATCCCTTCCATGGCGGCTTGGATGTCGTCCAGCAGTTTGTAGATCACGCTGTATTCGCGGACATCAATGCCCGCTTCATCGGCGGAGCGACGAGCACCAGGCGCGAGGGTGGTGTTGAAGCCCACAACCACGGCACTACTGGCGGCAGCCAAGTCAATATCCGTTTCGGAGATTTCGCCCGGTGCAGCCAACAACACGCGCACTTGCACTTCGTTTTGGGGCAGTTGTTGCAAAGATCCCAGAATGGCTTCCAGGGAGCCTTGCACATCGGCCTTGAGCACGAGGTTCAGTTCCTTCAGCTCGCCCTCTTGTGCCTGACCAGAAATGCTGGTGAGGCTGACGCGACGGGAAGCCATGGCCTGTTGCAGACGGCTTTGGCGCTGTTGGTCGCTGCGCTGAGAGGCGATCGCCCGGGCATCTTTTTCGTTGGCGAAGACTTCAAATTCTTCCCCAGCGGCCGGAACCTCGCTCAGACCCAACACCTCAACGGCGAAGGAAGGAGTGGCGGCATCAACGCGATGACCACGATCGTCAATCATCGCCCGCACCTTGCCCAGAGCCGGGCCGGCGAGGAGGATGTCGCCAACTCGCAGGGTGCCGTTTTGCACCAGCAGGGTGGCCACCGGACCACGGGCCCGATCGAGGTGGGCTTCAATGACCGTCCCGCGCGCCAGGCGATCGGGATTAGCCATCAAGTCTTCCACTTCTGCCACCAACAGCAGGTTCTCCAGCAGGTCATCCAAGTAGAGACCCTTGAGGGCGCTCACGGGAACCATAATCGTGTCCCCGCCCCACTCTTCCGGCACAAGGCCGCGCTCGGCCAGTTCCTGCTTCACCCGATCGGGATTTGCGCCTTCCTTATCAATCTTGTTAATGGCCACCACGATCGGCACTTCCGCCGCGCGGGCATGGCTGAGAGCCTCGATCGTTTGAGGCTGCACCCCGTCATCGGCCGCCACCACCAAAATGGCAATGTCCGTGACCCGTGCCCCCCGAGCACGCATGGCCGTGAAGGCTTCGTGACCCGGTGTATCCAAGAAGACCACCTTCTTGCTGCCGCCCTCTTGATCCACCTGCACGTGGTAAGCCCCAATGTGCTGGGTAATGCCACCGGCTTCCCCTTGGGCCACCTTGGTTTTGCGGATCGAGTCGAGCAGGGTGGTTTTCCCGTGGTCTACGTGACCCATGATCGTGACAACCGGCGGGCGGCGCTGGAGGCTTTCCAGGTCGGCCACATCGAGCATTTCGGTCACCTTGCGGGCTTCCGATTCCTTCTCGGCGGTTTCCACCATCACCCCCAACTCCTCGGCCACCATGGTGGCTGTCGGAACATCGAGGGTTTGGGTAATGCTGACGGCCATCCCTTTCAAGAATAGGCGCTTCACCACTTCCGTTTCTGGAACGGCCAGCTTTTCGGCCAACTCGGCCACCGTCAGACCCTCCGTGAGGGTGATCAGCTCCGGTCGTTCCTTCTTGACCTGTTGTTCCCGACGTTCCCGTTGAGGCGGGCGCGAGGCCCCTTTCTTGGTAACCGGTTTGGGCTGCGGAGCGGGCTTCGGCGGGGTAACACCCTTGGGCTTCGGCGGCCGGGCGATCGATAGGCTGACCTGGAAGGGAGCCGGCTGACCGTCCACCCCTTCCATCATCAGTTCATCATCTTCCTCGAAGTCGTCTTCGTCTTCGAATTCCACCTGGTTACGGCGCTTGTTCTTGCCAGCCTTGTCCTTGGCAATTCTGGCCCGCTCTTCCTCTTCCGCTTCCCAATCTTTGCCCTTCTTGGTGGGGCGATTCAGGGTCGGTCGATTTAGCTTGTTTTCATAATCTTCGCCGCTGCTGGCCGGACGTGTGGGTTTTTCCAGCAGTTTGGCCGCGGGGGCTGCGGCCGTGCCGTCAGCGCTACCGTCGGCTGTGGCTTCGGTGGGGCGCACGGGTTTCGGCCGGCGCAACTCCACGATGGTTGGCGGGGCCCCTTTGCCAGGGCCACCGGCTGCGGGGCCTTTGGCCTCGCCGGGCCGGGTGGGGCGGGATGGGCGACTGGGCGCACCCGCGCGGGGTTCAGCAGGCTTGCTTTCGGCGGGCTTGGCCGGCCGCGATGGCGGCCCCACCAGCTCGGGCTTTTTGACCGGGCGCGGCGCTGTGCCGGGACGGGGCGGGGTTTTCAGTTCGGCTTTCTTTTCGGCAATGGGTTCCGGTGTTGCCGAGGCGGCGGGGCGGCGGGGGGCGCTGGGTTCAGCCGGGGCCAGGTCAACCGAGGCCGCGGGGGGCGCTGCGGGCGAATCGGACGGCTGGGCGGGGACATTCACAGGAGCAACGATTTCGGGCTTGACCGCCTCAGACTTAGCTGCCTCAGACTTAGCTGCCTCAGACTTAGCCGCTTCGGGGCGAGCGGGCTCGGCCCGCTTGGGCGAAACGAGTTTCGGGGGTGCAGGACGGCTGACGGGGGGCGTGGCTTCGGGGGCTGCTCCTTCGGTGTTAGGGCGTAGCTTTGGTTTACGAATCTCGAGAATTTGCTGCTTTTTTTGCATAGCCGGTGCTGAATCGCGCCCTTCTGTGGGCGTATCGGATGGGGACAAATCAGGAGGGTTGGAGGAGGCTGGATTCACCGAGGGTGCAGAGGATTGGCCAGGACTGGAGGGCGCAGGACGATTCGCAAACTGTTGACGAGCGGCTGCGCGGATTTGAGCGGCTTCAGATTCGGTGATGGTGCTGCTGTGGCTTTTGAAGGGAATGTTTAGTTGCTCGCAGATCACCAAGATCTCGCGATTTTCCAGATGTAGTTCTCTCGCTAAATCGTAAATTCTCACGCGGCCTGTGCTCATCCAGTTTCCTCGAATCCTATTGCGTCACGACATCATAGCCCACCGTCATTTGAAACATTTCGATCGAGCCGTCTAGTCCCTTCCTATTATGACGTGCGATGGGGGCGGTTCACTCTGGTGGGGTTGGATTTCCCAGAGAGTCCGGGTTGGGAACCGGGGCGGTCAGCCGTTGCCAAAGCAGGTCATAGAGGGGGGCGGGGACGGGGGCCTTGAGCGATCGCCCGATTCGATCCTTGCGCTGGGCTGCTCGTAGGCAGTCTGCACAGGGGCAAAGATAGGCCGATCGCCCCATGCCTTGGTCGAGTTGCACCGAACCGGAGTGGGCCATCCGCACGATGCGCCAAAACTCCGATCGATGGGCCACCCGACGACAAATCAAACAACGGCGATAGTTGGGCAGCAAGGGATCAATTGGCCTCCTGATCCAGCGCCTCGCTATCCGGATCGTCGCCGTCGAAGTCCTCGTCTGCGAAGTCGTTCTCGGCTAGATCATCAGGGTCTGAATCATCGCTGTCTTGATCATCTTCCTCTTGATCATCGTCGTCAGCATCCGCCACCGAGGCTAGGGGAGCCTGCTTTTGATCGTCCTCAAGATCATCGCCAAGATCATCGCCATCAAACTCATCATCTGTTTCATCGTCTGCGGCTGCCGATGGGTCAATCTCCCCAGGGCTGAACTCAGCGTCCTCCTCTGCAAAGTCGTCAGCCGCTTCGGCCGCTGCCAGGGCGAGGGCTGCCTCCCGTTCCGCGAGATAGCTGGCCATCTTGGCATCTTCTTCGTCGCGATCGTACTTAGCCACATCGCGAATATCAATTTTCCAGCCCGTGAGTCGAGCGGCCAGGCGCACATTTTGCCCCTCTTTCCCGATCGCCAAACTGAGCTGATCATCACCCACCAGCACATGGGCTTGGCGCTCCTCGGGATTCATCAGACGCACTTCCACCACCCGGGCCGGGCTGAGGGCGTTGGCGATGTAGGTGGCCGGATCCGGAGACCAGCGAATCACATCGATTTTTTCGCCCCGCAGTTCGTTCACAACCACCTGAATTCGCGATCCCCGGGCTCCGATGCAAGCCCCCACAGGATCTACATCGCGCTCCACCGTGTCAACGGCAATCTTGGTACGCGGGCCCACATGGCGCGAGGGCGGGTTGGCTTCCCGGGCCACGGCCACAATTCGCACAATGTCATCTTCAATTTCCGGCACTTCGTTGGCGAACAGGTAAACCACCAACCCCGCATCGGCCCGGGAAACCAAGAGTTGCGGCCCCCGCTGGGATCCTTCGCAAACTTTCTTGAGGTAGACCTTGATGGTTCCGTTGGCGCGGTAAGTGTCGTTGGGTAACTGTTCCCGTTTGGGCAGTTCCGCTTCCACTTCCGGTTGGCTGTAGCCGCTGGTGACGGCCACAATGACCGATTGGCGCTCGAACCGCAGGATACGCCCTTGGAGCACCGTGCTTTCTAGCTCTTGGAATTCCTCTTGGATCAGCTTGCGCTGCTGGTCGCGCAGCTTTTGGGCCAGCACTTGCTTGGTTTGGATGGCGGCCATGCGCCCAAAGTCGTCCCGATCGGGGGTGACATCCAAAATCACCGTGTCGCCCAGTTGGGCTTCGGCGGCCACTTCTTGCACATCGCTGAGGGCAATTTCGTGGTCTGGGTCGGCCACTTCTTCCACAATGCTCTTGGTGGCCAAAACCCGGAAGCCTTCTTCTTCCGTGTCCAATTCCACGTCGAAGTTATCGAAGTAGGTTTCGTCAAAGATATTGCGCACATCCAAGCTTTGGGTGCGGCGATAACGCTCATAGCCCTTGAGTAGGGCCTCACGCAGGGCGGCTTCAACGGCGGTTTTCGGCAAGTTGCGTTCGCGGCTGATGCCGTCGATCATTTCTTGCAGGCCGGTTAGGCGAACCATGGACATGGGTGTGGGGTTCCTAAAGATTCGTAAAGGTGAATGGGGAGTGGTGAAGCATTCGGCGCGATCGCGGGTGTGGGGATGGGCAATGGGGCGATCGCGCAGGATAGCCGGCCGCTGAGCTACTCGGCTCCGTCGGCCAGGCGCACCCGTTCCACCAAATCGCGCGGAATGCTGATCACTCGGCCTTTTTGGTTGATGCGCAGGGTTTCCGCGTCGCGATCGAGCAAGCTGCCCTGCCAAAGGGATTTGCCCTTGTGTGGCTCGCGGGTGGTGACGGTGACTTCAAACCCCTTAAAGGAGGTGAACTCCCGATCGGTCTCCAAAAACTCCGACAGGCCAGGGCTAGACACTTCCAGCACGTAGGCTCCGGGGATGGCATCCGCCTCATCGAGCACCGGCTCCAAGGCCCGGCTCAACCGTTCGCAGTCATCCAGACTGGTATCGGCGATCGGGTTGCGGAGTTCGAGGCGCAAAACAGGGGGGCTTTCATTGGTGTGGAAGGTTGCCCCCACGATCTCCAGTCCCAAATCGGTGGCGATCGGGGTGGCAAGTTCCAAAATGCGGGGAATTGCGGGATGAGCCATGAAACCAAACGATAGAGCGGGCAATGGCCCCCAACCGCGTGATCAGTGATCCGGCCCGAAGGGAAACAGGGCCGATCGCGCTTGCGGATCTGTCCCCAGAATCGTGCCTAAGAATCGTGCCTAAGTAACGACGCTCTGAGATGAATCCGGCAAGATCACCGTTGGAGAAATTGCCCTTGAGTGAGGGCATGGGGCGTGGTCAGACAGAGCGCAAAGCAATCAAAGTGCAAAGCAATGCTGATCACGACCCACGGAGGGAGCTGATCCCCATTGGGCCATAAAAAAAGCCGGTTCACTGTACCGACTTGCAACGCGCCAATTGACCTTTCCTTGCCGCTGGCCGGGAAAGGCTGGTGGGCAAAGGCTGGAGGCGATGGGTCTAGACACCCGCACAGCAGCCGCAACCGAACGCAATGGAGGTTGAAATGCTGCTGTGGTGGGGCCTGGGGCCCAAGCGTTTGCGGCTGCCGCACTGTTGCCCAAAGCCCGAAGCGGAAAGCCAAGGCTCAAAGCCGGGGACTTGGGGAATAGCTAGGCAGCGCTTGCCTCAGTCTATCACGGAAGAATTTGGGTCTAAAACTCCGCCCTGTTGGGGCCTGCTAAATTCGCCCAACGGGATTGGCTGAACGGGATTGGCTGAACGGGATTGGCTGAACGGGATTTGGAACTAAACCCAGTGAGCCTGCATGATTTAGCCTGCATTAATTTGAGTAATTGGGCTGATTGGGATCAGGGAACGGCAACGGCTCGGCCCGGCCAGCCCCATCCAACCCCAACACCCGTCGCAGCGCTGCCAATTGGGCATGGGCCTTCGAGAGCGATTCCCACCACTCCCGATCGGGGTCGGAGTCGGCCACAATCCCCGCGCCCACCTGGCCCCAAACCAGTCGATCGCCCAATTGCGAATCCCCCGATCGCGCCGCGCGGGGAATCAACAGTGTCCGAATCAGAATATTCAAATCCAAATTACCGCCTGCGTCCAGGTAACCACAGGAGCCATAGAACAGACTGCGGCGCACCGGCTCCAGGGC
The DNA here is from genome assembly GCF_055193175.1 of Limnothrix sp. CMB-01. Classification (NCBI taxonomy): domain Bacteria; kingdom Bacillati; phylum Cyanobacteriota; class Cyanophyceae; order Pseudanabaenales; family Pseudanabaenaceae; genus Limnothrix; species Limnothrix sp. CMB-01. Next base: position 2,868,301 of record NZ_CM143720.1, read on the forward strand.
TTCAATGATCTCCATGCAGCGCACCTTCGGACAACCGGTGATCGTGCCGCCGGGGAAGGTGGCCCGAATCAGGTCAATCGCCGTGCGATCGGGCGCAAGTTGTCCCACCACGTTGCTCACCAAGTGCATCACGTGGCTGTAGCGCTCCACGGTCAAGAACTCATCCACCTGCACACTGCCCCAATCGCAAACCCGCCCCAGATCATTGCGCTCCAAATCTACTAGCATGGCATGTTCAGCCCGCTCCTTGGGGTGATTCAGCAATTCCACCTCGTTGGCCAAATCGGCGGGGCGATCGATCCCTCGGGGGCGGGTTCCCGCGATCGGGCGAGTGCTGGCCTGGCGATCGCGCAATTGCACCAACCGTTCCGGCGAACAGCTCACCACCTCGCCCCAAGGGGTTTGCCAATAGCTGGCGAAGGGAGAGGGATTAATTTGGCGCAGGGCCTGATAAAGCGTCCAACCGCTGGCGGGGCAAGGAACCGAAAACCGCAGGGACAAATTAGCCTGGAAAATGTCCCCCGCGCGGATGTGCTCTTGGGCTTGGCGAACGGCGGCGGTATAGGCGGCTTGGTCGCTGGTGAATTGAGGAATGAGGGTGCTGGTTGGTTCGATCGCCCCCGACGATTCCGCCAGTGGGGGCGCTGTGGCAGCTTTGTCTAGCTGGGCCACGAGCCGATCGAGATCCGCCGCCACCGTTGCCGCCAGCCACAGCCGATCGCCCCCGTGATCCAACACCGCAAAGCAATCTGGCTCATACCAAAAGGCCACGGGAAACGGCAACTCATCTGATCGCAATTGGGGTAACTGCTCCACCTCCCAAGCCAGGTCATAGCCCAGCCACCCCAGCCAACCTCCCCGAAACGGCAATGCTGGCCCCGGTTCATCCTGAGCAGCATTCAACCGCTCCGCCGCCCCGCCTTCCGCCAGTCGATCGCCCAACATGGGCAAAATGTCCCCCACTGCTGGAGTCCAAACCCGTCCCGATCGGGGACGACCCGCACAAATCGAATAGCGAGCCAACTCCTGGGCCGCCGCACACCACTGCTCCGGCGCAGGGGGACTTTCCAACAAAACGGCAATTTCCCCCTGAGCCAGCTCTTCCGCAAACAGGGCCGCAAACACCGCCGCCCCCGAGCGATCGGCCAGCGGGAGCGATCGCCAGTGCCAGGGAGCCAACGGCCGGGCCGTTAATTTCGCCAAGCCAGAATTCACCGTTGCGATCACTGAAGCCGCCGAATTCATCCAGTTGATACCTGTCGATTTTTGTGGAATCGCTCTATTTTGAAAGACTTTACCGATACTTTTCGGCAATTTTTTGGCTCGCCATTCCCCAGTTTCTGCGACTCTCTGCCTCGATCGCCCCAGAATCCGCCCCGATCGAACCCTCTCGGCCCAATCAAAAACGGAGGATTCCTCCAGGGAAACCCTCCGTTCTGAGTTGGTTAAGTTAACCGAATCAACTAATCCAAAGCTCCTGAATCTAAAGCTCCAACGCGCGACTCAGCCCCGTCAGCAGGCAAGATTTAGCGATGGATTGGCTATGGATTCGCCATCAACAAACCGATGAACCGTTCTTTAGTCAACAGACAACCTTTAGCCGACTTTCACCGTAGCCCGTTGCCGACGGCTGGCCACCGCAGCGCCCACAGCCGCCAAGCCCAACAGGGAAATCGGTTCCGGCGTGGATGCTTCCTTCTTCGGAGCCAAGTTGCCGCGCACAGCCATCCCGTCATTCAGGCATTCTGCGAAAACGTGGGCCACAAAGTCACCCACCATCCCTTCGCCCCGGGTGAACTTAAAGCCGAATGTCTGGCGAGTTGCGCCACCCGCATCGCTTTGGGGCGGCGTTGCACCACCCAGCGCGCCATTCAGGTTGAAGCCCAAAGCCGACAAAGCCGCGCCATCAAGAGCCTCAAATACTGACCCCACCACCTGTTGCCCTTGGGTAATCACACCCAAAGAAGCATCTTTGAAGTAGGTCTTGGCTTCCGCATCGGTCAGCTCACCCGCACCGGGCAAACCACCGCGATCGCTCACATGCTTCGACTGCTCGGCGTAGGAACCAAACCCTTGGTTGCTCAGACCAACGTTTTTGCCCGAAACGCCACTGTACAGACCCAAAGGCTTCACCGATGCATCATTGTTGCTGGCAAAGCGTACACCGAACAGGCTGCCCTGAGCATTCAGCAGCGGGCTACCGGTGAAGTTAAAGAACAGGTCTCCCCAGGCGATCGAACCGTTGGTGACTCCCCCGGTTGACTTCCCCGCCAGCGGCAGGCGAGCATCAATTCCCACATAGATGGTCTCGCCATCTTGCTTGATCCCCAGACCATACATTTCAAACATACCGCCGACATTACCGTCGCTCACGCCATCTTTGAAGGAGTCAATCCCATAATTCCAGCCGTTGTAGACCGTGCCGGCATGGGCTGCTTGTAGTCCCACTCCGAAGGTGCAGAGGGTTGCAGTTGCAACGCCGGCAAAAATCTGCTGAATTTTCATGGTCTCTAACGCTCCCAAAAGACGTTGTAGTGGAATGAAGTACGGCTAATCATCCTGCTCAACTGAGTGTTGAGGCCGCTTTTTGCTTGCCGGATGTTTAACGTCGGATGTGTTCGCTAAGCTTATTAAAGTCATAACTTCCGGAAAGAATTTTAAAGATTCTGTAAATTCGACTTTTACTTAATGAAGCTTCGATGAAAAATTAATTTAGTTATCCGATATTTTTCCAATCTCCCATGGGATCGGAATTTTAATGATTTTTCAAGAATGCAAAGTCCTTAGCTCAAAACAACTGGGGCGATGAGCTGGCTCTTGGGAAACTGCTGCTCGATCGCCCCGAGTTGATGGATTGCTGGATTTTGTCGGGCATGGCTCAGGCTCAAACTAAGCCAAGGTTGCCAATATCAGCCTATTAGATTGGCCCTTTCGACCAGTCAGTTAAATTAACCAACCTTGGCCGCACGGTAGCGACGAGTGGCCACCGCAGCGCCCACAGCCGCCAGGCCCAACAGGGAAACAGGTTCCGGCGTGGGTTCCGGCTTCGGAGCCAAGTTGCCCCGCACAGCCATCCCATCGTTCAAGCATTCTGCGAAGACGTGGGCCACAAAGTCACCCACCATCCCTTCACCTCGGGTGAACTTAAAGCCAAAGGTTTGCCGTTTTGCGCCATTGGCATTGCTTTCCGGAGGCTTGGCACCGTTCAACGCGCCATTCAGGTTGAAGCCCAAGGCTGACAGGGTGGTGCTGTCGAGGGATTCAAACACCGATTCCACTACCTGCTGTCCTTTGCTGATCACGTTCAGCGACGCATCTTTGAAATAAACCTTGGCTTCTGCGTCGGTCAGTTCGCCCATGCCAGCGATGCCCTTGGCACCGGTCACGTATTTCGACTGATCCGCATAGGATGCAAACCCACGGTTTTGGCTGGCAACGTTCTTGCCGCTAACTTGGCTGTAGAGACCCAAGGGCTTCACGGCTGAATCGTTGGTGCTGGCAAAGCGAACGCCGAACAGATTTCCTTGGGCATTCAGCAGCGGGTTGCCACTGAAGTTAAAGAACATGTCGCCCCAGGTGATGGACTTGTTGAGTGCGCCGTTATCAAGCTGGCCGGTAATGGGCAATCGGGCATCGATACCAACGTAGATGGTTTCGCCGTCTTGCTTAATCCCGAAGCCATACATTTCAAACATTCCACCCAAAGAGCCGCTCACGCCGTCTTTGAAGGAATCAATGCCGTAATTCCAGCCGTTGTAAACTGTGCCTGCGTTGGCTGCTTGCAAACCAACACCCAGGGTGCAGAGGGTGGCAGTTGCGAGGCTGGCTAAAAGTTGTTGAGGTTTCATGGGGTCTTACTCCTAAGAAGCAGTTGATGAAACAGTGTCGATTTATTGGGGTTGCACCCTGGTTACTGGCTGGGTAACCTTTGCATCAACTTAACTTCATTAAACAGGTAATTTCTTGGTTTGACGTTGAAGATTAAATGAATTGTGGCTGTCCTTAATGAAGCTGAGGTAAAAACCTATAAACCCTTGAGAAATAAGGAATTTGGCAATGTTACGCTCAATAGTTAAAGATTTGAAGAAGCGGTGTAAAAAATGTAACCTCTTCTGAAGAAGCGAGGGTTGGGATGATCCCAGAACAATTCGCTTAATGATGATGGATAGACTTTAAGGAGGCTTATTGAAATAAATTGCTGATATGGAGTGGATGAAACTATTGAGATGAATTATGAAAATCAATCAATAACTCAAATCATGAACTCAAATCATTGCTCTGGCTAAGATCACTGCTCTAAATTGCAAAGATCTTCCTAGAGTAATTTTAAGCTTTTAAGGGAAATTATTCTTGAAATGACTCGGAATTTTTATTGCATTATTCTTGCAAGTTGACGAGAGGGAAAATCGACTAGGTTTCATTAAATTTAAATAGCTTTTGCCGGATGTGGAGCCTGGAGATAGAAAACCTGTGGTTTTGTCTTGACGCTGGGGACTGAAATCTCGGTATTTTAAGCTCGACGCGATCGAAGGGATGGGGTCTGTGCAGCGAGTTGTGTTGTGTGGCTATTACGGTCAAGGGAATGGGGGCGATGAGGCCTTGTTGGCGACGCTGTTGCAATTGCTGCCGATCGGGGTCGAGCCGCTGGTGCTGTCGGGGAACCCGGTGGAAACCCATGATCGCTATGGGGTGATGGCGGTGGATCGAATGGATCGATCGGCCCTGTGGGGTGCGTTGCGATCGAGTCAGGCCTTGGTTTGGGGTGGTGGCAGTCTGATGCAAGATGCCACCAGTTGGGCTAGTCCGCTCTATTACGCAGGGTTGATGGGGGCGGCGCGTCAGTGGGGACTGCGGCGGGTGGCTTGGGCCCAGGGAATTGGCCCGTTGCGGCGCGGGTGGGTGAAGGGCATTGCGCGATCGACCTTTCGGGCTTGCGATGGGGTGACGGTGCGCGATCAGGAGTCGGCCCAGTTGCTCAAAACCTGGCAAGTCAAGGGGTTTGAGTTGGCCCCGGATCCGGTTTGGGCCTTGGCCAGCGTGCCGGTTCCGGAGGTTGCGCCGGGCCCCAAGGTGGCGGTGGCCTTGCGATCGCACCCCAGCCTCACGCCCGATCGCCTGGAAAAATTAGCCGTGGCGCTCGATCGCTTCCAAAGCCAAACCGGTGCTCTGATTGTGTTTGTGCCCTTCCAGCCGATCGCCGATGGCGCAATTGCCCAGCGCCTGGCCCAACATCTCGGGCCCAATCGATCGCGCATTGTTAGCTACAGCGATCCCCGACAACTGAAGGGCCTATTTCAGCAAATGAACCTGACGATCGGGATGCGGCTCCATGCCCTGATCATGGCGGCGGCGGAGGGGTCGCGCTGTTGGGGTCTCAGCTATGACCCCAAGGTGCGGGTGTTGCTGGAGTCGGTGGGTGCGCCGGGGTGGACTCTCTGCGACGAGTCGATCGATGGCATTGAAGTGAGCAAGCAAGTTGGCGCAACACCGCCAGTGCCCCTTGCCTCCTTGCCGACGAATCCCGAAGCGATCGCCGCTGCTTGGCTAACGGCCTACGAACAACCCAACCCGATCGCCCCGGCCCAGGTGGCTCAGTTGTGCGATCGGGCCCAACTGCACGGGCTAATGTTGGCCCGTGTGCTGCGCGATTAGTTGGGTGTTCGGCCTAAGGCTAAAGCAATGGTTATGGCCAAGGTCTGATTCTTCTGTGGGACTACTAGCGCGACATCCTTAAAGTATTGGGTCAAAGTTGCGGAGCCAGTCGTGGTAACAAGGGGCTTAAGCCCCTTGCTGCTTAACGATCAGGTGACAGTAACAGCCATGTCATTTAACCCAGTGAATTAAGGCAGCTATGCTACTACGCTTCGGCTTTTTGCTACTGACTTCAAGCGGTTGCCTGTGGGCGCGATCAACTTCTGGAGTGATCGTGGTCTAATTGATGGGTGCGGTGCTGCCCAGTGGCTTCATTTCCGAGCCAGTTCAGCTTTGCCCATTTCTAATATATTGATGCAACGGATGGCATAGGGATCTTGTGGATCTATGGCATTTGTTGAATAATCGTGGCTGATTTTCAGGATGTTGGCTTCATGAAAAAAGTGCTCTACGACTTTGGATCAAACAACGGAGATGACTTACCTTACTATCTCCTAAAGGCTGATCTTGTGGTGGCTATTGAAGCGAATCCTCTACTCTGCGATCAAATCAAAGATCGTTTTCAAAAAGAAATTGCTGAAGGAAGACTCGTTGTAGAAAACTGTATTTTAAATGTTGGTCATTCTGCAAAGCCGCTTCCTTTCTATATTCACAAGTCTAATCATGTTTTAAGTCAATTTCCTCAACCAGCTCCCTCTATCATTGATCACTTTGAAGAAGTCTATTTGCCAGCGAAAAACGTCATTGATATTCTTGAATGTTACGGAACTCCTTACTATGTCAAGATTGATATTGAACATTACGATAACATCATCTTGAGAGAGCTTTTTTTGCACAGAATCTATCCTCCTTACATCTCTGCTGAATCTCATAGCATTGATGTTTTTTGCACATTTGTGGCTTTGGGAGGGTACAAAGCCTTCAAACTCGTGGATGGCGTTACAGTATCTACTAAATATAAAGATCACCCTATTGAAACCGATCATGGCTCGGAAATATATTCCTTTCCGTTCCATTCTGCCGGCCCGTTTGGTAATGATATCAAGGGAGACTGGATGACGAAGGATAACTTTTTTCGGCTCCTGTCGTTTGCTGGCTTAGGGTGGAGGGATATCCATGTCAGTAATATTGATCATCCCAATCCTGCCTATGCACCTTCACCTCAATTTCAACTAACTATAAATTATTGATTGTTGGCCGATGCCTGGATCAATTTCGTTGCCCACTTCCTCGCAACCTTCGCAGACGGCCCGGGACAGGGCCGCAACCCGAAACTGATTGCGACCGGCATATTTTGCTTGATAGAGCGCTTGATCAGCCCAGCGCAATAGCTCATCTGGGGAGCTGTCGGGCAAATGGGGTGAGGCGATCGCAAAACCCATGCTCAGGGTGATGTGCTCGCTGACGGAGGATTGGGCATGGGCCAGCGCTAACTGGGCGATCGCCTGCTGGATTGTGTGGGCGATCGCCTTGACCTGCTCCAAGTTGGTGTCCGAAAAAACGATCGCAAACTCCTCGCCCCCATAGCGGGCCACCAGGTTGGCTGATTCTGAGACCGCGTGGCTCAAGGCTCGGGCCACCTGCACCAAACATTCATCCCCCGCTTGGTGCCCATAGGCATCGTTATATTGCTTGAAGTGATCCACGTCGCATAGCCCTACGCCAATCAGGCAGCGATTTTGGGCTAGGCGTTGCCACTCGCGCAACAGGTAGTGATCAAAGCAGCGGCGGTTGGGGATTTGCGTCAGCCCATCCAGTTTGGCCAGCACTTCCAGTTGCAGGTTGGCCCGTCGTAATTCCAATTCCGCTTTTTTGCGCTGAAGCAAAACCCCCATTTGGGCCGCCACGGCTCCCATGAGCTTAATTAGGCGACCATCGCAGGGCATGGCTACGCGGTGAAACAAACAGAGCACCGCCAAAATTTGTCCATTGGCAATGATCGGCACGCTCAAGTTGGTGCGCAGCCCCGCCCGCAGCACGAGTTCTTGTCGCACAAAAAAGGCATCTTGAATTTTGGTGGCATCCTCAATCCAGAGGGGGCGGCCCGTTTGCCACACACGACCCACCACGCCGTGATCGCGCTCAAAGACGAAGGATTGGCTCGCGTCATCAAATTCACTGAGGGCCAGGTCTGAGATGGCGTAGTGCGATCGCGTCATCGCCAGGTGGTTGCGGTTGGGGTCGGGCATCCAAATTTCGCCATAGTCCCACCCGATCGTGTGATAAACACAGTCCAAGACCGCATGAAACGCCCCTTCAATCTCCGTGGCTTCCGTAATGGCCTGGGTCAGGGCCAGCAAAAGCTGCATCTCCATCTCAACGCGATGGTAGTCCCGCATATCCCGCTGAAGCTGTTGGATTTGCGTTTGCAGTTCTGCCCGTTGCCGCTGAAGGATTAATTGCCGCTCTAGCCGAACGATCGCCTCATGCAAGTGGAGGGGACATTCCAAATAGTCCGCACCGCCCAGCCGAAAGAGCGCAATTCGCTGCTCTGGTTGGCTGACTTGCCCGATCGCCACCCAAGGACAGCCCAGATTTCCCAATCGTTGGAGCGCGGGACCCCAAATTCCCGTGGTCAGGTTGGGCCAAAGGCCGGGCCCAATCACCAACAGATCCAAGGGTTGGAACTGGGGATGTTGCGAACCGTTGTGTAAGATGCTGGACAATGCCAAGTGTCCGGTCTGAAACCGCACCTGATATCCCCGGTGGGTCAGGGTTTGGCACAGTTCCCGGAGTGGCTCCGGATGTTCATCAACAATCCAAATTGCCGCCGATAGCCCAGAACAAAACGACATTGGCTCATTACAACGGTGGGTTGAGGAAGGCAGGATCGGAAAATTGCCGCAAGATACGGGGAAAACTCAGCAGGGCCAAGCCGCCCCCTGAGTTCAAGCAACATCTCGAAAAACGAATGAAACGCCGAAAAAACCCCGAGAAAACCCTGAGCCAGCTCCAAGAAAATCTCGAGTAAACGCCGAGAATTTCCCGAAAAGATGCCGAAAATGCTGGGCTGAAGCGATGCGCCCGTTCACCGAAAAAGGGCGATCGCCCGGCGGATCTTCAAAATAGCAATTAATCCCGATGAGTCACCCAACGGCTTGATCCATCGGGATTAATGGTGGGATTGATCAGGAATCGACAAAAATCGATCCGCTGAAGTTCTAAGATAACCGGCTCTTTGGCTGTTGGGCCTTCAGGGTATGTCTGGAAAACGCAATCTGAAGGACCCAACCTAAGGATCCAACCTAATTGATGCCCGCTTTAGGATTCAGGTTCCAGACCCAAGATGCCAAAGAGGCTGTGCAGGCCGCTGGAGGCGATCGCGAGGACGATCGAACCAATCAGAGCGGGAATGAAGCCCTCGATCGCAAAACCAGTGGGGCTGAAATAGGCCACCAGCATTAGGCAAAAGGCATTAATCACCAAGGAAAAGAGGCCCAAGGACAGAATGTTCAGCGGCAAGGTGAACAAGAACAAAATGGGGCGCACGGTGGCGTTAATTAGCCCAAAAATCAGAGCGGCGATCGCGGCGGTGGTCCAGCCTGCCAAATGAATGCCGGGGACGAGTTGCGCCGTCAGGGCCAGGGCCAGGGCCGAAATGATCCAAGTGATGATGAAGCGTTGCATGATGTGAGTTCTAACTCCTCTGCGGTCTCCGGGGCGACCCTGAGCGAGGCCATGGCAGCACTGGCGGGGTGATCGGGGCCGGCCGTTTGTGCTTCCATCCTAGTGGCTTGGCTGGAGTTGGCGAGCGTTGGGATTGGTCGCAAAGACCGCTAATCTGATAGGGAGAATCCCGCCATAGGCAGGGCCTGGAAGCCATGATTGTTCAGAAGAAATTTTCGATCGGCCAGTCGATCGCCCGGTTGGTTCCCGTTGGGCTGCGTGCCAAAATCGGCACTGCCTCAGGTTCCCCAGCGACGATCCAACCGGACGGTCGGAGGCAATTGGGCGGGCGGGGTCTGGGCCTGTGGGCGGTGGTGTTGTTGATTGGGACGTGGGTGATAGGTTTAGCGATCGCCCCGTCAGCGGCCTGGGCCCAATTCAAGGAATATGCGCCGCCAGTGTCCTACAGCAATGCGGAATTGTCTGGGCAAGATTTTTCCAATCAACGGTTGCAATCGGCGGAATTTTCCAACGCCAACCTAACGGATGTGACCTTTGAAAATACGGAAATGCCCGGTGCATCCTTTAGTGGATCCTTCCTCAAAGACACGAATTTGCATGGAGCCGATTTGACCAATGCATTCATGGATTCCGTGAAGTTCATTGGCACTGATCTGAGCGATGCCATTTTGGTTGAGGCCATTTTGTTGGGATCCAGTTTTCAGGATGTGAACATTCAGGGGGCTGATTTTGAGCTGGCCATTTTGGATGGGGCACAGGTCAAACAGCTCTGCGCGATTGCCCGGGGGACGAATCCTCGCACGGGCATCGACACCAAAGAATCGCTCGGCTGTCCTTGAAGGTTAATCAACGGATTGCTGAAGCGTCGATCGAGATATGTTCCTTTGGGAGTAAGAAAAATGACCCTCGTAGAGGTTGCAGCGGCGGCGGAACCCATCCAGCGGCCGGTGCGAACAATTGGTGTGATTGGCGGTGGCCAATTGGCTTGGATGATGGCGGAAGCGGCCCCGAAATTGGGCTTGGCGTTGGTGGTGCAAACTCCGAAATTGGATGACCCGGCGGTGGCGCGGGTGGGATCGGCGGCAGTGGTGCAAGGGGCGGTTGGGGATGCTGCCGTGACGCGCCAATTGCTCGATCGGGTGGATTTGGTCACCTTTGAAAATGAGTTTGTGGATTTGGCGGCGTTGGGGGAATTGGCCCGATCGGGAGCCTGTTTTCGCCCCAGCCTCAAAAGCTTGGAACCCTTGCTGGATAAGTATGATCAGCGCTGTTTTTTGCAGCAAATTGGCTTGCCGGTTCCGGCCTTTGCGGCCATTACCGATCGGGCGCAGGCGATGCAGATCGATCGGTGGGAAAACGGTCAGCCCCTAACCTTTCCGGCCGTGCTAAAAACCCGTCGCCATGGCTATGACGGCCAAGGTACAAGGGTGGTGGCCGATCGGGCGGCATTGCTGGCGGTTGGGGATCAGTGGCAATGGCAGCCGCTGATTTTGGAAGCCTTTGTGCCCTTTGAGCGAGAATTGGCGGCGGTGGCGGCCCGATCGGCAACGGGTGAGGTGGCCATTTACCCGATCGTGGAAACCCAGCAGGTGAACCAGGTTTGTCAGCGGGTAATTGCGCCGGCCCCCATTCCGCCAACTGTGGCCACCCACTGCCAGGAAATCGCCCATCGCCTGTTGTCGCAAATTGGGGCGATCGGGATTTTTGGGATTGAGCTGTTTGTGACCGCCGAGGGTCAGGTGTCGGTGAATGAAGTGGCTCCCCGCACGCACAATTCCGGCCACTTCTCGATCGATGCCTGCCACACCTCTCAATTCGAGCAGCATTTGCGGGCTGTGGCGGGGTTGCCCCTTGGGCCGGTGGATTTGCACTGTGCCTGTGCGGCGATGGTGAATTTGTTGGGCTTTGAGGTGGCCACCAGTGACTATCAGGAGCAGCGCGATCGCTTGGCCGCGGTTCCCCGCAGCCGAGTGCATTGGTATGGCAAAACCAGCGCCACCCTGGGCCGCAAGCTTGGCCATGTGACCGTGTTGGCGGATAGCTTGGCGGAACTGCAACGGGCGATCGATCGCCTGGAATCAATTTGGTATGGATCAGCCCATTAAGCCGCCCGCTTAATGCCGTTGTCCCAACAGTCGATCGCGCAAATGCTTGATTCGATCGCGATATTTGGCGGCCTCTTCAAACTCCAAGTTTTTGGCCGCCTCCTTCATTTGGGCCTCCAACTTTTCAATCAACATCGGCACATCATCCAAGGACAAATCTGCCGCATGTTCGTAGGCTTGCTCCAAATCTTTGGCACTGAGCCGCCGGGACAAATCCAAGAATTCCAGAATTGAATTACCGGATTTCTTGATGATCGGTTGGGGCGTAATGCCGTGTTTTTGGTTGTAGGCAATTTGGATTTTGCGTCGCCGCTCCGTTTCGGAAATCGCCTTGTCCATACTGTCGGTCAGCCGATCGGCATAAAGAATCGCTTGACCTCGCACATGACGCGCCGCCCGTCCAATGGTTTGAATCAGCGATCGCTCGGCCCGCAAAAACCCTTCCTTGTCCGCATCCAAAATGGCGACTAGGGAAACTTCCGGCAAGTCCAATCCTTCCCGCAACAAATTCACCCCGATCAACACATCAAACTTGCCCGCTCGCAAAGCTTGCAAAATTTCAATGCGTTCGATCGACTGAATTTCCGAATGGAGATATTGCACCCGCACCTTGCGCTCTTGGAAATAATCCGCCAAATCCTCCGCCATTCGCTTGGTTAAGGTGGTGATCAGGGTGCGTTCTTGGCGATCGACCCGCTGGACAATTTCCGCCAACAAATCATCCACCTGTCCTTCCGTGGGACGCACAAAAATCTCCGGATCAATCACGCCCGTTGGCCGAATGACTTGCTCCACAATTTGCCCTTGGGAAATTTCTAGCTCCCAATCTCCCGGCGTGGCAGAAACAAAGATGCATTGATTCACCTTGTTCCAAAATTCTTCGGCCTTGAGCGGGCGATTGTCGGCGGCACTGGGCAAGCGGAATCCATGATCAATCAGCACCTTTTTGCGAGCCTGGTCACCGTTATACATCCCCCTTAATTGGGGAACGGTCACATGGGACTCATCAACAATCAGCAACCAATCTTCCGGAAAATAATCAATTAAACATTCCGGAGGTTCGCCCGCTTGTCGTCCAGCCAAATGACGCGAATAGTTTTCTACGCCGTTGCAGTAGCCCACCTGCGCCAGCATTTCCAAATCGTATCGAGTGCGTTGGTCAATGCGTTGGGCTTCCAGGAGTTTTCCTTCCGCTTCTAAGGCGATTTTCTGTGCAGCCAATTCCCGAGCGATGGCTTGAATTGCCTCCTCCAGGCGATCTTCCGGGGTCACAAAGTGGCGAGCGGGGTAAAGATTCACCGCCTCTAGGCTCTGCAAAATTTCCCCAGTTAAGGGATCCACATAGCGAATCGCTTCCACTTCATCGCCAAAGAACTCAATCCGAATAATTCGATCTTCATAGGCGGGGCCAATTTCCAGCACATCGCCCTTGACGCGGAATTTTCCTCGGCCAATTTCCACATCATTGCGCTCGTACTGCACAGAGGCCAGATCTCGCAAGGTTTGCCGCAAATTTAATTCATGACCCACCCGAAAGGGAATCGCCGCATTTAAATATTCCGTGGGAATTCCCAACCCGTAAATGCAGCTAATGGAAGCAACCACAATCACGTCCCGTCGTTCAAAGAGCGATCGAGTGGCCGAGTGCCGCAACATATCAATTTCTTCGTTAATGGAAGCCGTTTTTTGAATGTAAGTATCGGTGACGGGAATATAGGCTTCCGGTTGGTAATAGTCGTAGTAGGAAATGAAATATTCAACGGCATTATTTGGGAAAAATTCCCGCAATTCGTTACACAACTGGGCCGCGAGGGTTTTGTTGTGGGCCAAAACTAGGGCCGGGCGATCGAGCTGGGCAATGGTGCTGGCGATGGTGAAGGTTTTGCCGGTGCCGGTGGCTCCCAACAGGGTTTGGTATCGCTGACCCGATCGCGCGGCTTCCACCAAACGGGCGATCGCCTTCGGTTGGTCACCCGTGGGTTCAAACGGTGCTTGCAGTTCAAAGGTGGTCATGGTTTGTCCTTCGCCAACAGGGGATCCGGCGCTAGTGTCTGGAGTCGGTGGGGAGATTTGAGGGGATGCTGAATCGTACGGTAGCTGCTGAATCCCATGAATGGCCATGGTTTTGCAGGGAGAGGGCAGTGCTTTGCTTTAAAGCTACTTATAAGAGCAATGATTTTTTTAATAATCTTTTTATAGCTCCGCTAAAATATAACTGTAGAGACAACGCAATCTACCCGCCCGAACGCGCTCGAATTGGCAGCGCGGCATTCCCGTATTGGGCCAGTTCGCGCCGTCCGTTCGCCAGCCCTGTCTCCCTTGCTCGATCGCCCCTGTCGATCGAAGCCACCGCGATCCACGCGCATTTGATAGGATGACCTGGGTTTGACAGTTCAATTTATAAAACTGGTTATCAAACTGGGCTTCGGCTCCTATCAGCCCCTTCCAACGGCACTAGTATCGGCATCTGAGGTACGTTTTCATGAGCAACCGCAACGTCACCGACACCAACAACCGCGCCCGCGACGATCGCGATGAAGTGCGCCTCGACGATCGCGACGATCGCGAGCAACGGGCCCTGCCTGCGGTTGTCCGCAAGCGCCCCCTCGCCCCCACCTATGGCAACCGTCCCGTCGGCGAAGATACTGTTAAGTTCATCGAAAGCGACCTGCCCAACAATCGCCCCGTTGAAGTCAGCCACCTGTCTTTGGTTCAAAGCAATCTACCGAAGCATCGCCCCGTGGAAACGAGCGAGCTGAAGGTGGTGGGCACGGTGGCCGCCTACGGTGCGCGCCCGGTGTCGGCCAGCAACTTGGAAGTGGTGGAAACCATCACTCTGTCGGGCCATCGCCCGGTGACGGCTAACACGCTGGACATTACGACCAGTGATTGGCTGCCCAGCAACCGGCCAATGGCTTCCAATGATTTGGGCGAAGATTCCAATCTGATGGGCTATCTCGACTAGGTTTGGGCCCGGGCGATCGCCCAGCCTAATGCGCCGGTTGATGTCGGCTCTGATCAACTTGAATCAAATTAATCAATTTGGTCAACCGGAGCGCCGGTTCAAACTTGTACGGTCAGCGTTTAGCCGTTAAGCCAAGGTTTGGCAAAGCGAAATGGGGGTGTGGTTTTCGGCCATACCCCCATTTTGTTGATGGAATTTGTTGATGGGATTTCTGGGATCGATGGGATCGATTGGGGATCAAGTTTGGCCTAGGTTGCCCTAGGCGCATTTGCCCAGCAGCAATTGCCTAGGAATTTTCGTCCGGTTGAGCAACTTGATCCTCAGAGTCGGTGTTGCTATCGAGGCTGTCGCCGCTGGTGTCTTCCGGCGGCACGAGGGCCACGGCGGCGATCGTGTCATCCACAATCCGCTGCACCATCACGCCCGTTGCCCCGCGCGATTGCACCGGAATTGCGTTCACGGACTGCCGGACGATCGTGGCACGCTTCGTGGCGATCGTGATTTCGTCGGAGTCATTCACCACCAACAGCCCCGCCAAAGAATCGTCAATACCCTTGGCGGATTTGAACTTGGTGGCAATTTTGCCCTTGGTGGCCCGGTTATAGAGCTTGAATTGCTCCACGGGAACGCGCTTGCCGTAACCCCGAGCGGTGATTACTAACACCCAGGGGCCGGGGCTGCTGGTTTCGGTGCTGTCGTCGCTGGTTTCCTCGATCGGCTCGTTGTCGTCGGCCGCATCATCGCCGGCCTGACCGACCCGCGAGGCGATCGCGGCGGGCAAAATATCAAGCGCCACCAGCTCATCACCACTGCGAAGGCTCATGGCTCGCACGCCCCGCGCCGTCCGCCCCAGGGGCCGCAGTTGATCGCGATCGGCTCGGAAGTGAATCGCCATACCCGATCGGGAGCCGATCAAAATACTGTCTTCCTCGCGGGTCAGGCGCACCCAGCGCAGTTGGTCGCCCTCTTCCAGGGAAATGGCGATCAGACCGTTGGCGCGAATGTTGCCAAAGGCCGAGAGCACGGTTTTTTTGATGTAGCCCTGTTGGGTCAACATCACCAGGTACAGATCTTCCGAGAATTCCGAAACGGCGATCACCGAGGTGATTTTTTCGTCGTGGGGAATTGGCAGCAGTTGGACGATCGCCGTGCCTCGGGCCGCGCGGGAACTGGCGGGAATTTGGTAGGCGCTGAGGGCATAGACCACGCCCCGATCGCTGAAGAACAGGACTCGATCGCGATCGCAGCAAGTCAGGAAATGCTGTACCTCGTCGTCATCCTTCATTTTCGCGCCGGTTTTGCCCCGGGTGGCGCGGTTTTGGGTCTCGAAGGTACTGACGGGCATTCGTTTGATGTAGCCCTGCTCCGTAATCACGATCGTGGCGCGATCGTTGGCGATCAGGTCAATTTCTTCCAGTTGGGCGCTGTCGCGGGAAATGGTGGTGCGGCGCGGCGTGGCAAACCGAGCCTTCAGGTGGCTCACTTCCTCTTCAATGATCGTCAACACCCGATCGCGCCGGGCCAGGATGTCTTGCAAATCCGTGATTTTGGCTTGCAATTCCTGGTGTTCTTGCTCGATCTTGTCCGCTTCCAAGGCCGTCAGACGGCGCAGTTGCATCTGCAAAATCGCGTCCGCTTGGGCTTCCGAAAGGCTGTAATCGCTCATTAGCCCCTGCTTGGCGGTGGGGGTGTCCGCCGCGTGGCGAATCAGGGCGATGATCGTATCCATGTTGCGGAGGGCGATCAAGTAGCCTTGCAGGATGTGATCGCGCTCTTCGGCTTTCCGCAGTTCGTAGCGGGTGCGCCGTTCGATCGCCTCCACCCGGAAGTCCAAAAAGACCTGCAAAAAGTCCTTCAGGGTCAGGGTGCGCGGCTCGCCGTTCACCAGCGCCAACATATTCGCGCCAAAGTTCGCTTGAATCGGCGTGTGCTTGTAGAGGTTATTCAGCACCACCTGCGCCCGGGCATCGCGCTTCAGCTCAATCACGATCCGCATCCCGTCGCGATCGCTCTCGTCGCGAATGTCGGAAATGCCTTCTAATTTCTTGTCGTTCACCAACTCGGCGATCCGCTCAATCAGCGCCGCCTTGTTGGTTTGGTAGGGCAGTTCCGTGACGATGATCGCCTCGCGATCGGGTGCACCGCGCCGTTCGATCGTCTCCACACTAGCCACACCGCGCATGGTGATCGAGCCACGACCGGTGAGATACGCTTCCCGAATCCCCGACGTCCCAAAAATCTGCGCCCCCGTGGGGAAGTCCGGCCCCGGAATCCAACGGATCAGTTCCTGATTGGTAATTTCGGGATTCTGGATCAGGGCACAAAGACCATCCACCAGCTCACCCAAGTTGTGGGGCGGAATGTTGGTGGCCATACCGACCGCGATCCCGGAAGAACCATTCAGCAACAGTTGTGGCAGCCGCGCGGGCATCACCGTCGGTTCTTGCTGGGAACCATCGAAGTTGTCGATGAAATCAACGGTTTCCGCTTCAATGTCTTGCAGCAGCGACTCACTGGTCAGGGCTTGCAGCCGACATTCCGTGTACCGCATGGCGGCGGGCGGGTCGTTGTCGATCGAACCGAAGTTGCCGTGACCGTTAATCAACGGGTGGCGCATCGAAAAATCTTGGGCCATCCGCACCAGCGCGTCATAGACCGCCGTGTCGCCGTGGGGGTGATATTTCCCCAGCACTTCCCCCACCACCCGGGCGCATTTCCGGAAGGGGCGATCGGCCGCCAAACCCAACTCATGCATGGCATACAGAATCCGGCGGTGTACCGGCTTCAGACCGTCGCGGGCATCCGGCAGCGCCCGCCCCACGATCACGCTCATGGCGTATTCCAGGTACGATCGCGACATTTCCTGGCGTAGGTCGGTCGCGACAATCCGGTCTTCGGCAGTACTCATAGGTCTCTGGTGCAGAAAGTGCCTGAAAATTTATGGCCTAAAAACAAGTGCCTAAAAACGGCACGACCCCAAACGAAAGACCAAACGGGCGATCGGCCCGGCTTTCGTTCGGGATCAAATACACATCAAGGGCTAGTACACATCAAGGGCTAGTACACATCAAGGGCTAGCAAATCGTTCGCATCGTGGTGGCACAAAAGCCCCAAAGGACAGATCGACGGCAAGCCTCATTTAGAACGGCCTCGGTTGGGCGAAATTGCCGTGAAATCGAGATTTCAGCCTCCCATTTTACCACGGGCAGCCAGAGGAACTGTGGCATGGGCCCCGGGTCGGGATCGGATGGTGCTTGGCCAGTGCCGCAAGCGACTGCTCAGACATTCCCCTAGAGCGCTCAGGCTAGGTGAAAGTCAGCGATCGAGAGTGCGCCGGTGACGATCGCCAAAGTCTCATTGCTGCTGGCCACTTGCACCAACGTGTTCGTTCCCTGGGGTCGTAGGGCGATCGCGCTGGGGGTCAACCCATTGACCAGATAAATGCCATCAATGCCCGACTGAAAGTCCTGAATTGTGTCTTGGCCCATGCCCGTGCCCAACACGAATCGATCAGCTCCGTCGCCCCCCAACAACAGGTCATCCCCAAATTCACCAAACAGCACATCATCGCCCGCGTCCCCTTGGAGCCAGTCGGCATCGCGGCCGCCGTTGAGCTGGTCGTTGCCCAAACCGCCAATGAGGGTATCGAGGCCCGCGTTGCCCTGGAGTTGGTCATTGCCCGCCTCGCCGCTCAGCCAATCATCGTCCAACCCGCCCCAGAGGGTGTCTTGACCGAGGCCGCCGCTGAGGCTGTCGTTGCCCCCACGCCCCAAAATCACGTTGTCGGCATCGTTGCCAAGTACCTCGTCGGCTCCATCAGTGCCATTGAGATTTTCCAGGGTGACCCCAAAGGCGATCGACTTGCCCCGATCGAACATGGGATAGAGGGGTTGGTAGCTGGGATAAATATCAAAAAAGCGACCCTTGCGCCCCGTTTGGGTGGTTAACAAACCGCCGGGTTTCAAATCGAAATAGTAGCGATCGGAGGCTGGCAACGACCCCATTTCCAAGGTGTCAGTTCCGCCCCCATCCCAAATGGCTTCCACCCCTAAAAACGAAGTGGCATTCCAGGTATACAAATCATCGCCCGATCGCCAACTGGTATTAGCCCCGTAGAGATATTGCAGGGACTGAATGTCGTAGTTCATCAGGGTGCGGGAATTCTGGAAACTGCTAAAATCCCGCCCGTTGTAGGACATCACCGTGTTGTGGCGATGATCCAATTCTGGAGCCAAAACCGCCACATTAGAAGGCGCTTTACCGGGCACATCCCCCGCTTCGCTGCCATATTCCCGAGGATGTTTCAGCCCCATGGCATGGCCCAATTCATGAATTAAAGTGCCATAGCCAGCGCTGCCGGGCCCCTTCGTAAAAAAGTTGGGGTCAAACATTCCATTGGCCGACAAAAACACCTGTCCCCCATAGGCGCTTCCTGGAACATAGGCACAGGCCAAGGCATCGGGCAATTGCGGACTCTTGCCCAAGGTAACGCGCAGTGTTCCGCCCACTTCGTCCGGCACTTCTTGAAACTGAACCGGAATCGCTTGGGAGTAGTTTTGCAACACTTGCCGCACGGCCTGTTTCACCGGCTCGGGAATTTCTGCCGGGTTGGTGATGGCTCCCTGGGCAACCGATGTCAAATTATTGACTGTGTTGGCATTGGGAAAACTGTAGGTGATCACCCCGCCAGGGGGCACATTCCACGATTGGGTGATTGTCGGATTATTAATACGCACCGTCAGCAAAGCATCAATGTTGTTGTTGCCGCTGAGGGGAATGGCTTTGGTGCTGGCAGCAGTGCGCCAACGGAGGGTGGAAACTTCCGGAGCGATCGCGCTGTTTTGGTCGATCCCGGCCGGGGACATCTGAAGAGCCATAGGAGTTCTGTCCAACGCTGATAGGTCAAAGAAAGGCAGCCACCCTGCATGACGGCTACGACGGTTTTCAGCACCAGACTTGAGAGGTCAACGATTTGTGAATGACCTTAATCGTCGTTGCGAAATGCAACTGGAATTCAAGAATTTGAATGCACCATGAGCACGCAAGACTTAACCGCGCGATCGGGCACAAAATGCAAAGTGATGCGAAGGCTATTCTTCGTCCCCAGCGAAGACAACCTGGCGATCAATGGAGGCTCAATGATGAGTGGCAATCAAGTCTCAATTGATTGGAGCGATCCCGGCAGACGTAAAACTGGTTGGGGCGCTGAAAGGAGTCACGCCTGTGATGGTTCTTCCCTCAGCATTCCCTCAGTGCATTGTCCTGCAACGCTGTGCAGCGGAGGACAGGGTTGATCCTGTTGAGTCGGTTAAACGGATAGATTTGGATCAATGGATCTGGATGGATAGATCTAGATTGATAGACCCGAATCAATAGACCTGAATCGATAGATCCGAGCGATTGAATCATGCAGATCTTGTAAATCTGTCTTGGTTGTGACGAGTTAGCTCTGACGAATCTGATGAATTTTGAATTTGGGTTGATCGTTGTGGGCTGTTCTTCAGTGCTGTGAAGAAACTTATGCGCTCAATTAAGGCTAATCAAATTGTTTGAATGAGCCAATGGAAGCGGTCTAACTAGAGCAGCCCCAAAAGACGTTAAGACTTTTTGTAGAGGACTTTTTAAAATCCTTACAATTAGTTTAAAGGATTCTGCATAAAATTGACAAGCTTGAATTTAAGTTACAACAACTTTTTTAATAATGGGCGAAGCAATGGATAAAGATGTGCAAAATGCGACATGAATGAACGTAATTTTAAGGCTTTCAGGCAATGCTGTGCGAAATCAAACATTCATTTCAAAACGATGTATGAAATAAAACACAGGGCAGAAGGAAAAACTTTCCGCCCTGTGAGTTCAGTTAGTTCTGGAATGAATCCGGATTTTCGGGAAATTCTTTACAATTGATTGCCCTATTTTCAGTCCTCAGTTATTGAGGGGTTTGACCCATGAGGAGCGATCGCACTGAAGGGAAATCATGCGCTGGCTTCCGGATCGCCAGACCTAGGGCTGTTTGGGGCCGCCGTTGGGAGGCGGCGGTGATTCTTCAACCGGTTGGGCGATCGGGGCTTGGCTTTTGAAGCGCTCCAACCCTTTGGCAGCCGCTCGCACCACGATCGGGGCCGCATCATGGAGGGCTTTTTCGAGGCAGCTCGCCACTTCAGGGCTGTGGACGGCGCTGAGGGCCTCGATCGCGGCGGCACGTACGGTGGCATCGGGGCTGCTGGTGAAGGTCAACAGCTCGTTGATCAGTTTTTGGCCCTCGGCTCGCTGGCCGATCGCCCGAACCTTGGTGGCGAGTTGGGTCACTTGCTCGATCGGGCTGGGTTGATTGCTGGGCGCGATTGGGGCGATCGGCTCAGGAGTCGTGACCGGTTCAGTGACCGGCTCAGTGACCGGTTCAGTGACTGGTTCCGCAGCTTGCTCCGTGATCGGTTCGGCCGCGGTTTCCGGTGCGGTTTCCGGTGTAGGTTCCGGCGTGGGTTCTGCAACGGGTTCCCCTGAGGCCGCCGTTGGCTCCGGTTCTGCAACTGGCTCTGGTGCGGGTTCCGGCGTAGGTTCCGGCGTGGGTTCTGCAACTGGCTCTGGTGCGGGTTCCGGGGCAGGCGTTGGCGCGGGCGCACCGGCTCCACCCCAAGGATCCGGGAGCTGGGCCGCCGGTTGACCGGTTGCCGCCGGGCGCGGAGCAGAGCGTGCAGGATCGGGAGTGGGCGGTGCGGCGGTGGGGGCGGTTTGTGCTTTCAGTTGGGCAATTTCCGTTTGCAGGGCTTGCAATTCCCGATCGAAGTTTTTGCGAGCCGTCTGCTTTTGCACCTCAAAATCTTGCTCCAGGGTTTGCCGTTGCCGATCGAGATATTGCTTTTGCTGGCGTTCCAGGTCGGCCACCCGCTGTTGCATCAAATACCAGGCGATCGCACCGCCGATCACGACACCCAAAATCAACCCGACAAAGATCATGACTTGGTTCTCGCTGCCAAACAGTTCGAGACCATTTAACCAAGGATTCTCGTCCGTAGGCTGATTAGCCAATCCTGATCGGGAGAATTAGGGCCTGTCGCGATTTCCTGGCATCCAGTGAAGGTAGTTGATCTGCCATACCCCAATCATCACAACAAGGGGCTTCAGCCCCTTGTCCCTAGCGATCAATTCAGGGTGGAGTAGGGGTTTCAGGGAATTTGATGACAATCCCTAGGGGCGAATCACGATCGGGGTGCCCACATCGGCCCAGTTGAACAGCCAGCGGGCATGATCCGGGGCCACGTTAGTGCAACCGTGGCTGACCGGCGTGCCAAAGCGCTGATGCCAGTAAGCCCCGTGAATCGCATAGCCCCGGTGGTAGTACATCACATGGGGCACGTTGGGCACGTCGTAATCGGCCCCGCGCATTCGATCGATCGGGAGCTTGCGCTGAATTCGGAAAATTCCCGGCCAAGTTGGCGTGCCCGGTTTGCCCGTGGACACAATCACCGCATAAACGGGCTTATTCCCTTCCCAGGCGATCAATCGCTGATTGCTGAGGTGAATTTCAATCCAGCGCTCGTCTGAAGCTCGCAACTCACACATGCGGGCCCGGTAGCGATCGCCCTCGTTCAGGCAGGGAGCCGCGCGATCGGGCGGGCGCGTTGGGGTGGGAGTCGGAGTTGGGGGACGGGTGGGAGTTGGGGTCGGAGTCGGCGGGCGTGTTGGGGTGGGAGTTGGAGTTGGCGGGCGCGTTGGGGTGGGAGTCGGAGTTGGGGGACGGGTGGGAGTTGGGCTGGGAGTCAGGGTGGGAGTGGGAGTCGGCGGGCGCGTGGGCGTGGGCGTGGGTGTCCCAGGGCGGCTGGGACTGGGGCTGGGAACCGGGTCGATCGACTGGAGATAAGCCAACGCAACGCCGGGCCAACCCAACCACAGGGCGATCGCCCCGCCCCAAAGTCCCCGCCACCGACGCGCAGCAGCAGGGCCCGATCGAACAGCAGGGGGCAACTGGGCAGCCAAACGAGGAGAACAATTAGGAAACATGGCGACGGGGCCCGAATAAGTCTTCAGCGATCGCTTGCCATCCTCCCTGGTCACGGAGGCCGACTGGCCAGGAGGTAAGCGCAGGGGAAACTTGCCCGAACTGGCAAACTCAACGCAGACCCTGAACCCAGGTTCTGGAATTTTGAACTCAGTCCGGGAACCCATGGGCGATCGGTCGTTGAAAAGCAGCAGTGGACGGCCAAGGCGTTGGAATGCAGAGAATCAAAAGCCTGGCTGTCTTCAGCCTAGCCAACATTTCCATCTCACTAGCGATTGTGCGGGACAGATTTCCAAAACGGTCGATCGCCCGATCGCCATCACCTCGAATTCAGCACCCCACGACAATCGCCTGATCGCGCCCCCACCGACGGTTCCGTTCGCTATCCTGGCTATAGTGGAAAACGCGCCCCGTGCTCCTTTCCAATCGCGTTCCCCTGGGAATCTTTTCCAGTCGTCAATTTCAGTAATCACTCCTTGAGCATGTGACCGAAGAACTCAAATCCCAAGGGCGATTTTTGGCATCGCTGATTGGCCTCCTGTGGCTGCTGGAAATTGTTGATCAGTTCGTTTTCCGGGGCTATCTCGATGTGTTGGGCATTGTTCCCCGCAATGTCATCGGCCTGCGGGGGATTGTCTTTGCCCCCTTGCTCCATGGCGACTTGGCCCATTTGATGGCCAACACCGTGCCCCTGGGGGTGCTGGGTTGGTTGGTGTTGGTGCGTGGGCGCGAAACCTTTTGGAAAGTGACCGGCGCGATCGCCCTCATTAGCGGTCTGGGAACCTGGCTGATTGGCCCCAGCAACTCCATCCACATCGGCGCAAGTGGTTTGGTGTTTGGCTATCTCAGCTATGTGCTGTTTCGGGGTTGGTTTGAACGCAGCGCCAGCGGCATTTTGCTTTCGATTTTTATCTTCAGCCTCTATGGCAGTTTGATTTTTGGGGTGCTACCGTTGCGCTCGGGCGTGTCCTGGCAAATGCATCTTTTTGGGTTCGTTGGCGGGGCGATCGCGGCGCGGTATGTTGACCGCCCCCGCCCCTAGCGGCCCTTCACCGGACAACGCTCGGATGCTCTTGGATTAAGATTTACGGTTCGATCGAATCGCTCCAGCCATCCTAGCCATCCCCCCACGGTTGCGGATATGAGTCAGGTTTCCCAGTTGCCAAAGGTTTCAGTCATTGTGCCCACCTACGGGCGCGAACAAGTGCTTTGCACCTCGATCGAGGATGTGCTAGCCCAGGACTATCCTGATTTTGAAGTGATCGTCGTTGACCAAACCCCGCAGCACCTGCCCGAAACCGAAGCGAAACTAGCCCAATGGGCCGATGGGGGCAAAATTCAATGGCATCGCCTGCGGTGGGCGAGCTTGCCAGGGGCCCGAAACTTTGCGGCCCGGCGATCGAGCGGTGAAATTCTGATTTTTATTGATGATGATGTGCGCCTGGAGCCAGGTTTCATTGCGGCTCATGTGGCGAACTATGGCGATCCCCAGATTGGAGCGGTGGCCGGGCGCGTGTTCGATCGCATGAAATTGGAGCAAGAATGCACCAAACATGTGGGCGAATTTGATTACCAAGTGCCGGAAGCCTCTGACCCCGCGATTGCCTGGTATCACATTGACCTAGTGCGGGCCACCCAGCCCCAACCGGTGATCACGGCCCGAGGTTGTAACATGTCCTTTCGGCGCAACCTGTTTGTGCAGCATGGCCTGCGGTTTGATGAGCGCTATCGGGGCAGCGCTGTTCGCGAAGAGTCCGACTTTTGCTTAAGCCTGCGTAAAACTGGCTTCAAAATTTGGTATGACCCCGCTGCCCATTTGGTGCATTTAGGCGAAGAAACCGGCGGTTGCCATGACATCAGCACCCGTTCGATCGGCTATCAAACCACCTTCTATCACAACCATTTTTGGCTCGGATTCAAACACCTCAGTCTTGGACAACAGATTCGCTTTTTTGCCAAACTGTTTGACTGCCATGTTTTGGGTCATCCCCCCTGCTACAAGAGCGGTTCACCCCTAAAAGTATTGGTACGTTTTGGCTGCTACTGCATGGGTTTTGCTAAAGCTTTAATCACGGCTTTGGTTGGCCTTTGGGATGATGGTCAAGTGTATTCTCGGCAGGATCAACAGCGTGATCGCCCGGCCCTGAATTCCTAAATTTCTTTGCCTGGTTTTCCCGTCGAATGACTATTAACGTTACCAGCTCATTAGGCAGCAAGGTTACCAGCTCGTTAGATAGCAAGGGGCTTAAGCCCCTTGTTATGACGACTGGCTCTGCGGCTTTGACCCAGAGAATTAAGGCAGTCGTGATACTAAAAAATGAGCGTCGATCGGCCCATTTTGAGAAGAGGATGAAGGCTTTTTACTGATTTGCTAAAGAGATCTACTGTCTAATCAGTCGAAGCTGAGAGACGGTAACCACATCACCAAATCCGGGAACAGAATAATAATCAGCAACACTAGCAGTTGCAGACAAATAAAAGGAATTACCCCCCGATATAGCTCCTCCGTTTTGACAATGGCAGGCGCAACGCCCCGTAGATAAAACAGGGCAAATCCAAAGGGTGGCGTGAGGAAAGAAGTTTGCAAGTTCGCCCCTAAAATCACCCCATACCAAATCATATTAAACCCAAGGGCTTTGGCAACGGGGGCAAAAATCGGAACCACAATAAAGGCGATTTCAAAGAAGTCAATAAAGAACCCCAACAGGAAAACCACCAACATATTGAGGGCCAGAAGTGTTGAATCTAAACACAAAACTTCATATTCTAGGCAACAAGAGTTTCTGGCAGTAAATCATAGCTCCAATGACTGATTGAGCCATAGCGACCGAGTACAACTTGCAAATATCGCAATTTATCTAGTAGCGTCTGACTATAGAATTGCGGCAATTCTATTAACTGCAAGATGGCATAAGCAATTAAGACCATGTAGATCTGTATTGCTACGCCATTTTGATTTTTCGTAATGAGCTGATCTAATTTTAAATGCATCTTTAAGAACTTCCATAGCAACTCAATCTGCCAGCGCTTTCGATACAGTTCTCCAATCTCTTCATTTGAAAAGTCTACTAAATTCGTTGCTAAACGAAATTCACATCGACTTTCTAGATCGCAAAAGGTGACTACTCGATAGCGGTCATGATTCAGATTGACTTTCATATTGTTCTTGATTCGCACCACAAAATAAGTCCCTATTTCACTCAACTCATCAATGAAATGCCAATCAGCAAAACCCCGATCCATAATCCCAATCCCGTTTTCAGGAATCATACTCGGCAGGTAGCCAGAAAATTTGGCATCATGCCCTTGACCAAAATGGATCAGGCATTCGCTTGACCACCCTTGTTGCTGATTGAAGCCTGCTAAGAGTTTGACTCGATGATAACTCTGTTGCCAAAACAGTCGGCTAGTGAGAGTCACAACGGTGGAATCAATGGGCATTAGCATCATGGCATCGGGATGATGACGCTGTTTCAGTGTTCTGATTAGCTGAGTGTAGATGCGGCAGAATCGGTGATTATCCCGGTTTTTACAAGCCTTGGAAAACGTTGATATGTCTACTGAGATACCGGTGTGATTGAGCTTGAAAAATAGGTCTCTCATGCTCATCAAACCTTGATCAAGAATGAAGGTCAACCAGATCTCAAAAAATCTCCGACTGCTGAGCACTGGGTAATCATGCTCAGGTAAGCTTTTGAGAATAGGTTTGACGATTTGAGAGAATGAGCGTAACATTGGTGTATTACTTTTTGATTGTTTGGGGTAAGAATTACATCTTCTTACCCCTTTTTTATAACCTGAATCTGTCATTCAACACTTCTGATTGAGGGCTAAGAAACCCACTCCCTCGCCCGGCAGGTTCGACAGAATCTCGAACATGAACCGATCGCCGTGGAGACCCCGAAAAACCAAACTGAAAGCCGTTGAACCAATCAAAATAAATAGGGCCATGCTGGAAATGCGCAGGGTGGCTTCGCAGGAGTCCCGCAGGGCAACCCAACTGAATTGGCGATTCAACAAGGCCAGGGCGATCGCCCCCAAGGAACCCACCGCGCCCGCCTCCGTGGGGGTGGCAATGCCAAAGAAAATGCTCCCCAACACCAACAAAATCAGCACCAACGGGGGCAACATGGACTGCACCACCCGTTGCCGCAATTCTCGGCGCGGCATTTGGCAAACCTCCGGCGGCAGGGCCGGCGCGGCTTCCGGCTTCAAAAAGGCCACCAGCAACACATGCAAGGCAAAGGCCCCCGCCATCATCAGGCCGGGAATCACTGCCCCCAGGAACAGATTGCCCACCGAAACGCCCAATTGGTCGCCCAGCACCACCAGCACCACACTGGGCGGAATGATTTGCCCCAAGGTTCCAGAAGCGGCAATCACCCCCGTGGCCAGCTCGCGATTGTAGCCATAGCGCAGCATGATGGGCAGGGAAATGAGACCCATGGCCACGACCGTTGCCGCCACGACTCCCGTTGTGGCCGCCAGCATGGCCCCCACCACCACCACCGCCAGGGCCAAGCCACCCCGCAAGCGGCCAAACAAAATACCGACGGTTTCTAAAAGTTGCTCGGCAATTCCTGACTTTTCCAGAACGGATCCTAGGAAAATAAAATAAGGAATGGCCAGCAACGTGTAGTTTTTCATAATGTCAAAAATGCGGCTGGGCAAGGCAGCTAAAAAGCTTGGCTCAAACGCATCGACATTGATTCCAATCAGGGCAAAAACAATGGCAACCCCACCCAAGGAGAAGGCGACGGGATAGCCGAGGGACAAAAAGAGCAGCGCCCCCAAAAACATGAGGGGCCCCAGCCAGTCAAATCCAAGGGTTTCCATTAGCGATCTCCCTCCGATGAGTTTTCCGAGGGGTTCTCCGATGCTTGGCTGGCCGATGGTTGGCTGGGTTGATGGGGGGCGATCGAGTGGGCGATCGGCTGCGACGAGGGATCTGTGCCTAAACCGGCAATGATTGCCAAGTTTTTAATGATTTCTGAAACTCCCTGAATCATCAAAACCACAAAACTAATTAAAATCAATCCTTTGATGGGATAGCGCGGCAAACCACCGGGATCGGGCGAGAGTTCCTGAACCATCCAAGCATTGGCTGTCCATTGCCAAGAAGCCATCAAAACTAAAGCCGAAAAGGGCATTAGAAACAGAACGGTTCCAACTAAATTGGCGATCGCCTGGGTGCGGGGCGACCAATTTTTATAGAACACATCTACCCGCACATGGCCATTCCGCTGCATTGTGTAGGCAGCACCGAGCAAAAACACACCGCTAAAGAGATACCACTGCAACTCAATGCTGGTGTTGGAGGTGAGATTTTGCCCGATCGCCCGGCCCAAATAGCGACCAATCACATTCCAAGACCCGATCGCCAGCATGGCCACCACCAACCAGCCCATGGCTTGGCCCAAGCGAAAATTCCAGCGATCGATTTGTCGAGACAGCCGCAACCAGGGAGGGAGTTGCCGTTGAAGCCACCGTTGCCAATTCTGCATAGTTTGCATAGGTTTAAACGGGGAAAATTTAAAGGATTTGAAAGATTTAAAGGCAAGACTGGATGGTTTAAGGTTTAACCGCTTCTGCAAAAACCCATTCATTGGTGTTGTTCCAAGCAATCACCGATTGTTGAAAGGTTTTCCAAGGTTCATAAATGGCCTTGAAGTTTGCATCTCGCTGGGCTAAGTCTGCAAACAGTGCTTCTGTTTCCGTTTTGGCTTGTTTTAAAATTTCGGCGGAATAGGGCCGCAGTTGTGTGCCACTGGCAATGAGAGTTTTGAGGCCTGCCGTGTTGAGGGCTTCATAGTTTGACAACATGGCATAGTTGGCTTCTTGGGCTGCCAGTTGAATCATCTGTTGATAGGCTTTTGGCAATCGGTTCCAGGCTTCTAAGTTGACAAAGAAATCGAGTGTGCTGCCGGGTTCCCACCAACCGGGATAGTAATAGAAACGGGCGGCGCGGTTCAGTCCCAATTTCGCATCGTCATAGGGGCCAACCCACTCGGCCGCATCAATGGTTCCCCGATCGAGTGCCAAGAACACTTCGCTACCGGGCAACACCTGCACATTCACCCCCAATCGCGACATCACCTCGCCACCAAGACCAGGAATTCGCATTTTCAAACCCTGCAAATCACTGAGGGTTTGAATTTCGCGTTTAAACCAGCCTCCCATTTGGGTTCCCGTGTTGCCAGCGGGAAAATTAATAATATTGAAGCTGCGATAAATGGCTTGTAAAGCTGTTAAGCCGCCGCCAGCATAGAGCCAAGCATTTTGTTGCTGGGCTGTGAGGCCAAAGGGCACTGAAGTGCCAAAAGCGAGTCCTCGATGCTTGCCCAAATAGTAATAGCTGGAACTGTGGCCGCATTCAGCCGCTCCGAGCTGTACTGCGTCCATCACTTCCAGTGCGCCCACAATTTCTCCAGCGGTATGGGGCGTGATGATGAATCGGCCGTCGCTGAGTTCTTTGACCCGATCGCAGATGCTGACTAAGCCACCAAAAATGGTGTCGAGGGCTTTGGGCCAACTGGCGATCGCCCGCCACTGAATTCTGGGTAAGTCGGCAGCAACGGGCGGGCCGCCACTAGGTTTGGGGGCACAGGCGGCAGCAGTGGCCGTCACGGAGCCTAGCCCGATCGACTGCATTAAATGGCGACGTTTCATGGGTTAAAACACTCTTCCAAAAGATGCTTGAACAGCCCAAAAGGGATTGGAGCTTTCAACGAAATTTGCAAAGTTTATAAAATTCAAAAAAATTCTGAAAAATTTGGAAAAAGCCCTGAGGAGACTTCAGAAATTTGCTAAAAGCCAACCAGGTTCACTCCCACCATAATTGCTAGTTACTCATTTGCCACCTGAATCGGTGGGCGAAGGCAAAGGTAAGCAAAAGGCCCCACCAAAGGCAAAAACGTTAGCCATTGCCAAACGGTTTGCTGATGCCAACCTCTCCGGGCTAAATCATCGCCCACCAGGGCAGGAAACAGCAAGGAAAGCATCAGAAAATCGAGGCTCATCACATGGATAAATCGGCTGGTTTGCCACTGTTGCCCAAAATCTGACCAGTTGCCTTGGGACAGACCCCAACCCAGCAGCCCGATCGCCCCAATCGCGAGACCCAAAGCCAGCCAACGGGAATCCCAGAATCGAATCAGACCCGATCGCTCGCCCGTGAACTGTGGGTTCGATCGCCGCAGGGCCAGGTAAGGCAACAGGGCAAAGGCCCCCAATGCCATTGACCCGATCGCAAAGGGCCAAGCACGCACCGGTTGCCCCCGCCCATCGGCAAACAGCAAGCAACAGTAAATCAACGGCCAAATGCCCATCAGGTTAAAAAGAGCCACGATGAGCGGATTTTCGCCGGATACTTGACCCGTCGAAAGGCGAATGATCAAATCCAAGGTGTCCGGGCGATCGGGCGGGGCCAGCAGGAAAGCATAGAGCGTGAAGCCGGCCCACAGGAGCCAAAACCAAGGCTGGGCCGGTTGCTTGGCTTGATCGGCCGGCAACTGGTCGAGATCGGGGGAGTTACTGGGCGCAGTCATCGGCGTTTTTGGCAGAGTCTTTGCAGGCAACTTGGACTATTAGACCAGGATTTTGCCCAAGATTTAGACAAAAACGAGGGGCTTATTTTCCAACTGTTGAAAGGCGATCGCATCAAATTGATAAAGACTAGCCGGACGACCAGCACCGCGCGACACCTTCACGCCCGTGTCCAACAAAATTCCCAGCTTCAGCAAGCGGCTGCGGAAGTTGGAATAGTCTGAAAAGTTTTCGCCTAAAACAATGGTGTAAAGCTGATAAAGATCGCTGAGGGTGAAGGATTCCGGCAACACATCAAAGGCGATCGGGCTGTATTCCAATTTGTTGCGCAAGCGTTGATAGCCGTATTGCACAATTCGATCGTGATCAAAAGCCAGTTCCGGCAGGCGATCGAACGGATACCAAGCAATCCCGATCGCCCCATCGGTGGCAAAATCCGCGATCGCCTCCACCTCCGCATAGCGCACCAGGGCAAAGTAGCTGACGGACAAGTACCGCACCCCAAAACTGTCGGCGGCTTCCCGGGGATCGCGGCCGGGCCCACCAAAGGTATAAAGCTGCTCTAGGTACAGATGCCGGACGCGAATTTTTTCCGCCAAGACGCGATAGGCCGCCGCTTCCAGGGCCTCGCCTTGGCGCACCAAGGTTCCGGGCAAGCTCCAACAACCGGCAAAGGGTTCGTGTTGCCGCATCACCAGCAACACCAACAGTCGGCGCTTGTCGCTGTCCACGGAAAAAATGACGTTATCAACCCCTACTTTGAAATCAGCCAGGGAATCGCCCGCCAGGGGAGCAGGCGATTGTTTGGCACTCTGTTTGGTGCTCTGTTTGGTGCTCTGTTGGGCACTAAGCTTGGCACTGAGTTTTGCATTGAGGCGATGGGAACCTAGCCGACGTTCTGCCATAGGTAAAGCTGCTCACCCCGAATATAGGCTTCAATTTCGGGGGGGATACTGTTGCGATCGCCCGCTTCCCGATAGGCGGTGGAAGAACTGGCAGGGCTGTTGAGGTCAGCCACCTGCACCCTGGCTCCCAGGTCGGCTAAATGTTCGATCGCGGCCGTTTCCAAGGGATAGCCCGGCCGAGGAATCACCAGCAATTGGGCAAATTGCAGAATGTCCGCCGAGCGATACCACCGGGGCAGTTGGGCCACCAAATCTGACCCAATGACTAGGCTGAACTGGGCGTGGGGCCAGCGTTCCCGGGCCCGTTCCAACACCACCACCGTGCGCGGGTGGCTCAGGTCTGGACAAACCTGCACATGAGCGGGCCGTGGTTCGATCGACTCGATCAGCACCCGCAACATGGCCGTGCGACAGTCGAGGGGAGCGCGATGACTTTTGAAGGGATTGTCCGCAGCCCAAACCGCAACCCGATCGAACCGTTGGGCCAACCAAGCAACAATCGCCTGATGGCCATAGGTTGGGGGATCTGCACTGGTTCCAAACAACGCGATCGACATCATGGGATTCTGGCCGCCAAAACAACGGCAGGAATACAGGTTTGTGGAAAATGACGGGTTGATGGAGCGGAATTGGCAACCACTGGGGTGCTGGCCTTGGGACAGTTTGGGAAGGAGCGTGGGAAGCAGCTTAAGAAGCAGCTTGGATCGATTGATGCACCCGAGTCGTGAGCGATTGTAGCGCAGGCGACAGTTCCGGCCGCACTGGGGTTGGGTCATGGATCGATCGCACCGCCTCCGGGAGGCTTTGAACCTGCGATCGGGTGCGTTGGGCAATGGTCAGCAGGGATTCTGGATCCGTCAACCGTTGTCCCGCACGCATCACGGGCCGCAACAATCCCAGCTCTGATCGGGGCACTTCATCGGCCAACACCAGCCGATCGCCCAACCAACGGCCCGCCTCGTCCCGATCGCGCAGCACCTGTTTTCGGCCCGGATAGGTGGCCTTGCCGCTGGAGCCTTTGGCCACCGGTTGCCCCGCCAACTCCACTAATTTATAAACCCCATTCACCGGCTGGCCCGTCACCAACTTTGTGCCCACGCCATAGCCATCAATCTCAGCACCGGCCGCCCGTAGGCGATCGATTTCCGCCTCATCCAGATCACCGCTGACCAAAATTTGCGTTCCCGGCAATCGATCGCGCGCTAGCTGTGACAGGCTCACCAAGTCTCCCGAATCCAATCGGATGGCCGGCACGGGGGCCCCACCAGCCCGCACCCGCTCCGCCAACTGTTCGATCGCCCGCACCGGGTCAAAGGTATCCACCAGTAGCGCCCCATGGGGAAACAGTCCCTGAAAAGCCTCAAACGCCGCCAGCTCCGACCCCATGGAAGCACCCAGGGCCATCACCAGGGCATGGGCCATCGTGCCCGCCGGTTGTCGCCCCAACTGCAACGCCGCTTCCACATTGGAAGTGGCATCCAAGCCGGCCGCCAAGGCCGCCCGCGCCGCCCACAGGGCCGCCTGGGGACTGAAGGCCCGCCTTGTGCCAAATTCCAAAATTTGCGCCCGATCGCCCGCCACATCCCGCAACCGAGCCGATCGCGTGGCCACCAGGGTTTGATAGTTCAGCACATTCAACAGATAGGTTTCCACCCACTGGGCTTGCCAGAGGGGAGCCTCAATTCGCAGCAGCGGTTCATGGGCAAACACCACGGTTCCTT
Organism: Limnothrix sp. CMB-01; assembly: GCF_055193175.1. Lineage (NCBI taxonomy): Bacteria > Bacillati > Cyanobacteriota > Cyanophyceae > Pseudanabaenales > Pseudanabaenaceae > Limnothrix > Limnothrix sp. CMB-01. Next base: position 2,900,820 of record NZ_CM143720.1, read on the forward strand.
CGGGCACGGCCCACAAGTCTCCCGTAAACCGAGCCGTCGCCAACAAGTCCCAAAATCGATCGGGCGCATGGTCAAACAGCCCCGTGGCCCGCAGTTGGGCCTGTTGGGACGCGCTGACCTGAAACTGCTCCAGGTATTGCAGGGCCTGTTCCAGTCCCATGGCCACCAAGTAGCCAAACCCATCGGGCAACCGGCGCGTAAACAGCTCAAAACTGGCGGTTTGTTGCTCCACCGCCCGATCGCAATAGCAAGCGATCATCGTCAACTGATACAGATCCGTCAGCAGGGCGCTGTTGCCCACTTGAGCGTTCAGGGTTGTGGGCCCCAAGTCGGGCGTGGTGAGGGTCAACATAACTGGGGAAGCGATCGATCGGGCGATCGCCAGGAGGGATCTTGAGGCAGTCACACCGCTCTGGCCGTTGACGGGTGGCCGGTCAATTTATTTATAGTAATTTTTACCAAAAATAGCAACCCACCTGTTCCCGATCGCCCCTGCAACTGGCACAAGTCGTCAGGGTCTGTCTTCATTTCCTGGGATTCAACGAAAACAGTTGATTTTCCATGCCCCAAGATGAAGGTCAACGGCTCGGGCCCAAGCTGCGCACGAATTGTTTAGCGTTGGGCGGAATATAAACCGCATCCCCTGGCTCAATGATTTGCACCTCGCCATCGATGTGCATTTCTCCCCGCCCCGCCATGATGTAGTAGACCTCTGAGGTGGTCAGGGAGTGGGGCAGCGAGGTTTCGCCCACGGGCAAAATCGCATGGGCCAAGCTATAGCGCAGGTCGATCGGCTGCTGATCGGGGTACAACAACTCCCGCAAAATCGAATTGTCGCCCGCCACAAATTCTGCGCAATCGCCCAATTTTTGTAACAGCGTGGTTGAGACCCCGTGCAACATCTGCGGGCCATTCAAGCAAAATTTGCCGCCATTCGTGGCGATTGAGTGGCCATTGACCCGATCGAGCGGTTTAGTCTTTTCTGTGAAAGTCACCAAAACCCGTGAACAGTCCCCCACAACCCCTCGGTCGATCGCCCATCAATCTTGCTACAACAGGGATGAGATCAAGCAAAACCCAACAAAAGAACCGATCACCGGAATTCCTAATCACACTATGTTGCTAACCACAACCTCCAGCCTCGAAGGCAAGCGCATCATCTCCTATTACGGCGTGGTCAGTGGAGAAGCGATCTTGGGGGCGAACATTTTCAAGGACTTTTTCGCTGGCATCCGAGACGTGATTGGCGGGCGATCGGGTTCCTACGAAAAAGAACTGCGCAAGGCCAAAGACATCGCGATGAATGAAATGAAAGCCGCCGCTACGGAATTGGGAGCGAACGGCATCATTGGCATTGACATTGATTATGAAACCATTAGCCTGTCCAACGGAGGCGGCATGTTGATGGTGGCGGTTAGCGGCACGGCGGTACGGTTTGAATAGCTGGCACGGACTGCCCTAGTTTGCACCCACGCCCGCCGGTTTTCCTTGGTCGATCGCGCTGGTTACGGGGCGATCGACCCACGGAGCCTCCATTTGCACATACACTTCACAGGAATTATTTTCGGTTTCATCCAGCCGAACTTTGACCAACTGCACTCCCAATTCCCGCAATGGCTCCAGCAGTTGATCGCGAATATAAACGGCAATATTTTCCGCCGTGGGTACAATGTCTTGAAAATAGGCAATATCCTGATTCAAAAAGGTGTGATCAAGCTGCTCCACCACTTGCATTTCAATGAGATCGTGGAGCCGGTTGAGTTCAACAACCATCCCTGTTCTAGGGTCAATTTGACCGCGCACCGTCACCCACAATTGATAGTTGTGGCCATGGCCACTGGGGCGGGAACATTTGCCATAAATTTCGCTATTTTGAGCCAAGGTTAGGGTTGGCAAAGCCAAACGATGGGCGGCGCTGAAGTGGGTATGAACCGTTAGATGAGCTTCCATAGCTTGCCCTCGATATTCCACAACTAAACCGGGATCGGGCGACAGTTGCACTTGCCGCAGTTGCAAGCCCTGCCGCTGCCAACATTGGCCCAAACGCTGCCACAGCACCTGGGCCAGCCACTCGCTGGTGGGCAGGGTGTTGGCAAATTCTGGCCAAATTTGGTTGAGGTTGGCTCCGTGCAAGGGTTCCAGCACTTCCCGTTGCAGGGCGCGTTTGATGGTGGTGGATAGGTTGGCCACCATGCCAAAGGGATCGATCGGCCCTTGGACTTGCACCCAAAGCGTGAAGGTGCTGCCGGGCGATCGAGCGGCGATCCCGAACCGCCGATGATTTTCCGCCTCCGTCAGTTCCGGCAACCAGTAACGGTAGCTTGCGGAAAACTGGACACGACGGCTGATGGTGCAAAGATCGCTCATGCAATGCGGCTCGATCGGGACGATGATTCGCTCAAAGCTCTGGATTCACCCTGACAAGAGGGCTGGGGGATCGCGGAGGCTGGCGACAAGGGCTAGTCGGCGGAATTGGGGCGATCGCGGAGGCGCAAGGGTGGCAGGGGCGATCGCGATCGATCTGTGTAAACCGGGTCTCCGTAAACCGAGGTTAGCCGGGGGGCGGCGGGCAAAACGGGCAAGCGACTGGCGGAGGAACTGCGGTAGGTCATGCGGGGCGATCGGGCCGCGTCAATCACACGCGCGGAATATTTCAGCCAATAGAGAGCGGCGGCCGTGCCCAAAAAGATTAGCCCCAAAGCGGCCAAACCTGCATCGCTATCCGCTCCCCCGATCGTCACCTGCACCAGGCCCATGGTTAGCACGAAGGCGGCGATCGGCTCTCGTCGATATCGTTGCTGCAACAGCCGCGGCCAACGCTTACCCATCGGTTTAGTCCTCAGCGGTTTTGATCCCAAGGGTGATCCCCAAACGATGGCTAATCCCTAGCCATGTCGCCCCTAATTCTGATTGTATAAACCTTTCTGCTGCTAGAAATTTTTTCTGCTGCTATCAATAGACCTTCAAAAAAGACCTTCAACAACCTTCCACATTTGCGGCTGTGGAGTCTACCGTTGTGGAATCAACTCATTCGCAGCCCACGGAAGGGACGCAGCCACACCCACCCGCCTCTTGAACCGAGCGATCGGGCAGGGGCTGCGCCCTTAATTTCACAAAGCATTTCGCAAAGGATGAGGCTTGGCAAATCCCGCTCAACAAGCTCAACCAGTTGCAGCAGGTTGCCAAGCAACGGACAACAGCAGGCCCCTACAGCAGGCCCAACCAAGCCAACAGCCCTTGACCCGTCACCGCCTCGATCGCCAAAGCCAGCAGGAAACCCACCATGGCGGCGCGGCCATTCAGGCGCTCGGCATAGTCATTGAAGCCAAATTTGGGTTCTTCGAGGTTGGGGGTGGTGGTCGGTTGTGGTTGAGTCATGGTTTGTTCCTGAATTGTTACGTTTTGAGTTTTACATTTCGTAACAGTTTATCGCACCTCGGCCAGCAGTGGGCCCTTGCCGAAGGTTAATCAACCGTAAACAATCGGGCCGCTACAGCACCATCATCACTCGATTGCGGCCCCGGTTTTTGGCTTGGTAGAGGGCCCGATCGGCCCGGTTCAAGGCCGCCTCGATCGAGGTGTCGGTACACTGGCAACTTGTGCCGCCAATGCTGACCGTTAGGGTTAAGCCCGGGGCGCTGGGCAAACTGGTGATGGTCGGATCGGCGATCGCCTTGCGAATCCGTTCCGCCACAATCGCAGCGGCCGCCGCATCGGTCTCCGGCAACAGCATCACAAATTCCTCACCCCCATAGCGCCCCAGACAATCCTGAGTTCGCAGAATGCTGCTGGCGGCTTGGGTGGCCGTGGCCAAGGCCAAATCGCCCACGGCATGGCCATAGGTATCGTTCACGGCCTTGAAGTGATCCAAATCCAACATCAACACCGAAAGGGGATGTTGATAGCGACAACTGCGCTGAAATTCCTTTTTGGCCAGGGTCATCCAATGCCGACGATTGGCCAAACCGGTCAGGGGGTCGGTGGTGGCCAAGCGGCCCAATTCGGTGTAGGCGCTTTGCAGTTGGGCGTGGGTTCGTTGCAGGGCATTCAGGGCCTGACTAAGGCGATCGCGTGCTTGCTTGAGTTCCAAATGCACCCGCACCCGGGCCAGGAGTTCCGCCGATCGAAAGGGCTTGGTGATGTAGTCCACAGCGCCAAGCTGAAAGGCTTCGAGCATGTGGGTTTCTTCGTTGCTGGCCGTGACAAACAACACGGGAATATCCCGCAGAATCGGATCTTCTTTCAGGCGATCGCACAGTTGCAAACCGCTCATTCCCGGCATCATCAAATCCAGCAAAATCAAATCCGGTTGGGCCGATCGCACCCTCATCAACGCTTCGGCTCCCGTCATGGCAAATGTGGTTTCATAGCCCGCCTGATCTAGCATTTCGATCGACAGGCGCACATTTTGGCTGACATCATCAACCACCAAAACTAGAAACGATCCGGGATCAAACGGCCGGGCTGGCGATTCTGCCTTGCCCGTCGCTAATCGTCGAATGGGTTCTGAATTGGCTGCAATTGCCTGGGAATTGGTCATGAACCTAACGTTAGAGAGAAGATTGAGCGAAAGAAGCTTGATTTCGAGCCGGATCGCCATTCCCCATTGGGTCACCAGAGCAACGATCGGGCAGTGATTTTGAACAGGGTATTGGTCGTGGCTTGTGGGCGATCGTGTTGAGCAACGTTTGCCAAACTACTCAACACCAGGAATTCAGGACTCACCCATCAAGGGCATCCCAGCAGCCATCCAAACAGCCCTGAAAAAATCATGAAAAAAGCCACGCAAAAGGCAATGCCACCTTTTGAGGCGCATTCTTGAAGGGCAAAAAAGCAAAGAAAAGCCACTGATGAAGTGGTTACAATGAATCGTCAGAAGCTTATACTTATTCTATCTTTATCTTGCTGTCTTGATCTTAATCCCTAGCCCTAGGAAAGCGGGACGCGTCCCTAACTCGGGAAACTGCAAATTACATTTTGATTGTGATTGTGATCACTCAAAGTTCTACTATTTTAAAGTCTGGCTCAAGCAGCGATCCAATTTGACCCCATCTTGAGGAATCGCTGAAGGGATCATCCCCTCAGCGCCCGAGAAGCGATTGCCATCAGGCACAGTCGCCTACTGAAGTTGCAGTCGGCCGCGGGTTTGTAGATCTTCGATCGTGCGATTGCCGGTGCAAAACATGGCGGTTTCCAGTTCCGCAATCAACACATCACACAGAAAATCCAAAGCACTGTCGGACTCGTTGGCCGCATGTAAAAAGGGCATGGCGAATCCCGCCAAATTTGCCCCGAGGGCGATCGCCTTAGCCGCATCCAAACCATTGCGCAGACCACCGGACGCAATGAGCGGAATCGTTGGGGCTACCTGGCGAATTGCAGTGATACATTCAGCCGTGGGAATGCCCCAATCACCAAAGGTTTCGCCCAAGCGACGCTGTTTAGGATCCAAAGCCCGCACGCTCTCCACTTTGGCCCAAGATGTGCCCCCCGCTCCGGCCACGTCGATCGCCTGGACACCGGCCGCCAGCAACTTTTCAGCCATGGTGCGCGAAATGCCGTTGCCCACCTCCTTGGCAATCACAGGCACGGGCAGTTGGGCACAAAGGTCTGCGATGCGATCGAGCAACCCAGCAAAGTTGCGATCGCCCTTGGTTTGCACCGCCTCTTGCAAGGGATTCAGATGCAAAATCAACGCATCTGCTGCCAACCAATCCACCAAAGACTGGCACTCAGCCAAACCATAGCGATAGTTAAGCTGCACCGCCCCCAGGTTGGCAAACAACGGAATGTCTGGAGCGACCGATCGCACCGCAAAGGTTCGGCGCACCTCCGGCCGCTCCACCGCCACCCGCTGTGAGCCAACGCCCATGGCCAAGCCCCAGCGCTGGGCCGCTGCCGCCAACCGCATATTGATTTGTTCTGCCTGGTCTGTGCCGCCCGTCATGGAGGAAATGAGCAACGGGGCCCGCAGCGGTTTGCCCAGAAATTGAGTGCTGGGATCAATGGTCGATCGATCCAGTTCCGGCAAACAGCAATGCTCAAATCGGTAGCGATCCAAGCCGCTGCCCACCTGCCGGAACTGCACATCGTCTTGCAAGCAGGCTCGCAGGTGGTCGGCTTTGCGATTTTGGGTCGCCTGGGCGGCCTCGGGCGCGGTGCTGGGGGCGGGTTGGGGCAAAAACTCGGTGGATTGCATGGCGCTGGGAACAAGAACCATCCCTTAGTGTCGCGTGACCCGATCGCCCTGTATGAGTCCCCGCCAACTTTTGCAACATTGAGGCTGGCCAATGGCTGTGGCAAAGCCCATGACCAAAAAGCCTTGAAACCGCTTCAGACAAGGGGCTGAAGCCCCTTGCTCAAGATGGTCAATCCTCGATCGGCTGATCCATTGATTAATCACTGGAGAACCGAGAACAGCCAAAGGTTCGATCGAGCGAACGCCCAATCAGCAACTTACTCTTCTTCTTCCTCCTCTTCGTCGTAATCTTCCTCCTCTTCTTCTTCGTAGTCCTCTTCTACTTCTTCTTCGTCATATTCCTCCTCTTCGTCGTAATCTTCTTCCTCCTCCTCTTCCGAATCTTCGTAATCTTCGTCGTCGTACTCTTCTTCCTCGTCGCTTTCCTCGTCGCTTTCCTCGCCGCTTTCCTCGTCGTCGTAGTCTACTGAGACGCTGATTTCTTCGTCCTCTTCCTCTGAGTAGTCATAATCACTCTCATCGTCCTCAGAGTTGTAGTCACTGGCAAATTCTTCGTCATCTTCGCTGTCAATACCAGCCGAAAAATCCAGATCCGAAACTTGCTGAATTGCCCAACAATCGAAACACAAATCCGTGTTGGTCATGTAGTCATAAGGGATATAGCAATAGCCTTGATCACCCCAATCCGATCCCCAAGAATTGCGTACAATAAAGGCTTCATTGCGATCGGAATAACCCACACAGAGCATGGCGTGGGCCCCGTGGGTTTCGCGAACTTGCTCATTGCGGCTGGGCAACGGAACGCGGCCGCCTTTTCCCGCTTGATTAAAAGAATCGTAGAGAATCAAGCCAAAGGCAAAGGGATAACCCTCTGCTAAACAGCCTTTCATGGCTGCTAAATCAATGGGAATTTCACGGGCTTCATCCACCAAAAAGTTCTGTGCTTCCTCGTAAGCTTCGGGGGAAGGTTCCGCGTCAAAGTCTTCAGGAACATAGGGCCAGGTTTCTTCGGTGCAAGCGCCAACTTCTTCGAGCACTTGAATGCTGCCGCTGATGGAACTGCCACCGTCGCCCACGGTTCCTTCCGCGCGCCGCGTGTTGTAGTAAATAAACAGACGGCTGATGTCGCCCGCTTCTCCGTGGGCCCGCTGCGCTAAATATTCATAGGCTCCGGCGATCGCGTTGGCGGTGCAACTGCCCACGGTGGATTGATCTTCAACGGGGGTCATGTATTGACGCAAATCAACGCGGCTGGGCAACTGATCAGCACCAAGTTTTGACTGAAACAGACTAAATCTCGGTGGCTTGCTTGTGGATTTGACACAAGCGCCAACCCGAATTTTTTTGCCGCTGCGGCGGTTAACCAAATAACCAATTTTTGCCATGGTTCAGAGAGCCTAAAAAATAGACGATCAGTGGTTGAGAAGGGTAGGCATTGGAGGGGGCTGGATCGTTACCCAGGCCGCGCCGTGGCGAGGGCTTGGGTGATCGCCCCCCATACGGGGGCTGCCGTTTCTGGTTATAGCCTGTTTTTGAATGAGCACCCAAAAGGAGTGCCAAAAATGTCAAAATGAGCCTGAAAAGTAACTCATTCAGCAAGATTAATCCAGCTCATTCATCGGCAGTGGGTTGGGAGAGGCAGGGCAGAGGTTAACCGTGATCCCCGAACAGCTCATCCTCAAAAATTTCCTTAGTTATCGAGAAGCAACCCTACACTTTGGGGGGCTACAAACGGCTTGCATTTGTGGAGCCAATGGTGCAGGGAAGTCATCACTCCTAGAAGCCATGGCTTGGGCAATTTGGGGTAAAAGTCGCGCTTCCACTGAAGATGATGTGATTTTTGCGGGCGAAACGGAAGCAACCGTTAACTTTACCTTTCGGTTTGGGCATGAGGTTTATCGGGTGATCCGAACACGCCGATTGGGCCAAACCACTGCCTTGGAATTTCAGATGGCGATCGATGAGGGCGATCCCGATCAATGGGCCTTTCGCAGCCTGACGGAACGGGGGTCAAGGGCGACCCAAGCCGCTATTTTGCAGCGCTTGCGGCTGGACTATGACACTTTTGTTAATTCCGCCTATTTGCGTCAGGGACGAGCCGATGAATTCATGTTGAAAACACCGGCCGATCGCAAGGATATTTTGGCAGATTTGTTGAAGCTGGGGCAATACGATGATTTGGCAGAACAGGCGAGGGAACGCTCAAAGCTGCTGAAGGGTGAAGCCAAGCAACTGGAGGAGTCGATTCAAGCGCAGGAGCAAAAGCTAGCCGATCGAACGAGTTTGGCCCAAGAGTTAGCCACCGTTGAGCAGCAGCTCAAGACGTTACGGGGCGATCGGCAAAAGGTAGAAACCCGACTGGAGCAATTGCGATCGATTGCAGTGCAACGCCAAACCCAACAACAACAATTGCAATGGATTCAGCAGCAGCAACAAACCGCTCACCAAGAGCTGGAACGGTTAGCCCAGGAAGGCCAACGGCTGGCCCAGCGACAAGCAGAAATTGATCGCACCCTGGCCGCTCAAACGGAAATTGAAGCGGGAATTCAGCAGCTTCAGCAATGGCAACGGGAAGATGAGCTTTTGGGTCAAAAATCCCAGCAATATCATCAATGGACAACGGAGCGAAACCGGCAACAACAAGCGCTCGATCGGGAAGTGAACCGATTGGAAAATGAGCAGCGCACATTGCATAGTCGCTTGCAGGATTTGGCACAACAGGAACAGGAATTACACAGCATTCTGAATCAGCGATCGGAGGTGGAGTCGGCGGCCACCCAGTGGCAAACTGCACGCCACCATTTAAACCAATTGGAGCAAATGCAAACCCAGGCGGCTCCCTTGGTGCAACGGCGGCAACAGCTTCTTCAAGAGGGCGATCGGGTGCGATCGCGCTTGGTAGCTCGTTTGGAAGAATTGCAAAATTTGCAGCCACGAGCGATGGCTTCCGTGGCGCGTCGTCCCCAACTCATTCAGCAATGGGAACAGATTGATCAGCGAATTCAAGCCCTTGAAAATCGCAAAGTTTATCAAGATCGGGTGCAAGAGAAAGGCACTGAACGAAAAGGGTTTATTGATCGCTTAACAGGAATGCGGGTGGATTTAGAAAATCAGCTTGCAAAACTGACTGAAAAAATGACCCTATTGGCAGAGCAACCAGCGATTCAGAAGAGTCAAAACCAGGAAATTCACGAAATTTTAGAGGACTATGGTGCTTGTCCCCTGTGCGACCAACCCTTGGATCAACATCACCTGGAGCGAGTGCAAGCTAAGCAAAAACTCGAAGAAACGGAACTGCGCGATCGCCTGTGGGTGCTCCAAGAGCAGTTGGCTTTGACAGAACGTGAAATTCAGATTTTGCGCCAGGAATATCGAGACCTCAAACAGGAATTGCAGCCCCTGAATCGTTTGATTGAAGAACGGGGCAAGCTGCAAGAACAACTGCAAAGCCTGGAGCAAGAACAAATTTCTTTGACGGCTCAGGAAGCCACAATCGCCCAGCTCACAGCAACTTTGGATTGGTTTGATCGGGGCGGATCAGTCCCCGAATCGTTACCAGAATTGGGGCGATCGCTCCCAGATTTGCGGCATGAGCTAGCTGAGTTGGACGATCGCCTAACAGCCTTGAATTTTGACGATCGAAACCTGGCTTTGGCGCGGGCTGAGGTCGATCGCTGGCGATGGGTGGAACTGAAGCAACATGAGCTGAACCAAGCCCAACGCAAGCTAGAGCAATTGCAACAACGCCGACCAGATTTATTGGCAGAGCGCGATCGACTTCAAAAAACCTTAACCAGTCACTTAGACCCGGACGAACCCACCTCATTAACCGCTCAATTAGCCCTGATTAACCAACAACTGACAGCGCTAAATTATCAACCCGATCGCCATGAACAAGTACGGGCAAAATTGCGATCGGCTCAGGGGTGGTTAGCCCGAGCAGAAACCCTGCGTCAATGCCAACAGGAAGCGCCCCAACTGCTCGATCGGCAACGTCAGCTCGCCCAAGCCCAACAGAGCCAAACCGAAACCCAAAATCAACTCGCAAAACAGTGGGCAGAGGTGCAATCGCAACTGGCTAACCAACCGGATCCGAGCCAGGATTTACAACAGCTCGATGCACAACTCAATGATCTGCAACGGGCGATCGAATCAACGGTAGCCAAGCAAGCCCAACTTTCCCAACAGCAGGAATTTTTACAACAACTGGCGGAGCAAATCGGGCGCGATCGACAACAGCTTCAGCAAAAACATCATCAACAGCGCGTTTACGATGAGTTAGCCAAGGCCTTTGGCAAAAACGGAATTCAAGCCTTGGCGATCGAAACCCTTTTGCCTCAACTGGAAGCGGAAGCCAATCGAATTTTGTCCCAATTAAGTGCCAACCAACTGCACATTAATTTTGTGACTCAACGTCTCAAAAAAACCGCAACTAAGCGACAGAAGGCAACCGATTTAGCCAGCGCCACCATCGAAACCCTAGAGATTCAAATTGCCGATGCTCAAGGCACTCGTCCCTATGAAACCTATTCCGGGGGCGAATCTTTTCGGATTAATTTTGCAATTCGGCTTGCCCTGTCGCGACTGTTAGCCCAGCGATCGGGAACGGCGTTGCAACTCCTGATCATTGATGAAGGATTTGGCACCCAGGATGATGCGGGGCGCGATCGACTGGTGGCAGCCATTAATGCGATCGCCCCAGATTTTGGTTGCATCCTCACGGTCACCCACATTCCCCAACTCAAGGAGGCGTTCACCGCCCGCATTGAAGTGCAAAAAACCGCTGAAGGTTCAAAATTGGCCGTTTTTCTCTAAGTTTTTGCCCTCAGTTTTTTCTCTAGGGTTTTCTCTAAGTCTTTTGACCTAGCGTCCAGATTTGGCGCGGGCCCTCTTGCGCCCACGCCCCTTCCCCCACCTAGCTCAAGTCGGGTTTCTGTCGCGGAGTCTTTGGGCAATCCAATTCCCGCCATTCAACCTCTGTGAAAGTTTTCTGTGAAAGTTTCATGAACAAGTGCCGGATCCCTTTTGAGGTTCGGAACTTTCCCCTTAGAATGGGGAGACAACTTTGCCGTTGCTACCCGACTTTGCAACCTAGGTTGGCATCTGATGCTGAAGCTCAACGAGATGCTCCAAATGCTCCCGAGCCGATCGCCCCGTCGATCGCTCAGTACCGTGCTGGCCACCACCCTTGCCGCCAGCGCGATCGCCCTGCCCAGCCAGGCCAGCAGCCTTTGTGTGGGCGATCGCCAACAGTCCCTCTGTCTGGAGTCCGGCGCGCAGTACGTGAGTGTGGCCGGCGCTTGGGATGAGTCGCTGTTGGCAACGGGCATCGATCCTGGTCATGCGGCCGAGGTCGATCGCCTCTATCAATCCGTTCTGGGTCGTCCGGCAGACTTGGCCGGGCTGCGCACCTACGCTCGAGCGCTGGAACAGGGTTGGTCAGTGCGCAAAGTGCGCTGGGCTATTGCCAACAGTGCCGAAGCACAGGTGGCGATTCACCGTATCTATCGAGAAGTGCTCGATCGCGCGGCCGACGAAGAAGGCCTGGATACCTATCGCGATCGCCTGGAACGAGGCTGGGAACTGAGTCGCGTTCGCACCGACATTGGCTCCAGCTACGAAGCCCAATCCCGCCGCCGCAGCCTCACCAGCTAGGCGATCAGTTACCCCCAATCTGGCGAAGAGTCTGGCGAAGGTCTCGCTCTGGACAGCCAGGAGCCGCACCCAATCGGCCCGAAATCGCAAAACGAATTCCAAAATCCAAAAGCCCACGCTGCCATCGAAAGCAAGCGTGGGCTTGCTGCGATCTCGCTAATTTAGAAACCAATTTAGAAATTGCTGGCATTCCACAGATTCAGCGCAGATTGAGCGCAGATTGAGCGATAAGACCTGGAAACGCGGCTGAGAACCGAAGTTTGGCAACGAAGTTTGGCAACGAAGCTTGAAAATGACGGCGCAAGGCATGGGAAGTTTAGAATTCAAGGGGCAGGGCTAATCAGGGCTGACCGATCGAGCCGTTGAACTCAAAATCCTCAATTTTCCCGATAATTAACCCTATGTCTCCGTTGAACGATTCCGCCTTCACTCGTCGTCGGTTGCTGCAATACGGGGCGATCGCCCTCGGTTCCGGCTTGGTCACCGCCTGTGGCAACAACACCAGCAGCGAACCCAGCCCAACCGGCGAAAAGGGACTCGATCGGGTCACCCTCGCCACAGACTGGGTTGCCCAAGCGGAACATGGCGGCTTTTACCAAGCCCTGGCTACCGGCATTTATCAGGAATATGGCCTGGATGTAAAAATTCGGATGGGCGGCCCCCAGGCGGCCACGGGCACACAACTGCTGTTTGGGAAAGTGGTGGACTTTGCCATGAGCAACAGCACGATCGCCCTGAATGCCGTCGCGGAAGGCGTTCCCAAAATCACCGTTGCCGCCTATTTCCAAAAGGATCCCCGCTGCATTGTGGCCCATCCCGGTGTAAAAGATTTGTCGGAACTGAAGGGCAAGCCCCTGTTTGTCACGCCCCAAGCCGTTTCAGATTTTTGGGGACTGTTGGCTAAAAAATACGGATTTACGGATAGTCAGCGCCGGGTTTATAACTTTAACCCTGCACCCTTTTTAGCTGACAAAACTTCCGCTCAACAGGGATTTGTCACCTCAGAACCCTACACCATCGAGAAAGAAGGCGGCTTCAAACCCAGCGTTTTCCTGCTGGCTGATGTGGGTTATAAACCCTACGCCACCACCATCGACACCACATCCCAAATGATTGCCGAAAAGCCCGATGTGGTGAAACGTTTTGTGCAGGCTTCTGCCAAGGGTTGGTATAGCTATTTAGCTGATCCAGCGCCTGGCAATGCCTTGATTAAAAAAGACTATCCGGAAATGACAGACGATCGCTTGACCTATGGTCTCGGGAAGCTCAAGGAATATGGCATTGTGCTTTCAGGCGATGCAATTACTAACGGCATTGGCTACATGACCGAAGCCCGCTGGCAGGAATTTTTTGAAAACATGGTTGAGTATGGGGTCTATCCCAAAACACTTGATTATCGCAAGGCTTTCACCCTCGATTTTGTGCAAGATTTGCCCACCTCGGCCTAAGGCTGGCTAATGCTGGTGAGCATTTGTCCAAGTGCCTAATTCCATCATCGCGCGATCGAAGACAAGGTGCTTGATTCCCTTGCCTGGGGCAGATCGGTTGAAAAAACCAGCCTTCCAGTGTCCATTGAACTTGACTGAACGGATGCTGGATCCTGGTTACCGTTCCGAAGCTGGAATCGGAATTTTTCAGTAGATTAGTGATCAGCGCACACTTGCGGGACAACTCCCTTTCGAGTCATTCGAGGGTTAATTCAAGGGTTAATCAACAGTTATGGTGATCGCCACGCAACCGACCAATTCGGCTCATTGGGATCTTGAGACCCAAATTCGGGAAACCCTCGATCGCCAACGACAGTTTTTTGCCACCGGTCGCACCCGCGATTTGGAATTTCGGCGCGACCAATTAACCAAGCTGCGCCAAGCGATTCAGGCCAAACAGGACGCGATCGTGGCGGCGGTACAACAGGACTTGGGCCGACCGGAATATGAGGCCTATTTTGAATTGGCTTCGATCGCAGAAGTTGACGGGGCCCTGAAAAATTTGACCCAATGGGCCAAGCCCCAAAAGGCCAAGTTGTCGATCGATCAATGGCCGGGTTCCGCTTGGATTGAACCGCAACCCTTGGGGGTGGCGCTGATTATTGGCCCCTGGAACTATCCCTTTTCTTTGGCGATTTCACCGTTGGTGGGGGCGATCGCGGCGGGAAATTGCGCGATCGTGAAACCCTCGGAAGTGGCTCCGGCCACGGCGGCAGTGGTGGCAACCCTGATTCGGGAAACCTTTGACCCGGCTTTTGTGGCGGTGTTTGAAGGGGATGCTGCCACCAGCCAAGCCCTGTTGGCCAAAAAGTTTGACCATATTTTCTTCACGGGCGGGACGGCCATTGGGCGCATTGTGATGGCAGCGGCGGCCAAGCACCTCACGCCGGTCACCCTGGAGCTGGGGGGCAAGAGTCCTTGCTTTGTGACGGCGGATGCCAATCTGGCGATCGCGGCGAAGCGGATCGCTTGGGGCAAATTCCTCAACGCGGGCCAAACTTGCATCGCACCGGATTATCTTTTGGTCGATCGAGCGGTGATGCCGGAGTTGCTGGCCCAATTGCGCGGGGCGGTCACGGCATTTTATGGAACCGATCCGGCCCAGAGTGGGGATTTTGGGCGAATTATTAACGATCGCCAGTTCGATCGCCTGGCTGCGTTGCTGGAGTCTGGGAAACCGTTCTTGGGCGGCCAACACAACCGGGCCGATCGCTACATTGCCCCCACCATCCTCACCGATGTGGATTGGGACAGCCCCGTGATGGCCGATGAAATCTTTGGGCCCATTCTGCCGGTGTTGCCCTACGACCAACTGGATCAGGCGATCGCCCAAGTGAACAGTCGCCCCAAACCCCTGGCGCTCTATGTGTTTTCGGAAAATACCCAAACCCAACGCTACTTGCTCGATCGCACCAGTTCCGGCGGCGCTTGCATCAATGAAACGGTGATGCATGTGGGTTGTCCGTCGCTGCCCTTTGGCGGGGTGGGCGACAGCGGCATTGGCAGCTATCACGGCAAGGCCAGCTTTGACACCTTCTCGCACCATCGCAGCGTTTTGAAAAAGGCCACTTGGCTCGACTTAGATTGGCGCTATGCCCCCTATGCCCAAAAGGTCGGCCTGATTAAAAAATTGCTGGGTATGGGCTAGAACCGGCGATCCTCCCGATTCCTCCCGATCCCTCCCAATCCACAAAGACAAGGGGCTTCAGCCCCTTGCACCCAAAACCAGGGGTGCTGTGCCAAGACTTCAAGGCTCTGTTCAGCCCCCCTCTCAGATTTGATTAACCAGCCGATTACATTTTGCAAAGCGATCGCCCGTTGATTGCGCCCACGATCCCGCTAGGATGGCAACTATAGGGATCAGGCTTGAACCACGGAGCCACAGCAATGACGATCGCCACAGCAACCCCCCCAACGGCCAAACCCCGCGACGTGCAAGTGATGCCGATCGGCCCTGGCACCACCGTGTTGCGATCGCGCACCTGGGAACGCCTGAAATTTGAGATTGAATATTCCCTCAAAAAAGGCACTACCGCCAATGCCTATCTAATTCAAGGCGATCAGGTGGCCCTGATTGACCCGCCGGGGCAAACCTTCACCGATGTGTTTTTGAATAAATTGGCGCAGCGGTTGGGCGATCGGGTGATCGACTACGTTATTTTGGGCCACCTGAACGCCAACCGGGCCGCCACCATTGAAAGGCTCCTGGAAGCCAGCCAGCCCCCCCGCTTCATTTGCTCCAACCCGGCGGCCATCACCCTGCGATCGCTCTTTCCCGATCGGGACTTGGCGATCGAGGTGGTGCGTGGCGAAGAAACCCTTGACCTGGGCCAAGGTCACCTGCTGAAATTCATCCCAATTCCGACTCCCCGTTGGCCCGATGGCATGGTTACCTACGACCCCGCCAGCCAAATTGCCTTCACCGACAAGCTTTACGGGGCCCATGTTTGCGGCGATCAGATTTTTGATGAGGGTTGGCAGATTTACGAGGACGATCGGCGGTTTTATTACGACTGCCTGCACGCTTCCCAGTCCAAACAGGTCAGCACCGCCCTTGATAAATTAGACGACCTGCCCGCCGCCACCTACGCGCCGGGCCACGGGCCGATCGTCCGCTATGGCTTTGCGGAACTGCGCCACGCCTATCGCCACTGGACGCAACAGCAGACAGAAAAGGAACTTTCCGTAGCCCTGATTTTTGCCTCGGCCTATGGCAACACGGCCGCCGTTGCCCAAAGCATTGCCCGAGGCATCACCAAGGCCGGCGTGGCGGTGGAGTCGATCAACTGCGAATATTTGGATCCCGAGGAAATTAAAGGGGCGATCGAGAAATGCGCCGGTTTCATCATCGGCTCCCCCACCTTGGGCGGCCATGCTCCCACCCAAATCCAAACGGCCCTGGGCATTGTTCTGAACAGCGCTGACAAGAGCAAACCCGCCGGGGTGTTCGGTTCCTTTGGTTGGAGCGGCGAGGCGATCGACCTGTTGGAAAGCAAACTCCAGGACGGGGGCTACCAATTTGCCATGCCCACAATCCGGGTCAAATTTGCCCCCACCCAAGCGGTCTTGCAACAGTGCGAAGAGGCGGGCACGGACTTTGCCCAGGCCCTGAAACGGGCCAACAAACGTCGCGCTCCCAAACCGGCCGCCGGTACGGCCGATCGCACGGCCCAGGCCGTTGGGCGCGTGGTGGGTTCCCTGTGCGTGGTCACCGCCAGCCAGGATGATGTGCAAACCGCCATGCTGGCCTCCTGGGTCTCCCAAGCCACCTTCAAGCCACCGGGGGTGACGATCGCCGTGGCCAAGGAACGGGCGATCGAGTCCCTAATGCATGAGGGTTCGCAGTTTGTCCTGAACGTGTTGGCGGAAGGCAAACAACTGCGGCGGCACTTCATGAAAAACTTCCCGCCAGGGGCCGATCGGTTCGAGGGGTTACAAGTAGAAACCGCCAGCAATGGTTGCCCGGTGTTGACCGATGCCCTGGCTTTTCTGGAATGCACCGTGCGCAGTCGCATGGAATGTGGCGATCACTGGGTGGTTTATGCCACTGCCAACAGCGGCAAAGTGCTCGACACCACAGGAGTCACGGCGGTTCACCACCGGCGATCGGGCAGCCAATACTAAAACACCGTACTGCAACACCGCACTGCCCCTTGCCCCTTTTTTCCGCCCGACGATGGCCCGCTACGTCCTGTTTTATAAGCCCTTTCAGGTGATGAGCCAATTTAGCCCCTCCGAGGGCAAGGCCACCCTGAAGGACTTTATTGATGTGCCTGAGATCTACCCGATCGGGCGGTTGGATTGGGACAGCGAAGGGTTAATGCTGCTGTCAGACGATGGGCCGCTGCAACATCGGTTAAGTGATCCCCGCTGGGGCCATCCCCGCACCTACTGGGCCCAGGTGGAACAGATTCCCCCGGATCAGGCGATCGCCCAACTGCAACGGGGTGTGACCATTCAAGACTACCGAACCCGCCCCGCTCAGGTGCGTCTGTTGCCCGAGGAGCCAACCCTGCCGCCTCGCGATCCGCCCATTCGGTTTCGGAAATCCGTGCCCACCGCCTGGTTGGAGTTAACCCTCACCGAGGGCCGCAATCGCCAGGTGCGACGGATGACGGCGGCCGTGGGCCATCCCACCTTGCGCTTGGTGCGAGTGGCGATCGGGTCGCTCACCTTGGCGGGGTTGGAGCCGGGCCAGTGGCGCTTCCTGACCGCAACGGAACTAGCCAGCCTGCGGGCGATCGCCCAATCTTCCCAGCCAGCCTCGGCGGCCAGGGGTGAACCCACTGCGCGATCGCCCCGAAGTCGCCCGGCCAAACGTCGGGGGCGATCGGCGCGATCGTAGGCCGCCTCGGAAAACCCACTTCCAAGGGCGACTTCCTTAAAATGGCCATGGAATCCCCATCGTTCGTTAGGCCGGGCCATGCGCTATCGCATCCATCACGCAATTCATTACACCTATAGCCAACCCGTCGAACTTGGCCCCCATACCCTGCGATTGCGGCCCCGCTGCGATGGATCCCAGGTCTTGCACGATTTTCAGCTTCAGGTGTCACCGCACCCCCTGGGTTTAGCCGATATTTTTGACCTGGAAGGCAACACGGTCATTCAAAGTTGGTTTAACCGAGACCTGGTGGAATCCTTGCATGTGAAGGCCACCAGCATTGTGGAAACCCTGCGATCGAACCCGTTTAACTTTTTGCTGGAACCTTGGGCCCTGTCGCTCCCCTTCGACTATCCCGCCTCAACGCTGGCCCAGGTGCGACCTTACCTGAGCGATCAACGGTTGGGGAGCGATCGACTCGATCCCGCCATTTGGGAGTTGGCCCAAGGGTTGCTTTACAAAAACCATGGCAACACCCTGGACTTTTTGGGCGACTTGAACCAAACGGTCTATAACCACTGTTGCTATCAGCAGCGAGAAACCGGCGACCCAATGCCACCGGGCATGACTTGGCGGCGCAAAACCGGCTCCTGTCGCGATTTGTCGGTGTTGTTTATGGAGGTTTGCCGGGTGGTGGGCTTGGCGGTGCGGTTTGTCAGCGGCTATGAGGTGGGTGACCCCAAATTACCCGAAAAGCACCTGCACGCCTGGGTTGAAGTCTTTTTGCCGGGGGCCGGGTGGCGAGGCTATGACCCCACCCAAGGGCTGGTCACGGCCGATCGGCATATTCCCCTGGCTGCCAGCGCTTTTCCTCAAAACACGGCCCCCATGCCGGGCACGTTTCGCGGGCGATCGGCCTCGGCCCATATGACCTTTGAATTAGAAATCGAGCCGCTGGATCCAATTAGATCCTGATGATTTCAACTGGATTGCAGCCCTTACCTTGATCACTAAGTACAGTTGCCCGTAGGGTGGGCACTGCCCACCGAACCGTTGCTTCATGGCATTTGCGATATGACGTGCCGATTATTTTAGGTAAAGGCTGTATTAGAAATTATTAGGAAGACCAGCCCAAAATCTGACAAATGGAATCTCCCAACACCAAGGGATCAAATGGCTTGGTAACCACTGCGGCCGCCTTCAAATGGGCATAGCGTTGGCGATCGGCCGCTTGCACCTTGGCGGTCAACAAAATGACAGGAATATGACTGGTGGAGGGATTTTTTTGCAATGCTTCCAAGGTTGCCGTGCCATCCATTTGTGGCATCATCACATCCAACAAAATTGCGTCAGGTTGTTGGGCCGCAGCCATGGCAATTCCTTCAGCACCGGAAGCCGCCAACAATACCTGCCAGCCATTACAAACCTCCAGGCCAATGCGCGCAATTTCTCGCATGTCTGGTTCATCATCAATAACAAGCACTTGTTTAGTCATGGGAGATGGAGAGGAGAATATGAATTGCGGAAAAAATGGGAAAAGGGGGAAAATATGAGTTGCGGGCCTTGTCCGTATGAATCCAGGAACCATGGCCAGTCCAGGAGTTCAATCTGTCACTGGATTCAATCAAGCAGTCTAACTGTCTTAGGAAGTCCTAGCAGCGCCGTCAGTTTTGCCCATCAGGTTAATTAATCGGACTGTCAGTTCCACGTAGTAAACTCAATGGATTAATTTAACCAAGTCATTCAACTCGTTAATCGAATCAAGCAAGTCAATCCAATCAATTGATTTAATCAAGTTGAGCAAATCGAGCCTATTAGCTCAATTCACGAGTTGATTAATTGAGTGAAACCAGTTGATTGAATGGGTTAAATTCAGTTGAATTGAGTCAAATTCACGAATTTAATTCATCTCAAGTAACTATTCCAATTAATATTTACTGATTGGTTTGGTGGCTCGGCCATTGAACAATTCTGATCGACTGGCTCGGATGAGCTGCTGTCGCAGACTATCCGCCAATTCCTCAGCACTTGGAAGCTCTAGGATACAGGCAGTTGCCCCGGCTTGGTAGAGTCGATCGAGGGTTTGGGGTGAGGCTTCGGAGGCAAAAACAATCACCGGGATTCGCCGCCCGCCAAATCCCTCGCTGCGGAGGGCCCTCGTCCATAAAACGCCTCCCCAGGGACTGCTATCGGCCGCCAGCAAAATGAGATCCGGTCGGCTGGCAGCCATGCTGGCGCTGACTCGTTGGGGTTGGGAAACGGCGGCCAGCGTCCATTGTTGTTGCTGGCAACAGCGCCTTACCAGATTGTTGGCGTTGTTAGACAGGCCAATGGCCAGAATTCGCAGATTGCCCCCAATGCGTTGTTCGGTTTGGTACTGACTGAGGGCTTGGATCAGGGGCGTGATCGGGCGATCGACTGCCCAATCGGTGTCCCAGCCTTCGTTCGCAAATTGCAGCAGATCATTGGGGTCGAACTGCTCCATCAGGGCGATCGTGATCAGGGATGGTTGGCGCTGGCGCAAGCTGGGTAATACCGCCAGAAAATCGGCCCGCTCCGAATCGCTCCAATCCATAATTACCACACTGGGCAAGGCGGTGGCAGGTTGTGTGAGCCAAGTGGTGGGGGAACTGGGCAGCGCCAGGTCAATCAGGGCCCCTTCTTGGGCGATGGCGGCGGCCAGGGCCTGAGACCAGCGGCTGTTATTGCCCAAATAAACTAGCCGTAGGCGATTGTGTTCGATTTGCTGGCGGCTTTGAATTTCGCGGCGCAGATCACCCACCAGGGAAATCAGGGTTTGGTGGGCCAGTTGCAGGACGCTGTGGCGATTGGTGGCCGTTGGACTCGTGGCGGCCGAATTGGTGGCGAAACCAAAGCTGTTGGGGTCAGGAGGGCTGTGGGGATCCTGGGCGTAGGGTTGCAGTTGTTGTAGCTGTTCTTCAATGGCGCGGGCCAGTTGGGAACCGCGCACTAAGCCAAACGGCCCCAAGGAGCCGATTAGTTTATGGGCATCTTCCAGGGCCCGCAGGCGATCGGCTTCGCAGAGGCGATCGGCTCCAATGCCCGCTGTGACTCGCTCCAGGGATTCCAGTCGCTCATAGATCATCCCTTCAAAGCGTTCCCAGGCGCGATCGAGCGCTGAGCGTAACCGCAGGGACACATCCCCATCCTGGGGTTCCGGTACCTGAGCACTCCCAGGCCGCAGCCGGTAGCCCATGCCATAAACCGTTTCAATGAGATCCCGCGCTCCCACCAGGGCCAACTTGCGCCGCACGCCTTTGATGTGGGCTTTGACGGTTTCTTCACCGGGAAAATCGCCCACAGACCACAGGTGTTCGAGGATGGCGTTGCGGGAAAACAACCGCCGGGGATGGCGCAAAAACAATTCCAGGAGGCTGTATTCCTTGGGGCTGAGGTTAATGGGGCGATTGCTATAGGTCACTTGACCGGCGCTCGGATCCAAACGCAGGGGGCCCCATTCCAACACGGGCGCATCGGTTGATCGCTGGCGACGCAACAGGGCCCGCACCCGCGCCATCAGTTCTTGGACGGTGCAAGGCTTGACCACATAATCATCGGCCCCGGCATCTAGACCCTTTACCTTGTCTTCGGTTTCGCCCTTGGCGGTCAACAGCAAGATGGGCCCCGTGTACTTTTCCCGCCGCAGATGGCGACACAGACTCAGGCCATCCAGTCGGGGCAGGGTCACATCCAGAATAATCAGGTCATAGGTAAACGATCGGGTGTAGTCCAGTCCCTCTTGCCCATCCTCAGCCACATCCACTACATAGAACTGCTCCGCCAGGGCTGCGCCGAGCGTGTGGGAAATGGCTGGGTCATCTTCAACTAACAGGAATCTCACGCAACTTCGCAGAAACGGTATCAATCTTCCACAGAATCATGGGCAAATCCAAACGGGGGCGCTCCGGGATGAGATTTAACAGTTTTTAACAGACCTGACCCATGGATCGCGGGCGGGCGGGGTCGGAGCTTGGGATGCGCCCCTGATTTTTCGATCGCTGAACCCCATGGAGTCCGATCCAGATGCTTCAACCTGCTGCAACTTGCATTAATTTGCATTAGTTGCCATGGTTGCTTGCAATCGCAGGCGTAGGGCTGCTTCGGCCTGTTCCCGATCGTCAAAATGCACTTTTTCGGTACCTAGGATTTGGTAGTCTTCGTGCCCTTTGCCCGCAATTAAGACGCAATCGCCGGGTTGGGCTTCCAGGATGGCCCGTTGGATGGCCTTGGCGCGATCGCCCTCCACGGTGTAGTTCGCAGCGACGGGAATCCCGGCCACCACATCATTCAAAATTCGCTGGGGATTTTCGGTGCGGGGGTTGTCGGAAGTGACGATCGCCCAGTCGGACTCCTGGGCCGCAATGCCGCCCATGATGGGCCGTTTGGTGCGATCGCGATCGCCCCCACAACCAAACACACAAATCAAGCGCCCTTGCACAAACGGACGGGCCGCCCGCAGGGCATTGTCCAAGCTGTCGGGCGTGTGGGCATAGTCCACGATCGCGCTAATGTCCTGGGGCAAGGGCGCATTGGTCACTTGGACTAGCTGCATTCGACCGGGTACACCGGGGAACTGGGCCAGGGCCTGCACCATTGCCGAGAGATCCAAACCCAAGTGCAAACCGGTGGCGGCGGCGGCCAGCCAGTTTTGCAGGTTGAATTGACCTACGAGGGGCGATCGAAACGCGATCGCGCCAGCCGGCGTGTGCAGCGTGCCGCTGACCCCATCGAGGCCATAGCTCAAATCACTCAGATAAAAATCGGCTTCGGAGTCGTCAATGCTATAGCACCAGCAACGATCATGATCGAGCTGAGCTGCGAGGGCCGCTCCATAGGGATCATCAAAGTTGACGATCGCCCGGCCTCGCAAATAATTGGGCTGGAAGAGCAGGGCCTTCGCCGCAAAATACTCTTCCATCGTGTTGTGGAAGTCCAGGTGATCCTGCGTCAGGTTGGTGAAAACCGCCACCTGAAATTCACAACCTTGCACCCGTCGTTGGGCCAGGGCATGGGAACTAACTTCCATCACGGCATAGTCCGCCCCGGCTGATCGGGCATTGGCCAACTGCTCCTGCAACTCCACCGCAAAGGGCGTGGTATGAATCGCCGTTTGCTCAAAGCCCGGCCAACGCACCACCAACGTACCCAGCAGCGCCGTGGGGCGATCGGCCGTTTTTAATAAAAACTCAATCAGTTGCGTGGTGGTGGTTTTGCCATTGGTACCTGTCACCCCCACCAATTGCAACTGCTGGGTTGGATGGCCATGAAACGCCGCCGCCAAATCTGCGCAAGCCCCCACCACGTCCCTGGCCCCAATCAGGCAGGGCCCGGCCGGCTGGGTTGGTTGGGCGGCAGCAATGGCCGGCGACACCACCGCCGCGATCGCCCCCGATTCGATCGCATTGGGCCAAAATTCACCGCCATCAACCCGAGTCCCCGGCAGACCAACGAACAGGTCGCCCGGTTGGCAAGCCTGGGAATTGGTCGTCAGCCCCTTCACTGGGCGATCGAGTGCCGGATGGTCGGGAATCACCAGTTCTGTGGAGACGCTGGCCAGCAGTTCGCGCAAAGTCATGGGTTCCATGGGCGGTTGCCTCTCCTAGGATGGCTCAATTGTGGCAAAGGCTTTCCGGAGGTGTTGTTCGAGCTGAACCACCGAACAGCGGGGCGACGGCCGCGGAATCGGCAATTCAGATTCCCCATCCGCCAGCCAACGCAACACCGGAATTTCGTATTGAAACGCGGCAAACCAGCGATCGTTGGTGGTAATGTCCCGCAGCTCGATCGTGAGGCGCAGATCGCTCGACAGGTTCACCATTTCCAACTTTTCCTGCAATCCCTCACAGAGATGGCAACCGGGCTTGCTATACAAAATCAAATGACGGGGCAGATGATGGGACAAGGGACGGGCGTTAAATGACTTGTTGAATGACGGCTGATGGCTCATGAGGTCTCATGAATGGCTAGTCGATCGCTCACTGATCACTAATCCTGACGGCCACCGATGCCGGAATCATACTCCCAGCAACTACCCCCAGCAACAACATCGAGGAGCCACTTTGGGCGCATCTTGGCCAATTCGGGCGCAACAGAAACCGCTCATCCGCCGGATTCGTACTGCGATGGATCTGGCTGGGATGGATCTGGAATGAAGATTGGTCTATGGAGCTGATGCAAGTTTGGCTTTTTCGCCATCCTCTTCAAGATTCTCTCAGGCCAAAGCAGACTTGAACGCGCTGGGCGATGAATTCAGGTTGAAGCCAGCCCCCTGATCTTGCCCATTGGCAGTGCGACCGGACAGGGACGGATCTGGATGGGGTGGATATGGGCGGGTGGAATTGTGGCTCGGCAAGTGCCGTTCCAACGTCGCCAGAATTCGCCCGCTATCCGAAACCTTCGAGAGAAACTCGGAAGCCCGCGCCAACTTGGCCCGCACCCGATCGATCGTGCCATCGTGCCCGGTCAAAATCACGATCGGGGTATGCTCCAGGGCCTTCACCCGGCGAATTTGCGCACAAATCTCATAGCCATTCACCACCGGCATCACCACATCCAGCAGGATCAAATCCGGCTTTAGCTCAATCAACTGCGTCAGCGCCTGCACCGAATCCCGCATTCCACAGAACCGATAGCCCGCCTGGGTCACAATTCGTTCCAGCCGTTGCAGCACCACCATGCTGTCATCAATGCAAACCACCAAAGGCGGTTCGGCTTTAGTCGCCGGGGTGGCGGAACCTGCTGCGGAACCCGTGGATGAGAGCATGGGGTGAAACTCCAAATCCGGCAACACCTGAAAGGTCAGCAACTGCTGCCGAAAAAAGTAACCCAGCATCCGAGCCGTCATGGCAGGGGATTGGTTTAACTTCAGGGCCAAATCCCAAAAGGTGCGCCGGCCATTAAACAGCGGTTGCAAGCTCAGGGTAGTGTGCTGACGGCTATCATCCAGCTCAATGCCGGCATCCAACGACAGCCCCCGATCGATCCAAGCTTGGGCCGGCCGGTCACTCGGCAACAGTTGGCTCAAGTCCCGCGCATCTTTCAGTAATTGTTGCAGGCGATCGCCCGGCAAATGCAGTCCCGAACTAACCGCCGCACAGTCTAGCAACCGGTTCGATCGCGCCTCCCAAGTCACCCGAATCGCCGTATCGGTCGCAATTTGCGTCAGCGCCTCCAGGGTCAGTGCCGCCAACACCTGCTCCGCCTTGCCGCTATCTAGCCGGCCTGCCATCACCGCCCGACTCAACAGCGCATATTCCCAAGGATCATAAGAAGTCGGAGGCTGCCCCGTCGTTAATTCCGCCGGCTCAATCTGTTGCCCCATCAGAGCACGCCGCCAACGCCGCACCCGATGATCGCTGCCCGTGGTGCAAACCAACTTGCCCTGATGAAACTCCAGCCGCCAATGGATTTGGCCCTGCCGAACCATCAATGTTCCAGACACCTGATTGTGGTTCACCTGGGCGATGGCCCGCGCGAGGGATAGCAGACCGACAACTTGGTTTGACATAGCGTGCCTCGCAACTGCGCCTGTGTTCATAGAAGTGACTTGCATCCGGGGAAAGGCAACTGAGGATCTTAGGTGATTTCAGTAATGCGCATCCCTCTTGGTCTATCAATCGCCAGAGCAATCCCAGAATTTCTCAGAATTTCTCAGAGCTTATTTACAGCTAATGGATTTACTCTTACGATCAATCTTGAAACTAACTCAGTAGTTGATTTGCATTCCCATTCTTTAAGATTTGGTAAATGATTAGGTAGTGCCTGTGAAGTAATGATGCTAGCCTAGCAATAGTCATTCACCGCTCCAGCTCATGCCTGCTTGCCCTCAATGCCAATCCAGCCACACGGTTAAAAATGGTCGTATCCACAACGGCAAGCAGCGCTTCAAATGCAAAGCCTGTGGCCGCCAGTTCATTGAGCACCCCACTCAGAAACGAGTCACACCTGAGCAGATCGCCCTCATTGATCGTTTGCTCCTAGAGCGTCTCTCCCAAGCCGCGATTGCGCGGGTCGCACAGGTCTCTGAATCCTGGATTGAATCCTATGTGGCAGTCGAAGCCGGTCGCATCCCTCGCCAGGCGCAAGTGCGCCCTAAAAAAAAAGCCGTTTAATCCTGCAACTAGACGAGCTTTGGTCTTTTGTGGGTTCCAAGAAGCAAAAAGTCTGGATCTGGCTAGCACTGGATGCCGTGACTCGCGAGGTTGTTGGGATGGTCATGGGGAATCGTTCAGCCCAGTTAGCCCAAAAGCTATGGGAGAGCTTGCCGGGTGTCTATCGCCAATGTGCAGTCTGCTACACCGATTTTTGGGAAGCCTATCGCAGCGTGATTCCCAGAAAACGACATCGGCCTGTGGGCAAAGAAACCGGATTAACGAATTACGTGGAGCGATTGAATAACACCTTGCGTCAGCGGATTAGTCGTTTAGTGCGGCGCACCCTGTCTTTTTCCAAATCCTTGGTCAATCACGAAGCAGCGATTTGGCGATTTATTCACCACTACAATGCCTCATTGCCAGTCGCTTCATAGTTCATCATTACTTCACAGGCACTACCAATGATTACATGGTTTTCAGGTATTTTTCAGACATTTTCAGTCATTCATTAATCAGCTTCATCTCCTCGTTTAGAGTTGATTAGAAGCATGGTCAATTTGGCAGGAACACCCCCAAGTTACGCACAAAATTTTAGGAAAAAATTGTGAAAAACTCGGAAAGGATGATCGATCGTTCAACTAATTGAACGCCAGCATGTGACAATTAACACCCATCAGTTACGGAGCCTATGACTCAGCCAGGTTTATGCCAAGAGCGATCATTTCAACTCTCGATCATTAAGTGTTAATACTGAATTCAAACCAATTTTGACTCTTGTCCAATAGAGTTTTCGGTTTGAATTCTGGATTAATCTCTCGGCTGAGCAGTGACTCGGTTGGTGTTCAGACTTGATGCAAAACTCTTAAGAGATTGGGAAGTAGCCTGGTAGTGAAGATCATAGAGAGCAACAATGCACAATCAGAGAGTGATGCGTTAGACAATAGTTGCACCTTCATCGTTACAGCAGGGCTGAACACCAATTCCATAAACGGTAGCTATATTAGGAGCTAAGTGACGATTGCGGATGTGATCTAGTGCACAGTTTCAATAATTAGGTTTGTAATAGCTGCTGGGGCTGTGTTTATGCTTCCAAACCGACAGCCGCGAATGATAAACTCATAACCCGTGAATTTGTAACTGGTGAACTTGCCAGCAACAGCTAAAGAACGCCCCCATAGACCAGTAGCCGCTGCTGGTTATTCGGTTTTTGGGCAAATCTGACTAGATGAGTTGATGGTTAAATTGGCTACTGAGTGACTCAATCCGTCAGATCGTGATTTCCTAGGAGTCTAGATCTTGAATGAAGTCAATCACCGCCGCCGCATCCAAAGGGCGCGAGATTAAAAATCCTTGGGCCATCTGACACCCCAAGCCTTGGAGCGTGTGCAGGTGGTGTACCGACTCAATCCCCTCGGCCACAATTTGAATTCCCAGGTGCTCGGCCAGGAGGGCAATCATTCGCACGATTTCCCACTGCTCCCGCAGGATGAATGAGCGATCGATCTTCAGCGCATCGATCGGGAACTCATGGAGTCGGGCCAAGGAGGAATAGCCCGTGCCGAAGTCATCCACATAGATCGCAATGCCCAGTTGCCGGAATCCTTGCAAAATTGCCAGCACATCCATGCCCAAGTCCAAAGCAACGGATTCCGTTAGCTCCAGGTGCAAACAATGGGGGGGTAATTCCGTTTCGCGCAAGATGGCTTCGCACTGCCCCAGCAGGTTTGGTTCCAACAATTGGCAGGGGGAGAGGTTCACGCTAACCCACAGATTTGAGTCAATCATCCCCGTTCGCTGCCAGTGACGAAGCTGGGTGCAGGCTTCCCGAATGGCCCACAGGCCCAATTCAGCAATGAAACCGCTACTTTCGGCGATCGCGATGAAACTATTGGGCTGCATCAATCCTCGGGAGGGATGTTCCCAGCGCACCAACGCTTCCAAACCCACGGTGCGCCCGCTGCCCAGGCAAATCACAGGTTGGTAAACCAGCACAAATTCTCCCCGCTCAGCCGCCCCTTGCAGTTCGTTGGCCAGCCTTAGGCGTTCGATCGCGGCGGTTGTCAGGACGTTGGGTTGTTGGGTTTCGCCCTCGATCGCAACGGCCAAACTCAGCAACCGATGCGTGTTAGACATGGCAATTCGCAACAGCCGCCGTGCGTTGGGGTCGGTCACCGAGTCTTGATCCCTGGTGAGCAGTCGCAGGGCCCCGTGAATTGAGGCGAGGGAAGCCCGCAATTCGTACCCCAGAGAAACGCTGGTGTTGCTGTTGGTGTTGCTGTTGGTATTGCTGTTTGTGTTAGCGGTAGTTTTCAGATGATCTTTGGCATTGAGGTGATTGCTTGTGGGTAAACTTTGGGGCAAATTTGGGGGCAGATTTGCAGACAAATTAGCGGGTAGGTTAGCGGGCGCGTGGGCGGGCAAGGAGGCCGTTGCAAGAGCGGGAGAAGGGGAATCGAATGGGTTTGGTTCGGGTAAGTCGATCGCCCTGGGCGATAACTCTGAGTCAGAAATGAGAAACATTATCCAAACTCGCTCTAGTAGGTATCGTGGATCCACCGCTGTTCAATGCCAGACTAGGCAGAAAAGGTGAAAAAGTCGAGAATTGCGCGAAATTTCATAGGTATATGAGCCATTTTTTAGATTAACTGAACACCTCAAGTTCTCTTCACCTTTATCAAGCCATTTCGATCAATGTTCGATTCAGAATATGAAATTATTTTGAATATTTTTGCGATTTTTCAAACTTTGTTTTGATATTTATTGTTAAAAATTTCTTGAAAAGATATGATTTTCAATCTTTTTTGGAAAAAGCTCACAAAAGCAGACGTACTCAAAATCGATCAATAATGAACTGATAGCACTGCATCAAGTTTTGATCCTTGGCAAGTTTGCTGATAAGAATGAGCCAAGAGCTGATACAAATCAAAAATCTTGATCTGATGTTGCAAATTTAAAGGGATGCTTGGAATAAAAATTCAAGTTAAGTTCTTTTAACGATAGTCAATTTCCATGACGAATAGGTTTCAAGATAGTTTTCAAAGTTGTTGAGCGAATTTTGAGACCCAAGCGCGAGCAACATACAGACAAGATCCTGACGGATCGGAATTGGCCAAATATCCGATTAGATACCTGACGGAATTTATTTTAAGTGATTTATTTAAAGAGTTTTTAAAATAGAGCAATTTGCAATGGGCTGATGGTCACTGAATTGGCGATCGGGGCGGATGATGGTGAACTTCAGGGCGATCGAACAAATCCCGAGCGGCGGGAGGGTTCAAATGCTGTAATGGAGGGGAAGACCGGATAAGTTCTACAAGCCGCCCGTTGCTTGGGGAAATTGAGGGTGACCTGCTCATAACAGGTCGCGACAAGGGCCCCGTGCGAAGTATTTCCCTGATGACTAACACGGAATTTCGCGTAATGATGGTATAAACGATGGCGGTTGCACTGTCGTAATTGCGGGTGTAGTTGAAGGCTTGATGGTCATGTCGCGATCCCGTTGCAATTCAAACATTGCCATGGAGCGATTTGTTATTTGGAGCTACCTCTATCCTCCAGACCAAAGTGCTTGATTTAACTGCTTCATTCATCAGATTTTTGTTAAATTCTCTGTTAATACCGAATCAATTCTCTGTGGCTGGGTGACAGGAGACGCTCAAATCCGTCTCTGATCAGGTGCATCTCATCTCCCTCTGCAAATAAAATTGAATCTGAAAGAAAGGTGAAACCAGGGTTCGGCGATTGCGAATCGGGTGGCTCTCATCACGAATCGGATTGCGGGTCAGGCAATAAACGATGGGGACAATTCAGGGGAACGCATAAGATGAACTAGAGAGCCTGTCGATCGCAGTTAAAATTCAAAAGTTTTTCGGGTAGCGATGTTGTCTGCTGCTTCTGTGCAACTTATGTGGCTCTGCAAGTGCTGTACCAGGCCCAAACAGTCGGGCGTATGACGTTTTCTGATTCTGCATCTCAGGGCAATCCCTTGCTCAACCAATCGTCCTCGCTGTTTTCGCCCCGAGTGTTGCTGGTTGAAGACAGCCCGATCGACGTTCGCCTTGTGCAACTCATGCTGCGGAAGGCGGAGTTTTTGCTGTCGGGGGTTGATCTGGTGGCGGTGGGCACCTTGGCAGAGGCGCTGGTTTGCATTCGACAGCAGCGTTTTGATGTGACGTTGCTGGATTTGTCGTTGCCGGATTCGGTGGGGCTGGGGACGCTGCGCCAACTTCAGGCCGCCCAACCTACGATTCCCGTGGTGGTGTTGACGGCAACGGGTGATGAGCAGGCGGGGGTTGATGCCCTGCGGTTGGGGGCCCAAGACTACTTAATTAAGGGGGAAATTTCGCCCACGCTGTTGGTGCGATCGATGCGTTATGCGATCGAACGGAAACAGGCGGAGTTGCGGCTAGCGGATTCCCAATCATTTTTGATGGATGTGTTGAACCTGTCGCCGGACGCGATCGCGGTGTTGCAGGTGATGCGGGATGACCGGGATCGGGTGGTGAATTTCCAGTGGCGGTTGGTGAATCCGGCGGCGGAGCGGGCAACGGGCTGCTCGGCGGCGGTGCTGGCCCAGCGTAGTTTGCTGGCCCATGGCACGGATCCGGGAGCACGGGCGGCCGTGCCGTTTAGCGCGGAGCCGGTGGTGATGGGCGAGTCGGAAGTGGAGCAGGCGGCAAGGGCCAGCCAAGAGTTATTCACCTGGTTGTTGCCGGTGGTGACGGAGGAAGCCAACCAATCGCGCGAGGTGTTCGATCGGCGATTGAACAGTTGGTTTCGGGTGGATGCCTGCAAGTTGGGTGATGGTGTGCGGCTGATGTGTCGCAACATTACCCAATACAAGGCGATCGAACGAATGAAGGATGAATTTGTCTCGATCGTGAGCCACGAGTTACGCACCCCCTTCAGCTCTTTGCAGGGTGCAATTAAGCTTTTGGCCACGGGGCGTTGTGATTTGCAATCCATGCAAGGACAACAATTAATTGCGGTGGCCCTGCGAAGTGCAGAACGGCTGGGGCAAGCGATTGATGTGGTGTTGCGATTGGCCGATTTAGCCTCTACCGAAAGCCTGGCCAAACAACGCTGTTGGGTTCAAGATTTGGCCAATCGAGCCTACGATCGCGTGGTCAATCGATTACAAGCTCAAAATTTATCCATTACTTATTCAATTCCCAACGACTTAACCGTTTGGGCGGATCCCGATGCCATTTTAGATTTGTTCGATCGCATTTTAGATAATGCAATCAAGTTTTCATCCCCTGGCTCAGTCTTAGGATTTGCGGTCACCCTTTCGCCGCAGGATGTGATTTTTCATATCACCGACCATGGCTGCGGCATTCCCCCCACAGACCTAGAGCAAATCTTTGAACCCTTCTATCAAGTGGACTCCTCCGACTCCCGATCGCGCGGCGGACTGGGTGTTAGCCTAACCCTTTGTCGTCGGATTGTGGAGCAGCATGGCGGACAAATTTGGGTTACCAGTGAACTAGGAAAGGGCAGCACTTTCCATATTTCTTTACCTCAAAATTGGAGCGAGCTTCCGGAATCTCAAAATCCAGAAGCCAATCATCTTGCACCGGGATCTCTTGATTGTAATAGTTTGGATCGAAGTAATAACATTGAAGGAATTATCCAAACCACTTACACCATTTCTCAAGAACCAAGGCTATCGTCTTCCTAAGAAAAATTCAGAAATTTGATTAGCTATTGATATGATTCTTGGTTAAACCTTGATTAGTTTTCAGACCACCGCGAATCTTACTGTTGTTGGGTTTCGTACCTCAACCCAACCTACTGGCTTGGTTAAATTTTAGTTGGTTCTTAGTCAATTTTGGTTGATTTAATGGAGCATCTTGTCATTTTTTAGTCTATTTTTACATCAGCTCAATCAAGAATTTTGATCGGATTTGTTACTGTCAATCAAGAGGTTTTGCACCAACCCTAGAGCCATTTCCAAGAGCCTTGGGTGATCGGCATCCAACCAATGAATGTTAGGGTCTGCCCGAAACCAAGTTCGCTGCCGTTTTGCAAATTGGCGAGTGTGAACAGCGGTTAACTGTTCTGCTTCTGTCCAAGTTATTTCGCCATTCATTGCTTGCAACACTTCGCGATAGCCCAAGGTTTGAAATAGGGGCAAATCTTGACCATAAAGTTTCACTAGCTGGTGAACCTCTTCCACAAACCCTTGCTCAAACATCGAGCGAGTGCGCTGTTGAATTCGTTGCCATAATCGATCATTTTCATCTGGGGCTGATTTTTCTTTTCCGTGCTTTCTAGGTAGCTTACGAGAAGAATTTTGAGGATGAATTTGGGAACGATCGGGTTGCTCGATCGCCCTCTTTGAATCGTTTGAATCGGTAGTCGATCGCGAGTTAGCAATTAGGCCATCTAAACTTTTAGTACCGAGGCAGTCTAGACCAATTTGCAAAATTGGATAAGCGGGGGGAGCTTCCCCTTGCAAGCTAGAAATCGGCTGACCTGTGGCGTAAAAAACTTCCAGTGCTCGGATGGTTCGCACATCATCACGCTCATGGATTTGCTGGGCAGAAACAGGATCAACAGTCAACAAAAGTTGGCGGCGATCGAGGCGAGTCAGTTGCTCCAATTGCGATCGCAAGATTGGTTGGGGTGGCACTTTGGGAATGCGTAACCCTCGAACCACAGACTTAATATAAAGTCCGGTTCCTCCAACCAATAGGGGAATTATTTGACGTTGATGATAATGATGAATCAGTTGATTTGCCTGGGTCTGAAACTCAGCAACTGTGAAGACCTCAACTGGATCACAAATATCAATTAACTCGTGGGGAACCACCGCGCGATCGCTCAACGATGGCTTAGCAGTTCCAATATCAAAATTACGATAAATTTGGCGAGAATCTGCTCCCAAAATGACGGAACTCAAAAAGCGCCCTAGCTCGATCGCTAAGGCAGACTTGCCCGAAGCTGTTGGCCCCACAATCACAATCAGCTTAGGCGCAAAATTCGCACCTTCTGAAGTTGAATTCAATGGGCGATCGAGGTGACGCTCATCCGCTGCCATGGTGGGTTCCGACATTTGCGTCGCCAATTCAGATATTTAATCAATAGAGTCTCAAGATTATAGGTAATTTTGGGTCACAGCTTTTCAGCAAATTGATTTAGCGCAATCAATGACTCAATTCAAGAGATTGCTCGATCGAACTGAGTCAGCTCAACAGCAATCAACTACAGATCTCTTGGCGTTGCACTAATTACCACCTGGAGAAACCAAAATCGGTGAATTGCCATTGGTAATGATTACCTTTGTATTTTTGGATTCCGCTAGACTTTGCATGGCTTCAATTTGCTTCAATTGAATGACCTGATTGGTCAAGCCCTGAGCAACCGTTCGATTGTAGTTGGCGATCGCCTGGGCCTCAATTTGTTTTCGTTGAGCCTCTTGACGAGTTTTTGACAGCACAAATTCCATTTGCTTGCTTTCTTGTTCGATTTTCAGTTTCTGTTGAATTGCTGCTTGGACAGTTTCTGGCAGTTTCACTTCTCGCAACAGAGCCGCTTCCACCACAAATCCCAAAGGCTCCAGTTGTTGCGCCAACTGTCGGCGCATTTCTTCAGCGATCATTGTCCGCTTGGTTGAATAAATAGACTCGGCTGGATGTAATGCAGTAATTGAGCGAACAATTGCCCGAAATCGAGACACGACAATTTCTGATTCACTAGTGCCAATGGTTCGATAAACCTGGGACACTTTTCGCGGATCAATTCGATATTGGAGGCTAACATTCAAATCAAAAATCAAACCTTCTTGGGATGTTGCTTCAATACCTTCTTGAATATTTTTTAGGCGTGTCGAAAACATCACCACTCGCGAAAAAGGTGTGTTGAAATGCAACCCGGGCAACAATGGACTCTCTTCCACATTACCCAAGGAATCGCGCACACCAACGCTTCCCGTCGGCACATTCGCAACGAAACGACTAATGACATAGAGCGCCACAAAAACTGCCACAAAGCCACCGCCGCCCCGTACGGCCCATCGAATAGGCAATGGGACAGGTAAATCATCACTTTTCAAAGCAGCAAAGGCTGCACCACCACCAATCAATAGCATTAGAAAAAACGTAAACATAGATCCGCCTAAAGCACTAGTACTGCCATTGAATCTTGAAGTTCAAGCCTAATTAAAAGCTTGAACGATCAGCTTTTAAGCTGTGATCAGATTGCCCCATAAGCGACATTATAGACAGCGATTTATAGGTTGTGGAGATGGGCAATTTATTTTACGAGAAAGTAAAAATACGCAAAATTTATTTAAGATTTGATTTTGAAGTCAGTTTAAATTGCAGCGTAAACCCCCAATTATTAGCCACCAAAAACACTAAGACTATTCAAAATCTGTTTTAGATTTATAGGTTCTCTTGAAAATCAATCATAGAAAAAAGACAAAAGTTCTCTGCTTTCACTCATCAATGAAACCAGAAAAATATCAATGTTTGATTTTTCAAAATGCCCTTAATCGTCAGCCCGAATTTTAAATATTTTTTAAAATATCTTAAAAAACAAAATCCAGAGATTGCACCCGCCAAGTCGGTTCTCCCTTTCCCTTGGCTGAATAAGTTAGCCAGATGCCTTTCAGGAATTCGCGAAAGTAAAAACGTCGTTCGGCTTCGGATAGATCTTGCCAAAATTCTGGAATTGACACCGATCGGGAAATCATCGATAAGCTGGCAGGGGGTAATTGCGAGAGTCGATCTTGCAAAGTTCCCATTTCGACCCGAATTTGATAGGAACGAATTTGCAATGTATTTTCATCTAAAATTCCATTTTCCTTAAGCTGAATAAGCTGAGTTAGGCGTGCTTCCTGGGCTTGAAGTTGTTGTTGAATTTGGGACTTTAATTGCTCAATATTGGGCAACTGCGCTTGACTCACTCGTTGTGGCAATTCTCGACAAATGCGCTGAATTGTTTTCTTCAGAACCTGGTTATAGTCCGCTAATGGGCATCGATCGGGAGCTGATGGGCCTTTTCCGCAAGGATTGGGTCGCAAGTAAAGATAGTTGGGGGTTTTGGATCCCCGCGATCGCGTGGAAGTTATGGCTAATTTTGCTTGGCATTGGGCGCAGCTCACTAACCCCGCTAAGGAACGCGCGGCGCTGGCCGTTTTGGGAGCTAAGGTCTGATTACGTCGCAAGAGCCGATCGACCTGGGCCGCTTCTTCGCGAGACACCAGCGGGGGGTGCGTATTCAAAATCACATCACCATTTTTATAGGCTAAATCGCCTCGATAAGCAGGATTGGTCAGCCAATTACGGCCCGTCGAAATTGAAATCTTCTTTTGATGTTTTTGGTTAATGAACCGCACGGCTCCCCGCAAGGAACCGTAGAGCAAAAAGTTTTCAAAAAAATCTTTTACGATACTGGCCGCCGCTCGATCGATCACATACCGATCTTTGCCCCGTCGATAGCCAAAGGGAGCACGTCCCGGCGGCGGCAAGGCTGCTAACCGATTACGGGCATGGCCTTTTTGAATGGCCTGTCGGTGCTGGTCTTGGTTCAGTTCCTGAAGCCATTGCAACTGTTGAATCCAGTTAGGATCGGTTCCCTTGGGGAGGTCACCCTGCATCACCCGCAGCGCCACTTTGGCATGTTCTAACTGATTCAAAACATGGAGAATGGACTCGATCGAGTCGCCCAAGTCGCGAATTTGTCGGATGAGAAGCGTGTGAATTGCTCCCTGATTCACCAACTGCATGAGCTGCCCCAACGCCTGCCGATCGCCCAAGTCCACATACAGGTTTTGCACATCAATTTCCCAATCGATCGGCTCTGTCACCGATTCCAAAATGGGGTCATGATAAATATAGGCAACCGTTTGAGTCATCGCGTCTGGTTCATTGCACTTGATTCATCGTGCTTGGTTCATTGCGTTTGCGTTACCGTGTTTGCATCACCACTTTGTTTGCATCACCACGTTTGAATCATTGAGCGTTCATCAACAGTTCAGTCAGTCACCTTTTCAGTCCCTTCATGATTAGATTCAAGGCTCGGTGGGGAGGACAATAAACCCAAAGCATTTAAATCCGCATGGGACTCTGACTGAAGTGATCGCGCCTGATCTTGCATCTTTTTGAAAATATTGAAAAACCCATTAGCCCGCGAAGGAGTCAGGCTAGCATTGAGTTTTGTTTGTTGAATGAAATCCGGCTTCAAAGCAATGATCACATCCGGCGCTAGACCATTCAATCCTTCCACTAAAAATGCCACCAAGCCTTTCACCAGTTGTGAATCAGAATCTCCCCGATACCAAACTTTGCCATCGGTGAGTGCTGAAGCCACATACACCTGCGAAGTGCAGCCATGAACCTTATTTTCAGGGCTACGATCCGCTTCATCTAGCTCAGGAAGCCGCTTCGAAAACCAGATGAGTTGCTCGTAACCTTGCTTAGGATTGGTAACTCGGGAAAATCGCTGAACTAATTTAGCCAAGGATTCCGGCAGGGCAGAGGTGGGAACAGTCATGGGCAGAAGCGCGAGTTGAATGAGCTTTTTTTGGAAAAACTATTTCTAGTTTACCATTTTGTCGAAATGACTTCAGCGCAGGTTCTCGGATTGAATATTTCGCCTTTGGGGATTAGCGATTAAACATTGGCCATTGCTCGATCGAATCCGTAGACCGCACCAAATGCATTCCCGCTGAAGCAAAGTCCTGGAAGGTTTGATCGGCCAATTCCGTGAAGTCAATTACCCCAGGAACCACCACGGGCGACATGCAATCTTCCAGCAAATAGACTCGATCGACAAATTCCGGCTTTTGCGTTTGAATCTCCCGCAAAAAGTCAGCCACTGTCCAAGCCACACAATGACTCTTTGCTTGCCCGGCAATAATCACCGCGTCAAATTCAAAAAGATGCTGAATTAGGGCCTGATTCTTTTGGGCGATCGGTTGTTGATGTTCATCACTCAGAATTTCAGGGCTGAGAATCGAATAGTTTTCCGTTAGGGGATGACCACCTTTCAGCTCAAATCGTGTTGAAATTTGCCGCGCGATGGCATGGGTAAAACAGGCGGCTTCAACGGCCGAAACCATTGCATGACCAATACCACCCAGCATGGAATGGTAAGGCCAAATGGTCAGGGGATATTTACCTAAATCTTCCAGGGTTTTGGTGTAGTGGGCGGCGTAGGTGGCCAAGTTTCCATGCACCTTCCCGGCTTCTGGAGAGCGATCGGGTGATGCCCCTTGGCCAAGGGAATCAGGCAGAAGCTGGAAACTGGCTTGCAATTGGGGATTGGGTCGCCAACGGCCGGTTTTGACCGCTTCCCAGTCAATGTTAGTCAAGGGGGCAGGATGGTTTCCTGCGGCATCGACCCAAAAGATCGGATGGAAAATCTGAGCCATCCCATGGGTGTCCAATGTGGGGATGAGTTCCGTGAGGAAGCTCAAATTTCGGTAAATAAATTGACATAGGCGGACATTATCTTCGACTGCCCCTTGCCCCGATCGCCCGCCCACGAACAACTCAAAATCAGGGATGCAGAACGTATTTTGCACATCAATCATTAACAGGGCAATCCGTTGCGAATCCTCCTGTGCCGGTGTAATTTGATGTGCCTTCGCCCATTGTTGAGCTGCGGTGGCCAGTTGGGCATAGGGTACACGCCAAACTTCACCAACGCGATCGCCCTCAAACCAGTCAGGAATCGGTAATGATAAGGACATCAAGCAATTTTCTCCAATGTGAAAAGTCTGTATTCAAATGGTTCAAAAATGAATGCCAGATTATTCGGATAGTCTGATTTTTCCTCAGAATGAATAAACAGAAGGGATTGGTTGCTTAGCCTCAGCAGCAGCGATCGCTCAAGGCTCTCTCGCAGACGAGCTTCTTATGTTGTTAAACAGCCCCCAGCATCATTCACTCGTGTCAACTTACCCAAGCCCAGCGGCCACTACACTAACAACCGCTGAGGCAGCTAATTGTCCTGGCGCAATGGAGGGGCAACCGGGAACAGTCATGACATCGGCCGTGAATTTCAAGCGTTTATCGGTCATTGCGATTCTGCTTTGGGCCGGGGCTGCGGCCTTGGTGGTCATGCGGCCTCGCAACGAGACCCTCAGCCGTCTTGCGGAGCAGTTGGCCGGCGGCCATTGGCAAACGGCCAATGTCTTGACTTGGCAAATTTTGGCTCCTAATGCTCAGGTGGACAGCCTGATGCAGACGGACTGTGATTTGCTGCTGGAAGTCGATCGCCTCTGGAGCGACTATAGCGACGGTCAGTTGGGATTGCGCACCCAATCGCGTCTGGCCACCATGGCCGCTCCCACGAGCCTAGCCCAGGAGTGGGCGGCTCAGGAGGCTCCCGCACCCCTGCCTCCGCCCGGCAGTTTACCGAATGCGGCCAGTACCCACCAAGGCCCGGGATTGGCCGACCTGACAGCCCTGGCGATCGCCCGTTTTGAGCAATGCAAGCGCTAGAGCGACAGCTTCCGCCAAAGCATGATTGTGATGGACGGTTTTGGAGCAACCCCGTTCCCCACTTTTGAACACAAACGGGTTGTGGCCAAGGATTGCAGATGGCTCGACCCCGATTGCCTGATCTGTTACGGTTGGTGCGATCGTTTGGTCGATCAGTCTCTTAACCTATGGCCTTGCGATATCTAGCCTTGCAATTTCTATCTTTGCAATTTCCAGCGCTTAGACCTCCAGCTTTGAGATCTTTGACCTTCAGATCTCCAGTCTTCAGATCTCCAGTCTTTAGATCTCCAGTCTTTAGATCCCCCATCTCAAAGCCTGAATTGAACCATAAGAACCGTGACTTGAAGCCTGCTTTCAGGCATTGCGCGGATCTCCATTGGTGGTGGTTGCTGGGATCGCTGGCGAGCTTGGGCTGTTTGGGCGCTGGGGCTGTGGCGGCCATCGCCCAAACTCCCCCTTTGCCCCGTCCTGATCGCCTGCCGGATTCGATCACCATTCCGGAGCCAGACCAACCCCCGCCCACTTTGCAGCCGCCCCCGATCGAGCAGCCTACCTCGCCCTCTGACCTGCCGCCGATTCCCGGTCAAATTGTTGTGAAGGCCTTTCGGGTCACGGGCAGCACGATTTTTACAGATAGTGAATTTGCGACCCTGCTGCAGCCCTACACCAATCGCCCTCTCACCTTTGCGGAGTTGCTGGAAGCGCGATCGGCGGTGACGCAGCAATATGTCAACAAAGGGTACAAGACCTCTGGAGCCTTTTTGCCGCCCCAGGAAATTGATCCGGCCCAGGGCATTGTGGAAATTCGGGTGCTGGAAGGTCGGCTAGAGGCGATCGAGGTGCAGGGGTTACGGCGACTGCGCCCCAGCTACGTGCAACGGCGCATTGAACGGGCCACCCAGCCGCCGCTTCAGGTCGATCGCCTGCTGACCGCTCTGCAACTGTTGCAGGCCGACCCGCTCATTGAGACCGTTTCCGCAGAACTTTCGGCGGGAACCGAGCCGGGCACGAACCTGCTGCGGATCACCCTCACGGAAGCCGACAGCCTCCATGGCGATCTATCGGTGGATAATGGGCGATCGCCCAGCGTGGGCACAGTCCGGCGACGCGCCACCATCACCCAGGCCAACCTGCTGGGGCTAGGCGATGGCATCAGCCTCAGCTACACCAATACCGACGGCAGCGACTCGATCGAAGCCAGTTACACCATCCCGATCGACAGTCGCAACAGCACGATCGGGGCCCGCTTCCAATGGACCGGCAGCAGCATCGTTGAAGATCCCTTCGGCCCCCTCGACATCCAAGCCGACTCTTACCAATACGAACTGACCTATCGCCGCCCCCTGGTGCAGCAGCCCAACTATGAAGTCGTCACGGGCTTGACCCTCTCGCACCTGGACAGCCAAACCAGTCTGCTCGGCATTGACTTTCCCCTTTCCCCGGGAGCCGATGACCAAGGACAAACCAGCGTCACCGCCCTGCGGTGGTTTCACGAGTGGACCAGTCGCAGCGAAAGCTACGTTTTGGCCTTGCGATCGCAACTGAGTTTGGGACTGGATGCCCTTGACTCCACCATCAATCGCGAGTCGCCCGATAGTCAATTCTTGGCCTGGCGTGGCCAAGCCCAGTGGGTGCGCCAATTTGCGCCCGATACGCTGCTGCTGGTGCGAGGCGAGGCCCAATGGGCCGATCGCCCGCTCTTGCCCGTGGAGCAGTTTGGCCTAGGGGGATTTGAAAGCGTTCGGGGCTATCGCCAAGACTTGCTGCTGACCGATGGCGGGCTGTTTGGGTCGGCTGAATTGCGCCTGCCCCTGTTCCGCGCGCCCAAAATTAAAGGGGTGATGCAAATTGTGCCCTTTCTGGATGTGGGAACCGGCTGGAACCGGGGCGATCGACCCGATCCCGATCCCCAAACCCTCGTTGGTCTCGGGTTGGGCCTGCGATGGCAACAGGGCGATCGATTCACAGCGCGCCTAGACTACGCCATTCCCCTGGTGGAGGTGGACAACCCAGACCAAGACACCTGGCAGGAAAATGGCCTCTATTTTTCCGTGCAGTGGCGAGCTTTTTGATTTCGGAGTTCCGCCGCTGGCGAATTCCCTTAGACCACGGGGGCAATGGCGGAAATCCTGTCCATAAATCTCGCCAAAAATCGATTTATAGAAAAATTTGGGCCTAAAACCCCGCCCTTTCAGGTCATGCTAAATTACAGGTGGCCGCTGGGCTAGCGGTTTCAGTCTGTGGAGCAACCGCAAGACCCGAAGAGAACCAATCTCAGAGGGCTGGCACAATGAAGCAGAAACCCAAATCGCGAGGTTTGGGAATCCCCGTTCGCTTGCGGTGGGGAGGATGTCAACCCTATT
Organism: Limnothrix sp. CMB-01; assembly: GCF_055193175.1. NCBI lineage: Bacteria > Bacillati > Cyanobacteriota > Cyanophyceae > Pseudanabaenales > Pseudanabaenaceae > Limnothrix > Limnothrix sp. CMB-01. The sequence goes on from NZ_CM143720.1 coordinate 2,941,417, forward strand.
TTTGATGGCGGCATTGCATCGGAATAGAGCGACCGATCCGGATCCATGAATAATTGTTTGTGATTGTTCGTGGTTGTTTGTGAATAATTGCTTTTTGAAATATTTCGATCGCTCCATGCAGAACTTTTTCAGTCCCTATTCCAGTTTCCATGAGTCGTTCTAGCGCCTCCGCCACTGTCATTTCGGTTGGGGCGATCGACCAGCGATCGCAAACGACCCATGTGCAACAGGTGCTGCGCCTTTCAACCCAAGGCAAACGGTTGCACAACATCACCAGCGCGATCTCGGAACTGGTGGCGCGATCGGGAGTGACCACCGGCCTCTGTACGCTGTTTGTGCAGCATACCTCCGCCAGCCTGGTGATCCAGGAAAACGCCGATTCTGACGTGTTACAAGACCTGGAAGCCTTCCTCGCCGGCCTCGTCCCCGAATCGGCTCCCTACCAACACAGTGCCGAAGGGCCCGATGACATGCCGGCCCACATTCGCACCGCCTTGACCCACACTTCTGAACAAATTCCGATCGTGCATGGTCAACTGGGACTGGGGATTTGGCAGGGAATCTATCTCTGGGAACATCGACAGCACGGTCGCACGCGCGAAGTTGTGGTACATATCATGGGTGGTTAACTCGCCCGATTGCGAGGGATGGCGGTCAGCAACCGCCGCCAACTGCGAAGGAGGATGTCGTGAGTAAGGTGCTAATTGTCGATGACAGCGCAACGATGCGCGAGATGATTGCCGCACTCCTCCAAAAACACGGCATGACGACGGTTTTGGCGGGCGATGGGGTAGAGGCACAGGTGCAATTTGAGGCCAGTGCTCCGGATTTGGTGATCACAGACATTGTGATGCCCCGGATGAATGGCTATGAATTTTGTCGTTGGATGAAGTCGGATAACAACCGAAAGGACGTGCCCGTGGTGCTTTGCACCAGCAAGAGCGAAGAGTTCGATCGCTACTGGGGCATGAAACAAGGGGCCGATGCTTACATCGCCAAGCCCTTCCAACCGGAAGAGCTGATCGACACGGTGCGGCAACTGTTGAAGTAGCACCTGAAGGAGCGTCTGGAATCTCGAAGTTGGGCCAATCCCCTCCCTGGCAACACCTGCGATCGCGCGGAATTTCAGGGATATTGGGCGATCAAGTCTTGAACCCAACCCAGTTTTGTGCCCCTGTTCACCCGCCACGCCGGATTAACCGCCCGCCGGATTAATTCAGGTTGCTAAGATGGCCTTGCGATCGTTGTCAGCAGCATTGGATAAACAGGACTGTGAGCAAACTGGGCAAACTGAGCTTGAAACAACAGAGCATCCGAGCGCTCCAGGTTCTGGCTGTGCTTTGGGGTTGCATGGGGCTATCCATGCCGGCCCGGGCGGAAGTGTTGCTGCCCTATGCACCGCCAATTGATCCCCAGTGGTCTGAGCAGGCTTTGGATCTAGCCCAAGATGCGGCGCGTTTGGTGCAGTTTGAGCAATACGATGAGGCCCTGGCCCGCATTCGAGTGGCGGCCTATCTCGCTCCCAAAAATCCGCAGGTTTTGCGGTTGATGGGCGGTTTATATCTCCAATCTCAACAGATCGATCGGGGCATTCAGGTGCTGGAATCGGCCCGGGCCTTGGCTCCGGAAGATCCATCGGTGTTGTTGGCGTTAGGGTCGGCCTACGGGCAACAGAAGCGCTGGGATGAGGCGCTAACCACGTTGCAGGCGGGCCTCAAGCTTCAGGACTCGCCCACGGGCCGGTTTGACTTGGGGAATGTCTACCTAACCATGGGCCGGTTCCAGCAGGCGATCGAGCAGTTTCGGCAAGCGGTGACCCTGGAAGCACGGATGTGGCCAGCGGTGAACAATATCGGCTTGGCGCTGTATGAGTTGGGCGATCGGGACAATGCCCTCAAGGAGTGGGAAGCTGCTTTGGCCGTGGATCCAACCGCCGCAGAACCCAAACTAGCGATCGCCACGGCCACCTACACCGCTGCCGGTTGCCAAAGCCAAGCCCGAGGTCCCAACTGCCTGAAGGGGTTGGCCCTGGCCCAGGAAGCTTTGGACACCGATGAGCGCTATGCGGATTTGCAGTACCTGAAGGACAACCTCTGGGGCACTCAACTGTTGAAGGATGCACAAGTGTTGCTCGATCGCCTCAAGCGCGATCGGGCAGCCGCTCGCTAAATGCCAGTTCGCTCAACTGCAACTCGCTCAACTTCACCTCAATCCAGCAGGGCTGGACAATGCCAGTTCTTGCCCGCTGGATTGCTCTAGAGGTTAAAGCTTGAGGAATTTTTCCAGGGCGGTCACCATGGCGGGCGGCCAACGGCGCACCTTCGCCACCCACTCCAAATCCTTGTAGCGCCGATCGAGACCCACTACCGAGACCCACTGGCTTTCGGCCTCGCCGCGATCGCCCGCATCCCACAGGGCCGCCGTCAGGGCCGCCCGCGCATCGGCAAAGGTGGGATATTTCCGCACCAAATTCCGCAACAGGCGCAAGGCCTCCGCCCGATCGCCCACCTGGAACAGGGCGAGGGCATGGTTCACCCGGGCGATCGCAAAATCGGGAGCCAAGCGCTCCGCCTGGGCATAGTCGTCAACCGCGATCGCCCATTGGCCAAGGCCCGCCTCCGCGTTGCCCCGGTTGTTGTAGGCGGCCGCATCATTGGGATCCAATTCCAACACGTGGTCATAGTCCGCGATCGCCCCCGTCAAATCGCCCGCATTCTCCCGAGCCGCCCCCCGATTCAGGTAGGGATCCGGCGCATTGGGAGCACGGCTAATCGCTTCGTTATAGTCCGCGATCGCCTCCTGAAGCCGATTTTGGCTGGCGCGGGCATTGCCCCGGTTGCTCCAAATTTCCGCATTGTCGGGAAAAAGTTCCAAAATTTGCGTCCAGTAACGCTCGGCCTGGGCAAATTGCCCGCCATTGGTGGCCTCAAAAGCTTGGTCAAAGAGCGATCGCGCGGCCTGAACGCGGGCTTCAAGGGGCAACTCATCGGCCAAACTCGGCATTGGCACAATTGCCCAACTGGCACAAATCAGGAATCCTATCAGCCCGATCGCCAAGCTGCGCCCCATTCCCTGCAAGCACCGCCATTGAAAGCGTTCAGCCCCTTCTGACTCAAGCCTCCCCTGGACTTGGAGCCAACGGGCAGTTACGAATTGAGATATCGGTTTGAATACTGTCCCGCAAGCGATCCGGGCGAACTGACGATCGAGTTGTATTGACCCAGAACGACTCACCCGGTTGCCCATCACGGTCACCGCCGATCGCCCCTGTGGTTCCCTGCGGTGCTCCCTGTGCTGACCTTGACCCGAACCCCATTGACGACCGGTCACGATCGAGCCAGCCAAAGCCAACAACAGTTGGAACAAGCGTAAAACTCGCATAGGTTGGAACTCTGGGGGACACCGATAAGCATCCTAGCGCGATCGTTCCCTGCCATTACAGCCGTTTCACCGATGTCTGCCTAAGGCGCGTACCCTGTCCATCCTTGCCGATTTGCTGAGAGGTCAACCCATGAAAACGTCCCACAAAACTTGGACTGCCGCGATCACCTTCCTGTTGGCAGGCAGCTTGGCCAGCGTGGCCTGGGCCCAAAACACCACCGATCCCCAGCAGTTCATCAGCGGCAGCGCCCGCAGTTGCCAAGGTTGCGATCTTCAGGAAGCCAACCTCAGCGGCATCAGTCGGGTTAATGCGCGGCTGCGTCAGGCCCAACTGCAACTGGCCAATCTTTCCGACAGCAACTTTGAGGGCAGCTACTTCACCTGCGCCAACTTGGCCAGTGCCAACCTGCGCAACACCAAGCTGCGGTTTGCCAATTTTGTGGATGCCAACCTCAGCGGAACTGATCTGCGGGGAGCTGATCTGCGCAATGTGGACTTGGGCGGGGCGATCGTGGACGAAAATACCAACTTTGAAGGGGCCAACCTTGAAGGGGCCAAGCTTTGGGATTCTGCAACCCTCTACCGCTCCGGTGTCGATTTACGGCGAGTTCCCCGCAATGTTGAAGGCGATCTGGAGCGGGTGCGCTGCCGGAATCGCTAGGGCCAGCAGTCTAATTAGCCCTAGCTAACCCGATCGCAACTGACCTAGCCAACAGAATCCGGCTTGCGGGCGGCCTCGCTCTCCCCCAATTCCAGTAAAATCTTCTATTGCCCTTTGCTCTTCGCGCGCGGGGAACTCCACGTTTGGCCGCGGCCGAACGCCCCGCGCCTTATCTTGTGGGCGAGATTTTTTTCTGGAAACCGTTCCCCTTTTTGCCGGTGAAAGACGCGATCGCCCGCCTTCGTTCAGCCCTGGAAACCGCCCTGGTCAAAGCCTTTGGCCCGGAGTTGGTTGGCACGGATCCGATGCTGGTTCCGGCCAGCAATCCCAAGTTTGGGGATTACCAAGCCAATGTGGCCCTGTCCTTAGCGAAACAGTGGGGCAAGCCACCGCGCGAGGTCGCCAGCGCGATCGTGGCGGCCTTGGCAATCGAGGATTTCTGCGAACCCCCTACCATTGCGGGGCCGGGCTTCATTAACCTGACCCTCAAGGCCGACTACCTGTTGGGGCAATTGCGATTGAGCCAAGGGAGCGATCGACTGGGCATTGACCCCGTAGCGCAACCGCAGCGCATTTTGGTGGACTTTTCCAGCCCCAACATTGCCAAGGAAATGCATGTGGGCCATTTGCGCTCCACGATCATTGGCGATGTGCTGGCCCGGGTTTTGGAGTTTTTGGGCCACGACGTGTTGCGGCTGAACCATGTGGGCGATTGGGGCACGCAGTTTGGGATGTTGATTACCCATCTGCGGGAAGTGGCTCCGGAAGCCCTCACCAACGCCAATGCGATCGACCTGGGCGATCTGGTGGCGTTCTATCAAAAAGCGAAAAAGCGGTTTGATGAGGACGAGGATTTCAAAGAGCGATCGCGCCAAGAGGTTGTGCGCTTGCAGGGCGGCGATCCCGACAGCCGCCGCGCCTGGCAATTGCTCTGCGATCAATCCCGGCGGGAATTCCAAAAAATCTACGACCTACTCGATATCCAACTCACGGAACGGGGAGAATCGTTTTATAACCCCCTGCTGTCGGAGGTGGTGAGCGCCCTGGAAACGGCGGGCCTGCTGGTGGAGGATGCGGGGGCCCGCTGCGTGTTCCTAGACGGTTTTGTGAATAAGGACGGGAACCCGCTGCCCCTGATTGTTCAAAAGTCCGATGGGGGCTACAACTACGCCACAACGGATTTGGCCGCCATTCGCTATCGCACCACCCAAGACCGGGCCGATCGAATCATTTACGTCACCGATTCGGGGCAAGCAAACCACTTTGCCCAGGTGTTTCAGGTGGCCGAGCGGGCCGGCTGGGTTCCGGCGGGAGTGGAACTGGTGCATGTGCCCTTTGGTTTGGTGCTGGGTGAGGACGGCAAAAAGCTGAAGACCCGATCGGGAGATACACCGAAGCTGAAGGATTTGTTGGCGGAGGCGATCGATCGATCGCGGGCCGACGTGGAACAGCGGTTGCAGTCAGAAGAGCGCAGTGAAACTCCCGAGTTCATTGAACAGGTGGCGCAAATTGTGGGCCTCAGCGCGGTGAAATATGCGGACTTGTCCCAAAACCGCACCAGTAGCTATGCCTTTAGCTACGACAAAATGTTGGCGCTTCAGGGCAACACAGCACCCTATATGCTCTATGCCTACGCTCGGATTCAAAGCATTAGCCGTAAGGGTGAAATTGATTTTCAGAACTTGGACAGTGCCGAACTCATCCTCAGTGACGAGAGCGAGTGGGCATTGCTCAAGCACCTTTTGCGACTGGATGAAGTTCTAGAGGCGATCGCGGCGGAATTGATGCCCAATCGTCTCTGTGAATATCTTTTTGAACTGAGCAAAAAATTCAATAAATTCTATGATCGCTGCCCGGTTTTGAATGCCGCAGAACCCGATCGCACTTCCCGATTAGTGCTCTGTGATGCCACGGCACGTACCCTGAAACTGGGGCTGAATTTGTTGGGTATTGCAGTGCTCGATCGAATCTAAGCTCATCAATTCCGAGCCAAGTTAACAAGCTAATTGGTTATCTCAGAAGCGAACCCAAAAGGTTCAGCAACAGTTCATTTCAATGCCTCAAATGGCTCAATCCAATCCGCGCGATCGGGTAACTGGGCCCGCACTTGCCCGCGCCAACGTTCACGACTGCCCAACAGTTCAATGGGCGTTGATAGGGCATCGAGCAGGGAGCCTTTTTTAAACAGCCAGCGCCCAAAAGCCAGGGGTAACTCTCGCAGGCTCCAGCGCACCCAACGGCGCAATTCCTGGCGGGCCGATCGACGACGCATCAGCGGCACACCATGCAACTGGTGTAGGTAGCGATTGGAGCGGCCATACCGTCGCCATTGACTGGCAAATTCCTGCCAGGTGGCCCGATGGCGGTGTTCCACAATGGCCCCCGGCGCAAAGGCGATCGCCCAATCCGTGGCCTGTTGCATCCGCCAACACAAATCCGCATCGCCTCCGGTGGTCAGATAAGGACGAAACAGCCCGATCGCCTGGAAAACTTCTCGCCGCACCGCCAGGTTCGCCGTTTGGCCATAGGGCAAAAAGGGATGGTCGATCGTGTGTTTTTGCGAGAGGGTTTCTTGGCGATCGGCATAGCGTTCTAGCAGGGTGTGGCCCGGCAGGGACGTGATTTCCCCAGCCACCATCCCGATCGCGGAATCGGCAAAATCTCCCACCAGCGATCGCAGCCATTGCGGCCGAGGGCGACAGTCCGCATCCGTAAACACCAGAATTTCCCCTCGCGCTACCCGAATTCCCCGGTTCCGCGCCGCATAGGACGACTGAATCGTCAATTCCTGAAGAGGATGCAGTTGCCATCCCCGATCGCTAGCCATTTGCTGGGCCCGCTGCAGCCAACCCCAGGAGCGATCGCCGCTGCGATTGTCCACCAGAATAAATTCCACTTGGCTGGGGGGATAGTCCTGAGCCAACAGGCAATCAACCAAGGGAGGCAAGTCCGCCTCGCCGTTATAAATCGGCACAATCACGGACACCATGGGCCAAGACTCCGGCTCCATGGCAACGGTCGATCGCCCCTCTGCGCTCACCGGTTCCCTCGAATCCAGATCAGAATCGTCCATGCTTGCTAGAACGCCAAGGAACATCCAAAAATCATGCTGCTTAACCAATGGGCTTGATGCTCTGACTCAATTCGCTGACTCAATTCGCTGGTTGATCAAGGCCATCGGCTCGATCGGTCAGGCGATCACCACAGCCCCGGCAGCTTGCCCCCTTCAGGATACTGTTGAGTTTGCCATTCCACGGGATGATTGCCCCACAAAAAACGGGGCCCGGGGCCCCGCAATTTCAGGCGTTATTTCAGGTATCGTTTCAGGCGTTTCGGAGGGTTTGAGTCTTGGATGGCAGGGAATTGCGCTAGCAACCAGATCAATTGCAACTGCAACGGAGGGGATGATCAACGCCACCAGAGTCCCAGAGCGCCAAGGGCCGCAGCCACCAGATAAAACGTGGAAACCACTTGCAATTCTGACCAGCCAGAAAGCTCAAAATGGTGATGCAGCGGGGCCATCTTGAAGAGTCGCTTGCCCTTGCCGTCTGGGCCTTTGGTGGCTTTGTAATAGCTCACCTGCAACACCACCGAAAGGGTTTCAGCCAGGAACACCCCGCCAACAATGGCCAAACTCCAGAGCGAGTGGGTCAACAGGGCCACGGCAGCCAACGCACCGCCGAGGGCCAAAGATCCCGTATCGCCCATGAACACGCGGGCTGGATTGCGGTTATAGGCCAAAAAACCCAGGCAGGCTCCCGACAGGCAAGCACAGAAGAGACCCAGGGCCGGAGAAGTGGGGTAAACAATCGCTCCCAGGCTCAAGAGGGCGATCGCCCCAGTGCCGCCCGCCAGTCCATCCAAGCCGTCGGTGAGGTTTGTAGCGTTGCTTTCCGCCACCAGGGTGAACCAGCCGATCGGGAAAAACAAAATTCCCAAGGGCAGCGCAAACCCCAAGGGCAGGGCCACCGTTGTTAAATCCCAAGATTTTGTCAGCCCCAACCAGAGGCAAAACAAGCCACCAAACAGCACTTGCAGCGCCAGCTTTTGGCGCGGGGTAATGCCTTTATTTGATTTGCGGCGCAAGACCTGCCAATCGTCAATCCAACCGATGAAACCATAGGCCAGAGTCAAGGCTCCCACCGCCAGTGCATCGGCCCACTGGGAACCAGACCAACCGCAACCTATTCCTAAAAGTAGGGTCAAAACCACGGCTGTGGGCACAAAGAAGATGCCGCCCATGGTGGGGGTTCCCGCTTTCACAAAGTGGGATTGGGGGCCATCTTCTCGAATCACCTGGCCGGTTTTGAGGCGGCGCAACAGGGGCACTACCCAAGACCCGATCGCAGCGGTCACAGCGGCGGCTGTCACCAGCGGCAAGGTGAGCGATTCCAGGCCATAGGGCGATCGCCCAGACAGGCCATCGATTGTCACTGCGGCAGCGCTCAGGCAACCCGTCAGCAGCAAAAATAGCTGCGTGCCGGTTAGTGCAAAGGATTTTTGAACTGGAAATTTAGCATCCACGACAAAACCAGTAACTCACTCGTCACACCACACACACCATCTGTCCAAGCATCGCTTCTATCCGTGCCGCGTTCCCGATTTAACGTTTTCCATCATTCCCTGACTCCCTGGAGGTAGACCCTGGGCATCGCGCGAAGATGGTCGTTAACGGTGTTGCAGCATGGGCGATCACGATGTTAGGAAACCGCGCTGAGGGGCTAAAACCATGACCCGTTTGATTAGATACGGGATGGGCAACCTTAGGCGCTCATTAAAGCACGAATCCTGATGATCGGCGATCCGCTCCTTGGAATTCCGAACCCGGATCGACTGGCAAAATCCTCATCAAAAATCCATTAAGAATTGTTGTGGCACAGGATCGGCTAATTGCCAATGCTGAATTTTGATCCTGCACTGCTGATCCCGATCGCTCGAAAAATCCAGTCGATCGCCCCTGTTGGTTAATCACGCCCAGGTGTTGCTCGGGGAGATTGGGCAGGCGATCCCGCAAAAAAGCCGGGAGCGATCGCCCCATGGGTCAATCGCTCCCGGTCATTTCATTGGGATTGTGGCTTACGTCCTCAAGGTTGGCTCAGCCTAAAACACCAACTGGGTCGAGGCCTGTTCCTTGTCCGGAATCGTGGTGTATTCGGCCAGAATTTGGCGGAACTCATCACCATCGATCGTTTCCTTTTCCACCAGCAGATCCACCAGGCGATCGATCGCCGTCCGGTTTTCGCGAACGATCCGCTTGGCTTCCAGATAGCAGTGATCCACGATCGAGCGCACTTGGGCATCCACCCGGGCTGCGATCTCTTCGGAATAGTCCGATCGGGTCAGCCAGTCACGACCCAGGAACACCTCAGACGATTGGGTCTCCAGGGAAATCGGGCCAATGTCCGACATCCCAAAGCGGGTCACCATTTGCCGAGCCATGTTGGCCACCTGTTGCAGGTCGCCGCCGGCCCCGGTCGTCACTTCCGCATCACCGAAGATCACATCTTCCGCCGCACGACCGCCCAAAGCACCGGAAATCCGAGCCATGATTTGCGATCGCGAAATCAGCATCTGATCTTCGCTGGGGGTGAACCAGGTCAGACCGCGAGCTTGACCGCGCGGGATCAGGGTCACCTTCTGCACCGGGTCGTGGTGCTTCATCAGCGTCCCCACGATCGCGTGGCCAATCTCGTGGTAGGCAATCAGGCGCTTGCTCTTGCTATCGACCAAGGGCGTGCCTTCCATCCCAGCAATCACCCGATCGACCGCATCATCGATTTCCTGCATCGTGATTGCGTCCTTGCGGCGGCGAGCCGTCAAGATAGCCGCTTCATTCAGCAGGTTCGACAGGTCAGCCCCCGTAAAGCCAGGAGTCCGACGGGCGATCACCTCTAGGGAAATTTCATCCGCCAGCTTTTTGTTACGGGCGTGGACATTCAGGATCTCCACACGGCCCTTCACATCCGGCGCATCCACCGTCACCTGGCGATCGAACCGGCCCGGTCGCAGCAGGGCCGAATCCAACACATCCGGGCGGTTGGTTGCTGCGATCACAATGATCCCCGTGTTGCCCTCAAAGCCGTCCATTTCGGTCAGCATTTGGTTCAGGGTCTGCTCACGCTCATCGTTACCGCCGCCGATGCCTGCGCCCCGTTGGCGACCCACCGCATCAATTTCATCAATGAAGATGATGCAGGGGGCGTTTTCCTTAGCTTTTTTGAACAGGTCGCGCACGCGGGAAGCACCCACGCCCACAAACATTTCCACAAATTCCGAACCGGAGATGCTGAAGAACGGTACGCCCGCTTCCCCGGCGATCGCCTTGGCCAACAGGGTTTTGCCGGTTCCCGGAGGGCCCACCAACAACACGCCCTTGGGAATTCGTGCGCCCACCGCCGTAAAGCGTTCCGGCTTCTTCAGGAAGGTCACAACTTCTTGCAGCTCTTCCTTGGCCTCGTCCACGCCGGCCACGTCATCAAACATCACGCCGGTTTTGGCTTCCATTTGGAACCGGGCCCGCGACTTGCCAAATTGCATGGCTTGGCCAGGGCCACCGGGAACGTTGTTCGATCGCCGGAACAGGAAAAACAACCCCGACAGCAACAAAATCGGGAACACCAAATTCCCCAGGAGACCCCACAGGGCCCCATCGTTGCGCATCGGGTGCGAATCCAGGTTCACCCCGGCTTCGCGCAGCTTGGCAATCAAGTCTGGCGCGGCCACGGGCAAATCAACCCGCAAACGCTGAAGACGACCATCCAGCTCGGGATCGACAGCCTCGACAATCGCCGTGCGGCCACCCTCATACAGGTCAACTTCAACAATCCGGCCTGCATCCAAATATTCTAAAAAGCGGCCGTAGGTCATCCGGGTATTCGCCGCGTTTTTACCCATGTCTGCTGTGGGGCCCGAAACTGCGCCCTGCCATAGGAAAAAACCTACGATCAGGACGGGCAACGTCCACAGCAGCGCGACTCTCCAAGAGAATTTCATCTGATGAGTTGCCCCTCAATCAATGCCTGTTATGTGCCTGTTATGCGGCTCGGGCGATCCCGAGTCTTAACCAAATGTAACTTACTGTTAAGCAGCCAGCAACCGAACTCAGTTTGGTTCGGTTCCGGTGGTGGCCCGTGGCGATCGGGGAACTTGCTCCAAAACTACTGCCATGACTGGGTTTGATGCCTTGAGGAGCTAGTTACAATTACTTAGCGGGCGATCGCCTGCCTGCCGTTCCCTGAGATTGAGGGAGAAACCAGCAAGGTTAAATGGGAGCGGGGTAGCCATCGGCCGTAGGGTTAAGTTGGCAAACGTCAAATTAGCAGCGGAAAATTGTGAAAGAATGGCCACCCAAAAATGGTGATTAAAAAAATGGTGATGGAAAACGTTTGCCTCTAGATTGGATTTCTAGATCAAACCGTTTCTAGACCGGTGTGAGTGGCTACGGCAGAAAATCGCACCGCACCTCCAAATCATCATTACGTCTTGAGGGAGGGATTAGGTCGCTGGCTTTCCGCGCATACTTTACCCTGTCTATAAGTCCCGTCAATCTGACCCCGACTGACCTCGAATCCTGGTATCACGCAGAGTTATGAGCATCGAAAAAATTGTTGAACAAGCGTTACGCGATGGCTATTTGACTCCGGCCATGGAAGCGGAAGTGGGGCGGATTTGCGATACAGCTTCCGAGTTATCGATCGAGGAGTATATGGCTCTCGATCGATTGATGGGTGCATTGCTGACTGGTGAAGTGGTTGTGCTGCCGCGCAAGCAATTTATCAACGTCATGGAAGAATTGGTGCTCACGGAGGCCATTACCCGAGTCGCGGAAATTGAAACCACCAGCGATCGGGCTTTGGATGTGGGCGATATTGCTGCCTATGCCCTCAATCGCTTGCCGCCCCTCTATGCCACCACCGAGGAGGGAGCCAACTACCAACGCCAACGGGCCAAGGAACAGCTCCAAGACCTGATTGCCAGCCAAGTGAACGAAGCCATTGTTCACAGCCAATCCAAGCCGGAATTCTTCCCAGAGCGGCAACCCCTTGGCAAGCCCAGCGGCGATGTGCTCTCGCAAGTTAGCGCCCTGTTGCAATCTTCGGCCCCGGCCTTCGAGGCCGATGTGCCCGGTAGTACCAAACGCTAGACCCCGGCTATTCAATTCGTTTTGCCCGTCGCTGCTGGTTTTCAGTCCAGCGACGGGTTGCCGCTAGTCGCCAAAGCTTGCGCCAAAACGGGTGATTTTAGACCCGAGCGATCGCAAAATCCTTAAGCCAGGAACTCTGAAGACCACCCCCGCGTCTGGAAAGCATGGGATATCCATCAACCCAGATGCGCGTATGAGCTACTCCCCGCCCGTGCCCTGGTCCAAGATCGAGGCCGCCTTGCCCCAAACGCCTGTGCCGCCTCAGAAATTATCAAGCGCTGATTTGGTGCTGCGTTGCCAAGCAGGCTTGCAGCCCGATCGGGCTGCTTTTTCAGAACTGCTGCGGCGCTACCAGCCCCATGTGGATCGCGTGCTATATCACCTTGCGCCGGACTGGTCCGATCGGGCAGACCTTGCGCAGGAGGTGTGGTTGCGGGTCTATCGCCACCTCCACCGCCTCAAGGAGCCAGAAAAGTTCCGGGGATGGTTGAGCCGCATTGCCACCAATTTGTTTTATGACGAATTGCGCAAACGGAAGCGCGATCGGGCCCCCGTCTCCTTAGATGCCACGCGGCAACTGGACGATGGCGAACTGGATTGGGAAATTGCCTCCCCTGACCCCAGCCCCGAAGAGAACCTATCCTCGCAAGAGTTCTACGAGAAGCTGCGAGAGGCGATCGCCGATTTGCCTGAAGCCTTCCGCACCACGATCATTCTGCGGGAAATTGAAGATTTGCCCTACGAGCAAATTGCGGAAATGACCGGGGTTTCATTGGGCACAGTGAAATCGCGAATTGCTCGGGCCCGGGCCCGCTTGCAAACGCAACTGCAAAATTACCTCAATCACTAGTGCTGAGCCATTAATCTCAATGGACTAAGCCAGTGGTTTGAATAGGGGCTTGAGTTAGGGCTTGAATTGGGGTTTGAATTGCGGAGAAGTTTGAGGTTATATTCGCTACTCCGTATACTCAAAAAACGGGTTGAATCGGTAAAGTTCCGGTTGCTTGGATGTTCCAATGAGAACTTGCCAAATACCCAAGAAAAAACCGAGCGAAGTCATCAGGAAATCAGCGATCGAATGCTGATCATTGAAAGCGTTTCAGGGTAGAAATCTCGGTTCCTAAAGATTTAGACTAAAGCTGGAACCAATTAGCAGGTTCCAAGGTCTTGTGTGATTGAACGGTGTGTCGCGAGTGCTGTTGTGATTGGTTTGTTAAGGGCTGTGGTGCTGCTATGACTTCTGAAATGCGTCCCCATGGACAAGACCCTGATTGGTCCGAAGCGTTCTGGTCTCGGGTTGCGGCATCGGATTCTGATCGCAGCCTCAACCAAGACCTAGACGGCGATCGCCTAGAGCAGGATTACCTCGACCCAAACTCCGATCCTGCGATTACGGAATCTTGGGGTTCGGGTTCCCCCATTGGCCTTGAGCAGTTTGAGTTGCTCAGTGCCTATCTTGATGATGAAGTCACCCCTGAAGAGCGACAACAGGTCGAAACCTGGTTGGCGACGGATTCAGCGGTGCAACAGGTTTTTAGAACGATGGGTGGTTTGAGCCGATCGATCACTCAGATCCCGGTGCCCGCTGCGGCCCCGATCGAGCAAACGGTGCAAGGCGTGTTGGCCAAGCTCGATCGCCGGAAACAGCGACTGCAATGGGTTGGTGGCTCCGCGATTGCGGCGGTGGTGACGGCGGCCTTGGCTTCCATCAGCACGGGCTGGCAGGAGCCAAGCTGGCAAATGGCGAGCTATCGATCGACTCCTGAGCAGTCCCTGGCCTTGTCTAGCCAATCGCCAACGCTGGCCCCCACGGAGCCGGCCGCTTCGCCCACTGGTCAAACACCGCGATCGGTGGTCGATCGTGCCCTGATCATCGAATAGACGGCTCAAACGGAACAGCCCTCGGATCGGCATTGCGCCCCTGTGGCGTTTTGCCGATTCTTTTGATTAAGTTGCTGCCTCGCTTTGCGCAATCGTCGATCGCCCTGAGGATCAGTAACCATGCGCCCCTGTCCTTGGGATTTTGAGACCCCGGGTTAGAGATCCCTGGGAGCTTTTTGGGGGGTTAGCACGTCTGAGAAGCTATCAACGAAATGCCGTTCAGGTGGTGCTGTTCTTGATAGTGCCGAAATCCGCTCCCCTTTCAGGCCATAGACCCCAGTCATTGCGCTTCGTAAGCTACTCCAATGTGCTGACCTGATTTCAAAGGATTGCGGGAGTTACGGTTTTCTGTTCGCTTCCCAGACTTGAATTTCCGAATATTCCCCGGTATACAGTCAAACTTAACGCCAAGTCATCCTCAAAGTACGGGGTTTCAGACCCAGGAGTTTTCGATGAAGTCAGCTATGAAATGGGCGATCGCTGGTTTGGTGGCCCTCAACCTGCCTTGGATGACCGCCGAAACCGCCAGAGCCGGCGCTATTAAATCCTTAGCCTCCTTCCAATGCCAACAGGTCAATGGCTATTACGCCACCGTGGCCGTTCAGCGAAATGGGCGCACAGCTCCGGTCATTGCCTGGACCAGTGAAGAATTTAGCGATGCGGGCTACACCCCCCAGCGCCGTTGCGGCGAAGTCACCAGCCGGTTAAACGGCGTGCTGCGGGAGAACGGTAATCGCCTCAGTAATATCTACTTAACCGTGGGACGGGTGAATAGCCACACGGTGGTTTGTAGTGTGGGCAACATGCGATCGGGCTGCAATCGCAACAACGTGCTTTTTACCCTCAGCCAAACCAACCGCCGATCGAACGATCCCCGTGAAGTGTTGGAGCGACTGTTCAACACGCGCGTTCTCAGCAGCGGCAACCCGGTACAAGAATCGGGCGGTCAACCCTACGTGAACTTGGAAAGTTTGGTGAATCAGCTTTTTTAGGTCGCTTTTTTAGGTTGCTTTCTTTAGGCCCCTTGCAGGATGGGCGGCCTTCAACATGGGGCACGGGGGAAATGCCTCGGTAGAATCAAGACCCCAATTAACAACCCAATTAACGACCCAGCAGGCGCAACACCCCAACACCACTGAAATACAAGCCAAGGACTGCGCCGCTCAAGAGTCCCTGGGTCAAGGGATCGGTGGAGGGAGTCAGCACCGCGCCCAGGATCACCGCGCCCAACAGCACGTAGCGCCACCCCGCCAGCATTTGCCCCGAGGAAACCACTCCCAATAAACCCAGCATCACTTGCAAAACGGGTATTTGGAAGGTGAGGGCCGTGCTGAAGAGCAAAAGCAGCACAAATTTAAAGTATTTCTCGATCGACCAAGCCTGTTCGACCACATCGCCGCCATAGCTCACGAAGAAGTTGAGGGCCGCTGGCACAAGGGCTTGGTAACCAAACACTAGCCCCATGATGAACAGGACGCTGGATCCCGCAACGGCGGGCAGCACTAACCGCCGCTCGCGCCGAGTGAGGCCGGGCAGGACGAACTGAATAATTTGGTAAAGGATATAGGGGGTTGCCAGCAGCAAACCCGAGTAGCCAGTGACCTCGATCGAGACAAAGAAAAATTCACCGGGTGTCAGTTGCAGGAACTTCACCCCATTGGCCGGGGCTTCCAACAGCCGCACGATCGGCCGGACAAAGACGAAGCAAACGCCCATCGCCAACACCACCACCCCCAGGGCCGCAAAGAGGCGCGATCGCAACTCCTCTAGGTGCTCAAAAAGGGACATTTCCACTTCATCGGGCAGCTCATCATTGGGGTCGATCGGGTTGATCGGCTCGGGCGACGGCATGGCCGGCGGGGTGATGTGGGGCTGGTCGAGGTCAGAGGAAGCGGTCATAGGGGAAGGAAAAATGGGGCGATCGAGGCGGTGAGGCTGGGCAGCGCCGGACGGCCGGGAAAACCCGCTGGGGCTGGTCAGTTAAGATTGGTCAGCACAGATTCATTTCTTAACATTCTAAGGGGCCTCCGTAACGATGAAATGGTGGCAAAAGCTGAAGGGAAGTCCGCTGGCACGCTGGGGCGCGATCGTGCTCGGATTGCTTTACACCGTTGCCCTGTTTGCGGAGTTTGTGGCTCCCTATGACCCCTACAGCGTCCAAGCGCAGGGGGCCCTGCTGCCACCCACGGTGATTCATTGGCAGGATCAGGCTGGGCAGTTTTTGGGGCCCCATGTTTATCCCACAACGCTGGGGGCAACGGATTTACAGACGGGCGATCGCCCTTTGCGGGTGGATCGATCGCAGCCTTCTCGACTGCGACTGCTAACCACGGGCCCTGAATACCGGCTTTGGGGATTGATCCCCGCTCGGTGGCATCTATTTGGCACCGATGGGCCCGGGCGCTGGAACGTGTTAGGAACCGATGAGCAAGGGCGCGATCAGTTCAGTCGCTTGGTCTATGGCAGCCGCATCAGCCTCAGCATTGGACTAGTAGGAATTGCGATTTCTTTCCCGATCGGGCTGTTGGTTGGCGGCATTTCTGGCTACTTTGGCGGCTGGATTGACAGCACAATCATGCGGCTCACGGAAGTGCTGATGACCATTCCGGGCATTTACCTGTTGGTGGCTTTGGCTGCCGTCTTGCCCCCCGGTCTGAGCAGTGCCCAGCGGTTCTTCCTGATTGTGGCCATCACATCATTCATCAGTTGGTCGGGCCTGGCACGGGTGATTCGCGGCCAAGTGTTGTCCATCAAGGAGCGGCCCTTTGTGCAGGCGGCCCGAGCCATGGGGGCCGGGACTCTCCGGATTGTGGTGCTTCATGTGTTGCCCCAAACGGCCACCTACACGATTATTTCCGCAACTTTGGCCGTGCCGAGTTTCATTGTGGCGGAATCGGTGTTGAGCTTGGTGGGGCTGGGGATTCAGCAGCCTGATCCTTCCTGGGGCAATCTATTGTCTTTGGGAACCAATGCTTCGATTTTGACGTTGCAGCCTTGGTTGGTTTGGCCCCCGGCGATCGCGGTGGTGCTGACGGTGCTGTCCTTTAATCTGTTGGGCGATGGGCTACGGGATGCTCTGGATCCGCGCAGCACGGAGCGATCGAGCCGCTTGAGTGAATAGCTGTTGCTTAACCCTTGGGGCAAAAACCTAGACTCGCCGCAGCACAAACACGCTTCCTTCATTGCCCCGACCAATTCGCAAATCATCATCCAAATAGGTCACGTCTAACCAGCCCTGTTGCTGGGCGGGGTTCAAGGTGAAATTCAGTGCTCGAAACTGATCCCCCTGTTCAGCCCGATCGACCCAATCGGTAATTTGGCGATAGTTCGCTAACCGCTGGGAACCCACCACAATTCGCTGAAAACGCACCGCCACCCGCACCGCCGACAAAGCCTCGAACCGGGCTGCCACCGCCACATAGCCCTCCAGCCAAGGGAAGTTGTTGTTGAGTTCCGCCAAGTTATAGATCGTTTGTCGATCGGGGCGAATGCATTGATAAATCGCGCCCAAATTGGCGATCGGGGGGCGATTAATACCCAATAGTTCTCGACTGGTGGTGTAAAGCAGTTGCCAATCGCCCGCGAGCTTGGCCGGCTGCTCGATCGGGCTGGGGGTTGGGTTGCGTTCCTCCAGCCGCGTGATCAGCGCCAAAATAGCCGCCTTGTCCGAGGTCGTGGTTTTTAAACCCAAGTTTTGACCCACCAGGGCCGCAAGCAAATCTGATTTTCCCAGCATGATGAATTCAACAATCCAGTAGGACGCGGCGGAGCGATCGTGGCACACTTGACAGGGGAGGCCTCTTGTGGAAACACTAGGATCCGCTTCCAGCCCAACAGGCACAAGCCCCTATCCACCATATCGCTAGCAACCTATCCCTAAACTATTGATGAACACTCCTGCTTTGCGTGAAGAACCGCGCCGTGCTCGTGCGGGCGTGATCCCGGCCCAAACCAACGCTTCGATCTTGGACTGGCTGGAATCATCAGGTCGGCTGCGCGATCGCGATGAACGGGACTTTGAGTACAACGAGCGCGACGAAGAAATCGCCGATATGCTCGTGGGCGAAGAAACGGGCTACGAGCTGGATGACGACGATGACATGGCCAGCGACGAACCCTAGGCCCTGTTACCCTTCAACCAATTAGCGCGATCGACCTCAGAGGCTTCATTGCCCCCAGCGCCCCCTTGACCGCATAGGTCGATCATTTACGCAATGGGGCTAGCAGTGATAGGATTTGAAATCGCGCCAACCAAGCGCCCAACCCCGAGGTAAGTCCATGCCTAAACTCAAAACTCGCAAAGCTGCCGCCAAGCGCTTTCGCAAGACCGGTAGCGGTAAATTTGCCCGCCGGAGCGCCCTGCGTAGCCACCTTCTAGAAAAGAAGAGCGCTGTTCGTAAGCGTCGTTTGGCCGGTGCGGCTCTGGTGCACGAGCGCGATGCAGACAACGTGCAACTCATGTTGCCTTATCTCTAAGGACAAAATCCTCGCAGCTTTTGCCCGGGGAACCTGTCAATGCTAGTTGCCGCTATCTCGATCGGCGCTTCCCCGCTTTCCTCTGTTTTTTCTGTATTGCTTTAGTTTCAAGCAAAGTCAACCCCTATGGCACGTGTTAAGCGCGGCAATGTTGCTCGCAAACGCCGCAAAAAGATTCTGAAGCTCGCCAAGGGCTTCCGTGGTTCCCACTCGCGTCTGTTCCGCACCGCTAACCAGCAGGTAATGAAGGCCCTGCGGAGCGCCTATCGCGATCGCCGTCGCCGCAAGCGCGATTTCCGTCGCCTGTGGATTGCACGGATCAACGCTGCTGCTCGGATCAATGGCACGAGCTATAGCCAATTGGTGGGCAACCTGAAGAAGGCTGATATTCTGTTGAACCGGAAAATGCTGGCCCAGTTGGCTGTTCTGGATCCTGAAGTGTTTGGCAAGGTGGCCGAAGCTGCCAAGGCAAAAGCTGCGGGCTAAGGGTGCGATCGCTTGATTTTGCGAATCAATCCAGCCGATGGGTGCAGCTTAATTCAGCACTTCGTTCAGCAAAATGATGGCGATGGCCAGTGGTGCTCAGGCGTGATAGCAACATCGATCCTTCTGGATAGTGAGGGCGCGGGCGATCGCGCCCTTTGCTATTGATGCGATGCTATTGATGTGGTGCTATTGATGTAGCTGCTGGTCAACGAAAAGCCCTAGCAATTTCAATTTTTTTAATTAACGAGTCCCCCTTTCAATCCTCTTGCTTTAATCCCTATGGAAGGCTCAGTTGGTATTGTCTATATTTCAATTTTGGTGGGGCTGCTGTCGATCGTGGCCTTTTTTGTACTGCGTCAGGTGTTCAAAACTCGTCGCCTAGAAAATACCCTCAGCCGCTTGCAAAAAGCCGCCAGCAGTGGGGAAGCAGGTGCTCAGGCGTTTTATGAACTGGGCAGTATTTATATGGATAAAAAAATGTATGGCCAGGCGATCGAGCAATTCCAGCGATCGCTCAAGAAAGGTGAAGAAGAATCCACCGATAACTTGGCCATTGTTTACAACGCTTTGGGATTTGCCTACGTGGCCCAAGAGCAGTTTGATTTGGCCATTCGGCAATACAAAGAAGCCGTCAAACTCAACGGCGGCTACGTGACCGCCTGGAATAACTTGGGATTTGCCTACGAGAAAAAACAACTGGTGAAGCAAGCCTTGGAAGCCTATGAAGCAGCCTTGGCGGCCGATCCCAAAAATGATGTGGCGAAGCGCCGTCTGGAGTCATTGCAAAAGCGCGCATAAAATCAACAGCAGGGGCAAGGATTCCACAGACCTTGCCCTTGTTTGTTTTTGTCGCGACGGGGTTAACCAACGGCTGTTGATGGCAATCAAAGCCTGGAAATTAAAACCTGGGAATTAAAACCTGGGAATTAAAACCTGGGAATTAAAACCTGGGAATTAACGCCTGCTTGCGATCTTGATTGGAAAACTTGAGGATTCGACCATGTTGGATATGTTGTCTTCGCTGCTGAGAAATCCTGCCCTGGCCGGTGGTTCAGGGGACTTGGGAGCCATGTTGCAAACCTTCCAAGCCATCAGTAGCCAAGGGGGATTGGACTTGGCGAACACCCAAGCGGTGATGGGAATTGTGGCGAAATATTTGAAAGAGGGCTTGCAGGCTAACCAGGCGGCCAATGGTTTTGACCAAACCCAAGCGTTGGTTGATCAATTGGGCGGCACGGAACCCAATGCGGCGGCGATCGAGGCGTTTTTGAATCAACCCCAAGTGGAACAAATGCTGGGGGAAATTGAGGCCCGCACAGGGCTGCCCGCCGGGTCGATCGAACCGATTTTGCCGATGGCAGTGCCCCTGATGCTGAACTTTTTAAAGTCCAACGAGCAAGGCAATTCGCTCCTTAGTGGCTATTTGGATAGCGACGGGGATGGGGATATTGATATGTCGGATTTGATGGGCTTGGCGATGAAATACCTGAATCGCTAGGGCTGGTTCGATCGCAAACATGAACGCTAGGATCTGTCGTCACTGCCTGGAATCCAGCGAAAACGGTTGATCTTCCATCTTCTAAGCGCCGTAACAAGGGGCTTAAGCCCCTTGTCCCCCGCGATCTCACCACAGTGGAACCAGGGTTTTGGGTGAATTGATAACCGTTCCTAGCGTGGCGAGCTGGAACTAGCCACTGCGAGCCTACCCCTGGCATTGCTTCAGCAAAGACCAGAGTTGAGCTTGATCCGTGGCGGCAGGCAGGCAGGTTAGCCCTTTGCAAACCAGGGCGATCGCCCCTTGCGGTAATTGCTGATCCAGCCGCAAAACCGTAGTGGGCAAATATTGCTGGGCCAAGAGGGTCAGGGTTTCCGCCTTGGCCCGCACCAGCACGGGCCGCTGGAACTGATCCAAGGCTGCCAGCAAACTGGGACAAGCGCGGGGGTGCTCGTCTAAGAAACGATGGAAACTGCGGAAGCCCTGTTCAGCGCGATCGAGATAGGTCAAATTTTCCGTGAGCAGGGCCAGGCGCACCAAGTTGCCCAGGGCTGTGCCGTTGGCGGCGGGGGTGGCGTTGTCGATGATGCTCCGCTCGCGAATGATTAAATCCGGGCGATCGTCCGCGTTGAAATATCCGCCATGATCGGCATCCCACAGGTGCTGATCAAATTCCGCCTGAAGTTGGGTCGCCAAGGCCAGCCACTGATCCGCCTCTGAGGGAGTAATTTGCCCCGTGGCGATCAGGGCTGTTGCGGCCTGGTGCAGTTCCAGCAGGCTGCGGATCACTTCGGCGTAGTCTTCTGCTTGGACCCTGATCGCCGGTCGTCCGTCGTAGTTCAGCCGATAGAAGCGATCGCCCGCACCGTGATGAGTTTGCAAAAAGCGGGCCGCTCCGGCAGCTAACTGGTAGGCGGGCAAGTCCTGAAACACGGCGGCCACCCGGGCCAACCCGGCAATCATCAAACCATTCCAAGCGGCGATCGCTTTGGTGTCGGTGACAGCGGGAATGCGACCGGGCCAAGCGACGGTTTTCGCCTCGGTGGCGTTGCGGGCGGGTGGAAATTGGGCCAACTGGGCGCGGGGCTGGCCGTAACGCACCGTGAACAGGCGATCGAGCGCCTCTGTCACCCCATCCGGCAAGGTTCCGCCCGATCGCCGCTGCAACACATTCACACCTTCAAAGTTGCCCGGCACTGAAACCGTGAACTGTTCCACCAATGCCGAGAGGGCTTCTGGTTCCAGCAGGGATTCCAGCTCATCCCAGCCCCAAACGTAAAATGCACCTTCTTCCGGTTCCGCCGCTGCGGGATCGGTGAAGCTGTCGGCATCTTGGGCCGCATAGAAGCCGCCATCGGGATTGGTCATTTCACGGCGGAGCCAGTCGATCGCTCCAAAAATTCCCGATCGCAGGGAGGGATCTTGGGCCCCCGCACTCCACAGATTCGCCAAAAACTCCACGATTTGCCCATTGTCGTAGAGCATTTTTTCAAAATGGGGCACAGTCCAGGTGGGATCAACGGTGTAGCGATGAAAGCCGCCGCCCACATGGTCGTTGATGCCGCCCAGGGCCAGGGCCACCCCCCGTTGCAAACTGGGGCGCAGGGCTTCTGGAATCTGGTCGCTCCAAGGCTCGGGACTGGTGACCCGATAGCCCCGCAACACAAAATCCGCATAGGGAATCATTGGAAACCGATTGCTCGATCGCCCTTCGGCCAAAACCGCTGCATTTTCCTGCCAACCTTGCTCAACCAGGGTGCGATCGAACAAATTGGCCCCCGTCGCCAAATCCACCGTTGGTTGCAGGGCCGCCAGAATTTGCCCCTTAATTTGGGCCACTTGCTCCGGCTGTTGGTCGTAGTGATCGCGCAACGCTTGCAACAATTGCAAAAATCCTGGCCGGCCATAGCGCGGCTCCACCGGAAAATAGGTTCCCCCATAAAACGGCACTAAGTCGTAGGGATCCAGCCAAATATTCAGCGGCCAGCCCCCTTGGGTAATCATCATTTGCAGCGCTTGCATATAGATGCTGTCGATGTCGGGGCGCTCTTCCCGATCGACCTTAATGGGCAAGAAATTCGCATTCAGGTAATCCGCGATCGCCGGATCTGAAAAGGCTTCACCCTCCATCACCGTGCACCAATGGCAACTGGAATAGCCAATGGACAAAAAAATCGGTTTATTTTCCTGTTTCGCTTGGGCAAGGGCTTCCTCACACCAAGGCCACCAGTCAATGGGATTATTCGCGTGTTTTTGTAGATATAAACTCTGGCTACTAGCAAGGCGATTAGGCATGATGATTTAGGCGACTGGGATGGGCTAAATTTGAACGGTTAAGTTTCGGTGGCGACGATTTTAAGATTTTGTTTGCTTAAGATTTGGTTTGATCACTAAAAATCAAATAAGCAGCACCCGCCAGCAACATAGCAGCTAGAAAGTAATTGCGTGTCACGGGAACTTTCATATACCAAACGCTAAATCCAGCGAACACCACCATCGTAATAACTTCCTGCAAAACCTTGAGTTGCGGTAGATTAAAGTATTGCGTGCCCAGGCGATTGGCAGGTACTTGAAAACAATATTCTAGAAAAGCGATCAGCCAACTTACGACAATTGCAATCCACAGGGGTGCAGTCTTCAAATCTTTTAAATGACCATACCAAGCAAAGGTCATAAAAATATTGGAAATCATCAATAAGCCAATGAGGTTCCACATAGCCAGAAGGGTTTAACACCATTCAGAAGAGATGGGATTCTAAGCAGGACTGAGCGCATTTTGACTGGCGATCGCCCTAGTTTAATGGCCAACCGAGGCGGGTGGGTTGCTCATAGATTTTTACTAGGGTATTCAGATCCCGATCGGAAATGGGGGGCGGATTGGCCACGGCGGCGGCATAAAGCGCGTCTTGGGGATTAGGACTGTGGCCCCAAAGTCCCAGGGCATGGCCCAACTCATGGCGAGCCGTGCCCAACAGTTGAGCAAACGCACGATCGCCCCGCAACAGCATCGTAAATCGGTGGGCCAGTCGGGGGCGATCGCCCCGTAGATCCCAATAGAACTCATAGGTGGTGCGGGCGTTGGCGGCTCGGGGCAAACCGGCCGCATTGCGCAGGGTGGGATTGCCCAGGGCGATGGTGATGTCGGCCGGGGTTGAATCCCCAGCGTCCAGCAGTTGCAGCGATAGATAGGGTTGCCAATCGGCGATCGCCTGGGTCACGGCCTTGCGCCAAGCTGCCGCGCGGGGCGGTGTGGGGGCAAGGGCAACGGTGATCGGAAACTGCGACCAGATCAGGTGACCCACGATCGAGGGTTCAATTTGGTCGAAGTAATCTGGACTAGAGGAATCTGGGTCGAAGTCATCCCCGGCCCCGTTACGCGGCGGAACAAGTCTTGATTGGGCCGCAGGGCGATCGCGCCACTGTTGCAAACGGGTTGGCAACGGGTATACCTGGGGCGGCGGCAATTGGGAGAGCAGGGCCGGCGGCGGTTCCGTTGCTTGGGCGAGCGAATCCCCCCCTCGATCGGCTAGCCCCCAAATTCCCAGACCACTCCAGACCCAACCGCTCAAAACACAGCAGAGCGCGATCGCCCCATAGACCATCGCGCTCTGCCATCGTTGTCGGTTGCGGGACACCCCACCCATTGGGCGATCGCCCCTAACCCTTCAGCCAGCCGGCACTCAGCACCACCGCCAAACCCATGAACACCAAAGCCAGCGTCCAGGTAATGCGATTTAGCGTGGCTTCCGCGCTCTTGGTGCTCGAAAACAGTTGAGCTTGGCCGCCAATGCCGCCGAGACCGTCACCCTTGGGGCTGTGCAACAGCACAAACACCACCAAACCGAGGGCAGACAGGGCCCAGATTATTTCCAAAATCGTGGTCAACATAGGAAATGCAGGATTGTACCCAGCAATAGCGGAATCAACATTTTACGGCCGGATGGAGACCCCCAGCGGCCCCCGTTGGTCTAAACGCCTACCGTGACCGGCGTGCGATTCAACTTGGCTTCATAGGCCGCCGGAGCCACGATCGACTTGCCCGTCATTTCAGAGGGCTGGGGCAAATTCAGCAATTGCAGAATCGTCGGCGCAATATCCGCCAAGCAACCATCATCCCGCAACTGAACATCGCAGCCATGGCCGACTACCTTGCGGCGCTCCCCTTCCACCACGATGAATGGGACACGGTTAGTGGTGTGGGCCGTCCAGGGATTACCCGCCTCATCGAACATGTATTCCGCATTCCCGTGGTCAGCGGTGATCAGCACCGTGCCGCCCACCTTGGAAACCGCCGTTAACACCCGGCCCAAACAGCGATCGACCGTTTCAATGGCCTGAATGGCCGCTTCCATCTGTCCGGTGTGGCCCACCATGTCCGGATTGGCATAGTTCACCACCACCAAGGAGTAGACCTCCTTTTGGATGGCGGAAACCACCGCATCGGTCACTGCGTCCGCAGACATGGCCGGCGCGCGATCGTAAGTTGGCACCATCGGACTCGGGATCAGCACCCGATCTTCCCCTTCAAAGGGATCTTCCAAACCACCATTGAAGAAGTAGGTGACATGGGCATATTTTTCCGTTTCGGCGGCTCGAAACTGGCGGAGGCGATGATTCGCCAACACCTCACCCAAAATGTTTTTCAGATCCTGCGGCGCGAAGGCCACGGCCACGGGTAGCTCGGGATCATATTGGGTGAAGGTGACGAAATGGATCGGTTGCACCAGTTCGCGCTCAAACCCATCAAACTGAGGATCCATGAATGCTTGGGTGAGCTGCCGCGCCCGATCGGGACGGAAATTGAAGAAAATTACGCCGTCTTGGGCTGCCACGGCCCCCGGAGCCACCCGCACCGGCAGAATGAACTCATCAAAAACCTTTTCCGCGTAGGAGTCCTGAAGGATCTGCACGGGCGATCGCCCATCCACTTCACCCTCCGTGGCCATCACCTGGTAGGCCTTTTGCACCCGATCCCAGCGGCGATCGCGATCCATCGCGTAGTAGCGCCCGGAAACCGTCGTGATTTGACCCACCCCCGCGTCATCAATCAGCCCTTGCAGTCGAGTCAGAAACTCAATGCCACTGTTGGGCTGGGTGTCGCGACCATCGGTGATGGCGTGAATACAGACTTCCGTGATTCCCTGTTGCGTTGCCAGTTTCAGCAACCCGGCCACATGATCCAAATGAGAATGCACACCCCCATCGGAACAAAGGCCAATCAGATGGAGCTTGCCGCCACTGGCTTTAACCTGCTGACAGGTGGCGACCAGGGCAGGATTGCTCAAAATTGAATCGTCTTCAACGGCATCGGAAATGCGAACCAACTCTTGGGGCACAATCCGACCCGCACCAATGTTCAGGTGGCCCACTTCGGAGTTACCCATTTGCCCCTCGGGCAGGCCAACCGCCTTACCTGATGTGCGGATCAGTGTGTGGGGATAGGCTGCCCAAAGGCTATCAACGATCGGGGTTTTCGCTTCGGCAATCGCATTACCGTTGCGATCTTCGCGGTAGCCCCAGCCGTCAAGAATGATCAGCACGACAGGGGAGACAGTTGACTCCACCATACTCTGATTGCTCTTCATATTTGCTTAATTTTCCCGCCATAATAGCACCGAGATTTAACCTATAAGCCTGGGATGGTTTGTGGCGCATCCCAGACGTTACAAGGTATTTACAAACCGGTGTTTGCTTTTTTCGCGTCCTGCTTGGCCCGTTGCTTTTCGCGCTCTTTCTCGCGCTTGGCGGCCGCTTTGTCCGCCTTCTCTTGGGCAATGGCTGCCAACTTTGCTTGCTCTTGTTCCTCGGCAATCTTGTCGAGATAGTAGCGATAGTTGCCCTGATAAACGCGCAGTTCGCCTTCACGAACTTCCACAATTTTGTTGGCAACTTGCGAAATAAAGTATCGATCGTGCGACACGATCAAGGCAGTGCCATCGAATTGCGTCAGGGCTGATTCGAGGGTTTCTTTTGCAGGAATGTCCAAGTGGTTGGTTGGCTCGTCCAAAATCAGCAGATTAACGGGCTGAACGAGCATTTTGGCGAGGGCTAAACGCGCCTTTTCGCCCCCACTCAAGGATTCAACTTTCTTGAGAACCGCTTCGCCACTGAACAGGAAACGGCCCAAGAGGCTGCGCACCTCTTCCTCTTTCCAGTCTGGGGCTTCGTCCCGCAGGGTGTCAATGACGGTTTTGTGTAAATCCAGGGCTTCGGCTTGGTTTTGCTCAAAATACCCGGGGATCACGTTGTGTTGACCAATTTGGGCGGTTCCCTCGGTGGGGGCTTCCCGACCCATGATCATGCGCAACAGGGTGGATTTACCGCAACCATTGGGCCCAAGGAAGGCGATTCGATCGCCCCGTTCCACGGTCAAGTTCGCACCCAGGAACAGGATCTTATCGGCCCAAGCGTGGGTCAGGTCTTCAATTTTGACCACCTCGCGACCGCTGCGCGGGGCGGGCGGAAACCGAAATCGCAGGGTGCGCACATCGGCCACGGGAGCTTCGAGGCGCTCCACTTTTTCCAGTTGTTTTTCGCGGCTCTTGGCTTGGGTGCTGCGGGTGGCGCTGGCCCGGAACCGATCGACAAAGGCCTGTTGCTTGTCTAGTTCCTTTTGCTGGCGATCGTAGGCCGCCTGGAGGGCGCTGCGATTTTCTTCTTTTTGGGCCAGGTATTGGGAATAGTTACCCAAGTAGGTGGTGGACACACCGCGCTCGGTTTCCACAATTGTGGTGCAGAGTCGATCGAGAAATTCTCGGTCATGGGAAATTAGCACCAGCGGTTTGCCCAGTTGCTTCAGGTAGCCTTCTAACCACTCGATCGACTCGAGATCCAAGTGGTTGGTCGGCTCGTCCAACAGCAACAGATCCGGCTCTTGCAGCATCACCTTGCCCAAGCAGATCCGCATTTGCCAGCCGCCACTGAAGGAGCTGACCAGCCGATCGCCATCGTCCGGCTCAAACCCCAACTCCGGCAACAGTCGATCGACCCGGGCTTCTAGACCATAGCCATCCAGGGCTTCAAACCGGCGTTGTAGGTGGTCGAGATCGCGCAGCAAGGCTTCTAGGCGATCGGGATCCGCCGCGCCCATCTCGTTTTGCACCTGGTGCATTTGATCCTGCACCTCGCAAGCTTCCGTGAAAGCCGAGAACAGTTCTTCGCGCACCGTGCGGCAAGGATCCACATCAAACTCTTGGTTGAGATAACCAATGCGCAAATCAGCCGGGCGAGTAATTTGCCCGGCCGTTGGCTCAATCTCACCCATGATGATTTTGAGTTGGGTGGATTTACCTGCCCCATTCACACCAACTAACCCAACCCGATCGCCGGGCTTGACCTCCCAGCTCACATCCCGCAGGACTTGGCCCGTTGGGTAAATTTTTTGGATGCGTTCCAAACGCAGCACGTTTGCCTCCCGGTTTCAGGTTTGCTGGTCGTTAACGTGGTTGAACTGGTTGAGCTTCAAACTGAAGGGAATCTTAGACCAATGCACGAAAGCGTAAAAGCCTTGAGCGTGAAACTCCCTTCGGTAGTGGTTCCGGCTTGAGGCTCATACCACAGTGAAATGATTGGGATCGATCAGGTGATCGAAGCCAAATGGGTATAGGACAGCTTGCCAACGTTACGGATCGCGCTTAATCGGTTATCCGGTTTTGCCGTTGCTCCGACCAATTGCCGACCCCTTTTAGGTTTTATCCAGCTAGACTCAGCCAGACTCGGTGAGCAGCATCAATAAAGATGCGACCAGCAAACTGTTGTCTTTGTAACAAAACTTAGGCCGTATGGTAGCAGGGTCAGGCCCGATCGCCTAGTTTTTTTGTCAGGGAGTGACCATTAATTTTGCTCATAGGCTGACTCATGGGTTAGCCCATCGATCTACTTATCAGCCGATTTTTGTGATCAGCCGATTTTTGCGCAAGAAAAAACCTCGAGCTGGGCCAGCCAGCAATCGAGGCTTCAATCGGGGTGCATCTACATGGAGTGGTTTTCAGCCCTCCAGTCATTAGCTCCGGATAGTTTTTCAGCAAAGAAGCCTAGGGCGTGTCGTCAAATCGCCTGAAACCCTGCTTCCACCGTTGTCAGATCGTGGGGGACAAGGGGCTTAAGCCCCTTGTTACGACGATTGGGGCATGAAAAATCAACTGTTGTTGTCTGATCTCAGGAAATGACGACAGGCCCTAGGATCCGTCGTCATTGCCACCGCCGTAGGGGTTGGGTTTCCCAACCCTAATCTGAACCCTAATCTGAGCGATCGCTAAAGCACCACCGTGAAGGCATCGCGGATACCCGGAACCTTCACAATCTCTTCGAGCAGGCCATCGGGCAGCAGATCATCAATGCTCAGCACCATCACCGCATCGCCACGCACAATCTTGCGGCCCACCTGCATACTGGCGATGTTCACATTGAAGCTCCCCAGCAGCGAACCAATTTTCCCAATGATCCCCGGCATATCCCGGTGCTTGGTCAGCAGCATGTAGCGGGTGGGGGTGACGTTAATCGGGAAATCATCAATTCCGGTGATGTGAATTTCCCCGTCACTCAGCAGAGTGGCCGTGGCCGAGTGCTCGCCCAACGAACCCACCGCCGACAGGTGCAGCGAGCCGGTGTAGTCCCGAACGGAAGAATCGCGGGTTTCAATCACCCGGATGCCCCGCTCCTTGGCTTCAATGCTGGCGTTGACGTAGTTCACCCGCTCCCGCAAAGCCTGGGACAACAAACCTTTCAGGGCTGCGATCGTGATGGGTTTGCTGTCTTTTTCTGCCAATTCCCCTTGCAGGCGCACCGTCAGGGATTCCACCCGACCGCCAGCCAGTTGGCTCACCAAAGTGCCCAGGGTTTCCGCCAACTTCAGGTAGGGCCGCAGTTGCTCCATCACATCGGGATAAAGACCCGGAATGTTCACGGCCGATCGCGCTGGCAGCCCCAACAGCACATCGCGGATTTGCTCCGCCACGTCGATCGCCACGTTCACCTGGGCCTCTTCGGTGGAAGCACCCAAGTGCGGAGTCAGCACCACTTCCTTGCCCAAGCCCTTGAGGGGCGAATCTCCCAACGGCTCATCCAAAAACACATCAAGGGCCGCGCCGCCAATCCGATTTTCCTTCAGGGCTTCGTAGAGCGCTTGCTCATCGATGATGCCGCCCCGGGCGCAGTTAACGATCCGCACCGTGGGCTTCATCTTCGCCAGCGCTTCAGCATTAATCAGGTTGGCCGTTTCCGGCGTTTTCGGCATGTGCAGGGTGATGAAGTCCGACTCACGGAACAGCAAGTCCAAATCCACCAAGCGACAACCCAACTGCTCGGCGCGTTCCTTGGAAATGAAGGGGTCATAGGCCAGCAGCTTCATGCCCATGGCCTTGGCACAGGAGGCCACATGGGAGCCAATTTTGCCCAAGCCCAAAACCCCGAGCGTCTTTTTGTAAACTTCCACGCCCGTGAAGTTCTTGCGATCCCAGTTGCCGGCCTTGGTGGATTCGTTGGCAGCGGGAATGTAGCGCGACATGGACAGCATCATGGCCAGGGCGTGCTCGGCGGCGGCGATCGTGTTGCCTTCCGGCGAGTTCACAACCACAACCCCTTGGCGGGTGGCGGCGGGCACATCCACGTTATCGACTCCGACCCCAGCGCGGCCAACAATTTTCAGGCTTTGGCCGGCTTCGATCACACGGGCAGTGACGCGGGTACCCGATCGAATCATGAGCGCGTCATATTCACCGATGATTTGCACCAGCTCATCTTCGGGCAGGCCGGTGCGGACATCGACTTGGGCCACTTGCGACAGAATGTCGAGGCCGGCTTTGTCGATCGGGTCGGAGACAAGTACCTTCGGCATGGGGCGAGTGTGCGGTTGGCAGATAGGAAAGGTCTAGTTCGCTGCGGGTTGACGAAGCGAGGGGTTGGCCCAAAGTTGCCAGCCAAAATCGCGACAAATCACTGAGGATCTGCGATTGGGTGATTTAGGAGCGGGTTGGGCTAACTTGCAGCCTCCTATTCTACAGGGGGTGATCACGATCACGATCGTCCCCTAGGGTTTCTTTGGGCTTAAGGAACGGTTAAGACCGCAATCGCGACAGCCAGGATAATTTGTTGTCGTCGTAGGGCGGATAGCGCATTGGAAATTCCGGCTTGGCCGATCGCCACAGGTGGCTGCGCTGATAGGAAAATAGCTCAAACCCAGCCCGGCCGTGATAGCGGCCCATGCCGCTGGCTCCCACGCCGCCGAAGGGCAAATCGGGCACGGTGGCTTGCACCAACAGATCATTCACACAAAGGGATCCCGAGGTGGTTTCCCGGCCGATCGCCCGGCTAATGGTGCGATCGTTGGCAAACACATAGCAAGCCAAGGGATGGGGCCGGGCGTTGATTTGGGCGATCGCCCCGTCCAGGTGGTCATAGGCCAACACCGGCAAAATGGGCCCAAAAATCTCCTCTTGCATCACGGGATCGCTCCACTGCACCGCCGCCAACAGGGTTGGGGCCAAGTAGCGTTGCCTCGGATCCGCATCTCCGCCGATCACCACCTGGCCCGAGCCGGGAATCAGCCGCAACAACCGTTCTAGGTGATAGTCATTGGCAATCCGGGCAAAATCCGGGCTGAGGCTGGGGGTGGGGCCAAAAAAGTCGGTAATGGCCGCTTGGGCCAGCGCCAGAAACTCCGCTTCCCGATCGCGCGGCACCAACACATAGTCAGGAGCCAAGCAGCTTTGTCCTGCGTTGAAAAACTTGCCCCACACAATTCGCCGGGCCGCGATCGGGAAGTCGGCCGAGCGATCGAGAATGCAAGGATTTTTGCCCCCCAGCTCCAGGGTGACCGGTGTGAGTCGCTGGGCTGCGTAGGCCATCACCACCTTGGCCACCGTGGGGCCACCCGTATAGAAAATATGGTCGAAGGGTTCTTCCAACAGGGCTTGGCTGACCTGAATTCCCCCTTCCGCCACCGCCACATACATCGGGTCAAAGGCCCGGCGAATTAAATCCGCGATCGCCCGGGAGCTTTGGGGGGCAACCTCTGAGGGCTTAATCACTGCGCAGTTGCCCGCCGCGATCGCCCCCACCAGCGGCCCCAAGGTCAACTGCACCGGATAATTCCAGGCCCCCATAATCAACACCACACCCAACGGCTCCCGCTGCACCTTGGCTCGACCGGGCCAGAGGGTGACGGGCAACCCGACCGATCGGGGCTTAGTCCAACTCCGCAGATGTTTGAGGGCGTGGTCAATTTCCAGCAGGCAAAATTCCAACTCCGCCAGCACCGCTTCAAAGGGAGGTTTGCCCAAATCCACCTGCAAGGCCCGCAGGAGCTGATCCTGTTGTTCTTCAATGGCCCGGCGCAGATCCTGAAGCCGCCGCAGCCGATAATCCACATCACGGGTGTAGCCCAATTTAAAAAAGTCGTGCTGGGTTTTCACCAATTCCTGGGGCGAGGTGGCAGAAGTCGCGATCGGCTGGGGCATAGGGGCAAAATCGGGCAAAGGCAGCAATCAAGCTTCAACTTAACGCACTAGCAGTTAACCGTTGATTAACCCACTAGGAGCCACGAGTATGGATTGGGGCCGCGATCAACAATGGGCTAATCAGTTGGCCATGGGCATTGACTTTGGAACCTCCGGGGCCCGAGCCATGGTGGTCGATCGACAGGGAGCCGTAGTGGCCCAGGCACAGGTGCGCACATCGGGGACGGAATCGGGGAGTGCAGCCGATTGGCTGGCGCAATTGACGGCTCTGCTGGCGGATTTGCCCCGATCGGTGCGGCAACAAACGGGGGCGATCGCCATCAATGGCACTTCGGGAACCGTGCTGCTGTGCGATCGCCAGGGTCATCCCCTGACCGCTCCTCTTGTTTACGATGACGATCGGGGCCAATCCGTTTTGCCCCAAATTGCCGCGATCGCCCCGGCAGATCACGTCACCCACAGCGCCACCTCCAGCCTAGCCAAGTTGCTATGGTGGCGAGCCACAGAATATGGCGGTCAGTGGCCCACGGTGGATCCGCCCCAATTGCTCCATCAAGCGGATTGGCTCGGGGCCCAACTGCACGGTCAATTTGGCATCACGGACTATCACAACGCACTGAAGTTGGGGGGCGACCCCATCCGCCAAACCTATCCCCAATGGTTGCGCCGTTTGGATATTGGGCCATCGCTGCCCAAGATTGCACAACCGGGCCAGGCGGTCGGAACCATTTTGCCCCTGTGGGCTGATCGCTGGGATTTCCCGATCAATTGCCAAATTTGCACCGGCACTACCGATAGCATTGCGGCATTTTTGGCCAGCGGAGTCCAGGAACCCGGCCAGGCGGTCACGTCCTTGGGGTCTACCCTAGCGATTAAATTACTGAGCGAGCAGCCCGTGGCCGATCGCGCCCATGGGGTCTATAGCCACTTTCTGGGGCGATCGTTAATGGCCCGTTTGGCTATGGCCCCCTTGGCCCCTGGGAGTGGCAACACGACCGCTAGTCCCCCCTTGGTCGATCGCTGGTTGGTGGGTGGGGCTTCCAATGCCGGCGGCCGGGTGTTGCGGCACTTTTTTTCTGACCAAGAGTTACAACGGCTCACTGCCCAAATTGATCCCCAGCAGCCCAGCCCCTTCGACTATTACCCCCTGCTGGAACCGGGCGATCGCTTCCCCATTTGTGATCCCCATTTGCCACCGCGCCTCACGCCCCGACCGGCGGATCCCGCCGCCTTTTTGCAAGGCATTTTGGAAGGCCTAGCCCGGATTGAGGCCCAAGGCTATCAGTTACTTCAGCAATTGGGAGCCAGCCCGCTGCAATCGGTGCAGACGGCCGGTGGTGGGGCAAAAAATGATGTATGGACGGCCATTCGATCGCGCCATTTGGGTTGCCCCGTGCGATCGGCAAAGCAGACGGAGGCGGCCTATGGCACGGCCTGGCTGGCTTGGGCCGGTTTGCTTGGGCCGACTTGATCGCGGCCCCATCATTCACCGCCCGATCGATCAGCCCTAGGCCACCGTTTGGGGCTTGGGCACTGGGGCAGGAGCCACCCGATCGCGCCGGGTCATCCGCAATCGCAGCGGCCCATCAGGCCCCACGGTCACCCCTCGGCGGGCCGGGCGGGGAGGCAACACCCCGGCATAGGCCACCGACCAGTCCATCAGCAGCGTTGCCAACACCAGCTTCATTTCAAACTGGGCAAAGGCC
This sequence comes from Limnothrix sp. CMB-01, assembly GCF_055193175.1. Classification (NCBI taxonomy): domain Bacteria; kingdom Bacillati; phylum Cyanobacteriota; class Cyanophyceae; order Pseudanabaenales; family Pseudanabaenaceae; genus Limnothrix; species Limnothrix sp. CMB-01. Next base: position 2,975,102 of record NZ_CM143720.1, read on the forward strand.
ATGCCAATGCAGCTTCGGCTGCCGCCGCCAAAGGTCAAAAATTCCGAATTGCTGAACGATCGCTCCAAAAATCGTTCGGGTTGGAACTGGGTTGGGTTGGGATACAAATCCGGCCGACGATGAGCGCTGTAAATGTTGGGCGAGACAATGGCCCCGGCGGGATAGTCATAGCGCCCGATCGTTGTGGGCTTCAGCAAGCGGCGCGGACTGCCAATCAGGGCCACGGGATACAGGCGCAAGGTTTCCTGGCAAAAAGCGTTCAGGTAGGGCAGTTTGGCGATCGCCATCGGTTCCGGATCCGGCCCCAGTTCGGCAATTTCCGCCCGGATTTGATCGCCCATGGCCGGAAACTGCGTCACCCACCACAGGGCCCAAGCCAAGGACGTGGCGGTGGTTTCATGGCCGGCCAGCAGCAGGGTCATTAATTCGTCGCGAATTTCCTCGTCGCTCATGGGCTGGCCCGCTTCATCGCGAGCCGCCAACAACAAGCTCAAAATATCGGTGCGATCGCTCGGCCCCCGATTGGTGTCTGGGTTCGGTTGAGCAGCGTTCTGTTGAGCTTGGACTTGCTCAGCACGGCGATCGGCAATTTCCCCATAGAGCAAGACATCAAGCTGATTCCGCAACTTCAGAAAATAGCCCCAAGGACTCCATGGCCCCCAATCCCGCTGCAAGGACGGCAAAAACAACAGGCTAGAGGTGAAGGGCGATCCCAGCAGGTCTAGAATTTTGGCTGCCAAAACTTGGATTTGGCCATAGCGATCGCCATCCACCAGCCCAAACACCGCTTTCAGGATGGTTTTCAGCGTAATGACTTGGGTTACCTTGCGCCCAGCAATGACCTTTTGTGATCCCCAATCCGCCGCCTGTTGGCGGGTTAAGTCACAAATCAACCGCCCATAGGTTGTCATGCGTTCGCCATGGAACGGCGGCAACAGCAACTTGCGATGGCGACGGTGGGGATTACCATCCAACAACAGCAGGGAATTGAGACCCACCAGCGGCTCCAGCAGATAATTCATGGAACCGCTTTCGATGTGGTTGGGATCCAGGGAAAACACATCCGCGATCGCCTCTGGATCCGCCACAAGGGTCATGCGCAACCCGGTGACCAGTCCCAGGGAAAACGTTGACCCCCATCGATCGGTGCATTGATCCAGAAAAGTTAGCGGATCAAACAGCCAGCGAAACAGTTGCCACCCGGCGGGACTCGGCACAGGATTGGGAAAAAGCATGACTTGCGAGGAACGTCAGATTGGGCGATCGATTGGGGCGATCAACTTGGGCGATCGATTGGGGCGATCAACTTGGGCGATCGATTGGGGCGATCAACTTGGGCGATCAACTTGAGCAAGCCTTTTGCCTTAACGAGCGGTGGTAGTCGTGGCCGGTTGAGCCAAAACCGGAGCCGCCGCCCGCACTGCTCGGAACATGCCGAACCGACAAAGCCCGGCCCCAAAGGCCAAACGCATCAGCAGCAAGGTGGGCACTTCCCGCAAAGACTTCACCAGGCCCGGAACACCAAACTTGATCAGACCGGCGGGTCTGGCTACCCCTTGCCAGATGGAGTCAAGCCAAGAGGGCAAGGTTTCAGGAGTCCAATCAGCCGTCATCACATCGCCATCCGTGAGACCCGTGGCGGCCAGGTCTTCGGCAAAGCCTTCAATGCTGGCGAAGGCCGGGTGGGCCCATTGCTCCAGCAGTTGTTTCATGACGGGGCGCTCCCAGCCGTTGAGGGGCACTTGTCGATCGTCCCGCTGGTTCCAGTCAGCCACCACCAGAATTCCGCCGGGCTTGAGCACTCGCAGCAGTTCCTTGGCGAAAACGGCCTTGTCGGGCATGTGGGGCCCCGCTTCGATCGACCAAACCACATCAAAGCTGGCATCGGGGAACGACAGGGCCATGGCATCATCCACCGCGAATTGTGCGGTCACATCCGGCGGGGTCAAGGATTGGGCCCGGGCCACCTGCTGGGGACTGATCGTAATGCCTGTGACCTGGAAACCATAGTCCTTGGCCAGAATGCGACTGCTGCCGCCAATGCCACAGCCCACATCCAGCAGGGTTGTGCCGGCTGGCAGGCGATCGAGCTGGCCCCAACGCACCATTTCATGGACAAAATCCGCTTTGGCCGCCAAAAAGTCCTTGCGGCGCGGGGGAGAGCCATAGTGACCCAAATGGATATGCTCACCCCAATAGAATTCCAAAATGCCGTCTGTGGTCCACTCGTCATAGGCGTTGGCGACGGAGTTGGCGGACTGGTACTTCCGAGGAGACCACAAATACAACGCCAGACCCAAAAGGGGCAAACCAACGAACAGGCCAAGGGCGATCGGGAGGGATAGGGGCAGGGTCATGGCAAAGGCAACCAAGCGGTCATGAAGCAATGGACAGGATCTATCGAGTTGGGCTGTTGATTAACCCCTCCAAGGGGCGGCCCATGTCTAGCTTGCCAGATTTGGGCAGGGACGGCGGCGAGCGAGGGTCATCCCATCCCCGATCGGGACGAGGCTTAGATCCACCCGAGGGTCTTGGTGCAACCGAGCGTTGAATTCGCGAATCGCTTCCGTGTTGTTTTCCTGGTTGGTGGGATCGACCACGCGCCCGGCCCACAGCACATTGTCAATGGCGATCAGGCCACCGGGTCGCACTAGGGCCAGGCAGCGATCGAGATAATTGGGGTAATTTTTTTTGTCCGCGTCAATGAAGGCGAAATCGAAGCAATCTGCCTGACCGTCCGCCAGCAATTGATCGAGCGTCTCGAGGGCCGGCGCAATTCGCAGATCGATTTTGTGGGCAACGCCGGCCCGTTGCCAGAATTCCTGGGCGATCGCGGTGTCGTTGGCGCTCACATCGCAGGCCACAATCCGCCCCCGATCGGGCATGGCCAAGGCGACTGAAAGGGTGCTGTAGCCCGTGAAGGTTCCCACCTCGATCGCCCGCTCAGCCCCAATCAGTTGCACCAACAGAGCCATGAACTGGCCCTGTTCCGGCGCAATTTGCATTTGGGCGGCGGGGTGGCGAGCGGTTACCTGCCGCAGTTCCTGCAAAATTGGCGCTTCCCGCAGGGACACGGCCAACAAATAGTCATAGAGGCGATCGCTCAGATCCAGCGTGCGAGGAGACATGGCAGAGGGGGGCGGGCGAGATGACGGATGCCACAGATATTAATGCTGACAATAGGGCTGGCAATAGGGCTGCAACCAAAACCGGAAACAAGGTTGAAAAAGCCAGAAGTCTAAATGCCGGAGACTCTGAGCCAGCAAGGAACAGGAGCCACCGGGCAGCGGGGGGATCCACCGTTTTGGCTCCCCCGGCCCCGACAAGCCCTAGACGATCTCACGCAAGGCCGCCGACAAATCCCCATAGTCAAATTGGAAGCCCGCCTGTTGGGCCCGATCGGGCAGCACACATTGACCTTCCAACACCACCTGAGCCGCTTCCCCCAGCAATAGATCCAGCGCAAAGGCAGGCACCGGTAACCAAGAGGGGCGATTCAGCAAACTGCCCAGCACCTGGCACAGTTCCCCCATCCGCACCGGTTTGGGAGCGGTGGCGTTATAAACCCCACTGAAGCTGGGATCCTTGAGCGATCGCTCAATCAGATTCACCACATCTATCAAGTGAATCCAGGAAAACCACTGTTGACCCGTGCCCAAGGGGCCGCCCGCAAAGGCCCGAAACACCGGCAGCATTTTGCCCAGCGCACCCCCATCTCCCAGCACAATGCCCGTGCGCAAAATCACCAACCGGGCTTGCTGGGCCGTGACAGCCTGGGCTTCCGCTTCCCAAGCTTGGCAAACCTGGGCCAAAAAGCCCTGGCCGGCCGAGCTGGCCTCGGTGAAGGTGGCCGTTTCGCTGGGGCCATAAAACCCGATCGCGGAGGAATTCACCAAAACGGTGGGTTTGGGATTGGCCGCCGCGATCGCCTCCACAATTCGCCGGGTTCCCAGTTGGCGACTGTCCAAAATTTCCTGCTTGCGGGCCGTAGTCCAGCGGCCTTCCGCGATCGGCGCACCGGCCAGGTTCACCACCCCATCGCACCCCGCGATCGCCTGTTGCCAATCGCCAGCGGCCGTGGGTTCATAGCCCACAATCGACAGGTTGGGAAAGGCCGATCGGGGGAAACAGCGCTCCGCCCTTGCCCGATCGCGACTGAAAAGCACCAGGGAATCCCCTTGCTGATTCAACCGCTGCACCAAGGCACGGCCAACGAAACCGGTTGCTCCAGTGATTGCAACTTTCATGGGGGACTCTTCGCCAGAAAAACGGTAGAAACGCGGGATCTGAATGGATGGATGGGCACAACGGATCTGAGTGATTTTGGCTGAGTGGCTTTGAAGGACTCAGATCTCGAGAACGCATCATCCATGCCTAAAGATCGACTCATCCTATTGTCGATCCATTGTCGATTTGTCGATCAGCCCCCATGAATTAGCCGTGAATTAGCCGTTGATTCACCCACCCGATCACCGGCCATGGCGATCGCCTAGCGCGGGGCATAGCCCATTCCATTGGCATCGGCATAGCGATTCATGAACCGCATAAACCGATCCCACTGTTCCGGGATTTCAATCCGAAATTGACATTCAAACCGCTCAAAATCATCACCTTCGGGCCCGCCGAAGATAAACCGCACGCTGGAAGGTTCTACCAAAATGTCACCTTCCTCGTCTCGCAGGCGCAGGCTCCCGGAAAACCGATTGGTCACGGCCCGAAAGCGCTCAATGCAGTTCAGTTGCTCAAAAACCATCATCACGATCTTTGCACCCGTGGCCGGATCCCGTCGCAGGCTCACGTTGCTGGGATCTTCAACCACCCCATCAAAAAACTCCATAGATGGGGCGATCGCACGGTCGATCGCGCCGCTGGTCGCATCGCTCATAGATACCTCCAAGGCCCCTGCGAGACTGATCCCCACGGGAAAAATACAGGATGCTCATTTCTATGATCGGATACAGACGCTTAATTGGATCTGCCCACGGCAACGGCTACGAAGCGGAGGTCGCCAGCGATTCGATCGGCCCTTCGGTGAATTGACCAATTTTGCGGAATTTCTGATAGCGGCGATCGCGCCGGGCCTGGGGCGACAGGCTCAGGAGTTGTTCCAAGGCCCGCACGATCGCCTGCTTCAGGGTTTCGGCCGTTTCCAGCGGGTTGGAATGGGCCCCGCCCAAGGGTTCCGACAGAATTTCATCCAAAATCCCCAAATCCTTCAGATCACGCGCCGTGATCTTCAAGGCCTCGGCCGCTTGGGCCGCCTTGCCCGCATCTCGCCACAAAATTGAGGCGCAAGCTTCCGGCGAAGCCACAGTGTAGACCGAGTGCTCAAACATCATCAGCCAGTCGCCAACGCCAATTCCCAGGGCCCCGCCGGAGCCGCCTTCGCCAATGATGGTGCAAAGGATGGGCACATTGAGCCGGAACATTTCCCGCAGGTTATAGGCGATCGCCTCGCCTTGGCCCAGCCGCTCGGCATCAACCCCCGCCCAAGCACCGGGCGTGTCAATAAAGGTAATGATCGGCATTCCGAACCGATCGGCATGTTCCATCAGGCGCATGGCCTTGCGATAGCCGCCGGGGGTTGCCATGCCAAAATTCCGGGCCACATTGTCTTTGGTGTCGCGGCCTTTTTGGTGGCCCAAAATCACCACGGGCATTCCGTCCAAACTGGCCACGCCGCCCACAATCGCTGGGTCATCTCCCCCGCGCCGATCGCCGTGCAACTCCAGCCAATCATCGGTCATGGCGTTGATGTAGTCCAAGGTGCTGGGGCGGCGGGGATGGCGAGCCACTTGCAACCGCTGCACCGCCGACAAACCGCCATAGACCTCTTGGCGCAACTGGTTCGATCGCTCCTCCAACTGCTGGATTTGATCGCTCACATCCACCCCGTTCTCCTCCGCGAGGCGACGGATCCGCTCAATGCGCTCTTGCAGATCCACGAGCGGCTTTTCAAAGTCCAGATACAGAGGTTTTCGATTTGCAGTAGCCATAGGTCAAACACAGGCGCGATCGCGCAACGGTCGTGGTTGCCAACTTCGGCAGGGGCCCCGGTGGGCAACGGGGCCCCAAAGCTGGCGCATGGGGTCTTTAGCCGACAGGATCGAGCAACAAGGGTTTGAAACCGTGCTTAATCGAGGCTTCTCCAATTTGCAGCATCTTCTCGATCGTGATTTGGTTGCGGTTCCACGAAAAGTTCGTGTACCACTTCTCAAATTCCAACAGCATTGATTCTCCAAAGCAGGCAAAGATGTGGCGCTTTGGGTTCACCATCCCGATCGCCCGCATGATCCGCGAGTCAATGTCCAGGGTGTGCTCCACAATACCACCGCTCAACACATGCACACCCGGCGCTTGGATTTTGGTGCCCATGTTTTTCGGATAGCCACCATCGATGATCAGGCAAGGCTTTTTCAGCATTGTCGGATCAATTTCCACCCCCTTGGGCATACTGGCCACCCAAACGATAATGTCCGCTAGGGGCAAAGATTCTTCCAAGGACAGGATTTTGCCGCGTCCCAGATCATCCCGCAGCGCTTGCAGGCGATCTTCTTGGCGTGCAATCAACAGCAAATCTTGGATATTTGTGCGGGCATTGAGCCACTGACAAACGGCGCTGCCAATATCACCCGTGGCTCCGCAGACGGCCACGGTCGCTCGGGACAGTTCCAGATTCAACCGCTTGGCCATCTCTTCCACTTGGCGGCAGATGATGTAAGCCGTGTGGGTGTTGCCGGTGGTGAAGCGAGCAAAGTCTAGCTCCACATTCCGCACCAAACGAGTTTGAGACAAATTGAAATTTTCAAACACGATCGAGGAAAAGCCCCCCAGCGCCGTCACTGACAACCCCAGCTTTTGGGCATGGGCCATCGCGTTCAGCACCTTGCGCACAGCGGTTTTCCCGCGATTGCTGGTGAGCATTTCCGGCAAAAATCCCGAGTCAATATACTGACCTTCGATTTCTTGTCCAGTGGCGCTCTTCACCCGCACGGTATCGACCGCTTGGGGCGGCGCACTGCACCAAAACTCCAAATCCCGATCGGCACATTCGGGAAGACCCAACTCGCGCGCGATTTCGTGCGTTCTTTCTAAGCTGGGGGAGTGACCGATAAGACCAAACATCTCTTTGCTAAACGGGTTGAAGGGGGATAAGGAAGCGAAGGGAACGAACAGGGAAGCGCAGGAATCCAACCCATTGCACAAGCCCATCACAGAGCCATCAAAGCAGCGGTTTGGGCCAGAATCAGCCGCTTTGGCTACTGATTTGGCCTTTTACTGGTTCTGCCCTTTTGCAAGCCCTGTCAAGACGGGGGCCAGGCTGGGGTGACTGCGTTCAAGAACATGACCCCGATCGCCAAATCATCACGATCGAGGTCGGAGACTGCACAGCAACAGTCTTGGAAAATCATGGCCCCAAGCTGGGCGCAAATCTACAGCGATCGGGCGGCGGGAATTGGGCTGGGGGGCCCAGCGTGAACTGGAACCCCCCAAGCCTGCCCTTCGCCTTAGGCGGCAGCGGCTGCCAAGCCGGCCGTCAGCATTCGCAGGGTTTCACGGGTGGTGAAGCCAATGTTTTGCAGCGCTTCTTGGTAGGCGATCGTGAAGTCTTCCATCAAGGCTTCCTTCTCCATACCCAGCACCAGTGCGTCAGCGGCCACTTCGTCCAACATGCGCCAGACGATCGCCAGGTTTTCGCGATTGGCACGCTCTAGCTCATCCTTAGCGCTTTCAAAGTTCGCCTTAAGCCATTGCTCGCCAAAGTTCAGGTGCAGATATTCATCCTTGACCACGTTTTCCGTGATTTTGCGAGCAAAATCATCGGCGTGGGGGATGTAGACGTTGTAAGCCGAGATCGCAAAGGCTTCGATGATCAGCGCTTGGATCAGCAGGCAGGTGACGATGTTGCCACTGGCCGCCGCCACTTGGAAGTTGCCGTGCAAATCCGAAAAGAACTTCTTGGCGAAGTCCATGTCGGGAGTCACGTTCAGGTTTTTGCCGCAGGCGGTGAAGCCTTTTTTGTGGCGGGCCTCCATTTTGGCCAAGTCAGCCAATTCGTCGGCATGGGTGGGCATCAGCTCGGCTAGACGCACGTAGTTGCTGGCGGCTTCGTCTTCGCCCTCAATCACGATCGCATTGATGCGGCTGTAGGCATCTTTGTAGGTTTCACTTTGGTAGTCGATCGCAGCGGGTGCCTCGAGTTGCGGCATAGGTAGTTTTTCTCCTCGTGGGTAACGGTCGGAAAACGTTGACTGAGATCGGGTTGCTCATCACTGGAGGGCTGCACTGAGAGCTGCAACACCTACGCGCGGCTGCTTTCCGGCGCTGTCCCGAACAAATATTTGAAATTCTATCACCCTAGCCATAGGTTCCCAGGGGGGGAGCGCAGTCAGGATGGGGGGTAATCAGCGATTGAATTGGGCAAGCATCTGGCCCAGGGTAGGAGCCGATCGAGCCGGTCTGTGTTGATTCGGGCTGATGGCGGGCTATGGGTCAGTGCCCCTTGAATTGGTCAGGAAGCGTCCTAGAACTGAGCCTAAAGATGAGCAGAACTAACCGGAAGGAATTACTACTATCAAGAGTGTTAATGATTTTATTAATTGTGCCCGCCATTGTGCCTGAATTTCGGCGAAATTGGTCTTGATTCAGGGAAGGGCCAGAAATTTTTGCCCCTCCCATTAGACCGCCCCAGGCCAGCCCCCGCAACGCGAGATGACTTGAAAGACGACCATAGCCAAGGTTATGGCTTTTGCCATGGTCCTAGAGACTCTGGCAACTCGGAAGCACTCAGCCAACCTCAGGTCTAGGTCTGAAGACATCTCCGCCAGCGCAGGCCCAAAAATATCGAACTCAGCGCACGTAGGCGAAGTAGGTGACCATGGGGATCACGGTGGCCAAAATCAACAGCACCACGACCAGGATCGTGGAGCCATTGCGATCGGTCTCTTCAGCTTTTTTGAAGGTGCTTTCTACGGAAATTTTGCTGACGACAACCGGCGGGCCGGGATCCGGTTCGCCAGCCAAAACCACGGCCAGCCGATCTTTAGCTGCGATGAACGCTTCGTTGTAGTTGCCATCGCGGATTGGCACCAGCAGGGTTTCTTGGGCCACGCTGGTGGCAATGTCGGCGGTGAGGGTTGCTTGGGCGCTGCTGCCCACCTCGATCGCCGCATCGTTGGTGACCGCATCAAACACCATCAACACTTGGTTGGCTTGGTCTTCGGCTTCCGGAAACCAGGTTTCAAAAAGTTCTTGGGCAAAGCTATCGATCGTTTCGCCATAGTCCAAGCGGCGGAACGTCACAAACCGAACTTCTGACCCCGTGGACTGGGCCACATCGCGCAGGGACTTTTCGAGACTGCCTTTGGTGAGGCGGCTGAACAAATCGGCACGATCGAGCACCCAAGTTTGCGGGTCAAAGGTCGGCATGTCATACACCCCCGTGGCGGCGGCGGGCGCGCTGGCACTAAACCAAAGGCCAACGGCGGCCACCAACGCCAGGGTCAGGGCCCATAAACGGCGGCCCAAGGGGGGCTGTGAGTGACGGGGTGGGGGATTAAAGGAGCTGAGTGGGGTCATGGATGATCAGAATTTATGACAAAGATTGGCAGCGTTGATAGTTGGCTCCCTGGCCCATTTTAAAAGCCGGTGTTTCCGCTGGCGCGGCCAAATTGCTCGCAACTCATTCAAATGATTCAGAAATTGAATTCAGGGGATTCAGAAACTTGATTCAGGAACAAATTCGAAAGCTGGTCTCTTGACTGGCGCGGCCCAATGGCTCCCCAGCAAATCCTAAGCATGATCCCAATCAGCCCCTTGCGATCGCCTGAAATGGCCCTACGCTGGTCGATTGTGTTGCGCGATCGCGGCGTTCGCGCCCCCGTCTTCTCAACCTGCTCGCTTAACCTTCCCCGATCGCCCCATGGCCCCCTTTAATCCCCTCAGCGGAACCATCATCAACATTGCCACCATCTTGGTTGGCAGCGGCCTGGGTTTGCTACTGCGCAACTACTGGTCTGCCAACATGCTGCAAATCGTCACCCAAGGCGTGGCGCTAATTGTGATTTTGGTGGGGTTGCAAATGGCCCAAAGCCTGAGCCGGCTTCAGGGCATTGCGATCGATGGGATTGTGTTGGGGCTGGTGGCGCTGGTGGTGGGTGGTCTGGTAGGAGAAGCCTTGGCGATCGAACGCCGCTTGCAACAGTGGGGCGACTGGCTCAAGAGCAAAGTCAAGGGCGACGGTCAATTCACCGAAGGCTTTGTGGCCGCCAGTTTGTTGTTCTGCGTGGGGCCCATGGCCCTGGTGGGCTGCCTGAACAACGGTCTCACGGGCGACGATCGAATCTTGATTCTCAAGGCCTCCATGGACGGCCTGGCGGCGATCGCCCTGGCCGGTAGCTCCGGGTTGGGGGTGGCCTTTTCAGTGTTGCCCCTGGGGATCTATCAAGGGGCCCTGTCCCTGGCGGCGGGCTTGCTGACCCAATTTGTGCCCAACCCAGCCACCGATCCCCAGGTGTTGGCCCTCACTGGTGTGGGCGGCTTGGCCATTGTGGCGATCGGGTTGAACCTGTTGGCGGTGACTCAAATTCGGGTTGGTTCGTTTTTGCCAGCCCTGGCGATCGCTCCGGCTATGTATGCTCTGCTCCGGGCGATCGGCTAACCGACCTGAAAACAGTCATAGCAGGGGCTGGGAAATGCTTTTCAATCATGCTTTCAAAATGAGCCTTCCAGGGCTGGACTATTTTGGTGGCATCAGCGTTTCCCGAGAGGTATCAATAGTCACCGTCAGCGGCAGCCAGAACCAGAAATAGAAATCAGACAGTCTGTAATTTCAGCTTTTTTCAAGTATTTCAACTTTTTTCAAGTTCTAATTGTTTTAAGCGGGTATTTTTGAAGATTCAGAACATCTTCGCCACGGTAGACAATGCCTTTTCGCCCTGTTAGCCTAGAAATTAGGGATTATTAAAAATATTGGGACTGGGTGATTGGTTTCACCCATTAAGTTTTTTGTGGTCAGGACTTTCAAAACCCTGATCACGGGAATTAATCCAGAAAGATTTTGAAACACTGGTCACTCAGTCGCGACCATGTTCTTCAAAATCGAATTTTTAACGAATATTCAAGAAAACCATACTTGTGTAAATTAATACCTGATTTTACCCTGATTCTCTCTTGTTCACGGATCATCATCCATCAAAATTCATCTATCCTAGAAATAAGGAGAACGAATCCTGAGGGCAGCAAATAGCAAATTAGGGCTAGTTTTGAACAATTTTCACCCTTTTTCAATTTTTCCACGTCTTTTGAAATTTCATTATGCTCGCCTGATTCGGTTGGGGTAGGAAGATTTTGCTCTGTGTGGCTTTCGCAAACCTCAGCGCAATCAACTCGCTCTCCCTAAATTACCGCGCTATCTTGATCCATGAGCCAACTACGCCTCAATACCGCTGTTACTCCGCCGATGCAATCACCGACAAAAGTTTTATTAATTGGGGCCTCTAAGAGCGAAGTAAAAGTTTATACCAGTTATTTGCAAGCGATCTTGCAGAGTGATTTCCATCGGCAATATGAAATTTTGGTTCCGCCGAGTCGGGAACAGGGTGTTGAGTGGTGGCGATCGCACCGGCCCGATGTGGTGCTGTTAGATTTGATTGATCGCACGGGCATTCACGTGCTCGAAAGTCTCCACGAGGGCATCAAACGTCAATTGCCACTGCCGGTGATTGTGTTGATTCAAGCCCACCAAGAATCCTTGGCGGAACAGGCCCTGAAACTGGGGGCCATGGATTATTTAGTTAAAGAGCATTTAACCGGTTTGGCCCTCCGCAAAACAGTGGCCGCCGTGCTGTTGCATCGCAGTTTGGTTAAACAGGCGATCGAACAAAAAGTTGAGCCAGAACCCAAGCCAGATCCTGAACTTTCTCAGCCACCAATTGCTCAATATGCTCAACAAGCTCAGTCTTTGATCGCTTCCTGCTCTGCATCTTCTGAATTATGCGCCGGGTCATATTCCCATCTCTCTCTTGATCTGCGCGACCAGCAACACCTAAACGCAATTTTGAAGCAGCAATTAGCCGCCATTGAATGCGCCAAAGATGGGATCGCCATTCTCAAGGAAGATACTTACGTTTACCTCAACCAATCCCATTTGGAAATGTTTGGGTATGATAGCCCAGAGCAGCTCTTGGGAAAGTCTTGGCGCAGTCTCTATAGCGAGGCAGAATTAGACCGCTTTAAACGAGACATTTTTCCAATTTTGATCCGCGATCGGGCTTGGCAAGGGGAAGCTATTGCCAAGCGGTCTGATGGGAGTAGCTTTGATGAGGGCTTATCCCTCACCGTCACAGACGATGGATTATTAATTTGCGTTTGTCGTGATATCAGCGCCCAAAAACAGGCCGAGCGTGCGTGTCATGCATCCCAACAACTCCTGCAAGGGATTTTGGATACGGTTCCAATTGCTGTTTTTTGGAAAGATCAGCGCCTGAAATATCAAGGCATTAATAACTACAGCGCCACAATCATTGGACTAAATTCTGCTGAGGAGTTAATTGGAGTCGGAGACGATCAACTACCTTGGAATCCAGAAACTCTGGCACAGATCCAAGAAGAAGATCGACAAATCTTGCGATCGGGGGAAGCTGTTCTCCGCTGTGAATTGGAATATGGCTTGGCAGATGGCTCGACAATTTGGTTAGAAACCAACAAAATTCCGCTCAAAGATGCTCATGGCCGCACTTTTGGAATTTTGGGAACAGCTCAGGAAATTACGAGACGCAAACAGGCCGAGGCTACCTTAAAAAAACAAGCCGAAAGTGAGCATTTAGCGCTCATGATTGCTGAACGAATTCGGCAATCTTTGGATTTGCAAACTATTTTTGATGTGGCTTGCAATGAAATTCGAGCTGTATTAAAGGCCGATCGCGTTGGAATTTTTCGGTTTTATCCCCCATCTGACTACGACGATGGTTGCTTTGTGGCAGAATCGGTAATCCCGCCCTATTCTTCTGCCCTCAGTCTTCGTGTTCATGACCATTGTTTTGGGGATAACTATTCCCAGCTTTATGCTAATGGTCGCTATTTTGTGGTGGATGACATTTACAACAACGGTCTCACCAAATGCCACAGCGATATTCTGGCCCAATTTGAAGTGCGGGCTAATTTGGTGATGCCGCTGCTTTGTGGTTCAGAACTGTGGGGTTTGCTGTGCATTCATCAGTGCGATCGCCCGCGCCACTGGTTGCCGGATGAGGTGGAATTGGCCCACCGGCTTGCTAATCAATTGGCGATCGCAATTCAACAATCCAGTCTCTATTACCAAGTGCAGCAAGAACTGGAGGTGCGTCAACAGGCCGAATTACGCATCAGCCGCCAGTTACAGGAACAAACTGTTTTGGCACAAATCACCGAACGCATTCGGCAATCCTTAGATTTGCACCAAATCTTAAACACCGTCACCCAGCAGGTGCAAGCGGTGATGCAGTGCGATCGGGTGATTGTGTTTCAACTGTTTGATGATGGCCGCAGCGCGATCGTCGAAGAAGCCGTCCTTGAAGGATTAGTTCACCTCAAGGATCGCCATTGGGAAGATGAAGTTTGGTCTTCGGAAATTTTGGAGTGGTATTGGCAAGGCAAGGCCAGAATTGTGGCCGACGTGATGGACGATCGCTGGACCGATTGTCTGCGGGAATATTCCCAAGAGGGCCAAATTCAATCCAAAATTGTGGCTCCGATTTTGCAGGAAGCCTTTGCCCACGAAGATCACCGCTGGGTTGCCCCTGCCGCACCCAACAAACTCTGGGGTGTTTTGGTGGTTCATGCTTGCCATGAAAAGCGGGTTTGGCAAGAGTCTGAAGCTCAGTTGCTGCAACAAATTGCTAACCAATTGGCGATCGCCATTCAGCAAGCCACCTTGGTCGATCGACTGAAACAGGAACTGACCCAACGGCAAGCCGCCCAAGCACAACTGACCGAGCGTAACCAACAGCTTGCCCTCAACAACGAAGAATTGGCCCGCGCCACCCGCCTCAAGGATGAATTCTTGGCCAATATGAGCCATGAATTACGAACCCCGCTCAATGCCATTTTGGGTATTGTGGAAGGGCTGCAAGAGAATGTGTTTGGCCCCGTTTCCGAGCAACAAATCAAAGTGCTGCAAATTATTGAACGCAGTGGCAATCATTTGTTGTCCCTAATTAACGACATTTTAGATTTGGCCAAAATCGAAGCGGGGCGAGTGGAATTGGCCTACAACGATGTGGAAGTGCGCCCCCTTTGCGATTCCAGTTTGGCTTTTGTGAAACAACAAGCCTTGGAAAAACGAATTCGTCTGAGCACCAAATTGCCCCGGGATTTTCCGCCCATCCGCATTGATGAACGGCGGGTGCGACAGGTGTTGATCAACCTGTTAAATAATGCGGTGAAGTTCACCTCAGAAGGTGGCTCCATTTTGCTGGAGGTGGGCTATGCCAACCTGGACGGCTTGATCGACCAGCCCGACCCCAACAGCCCAAACCTTTACGAAGCCCTGCGGTTCAGCGTCACCGACACCGGCATCGGCATCAGCGAAGAAAACCTGAAACGACTCTTCCAGCCCTTCATTCAGGTGGATAGTGCCTTGAACCGTCAATACGAAGGAACCGGCTTGGGCCTGGCCCTGGTGAAGCGGATTGTGAACCTCCATGGGGGCATGGTGAACGTCACCAGCACCCTGGGCCAGGGCAGTTGTTTTTCCTTTACGTTGCCCCTCACGCAGGCCGTGTCAGTGGCAGCGGTCAGCGGCCAAGGGGCTGAGGTAACGGAAACCACATCGCTGCTGGATGGGCCCGAATCCGCGCCCCTGATTTTGTTGGTGGAAGACAACGAGGCGAACATCGTCACCGTGTCGTCCTATTTGGATACGAAGGGCTATCGGCTGTTGGTGGCTCGGGACGGGGCGGCCGCCGTGACCTTGGCTACCCTGGAGCGGCCCGACTTGATTTTGATGGATATCCAGATGCCTGGAGTGGATGGCATTGAAGCGATGCGGCAAATTCGCAACGATGAGGAACTGGCGGACGTGCCGATTATTGCGCTCACGGCCCTGACCATGCCGGGCGATCGGGAGCGTTGCTTGCAAGCGGGGGCCAACGATTACCTCAGCAAGCCCATGCGCCTGAAGCAACTGATGGAATTAATCCAAAAATGGTTACTCAATCGTTAGGGTTTGCCCAAATTCGTTAGGCGATCGCTCGCTAACCAAGCCGAATTAGGTCGTTTTCGTAACTAATTTGTCATGAAAACCCTTCACATTCGGGAATTTCGCGTTTTTGGGAGCCTATTCCCGAGTTTTTCGCCTTTAGCCGCTACCGTAGGCCCCCATCAGGGCAATCCCGACCCTTGGTTCGCAGTTCGCAAGCAACGCGATTTGCGAGCGATCGCCACGTGGCCGCTTGCACCCCTCAAGACCCGCACCCACATCTCTCTCCCCCATCAGGCTGGCTGACTGACAAAATTGTCAAAATTGCTCAACTGGTAGGTTGGCTTGAGGCCCGTGGCTTGCTTTCCGCAGGGTCATCCAACAACCACAAAGATTGCAAAGATTGCATGGATTGCGTTGGATTTTGCAAAGCTCAACCCAACCTACTGCTAGGGCAAATTGAGTATCAATGCCGACTTTTGAAATTCGGTTTTTGAGCCATCCTGCAACAGGATTCAAACCCCGATTAAGCACAAGAATGCCCGAGGCGATTCACTGGGTTCTTGGGTGTTTTTGTAGATGGCATTTTCGTGAATAGCGTTTTCGTGAATACAAATTTTCATTAGCACTCTGACCGAAACTCCACCGCATTTAATCCCTATGAGCTTTGCGAATCCTGCAATCCACTCTCCTTTGATGGCTCCCGATCGCGCGACCTACTCTTGCTTGAGCGATCGCAATGCGCAGATGGTGATCACAGCCTTAAGCCAGTGGGCCTTGCTTGAAAATCAGCTCGATCGCTTGTTTGAGCGGGCCGTGCAGGCGGTGACAGAAGTGCTGAAAGTCTCCTACAGCAGCATTTGGCGCGTATTGTCCGATCGCCAATCCCTGCGGCGCGTGGCCACCATTCCCGCCGCCGCCAACGAACCCACGGAAGTGACCGTGGCTAACGTGCCCCTGGTGCAGTCGCTCTTCAGTGTGGAATCGCAGTTGCTGGCGGCGAATGTGCCCTTGGGTCACGATTTACAGAACTTTCCCCTTCCCTTGCCCGCCAACAGCCAAAGCGGTTTGCTGCTGGGCGTGGTGGGCCGCGATCAACTGCTGGGGCTGCTGGAAATTCATCACGAACAGCCCCGATCGTTCTCGGAAGATGACGTTTACTTCCTGCAAGCCGTGACCAATGTGCTGGCGGGGGCGATCGAACGGCGGCGATCGGAAGCCTTGATTGACACCCAAAGCCGCGTTCTCGGTTCGATCGCCCAAGGAGCCAACCTGCAATTCGTTTTCAATCAACTCTGTGAACTGCTAGAGCAGGAACTTCCCGGAGCCTATTGCTCAATTTTGGTGTTGGATCCCGAGCAAAAATGCCTGCGCGCCGGGGCCGCCCCCAGCCTGCCCAGCGAATTTGCCCGAGGGGTTGATGGGCTGATGATTGGCGAATGTGCCGGATCCTGCGGCACGGCGGCCTATCGCGGTGAGCCGGTCTTTGCCACGGACATTGCCACCAACCCCCTTTGGTCATCCTTTCGAGATTTTGCCCTCAGCCACGGTATCCGGGCCTGCTGGTCGTCGCCCTTTTTGGCCGCCAACGGTGAGGTGCTGGGAACCTTTGCCCTGTCGCACCGGTTTCCCTGCCAGCCCACGGCCTATCACCGAGAGGTGATCAACACCGCCGCCAGCCTGGCCAGCATTGCCATGGAAGCCCACCGCCGGGCCGAAGCCTTGCAAGCCGCCAATCTCTCCTTGGAACAAAAGGTGGAAGAACGCACCGCCAAGCTTCAAGACACCCTTCAACGATTGCGCCAGGCCCAAGCCCAATTAATCCAAGCGGAAAAGATGTCGAGCTTGGGGCAAATGGTGGCCGGAATTGCCCACGAAATTAACAACCCCACAGCTTTCATTGCGGGGAATTTGTATCACATGGAAGCCTATTTCCAGGATTTGGTGAGCATTATTCAGGCCTATCAAGCGGAATATCCCAATCTTTCGCCGGCCATGCGCGATCGCCTGGCAGAATTGGATTTCGACTTCCTCATTGCCGATTTACCGCAAGTGCTCGGCTCCTTACAATCCGGTTGCCAACGAATCACCAATATTGTGTTGGGGCTGCGGAATTTTTCCCGCTTGGATGAGTCCAGCATGAAGGCGGTGGATTTGCATGAAGGGCTGGACAACACATTGATGATTTTGAATCACCGATTGATTGACCAGGGTGATCGCCCGGCGATTCAAGTGACCAAGGACTATGGCCCTTTGCCTCCGGTCACTTGCCATGCCAATCAGCTCAATCAGGTGTTTATGAATCTGTTGAGCAATGCGATCGATGCCTTGGCCGATCGCTGGGCCCACGAGGGAGCCGGATTTGTGCCCCAATTGCACATCGCCACACGCCTCAGCCAGCCCGATCGGGTGCAAATTTCCATCCAGGACAACGGCTTGGGCATTCCCGAAGCGCTGCGATCGAAGATTTTTGAGCCGTTTTACACCACTAAGCCGATCGGCCAGGGCACGGGGCTGGGTTTGGCCATCAGCTACCAAATTGTGCAGGAACAGCACCAAGGATCGCTCGGTTGCCATTCAACGGCCCAGGAGGGAACCACGTTCACCGTGGAAATTCCGATCTAGGCTCACGGGTTGCGGTGCAAGGTGGAGCCTGTGAAAGCACAACCACAGCACCCTGCAATGGCTGATGGGTCACCGCAGGGCGATCGCCACCCAACAGACCAGGGATGCTCGTTTCTTTGTGGTGGGTTGTGGCACGCGGAGATGGTCGTTGAATGGGGGGCGGCGCATGGGAGATGAATGGAGATTATTATTTCCTCCCAACCAAATTATGGTCGTTGAATGGGTGGCGGTGCATGGGAAATGAACCCAAATTGTTGTTGATTTCCCAGCGTTCTCCCATGCACCCTACGGGTTGATCGAGCGGTGGATGGTGGAATAGGGCCAGTCGGTGGGGGTGATGGCGTGGCCGTGTTTAACGGGGTTTTGGTGAATGTAGTGGATGTGGTTTTGGAAATCGGCCTCATCACGAATTTGGTGTTCCCAAAACCGACGTTGCCAATAGGGGTGATCGCCTTGGGTTTGACGCGATCGACTGCTGGGTAAATCGATCGGGAATTGGCGGGTGCAAACCTGAGTGGTGCGAGTTTTGATCAGCCGCCACCGGGTCGAAAAATCATCGTCACCTGTCGGTAACGTCCAAATGCAATGGAGATGATCGGGCAGCAGCACCCATGCATCGATCGAGAACGGATAGGCGGCTTGGGTGGTGCGAATGGCTTGGCGCAGGGCTTGCCGGGCGATCGGCTCACAAAGCCACGGATAGCGACCATAGGTGACAACCGTAAAAAAGTACGTGCCCCCCTCTGATCGCCAGCGCCGATAATTGGGCATCGCATCCCTCCCCGTAACAGATCACCCCATCCATTATTCACCACCCTACAAATCCCACCAATCCCGTAGGGTGCATGGGAGCAAGCCCCAATAGTCACGAAACGGTTAATTCGTACTCCCATGCACCGCAGCCCGATTGTCACCCAACCGATCATGGTCGTTGGATGCGTCACAGGTGGTGGTGCATGGGAGATGAACCCAAATTGTTGTTGATTTCCCAGCGTTCTCCCATGCACCCTATATTTGTATGGGAGCCTTTCGCCTGTATGGGAGCCTTTCGCCAGTTCTCGGCGGCCAACGTTGAAGAAATGACCGTGAAGTTCAACGTCAAAATTGGTGGTCAAGGTGGGATTCCCTTCTTGGTGCGCGGCTCCATGGACTACGACTTTGGGATCGAGTAGCCGTAGGGTGCATGGGAGCAAGCCCCAATAGTCACGAAACGGTTAATTCGTACTCCCATGCACCGCAGCCCGATTGTCACCCAACCGATCATGGTCGTTGGATGCGTCACAGGTGGCGGTGCATGGGAGATGAATCAAGATTGTGATTGCCTTCCAAGCCTTCTCCCATGCACCCTACATTTGTATGGGAGCCTTTCGCCAGTTTTCGTCCGCTACGGTTGGTTGAAGGGGGTTGGGGCGGGGCCCAGGTCTTGGAGCTTGCGGGCGAAATAGCTTTCGCGGTGTTGCAACTGCTTCGCCAAAATCGCCGCCTGTTCGTAGGCAATGCGGGCCCGATCGCGCTGATTCAAACTGACAAACAAATCACCCAACTTTTCGTAGGTGTCCATCATCCCGTAGCCGTCCGCCGCCTCGCGGGCCAACTCCAACAGGCTGATGTAAAGACTGGCGAGCAGATCGGGCTTGTCGGCAAAGGCGGGGCGGCTGCGATAGAGAGTGGCCAGGCGATCGAGCGCTTCTCGGGCAATGCCCAACTGCTTGATGGAGCGGGCGGCGGCGGCCGTTTCGCGATATTGCAACACCGCCTCTTCCACACGATCGGCCCGGTCAAAATTGGCGGCCAACTCGCTCATCAAGGGCGGAATGAGCCGCACAATCCCCAATTCTTGATAGACCCCCAACAAATCGCGCTGGGCGGCGATCGCCTCATCCCATTGGCGCGATCGATTCAACAACATCACCAATTCCCGCGCATAGCGCACCTCGGCCTGGCGATGGAGCGGAATGGTGGGTTCTGTGCCCGGCGGCACGGGCACCGCCACCCAACGACCCGCAGCAATTTTGGCCCGCTCGATCGCCAGCAGCTCCCGGTAGGCATCCACAGCCGCCGCATCCTCAAACAGGCTGGCTCGCAATTGGCCGATCGCCACCAGATATTTTTCAATTCCCGTGGGATCGTCGGCCGTTCTGGCCATCAACAGGCGTGGTTCCAACACCGCCAAGGCTAACTTGGGCGCACGCACTTGGTAATAGGCCAAGCCCAGGGCCTCCAGCAGGGCCGGATCTTCAGGGATGGGCAGCGGTTGTTCGTCGGGCAAAACCGGCTTGGGGCCCGTTTGCCCTGCTTGGATCGCCTTGATTCGATCGGTCACCACCCGCGTTTCTTCCACGGCCCCTTCCCGCCAAGCCAGCTCGCCCACCCGTCCCAGGGCTGGCAATTCTGCAAATACGCCCAAAAACCGCCGCAATCGCAGTTCTCGATTCCAAAGGGCGAAGGCTTCTAGGGTTTTGCCGGCCCGCAGGGTGGCCGCCGCCTGGAGGTTCAATTCATCGAGGGCCAAACGCAGCCGATCGCGCTCCGTGGGCGACAGTTCCCGCTTCATGGGAAACTCCGGCAGTAGCGGATCCGCCTCTAACAGTTCCAGCGGACTGGGCGGAAATTCATCCCTGGCCGGCCGCGAAAAGATGTCAAAAATCGGCAGGTTATCCAGGAAAGGCAACTGGGCGCGAGCCACTTCCCCGGCGCTGGCCAAGACCAGGGTGATCGCCCCCGCTGACATTGCCCACCGCAGCGATCGCAGCAGTCCATTCAGGGAAAATTCAGCGCGGGAAGGAACGCAACGGGCAGGCATGGGTGAATTGTCCCCGGAAAAACTGAATGAAAAAGAGACTGGAATAAAAAAGAGACTGAACCGGGCGCGACGGGCGAGCAGCGGCGAACCGTAGTGTTACTTTACCGTAGTGTTTTGCTGGCGGCACTTGGCCATGGTTGCTGATGGTTCTGGTTTGTGCCCGCCCAACCGTTGGGATGCATTGCTGACCTTGCGGGGGGTGGCTTGCTGTTTGGTGATTGTGGCCCACTGCGGCCCGCCGGCCCAAAGCTTGGTCTGGGCTGGACAGGATTGGAGTTGGCTGCTGTTTGCGCCGGGGGGCGTGGCAGTGCGGGTGTTTTTTTGCTTGTCAGGCTACTTAATCGGTAAGGGATTTTATACCGAACGCTATCGGTTCGATCTCCCTGGCATCATTCGATATTTTCAAAACCGCGCCACCCGAATTTTGCCGCTTTACTATGCCTGTATTTTGATATCGGCAGCGGTGTTTTATCCCCACAGTTGGCAACCCAATCATTGGGGGCATTTGCTGCGGTTGCTGACTTTTACCTATGAGCATTCTTTGCCCTTTGAGTTTAATGCACCCCTATGGTCGCTTTCCACGGAAGTGCAATTTTATGCGATCGCCCCTCTTATTTTTTGGGCGAGTCGGCGCTGGCTGAAAACCGGGCAATTATTACTGGTGGCCATGGCAGCGGTGACCAGTGGATTAATGCTCTATCGGTTCGGAGTTTTTGAGTTAATTGAACAATTATTGGGCAGCACAGAGGGGAATCCCTATTTTATTCGCTATATCTATACTTTTTTGCCGGCCAATTTAGATGCCTTTCTGGTGGGTTTTTGGCTGAATCCGCTGATGCAAAAGCTGCACCAAAACCGACCCCCAACGATCGACCCAACGGAGGGGCAAACAGACCCGATCGAGCCAGGGAAACGGTTACCGGTTCGGCCCTGGGTGGCCCTGGCTTGGGGCCGATCGATTCTGGGGTTGCCCTGGAAAGGCTGGGCGATCGGGGCGATGGTGTTGCTTTATGGGTTGGCCGCCTGGTGGAAATATCAAGGGAGCGATCGGGTGTTGTTGGTGGCTCCGGGGCTGACGGTGTTGGCGACGGGGCTGTTTATTTTTGCCTTTGAACGACGGGTTTATTTCAGCTCCGGGCGCAACCGGCCGCTCTCGCGGTCGGCCATGGCGGCTAATCCGCTCCGGGCTTGGGAATTGCTCGGGTTGTTGTCTTTTGGTCTTTATGTTTGGCACTATCCCTTACTGAAGGTGATCGGCCCGTTGATCACGAATCGATCGCCCTTGGTGGCCTATGGCGAACGGTTGGGGTTGGTGTTTTTAGGGTCGATCGCCCTGGCCAGCTTCACCTACTGGGCGATCGAAATTCCGGCAATCCGTTGGCGCAAAAAAGCCCAGCGATCGCCCGAACGATCCCTTAGTGATTCCAATCGCTGAGTTTGAAGCCCAAGAATCGATCGAACAATCCCGATCGCCAGATATATCGCAACAGCAAACACCAACTCAGGGCGATCGCCCCAATCAGCAAATAGTCCACCGGTTGCAACAGCGCCAACTCAAAAAACTCGCGCGTTCCCGGCAGGGCCACCAAACCGGCATAGACCCCCAATAGGCCCAAGGCCAGCAGGGAATAGCGGCGATCGCCACAGAGAGGCTCCGCTGCCACCCAAGGCCCCGCTGGCGGCTTCAAAAACGGCACAAGCAACAGGCCACAGCTTACCAACAGCGTCACCAGGGCGCTGCGGGGCACGGCCAAGAGCGCATCGTTCAAAACCACCAACTCTTCGCCTGTTTGGGTGGCGTTCCAAATGGTGGTGACCAGATAGCCCAAGTAAACCGCCACCGCGATCGGGGTGAGGGTCAAGGTCGCAGGCAAGGTGAAATTCAGCATGGACTTGAGGACGCTCTTTTGGCGCGGTTTCCCGGGCCGGGCCCACAGGGGAAATCCAAAGGTGGGCAGCCCCACCGCCACGATCGTCACCACAGCGCTGTGTTTATTCAGCAGCGGAAAGGTTCCCAGCACTTGCCCCGTACATAAAATCAACAGGGTGACGCAAAACACCCGCACCATAAACAGTTTCAGCACATCACGGATGCCGTTGCCGATCCGTTGCCCTTCCAAAAAGGTATAGGGCAGGGTCTCGAAGGAGTCGCCCAGCAACACAATGTCGGCGGCGCTGCGGGTGGCTTTGCTGCCACTTTCCATGGCAATGCCCAGGTTGGCTTGCTTCAGGGACAACACATCGTTTACGCCATCGCCAATCATGGCCACATAATTGCCCGCACGTCGCAGGGCCGTGACTAAGCGGGCTTTTTGTTCCGGAACGATCCGCCCAAAGATTTGATGCTCGATCGCAGCTTGGGCAAATTCCGCCTCAGTCATGGCGGCCAGGTCGGCTCCGGACACGGCCGACAGGTTTTCGCCCAAACCCACCCGAGCCGCGATCGCCCGCACGGTGTCGGGGTTGTCGCCAGAAATAATCTTCAGCCGAATGCCCGCCTCGGCAAATCCTTGGAGTGTTTCCGTCACGCTGGGGCGCAGCTCGTCGCTAAACACCAACAGGCCCAGGGGTTGCAAATCCTGGGGCAGGGGGGCGCTGTCGCGTTTGGCGGGTTTGGGCGGAATGGTGGGACTGACGGCAAACAGCAACACCCGAAATCCTTGGCGAGCCAGGGTCTGGGCCCGATCGCGCCATTCCGGGGGCAGCGGTTCCGCCAGGCCCACGCTCACCATTTCCGGCGCACCCAGGACGTAATACCCCACCACGGGCCCGGCGGCTGGTGGGGCGATCGGGTCAGGCCCAAAGGCGATTGCGCTCCACTTGCGGGCTGATGAAAAGGGAATTTCATAGAGCGGTTCTTGGCCGGGAGCGGGACAACCGAGGGCGATCGCCTCGCTGGTGGCGTTGCCGGAACGGGTGCTGGCGGCATAGGTTCCCACCTGCTGAGTCAGGGTGGCCAAGTCCTGGCCGGGGGCGATCGGCCACAGTTCCGTGAGCTGAATTCGGTTCGCAGTCAAGGTTCCAGTTTTGTCCACACAGAGCACATCTATATTGCTCAGGGATTCCACGGCGTTGGCCTGTTGAATCAGCACCCGCTTGCCCACCATCCGCACCGCCGCCAGGGCATAGGACAGGGTGACGGTTAAATACAAACCGCTGGGAACCAGACCGGCAATCACGGCTGATCGCTGCACTGTTTCATTGAAGGAAATGGCCTTGGCAATGAACCCGATCGCTACCAGGGCCCAAAAAAAGCAGGCAATGATCATAAAAATCCGAATCACCAAATTCACTTCCGATTGCAAGGGCGTGAGCATTTGGCGAAAGGTGCGAGCACTTTCAGTGAGTTGGTGGGCCAAGCTGTTGCGGCCCACTTTTTGGGCTAAATAATAGCCACTACCGCTTAAACAAATGGTTCCCGAAAAAACAGGGCTGCCGGTTTCCTTTTCAATGGGGTCTGACTCTCCTGTTAAGAGCGATTCATCGGCGGCGATTTCCCCGGCCATCAACTCCCCATCCACCAGAATTTGATCGCCCGATCGCAACACTAAAACATCACCCGCCACGATTTCGCTCGGGTCAATATCCTGCTCACGACCTTCGCGCACCACGGTGGCCTTGGGCCGGGTTAGAAGGGCAATTTCATCGAGTTTGCGCTTGGCCGCCACTTCTTGAATGGCATTAATCACCACGCTGCTCAAAATGACCGCCGCCACCAAGATGGCATCGCTAAAACTGCCTAAAAATAAGAAAACAACACTAATGGCAACGAAAACAAAATTAATAAAGGTAAAAATGTTTTCCCGGAGAATTTGTGCATAGGAGCGACTGGTTTTCAGGGGGGCATCATTACCCTGGCCGGCGGCCCGGCGCTCCAGCACTTCGCTGCGGGTCAGACCTTGGAGATGGGGCGGAAGATTCGGCTGATTCACGGGTGACAGGCGATGGACGGGCGATCGAACTAGCAGGCCATCATACCCGGCCCGATTGGGTCTGGCTCGATCAGGGGCGATCGCCCTTGGTACGGCGGGTCAGTGACGAATTTCGGGATAATGGGGATCGTTACGGTTCGTTACGTCACCCCTTCGCTATCCCCTCGATCGCCCCATGCCCCGAGATCTACGCGGCTTCTTGAAGCTTTTGGATGAGCGCGGTCAACTGCGCCGGATTACGGTTCCCGTTGATCCCAACCTGGAAATCGCCGAAATTGCCAATCGGATGCTGGCGGCGGGCGGGCCGGCCCTGCTGTTTGAAAACGTCAAGGGCAGCCCTAGCTCCGTGGCCGTGAACCTGTTGGGCACGGTGGAGCGCACCTGCTGGGCCATGAACATGGACTCGCCCGAGGAGCTGGAAACCTTGGGCCGCAAGCTGTCCATGTTGCAGCAGCCGAAGCCGCCCAAGAAAATTTCCCAGGCGATCGAGTTTGGCAAGGTGCTGTTTGATGTGTTGCGCGCCAAGCCCGACATCGACCTATTTCCCGCTTGCCATCAGGTGGTGAAACGGGGCGAAGAGGTGAATCTCAACGAAATTCCGATGATTCGCCCCTATCCCGACGATGCGGGCCATGTGGTGACGCTCGGGCTGGTGATTACCAAAGATTGCGAAACCAAGATCCCGAATGTGGGGGTTTACCGGCTGCAACGGCAATCGAACAACACGATGACCGTTCAGTGGCTGTCGGTGCGGGGCGGCGCGCGTCACTTGCGGAAGGCGGCGGAACGGGGTCAAAAACTGGAAGTGGCGATCGCCCTGGGGGCTGACCCGTTGTTGCTGATGGCGGCGGCCACACCGATCCCCGTGGACTTGTCCGAGTGGCTGTTTGCGGGTCTCTACGGTGGTTCCGGCGTACACCTGACCAAGTGCAAAACCCTGGATTTGGAAGTGCCGGCCAACTGCGAAATGATTTTGGAAGGAACGATCGACCCGAGCGAAACGGCGATCGACGGGCCCTTTGGCGACCACATGGGCTACTACGGCCCGGCGGCTCCCGGCCCCCTGCTGCGGGTGCACGCCGTCACCCACCGCAAAGACCCGATTTACCTGACCACCTTCAGCGGCCGACCGCCCAAGGAAGAGGCGATGATGGCGATCGCCCTCAACCGGATTTATACGCCAATTTTGCGGACGCAAGTGCCGGAAATTACGGACTTTTTCCTACCGATGGAAGGGTTGAGTTATAAAGCGGCAATCATCTCGATCGACAAGGCCTATCCAGGTCAAGCCCGCCGGGCCGCCTTGGCCTTTTGGAGCGCCTTGCCCCAGTTCACCTACACCAAGTTTGTGATCGTGGTGGACAAGTCCATTAATATTCGCGATCCGCGCCAGGTGATGTGGGCTGTTTGCTCCAAAGTTGACCCCGATCGGGATGTGTTTATCCTGCCGGAAAATCCTCTAGATTCCTTGGATTTTGCTACCGAAAAAGCCGGTCTCGGCAGTCGGATGGGCATTGATGCCACCGACAAGATTTACCCTGAAATTGATCGGGAATGGGGCAAGGTTTTGGAATCCGATCCGGAGGTGGCCGCCACGGTCGATCGGCGTTGGGCAGAATACGGCTTGGCGGATATTAACCTAATGGAAGTGGATGCCAATTTGTTTGGTTACGACATTCGGAGGTAGGCGATCGTGGCGGTAATCCGGGGGCTACATGTGGCATTGAATGTGACCGATCTCGATCGCGCCGCCAGATTTTACGGGGGATTGTTGGGGCTGGAATTAATCGATCGCCCCCTGAAATTTCCCGGTCTTTGGTATGCGATCGGCGATTGGCAAATTCACCTGATTGTTGCGCCCCGGGTGGTGAGTAGCATTCAGGACGATCGTTGGGGTCGCAATGCCCACCTGGCGATCGCGGTGGATGACCTAGAAACCCTCAAAACCCAACTCACCGAAGCAGGCATTTCCTGGCAAGCCAGCGCCTCCGGTCGCGCCGCCATTTTTGCCCCTGATCCCGACGGCAATTTATTAGAACTCCAGCAATCCTAAATCCCTCTTGACTCGTCGCAAACCCGTGAATTATCGTCTGCGCTGATTGTGATAGTACTCACATCTCTGACAGTCAGTGCGGCTAAAATAGTGGGCAGCCTTCGCCATCATGGTCATCAGTGGAGCAGGAGTATGGCAACTGATGCAATCTCAATTCAGAAAATTTACGATCGCCTAACTATCACTCCCGAACAGCTCAAGGATTTCTGCATTCGGTGGCAGATTGCCGAATTAGCCGTGTTTGGTTCAATTTTGCGAGACGATTTCTGCGATCGCGGAGATGATGTCAGTGATATTGATTTGCTTTACAGCCTGAATCAGTCTTCAAGTCATAGCCTTTTCGACATCATGCAGATGCGCGAAGAACTAGAAAAGCTTTGCCATCGAAGAATTGACTTGATTAGCAAACAAGGAATTAAAAATAGTCGTAATTGGCTGCGCCGCCAAGAAATCTTAAATTCAGAGATGATTCTATATGCCCAAAAATAGTGCATCTAGAGATGATCAATCTTTACTGGATATTGCCGACTCCATTCAGTTAATCATGGAATATATCCCTAATTGGGGTGAGTTCCTGGAATCTGTCAAAAATCAAGATGCTGTCATTCGTCGTCTGATTGTTATTGGCGAGGCGACCAAACGATTGTCAATGACGTTTCGCAATGCTCACCCTGATATTCCTTGGAAAGAGATGGCAGGTTTAAGAGATGTGATCGTACATGACTATGATGGTATTGACTTTGAGCGACTGAAGCCCATCATTGAGGTCAAATTGCCTGATGTTTTGCGACAGATTGAGCCACTACTACCAACGCCACCTCAAAATTCATAGCCCATTAATGATCTAAGTTAATGTCCCAGTTGTTATCACTAGTTCAGAGAGTAAATGATATGAAAACTGACACAATATCAATTCAAGAAGTCTACAATCGCCTAACCATCACACCCGAACAGCTCAGGGATTTTTGCATTCGGTGGCAGATTGCCGAATTAGCGGTTTTTGGTTCAATTTTGCGAGACGATTTTCGTTTGAATGGCGAAATTCCCAGCGATATTGACTTGTTATTTTCTGAACAAGTCAATGCTCGAAAAAATCTAATCCTTCAAGTCAAGATGATGTTTGAGCTTGAAGAAATGCTGCATCGAAAAGTGGATCTAATCAGTAAAAAAGCAGTTTTAGAAGATCCTAATACTATTCGCCGTCAACATATCCTAGAGTCTGCCAAGGTCATCTATGTTGAGGGATAGGGAATCGGTATTTGATATTGTTGATTCAATCAGTAAAATCCTGACCTATACAGCAGGAATGACAATGGCTGACTTTATGGCCAGCGACGAAAAGCAAGATGCCGTCCTCAGACGCATCTTAGTAATTGGTGAAGCAACAAAGCGGTTATCCCCTGAATTTCGTCAACGTTACCCAGAAATTCCTTGGAAAGAAATTGCAGGAACTCGAGACATCATTGTTCACGACTATCATCGTGTTGATGCTGAAAGAATCTGGGATGTTGTGCAAAGTGACTTGCCGAATTTGCTGAATGTTTTGACTTCAGTAGATCAAGAGCTGCAATGAATAGAATGGGCTTAGAGGTTGTCATCAAATCCCCAAAACCCTGATGCTTGCGTTGTTATGGGATTGTGGGGAGCAAGGGGCTTAAGCCCCTTGTCTAGGGCGGTTGAGCTGCGACAATTAGTCATTTCAGCTTCAACCAACTTCATTGGATGATATGCCCTAGGATTTCAGACTATTCATGCTTGAAAGCTGGCATAAAAAATGGGCTGACAATTGCCAGCCCGTATTCTACTCGTTACTTTTAAGTTGGTAGACAAACTTAGGACTGACCCGGTAGCAAAAACCGAATCATCATATACAAAGAAGCAGCAACTAGTTGGGCTAGCATCACCGGAATTCCATACTTCAAAAAGCGGTGAAAAGAGATGCTTTTGCCGTGCAATTCAGCAATTCCAGCCGCCACAATGTTAGAAGAAGCGCTAACTAGGGTTCCATTTCCTCCCAAGGTTGCCCCATACATCATTGCGTAAAACAGGGGCAACACTTGTGGAGGAAAGCTCCCAGAATAATCCTGCGCCAAGATTTCTGGCCCAGCCATCCCTACATTCACCACATATTCCTTGAGCAGGGGAACCATTGCCACGACCAAAGGAATATTGGGAACGACGCTAGACACCAAGCCCACAAAGAAAATCAGGGCGATCGAACCCAAGAAAATATTGGTTCCGAGCATAGCTGCCAAGGCTCCTGACAAAAGACTGACCACGCCAGTTTTTTGCAAGCCGCCGATCAGCACAAAAATGGACATGAAAAACAGCAATGTGCTCCAATCCACATCTCGCAAAATGTTATTAACGGTGTCAATTTTGCTGTGATGGGCTAAGAGTAAGGCTAACGCAGCACCTAGGAGGGCAACGGCGGCGGGAGAAACAGGAATGGGCAACGACTCACCAATCACAAAAAAGACCAACACGAGCAGCACAATCAGACCACCAAAGGCTAATGTGCGCGGGTGATTAATTTTGGGGTGGGGCAAGTCGTCCAGATTTTTCAGCTCTTTCTTCCAAGTGGTTCGGAACAGAATAGGAAGCAGCAAAATAATCACCCCGATCGCCACAGCACCCCCTAGGCTAAGGCGAGTTAGGTATTCGGTGAAGGTTAAATTTACTGCGTCCCCAACAATGTAGGTGGCTGGGTCACCCACAATGGTTAAAAGTCCGGCACTGTTGGCCACAAAAACCATCAAAATCAGAAGGGGCACGAAATCTACGCCCACTTCTTCTGCCAATGGGGGAATTAAAGGAGCCAACAACATGACTGTGGTGGCGTTTGGTAAAACAGCACAAATGGGCGTTGTGATGCCCACAATCCCTAACAGCAAATTTTTGCCTTTGCCTTGGGCCAAAATCACCATTTGGGTGGCTAAGTAGTCAAAAACTTTGGTGGGTTCAAAGGCCCGCACCAAAATCATGACTCCCAAGAAGAGGGCGAGGGTTCCATGGCTCTGGCTGATGTACCCGATCGCCTCTTTCAAGCTCATTACGTGGGCAAACACCAACACCAGCGCTCCCAAAAAGGCTGCAACCGTGAGGTGAATCCATTCCGTCATGATCACCACAATGACGGTGATGAAGACAATTCCGGCAATCCAAGCGTCTAGGTTTCCGATTTGCTCTAGCATTTCCGATTCTCCTTCCATTGGCTGACGAGGTTAGCTGACGGGCTAGGCTTGGAAGTAGCCTTCTTGCAGCACAAGATTCGCCCCAAAATTTAGGCTGGTTCCCCCGCTCGATCGCCCTGCTTCAATTGGACTTAAAGACCAGAGCCGATCGATTAAGCGTTGACTACGAGATAGTGAAAGTTGCAATTTGTCCATGTCGTTTATCAATGACATAAAGCGACTTAATCCAATCAAGTGTCTACTCAAAAAAATCCAAACTTGGTCTAATTGCCCTTCAGCTAGAAATGTCTGCCTTGAGGTTGGCTAACCATGACTGATGAAATTTCTTGACGAATTGCCAAAAAGTTTCTTCATTTTGCTATTGGTTTTGGTGATTGCAAAATCAATAGCTCTAGGCATGTCATTCCAAGCATGGAGGCAATGCATGAAGACTCAGGTGGAATCAGCCTAAAGACTTTGGGCAACTGATAGATTTTGATGAATTTCTTTTGAGTTGGCTCGGTGGATTTAAACCTGTGTCATGGATCACAGGTTATTTGGACAGACTGCCGTTTGACGCTAGCATGGATAACTTGGGTGGGTCAATCAAGGGGCGATCGCCTAGGATTTGGCTCTAGGTACAATTCCCAAGTTCCGGTACTGTGAATAAACGAGTCAAACTCACCGTAAATTGAGTCACCAAATCGCCGTTAGACCCCGAGCAATGGATATCAAAAATGGATTCGTCGGGACAGTTGGTAATACTCCACTGATCCGGCTCAACAGCTTTAGTGACGCAACCGGCTGCGAAATCCTGGGTAAAGCGGAATTTTTGAACCCTGGTGGGTCGGTTAAAGATCGGGCGGCCCTTTACATTATTGAAGATGCGGAACGGCGCGGGTTGCTGAAACCCGGCGGCACGGTGGTGGAAGGCACGGCAGGCAACACCGGAATCGGCCTCGCCCACATTTGCAACGCCAAGGGTTACAAGTGTCTGATCGTGATTCCCGATACCCAGTCCCAGGAAAAAATCGACCTGCTGCGGACGCTGGGGGCGGAGGTGAAGACCGTGCCCGCCGTGCCCTACCGCGATCCTAATAACTATGTGAAGCTGTCGGGTCGGTTGGCGGCGGAAATCCCGAACGCCATTTGGGCCAACCAGTTCGACAACTTGGCAAATCGTCAGTCCCACTACGAAACGACGGGGCCGGAGATTTGGGCGCAAACAGACGGCACGGTGGACGCTTGGGTGGCGGCGACGGGCACGGGCGGAACCTACGCGGGGGTGGCGATGTTCCTGAAGGAGCAGAACCCCCAAGCGCAAATGGTGCTGGCGGATCCGATGGGCAGTGCGCTCTACAGCTACGCGAAAACCGGGGAGCTGACGATGGAGGGCAACTCGATCACCGAGGGGATCGGGAATTCGCGGG
The DNA here is from genome assembly GCF_055193175.1 of Limnothrix sp. CMB-01. Classification (NCBI taxonomy): domain Bacteria; kingdom Bacillati; phylum Cyanobacteriota; class Cyanophyceae; order Pseudanabaenales; family Pseudanabaenaceae; genus Limnothrix; species Limnothrix sp. CMB-01. Next base: position 3,006,296 of record NZ_CM143720.1, read on the forward strand.
TGACGGCGAATATGGAGGGCGTGCCGATCGATGATGCGATTCGGGTGACGGATCCGGAGGCGCTGGCGGTGCTGGCTCAGTTGATGAAAAAGGAGGGGCTGTTTATGGGCGGCTCTGTCGGCATCAATGTGGGGGCGGCGGTGAAGCTGGCGGAAAAACTGGGGCCGGGCCACACGATCGTCACGGTGCTGTGCGATGGCGGGTCGCGGTATCAATCGCGGCTGTATAACGCGGAGTGGCTGGCCAGCAAGGGGCTGGTGATGCCGGATTAATGCAGGTTAAATCCCCGCAAGCCGGAGGTTGCAAGGCGTTGCGCTTAGTCCTCTCTGAGGCGATCGAACCGGAGGGCGCAAGGCGTTGCGCCCCTACGGAGGTGGTGGTGCGATCGCCCGGTCAACCAGTGGTGATCGGTGGTGCGTACCCGGCGCGGTAGGATAGGGAGTCGCAATTTTTGTTGCTATTCGTTTGCTTCGTCCTGTCGCTCCATCTGTCGCCATGACCGTTACCGCTGGGAACTGGGCCGCCACTGCCGGTGAGGCTGAATTGCGCGATCGCCTGTTGGATTTGCTGTGCGATCGCGCCTACCGGGAAGGGGACTTTACCCTTTCGTCGGGCCAAAAAAGCACCTACTACATCAACTGCAAACCGGTGACGCTGCATCCTCAGGGGGCGTTGGCGCTGGGGCGGTTGCTGCTGGGGCAAGTGCCGACGGGGGCGGCGGCGGTGGCCGGGTTGACCCTGGGGGCTGACCCGTTGGTGTCGGCGGTGAGTGTGGTGTCGGCGCTGGAAAACCGCCCGATTTCTGCCCTGATTATCCGCAAGGAAGCCAAGGGCCACGGCACGATGGCCTACATCGAGGGGCCGGCGTTGGAGCCGGGTTCGTCGGTGGTGGTGCTCGAAGATGTGGTGACGACGGGGGGGTCGGCCCTGAAGGCGGTCGATCGCCTGCGGGAAGCGGGCTACCAGGTCGATCGGGTGGTGGCGATCGTCGATCGGCTCCAGGGTGGCGCGGAACTCTACGCGCAACAGGGCTTGGCCTTTGAGGCACTGTTCTCGATCGCCGATGTCCAGGCCCATTACGCGGCGCGATCGACCCAACCTTAATCGATCACCCGACCCGCATTTCCGTAGGGGCGCACAGCGGTGCGCCCTCCGGTTCGATCAATTCGGGTGGGGGCTGGGCACACGCGATTCGCCTTCCAATTCGATCAATTCGGGTGGGGGCTGGGCACACGCGGTGCGCCCCTACGGGTAGATTTTCGTATCGAATTTTGTTGTCTGAAATCTGTTTTTGGGAGCTTGTAACCGTGACTGGAACCCGCCTGCAAAACCAAGTGGCTGTTGTGACCGGGGCTTCTCGGGGGATTGGCCGAGCCGCCGCCCTGGCGCTGGCCGCCGAAGGGGCCAAGGTGGTGGTGAACTATGCGGCCTCCAGCGGGGCGGCTGAAAGCTTGGTGGCGGAAATTGCCGGGAACGGGGGCGAGGCGATCGCCGTGAAAGCCGATATGTCCAAGCCGGACGAGGTGGACGCGCTGTTGCAAGCCACCTTGGATAAATGGGGCCGCGTCGATGTGTGGGTGAACAACGCTGGGATCACCCGCGATACGCTGCTGCTGCGGATGAAGCTGGAAGACTGGCAGGCGGTGATTGACCTGAACCTGACCGGTGTGTTTTTGGGCACGAAGGCCGTCAGCAAGGTGATGCTGAAGCAAAAGTCCGGCCGGATCATCAACATTGCTTCCGTGGCGGGGCAAATGGGCAACCCAGGCCAAGCCAACTACAGCGCTGCGAAGGCGGGTGTGATTGGCTTCACGAAGACGGTAGCGAAGGAACTGGCAGCGCGGGGAATTACGGTAAATGCGATCGCCCCCGGTTTCATCAGCACGGACATGACCGAAGGACTGGACAGCGAAGGCATCCTGAAGGCAATTCCGTTGGGTCGCTACGGCAAGCCCGAGGAAATTGCGGGCACGGTGGCCTTTTTGGCGGCCGATCCGGCGGCGGCCTACATCACGGGCCAAACGATTAACGTCGATGGCGGCATGGTGATGGCCTAAAGGCGATCGATCACACTAAACCTGCGCCAACCGTTGTAGACAAGGGGCTTAAGCCCCTTGCCCCCCACGACTGCGAGCGAGTCGGGCAGTCAGCTTTGGAGCACCTATGGTCATGAGAGCCACGCGCTGGGCGATCGCCCCGGAAGATGCCGATCGCGCCGCTGAGATTGCAGCGGCCACGGGCCTGTCGCCGCTGTTGGCGCAGGTGCTGATCAACCGGGGCGTGGATTCACCGGAGCTGGCGGAGCTGTTTCTCGATCCGGATTTGGCGGAACTGCCCAGCCCGATCGCGGAGTTTCCCGATTTAGCCCCGGCGCTGGATCTGTTGGCGGAGGCGATCGAACGGGGCGATCGGCTCGGGATTTGCGGCGACTACGACGCGGACGGCATGACCAGCACCGCCCTGTTGATCCGCGCCTTCCGCCATTTGGGAGCCGATGTGACTGCCTCGATTCCCAGCCGGATGACCGACGGCTACGGGATTAATCAGCGGATTGTGGAGGAGTTTCACCAAAATGGGATCCGCCTGATCCTGACGGTGGACAACGGGATCGCCGCCTACGAGCCGATCGCCCGGGCCCGGGAGCTGGGGTTAACCGTGATCCTGACCGATCACCACGATGTGCCGCCCCGGATTCCGCCCGCCAACGCGATCCTGAACCCGAAATTGATCGACCCGGCCTCGCCCTACGCTGGATTGGCCGGGGTCGGTGTGGCCTACGTGTTGGCCGTTGCTTTGGCCCAGCGGATGGAGCGATCGGCCCCGTGGAAATCCCTGTTGCAACTGTTCACCTTGGGGACGATCGCCGATCTTGCGCCCCTGACCGGTGTGAATCGGCGCTGGGTCAGGCGGGGCCTCAGTTTGCTGCCCTTTTCCACGGTTCCCGGGATTCGTGCCCTGCAACAGGTGGCGGGGATCAGCGTGGCCAGCGATGGGCAAACGGACGGCAACGCCACGGCCAGCACCAGCAAAGGCCCCCTGAAACCGGAGGCGATCGGCTTTCGGCTCGGGCCGCGGATCAACGCCGTGGGGCGGATTCACCAGCCGAACGTGGTGATCGACCTGCTGACCACCGATGACAGCGGTGAGGCCCTGGAGCGGGCCATGCAATGCGAGGAAATCAACCAGAAGCGCCAACAGATTTGCAACCAAATTGAGCAGGAAGCCCACGCCTGGTATCAGTCCAGCGATTTGGATCTGAAGGCAGCGCGGGTGATGCTGGTGGTGCAACCGGATTGGCACCACGGGACGATCGGGATTGTTGCCTCCCGGTTGGTGGAGCGTTACGGCGCGCCCGTGTTCATCGGCACTTACGAAGAAGAAAACCCCGAGCAGGTGCGCGGTTCCGCCCGCAGCATCCCGGAATTCAACGTCTTTGAAGCCCTGGAATATTGCAAAGACCTGCTGACCAAACATGGCGGCCACCGGGCGGCGGGCGGCTTTTCGCTCCCGGCGGCGAATTTGCCGGCCTTTGAGGCGCGATTGCGGGAATTTGCCCAAACCTGCTTGCAACCGGAGCATATTTGCCCACTGGTGCAGCCCGATGTGCGGGCCAGCCTGGGCGAGTTGGATGGGGAACTTTACGAGCAAATCGATATGCTGCACCCCTGTGGCATTGGCAACCCCGACCCGGTGTTTTGGTCGCCAGGGTTGCAGGTGGTGGGCCAGCGGCAGTTGGGCCAGGATCGCAAGCATTTGCGGCTCACGGTGTCCGATGGGACGGGCCAAATGGAGGCGATCGCCTGGCGCTGGGGCGATGCATTTCCGTTGCCGCCCGTGGTGGATGTGGCCTATCAGCTCAAGGAAAACCACTGGAACGGCGCGGTGAATTTGGAACTAGACGTGGTGGCGATCCGGCCCGCTGTCGCTGGTAGCGCCCCCGCTCGATCGCCTGTCCTAGCCGATCGCCCGGCCACCTACGATCCAGCCGCCACCGTCACCGTGCCAGACAAGGTGCTTGAGCATCTTGCCCCCCCGAGTCCCAAGCGGGCTAGCTTTACCTTCCGCGATCGCCCCTACAACTGCGCCTGGGGCGATCGAGACGGCCAGCCAGAATTACGGATCCGCAACCCCGAGGGCAAAGTGCTGGCCCTAGTGGACGGGGAACCCACCGGCCTGCTTGGCCCCAACCGGGAAACCGCCGAGCCAGTGGATTTGAATCATCCCTTTTTTCGATCGCTGATTGCCGCCGCCAAAGGGGCCCTAACTGGGGCTGATCCCGCTAATTCAGGCCTAACTGGGGCCGAATGACCGACAGTACCCGATCGCCCCTCAACAATTCCTCCGCCGCGGCCGCCTGCATGGGTTTGGCAAACAAAAAGCCCTGGCCATAGTCACAGCCCAACTGTTCTAGGCATTGCAACTGTTCTGGGGTTTCAATGCCCTCGGCCACTGTGTGAATGTTCAAACTGCGGGCTAAGTTCACGATCGTCCGCACAATGGCGGCGCTGTCTTCCGAGTAGGGCAGATCCTTCACGAAGGAGCGATCGACCTTGAGGGCATTGATCGGGAACTGCTGCAATCGGCTGAGGGAAGAATAGCCCGTGCCGAAATCATCAATGCAGGATTGCACCCCCAACGCCTTGAGCCGTGCCAGCTTATCCACCACCGAATCGACCCGCTCCGCAATCACACTTTCGGTCACCTCAATCCGCAAACAGGCCGGCGGCAAGCCCGTTTCCATCAGGGTTCGTTCAATCTGCTGCACCAAATTCGCTTGGGCAAACTGTCGCCCCGCAATGTTGACGCTAATGGAGAGGGGGAGATGGCTATGATCCCGATGCCAGTGCGATCGCCACTGTTGCAGTTGGGCACAGGCCGCCGCCAACACCCATTCCCCCAAATGCACAATCAGATCCGTTTCCTCTGCTGCCGCCACCATCACGGACGGCGAGATCCAACCCTGTTGGGGGTGGTTCCAGCGCACCAGGGCCTCAAAGCCCACCAACCGCCGATCTTGAATGCGGACGATCGGTTGGAAATAGACCTCTAAACCGTTGTTGCTGAGGGCTTGGCGCAAATCGCTTTCGATTTGCAACTGCGTGAGGGTGCTGTGGTGCAACATTGGCTCAAAGACTTGGGAGCAGCCCTTGCCGTTGGCCTTGGCGCGATACATGGCAATATCCGCATCGCGCATGAGGTTTTGCCAGTTGGCGTAGGGCTGTTGGGTGGCGGGATCCTGGCTGAGGGCCACGCCAATGCTGGCGCTGGTGTAGAAGTCATGGCCATGGATATGAAAGGGCTGTTTCAGGTGTTCCTGCACCCGATCGGCCACCCAAAGGGCTTCCTCACTCGTGCCCACATCATCCAAAATCACGGCAAACTCATCGCCCCCCAGCCGGGCCACGGTGTCGTTGCACCGCAGGCAACTTTGCAGACGGCGGCCAATTTGCACCAAGAGTTCATCGCCCGCATGGTGTCCCAGGCTGTCGTTGACCACTTTGAACCGATCGAGGTCCACATACAACACCCCAAACATCCGATTGGCGTGGCGCTGGGATTGGCTGAGGCAAACTTTCAGCCGATCGACAAATAAGTTTCGATTGGGCAGCCCGGTCAAGGCATCGTAGAACGCGTTGTAGGTTAGCTGTTCTTCCGCCTGTTTGCGGGCGCTGATGTCTTCAACCAGGGCCAGGGTGTAGGGTTGTGCGTCGCTGGCGGATTGCACCAGGGAAACGGTCACATTCACCCACTGGAGCTGACCGTCCTTGCGCAGGTAGCGTTTTTCCAGGGAAAAGGAGGAAATGTCGCCTCGCCAAAGCCGCTGGGATTGTTGGAGGTTTTCGGCCAAGTCGCCGGGATAGGTCAAATCCTGGAAAGTTTGCTGCAAAAGTTCTGCTTCTGTGTAGCCCAGGAGGTTACAGAACCGCTGATTGACATGTAAATAGCGGCCGTTGGGGTCAATTTGGCAAATCCCGATCGCGGCCTGTTCCACAATTGCCCGAAACCGTTCTTCGCTTTCTCGGAGGGCTGCTTCTGAGCGCTTGCGTTTGTCAATGTCGGTAATGGATCCCACCATTCTTTGCACTTGTCCCCGGCGATCCCACTGGGCTTGACCCCGAGCCGAAATCCATTTGTATTGGCCATCGCGACATCGCAGCCGATATTCCATGGAATATTCATCGATTTTGCGGTTGACATAATCGTCAAAGCCCCGCAAAACCCGACCCAAATCATCGGGATGCACTCTAGAAATCCATTCCGATCGGCGGTTGCCAATTTGATCGGCTTGATAGCCCAACATGGATTTCCAGCGGCTGGAGTAGACCACTTCATCGGACTTGGGGTTCCAATCCCAAATGCCGTCATTGTTGCCCTGGAGCACCAGTTGCCAGCGGTCTTCGTTGGATTGCGCCCGATCGGCCAGGCGGGCGGGCAATTGCATCCAGCGATAGATCTGGATACCGCCAATGATCGCCAAGCCACAGCCGGTTAACCAAGTCCAGAGCGATCGACGCGAGTACAGCACCCAACCATCTCGGGGCAGGGCCGCCAGTTCCCAATGGCTGTTGCCCACTTGCAGGAACGATCGCACCGGTTGCTGGCGAGCCAAAATTAATTCCCCAAACTGCCGCTCCAGCGCTTGACCTCGCACCCACACGGCCAGATGCACCGACGATTGGCGATTGGCGCGCAAATCTTCCACCACTTGGTTAACCTTGATTGCCACTTGCACCTGGATGGGGGGTTGACTCGAGGGGGCCAACTGGCGAATGGGCATGGTGGTGTTGATGAGAAGCAGAGGCCGGGGGCGATCGAACTGGAGACGGGGGAGGCAAACGGGATTTAAATCCCAGGGTAAATCCGTGGCTAATGTCCAAGAAGGGGCCCACGATCGACCCGCTGCGATCGATTGGGGCGGACAAGCGGCTGAAGTGGGAACTCGGGGGTTAATTTCGGTGGGTGACAACGGGGGATAGCGGTATAAAACCCGCGGCCCCTGCACCACCTGCACCGCTTGAATGGCCGGGTCATCGGCAATGATTGAACCGGCAAAGGTGTTAAATGCGGCGGTGTTGAGTCGCCCTTCGGTGGCAATGTAGGTGGCGAGGCTGTAGCCCAGCATGGCCCGCACCTTCAAGTTGCTTTGAATTTGGGTTTCCAGGGCCGTCAGCTCCGCCGAAATGCGCGATCGTCGATCGTATAAACGGCGATCGCGATCGGCCTGATCAAACAGCCAAGTGCCGGCCAAAATCGCAACAACAGTTCCGCTCGCAACGATCGTGGGTAGCCAAGGCATCTTCATAGACAAAACCAAATAAGCACAAAGCGACTGGGCCGCCGCGTGATTGTTGGGGCTTCGGGGTGGGTGGTGACCTCCCGACAGACAGTTGGCAGGTGAGCGATCAACTGGGCGATCGAGGGCAATCAACGGGGATCGCTATCTGATCCACGGGCGATTGCCAAGCAGTCAAAGGGGAATTGATAGGCATCAACGGGGGATCAACAGGTGATTGACAGGTCGTCAGCAGGTCGTCAACAGGTCGCTAGCAGGTCATGAACAGGTAATTAACACACAGGCAACTAACACACAGGCAACTAACACACAGGCAATGGGCGATTGACAGGCAATTAACGATTGACAGGCAATCAATAGGCAACCCATCGGCAATCAACAGAAGAAATCTTGGCCATTCGTCACCGAGCAGACCGGATGCAATGCTGTGATCAAAGTGATGACATAACAAAGATCTTTGGAGGAATATCTTTGCTCAAGGGTATTCCTCCAAAGATATTCGCCCCTTCTTGCTTGGTGTTGAACAAGGTCACATTTTAGGTGATGAATGAGAATTGCACCCTTTCATATTTCGTCTGAGGTCTGGATCAAGGGGCTGGTGGCCGCTGGGCCGACGGTCGATCGAGTCGGTTTGGCTCCGAATCCCCTGTGATCGGTGACCGAGCAAACTAGTCAATCAGTGGCTGAGTGGGCGATCGGGATTGGGCCATTGCCACGGGATGCACTTAGGAAGTGGGTTTTGAAGTGGATTGGAAAAGGAATTTTGAAAAAAGCAGCAAAATGCCTTTAAAAAATGACTAAAGAAAATGACTAGAAAAAATCACCCAAGAGCCGGTCGGCAAAATAACTTGAAAAGTGGTTCTAAAATACTTCAGAAATGGCTGAATAATGCTGGTGTTTGCCCAAAAGTCCCATGGGAGACTGGGATAGCCTGAGCTAAGAGAGCTGGAACAGGATGGATCGAGATTGACCGATCCCACACCACTTTCACCCGCACCATTTTCAAAACCTGCCGACCGGGTGATGCGAGTCTTTTTCCATTCTTGGGCCGACGGGGCCGGTTTAACCTTGCTCTTCCAGAATGCGGGAAAGCAGGGGTTGCAGCGAGCATTCTAAGGGGTTTTGTTGAGATCATCTGGCTGCAAAGGTAACAGCACTTGATAGATATTTGTGGCCCGTTCTCGCCCCTTGAGGGTAACTGGGCCAATGAAGCGGGTGGGAAAGCGGTCGCGCACATGGCGATAGGTTTCTTCTTCAATGAAAATGCGACAAAGCCCCCCATCAAAGGACTTGTCATAACTTTCCAATCGGGCGGCTATGTTCACAGTGTCCCCAATAACGGTGTATTCCAACCGGCGGACATTGCCAATGCAACCACTCATCACGGGGCCCGAAGCGATGCCAATTCGGATGGCGGCGGTGGGGCGGCCCCGATCGCGCCACTGTTGATTTAAGCGCTGGAGCCGTTGACCCATCTCCACGGCACAGGTGACGGCGGCGATCGCATCGTCACCCACCTGGTGATCGCGCGATTGGGGAACCGGTACGCCGAACAGGGCCATGATTGCGTCGCCAATGAACTTGTTCACGATGCCGTTGCGATCGAGCACGCTTTGGGTCATGGACTGCATATATTCATTCAGCCAGGGAAAGATAATTTCCGGTGGGTTGGATTCCGCGATCGACGTGAACCCCACCAAATCCGCAAACATGACCGTGGCTGGCAAAATTTGCCCAATGAATTCTCCGCGCCGCACAATTTGATGGCGGCTTTGCCAAATCACCTGGGCCACCTGCGGTGTAACGTAGCGCTCAAACAGCTCGGTGATGGTTTGTCGATCGCGCCGTTCCTTGGCCGCCAACCCCAACGAGGCCCCAAAGGAACCGCCCACCAGCCCCAAAACCGGTGGCACTAGCGGAATCCAAACCATCCATTGCAACGCTTGCCAAGCGGCCGCCAGAATGGCCACGATGCCCAAGGCCGTCATGGCAAACAGCAGCAACGGTTGGCGCAGGGTCCAGCCCAGCAGCGTGCCCCCCACGGTCCAAAGCACGATCCAGCCCATTTCCCAGGAGTCGCTCCAAACCTGAAGGAGGGGCCAGCCGTCGATCGCCGCCGACAGCAGTTGACTGGCGATCGTGGCATGAATTTCCACGCCGGAGGTCAGTTGTGGGCCCTGGTCTGTGTCGCTGTAGGGGGTATAGAACCGATCGCCCAGACTTTCCGCCGTGACTCCCACCAGCACCAGTCGATCGTAGAGGGCATCCAGGGGCACTCGTCGATTCAAAACATCATTGGCCGAATAAACCTGGAACCCGCAATTGCGCTGGCTGTCGGTGGGACAGGCCAAGCCGCGATAGTCCAACAGCAGTTGATAGCCATCATCGATCGCCCCCACATAGGCTCCGTCATTACCCTGAAAGGGGGCGATGGTGGCGCGACCCAGTTGATAGAGGCCCGCTTCTTCATCAAGGGCTTCCAACGTGATCGGGTTGGGTTGGCGCTCCAGATAGTTCAGCGCCAATTGGGTTCCCAAACCAAAGACCGCTTGATCCTGCTGGTCAGCCAAGGACAAAATCGCCCGCCGTACCTTGCGATCGGGATCCAGCAGCAAATCCGACGCGGCGATCGCCCCAGGCTTGTGGATGAGGGCCGGGGGCGGCGCGATGCCCTCACCACTGACCTTGCGGATTCCCACCAGGCGATCGGACTGGCGCAGCAACTTTTCCAGGCGATCGTTGCCCGGGGGCATGGGAAAATCCCGCACCAAATCCAGCCCAATCATCCGGGGTTCATACTCTTCCAACGTTTCCAGCAAGTCCGCCAACTTTTCATCGGACAGGGGCCATTGCCGAAACAAGCGTAAGTCCGCTTCTGTCACCACCACCAACACCACCCGTTGCTCCAAACGGGCCGGCCGCCACCGCACCAGCAAATCAAACGCGGCCCACTCTGGCCCCTGCATCCAGCCCAACCCCCGCACCATCACCACCACCACCGCCACCAACAGGGCGATCGCTGTCCCATCGCGCCAAGACAGCAACACTGACCCGGCCCATAACCGATTCAGGAGGCGAATCCATTTCGTAAGGGTTTTAAGCAAGGGTTGAGCCAACATGGAACGCAGGCGACGGTGGGCGGATGGTCATGGGGATGGCCGGGCCGGTCAGGTGCTAAATCATTGCTTCGTTGATCCGCTCAGATCTCTTTGAAGCTTCTCGGATCTCCTGAAATCTTCTCGGATCTCCTTAAACCTCCTTAGATCTACTCAGATCGCTGGATTGCTATGAATTGATGATGCTTGAGATCAGTAATTGAGTGAGAGTCGCCGCGATCACCCCCTACCTTAGCCTTGAATCCTCAGAATCGCTGATTCTGGAACATTTGTAGCCTGCTTGGCTGGAGAACGAGCAAGATCCCCGAATTAGAACGAAGAGGCGTTGCGGGCCAAGGCGGCGGCTGGTTCGTCAAAATTGATACTTGAATGGTCTCCTTTTTACCCCCTAGTCCCGTCGCGATCGGGATCGGGTCGGTGTTTGGTTGGCATCGGGTCAAGGCTTAGCAAATCCCGATCGACCCGTTTCATGGATTCTCTAAGGCTTTCGCCCTCTTCCGATGCCCTGGACAAGCCTCCCCCAAAGCCGGACAATCTGAGGCGGTCTTTTTGCGATCGCCCTTTCGATCACCCGCCATGAGTCAAGCATCTACACAACCCAACACCCAACCCAAATTGATCATCCACGGCGGTGCGGGCAGCTCGCTCCAGGGCAAAGGGGGCGTGGCCGCGGTGCGGGCGCTGCTGTCCGGCATTGTGGAACAGGTCTATGAACGTTTGTTGGCCGGAGCCAGCGCCCAGGAAGCGGTGGTGCTGGGCTGTCGGTTGTTGGAAGATGAACCGCGCTTCAATGCGGGTACGGGGTCGGTGTTGCAGTCCGATGGGCAAATTCGCATGAGCGCATCCCTGATGGATGGCAGCGCCCAACGGTTCAGCGGCACGATTAATGTGTCGCGGATCCAAAACCCGATCGAACTGGCGGCCTTTTTACAAACCCAGAGCGATCGGGTGTTGTCGGATGTGGGATCGGCGGAGTTGGCGCGGGAGCTAGCCCTGCCGATCTATAACCCGCTGACGGATTTGCGGCTGAACGAGTGGATCGAGGAGCGCAAGGACAACTTCAGCAAGCGATCGATGGCTTCCACGATCGCCGAAGTCGAGGCCGGTGCGCGATCGGACTCGGCGGGCCGCGGCACGATCGGGGTGGTAGCGCTGGATCAGCAAGGGTGCGTGGCGGCCGGCACATCCACCGGGGGCAAAGGCTTTGAGCGCATTGGCCGGGTCAGCGACTCCGCCACCCCAGCGGGCAACTACGCCACGGCCCGCGCGGGCGTGAGCTGCACTGGCATTGGCGAAGACATTTTGGACGAATGCTTGGCGGCCAAGATTGTGATCCGGGTGGATGACGGCTTGGGCCTGGCAGCGGCCTTTGAAAAGTCGATGGCGGAGGCGGCCGATCGGGGTCGCGATTTGGGGGCGATCGGGCTGGATGCCACCGGGGCGATCGCCTGGGGCAAAACCAGTGAAGTCTTGCTGGCGGCTTACCACAACGGCACGACCCTGGGCGACACGCTGGAGTTGCCCGACGGGTTGCAAGTGGGCAGTTGCTAGGGGCGATCGGCGGATCAAAGTCTGGGTAGGGGCGTACCGCCGTACGCCCTCAAAGGTTTGGCCGGTTTCAATCCATTCCGATTGGCATAATTTTGACCCGGCCAACCGTCAAGGCATGATCGATACAAGCGCAAGGTCGGGTAGGGGCGTACCGCGGTCACTGGCTTCAACTTAACGAAATTGTCGTTCTAGCGACTCTCGGGTTGCCCTCACCCCAACCCCTCTCCCAGAGCGGGAGAGGGGCTATTCTGACTCCCCTTCTCCCGACTTGGGAGAAGGGGCTGGGGGATGAGGGAATCAGCCATTTTCGCGGTTAAAACAGCTTAAGTTGAAGCGAATGACCGCGGTACGCCCCTACGGGGTTGACCGGTTTTGATCGACGGCCCCTAGGGGTTTCTGTGGGTTGATTATTTACCAATACAAAAGCGGCTGAAAATTCGATCGAGCACGGATTCTGTGACCTCTTCTCCGGTGATTTCCCCCAGGGCTTGAATCGCGTCCCGCAGGTCGATCGTCCAAAAATCCAGGGGCAATTGTTGATCCATGGTTTCGCAGACCCGCCCGATCGCCTGTTGGGCCCGCAGCAAGGCCGCCGCCTGCCGCTGATTAATCGCCACATCCAAATCCGCTGCCTGCACCCGACCCGATCGGGCAATTTGCAAAATCGCCTGCTCCAAATCGTCAATGCCGCGCCCTTCCGCCGCTGCCGTGTAAACCACTTGGGCAAAATCCTGGGGCAACAGAGACGAAATCGTTTCCGGAGCCACCAAATCGATTTTGTTCACCACCAAAATGGTCGGCGGCAGAGGTCGATCGGGGTCGGCGGCACGGATTTGTTCATAGATAGCTCGATCGCCCCCCGTCCAGCCCCGGGGCGCTTCAATCACCAACAGCAGCAGATCCGCCGATCGGGCCGCAGCCCGCGATCGCTCTACCCCAATTTTTTCCACCAGATCATCGGTTTCCCGAATCCCCGCCGTATCCAGCACTTGGATCGGGATGCCGCCCACCACCAGCCGCGATTCCACCACGTCCCGCGTGGTTCCCGGTAGCTCCGTGACGATCGCCCGATCGCTCCGGCTCCAAGCGTTCAACAGGCTGGACTTGCCCGTGTTCGGTCGCCCGACGATCGCCACCTTCAAGCCGCTGCGCAACAGCTCACCCCGATCGGCCGTGGCCAACCAGCGATCGATCTGACTGGCGATGGTTTGCAGGGCCACCGTCACGGCGGGCAAATCCAGCGGCGGCAGATCATCTTCAAAATCAATGCGGGCCTCAATTTCCGCCAACCAGTCCATACAGCTCGATCGCAAATCGCGAATCGGCCGGGCCAGCTTCCCTTGCACCCCCGCCAAGGCCGCCTGGGCCGCCTGGGGCGACTGGGCCCCCACCAAGTCCGCGACGCTTTCCGCTTGGGTCAGGTCAATCCGCCCATTCAAAAACGCCCGCAGCGTAAATTCCCCCGGCTGTCCCAGGCGCGCCCCCTGCTGCAAACAGAGCTGTAGCGTTTGTTGCACCACCATCATTCCCCCGTGGCAGTGGAGTTCCACCACGTCCTCGCGGGTGTAGGTGCGCGGAGCCGCCATCAACAACAGCAGGGCTTCGTCAACGGTTTCGCCCGTTTGGGGATTGTACAAATAGCCATACAAAATTCGGTGGCTTTCCCAGGGTTGAGAGCCAGGGACCCGAAAAATTCGCCGGGCGATCGCCCAGGACTCGGGCCCCGACATCCGCACAATGCCAACGCTGCCCTGTTGCGGCACAATCGCCGTGGCGATCGCAGCGATCGTGTCTTGCTTTGTGGCCGATGCACCCATAGGTTCGGTCTGTTGCAATCCTCTGCAATGGTTCTGTTTTCAGGAATCAGGGGACTAATCTAGGGCATGAATTCGCCCAAATTAGCCCATGAGTTTAGAAAACTCATTCAGGGGCTGAATTATGAGGAGATTAACTCTCAGGAGTTGAATTCTCAGGAGTTGAATTCGAGGGCGTGGGGATCACTGCGGCCTGTTCCAAAGCCAGCTTTTGGGTCAATTGGGCCCGCAGGGTTTCGATGCGCTGGCGATTGAGTCCCAAGTCTGATTCTCCCAATCGCGAAGCCGATCGCACCTGAATTTGATTGGTTTCTCCATCTAGCAAAAATTCCACATCATCCACAAACCCCAGCAGCGGTGTGGCAAATTCTGCGTAGAGATAATCGGGCGATTCAGTAATCACGGTGGTGCGTTCCGTCGCCTTCACCAATTCGGTCAGGGCCGCAAAGACATGATCCGCATCGCCCATAATCTGGAGCGGGGCGATCGTGTGTTGCAAATCCGTGATTGGGGTTTGGCTGCTGACGCAATTGGGACTGTTGGGACAGGGGCGAAGTTGACCCGCCACTGCGCCCAAGTTTTCGGGGCGATTGCCCGCAAACAAATTGCCAAAAACAGAACCCATGACCGGCCCGGGCGCGGCCCAGGCCGTGGTTGCCGGTAGCCACAGCAGCAGGGCCGCCACCCAAGCCAACCAGCCGGGGGCGTTGCCGTTGCCCGATCGCAGCGAATGGCTTTGGGTTCTGAACTGATTTTGATCTTGTGGTTTCCCCATCACCCCACCCATAGGTTGCATCCGCCGTTTGTTAATTTTGGGTCTTGAATTGAATGAACTGAATTGGACGAACTGAGCTTAGCCAATTGAGTTGGATCGGCTCAGTTTTTAGCCTAGTTGAGCTGAATTTTGGTCAAGTCAATTGGGCAAATCTTCAGGCCAGCACTGTTGCAAAATCAGGGATGCATCTTCACGGAGCCAGCCCGACGCTGCGGAACGGATGCGTTTGATCGATTTCCCTGGCCCTAGAGTAACGATTTCCCAAAAAGTTGGCTGGCTGGGATCAGGGTTTGGGCAAAACCACGGGCGCAAACATGAGCGCAAAAAAGGGCGCGGTAGCTCCCACGCCCTGGCCCTTAAGTTGTTTTGGTTTGAACGGAAGCTCAAACCCCACTCGATCGAGCTTGGGATTTAAGCAGCCGATTCCGCTTCGGCGGCGGCCTTCACCTTGCGAGGATCGAGCTTAATCGTCAGGTAGCGAATCACGTCTTCGCTGAGGCGCATGGCCTTTTCCATGGGGGCGATGTGGCTGCCGGTGGCGTGTTCGTAGTTCATTTGGATGTACACGCCTTCGCGGCAACGGTTGATTTCATAGGACAACCGGCGCTTGCCACGGTGTTGGATTTCGAGGCCGGTGGCTCCTTGCTCCGTCAGCATCGTCCGATATTTGTTGATGTTGGCATCCACGGCCTCTTCGTTGAGGTCGGGGCGCAGGATGTACATCGTTTCGTAGAGGCGATTTGCAGACATGGATGGGTAGTTCCTTGCGGACAATAGAATGGTCGATCGGGCTGACTGGGGGGCAATGCTGAGGGCCCCGCTGTTGCCGATCGACAAGGATTCACGGGCTGTATATCATACCCCACCGAGGGGCTGCCCGATCGCCCGAATTCTCCTGATCGCCCCGATGCCGTGGACAGCGATTAGCGCACCTGCATGTGCACCGCTTCCGAGAGGCTGGGAATTTCTGCCAAGCGCCCCAAAGCCGACTGGACGATCGAGTAAATGGCCGCCACCACAACTCCCAAGAACACCGTGCTGGCCAGGGTTTGCACCACAAAGCCCCCGATCGGCTGGAAAACATACTGAATCACCAGCCCACAAAGGGACACCAAAATCGAAATCAGAATCGATTGCATGGTGTTGAAGCGAATGAAATAGCTGATGTTGCTGTTACGAACCACCAACAGGAACAGCACCAAAAAGATGATGAAGCTCATGAAGGGAATTTGGTAGAGCTGAAGCAGGGGCAGCAGCGGCACATACAACACCGTCAAAAACGGCAGTTCCCGGAAGATGGAGCCACCAAAGCCCACCACATCCACCAGCGGCAGGGCATAGACCAAAGCACCAAACAGGCGATCGCGCCAAGTTGTCGTCGTTCCGCGCCAGTTCACGATCGGCATCTCCCGAGAGCAATGAATTGATCTATTTTAGACGCTGGTTTTGGGCGGGCCATGGTGCGATCGCCCCACTTGATCGCGCTTCTGCTGGCGATCGCCCGTGGATCATGGGTGGATGCTCAATCATCGAGGCGGGCGGCGGCGGCTAGGTCATCAGCCGGGCGCAACCAGTGGGCAAATTCATCGGCAAAATTGCCCGCCAAAATAGCCGATCGAATCCGTTGTGTGAATCGGATTAGCTCCGTCACGTTGTGGATTGCCAGCAGCGTGTAGCCCAAAATTTCCTTGGCGCGGATCAGGTGGCCGATATAGGCGCGGCTGAAGTTTTGGCAGGTGTAGCAAGGGCAGGTTTCATCCAGTGGCCGGAAATCTTCCCGGAATTGGGCGTTTTTCAGGTTCCAACGCTCACCCTGCACCAGGGCCGCCCCGTGCCGCGCCAGCCTTGTGGGAATCACGCAATCAAACACATCAATCCCGGCGGCGATCGCCTGGGCCATTTCCCGATAAGTCCCCACACCCATCAAGTAGCGCAATTTGTGGGGAGGCAACAGGGGCGTGGTGGCTTTCACGATGTGCTCAATCAGTTCCGGCGGTTCCCCCACACTCACCCCCCCGATCGCGTAGCCGGGTAGATCCAGGGCCGCCAAATCCGCCGCCGCCTTGGCTCGCAAATCCGCGTAGGTTCCCCCTTGGACAATGCCGAATAGGGCTTGATCAGAACGCTGATGGGCCTCGATGCACCGCAGCAGCCATTGGTAGGTGCGATCGGTTGCCTTTTCCACCTGTTCGCGGGTGGCTGGGTAGGGCGGACATTCATCAAACGCCATGATCACGTCGGATCCGAGGGCGTTTTGAATTTGAATGGATTTTTCGGGGGTGAAATCAATGATGCTGCCGTCGTGGGGCGATCGAAACGTCACGCCCCGATCGCTAATTTGCCGCATTTCACTGAGGCTAAACACCTGAAACCCGCCCGAGTCCGTCAGAATCGGCCCCTGCCAGTTCATAAACTTGTGCAGTCCGCCCGCCGCCTGCACGATGCCTTCACCGGGTTGCAAATGCAGGTGATAGGTATTCGACAAAATCATCTGGGCCCCGGTGGCGGCCACTTGATCCGGCGACAGGGTTTTGACATTGGCCAATGTGCCCACGGGCATAAAGCGAGGGGTTTCCACAATGCCGTGGGGCGTGTGAAAAACACCAACGCGGGCCGATGTTTGGGAACATTCAGCCACTAACTCAAACCGAAAATCGGGGGCAATAGCACTCATGAACGGGGGCAAAATTTTTCGGACTGCTGAGCGAATTTCTGAAAACCCTAAACGGATTTTTGCTAACTCCAACGATTAATCCAGACAAGGGGCTTAGGGCCTGTCATCATTTCCTAGGATCAGGCGGAAGCGATTGATTTTCCATGTCCTAGTCGTCGTAACAAGGGGCTTAAGCCCCTTGTTTCCCACAATCTGCCAACGGCGGAATCAGGGTTTCAGGTGATTTGACGATATGCCCTAAGCCCCTTGCTGCCCAAGACGATTGGGACTTGATCAGGGCTTTAAGATACTTTTCAAATATTCTCCAAGTCCCTTATCCCGAAAACTCGGGTAGGTTCCTGAATTGAATGTTGAATTTAGCTTTGGATGAACGGTTGGATTGAGTTGGATTGAATTGAATTGGGAAAATTGAATTGGGTTGGATGGAGTTGAACTGGGGAATTTAGCGTGCCGCCCGCACCAGCAGCCCCGTCCCCAACGCCCCAACCACCAGCAAAGGCAACCAAGCCGCCACCATCGGAGACAGAAACTCTGTGCGGGCCAAGGCATCCATCAGGAAAGCCAACAAATAATAGGCGAAAATGACCACCACGCTCACCCCAAAACTGGTGGCGCGGCCAAGGCGTTGATGGCGACGATTGGCCAGTGCTGAACCCACCAAACCAAAGCCTACACAAATGAAGGGAAATGCGTATTTTTGCTGAATTCGCAGCTCTAACTTGGTGATTTCTGCTCGCTCGCCGCTCTGACGCAAAATGGCCAAACGTTCCTGGGCTTCGGCAATATTCAGCTCATTGGAGAAGCGATCGCGCACGGCCAAATCAAGGGGCGTTCGGGGTAGCTGCAACCGTTGTTGTTCAAAACGCAAAATGTCACGGTAGGAACCATCGGGAGCCACCAAATAAATCGTGCCATCTCGGAAATCCCAGGCCCGTTCTTGGGGATTCCAAACGGCAGATTTGGCGGTCACAATCTGACTGATGCCCGCCTGGGAGCGATCGATAATCGTCAGGGACAGCATCTGCTTGCCGTCATAGCGCTCGGCATAAAACACACGGCTGAGAATGCTTTTTTTCTCGCCATCCGGTTTTTCGACTTCGCTGAATTCCCGATAGAAAATATTTTCTTCCCGGAAAGAGGGTTGATTATCGTCGGTTCCTAGGGCCCGCTCCAAAATGGTGGTGGCTTGGTAGTTGGCGGCGGGCACTAATGCTTCGTTAAAAACAAAAGTTAAACCCGTGACAAACAGACTGAGTACCAAGGCCGGCGCAACAATTCGATAAACCCCAATGCCGCAACTGCGGAGGGCCACCAATTCGCTGTCGTTGGACAGCCGCCCAAAGGCCATCATGGAGGCCAACAGGGTGGACATGGGGAAAGACAGCACGATGAAGTAGGGCATTTGCAGCAACATCACCTGCATGGCCAGGTGAATGGGCAATCCCTCTTCTACGACTTTGCGCACGAGGTCAAAAACCGTGCCGACGGAGACCCCGATCGAGGAGAATGCACCAACCCCAAACAGAAAGGGCATGGCCAATTCCTTGGCCAGGTAACGATCCATCACGCTGATTTGTGGCAGCCAGTTTTGCCAAGGGGGGGCGGAGGATGGCTGGGGTACGGTGTTGGAGGTCATAGGGTGTCTGGTCGGGAATAGCGGCTGAGGGGCCTGCGAGAAGGCGAGGGTTGGAGTGGGGGCTGAGGCAGGGGTGGAACGTTAGGGCTGAAATTTGTCACCCAAGTAATATTGCCGCACCAAGGGGTTGCCATACAGCTCGGTGGCGTTTCCGGAGGCGAGGATCTGACCTTCCCGCAAAATATAGGCGCGATCGACAATTTCCAGGGTTTCCCGCACGTTGTGATCGGTAATCAGAATCCCCATGCCCTGATCGCGCAGGCCGGCCACGATGCGTTGAATTTCGGCTACCGCGATCGGGTCAATGCCCGCAAAGGGTTCATCCAGTAACAGGAACTGGGGCCCCTCCAATCCCACGGCTAAGGCGCGGGCAATTTCCGTGCGGCGGCGCTCACCCCCTGACACCTGAATTCCCGGCGTGTGAGCCACTTTCTCCAGCCCAAAATCTTGCACCAACTGCTGGAGACGACGCTCCTGCATCTCTCGGGGAAGCTTGGCTTGCTGCAACACCAGGCGCAAGTTATCCGCCACACTCAGGTGGCGAAACACGCTCGGTTCTTGGGCCAGGTAACCAATGCCGAGGCGGGCCCGTTGGTGAATGGGTTGTTCGGTAATGTCTTGGTCATCAAGCCACACATGGCCGCTGTCGGGCCGTTCCAACCCCGTGGCCATGTAGAAAACGGTGGTTTTGCCTGCGCCGTTTGGCCCCAGCAGCCCAACCACCTCCCCCCGTTCCACCGTGAGGCTAACGCGGTTGACAATTAGACGCTCACCGTAGGCTTTCTGGACGTTTTCAAGAACAATCTTCAACGGTGTACCCCCACGAAAGGATGCAAGCCGGCCAGCGGCGATCGAACAGCGGTAAATTTTAGGGCGCGGTGGGGGCAAACAGCGAAGGCACGGCCGGCGCGGCAGGCAGTCCCCCCGCCGGCCCCGAAGACGAAGGCAAGACCGTGGGCGTGGTGGTGTCCAACACTAAGTAGACCGATTCCACTTGGCGGTTGGGCAAGGGCAGCGCGATCGATCGCCCTTCATCGACATAGTAGGTGACCGTTTCGGCCCGCAGGCTATTGCCGTCTTGCAGCACAAACACATCGCCCGACATCACCAAGCGGCGTTCGTTGCTGAAATATTGTGCCTGGGCGGCGGTGGCTTTGAGCATCCGAGCGGGATAGTCCACCTGAACGTTGCCCCGCGCCGTCACAATTCCCGCGATCGAGTTGGCCTCTTGCACGTCGGAGATGACCGTCATCGGCTGGCGCACTGGAACCGGCTGCGTGGGGGGCGCTGGCTGGGCGATCGCCTGGGACACCTGCCCAATTCCCATCGCCGCCGCCATCAGACTGGCTCCCATGGCCCGCCGGGCCCGCTTGGCTGCGGCCCTTTGGCTCGATCGAGTTCTGCCCACTGGTTGACCCACCATAGTCATTGGTTCAAAAACGAAGGTTTAAAGGCAAAGAAGAGACGGCTAATGCTAAAGATGGCTAACTCAACGATCACCCAGTAGCCCACTTAGCAACTGATTGGTTCGATTGAGTTCAATCGCTCGATCGACGTTTCAGGGTGCTTGAGGGGGCTGCTGCTTCAGTGGTCTATTGAATTTGGCAACATACCAGAGACAACCCACATTAACCCAAGAGGGGAGATCACCCGACGGCGATCGCGCAGCCTTGAGATCCGCAGCGTTGAGATGAATCGAGATCAATCGAGATCATAGGATCGCCCCAGATAGTTTAGCGAACGCTTGCAACGTCAACCGTTCGTCATTGCCCATTTGCCAAACGGTGGTGGCGGCCCACGTCTCAAAGGTTCGTGCGGTCGGTCATTTCGCCCTTGCCTCCCTGCCTCAGAACTCTAAAGATTCAGAACCGATCGCCCCGGTTCCCATTAGCGGCTGAATGCATCCGGCGATCGTTGTCTGTAGTTTGCCTCTAGTTTGTCTGTCGTTGTTGCTGGTTCGGTGCTGGTGGTTTTTGGGAATTAGCTTTTGATTACCCTGGCAGATGGTCGATGAACTACCTAAAAATCGTCTGTGCGTAATCTATGAATGGTTGCCTATGAATCGCGATCAATCAATTGCGATTTGTAAGTTGTTTTCTGACGATTATTCTTTAAATGCTCTAATTAATTTCCCCAAATCATTGATGATGCTTATTGATTTCGCTCCCGTCCCCGATCGATCCGAAATAACCAAACCATCAATGCCACCACACCCGCTTGCAGTGCCAAATTAGGTAACACATCCGCTGGGTTTTCGCCCGCTAACAGTTTCAGCAAAAAAATGAACCCACCCAGTGCTCCCGAAGCAGCAAAAGCACCATAGAACAAGCGCCGAAGACCTCGATAGGGAGCGGCGGCTTCTGCTCGCAGTCGAGCCATGGTTTCTGCATCTAGGGGGCGAGGACGATTGGCCATGTTGGGGAATTGCCTGATGGAATTGGCGTTGATTTGGAACATTTGGACGGCTTTGGGAAACCGCTTGATTATTTTATCACCAGGTCACTCGATCGCCTGATCTGGTGACTTAAAGGATTGTTGATGACTGAAATTCTCTTAACTGCCGGTTGTGCTGATCAAGGGTTGATCGATGGCAGTTCAGTTATTCAAAACTCTCAATTAATTTTTTTAGTTAATTTGATTTTTAGTTAATCTCTGCTTTTGATTTTTATGATTGCTTGTTTTGATCAATTCTAGAATTGTCTTTATTTTAAGCAAATTGGAGCTGGTTCTTGATTGGTTTTGGTGAATCCTTACAATGCAACTTGTAATACAACGAATGAATTTTAGAGTATCTGGTTTTGCTTTGCGGGTCTTACCCACTAACGAAGACAAGAAGCTTCAGTCCCTTGCCCTAACGACGATTAGTGCTTGATCTGTGTCCAAAAATACTGTTCAGACAGCCTCTGAGAGAAATTTCAATCCCTTGGCGAAGCTACCTGGAAAAGGCTTTCAGAAAGCACCTCAGTAAGAATATGCTATGCTTACTGAAACTAATTCTCAAAGATCTAAATCCTCCTCAACCTTAAAGCAGTTCGCTTATTGAGAAATCTTTGAGTTAAAACGGTTTTGGGAACACTTTCACGACTTCGGGTTTGGGCATGGGGCTTGGCATCAGAGGGGCGATTGTGGGCGATCGCGCGGCAACCGGTAAGAGGGAGCGCTCATTGAAATGGGAACTTGGGGGCGCGATCGGGCGCGGAATGTTGCTCACGGTTTCGATCGCCCTGGGGTTGACCCTGAGCGGTTGCCCCACCCAGCCCACGGCCCAGCGATCGCCCGGAAACCCCAAGGACTGCCCGAGGTGTGATTTTGCGGGCAAGGATCTGAGCAATCAAGACTTTGCTGGGGCGAACCTGAATGGAGCCAACTTTCAAAAGGCCAATCTGACCGGGGCGAACCTGAGCCAGGCCAAGCTGGACGGGGCCAATTTTCAGCAAGCGAATTTAACCAAAGCCGACCTGAGCCAGGCGGGCATGAACCAAGCCAAGCTGACGGGGGCGAACCTCAGCGAAGCCCGGCTCACCAAAACCTATCTTCGGGGAGCTGACTTGACCCAAGCCAAGCTGACGGGGGCCGACTTGAGCGGCGCAGATTTGCTGAACGCCAGCCCCTCCAAGCTTGATCTCAACGGGGTCAAAACCCTGGGCACAACCTTGCCGGATGGGAGCCAAGGAAAATGAGCAGTAACCTTCCGGTTTCCGATCAGGCCTTGGTGACTGTGCGTTCAGAAGAAGTTCCCAGGACTGCTCGATCGGCGATCGTGGGGAGCCAGGGGCCCGACGCAGGGGCGATCGACCCGATGGAGGAGTCCCCGCCTAGCCATTCCCCCACCAGAAACCCATCACCCAGCAGCGCATCGCAACAAAACGCCCCCCCAAGGCGAGGGCCCGAGTTGGTGGACTGGTCTCCCAGTGCCAAAATCAGCCTTTGGGGGGCCATGGGCCTGGGCGTGGTGGTGTCCGTGGTGCTCCATGGGGCGGTGTTGTTGCTGCCAATGCCCAAGGAGCCGGACAAGGTGGCCCTGCCCCTGAGCGCCCAAGAGGCCCCCATTCGGGTCACCAATTTGCCGAAAACCACCCCGGCCCGATCGACCCCTTCCCCCAGCCCCGCGCGATCGACCCCGGCCCAACGCCGGGCCGATCGGGCCGCAACCCCAAAACCAAAACCGAAAGTCAATCAGCCCAATCGGGTGGTGGTTCCCAAGCCCCAAACCGCCAAACCGGCCCCGGCTCCGTCGGCAGCACCCAGCCCAAGCCCCAATCCCACACCCAGCCCCACGCCCAGCCCAAGTCCTAGCCCCGAACCTAGCCCAAGCCCCACGCCCCAAGGTTTACCGGCGTTGGCGGGGTTGAATGCTGGCGGGGCCGCTTGTGCCCCCGATCGCCCCGATGGGTGCTATTCCCTGCCGGAAGACCTCAGCATTCACAGCGTCACGCCAGAGGTGATCCAAAATTCCCTGGGCCCCGATGTGACGGTGGCCGAAATTCCCGCAATCTACGAAAATACGGAACAGGCTCGGGAATTTGTGGTGTCGGATCCCCGTCGCGATTCAGCCGATCAAGTGGTGGGTTATTACTACGTAATTTCCACTCAAGTGCGTGGTCAGGTGGGGGCCATCATTGTCGGCAGCCGCGATCGACTGCTATCCCTGGATGCTATCCAAGCGGCGGCGGGTGCGGAAATTAATTAATTAGTTAATTACAGCTCTTACCTCAATTACTGAGCATAGTCGCCCGTAGGGTGGGCACTGCCCACCAAACCGTTGCTTCATGGCATTTGCGGTATGGCGTGCCAATAATTCTAGGTAAAGGCTGTAATTAAAAAAAAGAGTCTTGAAAAGAGATTGAGAGATTTTTAAAAAGAAATTCTCGAAAAGAGGTTTTCGGAAAGCAGATTGCTAGAAAATCTTTGGGCGAAATTGCCATGGCAATGTTTGTGTTAAGGCAAGGTTTCGATCAACAATTGCCATGAAAAACTCCCAAGCCGAGACATAGCCTCGCTTGGGATAGATGCTTGCTGAACATAGACAGTGGAACGCCGTGGGCCGATCGCGCAATCAGCCCCCGCTGGTCAACTGGCCCTAGCGCCAACCGGCCCGATCCATCAGTCGGAGGGCGCGATCGTTGTTGCCCCCAAACTCATTGGCACTGGCGCTAGAAGACTTGAACTGTCCAAAACTAGACAGGGTGGGATCCAATGCCACGCCGGACAACACCGGATATTCATAGCCACTGCGGGCAAAGAGTTCTTGGGCCTTTTGGGTTGCCAAAAAGTCAAGGAACTTCACGGCTGCTTCCGGGTTCTTGGCGGTTTTAATCACGCCGCCGCCGCTGATGTTGACGTGAGTGCCGCGTCCCTGTTGATTCGGGAAAAACACACCCACCTTGGCGGCAATCTCCCGCTCAGCGGCATCTTTGGAATTGACCAAACGGGGCAGGTAATAGGTGTTGGCGATCGCGATCGATCCTTGACCTGCTGCACAGGCCTTGATCTGAGCCGTATCGTTGCCTTCCGGGGGCCGAGCGAAGTTTGCCACCAGGCCGCGCACCCAGGTTTCCGTGGTGGGTTCGCCCAATGCGCCCACCAGCTCGCCAACTAGGGATTGGTTATACACATGGCTTGAAGTCCGCACCAAAATCTTGCCGCGCCAACGGCTATCGGCCAAGGCTTCGTAGGTGGAGAGGTCTGCGGGGTTCACCAGGTCTTTGTTGTACATGATCACGCGGGCCCGCTTGGACAGGGCGAACCAGTGACCATTGGGGTGACGCAGGTTGCTGGGAACCGCCCGATAAAGGTTGGGGGCAGCGCTTTGGGACACGGGACGGAACAGACCGGCCTTGTCGGCTAACCAAAGGCGACCGGCATCCACGGTAATCAGAACATCGGCGGGACTGTTGACCCCTTCCGATTGGATGCGCTCGATTAGGGCATCGGCGCTGCCTTCCACCAGGTTGACTTTGATGCCGGTGGCTTGGGTAAAGGCTTCATACAGTTGGCGATCGCTGTCGTAGTGGCGACCGGAGTACAGGTTCACTTCCCCTGCACCTTGGGCGTTGGCCCGGTTCAGTCCGCTCAGGGCCACGGTGGCTAGGGCTGATCCCCCTGCCAAGAACACCCGCCGAGTCAGTTTACTCGTCATTTTTCGCTCTTAGGAATGCAGTAATTGAATTTTGGGTGGCGAAAGCAGTATATCAATACTGAGAAATATTCTCAAAATTCTCTGGAATTTTTCCTAAGGACTCTCCGAATGGCTTGAACAAATAGACCTCTTGCACGAATCAGCTCGTTGCCCTCATCCCCCAACCCCTTCTCCCAAGGTGGGCGAAGGGGAGCCAGAACTGTTGGGTTACGGCGATCTCGTGGCGGGTGATCAAGTCCCTCTCCCAAGTCGGGAGAGGGATTTAGGGTGAGGGTCTTGATTAATGCAAGAGGTCTAATCTTGAGTTGGTTTCGGAACTGTCCTCGGTGGCGGGCGCGGTGTTTGGGGGGAGAACCACTGGGGAAGTGTTGGGCGATCGAGCGGGGGCTGCAAAGGGAAACGCCCGGCCCATCCAGGGGATGGCCAGGCGCTTTTAAGGTTTCAAAAGGATCGATCGGAGTTTGGGGAATGGAAAGTTTTGGGAATGGATGGAAACGAGCGACCGTTTCTAGCCTTTGCCGGTTTGGGCCAAGACCCGATCGGCGAGTTTGTCGGGCACTTCCTGCAAGTGGTCATGCTGCCAAGAGAACGTTCCCACGCCCAAGGTGAGCGATCGCAATTCCAAAATCAGGCTCTGCATTTCCGCATGGGGCAGATAGGCCTGCATGGTGTCCCAGCCGGCCCAACCGTCCTTGGGCCCGTAGCCCATCAGTTGGCCGCGTCGCCCGGTCACTAGCTGCATGACCTTGGCGGTGAACTCACTGGGCATGGCAACTTCCACCAGGTCGATCGGCTCCAGGAGTACCGGTTGGGCTGCCGGAATGCCCGTTTTCATGGCCACGTGGGCCGCCATCTTGAAGGCTTGCTCGGAGCTGTCAACGGAGTGGTAGGAACCATCGGTGAGGGTCACGGCCACATCGACGATCGGGAAGCCCAGGGGCCCGCGATCGAGCGCTTCTCGCACCCCCGATTCCACACCGGGGATATATTGCTTGGGCACAACACCGCCCACAATCCTTTGCTGGAAGTCGTAGCCTGCGCCGCGTGGTTGGGGTTGAATGTCCAAATACACATCCCCAAATTGACCATGGCCGCCGGTTTGGTGCTTGTAGCGCCCATGGATCCGGGAAACGGGTTTGCGAATGGTTTCCTTGTAAGGCACTTGGGGCAGGTGGGGAGCCATGGGCAGGTTGTACTTGCGCCGCAGTCGATCGATGGCGATTTGCAGGTGAATTTCCCCTTGGCCCCAAAGGATGATTTCGTGGGTGTCGCCATGTTGTTCCCAGCGGACGGCGGGGTCTTCGTCCGTGAGCTTGGCCAGGGCGGCGGTGAGCTTCACTTCGTCACTGCGGTTTTCGGGAACGATCGCCCAAGCAAAAACCGGCGGCGGTAATTCTGCTTTGGGTAACTCATCCCGCCCGATCGCCCGATCGAGTGCCAGCACCTCTCCGGTGGCCACCCCGTCCAACCGCCCAAGGGCCACAATGTCGCCCACTTCGGCCCGGGTCAGGGATTTTTGTTGGCTGCCCATCAGGCGATAGAGGCCACCAATGCGAACGCCATTGAGGCTCATGCCATCTTCGATCGCGCCATTCCAGACCCGAGCGATCGATAGCTTGCCCCCTTGGCTGGCATACATGGTTTTCAGCACCTGCACGATCGGGCTATCGGCATCGGGGGCGATCGCGTCCACCCCGCGCTCGGTGGCCGTCACCGTTGCGTCTGGGGCTTCCCGCAGCAGGGCATCCAACAGCGGTCGCACGCCCAAGTGCTGTTCCGCCATGCCCACAAACACCGGCACGATCTGATCGGCTCCCAACTCCAGCCTCAGATCCACCAAAATTTCTTCTTCGCTGGGTTGAATATCCTCCAGCAATTTTTCCAGAAGCACATCGTCATGATCGGCCAGGCTTTCCAGCATTTCGTGGCGAGCCGCTTGTTCTTCCGCCCGCAAATGTTCGGGCAGCGGCACGGGGTCATCGCCTTCCGCGTCGGGGTGGTAGTGATAGGCCGTTTCGCTGACTAAATCGATGTAGCCGATCGGGCTGTTGCCTTGGCGAATCGGGTACTGGTGCAGCACGATCGGGCGGCTGGAAACGGGCCGCAATACCGACAAAATATCGGCAATGGGACTCGATGCCCGATCCATTTTGTTAATGAACAACACATGGGGAATTTTCCAGGTGTCCAAAAACTGAAACAAAGGAGCCAACACAATGGCGCGATCGATCATTGGTTCGCAAACCACCACGGCCGCATCAACCCCGACCAAAGCGTTGTAGGTTTCTGCGGCCAACTCCACGGAACCTGGGCAGTCAATCCAATTAAATTGCACATCCTTATAAGCGGCGCTGGCCACATTTAGCTCCAGGCCCATGCCCCGATCGCGCGCTTCCGGGGAACTGTCACCCACCGTATTGTTATCTTTAATGCTGCCCTTGCGCGTGGTTGCGCCCGACAAAAACAAAATACTTTCCAAAAGCGTCGTTTTGCCACTGGAGTAGGGACCCACAATGGCAATATTTCTGATGCGGGGGGTACGGTCACCTTTCATGAAAACCTCCATGGGAATGAAAAT
The DNA here is from genome assembly GCF_055193175.1 of Limnothrix sp. CMB-01. Taxonomy (NCBI): domain Bacteria; kingdom Bacillati; phylum Cyanobacteriota; class Cyanophyceae; order Pseudanabaenales; family Pseudanabaenaceae; genus Limnothrix; species Limnothrix sp. CMB-01. The sequence continues at coordinate 3,033,873 of NZ_CM143720.1, forward strand.
TCCCAGTAAAAAATTGATGTCAGCTCAATGCAAGCTGAAATGATTGCAGACTGAGAAAATAGAACTAGGGAAAATAGGACTAGGGATGAAGCGCAGAGTTGATCAGTGTGATGTCTGATCAATATCAAATTCAAAATCTTGCAAAATTTGATGAGAAATCAGATCAAGATCAAATTCATGCCTAATTCATGCCTAAAAGATTCCCGATTCCCAATGAGCGAGAACAAGAGAAAAATGCTCGGCTAATGTTCGTCAAATACTCGGCTAATGTTCGTCAAATACTCAGCAAAGATTCAATTAACGCCGTAATGGAGCGTTGCCAGGGGCGAGCGTCGTAGGCTCAGTGCTCAAAGCCACTGGATGAAATTTGCAAAATTGAGTTGACTAGATTGAATGGATCAGATGATTGGCGAGTAGAAAGAATTATGGTGCGATCGCCCGTTGACAGGGAAAAGGAGGAGCGATCGGGACTGTCTACAAGAAATCTGATTGGGTTCTGACTGGGTTCTGATTTGATTATGAGTGCTTGCAGAATTCTTTAGGCCAATTACTCAATGGTTGTTTATAAATTCGCGCAGTTTATCAACTGTTTTTGGTTTTTTGTTAGGGATTGTGAATAAAAATTAACTCGTATTTGAATCGCTGCCGATTCAAGCTAGGTCAATTCCTTTGGTTAAAAATTTACCGATCGATCGGGCGGCGCTTGGGGTTGGGAGTTGGATCCGGCGATCGATCCGCCATCCACGATCCTCAGTTTTGGTGACCCAGAAGCCAGCGACTTGGCCGCTGGCTCCCGAAACCTATGACATGACTGGGGTTTCCGGTTCATGGGACTTGGCTTGCAAAACCGCCAACGCCCATTGCCGGAATTGCAGATAGGTCATCAGTTCGATCGTGCCGGAGAGCAACATTTGCGAGTAGCGATCTTCCAACTCCTGCAACCGCTGAACCGCCACCGATAGCGGCATATTCAGCAGGGCTTCGGAATCATCCAGCAGGTTCACCGTTTCGCTGAGGGTTTGGCGGTCTTCCTGCTCAATCAGCGCCTGGCAACTTTGGAGATAGAGCTGAACGGGGCGATCGATCTCCTCGTAGGTTTCCGGTGACAGATTGCCGTCAATGAACATTAACCGATAGCGCTCTGCCAAATCTTGGGCCGCCGCCAGGGCTGCCTTGGTTTTGTTGCCATGAACTTCCTTAATTTCGGTCAAGGCTTGGCGACTGCTTTTCACCAACTGGCGCGATCGGCGCGATCGCAGCCAAGTGACCAACAACCCCGCCGCACTGCTCAAGCCCAAAACCAGCAAATATTCCTGAACAACCTGGTTTTCTTCAATGAACCGCAGCCAAGCCGATCGGGGATCCCCTTTTTCATAGGTTTCTGTCGCGTCCGGAGCCATATAAACCCCACCTCGTTGCAACAGGCCAGCCGGATCACCATCGGCCAATTCTGGATAAAAGCTGGCATATTGACGCGCCGTGGCCAAAATCGACCAAGCCATTAGCCCCACTTGGTCGGCGGGAGCATCGCCTCGGGCCATCAAGCCAATTCCCGTGGACAAGACCGGCAAATCCTGGGGCGGCTCGGGGCGCAGGGGGTCATAGGTTCCGGCGGGAATCACCGAAGAGCGATAGGACTCAGGGAAGCGCACCGCCAGGTGATTGGTAATGGAGGGGGGAATTTCCAGCAAACGCAGGGGCGGATCGCTGGTAATGGCATTTTGAATGATGCTGCTGGATCCCAAGGGGCCCACGTAGGCCACCATATCCAGCTCTCCGGCCTTCAACTTAGCCAGGCCTTCCTTCAGGGGAGGCGCACTGGTGATCACTCGCAAGCCGCTGCGGGTCAAGATTTGGGTGGTGGTGAAGTTGGTGCCGCTGCCCTGAATCCCGATCGCCACCCGTTTGCCGTTGATGTCGGTCAGGGTTTTGAAGGGAGAGTCGGCCCGCACCAACAAATGCAGATATTCATGGCCCAAAATGGCGACGGTCTCCACCTGGCCACTGCGCAACAAATCGCGGGAAACGTCAAGTTGGGCGAGGGCAAAATCAACCCGACCTTGCACCAGGCGATCGAGGTTATCGCGGGAACCATTGGAGTTTTTGTCGTCGGTCAGCTTCAGGCTCACGATTCGATCGGTCGATCGCCCCAATTGCTCGCTAATCAGGTCATAGCCCACACCGGCCTTGCCCGCAGAAATCGAGACCGTGTTTTTGGACTGGCCGCAACCGCCAACCCCAATCACCCCCACAATCACCAGCGACACCAAGCCCCAGCCCCGTTGTTTGAGCTTCACCATCAAAAATCCCCCGGCAAATTCCCAAAATACTAAACCATACGTCCAAAATTATGCGTCCAAAATTATGTGTCCAAGAAATATGCGCTTACACCATATATCTAAATAGTTCGATCTAAAAACATTCAACCTAAAAATATTGAACCTAAAAATATTCAACCAGAATACAGCCTTTACCTAAGATAATTGGCACGCCCTATCGCAGATGCTATGAAGCAACGATTCGACGGACATTGCCCACCCTACGGGTCTACAGGTCACTGAAAATATTCAGTCAAAATATAAACAAAAAGCGGGGCCACCCTGGGTCATGTCATGAATTAGGATCACGACTCCAGATTAGCAGCCCCGTTTTTTGAGTGTCGCCTTTTGAACGCTTTAGCGACTGGGATTTGGACAACGTTGAATCAGGTGATTTTTAACCAAGTGATTGTTGATCAGATGATTAATAAAATCTAGCCAATAATCAATCGTTGTTTGAATTCAGCCAATCCAGTTCAAGCGCTAAATTTCAGCATAGGCGCGATCGATCAGGCGCTTGGCAACCGTTTGGACACCCGTGTGATAGTAATAATTGGTGCTCATGTCCAAAAATGCACCAACATAATCCAGCTTGTCATCGGCAATATCCACAAACCCTTGTAGGTGTTGCAGGATGGTTTGGGGACTGAGACCGCGATCGCTCACAAAGTTCCCCATCCAGCTTGAAACCGAGTTGAACGCTTGGCCAACAAATGCCACCTTGTCAGTGCCCGGAATCATCTTTTGAATATTCCGGAAAGCCTCGTTTTCTTCCAGGCTGGATTGGGTGGCGCTGCCGATCCAATCGCCGGCCGCTTTGATGAAGTTCGGGCCCAAGGGCACTAAGCCATCCAAGCAAACCATGGCGGCCATCCGCATTTTGGATTCCCCGCCGTAGTCGGCCAAGGAACCCAAAAAGTCGCCAATGCTGTCGCCAGGAATGCCATTAATTTGGCAATAGGCCAGCAATTCCACCACAATTTTCATTCCCAAATCGATCGCTTGGGCCTTTTCGGGTTTGGGGGTCAAATTTTGCAAAAAGCCCAAAAACGAAATATCTTGCCCCACCTTATTGGCCATGGCAGCCGTGCCCAAGGCGCTGGCGGCCGTGTCCACGGTTTGATAGAGCCAAACGGCGCGTTGATAGCCCTCGCCTTCGTCGTTGTAAAGCTCGATCGCCCGGTCTTTGATTTGAGAAATTAAGCCCGGATCGTCTTCGCCCGTGACGGTTTTGATCGTGCGATCGAACCCAATCAAGTTGTCCCACTCGCCGGGAACCACAAAATCCAACGCATTCAGAACCGTGATGGTCATGCCGCTGGTGGGCAATTCATCAACCAATTGCACAATGGATTTACCCATGAATTTTGATCCTCACTAAGACACAGGGTTTCCAAACAAGAAACAAACAACAAGCTCAACCGAAACTGGGCAAAGACCAGACGCAAGTTAATAGCGTGACTCTTTTAGATCGTGGGGGCAAGGTTTCGGAATCAGTCGTTATAACAATGGGCTTAAGCCCATTGCTGCCTAATGGTTAGGCAACGGTGATAGCTATTTGACCTGATCGATCAAAATTAGCTTGCCACGCTATTAAGTCCAAACTAAGCGCCAATTTGGAAAATAGAAAAGCCAACTACTTCAAACGGGCCAAGCCTGAGAGATTAAATTTCTCAATCCAGTCTTCCCGATCGCTTGGTTTGAGCGTCGTAGACTGCACCTTCACCTGATAGCGATCGCCCACCAAGACAGCCGTTTGATTTTTGCCCACTTGAACGGCAGGATAGCCGTCAATGTCATCATCGCTGCTTTGGAATTTGCTGAGACCGCTCGCATTGTTCGCCAAGTCATTAATCGACAACTTGGCCACTTCTTCGCCCGACTTCTTCAGTTTGGCTTCCGCAAATCCTTTCTTTTCCTGTTGGAAAACCAGGCTGTAGCCATCGCTAGTTTTCGGGAAATACTTATTCAGCTTGCCGCCCGCCACTGGCTTTTTATCAATGGGCGAGGGGCTGACGCTGGGGCTGGGTTTGGGCGATCGACGATTGGAACCACGATCGGTGGACTGATCACCGGAGCGATCGACCACCGTGGTTGACGTGGGACTGGGAGCCGGGCCGCGATCGCTGCGATCGTTGAGGGCCACACAACCGCCCACCACCAGCAACAGGGTCAAAACAGCACCCGCCAGCCAACGACCGGCCTTAGACGGCGCATTCATGGGCAAATTTCCTTATCATGAGGGTTTGGTCACTTGTTTTCCAGTCTAGGCAGCGTTTTTCATCACCGGACAGATGTGCCCACCGCCCGAGAAGATGGGTTCACCACACTTGGCAGCGATCGGTGCAAGCAGGGGAATTGAATTCGGATCGAATTGGCCTCGGGATCCATCTAACTAGTCCAATTAGTCCAATTAATCCAATCGATTACATTCGATCAATTCAGTCAATGATTTAAGAATTGGTTAATGATCGATGGGGACTTGATGGGCGATCGACCCGATCGCTCCGGTGCGGAACGGTTGCTGGAGACAGCAAAACGGCAACCTTGAAGAATGATGGATTTTGCTCAATCATCTCTGCCCTTTTGGAAATTTCGGCGTTTTTTAAGGCTAAATTTAACCCGTTGCCTGGGGTGAATTCTAGAAACTCTGATCAAAGCATTTTCAATGCATTTCAAGGTATTTCAAATCAATTGCTGATTGTCTTGAGGTTGGGCCCGTGATGCGTGCGATCGATCCAAACGATCTGAATGATCCCAATGATTTAAATGATTTATTAGATCCATCGATCGATCAGTTAATTGCTCGATCGATCGGCCAGTTGGCTCGCCCGGCGGTGATGCCCGAGTCGATCGAGCAGTTGACCGAGGTGATGGCGGCCTGCGCGGCCCAACACCAGCCGATCGCCCCCTTCGGCAGCGGCAGCAAACTGGCTTGGGGCGACCTGCCTAAGAAATCGCTGTTGCCCGTGGGATTGGGTCGGCTCGATCGCCTGGTGATGCATGACGAGGCGGACTTGGTGGCCACCGTGGAAGCGGGCATGAAACTGCGGGATCTGCAAGCGGCCTTGGCTCCCTCGGGTCAGTGGTTGCCGATCGACCCGGCCTTTGCGGAAACGGCCACCCTGGGCGGCATTGTGGCCACGGCGGACACGGGTTCCCTGCGCCAACGCTACGGCGGCATTCGGGATTTGCTGTTGGGCCTGTCGATCGTCCGTTGGGACGGGCAAATCGCCAAAGCCGGTGGCCGCGTGGTCAAAAATGTGGCGGGCTATGACCTGATGAAGCTGTTTACCGGCTCCTTTGGCACGCTGGGGCTGCTGGCGACCTTGACCGTGCGGACTTACCCGATTCCCGAACAGTGCCAAACCCTGCTGCTGTGGGGCGATCGCCCGGCCCTGGCCCAGGCGGCCCAAGGCCTCCGCAATTCCACCCTCACCCCGATCGCCCTGGATTGGGTTTGGGGTAACCCGGCCCTGCCGGAGCGGGCGGTGGGCTTGGCCCTGCGGTTTGGCAGTGTGGCCCCCAGTGTGGCGGAACAGGTGCGCCGCTCGATCGCCTTGGCCGAGCAGTTGGGCTTGCAATCCCGGGTGTTGAGCGAACCGGATGAGGCGGACTTTTGGCAGGCCAGCCGCGCCGCCAGCACCGCCCCCACAGCCGATCGCCCGATCACGCTCAAGTTTGGCGCATTGCCCACGGCGGCCCCGGCCCTGCTCGATCGCCTGGCCAGCGGCCCGATCAGCCAAGGGCAAATCCACGCCAGCAGCGGCCTTGGTTGGGCCAGCTTCGGGGCGATCGAGGGCGATTGGCTACGGACTTCCCGTTGGATTCGGCAATTGCGGGCCGCCTGCGAAGCGGAACAGGGATTTTTGACGCTGCTGCAAGTGCCCCCTGAACTGACCCATCAGTTTAAGCAATCGGATCGCTGGGGCGATCGCGGTTCTGCCCTGGCCCTAATGGGGAAAATAAAACAGCAGTTTGATCCGCACCAGCTCCTGAATCCCGGCCGATTCGTGGTCTAGCGCCCGGTTCAGCATCAGATTATGGAGGGCGCACGGCGGTGCGCCCCTACGAATTGCCATCGCCTATTGGTTTCACCCCACCGACCCATGCAAACGAGCGATCGCCCGATTCCTGCCAAAGAGAGCAACTTTCTGGCCCAAAACCCCCACTTGGGTGAATTGGCCGCCGGTCAGCGATCGGGCTTTGACCCCGACTCGCCGCCCGATCCCAAGCTGCTCGATTCCTGTGTCCATTGCGGGTTTTGCCTTTCCACCTGCCCCAGCTACCGCGTGTTGGGCAAGGAAACCGACTCGCCCCGCGGCCGCATCTATCTGATGGATGCGATCAACGAAGGTACGGCCGAGCTGGATCGCACCACCGCCCAGCATTTCGACACCTGCTTGGGTTGCCTGGCCTGCGTCACCACCTGCCCGTCCGGGGTGAAATATGACCAACTGATCAGCGCCACCCGGCCGCAGGTGGAGCGCAACGTGCCCCGATCGCTGCCGGAACAGGCCCTGCGGACACTGATTTTCCAAATTTTTCCCTATCCCGATCGCCTGAAACTGCTGATGCCGTTCCTGTTGCTCTATCAACAGTCGGGCTTGCAAACCCTGGTGCGATCGACCGGCCTGCTGAAAAAATGGCTGCCCAACCTGGCGGCCATGGAAGAAATTTTGCCGCGCCTGAGCTGGGACACCCTCAACCGCGACTTTCCCGAAACCATTCCCGCCCAAGGAACCCAGCGCTATCGGGTGGGGATGATTCTCGGTTGTGTGCAGCGCACCCTCTTTGGCGGGGTGAACGCTGCCACCCTGCGGGCCCTGACGGCCAACGGTTGCGAGGTGGTGATTCCGCCCAGCCAGGGTTGCTGCTCGGCCCTGCCCGCCCACCAGGGTCAAACCAACCAGGCCCAGGCGATCGCCCGCCAGATGATCGATGCCTTCGCGGCCACCAATGTGGACTACATCATCATCAACGCCGCCGGTTGTGGGCACACGCTCAAGGAATATCACCACATCCTGCAAGACGATCCGCAGTACCGCGATCGGGCCGTTGCCTTTGTGGAAAAGGTGCGCGACATCCACGAATTTTTCGCGGAAGTGGGCTGGATTGCGCCGCTTCAGCCGATCGCCCCGGAACCGGTGACGCTGGTTTATCACGACGCTTGCCACCTGTTGCATGGCCAAAAAATCAGCGCCCCACCCCGCGACCTGTTGCGGCAAATTCCCGGCGTGACCCTGCGCGAGCCGATCGATTCGCAACTCTGCTGTGGCAGCGCGGGGATCTACAACCTGCTGCAACCGGAAATCGCCGACGAGCTGGGCGAACTGAAGGTGCAAAATCTGACCAACACGGGAGCCGACGCGATCGCCTCGCCGAATCCGGGCTGCTCGTTGCAAATTCAAAAACACCTGGGTTTGCAGGGGAAAACTGTGCCGATTTTGCACCCGATCGAATTGCTCGATCGCGCCATGCGGGGTGAAGCATTACCCAAGGGCGATCGCTAGACTGGTTTTACAGTTGCTACCGTTGTCGTAGGGGCAGGTTTGAAACCTGCCCCTACCGGCTCTATCCAAAAATCCCGTATGTCGGCACGGCCATGGTTGCTTTAACGGATTCCCGCTATTTTTCTCCCGAAGAATTTCTCGCCTGGGAAGCTCAACAGCCGGAGCGCTATGAATACCTCAACGGTGAAGCCTACGCCATGGCCGGCGGCACGCTTGACCACAACACGATCGCTGGAAATCTATTTTTTGCACTGAAAGCTTACCTACGCGGTAAAACCTGCCGAGTCTTTATCGGTGATGTGAAGGTTTACGTTTCGGAAAAAGGGCCCTATTTCTATCCTGATTTGGTGGTGAGTTGTGATCCTCGGGATTTGCGATCGCGCCAAGCCATTCAATATCCTTGCTTGATTGCGGAGGTGCTGTCGCCCGGAACCGCCGAGTTCGATCGCGACCAAAAGTTTCAGCAATACGCGCGGATGGAATCCCTCAAGGAATATGTGTTGATCAGCAGCGATCGCCCGGCCCTCGATCGCTACTATCGCCCCGAAGGTGCTGCGCCAAATTGCTGGGAACTGACCCGCTACAGTGCGATCGATTTTGATCCCAAAATCCTGACTCCTGACGAACAACAGCGCTCATTATTAGAAGTGTCATTTGCACTACAAAGTTTGGATTTTTCAGACACATTGGCCATGATCTATGAAGAGATTCGGTGGGGCGACGGTTGATTAATCGCCTGTCCCAGAAGGTTGGCGGGTGCGAAATTGGCAGATGCAAAATTCGCAGATGCAAACGGTGCTGTCTGACAGGTTCTTGGTTTGTGGGTTAGGCAATTTAGGTCAACATTGCGTCGCGGCCTTGGCGAATTTTGGGGTGCGAGTCCGGGCGATCGAACGCACGATTCCAAGCGGGTGGGATGTGCCGGATTTGCCCGCCATGCTGGAACAGGTGATTCAGGGGGATTTTTGTCGATCGAGCATTTTGCAGCAGGCGGGGATTGCCGATTGTCGAGCCATTTTGTTGCTGGCTGGGGATGACCGAATTAACCTCAAGGCGGCCTTGGCGGCGCGGTTGCTGAATCCGGCGGTGCGGCTGGTGGTGCGCTCCAACCGTCCCCACTTGAATGACTTGCTGGCTCGGCAATTTGGCAATTTTGTGGCCTTCGAGCCTTCTCGGTTATCTGCCATGGCCTTTGCCCTGGCCGCATTGCAGGATCAGACGATCGGGGCCTTTGAAATCAACGGCGTGGCCTATCGGGTGCGCCAGCGCTCTCTCCAGGCGGATGATCCTTGGCTGGGGGACATTCCCGCGAATCTGAACAATCGATCGCGCCTGATTTTGGGTCACTGGACAGGATCACTACCCCTGCCGCCGGATTCTTTGTTCTACGGGTCGAGCATCATGGAACCCTTGCGGCTCGGTGATTGGGTGGCCTATGTGGAAATGCGGCGTGGGGGCCGTTGGCATGAGTGGGAAGCTGCCGCCACCTTGCACCCGACGCGGCCAATGCTGACGACGACTCCGCGATCGGCACCCCGTTGGCAACTGTTGCGATCGCTCCAGCAAGCCGCGCGATCGCTGCTGCATCGCAGTCGGCTGTTGCAAATTGCCCTGATCTACGCCGGAGCCGTGCTGGGCTTGCTGCTGCTGGGAACCGTGATTTTGCGGCACTATTCGCCCTATCGCGATTGGTTCGATGCCTTTTGCAACACGGCTTTGTTGCTGCTGGGGGGCTATGCCGATTTATTTGGCGATCCCGCCCAGTCCAGTGCTGTGCCTCGCTGGTTGCGTTTGTTTGGGTTTAGCTTGACGGTGGTGGGCACGGGTTTGGTGGGCGTGCTCTATGCGCTGCTGACGGAGCGGCTGTTGTCGTTGCGGCTGCGGTTTTCTCCCAGTCGCCCCCGCCTGCCGGACAAGGATCATGTGCTGGTGGTGGGTATGGGACAGGTGGGCCAGCAAATTGCCCGTTTGCTGTTGCAGTCTGGGCAGTCGGTGGCGGGGCTGACACGCCAGGGCTTGGATGACAATACCTTGGGCGATTTGCCGCTGATGGTGGGTAAGTTGCCGGATACGCTGGATCGGGTGGAACTGGAGCGGGCTAAGTCGATCGTCTTTGCCACCGATGACGAAATTGCCAATTTGGAAATGGCGTTGATGGTGCGCCAAGCGTCGCTCTCCACAGGGTTGGTGATTCGCACGTTCGATCGCGCCTTCAGCGATACCTTGGTGGGGCTGTTGCCCGATGCGCAGGTGCTTTGCGCCTATGCCCTGGCGGCGGAAGCCTTTGCGGGGGCGGCCTTTGGCGAAAATATCCTCAGTCTCTACCGCTGGGGGCGCACCACGATGCTGGTGGCGGAATATCGGATTGAGCCGGGCGATACGTTAGTGGATTTGCTGTTGGCGGAGTTTGCCTGTGGCTATGGTGCTGTGCCGTTGTTGCATGAGCGGGTGGGTCGCAAGGCGTTGGCGGATGGGGAGTTGGACTTTCCGCGCCTCGATCGCCACTTGCGATCGGGCGATCGCCTGGTGGTGTTGGCTTCCATTGAGGGGTTGCGGCGGATTGAACGGGGCGAGCTGGCTCCTCGATCGTGGTGTGTGCGGTTGCATTCCGCCAGTCCCCAGGCGGATTTTGAAGGGGCCAACGCGATCGCCCGCATCACAGGCTGCAGCTTGGCCCATGCGCGATCGCTGTTTCAGCGGTTGCCCACCTTGGTGGAAGCGGGGGAGCCGCCCACGGTTTGCGCGATGTATGAATATCAGGCGCGATCGCTGGTGGCCAGTTTGCGACAGCGCCTAGTGGACGCGGAAGCCCTCTGCTGGGCGACAGATTTGGGATAAGGCTCGCGATCGCTGGGAATTTTACAGAGGATTCTGATCCAGATTAGCTGCTTGCCAAATTTGCTCGATCGTGATCGCTGGCTGCTGATCGGCCGATTGCTGGCCCATGGTTGAAAGAATAGGCGACTGAATTAAGCCGGATTGATCTTGGGGAATTTCGTCATATAACCCTTCTTGTAATTGCAGAATAGTCAAGCGATTTTCGAGGGAATCTACAATCCAATATTCAGGAATTCCCGCTGCGGCATATTCCGATCGCTTGTAGCGGTAATCCCGCCCGATCGAATCAAGGCTGACAATTTCCACAGCGAGCAAGGGCGGCGTTTCAAAAACTGCCGATCGCCCCGCTAATTCCTGCACCTGCTCCCGTTGCACAACGCATAAATCCACCACGCGCGATCGCCGAAATCCCGTTCTGACACCAATTTCGGCAAATACCATCCAAGGTAGGTTGTTTTGACCAATTACCTGGCGAAGATAGTCACTTAAAAACTGAGCAATCAAAAAGTGCTCGATTCTGGGTGGATTCATGGGAATTAGTTCACCATCCACTAATTCATAACGAACATCACTGGCCGCATCATCGGTTTGATGATTGAGATAGTCCTCAAAGGTCAAGAGGCAATCGCGAGTTGTAACCATCGAGTTCTGTCCTGATGTTGGCTATTTTGGTTCTTGTTTGAAATCTTGATTCCATTAAAGTTCGAGATAGTTTGGAATTTTGCCTGATCGTGATTTGGGCTAGTAATTACAGCCTTTACCTAGAATTATTGGCACGCCATATTGCAGATGCCATGAAGCAACGGTTTGGTGGGCATTGCCCACCCTACGGGCAACTGTGCTTAGTAATCGGGGTAAGGTCTGTATTGTGATTTTAAGTAACTTGAATTGATAATTATTCAATTGCTAAATGCTGGAAAGTTAACGCGATCGGGCGGTTGCCAGCCGCAGGAATTTGATCGCGCAGAATGATGGATTGCTCATAAACCAAGCATAGCTGACTCTTGCCGGCCGGTAGGGCGATCGGCAAGTTCAAATCCAGGGCTTGGTTACGGGATAAAAGCTCACTGCGCCACAGGAGTTGATCATCTAAAAAGATGCTGAGTTGCTGATTGGTCACAGGCACTGTCGCTTGAATTTTGAGCTGTCGAGTTTGAGACCGATCGCTCTGCAAATCCAGGACGGTCATGGGGGCCAAACCCCAGCGTTGACCTTGGCGATTGCGATCCAACCCGCCGCGAATTTCCACACCGCGCACGGTTCCGAACTGCACGAGGTCTAGCTCCGGCACGGCGGTTTTCAGGGGGGCGGTTTCCGGATCCAGGCGATCGCGATTGGCAGGATCCGGGCTGACGGGGGCTGGGTCGAGAAAGGGCGAAAAACGCAACAGTCGCGCCTGATCCAAATCAACTAGGCCTTGCCAGGGGGCTGGCTTGGGAATAAACACCACACGCCCCATGCCCGGCACGGTGGTTTGGGCGATCGGGTGGCCCAATTGGGCATAAAACTCCCTTTCACATCCCCGGGCTAGGCGATCGACATAGAGATTAATGCCCGCAAAATCGCCTAATTGGAAGAATCGCCGAAAAAACTCCCATTCGTCCCTGCGAAAACAGCGGCGCTGGCGTTGGGTTTGGTTTAAATCCGGATGATCGGGCAGGGCCAAATATTGCCAACCGGCTTCGAGGTAGGGGGTGAGCTGGCTGGGGTGCAATCGCCCCAAGTATTGCCCCACGGTGGCCTTGTGGTGAAACCGGCTGAGGGCGTGGGTGCTGGGATGATGGGCAAAAAAAGGGCAGGTGCCATCGCCACTGCCCACACCGTTTCCCCCTGTTACGCAAAAGGGCCAGTCCAAAACAGCCGTGCCTGGCTGCTGGGCCACCAGGGCCATGTAGGGCTGAAAGCTGGGATCTAGGGGTTGTGCGCGGGGCTTGAGGCCATAGCCGCCGATTAAGTCCAGCAAGCAGATGCCTGCTACGGCCAAGGCGGCCCAGCGGTTCCATTGTCGCGTTCGGGCCGATCGGCTTGCATCCGGCTGCCAACCCAGGCTGCATAGGGCCAGGGCGATCGGGAAGACCACCGTACCCCGTCCGGCCACGCGATTAAACGAAAACCAGGGAAACCACTGCAAAATCGGTAAATCCCAGGGGCGATAGGCGATTAAACAGCCCATCAGCAAACCGAGGGGCACAAAAGCCGCCCACCAGCGCCGCCGTTGCCAGCAGCCGATCGCCCCCGCCAGCAACAACCCCCAGCCAACCACCCCATCAAAATCTGTTTCTAGGGGACTGGGCAGCACGGCTCGCCACCAGCCGGCCGCCGCGATCGGGTTGATTTGCGGCCAATAGGGGGCCAAAAGGCGCAGGGGATGGGCAAACCAAGCGCGATCGAAGGTGTTGCTCCAGTCCAACTCCTTGGCTAACTGCACGATGGGAATCACCGGCAGCAGATATAACCAAGCGGCCCAAATGATGAGGGCGATCAATCCCCACTCGATCGGGCGGAAGGGTGGCCAGCCATAAATCCAATAGCCAAGCCGGAGCTGCCAATCTTGGTTCTTTGCGTCTTGGTGGGCATCGGCGGCCAGCTCAATTGCTTGGGTTCGCCACCGCCACCACCTCACCGCCAACATCCATCCCCCCGACAGCACCAGCGACAGCAGCCCAAACCCCGCCACATAGCCCAAGTCCTGGCCCAAGCTCAGGAGCACCAACGCCATGCGCCCCAGCCACCAGGCCCGCCCGATCGCCCGGCCCCGCACAAATCGCCACACCAACACAAAATCCGTGGCCAGGCTCAGACCCAGCCAATGGACGATTGCCATGTTGCTGTGAAACGGAAACTTACAAATTAGGGCGTAGATGTTCAAAAACACCGCCCCGATCGCTGTTAAAATTGCCCGCCGCTCCCCAAAGTCCGGCTGCAAAATCCGCGCAATGCCAAAGAGGGCGATCGCCACCGACAGCAGAAAATATAGCTTCAGCCAAGGGCCCGCCCCGCCCAGACTGAAAAGCAAGGCATAGAACAAATCTCGCTCCAGACCCCAGGCCTGGAGAGCCACTTGCCCCCCGTAGGGATAAAACGCCCGATCGCTGACTAAATCGATATGCGGCAGGGGCCACCAGTGCCAATGCTCCCGCACATAAAATCCCATCGCTTCCCAGAGATCCGTGTCCCCCGCTCCCACCACCGGGAGCCAGGGCTGGGGCCCCAAAATCAAAACCCCCAGCAGACCATACAACAGCGCCGCCAACCACCACCCCTGAGGATGTTGTGTTCGGGCGCTGCGCCAGGCCGCTGCCAGGGCCTTGGTCTTAGTCTTGAATATATTCCGCACCGGTGGCCAAAGCCTGTTCTGCACGCATGAACTCTCGGCCTAGATAAGCCGCATGATCCAGCATTGAAACCGGTATCGGCTGGGTTTGTTCGAGCAATTTCACACAGAGTTCCTTGGCGGTGCGTCCGGTATAGAGGGCCTCGGCCGTGCGCGGAACAGAACCCTTCGCCGGAATCACCTTGCCGGTGACCGGATCCGTGGCCAAGCCTCGATCGTTAATCACGGTGCTGTAGTGCTTGGCGCAAATTAAGGCCTGTTCCCGATCGAGGTAGATCACGAAATAGCCAGCCGGGTCAAGGTCTAAAGGCCGTTTGGATAATTCATCGTCGATCGCCTGGCGTGTTTCCACAGAATTGAGGGTCATATCAACTGACATATTGACGGGTAGATGAATGGATCAATTATCAGATGAATTTGATGCCTAATCACGGTTCACATTGCCAAGCTGCGACGAAATAAACCGATCCATCCAACCATTCAAGTAGGCAATATTAGCCGATTGATGGGCCGGGTCAACCGACTCCAGGGGATGGGGAGCCAAGCCACGCAGAGCCGCCGTGGTGACACAATACATGGACTTTTGAAATGATTGGCAAATTTTCACCAATAAATCGTCTTCATGGCGCAGGCTATTTTCATAGAATTGGTGCAAATAATCGGGCACAAAATGCCGCATGTCCTGCATCAGGAGAGTCGGCGGAATGCCTGCGCCGCCCACGGGCAACGGGTCAGCGTAGAGCGCACCATAGGCAAAATCGCCCTGTTCGGTGGGAATGCGGGCCGCTTGGGCATTGTAGGAAATCGTGCCACTGAAGGGGGTTCCTCGGAAAAAGACCGCCTCCACGTAGGGCACAGCCGCATCCATTAGGAAGGTCATCTTGGCCGATCGGGGCACAATGTCATAGGTCACCCCACCCAATTCCACGGCATATTCAATGGGGGAATTGGCCCCCGCCACTAGACCGTCTTGGATATGTTGAACCACTTGGGGAATGGTGGTGATTTTGCGGCGATCGTACTGATCTGAAAGGCTCATGAACATGTCGCTCATGATTCGCCAAAATTGCCCCAAGGCTCGGTAATAGGCTAATTGCCGCACTTGTTCTAGCAAAAACTCAGGAAAGAGCTGATCCATTCCCAAGACGATCGGGTTTTTGGCGAAACGGGCCCGAATCGCTTTTTTGGCAAGGGTAATAAATTCTGGTGAATCTAGATAGTTATCATAGCGACCGCCCCCATGCCAGAACATGGCTTTCATACAATATTCGGCATATTCAAAATTGATTCGATCGTGCCGCCAATGTTTCAGTAACTTCGGTAGCGAAATTTCGCCATTAAAGTATTTAAAAAATGGAAAAAATCGCAAAAACTGATGCAGAGCAATATAGTTTAGGTTGTTAGAATAGGCATCTAAAATAATGCCGTAGCTATGCAGAATGCCCACCACTTCCAGCACGTTGCTGGGGCTATCTTTCAGCATGGCTTCCCCTTGCAAGAGCCGCTCGATCGTGCTGTTTAGGGGATGGGTGGCAGTCATAGAGAGCATGGGTTGAAAACCTTAAGCTGGGGCAATGGTGTTGAAGTTCGCAGCTTGAATTCACAGCTTAAATTTGCGGTTTAAATTCGTGGCTTGAATTCATAGCTTGAATTCGCAGTTTGAATTCACAGTTTGGGAACTGACAATTCTAATGATCGGGTCTGATGATGGTCTGATTACTGATGATGATCTGATTATATGAGGATCCCAAAGGAGCAATCAGAATCGGCCGGCGGTTGGTGATGTTCGTGCCCGATCGCGGGGTGATGACGGGCGATCGGGCAGTGCCAAGCCCTGAAACGGGGCCTGAAGCGGTGAGTATTTAGGGACTGTGATGAGCCGCTAGGGCGATCGCGGTGGTGACCGGCTCGCTCCAGTAGGCCAGCCAACTGGGTTGCAGACCAAACAGGGCGATCGGGACAGCCAAGGCAATGGCCGGGGCCCGATCGAGCCAACTCACCGAGGGCAAATTGGCCACCCGCTCCGTCAGCCGCCCAAAAAATGACTGATTCAGCAAAATCAGGAAGTAGACTGCCGTTAGCCCCGTGCCAACCATGCAGAGCAAGGTATAGATCGGATAGGTGGGGAAGCTGCCTCGGAAGATCAAAAACTCCGCAATGAAGCCCGCCATTCCGGGAATGCCACTGCTGGCCATCACCCCCAACACCATCAACGACCCCACCACCGGCAAACCCCGTTGGGGATTAAATAACCCGCTGAGGGCGCTCAGTTGGCGAGTACCCACCTTTTTATAAACAATCCCCACCAGCAGAAACAACAGGCCAGAAATCAAGCCATGGGCCACCATCTGAAATTCCGCACCCATGAGGCTGACGGGGGTGGCCGCTGCCGCCGCCAGCAAAATAAAGCCCATGTGCCCCACGGAACTGTAGGCGACCAGGCGTTTCATGTCCCCATTGGCGATGCCTTCGGAAATGGCGGCAAAGGAACCATAGAGCACGCTCACCACGGCCCAGGCGGCCATCCAAGGTGCAATTTGGGTCCAGGCTTCGGGGAACATGCCCAACCCAAACCGGATTAAGCCATAGGTTCCCAGCTTCAGCAGCACACCGGCTAGCAGAACGGAGATGGGTGTGGAGGCTTCCACGTGGGCATCGGGCAGCCAGGTATGGAGAGGAACCAGGGGAATTTTGATGCCAAAGCCCACTACAAGCAGCGCCAGCAGCAAGAGTTGGGACGCAGCGGGCAAGAGGGATTCGGGGGCGGTGGCTTGGGCGATCGCAAATTCCCGCAGGGGTTCATAGCCAAAGGTGCTGAAACCGGCGGCGCTGGCTAATCCTAGGAAGGCGGCCAAGATCAAGATTCCAGAAACGGCCGTGTAGATCAAAAATTTGGTGGCCGCATAGCCGCGCCGGGCCCCGCCCCAAATGGCAATTAGGAAATAGAGCGGGATGAGTTCTAGTTCATAGAACAGGAAGAACAGCAGCAGGTCTTGTGCTAGGAAAGCTCCATAGACACCGCTGGTGAGTAACAACAGCAGGCTGTAGTAAAACCGGGGGCGGTTGATGGCTTCGTTGGTGCTGAAGATGGCGATGCCGACCAGCATGGTGTTGAGCACCACCAGCGGGAAGGACAGGCCATCAATGGCGAGGCTGTAGCTGAGGCCGAGTCGATCGATCCAGGGGAAGGATTCAACCAGGGACAGGCGATCGGTGCCGGGGTCAAATTGGGTCACGATCACCCCGGTAATAATCGTCAGGCCAATCCAGTTCAAGATGGCCGCCTGGCGGGCCTGGGTGGCGTTGACTTTGCCCGGCCAAAGGGCGATCGCGATCGCGCCGACAATGGGAATCCAAACCAACAAACTCAGCAGCACAGTTTTTGCCTCTCTGTCTCAGCCATCAATCATCAGCAACCAATCATCTATCTCAGCCATCAATCAGCCGTTTATTGGCCCGTGGCTCGCCCGTGACTTGCCTGCTATTCGCTTCTGAATCTTCCGTTTCTTGCCCATTGGGTTCCTAGAACCACAGTTGCGCCAAAGACCATCCAGCCAAGACCACCATCATGCTGACGCTGATCAGCACCACCAAAACGTAGCCTTGGGATTGGCCAGAGGTGCTGTATTTCAAGCCCTCGCCACCAAATAGGGCCGCTACCCCGACCAAATTCACCAGTCCGTCAATGACGTAGCGATCGATCCAGGCCGTGAACCGGGCCGCCGCCCCGACCACGAGGGCAATGGTAAACCGATAGATTCGATCGATATAAAAGTCGTAGGCCAACAAATCTTGCAGGGCTGGAATCGGCAACTTCACCGGCCGCGCCACAACCCCAAAGCTATAGATTGCAATCCCGATCGCCGCGCCCAGGGCCGCCGAAGTCACCAGGGCGATCGTTTCTGTGATCGGAAATTGCAGCATTCCCACTCGGGTTAACAGCAGTTGCCACCGCTCCAACATCAAGGGAACCAACAGGGTCAGGACGATCGAGGACACGATCGGCACGGCCATAGTCCAGCCCACCTCCGGGGCCCGGCGAGTTTTGGGTTGTGTGGAGCCACCAAACACCAGCCCAAACACCCGGGCCAAGTTCAGTGCCGTCAAGCCATTCACCAACAAGACCACCGCGATCGACCAACTGGGCATGGCTGGCTCACTGAGCCACCGCTCCATGGCCCAAAAGGATCCCAAGGGCAACAGGGCGACCATCCCCATGGAGCCAGCCACAAAAGCCATAGTCGAAACGGGCATTTTTGACCACAGGCCGCCCATTTGGGTCATGTCTTGGGTGCTGGTGTTCAGAATGACACCGCCAATGCTGGTGAACAGAGCCGCCTTCGCGATCGCATGGGTCAGCAGCAACAGCAACGCCACATCCGTTTGTTGCAACCCCACCGCAATGAACACCAACCCCAGATAGGCGCTGGTGGTGTGGGACAGGGCCCGCTTCAGGTCAACTTGGGCAATTCCCACCAACGAAGCCCCGATCGCCGTCATGGTTCCCAAGGCAATGGGAATCGCCGACCCCAAGGGCGACAGGGCCAACACCGGAGCCAGCTTAATCAGCACATAGGCTCCACAGGCCACCACGATCGAATTCCGCATCAAGGAAGCTGGATTGGGCCCTTCCATGGCTTCGTCCAGCCACAGGTGCAGCGGAAATTGGGCACATTTGCCCGTGGGCCCCGCAATGAGGGCGATCGCCAGCAAACCTGCTTGCCAGTCCGTTAACTGAGCTGTTTGGGCCCAATCCGCCAAGTCCGAAAAATTCAAACTGCCGCTGAGGGTCGAAAGGGCCAATGTCCCCATCAGCAGCAAAATATCCCCCACCCGCTTGGTCAGAAAAGCATCGCGGGCCCCCGTAACGGCCAAGGGCTGTGCATACCAATAGCCCACGATCAGATAGGTGGAAAGGGTCAGCATCTCCAGCAGGCAGTAGCTCAACAGCAAAGAATCGCTGATCGCTAAGCCGCTCATGGCCCCTTCAAAAAAGCCCATCATGGCGAAGAATCGCGCTAAGCCCCAGTCCTTTTCCAGGTAACCCAGAGAGTAGACCTGCGCCACCAAACTCAGCCCCGTGACCAGCTCCATGGCCCCCAAACTGACCGGAGAAACCTCCAAGACAAAGGAGAGCTTGAAATCCGCCACCTCCAGCCAATTAAAACTGAGGTATTGCGCCTCCTGACCCCAAAACTCCCGAAACAGCCAACCGCCGTGGATGGCGGCCAAGATCGTCATCAATAGGTTGATGTAGGCGGCGGGCCGGGGCCCCGTGCGTCGGATGGTTCCCGTGGCCCAAGGCAGGGTCATCAACGCCCCAATCAAGCCATAGGCCGGCACAAGCCAGACGGTTTGCACCAGCCATTGAGTCAGAGGGGGTAAGGCGGTCATGGGCGATCGCGCTCAAGGTAAGGGTGAACAGGAAAATTTAAAAAGGCGCAAAAAGGCGCAATCAGGCGAAAAAGACAGCAATAGCCAGCAATAGAGCTAAAAACAATCAGGCGCGAAACAGACGGCAAGTTGGCCGGCCATCGTTAAGCCTAGCAAGTGATTGGATCGGTTTTGATCCTCTGCGATCCTCAGTTTGGCATCCCCTGTAGCTGGGTTTGTGCCGCTGCCAAGGGAATTGTGCCCGGGGCGATCGGGTATTTTGACCCCATGGTCTAGTCGAGCAACTTCGGTTGTTCGGTTAGGGCCGGAATCCCTACGCCTTTAGGCTGGGGAGGATATCAACGTTGAAGACGATGATCCAATGTTTTTGATCATTTCATGCAAAGGTCATGCAAAGGCGTTGATGGGATGCCTTGGGCAATCGAGATCAACTTTGTAATTCCTTTGCAGGGGGATTAATTTTTCTGATTTTCTGATAAGCGAACGAGGGCTTAACCGCAAGTTATCAAAACGATTGAGATTAAAAAAGCTGATTGGGGACGCTTTTCACTACACTAGGGAATAGGCAAACTAGTTAGTAAAGCGTTCATTCCTGCCCAGGTAGCAATCCGTAACGAATCGTTGCGGGGCGAATTGCCTTAGGTGCTGCCCCCTGTAGCCTAATGCGTAGGGAGCCGTAACTAGGCTTGGGAAGTTCGTCAACGCTATTCTGCGGGGGAATCGCGGGTTCAGCGGGTTTTTTTACGAAAACCCGCGCTCTATCGTGCGTATTATTTCCAATTCTTGAGAAATAATGGCTAGCGCCAGATCCCCAAGGGGGGTACGATAAATGCCGCGATCGCACTAGCGCAGGGACGATCGTCCTTGGAAACAACCAAGGCGTTCTACAACATTCGCGTTTACGACACAACATAAGGAGTTCGGCAATGCCTATTGCAGTCGGAATGATTGAAACCCGTGGTTTTCCCGCCGTTGTGGAAGCCGCTGATGCGATGGTGAAGGCCGCTCGGGTGACCTTGGTGGGCTACGAAAAGATTGGTAGCGCCCGCGTGACCGTAATCGTCCGTGGCGATGTGTCGGAAGTGCAAGCTTCCGTGGCCGCTGGCGTGGAATCTGTGCGCCGCGTGAACGGTGGTGAAGTGGTTTCGACCCACATCATTGCCCGTCCCCACGAAAACCTGGAGTATGTGCTGCCGATCCGCTACACCGAGGCAGTGCAACAGTTCTCGGAATAGTCATCCAAGCGCGAAGTTGGCTGCGTTAGGCTTTGACGCAATTTCAGCGGGCAGCAGTTTTTAAGCGATCGAGCATGAGAATCAGTCGTCTCCATCAGCGGGCAAACCCCAGGGAACTGGGGAGCTTAAACCATTGGTGTTGAGATCAAGGTTCCGAATGCGCTGGCATGACGCGATCGCCCTATCGAAATTGGTTAAGACCTAACTTCATCCAACGGGCCAAAAATTTTTGTTTGGGTCTGATAACGACTCGATCGCACTGTCGGTTAGTCAGTGCTTGTCCCGATATTCCGAAACAATGCAATTTATTGAATTGCAAAGCGTTTTTAGAACTTTCTGATCGAGGCGATCGCTTCGATCAGGTCAGTGGCTAAAACGGATAGGAAGTGTTGAGGGTGAGTCCTCGTAAAAAAAGCTTCAAAGTGCCTGTTGTTTTCGCGATCGTTCACAGTGCTGGTTTGAATCAGTTGCTATGCAAATTGCACGGGTCTGCGGCACGGTGGTTAGCACCCAAAAGGAACCCAGCCTACGGGGTGTGAAGTTTCTGTTAGTGCAGTTGGTCGATGCGGCTGGTCAGCTCACGCCGAAATATGAGGTGGTGGCTGACGGGGTGGGGGCTGGCATGGATGAATGGGTGCTGGTGGCCCGGGGCAGTGCTGCTCGTCAAGTGGAGGGGGGCGAAGGTCGTCCAATTGACGCGGCGGCCATTGCGATCATCGACACCGTGAGCGCTGAGAATATGCGCTTGTACAGCAAGAGTGATGAAGACCGGCTGCTGTTGCCCAATAATGCCCGGTTGCCGAATTAGGGTCACCAGTGCGGAGTTGCCAGGAATGGTCTAGGGACTTACTTCTAGGTCTGTTCCAGGGATTTGCAATTAAAGGTGGCCAATGGCAATGGGGACTCATGGCAGCTTGGGTGAATGGCAACTTGGGTGAATGGCAACTGAAGTGCGGCGATCTAGCGATCAGGTCAACTCAATGGAGTCACTTGATCATCTAAATCAACGACATGGAAGGCAGCCAGTTTGGCCCTGCCAGCCTGGGTCGCAAACGCAGCCACCTGCACCGCGATTGAGTAGGAAGCTTCCTGGTTGCAGCATTCGCTAGCGAATTGCAGCAATTGTTAGTGAAGTCGTGACGGAGGTTTTAAGCATGGGATCGCGAGGGGCAAATGGAACGGTTATTGATCGGAAGTCACTGGCTTCCGATCAATCCGTGCGGCCCGCCATCCATCCCACGGCTCAAGTTCATCCGTTCGCCAATGTGGTTGGTCAAGTAACGATCGCCGCTGGGGCAAGGGTGGGGCCAGGCACATCGGTGCGAGCTGATCGGGGCGCAGCGTTCCACATCGGTGCGGGGGCATCGGTGGAAGATGGAGCGTTGATCCATGGGTTGGCCGACGGCTGTGTGTTGGGGGATGACGGCCAAGATTATGCGGTTTGGATTGGTGAATCGGCGACAGTATCACACCTGGCGCTGATTCATGGCCCCGCCTACATCGGCAGCGATTGCTTCATTGGCTTTCGATCGACCGTGTTTAATGCGCGGGTCGGCGATGGCTGTATTGTGATGATGCATGTGCTGATTCAAGACGTGGAAATTCCGTCGGGGCGTTACGTGCCGTCGGGTTCAACGATTCTGACGCAGGAACAGGCCGATGCGTTGCCGGTGGCTCGGGAGCGCGATCGGGAGTTTGTGCGCCAGTTGGCCGGGTTGGATCATTGGCCTGAGGGGGCGATCGCCAACCCGACGGGCAATTGGCCCGCCAACGGTTCTGCTGTTCAAGATTATCGTTCTGAAGGTTCTGGGGGTTCCGTGGTTACGACGACGTTGAGCGCCGAGTTGGTGCAACAGGTTCGCCAATTGCTGGCTCAGGGATACCAAGTCAGCGCTGAATATGCCGATGCACGCCGCTTCCGGGCCAATGCCTGGACGAGCTGCGCCCTGCCGCGATCGGCCTATGAAAGCGACGTGCTGACGGCCCTAGAAGGCTGCCTGCGTGATCACGCGGGTGAATATGTGCGGGTGATCGGAATTGATCCTGCGGTTAAGAAACGGGTTTATGAATCGGTTGTCCATCGCCCGGGCGACAAGGTGGGTCAAGGCACGGTCACCAGTGCCAAAGCCGGCCAACCGAGCAGCAACGGCAACGGCTCCAAAGCTCCGACCAGCAATGGTGCGGTTGGTGGTGATTTGGCCACCCAAGTGCGCCAACTGCTAGCCCAGGGCTACCAAATTGGTACGGAACATGCGGATCCGCGCCGCTTCCGGGCCAATGCTTGGACGAGCTGCAAGCCGATCGACTCCACCAGCGAGTCCCAGGTGTTGAGCCAGCTCCAAGGCTGCTTGACCGACCACGCGGGCGAATATGTGCGCCTGATTGGGATTGATAAACGGGCTAAGAAGCGCGTTTTTGAATCGGTGATTCAACGGCCCGACGGTTCCGGAGCCAAGGCGGTGGCCGGTGCTTCGGCAGCCGCTGCCAGCAATGGTGCAGCGGTGGCTACGGGTGGCATTTCGGCGGAAGCAGCAGCCCAAATTCGGCAACTGGTGGCCCGGGGTTGCAAAATCACGGCGGAATTTGCCGATGTGCGTCGCTTCCGAGCCAACGCTTGGACGACTTGCGGTTCGGTGCAAGCCACTTCGGAACGGGAGGCGATCGCGTCCTTGAGCGCCTGCATGGCCGAGCACGCCACCGCCTATGTGCGTTTGGTGGCTGTGGAACCCGGCAGCAAGCGCCGCGCCGCTGAAATCATTGTTCAGCGTCCCGGTGTGCAAGCGGCCAACAATGCGGTGAGCTTCAGCGCTCCTGCGGCGGCCAGCACCAATGGCTCTGCTCCGGTGAGTGCCGGAAACGTGCCCGCTGCCGTGGCCCAGCAAATTCAAAAGCTCCTGAGCCAAGGCTACCGAATTGGCGCTGAATATGCCGATGCGCGTCGGTTCCGGGCTAATGCTTGGACGAGCTGCGGCGGTCTGGAAGGCTCCTCGGCTAACCAAGTGCTGGCGGCCCTGACGGCTTGCTTGGCAAATAATCCCACAAGCTACGTGCGTGTGATTGGCATCGACCCGACGGCCAAGAAGCGCGTTTACGAAGAAGTGGTTCAGCGTCCCGGTCGCTAAGACCCGGAGGCCCCCATCCCCCTATTCGGCTGCCGCATGATGACCCTGCAACCGCTACATCCGGTGGACGATCGCCAGTCCTGGATTTCCGGCGAAGTGACGCTTGATCCAACGGCGACGATCGCCCCCGGGGTGCTGTTACAGGCGGATCCGGGCAGCCGAATTACGATCGGCCCCCACGTGACGATCGGGATGGGTGCTGTTGTCCATGCCTGTCAAGGGGGGCAGATTGTCCTGGAAGCCTCGGCCCATCTGGGGGCCGCTGTGCTGCTGATTGGTGCGGTACGGGTGGGCCGATCGGCTTGCATTGGCCCCAGCACAACTGTTTTGAACCAGTCGATCGCCCCTGGTCAGCGAATTGCGCCGGGTCAATACTTAGGAGATTCAGACCTAGGAGATTCAGACCTAGGAGATTCAGGAACTCAAAATTCAAATCCGGGAAATTCAGGGGCTGAAAATCCAGGGGCTAAGAATCTAAATACGGGAGATTTGAGGGCTGAAGATTTACCGGCCGCCGCTCAGTTCAACCAGAGCCTGATCGCCCCCAGCCCGCAACCAACCGCCCCGGTGACCGACGACCCGCCCGATCCGTTGCCCTCTCCCTGGGATGAGGACGATGAAGAACGCCAGGATCGGAGCGGCCGTTTCTACCGCCCGGGATTTTCCGGGAGTCCTTTTCCGCCTGCACCGCCCGCCGCGCCGCCCTTGCCGGAACCCGTGCCCTACCAAGCACCGCCGGGTTTGGCTCCCGGTGTCAGCCCCATCCAGCCGCGCCCGATCGCCACGCCAGCCATTCTTCCCGGCACTTCAGCAACCTCAACCACTTCAGAGCCGCTGACCTCGACACCGACTGTGGCCGAGCCGCCGCCCACCCCAAGCGCGATCGTCACCCAAACCACTGAGCATCAAATCGTGGAGCAAAAGGTGGAAGTCTATGGACGCAGCCACGTGAATCGGTTGCTGTCCATGATGTTTCCCTATCAGCAATCCCTGAACGGAACCCATGGAGCCGGTCAACTGCCCTCTGCCCACTCGCCAGGCGCGGATGATCGGGATGAACCCTAAGTCCCTGTTCACCCGATCGCGCCAATCTCTGTGGCGGGCCGAACCTGTGGCAGGCCTAAGATAGAGGCAGCAATGTTCTGAATTGCCCCGATCGTTCCCCTTGCGTCCCTCCCTTTTCTCCGATGACCGCTGCCACTCCCGCAAATCAATCTGCCCTCGGCATGGTCTCAACCCGCAGTTTTCCGGCAATTGTCGGCACTGCGGACATGATGCTGAAATCTTCGGGGGTGACCCTGGTGGGTTTCGAGAAAACCGGTAGCGGCCATTGCACCGCGATCGTGCGGGGCAACGTTGCTGATGTGCGAATTGCCGTGGAAGCTGGCGCAGAAACTGCCGGACAATTTGGGCAACTGGTGGGCAAAACCGTGATTCCGCGGCCGCTGCCTAACTTGGATGCGGTGTTGCCGATTCGGCCACCCAGTTGGGACGCTTTGGCGGAAATGCCCCGCAGCCCGTTTGCTAATCAAGCGGTGGGCTTATTAGAAACCGTCGGCTTTCCGGCCATGGTGGGAGCCGCCGATGCCATGCTCAAGGGAGCCGATGTGCGGTTGGCCGCCTACGAGACGATCGGGGATGGCCTTTGCACCGCCATCATTCGCGGCTCCGTGGCTGACGTGGGCATGGCGATTCAAATTGGCATGGCTGAAGCAGAACGGATTGGCCAACTCCACGCGGTGATGGTGATTCCCCGAGCCTTGGAAGACTTGGAACGGGCCTTGCCCTTGGCGGAACATTGGCAAGCGACAGTGGAAACTCGCCGGGCGATCCCGATCGAGCTGCATCAAGTGGAGCGGCGGGTGATGCAACCGGTGGCCCTGCCGGAGCTGCAACGCTTAGAACCGGTGGAGCTGCCGATGCGTGAGCCTCAGCAGTTGGAACGTTTTGAGGAGCGCCTCTAGGACGCGCTTGGCTTTCGTGATGGTTGCCTGACTGAAGCCAATCTGCATCCGGCCAAGCTGCAACCAGCCAAAACCTGCAAATTGAATAGCCGAGTTAATCGCCCCTGAGCATGATGATTGCGCCAGGGGCTAATTTTGCGGCTGATTTTAGCGACGGGCCGTTACCGTGCCCGTCAAGTTGGCCAGTAGGGTTTCCACCGCCGCATCATATTGGGGATCGACCCGATCGGGGGCGGATCGATCCCCAATCGGCAGCGGGGGTGGGCCATCAATGGGACGATTCGGCTCAATGCCGGCTTGGTTGATATCCCGGTGGGATGGGGTTTCATATTTAGCGATGGTCACCGCCAGTCCGGAGCCGTCGGCCAAATCAAACAGGGATTGAATTAACCCCTTGCCAAAGGTGCGTTCGCCCACCAATTGGGCCCGGCCGCTATCTTGCAACGCCCCGGCCAAAATCTCGCTGGCGCTGGCGGTTCCCCGATTCACCAACACCACCAACGGCGCGTCGGTGAGGGCATTGCCGCTGGCCTCGAAGGAGTCGAACACCCCTTGGCGATTCACCGTATAAACGATCGGCCCGCTATCAATCCATTGTCGGGCGATCGCAATGCCCGCCTGTAGCAGTCCGCCGGGATTATTGCGCAGATCGAGCACAAACCCCTCAGCCCCTTGTCGCGACAGTTGCTTGATGGCGGTGGCCATTTCCGCCGCTGCGTTGCCATTGAACTGGCTGAGGCGCAGGTAGCCAATATTGCGCCCCTGATCGCGCCGCAACTCCGCCACTACCGGATTAATCGCAATGCGATCGCGCACCAAGTCGTAGTCCTTAGGTTCCGGTTCCCCCGATCGCTGAATTTGCAATCGCACCTGACTGCCCGAGGGGCCACGCATCCGCTCCGCCGCCTCATCCAAGCTCATGGCCTTGGTGGGGATGCCGTTAATGCTCAGAATTTGATCCTGGGGCAAAATTCCCGCGCGATCGGCCGGTGAACCCGCCAAGGGAGCCACCACCGTCAAAGCGCCCGTTTCGGGATCGAGCGCGATTTGTAACCCCACCCCGGTCAGTTCCCCGGAGGTGTTGGTTTGCAAACTGCGATATTGCTCCGGCGACAGGAATCGGGTGAAGGGATCCCCCAAGACCGCCAGCATTTCTTGAATCGCTCCATAGGTTTCCGTTCGATCGCGCAAGGGCTTTTTCAGCGCCTTTTCACGAATCCACCACCAGTTTTGATGATTAAACGTGTCGTCTATATAAGCGCGGTTAACAATTCGCCATGCTTCACTCAGCAGCTTTTGCTCCTGGGTCATGGCCCAAGCGCGATCGGTGGGCCCACCCAGCCACAGCAGCAGCACCCACAACCCTAGGAGGAGTCCAACCCTAAATGGTTTTTGAATCAGATTCTTAAGCATGAAACCGATCCTAACTGCTGAAAGGGGCTTCCTCAAACCCTACCCAAAATTGTTTAACTTGCGAGGTCGAGTGACAACCCGGCCCGGCGCGATCGCCCCCTGAGCCATCCCCTTCCTGAGAATGGCTTACGGACTCCCCGGATGGGTCAGCGCCATAGCCAGGCACTCCCGAAGGCAAAGTAAATCCCCCCCTCCGCGCGATCGCACCACTGATCGGGTCTCCGTATCAGGTTGGGAGGATTTCCAGTGTGTTAAATTTTTTAAAAAGCGCCATGCATTTTTAAGTTTCAGCCTCATCCGTTTCCAGCAAGGGACTCCGCAGCTATGTCGAAACTGTACGAATGGTTCGACGAGCGTTTGGAAATCCAAGCACTCGCCGACGACGTGACGGACAAGTACGTTCCGCCCCACGTCAACATCTTCTACTGCCTGGGCGGTGTCACGCTGGTCTGTTTCCTGATCCAGTTTGCCACCGGCTTTGCCATGACCTTCTACTACAAGCCCACCGTGGCAGAAGCGTTCTCGTCGGTGCAATACCTCATGACCGACGTGAGCTTTGGCTGGCTGATCCGCTCCATCCACCGCTGGTCTGCCAGCATGATGGTGCTGATGATGATCCTGCACGTCTTCCGCGTGTACCTGACCGGTGGTTTCAAAAAGCCCCGCGAACTGACCTGGGTAACGGGTGTGGTGTTGGCCGTGTTGACCGTTTCCTTCGGTGTGACCGGCTACTCGCTGCCCTGGGACCAAGTGGGCTACTGGGCTGTGAAGATCGTGTCCGGCGTGCCTGAGGCAATCCCGGTCGTCGGTTCGACCATTGTTGAACTGCTGCGTGGTGGCGAAAGCGTTGGCCAAGGCACCCTCACTCGCTACTACAGCCTGCACACCTTCGTCCTGCCCTGGATGATCGCCGTGTTCATGCTGATGCACTTCCTGATGATCCGCAAGCAAGGGATCTCGGGCCCCCTCTAAAGATGCGCTACCGGGTGTGGCTGGCTTGGTGCTCATTCGCCGGTTGTTGAATTGTGTATCACCGTCTTGAACTCCCTCGGGAGCTTTTTTAGGATTGGTCTTCAGGATTGGTCTTAAGGATCGTTCAGGATCGGACTAAAGAACACAGGGAGCAACCGGCTCCACCCTTGTCCCACCTGCCGTTTTAAATTCCCTTCACGGAGAAGCGTTTAGCGATGTCCATCCTCAAAAAGCCGGATCTGAGCGATCCGAACTTGCGCCTGAAGCTGGCCAAGGGCATGGGTCACAACTACTACGGTGAACCCGCTTGGCCGAACGATTTGCTCTATGTGTTCCCGGTGGTGATCCTGGGAACCTTCGCCCTGATGGTGGGTCTGGCTGTGCTGGATCCGGCGATCGTGGGTGAACCGGCGGATCCGTTTGCCACGCCGCTGGAAATTCTGCCGGAGTGGTACCTGTATCCGGTGTTCCAAATCCTGCGGATTCTGCCGAACAAGCTGTTGGGTATCGCCTGCATGGGCGGCATTCCTCTGGGCTTGATGCTGGTTCCGTTCATTGAGAACGTGAACAAGTTCCAAAACCCCTTCCGTCGTCCGGTGGCCATGGCTTCGTTCCTGTTTGGAACTGCCTTTGCCATCTGGTTGGGTATCGGCGCAATCATGCCGATCGACAAGTCCCTGACCTTGGGCCTGTTCTAAGGCAGCGGGTTTGCTGGACAACTGCTGAAACTGATTGCGGCGATTAGTTGCTATCAGTTGCCATTGATATCAAACGGGGCGATCGATTCAGTTCGATCGCCCCGTTTTGATTGGGTTCTTGATTGGATTCTTGATTGAATTTTTGCTTGGTTTGGGCTTTCTGTTTAGTTTCATCTTTTTATTGCTGGCTTAAGCTCAAGTACCGAATTGCCTATTTTGGTTGTTGTATTCCGTTTTTGTATTCTAAAGATCTTGTCTTGAGCTTAGCAAACTGATAAGCGGCTTTCGTTTTGCAGAGCTAATTGAGAATTCCCTGATTTTTAGACCGTTTTTGAGCAAATTCGATTGACTTTCCCTGGGGGCATGAGTATCATCTTGCTCAATAAATCCTAAAAGCCGATCGGAATACCGGGGTTTATAAAAAACAGCCTGCCCCCCTTCAGCCAAGCACCATGCGATTGTCTCTCCTCCAATCCCTGCAAGCTCTCCGCTCACAGCTCGACCCCCTGAACTCAAAGGCCCAGCGCCTTGGCCGCCGCACAGCCCTGCGATCGATCGCCCTGGCCGTGGCCAGCGGACTCAGTGTTTTGGCACTGTCGCCCACCAGCACCAATGCGGCGAGCGCACGCCTAGGCAATCCGTCTCCCCAAAATCAGCCGTTACAAATTAGCCAGAACAAGCCTGTAGAAATTACCTTGGTGACCTATGCCGTTACCAGAGCTGCCTACGACAAAATCATTCCGTTGTTCGTGGAGAAATGGAAACGCGAACAGGGACAAGATGTTGTTGTTAACGCCAGCTATGGTGGCTCCGGATCCCAAACGCGCGCGGTTTTGGATGGTCTAGAAGCGGACGTGGTAGCGTTGGCCTTGGCCGCAGATACCAAGCGCCTAGAAAAGGGCGGTTTAATTAACCCCGGTTGGGAAAGTGAAGCGCCCAATAATGCGATCGTGACGCGATCGGTGATTGCGTTCGTCACCCGTCAGGGCAATCCCAAAGGCGTGCGAAATTGGGCAGATTTGCTGAAGCCCGAAGTCAGCATCATTACCGCCAATCCCAAAACTTCTGGGGTGGCTCGCTGGAATTTCCTGGGTCTTTGGGGATCGATCTCCCATACCGGTGGCAGCGAAGAACAAGCCTTGGACTATGTGCGGCAGGTTTATCGCAAGGTGCCGGTGCTGCCTAAGGATGCTCGTGAATCGTCGGATGTGTTTTTCCGAGCGAATCAAGGCGATGTGTTGCTGAACTATGAAAACGAAGTGATTTTGGCCGGACTGCAAGGCCAACAATCCCTGTTCTATGTGGTTCCGCAAACCAATATTTCGATCGACACGCCTGTAGCAGTGGTTGACAAAATTGTTGACCGTCGTGGCACTCGGGCGGTGTCAGAAGCCTTCGTGAAATTCCTGTTTACCCCAGAAGCCCAACGTGAATTTGCCAAAGTTGGTTTCCGTCCTGTGGATCCCGGCATTGCTCGCGAGTTTGAAAACAAATTCCCCAAGGTGAACAAACTCTACACGGTCAATGATTTTGGTGGGTGGGATGCCGTCAATAAAAAGTTCTTTGATGAGGGTGCAATCTTCGACCAAATCTATACCAACCGCTAGTGAAAGATGCTTTTGAGCAACATCAAAAGTAATTAACTTTCTGGAGTGGCTTGACTAGTTTGTTGAAGAATGTCGAGGTTAACTCAAAGGCAGTTTTTGCAAGTTCACGAAAATGAGTGAATTTGCGAAGGCAGCCTTTCCTTGTAAGCAAAGACGTTAACCTCGAATGACTTCTCTGATGATGTTGTGTGGTCTTGTTTGCCTTCATTGCTTGCCTCTAGTGAATTATCTCGTCAATTGACGTGACGCTTCCTTCCTCGCTCCCTAATCGTGGCTTTACCTAAACTGTTTCCTTCATTACCGAATTTGGACTCTCTGGCTTTTGAACGAAAGACCGGAGAGTTTCAGCCCTCGATCGAGGTCGATTTGGCGGCGAATCCTGATGACGATTCCCCCGAGGCGATCGCTTGGCTGCATGTTCTAGAAAGTCCGGTTCCACAATCGAAGAAATTGTTTTGGGGCACGATGGCTTTGGCACTGGGCCTACATCTTGTGCTCGGCTTCATTTCCACTGGAGATGAGGCAAAAGCACCGCCCACCAATCCTCAAGAGAAAAAGGTGCGCATCGTACAGTTGCCGATGCCGGGCCAACCGATCGCGAAGGCAGCCCCCCTGACACCGGCACGACCCACACCGCCCGCGCGATCGCCCATTCAACGACCGGCCATTAGCCGCCCTATTTCACGTCCAGCCCAGCGACCGATCGTGCAGCGGCCTCGCCAAACCCCGCCACCCGCGACGACCCCGCCTGCCACCACCGCACCCGCGACCACTGCACCCGCGACCACCGCCCCACCCGCCACCGGAGCCAACCCCTGGCAAGACTTTCCACAATATCCAGGGGCGAAACCAGGCTGCTTTAATTTGCAGTCTTGCCTCAGTACGGGCAAATCCCTGGCGGAAGTGTCGCAGTTTTTCCAAAAGGAATTGGCGGCTCGCAAGTATTCAGTTCAACCGGCTAATGGCAGTGCCAACGGCGGGATTGTTTTGCAGGTTTCCCGTGATGGGTTAACGCAATTTTTGAGCATTTTGAATGCGGAGGAATTGGGGGCAATTTATGTTTTGTCAGAGCAGCCTGTTGGCTTGGGAGATTTGACCAAGGCGATCGAAGTGCCGAATGAAATCTACAGCGTGCTGAGTGGTTTGGCGGCAGAGGATGCAACCGCCGCTCAGTTTGCTCAACCCAATGATTTCTTCCCGGCTGGCACGGCTCGATCGGAAATTGCTGCCATGAAGTTTGTGGCCGGCGAAGATCCGACGACGTTCTTTGATGCCTATTTCCGCACCAACCTGGTCAACAACGGCTTTGATCCCCAAGAAACCAATCAACAATATGGCGGCGGTTTTGTTTATCGCGTGAAAAAAGCCAGCTTGGTGCTTTACCTCAACCTAGTACCCACGGCTGACAATAGCGGCACGATCGTGGTTGTTTGGCGGGTTGCACCTCAATGAGGCATTAACCCAGCCGCACAAAACCAGAATTACCTGGGCGATCGCTTGTTCAATTTCCAATGATCAATTCCCCAAGAATATGAACTAATTGGTTTTCTCTTAATCGCCCTATCGTAGCCATTGTTCAGGAACCCAAATAGGAGCTAGGAATCGATGTCGAATTTGTTTCAGTTGATTGCTGTTGGTGGGCCGGTGATGATTCCCATTGTGGGGATGTCGATCGCTACCGTGGGTTGTGGACTAGAGCGATCGTGGTTTTGGTATCAACTCCTGAGCCGTGAAGATCGCATTGTGCGGGAAGTCTTAGAAGCCGCCCACTACGATTTGGCAGATGCAGCAGCGATCGCCCGCCAAGCCAAGGAATTGCCGATCGGGCGGTTTTTATTAGCTCCTTTGCGGCTACAAGATCCCACCCCAGAAACCTTTCGCCTAGCCCTGGAAACGGCAGCCGATCGCGAGTTTATTGAAATGCATCGTGGGGACAAACTCCTCGAAAGTGTTGTGGGCATCGCCCCACTCCTGGGTCTATTGGGAACGGTGACCGGCTTGATTGCCACCTTTGCCAACCTGAACATCGGTGGATCCGGAGGTGGAGAAGAAGCTAGTAAAGCAGCAGCCGGGATTGGGGAAGCCCTGACCACAACAGCTGGAGGAATGATCGCGGCGATTTTAGCCTTAAGTATCCTCAGAATTTTAGTAACTTTCCAAACTAAGCAAATGCAGTACTTCTCCCAGGTAGGCGCTGCCCTCGAACTGATTTATCGACAGGTTTGGTATGAGGCAAATCAAACCGAACCAGATTCAAATTCATCGGAATCGGAAGCCAGCTCCAGCCTAAATGGCATCAAGTCGAGATCTGATGAAAAGACCGCAACGACCAACTAGCTCATACCAGCTCAATTCATGAATGAATCGGGCATGAGTGAATCTGGATTGATGACAACCACAAGCTAATTTTTCAGGAGAACGTGATATGTATTCCCGCAATCGCCGTAATCAGTCTTCTTCGCAAATGCCCGAGGTTAACTTGGTGCCCATGATGGATGTGATCATGACCATTTTGACCTTTTTTATCATTGTCTCCATGACCTTGACGGGGAATAATAGCGCCCTGAAAATTAACCTGCCCAAGGCAGACGCTCCCCCAGCCAGCAAAGAAAAAACGCCCGACCCGCTGATGGTGAGCCTGTCCAGTACTGGGCAAATTTCGGTGGGTAGCCAACTGGTTTCCGAAGCAGATTTGATCTCGCAGGTGCAAACCTATTTGAGCAAAAGTCCCGAAGGTGCTGTTTTATTAAAAGCCGATAACAAAGTTGCCTATGAGCAACTCGCCAAACTCTTGGGTAAGTTGCAGCAAGCCGGGGGCGATCGCGTGTCGTTGTCGATCGAGTCACCCTAGAGGATTATTTGAAAAAACTTTAATTTGACTGGAATCTTGATCTATTTCACTATTTATTGATCATGCTAATTAGTGCTCGATCGGCGATCGCCCTGGCTGGCTTGGGGCTGCTTCTAGGAGGCTGCTCCAAACTCGACACGGAAAAAATTTCCGCTCAAATTCAGCAGGAATTACTCAACGCCAAAGTGCCGGTCAACCAGTTGCGTTGTCCAGCAAACTTAACCCCTCGGACGGGGCAAACTTTTGAATGTGTGGGCAAGCTGGAACCGGAGGGCAATTTCTTTGTGGCTGTGACCCAAGTGGACGATCGCGCCATCATTCGTTGGGAAGTGATTAACTCTTGGCGGCTGTTGGATTTAGGTTCTTTGCAGACTGATTTACAGACAGCCTTAGCGGTTCAAGAATCAACCAGCGGCCCCAGCAACAGCCTAAAAATTGACTGTGGACAACCCTATCGAGTGGTTTCACCGGGCGATCGCTTTGAATGCCAAGTGATTGGGGCAGGACAGGTGCGATCGATCACGGTGGATGTGCGCGATCAGGGTCAAATCACCTGGCAAACGCCCCCGCCGGCCTTGACGGCCCAGCGGCCCAGCAATCTACCAGCCCAGGCGATCGCCCCCGGAACCAGTCCCAATCCCGCCAGCACCGCTCCCGCCGCCGACAATAAACCAGCCGCCCCCGCTCGGGGCCCGGCTAAGGATGCGACCGGCTGGACAGAATTAGCCGACTAACCGACCTGGGTTGACCTTGGGAGATTCCGGCGCTTAATGGCCAACCCAAATCACTTCGGGGCCGTCTTCGTCGTCTTCCCAGTCTTCGTCCTCATCAAAGTCTTCCTCATCACCGCGCAGAGGGCGATCGATCATGGTGGGCACCTCCAAAACGACAGGGCCCAACTCATCCAGCCAATCCCAAACCCGCTGCAACAAGCCATCCAAGTTATGGCGGGTGGCGGCGGACACCTTCAGAATTGGTTCCGGGTGGTGGGGTTGCAGCTCTTCAATCAGGGTGTTGACCCAATCGGCATCCACCGCGTCCACTTTGTTAATGGCCAGGATTTGCGGGCGATCGGTCAGGCCGCGCCCATAGGCCTGCAGCTCGTTTTGAATCGTGTGATAGGCCGCGATCGGGTCTTCTCCGGTCGCATCCACCAAGTGCAACAGCAGCCGCGTCCGTTCAATGTGCCGCAGAAACTCATGACCCAGACCCAAGCCCTCGTGGGCCCCTTCAATCAAACCGGGAATGTCCGCAAATACCGTGCCATCGCCCGTGGGCCGGCGCACCACGCCCAAGTTCGGCACGAGGGTGGTGAAGGGGTAGTCGGCAATTTTCGGCTTGGCCGCCGAGAGCGCGGAAATCATGGTGGACTTGCCCGCATTCGGCAGCCCCACGATCCCCACCTCCGCCAACAGCTTCAGCTCCAAATACAGCCGAAATTCTTCGCCGGGTAACCCAGGCAGGGCCAGTTCCGGTGCGCGGTTCCGGTTGCTCAAAAAATGGGCATTCCCGAGGCCGCCCTTGCCCCCTTTGGCGATGCAAATCCGCTGGCTGGGTTGCACCAAATCGGCCACCAGTACCCGGGTGTTGGCATCATAAACCGCTGTTCCGCAGGGCACTTCCACCACCAAATCTTCGCCGCTGCGGCCGGTGCAATTGTTGGGGCCGCCGCGCATTCCATCTTGGGCCTTGAAGCGAGCGTTGTAGCGAAAGTCCAATAGGGTTTGTAGGCGATCGGTGGCGACAAAGTAAACGGAGCCGCCCCGACCCCCGTTACCGCCAGCGGGGCCCCCGGCGGGCACATATTTTTCCCGACGAAAGGCAACGATGCCGTCGCCCCCGTTGCCAGCTTGGACGACGATTTCTGAATGATCAATAAATTGCATGAAATAGTGGCGCGAAATGATGGGAAAGCAGCATTGGGGAAGTCCAGCAACCCTAGCCGGGGATCGCAGATGATCCGGGAGATGAAGGCTCGCGATCGAGCTAGCGGTGGCTTTGGGTTGGGCGGAGATCCCCGATCGCCCCCAGAACCCACCTAGCAGTAGGGGGTGATGTCTTCACCACAGTCGTCTGCCAAGTAGGAGAGAGCACGGAATCGCAACCCCATGAGCTGGTCGTAGAGTGGGTTGAGCTTGCACATGGGGGGAATGTGGGCCAGCTTGCGCCCAAAAACGACCACATCCCGCTCGAAGGGGCATTGGGCGGGGATCATTTTACAGAGAAAGTGCGCAACTTTGGGATTGTGAATTTCCAAACCATCGAGCCAATGGCGCACGGGGTTGAGCACATCGCCCCGGTGTGGGTCGGTGTGGGTCTGAATCGGCTCGGCGCAATTGAGGGTTTGTTGTAGGGCTTCAAAGGCGGGAATTTTGCGGCCAAGGGCGGTGCTGAACTGCCGAATGAGCTGATCTTCAGAGTCGGAGTAAATGCCGTCTGCGATCGCCACCATCACGGCGGTGCGCAGGAAGTTGTCCGCGTGGTGGGGGTCGTCTCCGAGTTCGGCGGCCAGTTCTTCGGGGGTGAGGGGTTCGAGGATGGCTTCAGGGTCGAGGGTTTCGTGGGTGAGGGAGGTGATGATTTCCCGTTCTTCATCATCAAGGTGACCATCGGCCCAAGCAACGGTGGTCAGGCCTCGCAACCACAGCAGGGTACGAACGCGATCGGATGGTTCTGCCACAAGAGTCATAAAAACTGACACCTAATCGCAACTTTGTGTCTCAATCCCTTTGTGTCTTGATCAATATCCTAAGAGGGGCGATCGCGCCCTGGCCCGCAGTACCCACTTCTCTTAACAACTGATCTTTGAACAACGGATCACAACTGTTTTAACAACTGAATCTGGCTGGTGAATTTGGCCAAGGAATTGGGCTGATCGGTTGAAACTATTGGGCGGCTGGCGGGGGTGGCTCCGGCTCAGTGCGCGAATCTGAGTGAATTTCCGAAACTTTACTGACCAGGAATACGAGCCGGAATGGCTGACCCATGGCTTTTTCAAGAAATTCTTCGAGCAATTGGGCTTGAAAGGGCGAAATGCTCTCGGCCGATTGAACGGTGAGGCGAACTTCTGGTGGGCTGGCCAGCCAGTTAACGCTGCTGTCAATGAGCTGCACGCGCCGGAAAGTGAGGGTGCGATCGAGCAGGGCTTGGCGCAAGCTGGCTTCTAGCCGGGCCTGGCGCACCAGTTCGGAAAAGCTGTAGGTCAACGGCACGGCTAACAGTAGGGTCATGCCGACGATCGCGGTCATGCCGTGGCGGCCGGTTTTCAGGGGCAGTTCCCCCAGAATCCAGAAGGTTAGTGCCGCCGCCAAGGCAATGCCACAGAGGTTTGTCAACAGCAGTAGAGCGGCCCCTTGGGCCAACAGACCATAGCCCTGGGAAATGGCGAGGCCAACGGTACAGGCGGGCGGCATCAGGGCCACGGCGATCGCGGTTCCTGCCACGGTTCCCGAAACCTTGGGCTGCACCATGGCATAGGCGCTGACCGCTCCGGCCACGAGGGCCACGCCTAAATCCAACAGGTTGGGATTTCCCCGGGCCAGCACTTCACTGCCAAAGGCGGGAATGCCTGCCAACCAGCCAACCAAGGCAGACAGCCCGATCGCCAGAAACACACCACAACTGAGCGACCCAAAACCCCGCCGAAACAGAGACCAATCGCCCGCCACAACGCTCCAGGCGATCGCCCGAATGGGCAACATCAGGGGAGCGATGATCATGGCCCCAATGATGACGGCGACGCTGTTGGCCAACAGTCCAAAGGAGGCAATCAGACAGGCTGCGAGGACTTGGGTGAGGTAAGGGCGATCGATCCGCGCATCTTCCCAGAGCATGTGATTGAGCTGGACCGATCGCTCCGGTGACAAGCGCTGCCACTGAATCAGCCGCTGACGGGCGGCCTTGCCCCATTGCCAAAGGTCAGACCGGCTAGCCCGCCACCCCCCTTGCCTGATCCACCCCGACTTGTGCTGCTTTTGTGCCACGAACTGGCTCCTGATTGCTGGACTGCTGTGGGATTGGGCAGGCTCCATTATCGATCGCGCCCGCAAAGGTTGACGGCGCGATCGGTGCGGCGCGATCGGGAAGGATGGAGAGGATTTGGATGCCCAATCCGCGTCGGCTGTTGATTGGCAGCGATTGGGGGCAAGGAAGGGTGATCGGAACTGTCATCGGAACTGCCAATCGATCCCAAGCTCAGGGCATGGTTGGGGTAATCTTTAAAGAGGATGCAAAAAAATTTCATGTTTCTTTAGCTTCCAGGGATCACGATTCAGGTCTGAATTCCTTACCCTGTGGAATTGACCCGCTGGAATTGCCCCTGTGCCGTTGGGTGAACAGACCGCCTAACGCCATCGCCGCCAATTGCCTCTCACTTGCCACCCGCCTGGGGTTAAACCATGGCCCTCGACTTGCCCGATCGCACCACAACGGACGCTTCACCCGCACCCATGCCACCGACCCCGATCGATGACGAAATCCTTGATCTGGATGACGAAGCCCTTGACCCTGGAGATGACCTGTGGCTCCCGGGAACTGCTTGGCTGAGCGGCCCCCGGGGGTTGTTGGTGGGCCTGGGGGCGGGGGTGTTGGTCAGTTTGGGGGTGAGCTTTGCCCTGGGAGGCCGCAATCCCCAAGCGCAACCCGCCGTGGCCCAACAGCCCGCGACGGCCACCGCGCCCCCGGCGACCGGCAGCGAACAGCCGGTGACCATTGCCACCGCAGAATTGGCCCAAGTGAGCCGGACGATCGAAGCCAGCGGCACGATCGAGGCCCGCGAGCTAGTGCCCGTGCAACCGCCGGGTACTGGGCTAAAGGTGCTGCAAATTTTGGCCGATGAGGGGCAAGTGGTGCAGCAGGGGCAAACCCTGGCCATCGTGGATGATTCCTTGTTGCGCACCCAGTTGGGTCAAGCCCGCGCCCAGGCCTTGGAAGAGGAAGCGGCCCTGGCAAAGTTGCGCAGTGGGTTCCGGCCGGAGGAAATTGCCCAGGCCCGCGAGGCGGCCCGCCAGGCTGCGGCGGGGGTCGATCGCGCCAGAGCTGACCTGGCCCTTTCAAAATTGCGAGTCGATCGCAACCAGTCCTTGGCCAATGAGGGGGCAATCTCGCGCGATCGCCTGGATGAAGTGATTACCCGGGCCCGGGGCGACGAGGCGGCCCTCGAACAGGCCCAAGCCCGCTTTGCGGAAACCCAGCAGCGCTACCGCCAGTTAGCCACCGGTAACCGCCGAGAAGACATTACCCAAGCGGAAGCCCGCTTTTTGCAGGCGCGTGGCCGGGTGCGCCAAATCATGGAGCAGCTCAAAAATTCGCGAGTCTTGGCTCCCGCGCCGGGGGTAATTGTGAAGCGGGAAACCACCGTGGGCAATGTGACGGCCAATACGCCGCTCTTCCAAATTGCAGCGGTGGGCAAGCTGGAACTGCATTTGAAAGTTCCCGAAACCCAACTCCGGGGTATTCAGCCGGGGCAACCGGTGCAGGCGATCGTGGATGCCACCCGGCAGGTGATTAACGGTCGGGTGCGCGAAATTGACCCCACGATCGACCCCCAATCCCGCCTGGCCACGGTCAAGGTGGAACTGCAACCCTCGCCGGGACTGCGCACGGGGATGTTTTTGCGGGCCGCCGTGGGGGTTTCTATGGGGCGCGGCTTGGCGATTCCGGCCAAAGCGGTGTTGCCACAGCCGGATGGCACGGCGATCGCCTATCGCTTGAACCCCGACAACACGGTCAGTGCCCAGCGCGTTGAAGTGGGCAAGGTGCTCCCCGATGGGCGGGTGGAAGTGCGCAGCGGTTTGCAAGCGGGCCAAGGAGTCGTGGTCAAGGGTGGGCCCTACCTGAAAGATGGCGATCGAGTGCGTGTGATGCCCAATTAAATGCCCGTTAATGCCCGTTGATGCTTGTTGATTAGTTGATCAAATGCCCGTTGATTAGCTGAATCAATTGATTAGATGCCTGTCGATCAATTGCCCGTTGATCAAATGCCCGTTGTATCGATGTTTCCAGATGCCTAATGCCGTCACTTCGGACGAACGGATTTTTGACCGATGAGTAACTTCAACCTGTCCGCTGGTTCGATTCGGAAACCGATCCCCACGATTTTGGCCTGTTTGGTGGCGGCCATCTTGGGGGTTGCCTCCTTTTTGAATTTGGGCATCGACCAAAGCCCAAATATCGATGTACCGGCGGTATCCGTCACGGTGATTCAACCCGGCGCGGGGCCCGTGGAGCTGGAAACCGAGGTGACCAAAAAGGTGGAGGACGCGATCGCCGCCTTGGGCAACATTGACCAGATGACCTCCACGGTGACCGATGGGCGATCGTTCACGCTGGTCAACTTTGTGCTGGGAACCGATGCCAACCAGGCCACCAATGATGTGCGCAATGCCATCTCCCAGATTCGATCGAGCCTGCCCGCTTCGGTGGATGAGCCGTTGGTCGATCGGGTGGAATTCAGCGGCGGGGCGATCATGACCTACGCCTTGTCGGGTGAGGGAAAATCCGTTGAAGAATTGAGCGATTTGGTCGATCGCACCATTGCCCGGGAATTGCTGTCCGTGTCCGGTGTGGCCCAGGTGGAGCGATTGGGGGGCGTGAGTCGGGCAATTCGGATTGATTTGGATCCGGGGCGATTGTCGGCCTATGGGATTACGGCTACCCAGGTGAATGACCAGGTGCGATCGCTCAATGCCAACTTCCCTGGCGGCCAGGTGGACGTGGGCGGCAGCCAGCAAACGATCCGTACCTTGGGCAGCGCCCGCACCCTCAGCCAACTGCAAAACTACCGAGTTACCCTGCCCAATGGCGGCACGATTCCCCTCGCGAGCCTGGGCCGTGTCAGCGACAGTTTCACGGAACCCAAGGAAGCGGCCTTTTTGAACGGGGAGCCGGCCGTGGCCTTTTCCGTGCTCCGCAGCACCGGCAGCACTCTGGTGACCGTGGAAGAGAATGTCACCAAAGCGGTGGCGGAACTGCAAAAGCGC
This sequence comes from Limnothrix sp. CMB-01, assembly GCF_055193175.1. Taxonomy (NCBI): domain Bacteria; kingdom Bacillati; phylum Cyanobacteriota; class Cyanophyceae; order Pseudanabaenales; family Pseudanabaenaceae; genus Limnothrix; species Limnothrix sp. CMB-01. The sequence continues at coordinate 3,074,112 of NZ_CM143720.1, forward strand.
TTGCCTAATCTCAAATTTGATTTGATTTTTAGCGACGCGGATCCGATTCGGATGACCTATCGATCGACCGTTGAGGAGCTAATTTCTTCCTGCATCCTCACCACGATCGTTGTAGGCATCTTTCTGCGCAACGTTCGTTACACGCTGATTGCGGGGGCGGCCCTGCCGTTGTCGATCATCCCAACCTTTGCGGTGATGCAAATGCTGGGCTACACGCTCAACAGCATGACCCTGTTGGCCTTGGCCCTGGCGATCGGGAACTTGATCGATGATGCGGTGTGCGTGGTGGAGGATGTCGATCGGCACTTGAACATGGGCAAATCGCCCCGACAGGCGGCCTTGGATGCGTCGTCAGAATTGGGCTTTTCCCTGCTGGCCACCGCCGGAACGCTGATCGGCGTGTTCTTGCCGGTGGCCTTCATGGGTGGCATTCCGGGGCAATTTTTCCAGCCCTTTGGGGTCACGGTGGCCGTGTCCACGGTCTTTTCCACCACCGTTGCCTGTACCGTCACCCCCATGATGAGCGCCTACTTGCTGAAACCCAAGGCCAACTTGGAGCTGGTGGCAGAGGCGCAATCGACCGAAACCCAACCGGGCCCCTATCGCCGGGTGCTGGTTTGGGCCCTGCGGCATCGGGTTGCCACCCTGATGATCGCGATCGCCTTTTTCATTGCCAGTTTGCAGTTAGTGCCCTTCATTCCCAAAGGTTTGTTTAGCAGCGGTGACACGGGCCTCAGCACCGTGGAAATTGAACTGCCACCGGGCACACCCCTCGAAGAAACCGTGGAAGTCATGAGCCGTACCTACGGCCTGCTGAAAGTAAATCCAGCGGTCGATCGGGTGTTGTTTGCCGCTCGCCAAAACAACCTGGCCACGGGGTATGTGAACCTGAAACCCGAAGACCAACGCAGCGTCACCCAGCGGCAGTTTGAGCAACAGATGCGGGAACAGTTCAAGTCGATCGCTGGGGCCCGGGTCACCTTCCAAAGCTTGCAAAGCCGAGGTGGCACCAGCAAAGATCTGCGGATTGTGCTCAAGAGTGAAAACCCGGAATTGCTGACCAAAACCGCCGCTGACTTGGAGCGACAAATGCGCGGACTGTCCGGTTTGGTGGAAGTCACCTCCAGCGCCAGCCTGGTGAAGCCAGAAGTGGCCATCATTCCCGATGTGCAACGGGCAACGGACTTGGGCGTTTCGGTTCAGGCCATTTCCCGCACCGCCACCCTGGCCACGATCGGGGATAACGAATCGAGCTTGGCTAAATTCAACCTGAGCGATCGGCAAATCCCGATTTGGGTAAAAATTGCCCCTCAATTCCGCAGCAACATCGAAACCCTCGAAAATTTGCGGGTTCCCGGTCGCAACGGAGCCATGATTCCCCTCACCAGCGTGGCGGATATTCAGCTCATCAGCGGGCCCGCCCAAATTAATCGCTACAACCGATCGCGTCAAGTCACCCTAGATGCCAATCTGCAAGGCATCTCCCTGGGCACGGCTCTGGAACAGATTCGCGCCCTGCCGGCCATGAACCCCTTGCCCCCCGGCATTGAAGAAGAACCGGCCGGCGATGCCAAAATCATGCGCGATATTTTCAGCCGGTTTTTGTCCGCATTGGGGTTGGGCGTGCTCTCGATCTACGGGGTGTTGGTGCTGCTCTATAACAGCTTCCTTTACCCGATCGGGATTTTGGCGGCCCTGCCGTTGGCCACGGGAGGCACTTTCCTGGGCCTGTTGGTGATGCAAAAGGAACTGGGTCTCTTTGCCCTGATTGGGATTGTGCTGTTGATGGGGCTGGTCACCAAAAACGCGATCCTGCTGGTGGACTTTGCCCTCGAAGCGGAACGCCACGGACTCCCCCAATCGAAAGCCGTGATTGAATCCGGTGTGGCCCGCCTGCGCCCCATTTTGATGACCTCCGTGTCAACGGTGGTGGGGCTGTTTCCTCTGGCTTTGGGTTTGGGAGCCGGAGCCGAAGAGCGCAGCCCCATGGCCGTCGCCGTGATTGGCGGGTTCACCACTTCAACCCTGCTGACGCTGCTGGTGGTGCCTGTGTTGTTTACCTATGTGGACAATATCCAGCATTGGTTCAAGCAACTGGTGGGGATTGAGCCGCGTCGCCGCCGTCGATCAACCATTCGCAAAGTTCTGGAGTCGTGATCTCCGCCACAGGAACGCCCCCTAAGAACGGCATACAATCAGATCAGAACCGGCGAACCTAAGCCTGGGGGTGTCTTGATGTTGGTCATGCTCCTGAACAGTGGCTTGTTGACCCCTAAAGATGTTTGCCAAGGTTGCCTGTGGGCCGATCGCACGGGTAACCCGCGTTGGCAGAATGGTCATCTCTCCTGTGCCCATGCGGTGCGGCCTGCCGCCGACAACCAACCCGCTTGCTATGAGTGTGAGATGGGTTTTCTCCTAGCGGATGTTTGCAGCCACTCGGGTTAAGTCTTTAGCTGCGCGATTTTCAGTGACCTGTGGATGGCGGGTGTGGCAATTAGGTTGCCCATGCCCGCCTCTTGTTATTAGATTTCCTATCAAACTTTCTATCAAACTTCCTATCAAATTTCCAAAGCAATTTCACCAACAGCCCAATCATGCGGTTCAGCGGTTCAATCGATCGACCCAATGGGGTGACTGCATGAGGCGGCTGAACTGAGATCAGAAGCTCTATTAAACGAGAATGTTTTGATTGAGTGAGATTTCCATTCGCCTTGATGGGAATGATGCGACTTGTTAGCGAATTTCCTGGCGAATTCTGTTCAGATATTTCATCAAGATAGGTTAAGAAACCCAGAAGTGTTGAATGACAGATTCAGGTTATAAAAAAGGGGTAAGAAGATGTAATTCTTACCCCAAACAATCAAAAAGTAATACACCAATGTTACGCTCATTCTCTCAAATCGTCAAACCTATTCTCAAAAGCTTACCTGAGCATGATTACCCAGTGCTCAGCAGTCGGAGATTTTTTGAGATCTGGTTGACCTTCATTCTTGATCAAGGTTTGATGAGCATGAGAGACCTATTTTTCAAGCTCAATCACACCGGTATCTCAGTAGACATATCAACGTTTTCCAAGGCTTGTAAAAACCGGGATAATCACCGATTCTGCCGCATCTACACTCAGCTAATCAGAACACTGAAACAGCGTCATCATCCCGATGCCATGATGCTAATGCCCATTGATTCCACCGTTGTGACTCTCACTAGCCGACTGTTTTGGCAACAGAGTTATCATCGAGTCAAACTCTTAGCAGGCTTCAATCAGCAACAAGGGTGGTCAAGCGAATGCCTGATCCATTTTGGTCAAGGGCATGATGCCAAATTTTCTGGCTACCTGCCGAGTATGATTCCTGAAAACGGGATTGGGATTATGGATCGGGGTTTTGCTGATTGGCATTTCATTGATGAGTTGAGTGAAATAGGGACTTATTTTGTGGTGCGAATCAAGAACAATATGAAAGTCAATCTGAATCATGACCGCTATCGAGTAGTCACCTTTTGCGATCTAGAAAGTCGATGTGAATTTCGTTTAGCAACGAATTTAGTAGACTTTTCAAATGAAGAGATTGGAGAACTGTATCGAAAGCGCTGGCAGATTGAGTTGCTATGGAAGTTCTTAAAGATGCATTTAAAATTAGATCAGCTCATTACGAAAAATCAAAATGGCGTAGCAATACAGATCTACATGGTCTTAATTGCTTATGCCATCTTGCAGTTAATAGAATTGCCGCAATTCTATAGTCAGACGCTACTAGATAAATTGCGATATTTGCAAGTTGTACTCGGTCGCTATGGCTCAATCAGTCATTGGAGCTATGATTTACTGCCAGAAACTCTTGTTGCCTAGAATATGAAGTTTTGTGTTTAGATTCAACACTTCTGTAAGAAACCGTGATTTAAACTTGGGTTAAACTTCAGATCTCGATCGAGCCTAATCGGCTGGTTGCTCCGTTTCATGGATAATTTCTCAATTAGCCGGTAATTGGTCGGTAATTAGCCGAAGGGTGTGCTGGTTGCCCCAAGAAGCCACGGTAAAAATGGAAAGGAACCGGTTAAGAATCGATCGATGCAAGAAATTAAGTAATTTTTGATCACTTTTTGTTGTTTTAATAATTTCCTCAAAAATGCATCAATCGACACTTTTCATCGGAAAATCTTGCTAATTTAGGAAAATTCGGCCGCTAAACAACCCAAGAGAATTTGTTTAGACTTCCACCGCCCAAGCAAGTATTTACAAATTTTACAAAAATCGCACTATTTTGCTCGGCATTCCTTAAGAAAACCGATCGCTCCCTCAATTCATCTGGGAACTGACGCTAGGCTAGATTTGTGATTCGATCTTGCCCCCGCTGTGGCCACCCATGCTCGACCCCCACGGGCGATCGGGGATGGAAATCACGGAATGGCGATCGGGTCATGATTTTCCCTTCTCTTTTGGCATGAATTCCCCGAAGGATTGGTGCTTTTGGCTAACCCTTCCGTGGCTTCTGCACCGGATCTAGCGCTACCAGCTCACGACTTAATTGCTTTCCTTTGCCTTAACCAACCCATTAGCCGCATCAAGCTAGCCTAATCAAATTCAACCGCGCCCAATGAAGTTGGCTGTTTTGAATTGGCTGCCCTGAATTAATTCCTTGGAATTGGCTGTCCTGAATCTACCCGCATCAGCTCAATGCTTCTGAGGTTCAGTCTTTGCCAAAGGAAGCTCGCCTGATCCAGTTTTCTGAACATTTTTGAACATTTGAGATAACCAATCACCCGCTTGATCGCTGCAAGGTTGTTGCCATGGCAGCGCTGTCAGGGGTTGCTTTGTGCTGCCTTTGCACAACGGCACAACATTGGTTGAGAGTCATGAAAGTGAGTGGAACTATGGCTATTGCAACTAAGCCTGATCAAGATCACCCGGTCAGTCAACCCTCTGGTGCTGTCTCTGCGAATGCCCCAATGAGTCAATCTGGATCGGCTGGGTCGGCTGGATCAAAGGCTTCTGGATCGAAGGGTTCTAAAACTGCAAAGGCAACTGATTCTTCGGCGGTTGATAAACGGTTCAAGGCGTTGGATTTGGTGATGAAACGCCAACAATATCGCCAAGATGCTTTGATTGAAGTTCTGCACCGGGCCCAAGAAATCTTTGGTTATTTAGAGGAAAAAACGCTGTTGCATGTGGCTCGATCGCTCCAATTACCTGCGAGCCATGTGTTGGGTGTCGCCACGTTTTATCACCTCTTTTCCCTCAAGCCCAGCGGTGAACATACCTGTGTGGTTTGCTTGGGAACCGCTTGCTATGTCAAGGGGAGCGGCGATGTGCTGAATGCTTTGGAAAAACACACCGGTATCCAGTCGGGAGCCACCACCAGCGACGGCAAAGTCTCGTTGGTGACGGCCCGTTGCATTGGAGCCTGCGGCATTGCGCCAGCGGTGGTGTTTGACGGGCAAGTGGCGGCGCAGGTGACCACAGAACAGGCGATCGCCCGCATTGATCAGTGGCGTGGTGATGCATGAATCGTTGGGTTGCGAATCGTGGTTACCTGTGGCCTGCCCATGATTCGCCCTGAATGACCTACTCGAAATGACGTGCATTATCCGTTAATTCGCCGTCCCGTTTGTCGCCCCGTTTGCCCCCAATCTGCTGACCAAGCTGCCTGAGGAGTCCGAATCCATGGATGGTCATGAACTGCTCGATCTCGCGGAACAATGTGCCCAGGCGAAAAAGCCCATTCGTGTACATTGCTGCACTTCCACGGGCTGCCAAGCGGCTCGATCGCTCGAAGTTAAAAAAGCCCTTGAACAACGGGTTCAGGATTGCCAACTAGCCGATCGCGTGGAAGTGGTTGGCGTGGGTTGCATGGGGTTTTGTGGTCAGGGGCCGATGGTGGAATTGGACTCCACCGATCCCCAGGTAACAACCACCCATTACGAAAAGGTGACCCCGGCACAGGCCCCCTCAATTATTGACACCATTCAAGGGGGCCAAACCGATGCCCTACAGGGCAATTCGCAACACCCATTTTTTGCGAAGCAGTTGCTGATTGTGCGGAACCACAGCGGCAAAGTTGACCCGGAACGCATTGAAGAATCGATCGCCCTTGGTGCTTATCAAGCCCTCCACCATGCCCTGTTTGAACTCACCCCAGAAGCGGTGGTTCAAGAAATCTCGAAATCGGGCCTGCGGGGCCGAGGTGGTGCGGGCTATCCCACAGGGTTGAAGTGGGCCACGGTGGCCAAAATGCCCCCCGGCCAAAAATATGTGATCTGTAATGGAGATGAAGGGGATCCAGGCGCATTTATGGATCGCAGCGTTCTGGAGAGCGATCCCCACCGGATCCTAGAAGGCATGGCGATCGCGGGCTATGCCGTGGGAGCTGACCAAGGGTTTATCTATGTGCGAGCGGAATATCCCCTAGCGATTCATCGCCTGCAAAAGGCCATTCAACAGGCCAAGCAAAAGGGATTTTTAGGGAGCCAAATTTTTGGTTCGGGTTTTGATTTCAAGGTGGATATTCGGGTGGGGGCTGGGGCCTTTGTTTGTGGCGAAGAAACGGCCCTGATTGCTTCCGTGGAAGGCAAGCGCGGCACTCCCCGTCCCCGGCCGCCCTACCCGGCCATTTCGGGCCTCTGGCAAGCGCCCACCCTGATCAACAACGTGGAAACCTTCGCCAACATTGCCCCGATCATTCGCAAGGGTGCGGATTGGTTTGCGGGCATTGGCACGGAAACCAGCAAGGGCACCAAGATCTTTTCCTTGACCGGCAAGGTTTGCAACACCGGCCTCATTGAAGTGCCGATGGGCATTAGCCTGCGAACGATCGTGGAAGAAATGGGCGGCGGTGTTTCCGAAGGGCAGGTGAAAGCAGTCCAAACGGGCGGCCCCTCGGGCGGCTGCATCCCCAGCAGCTATTTGGACACGCCTGTGGATTACGAGTCCTTGGCGGCATTGGGGTCAATGATGGGATCCGGCGGCATGGTGGTGATGGATGACAAAACCAGCATGGTGGAGGTGGCGCGGTTCTATATGGAATTTTGCCGCAGTGAGTCTTGTGGGCGCTGTGTGCCTTGCCGGACGGGCACGGTACAACTCCATGATTTGCTGACCAAGCTGGTGGAAGGTCGGGGCACGGCCTTTGATCTGGCGCAAATGGAAAGCCTTTGTCAGGTGGTGCGCCACACCAGCCTTTGCGGGTTGGGCATGTCGGCTCCGAATCCGATCGTGAGCACGTTGCGCTATTTCCCGGAGGAATATCAAGCCCTGTTGCAGCCCGATCGCTGGCGAATTCCGGCGACGGTTTCTTGAGGGGGATGCATCAGGTTGAACCTAATCATTAAACCCAGTGGTTGAACCTAATGATTGAACCTAATTACTGATCTTTTGCTGATTTTTTGCTGATCTTCTTGGGCTGATCGAAGCAAGCAATTTCATGGGACTGAAGGGATTTAACGTATGGCTGTCGTAACGCTGACAATTGATGGGGTGGCGGTCGCCGCTGAAGCAAAAGCCAGTATTTTGCAGGCGGCGCGATCGGCTGGCATTGCCATTCCCACCCTGTGCCATTTGGAAGGGGTTTCGGATGTGGGAGGCTGTCGTCTTTGTGTGGTGGAAGTGGCGGGAATTAACAAACTATTGCCCGCCTGTGTGACCCAAGTGGCCGAGGGCATGGCGGTGCAAACCAACACGCCCACGTTGCAGTCCTACCGCCGAACCTTGGTGGAATTGCTCTTTGCAGAAGGCAACCATGTTTGTTCCGTTTGCGTGGCCAATAATCACTGTGAATTGCAGGATATGGCCACCACGGTGGGAATGGATCATAGCCATTTTGCCTACCAATTTCCCAAGCGGGATGTGGATGTTTCCCATGAAAAATTCGGACTCGATCGCAACCGTTGTATCTACTGCACCCGCTGCATTCGAGTGTGCGACGAAATTGAAGGAGCCAGGGTTTGGGATATTGCGTTCCGGGGCGAACGGGTCAAATTAATTGCCGGTTTGGATCAGCCCTGGGGTGATGTGGATGCTTGCACATCCTGCGGTAAATGCGTGGATGCTTGCCCCACGGGTGCTTTGTTTAAGAAAGGATCAACGGTTGCGGAAATGACGCGCGATCGCGATCGCCTGCAATTTTTGCAATCCGCCAGGGAGGAACACCAATGGACACGCTAACCAATCCCGCTCAAGGGGCTGCGGTGGCAACGGAAGGAGCCGATCGCCCCAAATTACGCTTTGCAACCGTTTGGTTAGGGGGCTGTTCCGGTTGTCACATGTCCTTTTTGGACTTAGATGAATGGCTGTTTGAGCTGGCGAAATACGCGGAGGTGGTGTTTAGCCCCGTGGGCAGCGATGCCAAGATTTTTCCCGATCAGGTGGATATTTGCCTGGCAGAAGGAGCCGTTGCCAATGAAGAAAACTTGGAATTTATCCAAAAGGTGCGATCGCGCAGCAAGCTGTTAATTTCCTTTGGCGATTGTGCGGTGAATGGCAACGTAACTGCTATGCGCAATCCGAGCGCCACCGTTGAAGAAATTCTCGATCGTTGCTATCTGGAATTGGCGGATTTATCACCGCAATATCCTCGAGAACCGGGTATTGTGCCGCCCTTGATTAAACAGGCCTTGCCTGTCCATCAAGTGGTTCCTGTGGATGTGTTTTTGCCCGGTTGTCCGCCCTCGGCTGCTCAAATTCAAAGCGCCCTGGAGTCACTTTTTACCGGTGAAGCCCAAGCAGCCAATCTGAAATTTGGTTAGAAACAGGGGGCAGCAATGGCAGGCGATCGACGGCGGCAACCATGGCGACTTTGGCTTTCGAGGGGACTCTTGATCGGGGCGATCGGGCTGATCTTATCCCTTTGGAGCTTAGGAGCCAGGGCCAATTCCTCCAGCACCTGTCAATACAAAGAGCACTCCCTATTTGGCAAGGTGCAAATTGTTGAATCCTTCCCTGACTTTACGGTGCAGGTTGTTGAAGCATTCCCCGATTTGAAAGTGCAAATCGTCAACGCATTTCCTGATCGGTGTGGTGAGTGGCAATTTGTCAATGCTTTCCCCGACTTCAAAATCAAATTTGTGACGGCATTTCCTGACCTCAAAATTCAGTTTGTCACCAGCTTCCCTGGCTTAACTTAAGCGTAACCCCAGTGAAGTAGGGCTAGCGTCGGTAGAAATTAGCCATTGAAAATGGGCAAATTGGACTGCGGTAATCCTCTGAAATCATGCGAGCATTATGAGTTCCAAACTGGTTATTGATCCGGTCACCCGCATTGAAGGTCATGCCAAAATCTCCCTGTTTTTGGATGATGCGGGAAAGGTTGAAGATGCCCACTTTCATGTGGTTGAATTTCGCGGATTTGAAAAATTTTGCGAAGGACGACCCATGTGGGAAATGGCGGGAATTACCTCCCGCATCTGTGGCATTTGCCCCGTGAGCCACTTGTTGGCCTCTGCAAAAACCGGCGACAAAATTTTGGCCGTGCGTGTCCCTATCGCGGGCGAAAAGTTGCGGCGAATGATGAACCTGGGGCAAATTTTGCAATCCCATGCCCTCAGCTTTTTCCATCTCAGCAGCCCCGATTTTCTGCTGGGTTGGGACAGTGACCCAGGCCAACGCAATGTTTTTGGATTAATGGCGGCGAATCCGGACTTGGCACGGGCGGGGATTCGGTTGCGGCAGTTTGGCCAAACGGTGATCGAGCTGCTGGGAGCGCGCAAAATCCATGCGGCTTGGCCGGTTCCTGGCGGGGTTCGCTATCCCTTGTCCGATGAAGGAAAAGCTTGGATTCAAGACCGATTGCCAGAATCACGAGCCACAATTTTAAGCGCGATCGAACTATTTGAATCGTGGCTTGATGCCCATCCGGTGGAAATCGATGTGTTTGGTAAATTTCCATCGCTCTTCATGAGTTTGGTGGGTGATGATGGACGCTGGGAGCATTACGGCGGTCATCTGCGCATCATTGACAGTGAAGGGCAAATTGTCGCCGATCGCCTCTCGGAAGATGACTATCAATCCTTCATTGGCGAAGCCGTTGAACCCTGGTCTTATCTGAAGTTTCCCTACTACAAACCCTTGGGCTATCCCGATGGTGTGTATCGCGTGGGGCCCCTGGCTCGGTTGAATATTTGTGACTTCATTGGCACGCCAGAAGCCGATCGGGCCCTGGAGCGATTTAGACAGCGGGCCGGTGGGCGAGTGGCCACTTCTTCGTTTTTCTATCACTACGCTCGATTGATTGAAATTTTGGCCTGCGTTGAGGCGATCGAACAGTTAGTGAATGATCCTGATGTGCAGTCGCCTCGGGTGCGGGCGGAAGCTGGTATTAATGAGCTGAATGGCGTTGGTGTGAGCGAAGCACCTCGGGGCACGTTATTTCATCATTACCAAGTGGATGAAAACGGCTTAATTCAATCGGTGAATCTGATCATTGCCACGGGTCAAAATAACTTGGCGATGAATCGCACCATCAAACAAATTGCTCAACATTATGTTGAAGGCAGTAGCGATGGATCGATTCCAGAGGGAATTTTGAATCGGGTTGAAGCGGGAATTCGAGCCTTTGATCCTTGCTTGAGTTGTTCAACCCACGCGGTGGGGCAAATGCCGCTGAAACTAGATGTGTTCAATGCCGATCGGGTACTGATTCAGACCCTGGAGCGGTCTTCCTAGTAGCGTGGCTGCCTTAATTCGCTGGATTAAATTACATGGCTATTACCGTCACCAAATCGTTAGGCAGCAAGGGGCTTAAGCCCCTTGTTACCACGACTGGCTCCGCAACTTCGACTCAATGTATTAAGCCTGTCATGCTACTAGGAGTTGCAGGTGAAAAATTGAGTTTTGACTGATGGTATTAACTACCGGACAGGATCAACTCCTGATCGGTGGGTGAGCAACCCCTTGAACTCAATGACCAAATGACTCAGTTGAAACAGTTCAATGGCATTGACCAGAATTTCGCTAGTTTTTGAGGTGCGATCGCCCTATGGTTACCCATCTTCCATCCCCGATCTTGGTGATTGGTTATGGCAATACTCTCCGCAGTGATGACGGTGTGGGGCCAGCGGTCGCCCAAGCCATTTCCCAATGGCAAAATTCACAACTTCAAACCCTCATTTGTCATCAATTAACCCCGGAGTTAGCCGATACGATCGCGGGAGCTGGCTTGGTAATTTTTGTTGATGCCTTAGACTGCAATGCCCTGAAAATGTCTGCACCCAAAACCCAACTGCGATCGCTAGATTTGGGAATTCGCCCACCCACCCCGGCTTCCGCCACGGTCACCGCTGAAAATCTAGAAACTCCAAGTCTTTTGGGCCATTTCTATCAACCGGAAAGTCTGTTGCACATGACGAAATGGCTCTATGGCCATGTGCCCCCGGCTTGGTTAATTGCCGTGCCTGCGGTGTCCTTTGAGTTGGGCTGCGAATTTTCTGAAATTGCCATTCAAGGAATGCAGCGGGCGTTGGTTGTCATTCAAACCCTGATTGACGAGGTACAAGGCATGACGACTCATTTTCCCTCGCTTCATCTGCCTAGTGAATCGCTGAAATTACCCGTCCGAATCTAAATCAATTACCCGCTGTTTTTCTCTGTGCCTTTTGCTGGAGTGATGACCATGAAACGCCACCAAACCATGACCCTTGATGGTAACGAAGCCGTTGCCAAAATTGCCTACAGTCTCAGTGAACTAATTGTTATTTACCCCATTACGCCCGCTTCGCCCATGGGGGAATGGTCTGATGCTTGGGCAGCCCAAAACAAGCCCAATCTTTGGGGATCTGTGCCGAGCGTGGTGGAAATGCAGAGCGAAGCCGGAGCGGCGGGCACGCTACATGGGGCGCTCCAGGCGGGATCCCTGGCCACAACATTCACGGCTTCCCAAGGGTTGCTGTTGATGATTCCCAACATGTACAAAATTGCTGGGGAATTGACCGGTGCGACCTTGCATGTGGCTGCCCGATCGCTCGCGGCCCAAGGGTTGTCAATTTTTGGGGATCACAGCGATGTGATGGCCACGCGGGGCACGGGTTGGGCGCTATTGTGTTCGGCTTCGGTGCAAGAAGCCCATGATTTTGCTGCAATTTCCCACATTGCGGCCTTGAAATCTCGAGTGCCATTTCTACACTTTTTTGATGGCTTTCGGACTTCCCACGAAATTCAAAAAATTGTTCCCGTGGATGAAGATCATCTGCGAGCCATGATCCCCGAAGCGGCGATTTTGGAGCACCGCGATCGCGCCCTCACTCCCGATCGCCCGGTGATGCGTGGCACGGCCCAAAATCCCGATGTTTATTTCCAAGGTCGGGAAACCGTTAACCCGTTTTATCTTGCCTGCTCGGAAATTGTGAAATCCGTAATGGCGGAATTTGGCAACCTGACGGGACGGGTTTATCAGCCCTTTGAATATGTGGGTGATCCGGAAGCGGAATCCGTGGCGATTCTGATGGGTTCCGGTTGCGAAACCGTTGAAGAAACGGTGCAAGCCCTGAATCAACAGGGACAGAAATTGGGAGTCTTGAAAGTTCGTTTATATCGTCCTTGGAGCGCGGCAGATTTCCTCACCGTATTGCCCACCAGCACCAAACGCATTGCCGTGCTCGATCGCACCAAAGAACCCGGCGCATTGGGCGAACCGCTTTATTTGGACGTGGTGGCAACGGTTCAACAATCGGCGCAACACCAGGCGGTCAAAACCATGATCGGCGGGCGCTATGGATTGTCTTCCAAGGAATTCACACCGGCCATGGTGAAGGCGGTGTTTAAAAATCTGCAATCGCCGGAACCCAAGAATGGATTCACGGTGGGAATTGTGGATGATGTGAGCTTCACGTCTCTGGACTTCGACCCCAACTTTGCTTTGCCGGGCGATCGCACCTTTGCGGCCATTTTCTATGGCTTGGGGGCTGATGGAACCGTGGGAGCCAACAAAAACACGATCGAAATTATTGGCGACAGCACCGATCAATATGCCCAAGGCTATTTCGTCTATGACTCCAAGAAGTCGGGGGCGATGACCGTTTCCCACCTGCGCTTTGGGGCTGCCCCCATTCGGGCCCCTTACCTAATTGAAGGTGCGAATTTCATTGGCTGTCACCAGTGGATGTTCCTGGAACGCTACGAAATTTTAGACAAGGCCCTTGATGGCGCAACGGTGCTGATCAACGCGGCCTATCCGGCGGAGGAAATTTGGGATCATTTGCCGCTAGAAGCCCAAGAAATTATCATTCGGAAGCAACTGAAACTTTGGGCGATTGATGCCTATAAAGTGGCTCGCGAGAGTGGCACGGGCGGTCACATTAATATTCCAATGCAGGTTTGTTTCTTCACCTTGACGGGGGTGTTGCCCCAGGAAGAAGCCCTCAATCAAATTCGGGCGGCGATTCAAAAAACCTACGGCAAAAAAGGGAGCGCCGTGGTGAATATGAACCTGCGGGCGGTGGATAATACCCTGTCGAATTTGCAAGAGGTGCCGATTCGATCGGCCCAATCCACCTTGCATCGGTTGCCCATGGTGTCCGATCGCGCGCCGGATTTTGTGCGCAATGTGCAGGCGGCGATGATGGCTCGGGAGGGCGATCGACTGCCGGTGAGCGCCTTGCCCTGCGATGGCACTTATCCCACGGGCACGTCCCAATGGGAAAAACGCAACATTGCCCAGCAACTGCCTGAATGGGATCCAGAGGTTTGCGTGCAGTGTGGTAAGTGCATCGCCATTTGTCCCCATGCCACCATTCGCGGCAAATCCTACGATCCGTCCGCTTTGGGAGATGCGCCGGCCGGGTTCCGGGTGGCCGACACGCGCGACCCGGACTTCAAGGGCGAAAAATTCACCATTCAGGTGGCTCCGGAAGACTGCACCGGCTGCGGTCTTTGTGTGGAAATTTGCCCCGCGAAGGATCGCAAGCGCCCCTCGCGCAAGGCGCTGAATTGGGTGAACCCCAATGAGGTACGCGACGCGGAGCGGACGAATTGGGACTTTTTCTTGGGGCTGCCAAATCCCGATCGCGCCAAATTACATCCCGATCGGCTGCGTCAACAGCAATGGCAAGAGCCACTCTTTGAATTCTCAGGGGCCTGTGCCGGTTGCGGCGAAACGCCCTACCTGAAGTTGGTGTCCCAATTGTTTGGCGATCGGGCATTGATTGCCAACGCCACCGGTTGCTCCTCGATCTATGGCGGCAACCTGCCCACCACCCCTTGGACTAAAAATGCCGATGGCCGCGGCCCCGCCTGGGCGAACAGCCTGTTTGAGGACAACGCGGAATTTGGCCTTGGGTTCCGCCTGTCCGTGAATCAGCAAGCCACCTTTGCCAGCGAGCTGCTGAAGCGGTTGGCTGGGGAGCTGGGTGACAGCACGGTTCAAGACCTGTTGCAGGCGGAACAGCGCACCGAAGCGGAAATTTGGGAACAGCGCGATCGGGTGGCCAGCCTGAAAATGCGCCTCCCCGAGATCAATCACCCCGATGCTCGGCGGTTGCTGGCCGTGGCAGACTACCTCGTCAAGAAATCCGTCTGGATTGTGGGGGGCGACGGTTGGGCCTATGACATTGGCTTTGGTGGTTTGGATCATGTCCTGGCCAGCGGCCAAAACGTCAATGTGTTGGTTTTGGATACGGAGGTCTATTCCAACACGGGGGGGCAAGCTTCAAAATCAACGCCCCGAGGCGCGGTGGCTAAGTTTGCCGCTGGTGGTAAACCCGCCGCCAAGAAAGATCTCGGGGCGATCGCCATGACCTACGGCAACATCTACGTGGCCAGCGTGGCCATGGGGGCCCGTGACGAACATACCCTGCGGGCTTTTCTGGAGGCAGAAGCCTACGACGGCCCCTCGCTGATTTTGGCCTATAGCCACTGCATCGCCCACGGCATTGACATGAGCAAGGGAACGACTCACCAGAAAGCTGCGGTGGATAGCGGTCGTTGGTTCCTCTATCGCTATAACCCGGATCTGGTGGCCCAGGGCAAAAATCCGCTGCATTTGGATTCCCCTGCGCCGAAGATGCCTGTGGCGGCGGCCATGGATATGGAAACCCGCTTCAAGATGTTGAGCAAGACCAACCTGGCCGCCGCGCAACAGTTGGCCCAACAGGCGCAGGCGGACATTAACCACCGCTGGCGGTTCTATCAATACCTGGCGGCCCAGTCGATCGGGCAGCCCCCAGCAGCCGATCGCCCCAGCCCAACGCCGCCAGGGGATGCTGCATCTTCCTCAGAACCCAAGCCGGTGTCCTAGGCCCCGTTCCTGAAATCTCCTGACTGAAATCCCCTGAATGAAGCCTTGGATGGGCCGATCGCCCGATCGGCTCACCCCGTCCCAGTTCTCTTCGCCCCTAGCCTCCCCACCTAGCGCCCTAATCTAGCGCCCTAATCTATGGATCTGCACACCACCTATCTGGGTCTCACCCTTCGATCGCCCCTGGTACCTTCGGCCGCTGCTCCGCTCACCAGTTCCCTCGATCACCTGCGTCGCTTAGAAGATGCCGGAGCGGGGGCGATCGTCTTGCCCTCCCTGTTTGAAGAACAACTGGTGCAAGACAGCTTTGAGCTGCACCACCATCTCAGCCATGGGCGCGACAGCTATCCCGAAGCCCTCACCTACTTTCCTGAGCCGGAAGCCTTCCGTCTCGGCCCCGAGCATTATCTCGACCACATTCGCACCGCCAAAGCCGCCCTCAGCATTCCGATCATTGCCAGCCTCAATGGCTATTCCCCCGGTGGTTGGGTGGAATATGCCCGATCGATCCAGGAAGCCGGGGCCGACGCGATCGAGCTAAACCTTTACTTTGTCCCCAGCGACCCGGACATTTCCGGCCTGGATATTGAGCAATCGTTCCTCACCACCCTGCGGGCCGTCAAAGCCGAAGTGAGCATTCCGGTTGCGGTCAAAATCAGCCCCTACTTCAGCAGCCTGGCCAACATGGCCCAGCGCTTTGACGAAGCCGGAGCCGATGCCTTGGTGCTGTTCAATCGGTTTATGCAGCCCGACATCGACCCGATCGAGCTGGAGGTGCGCCCCGTTCCCTATCTCAGCTCCGCCAATGATTTGCGGTTGCCCCTGCGCTGGATTGCACTGCTCTATGGCCGGTTAGAGACGGATCTGGCAGCCACAGGTGGGGTGCAACATGGGGCCGATGTGGTGAAATTGCTGATGGCTGGGGCCAAGATTACCCAGGTTTGTTCCGTACTGTTGCGCCATGGTCTGGAGCATCTGCGCGTTCTGGAGCGAGAACTGGTGGCCTGGCTAGAGGCTCAGGAATATAACTCCGTTGAGGAATTGCGAGGAGTGATGAGCCAAGTCCATTGCCCTGACCCCAGCGCCTACGAACGGGCCCAATACCTGAAGACGCTGCAATCTTTCCGGGTGGATGCGGGCCACGGGTTGATTCTCGATCCACCCATTCACAGCGGCTTCTTGCCTTCCTGAGATTGAACAAGCCTGGGGCGGGGATTAGCACACCCGCCCCAGGTACACCGGGTCTTGGGCCGATCGCTCCGCTAGAGTAACCCAGCCAAGTGCAGCGGCCCGCGGCCGCTAATCAACTCCAACGCCAGCGCCAGGAAGCCCAGCATGGCCAAGCGACCATTCCACACTTCCGCCGCCGTGGTCAGACCCCATTCCCAACGCTCTTGGGGATAGATCTTGGCCTTGTCGGGCGGGTGCAAGGTTTGGGCCAGGGTCATGCCCTTGCCATCTAGGGTTTCGATCGCCAGGTTGGCCAAATCCTCAATGAAACCCGGATGGACATTCAGGGCGGGCACGCGGTGGAAATTATGAATTCCCGCTTCTTCGGCCACTTCCCGATATTCCATGTCAATTTCTTCAAGGGTTTCGATGTGCTCAGACACGAAGCTAATCGGCACTACCACCAGGGTTTTCACCCCTTGGGCGGCCAGTTCCTTGATCGCATCGTCCGTGTAGGGCTGCAACCACTCGATCGGGCCCACCCGGCTTTGATAGGCCAGGGTATGTTGGTTGGGCCGATTCAGGGTGCGAATAATCCGCGCTACGCAGTCTTCAATTTCTTGCTGGTAGGGGTCGCCCGCCTCGGTCACGTAGCTGACGGGCACACCGTGGGCACTGAAGAAAATGTGGGCGCTGTTGGGATCTTCACAGCGATCGAGTTCCGTGGCAATCAAATCCGCCATGGCCCGCAGATAGCCAGGGCGATCGTACCAAGACTGCACCACGCGATGGTCGATCGTTTGCAGGGTTTGATCCTTTTCCATCAGCCGCTCAATCAGGCGGAAGCTGGAGCCGCTGGTGCTAATTGAAAATTGCGGATAAAGCGGCAAAATTGCCAAGTTATCTACGCCATCCCGCTTGATCTGATCCAGTGCTTCTTCGGTGAAGGGATACCAATAGCGCATTCCAATGTAGATCTTGGCATCGCGGCCCCGTTCCCGCAGCTTGCCTTCCAGGGCGCGGGCCTGGTCTTCGGTGATTTGCCGCAGGGGTGAGCCGCCACCAATTTGCTTGTAGCCCTCTTGGGATTTGGAAGCCCGCAGGGTGGAGATCAGCCAGGCCAGGGGCTTTTGCAGAATTGGGCTGGGCAACCGGATAATTTCGGGATCGGAAAATAGGTTAAACAGGAAGGGCCGCACGTCTTCCAGCTTTTCCGGCCCCCCTAGGTTGAGCAATAAGACCCCATCTCGACCCATAACCTTTTGCTTCCCGTTCCGCTGTTGGTGTTTCTTTTCAGATTCTTAACTGATATTAACAATATCTTGAGGTTTGCGCTGACGGGCGATCGCCCCATCATCTGAACCTGGCAAGGGAACCCGGCAAGGGACTTCGCAACTGTCTGAAACACAGAATCCTCAAGGCGTTCGGTCATCGACCCTAATTTGATGAAGGGCCGTCTGACGGACGATTGCTATTGTCAATAATGTTTTAAGGATGCTTTGTGGCTACGATTCTACGGGATTTGAGTTATCGCTACCAGTGGCTATACGACAACATTTCGCGGGTGGCGGCCCTGGCGGTGGGCGGTGAGGGGCGCTTTCGTCAACTAGCGTTACAAAACTTCGATTGGCAACCGGAAACCCGGGTGCTGGATCTCTGTTGCGGTTGGGGGCAAACAACGGCGCTGTTGGTGGAGCGATCGAACTGTGTGACCGGGTTGGATGCTTCGCCCAAGGCCCTGGCCCGGGCCCGATCAGCCGTGCCCCAAGCTACCTATGTGGAAGCTTTTGCGGAAGCCATGCCCTTTCCGGACGGTAGCTTTGAGGTGGTTCACAGCAGCGCCGCCATGCATGAAATGGAGGCTGAACAGCTCCGCCAAATTTTTCAGGAAGTCCATCGGGTGCTGGTTCCGGGGGGCTGGTTTCTGTTTTCCGATTTCCATGCCCCCTCCAACCCGCTGTTTTGGCCGGGGGTGGCCGCGTTCTTCTGGCTGTTTGAGACGGAAACGGCTTGGGAATTTGTGCAAACAGATGTGCCGGGCTTACTGGAGTCGATCGGGTTTTGTGATGTGTCTCAAGCGTTTTATGCGGGTGGCTCGGTGCAAGTGCTGCGGGCTAAGCGTGCTGCGGGCTAAGCGTCCCGATTGAGCTGAGCCTTGCGAGTTGCTCATGCGATCAATTGCCGTGCGATCAATTCCCACGATCAATTCCAACGATCAATTTCCAGACGATCAATCCCCACACCGGCTGGCCCAGCGTGGGGATTGATGAGCAATGGGTTGGTTTAGGTCGCCAAACGGTAGCCCGATCGCCGATCAAGCCCTTGAGATTCTGTTTCCTGCGGCTTGTTTAAAAGCCTGAAATTGGAGCTTGAAATGAGAGCCGGAAATTAGAGCCTAAACGGTGAAATCCAACCCCGCAGGAAGTAGAACACGCTTTGCAGGTATTCCGTCACCACCTTGGTGCTGATGGTGAGGCCTTCGGAGTTGGGAACCAGATCCGGAATGGAGAAATAGCGCCAGGGGATGGGGGTGATGTCCGGGGCATCGTAGGGCAGGGTGTAAAAGTCTGCCGGTTGCGGCACAACCCGGAAACCAACGGACTCGAACGACAGGGTCGATCGCCGCATTTCGATCGCGGAGGTGACCAAGGCAATGCGGGCCCCCTGGGGGTTGGAACCAAACTCATCGCGCACATCCAGGGCGCTGTTGCGCACGTTCACCACTTCCCGTTTTTGGGCAATTTCGCTGCGGGGAATCACGATCGCGCTGGCTGGCACGCCCATTTCCTGTAACAACACGCTGATGTCAGACGATTCCGCCGCCCGGCAGCGTGTGGCCGTGCCGTCTGGGTTCCGACAGTCGCTGCTCACCGGTCGCCAGTAAGCGTTCAGCTCCGGCCGGAACCCCGCGCTCACAATAATTCGATTAGCCCGGCCAGCGCGATACAGTTGTGCCGCCAATGTGATTCGATCGCCGCTTTCGGTCAGCTCAATGCGCTGTTGGCCAATCCCCGCCACACGGGTTGTGCCATTCCCCAGCAGCACGATCGCCTCAACGGATCCCCGATCGCCATAGCCCTGCATGGACACGGCTTCGCGCTCCAGTTGCCCCGCCAGCAAAAACCCGATTGCCGGGGTGCTAAACAGCAGCAACACCGAAAAGGCCCAAGCCGCCACCCCATTGGCCGTGAACTTGCCCGGCCCTTCGCGCAGCACCCAGCGCGAGAGCAACAGCAGCGACAGACCCAGAGGAGTCAGAAGCAGGGACAGAAGGCTGCCCACCGATTCTGAGGTGCGGCCACCGGGGTTCATAAACGCGATCGTCAGCAGTGCCGCGATCGTGACAATGCCAAAACCGGTGTAGTAGGCCACCGGGATGAACTTGACCTGAAACAGGAAGTACCAGAGCAGCCAGCCGATAAACAGCCAAATTAAGATAAAGGTCAGGGTCTCAAACATTCCAAATCACCCACGTCGGCGATCGACCTACCGGTTAGTTTTAACCGCAAGTTTTAGGGCAATGGTAGAGGAATTTTGCCGCTTTGAAACCAGAAGCCTAACCCCCAGAGCTTTTTGAGCGATCGACTGCTGACCGTAAACGCCCCTCACCCATTGCTGACTTTAGAAATTCCTTAACAATTTCCTGGATCCAACGGATTGCCCCGATCGCCCCGTGGCCCCGTCCGGTTGCCGCCTGGTGGGCCGATCAACGACGGGAGCAACCCCAGGTTGGGGCCTGCGGCTGGGTTTGCGTCGTTTTGCCTGGGGCTGTTGTCTTCCTCCTGCGTGCCTGTTGCTCAGCGCCTCAAACCGGTGAACGGTTCGATCGACCATCGCCAATCATGTTTAACCTGAATTGCCACACCAAGATTTCTGTGCTCAGCTCATGCAACAAATGCAGCAATGTAATCAATGAACTTCGCAATCAATGAACTTAACGCACTGATCATGAGCTAAATTGTGACCCCCCTAGGGCTGTATGGTGGTTAAATTTCGATTTGTTCTAGAATTCAATAAATCTTTAAAAGACTCTGCTTAATCTATTCTTGACGCTGCCGAATCGTGGTGTTATACCAAATTCGGCTGGGTTAATTTCTTGATCAATTAAGCGGATGATCTAAGTTAACCATCGAATTGTTGCTTACTCTTCAAAAAATGGATCCTGCGAATTGGGTCATTCATGAAGCAAAATCTCTGGGCTATTCTTCTGAATGAAAACAACGAGCTACTCTGAGTTTTGATGGAGTGACAACAGCTTGATGGAACCTTCATCTTGGTTGATGTAAAGTCAACCTACGATCAGTCACAATTTGCAAACTGGTTGCTCGCAAATTGTTGATGCCTTGTGATTACCCTTGATCAAATTATTCTCCACTGAGAAAAAATATGTCTGGAATTCGCGACGTTGACGGCGACCCCAGTGGCACTTGGGCAGACTTGAGCTGGTCTGATCTCAGCAGCGAAGAGCAGTCCCTCTGGGGTGAGTTGGGATGGGATGAGTCGAGCTGGGAAGAAGATACGGATCCCCCAGCCAGTGATGATGAATATTGGGAAGATTTGAGTGCTGGTCAGCAAGCGGCTTTGACGAAGCTTGGCTATACCCAGGCCCTTTGGGACGAGGAATAAAGACTGCCTGAAATTTGCTCCCCCAAAGCTTTTTCACTGAAAGCGCACTGAAGATTACGAAAACAAGGGGTTAATGCTCCTTGTTTTTTATTTTATTTCTATTTCTTGTTTTACGATTTTGCTTCATCTATTAGATCGCTTGTATCAATTGCTTGTTTTGCGATTGTGTTTTATCTATTAGATGTCTTGCATCAATTTCTCGTTTTACGATTTTGCTTTATCTATTAGCTCTCTTGCATCAATCACGATTCTTATCCTAAGTCGTTTATCATAAATCGTCATCTCACAGGCACTATTTTCAAGCACTAGTAGGGTGGGCATTGCCCACCTCATAATTACTTCATGATATCTGTGATATGGCGTACCAATCGTTCTAGACAAAGGCTGTATTTTCAAATTTGCCAAATTTACCAGATTGATTTAACTGGATATTAGAACTTTTGGGCCTCTGGGTTGTGCTGTTTGCCCTCAAGGCTGGCTGGGTTTTCCAGGGGCAGGGCCTGTTGAGGTTGCTTAACTGGCCCGATCGGGAAAGCCAATCAGCAAACAGCAATTCAAGTTTCAATCAATTGCAATTACTGGATTGGCGCGACGATCCATGGGAAGCACTATTGGGGAAAAACTCGCCTAGCAGGTGACATCCGACAGACCGGCTCATGGTGACTTTTCCTGAGCAAGGTCTGGCCGATGCTGAATGAGTAGTAATCGAAAACGGTGATTGAAGACAGCAATTGAAGGCTTCAAGACCGCTGCTTTTTGATTTCTCACAGCTAATGACCGATCGAGTTTGTCTATGTCTCCTGTTGCTTTGCGTTGGCGTTTGGGTTTGGTTCTGCCCTTGGGATTGGGTCTGTTAATGGGGGTTGTTGGGGAACTGGGGCAGCCGTCGATCGCCCAGGCCAATCCCCGATCGACCCCCGTGCTCAACACCAGCAATCAGTTACCCCCATCGGTGCGATCGCGCATCTTGGCAGTGGCGGCCCGGGATTTGGGTCAAGCGCCTGCAAACTTGACCATTCGCGAAGCCACCCGCGCTACTTGGTCAGACAGTTGCTTGGGTTTGGGTGGGCCAGCGGAACTCTGTGCCCAAATGCAAGTCCCGGGCTGGGCCGTTGAAGTGAGCGAGCGTCAATCCTGGGGGCCGCCCAGTTGGTTTTATCGCGCCGATCAAGCGGGTCAGATCATTCGCCAAGCGGTGGGTTCCCGATCGCTCACGCCAGAAGTGGAACAGCGGTTGCTGCGACAGGCGGAACGATCGCTGAAGTTGCCGTCTCGATCGCTCACGGTCACAGCCCTGAAACGCAGAACCTGGGATGGCTGCATGGGGGTTTATGACGCGCCGCTCACGGCCTGCACCATGATTGCGATCGATGGTTGGCAAGCCATTTTGAATCAGGGCGATCGGGCCTTTGTGTTTCACCTCGATCGCGCGGCCAACCTCGTGCGCTACAACCAAGCCGCCAGCAACGGCACAACCGCCATTGCTCCCATGACCAGCGACCTCCCCACCCTCGGCAATGGGGAGCGATTCCAGATGCACATCACTGGCGGGATTGCCAGTCGCCAGGAACGTTGGACTTTGATGGAAGATGGGCGATTGGTGCGGCGCATCAACAATCAAGCGCCGGAGTTGGTGGGCCAACTGTCTGCCAATCAGCGAACGGAATTGGAACAGGCTCTGGATAACAGCATGTTGTCCAATCTCTCGGGTCTCAGCTACTTGCCCACACCGGGAGCCGCAGACTACCAAACGGTGACCCTGACCGATCGGGGAGTTTCGGTGCAATATGCCGATCTGATGCGCGATCGACTGCCCCAATCTATCCAGCAAGTGACTGGTGCTTGGGAACGGGCGATCGCCAGTCTGCAAACTCCCTAGCCGATCGCGGCGGTCTTGGGTGGATTGGCTCTTCAAGTCCGACGCAATCGCTGCTCAATTTGCTGCAAAATTTGGGGCTTGGCGCGATCCAACTCCTTACGCAGATAGGCCTTGCCCACCTGCGGATCCGCTGCGGGCATCTGTGAGCTTTGGTCAGCCCACTGACGCAGCATTTGGCAATTGGCCGCCGTTAGGTGAATCTTGGCCACGTATTGGCAACTGTGGGGATCCTCAAGGGCAAAAAACAGCAACCGATAACAGCTCTGCTTGGCCAACTGCCGAGCCAACTCCAAATTGCGGGGCTGTTTCAAATCCAAATAGGACGGTAGCCATTTGGCCCGCCGCGTGCCATCCCCGATCGACATATAGAGCACCGTCAGCCACAGCACCATCGGATGGGGAGACATCATGCCCATAAACCGACTGTAGCAACTGCTGCCCTCTTCGCTGGATTGGATGGCGCGAATCATTTGGCGCGGCAACATAATCCAAACCGTTGCCAACGGGTCGCCACTGGTGGGCAGCAGGTGAGGAAACACAATTTCCGCCACCGGTTTGCCCTTGGGCCAAGACTGCAACCGACAGAGCACATCAGGATCCGCATTGCTCGATCGACCCCGCGATTCAGACCCGCCCTCACCGCCGAGGGAAGCTCCGGGCAAGGTCGCCCGCTGGAGTGTGCTTTCAATGCGACGACTAATCAGCCGGCCGGGACTGTAGCGGTGTTCCATCGGCTCCAAGGCTTGCAAAATATCGCTCACGGACGCGGGGCGATCGTCTGGCTTTTTCGCCAAGCATTGCAAAATCAGTGACTCCAGCGGCTTGGGCACTTTCAGCCCCGGCCGCGCCTCCGCAAAGGTCATGGGCGGGCTGTCCCGGTGTACCTTATACCAACTGCCAAAGGAATGGGTTTCCGCCCGCAGGGGCATCTTCCCCGAGAGCATTTCAAACATCACCACGCCCAGGCTATAGATATCAGCCCGGCCGTCCAACTCCTTGCCTTCCATCTGCTCCGGTGAAGAGTAGGCCAGGGTTCCCATGAAGTGGCTGGTTTGGGCCGCATCCCCCTGCATGAGCTTGGCGATCCCAAAATCCAAAATCTTGACCGACTCACCCATGTCCGGATCTTGCACCACCAGCAGGTTGCTGGGCTTGATGTCTCGGTGGACGATCGGGCAGAGGCGATCCTCAAGCAAAATGCCCTGGTGAGCCGCCTGAAGTCCCAGGCAAATTTGATGGGCCAGATTGAGAAAACGCGGCAGGGGCATGGTTTCCCGCTTGAAGATCGCCCCCAGGTCTCGACCTTCGAGATATTCCATCACATAGAACGGAACCTCATCTTCGCTGACCCCGTAGTCCAACACCTGGACAATGTGCTTGCTTTTTTGCCCTAACAGAAAACAGGAGCGGGCTTCCCGTTTGAAGCGATCGCGCATTTTCTGGTTCAGCAAGGTTTGAGACAAAAACTTCACGGCCACGGGCGCATCCAGCAGGATGTGCTTGGCTCGGTAAACGCGACCCATAGCACCGCGCCCGATCAACTCATCGAGTCGATATCGGTCGGCTAGCACTCGGCCAAGATTCGGGTCGCTCATAGCGTCTGCGCTCTTCTGCTGGGCTGATCGCAAAAATTAGAAATCGTCAAATCAAACCAAGAATGCAACAAATCCGGTGAATCCTATCAGTATCCCCGATGCCCAGGTGGTGATGCCCAGGTGGCGATCGTCAATCTTGGGTATGCAGTCTTGGGTACTCAGGTACTCAGTCGGCGGGGCCAGACCGTGAGATCAAGCGTTGAAATTCTGCGAATTCGGTTGCACCCAGACTAACTGGTCTATTTCCTCGTCATGATCCTTGCCAAAGGAACTCGATCGAACACCCGAGCGAGCAGATGCCCGAGTGAGCAGATGCTGAATGGAACGGATGCAACAGATCTAACTGATTTAACTGCTCCAATAGCCATATCTGACCTGATCAGAGCCATCAGGAGCCGCTCCCGAAGACCTGTCTAGAAGGCTAGGGTAAGCAAACCAACCAAAATTAAAGCAAAAAGTTGATGAACAATGCGATTGGCGGCGGGAGACCTTGAGGGCGATCGCCCGCCAGGAGTAGGGAAAAAATGGAGCGGCGGGGTTGGTTGAGGAGAGCTGGCAGGGAGAGGAAGCGTTGGGCCCGATTCCCCAATCATTGTCGCCTACTCCCAACTGATGGAGCAAAGGGGTCGATCGCGCCCTTGTGCAGAATTGGGCCCTTTGGCGGCTCAGTTTTGTGGCCCCGTTGCGAGTGGAGAGCGCGTCGATCACTTGTCGGTTGCAACTGTGGAAACGGTAAAAACCGTGCCGATCGCCTTGGGCCAAGCCAGAATTGGGGAAATCCAGTTTGCAGGTATCCGTGAAACGTACGGAATGTGCGGAATTTGTTGAATTGGCGCAATTTGCGGAACTTGCGAAATTTCTATCAATTCTGGGAATTGGTCGCATCCATCGTTAAGTTTGTGTTGAGCTTTGCCCCTAAAGTTTTGCCCCTAGAGTTTGCGTCTAGAGCTTTCATCGCGAGTCTGCACCTGAATTTGTGTCCGGTTGGGGGCCCGCCGTCTCCGCATTGGTTTTCCAGTTAAGTCTGATGGTCTTTGAACAAATGGTTGCTTCCTCAACTCCCCAGTTAATCCCGATCGTCTTGGCCGGTGGCAAGGGTGAGCGGTTTTGGCCCCTCAGTCGCCGTCAGTTTCCCAAGCAGTTTCTCTGCTTGGATGGCAGCGGCCGCAGTTTGTTGCAAGCCACGATCGATCGCCTGATTCCGTTGGCGGGGGCGGCGGAGCATGTTTGGGTTGTGACGGGTCAGCACCTGGAAGCCACGGCCCGCGAACAGTTGCCAGAATTACCGGCGGCAAATTTTGCGATCGAACCGGAAGGGCGCGACACGGCCCCGGCCCTGGCTTGGGCAACCCTGGAGGCGGCCAAGCAATATGGTGATGAGGCGGTGTTGGGCTTTTTCCCGGCGGATCACTGGATTGGGGACGGGGAAGCGTTTGCCCAAACCCTGGCAGCGGCAGCGACCTTGGCCCGCACGGAGGGGGCGATCGTCACCTTGGGCATTACGCCAACCCAGCCGGCCACGGGCTATGGCTACATCGAACAGGGCGAGGCCTTGGGGGACTTTGCGGGCCTGCCGGGCTATCGCGTCAGTCGGTTCACGGAAAAGCCCGATCGCGCCCGGGCTGAACAGTTCCTCGCCAGTGGTCGCTATAGCTGGAATAGCGGCATGTTTGTGTTTCAGGCCAAGACGGTGATTGCGGAATTAGAACGGCACGCCCCGGAAATTATTGAACCGCTGCGGGCGGAAGGGGTGGCGGCCTATGGCAAGGTTCCCAAGCTGAGTGTGGACTATGCGCTGATGGAAAAGACCGATCGCGCCTGCATTGTTCCGGCGGCCTTTGCTTGGGATGACCTGGGCGATTGGAATGCGATCGAGCGGCTGTTAAAGGGCGATCGGGCTAATGTGGATTTGGCTCAACATTTGGCTTTGGAGACAACCGGGGCGATCGTCTACAGCAGCGATCCCGAAGAGTTGGTGGTCACCATTGGCCTAGAGGATGTGGTGGTGGTGCGCGATGGGAATGTGACCCTGATTGTGGCGAAGGATCGCACCCAAGATATTAAGGCGGCGGTGAAGGCGGTGCAGGAGCATCCCGAATGGCTCGATCGGCTCTAGGGCATGTTTAGGTTGATGTCGCTAGGGATTTTAAGTTGTGTTTTAATCACAGAGCTTTGCTTGTGCTCGTTTTCCTATGGCTTTGCCCCCTGTGCCGGCCGCTTGCTGGCTGATTAAATCTGAACCCATAACTTACTCGATCGCCCACCTAGAGCGCGATCGACAGACCATTTGGGATGGCGTGCGGAACTATCAAGCGCGTAACTTTCTGCAAGCGATGCAGCCGGGAGATTGGGCGTTTTTTTATCACTCCAACACGGAGCCGCCGGGAATTGCGGGTCTGGCGCAGGTGGCCGTGGCCAAGGTGGTGGATCCAACCCAGTTTGACCCCAACAGCCCGTATTTTGACCCGAAGGCCAGTCCCGATCGCCCCCGTTGGTTCACGGTGGAAGTGGCCTATTTGCAAACCTTCGATCGGTTCTTACCTCTGGAATTGTTGCGATCGCAATTCACGGCTGATGAGTTGCTGATTTTGCGACGGGGAAACCGCCTTTCCGTTACGCCGGTCGATCGCCCCGTGGCTGAGCGATTGCTAATGTTGGCCAGCTCGCCTCAAACCGCGCCTTAAACCTAAATAGAAAGCTAAAAGAGAGCCAAACGGGGGCCCAATTTAATTTGTTAAATTGGGTCTGTTAAATTGGGTCTCTCAGCTCCATCAAACCCCATCAAACTCCACCGAACGCCAGCAGGCTGGGGGCTGGAGCGCCTTGCTCCGGCTTTGGGAAATTGCGCTTTAACCAAATTTTAAAGATAGGTTAAGCTGAGGCAACTGCCATTTTTGCTACGGTCGAGAGCGCGTCCGCCCCCAATCCCCATGATTAGCCAAGCCATTGCCCGCTACATCGAAGGTACCGACAGTTCCCACAAACCCTGGTTGCTGGTACAGCTTCGCCTTGCCAAATTGGAAGAGCAGCGCGATCGCCTTTCGCCAGCGGAATATTCCCAAGCCCTAGCGGACATTCACCAAGACTTGATGAATTTGGGTGAATGGTGGGTCGGTCGCGAACAGGAAATGTTTCGACCTCATGGGCCAGGCGGCAACGAGTAATGACTAGGGCGCAACGAGCTACCACGGAAAATCCCGATCGACCGGAATCGCAATCGATCGATCTGCATGATCCGCAGTACTACTTCAACCGGGAACTGAGTTGGATTCAGTTCAACCGGCGAGTGCTGCACGAGTCTATGGACGATCGCAACCCCCTGTTGGAGCGGTTGAAGTTCTCTGCGATCTTCAGCTCCAACTTGGATGAATTTTTCATGGTGCGCGTGGCCGCCCTCAAAAAGCAGGTGGAAGCGGGCGTGGCCAAGCGGCCCCCCGACGGGCGATCGCCCCAACAGCAACTGGTTGAAATTGCCGAGCACCTGCGCCCGATCGTGGCCGAGCAACATCAACACTACGCCAAGGTGTTGCGCCCCCTGTTGGCCGAACAGGGCATTTACCTGCTGGATTACGTTGACCTGAACCAAGAGCAGCGGGCCTATCTCCATCAGCTCTTTGAGGCGGAAATTTTCCCGGTGCTCACGCCCCTGGCGGTGGATCCGGGTCATCCCTTTCCTCATATTTCCAACCTCAGCCTGAATCTGGCGGTGGTGGTGCAGGATCCGGAAACCCAGGAAGATCACTTTGGGCGGGTGAAGGTTCCCGAAAGCTTGCCCCGGTTTTTGCCCCTGGCGGCCGATAGCCTGGATCCGGCCACCCTCAGTGCTGACTGGGTGGGGGCCAATCCCGGTAAGCCGGTTTGGGTTTGCGTGGCGATCGAGCAGGTGATTGCTCACAACCTGGAAAGCCTGTTTCCGGGCATGAATATCCTGGAATATCAGCCCTTTCGGGTCACCCGCAACGCGGACATCGCCGTGGCGGAAGATGAGGCCGATGATCTGCTGCTGGCGATCGAACAGGAATTGCGAAAGCGGCGCTTGGGTGGTTCCGTGGTGCGGCTAGAGGTGCTGGACACCATGCCCACGGAAATTAGCGATCGACTGCTCGAAGAGTTGGAAATTACCGCCGAGAGCGTCTATCCCGTCACCGGTCTGTTGGGGCTACGGGACTTCATGGCCTTTTTGGGCTTGCCCCTGCCTCACTTGAAAGATCCGTCCTGGAACCCAGTGATTCCTAAGCGGGTGCAGCGCCTGCCGGAACCTTCGGAAAATGTGCAATCCCCAGAGGAAGAGGAAGTCAGCGACTTTTTCACAGAAATTCGCCGCCAAGACTTGCTGCTACACCATCCCTATCACTCCTTTTCGGCCACAGTGCAGCGGTTCATCACGGAAGCAGCCCGCGATCCGAACGTGCTGACGATCAAGATGACCCTGTATCGCACCTCTGGCGACTCCCCGATCGTCCATGCCCTGATTGATGCGGCGGAAAACGGCAAACAGGTGGTGGTGTTGGTGGAACTCAAGGCGCGGTTTGATGAAGAAAACAACATCAACTGGGCCCGCAAGCTGGAAAGCGCCGGGGTGCATGTGGTTTATGGCTTGGTGGGACTGAAAACCCACACCAAAATTGTGCTGGTGGTGCGCAAGGAGCCGGAGGGCCTGCGCCGCTATGTCCACATTGGAACCGGAAACTACAACCCCAAAACCGCCAAGCTCTACACCGATGTGGGGCTGCTCAGTTGCCGGCCGGAGCTGGGAGCTGACTTGACCGATTTGTTCAATTACCTAACGGGTTATTCTCGCCAACGCGCCTATCGCAAGCTGTTGGTGGCCCCGGTGAACATGCGTGATCGAATGGTGGCCTTGATTCAACGGGAGCGCGATTGGGCCCGCCAAGGTCACCAGGGGCGGGTTGTGGTCAAAATGAATGCCCTGGTTGATCCGGTGGTAATTCGGGCGCTGTATGAGGCCTCCCAAGCGGGGGTGCAGGTGGATTTGATTGTGCGGGGAATTTGTTGTTTGCGGCCGGGTTTGCCGGGCCTGAGCGACCACATCCGCGTGGTCAGCATTGTGGGCCGCTTTTTGGAACATTCCCGCATTTTCTATTTCCACAATGGCGGCCAAGATGAGCTGTATATTGGCAGTGCCGATTGGATGCCCCGCAACTTGACGCGGCGGGTGGAGGCCGTCACCCCGATCGAGGATCCCGATTTGGTGCAAGAATTGCAAGCCATTTTGGGTGTGATGCTGGCTGACACACGCAACGCTTGGGAACTGCAAGCGGATGGAATCTATACCCAACGGCAACCCCTTGGAAAAGCAGATCCCCAGGCTTCTCAGGTGGTGTTGATGCAGTTGGCGGAACAAGAAGCGGTGTTGAAGGATGACGATTAGGGGTTGCCAGGGGTGGATCGGTTGCTAGTGATTGATGCATGGCTAGTGGTGGATTGATTGCTAGTGGTGGCAGAGTTGCCTGATGCCGAAAACCCGGTGGCCGAAAACCCGGAGCCGATCGCCCCTGAACTGATGCGGCAACGGCTCCGATCGGCCATTTGCGATCGGCCCCAGGACTCGGATTTATACGTGCAGTTCGCCCAAGTGCTGGCCCAACTGCAACGGTGGCCGGCGGCAGCCACGGCCCTGTGGCGGGCGGCGGAGTTGGCTCCTGCTAACTGGCGGTTGTGGCTGCAAGGGGCCCAAGTGGCGGAAGGGCTGGGCGATCGCCCGATGGCGATTCGGGCCTACTTGCGATCGCTCCAAGCCAATGGCAACGGGGCCACCTGCTGTTTTCGGGTGGCGCGGCTGCTGCGGGAATTGGGGCGCGATCGGGAAGCGGCCGACTGTGAGCGCTGGCAACTGCCCCCCGCGATCGTCCAGGAATTTGCGCGGTTGGACTATCCCTTGCATTTGTGTTCCGCCGCCGATTTACCCGCAGAGCAAACCCGCTGGCTGGAGCCGATCGACCCCTACCCACCCCTCAAAGCTGCCCGGATGTTGGGGCCTGTGCATCCGCACTTGGCTCCAGACACGGCCCCCCAACTGCCGCCCTGGCCTCGCCCCGGAGTGTTGGCTATTCCCCAAGGGCGGGCCCAAATTTCCCAGTTGGGGATCTGCATCACCACGGCCGACCATCAAGTCATTCAGGAACTATCCTCGGGGATTGCGCCTTTGCAGGCGGTGAGCCAGCCACCGCCTGTTCGGAAACTGTCGGGCACGGCGGCCTTTTTGTCTGTGCGGTTTCGGCCTAACTATTGGCATTGGATGGTGGACTGTTTGCCCCGGTTGGCTTGGTTGGCGGAGGCGGGGTTTGAGCGATCGGCGATCGATTGGTGGGTGTTTGATCGCCTCGACTATCCCTTTCAATTCGCCACTCTGGAGCGCTTGGGCATTAACCCCGATCGTGTCGTTTCGAGCGATCGTCATCCCCACCTGCAAGCCGATCGGCTCTTGGCCTTGCCGCCCTTGGGCCGCTGTACTCCCATTTCCGACAACACCTTCACTCCCCAGACCCGCGACTTTTTGCGACGGGAATTTTTACCGCTGGCCACGGCGATCGACCCGGCCCACTGTCCCGATCGGCTCTACATCACCAGGCGTAACAATGTGCAGCATCGCCGGTTTTTAAACGAAGCAGAAATTTTACCTCTGTTGACCCAGCGGGGGTTTCAGGCGGTGGATCTTGATGGTCTCAGTCTGGGTCACCAAGCCGCCCTGTTCCAGCGGGCCCGTGCCATTGTGGCTCCCCATGGCGCAGGTTTGACCAATTTGGCCTACGCCGAACCGGGCACAACGGTGATTGAGCTATTTCCACCGCGTTATGTGGCGAATTTCTTTTGGTTAGTGGCCAACTGTAGCCATTTGAACTATTGGGCCCTGTTGGGGCGCGAAACGTTGCCACCTTTGCCGATCGGGGATTGGATGGCCCAGGCCCAAGCCTATCGAGATGACTTGGAAATCGATCCTCAGGCCTTGGCAACCATTCTCGATCGGGCAAGTCTATAGAAATCAGCCAACCACGGAACGCCCAATCACCAAGCAAACCTAGACCAAAGCCGGAGTGAAGTCTCCTGCGGTCAGTTGGTTGGGTGCGAGGTTGGCGATCTTGGCGAGCAGTGTTGTGCCATTGCTGAGGTTCAAAAAGCCATCGCTCACGGTCAGGCTGAGGGATTCAAAACTGAGTCCGGTAGGCAAAACGAGCCGATCGATTCCATCTTCAAAATCGAGAATCGTCTCAGTGCCTTCACCAATCACAAAGCGATCGCTCCCCGCGCCGCCGATCAGGGTGTCTTCGCCCCGATCGCCGCTGAGCAGATCATCGCCATCGCTGCCAAACAGGAGATCCGCTCCCCGACCGCCAAAGAGCAGATCGTTACCAGTTCCACCGCAGAGGGTATCCGCCTGTTGGTTGCCAAAGAGCGTGTCGTTCCCGTCACCGCCACAGAGCAGATCCGCGCCTGACTCTGCCGTTTCCCCGGGCGTACTGCGATCGCCAAAGAGCACGTCATTACCCGCACCGCCCAACACTGTATCTGCGCCCAGGTCGCCCGAAAGGAAATCATTACCCGCCTCGCCATTGAGCCAATCGGAGTCCCGACCGCCAAACAGGAAATCATCCCCTTCGCCACCAAAGAGATAATCCGTGCCCTGTCGGCCGCTGATCAAGTCATTGCCCGCCAGCCCCAAGAGATGGTCACTGTTGGGAGTTCCGGCCAAGGAATCATTGCCCTCAGAGCCAGTTTTGGGAGAGATGGACTGGGGAATGGTGGGATCCGTCAACGTATCGCAAGGACAAACGGGCAGTGTCCGATCCGAAAGCGGCGTGGAATCGACGAGCAGTTTGCCAACGAGCGGGAGGCGATAGGATTGGGGGTCGCCGTTGGTTTTGAGAACAAACTGTCCTGAGTAGTCGCCTGCTTTGCCACTGAGCTTGAGGGTGATGGGAACCGCCTGACCCGGCAGCACCACTTCCGGCAGGGGGTCAACCAAGCTGAAGCCGTTGGGCAGTTCGAGACCCAGAATTTTGAGGGAATTGGGGCTGAGGCTGGTGATCGTCAGGGTTTGGAGAGTGCTGCTGCTATCTTGGTTGGCCCCGAAGCGGATGGGAACATCCGTGGCGTTGAGCAGGGTGGGGCCGTTGTTGCCGAGGTTGATGGAGAAGTAAGCCGGAGCCGGGGGAGCCGCCACGATCGGGCTGCTGGGCGCGGGCGCAGGAGCGGGGGTAGGAGCGGGCCCCGGCGCAGGAGTGGGAGTTGCGGGTGGCGCGTCGTTGTCGGTGATGGTGACGTTCGCGGTGGTGGTAGAACCAAGCTGAATGCCGCTGCTGGGGCCAGAAATGGTGAGGGTGGCGGTTTCAGTGCCCTCGACCAAGGCATCATCGAAGACGGTGAAGGTGACGGAGCCAGTGGTTGCCCCGTTGGGGATGGTGATTGTGGTGTTGCTGAGGTTGTAGTCCCCGGTGGTGATGCCTGTACCGGTCACGCCGAGGGTGACGGTCTGTGCGCCACTGACCGCCGCACTGGCGGTGGCGGTGACGGTGATGGCGGTGGCGGCGGCTTCAGAACCAGAGGCGGGGCTGACGGAGAGATTGACTGTAGGTACAACAGAACTAATGGTTGCACTTACTTGGTTAGAAGTGTTCTTGATCGGTACACTGGGATTGTTTACATCTTCATAAGTTGCACTGGCAATGTTATTAATCCCCTGACCAACTGTTGTCTGATTAACTTGCCGCTGGAACGTAAATGTTCCCGAACTTCCTGGCGAGACCGTTCCAGTTAAAGTGTTTGCATACTTAGTGACATCGCCAGTGGCCGTATTGCCACTTTGTTCACCACCCAAAAGATTATTAGCAAGACTGCCACTAAAATATTGAATTGTTCCGCTTGTTGTCTGTACCGAACCAAGCACATGCTTAGTATCAATTACAGCATCGCCATCGTTATCTTTTGCCCAATTATTTTGAATCCCATCTTCAGTAATGACTACATTACTGGCAGTCAAAATCACATTCCCGCTTCCGACTTGGCTGTCAGAAATGTTTTTGTACTGCACAACGTACTCAATGATATTGCCTGGTGCAGGTTGCTTGGGGGATGTCGAGAGAGTTCCATCAGTTCCTTGAACAGTTGGCCCAGTTCCCTGCAAGATCCGCGATTGTTTTAGCTGCTGAAGAAATCCAGTATAGAGACGGTTAATCGTATCGTTTTTACCGAATCGTCTGCTTCGCCGTTACCATTGGCATCAATGAATGCCGTGATGGGCACAGGAAAACCCCGCTCAATGTTGGTATCCGTTGAAAGAGGTGTATCGGCGGGCAGATCAATACTGACTGTATAGTCAGCAGTTGCGTTGACGGCTAATGGCCCAATTTGAACGGGGTTAAATGAACCTACTGGGTTACCGTTTACAATGCCGCTGCCGCTTGTATAGTTAAAAACTGTGCCATTGTATGTGTAGATAGCAGATGCAGAGCCATAGGAAATGGTTACGATCGTACTGCTGGGCAAGTCAGTCAAGTTGGCTGGTGCAGAAGGTCGTAAAGAAATATAGGCTGCAGAAGTACCTGTATTCTTAACCGTGTTAGTGAAGGAAACTGCTCCTGGGTTGATGGTGCTTCCCGGCGATAGAGTTGCACTAACTTGGAAAGATTTATTGGTAAAGTCGTCGCTGTTACTTGTTGGCCCAATTGCATCAGGAGAATTGCTAGGGCCGTTGACAATATTTGGTGACATGCCAGAGAAATGGTCTGTAGTTGTTTAGTGCTGGAAAATGATTTGGACTACGTTTGGCAAAAACTGGGTGATGTTGTGATCAGCCAGGCAGATCACTAAATCTTTGGCATCAGTCAACGTAGATCACCCCAAGTTTCATCAGAACAGATCGTATTAGTGACAATTCTGACCAAGAGTGCCGAGATATCCAGCAAGCGAGAGAGATAATTCCTTCCCAGTCTTGTATAAATTAACTCCTAGGAAGAGTCAAGACTAGATCTCAAGCTTGATGGGTTGTCTAAGAAAGTTCTTTTATATACAATCAACTTGCATCGATTTACGGATCAAAAAACTTGAAAAAGTTCGAAGAAAGTCGATTTTCAGGCAAAAAACAAGATCAAGTTCTAATTGGTTAGATGTTAAGTTTAAAGAAAAGCTCAATTTGGTCGAAAAAAAGCTTGATTTCTAGATAAATAGATTTAGTTTTATAAAGTAGATATTGGGTTGATCTCAAAAGGGTACTTAAATGAAATCATTCAATTAAAGTTTGATTGTTGGGGGATGGATGATAAGCAAGATTGTACAAAGCCAGCTCAGACGAAGTGCCTGTCTAGGATTGGGATTTGATCTTCACCTGGTTTCGGTTGTTCAACAATCAGAGGTCTTCTCCGTAGGTTTCAGGAATTCTACGGAGAAGATGATTTCAAATTGTCCGCTTGTGATGATTCAAAACGAACCTAAGCCGGAGCGAGATCTGCTGCGGTCAGTTGGTTGGGCGCGAGGTTGGCGATCTTGGCGAGCAGTGTTGTGCCATTGCTGAGGTTCAAAAAGCCATTGCTCACCGTCAGGTTCAAAGAGTCGAAACCCACACCCAAGGGCAAAACGAGCCGATCGATGCCGACTTCAAAATCGAGAATCGTCTCAGTGCCTTCACCAATCACAAAGCGATCGCTCCCCGCGCCGCCGATTAGGGTGTCTTCGCCCCGATCGCCACTGAGCAGGTCATCGCCATCACTGCCAAACAGGAGATCCGCTCCCCGACCGCCAAAGAGCAGATCGTTACCAATTCCGCCGCAGAGGGTATCCGCCTGTTGGTTGCCAAAGAGCGTATCGTTTCCATCACCGCCGGCCAGCCAATCGGTTTCTGCGCCACCCCATAGCCAGTCAGAGTCACCTAGCCCCAAGAGTTGGTTGCTTTCGGCATTACCCCACAGGATATCTGCGCGATCGGAACCGGTTTGGGTGCGATCGGGCATCAGCAAGGGCGGTTGACACCCATAACCGCTGTCCCCGATCGGGAAAGAACTGAGGCTGGGGGGAACCTGTCCAGCAACCGGGAAATCATAGATTGCTGGTTCGCCGTTGGTGAGCAGAACAACGCGCCCGTCATAGGTTCCTGGTTGCTCCGTGAGCGCCAAAGTTACTGGGAGGGTGGTGCTGGGCAGAACAACGGGCGGCAGGGTTTCCAAAATGGAAAAGCCCTTGGGGAGTTGTAAATCCAAGAGCTTCAGGGGTTCTGAGCCAATATTGGTGATGCTGATCACCTGTTGGGGCCGGGCTGCGCTGTCTGTGGTTGCTGAGGGTTGGGTGAGTTGTATGGGGGCGGTGGTGTCGTCGAGAATGATGGGCCCGCCCCGATCGAGAGTCACGATCAGTCGAGGCGGCAGGGGCGGCGGTGGGGCGATCGGGCTGCTGGGGAGAAGTTCTGGGCTGGGGGCGATCGGGGCCGGAGCCACAAAAACTGGAGCAACAGGAGCCGGAGCCAAGCCACCGACCGGACTCAGGGGACTGGGGGAGCTGATGGCCCCGTCGTTATCTTCGATCTCGATCGTTTGTACCAGGCTGCTGCCGGGGGTCAAGCCACTGGTCGTTGCTTTCAGGGTAATGGTGGCGGTTTCGGTTCCTTCCACCATCGCGTCATCCATCACTGTGAAGGTGATGGAGCCGGTTGTGTTGCCGTTGGTGATGCTGATTTGGGGTTGGCTGAGCTGATAGTCTTCCGGGGTGATGTTTGCCCCGCTGACTTGGAATTCAATGGTTTGGTCACTGACAACGGCCCGGGAAGCGGTGGCCGTAACGGTGATGACGGTTCGATCGGTTTCGGTTCCTTTGTTGTGGCTGACCGAGAGATTGACGGTGGGGTTGGGTGTGCCGGTGAGGGAGAAGTCATCGATCGCTAAACCATGATCATGCCCCGTATCATTTCGCTCTACCCAACGAAGCCAGAGGGTGTCATTGTGGGCCCAGCTCAAGCCGGACAGTGCGCCTCCAACGCCCGCAACCCGCCCCGCAACATTCCCGTCAACTATGCCAACCGTCGTAGTTGCGACAGGCGAAGTCCAATTGAATCCACTGCCCGGCGCTGTCCAGGTTGGAACGGTTGTGAAACTGCTACCAAAGCCATATTCCAACACCATGGTTTGCGCAGTGGCGTTTCCCCCATTTCGCCACTGTTCACCCGCAAAGGAAATTGTGAGATGATTAATCGTCGTGCCAGTGGCGTTTTTGGCCGCAAACGCGATCCATCCGGCAATGTTTCCACTATCAGGATTATCGAAATAATCCCCGCCTGAGCCGATGCCGCCTAAGGCTCGATCGCTCTCTTTATTGATGCCAAAGCTATAGAAATTGCCTGTGTTGTCGCTGCCTTGACTCGATCGATAAATTGTTAAAGCTTGGCCAGGAGCGGGCTGGCGAAACAAATACCAGCCGGGCAGCGTAGTGTTATTAGTCCAAGCTAGATCACTGTTAGAACCACTCGAATTGAGAGCGTCGAAGTTCTGACTATAGGAACCGCTAAATGAAATAGCCATTGATGCACCCTGGCTTCAAATCTTTTGAATGACGGGTTGTTTAAGTTATGAAGTCGGTAGTAATTTTATCTTGAATAGGATGGTAATCGGTATCACAAAGAACGGACTCTAGGCGAGCTACGCTTATCAGTCCTATGAACGGTCATTACCATAGCGATCATCAACAGCGCCAAAAACGCAAAAACAAGGAGCGAAGGCCCCTTGTTTTCAGCAGTCTTGAAAAACTGGCTTAAAAGGTATGTTTAATTGATCTGAGTCGATCGGCAACCATCCAATCAGGCTTGAAATTGAGAAGCCTACACCCGATCGCCCAGCCTCAGCGAGCGATCGAATGTAGGAGCATTCACAACCTCAAATTCAACAGAATCACCTGTCAGAAAAGACCCACAGAATCCGCGCTTTAGGCACGGCTCAGGGGCGTTGCCGGCACAAAGCTCGGAACCACCACATCGCTGTTCTGTTTGGTCAGTTGGTCATACAACCGGTTGGTGTTCGGGAAGTTGGCCGCTGGCAGCGTCGGGAACCGGCGATAGGGAACCGTATCCTCACCGAAGCACTCCGCATATTCCGGCGTGTTCAGCATGGCCGACACAAAACCCTTCAGACCTTCCGTCGCCAGAATTTGGTTGTACTTGCGGATTTCCACCTGGTTCAGCGGTGCCCGACCCAAGAAATGCTTCAGACCCAATTCGATCACCTTCGTGTTCGGATAGGGGGCATAGAATTCCTTGGTGTACAAGCGAGAGCCGCCCAATGACTCGATGAATTCCTTCATCGTGATTTCGCCATTGCCCAGCTTGCTTTCCAGTGCCGTGAACTCAGCCCGCACGATGTAAGGATCCAAGTCACGCTCAAAGACCTGACGATAGGCCGCCGCGATCGCCGTTTTCAGGGCCACCTTGTCGGTCGTGGTCGTCAGCTTGAAGGTCTTGGTTTGCTCGCGACGACGGCTCACCCCTTGGCCAGCGCGGTTGCTCGCATCCCCTTCCGTGCGGATCGAGAGCGGTTGTCCCAGCTCCACAAAGCGCGGTGCTTCCGGTTCCGGCTTGGTCAGCACGCCCTTGAAGCCCAAGTTACCCGGACGAGTCGTGCGCAGGGCTTGGCCACCCGCCGTCAGATAGCGCTCGTAGGGAACCGTGTCTTCCCCAAAGGCTTCCGCATATTCCGCCGTATCGAGAATTGCATCAATCAAGGCATAGAACCCTTGCTTGGCACAAATGTCGAAGTACTTGTTGGTTTCATTGCGACCGTAGGTGGGGCGACCCAACAGGCGACGGTGAATATACTCCACCGCCTTCATCACGTACAACGAACTCCAGTAGGTCTTGCGGAACAAATCCGACTTGGCCAACTGACGAATGAATTCCTTGACCGTGATGTTGCCGTTTTCCAGCTTGATTTCCGCCACCGTCAGGCGCTGGCCTTCATACACATCGCGGCCAAACACTTGCAGGTAGGCAGCGCGGATGACGGCTTGGGTGGTGCTTTCCGAGAAGCGAATGCTGGCGGTCTTCACTGACTTGCCAATCCCGGGCAACTGATCCAGCTTGAACACCTTGGGCCCCATCGAGCCAGGAGCCTTGCCCACTGCACCCGGGTTGCTCAGTTGGTTCTCAATCCCGGCACCACGCTTGATTAGAATCCGGCGGGTATCCTTGCCAAAGGGCGCAGGCCGGTTCTTGGGATTGCGGGTTTCTTTCGGGAAGATTGCCCCAAACTGAATTTCCAGCGGATCATTACCAACCCCGTAGGGATGCTGATCGCGCAGGGGTTGCACATAGTCCCCAAAGGTGGTGATGAATTGGGGAACCTTGCGGAAGGGGGCGCTGTAGTTGAACAGGTCGATCTGCGGGCCCCAGTTGCGGCACTCTTGGGCTTCTTGACCCAGACCACGCAGGTAAGGCACGGTTTCTTCGCCAAAGTAATCCGCGTATTCTTGCGAATCGACCAGGGCATCGACCAGGGCCGCCAAGCCGCTACTCGAGACGATCGAGAAGTACTTTTGCACTTCTTCGCGGGACGAAGGGCCACGACCCAGAATGTGACGGAAAGCGAGTTCTAGAGCACGGCTGTTGATGAACGGCTCAAAGAACTGCTTGCGGTACAGGGGCGACTTAGCCAAACGGCGGATGAATTCCTTCATGGAAATTTCGCCGTTTTTGACCTTGGATTCCAGGTCAGAAATTCCCAAGGAGTAAGCGCGGGTGATGTCGCGCTCAAACACTTGGCGATAGGCCGCTTTCACCGCATCGTTCTTTTCGGTGGCCGACAGGCCGGGCTTCATCGCGTACTTCACGCGCTTTTCAGCGGCGTTGGCGTAGATTTGCGGCAGGGCCAGACCCTGTTGATCTGCCGAAGGTCGCTGACGCACCTTGTTGGACGGTGTGGGGGCCTTGAACTCCGTTAGCAATACATCAAAGTATTGCTTGACGATTTCCGTGGCGTTGGCATCATCGCGGAAGTAGGTGAGGGCCGCTTGCTTCATGCCCTCGATCGCCACGATCGTGGCGGCCGTGGAACAGGCGTTTTCGATGATTTCGCGCAGACCACGGGTGTTGACGGCGATGATCGTCGGGTCACCGGCCACGATCGCGTAGGTCACATAGCGCAGAAACCAGCTCATGTCCCGCAAGGACTTTTGCATGTTCCGGGGGCCATAGCGGGCAACGCTAATGGGCCGGAAGCCAGCGGGAATGGGCGCGGAGGGGGTCAAGAAAAAGTCGCGCAGACCACTGAACAGG
The DNA here is from genome assembly GCF_055193175.1 of Limnothrix sp. CMB-01. Classification (NCBI taxonomy): domain Bacteria; kingdom Bacillati; phylum Cyanobacteriota; class Cyanophyceae; order Pseudanabaenales; family Pseudanabaenaceae; genus Limnothrix; species Limnothrix sp. CMB-01. The sequence goes on from NZ_CM143720.1 coordinate 3,113,859, forward strand.
CCACCGCCGCTGCTCTTGGCTTCCACGTAGGTAACGGTGCCGAAGGTCATGCCTTCCTGCACCGTCTTGGCTACGGGGTTGGTGGTGGTGGCCATTACCGGTTCATCCGTTGGCGGCTTTTCCAAGAAAGCCAGGGGCGAACCACCGGTAAAGATCTTGTTGGCTGCTCGCGAGACGATGATTTCGGCGTTAACCGTCAGGACTTGAGCAATGGCCAGTCGTTGAGCACCGGAGCTAAAGAAAGTTTTAAGTTCGCTGAGTTCCGCTGGGGCTAGGTAGCGATCTTGTTGTTCTGCTTGGGAAATTTTAGATACGGGAACAGTGCTGTAGAGCTGCGGACGGGCAACCGAGCTTCCACCACTTGCTTTAACGCTCATGAGATTCTAATGGTCCTTTTCTAAGTCAGGTGAACGACCGTACCGGGTTCTGTGACATTGGACAGAACCTTTAGCCCTTAGCCTCAGGTTGGCTCGACGCTGGCAACCCTCAACGGCTGTCGGCGAACATGGAAGGGACGATCTCAACTCAATATGGTTGTGAATCCACCCATTAGACTAAAACGATTCTGTGCGTGGGGCGGCCTTTGTTAAGAAGTGTGTATGCTTCTCAGGCGGGCGATCGCAGGCATTGGAAGGGCAGGGGGTGCGATAGACTCGATCGCGGTGATCACCCTTGCGAGTCCTCGTTTCAGCCTCTTTTCAGCAATTCCTATATAAACAATCAACCCAATCAACCCCCTATTCAATTCCGATGGAAGCACAGCGCACCGCCCAAACCCTCGCCGCCGTCCAAAAGCTCTACGATACCTATCCGTTTCCGCCAGAACCCCTGTTGGATGAACCCCCGCCGGGCTATAACTGGCGCTGGAACTGGCAAGCGGCGCATCAGTTTTGCACGGGCAGAAAGGCGGAACGCACTGATATTCGAATTTTGGATGCGGGTTGCGGCACGGGTGTGGGCACTGAATATTTAATGCATCTGAACCCGGAAGCCAAGATCACGGCGATCGACCTGAGTTCAGAGGCGTTGGGCGTGGCTCGGGAACGGTGTCGGCGGACGGGCGATCGGGTTCGCGGAGGCGATCGCGTAGAATTCCGTCACCTCAGCCTTTACGATGCCCAGGAAATTTCCGGCAAATTTGATTGGATCAACTGCGTTGGCGTGTTGCACCACCTGCCCGATCCGGTGCGAGGCATTCAATCCCTGGCCGCCAAGCTAGCTCCCGGTGGCCTCATGCACATTTTCGTTTATGGGGAACTGGGTCGTTGGGAAATCCAGTTGATGCAGCGAGCGATCCGCCTGCTCCGTGAAAGCCCTACGGGCCCGGCAGATTCCAATCCCTATCGTGATGGTGTTCAGATTGGACGATCGCTATTTGCGGCCTTGCCCGAAACCAATCGGTTGGTGCGGCGGGAACAGGAGCGCTGGTCGATGGAAAACCAGCGGGATGAGTGTTTTGCAGACATGTATGTCCATCCCCAGGAAGTGGACTACAACATCGACACCCTCTTTGAATTAATTGAGGCTTCGGGTCTGGAGTTCCTGGGCTTTTCCAATCCTGATTACTGGCAGCTCGATCGCCTCTTGGGCAGCAATCCAGAGCTGATGGCGCGAGCCGAGGGCTTGAGCGATCGACAGCGCTATCGCCTGGTGGAATCGCTGGATCCCGAAGGAGCTACCCACTACGAGTTTTGGTTAGGTTGCCCGCCGGTCAATCGCCTCACCTGGGAAGACTCCAGCGCCCTGGCCGCAGCCCTGCCGAGCCTGAATCCCTGTATGGATGGCTGGCCCAGCCGTTGTCTATTTAATCAGGACTATCGGATTGTCAGCTTGGACGATGCTACGTTCCAGTTTCTCAGTGCCGTGGCCGCCAACGAAACCGCTGACCAACCCCAGTCGATCGCCCAACTCCTGAGCCAGCAGCCGGGCTTCACCCTCGAAAACGTGCGATCGTTGCTTGATCAGCGCCTGTTGTTGCTGACTCCCCAACGCTAATTCAATCCCTAGCCAACCACCCGCTAAATCCGGGCGCAGTCAAAATAGCTCCCCCCAGCAACCTCGCCCATTTCCCGTGAAAAACGCGCAACACCTGCGTGGTACAATCGCACCTGGCTTAGGGCCGCCGGGCCAGCATTCAACAGCCAGGAGTTTGCAACCGATGGACTCTCCAACGGTCGAACCAGTCACCGCCATGCCGGAAGTTTCTCCCGAAGCGATCGAGGGCACTTCCGAAAACGGCGCAGCCATGGAGGAATACTACAAACTCCAACGGGAGCTATTAATCGGCTCCTTGGTTGTATCCCTGGTGATTTTTCTGTCTGTTTGGGCCACCTACAGTCTCAACACTGCCCTGAGCTATTTGCTGGGAGCGCTGGTGGGCATTGTATACCTGCGAATGCTGGCCAAAGATGTCGCTACCCTGGGTAATGGCAAACAGCAATTGAGTAAAACTCGGCTAGCACTTTTTGTAGCCATTTTTCTCATTGGTGCTCGAGTTCAGCAACTTGAACTGTTGCCAATCATCCTTGGTTTTCTGACCTATAAGGCTGCTCTAATTTTCCACACGTTGCGCGCGATCGCAAAGCCCAACCCTTAGGCTAATTGCGAGAGCAATCTCGTCAAATGCCTATGCAAAACAGCGTTGCTATGTTCGATCTTTTTTCAAACATTCCGTTCTCTCCGCTAGCAGAACTGGAAGTTGGTCAACACTTCTATTGGCACATTGGCAACTTCAAGGTACATGGGCAAGTTTTCCTTGCCTCTTGGATTGTCCTAGGGCTACTGATCGTTACTTGCATCTTGGCAACTCGTAACATTCAGCGAGTACCGTCGGGATTGCAAAACTTCATGGAATATGCCTTGGAGTTTATCCGCGACCTTACCAAAACCCAAGTGGGCGAAAAAGAATATCGAGCATGGGTTCCCTTTGTTGGCACCTTGTTCCTATTCATTTTTGTGTCGAATTGGGGTGGTGCACTCATTCCTTGGAAACTCGTTGAGTTACCGTCTGGTGAATTGGCTGCTCCTACCAACGACATCAACACAACGGTTGCCCTGGCACTGACCACATCGGTCGCCTATTTCTATGCAGGATTGAGCCGAAAAGGGTTGGGTTACTTCGCCGATTACGCGCAGCCGACCCCGATCATGGTTCCCTTCAAAATCATTGAAGACTTTACCAAGCCGCTGTCGTTAAGCTTCCGTTTGTTTGGTAATATCCTAGCGGATGAACTTGTGGTGGCTGTACTGGTCTTCCTGGTTCCCTTGTTCGTGCCCATTCCGCTGATGGTTTTGGGGCTGTTCACGAGTGCAATTCAAGCCCTGATTTTTGCAACTCTGGCGGCATCCTACATTGGTGAAGCAATGGAAGATCACCACGGCGAGCATCACGACTAACGACCCCATTTTTAGGGGTTGTGAAACGGAGTCGTGAAAGCATCAATTGGGGATTGTTTCCCTTCTAATTACAAGACTCTCAACAACAATTCAAGGACGGACTACGACAATGAATCCTACGATTGCTGCTGCTTCGGTTCTGGCTGCTGCTCTGGCTGTGGGTTTGGGTGCAATTGGCCCCGGTATCGGTCAAGGTAATGCGGCTGGTCAAGCTGTGGAAGGGATTGCTCGTCAACCGGAAGCAGAAGGCAAAATCCGTGGCACCTTGCTGTTGAGCTTGGCGTTCATGGAAGCTCTGACGATTTACGGTCTGGTGGTGGCACTGGTGCTGCTGTTCGCTAACCCCTTCGCTTCGTAAATTTGGTTTTCGGCTTTTGCGAACGAGTTTTACCTGAGGCGGCGAAAGGTGCTTGCTTGATGCGAAAGCCTTTTGCTGCCCCAACTCGCGAAAAGGGGCTGTCAACCATCTGCTGGGAGTAAGCGAAATGCTATACGCACTCGTACCAACGCTGTTGGCAGCGGAGGCAGAAGGGGGTCTGTTTGACCTTGATGCCACCCTGCCCCTGATGGCAGCGCAGTTTCTAATTTTGGCTTTGATTTTGAATGCGGTTTTGTACAAGCCCCTGGGACAAGCCATTGACCAACGGGCCGACTACATCCGTGGCAAGCAACTGGACGCACAAGAGCGCCTGGAGAAGGTGAAGTCGTTGACGGCGGAATATGAAAAGGCTTTGGCGGAGGCCCGCCGCAAGTCTCAGTCCATCGTAGCGGATGCCCAAGCGGAGGCGCAAAAACTGGCGGCTCAGACGGTGGCAGACGCACAACGACAGGCCCAATCGGAGCGGGAAGCGGCTCAACAGGAGATTGACAGTCAACGGCAGACGGCTTTGGCTGCCCTGGACGGTCAAGTGGCGGTGCTGAGCCGTCAGATTGTGCGGAAGTTGTTGGGTTTTGAGTTGGGATGAGGTTGTGATGACGAACATGTTTTTGGGTTCGATCGCCCCTCATCTGTTGGCCCATGGATCGTTCGGGATTAACACCGACATCCTGGAAACCAATGTGATCAACCTGGCGATCGTGTTGGGGGTTCTGGTCTACTTTGGTCGTGGCTTCTTGGGTAACCTGCTGGGAACCCGGAGAGCCGCGATCGAAGAGGCAATCACCGAAGCAGAAAAGGCGCAAGCGGAAGCTGTTAAGGCCTTGGAAGAGCAACAGCGCAAACTGGCTCAAGCCCAGGCGGAAGCAGAGCGAATCACTGCTGAGGCAAAGGTTGCGGCTGAGCGGACGAAGGAAGCCATTTTGGCGAAGTCCACTCAGGATGTGCAACGGATGCGCGAGGCTGCTTCCAGTGACTTGGCGGCTGAGCAAGAGCGTGTGATTACGCAATTGCGGCAGCGGGCTGTGGCCGCAGCGCTGGAGCAGGTCAACGACCAATTGCGCTCGCGCTTGAATTCGGATCAACAGCGGGATTTGGTTGATCGGAGCTTGGCCCTGATTCAAGGGGGAGGGAACTAACGATGCAAAGCAGTTCAATGATCGCCAGCATCGCCGAGCCTTACGCGCAAGCTTTGATGACCTTGGCTCAAAAGGAAAGCTTGGTGGAGCGTTTTGGCGAGGATGTGACCTACCTACGAGGTTTGCTAGCAGCCTCGGATGAGCTGGGCGCTCTCTTGGCTAACCCGTTTGTCAAGGCGGACGATAAGAAGTCTGTACTCGATCGCCTGGCGGGTGAAACTCTGCACCCGTTGACGGCGAACTTTTTGAAACTCTTGGTCGATCGCAAGCGGATTGCGCTGCTGGATTCGATCGCCCAGAAATATCAAGACCTGCTGCGCCAGTTTACAAATACGGCCTTGGCGGAAGTGACTTCTGCGGTGGAACTGACGGAAGAGCAACGCCAAAGCGCCATTGAGCGGGTGAAACAGCTCACCGGGGCCGCCAGCGTGGAACTGGTGACGAAGGTCGATACCGATTTGATCGGCGGCGTGATTATCAAAGTCGGCTCGCAAGTGGTCGATGCCAGCCTGCGTGGTCAATTGCGACGCATGGCGCTGACTTTGGGCGCGATCTAGCTCTGTTTGTGAGCAAATCCCGAGGGCCGCAACCAAGATAAGCACCCCAAACGCTGGAAACAACGTTGAAAACTAGGAGTCGCAGACCGTGATTGCAATCAGACCGGACGAAATCAGCAGCATTATTCAGCAGCAGATTGAGCAGTACGACAAGGATGTCAAGGTGGCCGACGTGGGCACCGTGCTGCAAGTGGGTGACGGGATCGCTCGTATCTATGGCCTGCAAAATGCCATGGCTGGTGAGCTGCTGGAGTTCGAGGACGGTACTGTGGGTATCGCACTGAACCTCGAAGAGAACGATGTGGGTGCTGTGTTGATGGGTGACGGCCTCAACATCCAAGAAGGCAGTACCGTTCGTGCCACCGGTAAGATCGCGGCGATTCCGGTGGGTGATGCGGTTGTGGGCCGGGTTGTGGATGCGTTGGCTCGCCCGATCGATGGCAAGGGCGACATTGCCTCCTCGGAAACCCGTCTGATCGAATCGATGGCCCCTGGGATTATCGCCCGGAAGTCCGTGTGCGAACCGATGCAAACGGGGATTACGGCAATTGACTCGATGATTCCGGTCGGGCGTGGCCAACGGGAGCTGATCATCGGTGACCGCCAAACGGGTAAGACCTCGATCGCGATCGACACGATCATCAACCAAAAGTCCGAAGATGTGATTTGCATCTACGTGGCGATCGGGCAAAAGGCCTCCTCCGTGGCCCAGGTGATCGACGTGCTGAAGGAATCGGGCGCGCTGGACTACACCATCGTGGTGGCCGCCAACGCCAACGACCCCGCCACCTTGCAATACCTGGCTCCCTACACCGGCGCTGCCATTGCCGAGTACTTCATGTACAAGGGCAAGGCCACCCTGGTGGTTTACGATGACTTGTCCAAGCAAGCCCAGGCCTATCGCCAAATGTCCTTGCTGCTGCGTCGTCCGCCCGGTCGGGAAGCTTACCCCGGCGACGTGTTCTATCTCCACAGCCGCTTGCTGGAGCGCGCCGCCAAACTGAGCGATGAGTTGGGTGGTGGGAGCATGACGGCTCTGCCGATCATCGAAACCCAAGCCGGTGACGTGTCGGCCTACATCCCGACCAACGTGATTTCGATTACCGACGGTCAGATCTTCTTGTCCGCTGACCTGTTCAACTCGGGTCTGCGCCCGGCCGTGAACGCTGGTATCTCCGTATCCCGCGTGGGTTCGGCTGCCCAAACCAAGGCCATGAAGAAGGTAGCCGGTAAGGTGAAGCTGGAACTGGCTCAATACGACGACTTGGCTGCTTTTGCGCAGTTCGCCTCCGACTTGGATAAGGCGACCCAAGATCAGTTGGCCCGTGGTCAGCGCTTGCGGGAACTGCTGAAGCAGCCCCAATACGCGCCTCTCGGTGTGGATGAGCAAGTGGCGGTCATTTACGCCGGGATTAACGGCCATTTGGATGAAATTCCGGTCAACCTGATCACCAAGTTTGTGGCGGGTCTGCGGGATTACCTGAAGAATAACAAGGCTGGCTATGGTGAAGCCGTGCGCAGCACCAAGCAACTGACGGAAGAGGCGGAAACCCTGCTGAAGGAAGCGTTGACTGAGTACAAGCAAACCTTCTTGGTTGCTCAGTAATCATCGCGAATCAAGCGATCGCCTAGGGTCTTCTACCCCGGGCGATCGCGCCCCCTAGCGACTCAGGCGACTCAAAGGACTCCACAGCTATGGCAAACCTCAAGGCAATTCGCGACCGAATTCAGTCCGTTAAAAACACTAAAAAAATTACTGAAGCCATGCGCTTGGTTGCCGCCGCAAAGGTGCGCCGGGCCCAAGAGCAGGTAAACAACACCCGCCCCTTCGCCGATCGCTTAGCCCAAGTGCTCTACGGCTTGCAATCGCGCCTCAAATTTGAAGACGTAGATCTGCCACTCCTGCGGCAACGAAGCATTAAAACCGTAGGTATTTTGGTGGTTTCAGGCGATCGGGGCCTCTGTGGTGGCTACAACGGTAATGTGATCCGTCGGGCCGAGCAACGCAGCAAAGAGCTGCTTGCTGAAGGGGTCAACGTCAAAATGATCGTGGTGGGTCGCAAGGCAAACCAATACTTCAGCCGCCGGGGCTACGATGTCGCGGCTGTTTATGACGGTCTAGAGCAAATCCCTAGCGCGTCGGAAGCATCGCAAATTGCAGACGAGCTGCTGTCGTTGTTTCTCTCGGAAACGGTCGATCGCGTTGAACTGGTCTACACCAAATTTGTATCGCTGATTAGCTCCCGTCCCGTAGTCCAAACCCTGCTGCCGTTGGATCCGCAAGGTTTGGAAGCTTCGGATGATGAGATCTTCCGGCTGACGACCCGTGGCGGACAATTCCAAGTGGAGCGTGAGCGGGTCGATTTGCCCACCGCACCCTTGCCGCGCGACACCATCTTTGAGCAGGATCCGGTACAGATTCTGAATGCGCTCTTGCCGTTGTACCTGAACAACCAACTGCTGCGGGCCCTGCAAGAGTCCGCCGCCAGCGAGTTGGCTGCCCGGATGACTGCCATGAGCAACGCCACCGAGAATGCCAAGACCCTGATTGGCACTTTGACCTTGACTTACAACAAGGCACGGCAGGCCGCTATTACCCAAGAAATCCTGGAAGTGTGCGGTGGTGCTGAGGCGCTGCGCTCCTAGGGATTGGCTAGGGATTTGAGAGAAGAACCATGAGCACGACCTATCAGGTTGAAATTCAGCACGAAGGGCAAACCCACGTCCTGCAAGTGGCGGATGACACGCCCATTTTGACGGCGGCGGCAGCGGCGGGGCTGACGCTTCCTAGCTCTTGCAATGCGGGGGTTTGCACGACCTGTGCTGCCCGCGTAGTGGAAGGGACGATCGAGCCAGGCGACAGCATGGGCTTGAGTCCGGATTTGCGCACGAAGGGGTTTGCGCTCCTTTGTACCGCCAAGCCCCGTTCTAACCTCAAAATCCAAACCGGTTGTGAGGATGAGGTTTACGAACTGCAATTTGGTCAATTCCAAAAATAAATTTGGACTTGGGAAAACTTGGCTGTTGGGCAATCGCTGGATCGCTCGATCCAAACCGAAATCTGCAAAACATCAGGCGCAAAATCTTGACCCTAGATTTTGATTCGCCTGGTGTTTTGTCTTTTCGGCAGTTGAGCGATCGGGACAGAAATCACAGACTCGGAACGGCCCTCAAAGATTAGCTGTCTGAGGAAGGATGTTAAAAACTGTTAATCCAAGCGAGGGTCAACGGGCTTCATGCCTGAGAATAAGTGTTGATTTGCCGGGGAGGACACCGAGTGCGGTCTCAGGACTGTCGCTGGTGGATTTCGAGCTAAGGGTTAAACGACCTGGCTTAGAAAATTTCTCGTTGCTCCCGCTGCCTGAGCAATCGCAGCGATGCTAGTCGTTTCCTCGGTGGAAGCCCCAATCTCCAGTCAAAACTTTTTTCCTTTCGGAGGAGTTTATTCAATGAGTATCGTCACGAAGTCAATCGTGAATGCCGACGCTGAGGCCCGCTATCTCAGCCCCGGCGAACTGGATCGCATCAAGGCTTTCGTGTCCACCGGCGCTCAACGCCTGCGCATTGCCCAAATCCTGACCGATGCCCGTGAGCGCATCGTTAAGCAAGCCGGCGAACAACTGTTCCAAAAGCGCCCCGATGTGGTTTCGCCCGGCGGTAACGCTTACGGTGAAGAAATGACCGCAACCTGCCTGCGCGACCTGGACTACTACCTGCGTCTGGTGACCTACGGCATCGTGGCTGGCGACGTGACCCCGATCGAAGAAATCGGTTTGGTGGGTGTGCGCGAAATGTACCGCTCGCTGGGTACCCCGATCGACGGCGTGGCTGAAGGTGTGCGTGGCATGAAGGCTGCTGCTGCTGGTCTGCTGAGCGGCGAAGATGCAGCTGAAGCTTCGGCTTACTTCGATTACGTGATTGGCGGCTTGAGCTAAGACCTGGGTTCTCCCTCGCTAGCTTGACTTGCTTCGGCTTTAATGAAAGCCATTTCCTTGCAAAACCGACTTATTCAAAAACGATCATGCAAGACGCAATTACCTCCGTCATCAACTCCTCCGACGTTCAGGGCAAGTACCTCGACTCGAGCGCTCTGGATAAGCTGAAGAATTACTTCGCTACCGGCGAACTGCGCGTGCGCGCTGCTAACGCGATCGGCGCTAATGCTGCCACGATCGTCAAGGAAGCTGTTGCTAAGTCGCTGCTGTACTCCGATGTGACCCGTCCCGGCGGCAACATGTACACCACCCGTCGCTATGCTGCTTGCATCCGCGACCTGGACTACTACCTCCGCTATGCCACCTACGCTATGTTGGCTGGCGATCCTTCGATCCTCGATGAGCGCGTGCTCAACGGCCTGAAGGAAACCTACAACTCCTTGGGCGTGCCCATCGGCACCACCGTGCAAGCAATCCAAGCCATGAAGGAAGTGACCGCCGGTTTGGTGGGCTCTGACGCTGGTAAGGAAATGGGCGTGTACTTCGACTACATCTCCTCGGGCTTGAGCTAAACAACAAATGGCTTGGCTGAATTTCGACTCACCGGGTTGATGGTTGTGGTTTCCCCTGTTGGGTTGAAATGAGTGAAGCCACGGGGTCTGGGATAGTTGCTGAACGCTCAAAGTTGCATAGGCTCCGCGATCGCGTTGTCTGGTTAGCTTTGGGGGCAGCACGGCTCAGACCTCGTTGTTTAAGGACTTGGTCTGAATTTTGGTCAGATTTGTCGTTGAAGTCACAAAGGTTTCTCGCCATGCGGATGTTTAAAATTACGGCTTGCGTGCCGAGCCAAACGCGAATTCGGACGCAGCGCGAGCTGCAAAACACCTTCTTCACGAAGCTGGTTTCCTACGACAACTGGTTCAAGGAACAGCAACGCATCCAAAAGATGGGTGGCAAAATCGTGAAGGTCGAGCTGGCTACGGGCCGCCCGGGCACGAATACGGGTTTGCTGTAGATTGGCAAACTGTGAACCGCCTGATCGGTTCCTTCTGTCCTTTTGGGGTCAGGTGGATCGATCGAGTCGGTGACCCAACCCTCAGTCATTTTTGGAATTGGCACACCAATTCCGAACTCAGCCGATCGCGAGTGACAAGTGAGCCTGCCTACGGGTAGCTGAAACTTGTGGCTCGCGATATTGTTTTGAATAGGTATTTTGCATCAGCATTGTTTGAAGTCAGCAGCACTTGGCCTCCGCTGGTGGGGTTGCTTCCTGGTTGTCTTTGCCCCTTGAGGTTGCCTGCAATCCATGGCCCAACGTCGCCCCCTTGTTTGGAGTGATTGGCTCACACAGTTCCGAACCTCCGTGGGGTGGTCGGCCGTGGGCTGGGCCGACGAAGCCCGTTGGTTGCGTTGGCTCACCTTCTTTTGGCTGTTTGTGGGGTTTCTGATTTTGCTATCTGCCTCCTACGCCAGTGCGGAAGCTACGGAAGGAGACGGTTGGTACTACTGCAAACGGCAATTACTGTGGATCGCGGCGGGCTTGGTGGGATTCCAAACGGCCGTTTCCCTGCCCCTGCGTTACGTGCTGGCGATCGCCCACTGGGGATTGCTAGTCACCCTAATGCTGATGTGGGCGCTGCTGGTTCCTGGTCTTGGGCGATCGGCCAACGGAGCCGTTCGCTGGATTGAAATTGGGGTCTTGCCAATTCAACCCTCGGAACTCCTAAAGCCCTTTTTAGTGCTGCAAAGTGCCCGCATTTTGGGTCGGTGGGAACGGTTGACCGATCGCCATCGCTGGTTTTGGCTGGGAACCATCGGTGCAGTATTGTTGGGGATCTTGTTGCAACCCAATCTCAGCACCGCAGCGGTTTGTGGGATGACCGTTTGGCTACTGGCGCTGACGGCGGGCTTGCCCTATGCCTATCTGCTCAGCGCGGCGGGAGGTGGGCTGGTTTTAGGACTAATTAGTATCAGCCTGCGCACTTACCAGCAGCGGCGAATTGCCTCCTTTCTCAATCCTTGGGATGACCCCCTAGGCATTGGCTATCAATTGGTGCAAAGTCTCCTGGCGATCGGGTCGGGGGGCTGGTGGGGGACGGGGTTTGGCCTCTCGCAACAAAAATTAGCCAGCCTGCCCATCCAGTTCACTGACTTTATCTTTTCAGTGTTTGCGGAAGAGTTTGGCTTTGTCGGTTCCCTACTGTTGTTGACCCTGTTAGTTGTTTATGGTGCATTGGGCCTGCGAGTGGCTGCCAATGCGAGCGATCGCTCCCTGCGACTGGTGGCCGTCGGTGCTGTGTTGCTGCTGGTGGGCCAAGCCCTGGTGAACATTGGCGTGGCAACCGGCGTGCTGCCAACTACAGGACTGCCGTTTCCCCTCATGAGCTATGGCGGTAGCTCGATTATTGCCAGTCTGTTTCTAGCGGGGTTGCTGATTCGGGTGGCCCGCGAAAGCAGTGCGGCCACGGTGGTTCCCCTCGATCGCCGCCGGCCCCGTCGGCCTTAAAGACGCACCGCGATTTGTACTATCCCCGTAAAGGGAACCGGGCGATCGTATCAAAAAATACTCGTGTTCTACCGATAGTTAACAGCCATGACCATGCTGCATGATTGTTGAATGGCGTACAGACTGAAGCCACCAAAAGTTCAGAGTTAATCTGACTTTAGGCGATCGCTGACTTGATAGTCATTGACCGCCTAAAGTACCTAACAGCTAATAAGCTCAAATTCCAAACAATTGACTATCCCGATCGTCCCCGTTAATCAAAAATCAATCAAAAACCAATCAAAAATAACACAACACTCATCAGCCATGAACCCAACAACTTGCATGAAATAAACCGTCTTGAATAACAGTTGCTAGATCCTTGCTTGACGCTTGATCACTAATTTCCTCCTTCCTCTCTGGATTGCTGTCGATGTTATCTTCTTCTGGGCATCCCGCCAAAGCCGACATCTTAATTGTGGATGACTTGCCAGACAATCTCCGTCTGCTGTCTTCCATGCTGGAGACCCATGGCTATCGCGTTAGAAAGGCAATTAGTGGTCGATTGGCATTAAGTGCTGCTCGCTTGGCTGCACCAAATTTAATCCTTCTGGATGCTTGTATGCCAGATTTGGATGGATATGAGGTTTGTCGTTATTTAAAAGATGATCCTCAAACTCGTCATATTCCTGTTATTTTTATTAGCGCTTTAGATCGCCCAACCGATAAAGTTCATGCCTTTGAAGCCGGTGGAGTTGACTATATTACCAAACCTTTTCAGGTTCAAGAAATTCTGTCGCGAATTGAGAGCCAACTGCGGTTGTATGCCCTTCAGGAAGAATTGCGATCGGCTAATCGTCGCCTGACTGAGCAGAATGAACTGCTACACAAACAAATTGTTCAGCGCCAGAAAGTTGAAATTGAAATTCGGCTGTTGCTGGCGGCTTCCCAGGCGATCGGGCGAGCCTCGGATTTTGATGCATCCCTCGAAGCCATTTTGCGGCTGACTTGCCAAACCATTAAGTGGGATTGTGCAGAAGCCTGGGTGCCAAATGCCCACGGGACGGCGCTGGAGTGCAGCCCCAGTTGGTATGCCAGTGACCCATCTTTTCAAGCCTTTCGCCAAGCCAGTTTGCAGCTTCAGTATCGATCGGGAGAAGGAATGCCCGGCCGAGTTTGGGCCCAGCGCCAGGCCGAATGGCTGGAGGATTTGAGCTATCCGGGAATTTTTGCCCGTTCAGAGCTGGCCGCTAGTGTCGGTTTGCGATCGGCCTTTGCGGTTCCCATTTTGGACGGCTCCCAGGTTTTGGCGGTCTTGATGTTCCTGCGACGACAGGCCTCGACCCTCGATAACAAAATTTTGCATCTGCTGGAGGCGGTGGGGACTCAAGCCGGAGCCTTGATGCAACGAAAGCAGGCAGAACAGGCCCTGCGGGACTTGGCCCGGCGCGAAACCGCGATCGCCCGAATCATCACCCGAATGCGGCAATCCCTGGATCTGGATGAAATTTTTCTGGATACAACCGATGAGCTACGGCGGGCCCTGCTCTGCCATCGAGTGGTGATCTATCGGTTTAATCCAGACTGGAGCGGTCAATTTTTGGTGGAGTCCGTGGCCGATGGTGTGCAGCCCTTGGTTAGTCCGAGCGGAGTCACCAAGGATGTGGATCACTTGAATCCCGCCCTGTGCCACAAAACTTGGCAACTGACCCAAGGCGGCCCCTTCAACTTGGGAGCCAGTTATGTCAGTGCCAGCGATGTGGAACAGGCGGATTTGGCGGACACCTGTTTGGAATTGCTCGATCGATTGGCGGCCAAAGCCTTTATTTGTGTACCCATTCATTGTGGACGGGAACTGTGGGGAGTCCTGGGAGCCTATCAAAATGAACGCCCCCGCACTTGGAGCGAATCAGACATCAAAATTCTGGTGCAAATTGGAGCACAACTGGGAATTGCTGTTCAACAAACCCAATTGGTGCAACGTCTTCAACACCAGTCCACGGAATTGCAACTGGCAAAAGAATTAGCCGATTCTGCTAACCGAGCCAAAAGCCAATTTCTGGCCAACATGAGTCACGAAATTCGGACTCCTTTGAATGCGGCTTTGGGTACGACAGATCTGCTGCTACAAACGCCCCTAAACCTTGAACAGCAAGACTTAGCCCGAATCTTAAAAACCAGCGGCGAGCACCTGTTGTCGTTAATTAATGACATTTTGGATTGGGCAAAAATTGAAGCTCGGGAAGTACAGCTAGAGTCCATTCCCTTTGATCTAAATCAATGTATTGAAACCGTCGATCACCTCCTGCGGCCCCAAGCCCAAGCGAAAGGATTAACGCTTTTGACATTGCTGGATAGTAATGTGCCTTGGACGGTGGTAGGTGACCCCACAAGACTGCATCAAATTTGCATTAATTTGGTGGGTAATGCCATTAAATTCACGGATCAAGGACAGGTGGTTTTTCAAATGTCTTTGGAATCCCAATCAAACAAGATGGTGATAATTCACTGTGAGGTGCGAGATTCGGGGGTGGGGGTCTTGCCGGAGCATCGTCACAAGCTGTTTCAGTCTTTTTCGCAGGTGGACGCTTCCACAACCCGTCGCTATGGGGGCACTGGGTTGGGGCTGGCCATTTGTCGGCAGTTGGTGGAACTGATGGGGGGAGAAATTGGCTATGAGGCCAATGTGGGCGGGGGCAGTACGTTTTGGTTTTCAGTGCCCTTGCAGCGCCAGGCGTTGACGGATGAGGTGGAGCAATGGTCTTTTTTGCGCCAAGAACGGTTGCTGTTAGTGGATACGGATCCCCGCCAGCAATTGTTGATTGGTTCTCAGGTGCGGGCTTGGGGTGGGCGTTTGGATCGTGTGTCGGCGGATGAGGTGTTTGGGGCGATCGAGACGGCCAGCTACAGCGAAAACCCTTACACGATCGCCCTTGTGAATTTGGAAGATTTGGATTTGACTTGGGAACCGTTGCAGCGACAAATTCAGCAGCAACCGGCCTTGGCCACTTTGCACTGGATTTTGTTGCTGAAGCCAGAAGCGCGATCGCTGGGCCATCAACTGGTGGGTCAGGGGGTGATTAAGCATTACCTGACGATGCCGATTTTGGTTTCGCAACTGCTGGATGCGCTGACGGCGGCGGTGCGTCACGAGTCACCAACTTTGCCTGCGGTGCTGGAGTCGCCCACGGTGGCTGAGCGTGATGGGCGATCGGCGGCGCGATCGCTCCATCCCCTGGTGCGGCCGGTACATTGCAAGATTTTGGTGGTGGAAGACACGCCCCTGAATCAACAAATTGTCTTGCGGCAGCTCAAGAGTTTGGGTTGGGAGAATGTGACCTGTGCTGACAATGGCCAACAGGCGCTCGATCGACTGCTGCGGGAGCCGTTTGACTTGGTGTTGATGGATTGCTTGATGCCGGTGATGG
This sequence comes from Limnothrix sp. CMB-01, assembly GCF_055193175.1. Taxonomy (NCBI): domain Bacteria; kingdom Bacillati; phylum Cyanobacteriota; class Cyanophyceae; order Pseudanabaenales; family Pseudanabaenaceae; genus Limnothrix; species Limnothrix sp. CMB-01. Next base: position 3,129,175 of record NZ_CM143720.1, read on the forward strand.
ATGGCTATCAGGCCGTGCAACGGTTGCGGGCGGAAGCGGGCCCCAATCGGGATGTGACGGTGATTGCCATGACGGCCAATGCTTTGGCTGGGGCCCGGGAGGAATGTTTGGCGGTGGGCATGAATGACTACATCAGTAAGCCCATTAGCTTGGCGGGCTTGGCGGCGGTGCTCGATCGCTGGGTGATTCCCATGAGTCGCAATTTGCATACGGAAGGCGACTTGCCCCCAACGGAACCGACTCCCAAGCCAATGCTGAGCGCTGGAAATTCCGCTGCTGAGTCAGCACCGCCGATCGATCGGGAACGGTTGATGGAGATTTCCATGGGCGATCCGGAAGTGGCCCGTGAAATTCTCAGTATTTTTGTGGAGGGCATTCCGGAATATTTGGAAGCCCTCGATCGGGCGATCGAAAGCCAAAACATCAAGGAAGTCAGAAGTGTTGAATCTAAACACAAAACTTCATATTCTAGGCAACAAGAGTTTCTGGCAGTAAATCATAGCTCCAATGACTGATTGAGCCATAGCGACCGAGTACAACTTGCAAATATCGCAATTTATCTAGTAGCGTCTGACTATAGAATTGCGGCAATTCTATTAACTGCAAGATGGCATAAGCAATTAAGACCATGTAGATCTGTATTGCTACGCCATTTTGATTTTTCGTAATGAGCTGATCTAATTTTAAATGCATCTTTAAGAACTTCCATAGCAACTCAATCTGCCAGCGCTTTCGATACAGTTCTCCAATCTCTTCATTTGAAAAGTCTACTAAATTCGTTGCTAAACGAAATTCACATCGACTTTCTAGATCGCAAAAGGTGACTACTCGATAGCGGTCATGATTCAGATTGACTTTCATATTGTTCTTGATTCGCACCACAAAATAAGTCCCTATTTCACTCAACTCATCAATGAAATGCCAATCAGCAAAACCCCGATCCATAATCCCAATCCCGTTTTCAGGAATCATACTCGGCAGGTAGCCAGAAAATTTGGCATCATGCCCTTGACCAAAATGGATTCAGGCATTCGCTTGACCACCCTTGTTGCTGATTGAAGCCTGCTAAGAGTTTGACTCGATGATAACTCTGTTGCCAAAACAGTCGGCTAGTGAGAGTCACAACGGTGGAATCAATGGGCATTAGCATCATGGCATCGGGATGATGACGCTGTTTCAGTGTTCTGATTAGCTGAGTGTAGATGCGGCAGAATCGGTGATTATCCCGGTTTTTACAAGCCTTGGAAAACGTTGATATGTCTACTGAGATACCGGTGTGATTGAGCTTGAAAAATAGGTCTCTCATGCTCATCAAACCTTGATCAAGAATGAAGGTCAACCAGATCTCAAAAAATCTCCGACTGCTGAGCACTGGGTAATCATGCTCAGGTAAGCTTTTGAGAATAGGTTTGACGATTTGAGAGAATGAGCGTAACATTGGTGTATTACTTTTTGATTGTTTGGGGTAAGAATTACATCTTCTTACCCCTTTTTTATAACCTGAATCTGTCATTCAACACTTCTGCAAGGAAGTCTATCGGCGGGCCCACCAAATTAAAGGTGCGGCGGCCAATGCTGGCGTTTTGGAAATGCCAGATTTGGCTTGCCAACTCGAAACCAATGCCCTGGCCGATCGGCTCGATCGGGCTGAAATTTTGTCAGCTCAACTACGGGATGTGATGAATCGCGTTTGTGCCTATACTCAGCAGCTTGATCAACTTGATCAAATCGATCAAATTCAGGCCACCCCATCCCGACGTTGAACTCTGTAAACCTCGACGTTGGCAACTGAAAACGAATGAAACGTTAATTCAGCCCCCTGTGGCGAGGGCCGAACTAGTACCGAATGTGCAAAGTAACCGTGGCTTGGATCGTCTGCTCACCGGCCACCACGGGGGTGCTGGCGGCGGAGTCGGCCACGCCTCGCAGCATGGGGCTGGGGATCGACATCATCGCCCCTTCTACCTGAATGCCCATCACTTCCTGCCGATTTAGCCCCAAGGTTGCCAAAACCGCATCGGCCTGGGCTTGGGCATCACGGGTTGCTGCTGCCAAGGCCCGATTGCGCGCCGCGTTGTTGGTGGCATCATCGATCGTGAACTGCACCCCATCCACACGGGTGGCTCCCGCTTTCACCGCCGCATCCATGAGCGCTCCGGATTCGGTGGCGGCAATTTCAAAGCTGACCGTGTTGGTGGCCACAAAGCCCACGGGTTTGCTGTTGTTGTCGTAGTAGGGGCTGAGATAAACGCCCGTGGTTTGCAGCTTTTGGACATTGCGACCCCGCAGCAGCGCCACCACCGCGCTCGATCGCTTGGCCATTTCCGCTTGGGCCGCTTCGGCGGTGGCGGCCCGGGCTTCCACCCCCAGGCTCACGCGGGCAGTGCTGGCGCTGACCAGTTCACTGCCTCGGCCCGTAACGGACAGGATTCGATTGAGCCGCTCTTGGGCTTGGGCGGGCAGAGCAGCGGCGATCGCCACAATCATGCCCAGCCCGATCGCCCCCAAGCGCAAACTAACGGCTGTTTCAAGGCGGGAAGATCTGTGGGAATTCAGCAAGCGCATCATGGCAAGGGTTAGCCATCCCTAGGGATGGGGTTCAATGGGTTCGTCGCCGCCAACCCCGATCGCCGTGTCCTGAATCGTCGCGCCTGTGAGGGTTAAGTCCAGCATCGACGCGCCGGTCACGTCCACGTCATTGAGGGTGGCGGCTGTGAGGTTTACCCGATCGAGCCTCGCTTGGGTCAGGATGGCATTGGTTAAGAATGTGCCGGTTAAATTAGCGTCCGTTAGGTCAGCACCGGTCAGATCGGCCCCTTCCAAGTTAGCGTTGGTTAAATCAGCCCCCCGCAAATTGGCATGGCGCAAGTCAGCCCCAATCAGGTGTGCGCCTTGCAGGTTTTGCCCCGCCAAGTTGGCCGCCGCTAAATTACAACCACCACAGAGGCCCGTTTCCAAAAGTTCTTTGAGGTCAGTGGGAGCCGTGGTTGCAGCGGGTTCCGCCGCCGCCCGCGAACCTACTGCACCGAGGAGCGCCGCTGCCAAGACGACACCACTAAGCCAACGCAGATGCCGATCGGTCATCACTCCTCCTGCTTGCCCCGTGGAAGGGTTCTGGCAATGGTGAGCCGGGGGCAAGAACCTTTACTCTGAGCCTAGCGCGATCGCCCTGATCCCTCCGTGATCGGAGACGAATCTTAGGATTTAGCCATCGATAGCAATCTGCGAATTTGGCAAACTGAATTTGGCAAACTTCAAGACGCTCGTTTAGGTTTCCGTCGCGGCGGGCGTTGGGGGTGAGGCGATCGGGACAGTGGCTTGCAATTGCGCGATCGCCTCCAGCATTTCCCGCTCAAAGGCCACCTGGGCCCGATTGGTGCGACCACCCACATAGAGCGATCGACCCTCTTGCAACAGCCAAATTTGTGAGTGAGAAAAATAGCTCATCACCACGCCCACCATCAGCAATCCAAAGCCCAAATAGACGATCGGGATGCTGGGATCCGCCTTGATCTGTAGCCCCGTGCTGCCAATCAAATCATCCACGGCCAAGGTGAGGGTGCGATCGCCCAGGGTAATTGGGGTCGATCGGCCCACCCGCGTGGTGGCGATCGGGCGGCCCGTCGCGTCATAGATCAGCACTGCCCCTTGCAAATCTCGCGCCAGCAGCGAAACCCCCTCGCTCAAGTCCGGTTTGGTGGGAACCCAAGTGCCCCAAATCCGGCCCGCGCCCGGCAGATTCAGCTTGCCCATGGGTAGCTGAATTGATGGACTGTTGTTGATGCGCACCTTCACCGCTGCGATGCCCCAGTCGGTTTGGTACATGGTCACCCCTCGGTAGCGCAGGGGTTGATTCACAAAAATAGTTTGTCGATCGCGCTCTTGACCCGCTTGATCCAACACCGACAAATCTGAATAGAACTGGTCGATGTTGCCGTCCGGTAAATATTCAATCCAGAAGCGGTTGACCTTCACAGACCAATCTCGGGGCACATTACCCGCCGCCAAAGGGCCGCCGTCAATAATATTGGTGACCTGAAACGTTTGGCCGCTGGGAATCATTTCTTGGGCAATGAAACCAGTGAGCGCACCAATAATGCCGCCCAACAACACAATCAACATCCCCGCATGGACAATAATCGGCCCAATGCGGCCCACAATCCCCTTGCGTGCATACAAGCTGCTGCCTTCCGCAAAAACTCGGTAACCTTTGGCTTGTAAGAGAGGAGTGGCCGGGGCGATCGCGCTGCTGGCTTCCCCCAAGTCCAACCGGGCACTGAGGGCCAATTTCTCAAACTGTCTGGGGGCCCGGTAATAACTCCAATGCTGGGCAGCTTTTAGGGCCGGCCATTGGCGCAGGGCGGTGCAGGCGGCCAAGCTCGTGCCAAACAACACCAGCAGTCCCAAGTACCACCAGGTGCGATAGACGGTGTTCAGCCCCAAGGCCAGCAGCACTTTCCAGCTCAGGAAGCCAAACAGGGCCGGATCCTCTGGATAGTTTGCTTGATAGAACTCCAAGCCCTGGCCCTGCTCAATGACCGTGCCAGTGATGCTAGCTACCGCAATCACCAATAACAGGACGATCGCTAACCGCAGGTCAGCAATGATGCGCACCCCTGCGCGCCACCAGCTCCGCCCGATCGCCCCATCCAGGGGAGTTTGCTGCAATCCGTCATTTGCATCCATGGTTTTTGCCCTGACCTCAGTACTTTGGTCTTCCCTTAATTCGCCCTAGTGTGCCGATCCTGATGATTAGCGCATGATTAGCGCTGTGTTTTTGACCCTAATTCCCTAGCGTCTCATGGGGCTGGCAATCCGTTGACTGGCAATCCGTTGGCTGGCAATCCGTTGGCTATTCACCCTAGCCGATCGGCAACCGACTGAGCAGCGAAAATACGCCGAATCCCACCAATAACGCGCCACTGGTGGGCACAATCCAGCCCGATCGGCTCCGCAGCGCCAACAAACTCTTCAAAGAGGCGGCAAACGTGCCCACCAACACCAACGGCGACACATAGCCGATCGCATAGGCCAACAACAGACCCCCACCCGCGATCGGGTCGCGAGTGGCCGAAACCCATGCTAACAGTGCCGCTAAAACAGGCGTGCTGCAAGGGGAAGCCGCCAGCCCAAACGTTAGCCCCACCAAATAGGATCGCAGCGATCGGGGAACTCCTGTCGGCACAGGAATCAATTGTCCCAGGGATGGAAACTGAAAGGGCAACACCTCCAGCAGATTCAGCCCCATCACGATCGCCACCCCGCTCACCAGCAACGGCAAGCCCCAACCCACCTGGCCATAAACCCGACCAAACCAGGCCGCCGCCACTCCCATCACCGCCAAGGTGGTGGCTAAGCCCAGGGCAAACCAGAGGGATTGCACCGCCGCCGCCCAGCGCGATCGCCCATCGGCAGGTTCCGACTCGCCTGAGGTGTCATACCCCCCGAGATAGCCCACCGCGATCGGCAGCATCGACAACATACAGGGGGTCAAGCTGGTGAGCAGGCCCGCCCCAAACGTCACCAGCGCACTCCCCAAACTGGGATGAGCCAACTGTGCTTCCACCAACGCCGTGGCCCACTGTGCCAGGTGATATAAACCCGTTTGTACTGATTCCCACACCTGCGATCGCCCTACTTGTTCAGGAACTGGCTGGTTTGCCCTGGCCCAATGGCATGGCCCAATGGCATAGCCCTATGGCCTACAGGATTAATTTTAGGGGGTGGATGGAAATTGCCGATCGCCCCAGTTGCCCACCGCTCGGGTTAATCAACGGTTTCGCTAGCTAGTCCAGCAACCAATCTATCAATCCCACCGGTTCCCAAATCAACACCACCCAACTCAGCAGATACAGCCCGATCGGCAAAAACCGGTAGCCCACCGCCCCTCCGGATTCTGTTTTGGCCCAGTAGCGCCAATGGGCAAAAATCGCCACTGCCGTCAGCACAAACCAAGGAATCAGGCTCAGAACGGTAAACCCCAGGGCCAAGCTGGCCGCCTGCAACCAAGCTTGATAAGCCGCGTCGTTGTGACCAAACAGATAAGGGTCATTGATCCAAGGCTGTGGCACTTTTCCTAAAATTCGGGTGGCTTGGAGGCAGGCCCCCGCTCCGGTGATCAGTAAGCTGATTGGGGCGATCGCCAAAATCCAGTGAGCCACCGTCATGCCCCGCCGCGCGATCGGGTGCATCATCACGGGCCGCAAATTCAGCCGAGGAAAGGATCGCATCCACTAAGACCCAAAAAATAAGTAATCAACTAATCGACAGCAACCAATGGCAATTAACCCAAAAACCAAATAGCACCCAATCACAAAAATCAGCAATTAACCAATAATAATTAACCAATAACAATCGAAAAAATCAGCCCATAACAACCAATAAACAGCAATCAACCAACAGCAACCAATAAACAGCAATCAACCAATAAAATAGGCTGGCCGGGTAACCCGACCAGCCAGCAAGCTTAGGAACGCGCAGACAAAGCGGTTGCTACTGAACCACCAATTTCACATTGGCATTTTGCAGCCCAGGACGCTTCACCTCCGCCAGCGTCTTATTCACCGCATATTTTTGGTTGATCGAATTGATCAGCTCCGTTTGGTTGTGCTTCTTCGCCACACCCCACAGATCCGCAATCAGATCGTAGGAGCCGTCAGCATTGCGCGACCAGCCCAGGTCATATTCCCCTTCCAGGATCGCAACCAGATCAGCGCGAACCCGTTGGCCGTTATAGCCACGCACATCGGCGCTGGTTTTGGTCTGAATGCCCAGGTCGCACAGGGATTGGCGCAGGATTTCCACATCAGTAATCTTGGTGCGCAGGGTGCTGAAGTGAGACATGAGGGTTTCCTCCTGTGGATGGAAATTGCGTGAACGACAACAACTAGGGGTTCAATGGCAAGCACGAAGTTGGGAGGCTTCGATGCTTGGTTTCAATGCGCTAGCCAACCGGGGTTCCAGATGCTGAACGGGTTGGAACTGGGGGGCTAGCCCTCCTCCCGTTGGGAGACGGGAGAAAGCTTGGGGGTCACCACTCCTGGCGGATGTAGTCCGCGACAGCAGCGGCGGCAGGACGGGCACGCTGGCGGGCCCAGTCGCGCAATGCCGTTACCTGCTCGGTCATGGTTCTCGACAGCGGCAGGGTTGCCTTGATCGCTGCGATGATGTCGAGTTGGGTAAACTCGCGATCTTGGGCAAAGGCTTCGTACATGGCCGCAAAGATGGCCTGTTCGATTTCTGCGCCGGAGAAACCATCGGAAACTTTGGCAAGTTGATCCAAATCAAAGCGGGAGATTTCAGAACGCCGCTTTTCGAGGTGGATTTGGAAGATTTCGCTCCGTTCGTCCTGGGTGGGCAAATCGACGAAGAAGATTTCGTCAAACCGGCCTTTGCGCAGGAACTCGCCGGGGAGTCGATCGACCCGGTTGGCCGTCGCCATCACAAACACCGGGGAAGTTTTTTCCTGCATCCAGGTCAAAAAGGAGCCAAAGATGCGGCTGGAAGTTCCTCCATCGGAGTCGGCGGAACCGGCGGAACCGGCGAAGGCCTTGTCCAGTTCATCAATGAACAGAATGACGGGGGAAATCGACTCGGCGGTTTTGAGCACCATCCGCAGGTTCTTTTCCGATCGCCCCACGGTGGAGCCGTCGTAGATGCGCCCCATATCCAAGCGCAGCAGGGGCAAACCCCACAGCCGGGAGGTGGTTTTGGCAATCAGAGACTTACCGCAACCGGGCACACCCAAAATCAGCATTCCCTTCGGTTGGGGTAAGCCGTATTCGCGGGCCCGCTCGGTGAAGGCGTTGGAGCGCTGGGTCAGCCACCGTTTCAGCTCTTCGAGACCGCCGACCGATTCGATCGTCTCGTCTTCGTCCATGTATTCCAAAATGCCGTTGCGACGAATCAACTGTTGCTTTTCGGACAGGACGATTTCGACTTCCGATTCGGTGAGCTTGCCGGTGCTCACATGGGCTTTGCGGTAGACCTTTTCGGCTTCGTCACGGGTGAGACCGAGGGCTGCTTTGAGCAGTTTCTCACGGGCGATCGGGCTGAGAGGGCGCGATCGGGTCTCTTCGAGTTGTTCACCCAACACCTGATCGAGTTCGTTCAGGGTGGGCAGGGGGAAATCCAACACCACGACTTCTTTTTCAAGCTCGATCGGGATTTCTTGAACCGGCGACATCAACACGATCGTTTTCTGCATCCCCTTAAACTGGGCGATCGCGTCTCGCAGCCAGCGCTTCACCCCTGGTGAGTCGATGTAGGGATGGAAGTCTTTGAGGATATAGATTCCTGGGTCGCGTTGGCGCACAATCCACTCGATCGCGGCTTCCGGCGAAACGGTGTTGTGTTGCGTCACCGTGCGGGGTTGGCCATATTCCACCACCCCATGGGTCACCGTCCAGACAAACAGACGGCGGGGCTGCGTTTTGGATTGGGCAAGGCGGGCGATCGCCTGTTCAGCGCGTTCCTCTTCATAGGTTAGGAGGTAAACCAGCGGATATTGCGCTCTGACCAGGACGCTTAGTTGCTCTTGCATAACCCTCGACCCATTCCGCTTGAGTTGGACATGCGACGGACTAGCTCAGAGACTGGAAATTGCTCTCCATCTAGCCCAACGTGATTAGCCAAAGTGATTAGTAAGTATCTAGCGAGTCCTGAGCGAAATCCTTAAGGGGCTAACCCGCAACCGGAACTGAAGCCATTTGGCAGTTGCTTCAGCAAGGGACAAGGCTTTCGCTGTTGGAATCGTCCGTGTCGCTACTGGGAGCTTCCTCCTCAGCGGACTCCGGAGCACCAGCCCGAACCGTCAGGGCCCGTTCGATCGACAGCGTATCTTCGGCAAGAATGCCAGGCTGGCTTCCAAGACCAACCAATTCACCGTCACGCAGGACTGTGGAGGTTTGACAGACAGGGCAGCTATAGACCCGGTGGGTACGCCCGTAGGGTTCGCTGTGCTCGTCAATTACCTCAGGGTGTTCGAGGTAAAAAGCCACGGCCCTTTCGACAATTGCGGACATGGGTTCCGACTCAACTGCCGCCCGGATTTTGAGTTGACGATGCAACTGTTGGGGGAAGTAGAGCGTGACTTTTTGCTTGTCCTGTTTGTCTTGCATATAACTACAAATGAATTACCCGGGTATGAATGTTAAGGTATCGGGGCAACGCTAGTCTGTCAAGACAGAAAGCCGTCTTGCTGTCTTTTTCGTAATTTTTCTTTACACAAAATCCGAACCTTCATGGCTCAATTCACGGCGCTAAAACGGGTTAATCGGTGATTGGGTGGAACTTTGAGGGCGATCGGCTGCGATACACTCAGCAAGGGATTTGCAAACGGCGACGCGATCGATCATTGACATCCGCAATTGGCATTCGTGATTGACATTCGTGGCCGTTAGTTGCCCCGCCTATTCACCCGATCGAGGAGTTCGCACCATGCTCGATGAACAAGCCAAAAAGACCATGCTCCGGAAAATTCCCCACGGCATCTATGTTTGTGGCGTGCGGGATGAGGCGGGCGAAGATGTGAACGCCTTTACGGCCAGTTGGGTCATGCAAGGCTCGTTTAAGCCGCCTTTGGTGGTGAACTGCGTGAATCGGGAATCTGGTTCCCACGCCATGATTGAGGCGAGCGGTGTATTTGCGCTGACGGTGTTGGAAGCGGGCCAAAAGGATTTGGCGGCTCAATTTTTTAAGCCCCGTCGCCGGGTGGGCAACAAGTTTGAAGACATCGAGTTCTACTTGGGCGAAGCGACGGGCTGCCCAATCTTGCCTGACTCCCTGGGCTATGTGGAGTGCAAGGTGGTTGGCTCGATCGCCCATGGTGATCACACGGTTTTTGTGGGCGAAGTGATTGGCGCAGGCATCCATCGGGAAGGGGAAGCCCTCACCCTAGAAAGCACCGGCTGGAACTACGGCGGCTAGGTGTGGCTTGGTTGACTCCCTGGCTGAAATTGGCTGGTTTCGTCAGCTTGTTTCAGTTGGCCCGTTGTAGTTAACCCATGGATTTTGCCCATGGATATTGAAGCGGCTTGGCAATTCCCGATCGAACCTCCCCCGGTGGATTGGGTGGCGGCGGTGCAATCAATGCTTGATCGCCTGGATGCGGTGCAGGTGGGCAACCCGAAGGCGGCGGATCTCAAAGAAAGTCGTTCACCGCAAGGCGATCGGGCCCGGTGGCTGGCCCAAGTGTTGTGGGAACGGGGTTGGCGTGATCCGCGCATCTTGGCCGGGTGGCTCTCGGCGGAGCACTATCAACCCACGGGGCCGGAGGGGTTTGGCTCCGAAATGGCCCAGGCGATCGCGCGGTTGGTGTTGGCCCATGAACGAGGCGATCGGGTGGCTATTTGGGGAGATTTTGATGCGGATGGCGTGACGGCCACGGCGGTGCTGTGGGACGGGTTGGGGCAGTTTTTTCCCCAGGGCGATCGGCTCACTTATTTTGTGCCCGATCGCCTCAAAGAATCCCACGGGTTATCCCGATCGGGGTTGGCGGCCCTGGCGGCGGCCGGTTGGCAACTGATCGTGACCTGCGACACGGGCAGCACCAACCTGGCGGAGTTGGCGATCGCGCGGGATTTGGGCTTGGAAGTGATTGTGACCGATCACCACAGCTTGCCCGACCAACGGCCGGACTTGGTGGCGTTGGTGAACCCGCGCACACTCCCGATCGATTCGCCCTTGGCCAGTCTTTCGGGTGTGGCCGTGGCTTACAAATTGGTGGAAGCCCTTTACCAAGCCTTGCCCACGGTTCCCCAACAGCCCCTCTCGGCCTTGCTGGATCTGGTGGCGATCGGGCTAATTGCGGATTTGGTGGAACTGCGGGGCGATGCTCGGTACTTGGCCCAAGTGGGATTGCAGCATCTCCAAAAAACCGATCGCCCCGGATTGCAACTGTTGCTGGAGCGATGCAAGAAAACGGGCGATCGCCCCTCTGATATTGCCTTTGGCCTGGGGCCGCGCATCAACGCGGCCAGCCGCATCTATGGCGATGCTCACTTTTGCATTGAACTGCTGACCAGTCGCGATCGCGATCGGTGTCGCCAATTAGCTGACCAAGTGGAAGCGGCCAACAGTCGCCGCAAAGTCCTGCAAAACGATGTGCTGTGGCGGGCCCGATCGCGCCTGGCCGCCGCCGATTGGTCTACCACCGCCGTGATTGTGTTGGCGGAAGCGGGTTGGCCCTTGGGCGTTTTGGGGCTAGTGGCGGGTCAACTGGTGCAGGAATTTAACCGCCCCGTGGTGTTGCTGACCCTGGAAGGCGAGATGGCGAAGGGATCCGCCCGATCGCTTCCGGGTCTGGATTTTTATGAAGTCCTGAAGCAACAAACCCATTTGCTCGATCGATTTGGGGGCCATCCCCTGGCAGCGGGGTTGACTTTGCCGGTGGCCAATCTGGATTTGTTTACCCAAGCCCTGGAACGGGAAGTGCGTCAACGCTGCCCAGCCCGATCGCCCCAGCCCATCACGGCCGATTTGACCGTCACCGTAGCAGACCTGTTGCTCGATCAGGGGCGGGCCCTGTTTCAAGCCCTGAAGTGGCTGGAACCTTGCGGCATGGGAAACCCGGCTCCGCGTTTGCTGATTCGGCAAGTTCGGTTCCAAAATCTGCAAGTCCGCCGCCTGCACCTGGGATCCCAAAAATTGCGGTATCTCCACACCCGCTTTGAAATTCAAGATGATTCGGCTACCGAACCTTTTCCGGGCATTTGGTGGGACTGTTTGCCGGAAGCCATTCCCAAGGGTTCCTGTGACTTGGTGGCGGAGTTGGATTTCAATGCCCGCGATAAGTGCTATCAATTGCGGCCCTTGGCAGTGCGCCCAGCCGATCGCCCCTTGGTGCGCGATCTTGCTGGTACGATTCCCGTCTGGGATTATCGGCAAGGGTTACCTGCCGCCGAGTTGCCATCGCCCAACGAGATGTTGTGGGTTGATCAATGTCCCACCCGTTGGGAAGACTGGCAGCAAATCGCCCGCCAAGCCCTAGACGATCAACGCCCGATCGCCCTGACCTATCAGCCAATTTTGGAACCCAGTCCCGATCGCACCTGGCAAACCCTTTTGGGGATGGCGAAATATCTCAGCCGCACCGGCCAACCCGTCGATCGAGCAGTCTTATCAGCACGATTAGCCCTCAGCCCCCAAGCAATTGAACTCGGCCTCAATGCCCTGGCGGCGATCGGCCTGAACCCAATGGAGCAGGATGGCCACCTGAGGTTTCAACCCCAAGCCTTGGATACGATGGAAACCGAAGCGACCACCCGATCGCGGGCGATCGCACAATTTTGGGCGATCGTTCAAGAAGAGCGTTTTCACCATCAATATTTCGCCACCATGTCCCCAGCAGCACTTCAGGATCTGGATCCGCGCCTCCAACCCCATTGATCACCCTTGATCGCATGATCGCAACAATCGCGAAGGGAGAAAAGTGGGAGTTCAGCCAGTTGCAAACCCTACTCTCCAATAAGCATGACAGCTCCCGTTTCCAAGCCACAGAAGATCCGTTTGCCATCGGTGACCACTGCCCGGCCAGGCGCTGGCAAACTCAGGGTTTTTAGCGGGTGATCGGTCGATAGGTTCCAAAACTGAAGCGTGCAATCATCCCCTGTGCTGAGGAACCAAGTGCTATGGGGAGCAAACGTGATCGCTCGCACTGGCCCTTGATGGCCCCGTAACAATTGGGTAGTGGGTTTGGGGGAGGCCAGGGATAGTTGAATCGTTGCTCCTTGGGCTAGGGCGATCGCCCGTCGATCGGGACTCCAAGCCAGAGCATTCACCGGCTGTGAGAGTGACCATCGCCGCTGAATTTTGGACTGTTGTAAATCCAGCAACTGTAGCCCGCAGGACTGCCCGCCCAATAATGCTGACCGACCGCAGGCACTAATCACAGCGTTCAAGTCAGATCCTTGCGGTGCGCGTACTTCCGCAGAGCACTGTTGCTCGGTGGCTGACCACCGCAAAGTTGATCGCCCCGCTTTCAAGTCCCAATGGCAAATCGTTCCTTGGGTATCAACACTCCACAATCCAAACCCGTCAGGTGCAAACCTCAAAGCGTTAATCCCAGCCCCAAAGTTTAACCACCGTTCATCCAGTGTTGCCCCCACCCGTTGCCGCCGACCATCCCAAATCCAAATCACACCATTGGCGGAACCGATCGCCCACAGATACCCATCCCGACTCGCCGCCAGCGCCGTTAGTTCTCCCTCAAATTGCCGTGATTGTGATCCATTTGCCGCAGCATCAAGTCCCCGTAGTTGCAGCCATCGATCATGGCCGATTGTTCCTAGCCGTAATCCCGAAGCTTCCAAGACCATGGCGATGACCGGGCCCTGATGGTTCAAGATTGGCCCGCGCACGGCGCTGAAGCGATCCACCATGGATTCGGGGGTGTTGGTGGCCGGTGGCGCAGGAGGGCGCGCACTAGACTTTTGGCGTGCCTTTCGATTCCGTTGCAGTTCCTGAATTTTTTGCCAATCTTGTCGAGCCAGATAATCAGACCCCTTGCGCCTAGCCACTTCATAGCGCAACTCATAGGCTGCTAAATAGTCCGGTTCTAGGCGAATTGCGTCGTTCAGATAGTTTTGGGCCGCCGTGTAGCTTCCTCGTGCCATGCAGTCGATCGCATAGCCATAAAAAATTTGAGCAGGCGATCGGGCAGGCCCAGGCCGGGATGAGACCCGAACACGATTAGCCCTGGCTGTTGTGCCTTGGGTTGTGGCGGGTGACGGCGGTTGTGAAGGCTGGTTGGTTACGGGTTGAGTGCCGATTTGGGTCAGGTGTTCCTTGATTTGCCGATAAGCTGCATTAATTTGCTTGAGTTTTGCTTCTGCGATCTTGCATAGCTCCGGATCCTCAGTAAATCGATCGGGATGCCAAACTTTGGCTAATTGGCGATAGGCTAACTTGACTGCTTCGATTGATGCATCAGCCTGAACTTCTAGTAATTGATAGCACTGAGTCAGAGTCAGTTGAGACATGCAGCGACCACCTCATCTGGTGTTGATGATCGTAAGGCGATTATCAATCAACTTCAAGTATTCAAGGAGCTTTCATCAACTGATCTGAATGCCTGATCTGATCAGCTAATAGAAGTTCAGTAAAAATACGGTGCTAATCAATCAAGTTCGATTGATTTTTGATCAAATCAGTCATTAAGATTATTCATAAATTGTTATCCAGCTATGGTTGAACTGATTTTTAATCTGGCATGAATGAATTGCCACTCAATTATGGTTGATCTGATTTTTAATCTGGATCGTGCTTCTTCTCGAACTACCCTCTAAAGTCGTTGCCTTTGAACTTAATTTGAAAAACTCTCTGGCTTATAAAAGCTTGAATAATTCACCAGAGAATATGTAGTTAAAAGGCAACAACTTTTGGGATTTGGGTACTGGCGCTAATGACTTGAGTTCATCAAGCGTTGGCGAAATTGAAAACGGGCACTTGCAAATTTTGCAACGAACTTGGGTTGAAACGGTAAGCGTGGGTTAGCCATCCGCAAAGCCGGAAGCAGCGTGATGATTAGTGGAACCTAGTGCAATCATCGGTAGCCAAACGGTGAATAGGCTGCCTTGCTGTAATTCGCTATCGAGTTCAATTTTGCCGTGATGCAATTGAACACACTGGGCAATGATGGCTAAACCCAATCCAGTGCCGGGAATGTCAGCGACGTTGGATCCTCTGGTAAATTGTTGAAAAATCCGTTCCTGATCGGCGCTGCAAATGCCGATGCCGTGGTCGCGAACCTGTAAGAGTAGGAAGTTACTTTGTTGCGATAGAAAAACCTCGATCGTGCCGCCATTCGGTGAATATTTGACGGCATTGTCCAAGAGGTTGTTGGTAATCAGCCGAAATAGGCGAGCATCGGCCCAAATTTGAGAATGATCTAGGCGATCGTGGATTGTGATGTGACACAGGGCGGGTGCAATTTGTTGGCAACGATCGACCACTTCCCTCAGCAAGGCAGAGACATCTAACCAGGCAGGTTCAAACCGCAATCGGCCGGAATCAGCCTCAATTAAGACCGTGAGATCGTTAAATTCCGAAAGGGTTTTTTCCGCTAAACAGCCGATCCGCTTCAGGTAGGCTCGCTGTTGTTCGGCGGGCCAATGATCCCAAAACCGATCCATGAGTTGGGCATAGGATTGAATGGCTCCGATCGCGCTGCGGGAGTCATGGAGGGCGATCGCGGCCAATTGGTTGCGATCGATCAATTGCTGTTCCAACGACACCTGACAGCGCCGGGCTTCGCGATCGGCCAAGCATCGGCTGCTCACCGCATCAAGCATGGCCCGCCCTTGCTCGGGAGTCCAAGGCAACCCCACCACGCCCCAAATGCCGCCATGGGTGAGGGCTGAAACCAACGGCGCGATCGAGGAGGGCAGGGGACGCATCACCACCACCAAAGAGGGCAGCCCCGATTGGCGATATAGCCAATCCACTAGTGCCAGCATTGGCTTCACCGTTTCCGGCATCACCAACAGCACCAACAGTTCCACCTTAGCCAGCTCACGCAGGGGTGGATCCGTTTGGGATCGCAATTGGGCTAAAGAGTCGATCGTCCAGTGATCAAACAACACATGGCCAGATTCCTGAATCAGAGATTCCCAAATCAGGCGTTCTGAAGTCTCATTGCCTCCAACCAGCGCCACAATCAGAGACTGTGACTCGGAAGGAACCGATTCGTGGTTGGAGCCGGAAGCTGTGGGTGGGCGATTGGGCACACTGGCCGAATTGGAAAAATTCATGAACACATGCTTAAACCTCGTCGGCGGCGATCGATGGCTGGCGATGCAACCCCATCCCCCTAAACATCGAAACTTCGCTTCCGTAAATGCCAGATTTTAATTATCAACTTGCTGGTGGGATTCAGACCAGTTGAAGCGCTGCAAAACAGTCGTGAAAATCCCGATCGCAGCGCTGGCAGAAACTACCGCACCATTAAACAAAATGACCAATCCGGCTCTGTTTACTTTGCACGAAGTTGGTTTGGATAGGTCGCAATTTTTCCGTTTTGATCGCCGGCCGGTGATGTCGATCAAAACTGAAAAGTTGATGCTTGTTGCCCCTAAATTTCAATCGTACCGCCCTTAGCTCCCGTGTCACCAGTGGATTGAGCGACAGAAAGGCTAAAGATGTTCCTGAATGCCAAGATCCACCGCTGAGGCTGAATTTCAGGCTGAAATTCTGGAGTGGGTTGCTGGAATTGATGGAAATTGACTGGGTATGGACTGGATCGGGACTGGATCTGAATCTGGCACAATGGGCCCAAGATCAAAGCCGGCCCCCATTTCAGGGGCCGACGCAGCCGCCAGCGATTCCAGTTTGTCTTTAAATGGCTGGGGTTTGCCAAAGTTGCGTTACGTCGTATCCCAACTCCCCTAACATGCGACGCAAGAGCGGCAGGCTGAGGCCGATCACATTCATGTGGCAGCCTTCGATTTTCTCCACAAATAGGCCGCCGCGACCTTCGAGGGCAAAACACCCGGCGCATTGCATGGGTTCGCCCGTGGCGATGTAGGCTGCAATTTCGGCATCAGTGGGGGTTGCGAAATGAACACGGGTGGTGGCGGACTGGATCAACTCCCGATCGCTCGCCAAATCAATCAGCACATGGCCTGTGTACAGATCACCAATTTTCCCCCGCATTTGTTGCCAGCGCTCCATGGCCTCGGTGGGTGAGTCGGGCTTGCCATAGACTTCCCCATTCACCAACAGCACGGAATCGCAACCCAAAACCACGATCGAGCTGCCCAGTTCATGGGATCCCAATAGGGACTGCCGCAGGGCCGGTTCCTGCCGCAGCCGATTGACAATCACCCGCGCCTTGCCCTGGGCCAGCACTTGCACCAGTTGTCCTGGATCAAAGACGGTGACGGAATCTTCATCGAAATCGCTGGGACAAACGATCGGGGAAATGCCCGCCATCTGGAGGAGTTTGCGGCGAGCAGGAGAGGCGGAAGCTAACACCAATTGCAAGGGGTTAGGCATAGTCTTGGTCAGTTAGTAGTCGAAAGGTTAGGGAATGGGGTTGACGGGGGTGAATCGGGGGTGAATCCACGGATGAGGAAGCGGTGGAAGTTCGGGTGAAAGGGTGGCAGTTGGGCTTGGTCAGGATTGCCCAGACCCTGCCAAGGAAACAGGGCAACAGCCTTGCCATTGCCCTGTCTGAATGATTGACGCGGTAGCGATCGATCGCTATCCAGCGCTATCCAGTTGACTGCCATTGATGTTCGATCGCCACTTCGCCACCGATTTCGCCACCGATATTGATCGCCTGAGTGCGGCCGATCGCCCGTTGGTTGTCGCTGTCGCCCCGGCTGAGGCCAAGTTGCCTAGTCTACGGAGAACGATCGAACAACCGTTTCAAACATGTCTTTCACCTTGTCCCAACGCCCTTCGGAGGCGGAAATGTTCAAGGTGTAGAGCTGGCCACGGCTGACGGCAACGCTGGCCAGGTTGTGGCGCTCTTGGTTAGGCAGCTTCACGGCATATTCCAGCAAGTAGTAGGTTTTGCCGTTGGCTTCTCGGGACTCGGCGTTCACCAGTTCGGCGGTGCGTCCGGAGCCGGGCGGGGCGATCGCACTCTTAGAGAGGCGATAACCCACTTCGCTGGGAGTTCCCAAATCGGGCAGGGCTTTGCCGCTGGGAACGGGATTGATCACAACGCTGACGTTTTCGGTTTCTTGAATCAGGTCATGGAAGACCACATCGGGCCCGCCGGCCACTTTGACGGCCACCCACCCGATCGGGTACAGGAATCGATAGCCTTTGGTGGCATCAATGTAGGCCTTCAAGCCGCTGGCTGGAGCGGCGCAGGCTTGCAGCGCCACCACAACCGTCAGCAACAACGCGATCGCGAGGCGTTTCCAAGTGGAGCGGTTCAGGGACGAAAATTGCATGGGTTTCGAGTTCGATCGGGCGTTGCAAAACGGAGCATGAAGGACTGCTGCGTCCTCAATCACGAGGGATTACACGCGGGATTAGATTACACGCGGGATTAGTTGTTGATGATCGACAGCATCGTTATGATCGCGACAATCACAACGACCCGCATCACTGACCCGCATCACTGACCCGCATCACTAATAATTTCAGATGCTGCCTAGCGGGTTGGCTAGCGAGCAATCCAACGCGATTTCATCTTAAACCGCCCCGGCCCCGGCCGATCCAGACCCAGCTCGGGAACCGGCGAATCCGGATCACGCCGCCCATTCTTCCAGATTTCTTTTGATCCCCATTCGGAGACCCGCTCGATCGCCAATATGGCTCGCAAGGGCGTGATCACAGGGCGGCCCCAAGGTTTTGCCGATCGGGTCTATCTCCCACTAGACAACACCTTGGCCATTTTGGGCGATCAATCCCCGTCCATTCCCCTTGGCCTCTGTTGCTGTTTGTGAACCAAGCGGCTAACCTGACAGCTAAGAATTCTGAAAAAATTGTTCCTCAGGAACAGTTCAGTATCATCGTCAGCACTGAGACTAAGCTAATCCTTCGGTGTCGCTGACTCGTTAGATGACGGTTGGGTCACGCATCTCCCCGTTCTTTTTGAACCTTCCTCAACACTGCCTCCGATGAAGATCCTGAAAGTCCAGACGCTCCGCGGCCCCAATTATTGGAGCATTCGCCGCCATAAGCTTGTCGTTTTGCGTTTGGATTTGGCGGACTTGGCTGATCGCCCCTCCAACGAGATTCCGGGGTTCTACGAAGGACTGGTGGAAGCCCTGCCCAGCTTAATGGAGCATCACTGCTCGCGGGGCAAGCGGGGTGGTTTTCTGGAGCGGGTGCGCGAAGGCACGATGATGGGGCACATCGTGGAGCATGTGGCCCTGGAACTTCAGGAATTGACGCAGATGCCTGTGGGTTTTGGGCGCACGCGCGAAACCTCAGAGCCAGGGGTCTATTTGGTGGCGATCGAGTATGAAAACGAGCGGGCCGGGCGGTATGCGGCCCGAGCGGCCGTGCGTCTGTGCCGCAGCATTGTGGACTCGGGCAGCTATCCCCGGGCCGAGCTGGAGCAAGACTTGCAGGATCTGGAGGAAATTCGGGCAGAGGAAGCCCTTGGCCCCAGCACGGAATCCCTGGTGCGCGAGGCAGAGCGCCGGGGAATTCCTTGGCGGCAGTTGGCGGCACGCTCCCTGATTCAGTTGGGGTATGGGGTTCGCCAAAAGCGGGTGCAAGCGACCCTGAGCGATCGCACGGGAATTTTGGCGGTGGAGTTGGCCTGCGACAAGGACGGCACCAAGCGGGTTTTGGCCGATGCGGGCGTGCCGGTTCCTCGGGGGACAACGGTTCGATACCTAGACGAGCTACAGGATGCGATCGAGGAGGTCGGTGGCTACCCGATCGCGATCAAGCCCTTGGACGGCAACCATGGCCGAGGGATCACCCTGGACATTGAATCTTGGGAAGCGGCGGAAGAAGCCTACGAAATGGCCATGGCCGATTCCAAGTCCCAGACGATTTTGGTGGAGCGGTTTTATAAGGGGAATGACCACCGGGTGTTGGTGGTCAATGGTCAGGTGGTAGCCGTGGCGGAGCGCGTACCGGCTCGGGTGATTGGAGATGGGCGATCGACCATTCAGGCGTTGATTGACGAAACCAATCGCGATCCGCGTCGGGGCAGTGGCCACGATAATGTGCTCACCAAAATCACAATCGATCGCCCCTTGGAGCAAATGCTGGAGCGGCAAAGCCTGACCCTCGATACTGTGCTTGATCGGGGCGAAATTTGCTATTTGCGAGGCACGGCGAACCTGAGTACCGGTGGCATTGCCATCGATCGCACCGATGAAATTCACCCGGAAAACATCTGGTTAGCCCAACGAGTGGTCAAGATCATTGGCCTGGACATTGCCGGGATCGATATTGTTACGCCCGATATTTCCCGCCCCCTGCGCGAAAACGGGGGTGTGGTGATTGAAGTGAACGCTGCGCCGGGCTTCCGGATGCATGTGCAGCCCAGTGAAGGCATTCCCCGCAACGTGGCGGAACCGGTGCTGGATATGTTGTTTCCGCCCGGGTCGCCGGCCCATGTGCCGATCGTGTCGGTGACCGGCACCAACGGCAAAACCACCACCACCCGCCTGATTGCCCATATCTATCGCCAAACGGGACAAGTGGTGGGCTACACGACCACCGACGGCACTTACATCGGGGAATACATGGTGGAACCCGGGGACAACACCGGCCCCCAAAGTGCCAACCTGATCCTGCAAGATCCGACCGTGGAAGTGGCCATTCTGGAAACGGCTCGGGGAGGTATTTTGCGATCGGGCTTGGCGTTCGATCGCTGCGATGTGGGCGTGGTGTTGAATGTGGCCGCTGACCACCTGGGGCTGGGGGACATCGACACGATCGAGCAAATGGCCCGTGTGAAAGCGGTGGTGGCGGAAGCCGCGGCCCCCGATGGCTATGCGGTGCTCAATGCGGATGATCCCCTGGTGGCGGCCATGGCGGAGCATGTGTTGGCCCAAGTCACCTATTTCTCCATGAACCCGGAGAACCCGATCGTGCGGGAACATGCCCGACAGGGAGGCTTGGCCGCTGTTTATGAAAACGGCTACCTGTCGATTCTCAAAGGCGATTGGACCCTGCGGATCGATCGAGCCGAAAACATTCCCCTCACCCTGGGCGGAAAGGCCGCTTTCCAAATTGCCAATGCCCTGGCCGCCAGTTTGGCCGCCTTTGCCCAAGGGGTGCGCATTGAAGCAATTCGTCAGGCCCTAATGACCTTCACATCCAGTGCCAAGCAGACCCCGGGGCGAATGAATCTGTTTGATTTGGGTCGCTACCATGCCCTAGTGGACTACGCTCACAATCCCGCTGGCTATGAAGCAGTGGGCGTGTTTGTCCAAAACTGGCCCGGCACCAAGGTGGGTGTGGTTGGTGGCCCGGGCGATCGTCGTGATGAGGACTTCCAATTGCTGGGCAAGCTGGCGGCCCAAATGTTCGATGAAATTCTGATCAAGGAAGATGACGACAATCGCGGTCGGGCCCGGGGCAGCGCCGCTCGCCAAATCGAAGCGGGCATCACTGCCGCTCGTCAAGAAGGGATTGCGCGGGTTCGCCGGTTTGAAACCATCCTGGATGAAACCACGGCGGTGAATACGGCCCTCGATCGGGCGGTGGATGGCGGGTTAGTGGTGGTTTTCCCGGAAAGTGTCAGCCGCGCCATTGACCTGATTGAGGCCCGCGGCCCTCGGGAGACCACGAAAACAACGCCCACCCCCAAAACCCCGATCGCCGATCCCGCTAGTAACCGCACCAGCCAGCACAGTGAGGTGAAATCGGTCTAGGCTAATAGCGGTCTAACTAAATCCTACCTTTCCGCGAGCTGAGCCAATGATGTCGCCAAGCTTGTTTGCCCCGGCCCTGCCGCCGATCGAAACCGTCCGTACTGGGCCGTTAATTCGGCGGTTAGACTGTGGTGCACTCGCGATTGTGGAGCAGATGCCCGTTGAGGCGGTCAATCTCAGTTTGTGGGTCAATGCTGGTTCAGCGATCGAACCTGAACCCATCAATGGCATGGCCCACTTTTTGGAGCACATGGTGTTTAAAGGGAGCGATCGGCTCGCCCTCGGGGAATTTGAGCAGCGGATTGAAGCTTGCGGAGCGGTCACCAACGCCGCCACCAGCCAAGACTACACCCAGTTTTATTTGACCGCCGCTCCCCAGGATTTTGCGGCCCTGGCTCCTTTGCAATTTGATGTGGCATTGCGGCCCCAGTTGCCGGCCGCGGAATTTGACCGGGAGCGCCATGTGGTGCTCGAAGAAATTCGCCGCAGCCAAGATAATCCTCGCCGTCGCACTTTCCAAGCGGTGATGAACCTGGCCTTTGAGACCTTGCCCTATAACCGGCCGGTGTTGGGCCCCACGGAAGTGATTACCCACTTGGATGTGCAGCAGATGCGGGACTTCCATGATCGCCACTATCGCCCGCAGTCGGTGACGGCCGTGGCGGTGGGCAATTTGCCGCCGGAGCAGCTATTCGAGATTTTGGAAACCGGCTTCAACGAGGCCTGGCGCGATCGGGACTGGTCGGGTTTGCCGGTGGCCACGCCATCGTTGATCCCAGAGTTGCCGTTCGATCACGTTGAACGCCGGGAAATCATTGACCCATCGTTGCAACAGGCCCGCCTGATCATGCTCTGGCGCGTTCCGGGGCTACAGGACTTGCGGGAAACCTATCCGCTGGATGTGTTGGCGGCGGTGTTGGGCCATGGCCGCACCTCGCGCCTGGTGCGGGACTTGCGGGAAGAGCGGCGATTGGTGTCCAAGGTTTCAGCCACCAATTTGACCTACCGTGCCCAAGGAACGTTTTATTTGGCCGCCCATTGTGAGCCGGAGCATTTGCCAGAGCTGGAAGCCCGCTTGCAGGATCACATGGCGCGTATTGGTTCGGAACCGGTGAGCATGGCGGAGGTCGATCGGGTGCGGGCGCGGGTGGCTAATGGGTTTGTGTTTGGCAATGAAACCCCCGCGAATCGATCGAACCTCTATGGCTACTACCAAACCTTGGTGGGCAATGTGGATGCGGCCCTGCGATATCCCGATGCTGTCCGTTGCCTGACCCCAGAAGATTTGCAGCGGGCCGCCCAGCAATATTTGAATCCCCAGGCCTATGGGTTGGTGATTCTGCGCCCCGCTGCTGCTCAGGGTTAGGGCTAAGGATCAACGAGGATTGGGCGATCGCTGCGGATGGCTCCCTCAATCGCCTTGGATCCCGGGGCTGCCTCAATGGCTGAGTTACCCGATCGCCTCCTGACCAAAATTCAGGGGGAGATCTTGAATTCGGCCCGGGCCCACCGCCTGGATGGCCTCCTTGAGATCCACGTTGCCGGTGTAGAGGGCGCGACCGACAATCGCCCCCGTGACTCCCACCGGCTCCAGGGCCAACAGCCCCAATAAATCGGTGACGGAACTGATTCCCCCGGAGGCAATCACGGGAATGGAAATCCCTTCCGCCAGCTCGCGCAGGGCTTCCTTGTTGGGGCCTGCCAAAGTGCCATCCCGGTGAATATCCGTGTAAACAATGGCCGCCGCGCCCCAGTCCTGAACGCGCTGGGCCAATTCAACCGCTCGCACTTCGGAGGTTTCCAGCCAACCCCGGGTTGCAACCCAGCCATTGCGGGCATCAATGCCAATTACGATCCGCCCGGGAAATTCCGCGCACCAGGCGGCCACTTCGTCCGGCTGCTCCACGGCTACGGTTCCCACAATTGCTCTGGTGATCCCTAGCTCAAACAGGCGGGCCGCGCGATCGCGGGTTCGGATGCCGCCTCCCACTTGAATTTGAATCGGGTGATCGCCCAGTTGTTGGGTAATGGCCGCGATCGCCTGGAGATTCACGGGTTCTCCCGTTTTGGCCCCATCCAAGTCAACCAGGTGCAACCAACTGGCCCCCGCCGTCATCCACCGCTGGGCAACCATCACCGGATCATCACCAAAGGTTTCCGCGCGATCATAGTCACCTTGAAAGAGCCGGACACAACGTCCACCCAACAGATCGATCGCCGGAAAAATATCCATGGCTAATCCTCATCCTTCAGAAAATACAAAATCGAAAATCCCAATCAATCTACCTGAAGGCTGTAATTCGCAACATAGGGCATTAGCCAGGTTTTAGATGGCCCCCTGCATTGAAATGGGTTAATCAACAGTTTCAGGTTGTCGAGATCGCACCCAATTACGCTTAACCGCGCTCGATCGCACCCAATGGCAATCCCGAATAGCAATTCCGAATGGTAATTCCGAGAAGCCAGCGAAAACAAACGATCGACCGTGAATGCCCCCGTTGGGTTTCTCGGTCGATCGTCCGTCACCCTTGAGTTTTAGGACAATGCTTAGGAATTTTGTCCTTGTAGGAGTAATGGCCAGAAGCCACCTCCTAAGCAAACTTGCTCCCTCCACCATCCATCCGCGAATCTCAGCCCCAGTCAGCTAGCTCCGCAGGCGCATCCTTGAATCATGGATATTAGTCATTGATAAACATGCTGCTAACTGACGTGTCTTCGTGGATGCGCCAAATAGTTTCGCCCAGCACATTCGCCACCGACAAAACCGTGAGCTGGTCAAAATGGTGGTGATCCATCATGGGAATCGTGTTGGTGACAATCACCTCTTCAAATAACCCACTGGACAAGCGCTCGATCGCCGGAGGAGACAACACCGCATGGGTGGCACAGGCATAAACCTGGCGTGCCCCTTCCCGACGCAGCATTCGGGCCCCTTCCGTGAGCGTGCCGCCTGTGTCGATGATGTCATCCACCAAAACGGCCGTTTTGCCCTTCACGTCACCAATGACGTTCAGCACTTC
This sequence comes from Limnothrix sp. CMB-01, assembly GCF_055193175.1. Classification (NCBI taxonomy): domain Bacteria; kingdom Bacillati; phylum Cyanobacteriota; class Cyanophyceae; order Pseudanabaenales; family Pseudanabaenaceae; genus Limnothrix; species Limnothrix sp. CMB-01. The sequence continues at coordinate 3,153,494 of NZ_CM143720.1, forward strand.
CGCCACATTGTGCATTTGGCGGCGCTTGTCAATGATCGCCAGGGGCGCATCGTTCAGGCGCTTAGCAAAGGCCCGGGCCCGCGCCACCCCGCCCACATCGGGCGACACCACGACAATATCCGACAGGTTCTTGCTTTCGAGGTAGTCGATCAGGACTGGCGCACCAAAAACATGATCGAGCGGAATATCGAAATAGCCTTGGATTTGCGCTGAATGCAAGTCCATGGCCAACACCCGATCGGCTCCGGATTTCACAACCAGGTTCGCCACCAGTTTGGCCGTAATCGATTCCCGGCCGGCCGTCTTGCGATCGGCCCTGGCATAGCCGTAGTAGGGAATCACAGCGGTGACTTGGCGCGCCGAAGCCCGGCGGCAAGCATCCACCATGATCAACAATTCCATTAGATGGTCATTCACAGGGCGACAAACCGGTTGGATCAGATAAACATCACAACCCCGGATTGACTCCTGAATTTGAACATAAAGCTCACCGTCGGCGAACCGTTTGCGAACCATTGGTCCCAACGGTAACCCCAGGTATGCAGCAACTTCTTCGGCCAAGGCGACATTTGCCGATCCTGAGAAGATGCGAAGTCGGCTCTTTTCCGTCACTTCGCGATGCGAAGTCGGCAGCGGAGAAGTCGCAGAGCAAATCACGGCAGACCCTCGAAGCGCGTTCATGGCAATCTTAGCATTTCCTTCCAATTTTCTTTGGATTTGCGTCCCCGCATTCAATGACATGGGTGGTTGTGAGCCGATCGCCAAGGGTAGTCGTCAAGGCTTGACCAGACGGCTGATCAGGCTCCGTGACGACGGGAATCAGATAACATCCGTGAGCAATTGCTGCTGCAGGAATCTGGTCAGGAACAGTCAGAAACCTTTGCACGATCGGGCGGCAATTGTGACAGAAAACGGGGGCAGTTTAACGAGTTCAATGGGGCGATCGACCATCCCCTAGCCCGATCGGCTAGGATGAGTCCCGAGGGTTGCCCAAACGGGCAATTCAACACCCAGCCCAACCCCCAACATGGGCAAAACCCTGACTGGTGGTGCGGGCCACCGCGAGTTCTGGCCAGTTCCCGAGTCGATCGCAACGGGACAAGCCCAGGCTGCATCTGGCGGCAGATGCGGCTCAACTTGCTACCCCCAAGGAAGCGGCTAGGGACTCAGCGGAATCGCTAGCCAATGGAGATCCAACCCAATGGATCTTCAACCAACAACCGCCGCCCAGTTTCTTGGGCGGTTGTGCCGGGCGATTGATCGCAGACCTGGGATAATCAGGGGAAATGGGGGTTGGGTGACGACAATGCCGCTAATCGCCCCAAGTCTGATCGGTTCATTCAGCCCTATAAATTGGTTTTAGCGCCGGTTGCGTCTGAACAATCAAAATCACCCGACTCCTTTAATGGTTCGATCAAACAATTGATCAGTCCAATGGGGCGATGCAAGTCACGGAATAAATTGTTTTTTTCTGAATTTCGCCTGAGTTTCGCCTGAGTTTTTGCTCGATCATCGCCTGACTATTGCCTGACTGAATTGCCATTTCAACTGTTCTTCGATCGCCCCGAGTCCCATGCAACCGTCCCTGCCCCCCGGAACTGTTCTCCAAAATCGCTATCGCCTTGTGGAAGTGTTGGGACAGGGTGGCTTTGGGCGCACCTACCTGGCGGAGGATTTGGGGCGATTTGGCGAGCGCTGTGCCCTCAAGGAATTCACGCCGCCCGTGGGCGATGCCTACGCCCTCGAAAAATCCAATGAACTGTTCCGGCGCGAGGCAGCGGTTCTTTACCAAATCAATCACCCACAAATTCCCAAGTTTCAGGCCACCTTTGAGGCGGAGGGTCGCCTATTTTTGGTGCAGGACTATGTGCAGGGCAATACCTATCGATCGCTTCTAGATAGCCGCCTGCACCATGGCCAGCTCTTTGCGGAAGGGGAAGTGTTCTACCTCTTGCAACAGTTGCTCCCCGTATTGAGCTACCTGCACAATTTGGGGATCATTCACCGGGATATCTCGCCGGAAAACATTATTCTGCGGGAGCATGATCGACTGCCCGTGTTGATTGACTTTGGGGCCATCAAAGAAATGGCCACCCGCTTTCAACAACCGGGAGCCACAGCCGTGCAGGCCACCACCGTCGGTAAGAGCGGCTATGCCCCCAGCGAACAAATTCAAACCGGCCGTGCTTACCCCAGCAGCGATCTCTATGCCTTGGCCGCCACGGTGTTGGTGTTGCTGACGGGGCGAGAACCCCAGGATTTGCTAGACGATCGCACCCTTACCTGGCATTGGGATCAGTATGTGCCCCTCACACCGGCCTTGGGAGATCTGTTGCGGCGAATGTTGGCCTATCAACCGACGGAGCGCTATCCTTCTGCCTCCTTGGTGCTTCAGGCGTTGCAGGAGGTGACGTTGGATGCGACGGCTCGCCCCGTGGCCCAGCCGCCCTCCACTTCACCCCCAACTCCGGCAGTGCCGGCCCCAGCCGCTAATCCCACGGGAACTGTCCCTTCAACCATGGCGACGGTGGTGGTGGGTCGGGCTGCGCCGCCTCCGATCGCCCCTCGATCGCCCGCACCGGCCCCGGCTCCCGGCCCCGATTGGAGCGTGGAACCCCGAGGATCCTTGATGGATAACCCTTGGGCGGTGACGGTGTTAGGCGTGTTGTTGGTGGTGGGGACGGGAGTGGGTTCCTGGTCGCTGGTGAATCAATTCCTGAGCCGATCGCCCAACAACAGCAACCCCACACCAACCGCGACGGTTTCCGAAAGTCCGCCGCTGCCTAGCCCTTCCCCCACGCCATCCCCCACCCCGTCCCCTAGCCCGATCGCCTCGCCTGTGGTCTCCACCCAGCGGTTGAACCTTCAGCCCGCCGGGGATTTTGAAGATTCCCGCACCCTGGGTGAAAACGAAACCCTGATCTATCGTTTCCAGGCCGGCGCTGAGCAACCCCTCAGCATTTCCGTGGCAGGCAATAACGTGATTGCTAGTCTCCTGGCTCCCGATGGTGACCCGGCGGATCGATCGAGCCGGGATCTGCGCCAATGGGATGGCGTGATTGCCGTGGCTGGTGAATATGCCCTGCAAGTGCGCGTGGCCCCCGGTGCGCCCAGGGGAGACTACCGCCTGCGTTTACGGCTAGCGGCGGCTCCCGCTTCCCCCAGTCCGGAGCCAAGCCCCACGCCAACGCCCACCCCGACTCCGGAGCCAACTCCCAGCCCCAGCCCAGAACCAACCCGCCAACCCACCTCGCGCAACTTCCGAGGTGTGACTCAGCCCCAGGTTCCCCAAACCTTTGGTTTTGAAGCCCAGGCGGGTCAACAAATTTCAATTAGTATTCCTTCCGGTTTGCGAGCCACGGTGTTTGGCCCCAATGGCCCGATTCCGGACATGGAAGGACTGGAAGGATCCGTCAGTTTGGAAGCGCCCGTGGGCGGCAACTACGGTATTGAAGTGTCTTCGGATTTGGAAATGCCCTTTGAGATCGCCGTGCGGGTTCGGTAGCAACCGTGATCAAACCCTTGGAGCAAGAAGCGGCAGGGCGATCGGCCTGAGTAGTGCTGAAGCCGATGGAAGCGCGCTAAACCAACAGGAGAATGGGATGAGTGAAAGACGACCGCAGCAACTGGCGATCGCGGGGAGCGATACGGAAGTGGGCAAAACGGTCTTTGTGCTGGCATTGGCGGCCTATTGGCAGCAGCATTGTCAGAAACAAGGGGCCTTGGGCCTGCTGAAACCGGTGCAGTCCGGGGAGGGCGATCGGGAAATTTATGGGGAATTGTTTGCGGATTTGCATCAAAGCCCCGAATCCTTTAATCCCATTCGGCTACAGGCTCCCTTGGCTCCCCCGATCGCGGCGGAACGGGAAGGCAAAACGATCGACCTGGCCTTGGCCTGGCAAGCTTTGCAAACCCTCCAGAGCGATCGCTCCTTCATTTTGATTGAAGGGGCCGGAGGCTTGGGGTCGCCGGTCACTTGGGAGTTGACCTTTGCGGATGTGGTGGCCGCTTGGCGGTTGCCGTTGGTGTTGGTGGTGCCGGTCAAGTTGGGGGCGATCGCCCAAACGGTGGCGAATGTGGCCCTGGCTCGTCAATTCCAAATTCCGCTGCGGGGCATTGTGCTGAATGAAGTGACGGCCGTGAGCGCGGCCGATCGAGAAGCTTTGGCCCCCATCGGCCTGATTGAAAGCCTGACCCATGTGCCGGTGCTGGGCTATTTGCCCCATGTGGACAATTGGCGCGATCGCACGGCCCTGGCCGCAGCGGCGGCACACCTGAACCTGGAGCCATTGGGTATCAGCCCCTATTGAAGTGGCTGATCAATCAGGCAGAAGTGGCGGCGCTGGCGATGTCTCTGGTGATTGGCAGTTTAATTTCAAAGGTTGTGCCGTGGTGGGGAATCGATCGACAGTCGATCGAGCCATAGTGACGCTCCACAATAATTTGATAGGCGATCGCCATGCCCAATCCTGTGCCTTTGCCAACGGGCTTGGTGGTATAGAACGGGTCAAATAATTTGGCGCGGGTCACTTCATTCATACCAATACCGTTGTCGGTAATTTCAATTTTGATCCAAGACAAATTGAGGGTTTGGGTCGTGATCGTCAGGGTGGGTAATTCTTGGGCCGGGGGAGCCGTTTGCCAGCGTTCTTCGATCGCATCAATGGCATTGACCAACAGATTAATTAGAACCTGATCAATTTGCCCGATCGTGCAGTCAATGGCAGGTAAAGAGCCATTTTGACGAATGATATTGAGATCGGGTTTTAGCTCCTGAATCCGATGGCTCAAGATCATCAAAACCCGATCGATGGACTCGTGGAGGCTGGCCGGTTCCTTGGCTTCGGTGGTGACGTGGGAATAGATTCTGAGGGATTTCACAATTTCCCGAATTCGATTGGTTCCCACGCGCATGGAGGTAAGCAGCTTGGGAAAATCATCGGCAATGTAATCTAAATCAAGGGTCTCGGGATGGGCGATCGGGACGAAATGAGGGGTTTTGGAATATTGCTGGTTGTGGCGATCGATCCTCTCTTGGTAAGCAATTACGGCTTCTAAAAGTTCCGTGGCATATTCCGAAGCGTGATGCAAATTGCCATGGACAAAGCTCACGGGATTATTAATTTCGTGGGCGATTCCGGCCACCAATTGCCCTAAGCTAGATAGTTTTTCGCTTTGGATGAGGTGGGCTTGGGCTTCTTGCAGTTCTTGAAGGGCCGTTTCTAAATCTTCAGTGCGATCTTGCAGGGCCAAGCGAGATTCCTGAAGCTGTTGGTTGCTGTAAATCACTTGGTTAAGGAGCGATTCTTGCACCACCACTCGCCGAATATTGTTGAAAAGATAGGCGGCAATGCTGGCGGTGAGGCTTAAGCCCACGAGAAAGGCCGCGATGCTGTTAGGAAACAGGAAGGGCGAAAAAATTTGATGGGGCAAAACGAGCAGGGACATTTCCCGATCGCCCACGTTAATGGATTGGGTGCAAATATCCCAAGGGCCTTTCCAAGGACAACGCAAGGCCTGCTGGGCCCCAACAGTCCAAGGGGCTGTGCTAGCGATCGGGAGGATGCGATCGAAGCTACTGGGATTGGCTAACTGGGATTGCAAATAATCCACCGGGCGATCGAACAGGAAAATATCCAAATCCAACACGCCCGTTTGTCCACGGGTGAGGTGGAGCGATCGGGTAATTTCCGTTTGGGTCACAAACCAACCCTGGTCGGTTCCCTGCACCGTCAGCAGTCGAGGATCCGGATTGGACACAATCATCGTCAAGGGCCGCTGAAAGGACTGGGCCCGCTTCAGCCAACTGTTGAGGGCTGGGGGGATGGTTGCTCGCTGACCGGGTTGCCGACCGCCAAGGGACTGAATGCCTTGCCCCAGTTGAAATTGAACATAGGGCCCCGTTTGGGGATCGGCCTGAATCCAGGCCGTATCAGCCGTGTTGGCCACGTCGGACAAAAGGTTTTGGCTGATGGATTGAAATTCGGCGGCCGAGGCGGGGCGACGGCGATCGAACATCAAAGCCCCGGCGCGGGTGGTGCGGGTAATTTGTTCTAAATCATCACGGAGATTGTTGCCCAATTGTTGGGTTTGCTGTTGCAGTTGGGCGCGGGCTTGGGCCAAGTCCCGATCGGCCGCCCAGTTGGCCGCCCAGGCCGACAGACCCACTCCCACCAACAAGGCAATGGCAACGGGCCCGTAACGACGATAGGGAACAGGCGTTAGTGATGGGGCAGGGGGTGGGGGTGGCGCAGATCCCGGCCCATCGGTTCGACGAGCAGCGGCAGGCATGATTAAGCAAGAGGGTGTCAAGGGAGTGGGGGTGAGGTGGGTGTTGAGGTGGGTGTTTTGAAACGGGGGGTGGACTGGGGTGGTGGTCAACCATTCGGTGGCTTGTGTGGGCCCATCGCTCCAGCGATCGATTGGCTCCGAGGTGGAAGGGGCGGGGGCTTGACGGAGGTGGAACAGCCTCCAAAAACGCTCTGGCCAACGCGTGGCGCTTGACGGTAACTTCTTCACGATCAAAAACTTGCTGATTGGATCCATCCCGGTAGGGGGCGATCGCGGGTGGGGGTTAGTGGGGCCAACGGTCAAAAATTGGTGATGGGGCCATGGTTTGGGGGCAACGAATCAGGTCACCGCCCCGAGAGCCAGTGAGTGACCCGCTGGCGGCTGTAGCGATTGACACCCTGATCTTCATCCTAATTGAGAATAAGTTTTAATAAATAATTGACTTGATTACAATTTTCAAATTTCAGATGCTGAATTCATAAGCACAGCGTAATTCTGTGCGGAGTTTTAATCGCGTTTAATGGCAAGAAGCGCGATCCGCTGCCCGATCGCTTGCCAGGGCTGGCTCCTGTGGCTCAAGATGGGCCTAGTTTCGGTTCAATAACTGGCTTTATGGCTGGTTCGATGGCTGGTTCGATGGCTGGTGTGGATCAGCCTGATTTTGGTTGATCAGCTTTTTTAGATATTGCTCTCGTTATCAGCATTTGTGCCCTGCCCCTATGGCTGCCGGATTGGTTCACGATCGAATCACGATCAACACGGCCGGGATTTGGTTCTTGGTGGGATTGGGGGTGACGACGGATTTCGGGTTGGCGGCTGCGAGCGCGATCGGCTGTGTGGTGGGGGGCTATTGGCTCAGCCCAGACCTGGATATTCGATCGCACCCATTCCAACGTTGGGGCCCGCTGCGTATCATTTGGATTCCTTACCAAAAACTGATTCGCCACCGCTCCACCTGGTCTCACGGGCCGCTGATTGGCACGACCTTACGGGTGCTGTATTTGGTGATCGCCCTGGGGCTGGGATGGTTGCTGCTGTTGGGATTGGCGGCGATCGGGTTTTCCCTGTTGGGTGGGGCCGATCGCTATGCCAGCTTTGAGGCGGTCACCTTGGCCCAAACCCGGGCGATCGGTCAATGGCTGTGGGTTGATCAATTCCCGTTTTTGGTGGCGGGTTTTGTGGGGCTGGAGGTGGGGGCCCTGTCTCATATTGCAACGGATCATCTCAGCTCTTGGCAAAAGCGACGCGCCCGCCGGGCCAAGCGATCGACCAGCCAAGCCCGAGGTCGATCGCCCGGTACTCGCACCCCATCTCGCCAACCAACTCGCAACCGTCGATCGCGCAGCGGCCCAACTCGCAACCTCCAACCTAAGCGGACTAAACGGACAACAAGCCGGCCAACCTCATAGCCAGCGGCGACGCAGGAAATCCAAAGCGGTGCAGGCGCTCACGTGGCGAATCCATTCCCGATCGCGCTGGATTCCGAGGCGCATTTCATGGGTGGTGACCCCATCGGGCCCGGCAATGCCCGCATAAACCAGGCCCACGGGCTTTGCCTCGCTGCCGCCGCCGGGCCCGGCTACCCCAGTGATGCTGATGGCCCAAGTGCTGCCGAGGCGATCTCGTGCCCCGATCGCCATTTCCTTGGCTGTTTCATGGCTGACGGCTCCGAAGCGATCCAACGTTTCCGCCGAAACCCCCAACAGGGCTGTTTTGATTCGGTTGTCGTAGGCAATGATGCCACCGAGGAAGTAGGCGGAGCTGCCGGCCACCGCCGTCAGCAACTGCCCCAAGCCGCCACCGGTGCAGGACTCCGCCACCGCCAGGGTTTCGCCTCGGTCTTGGAGCGATCGACCCACCACGATCGGCAACGTATCCTGATCCAAGCCATAGCAATCGGGCCCCACCCGATCGCGAATTTGCGCCACCATCGGCTCAATTTTGGCCAGGGCTTCGGCCGCCGTTGCTCCACAGGCCGACACCCGCAACTTCACCGATCCTCGGTTGGCATAGGGAGCCACCGTTGGCTCCGAACTGGCTAAATAGTCCGCAACCCGTTCCGCCAAGGCCGATTCGGAAATGCCCCAAAACTTCAGGGTTTGGGAGACGATCGTTTGGCGCGACCACCCGTGATCTCGCAGGTAAGGCACGGCCACTTCCGCCCACATGGTGCGCATTTCGCTGGGCACACCGGGAAAGGTCATCAACAACAACTCCGGAACCGGTTGCCAAATCATGCCCGGAGCCGTGCCCACTCGGTTGGTCAAAATGGCTGCGCCGGCCGGCAGCAGAGCCTGCTTGCGATTGCTGGGAACCATGGTGCGGCCGCGCTGGGCAAATTTTTGTTCAATGTCGGCAATGACGGCCGGATGCTCCACCAGGGGCACATCGAAAAACTGGGCGATCGTTTCGGTGGTTAGGTCATCGGGCGTGGGGCCCAGGCCACCCGTAAACAGCAAAATGCGCGATCGTTGGCAAGCGGTGGCGATCGCCCGTTGCAGGCGTTGGGGATTGTCGCCAACCACCGTTTGGTAATAGTGGGGAATGCCCAATGCCGCCAGTTGTTGGGCCAAAAACTGAGCATTACCATTGAGAATGTCGCCAAGCAACAGCTCAGTGCCGACACAAATAATTTCAGCGCTGGGGGTCATTGTGCCAAGCTCCGCACAGGATCAAACGAGGATCACCGAACCATTCAACCATCAAGGCGACACTGAGTCAGTCTCAACTGATCAGACCTAATTGATCAGGCTCATCCGTCAATCATCATCGTCTCGGACTTTGCCCTTAACAGATCGTGGGACAAGGGGCAAAACAAGGGATGGAACAAGTGCTGGGCCAAGGGGTAGGACAAGGGGTTTAAACCCCTTGCCTGATCATGGGTCTGATCATGATTGGAGCAAGACGGTCAAATGCTCTGGCCCTCGGCTTTGCTCTCAAATTTTCGCCTTAATTGATTGCGAACGAATCGCGTGAATGATTAATTCTCAGTCTAAGCTTGATTAGCCCTCGATCAACAGGGGCAAATCGGTTCCATTGTAGCGCTGAAATTTTTAGGTTCCAAGCCATTTCAAGCCGATGTTCTCTCGGTTTTTTCGCGATTTCATCTTAAATGAGAAATTGAAATGAGAAATTGAGAACCACTCGATCAATCTTGGCCAATTTGACCCAGAAATGGAGTGGCGATCGACTGGGTTTGCTTGGGACTTGCGATCACCAATCATTGCGATCATTGGGATTTTCTCTAAATAATTACCCCTGCCTCAGGAGGAGAGCTATGGCGACATCGAAGGAATTCACGAGTTTTGATGCCATGATTCAGGAAGCTGAAAAACCCGTTCTTGTGGACTTTTATGCCACTTGGTGCGGCCCTTGCCAACTGTTGTCGCCAGTGTTGGAGGAGGTGAGCGTGCGGCTGCATGATCACCTGCAAGTGGTGAAGATTGATGCCGATCGCTACCCGGATTTGGCAACTCAACACCAGGTGACAGCCTTGCCGACGCTGATTTTGTTTAAGGATGGCCAGGCGATCGATCGAATCGAAGGGTTTATGAAGGCGGATCAGCTCATTGCCCACTTAGAGCGCAAACTTTAGGGCGCAAACTTTAGGACGCAAACTGAGCTAGAGGGGCCCATAACCAAAGGGGCAATCATCAGGGCCAATAACGATTTCGGGATGGGCTGCAATCAATGGATCTCGTGTTGTGCCACATGACGGTGGATTTTGATGCCCTGGGGGCGGCGGTGGGCTGGGCCTGCCTGCACCCGGGGGCCAAAATTGTGCTGGCGGGTGGCGTGCATCCGGGAGTGCAGGCGTTTTTGGCGCTCCATCGTGATGAGTATCCTTTGATTGAGCGGCGATCGGTGGATCCGAAGCGGATTCGATCGCTCGTGGTGGTGGATACCCAACAGCGCGATCGACTGGGGAAGTTGGCGGAATGGCTGGACTTGCCCCAGCTAAACTCGATCGCCCTCTATGACCATCATTTGGGTGCGGTGGGAGATATTCCCGCCACCCAACAACAAATCGAAGCGGTGGGGGCCACCACCACCCTGATGGTGGAACAATTGCAGCGGGCTGGCGACTTGCAGCGGCCCCTCACACCGGCTGAGGCAACGGTGATGGCCTTGGGGATCCATGTGGATTCCGGATCTTTGACCTATGAAACCGCAACGGCGCGGGATGCGGCGGCCCTGGCTTGGTTAATGGCCCAAGGAGCCAGCGTTAGCGCCATTGCCACCTATTTGGATCCGAGTTTGTCGCCCCTGTTGCAACGGCTGTTGGCCGAAGCGATCGACCAGGTGCATGGCCACCCGGAACAAACCCAAGTGGTGGCCGGGGCCCGCTTAACCTGGGTGTTGCTGACGGCGGATCAATACGTGCCCGGTCTTTCAACGGTGGCTTCGCGGTTGGTGGACACGATCGGGGCCGATAGTTTGCTGTTGGGCACGCTCTACAGCACCCGAGAGGGATCTCGTGGCCAGCGGCTGTCTCTGGTGGGGCGATCACGGTTGGTGGGCCCGGACTGGGGAGCATTGTTGGCTCCTTGGGGGGGTGGCCATGCCCAAGCGGCAGCGGGTACGGTGCATTGGGATTCAGAGCCAGCGGAGCCGATCGAACCGGCGGCGACCTTGCTGAAATCACTGATGGCGGCCTTTGCGGCTCAGTTGCCCCATCCCCCTATCGCGCGGGATTTGATGTCCTCACCCGTGCGGACGATTTTGCCGGAAACCTCGATCGACGAAGCCCAGCGGATTTTGTTGCGCTATGGCCATTCCGGCCTGTCCGTGGTCGATCGGGGTGGGCAGTTGGTGGGGATTGTGTCCCGGCGAGATTTGGACATTGCGCTGCACCACGGGTTTCACCATGCCCCCGTCAAGGGCTACATGACCACCCAGCTCAAAACCATCGCTCCGGAAACGACCCTAGCGGCCATCGAGGCCCTGATGGTGACCTATGACATTGGCCGGCTCCCGGTGCTCGATCGGGGGCAACTGGTGGGGATTGTGACCCGTACCGATGTGTTGCGCCGGTTCCATCGCGATCGACAGCAGCAGCCCACCCATGCCTTGTCAGACCCGATCGAGGCGATCGGGAATTTTTGCCCCCTGCTGTCGCGGCTCACTCCATCCTTGCGACAACTGCTCGATCGGGCAGCGGCTTTGGCCCAGGCCAAGGGCTGGCAACTGTACCTGGTGGGCGGTGGGGTGCGCGATTTGCTCCTGAGTGACGCGGCCCAGGCGCTGCACCTGTCAGATTTGGACTTGGTGGTGGATGGTTGCCATCAACCCCGGGCGCATCCTCCAGAGGACTCAGCAGCCATCGCGCCAGACACCGGAGCCGCTGTGGGCTTGGCCCAAGCTCTGGCCCAGGACTATCCCGGGGTGCGCCTACAAGTCCATGGGCAATTTCAAACGGCCGCCCTGTTGTGGCATCGAGATCCGCTGTTCGATTCCCTGTGGGTGGACATTGCCACGGCGCGCACGGAGTTTTATCCCTATCCAGCGGCGAATCCGGAAGTGGAAGCCAGTTCTATTCAACAGGATTTGTATCGGCGCGATTTTACGGTGAATGCGTTGGCGGTGCGGCTGACGGAACCCAATCCCGGTGAGGTGCTGGACTTTTTTGGGGGCATGGTGGATTTGGGCGATCGGCTGGTGCGGGTGCTCCATGCCAACAGCTTCATTGAAGATCCCACGCGGATCTATCGAGCGGTGCGATTTGCGGTCAAGTTGGGATTCACGATCGAAACCCAAACAGAACGCTACATCCGCTATGCCATGGCTCAACTGTCGCCGCTGGAGGGGCAGCGCCGTCAACCTGCCCTGGAAACCCGTTTGAAAGCCGAGCTGAAATATATTTTGCAGACGGATTTTTGGTTGCCGGCCCTGGATTTGCTCGATCGCCTGGAGGCCTTACGTTGCATTCACCCTACGCTGAAACTGACCCGATCGCTTCGGCAGGCGGTGCGGTGGGTGGCCTGGGTTTGGGCGGCAGGGGTGTTGGCTTGGGGGGACGATCGGGCGGTGGCAGGTCTCCATCGTTGGGAACTGTTGCTGGAAACCCTGTTGGCCAGCTTGGCCCCGGGCGATCGAGCTGAGGTGGCACGCCGCCTACAACTCACCGAAGCCAGCATTCAACGGCTGGAGCAACTGGCGATCGCGGAAACCACCTTGCCCGCAAAATTGGCCCAATGCGATCGCCCCAGCGACCAAGTGCGGGTCTTGGAATCCTGGAGCCGGCCGCTGCTTTTGTTGGTCAGTCTCCACAGCGATCGGGTGACACGGCGGCAAATTTGGCAATACCTCACCCGCCTGAGCCAAGTGACCAGCCCTTTGAATGGCAAGGATCTGCAACAGTTGGGCTATGCACCGGGTAAGCAATTTCGAGAAATTTTGGGCCAGTTGCGGGGAGCCTGTTTGGATCGGCTGGTGGGCGATCGCACCGAAGCGATCACTTGGGTGAAAACCCACTATCCGCCACAAAGTCCGGTGGGCTGAGGCTTCGGGGGCGATCGCAACCCAGGGCCAGGGCCGCAATTGTTGTGAATCTTTACGAAAGAAAAACTCTTGACTTATTCTTAAGAGTTGAAGCGGCATCCACCCCTCTCCGATGCCCCGAGGTTTGCTTTGAACCCTTCTTCTCCCCAACCGCAACGAAGCCGCTGGATTGCTCCCTTGTTTTTGGTTACCGCTGCCTGTGCTTCCATGCTTGGCGCGGGAGCGGTGGCCGTTGTGCGATCCGGCGAAATGAACCTCTTCGGCATTCGGTTCGAGTCCCCCCCAATCCTGAACTGGTTGGCGGGAGAAGAGCAGTCCTTCCCGCCGCGTGAAGGTTGGCCGGTCTCCAAAACCGCTGAACAGGAGTTGGATCCAGCCGATCCCAGCATTCCTGACCTAGTGCTGCAGCAAATTCGCAGCCATCCTCACCGGGATAGTTCAGCGGCGATTCGCAGCCAACGCATTGCCCCGATCGAGCGGCCCGTGCGCAACAACCCTCGACCAGCGGAGTCCAGCGCCGATCGCGCGCCCCTGGCCAGCCCCAGCCCTTCGGATAATCCTGATGGCAACGCGCCACCGACCGACAGCACACCGCTGGTAGATCCCTCCGGTGGCAATTCGGGCACGGCCAACCCAGCAACCGATCGTCCCGATCGCCCTGATCGCTCCAGTTCGGGCGATCGCGGTTCAACGGTCGATCGCTCACCGTCGGGAACCAGCACCCCCGAACCGGCCACTAACTCAGCCCCCTCAGAAACCCGCCCCGCGCCCGATCGCCCCGCCAACCCCGAGCCGCGACCCGTCACAGAACGCCGACCGACCACAGAGCGCCGCCCCGCGCCGGAGCCAGCCGCCGTTGAGCGTCGCCCCAGCGGTGGCAGCTCCAGCGCCCCAGCCAGCGGCGGGGCATCCGGTGCTAGCAACGGGGGCAGCGCTGGCAGTGGTTCCGCCCCAGACAGCAGCAACACCCCCTAAGGGCATGGCATACCCTGGCTGCGAGTTCTGCGCCCTTGATCTTGATCTTGATCTTGATCCCTGATCTTGATCCCTGACTAAGCCGCAGGCGCGAATCCCCAGCCAGTCCTAAACTGCTCATGCCAAACCTGCCAGCCCAAAACCACCACGCTATAATTCAGAGCGGTCGCGGTAGCCCGCTCCGGCATTGCCTAAAAGCGATTATGCGCGCACCCTAGCTCTCAACTAACGCTTGACCTCCTGATCCCCGATCGCCTTCCCAGTACTTTCACCCGCGAGTTTCATGAGTAACCCGCTTGTCCATGCCTTCTTTGTTGGTCGCGCGATCGCTGAAGTGGTAAACGAACAAATCGAGCGAACTGCCACCGATTGGTTGAGCGAGCTTGGGAAGTTCGATGCCGAACAGCGGGAAAACCTGCGCCAACTGGTTGAAGAGGCCCTGGCCAGGGCCCAACAGGCCGAAGCCGCCGCCACCAACGGACGCACCAGCAGCAGCAGCGCTTCCGGCGGCGACGATGTGCAAGCTGAACTCGATGATCTGCGAGCCGAAATTGCCCGCCTCAGGTCAGAGATTAAGCAATACCGCAGCGAAGCCAACCCAAGCTAGAGTCGAGACGCACCGCACGGAGTCGAGGGTGAAAACGTACGACAGCAAAGCTTACCGATGGAACCGCGAGCGGTACTCCCGCCCCCGCCGCTTTATTGATATCTGGACTTTTGTCACCCTTTGGCTGTTGTGGCTTTGGATTGATACCAAGCCCTGGAGCTATCGCGGAGGCATGACGGAGGCCAAACAAAAGGCCCGCCGCCGCCAACAGGCCATTTGGGTGCGCGATACGCTGCTCCAGTTGGGGCCCACGTTCATCAAAGTGGGTCAACTGTTTTCGACGCGCGCTGACCTGTTCCCTGCGGAATATGTGGAGGAACTGTCGAAGCTGCAAGACCGCGTACCGGCCTTTGGCTATGACCAAGTGGAAGCGATCGTTCGCCAAGACTTGGGCAAGCCGGTGCAGGAACTTTTCCAGAGCTTTGACCCCATTCCTCTGGCGGCCGCCAGTTTGGGCCAAGTTCATAAGGCTCAACTGCGATCGGGCGAAGAAGTGGTGGTGAAGGTGCAGCGCCCGGGCCTGAAAAAGCTGTTCCAAATTGATTTGGCCATTCTGAAGGGCATTGCTCGCTATTTCCAAAACCATCCCCGTTGGGGCCCCGGTCGGGATTGGTTGGGCATCTATGAAGAATGCTGCCGGATTTTGTACGAGGAAATTGATTATCTAAACGAAGGACGCAATGCCGATCGCTTCCGGCGGAACTTTCGCCATGCGGATTGGGTGCGTGTACCCAAGGTTTTTTGGCGCTATTGCTCACCTCGGACGATTGTTTTGGAATATGTCCCCGGCATCAAAATCAGCCACTACGAGGCCCTGGAAGCGGCAGGCCTTGATCGATCGACCCTGGCCGAGCTAGGAGCCAGGGCCTACCTGGAGCAAATCCTCGAAGGGGGCTTTTTCCATGCGGATCCCCACCCGGGCAACTTGGCGGTGAGTCCAGATGGATCGCTGATTTTCTATGACTTCGGGATGATGGGGCAGATTAATGCCAATGTGCGCACGGGGTTAATGGAAACCTTCTTTGGCATTGCCCAAAAGAATGGTGAGCGGGTGATGAACTCCCTGATTGCGCTGGGGGCGCTGCAACCGACCGGAGACACGGGGCCCGTCCGCCGATCGATCCAGTACATGCTGGACAACTTCATGGACAAACCCTTTGAAACCCAGTCCGTGACAGCCATCAGCGATGATCTGTATGAAATCGCCTACGGCCAGCCTTTTCGGTTCCCGGCGACATTTACCTTCGTGATGCGGGCATTTTCAACCTTGGAAGGGGTAGGCAAGGGCCTAGATCCTGAGTTTAATTTTATGGAGGTCGCTAAACCCTACGCGATGCAACTGATGAATGGAAATCAACCGGAGGCTGCCGGAGACTTGCTGGGCGAGTTAGGTCGCCAGGCAGCGCAAATGAGTTCAACGGCCTTGGGTTTGCCGCGTCGCATTGATGACACGATCGAAAAGCTCGATCGGGGTGACCTGCGCTTGCGAGTGCGGGCCACGGAAACTGATCGCGTATTGCGTCGTCTGAGCAACGCCCAAGTAGCCACCAATTACTCAATCCTGACTGGTAGCTTTGCCCTCTGTAGTGCCATCTTGGTGGGCACAGGATACGGATGGTTTGCAGTGATTCCCGGTGGCATCGGCCTCCTCCCCGCGATCGCCCTCTTGCGCTTGCTGCGGCGGATGGATCGCTATGAGAAGATGTTCTAAAGCTCTAGGGGTTTGAGGGGTGACACCCCTTATTCTCTGACGCGCTCCATGGCAAACCAAGCTCGATAGACCGCGATCGCTGCCACCCGCGCTCAGCGTTCGGTTGGCTGCCAATCCTGATTGCCCCTGTTCTACCCCCGTCCCGTTCGCCCATGAAGTTTCGAGCCTCGGGATTGACCGATCGCGGAATGCTGCGAAGTGTCAATCAAGATAATTTGTTTGTCGATCCTGAAGGTCGGTTATTCATCGTTGCGGATGGAATGGGCGGCCATGCGGGCGGACAGGAAGCTAGCCGCATTGCGATTGAAGTGGTTAGCCAAGTGATCCTGCAAGCTTGGGAATCAGAGGCTTCTTCGCCGGCCCTGTTGGAAGTGGCGATCGAGAAAGCCAACGATGCCATCTTGGATGACCAAGTGCGCCATCCGGAACGGGCCGAAATGGGCACGACAATCGTGGCGATCATGCATCGCGATGATCAGTGGTGGCAGGTGCATGTGGGTGACTCGCGCCTCTATCGATCGCGGGAGCAACACCTATTGCAACTGACCAAAGATCACACCTGGGTGGCCCGGGCCGTTGAAAGCGGCGACCTGAGCCAAGAACAGGCCCGATCGCACCCCTGGCGACATGTGTTGATGCAATGCCTGGGACGGCGAGAGCTGGAGCTAGTGGAAATTTATCCCCTTGAGTTCCGATTGGGGGATCAACTGCTGCTCTGTAGTGACGGTCTCACGGAGGAATTATCCGACTCCGAAATCTTGCATCATCTTTGCCAAATGCCTTCGGCCCACCAGCTCGATCAGTTGGTGGAACGTCTGGTGCAGTCGGCCAAAGATCGCGGCGGTCGTGACAACATCACCGTTGTGCTTGTGGCTAGCGAAAGCACTGAAGAAGATGAAGAAGAGGAGTTTATTCCCCTTGGCCCCGTGGACGATGAACCGTCCGAGGGCATGATTGATGAAACCCTGCCTTTCCCAACGGATGATGATTTTCCACCGGAGCTTGCACCCCTGAGTTAATTGCTCTGAGTTGCTGACCCTCGGCGAATGAACCTGAGTGAATTGTTTTCAAGTCAATTGCTCTAGCGAGATGATCATCAAATTGATTCGCCTGGGTGAATGATCCTGCATTAATCCTGAGTTGATCGCTACTGATCGCTACTGATCGCTGTTACGTGAATCATCCTCCGTTTGCAGTCTAGCGATCGGGTGTCTTCAAGCAAAGATTGGTGGCGATGAGTCGCTGATCTGAGATTGAGACCGTTTAGTTTCCCTTGGCATGTTGAGGGCGATCGAGTCACAATTCTTTGATTAATTTAAGCTTGGTTTCTGATCCCTAGGTTTGATAATCTCCTAGAAGCTGCCTGCATAGTGCAAACCAAGTCTAAGTTGGTATTTCATGGCTCAAATCTCTGATTCGAGATTAATGCTTGAAACCTTTGATTTTGGTCGTTGTGAATAATTCATGAAAGGCAGAATCTTGTACATAGAGATTGAACTTGGGAGTTTTCAGTGATGTTAAAAATTCCTGTGCAAATGACGCAAGCCGACAGAACTCAGCCTAAAAACCTTGATGCTCATCCCGATCGAGTCAGGGCGATCGCCCCTGCAATTCGTCGGGCTTGGCGGCGATGGGTTGTGCTGCCACTGCTGGCATTGAGTTTGGGGCTAACCTTGCTGGCTAGTTGGTGTGGATTGGCGGAACCCGCTTGGGCAGAAAATTACAACCGATTCTCGTTGGTGGGCGCAGACTTTTCCAATCAGGATCTCCGCGATGATGACTTCACCAAAGCCAATCTGCGGGAAGCAAACTTTCATAACGCTAATCTTGAAGGGGTTCGCTTCTTTGCCGCAAACTTAGAATCAGCAGATTTGAGCGGTGCAAACTTACGAAATTCCACCCTTGATTCAGCCCGGTTAGTCAATGCAAATTTGACCAACGCGGTGTTAGAAGGAGCCTTCGCCGCCAGCATTAATATTCCCGGTGTCAAAATCACGGGAGCGGACTTTACCGATGTGTTGTTGCGATCGGACACCTTAGACAAGCTTTGTGCGGTGGCGGATGGGGTGAATCCAGTGACGGGCCGGGCCACGCGCGACACGTTGTTTTGTCCCTAAGGTTTTTCTCTCGGGTCTTTCCCTCGGGTGGTTTCCAAAGGTGTGTTCCAGAGGCCTCAAGGGTCATCCATTTTGGTGTCTTTTCGGTGCTGAGTTATGTCTATCGACAATGCCGATCGCTTCTTAATTGCCGCTGCCCAAAGCGAACAAATTCGACAATATTTCAAGTCTGTGAAAACGCCCCAAGAATTTGCCGATGTGGCCTGTCGGTTGGGCTATGAATTTAGCCCTGAGGATTTGAAAATGGCCGTTGCAGAACATAGCCAAAATGTGACCCAACGAAGACATACGGGCGTGTGGGAATGGTTGCGCACCGTGCCCTGGATTGAACGCTAGCGATCGACTTTTGCTGTAGCTCAAACCCAGCAAATGACTCAATTCAACATGCTGGTTTAGAAAAACCAAGCCAGTAGACCAGTTCAGTAAACCAGTCCAAGCATCCGTAGTTGAGAAATATCAATGGACTTTCTGAATCCGCGCTTGGCGGGGCGACGGGTAGGGGTTTTGTTGCATGAGGGACTGCGGGGCCCACGGGGCAAAACGGGGCTCGCCTTCTTGCGCTACAGCGCGGCGGAGGTGGTGGCGGTGATCGATCGCGATGCGGCCGGTGCCAGTCTGGTTGCTTTAACGGGGATCGATCGCCCGGTTCCCGTGGTGGCCAGTGCGCAGGAGGCGATCGCCCTAGGGGTCGATACGTTGCTGATTGGGATTGCGCCTTCAGGGGGAATTTTGCCGATCGAATGGGAAACGGAACTGAAGGAGGCGCTGCGGGCTGGGGTTTCCCTGGTGAATGGTCTGCATCGTCCCCTCAGTCAAGCGCCCGATTGGGTGGCTTGCCAACAGCCGGGGCAATGGATTTGGGATGTGCGGGTGGAACCAACGGGCCTGACGATCGGGTCGGGGTTGGCGCGGTTGCTGCCGGGGGTGCGGGTTTTAACCGTGGGTACAGATATGGCGATCGGGAAGATGTCCACCACCTTGGAGCTGTGCCGAGCAGCCCGCCGCCAGGGCCGACAAGCGCATTTTGTGGGCACGGGTCAAGCGGGGTTGATGATTGCCGGGCAGGGGGTGGCCCTGGATGCGGTGCGGGTGGATTTTGCGGCGGGGGCGGTGGAGCGGGCCCTGTTGCAGGCGGCCCAAGACGCGGGGGGCTTAGGTGAGGGGGATCTGTTGGCGATCGAGGGCCAGGGATCGTTGCTGCACCCGGGATCAACGGCCACCTTGCCGTTGTTGCGGGGATCGCAGCCCACCCATTTAATTTTGGTGCATCGGGCTGGTCAAGCTCATTTGCGAGATTTGCCCCATTGCCCGATTCCGCCATTACCGGACGTGGTGGCCCTTTACGAAGCGGTGGCACGAGCAGCCGGAACCTATGCAGCAGCGCCTGTAGCAGCGATCGCCCTAAACACGGCTCACCTGTCGGATGCGGAAGCAAGGGCCGAGTGCGATCGGGTGGCGGCCTTGACCGATCGCCCCTGTACGGATCCGGTGCGTTACGGGGCAGAATTACTGCTGGCTTCGATGGGTGTTGATTCGTTCACTCAGCAAACCTGATCCGCTGGGTGATTGGGTGTCGATTGATATTGATTAATCTCAATTAATCTCAATTAATCAGTGCCTATTGGGATGGAATTGTGGAGGATGACTGGTCCCGATCAAGCGATCGCGATCGTTGAGGTTTGCAAGGATTTCCCCAAGCGATCGATCGAGCGGGAATATTCATCAGTACTGTGCTTCTTGCGCCGATGATGCTGTTTGCGCCAATGCTCACGCCGGGAGCCACAAAACAGTCCGTTGCGACCCAAGTGCCATTACCAATCACCACCGGTTCCACCAACAACCCAAAGGCGCGATCGCGAATATCATGACTGCCGGTGCAAAGATAACTGCCTTGGGAAATGATGCAGTGGGAACCCACTTCAATGCGATCGAGACTATAGAACGTGACCTGATCGCCAACCCAAGACCAATCACCAATTTTTACTTTCCAAGGATAGGTAAATCGAGCGCTCGATCGAATCACCACGCGCTTACCAATCTTTGCCCCAAAACAGCGCAATAACCAACAGCGAAACCCATTGGCTGGGTGGGGAGAGAGGGGAAACAAAGTACCTTGAATGAACCACCACAACAAAATAAACCAGCCGGGCCGCCCCCGATCAAACCAAGATTGATCATAGCGACTGAGATCAAACCAAGCTGGCTCATCGGTCACCACAGGATTCACCCGATCGTGGTGGGCATAGGATTGGGTTGCCCGCTCAAAATTATGGGGCACAGTCATAGGCGATGCCTCAGGAATGGATTGACGACGAAGCCGATCGGGGACTGGATTTGGGTTGTTGCTGTTGGTTTAACTGCCCGCCTGACTTGCGCAATTCATAGAGCTTAACCCCAATTTGAAACTCATACTGACTCAGCAATCGGCCATACACATAACCGGGATAACCATCCAAAAATCCCAACCGAATAATATAAAACAGCACAAATCGAATGAAGGGTTTCATGGGCAACCGTACCCACAGCCGCTTCAGGGCCCGCTTCCGTTCCACGGCATTTCCAAACAGATTGCCCTTCAAGGTTCCATCTTTGCCGCGCCCTTCTAATAGGTTTAAATAGACCTGGGCTTCCCAATTGGAATAGCGATTGTGGCGAGCTAGCCATTGGTAAATATCCCGGAAGTCAATATGCAGCATGTCTTCCTTGAGATAGCCCACTTGGCCATGGCTTGGGTTGATCAAAACATGCTCATGAACCTCGTTGTCTCCCGTGTTGCGAATTTCTTCGGTTCCCAGGTTTTCGTAGCGCCCCGATTGATGCTTAAACAATCGCAGATTCCAATCGGGATATTTACCCCCATAGCGAATCCATTTCCCTAGGAAAAAGACGCGGCGGTTGAGATAGTAGCCTGCGAAACCGGGACGGGCGATCGCCTCAGCAATTTCGTCCCATAGCTCCGGGGTAATTCGCTCATCGCAATCCACAATCAAAACCCATTCATTCCGAAAGGGCAGATTCTCCAGCGACCAATTTTTCTTTTTGGGCCAGCGACCATTGAACTGAAATTGCACGATGGTTGCGCCGTAGCTTTCGCAAATTTCAACGCTGCGATCGTCGCTTTGGGAATCCACCACAAAAATTTCGTCGGCCCGAGCCACGCTTTCGAGACAGGCGGGCAGGTTGGCCTCTTCGTTTTTGGCCGGAATGAGCACGGAAACGGGAACCGTGTTGCTGGTGATTTGTTGCGGATGAATGGTCATGCTGAAGGGGGGTGAGACAGCAGCGGATGGCGGAGACAGGGGGAATTTAGCGAAAAACGAAGCCGAATCGAGCGAATTTTAGGGGTGATTGGGAACGGGAACATCGACGATGATCACGGGGCCAAGCCTATAATGCCTGACGACCCATGAGGGTGCGAAGAACGGCCCACAGGTAGCCCAACTGACCATAGGCATAGACCAGGTTGTCAAAACGAATGGCAGGATCTCGCCAGTGGCGGAGGGCTTTCCAGAGGCCCCGCAGGAACCGATCGCCCGCCAAGCCAAACTGACGCAAACCCGCCCGCCCGGCCAGTTGTTCGCGATAGCACTCGCTGATGCCTTGCCACCAGGCGCGATTTAAAAACCACCGGGGACTCAATCGCTCTGGGGCAACGTTGTGGGCGGCATGGGCAGCGGGAATGTAGCCCACTTGCCAGTTCAGCTCGATCGCCCGTTCGGTCATCATTAGTTCTTCGTTCGACAGCAGTTTTTTCCCCACGCGCCCTAGGCTGGGGTCAAAACCGCCCACCCGATCGAGAAAAGACCGGCGAATTGCATAATTCAAGCCGCGCGGCGTTTGTCCCGGATTGTGAATGATGATCGGTTGATCGCCCAAATCATAGGCCCCCAAGGGTTCAGTCATGCCATCGGAAAGCCAGCGCGGGCGCGATCGCCCCGGGGGCCACAGCAGGGTAACGCGCCCTCCGGCAATGGCCAGGCGATCGTTTTGGGCAAATGCTTCGTAGAGCATCCGTAACCATTGGGGGCTGGCTTCTGCGTCGTCGTCCAAATAGGCGAGCAAATGACTGCGGGCGGCCTTGGCTCCGGCGTTGCGGGCCACAGACAAGCCTGTGATCGACTCGTAAACGTAGCGCAATCGGGGGTGAATCAGGCGTGCTTCCACCACTTCCCGCGTGCGATCGGTGGAAGCATTGTCCACCACCACAATTTCGTAGGGGAGCGTTGCACCGCAATCTTGGCTCAGCAGACTATCGATCGCCCCGCCCAGATACTCCGCTCGATTGTGGGTGCAAATGATCGCAGAAATTAAGGGTTCCCGCGCGTTGGTTTCTGGGCCTGGGAACTCGGAAGTTTGGGCGTTTGGAGAGGGTGAGTCTGGTGTTGCTGAGTTTGGGGTTTGGCTGGCTGGAGTTTGGCTGGCTGGAGTTGGGGTTTCTGAAGCTGGCGACTCAGTGGGGAGAGGTTCCGGGGATAAAGCGCCCATAGCACAACATTGGGGAATCGAAAGATTGGGGAAGTCGAGGGCTTGAAGATCGAAAAATGGGGCGAATCCAGGGTTCAGAGATTTCGGAGATTTAGGAATTGGGCGATCGAAATGGGCCGATCAGGCGATCAAGAGATTGCGAGATTAAAAATGGGGCGATCGAAAATTGCGCGATTGAGGATTCGAGGATTCCCTGAACCTAGGGTTTGCGAGGGCCGCGTTGTGGACTGCGGTTCAAGAGCTGGTGCAGGCGATCGCGAAAGGCATCCACCCCAAACAGGCCAAGGGCCTCTTGCCGCAGCCATGCCCCATCACAACGGCGATCGCCCCTGGTCGTCAAGGCAGCAATGGCGGCGCGGGCCACGGCCTCCGAATCCCGGTGGGGAACCCGCCACCCCAATCGACCATCCTGCAAGGGGTCGGCGGAACCGTCGTCATCGCCGGAAATAACCGGTACGCCCGTGGCCATGGCTTCCAGATAAGCAATACCAAATCCCTCTTGGGAGGGCATGACGTAGAGGTCGGCGGCTCGGTAAAAGTCCGGCAGGGCCTCCGTGGGCACAAAACCCGCAAACACGACCCGATCGCCCACGCCCATCTCACAGGCCAGGGCTTCTAATCGCGGGCGATCTTCGCCGCGACCAATCACCAGATATTTCACGTTGGGCACGGCTCGGGCAATCAGTGGCAGGGCCCGAATGGTCACATCCACCCCTTTGTAGCGATCGCCCGGCCAGAGCCGCGCCACGGTCATCAGCACTTTGCAATCGGCTAGGCCATACTGCGTCAACAGTTCCGGTGGTTTGAGCCCCGGTCGAAACACCGTGCCATCCACCGGACAGGGCATCAGATCCACCCGATCGGGATTGAGCTGGTTGGCCTGACTGGCGCGATCGCGGGAATAGCGACTAACAATCCAAAGGGCATCGGCCCGCTGCAAAGCCCGGCGAGCCGGAGGCGAGAGGGGATCCCAAACTTCCTTGCCGTGGGTCAGCACCGTGTAGGGAATGCGCCGAATCTGGCAAATCCAGGCGATCGCCTGAACGAGGTTGATGTGGCCACAAAACACTTGGCGCGGTGGCGCAATCCACAGATTCCAGGCCAGGCTGGCCAGCATTTGCAACCGCCCGATCGCCCGGGACTTGGCCCCACCAAAACAGTTAAATTCCAAACGCCCTTCCCCGATCGGGGGTTTAGCCATGGGGCGATCGCGCAAAATCCAGGCCCGGCCGCGGCGGTTCGGTTCCGCCACACAGGCGTAGGCCGTCAACAAATTTTGGTTATAGGTTTGGATGCCGCCCTCGTTGTCGAACACCTCAAGGAAAACGAATGCATCCCACTGACTGCCCCGCGCCGATCGAGACCGTGGCTTAGCCGAAATGGGTTTTGATGGAACGTGCTGCATGACGAATCAACCACCCAGAATCCTACTCACGACTCGATCGCTCAATGGCATAGCTAATGCAGAACTCAATGAATGCATGGCCCCACAGTGCATGGCTTGAAAAGGCGTGACCCCACAATGATTGGTCATATTGAGTGACCACATAATGTGTGACCGTGACCCCAGTAATGTGCGACCCAAATTATGCGCGACCCAAATCATGCGTGACACAACCTAGGGCTTGGTCTAAATAGCGCACGACTGATCATGCATGACTAAGCGACGGAACTGGATGATTAGCCCCGGTCACTGAACCTGTTAACGGTAGTCTGCATTTCCAATGTCTCCGATTCCGCTCGGGACTGCCACTGCTGGTGGTGTTGTTCGTGGTTCTGTGGGCCTGTGCTAGGGAAATTGAATCGGGATTGCACCTGAATGAATCTGCCGATCTCAACTGTCCCCTATCAATTTACCCAGGGTTTTTCCGTGGGAATCCGGTTAATTTGCATACCTATACGCAGGCCCGTAACCCAAGGCTGGGCGGTTGCCCGATTCTGAGGTGATGCTTGAACGGGCCTGGCCAAGACGACTTAAATGATCAGAATCGAAATGTGGTGCGGATAGTTCCCACCACGATCGCCCCGCGATCGGCCTCATGTTCCGCTTGGGTGACCACGAAAACACCGGGAGTGATGGAAATTCGATCGCCCACCTTAAACCGATAGAAGGTTTCCAGGTGCATTCCCTGGCCCGAATCGTCTTCCACATCGCCCGTGCCTTTCACCAAGCGCAGGGGCTGACCCACCAAAAAGGCCCAAAGATCGCCCTCGCGGCCAAAGGGATCTGACCAGGCTAAGGACACCGCATAGGTGTTGGACAAGGCCGTGGCTTCCCGATCGATGTAATTTGTCCAAACCCAGCCTCCCCAGGCCGCCAGGGTGAGAGCTTCCGATAGCCGCCATTGCAATGTGCCGCTGAGGCCGTGGATTTGGGCCGGGGAATCGAGCTTGCCGGACAGGTCGGCGTTGAGGCTGCCGGTGAAGGTGTTGAGATAGCCCCGATCGTCGTAGGCGTTGATGTAGGCGATGCCCGTGAGCAAGGTGGCCGCCGGTTTGGTCAGCAGTTGCACCCCCCAAGCGCTGCGATCGCTCCCAAAGATGCCCTGATCCGGTCGAGCGCTGTTGCCTGCGCCGTAGGCAAATTGCAGCCGCCCCCGCTCCCACAGCAGCCAATCCGCCCCAACACCCCCATCCAGGGCCGCCAGCTTAAACAGGGGGCTGCCTTCCGCGAACCGAGAAATGGCCCCGCGGCCGGTGTCAAAAAAGGGCGAGTTGGCCGTGAGGACGCTGCTGAGGTCAAAGCCGACGGGCCGCAGGGTCAAAACCACCCGATCGCCCCAGGCCGCAAATCGATAATCCAACAGGTCTAACTGGATGTTGTTGTCCAAATCCGTTTGGAACGAAAGGCGGGCCATATCCGTGCCCAAGGATTGGCGACTGGCATAGCCGTTGTTGCCCAGGTTGCCCGTGGCCAGTTGCAGCCGCAGCCGATCCTTCCCCGTGAAGGAGGTGACAAATTGCAAGCGGGTCAAGTGGGCAAAGGTGGCGGGATTTTCGTTGTCACCGGGCGGATTGTCGCCCGCGGCCGCCGACAGACCAAAAATCGTTTCGCCCCCCATCAACAGGGTGGGGCTAAAGCGCTGACTTTCCAGGCGGGTGGTGGTGGCCTCCAGGCGGTTGACTCGTCCCGTGAGCTGCTCCAGTTCCGATCGAAATTCCGTTTGCAGGCGGCCCAGGGCGGCCAGGTCGTCCCGTTGCACTGCGGCATCGGTGGCTCGATCGAGCTGGGTTTGAATCGCCTCTAAGCAAGCGGCTAAACCGGCGGCAAACTCAAACCGGCCCAAAGGCTGATCGCCCCGAAACAGTCCATCGGGATAGCCCGCCAAACAGCCGTAGCGCTCCACCAGGGATTGCAGGGCCTGGAATGCCCAATCGGTGGGTTGCACATCGCTGAGGGCAGAAACGGAGGTGACCTGGGCTTGAGCGGGGATCTCGGCTTCGGGGGCGCTCAGCTCAGTTCCCACAGGTTCGATCGGCTCCAGGGTTTGGGCCGCAACTCCGCTGGCTCCCGCCACCAGTCCCACCAGCACTCCCAAGGCTCCCAATAGGGATGATCCCAAGGCCGATCCCACCATGGCCCTGAACAGGAATCCAGTAACCCACCGGTTCCCGTCTGCCCGTTGCGATCGCCCTGAAGGGGTGATGGCCTCGATCAAGTGTTCATGCACTGGGTGTTCATGCACTGGGTGTTCATGCACTGGGTGTTCATGCCTTGATGGATGCCCTGATTGATGCCTTGATGGATGCCCTAATGGGTGCATGTTGGGCTGCGGAATGGCCGTCGCCGCCTTGGTTTCCGCTTCTGAATCTGTTTCTGCTGCTAACGCTGCTGCTGCCGTCATCCTGCCCAGACTCCCTTTACACACCACAGGCAGATCGCCCCTGCTGCAATCCCTAACCAACCGTTGATTAACCCCAGGGGCTTTCACTCGGGTATGGATTTCGGATCGAAACTATCACAGGCCCATTCCTTCAGGACGATTTCGCGCGGAAGTTGAGCCTAGAAAGGTCGATCGCAAGGATCACCTAACAGCACGCTGCCGCACCCCCCCGACGGTTGATCGCGCAGGAGCGATCGCACATCAAAGGTAAACGCCGCGTAGATGTCCTCCACCGTGTCTGCCTTGGGCTTTTGAGCCAAGCCGCGTGCAATCAACTGCTCATCCACGGGCGGATCCTCATAGGCCAACACGATGCGGGCCGCCTCCGCCGCACTCAGAAAATGTACCGTTTGCATCCCACAGCTCGCATCGGTGTTTCCTTCCAAGGCTTGACCGAGCGATCGCCCCAAATCATTCCCCGAAGCATCCACCCCCAGCAACCCTTGGTTGCAACCATTCGAGTCACCCCGACCGCGGCCGTGAATCCCCACCAACTCCCCATCCCCATTCAGCACCGGGCCGCCGCTCATTCCCCGCCGAGTCAGGTTGTCGTAGAGCACGCTATAGCCCCCATCGCTTAAGGGACTGGGGGAAATGGCCACCAAGGCCCCAGAGCTGGAAATCCGTTCACGGCGGGCGCTGTCGTCCTCGGGATTGGGCCAGCCAGACACCACCACCCGATCGCCCCGCCCCATCCGCCGGGAATTGCCCATCACCGCCACGGGATAATCCAGATTGCTGGTGAAACGCACCAGGGCCAAATCCATCCCCGCGATCGCGGAACCCATTTCATCCTGTTCATTGCCCAGGGGAATGATATTGCTCGGATCACTTTCGTCATCAATGAAATGCACCTCACCATCGCTGGTGCGCACCCCATAGACCGTGCCCCGCGTCCGCACCACATGCAGCGCCGTTAGGGCGTAGTAGGTTTGCCCCTCCCGGGCCACCAGCACCCCCGACCCCGGATTCCATTCCTGGCGCTGTTCAATGTCTCCCTTTTGCAGCCCCTGGGCAATCACCACCGTGACTTGCGAGGCGATCGCATCCACCTGATCCAACGTCAACGCCTGCACAGCCCAAGCGGGAATCGTGGCCACAATCATCGCCGCCCCCACCCACAGCCACCAGCGAACACAGCGATGGTGCAACCACCGCCGCCCTTGCTGGGTCAGTGTGACAAACAGTGATGCGATAAAGCAGCCCATAATTCGGCTCAATCATCTAGAGCCTCTTTCCCCCCTAGGCTACAGGAGTCAGGAGTCTGGCAAAAAGTTTCAGGTTGCCAGATCTTGCCCTGCATTCGTCTGCTTAATTCCGTTTAATTCCGTGAATCCTGATGCTTAATCCTGTTGACTCTGAGTTGAACTCTGTTAATTCTGAGTGGGTCTCGTCCTGGATTTATTAGTCTATTGGTTAGTCTGTGGACTTTTCCTGAACCCCGCGCATAATCCGCGACAGTTCCGTTTTTTCGTCCACGCTGACCCGCGAAGGGGAACCGCTGATGATTTTTTCGTAGTTGCGGAACGAGTCGCGAATTTCTGGGCCGTTGCGACTGATGGTGTACTCGCGAATGCCCTTATCGTGTTCCGAGCCTCGCATTTTGAACACGTTAATGGCCCGGCACATTTCCCCACGAATTTCCACATACTGCAACATCAAAATGGTGTCGGTGATGGTGGAAATATGGGAATCGGTGATGGCGTGGGATCCCATAAACTGGTCGGTGGTGTTCGTGAAGAAACCGGTGATTTCTTCTTGCTTGGCGAAGCCCGTCACCCCAATCACGAATTGGCGGAAAGCGTTGTTGCTGACCCCCCGCGCCAGGGCTGAAAGGGAGTCGATCGCGATGCGGGAGGGTTTAAACTCAGCAATCTCAGACTTGATGATCTGCAAGTGATCTTCCAAGCCCGCTGACTCCGGATAGGCGCAGAGAATTTTGAGCAATCCACGGCTTTCCAAATCCTCAAAATCAATGCCCCAGGAATAGGCATTTCGAGAGAGTTGGGCCCGCGATTCTTCGTAGGCAAAGAGGATGGCGCGTTCGCCATTTTGGCAAGCGTCTTCAATGAATTTACTAACCAGCAGGGTTTTGCCCGTACCGGTTGCGCCTGTGGCCAAAATAATCGAATCCTTGAAGAAGCCGCCGCCACACATGGAGTCGAGGGTGAGCACCCCGGACGATACCCGCGCGTTGGACGATCGCTGAGTGAGGCGCATGGCCCCCAGCGGGAAAATGCTAATTCCTTGGTTGGTGATGGTGAAGGGATATTCTCCCTTCATGTGGGTTGTGCCCCGCAGCTTCAGAATTTCGATCGTGCGGCGACGGCGTTCCCCCTCCAGCACGTTGCGGACGATCGCCACGTTATCCGACACAAATTCCTCAACCCCAAACCGCGCCACGGGGCCATATTCCCGCTCTCGCTCCGTGGTCATGATGGTGGTCACGCCCACTTGCTTCAGGCGGGCCACCAATCGAAAGATTTCCCGACGCACCACCGAAGCCGCATCATACTGCTGAAAAACGGCGGTGATTGAGTCGATCGAAACCCGCTTGGCCTTGTATTTCCGGATGGCGTATTGAATGCGCTCAATCAGGGCTGACAGGTCAAAATTGCCAACAATATCTTGCCCTTCTGGATCCGGGGAAGCATCCAAAATAAACAGCTTTCCCGAATCGACCAACTGTTGCAAATTCCAACCAAAACTGCCCGCGTTCTTGATAATGTCGGCGGGCGATTCCTCAAAGGTGACAAAGATGCCCGGCTCGTCAAAATAAACAATTCCGTTATAAAGAAACTGGATCGCAATTAGCGTTTTCCCAGTACCAGATGTTCCGCTTACGAGTGTTGCTCGACCGACAGGCAGCCCGCCATGGCTAATGTCGTCAAAGCCCTCAATCATCGTCCGAATTTTTTGAACACCGGTCATAGTGATATCTGTTTATATCTGTTTCCTAAGGAATCAACGCTATCGGAGTAGCCAGTCATTCAGCCATCAGTGCCAAGGAAATGCCAGGGAATGGAAAGCCAGGGAATGGAAATGGTGTCTGAGGATTGGGGCCCCTAACCCGATCGGGCATGGCCCCTGGGGGTTAACCATCACCAAGGGGCAGATCCAGATTGCCAAATGGAGAGGCTCAATTGCCGAGCATGATACCGAGCACAATGCTAAACGCAACAGGGATCGAACCTGATTGGGGCTAGATGGGGCAGTCGATCGGGGTGTGGGGCCCGCGATCGCAGCACACCGATGCAACCGATGCACCGGAGCGAACCCACCCGCCGGGCATTTGGGGGTTGGTTTTGCCGTTCCCGATCGCCTCGGAGTCTAAACAGCATCCCACGATCCATCGCAAAACCCTACTGATTCTAGTATTCAGCCTCATCATCCGCCAATTCTTCATAGAGCAGGTCGAGGCCAATCAACACCCGCTCGCGATCGGACAAATCGCCAATAATTTTCCGCACTGGCGGGGGCAGAATTTTTGCAAGGGTTGGGGTGGCTAAAATCTTATCCTCCTCAGCAAGTTGGGGATTTTTTAGCACATCGATGACCTTCAGCGCATAAACCCCTTGAAACTCATCTTCCAAAATATTCTTCAGGGTTTTCAGGGCACGGACTGAATGGGGAGTATTTCCTGCTACGTATAACTTGAGAACGTAGGTTTTTTTGAGGGGACTCATAAGCAATACAACGAGTTGAGTTTAGGAAGTTCTGTCCACGGGAATTTGGGTAAATACAAGACCCGTTGAGAATGCAAGGTCACCGGAGTCCCTAAAACCGGAATCAGATCCATGCCAATCACAGGACTCTCCCCAAGGGCTGGGGAAAACTTACTCCCAATCTGTTATCGAGCAGACCACGCTCCAGTCATCATCCTCAAAATTCAGTTCATCAATGGCAGTCTGATGGCAGCTTGATGGTAGTTTGGTCGAAATATGCCGAAATCTTCTGTTGACAGCTTGTACTTACTGGTCAAATTGACTCTTGAACCGGATAGGGTCACCTGCACTCAGAACGTGAGAAGGAACGCGAAAATGGCTCGATGCCAACTGCGACGACAACGATTGACCGGGAGAAACCAGAAAAATCAAAGCATTAATCTTAGAACTTCTGGAGCAGCTCTTGGCCAACTTGTAAACGAACAATAGCCCAAAGATCATGGAACTTGATTTTATTTAATATAATAACCCGATTGTCAAATGGTAATCAGAAAATATTCTTAAGTTTCCTGATTTGAATCAATTAATCTATGAAGCCTTCATTCTTGACGAAGATCAATGATAATTTGATTAAAAAATGACGTAAAAATTATTTCTGAGCGTGATCTAAAAGCAGTAATTTAAAAATGAATTACAAGAGTGATTGCAAGTGGCTAGCCGCGTTTTCGCCCTTTGCCCAAAATTGTTTGATGATTGTTCGATGCACAGATCTATTAATTCGCATAATTTGATTCGCATAATTCGCAAGCGCTGTGTTGTTAGATGATCAATTAGGGCCCATCCCTCGCGAGGGATGGAGCGTCGGTACATCTCGCACAGGTGGGCAATGATATCAATGAGCGTGAGCCGATAGTCTAGAAGAATTTCTTCACTGCGTCCTTCCAGCTTGAGTTGAGTGGCAAGGGCATCCATCAACTCCATGTGAATTTCTACAATTTGAGAAACAGACATATCCGCAAAGAAAGCCTGCTCTACAAAGCGATCGACCCGCATATTGACGGTTCCATCCTCTGCAAAATAGGCCAAGACAATTTCGCGATATTCGCTTCTCAATTCCTGTAGGAGAGCGTGCCTGTCTTCGGCGGGCAGGTTTCTGAGAAAAAGTTTGGGTTCGCGCTTGTAATACACACCTAAATATCCTAAGCGCTCTTTGAGTTTGTCTGTCAGTCGTTTCTGTTGCTCAAGCAGGTTCACTGCATTACTAGGGACGGCAGATGCGGGGGCAACGTTTGTCTGACCAAGGTTGGAGCTGATTGGCGTTAGGTATAGGAAATTGTTGATGGCGCGATCGATGGATCGGCGGAAGATTTCGAGGTCTTGCTCTGAGGCGATTACTTCAGCCGCATGATAAATCCAGGGTTTTTTGGGTAAATTCTGCGATCGGGAACACCAAATAACTGCCGGAAGAATGATGTTAGCGGTAGAGAGCTGCTCAATGGTTTGCTCAAGCAGTGGATCCTCTTGAATAATGAGACAATCAATTTCCTGCTGGTTTTGCTGAATGGCAGCCAAAAATGATTCTAAAGTTTCGTGGTATTGCGTTTGATAACGAGCAGTATCAAGGATTTTGCATAGGACTTCAGTGCTCTCTGATGAGTTTGTGAGCGCAGTAATTTCTAAGTAATATCGCACGATTTTCGCAGAATGGGGTTAAACAAAAAGGGGCTTTGCTATCTTGAGCTTGAAGTGGCTCTATCCTAGTGGGTTTTGCCGATTAATGGCGATCTTGAGGGTTGCTGGGGGCGCGATCGGGAATGATTTTTAATAATTTTTTACTGTCACCAATATAAGAAATCAAAATAGGGAGATCGAATGATTGGGATCAGTAGGACAACGGGCTGATCATGCAGGCCATGGCCAGTTCTGGTGCAGAACGGGACGAGTGGTTGATGATGAAAGATGGCTAGGAGCCGTCCTGGAGCATTTCCTCTGGTTTGTTGCCAGGGTGATCCTCGGGGTCAGTAATACAGGGATAATTTAACTCAATTGCTGGGTGATGGTGGGTGGCTCCACGGGCCAGGGGGCTGCCCGTTTGGGGAGTTCACTGGGGCGATCGCCAGGCAGAACCCACCTTGCCAACTCGGGGGATTGGGCGATCGGGCAGGGGTAACCCAAGGCCAAGGAGAGCCAACGCTAGAGGCCCCCTCACCAAAATTTAAACCATCAGTTCGAGCCGCTAGTTCGAGCCATGGAAAAACTAGGGCGATCGGCAGTTGGGCCGCCGAAAGCACCAGTAGTTTCTATGGAGGCAGAATGAAGGAGAATCCAGCGTTGCGAACCCTGGATAGCAGTGAATTGGGAAATACAATCGGGATGACTGGATTCGAACCAGCGGCCCCCTCGACCCGAACGAGGTGCGCTACCAAGCTGCGCTACATCCCGAGGCAGATTCCGCGATCGAGCCAGTGATTTGACCGGCGCGAAATTTGACCTTCAGAATTATAGGGGATGGTGAGCCATTTGCACGCAACTGGATGAGGAATTTTTTGATTTTTCTCGCGCCATTTTCTTGTGCGCCATTTTCTTGCGCGCCTGGTTTGACCAGTTTCCTCTTGCCAGACCTGTTTTGATCACTCGTCTTGCTCAGCTCAGCCCCCGAGCTACAAAACCGATTCGGCCAGTGCTCCATCCACCGCCGTTTCCCGAAACTGAATGGAATCTTGGCGCGGATCCGCATGGCTCACCTCCAACCAGAGGCGATCGCCCGGCGACAGATCGCGATGGAACCGCGTTGCCAGCTCCACCCCCAAATCCTCCAGCAGCACCGCCGCCAGCCCATCATCCTCGCGCAACCACCGCAACATCAGTGTTTGCCAAGGGCCGCGGTTGCGTCGTAAATATTCCAAAGTCCAGTAGCGTGTGGTTTGGCGCTCCACCAAAGTCGCTTCATAGGCCGTGGAACTCACCCCTTGCACCAACTCCTGCATTTCGTTAATCGAAAAGGGCAGGGTTTCGCCTCGCAGGTGCGCCTTAATTTGAAAGTGACCCAAGAGATCGGTGTAGCGGCGAATGGGTGATGTGATTTGGGTGTAGGTATCCAGGGCGAGACTGGAGTGGCGGGCGGGCGTGGTGCTCATTTCGCTGCGGGGCATACAGCGGCGGATGGCACAGGCGCGCACGGGGCCCGCTGGCAACAGCATCAATTCTTCTGCGGGGGGAAGTTCCGGTTGGGGTTGGCTGCGGAAGGGCATGGGCAGGCTATGTTCTTGGCCGTAGCGGGCGGCCACTTCCCCCGCCAGAATCATCATTTCTGCCACCAGCCCCCGTGCGGTGGAATCGCCCAGGACACGGATTTCAATTTCGTCATCCTTGACGGCGATCGAGGTTTCGGGCATTTCAATGCGGATTGCCCCTTGGCTGGCCCGCCAGCTTTCGCGGCGCTTGGCCCACTTGGCCAGGGCTGTGAGTTGTGGTTCGTCGGTGATGCCCAAATCGAGCATTTCGTCCACGTCGTCGTAGGTGAGGCGGTAGGTGGGTTTGACGTGACTGGCGCGAATTTGGTAGTCCGCGACGGAGCCATTTTCGTTAAGGACGATGCCGAAGCTGAGGGCACAGCATTGCCGACCTTGCACGAGGCTCATGGGGCCGGTGGCCAGCTCGTGCGGAAACATGGGCACGGGGCCGGTGGGCAAATAGACGGTGGTGGCGCGGCGGCGGGCTTCGAGGTCTAGCTCGTTTCCGGGTTCTAGCCAGCGGGTGGGATCGGCAATGTGTACCCAAATGCGCTCGGTGCCATCGCTGAGGAATTCCAGGCTGAGGCCGTCGTCAATTTCACGGGTGCTTTCGTCGTCGATCGTGTAGGTTTTGAGGTGAACGAGGTCGAGCCGATCGCGATCCAGATCGGGGGGTGGGGATTCGAGGTACGCACGGGCCACATCAAGCACCTTGGCAGAAAAACGGGTGGGCAGTTGCGATCGCCGCAAGTGCAAATTTTCGTGGGGACTCCACAGGCCCAGGGCCACAAGCAGATCAAATGCACCGCGTTCGGTGGTCGGGCGATCGAGCTTTGCGAGTAAGTCTAACGCAGCCGATCGATTGGTCATTTCATCGCCTTGGACGGCATACCGTTCCAGTAATTCAAGGCGCTGACGAAATGGGGAATCGTCGGGAATTTCGGGGCGATCGCCCGGGTTGCTGATGGCCGATTGAACCCACTCGCAAAAGGCCTGCTGCTCCTGTTCTCGCTGCCGGGTCAGCTCCTGTTGGCGGCGCATTTCTGAGACTTGGCTAGCGGGTCGAGGTTCGTAGCGATCGCCCTTCTGCTTAAAAAATAGCTTATCCTCGCTCAGCATCCGGTGAGCAGCGTAACAAGTGACCGGCGAAGCTTCCGAAAAAAGAATGAGGCTCAGTTCCTTGGCATCCACGGCGCGGTTGTCTTCCTCGCACAGCAGTTCCCAAGCCACTTCCAAACTGTCGGGGTCAAAGTAAGGCGCTGTGGCGGCTCGAAAGGCAGCAATGTCGGCGGGCTGAAACCCACCCCCAACGGTGTAGGTCACATCCTGGGGACGGATCTTGTAGTTTTTGCCCTGCTCGCCGATCGCGATGAAGAGTTTTTTGCCTTCTGGGCGATCGATTGTGGCCAACACCCGCTCGTCATCGAGTCGCAATTCAACCAGCGTTCCTTTGTCCATAGACTCGACACCAAGCCTGCACAGTTCGGCTCTTAGTGTAGGGGATTGACTGGGCCCGCGAACCGATCGCCCGGGAGAGGTTGTCGGCCGGAATTCAGAGCGTTAATCAACCGGTGGGTTAGGTTGAATGGACACATACAATTGCTTTCAATTGCCTTCAATCGCTTGTGGCTCCAACGTTGAGTTTCAATGTTGAGTTTTGCCATTGCTGTCACCCTCGCTGTAATCACCTCGCGGTCAGTCGCTGAAAATCTATGGCTACCTCAACGGTTAATCTGCCCTACTTCGATGCTTTGTTGGGCTTGCTGGATCGATCGCCCGCTGTGCAAACGGCCTTCCGCCGCCACGTCCATTGGGGCTATTGGGCCGATCCCGATCGGGCCCAAATCAGTCCCGCCGCCTTTGATGAAGCGGCCGAGCAGCTCACCCGTGAGGTGTATGGCACAACGCGGATTCAAAATGGGGCCAAGGTGCTGGATGTGGGCTGCGGGTTTGGCGGCACGATCGCCAGCCTGAATCAACAATTTTCAAACCTGCAACTGACGGGGGTGAACATTGACCCGCGCCAGCTCGATCGGGCGAAACAGTGGGTGACTCCGCAAAATAACAACACCATTGAATGGGTGGAGGCTAACGCGATCGAGCTGCCTTTTCCGGATGCGTCTTTTGATGTGGTGTTGGCGGTGGAATGTATTTTTCACTTTCCCGATCGACAGCGATTTTTCCAAGAGGTGCGCCGTGTTCTGAAGCCGGGTGGTCAACTGGCTATTTCAGACTTTTTGCCCAGTGATTTGTTAGCGCTGTTGCCTAATCTCAAATCTCCTTTGGATAGTACCGGGTTTTATGGTGGGTTTGACTTGAGCTATACCCTCAATTCCTATCGAAACCTGGCCCAAGAAACGGGATTCCGGCTCACCCAGGCTCGGGATATCACGGTGGAAACTTTGCCAACCTATAGTTGCTTTCGATCGATGGCGGTTGATAATCAATGGTTCGATCCGTCGGCGATGGTGCAAACCTTGGCGGTCGAGGTGGTCAGCCGTCTGCGGGCGCTCAACTATTGGATTTTGCAGTTCGATCGTTGGTAAATCTTGGGTGTGCAGCTTTGAAGTCTTGAAGCCTTGAAGCTTGCAAGTGTTTAAGCCTGCAAAAATTTAAGCCTGCAAGAATTTAAGCCTGCAAGCAAACTTCTCAGTTCATCAATGGTTCAGTTCATCAATCCATAATCCATTAGTTCGTCAATCCAGTAGTCCATCTAGTTCATCAATCTATTAGTTCATTAGTCCATTAGTCCTTGAGACAGGAGATTTTGAAAACGTGTCTTCAAATATGAATCGATCGCCCATTACCGGTAAAACGCGATTGCTCGGCGTAATTGGGGATCCCATTGGTCATTCCCTCTCGCCAGTGATGCATAACCAGGCGATCGCCAGTTTGGGGGCCGATGCGGTTTATGTGGCTTTTCCGGTCAAGCCCGCAGACTTGACTAAGGCGATGGATGGCTTTGCGGCCGTGGAGGTGTTGGGTCTGAGCGTCACCATTCCCCATAAGCAGGCGGTGATGCCCCTGTTGGCAGAGATTTCCGATGTGGCTCGATCGGTCGGGGCCGTCAACACCCTGTGGCGAACCGATCGGGGCTGGGCCGGAACCAACACCGACGTGGACGGCTTTGTGGCCCCGCTCAAGGCGTTGCGTGCCCATTGGCAGGGGGCCACGGCCCTGGTGTTGGGCACGGGGGGCGCGGCTCGGGCCGTGATTGCTGGAGCCAAGCTGTTGGGGTGCGATCGGGTGGTGGTGGCCGGGCGCGACCCCCAAAAACTGGCGGCCCTGCAACAGCACTTTGGGCCGCCAAACCCCTTGGCGATCGCCCTAGAAACGCTGGTGTGGTCAGACCTCGATCGGGTGCTGCCGGCCACCGATTTGCTGGTGAACTCGACTCCCGTGGGAATGCATCCCTTGGCGGCCGACTCGCCCCTTTCGATTACCCAATTGGCCCTGTTGCCCCCCAGCAGCATTGCCTACGATTTGATTTACACGCCTCGTCCCACGCGCTTTTTGCAAATGGCGGGCGATCGGGGCTTGCAGACGATTGATGGGTTGGAAATGTTGGTGCAACAAGGGGCGGTGGCCCTGTCCCGCTGGTTGGGTCAGCCGGCCCCGGTGGCCGTGATGCGATCGGCAGTGGAGGCATTTTTGGCCCCCGGATCTTGACCAGTTGTTGAGTAGCCCTTTTGAGACCTCCCCCAAGGGTCTGCAATTCTGATTGACATACTCCCCGCCCTAAAGGAACGGGGATTCTCTAAGCCTCGCGACTTAGATTCCTGCTTCTTAGCAACTGCCTCCACCCCAAAGGTTTCTCGGTCTTATGTTTGCTCCACAGGCTTAAATTCCCGGATGTCCCTCGGTATGTGTTCAGTTGTAGTACAAAGCCGCCCTAAAAGGGCGGGGTTTCAGACCCAGAAGTTTTGTTGATGAATCGATCGACAATCGTGCCCGCATTGGCCGCTGCTGCCTTCACCCTGTTGTCCTCCGTTGCAGCTTGGGTGGTGGATGATATCGCCCGCGATCGATTTGTTGGAGAAGCCCGCTCCAACCTCCTGTCTCGCTTGAGCGCCAAGCGGGCCCGGCTGGAGTCGGCCCTGAACGCTCGCATTCAAACGGCCCAAGGCATTGTTCCCTACGAGCTGAACGCGGGGCCTCTGTCCCAAGGGCAATTCAGCGCCTTTGTTCGATCGCTCATGCAGCAGCAACAGGGCGTGATTGCGGTCTTGTTGGTGCGATCGGCCCAGCCCGGTCAGCCGCCGGCCCTGAATGATCCCCAAAAACTGCAAATTCTGACCTATCCGCCAAACACGGAAACCCAAGCCGTTTTGGATGACTACCGCCAACAACAACAGCGGTTTAAACGCCTGATTCCCAGTGGTCTCATTTCCCGATTACCTCAGCCCTACACCAACCGGGCACGCTATTTGGGCTACATCCCCGTTTGCGATGGGCGCTGCTCCAGTCGATCGCCCCTGTTGGGCATGGTGGTTGTGATCTTTGATGAGCTGGCCCTGCTGGCGGATGCGGACTTGCTCAACAACGACAACAGCACGGAATACGCCATCTATGAGCATGGGGCCAATGGGGTGGGGCGGTTGCTGTTTGGGTCGGCCACCGTGTTCGATCGCGACCCGGTGATTCTAGAAATTCCGTTGCTTACGGGGCGCTGGCAACTGGCCGCCGTGCCCGCCCAAGGTTGGACAGTGGTGTCCACTTCCATGCTCTGGTTGCGGGTGGGCGAAGTGGTGGCGATCGCCCTGGGCACGGTGTTGACCTTCCTGCTGGTGCGCCAACCCATGCGGCTGCGGGTGGCGATCGCCCAAACTCGCGAAACCAACCGCCTGCTGCGAGAAGAAATTCTCGATCGACAACTGGCCGAAGCCAAACTGCAAAGCCTGGCGGAACAACTGGAGCAACGGGTGCTGGAACGCACCGCCGAACTGTCCAAAGCTTTGGAACAGGTGCAAAAGGCGCAGGTGCAGGTTGTGCAGTCCGAAAAAATGTCCAGCCTGGGGCAGTTGGTGGCCGGCGTGGCCCACGAAATCAACAACCCGATCAACTTCATTTACGGCAATTTGGGCCATGCAAAAGACTACATCCATGGCCTGTTGGGTTTTTTAGAGTTATTGCACCAGGAGCAACCGGAACTGTCCCCCACCTTGACGGCCTATGCCGAGGCGATCGACCTGGAATTTCTGGAAGACGACTTGCCGCAACTCCTGAAATCCATGGAAATTGGTTCCGAGCGCATTTGCGGCATCGTGCAATCGTTGCGGATTTTTTCCCGGTT
The DNA here is from genome assembly GCF_055193175.1 of Limnothrix sp. CMB-01. Classification (NCBI taxonomy): domain Bacteria; kingdom Bacillati; phylum Cyanobacteriota; class Cyanophyceae; order Pseudanabaenales; family Pseudanabaenaceae; genus Limnothrix; species Limnothrix sp. CMB-01. Next base: position 3,192,256 of record NZ_CM143720.1, read on the forward strand.
GGATGAATCGGATCTGAAGCGGGTGGACATCCACGAAGGCATTGACAGCACCCTGACGATTTTGAACCATCGCTTGAAGGGCAGCGACACCCAGCCGGCCATCCTCATCCACCGCGAATACGATCCGGCCATGCCTTCGGTGGAATGCTATGCGGGTCAGCTCAATCAGGTGTTTATGAACCTGTTGGTGAATGCGATCGATGCGTTGGAAGAGTCTGGCACATTGGATCCACAAATTACGATCGCCACGGCTCTGCTTGACCCCAATCAGCTCCAAATCCGAATTACCGACAACGGCCCGGGAATTGCCACGGCGGCCCAATCCAAGATTTTTGATGCCTTTTTCACAACAAAGCCCGTGGGCAAGGGAACGGGGATGGGGCTGTCCATTTCCTATCAGGTGGTGGCCGATCGCCACAAGGGATCGCTGGAATGTGTGACGGAGCCGGGCCAGGGAGCCACATTTGTGATCACCATCCCGATCGAGCAACGGCCGGCCCTGGCCGAGTCTTCGGCCGTTGATCCAGCACCCTTAACAACCTAGGGGCGATCGCAAAACTCATCAAAACTCAAGAAAAGACTCCCCAGTCCAGAACCCTGAAAGCTAGGATCAAATCGTCAGGAATCTTTTCTTGGGCCGAAGCAAGTCTGTTGGGCTGATTGCTGATGGATGATCAGCATCGGGCTTGCGCAATCAGGGTTGGTGCATCACATGGGTTAAATCACGGTTCATGGATGAGTTGACGATCGGCGATTGGTGATTGAGATGAGCAACTTGAGATGGGCGACTCATGATTAGCCACCCGCGATCAGCGATTCATTAACCGAGATCAGTCAATTCGGTGACTGAGGCAACGTTCTTGGCCAATGGGCGAACGCGGGCCGGGTTTCCACAGTAGCGCCCCTTGCCCCAGCATGTTGATCAGTCCCGTTGGTTCTATTGATTCAGTTGATTCGGTCTTGGCCGTCCTTAACCCAGTCTTTCAAAACCGTTTATTTGTCGGGGATGTTTCGGAGAGTTAGGGTTAATCAACAATGTCAGAATCCAGTACCCCTTCAGCAACCACCCTCAGAATCCTTGAGGCGGGCCAATCCATTCTGCCGATCGAAGTGCAACCCCCTGCGGACTTAGGCAGCACCACGACCGATGCTGCTGCCGCCATTGATTCCGCCACCGACTCCGCCATTGATCAGAATTCCCCCATTGAGCGCCTGTTATCGACTGCCAGCGAAACGATGGTGGATGTTGTGACCCATAGCCAAGTGTTGCTTGCGGTGGTGCAGCCGGACAGCTTTGAAGTGGACATGGCCAATGCGGCATTTTGTCAGGCGGTGAAGCTAGCCGGTCGTCAAGAGTCAGTGCGGGGTTTGGTGGCCGTTGGCCGATCGCTCGCGGATTTGTTGCCAGGATTAGAGGCTGAAGTTTTGCGCGATTGGCTGCGGCGACAGGTGGCCTACCGCCTGTTGCTCGATCGCCACCCCAAGGACAGCCGAATTCGGCGGTTGCTGAATGCGCCGAAGTTGGTGCAAGTGGCCGATCGCTGGTTGGAATTGTGGATGCGGCCGGGGGCCTTGGTGTTCGAGTCGATCGCCCCCGATGTGCAAACCCTCATGGAAGCCTCCACTTCCTTGCCCTCCTTTGAAAGCGCGTTTCAGTTGGAATGGTGCCAATTCAAGGGGCAACTGTTGTTGGAAGGCTGGGATGTGACCGCGCGGGAGCAATTACGCCGGTTGGGTCGCCTGTTGCTGAATGGCCATTCCATCTTGCAACCGGAAAAATTCCGGGAAGTGGGGCAATCCATGCGATCGCTCTTTTCCGGTGATGCCACCTTTGTGTTGCGCACCGATGGCGATCGGCTGCAATTAACCCTGGGGAATGAGGCACGGCTGCGCACCGTCCGGGGCTATGACCTGGGGGACTTGCGCGAATCGCCCTGCTTGGCGGCCATGCAGTTGGAGCGGGTGACGATCGTTCGGGATTTGGCCACCCAGGCCGTCACCCCCCTCGAACAGGATTTGCGTGATCGCGGGGCCCGATCGCTGCTGTTGATTCCCCTGTTGCTGCGGGATAAGGCGGGCGATCGTCCCCCCTTGTTGATGGGGTTAGTGGGGGTGGCCAGTCGTCTGCCCGATAACTTTGACCTGTTGGACATCAATCGAGCGGAACTGCTGCAACCTTCCTTGGCCGTGGCCTTGCGCCAGGCCGGCCAGTCCCACTTCAGCAACATCCACCCGGCCGTGGAATGGAAATTTTTGCAGGAGGCAGAGCGGCGCAGTTGGGGCCTGCCACCCCAGCCGATCGCCTTTGAAAATGTTTATCCGCTCTATGGCATCTCCGACATTCGCGGTTCATCCCTCGCGCGCGATCGAGCCATTCAAACGGATTTGCTGTGCCAGTTTCGGCAAGCCCTGGCCATTCTCGATTGTGCTTGCGCGGCCAAAGACCTGCCCCTGTTGCGGCAACTGCGCTTGGACTTGCAGGAATATATCCACAACCTTGAAGGCGGCGTGACCGTGGAAGCGGAAGTGCGCGGGGCCCAATACCTGCGGGAAAACATTGAAGACGACTTGGACTATCTGGCCGGATTGGATCCAGCCACCGCCGCCGCCGTCACCGCCTATCGCCAAGCTTGCGACAATCCCCACGGGGCCGTCTACGAAGCCCGCGCTGAATATGACCACTTGGTGAGCGAAATTAATCGGCGGATGCGGGAAACCTGGGATCGCTGCCAAAGCAAAATGCAGTCGATCGCCCCCCACTACTGCGACATTGAATCCACCGACGGCATTGATCACATGATCTATGCCGGTAGCTCCATCTATCCCGACTTCACCAGCTTCCACCTCCGCAGCCTGCGATATGAGCAACTGCGGGCTGTCTGTGCCTGTGCGCGGATGGGTTTTGAAATTGAGCGCACCCTTAGTGACCAATTACGCTTGACGCATCTTGTGTTGGTGCAGGGTTCCACGGTGGATATTCTGCATGATGAAAACACTGAGAAGCTGTTTGATGTGCGAGGAACCCGCGACACGCGCTATGAAATTGTCAAAAAGCGGATCGACAAGGCCCGCGATGCGATCACAGGAGAACGAATTACCCAGCCCGGCTGCCTCACGGTGGTCTATGCCACGGAGGATGAGGGCCACGAATATCAGGAATATTTACGCTACTTGGAACGCGAGGGCATGATTGGTTCCAAGCGCGAGAGCGGCGAGGTGGAATCGCTCCAGGGGGCCAATGGGTTGCGGTTTATGCGGGTGGCCGTGTTGCCGCCAGAACCCGATCGCTAACTTCAGGTCGATCGCCCTGGTGATGACGTGGTGATTAATGACGCGGTGATGCATTCAGGACGGTCGAAGATTTGCCCGGTGGATTATTAATTGAGATCGCTAGTTGAGATCGCTGGTTGGGATTACTAGTTGAGATCGCTGGTTGAGATCACTGGTTGAGATCACTGGGTGATCGAACCGTTTGTAACCGGTGTAATTGTCCGGAATTGCGGGCTGCTTTGAGGATGGCCAGGGATAGGAAGTGGGCCCCGCAACTCAACTGTTGGGAAGCAGCCCCCCGATCGCTGTTGGTTACTGTGTAGATGAAGTAGGCGACTATGCAAAGTTGGACAGAGGGCTATGTGGCCGAAGTGGACTACACCCATGGGTTTTATCGGGAATTAGCCCCCACACACCTCAATTACGTGTTGTTGTGCAAGGGGCTTCAGGCTCCCCCGCTTGATCGCGCCTTCACCTACTGCGAATTGGGCTGTGGACAGGGCAACACCACCAATCTGCTGGCGGCTGCCAATCCGCAAGGGGATTTTTATGCCACGGATTTCAACCCCAGCCACATTGTCCATGCCCAAACCTTAGCCCGCGAAATTGGCCTCAAAAACATCCATTTTTTTGATGACTCCTTCCAGGACTTTGCCGATCGGGCAGAATTGCCGGACTTTGATTTCATCACGCTCCATGGCGTTTTTTCTTGGATTTCGCCCGAAAACCGACAGCAAATCGTTAACTTTATCCGCAAAAAACTAAAAGTTGGTGGCGTAGTTTATCTCAGCTACAACGCCATGCCCGGTTGGTCTGCATTTTTGGGAATGCGAGAGCTAATTCAAGCGCAGGTGCTCTCCCAATCGGGGCAAATTACCAAACGATTTGATCTGGCTCTGAATTTTGCCAAAGCTATTGCTGAACAGGAGGCGATTTATTTCAAATCTCAGCCAGCCGCGCTCGATCGGCTCCAGCAAATTTCCACCATGTCTCGTAACTACTTGGTGCATGAATATTGCAATCGTCACTTCAACCCGCTGTTCCATCGAGAAGTGGTGGAACTGCTGGATGAAGCCAAGGCCAGCTTTTTGGTTTCGGCCCACTTGGGCGACCAAATGGAACACTTTCGATTGCAGCCTAACCAGTTGCAAACCCTGCAAACCATTGAGGATCCCGTGCTGCGGGAAACCTTGCGGGACGTTTATACCAACCAATCATTTCGACGGGATATTTTTGGGCGCGGAACCGTGCCCCTCGCCTCTTTGGCCCAGCGCGATCGCTTGGATCAGCAAACCTTCGCCCTCACGCTGCGATCGCCCCAAATCCCCAAGGAATATCCCTGCCCAGTGGCAACGGTACATCTGGATGCGGAACCCTTCAAAACCATCATTGCTGGCTTGAGCGATCGCCCCCACACCATGGCTGAGCTGGCTCAACAATTACCCAAACTGGCTTGGCGCGACTTGCACCTTTCCTTGGCGATCGCGGTGGATGGGGGGTGGGCGATGCCCGTGGTTCCCCAAGCTGCCGTCAAGGCGACCCGCGAAACCTGTCATCGGTTCAACCGGGCGATTGCTCGGCGCGCCCTCACGGAAAATAAAATTCAACTATTGGCCGCGCCGCTAGTTGGCAGTGGCATTGCGGTTGATCAAACAATTCTGTTGTTTTTAGAGTCCATGTGGCGCAAAACACCGGGCCCCGAATTAGCCTTTGAAACCTACAAACGGATGGGGCTAAAGCTGCAGAAAAACGGCGAAACCGTTGAGAGTGATGCAGAAAATTTGCAGCTTCTGAAAACCTCTTGGGAGCAATTTCAATCCCAAACTGGACCCTGGCTAAAATCCCTCCAAATTTTGTAGAGTTCTTGTTTTTCCAATCAGACATTCTCTAGTAGTGCGACAGGCTTAATTCGGTGGGTCAAAGTTGCGGAGTCAGTTACAGAAACAAGGGGCTTAAGCCCCTTGTTGCCTAACGATCAGGTAACAGGAACAGTCGAATTGATTGACTAGAAAAAGCCTGTCGCGCTACTAGGATTGGGCCGGAGCGGCGGGCTGGTCGGCGGCCCCGTTGGGGTCGGTGGCCGGGGGATTGGTCGCTGGTGGGTTGATCGCTGGTGGGTTAATGGGTTTGGCGATCGGGCAGGCGGCGGGATCCGGCTCCTGGGGAATGATCGTCACTGGCTTGGCTCCCTTGGGCAAGCCCGCTTGGGTCGGGGCCAACATTTGGCTGACCACCATCACAGCGCGTTTGTTTGCCTCATTGAGCAAACCCCGTTGGCAGGCGGATTCCGTGACCCGATCGAGCGCTGCCTCTTGGGCCCGGGCCATCAGTTCGGGGCCCGAGTCGGGGCCGAGACCCAAAAAGCCCCGATCGTAGTCATAGACGCGCGATCGACCCACATCGATTTTGCGATCGAGAATTTCCGGGGCCGGCAACCGAATTTCTAGCTTGCCATCGGCTCCTTGGCGCACGTCTTCCGGTTTCAGTTTGTTGAAGTCAATGCCGGCGCTGATTTCCCCGTAGGCGATGTAGAGCAGCTTGGTGGAACCGACGACGAATTGCCCCAACACCCGATCGCGCTGGGCCGGGACGATCGCCTCCATCGAAAACACCGTGGTGGTCAGTTCGCTGGCCCCGCGAATTTGGTCGATCGTCAGCGATCGCACATCGGCCTTGGCCGGTGGCTGCGGTGTGTTGAAGGGAGCCGCCACAAAGTCGCTAATCCCCTTGCCCCAGTTGCCAATCCCCGCCGCCGACGTGGCCACGATTGCCACCAGTCCCCCGGTCGCCATCAGGGCGAAATTATTGCTGAGTTGCCGCCATAACCCCGGTTGCCGCGACGGGGCGATCGGCTGGGGAGCTTGGGTGGGCTGAGCGCTGGGGGGACGTTGATCGACCTTCATAAACAAAGCCTGGAGAGAGAATCGGACGAAGACGTTTGGGGAGTCAGGGGCCACAGCAATCGCCGGGGGCAAGGGGCTTAAGCCCCTGGTCTGGTGCGGTGGTCTGGTGCGGTGGTCTGGTGCAGTTAAAGCTTGAAATGTTGAACTAAGCCATTGCCAGCAATTCTAGCAACTCAGCTTCTGAAATACAGACCAATCCCAGGGATTGCGCCTTGTCCAGTTTGGAGCCAGCCTCCTCGCCCACCACCACATAATCGGTTTTTTTGCTGACGGAGCCGGTGACTTTGCCACCCGATCGCTCGATCAGCTCCTTCGCTTCTGGACGAGTCAGGGTGGGTAGAGTTCCGGTCAGCACAAAGGTCTTGCCGCTGATGGCCGCGTTGGTTGGCGGGGCGATCGCCTGATCCGGATCCGGGTTGGATGCCACCAAGGACAACCCCGCCGATCGCAGCCGATCGACCAGCGATCGATTGGCCGCCGACCCGAACCACTCCCGAATCGACTTAGCAATCTCCAAGCCAATCCCGTTCACCGCTGTCAACTCCTCTTCGGTGGCCGCGGCCAGGGCTTCCACCGATCGAAACTGGGCCGCCAGCAGCTTGGCATTGCTCGATCCGATATGCCGAATCCCCAGGCCATACAGCACCCGCGCCCAGGGCTGATCGGTCGATCGGGCGATCGCGCTCACCAGTTTCTCCGCCGACTTTTGCCCCATCCGCTCCAGGGTCAGCAACGGTTCGATCGTCAGCCCGTACAAATCCGCCACGGACTTGACCAAGCCCGCCTCGCTCAACTGCTCCACCAACTTTTCCCCCAGCCCGTCAATATCCAACGCATCGCGACTAGCCCAATGGCGCAGGCTGCCCCGGACGATCGCCGGACAAGAGGTATTGATGCAGCGCGTCACGGCCTCATCGATCGGCTGCACCACCGCCTCGCCACAGGCCGGGCAATGGCTGGGCATTTGCACCCGCGTCGCGCCATCGGGCCGCAGCTCCGGCAACACCCGCAACACCTCGGGAATAATTTCCCCCGCCTTGCGAATCACCACCGTGTCACCCAGGTGCAAATCCAACTCCAGCAGTCGATCGCGGTTGTGCAGCGTCGCCCGAGCCACGGTGGTTCCCGCCAACTGCACCGGCTCCAGCTCCGCCACCGGGGTAATCGCCCCCGTCCGCCCCACCTGGAACGTCACCGCCAGCAACTGCGAGGGCGCTTCCTCCGCCGGGTATTTGTAGGCGATCGCCCAGCGCGGAAATTTGTTGGTGAAGCCCACCGCCGTTTGCAGGGCCAAATCATCGAGCTTAATCACCGCCCCATCGGTCATGTAGGGCAAGTCGTGCCGCGCTTGATCCCACCGTTGGCAATAGTCCCAAACGGCCGCCAGGTCAGCGCAGCGATCGCGGTTCGGATTCACCCGAAAGCCCCAAGCCGCCAACTGTTCCAGGGACTCCCAATGGCTGCGGGGGCGATCGGGCCAGGCCAGCTCCTCCGGCCACTGGAGCGTGTAGGCAAAAAAGTCCAGCTTCCGTTCCGCCACAATCCGCGAATCCAGTTGGCGCAGGGTTCCCGCCGCCGCATTCCGAGGATTCGCAAACAGGGCCTCACCCGCCGCCGCCCGATCGCGATTGATTTGCTCAAAGCTGCTGAGGGGCAAAAACGCCTCCCCGCGAATTTCCAACCGGGCTGGCGGATTGACCGCATTCAACCGCAACGGGATCGATCGAATCGTCTTGATGTTTTGGGTAATCTCCTCGCCCGCGATCCCATCACCCCGCGTGGCCCCGCGCACCAGCAGCCCGTTTTCATAGGTGAGGGCGATCGCCGAGCCATCGATCTTCAGTTCGCACACATAGCGAGCCGGGTTCGCCGTCTGAAACAGGGGCAATTCCTCCAGAACGGGCGATCGCTCCCCGGTTCCGGCCACCTTTTGCCAGCGATCCTCCCAAGCTCGCAACTCCGCCAAATCAAAGGCGTTTTCCAAGCTGTAGAGGGCGATCGCGTGTTGCACCGTTTGGAACCGCTCCGCCGGGCGATCGCCCACGCGCTGGGTGGGGCTGTCGGGTGAAACCAGCTCGGGATATTCGGTTTCCAGTTGCTCCAGTTCCCGGTAGAGGCGATCGTACACCGCGTCTTCCATCACGGGATTGTCCAGCACGTAGTAGGCGTAGCTGGCTTCCTGGAGTTTTTGGCGCAGTTGGTCGGCGCGGCGGGCCAAGTCAGCGGGGGCGGGCATGGGACAGCAATGGGGCGATCGATCTCGATGCCATTGTCCCTATTCCGGCCGGGAATGCAAGAACCTTCCGGATGGCGCACGGGGCGATCGCTAGTAATGGTCAGGTAGATGCACCCTGACGATGTTCCCCCGGCCCCGGCTGGGGGATTTTTGTTGCAAATTTTTCAGCTACGATCCGAGGTAGTCCCCCGCTTCAAGGACGCGGATCATGACTTGGCTCGAATTGCGCGATCAAACGCTTCAGCTCTCAGCAAAAGATCGATGGCGATTGTTATGGGCGATCGTGCGATCGCTGCTCTGGCCTGCAAGCCTTCCCAAATCCGCATTATCTACAATAGAAATCGATCAGAAGCCCCTAAAACTACCGACTGATTTAAGCCAATATCGCGGCGTACTATCCCTTTCTGAAGATCCCTTAATTTATCAACAACGAATTCGGGATGAGTGGGCAGGATCGTGAATCGCTATCTTCTGAATGCCAATATTCTAGTCTGATCATTATGCGAGGAGAGTCATGACTATTCAATTTCAATTCTCGCCAGAAAAAGCCGTTGAAGCAGCAGCAATTCTTCTGAAGCTACATGGCGGCCCTATGAAGTATTTAGGGTTGCTGAAAATGCTTTATATTGCCGATCGAGTTGCCTTGGAACGGATGGAACAGCCCATTACTGGCGACTGCTATGTTTCTATGGATTATGGGCCGGTTCTTAGTTGTGTTTACGATTTAATTAAGGGCAAGACAGTTGGTAACGCTCTGGCGCTTTGGTCAGTATCAATTGCGTCCTGCCCTAAGAAGCAAGTTTATTTGCGAAATGATCCGGGCAAACAACATCTTTGCGAAGCTGAAGAAGAAATTTTAGAGGAGGTCTACCAAAAATTTGGACATATCAATCCCTTTGAAGTTGCTGACTGGACACATGGTTTACCAGAATGGAAAAATCCCCACGGCTCGATGATTCCAATTGCGGTGAATGATGTTCTTCATTACCTTGGAAAAACGGACTTAGAGATCCAAGCGATTGCGGAAGAGGCTGCTCGCGAAGCATACCTCAATGGGGCTTGGCATGGCTGATCTGGTTATTGAAATTGGACATGCTTGCCTAATTGATACACCACCCAATGGAGAGCATCTGTACATTGCAATTGCTTTGATCGGCGATGGTCGATACTTATTTGTGAATGTGACAACTCGTAGAGCCAGCTCCGAAACAACCTGTATCCTTGATCCTGGGACTCCAGGTTTACCCGGTTTTATTAACCGAGAATCTGTTGTTGCTTACCAATATGCTCGTGCATGGAGTCTAGAAGAATTATCTAGGGTGATTAAGCCTGGTAGCCGAGTCCCTAAGTGTATTTTTTCAGATGAAATTGTGTCTAGAATTCAGAATGGTGGTCTGATTTCAAAACGACTTTCCAATCAATTCAAGACTGCTTTAAAAACATTCTTAAATCAGAAATAAATCAGATGAAACAACCCATCTACCTTGATCCCTAGCCAATAAAGAGGCTAAAGTTTTTGGACATGGAAGAGCCTGTTTCCCCCCAAATTCCTAGTTGGCTTGCTTGGGCGATCATGAATGGCCAAAAGCGCCAGCCCACATTCCTGGGCCATATTGTTTTGGTTCTGGTGCTCTTGAGCTTGGTTGGGATTGCTTATTATGTTTTGTTGCTCGTGAGTAGCCAATGGGAGCAAAAATGGATTACTGCACCCCAAAAGCTCACTAAGGAACAAATTGCTTTACAAACAGCATGGCTAAAGCCGAAGCCCTCTGTGAAATCAAGATTAATTTTTCAACTTCAGGATGTTGAAGTCTTGATCGATCGCAATGCTTCAATTATGGGCTTTTTCTATAAACAGTATTATATTTCGCTGGCGATGATGTGTACGTTGGGGGCGATCGCTGTTATTTGTCCATTTTTTATTAGTAAAGAAGGTTGGGGCGAAGTCAATAACGCTGTTATCAATATTTTTGTAGTTTCTTCGGGGGTGGTTCTTTTTTACGGTAATTTGTCTTTGACTTTTAAGCAGGAAGAAAACATCAAAAATAGCCACGCCATTTATTTATCTTGCTTAAGCCTCAGAAATGAGCTGCTGAGTTATTTGGCAACCCGGCAAAACACGCGCGGTGTTGAGGAAAAACCAGAATTATTCATTCATTATGTTGACAAAAAGCTAATGTCGATTAGTTTGATTCAACTGGGCTTTAATCCTGGTCAACTGTCGGACGTTCCTAAGCCTATTAACACCTTGTCAACTCCGGCTATTACGCCGAAGAGTCCCTAGGTATTGATGCTGAAGTTCTGAAAAATCAGTGCTTGGTTGTTGTGACTTTGCGGTGGTTTTTAAATGATGATCATGTCTGTTTTTAGTGGTGATCGGGGTTTCATGTTTTTGGGGCAAGTTACCCGATCGCCCGTTTGCTGCTTTTCCAAAAACTGACGGGCGATCGGGCGAGGGAAACTAGTCAATTTTTTGCAAATAGATGCAGTGGCGATCGCCCTCAGTAATTGGGGTTTTAAAGGCATCTACACCCAAAATTTTTGCGCCCCAATGGCTGAGGGGATCTTGCAGGCTGGCTTCCTCCTCGGCGCTCCAGCGACCTCGGTACAAAATCGCAACACCTCGCGGGGCCAACATCGGCAGGGCGTAGCTGGCGCAAAGATCCGCTGCACCCACGGCCCGCAAGGTCACTAGGTGAAAATTTGGTTTGGGGCCCGGTCGCCGCACGAACTGCTCTGCTCGATCGCACGCGGTTTGTACATTGCCCAACTCCAATTCCGCGATCGCCTCCGCCACAAACTGAATCTTTTTGCGCGTGCTATCCATCAGCAACCATTGCCATTGCGGAAAGGCGATCGCGCCCGGCAGCCCTGGAAAGCCGCCCCCTGTTCCCAAATCGGCCACGGTGATGGCTTGCGAGGCCCGCTGGGCCAGTATTGGTTGCAAAATCGGTGAAAATAGACCCCGCAGCGAATCCCAAAGATGCTTTTCCCAAAAGTCCAATGGTTCCGTAATGCGGGTTAAGTTCATCCGCTGGTTACCCGCCAAGATCGCCTCATAGAGCCGCTGAAATTGGGCTTGGGTGGCTGTGTCGGGCTGCCATTGCAGGGTTGACTGCCAAAGGTCGATCGGGTTCGGTAAGGCGGGCGCTGTGGGAAGGGTCATGGCCATGGGGAGCAAGCTGCTAGGCAATTTAAGCGCAATCTGGCCCCGTTAACGTATTCCTAATGTGTTCCTTACGTATTCCTTAGAGTGCGATCGCAGCATGATTCCAACGGTAGTGGTGGCGGGAACCCACAGTGGAGTGGGCAAAACTTCAGTGGCGATCGCCCTGATGCGAGCCTGGACACGGCGCGGGTGGGTGGTGCAGCCGTTCAAAGTGGGGCCCGATTTCATTGACCCGGGCCATCACCGTCGGGCCACGGGTCGCCCGTCCCATAATTTGGATGGTTGGATGCTTCCTAAGGCAACAAACCAAGCGCTGTTCGATCGCGCCGTGGCCGGAGCCGATGTGGCGGTGATTGAAGGAGCCATGGGGTTGTTTGATGGTTATGGTGATCAAGAGGCGGGCAGCACGGCCGAGCTGGCCAAGTGGTTGAACGCGCCTGTGGTGTTGGTGTTGGATGGTCGGGGCCTGTCGCGTAGCGGGGCGGCCCTGATCTGGGGCTATGAAACCTTTGACCCGGATTTGCGGTTTTTGGGTGCAATTTGCAACCGGGTGGGCAGCGGAGCACATTTGGATCGGATTGCGGGGGCTGCTCGCGATCGCGTGCGGATGCCCATTTTGGGCGGTGTGCCCCGGGATGAGGCCGCATTGATCGATCGCCGCCACTTGGGACTCAAAATGGCCGATGAGGATCAGTTGGGGGAGGGATATATCGATCGGCTGGCGGATTTGCTGGAAGCCCATCTGGACTTGGATCAGCTCTGGCAACGGTTGCAACGGGAGCAACCAACCCCGAAGCCTGAACCACGCGCGCCGATCGCCCCAATTGCCGTCAGTCGTCGATCACCCCGCAAAATCGGGATCGCACGCGATCGGGCCTTTTGTTTTTATTACGAAGCCAATTTAGATTTTCTGCGCGATCGAGGGGCGGAGTTGGTGGAATTTTCGCCCTTGGTCGATCGGCCGCCCGCCGATTGTGACGCGCTCTATCTGGGGGGTGGCTACCCGGAGCTATACCTAGATCAGCTTGCCAACAACACCGATTGTTTAACGGCCATTCGCCAAATGGCCGCGGCCGGCAAACCAATCTATGGGGAATGTGGCGGTTTTATCTATCTGTGCGATCGCCTGACCCTGGCCGATGGCACGGGGCGATCGCTCTTGGGTTTATTACCGCTGCAAATCCAAATGACCCGCCGCCCCAAGCTGGGTTACGTGGAAGCAACGATCGCTCCTGGCGGCCCTTTGCCCTCAGGAGAAACCATTCGTGGCCATCGGTTTCACTACTCGGAAGTGGCAAACCCCGAAGCGGCCGGGGCGATCGCCCAATGCTATGACCTCTTGACCTCTCGGGGCGATCGGCTCACGGAAGGCTATTGCGTCGGTTCCGTCCTGGGTAGCTATGTACATTTGCATTTCGCCAGCAATCCCCAAGTGATGACCGCCTGGCTCGATCGCGTCCCTGCTGCCATGCATTGAAAGGCAAGTTTTCAGACCCAAAAACCCGATCGACTCTCAAGGGTTCGATCGGGCTAATCGTCATTGGATTGATAGTGGGCTAGTCCCTAAGTGCTAGGGCTAATCTGAGCACCAATTGACGATGACTAGTCGGATATCGTGAGCAAAAATGTTGCTTCACCATTGGCACGGCGGCCGGCGATCACTGCTCCTGAGATGACATCCCCATCGCCCATCTTATGGATTGTCAGTTCAATAACCTTTGGGTCGTCAAAAACAGCAACTAAGACCTGTTGATTTGCCTCCGAATCACCGAAGAAACGTTCTAAAACCACGGAACCAGACAAATCACGATCGGAATCAGTCAAGGATCGTAGCTCTGAAATAATTGCACGGGGTGCATCCATTGATCGTGAGTAGACCATTTTCCATGCATCTCGATAGGCTTTACGCCAGTCCTTACCGATGAAGTACTTGTACTTCTTCATTGCTGCATGGTTGATGTCATCTTCGGGCTTCAAAACCTCATAGAAAACAGCGTCGCCAGGAATTGTCTGAATAGGGCCACCATAAATTGCTTCCAAGTCAGTCACATACTGGGGCAATTTTTTGGGTGATGTTTTGCGCTCAGTCATGAACTTTTGCTCCGCAACCAATAAAGAGGGAAATTGCAACACTAAGTAGACCAACCTCGTGAATCAGTTTGCATTCCCCCCAGTTTTTGGCTTCTTGAAATTCAGATTCAATACTGATTGCTTTAAGAAGACAAAAAACCATGCTGACTCATGATTGCTTGATAGTGTATTTTGCTGCCTTGACGAAACTATCAAGAAAAATTGATTTTTGCAATCCCTGCCATCGTTTCAAGGCTGAATTGATCTGTTAGAAGTATTACCGCTGTGATCAATTGATACCAAATTAGACCGCTTGCTTGTATAAACAATGACCTTGAGGAAATAATTCAAAATAAATCTGAGAAAAATTTAAACTAAAATTTGGTTTGGAATCTATATCGATAAAAATCAAGCAATTGATTGATGATTTCGTGAATTTGAATGCATGAACATATGTCTTTAGCTAAAATTTTGATTGCTGAAATGGCAAATCTCGATCGAAGTCAACGTCCATTGAGGCCAAGGCTTGCTATCGATAGGGCTGTCATTAAGATGATGCGCTTTCGTCGCAAGGACTCACTGATCCCAAGCTGCGATCGATCCTGAAGGGACGTTGACTAGATCGCTGAACTGAACCGAAACTGACGGACTGAGGATTAGCCCAAGGCGAACTTTAAACGCATCATCAGGCGGGGAATGTAGGTATAAAACCGATCATGGCGAAGCTGAATCGCATCAATGCTGCAACTGCCGCAATGGACTCCTGGCGGCGGAACGGCAATCCGCTGCACCACTTGGTCGGAAACGCCGGCCCAGGGCAAGTGACCCACGGGACTTTGCAGGGAGCGGTTTAATTCCGACTCGTTGCGCCAATCGCTGCTGATGAAGTCCTGTTCGGTGCGGGGGGCGGCGATTTTCCAACCGACGCGATCGCGGAAGTTGTTCACGGCCGCTTCCAGGTTGGTGGGATGGGCAATGGTGGCTGCTTGCCAGAGCCGCAACTGCACGCTGAGACCGAAGCGGCCGTTGCTGGCCGTGAGCCAGGCTTGGTCAATTTCGCGAATCAGGGCCGGGTCAGTTAAGGCGGGGCCAGCCGGTGGCATGGTGGCAGATTCGGGGGCCAACAGGCGGCGCGTGAGGCGATCAGCCTCGACCCAGTTTTGGGCTTGCAGGTGGGTTTGGAGTTGGGCAATCAGTTGGCGAGCCTCTGCGTCGGTGGCTGGGGTTTCGGTTTGGCAAGTCCCAATGGTCGATCGGGCAAATTTGCCAGCTCCGAAGTAATGCACAATCTGGATTTGTTTGGGCTGGCCGGCCGTGGGTCGCAAGCTGACGTAAAGCCCATGGGCCGAGGCGGGTGTGCCATAGAGCCGATCGCCATTATTGGGTTGCGCGCGAAACTCACCATCAAAGGGCAAGCGGGAAAAGTCCGCATCGGGAGCCAATTGCCGATAATCCTGAACCACGGCGTTTCGGATCAGGGTTTGCAGATGCCCGTTGCGGGTTTGTGCCAATACCGTGAGGGTGAGGGGGGTTGTGCCAGAAGATTCGGCTCCCGCTACTGGCCCCGCCACCTGATAGGTCAAGGTGGTGTTGGATCCCCAAGTCGCCATGGTTTCGCAGGTGAGGCGGGTTGGGCTGGCCTGGGTTGTATTGGTTTGGGTTGTATTGGATTGAGCTGTAATGGCTTGAGTCGTACTGGCTTGAGCCGTGCTGGTTTGGATTGTCGTGACGGGAATCGCGTTGGTTGGGCTTGCGTTGGCCTGCGCCGCGATCGGGTGGGTGGCGGTGGCCATGAGAGCCAGGGTGAAAGCATGGCCCCATCGCTGGAAAAGCGCGAGTTTCAACATAACGGAATCACAAAATGACGGAATGGCAAGCAATTGGGTTCGCTATCCCTGTTATCCGTTCCGTTAGCGCTGGACTCAGGAGCAATGGACGCTTCCTGAAGTTGATCGCCATTAACGGGCGATCGGGGGCAGGTTGCTGAAGTGGTTATAAGCGGCGCGGGAATAGTCGCGGATGGCTTCGGCGGCCTTGGAATCGTTGGGGGCCCGTTCTGCCAACACGGCAATTCCGTAGCGACGGCCGTTGGGGGTGTCTACCAAGCCTGTGTCTGCCAACAGCTTGGCCAATGTGCCGGTTTTGTGGGCCACCTCGCCACCTTTACCAATGCCCTTCGGTAGCAGGCTGTTGGCCGCCGTGCCGCGCATGATGCTCAACAGTCGATCGCGCGATCGCATGGAAACCAATTCGCCCCGGTTAATCAATGCCGTTAATTGCACCAAGTCCCGAGCGGTGGTGCGGTTCAAGCCGGTAATATCCGGCAGCAAGTCGCGGATACTTGTGCCCTGTAGCCCCCAGGATTGAAACCGCTGGTTCAGGGGGCCGGAGCCGCCCGTGCGGGCCATGATCATGTTGGTGGCGGTGTTGTCGCTGATCACGATCATTTGGCGGGCGGTGTCGATCGCGGAGAATTTTTGGCCCGGTTTTTGATATTGCATCGTGCCCGCCTCGGGAGCCACAAACCGCGCCTCCATGGTCAGCATTTCATCAAGGCGAATTTTGCCCGCATCCACATCCTGAAAAAAGGCCACTAGGATCGGCACTTTAATCGTGCTGGCGGCGGCGACTGATCGATTATCGTTCCAGGCGGCAAAATCTCCCGTATCCAAATCCAAGGCAGCCGCATGAAGAATTAGGCTGGGATAGCGAGCGGCAATTTTTTGAAACTGATCGCTCAATGAGGCGATCGGCTGGCGAAAGGCGGATCCCGGCGGCGGCAACGCGGGGCTGGCCAGTTGCTTTTGGCCTTGGCGCACCACTTGGTTAATCTGTGTGCCAGCGGGGGAAGCCGTTTGGCGCATGGCCGGGTCAAAGGCCATCAACACCGTGCCCACGATCGCCCCTAAACCAGCCCCCACAATCAAGGTGCGCAAAGCCTGTAACCACAGGGGGTCGCCCTTGCTGCGGCGAGTGGGCGGCCGGTCTGGGGCCGTTGGGCGGGGCCGGGGCGATCGCCCGTTGGCCTGGCCCGGTTCCGGGGTGGTGGGCCGGGTCAGCCGATCGACCGTACTTTGCAACCAATTTTGGTGAGCGGGAGGCCGAGCACGGGAACGACGCGCACCGGGCGGCGGGGGCACAGCAGCCAGGGGCCGAGGGGCGGGCAAAGGGCGAGGGCGATCGGGCGGTTGGGGCATGGCAAGTTCGGTTTCAGCCCAAAATTTGGCGGCCATCCCGAGCCAATCTCAAGATCGGGATGGCTGGCATTTTACTGGCCAGAGTTGGGGCGCGGCAAATGGTCGATCGCCCAATTCAGTTGCTTAATGGCTCCCCACAACAGCGCCACATCATTTTGGGAAGGATTTGCCCGCTGCAAGATTCGCCGCAATTTTTCCATGCGACTGCTGGCCGTGTGGGGATATAAGAAGCCCGATCGCAACAACAAATCTGCCAAATCTTGATGGAAATGCTCCACTTGCTCAAAGGGGGCCAGGGCGATCGGCCCGGGGGCCACTTGGGGGTGAAGAGCAACCTCGGGGCCAGGGCTGGTTTCTGGGGTTGGGCGGGCCCACTCATAGGCACAAACCGCCACCGCTTGGGCCAAGTTCATGGAGGGATAGTCATCGCTGGTGGGAATGCGGATGAGTTGTTGGGCATATTTCAGCTCGTCGTTGGTCAAGCCCCGATCTTCCCGCCCAAAGACCAACGCCGCCGATCGCCCGGCCCGCAACCAAGGCAAGGCCGCCGCTGGTTCCCGCACCGGCACAGGAGAATCCCAATCTCGCCCGATCGTGGCTCCAACCCGATCGCACCCGGCCAGGGCCTCGGGCAAGCTGGCCACCTCGATTGCTTCCTCCAGCAAATCCCGTGCGTGGATGGCCATTTGCAGGGCTTCGCGCCCCAATCGATCGCATTGGGGATTCACCAATACCAGCCGCCGCAACCCAAAATTCTTCATCACCCGCGCGACGGAACCCACATTCAGCGGCCCGGCCGGTTCCACCAGCACGATCGTTAAAGACATGGTTCAAGAAAGGTAAAAATCAAAAGGCAAAAGGCAAAAAACACAGAGAAAAAACACAGAGAAATAGAACGGCTAGCCCAAATTTTCCTTTTTCCTTCTCCCTTTTTCCTTTTTCCTTTTTCCTTTTTCTCCTCACCCTAGGGGCCCTGTAGCCGTCGCCAAGTCCATTGGCCGTCCGGCTGTCGATGCCAACGCAGCAGTTGGGCTGGCGACTCGCCACCGTAGGGATCCGCCGACTCGGGCAGCCGACCCAGGGCCCGACGCGGCGCAATGGTGGCCAGGGCGATCGCCTGTTCCGGGGTGCAAAGTTGCCAACGAATCAGGTTCAAAACCCCCTCCAGCAGGCTGAGGGTTGTGCCCGACAAAGTGCCATCGGACAGGCGAGCTGTGCCGTTTTTCACCTCAATGGTGCGTTCATCCCAAGGATAGATTCCGTCGGGCAACCCCAAGGGAGCCAAGGCATCGCTCACCATAAACAGCCCCCTGGGGCCCTCGCTGGCCCGCAACAGCACTTGCAACATGGTGGGACACACATGCACCCCATCGGCAATGAAGCCACAGCGCACGCCCGATCGAACAATGGCCGCACCCAAAAGCCCCGGTTCCCGATGGTGCAGTGGCGGCATGGCATTAAAAGCATGGGTGACCATGGTGGCTCCCCGATCGAACGCGGCCATGGCTTCCGCTGCCGTGGCCTGGGAATGGCCAAGGCTGACGGTAATTCCGCGCGATCGCAGCCAATCGATCGCCTCGCCCGTGGGATCCAATTCCGGCGCGAGGGTCATCTTGGCCACCTGGGCCGCGTGGGAGCCAACCACCGCCGCCACCTGATTGACCGTCAGGGGCAACAGGAATTGCTGTGGATGGGCCCCGCGCTTTTGTGGATTCAGGAACGGCCCCTCAAGATGTGCGCCCCAAATTTCCGCCCGATCGCCCGCTGGGTATTGGGTTCGGTAGTCCTGATAGGCCGCCAGCGTGGCCAGGCTTTGGTGAACTTTCTCGATCGCCGTGGTCACAATCGTGGGCAAAAAAGCCTGCACCCCTTGCCGCCACAGCAATTGGCAAATGCGATCCACTTGGGGCAAATCGGCCAAGGTCAGGTCTGGAAAGGCCAAACCCAAGGCCCCGTTAATTTGCAAGTCCACCCCACCGGGCGAGAGCCAATCGCCATGCAGGTCGATCGCATCGGCATTCAGCAGCGTGTCCGCCCGATCGCCCACTCCAAAAATTTTGGGATCATGGGGGTCAATTTCCGCCACCAACCCCCGATCGTCGCAGGTCAGGTCATAGAGTCCCGGTCGATCGATCAGTCGGGCGCGGTGGATGCGTCGATTTTGCCAATGGGTCATCGATCAATCATGATTGGGTGGCTTTGGCGGAAGCTCAGAAACTGAAGCTCAAAAATCGGGTCTATATCAGGTCTAAATCGAGTCTGAATCGGGTTGATCACACCAGCTTGGTGCTGTGCGATCGCGCCAACGCCTTAAATTTGAACAGGTTAACCGACTCTTTCCCCCTGCACAACCATGGCCACCCCCGCCTCCCCCCTGATTGGCATCATCATGGGCAGCGATTCCGACCTGCCCACCATGGAAGCCGCGATCGCCGTTTGCGAAGAATTTGGCATTCCCACCGAAGTGGCGATCGTTTCTGCCCACCGCACACCCGATCGGATGGTGAATTATGCCAAAACTGCCGTTGATCGGGGCTTGAAAGTGATTATCGCAGGCGCAGGCGGCGCAGCTCACTTACCCGGCATGGTTGCCGCCCTGACGGTGTTACC
This sequence comes from Limnothrix sp. CMB-01, assembly GCF_055193175.1. NCBI lineage: Bacteria > Bacillati > Cyanobacteriota > Cyanophyceae > Pseudanabaenales > Pseudanabaenaceae > Limnothrix > Limnothrix sp. CMB-01. The sequence goes on from NZ_CM143720.1 coordinate 3,211,711, forward strand.
GGTGATTGGCGTGCCCGTGAGCACCCGCCAACTCAGTGGCGTAGATTCCCTGTATTCGATCGTGCAAATGCCGGGGGGAATTCCCGTGGCCACCGTCGCGATCGGGAATGCCAAAAACGCCGGCCTGTTGGCGGTGCAAATGTTGGCGGCCCATGACCCAGAGCTGCTGGCCAAGGTGCAAGCCTATCGGGACGGCTTGCGGCAAATGGTGGAAGACAAACAAACCCAGCTCGATCGCCTTGGTTACCGGGCCTACCTGCAACAGGGTTAATTAGCGGCTGAGAACCAGAGCCAAGAAACAGAGCTGAGAAACAGAGCCGAGGAAGCATGGCTCGATCGCCCCGGAGGCCTGGGCGCAGACCTCAATCGCTTCATGGACTCCGGGGCGGCGACAGGACTTGTATCAAATTTGACTTCTAAAATTTTCTCAAAAACGTAAAACCTGAGTCTCGCTTGTGCCGGTTAATCATCGGTGAACTCGTGTTCTATGGCCTGAGTTAGCGATCGGCCTTTGGGAGATTTGCACGATTTTAGGGGCGATCGTGTCTAGGATGGCCGCTCAACCATCCCCCGTGGATTACTTTGCTCCTTGCATTGATCGCGATCACTCATGCCAATTGATATTTTGATGGCAATGACGTGATTGGGATCATGCCCAATTAATAAGTTTAAAAATTTGATAAAGTTTCGTCTAATCTTGAGCTGTTCCTAAATTTTTCATGAACAACCGTTCGATTATCATCGAGCTGGTGTGCTTAAGGGACAACTACGAACTCCACACTCTCCACAGCCACGTTCTCCACAGCCTTCTTTCCCTGCGAAAGATTGTCACGCTCTTCCCTTCTAGCCAGTCCCGATCGTTTCAAAATCAGACACTGAATCAGACTCTGAACGTGCTGATTGGGTTCCCCGTCTATCAATCCATCTGCCCCCTCTGATGCGTGGTTTGGTTGGGGTTCTGGGACTTTGGGTCACTGGTTCTGATCGCTTCAATCAGTTTGATTTATCGCAAGATTTCCGCGATCAATAGCCTGTAGGGGGCAATCCCCTTGAATGGTTCAACTCCCTCTCAAATAGATGGTTTCACCCCCAATTGCTGAGACCCATGATGAAGCCGCTTGGCCTATTTGGCAACGGTAGATCAGTGACTTCTGACTGCCCATGACTTATAGATTTGTTCTGTTTTTATCATTTTCAATTGTTTTTTTGTCAAATCATGTTCGCTTTGATACGCAAGGCTTCTGTTTTTTCGATGATCTGTGCCAGGATCCGTTTAGAGGTTTTCGTGATTTTTAATCAACTCCGCTACTCGCAGATTTTTGACACATTTCTAAATCAATTCCATCGAATAACTCAATTGCGTACTCGGTTTGATGATGGATAGACTTCTGACCCGATTTTGGCTTTAGTGCTGGCTGACTCTTAACGCTGTCGGTGATGAATTACAGGTCAGTTGCAGACAGGTTGCAAATTATTAACGCATCAGCCCGATTCCTTGTAATTTTCTTTTGGGATCAGTGATTTCAAGTCCCATAAAAACGGGAATAGTTATTTAGGGGAACTTGGATTTAGCAATGATTTTGGTCTTCAATTTATGCCTGGAAATTGGACTGGATTCCAGGCGCTCCAAGGGCTTGACCGTAAGGCATTTACGGGAAACCTGAAGGGCCAGTGCAGGATCTGACTTGGTGGCATTGATTGCCGATTCTGTTGTTGCCATGCTGGTAATAATTATGACGGAGTTTGAGGGGGGAAAGGGGGATGCAAGGGCTGTTGGCGGAGAGATGGAAAGGGTGCAGAGGTTATGGAGCGATTGTCGGAGGTCAAGCCGTTTGCGACTGGTTTGCAACCGCAGGGAGTGCAGTTGGTAATGGATCAAGAAACTGCTCAAGCGAATGAGCGGGCCCTGCGAACTTTAGAGCGGGCAATTGTGTTGTCAGAGGGTCAGTTTTCTCTGGTGTTGGTGCGTTGTAGTTATGAGCGCTTGCGTCAGAGTGTGTTGGATTGGGTGGCCGATCGCTCGGGAGAGGGGCAGCCGTTCGATCGGGTGACTTGCCTGGTGGTTCCGCCCACCATCAAAACGCTCTATCCGTTGGTGGCGGCGATTTCGGATCCCTGTCCGCCCCGGGCGGTGATGGTGCTGGGGCTGGAGATGGCGGAGTCGCTGGATACGGTGTTTGCGCTGGCGAACCAGATGCGCGATCGCTTCAAGCAGTTGCCGTTCCCGATCGTGTTGTGGCTGACGGATGAAAGCCTGGACAAGCTGAAGCGGGTGGCTCCGGATCTCAAGAGCTGGGCCGCCACGCCGGTTCGGCTGGAGATGGACACGCAGGGGGTGATTGACTTTTTGCGGGAGCGGGCCAGTCAGGCGTTCGATCGGGCCTTTGCGGCTTCGGCGGGCTATTCAATCTATCAACTGCCGCCGGCCTTGGCGGAGGCCCGCCACCGGCAGGAGCTGGCGGCGGCGCGGGCGGACTTGGCCAAACGGGGTGTGCAGTTGGATGTGGATTTGCTGGCTAGTGTGGAGTTCCTGGAAGGGTGGACGGCCATGGGCCGGGGGGACTATGAGCTAGCGCTGAAGATGTTTGGCAATGCGTTGGACAGTTGGCAAACCTTGGCCCAAGCCTTGCGCCCAGCGGCCGCCAATACCAACGCCAACGACAACGCCAATGAGCCACCGGCCGCTGCGAACACAGAGGGGGCGATCGCCCTGCCCCGGTTGCCCATTTCCCCGATCGAAGCCCAAGTGCGTTCAGGCCTGTTGCGGTTTTATGTGGGGTTTTGCCATGCACGCTTAGCCCTGGGCAACAGCAATCCCGTGGAATTGCCGGAAAGCCAGTCGGCCCGGGCCCAGCGCTGGCGACTGGCTCGAGAAGCGCTACAGGCCTGTGCGGATTGTTTCGCAGCGCTCGATCGCCCCGATCTCACGGCCAAGTTCATTGGGTCATTGGGGGAAGTGCTCCAAGAACTCCACGACTGGTTGGGGCTGGAGCAGTTGGCCCAGGTGGCAACGGCGCTCCATGGCGCACCGGATCATCCGGGGAACCGGGCTGAGTTGGCTCGGGACTGTTGCTTTTTGGCGGAAGTGGCCCTGGTGCAAACCCGCTGGGAACAGGCCTGCGAGTGGGCGGAGCGGGCCTTGAACCATCTGTCCCATGCCAGTGCCCATGACCCAACGGCCCTGGGGCCCGATCTGTTGCGGGCGGTGCGGTTGCGCCAAAGTCAAGCTTGGTTTCTGTTGGGGGAAGCCAATTGGCATTTGGGGCGCTCTGGTTTGGCTATCAGCCATTTGGAGCGGGCCCGGGCCACGGTTTGGAACTTTGAGCAACCCCAGTTGACGGTGCGGTTGTTGTCGCGGTTGCGGGAGGTTTATTTCCAGCAAACTCGCTACCTGGATGCGTTCCGAACGAAGCAAGAACTGCGGCGCGTGGAACACCAATGCAGTTGGTTAGCGTTTATTGGCGCGGGCCAACTGCAACCGCAACCGGCGGCCCTGGTGGACGATGGCATGGTGTTGCCGGTGGCGGCCCCGGAAATTGCCGCCTCTGGCCGCCAAAAAGATGTGGAAAATTTGATCGCTCGCTTGGCCCGGGCCGATCTAAAGCTCACGGTGGTGCATGGTCATTCGGGGGCGGGCAAGAGTTCGCTGCTGAAAGCCGGTTTGGTGCCGGAGTTGCATCGGCGGGCCTTGGGCGATCGGGATGTGTTGCCGGTGACGATCGAGGTTTATACGGACTGGATCGCAGCCACGGAAAATGCCCTCGATCGAGCGGCTGACCAAAAGGGTCTCGACAACGATCGCACCCTCACCACTTGGGATGACCTGGCGATCGAGGCAAATATTGCCCTGCCCAGTTTGGATCTGTCGGTCAACAGCCAAGGGCTGCGGTTGCGGGCCCTGCTCGATCGGCTTCAGCAGTTGAGCCAGCAAAACTTCGCCATCATTCTGATCTTTGACCAGTTTGAGGAATTGTTTTTCCACTGGCCCACGGTGGTCGATCGCCAGCCCTTCTTTGAGTTTCTGCGCGATTGCTTGAATGTGCCCTACGTCAAGCTCATCATCTCCATGCGGGAAGATTACCTGCACTTTCTGCTGGAGTGGGAACGGGCCACGGACTTGTCAATCATTGACGACAACGTGTTGGCCCGCCAGGTTCGCTATTACGTGGGAGACTTTTCGCCCGCCGATGCCCGTGCCACGATCCAAAGCCTCACGGAGCGATCGCGCCTGGGCCTGGAACCCGACCTGATTGATGCCCTGGTGGGTGAATTGGCCCGCGAAACCGGTGAAGTCAACCCGATCGAGCTGCAAGTGGTGGGGGCCCAACTCCAGGCCGATCGCATCGTCACCCTAGCCGAATACCAGCGGGAATATGGCTCCAAAGAAGTGCTCGTGGAGCGCTACTTGGAAAACACCATTCGCGACTGCGGCCCCGAAGGCGAAAACATCGCTCGCGAAGTGTTATTCCTGCTCACCGCCGAAAATGGCACTCGCCCCCTCAAAACCCGCACCGAGCTAGCCGTTGAACTGGGAGCCAGCGATGGGCAACTGGAACTGGTGTTGAACATTTTGTCCGGAGCCGGTTTGGTGGTCATGTTCCGGGAGTCCACCGCCGACTTCTATCAACTGGTGCACGACTACCTCGTCACCTTCATTCGCCAGCAGCGCCAAGCCGACGAACGGGCCCGCTATCGTCTCACCCAGTCCCAACTGAACGCCATCCTCAAAAAACGCATTCAGGAACTCTATGCCGCTGGCGCAGTGCTCGGAATTTTGTTTTTGTCGTCCTCCAGTTTTGCGGTGTTGTTGGGGGCCGATGAAATCAGCGCCCAAATTGATGCCAGCACCGCCGTTTCGGAGGCCCTGATTGGTTCCAACCAGCCCTTTGAGGCCCTGCTCTCGGGTCTTCAGGCCTGGCAGCAACGGAGCCAACGTCAATGGCTGCTGTGGGCCAAACCCAACGCCCGCTTGGCCACGGAGCTGAAGGTGGGAGCCAGTTTGCAGCAGGCCCTCAAGCATGTGCGGGAGGTGAACCGCATTGAAGGGCGCTTGGGCCATGTGGAAATAGTTTGGGACGTGAGTTTCAGTCCCGATGGGCAATTTCTGGCCACGGCCAGCAGCGATCGCACCGTGCGGTTGTGGCAGCGCAGCGGAGAACCCCTGGCGGACAACCAAGGGCGACCGATCGTGCTGAACCATGAAGGGGCCGTGACCAACGTGGTGTTCAGTCCCGATGGGGAATTTTTGGCCACCAGCACCGGCAAGCGGGGAACCGCCGGCAAATTGCGACTGTGGAACAGGGCGGGCAAATTGGTGCGGGAATTGGGTGAACATCCGGCCCGCATCAACAGCGCCGCCTTCAGTCCCGATGGGCAACTGATCGCCACGGCCAGCGACGATCGCACCGTGCGCCTGTGGAACCTTCAGGGCCAAGTGGTGCGCCAACTGACCACCCACGGCGGCCCCGTGCAATGGGCCAGCTTCAGCCCCGATGGGCAACTGATCGCCACGGCCAGTGACGATCGCACCATCAAGCTTTGGAACCTGGACGGCCAAGAACTCGCCACCCTTCGCGGCCATGGCAACAGCGTCATGAATGTGACCTTCAGCCCCGATGGTCAATTTCTCGCCTCCGCCAGCCTGGACAAGACCATCCGCATTTGGACCCGATCGGGCAAACCCGTGCGCATGTTATCGGGACACCGGGATGGTGTCTTAAGTGTGGCCTTCAGTCCCGATGGGCGCTATCTGGCTTCCACCAGTGAAGACAAAACCATTAAATACTGGACGTTTTGGGGCAACCTAGAACAAAACTTTGCTGGCCACACCGATCGGGTCACCAGCGTGGCCTTCAGTCCCGATGGGTCTACCCTGGTCACCAGCAGCTACGATCGCACCGTTCGGTTTTGGCGTTTGCAGCCGGAATCAATCACTCAGATCACGGCCCACACCGATCGCATCTATGGCGTAGACATCAGCCGCGATGGGCAAACCATCCTGTCCGCCAGCCGCGATCAACAGGTGAAACTGTGGGATCGCAACACCTACCGCCCCACCCACTTCCAGGATCCCGGCGGTGGGGTGCGAGTGGCCGCCTTCAGCCCCGACAGCCGTTGGGTTTTGGTGGGCAGCAACGATGGGCGGGTGCGGCTTTGGTCGCGATCGGGCCAACTGCAACGGGTCTTTGCCGATGAACTGGTGCTGCGGAACAACCCGATCGAATCCAACAACATTTCCAGCGTGGCCTTCAGTCCCGATGGCAAACTGATCGCCGCCACCTATCGCAGTGGTCGCGGTTACCTGTGGCAACCGGACGGCAAACAGGTGGCCGCCTTCAAGCTCACCTCCAGCGACGATCGCGCCAAACGACTCAACAGCATCACCTTCAGTCCCGATGGTCGCATCCTGGCCACGGGTGGAGATGATGCCCTGATTCGGCTTTGGACGTTGCAAGGGGAACCCATCCGCACCCTCGCGGGCCACAGCAGCTTTGTGAATGATGTCACCTTCAGTCCCGATGGGCGTTACATCGCTTCCGCCGGGGACGATAGCACCGTCCGCCTGTGGAGTGCCAACGGTTCCTTGCTGCAAGTGTTGGGTCATGGGGATGCGGTCAACAGCGTGCGGTTTAGCCCCAATGGTCAGTTTTTGGCCGCCGCCAGTTGGGATGGTTCCGTGACCCTTTGGAGTCTGGATGGCAAGATGATCAAGGTTTTTCGGGAGCACAAATCCGGCGTGGGCGGCGTGCGGTTCAGCCCCGATGGCAAGCTGCTGGTATCGGGAGGGTTTGATCAGCAGTTGGTGATTCGCGATTTGGACTTGGAAAACTTGCTCGATCGCAGTTGTCGTTGGCTTCAGGATTACCTGCGACCCAAGGGCGAAGCGGCGGGCAACTTGACGCAACTGGCGCGGGCCTGCCGCAATCGCTTTCGCCCCTAGTCGATCGATCCAATCAGGCCAATCCAGCAAATCAAGCGAATCGATCCCCAGCGAATCGATCGACTGGTAAAGCCAGCCCTTGCTACTAGACCTCTTGCACGAATCAGCTCGTTGCCCTCATCCCCCAACCCCTTCGCCCACCTTGGGAGAAGGGGAGCCAGAACTGCTGGGTTACGGCGATCTCGTGGCGGGTGATCAAGTCCCTCTCCCGACTTGGGAGAGGGATTTAGGGTGAGGGTCTTGATTAATGCAAGAGGTCTACTGAATCGACTAAATCGACGGCCTATCCAACACCAGATCCCGCGTATTCTCGCGCATTCCCACGCATTCCCGCGTATCCCCTAGGGCAGCATCGTGGCGGCGGCGGCTCGCATCTTGGAAAGGGCAGTCCGTTCAATTTGGCGAATCCGTTCCCGGGTGAGGTTCAAATCTGCCCCGATCGCCGCCAGTCGGGCATCCCCTTGAATTAAGCCAAACCGCCGCATCACCACCAGTCGCTCCCGTTGATCCAACAGGCCCAGCAGGGTCACCAACGCGGCGCGATCGTCCACCGCATCCAACACATGATCCAGATTCACACTGGCATCGGGAATCAGGTCGATCGCATGGTCAGAATCGCAATGATTCGTCAGCGGCGCATCCAAACTCTTGGGCGGCCGACCATAGGCTAACAACGTCTGCAATTCCGTAACCGTCAGCTCCATCGCCGCCGCCACCTGTGCCGTGGTGGGCGGGTGGCCCAACTGCCCCGACAGTTGAGCCGTCACCTTCCGCACCTTGCGCAGGCGATCGTTCACCTGAATCGGTAGCCGAATCGTCCGGCTTTGGTTGGCCAAGGCCCGCGCCACTGCCTGCCGAATCCACCAAGTGGCATAGGTGCTGAACTTGTAGCCCAAGCGCTCATCAAATTTTTCAGCGGCGCGATCCAGCCCCAAGCTGCCCTCCTGAATCAGATCCAGCAAATCCAGGCCCCGACCGGTGTAGTGCTTGGCAATGGACACCACCAGCCGCAAATTCGCCGCCACCAGCCGCGCCTTGGCCTGCCGCCCTCGCCGGGCGATCGCCTTGGCCCGCGCAGACTGGGGCTGATCTCGATCGCGCAGGGATTGCCAAGCCCGAATGGCCGCACCCAGTTCTCGCTCCTGTTCCGTGGTGAGGAGGGGAATTCGCCCAATTTCCTGCAAATAGACGCGCACCGTGTCAAAGTCAAGGGTTTTACGCATGATCGTGAGTGCTTCTTGCTTGCGACTTGCCGAAAAAGACTGCTAGCAATCCTCAGTCATCCCCAAAGGCAGCTCCAGAGATTGCCCCACAGACATCCTCACAGGCAGCCCCACAGGCAGCCCCGCGAGAACGGTCACTGAGGGACGAGTTTGTAACGACAGCTTGGTTAATAGCGTTCGCTTTGGAGGCGACCTTGATTGGTGACTTCGATTAATGTACAATATTCGTACAAATATCACAAGGCTAAAATCTGCGCAAAAAATCCTCAACGAAAAACCCTCAGCCCAGAATCCTCAGTCCAGAGTCCTCAACGAAGCCGATCGCCCTTGGGGAGAGGGTAGTCATGACTTTGAGCCTGGGTTCGAGCATGTTCAAGGATGGATGTCCTCTCAGCGAGAAGGTAGTGAGCATCGATCGCCCTACTCGCTGGTTGAGCTAGCTAATCACCAAATAAAAAGCGGGAGCCATCATTCACTGGCTCCCGCTCCGTCATCTCTACCAATATTTTTTTTTGCAACAAGTTTTGCAACAAAAAGCTGAGGGGATAGATCATCCCCGCTGGCAAGCTTCTACAGGTTGCCGCCCCGGAAGGCCAAAATAAACACAATCACCGGGCCGGCAATCACTAGAAGTGCCAACGTGGTCAGTTGCCCCACCACCAACCAGTTAATGCCGCCGATCGCATCCGTCAGTGCTTCCATAGTCTTCCCAGTCCCTTTAGGTCTTGAAATCGGTTTTGAGTCGTTTTTGAGTCATTGATGATCTGAGACGCTCTGGATCATGAATGACTCGTTGATGCTCTGATCAGGGTCTGATCATGGGCCGAGTGGCTGGGCCAAGCTGGTTTCTAAGCCAGATGTTGCCACCCATCATTGCGAAAAACCGATTCAATTATCCTACGGTTGGCGACTCGGGAGATTTAAGAAAGTTTACAAAAATCCATCTCGACTCCCATGAAGCGGCTGGGGTTGTCTGCGGGCCGGCCGTGGGCTGGCGAAGTTGACCCGATCGCCCAATCCCCATCGAGCCTGAACGCATCCGTTTGATAGAATATCTCCGTTCGGGCGCTCGCTCGGTGGCATGGCCTGAGCGCGCTGTGTTGGAAAATACGGAAAAATCCTATGACGATCGCCTTTCAACTCGTTCTTTTTGCGCTGGTTGCGTTGTCGTTGATCTTGGTTGTGGGTGTGCCAGTGGCCTATGCACTTCCCCAAAGCTGGGATCGTTCCAAGCCCTTGCTGTACCTGGGTTCCGGTGTTTGGTTCCTGTTGGTGATTGCGGTAGCCGTTTTGAACTTCTTTGTGGCTTAGGGTTCGATCGCAGCCGCTACCACAAGTCAAACCAATACCAATAGCCATTCAAACAGTAGCTCTGAGCCGCTGTGCAAGGTTAAAAGCAAGGTTGATGGGGGCGATCGCTTGCCCCTAATTTGTTTTGGCCAAATTTCTTGGCGAATTGAGTTTCTTGGCCAATTGAGTCCAGTTTTGAGTGCAACATGGCTGTTTTTGAAGGAAGTTTCGATCGCGCTGGATCACAACGATTTGCCATCGTTATTGGCCGCTTTAACGACCTGATCACCAGCAAATTACTGGCCGGTTGCCAAGATTGCCTCAAGCGCCATGGGGTGGATATTGACCCCCAAGGCCGCCAGGTGGACTATGTTTGGGTTCCCGGTAGCTTTGAAATCCCCACCGTTGCCCGCCAATTGGCCCTCAGTCAGCGTTACGATGCCGTGATTTGCCTGGGCGCAGTGATTCGCGGCCAAACGCCGCATTTTGATTACGTTTGCGCAGAAGTTTCTAAGGGAATTGCCGCCGCCAGCTTCCAAACCGGTGTGCCGGTTGTGTTTGGCATTGTCACCACGGACACGATGCAACAGGCGTTGGAGCGGGCAGGCATTAAGAGTAACTTGGGTTGGAACTATGCCATGAGCGCCCTGGAGATGGCGAGTTTGATGGCACAGGTGCGGACTGTGGCTCCGGCGGTTGACGCACCCCCGATCGCCCTAGGATCTTTGCCTCCCACCCTCTCGGAAGCCTAAAACCCCCAAACCCAAATTGTCGCGTGATCAATTGTGGGTTGATCGCGCGATTAATTCATGATTAACCAGCATGAACGGGTATTAACGGGTAACAATTTGCTCGATCGCCTGCTTCAGTTCTTCGGCACTGAGATCCGTGATCACAAAGACTTCTTGAATTGTTTTGCCCTTGCGTGCAATTAACTTGTAGCCGCCTCGGATCGGTACGGAAACTTTGAGCTGTAATTGGGGGCTGTTGCTGCGACCATGGGAGAGCACGGCCGGCGTGATGGTGCTGATGCCTGTCACTTGGGTTAGCTTTTCCAAAATCGGAATCAGCCCATCCAAATGAGTGGAATGGTTCCAAACCAGCCGCCCTGAAGTGGGGGCGGCTTTGGCTTTTTTGGCGTTTTTTGGGGACTGGTCTGGCTCGGGCGATCGGGAATTGGCTTGGGGGGCAGGAATGGCGGCGGTGGGTTGTTTTTTGGATTTTGCCATGACGTTGGGCGCTGAATTTAGGCGCTTTCTAGGGGAGCCATGGTTAGTCCTTCGCGGCTCAGTTGTTGGTGATAGAGTTCTGCTTGTTCTTGGGGGCCAACCCAAACAATGGCTTGTCCTTCGTTATGAATTTGATAGGTTAATTTCCAAGCCCGATCGGTTGTCATATTTGGAATATATTTCGACAAGCAATTGGCGACGTGATTGAAAGTGTTCACGTCGTCATTCAAGACAATTACTTTATAGTTTGGATAGGTTTTGCGGACGGTTTGATCGGTTCGTTCAGGAGTCTTGACCGGGGCTGTGGTGGCAGCCCGATGCAATGGTTGAGGGGCGAGCACAGCAGTCATAGGGGCGATCGAGCGGTAGTTTTGCGGGGACAGAAAGCAGCGATCGGTTGAGCCAAATACGCAATGATCAGACTGATGCAAATTGTAACAAAATGATTTGGATTCGCGGCTCGATCGCGCCACTAGCGATTGCCCGCCCGATTCAATGCCAAATTCAACAATTGCTCGGCAATGCGGCGAGCAGCTCCGGGCGGGCCCAACCGTTGCCGGCCATTATCGATTTTGACCTGCCATTGGGTTGAATCTCGAAGTAATTGCTCGATCGCCCCCGGGAGTTCCGTTGGCTCCTGAATCCAAGTGACGGAGGGGCCCAACAGACGGGTTTGGGCTTCCGCAAAAGCGGGGGTGAATTGGGGCCCGTTGCCCGACAGCGTAATGGCCGGTTTGCCCAAGCCCACCACCTGTTCCGTGGCTGTGCCGGCCGTGGCGATCGCAAAGTGAGCCGCCTTGGCCCAATCCCAAAACCGATCGCTAGCCAGTTCCAACTGGGCCAACTCGTAATGCCATTGTTCCCCGGTGCTCGATCGCCAGCCGGCCTGCTGAAGGGCCTGCTGAAGCGGTGCACGATCGATTCCAGGGGCGATCGCCGCCTGCAACATCACCACCCGTTGGGCCAAATCGGGCCAGGCTTGCAACGCCGTCAACATGCGTCGCCAATTGTCCAGTACCTCTGGAAAACGCGACCCCGGCAACAGCAACACGCGCAAGGCTGACCCCGGCTCCGGCCGAGCGCAATCGGGCAAATCTCCCGTGAAGCCGTCCATCATTGGATTGCCACAGTCAAAGGTGCGATCGGGCAGCCAGCGTCGCAAAATCTGAGCCGTCAGTGTGTCGCGCGGGAACAAACCCCGACAGCGCGATCGCCCCATCAACCACCGTTCCCAGGGCAGATAAACCGAACCCGACCAGCCCTCCCAACGCCGGGCCCCCAAAAACTGCCCTTGACTATCCCGCAGGTAATATTCCGATTTGGCCGTGCCCACAAAGCCATAGGGCGCACCGCTGGCCCAAGCAAACAACAGGGGCACAATGTCACCCACCGCCAACACCAACAGCGGTTCTTTGCTGGTTGCCCGGTGTGTTTGCACCCACTGCCGCACCGATCGCCACTGTTGCCAAGTCAGGCCCACCAGCCCCCCGCGCATGTCCCGCAGCAGTTGGCCCGCATCCATATAAACAAAACCACCCGACGGCAGGGTTTTCACTTCGCCAATAATCGGGATTCCGGCGCGTCGGTAGGCGTTTCCTTCTCCCACCAGTGGCAAAGCGAATCGATCGGGCTGGATGGGCAACTGTGCAAAGGCTTGCAGAATTTGCACCGTGATCGCGTCTTCACCATGGCCATTGCTGATGCACAGAAGCTTCATGGCACGAACCGATCGGTCAGCCGTTTTGGCACAACAACATCCATCAGGATCATTCAGCTCAAAAGACTAGTTAGCTCAAAAAACTAAGCTCAGGATCAAAGCGGGCGGCGGGAATCGAACCCGCAACGACAGTTTGGAAGACTGTAGTTTTACCACTAAACTACGCCCGCGAAGGCTGGTGGTTGGGTTTTTGGCAACCCGGGCAATCATTCTATCAGAGCCAAGGCCGATCGCACCGTCTCCGGTCAATTTAATTTCGGTCTGGCTTTGGCCACCTGATCAGGGGTTGGGCGGTGGTGAATGTTTGGCGGCGGAGAGGCTGGTGCTACGTGATGATGGGGGGCGATCGGGTGGGCTAGGTTAGATTGGCGGTGGCGCGGTTGGTGAGGCGGGGTGAGGGCAATGGCGAACCGGTGGGGCTGGTTGTTGGCGGTGGGGCTGTGGGGCCTGCCGACCATGGCGGCTGCCGAGCCGCCTTTGGTCAGTGGTTTACCAGTGGCGCAAGCAGACCGCAATTCTCCCCAAAAACAGGAAGCCGATCGCCTGTTTCAGCAAGGTATTCAGCAGTTTCAGACCAGTCAATTTCGTGAGGCGCTCCAGTCCTGGGAAGCCGCTTTGCAGATTTATCGCACGCTTCGAGATCGCCAAGGGGAAGCCGATTCCCTGATCAATCTGGGCAGTGCCTACGGTTCCCTCGGGCAAGTCCAGCAGGCGATCAACTTTTACGAGCAATCCCTGGCGATCCAACGCGAGATCGGTGATCGCCAAGGGGAATCCGCCTCCTTGGGCAATCTGAGCGTTGTCTACTCTTCCCTAGGGCAATACCAGCGGGCGATCAACTTTCACGAACAACACCGAGTGATCGCCCACGAGATTGGTGACCGCAAAGGAGAAGCCAACGCTTTGAGCGGTTTAGGTCTTGCCTACTATTCTCTCGGGCAATACCAGCGGGCAATCAACTTTCACGAGCAATCCCTGACGATCCAACGCGAGATCGGAGATCGTCAAGGAGAAGCCAACACCCTGGGCAATCTGGGCGGTGCCTACTATTCTCTCGGGCAATACCAGCGGGCAATCAACTTTTACGAGCAATCCCTGGCGATCAATCGCGAGATCGGTAATCGCCAAGGAGAAGCCGCCTCCCTAGGCAATCTAGGCAGTGCCTACCTTACCCTCGGGCAATACCAGCGGGCGATCAACTTTCACGAGCAATCCCTGGCGATCAATCGCGAGATCGGTAATCGCCAAGGAGAAGCCGCCTCCCTAGGCAATCTAGGCAGTGCCTACCGTACCCTCGGGCAATTCCAGCAGGCGATCGACTTTCACGAGCAATCCCTGGCAATCCAACGCACGATCGGTGATCGAAATGGAGAAGCTAACTCCCTGGACAATCTGGGTATTGCCTACCAATATCTCGGGCAATACCAGCGGGCGATCAACTTTCACGAGCAATCCCTGGCAATCAATCGCGAGATCGGTGATCGAAATGGAGAAGCTGGCTCCCTGAACAATCTAGGCAATGCCTACTATTCCCTCGGGCAATACCAGCGGGCGATTGACTTTCACGAGCAATCCCTGGCGATCCAACGCGAGATCGGCGATCGCAATGGAGAAGCCAACGCCCTGGGCAATCTGGGCAATGCCTACAACTCTCTCGGGCAATATCAGCGGGCGATCAACTTTTACGAGCAATCCCTGGCGATCAATCGCGAGATCGGCGATCGCAAAGGAGAAGCCAACGCCCTGGGCAATCTGGGCAATGCCTACTATTCCCTCGGGCAATTCCAGCGGGCGATCGACTTTCACGAGCAATCCCTGGCGATCAAACGCGAGATCGGCGATCGCGAAGGAGAAGCCGCCTCCCTGGGTAATCTGGGCCTTGCCTACCAATCCCTCGGGCAATACCAGCAGGCGATCGACTTTCACGAGCAACACCGGGCGATCGCTCGCGAGATCGGCGATCGCCAAGGAGAAGCCAGCTCCCTGGGCAATCTGGGTCTTACATACTATTATCTCGGGCAATACCAGCGGGCGATTGACTTTTACGAGCAATCCCTAGCGATCACACGCGAGATCGGCGATCGCAATGGAGAAGCCACAGTCCTGGGCAATCTGGGCAATGCCTACTTTTCCCTCGGGCAATACCAGCGGGCGATCAACTTTCACGAGCAATCCCTGGTGATCACACGCGAGATCGGCGATCGCAATGGAGAAGCCACAGTCCTGGGCAATCTGGGCAATGCCTACTTTTCCCTCGGGCAATACCAGCGGGCGATCGACTTTCACGAGCAATCCCTGGCAATCCAACGCGAGATCGGTGATCGCCAAGGAGAAGCCAGCTCCCTGGTCAATCTGGGCAGTGCCTACCTTTCCCTCGGGCAAGTCCAGCGGGCGATCGAGTTCTATCAACAAGCTTTAGCCTTAGCCCAATCGGTTGGTAGTCGTTACGTTCAGGAACAGGTTTTAGGAAACTTAGGCACAGCATTTCAAGCGCAAGGGCAAACTGAAGCGGCGATCGCCTTTTATAAGCAGTCCGTCAACGTCACCGAAAGCATTCGCCAAGACATTCGCGGACTCGATCGCACCCTCCAACAGTCCTACACCGACAGCGTTGCTGACACCTACCGCGACCTCGCCAATTTGTTAATTAATCAAGGGCGATTTGTGCAAGCCGAGCGAGTCCTTGACTTGCTAGCCATTCAAGAACTCAGCAACTATGACCCAGCCAATCGAGCCACCATCGATCCATTGGGAAAAATTCAATTTACCCAAGACGAACAAACCATCCTTGACAAACACAACAGCATCATCGAATTTGCTCAAAAATTAGCCGCCTGCAAGAGCAATTGCAGCGAACTGCAACAGCAATACACCAAACTCACCCAGGAATTTCAACGGGCCGTAGCCCAAATTGCGGAACAGGCTCGCACACGGGAAGAACGCGGCACTCAAGACCCCGAAGAACTGCGAACCGGCGCGGCCGAAGTGGTGAAACAACAACCGGGAACGGTCGTGATTCAAACGATCGTGCAGCGCCCTGAAGAAACCACCGATAAACGTGGTCGTTTGTGGTTGCTTTGGGTCACGGCGGGCGAAGTTGCCAACTTCCGAGAAGTAATTTTGCCCAGTGACTTTCGGCAGACCGTGTTTGAATTTCGTCGCGCCTTAACCCGGACTGATACCGACCCCGCCACCCTGAAAGCATTGGGTCGAAAACTCTATGGCTGGCTGATTAAACCCCTCGAATCCGAACTGAAACCCAACGACATTAAACATCTGATTTTTCGGCTCGATCGGGAATTGCGCTACATTCCCATGGCCACTTTGCACGATGGCGACAGCTACTTAATTGAAAAATACAGCGTCGCCAATTTTGTCACTTTGGGCGATCTGGATCTGACCGATCGCCTCGATATCCCCGATCGCACCCGGATTGCTGCCTTTGGACGCACCACAGGCAATGACCAGTTCAAACCCCTGCCCTATGTGGCCGATGAAGTAGACGCGATCGTCCGAGAAGTCGATCGCCCCGATCCCCAAGGCGGCTTCTATCCCGGCTCTAGCTATTTGAATGACGGCTTCACGCGCGATCGACTGGAAACCAGCTTGCTGAACCAGAACCGAATTTTGCACCTAGCAACCCACGGCAGTTTCAGCCCATTCAGTGCAGACAACTCCTTTCTGCTCCTAGGCCAGAAGGATGAACAAATTTCACTGACACAAGTCGAAGAACTGCGCGGCTTGGTTAATTTGCATTTGGTGGTGCTGTCAGCCTGCGAAACAGCCTTAACCGGCGACCCAGATGAAACAGGACTGCGCGGGGCCGACGGTCGAGAAATCAACAGCTTGGCCTATTCCTTCACCCGAGCCAAACGCGCAAAAGCGATCCTAGCCAGCCTGTGGAACGTGAACGATCGCTCCACCAGTCTGCTGATGCGGGAGTTCTATCGCCGCCTCGCCGCCGACCCCAAGCTGACCAAAGCCGAAGCCCTGCGCCAATCCCAAATCGCCTTTTTGAAAGGGGAGTTGACCCGATCGGGCGACGTAGACAACCCCGCCCACCCGTTCTATTGGTCGCCCTTCGTCCTCACGGGCAATAGCTGGTGAACCACAGTGGGGATGAGGGGTGCGATCGCCCCAACCCAGCGGCTAGATTGTGGCCAGGTGTTCTGCAATTTTGGTTCATGAAGTCCTGGCCGCCGTTGACTGACTATCGCCGCGCGTTGGATCGGTTGCCGATCGACCGGCCGTTGACCCCAGAGGAAGCGATCGAACTGCTGGAATTGCGCGATCGGGTGGCGGCGGAACTGGCCCAGACTCCCGATCGGCTCACTCCGGCACTGGGGCGGCAATTGTGGTGGTTGGATCTCCAATTGCGCGGCTGGAGCGATCGGCTTCTGGCGGCGTTGGAGTCTGCGCCTGCCGATCGCCAATCCGAGGTCGATCGCCTGGTGTATGCGCGATCGCTCACCCCCAGTTCCCAGCGGTGGGAGCGGTTCGACCCATTTGCCAATGTGCTGAGTGCGGTCTTTTTGACCGGCTCGACGGGCTTGATTGTGGATATCGCCGCCAAGTTTTTTGTGCCGGGGGTGGATTTGTTTGGCTCGTTGGCCGTCGCAGGGCAAAGCGCGATCGCCCTGGTGACCGGCCGCACGCTGGTGACGGAAACGGGCCAAACCTGGCTGAAACGGTGGCTGATTAACCGAGGCATTGGCGATCGCTACTGGCAAGAGGCGGGCTGCTTGGGTTCCTTGGTGCTGTTGGGGGTACTGATTACGGTGCGTCAGGTGGGATTTCCGTTGCTGGCGGAACAATACACCCGCTGGGGCGAAAAAGCCTACAAAGACAACCGCCTGGCCACGGCGGGGGAATGTTATGAGCGGGCGCTGCTGTTTCAGTCTGAGGCGATCGAGACGCGCTACCTGGCAGGGCGCTTGGCCGATGAAGTCAGCGAACCGGAACAAGCCCAACAGCACTATCGATTAGTCCTCAAAAATCCGCCGGAGAAAACCGCCAGCTCGGAAGATTGGCAATTTTATTTGCAAGCGGCGAGCAACTTGTCGCGGCTGTATCTGTTGAAAAAAGACCCGGAACAGGCGGCGGTGATTGCTCAGTTGGCGCTGCGGGCTAGCGCACCCATGCCCAAGGATCCTGCCTTGGACGATGGGCTTTATGGTCTCTATAAAAATCTCGGTTGGGCCCGGTTTGCCCGGGGGCGCTACGAGGAGGCAGAATCGTGGCTAGAAAAGGCGATCGCCCTGGAACCTTTCATCAACCGCTCCGATCGCGCCGCCGCGGCCCATTGCCTGATAGCCAAAACCTTGGATGGGTTGCAGGACTATCGATCGGCCTTGCCCCATTGGGAACGGTGCGCCAACGACGCGGCCCAACTGGGCACACCGGAAGGCGATGCCTGGCAAGGGCAAGCGGGCGATCGGCTCGACCAGCCCAACGCCAAGCCGCCGAAATCTGCTAATCTCGCCAATTCTGCGTACTAGCTCACAACCATGATTCGACCTCGCCTGTTGTTGCTGACCGGTTGCTTGCTGAGTGCGATCGCCGCGATCGCCCCAGGCCATCCCGCGATCGCCCAAACCAGCTACAGCCTCGAAAGCTGGCAAGGGGATGTGAGATTGATGCGATCGGGGCAGCGAGAACAGCGACTCACGCGCCAAACCGGGCGACGGTTGGACGCGACCGATCAGTTGCGGCTCCAGGGGCGGCGCAGTTGGGCCAATGTGCGCTGTCCGCAGGGATTGGTGCCCTGGAATGAAGTGCGCCAATCGCGATCGGTGGCGGAGATTTGCGACCCATCCGGTGCGCCTAGCCCAAGCGCGAGAACTCGCGACGGCGACTCGGAATTGTTGGCGATCGCAACTTGTAAGTTTGTCCCCAAAACCTACTTTCTGCCTCGGATAGAGTCGTTTTCCTGGCCCAGGGTGGACAATGCCCGCCGCTATCGGGTGGAATGGGTCGATCTCGATCGAGAGGTGGTGATTTGGCAAACTAGCACCACCGCCACCCAACTGCGCTATGGCGGCCCCCGCTTAACCGGTCGGCGCTATGGCTTGCGGGTAACGGCGATCGGCGCGAACAATCAGCCCATCAACACCTACACCTTGAATCACGTTTTGCCCCTGCCCAATGAGTCAGCCCAAACATTTGCGAGCGATTGGACGGAAGTGACGGGCGATCGCACCCTGATGCCCGATGGCCAGCGCTGGGCCCGGGTGGATTTGGCCCTGTCGGTCAGTCGGACGGAGATCGATCCGGAGCTGTGGTGGACGGTGGTGCAGGAACTGTCGCCGGAAGCCGACACCAGAAATCCCACGGCGCATATGCGCTTGGCGTTGGCCTATTTGCACCTGAATCGGGGCACGGAGGCGCAATGGATGGCGCGGCGGGCCTTGGCTGCAATAGGGCGATCGCCTTCAGCGGCGCGGGCTGAGGCGTTGATCATGTTGGCGAAGGCTTCGACGGTGATTAACGACCATCCCGAAGCGATGCGGGCGATTACGGAGGCGCGATCGATCTATCAAGGGCTATCAGAAACCAGCCAAGTAGAGGCGATCGATATGGTGACTGAAGACCTCCGCGATCGCGCCACCACGCCTTGCAACCAATCGCAGTGATCGCCTTGGCTAGACTGGGAGTGAGCAGCATTTGCGGAGGATGCCTATGTCTGTTTCGACTGCGATCGCCTCGTCGTCTGATCCGGTGATTGATTCAGAGGCTGGGGCGATCGAACGAATCGTATGTTTTAGGTCAGTTGGTCGATTAATGACTGAATAGGAATTCTGAGTTCAGGAATGTCTTGAGTAGCTGTGAGCCAGACTGTTTCAAGATCAACACCAAAATAGTGATGAATCAACTTATCTCTCATGCCTGCCATTTGACTCCAAGGAATTGACGATTGTTGATCCCGTAATTCCAATGAAATCTGCTTGGTTGCTTCGCCAATAATCTCCAGTTGACGAATTACACCATCTTGAATCAGTGAATTTTTCAAAAACTTTTCTTTGTCAATTCTTTGCAAATAGAGACTGATTTTCTGAATGGCATCGAGAATGTGTTGCAAATAAATCGAGTCATTGAATTTTTTCATGATTTACAAAGTCTAATTTTTGAGAATCTTGATTTGCGTCGTAAATAATCTTTAATTCGCTCAGAATATCATTTCGGAGATAGGGAGAAATTGCGCCTTCGGTGAGGAGATCAACTGGGCGATCGAGGGCGGCGGTGAGTGCTTGTTCGAGGGCAATACAAGCTAACAAGCTAGTGGGGCGATCGAATGTCACCACTAAGTCGATGTCGCTGCTGTCGGTGGCTTCGCCTCGGGCCATGGAACCAAACAGACCGATTTTGCAAACATGGTGCGCTTGGCAAAGGGTGATCAGGCGATCGACATCAAAGGGCAAGGGCAGCATGGGGCGATCGAGCAGGGTGGTTGCTGTCTAGTGTATCGGGCGGGAAATGGCAGCGGCTAGACTAGGAGTGAGCAGGAGTGTGAGTATCTTGTTAATTGGGCTGATTGTCTCGATCAGTGATGAGTTGCTGTAGGGAAATTTTCTGGGCTGGAGCGATTGACTCGTTAGGTGGCTTTTGAGCGATTTGAGTCTCGATCTCTTCGAGGGAAAGAATTGGTAATTCAAAGGCTTCTTTGAACCATTGAATGAGTTGCAATAGGTCTTCGGCGGAGGAGCCAACAACAGTGACGGGGGCTGGACTAATTTTGAGAATTTGGTGGTTGCGATCGCAGAAGATTTCGCGGATGGAGTGGCGACCTTGGCGATCTCGGAAGACTCGATAAGTTCAAAGCATCGTTTAGTCTCTTATTGATGGTGATGGCTGGTGGCTGTGGCACTGCTAATGATCGATAGGTTAGATTGTCGGCGGTGGCGTTGGTGAGGCGGGGCAATGGTGAAGCGGTGGGGATTGGTGGGGGCGTTGGGGGCGTGGTTGTGGGCTTGTCCGGTGGGGGCGCTGGAGTCGCGGACGGTTCAAGGGGAGCTGACAACAGAGGATAGAAAAGCGGGTGACAAGTTTGTTGATTTGTATCAGTTTTCTGGCCAGGCAGGTGAAAAAGTAGCAATTGAGGCAAAAAGTAAGAATTTTGATACATTTATTTTTTTATTTGATTCGACTGCTAAAGATTTAGCGACTGACAATAATAGTTCTGATGGTACTAACTCATTGCTGGTTTTTGAATTGCCGACAACAGGTCAGTATTTCATTGCAGTCAGTTCGGCTATCCCCAAGCAGCTTGGGAAATATGAACTGAGTTGGAGAGCGGCAACACAAGCAGATGAGTGGCGAGTTGAAGCGAGTCGATTGAACTTAGCCGCTCGACAATTACAAGATCGCAGTCAAAATCAAGAGGCTTTACCGCTATTTCAAAAAGCCTATGAACTTTATCGACTAGCGCAAGATCGCGCGGGTGAGGGCACCACCCTCAACAACATCGGCGGGGTTTACAAAAGTCTGGGTCAATACCCGGAAGCACTGGAGCAGTACCGCCAAGCCCTGGCGATTCTCAAAGAAGTGGGCGATCGCGCGGGCGAGGGCATCATCCTCAACAACATCGGCTTGGTTTACGACAATTTGGGTGAATACCCGCAAGCGCTGGAGCAGTTCCGCCAAGCCCTAGCAATTCTCAAGGAAGTGGGCGATCGTGCAGGTGAAGGCGCAACCCTCAACAACATCGGCGCGGTTTACCAAGATTTGGGTGAATACCCGCAAGCGCTGGAGCATTACCGCCGAGCACTGGCGATTCTCAAAGAAGTGGGCGATCGCGCAACCGAAGGCACAACCCTCAACAACATCGGCTTGGTTTACGACAATTTGGGTCAATACCCGCAAGCACTGGATCAGTTCCGCCAAGCGCAGGCGATTCTCAAAGAAGTGGGCGATCGCGCAACCGAAGGCACAACCCTCAACAACATCGGCTTGGTTTACGACAATTTGGGTCAATACCCGCAAGCCCTGGAGCATTACCAACAAGCGCTGGTGATTAGTAAGGAAGTGGGCGATCGCGCGGTCGAAGGCGCAACCCTCAACAACATCGGCGCGGTTTACCGAAGCTTGGGTCAATATCCGAAAGCGCTGGAGCAGTTCCGCCAAGCCCTGGCGATTGTCGAAGAAGTGGGCGATCGCGCAGGAGAAGGCACAACTCTCAACAACATCGGTTTTGTGCTCGCAGCCCAACAGCAACCGATCGCGGCGATCGCCCTATTTAAGAAATCCGTTGATGTTTACGAAGCCATTCGCAAAGATAACCGCGCCCTTAGCCCAGAACAACAGAAATCCTACACCGAAAAAGTGGCTGGCACTTATCGAGAACTCGCCAATTTATTGATTAATCAAGGGCGATTTTCAGAAGCCGAGCGCGTTCTTGATTTGTTGGTGATCCAAGAACTCAGTAACTACAACCAAGGCACAAGAGCCACCGTCAGCGAACTGGGAACCATCAGCTTCACGGACGGCGAAAAAGCCATTCTGGATAAGCACAATGGAATCACTGACTTTGCCCAAAAATTAGCCGCCTGCAACAGTAATTGCAACGACTTGCAACAGCAATACGACAAACTCACCCAGGAATTTCAACAGGCCGTAGCCCAAGTTGCTGAACAAGTTCGCCAACGCAAAGAACGCGGCATCCAAGACCCCGAAGAACTGCGAACCGCTGCGGCCGAAGTGGTGAACCAACAGCCGGGCACGATCGTGATTCAAACGATCGTGCAGCGCCCCAGCGAAACCCCCGACAAACGCGGCCGCCTGTGGGTGCTGTGGACAACCCAAGGCGAAGTCGCCAACTTTCGCGAGGTGATGTTGCCCAGTGATTTTCAGAAAACGGTGTTTGAATTTCGCCGCGCCTTGTCGTCAGCAGACACCGACCCCAACACCACCCAACAACTGGGACGAAAACTCTATGACTGGGTGATTAAACCCCTCGAATCCGAACTGAAAGCCAACGACATTAAACATCTGATTTTTCGGCTCGATCGGGAATTGCGCTACATCCCCATGGCCGCCTTGCACGATGGCGACAGCTACTTAGTCGAAAAATACAGCGTCGCCAACTTCGTCACCCTGGGCGATTTGAATAAAACCGATCGCCTCAAACCACCCGACCAAAGCCGAATCGCCGCCTTTGGACGCACCACGGGCCATGGCCAGTTCAAACCCCTACCCCATGTGGCTGATGAAGTCGATGCGATCGTCCGGGAAGTCGATCGCCCCGATCCCCAAGGTGGCTTCTATCCCGGCTCCAGCTACTTGAATGACGGCTTCACGCGCGATCGCCTGCAAGCCAGCCTATTCAACAACCGGATTCTGCACCTGGCCACCCACGGCCGCTTCAGCCCCACCAATGCAGCCAATTCAGCACTGTTGTTGGGCCAGGGGAACAATGAGCTGTTGTTGCCGGAAGTCGAAACCCTGCGCGGCTTGGGCAACGTGCATTTGGTGGTGCTGTCAGCCTGCGAAACGGCCTTAACCGGCGACCCCGACGAAACAGGACTGCGCGGGGCTGATGGTCGAGAAATCAACAGCTTGGCCTATTCCTTCACCCGGGGCGATCGCGCCAAGGCAATCCTAGCCAGCCTGTGGAACGTGAACGATCGCTCCACCAGCCTGCTGATGCGGGAGTTCTATCGCCGCCTCGCCGCCGACCCCAAACTGACCAAAGCCGAAGCCTTGCGCCAAGCCCAAGTCGCCTTTTTGCAAGGGGAACTGACCCGATCGGGCGAGGTGAACCAGCCCGCCCACCCGTTCTACTGGTCGCCCTTTGTGCTCACGGGCAATAGCTGGTGAGGATCGAGCAGCAACCACTATCGCGACTGGAAAATGTTTTGCACCATCACCCGATCGAGGCCCGCCGCCACCCGATCGAGTTCGGCCACTTCGCCCGCATCCAGCAACCAGCCGATCGCCCCTGTGTTTTCCTTGGCCTGAATCAGGGATTTGGCCCCAGGAATTGGCATAGCGCCCTTGGCGATGCACCAATTCAGCGCCACTTGGGTGATGGTTTTGGCCCTTGCTTGGGCGATCACTCCCAGGCAATCGAGCAAGGGTTGCAGTCCCGGTAATAGTTGCCGAAACAGTACCCCGCGAATTCCCTTGGGGAGGGTCGTTTGGGGGTTGTATTTACCCGTGAGCAAACCCAACCCCAGAGGGCTGTAGGCAATCAGTTTGATGCCCAATTCATCGCAGGTGTCCTTCAGTCCTAACTCCGTGACCGGGTAGGTGGACAGCAAGGAATATTGCACTTGCAACGTGGCGATCGGGATGCCGCGTTCTTGGAATCGGCGGTGAACCTGTCGTAACCGCTGGGGGCCAAAGTTCGAGAGGCCCACGCCGCGCACCAGTCCTTGTTCATGAAGGTCGCACAGCCCATCCAGCAGGGCCCATTCTTGCCAGGGAGCATAGTTGGCCGTTGACCAGTGCAGTTGGGCCAAGTCCACTCGCCCCAGGCGCTTGGCTGAAGCTGCACAGGCCCTGACCATGGATCCCCGGGTCAGTCGCCAAGGATAGGCCGCGAGTTTGGTGGCCAAACAGAGGCGATCGCCCTGAGGGCCCTGATAGTCCCGGGCAAACTGCCCCAAAAGTTGCTCACTGCGGCCGTTCAGCCGTCCCGTGCCGTAGGAATCGCCCGTGTCAAACAGCGTCACGCCGGCCGCCACACAGTGGTTAAACACCTGCTGCAACTCGCTGTCCATGGTTTCGTCATAACCCCAGAGCAGCCGGTTGCCCCAAGCCCAAGTGCCGCAACCCATCACGGGCAGGGCGATCGCCGAATTCTGCATGAGTCCGAGTCTGTTGACATCCTCCCCATCCTAAAGGAGTGGGGATTCTGGCCCTAGACCAACAACCGAAGTGGTTCGGCGAGACTATCGGTTGATGCTATCCCGTTTGATCCGACTCAGCACCCCCCACGGTTAAGCTTAATCATCGTCTCCTGGGAGTTGTCCCCTAGGCGATTTCTTGGACTCCGGTTGGGCATATTAAAGGTAAGGGACGATCGGAATCTTGTCCGTTTGGGAAAGGAACTGGGTTCGATCGGGCGATCCCCATCAGGAGCCGGTTTTGTGAACCTGCCTGGTTCGTCTCCTGGCGTTGCTGGTTTGACCCGGGCGCTGGGTCTGCCGACTCGATCGGCTGGTCTGGAGGATGATCGAGTCATCTGACCGAAAATGCTCAGTATTTTCAGGGATTTCAGCGGGGTCAATTAAGCTTGAGCGCCCTAGCTGAGCCTATCGATGTTTGAGCGATTTCGCCCCTAGTGAATTGATGGTTGAGTAATGAAAACCAAAGTTCTTGAATGTATAAAATGCGTCTTGAAACTCAATTGGGTTTAAGATTTTCGTCAATTTTCTGATCTGCACTATAAATTTCTCGATTTCGGGTTTCAGTTCCCTAAAATACCCTTTGGTTCTGATCGAAAATATTAATGTAATTTAACAAGAAAGTAATTGCTAATTTTTGTGGCAAGGACGGCTATCAAAGTTTGCTAATTTTTGTTTAAAAGGATAATAAGATAATCTCGGCATTTCTGGGATTTAGGGCTTATCGCTAAGACTATGGCTACTAACTTGCTCGTGGACGCAGAAGCGGATCAAGCCATTATGCGACATCCAATCCAGGTTGAATTGGACACGAGCCTTTGGGATGCCGTTGGGCAAATGTATCAAAATTGCCGATCCTGCTCTCTGAATGCACAAGATCATGATCATCATCGCCCTATTATCCATCTCGAATTTTCTCATCAAGAACTAACTGCCAACTCTACCCATTCAAAGAATAGTTGGCCAGCGGATGATATCTTGGCAACGCATGTTTCAGGCCCCTTGCTCAAGGGGTCTGCCGCAGTGACAGCGAGCGATCAAATTCAAGCCATTGCTGAGCCGAATTTGTCCTTGGGCGATCGCGAGTCTAGTGGCTTGGGGGGCGATCGGTTGGAGGCTAGTCATTCGCCGTTAAATTCTGAGTTGAATTCCGAGTTGACTTCTGAGGCGGCCGTGGTTGATTTGCCGGTTGCGGAGGTTCACTGTGTGGTGGTGGTCGATCGGGGTCAGCTCTGTGGAATTTTGAGCGATCGAACGGTGGTTCGGCTGCTGGCCAAAGGGGTGAATCTTCATCAGGTCAAAGTGGGCGAAGTGATGTCGCCTATTCCTTGCATTTTAAGACAATCAGAATTTAAAAATGCGCTGGTTGCTATTAATTTAATGGATCAGTTTGGTCTGGAATATCTGCCTTTAGTGGATGATCAAGGGCAGCTCATTGGGTTATTAAATGATGAAGGATTGCGGCGAATTACCAACCCTGTGGACTGGTTGCGATCGCGCTCTGTTGCGGATGCTTTGGTGACTGAAGTAGCCTGCGAAACCACTAGGGCCAGCGTCGCTCAGATCACTCGTTTGATGGCGGAACAGGATACGAATTGTGTGGTGCTGATGCAGCTCCAGGAGCCGGATACCTTGGCGGCTGACTATCCACCGATTCCCAAACCAGTGGGGATGATTACTGAGTCGGATTTGGTTCAGTTTCAGACCCTTGGTTTGTCGGTGGAGCGCGTGATTGCTGAGGATGTCATGCAGGCGATCGAAAAGCCAGTTCGGCTTCAGGATTCGCTGTTGCTGACACAACAATTCATGACCCGCCAGGATATTCAACAGGTGGTGGTGGTGCGTGATGATGGATCGCTGTTGGGTTTGGTGACTCAACGAAGCATTTTGAAACTGCTGAATTCCTCAGAGCTATACCAATGGGGTATTAGCCTAGAGCATAAGATTTCTCAATTGGAAGCAGAAAAATTGGCGCTTTTGGAGCAGCGAACTTCTGAGTTGGAGCAACAAATTATTGATCGCACAGCTTCTTTGCAACGACAGGCGGAGCGCGATCGATTAATTGCCAATGTAGCTTCCCAGATTCGATCGTCTTTAAATTTATCGGAAATTCTAAATTCTACAGTTCAAGAACTGCGAAACCTGGTTCAGTCCGATCGCGCCGAAATTTGGCAATTCCAAGCCGATCAAACGATGGTGATTGCGGCGGTGGCTTTGCTAGATCCCAGTTTGGCTGTGCCCACAAACTCTGTGAAAGATTGCTGCTTCATGGAAGGACTCAGCCCCCTGACTAAGCAAGGCCATGTGCGCGTTGTGAATGATATCTATGCCGCACAAATGACCCCTTGTCATCGTCAATTGCTTGAGCGGTTGCAAGTGCGCGCCAAGATTTTGATTCCCCTGTTTCAGCAAGAAAATTTTTGGGGACTGCTGGCCGTTGTGGAAAGTAATCATCCGCGCTATTGGCGATCGGAAGATATTCAACTGGTGCAGCATTTAGCCATGCATTTGGAGATTGCCATTCAGCAAGCAACGGCCTATGAACAACTGCAAACGGAGCTCCATGAACGACGACAAACCGAAGAAAAATTACGAGCGAGTGAGCGTCGCTATGTCAGCTTAGCCAAAGCGATTCCCGTAGGAATTATTCGAACTAATCTAAAGGGTAAAAGCCTTTATATTAACCAACGATTCTGCGATATTTTGGGACTGGCGGCAAGGGTTATTCATCAAATTGGCTGGGAACGCTCAATTCATCCGGACGATCGCGCCTGGGTGATTGAAGAAATGCGTCATTACCGCAAACAAAAACAGCCCTTTTCGCTGGAATACCGAATTCAGCGTTATCAGGCTGGTGTTTGTTGGGTGTTGGCCCAATCCGTGCCCGAATATTCCGACCATGAAGAAGTGGTGGGCTACATCACCACGATCACGGACATTACCAATCAGAAAAAATCGGAAGCAGCACTGCAACAACTCAACCAAGATTTGGAAGCGAAAGTGCTGGAGCGAACAACGGCGCTCAAAAGCAGTGAGGAGCAGTTTCGGCGGCTATTTGAAAAGGAAAAAGTGCTCAGTTCCGTGATCCGGCGAATTCGCCAATCCTTGGAATTGGAATCTGTTTTGTTCAATACGGCGGAAGAGGCTCGACAAATTCTATTTGCCGATCGAGTCGTGATTTACAAAGTCTATGAACAAAGTAGCGGCAAAATTGTGGCTGAATCTCGGATTGACCATTGCCCTAGCCTCTTGGGCATGGAATTTAGTGCAGAGGTTTTCCCGGATAGCTGCCATCAGAAATATATGAATGGTTATGTTTGCACCATTACCGATCGGGATCATGAGCATTTGGCTAACTGCCTGTCTAGTTTCATGCAAACCCTGCAAATTCGAGCTAAGCTTGCCGTGCCAATTATTGAGCAAAAATCTAATCAACTGTGGGGGCTGTTAATTGCCCATCAGTGCAGTTCCCAACGGTATTGGTGTACTGGGGAAGTGGAATTTATGCAACGGCTGGCTGAACAATGCTCGATC
The DNA here is from genome assembly GCF_055193175.1 of Limnothrix sp. CMB-01. Lineage (NCBI taxonomy): Bacteria > Bacillati > Cyanobacteriota > Cyanophyceae > Pseudanabaenales > Pseudanabaenaceae > Limnothrix > Limnothrix sp. CMB-01. Next base: position 3,239,487 of record NZ_CM143720.1, read on the forward strand.
GCTATTCAGCAATCGGAACTCTATGCCCAACTGCAAGAAAGCAACTTACAACTGGCCAGGGCTACGAAGCTCAAGGATGAATTTTTAGCCAATATGAGCCATGAATTGCGTACCCCTTTGAATGCAATTTTGGGCATGGCTGAAGTTATTCAAGATGGAATTTATGGAGAAATTAATAACCGCCAAGGGCAAGCTCTGAAAACAATCGAGCGCAGTGGTACGCATTTGCTGGAGCTAATTAACGACATTCTAGATTTGGCCAAAATTGAATCAGGTCAAATTCTTCTGAATCGAGCACCTACGCAAATCAATCAACTCTGTCAAGCAACCATTACCTTTGTTAAGCAACAAGCGCTGAAAAAACAAATTAAGCTGGGGGTGACTATTCAGCCCAACCTCCCGGATATTTTTGTGGATGAGCGCCGAGTGCGTCAAGTGTTAATTAATTTGTTGAGCAATGCCATTAAGTTCACTGCCGATGGAGGGCAAGTGACCTTAACGGTTTCGCAGATTTTTGAACGACCCACTAACACCTTAAAGTACTTTACGAATTCTGATTCTCAGTCTACGGAAATTCAAGATGCGCATGCTCAAAACACCAAGCGCTCCCCATCGCTCATTTCCTTCAAGGTGACGGATACAGGGATTGGAATTTCTGCTGTTGATCTTGAAAAACTCTTTAAACCTTTTATCCAGATTGATAGCTCGCTCAGTCGTCAATATGCTGGAACGGGGCTGGGATTATCGCTGGTCAAGCGCATGGTGGAAATGCATCAAGGGCTGGTGTCTGTGACCAGTGAAGTTGGGGTTGGGAGTTGCTTTGAAGTTTGTTTTCCGGTGATGGAATTGGCAAACGCGCTAGTCACTGTTCCTGTGCCCCAACTGGAGACCTCCCCAACCGCAATTGCGATGGATCAACCCCGCCCACCCATGATCTTGCTGGTGGAGGATAATGAAGCCAATGTTAATACTATTTCCAGTTACTTAAAGGCTAAGAACTACCAAATTCTGCTAGCAAAGGATGGTGTGCAAGCGATCGAGATGGCAAAACTGCATCACCCCGATCTCATCCTCATGGATATTCAAATGCCCAATCTGGATGGCTTAACGGCAATGCAGCAAATTAGACAAACCCCAGAGCTGGCGAGTACAATGATAATTGCTCTCACAGCGTTGGCGATGCCAGGCGATCGAGAACGCTGTCTCAGTGCGGGTGCAAATGACTACTTCACAAAGCCAATCAAGCTCAAGCAATTAGCAGTCAAGATCCAAGAGCTATTAGCTGCTAAATAGCGAGGCATGACGCTGAAATCTCTTGGAACAGCACAGAATAGCAGGAGACAAATGATGACCATTCCTTCCATCTTAGTTGTTGATGATGAGCCGGATAACTTTGATGTTATTGAAGCTTTTTTGAGCGATCGGGATTATCAACTCCACTATGCCTGGAATGGTCTAGAGGCGCTGAAATCTCTACATGTTTTCCAACCTGATGTGATTTTGTTGGATGTGATGATGCCCGAGCTAGATGGGATCACCACCTGCCAAAAAATTAAGGCGATGCCCGAATGGAAATCAGTGCCAATTATCATGGTCACTGCTCTCAGCGACAAAGAAGATCTGGCCCGTTGCATCCAAGCAGGAGCCGATGACTTTATCAGCAAGCCGGTTAACAGCACAGAACTGAGGGCACGAGTGCAATCGATGCTGCGCATTCGGCAGCAGTATCAAAGCATCCAAGAACTATCCCAATTACAAGAAAGAACGATCGATATTCTTCAGGGTAGTCTTGATGAGTTGCGAGGCAGTTTATCGATGAGTTTGCCTCACGAATTAAATACTCCTTTAAATGGAATTTTTGGTGTTCTGGGCATCCTCATTGAGGAACATGAGGACATGGATCATGAGGAAATCGCAGAGCTATTGCAACTGGCTAAAACCTCAACCATGCGCCTAGAGCGGGTTAGTCGCCGCTACCTTAACTATATTCAACTCGTCCGTGACAGTAGTCTGAAATTGGTCAGTAATTCAAGCATGGCGGCCAATGTCGCATCGACAACTTCCGAGATTGCGCTGGAAACCATTGACAGTGCGGAATGGATTGCCAACGCTTCAGCATCTCAGACTAACTCGGTCAAGCGATCGGCTGATTTGGTTTTGGATTTGGCTACTGCGCAACTGTCTATGTCGATCAAGCATTTACAAACCATTGTTGAAGAATTGCTGGACAACGCTATCAAGTTTTCCCAGGCAGGTACGCCGATTACGATTAAAACGGAGTCGATGGATTCTTGGTTGTACTTGTCCATTACGAATCAAGGGCGCGGCATGACCGAGCTGCAAATTGCCCAAATTGGAGCATTTATTCAATTTGAGCGCCGCAGTTATGAACAACAGGGACTTGGGCTGGGGTTGGCGATCGTTCAAAAATTGATCGATCGTTATGGTGGCTCGCTCCTGATCCAAAGTGTTGTGGATCAAGAAACCACGGTGACGGCAAAATTACCCCTCGCAGTTCAACCGCAAATGGCCATGGTTTAGGGTTGGTGCTTGTTCATGACTGGACAGTTAACTTTCCATGGCAGGCACGAGATCACAGGGACAATATGGGAAACAGGTTAAGATAGGGGAAATCTCTGCTTCCGTTGTCTTTCCCTCATTTATGATTACGCAGTCATGGCTTACAGTTCAGTTCTGGTAGTTGACGATGAGCCGGATAATTTCGATGTCATTGAATCGTTACTGAGCGATCGCCCTTACCAGTTACACTACGTTTCCAACGGCATTGATGCCCTTGAGTCCCTAGACCTCTTCCAACCGGATGTGATCCTGTTGGATGTGATGATGCCCGGGCTGGATGGGATTGAGGTTTGCGCTCGCATCAAAGCCATGCCCGATTGGCACACGGTTCCGATCGTCATTGTTACGGCGCTAACGGAAAAAAAAGACCTGGCCCGCTGTATGGCGGCTGGGGCCGATGACTTCATTACTAAGCCCATTAATGGCATTGAACTGCGAGCGCGCGTGCAGTCAATGTTGCGAATTAAACAAACCTATATTGATCTTGAACAGCAAGTCCAAACCCGCACCGCAGCGCTCCAAGCAAAGGCCGAGCGCGATCGGGTTTTATCAATTATTGCTACTCAGATTTGCGCGTCCTTTGATTTCAACGAAATTGTTGAAACCACGGTTCAAGAAGTGCAACAGCTCTTCCAGTGCCGTGCGGTTGCAATTTGGCAATTACAATCCTCTATTGCGGATCACAATAGCCAAGTAGCCACGGTGGTGGCCGCGGCCCAGGATCCGACCATGGCTCCGCTCTTGAAAGATCGTGACCAAATTCATCTGAGCCGCGTCAGACTGCAAGCCTATCAGCTTGAAAAAGGCAATGATGCCACGGTGCATTTTCAGGATTTGATGACCGATTGTCCTGAAAAATTTCCACGAACAGCTCACTGTCAACAGCTTGCCGTGCCCATCTTGCAAAATGAAAAGCTCTGGGGATTTTTAAGCGTCATTAACTGTCAAAGTTCAGAGCATTGGCCCACGGAAGAACAGGAATTCTTAAAACAGCTTTCAACACAATTGGCGATCGCCCTTCAACAGGCCCAGGCCTATCACCAATTGCAAACGGAGCTAAACGAACGACGACAAACGGAAGTGCGGCTGCGGGAGAGCGAACAGCGCTACATCAACCTGGCCAATGCAGTGCCCGTTGGAATTTTCCGCACGGATGCCAACCATCAATGTCTTTACGTGAATCAACGATGGTCGCAGATTACGGGTTACTCCACCCGCGCGGCCATGGGGATGGGTTGGCTAGATTATATTCACCCGGATGATCAGGTGAAATTCCAAGATGAATGGCAGCGATTTGTGAACGAACAGCGGCCTTTTCAGTTGGAATATCGCTTGCGCAGTGATTGTCACGAAGATCCTTGGGTTTTTGGGCAAGTGGTGGCGGAATACGATGCCCAAGATCAGGTGGTGGGCTATGTGGGCACGGTGACGGATATCAGCGCCCTGAAGCGAGCCGAAGCTCAAATTCTGCACAATGCCCTACATGATTTGTTGACGAATTTGCCGAATCGATCGCTCTTAACGGAACGCTTGGAGTTAGCTATTAACCGTTCAAAGCGGGTCAGCAGTTATCGCTATGCGGTGCTGTTTTTAGATCTAGATCAATTCAAGGTGATTAACGATAGTTTGGGGCACTTAATTGGCGATCGCCTGCTAGTGCAAATGGCCCAAAATCTCAAAAGCTATTTGCGCTTCAGCGACTTTCTCGCCCGAGTGGGGGGAGATGAGTTTGTCATTCTCTTAGAAGATTTGGAAAGCTTGGATGCGGCGGTGCGCATGGCGGAGGGCATTCTCAGCAGCTTTGAAAAGCCGATCGCCATTGATGATTATGAAATTGTGATTACTGCCAGCATTGGCATTGTGCTGGGCAGCGCCGACTACGATCACCCATCGGATCTGTTGCGGGATGCGGATATTGCGATGTACCGCGCCAAGTCGTCGGGGCGCAGCACCTACAAGATTTTTGGAGCAGAAATGCATCACCAGGCGATCAATCGCCTGACCTTGGAAACCGATTTGCGCAAGGCCCTGACCCAAGAAGAATTTCGGGTTTACTATCAACCGGTGATTAATTTGGCCAAAGGCCGATTGGTGGGCTTTGAGGCTTTGGCTCGTTGGCATCATGCAACGCGGGGCTGGATTTCTCCGGCAGAATTCATTCCCGTGGCGGAAGAAACGGGCGTGATTCAACAGCTCAGTCGGTGGATTTTGCGCCAGGCTTGCCAACAGTTGTTGCACTGGCAGCGATCTTTCCCGGAGTTTGCACCCCTGAAGATGAGTGTGAATCTTTCGGCGCAGGAGTTGCGAAAACCAACGATGGTTTCAGAAATCTTGCAAACGTTGGATGAGGTGGGTTTGGAGCCTCATTATCTGACGCTGGAAATTACGGAGAGTATGTTAATTGAAGATATTAATCAGACGATCGAGCTGTTGACGGAGTTAAAACGTCACCACATTCAAATCAGCATTGATGATTTCGGGACGGGGTACTCATCCTTAAGCTACTTGCACCGCTTGCCCGCTGACTATTTAAAAATCGACCGATCGTTTGTGGGGCAAATGGAAAAGGGAAACCGCAATTTCCAGGTGGTCAGCACGATCGTGGCCCTCAGTAATCAGTTGGGTTTGGATGTGGTTGCGGAGGGGGTGGAAACCCAACAGCAATTGCGGTGGCTGGAACAATTGGGCTGTGAATTTGGCCAGGGCTATTGGTTTGCCAAGCCACTGCCGCCGCAGGAAATTGAGAACCAGTTCTTCACCGAAGGTTTAAGTCCTGGATTGATCGAAGAGGAGCGGCGAAGCGTAATCAATCAAAGCTTGGTGAGCCATGACCAGCCCCGATCGGGGCCCTGTCCCAGTTCGTCGGTTTAAGGGATCGGGCGCAGGAATGGGGAATCAACGGCAGTCAGAAGCTGGGTGAAATAGCGGTTGGCAAATTTGGCAAATGCCGCTGTTCGCAAATTCCACCGCCAGACCCCTTAAGATGATAGGCGCTAACCGCCCGATCGCCCGTTGGCTGGCTGCGACCCTTGCGGGCGATCGGGTTGTGTCCTTGGTCCATTTCACGATTCACTATGCGCGTCTTCGTTCTGCTCTTCAACGCCCGCACCGAAAATGAAGGAATCTACAGCATTTGGCTGCGAGATGGGGAAGGTGTGGAACGTAACTGCGTCCTGATGTTTGAAGATGAGGACGATGCCACTCGCTATGCGGGCTTGCTGGAGGCCCAGGATTTTCCCCTGGCCACCGTGGAGCCGATCGAGGATGACGAAGTGCGGGAATTTTGCAAAGAAGCGGGCTACGAGTGCCAATTGGTGGCCCAAGGGGAATTGGCGATCCCGATGGAAACCAATCGATCGACCGATGAAATGAGCTGGCAGGTGGAGGGGGAAGCGCCTCCCACGGCTAATGAAGAGGATGCCGGATCCATGAGTGCCGCCGAGCTGGAGCGAATCCGACGGCGATTGGAGGGATTGCTCTAGAAATTCCTGCCCTCGATGTCCAATCAGGTGACATTCACTGTGACATTCACTAGGGATTATGCAGCACCGTTGACCAGCGACTGAGCAACCCTTCAATTGCCTGGAGACAGCGCTCACTGTCCCAACCGGCGGCACAACTGGCCGCGATGGCCGCCCCGCCGGCCCCAACTCCTTCCTTCACAAATCCGGCTTCATAAGCTCGTAATTGTGTCCAAGTGGACTGGGCAAAATTCAACAAGGTTGTGAGCAGGATCGGTTCCTCCTCCGGTGGGGCGATCGCCTTGGCCAGGCCAAGGGTGTCGCCGCTGGCATCGTAGGCCACCCAACGGGTCGTGCCAACAGCGATCGCCTCCGGTTTCCAGGGCAACTGTCGGCGTTGGGCGATCGCCCGGGCCAGGGCATAGACCGCCAACATTTGTGTTCCTCCCGCCAACAGCACACCGCTGGTTTGGCTGGCCGCGAGGGCCATGCCCGCCGCCACCGGTTGCATGGGGTCGCCCACCGCCGCCACCACGGCCAGCGGATCTTGGTCGAGGGATCCTTGCACGCATTGGCGATCGGGATGCCACTCGCCCAGACCCGATCGCCGCAAGCCCGTAAGAGCCAAGTCCAATTTCTGGGCATGGTTACAGAAAATATGGCTGCTGTTGACCCGGTTGGTGGCATCAATCCCCAGTCCCAACAAGACCGCCAGGGCTGTGCTAGTGCCGCCCACAACGCATTCAGAAATCAGCAAATAATCCGGCGGCAGGGGGTTGCCCTCGGTGGCGAGCTGTTGTCCCAAACGATAGCCCGCTGCAAAGAGCTGCTCCACCACGGCTCGATCGAGCGCATAGCCCGTGCTTAAACAGCGAGCCGGCAGTCCGCCCATGCGGATGTGGGAAATGGAGGGCAAATCCTGTAGCCCCGCATTAATCACACGCAATCGCCAATGGAGAGATTCCAAAATCGCCCGAGAAATCAAAACCGGTGAGGCTCCCCCAGCCAAGGGAGGGAGCGGATAGGCCGGATTGCCCCTGGGCCCATTCACCAAAAATTCCGCATCGGCCAGGGCCGTGTAGCGGCGATCGGCCGGAGTGGCCCCGGCCGCAGAAATGCCCGGAATCAGCCCCGTTTCCGTGAACCCCAACACACAGCTAAACAGCGGTTGTTGGCCCCGTCGTGATTGCACCCAAGCCCGTGCTCGATCGCCCCCCGCCAAAATGTGCAACGACGGGGGCAGCATCGAGTCGCAGTTATCCGCTGGCAATTGATCGATCGACAATGGCTGAATATCCTGTGGCTGCATCATTGCCATAGCGCAGATCGCCTGATCAAGCGTTCCTAGTCTATCTCGAGTAAGGTTTGAACCCAGCGCGGCGGCGGCGGCAACCGCAGGCCCAACCGCTCAAAGACGGCCCAGGAGACCAAATGCACCGCGAACACATACACGGCCGCATTGACCAGGATCATCAAAACCGTTGCCCCTTGAACCGCTCCCAGTTCCGGCCGCCAAAGCAGGCCCAACCGGGTGGCTCCCCACTCCAGCAAACCGGTGACCTGGACGGTGACGTAAGTCCAGAGATCATCCCCAAGCAGGGTGGAAACCAACGCAATTCGGAAAAACAGCCCCGTGGCACTCAGGAGCGTTCCCAGGGCAATGGAACGTCCCCAACCTACGCCACGTCGCCATAGACAGCCTAGCAAGACCCCCAGAAGTCCATAGGGCATCACGTATTGGATGCTGCGAGGCGGGCCCATCAGCACCGATAGCAAGAGTCCGGACACAATGGCCGCCATCCAAGCCGATCGGGATCCCCATCGGAGATAAACCAAGGCGATCGGGAGGGAAAAAAAGACCCGGAGCGCCGGCCCAAGGGGGAAATAAAAATTGACTAACCAGATGAGGCTGGCGGCACTGGCTAAGAAGGCCGTTTCCACCAGGGCTAATGGGGCGATCGTGTCTGTGCGGGGAGGCTGAAGCGGGCGATTCTCTGGCTCGGGGGGTAAATCGGCGGGCGATCGGGGAGGGGAAACAGTCATGGGCTGAATCGATTGATGAAGATTGGTGTGTGATCAAGTGGCCCTAGATCGCCCCGATCGGTTCCAAAGCCGCCGTGCTCGATCGCCCCCACACCAGGCCTAAATAGCGTCGCCAACGGGTTCCGGCCGAAGCATCGAGAGCATACCACCCGCTAGCCAAGCATTGAAATGGTGATTGGGCCGCCAGCGCTTGATAGTCCGGATCCGCGAGAGAGTTGGGGGCCCAGCATGGATGGGGCAACAGACCGGGCGGAATTTCCCCCGCCAACAGTTGTTGAATCGATCGACGGCAGGTGCGGCCGTGAATGCCATCTTGCGCCAAGGCTTCCAAGAGCCGATCGAGCGGTTGAGGTTCCGGGGTCAAATGGCGCAACAGGGCCGCAAACAGGAAGTAGTCATCATAGGGCTTGGCCTCATCCCAGGGCGGACAGTCCACCATCCGACTCAACCCCATGGCCAATCGTCCGAGCGGTTGGGAGGAGGGTTCCCAATGGAGGGTGGCGCTGGGGCATTTTTGACGCAGGTAATCCTGAAGGGCCCCGGTGGGGTCACTCGATCGGGGAGCTTGGGCGATCGCGCCACGCAACAAAATCCGTTCTACCTTTTGGGGAGCAATGCCCGATTGGGCCACCAAATGATTGAGGGCTGAATTTAGGGTCTCAATCCATTGGGGCCAACCATGCCATGGGCCAGTTAAGCCGTGGGTTTGGCCCAGTTGTCGGCCAAAGTCCCGATCGAGCAAGGTGATTTGGGTTAGGTGAGCTTGGGTTAAGGGGGCTGGGGTGGGCGATGGGGGAAGGGGCAGAGGGCCTGGCAACGCCAGATCAATCACCCAACAGCAGCCCCAACCTTGCAGCCCATCCCAACCCAGGGCCGCCCCCAATCCTTCGGCCACCGTCATCACCCGTTGACCATGGGTGACCAAGCCAGCCTTCAGCACCAGTTCTCGGCTGTTGAACCGGAAGGCTTCTCCGGAGGGGACGGGATAGCCCACTACCACATCCTCAACCGATCGCAGCACCTGGCTCGGCACAGGCTTTCCGGTGGCGGTGACCCAAGCGATCTCCGGATCCCGCAACCGTGCCAGGGACTCGGCTAGTGTCTCCAGCAATTGTGGCAAGGGTCGCAATTCACCGGCCCAGGTGACCAGGGGATGCGCTTGGCCCGTTTGGGGATTGCGGTAGGGCAAACCTGCATCCAACAGCAACCGAGATCCGCCAGATTCCGGTGACTGCCCATCCAACGAATTCCAGGGTTGAACGAAGGTTGCGCCACTGGCTTGGACTTGACCGAGCAGCCCAACCCGATCGGACTGGCGATCGCGCAGGGCCACTGCCCAGAGGCCGTCTCCTAAGCTGAGGCCCAAACACCAGCGCCCATCGGTCGATCGGCTCATTCCTTCTTGGTTTCGTCCAGGTCAGTATCCGCCAGCAGGGATTCCGCCAGCAGCGCATCCAGCTCTGGATCCAGTTCGCCCAAGGGGGAAACCGATGATTCACCAAATTCCGTCAAGGCCGCATCCAGCGCCGTTGGGTCAAAATCAGTCCCACCGGTCAGATCCAGGGCGATCGGATCCAAAGAGCCATCCGTTGGCGCATTGGGCAGCTCAAAGGCCGCCATTCCCATGTCAAGGGCTTGATCCAGGCTGCTGATTTCCAAGGGATTCGCCGTCACATCATCCAGCGACAGCAGCGGCTCACCCATGGCCTCATCGAAGGAAGGTAGATCCAAATCCAGCGGATCCAAACCGGCCAGCGGCTCCGCGTTGGCTGTGGCCCCGTCGCCAAAGTCGAGATCCTCAGCTTCAGCATTGAAATCTAGAAGGGAAGGGTCGATCGCCCCATCATCCGTGGCCTCCCCCATCTCCAACAGCAGGTTATCCATCTCCAGCGGTGCAGTGTCAGCTTCCGGGACGATCGGGGGCGTGGAATCTGCGGCCCAATCAAAATCATCTGCGCTGGCTTCTGCGGCCAGGTTGAGATCCGCGCCGAGATCCAGATCGGTAGCGAAGTCCGATTCATCCTCAGCGGCAAGTTCCGGCAGTTCCAAGCCTGAGTCATTGGCAAACTCCAGCAGCGGATCGTCATTGGCTTCACCAACCGCCGCCAACAAATCAGGATCCGCAGCGGTTTCCAGATTGGTCTCCAAGTCCGCCAAAGGGTTGAACTCAGTGGATCCCAAATCGGCCCCTAGACCCGGGTTGAAGTCAGCGCTGAAGTTTGGCTCTAAGCCCAAATCATCCCCCACCTCATCGCTCAGTCCCTCGATGCCGAATGCCGTCCCGGGATCGTCGCCCAAATCCTCGATCGGGGAATCCAGGTCATCGCCCAAGTCTAGGGACTCCAGGGATGTCGGTTGATCTTCGGCTTCAGCGGCCGTTGACGGTTGATCGCTGAACTCCACGAAATAGGCGGCAAGATCACTGGACTCCTCTGGTTCATCGGCATTGGAATCGCTGGCGTTGTCTAAGTCAGTCCATGCGTCAGTCATGAATTGACCTAACTCCACAGGAGCGCTGATGCTTGGATCGTTGGCGTTGCCTAGATCAGTCCATGCGTCAGTGGTCGCCGCCTCTGTGGCCAAGTCGTCTGTGGCCAAGGCCTCGGCGGTCAAATCCTGCTCAACAGCCGGTTCCGCCAAGGCCGCTTCCCAATCCACTTGCTCAGGGAGATTTAGGGCTGCGTCGGTTTCCAGTTCCGATAACTCCGCTGTGACCTTGGAATCTAGAGCATTGCCAAAGGCGCTGCTGATGTCACCGAAACTCAGGTCGTCGCGCAACCCTGCGATCGCCTCTAAACCGGCATCGAAGGGATCGCTCTGGGTTTGTTCATCGGCGGGCAAAGACAGATCCAAACCCAAGTCGCCCACAGCAGCCGACTCGGCTGGGAATGCCTCTGCAAATTCGTTCGGCAATGAGGCTTCCGACGAGTCCAGAGGATCGGAAGACCAGTCCAGATCTGGGGTTTCCAGGGCCTCAAGGGCTGTATCCCCGGAGCTGGCGATCGCAAAATCGGTTGCCTCTGAGGTCAAATCAATCGCGGAACCGATGGCCGCGTCAGTTGTGAAATCATTGGGTTCCTCGATCGCCTCATCCACCGGCAAATCCAAACCCGGCAGCAGATCATCGCCAAAGTCTGCGCCAAGATCAGACCCGGAACCGTCTTCCGGCAAGACCAAATCTTCCGGTAATGCCAAATCGCCTAAATCCGACCCTTCGAGGCCCGGCTCGATCGCCCCGTCGGATGCCAACTCGGGTTCCGGGGCTGGCTGGTTCGTTTCGCCGTCCCAGAAATCAAACGTTACTGCCTCTTCGGTTTCGCCGATCGGTTGTCCCTGGTCGGGGGGCAACAGGCTACCGATGGGGGCGGCCAAGAATTCCAGGTTCTCGAAACCTGGGGTGTTGAGTTCATCGGCCGGAGTGGATTGATCGAGATCCGCGCCCAAGTCTGTGCCCAAGGCCGCTTCCAGATCCGAACCTGGGTCGTCAGCCAGATCAGTGGCCAAGTCCAAATCCAAATCATTATTCAGATCATTCAGATCACCACCCAGATCACTCGCCCCATCGCCCTCCAGTTCGATCGCTCCCAGATCAGCGACTCCCAAGTCTGCCAAGTCGCCCGCGTCCGGGTCAGCCCCTAAGCCCAAGGGCAGCGATTCAACATTGCCGGATAGGTCGATCGCTCCGAGGTCGCTATCACTGGCCACATCTAGCGCGAGGTCAAGGCCAAGGTCATCATCCGCCGCGCCTCCCAGGAGATCTGCTGGGGCCGCCGATTCCGCCGCCAGCAGATCGGAAGGCTCATCTGACCAGGATCCTTCAAACCCGGGCGTTTCTTCTGCCACCAAGCTGGTGTCGGGTGTGCCGTCGAAGGCAGACATCAACTCTGGCTCTAGTTCGATCGCTGGGTCGATCGCTGGGTCAATGCCTGGGTCAAGATCCTGCGCGAACAGATCATCCTCGGGCTGATCGAGCAACGGTTCAGGCAGTTGATCAAAAGATTCCTCAAAAGATTCCTCAGGGGGTTGCTCAAGGGATTGGTCAAACTGATTGGGCGGATCAAAGGTGGCAATAGCTTCCGGCGTTGGCAATTCCAAATCACTGGGAGCGATCGAGCTTTCAATCGGCTGTTCCTCTTCCTCCACTTGCCAGAAGGAATCTTCGATGGACGGGGCGATCGACTCCAGATCATCACTGACCCCAGCATCACTGGGTTGCTGCCAAGCGGCCAGCTCCGCCCGCAAATCACCGCCCAAATCTTCCGACTCGGAAGCCAACTCAGCGGCCAGCGGCGGTAACTCCGGTTCCGAATCCAGCTCAAGACCAAGATCCAGCCCAGCACTGGGGTCAGGCTCGGAGGGGGCGGAATCTTCGGCATCGGGTTCCAGGGATGGAACTTCATTCCCCAAATCCCAAGCATCGGTCGGCTCAAGGGGCGAGCTACCCGCATCCGGGGCTTCCACCGCAATCTGATCCCACTGGCTCACGTCCTCGGCCAGGTCTGCATCACCCGTGAGTTCCGAGTCCAGCCAAGGCTCCGGCAAAACGCTATCGGCGGGGGCGACCGCTTCCAAATCCGGCTCCACCGACCAATTCTCAAGCCCTGCGAGGGGGCTAAATTCACTGGCGGCGGCCGCTTCGATCGCCTCCGGTGCAGCAGTTGGCTCCCCGATCGCCTCAAAATTCACCTCTGAAGAGAGGTCTGAAGGGAGGTCTAACCCCAGCGCCGGGCTTGGCTCATCCAGATCCAAACCGTCAGCCGTGGTGAACGAACCCCCACCGCCGCTAAAGCTGCTCAAATCTGCCGTGGCGGTGGATTCTGCTTGCCAAGGCAGATCCAAATTGGTGACCTCGCTGGTAGCATCCACCGCGTCGATGATGTCCGCCGGGGATTGGCCATCGGGCAAGGGGGGGCTGTCGCTGAGATCCGGCTCTGCGCCGTAATCCAGAGAGGGGGGCGGAGCGATCGCATCGAGGGCGATCGGCAGGTCTGCGGGCGGGAGGGCCGCTTCCGCTGAAGCGGCCACGCCCAGCAGGCCAACGCCGGCCACGGTGGCCCCTGTCACGGCGGCTAGAGGATCCCAATCGCCTGGGTCGGCATCATCTGAGGCTGAATCACCCGGGGCGGTGGTTTCCGGCTCCACGGGGTCATCAAACCGGAAGATGGCATCCACATCCGAAAAAATATCTTCCTCGGAGCCAATCCAGGTGGGATCGCTGGTGTCTAGATCGTCGCTGTCGGTTGGTGCGGGCGCTTCGGTGGCGATCGCCTCGTTCAGTTCGATTGCTGAATCTCCCGCCGCGATCGATTCTGTTGTCAAGGGCGGCAGATCCAGGGCATCAAAGTCAATGTCGCCAATGGTCTGATCATCAACGGCCTGATCGGCAATGGCTTGATCATCAATGGCCCCGAGATCGTCCGTGGCGGCGCTGTTGTCTTGATCGGGAGCCAGCAACGGATCCAGTTCAGCCCTGAAATCAGCTTCCGAATTGGGAAGATCCTCGATCGGGGCGATCGTGCTCAGATCTGCCGTGGGGTCATGGACTGTGGAATCGATCGCCAGGTCTAGATCCAAATCCAGCGCATCCGGTGCTTGACCAGCCTCGGCCGTTGTCAGCTCACTCCCCTGTTCAGCGGCCTCAGGTTCACCGAAACCCGAACTCCCCGCCCAATCCGATGCGTCATCGGTGGGTAAGTCATAGTTCAGATCCAAATCGAGGGGTGCTGCTTCCGTAGCGTCGGCGGGGTCTGCGGTGGCCGCAGCCGCGGCCGCGATCGCCCCACCTCCCAGGGCCGACAGGGCCAAACTGGTGGCGATCGCCGATGAACGTTCGTCGGCCGCGTTGGTCGCCTCGGAACGTCCCTCGATCGCGGCTTCATCGGCCGGCAAATCGCGGCCCAGGGCCGAAGCCAAGCGACTGAGCCAGTGATCAAGCACCGCTTCACTTTCTTCGCCCAGCACATGCATCCGCTCCAGGGCCGCATTCAGGGCCTCTTCGTAGCGCTGCGAATTGGATTGCAGGGTGCTGGTGATGGCGTTGAGGGTTGTTTGCAAATGCTCCAGAATGCTGCTGGCGGAGCTGTCCAGTTCCGTGAGGTCTTGGGAGCTAGGGGCCGCTTCCTTACGAGCCACGAGCTGCGAAACTTGGTCGGTGATGCTGGTTTGCAGGCGATCGCGCACTTGTTGCAAAAAGTCGCCGATGATCTGCTCTTGGTTCGCCTGCTGCTGGGCCAGGGATTGGTAATACTGGCGCTGATTTTCCAGTTGGGCAATTTCTTCGCTCAGAATTTGGCGCTGTTGACGCAGAGACTCCAAATCTGACTGGATTGGGGCGATCGCCCCTTGGCGCAGTTGGTCAATCTCCTGCTGCATCGATCGCAACAGTCCTTGGGCCAAGGCTTGCACGGTGGTGGTGGCCGGTGGTTCCGTTTGCAAGTCCGGCGCGAGCGCATCCCAAGACTGCTGAACCCACAGGGCCTCATCGATCGCTACCTCACCGGCATCCGTGGTCGGAGTCGCCAATTGGGTTAAACGACTTCGCACCTGCTCGATTAAGGCTCGGGGCGCTTGAACCTGCGTTGTATCGTTACCAGCCGCAGCAAGAGCCGCGTCTAGGTCGGCCAAAAGGCTTTTAATTTCCAAGTCTTGATCGAGCGTCACGACGACAAACCCTTACCCAAACGTTTTGGTTACAGCGCTGTTGACATCTTCTCCACCCCTGATGGGCGGCGATTCCCGAGCCTCGCGAGTCGGGTTCCTGCTTCTTTTCGTTACGGCTTCTCTAAATCATGGCTGCGACTCGCCAGCAAATGCGGCAATCAGGAGGCTTCCTGCTTTATTGCGGCGAAGTCAGCTTCATCCGCTCAATCACCGTTGATTAACCCTTACGTTCTAACAGCTACAACCCCAGACATCAACCAACGCGCCGGTCAGCCGCTGGCTTTGTCCCTTTTGGGTCTTGTTCAATATCCCTGGGCGCGGGTGCGATCACCCTGCCCATTGACGAGCGATCGCGCTGGGTCGCTTGAAGGGGAGATAGACCGTTGATTAACCCCAAAGAGGGCCAGAGAATCACGATGGCCCCAAAGAAGGGCATGGTCACCGCCAGGCGCGGTTGTCCTTGCGCTCAATTCACGCCTACTTTGCTGGTGGTTTTGCGATTTTTTAACTATCTTTAACAACTGGCCGGGGGCCGATCGGCGGCCAATCCTAACCTCTAACTGGGTCTCTCATGCAATTCTGATGGGGTGGCGATTCCGGTGGGCTGTAATTCGTCCTGATCACCCCAACCATTTGCTTTTGGCGGCGAGGGCCTTGAAACTAGAGACCAAGGCTTGGCATGAGGGAGAGAGAAAGTGCTGGGTCTAAAGGTTAGGCGTAAGGTTAGATATTGATTAATGTTCGTAATTTTGGAGGCGATCGCGTCATGAATAGCTGTGTGTTGATGGCAGAGGTGGTGAAGGATCCCGAACTGCGCTACACGCCGGATAACTTGGCGATCGCGGAGATGTTGGTGCAATTTCCGGGGCAGCGCCCTGAAGATCCGTCCGCGACGATTAAGGCGGTGGGGTTTGGCAATTTGGCCAATGAAATTCAGCAGTCTTGCCATCAGGGCGATCGGGTGATTTTGGAAGGCCGACTCACCATGACCACGATCGATCGTCCCGAAGGATTTAAGGAAAAACGGGCCGAGTTGCGGGTGGGCCGTGTTCACAGCTTGGGATCGCTGGCCAGCTCAGCCATGGCCGCGCCCGTGGCCCCGCCCACCAATGCCAGCTATCGATCGGCGCCGCCGCCGGCTGCCACCGTGCCGCCTCGTCCGGCCCCGGCTCCGACCACGGCTCCGGCTCCGAGTGATGAGCTGGATTATGATGAAATTCCGTTTTAACGAGTTGAATTCAGTTAAATTCAGTCAAATTTAGTTGAATTTAGCCGAATTCAAAGGTTCAAACTTCCGAACTGAAACTCCTTGAATCAGGCCGTCAGGCTACGATCTCGCCCGATCGCACCGTCAGCACCTGGGCCGAATCCAGCCAGCGAGCATCAAAGGCTCCCAGGTGCGTGGTGGTGACAATCGTTTGAAACCGATCGGCGATCGCCCCCAATAATTGGTTCTGGCGGGCTAAGTCCAGTTCCGCCAACACGTCATCCAACAGCAACAGCGGCGGTTCCCCCACCACGGCCTCGATCGCGCAAAGTTCCGCCAGCTTCAGCGCCAAAACTAACGTGCGTTGTTGCCCTTGGGAGCCGTACTGTTTAGCCGGGGCATCATCCACCGCCAGGGTCACTTCATCCCGGTGGGGGCCCACCAGGGATGTGCCTTGGTATTGCTCAATTTCCCCCCGATCGCGCATTTGGGCCAACAAGGTGGCTTCAATGGCCCGCGCTTCTTCCAGGGCCGGCAATTGCCACACATCCGGCGCGATCGCCACATTCGGCGCATAGGTCAGCGTCAGGGTTTCCACGCGGCCGCTAATGGCCCCATGCCAACGACTGGCCAAGGGGGCTAACCGGGCGATCGCCCTGGCCCGCCGTCGAATTAGCCGGGTTCCCGTAGCCGCCAATTGCGCATCCCAAACGGCCAGCTCTGCCGCCCGATCGCTCAGGGCCTGACCCTGGCGGCGCTGTTTGGCCCAATCTCGCAACAGGGCATTCCGTTGGCGCAACACCCGCTCGTATTGGCGTAACAGGTGCGCATAGATTGGCTCCAGTTGCATCACCAAGCCATCTAACCAACGGCGGCGCTGCTCCGGCCCGCCCCGTACCAAGTCCAGATCAAGACTGGAAAATTCCACCGCATTCAGGGATCCCAGCCCGTCCAGTTGCCGTCGCAGGGTTTCGCCGCTCCGTACCAGGGTGCGTCTGCCCACCCGTCGCAGGCTCAAGCTCAGTTCCAGGGGCCCCGCTGCTCGATCGATCCAACCGGTAATTTGGGCGCAGTCTTGGGCCGATCGCACCAAATCTCCATCGCGGCTGGTGCGGTGCGATCGCAGGGTGGCCAGCAGCTCCACCGCCTCTAAGAGGTTGGATTTGCCCTGGGCATTGTCCCCCACCAGGATCGTCTTGGGCGCAACAAATTCAACCCACTGCTCGGCATAGTTCCGAAACTGGCGCAGATGCAGACGCTGGAGATACACGACGGCGACCGGGGCGATCGAAAAGAACCCAACCATCAAAACACCAAACGTCCTCTCCCAAGCACCGCAAATTCGTTGTGCCGGTGCAAACCCGTTCGTTCGGGGGACTGAAGCTTATGCTGCTAACGAATACTCCAATGGGCACTCATCCAATGGGTACTCACAATGGGTACTCATTAGAAGATCTCTAGAGAAGATATCTAGATATCTCCTAGGATCACTTGTGGCGGGCCGCACGAATCACGTGGGGCAACACACCAACGGCCGCCGCTAGGACTTGATCCGGTAACTTGTCAATATCTGAGCGATCGAAAAATTCTTCAAACTGATCCAGCAGTTTGCGGGCCCGCTGCTTGGCATCGCCCCGCGCCGTGAATCGTTCCACCAACTTCAGCCATTGCAACCGAATTCGGTAGCCTGTTTCCTGCTCCTTTAAAGACTTGGGCAGCAACAGCTCAAAATCTCCCAACGGAATCACCGCCTGACAGTCTTGATCCACCAGACCGCCCACCGCCGCCCCGGGCCCCGCAAATTCGGCATAGAACTCTTTGATCAACAACAGGCCGTTGCGGCGACGATTGTTGACAATCCAAACCTGACCACTCAGAACACGGCCGAGGGGCGATTCGGGGTTGATCGGGTCGAGGGGCGGCGGGTCAAGCTGAAACACAGAGGCGACGTGGGACGGGTCTCGATGGGCGGCGATAGAAAAACGATCGGGAGAGAGAGAGAGGCGAATCACGGTCGTAGCTTACCCCAATGGCTTTTGCAACAACAGACGTGTGGAACGTTGCCAACTGGGTCGAGAACCACCGCCCGATCGCCCGCTGGGGACAAAGCCAGCTCGATCGTATAACCGCCTCGCCGCACAATTATCGGCCAGGACATGAAGATACAGGGCGGAACTATCCCAGTGACGTGCCACTTCTTCGCAAGCGGACAGGAGTTGGAGTGCAACTCCCCGCCGACGATAGTCGGTGCGTACCGCCAGATTGGAAATGTAGGGATAGTGATGTTGGTTCAATCGCCAAGGCAGATTGGAGCGTGCTGCAATCTCGATCGTGCCGATCAGCTCAGGATGCTGAACCCGACCCGTCGCCGCCGTGGGGGCCGTAAAAGCTACCAAACACAGACAGCGATCGCGCTGGGATTGCAGTCGCGTTCGCAAATCTTCGTAGATGCCAGCCCGCAACAGGGGGAACAGCCAACGCCACCAGCCTTGTCGTCGGTGAAAGCTGTCCGCCAACAAATCGGCTAACTCGGCTAAGTCTCGAAACTCCGCCGGTCGGATTTGCAAAGGCAGGTCAGCGCATGGGTAACTCGATCGAACCAGGTTTTGGGGAATCAGCATGAGCAACGGGGCCACAATCTTTAGGAACACCAACCACCCATCAACAGCAGCGAACTGCCTTGATGCTAACCATCTTCACACCTGTGCCGACTGTTGATTAGCCTCCTCAGTCTCGGGCATTTTCTGGGGTGCATTTGGGGCCCCCGATGGGGACTCTTTTGGGGGTCTTTGGGGGATGGGGTGTCTGGTCACCTAGCGATCGATCAACACTCAACACCATGGTTGATAACAATCGATAGGGAAAATTGCGGGAAGGCTAACTAAATTTTGCCCACCTAGCAATCACGTCCCTGTCGATGTCAATCCCATGAAACTTCATTGCCCCAATGCCACATTGGCAATCTCCTAGAACTCATTTATCTCCGCCTAGAACCAACAGTCCGGTGGTTTCTAAGGGGGTTTTTAAATTGTCTTCTTAGGAAAAGAGCAAAGCTTGCGTTCGATCATATCCTGACCAGCCCAGAATCAAATCAGGATCTGATCCGAGGCGATCGGGTATTGATTGACACATGGAGATCTGGGAAATTCGAGATCTGCAAAAAAGAGGAGCGATCGCCTCAATTCAGTCTGCAATTAGATGCTTAGAAAGAAGACCGCAACAATCGGCCAAGTATGGGATTTAACCTGAATTTGATCAATTCAGGCTTTGTTGCGATCATGAAGCAACAAGGACAAAGTGGGATTTAGAAAAAACACCATCCAAACTTCAGCCTAATTTAGACCCCAAACGTTGACAAATGGGTATGGCCACAGCTTCCTGACAGACTTTCTTGAATTGTGCCGCGCACTATCCTCACAGCACCCATACAACCCATCTTGAGTTGATTCTTGGGTTGTCGTTAAATTACGATTCATCCATTATTTGGCGAAATCCATAAAAACTCAATCTATCTCTCCAATCTTCAAGCAATCTTTAAATAAGATCGACAAAATTAGTTTGCTTATCCATCACTTTTGCTAAAGGGAGAAGTCAGGTTTTCGGAGGGGTGGAGACGGATTTTGGCAGCAACCAATCCCCACAGGACGCAATGGGGCTGGTTGCTGAAGGGGCTGATGCAGCCCATCGATCGGCCGCGCTTGGGCAAGGATTAGCGATTGGAGCGGAAGGCGGGATTGAAAAAGAGTCGGCGGATGGTTTGTTGGCGGCGCTCTCGGTTCTCAGAGGTCAAATTCCAGAGGCTTTCATAGAAAAAGAAGGACACGCCGGCCAGTTGCTTTTGGCGCACCAGTTGCACTTGGGTGGCCACGCGATCGATTGGCATGGGCTTGACCTTCAGCCCCGTGAGAATGCCGACGCTGACGGGAATTTTGTAACTGGCAATTTGTAAATCCCGATCGAGCAGTTCCGCCTCAAAGAGGGCTGGATCTTCCCGGTAAATTTGCACAATCAGTTCATCAATCCAGCCGCGCCCCACCCAGTCTGACCAAGATTGCAAGGAAGTGCTGTAGGCAAAGGGTTGGGGATTGGGCGAAAGGGACATGATCGCCGTCGATCGCTTGGCCTTGAGGGTTTGTTGAATTTGCCCCATCAGTTGTGTTAGCCGACCCGATCGCCAGCGCATCCAGTCTGGATCTGTGGCTAAATCCGGCGGGGTTTGGCCATCTCGCTCCAGGGCGTATTGGGCCAAGGTGGTGGGGTCATAACCCAACTCCACCGGATAGGCGAAATGGTCATCAAATTGAATGCCGTCCACCGGGTAGCGAGCAGCCAGCTCATCTACCAAATCGGTCATGAATTTCTGCACATCCGGGTGGCCAGGATTCAACCAAACCCTTGTATCGCGTCCGTACTGAAACCGGTTGGAACCATCACGGCGCTGGGCAATCCAACCTGGATTCCGCCGAGCTAACTCGGAGTTGGCCGGAGCCATTAACCCAAATTCCAACCAGGGCACAACGGCCAAACCTAAACGACGACCTTCAGCGATCGCCTCGGCGAGGATGTCTCGCCCTTGCAGACCGGGGTGGGGGTCAATGCGTTGGCCGCTGGCCCGTTCGGCCACGTCGCTGGGGTAGAGGGTGTAGCCACCGTTCCAAACGGTGATGTAAACGGTGTTGAAGTTGGCGGCTTTCAGGTTTTCAAGGGCCTGACGCAGGCGATCGCGATCGAACAAGATATCGCTGTCGATGTTGGTTAACCAAGCGCCGCGTGTTTCCGGCGGCCGGGCCACGAAGGGCGTGAAGGCATCGGTGGCGGGGGTTTCCAACCGATCATTCAGGGCTTGGCAGAGGAAAGCGGCGGCCTCTCCTCGGGTGACCGATCGCTCCGGCTCCAAGCGACGGGGGTTGGGATAGCTCACCACCTTGCCGGCCCGGACGGCGGCGGCCACGGCCGGTCGCACTGGAAATTCCACCCGTTCACCATCTTCAAAGGTTTGGCGCAACAGGGTTCCAGCCCGAGGGTCGGCCGCGTTATCCGTCCAGCCCAAGCGGGTCATGATCATGGCAATTGCCCGATCGCGGCGCAGGGGTTCGTTGTCCTTGCTGGTGCGGGCGATCAGGGGGCCTTCTGGGACAGCCTGATTCAGCAGCCGCGCCAAATCTTCCGGGGTGGCTGGCTCATCGGGCTGAAATTGCCCAGCGCTGTTCAGGGGTAACCATCGCCGCTCGGCCAAAGCTGCCAAACAGCTTCGCGACCAATGATCACCGCCATCGGTGGGAGCTGCGATCGCCCCCAGCGCCAGGGGCCCCGCCCCGATCGCGCCCGAGAGTAATGTGCCCGAGAGTAATGTGCCCGGCAATAGCCTGCTCAACCCTAACGGCTTGGTGAATGGCTTGTGGAATGGCTTGCTGAATAACTGGGTTAATCGCTGGTTGAATGGCTGGTTGACTGGCTTGGCTAAGGCTTGGGATTTGGCCAAAACGCCGGATAGGGGCGCTGGGGATCGTGTCATGGTGTTTGCTGCCCGTTCGATCGCATGTTCACCGCAGGGACGGAAATGCCCAAGGATATAGCGCAATACGAACCATTTCTGACGAGGCCGGCATAGATTGCCTAAAAATCTCCGCCTATTCCCCTAACCTTCGCCCTTCTCGCCACAGAGAATGAACAGCGGGTCGATCGCCGCCAAAACCTGGCTATTGGCCCGCCGCTCCAAGCGATTGCCCGCCGCTTGCACCACCTCAATGTTCAACGCTTGCACCTCCGCCAGGGCTTCCGAAAGGGCGTACAGGCCCTCCAAGCTGGTAGACAGGGCCACCACGCGCCCCCCCAAAGGCAGCCGCTCCCACGCTGTTTCCAACAAGTCCTTCAGGGGCCGCCCACCACCGATGCAGACCCGATCGGGCGGTTGCTTCAGCAGGCCAAAACAGTCCGGCGCGCTGCCTTCCACCACCCGCACATTCTTGACCCCAAAGCGATCGCAGTTAGTCCGAATTAGTTGCACCACGTCGGAATCTCGCTCGATCGCCACCACTCGCCCTTGCGGGATCATCAAAGCGGCTTCCACCGAAATCGTCCCCGTTCCTGCGCCGATATCCCACAGCACGGAATTGGCCGACAACCGCAACATGGACAAAATCGCCAGCCGGGTTTCGCGCTTGGTCATCGGAATGCCCGGCAACCGCTCAAACAAATCATCGGGAATGCCGGGTGTGACGTAGGGCCAAAGAGGTGTGGTCATAAAAATTCAACGATATCAAGGTTTCGAGAACTGGGGTTTCGATCGACTGGCCGATCGCCCCGGAATGGGCCGATTTATAAATTAATAATTCTGATTAATCAAGATTGATTTCATTAGTTGATTGGATGATACTTGATTCTTCAATCGCTTTATAGTTATAAAACGAATACAGGTTCGGGCTGGGGTCACTCAATTCCTGGGAGATTGAGCGTCCCATCTCAATGGGCAATGCCCGGAATCAAAGGCTGAAGGCTGACTGGGCGATCGCTTGCGGGTTGCTCAAAGCATTAGCTCTCTGAATCTAAGGCATTGCCCGTCACTGGAGTGCTAGTCCCATAGGGGCATAGGGAATCGCTTTCGACTTGTTCGATCGCCCCTGTGCCCCCATTTAATTCCTGCTTACCCGGCCTCCAGTAGCCATAACCCCAAGTCTGGTGGGCTTTCTGAGTCCCCAGAATACCAACCTTAACCAAGGTTTGACAGAGGTACTCATCCATGACCCTATCTTTGCGATCGACTCCCGCGCCTAGTCGCTGGGATCGTTTTTGTAACTGGATCACCAGCACCGAAAACCGCTTGTATGTGGGCTGGTTTGGTGTGTTGATGATCCCCACCATGCTGACCGCCGCGATCGTCTTCATCCTGGCATTCATTGCCGCGCCGCCCGTAGACATTGACGGCATCCGCGAACCCGTTGCTGGTTCCCTGCTCTATGGCAACAATCTGATTTCCGCCACCGTGATTCCCCCATCCGCTGCGATCGGGTTGCACTTTTACCCCATTTGGGAAGCCGCCTCATTGGATGAATGGCTCTACAACGGTGGCCCCTACGAGCTGATCGTTTTCCACTTCCTGATTGCGATCTACAGCTACCTGGGTCGCCAATGGGAACTGAGCTACCGATTGGGAATGCGTCCTTGGATTCCCGTGGCCTTTTCGGCTCCCGTCGCTGCTGCCACCGCTGTTTTGTTGATTTACCCGATCGGGCAAGGTAGCTTTTCCGATGGCATGATGCTCGGCATTTCCGGCACTTTCAACTTCATGATTGTGTTCTCGCCGGAGCACAACATCCTGATGCACCCCTTCCACATGTTGGGCGTGGCTGGTGTTTTTGGTGGCGCACTGTTTTCCGCCATGCATGGCTCGTTGGTGACCTCTTCCTTGGTGCGGGAAACCAACATGAACGAATCGCCTAATCATGGCTACAAGTTCGGCCAAGAAACGGAAACCTACAACATCGTGGCAGCCCACGGTTACTTTGGCCGGTTGATTTTTCAATACGCCAGCTTCAATAATTCCCGTTCGTTGCACTTCTTCTTAGCCGCTTGGCCCGTGATTGGCATTTGGTTCGCCGCCTTGGGCGTTTCCACCATGTCTTTTAACCTGAATGGATTTAATTTCAATAACTCCATTTTGGATAGCCAAGGACACCCGATTAACACCTGGGCTGATGTGTTGAATCGAGCCAACTTGGGCATCGAAGTGATGCATGAACGGAACGCGCACCAGTTTCCTTTGGATTTGGCAAGTTCGGCGGACTTTCAACCCGTTGCGGCCTTGCAATCGGACTTTCAAGCGGACTTTCAACCCGCTAGCCTGACAGCTCCCGCAATCGCAGGCTAACTGAAAGTTTGTGACAGGCTAACTGAAAGTTTGTGGTGTCAAAATTGGTCTTGAGGCTGATGGAAATGGTGAATCAATGTCATGGTTGGCATGAATTCGTTACCCCGTAGAAGCGCAAATCCATTTCCAGGTGCGATCGCTCCTAATCCGTTTGTCTTAATCCGCTCGTCTTAATCTGTTGAAATTTCAGAGCTTGATCAGACTAGTTCTGTCAATCTTGAAATGACCCGATCTCAGTAGCTACCGATTGTTGATGTGGATTGACTGCGATTGATTGCAATTGAATAAAATTAATTGCAATCAACCAAGATTGATCAGAGTTGACTTTAATTAATGAAAATCAATCAAGATAAGTCGAAATTGATTGAAATTAGCATTGATTAACTCAGAGCAATCAAAGTTGATTGGAATGAATTGAAATTTCTCTTGCACAACTTCGCACCATTTTGCACACCTTAGATCGACACAGATTAATTCGTCGGATTCGTCATTCTCAGCACTCATTGGATGGGGGAGACTGCGCGATCGCACCTCCCCTTTTTGTTCGGCCAAACCACCCCAGCCGAAATCACCGGTTTATTTGTGGCTCTTGAGGAGTTGTGTTCATGACCGTTATTTGGAAACAGCTATCAGCCGATCGTCCGCCGGTCAAGTTAAACCTGTGGGCCGTAGGATTCTTTGCTGTCTTTCATCTTGTTGCCCTCTCTGCTCCTTGGTTTTTCTCTTGGTCAGCACTGGGAGTTTGCCTCCTGTTGCACTGGCTATTTGGCAGCATTGGCATCTGTCTCGGCTTTCACCGCCTCCTCAGCCATCGCAGTTTCCAAGTGCCCAAACCCCTAGAATATTTGATTGCCTTAATTGGCTCCATGGCGCTGCAAGGGGGGCCAATCTTTTGGGTTGCGGGTCACCGATTGCACCACGCTTTCACCGAAGATGAAGACAAGGATCCCTATTCCTCTCGGCGCGGCTTTTGGTGGAGCCATATGCTCTGGATGTTGTATCCGCGGCCGGAGTTTTTTGAATACGATCAATACCAACGCTACGCGCCAGATTTGGCCCGCGACCCCGTTTATCGGTGGTTAAATCAAAACTTCCTGTGGCTGCAACTCCCGATCGCGATCGGGTTGTATTTCTGGGGTGGTTGGTCTTTTGTGATTTACGGCATTTTCCTGCGAGCCGTTTTGCTTTGGCATTCCACCTGGTTCATCAATTCCGTAACCCATTTGTACGGGGGCTATCGTCCCTTTGCGACTGAAGACACCACCCGCAATCTCTGGTGGGCGGCCATTTTGACCTATGGCGAAGGTTGGCATAACAATCACCATGCCTACCCCCATGTGGCGAAATGTGGTTGGCGTTGGTGGGAAATCGATATGACCTGGTGGGCGATTTGGGTGCTGTCTATTTTGGGCTTGGCGCGCAATATTCATCAGCCGCCGGAGCTGCTGGAATCATAGACCTTTGATCCGGAAGCTTGAAATAGAATCCGTGATTCAATAACCGAAGAAATCGAATTGAAAATCATCGGAATAAGGGGCTTAAGCCCCTTGTCTTCGTTAGCCCGTAGGGTGGGCATTGCCCACCAAATCGTTGCTTCACGGCATTTGCGATATGGTGTGCCAATTATTTTAGGTAAAGACTGTAAACCTTAAAAATAAAGCTTAAAAGATAAACCTTAAAACCCACGAATTGATCGATCGACTTGATAGACCCGACCATTAACCATTATCGAAACGATCGAACCGGTTGACGATCGGGTCATGTCGTTCGGGAAGCCGTGCGGCATAATGGGGCGTGGTCTCGGCTTTGGGGCCGATCGACTGGGATTTTTGACCGAGATCGCTCGCCATGATTGAAGTGGAACAGTTGCGGAAGGTTTACGGCAGCACCGTAGCCATTCGCGAGGTGACGTTTTCTGTGGAGCCGGGAGAAATTTTGGGGTTTCTGGGCCCCAACGGTGCAGGCAAAACCACCACAATGCGAATTTTGACCGGCTATCTACCGGCCACCAGTGGCACGGCGCGGGTGGCGGGATTTGATGTGCATGACGATTCGATGGCGGTGCGCGAACGGATTGGCTATTTGCCAGAAACGCCGCCTCTCTACCCAGATATGACGGTGGAGGGATTTTTGAACTTTGTGGCGCGAATTAAGGGCGTTTCGGCGGGCGATCGGGCGGAGCGGGTGCGCTGGTCGATCGAGCGCTGTGGTTTGAGCGATCGCCGCAAAACCATCATTAATAAATTGTCGAAGGGCTATCGCCAGCGGGTAGGGATTGCCCAGGCGATCGTGCATGATCCACCGGCCATTGTGTTGGACGAGCCAACGGTGGGTCTGGATCCGCGCCAAATTGCGGAAGTCCGTAACCTGATCAAAAGTTTGGCGGGCGACCATACGGTGATTTTGTCCACCCACATCCTGCCGGAAGTGAGCATGACTTGCAGCCGGGTGGCGATCGTGAACGGTGGGCGAGTGGTGGCCACCGACACCCCCGACAACCTGATGGCGGGTCGTGTGGGCGGCGCGGCCTACGACTTGGAAATTGATGGCGCTGAGTCGGCGTTGGTGACCCTGACGGAAGGAGATCCGCCGCAATTGCTCGATCGGGCGGCCCAGTTGGTGGAGCGGTTGCAAACGTTGGCGGGAGTCCGATCGGTCACGCCCCAAGGATCACCGGGCGATCGACCCGATCGATTGCGGTTGAAGGTGGCGATCGAGCGAGATACGGAACCGGCCCAGGAAATTGCCCGCGCCGTCATTGCCGCCGATTTGGGGCTATGTGAATTGCGCCGCAGCCAAGCCACCTTGGAAGATGTGTTTTTGGATTTGACCACGGAGGAACCGACAACCCCAACGGAGATAACTGGGGCGATCGACTCCCTTGATCCGGTGGCTGCGGATCCCGAACCGATCAACCTTGCCATTTCCCCGGACTCGTCCCCGGAAGCGGCTGAATAAGGCCCGCTTGGGTTGATCTGTCATGCCAGTTTTGAGCTGCCAGCTTTTCTGCCCATGGATTGCGAGTGACGGATATGGAACCGGCAACCAGCTAGTCAACGAATTGCATGATTCAAAAGTGCTTTCTCCTGGCCGTGTTTCCTAATACTTTCCTGCTTTAATTGCCACGACTGATTCTTCTTACTTCTCAACTTTCAATTCTGAATGCTGGCTTCTCGATTTTGCTTGCGCATCTTTCACGGCTAACTTTTAGATTTTTCTCAAGGATGGTTGAAACTGAGGCATGGCTGTTAACTTAGGACATCGATTGCGAGTGATTTTGGCCAATATTGTGGCCATCTATCAACGGGAATTACAGAGTTATTTTGTCTCTCCCTTAGCCTATGGAGTGGCTAGTATTTTTTGGTTAATTGCAGGCATCTTCTTTGTGGCGGTGCTGCTGGGGCCGGCGGGCATCATTGCCCAATCGGCCATGCGCGATATGCAGGGCCAGCAAATGGGCATTCCTGTGCCGCCGATCGATGTTCCCTATGAATTTCTGAAAATTTATTTGGGGAGTTTGGGGTCACTATCCCTTTTCATTCTGCCGATTTTGTCCATGAGTCTCTATACCGAAGAGCGCAAACGCGGCACGATCGAGCTATTAGCCACATCACCAATTACGAACTGGGCCGTAGCCCTGGGCAAGCTCTTGGGGGTGCTGACCTTTTTTGCCAGCATTTTGGCTCCGATTCTGTTGCTGGAATTGATTGTTTTGGCGGCTTCTAATCCGCCCATTTCTCCTTGGGTGGCAGTATCAGGACACCTGGGGCTGTTGCTGATGGGGGGTGGCGTTTTGTCTCTGGGAATGTTCCTGTCATCCCTGACGGCTAGCACGGTTTTGGCGGCGATGATGACCTTTGCCCTCAATCTTTCCCTCTGGATTATTGATCTGTTGGCTAACGCGATCGGGGGTGATGTGGGTCAGGCGATCGGGCATTTATCTTTGCTGAAACATTACGAAGCGGCGGTGCGTGGTGTGCCCGAAACAGGCAGTGCAATTTTGTTTTTGAGCTATATCCTACTCGGGATTTTCTTGACGGCTCAATCGGTAGAAACTTTCCGTTTTCAGCGCTCCTAGGCATATCCTCAGCAGTCTGCATTTTGGGGCGATCGCCTAAATTTCATCACCTAAATTTGATTGCCTGAGTTCAAGCGCCTGAGTGCGATTAGGGAAATGCAACTGAGGAACTGCAATTGAGCAGATGAAATTGTGCGCGTGAAATTGAGCAAGTGAAATTGAGCAAGTGAAATTGAGCAAGTGAAATTGAGCAAGTGAAATTGAGCGAATTCAGTATTGATTCTGGCTTGTTTGCCATTCAGGGGGAACTGATTTAGTGGCTATGAAACTGGCATCTGTGCGGCAACTGTTGCCTCGTTATCTCAAATCTGGGCTTAGATATCTCGGTAAATATCTAATTTTCGTGGGCCTGTTCCTGATGGCGGCGGGCCTGTCAGCGGGCTTTGTGGGTGGCTGGGGGCCCTTGGCTGGGGGGCTGATGGTCGCTGGCATTGTGGCGATCGGGATTTGGCTGGTCACCCACGGTAATTTGCGCCGCACTTGGAGCCAGCGATCGACCCAATCCAATACCAATGCGTTGTTGGCGACCTTGGCCGCGTTGCTAATTTTTGGGGCGATCAATTTCTTGGGATCTCGTTACAGTACCAAGTTTGATTTAACCGAAACTCAACTGTTTACGCTGGCTCCCGAAACCCAGGAAACGGTACGCAATTTGGGTCAAAAAATCAAAATCTTGATTTTTGATCGATCGCTCTCTGATACCGATCGGGAACTGCTGAGTAATTACGCCAAATTAAATCCCAACTTCACCTATGAATTAGTCGATCCACAGGTGGATTTTGGCCGGGCCCAAAGTTTTAAGGTCAAATCCTTTGGGGAAGTGTATTTGGAAGCAGGTGAACAAAAACGCTTAGTGACCACCTTGGGGCCCGAAAGTCGCCTGAAGGAAACGGAGTTAACCAACGCGATCGCCCAGCTTTCCAGCACCACCCAAGCAACGATTTATTTCCTGCAAGGCCACGGAGAGCGCCCAATTGAAGGAGAGCAGGGCGGTTTGACGGAAGCGGTGACGGGCCTGAAAACCAAAAACTTCATCGCCAAACCCTTGAACCTGATTCGTGAGGGCAAAATTCCCGAGGATGGCATTGCCTTGGCGATCATTGGCCCCCAACGTCCTTTGCTCGATCGGGAACTGGCACTGCTGGAAACCTATTTGCAGCGGGGTGGGCGGCTGTTGGCGCTGTTGGATCCCGCGTCCGATGGCGGCCTCAGCCAGTTGCTGACCCGTTGGGGGGTGAAGCTGGATAACCGCCTGGTGGTGGATGCGTCGGGAACGGGCCAGTTGGCCGGTTTAGGCCCCGATGCCCCGATCGTCACCCAATATGGCGACCACCCAATCACCCAGGATTTCAAAGGCGGGGTTTCGATTTACCCGGTGGCGCGATCGCTCGAAATCGTCACCATCAGCGGCATCACGGCCACACCTCTCATCAAAACCGACGAAAAGAGTTGGGCTGAAAGCGAACCCACCGCCCAACAGCTCACCTTCACGCCCCCGCAAGATCGCCAAGGGCCGTTGGTTTTGGGGGTTGCCTTGGAACGGGCGATCGCCCCTGAACCGGCCGCGAGTCCCTCCCCCAGTCCTAGCCCGACGGCCAGCCCCAGCCCGACCGTATCTCCAACGGCATCCCCAACGGCCAGCCCAAGTCCGACCGTATCTCCAACGGCATCCCCAACGGCCAGCCCAAGTCCGACCGTATCTCCGACGGTATCTCCGACCACATCCCCAACTGCTTCTCCGACGGCTAGCCCCAGCCCGACTGGATCCCCAACCGCATCCCCGACGGCCAGCCCCAGCCCGGCCCCGAGTCCTTCCCCCAGCCCGGCCCCTCCGAAAGCCGCTCGGCTGGTGGTGATTGGTAACTCGTCGTTTATGGCGGATGGGCTATTTAGCCAGCAGCTCAATGGCGATGTGTTTCTGAATTCGGTGGGTTGGTTGGGCGATCGCGCGGAAAGCAGCCTTTCCATTCGGCCGCGCGAACCCAATAACCGACGTTTCACCATCACGAATCAACAGTCCGCGCTGTTGCTGCTGTTGGCGTTGGGGGTGTTCCCGATCGGGGGGCTGACCTTGGCGGGTGTGATGTGGTGGAAGCGACGCTAGGGAGCGAACAACCATGAAGCTCAAATCTTCGACCCTTTGGATTTTGGCGATCGCCCTGGGGGTGGCCGGTGGCGTGGCTTTGTTTGAGACGCAATCCACCCAAAAACAAGCCCAACAGCAGCAACAGGCCAAGCTGTTTGGCTTTGCGGAAGCCGATATTCAACAGTTGACCCTGAAATTGGGCGATCGCACCGTGCAGCTCGATCGCCGGGCCAACTTCCAACCGGGGCAAACCCTGTGGGAACTGCGGTTGAATGGAGGTGCAGCGGAACCGGCCAGCGATGGAGCTGTGGCGTTTTTGACCAGTTTGCTGGCCTCGTCTCAGCGCGATCGCACCATTGAGCGATCGCCCGCCCAGCTTGCAGAATTGGGCCTCGATCGCCCCCGTGCCGAAATCACGATGCGCCTGAAAACCGGCCAGCAACATCGACTGGCGATCGGGCAGGCTGGGTTTGACGATTCTTTTCTCTATGCGCTGGTGGATCCGCCTCAACCTTTGCCGGGTAAGGTGTCCGTGGCCTTAATCCCCAAGGATTTCCAGCTCGCCACGGTCGATCGGCCCTTGGCGGAATGGAAGCAACCGCCGCCGCCCCCGAGTCCCAGCCCGAGCGGATCGGTCACGCCCAGCCCGACAGCCGGCCCCACAGTCAGCCCGACGGCTAGCCCCACAGCCAGCCCCAGCCCCACGACCTCACCATCGCCCGCAGCCTCACCGTAGGGGCGCATCGCCATGCGCCCTCCGGTACGCCAAGTCTCGAATACCCAACCGAGATCAGGCGATCAACCCCGATCGCCCGCAGCCTCACCGTAGGGGCGCATCGCCATGCGCCCTCCGGTACGCCAGATCCCCCAATCCCCCAATACCCAAAGGAGATCAAGCGATTGATCCTGGCGGAGAGCGTACAGCGGAGGGCGTACAGCGGAGGGCGTACCGCTGTACGCCCCTACGGAATCTACGGCCCTGTGTTCGTCGGGGTTTCGCTTAAAATTCAAAGGTTCGATCGCGCCTGCCACCTTTGCAAACATGTCTTTAGCCACTGCAACACTGCTCATTAACTGTCCAGATCAACGGGGTTTAGTCGCCAAAATTGCCAGTTTTATTGATGCCAACGGTGGCAATATTCTGCACGCCGACCAACACCAAGACCCAACAGCCAATCTCTTTTTGAGTCGGGTTGAATGGCAACTGGATGGGTTTAATTTGCCCCGCGATTTAATTGATCCAGCCTTTGGGGCGATCGCCAAACCCCTCGGCGCAACTTGGCAGCTTCACTTCTCTGACGAAGTTCCCCGGATGGCCATTTGGGTTAGCCGCCAAGATCATTGCCTGCTGGATTTGCTGTGGCGGAACAAAGCCGGTGAAATTCCCGCCAAAATCGTTCTCATTATTAGCAATCACCCGGACTTGGCCCCGATCGCCCAACAATTTGGCATCGACTATCACCACGTGCCCATCAGCAAAGACACCAAGGCCGAAGCCGAAGCTAAACAATTGGAGCTACTGCGGGAATATCAAATTGATTTGGTGGTGCTGGCGAAATATATGCAAATTCTTACCCCGGGATTTGTGGCGGCTTTCCCGAATGCAATTAACATTCACCATTCCTTTTTGCCCGCATTTCCCGGAGCTAATCCCTACCAACGGGCACACGATCGGGGCGTGAAAGTGATTGGCGCAACGGCCCACTACGTCACCCAAGATCTGGATGAAGGGCCGATTATTGAACAGGATGTTTCCCGAGTCAGCCACCGCGACACCGTTGAGGATTTGGTCCGCAAGGGGAAAGATCTAGAACGGGTGGTTTTGGCCAGAGCGGTGCGGTTGCACTTACAAAACCGGGTGTTGGTGTATGGCAACCGCACGGTGGTGTTTGAGTAGGTTTTTGAACCAGAGATTCACCGAAAATGGGTGATGCAATCGGTTACGCGATCGGGTCAGGAAATTCACCGAAAATTTAGCCGATCGCCTGGGATGCCGCCAATTGAATTCCGTGGCGATCGAGCAGTTCTTGC
Organism: Limnothrix sp. CMB-01; assembly: GCF_055193175.1. NCBI lineage: Bacteria > Bacillati > Cyanobacteriota > Cyanophyceae > Pseudanabaenales > Pseudanabaenaceae > Limnothrix > Limnothrix sp. CMB-01. Next base: position 3,271,500 of record NZ_CM143720.1, read on the forward strand.
ACCGGAATCTTGGTGTAATCCTTGCTGTAGAAATCATCATGCACCACTTGCCCATCCCAAATGATGATATCGAGGTCGATCGTCCGGGGTCCAGATTTAATTGGCCCCTTGACACGCCCTAGGCGCTTTTCCAAATCCTTCAAATATTGATTAAATTCCAAATAGCTTAAGTGGGTGGATACCCAATAGGCCCCATTCAAGAAATCATCCTGATCTTGATAGCCAACGGGAGCGGTCACAATGTAAGCGGATTTATCAACCAGTTGATGTTCCTGGGCTAAAATTTGCTCCGCTTGCTGGCAATGGTGCTGGGGTTCAATGTTGGAACCAACGGACAAAATTGCTTGATACATGGAATTTAGCCTCAGAAGCGGAATCAAACGTTGGTTAAACGGGAACAGGCGATCGCTGGAAAAAAGGGCGATCGCCGTTTGGGATCGCCCTTGTGTTTATTGCTTAATTTGGGTGGTCTGCTCGTAGGTCACGGCATTTTGCCCCACATTGGTTAGGGATTCGCCCCCATCCACAAACAAAATTTGCCCATTCACAAAAGGATTATTCAGGATATAGTTCACCGCTTGGGAAATGTTTTCCGTAGAGCCTTGTTGCTTCACGGGAATGCCCTGAACTCGCCACTGAATATAGTCACTGGTGCGGCTCCCGGCGGGCAAAATGACACCCGGAGCAATGCCATTAACCCGCACTTGGGGAGCCAGTTCGATCGCCGCCAATTTTGTAAATTCTGCCAAGGCTTTTTTGGAGAGCAAATAGGCTGAATATTGATATTGGTTGAAAGCCACCTTGTTGTCGATGATGTTAATCACACAGCCGGTTCCGCCGTTTTTGGCAAAGGCTTGGGTGAGGAAGTAGGGGGCTTCAAAATTCACCTTAAATTGCTTGGCAAACAGGTCAGGCGTTGTCTCTGCGATCGGGGCTGCGTCATACACGGAAGCACTGTTAACCAACAGGCTTAAATCGCCAAAGCGCGATCGCACACGATCGATCAAAGGCTGCATGTCCGGCTCATGGAGCAAGTCAAAGGGAAACAGCTCGCATTCCACTCCCAAAGCGCGAAATTCCGCCGCCGTTTCCTGGGCTGCATCGTGGGAGGAACCATAGTGCAGGGCAATGTTGTAGCCTGCTTTGGCCAAACCGAGGGCGATCGCCTTGCCAAGCCGAATGGCGGAACCCGTAACCAGTGCCGTACCTTGAGTTTGGGTCATGATTGGGGGAAATAAAGTATCAGAATGTCCTGGGCAATCGCGACCCAACGAGTTCAAAACAACGCAATTAAGCAGTTTAAACTGATTATTAATATTCTGTTACGTTCTGGCTCATCTGTGGTTGATCGGTCGCGGATGAGCGCTCAAGGGCTTTGGAAAAATTCTGGCTTGTTCTGATCGGAACGAACGGCTTGAATGCCCGCAAAGATGATGGAAGGATCCGGGTGTAAATCAACCGTGAGGGTTGGGTCAATTGCCCGGAGATATTGCGCGATCGCGGGGCCATCGCCGCCGGTAATCACCGCCGTGCCGTGGGGATAGCGCGATCGCCAGGTTTGCAACCAAGTTTGCGCCAGGACGGCCACGCCCCAGACCACCCCACTGGCGATCGCCCCGATCGAGTCCTGGGCCCAGAGGGTTGGGAGTTGGGTGGGTGGCAGCACGGCCGGCAGGGCGGCAGTCTTTTCCGTGAGGCTGCGCAATTGCAACCCCAACCCCGGCGCGATCGCCCCGCCGATTAGTTGTCGGTTTGGATCCACAGCCGTCACGGTCAGGGCCGTGCCGCCATCAATCACCAGGGCCGGGAAGCCGTAGCGCTGACCCGCGCCCAGCACAGCCAAGGCACGATCGATCCCCAAGGTGGAATACAGCCCCCCGATCGGGAGATCGGCCAACGTGATGATGCGCCAGTCAGCCCGATCGCTCCATCGATCGAGTGCTCCCGGAACCACTGAGGCGGCCCAAACGGGTTGCTCTAGGGCCAGGTGATCCGGGGGCGGCTGTGCATCATCCCAAACGCGATCGAGCCGATCGCCCGTCCAATCGCCCCAATGCCAGCGCGAATTCCCCACCATCAGCGATCGCCAGCGATCGGCCCCATCGTTGCTCGTCGCCATCGGGAGCACAATTAATTAAACCTGATGGGAATTAAACCTGATTGGGTGAGGCCTGCTTAGAACTGGCGCAAAAACCGGAGATCGCTGGCATAAACCCGGCGAATATCGTCGATTTGGTGCAGAACCATGGCGAATCGCTCCACCCCAAAGCCCGCCGCAAAGCCTGAATAGACCTCCGGATCTAGCCCAGCGGACTTCATCACATTGGGATCCACCATGCCGCAACCCAGCACCTCTAGCCAGCGCCCTTTCCACTTCACATCCACCTCCGCCGAGGGTTCCGTGAAGGGGAAGTAGCTGGCGCGGAACCGCACTTCCACTTCCCCGAAAATTTCGCCCAGGAGGGTTTCGATCGTGCCTTTCATGTCCGTGAAGGTCAGACCCTCATCGATCGCCAGCAGCTCAATTTGGTGGAACACGGCCGCATGGGTTGCATCCACCGTGTCGCGTCGATAGACCCGGCCGGGAGCCACAACGCGGATGGGCGGTTCGCGCTCTTCCATGTAACGAAGCTGCACGGCGGAAGTGTGGGTGCGCAGCAGGTTTCCATCGGGCAAATAGAAGGTGTCGGCCATGTCGCGGGCCGGGTGGTCGGCGGGGGTGTTCAGGGCCTCGAAGTTGTAATAGTCCGTTTCCATTTCGGGGCCATCGGCCACCGTGTAGCCCAAGCCAACGCAGATATCGACTACCCGGTCGATCGTGCTGGCGAGGGGATGCTTGCGGCCTAAGGGGCGATAGGTTCCCGGCGCGGTCACATCTAAGGTTTCCGCATCCAGCCGGGCCCGAATGGCCGCCGCTTGCAGATCTGCCCGTCGCCGATCGAGCAGGTCTTGCACCGCGTCTTTCACTTCGTTGGCCTTGGCTCCAATCCGCGGCCGATCTTCGGCGGGCAGCTTGCCCATGCCCCCCAGCACGGCGGAGATTTTGCCTTTTTTGCCCAGGAAGGCAACGCGCAACTGCTCGATCGCGTCGAGGTCAGGGGCTTGGCCGATCGCGCTTTGGGCTTCGGCTTGCAGTTGGCTCAGTTGGGCTTCGAGGTCGCTGACCTGGGTGGCAGTCATGGCTGAAAACAATTGAGAAAGGCGGCATGGAGTTGGGTTTGATGAATTCGCCGAATGCGCCAAAAAATCGCAAAGCGATCGGCTGAAATCATCACCCGTCCCATCAAAGGATAGAGCATCGGGCGATCGCCCGCTTGTTTTCTGGCCTAAGATCCTGGCCTTAGGATTTGGTTAATTAATGATGAGCGAACCTCAAACGGTTGAGACCAGCTATCTGGGCCAGACAAGCCAGCGCCAAACCCCGAATTCCCTGGCGAATCCCCTGGCGAATCCCCTGGCGATCGGGCTGTTGGGTTTGCTGGTGACCGGTGGAATGCTCGGCGGGGCGATCGGGATTTTGAATTTATCAGCCCCCCAGGCGATCGCCCAAACCCGCCCCAGCCAGCCCAGCGCCCCCAATGTCCTCAACATTCTGCGCGGGTTGCCCCAACCGACCACCGCCCCCGCCAACCGGCCCGCCATCTTTGCGGCCAATGCCTACGGTCAGCAAAGCCTGAACTTCCAGAGCAAATCCAACGCAGAAGCTGCCATCCAGTTCTATCGCCAAGCGCTCGGCCGCTTGGGCTACACCGAACGCACCACCAACACCACGATCGGGCAATGGGGGTTCAGCATTGTTTTTGACCCGCCGGCCAGCTTGGGCCTCAAACCCAGCAGCACCGCCCCGCGCAACACCCTGGAAGTGGGCGACCAAGTGACGGTTCAAGGCAGCGGCAGCCCCTCGGTGGTGTTGGTGTTGCAAGGAACGATGCTGTCTCCTGACACCATGAACACCAACATTCGCTTTGAGGAAATTTAGGGCGCGATCGGGCAAACAAGTTGAGAGATGGGACTTGAGGGAGGGCCTGAAGGACTAATGGCCGCTTTAACCCTGCGAATAATCCTGCAAACGCCACGCGATCGAGCGAGCGATTAGGAAAGCTGGGCAATTAATGGCAAGCCATAGGTTCGGTTAGCACTCCCTTTCCGAGAGTGCCAAATTTGCATACAGTCTTGGGGTGAACCATTGGTAAATCACGGATAGCGACCCCACACCCCTATGGTTAAGATCGTCTCCTTCAGCGACGAATCGCGCCGCGCCCTCGAAAACGGTGTTAACGCCTTGGCCGATGCCGTGCGCGTCACGCTGGGCCCTAAAGGCCGAAACGTTTTGCTGGAAAAGAAATTTGGCATTCCCAGCATCGTGAATGACGGCATCACGATCGCGAAAGAAATTGAACTGGAAAGCCCCCTGGAGAATACGGGTGCTCGCCTGGTGCGCGAAGTGGCCACCAAAACCAAAGATATTGCTGGTGACGGAACCACGACGGCCACCGTGTTGGCCCAAGCCCTGGTGCGTGAGGGCATGAAAAATGTGACCGCCGGTACCAACCCCGTGGCCCTGCGGCGCGGGATTGACAAAACCGTTGCCCGGTTGGTGGCGGAAATTAACGAGCTGGCGCAACCGATCAGCAGCAACGAGGCGATCGCCCAAATTGCCGCCGTGGCCGCCGGTAGCGACCCAGAAATCGGCAGCACGATCGCCAACGCCTTCGATCGGGTCACCCAAAACGGCGTGATCACCGTGGAAGAGTCGAAATCCTTGACCACCGAAGTGGATGTGGTGGAAGGGATGCAGTTTGATCGCGGCTACACCTCGCCCTACTTCGTGACCGACTCCGAGCGGATGATCACGGAGTTGCACAACGTGGCTGTGCTGCTGACAGACGGCAAAATCAATAGCCTCGCGGAAATTGTGAGCATTCTGGAAGGAGTGGTGCGCGATGGCAAATCGCTGTTGATCATTGCCCAAGATATTGAAGGCGACGCGCTTTCCACCTTGGTGATCAACAAACTGCGGGGCGTGCTGAACGTGGCCGCTGTGAAAGCTCCGGGCTTTGGCGAGCGTCGCAAGTTCATGCTTGAAGATATCGCCCTTGTGGTCGATGGCCAGGTGGTGAGCGAAGAGACGGGCACGAAGCTCGAATCCTGTGATACCAGCGTTTTGGGATATGCCCAAAAGGTGACGATCACCAAGGACTCGACCACGATTGTGGCGGGCGATCGGGCAGATCAAGCCGCCATTGCCGCGCGCGTGCAACAGCTCAAGGACGAACTGGCCGCCACCGACAGCGACTACGACACCGAAAAGCTGCAAGAGCGGATCGCCCGCTTGGTGGGTGGTGTGGCTGTAATTAAAGTGGGCGCGGCCACCGAAACCGAACTGAAGGAACGGAAGCTGCGCATTGAAGATGCCGTGAACGCCACCAAAGCCGCGATCGCGGAAGGGGTGGTAGCCGGTGGTGGGGCAACCCTGATGCGCCTGGCCAAACTGGCCGAAAGCTTCAAGGCCACCCTGAACGCGGAAGAGGCGATCGGGGCCGGTATTGTGGCCCAAGCCTTGACCACGCCCCTCAGCCAAATTGCCGAAAACGCCGGTTACGAAGGCGCTGTGGTGGTTGAAAAGGTGCGCAACCAGGGCGATCACATCGGCTTCAACGCGCTGACCGGAGCCTACGAAGACACCCAAGCGGCGGGGATCATTGACCCGGCTAAGGTGTTGCGGACGGCCCTGCAAAATGCCGCCTCGATCGCCGGTTTGGTGCTGACCACCGAGGCGATCGTGGTTGATAAACCCGAACCGAAACCCGCTGCTCCCGCTGGTGGTGATCCCATGGGCGGTATGGGCGGCATGGGTGGCATGGGCGGCATGGGTATGGGTGGCATGGGTATGGGCGGTATGGGTATGGGCGGTTTCGGGATGTAATTCCTGGCTCGATCACCCGTTCCAGTTTCCCTAGCTGCAATTGGGCCCATGAAGATGGGCCCGACCGCAATTCCCATCATCCAAAAGCTTGCCAGCGCCCCAGCTCAAACACTGAATCAGCGATCACTGATGCGATCGCATCAGCAATTGAGTTGCAGTTACTGAGTCTCGATTGCTGAGATGTTGAGGCAAACGCAAAAACAGAGGGCCGGGAATTATCCCGGCCCTCTGTTGCATTGTGGTGAGTTGTTGAGCTTCGTCCTGCAAAATCCAGGAACCGAGCAATGACTAGGGGCCCCAAGACCCTGGCAGTCATCGCCCGATCGCCCCACCTAGCACTTGCGATTAGCGCTTGCGATAGGGCACAGCGGTAGCGATGTTGATGTTGGCCAACGGCGTGCGGGGCACCACCGGCAGCGAGGGAGTCACCGAACGAGCCATGCCGAGGAACCCAGCGGGGCTGCCAGCGCCAACCTTCTTCTCTTGGGGAGTGAAGCGACGCACCGAGTTTTGCCACACCACTTGCGGGAAGCCCAGTTGGCTGCGGTGGTAAGCCTCGTAGCGAGGAGTCTTCAGGTTGAAGGGGGTTTCGCCTCCGGTGCGCTGGGGCAGCACACGACGAAGCTGGTAAGGAACCGTGTTGTCGCCAAAGTTAGCGGCGTATTCTTCGCTATCCACCAGTGCATCGATGAAACCTTGCAGGCCCTTGGTGGGCAGCAGGATCGACCAAGCAATCTTTTCCCGCTCGCTGTACACGTCGCGGCCCAAAATCCGCTGGACGCAGATTTCCACGAAGCGGTAGTTGCTGTTGGTGTCCAGGTTCAGGCGGCGGAAGCTATCCGACGTGGCCAAGCCCCGGATGAAATCCTTAACGGTGATTTGACCGTAGCGGAGTTGCGATTCCAGGAAGGTTTGGCGGTTGTTAGCGATGTTTTGGTGCTCGCTGAAGACCTGGCGATAGGCCGCCCAGATCAGCTCGTCCATGTCACCGCCAGAGAAGACGTTTTCGATTGCGTAAATTTTCGGTTGCTCTTCACTGCCCACTTCGTAACCAGCCACACGTTGGTTTTGCGAAGAAGGGGAGAAGCTCAATACAGGAATAGCCACGTCAGAATCTCCGTAGTCTCGGTAGTCTCAAAAAGTCACGGGCTTTGTTAACGTGCGCTTGTTAAAGGCACATCGGCTGGCAGGAACCAACAAGGTGACGCTGCCAAATTTGCCATTTTTCAGGTTACGAGATTGCCGCGAGGGCAAGCACGGTTCCTGAAAAACGCTTAATAAAGCTTGACATGCACGGGGAGCCGCGCATGGTTCGCTGTGGGAATGGTGCGATCGCGCCTGTGTTGGCCGGATGGGGCCAGGCGTTGATCGCCCGGTCAGCAGAAGCGCCGAAGCACTCCACTGTTTAAAAGCATTGCTAGCTATCGCAAATTGTACCAAAGCGTTTCGCGTCGCTGGTGGTTCTTCACGAACCAAGTCGGATTCTGAGGAATTTGGCGGGCGATCGCCCCTCGATGGCCAACCCGGGATTTGCTAACCCGATCGTGGCCCACTCAGGCATTACCAACCCAGGCATTACCAACCCAGGGCCGAGATTGCCTGCTCCCGATCGCCCCCGGCCGCCACCGCCGATTGATCACAACCCACCCGCACTTCCGTGCAGAACGTGGCCGTGTTGAAACCGCCAAACCGCTTCAGCACACTGGTGCGCATCCGTAAATCCGGATTGGGAAACCAAAAACGCTCCACGGAACTCATGGTTTCGTATTCCGTGGTTAAAACCATGCCCCCTTCCTCGTCCAGGTGATATTCACCGGCGACGGGAGCCGTTTCCGCATAACCCCGTTCCCGCAGCAGCTTGCCCCGGCGATCGTCCGTGGCATCCGGCACAATCACCATCACCGTTTGTCCCTCGTGGTTGTCTTCTTCGGAAGCATCCCAGGCCATCAAGCTTTTCCAGGTCACCAGGGCCCCACCGGCCGCGGCGGCAGGGTCAATGTCATACATCTGGCAAATTTCGGCCAAACGCGGATCGGTGACCTCTAGCATTTCCACCTGAATTTCCGATTCGCCCACTTCGGCCCGCCGAAAGGCCAGGTGGTGGGTGACCCGCTGGGATTGCCATTGGCCGGCGCTTTGGCGGAAATAGTCGAGGGCGCTGGTGAGCTGAGGTGCGGTGCTGGTGGCGGTCATAGGATTGGTTTGCAAAGGTTAATTAACAGGTTGAGACCGGTTTGAAGTCGCTTGGGCAGCGGGCCAAAGTGGGATTCTTGAAGACGCGAAAGCGCGGTGGCAGAATTTCGGGTAAATGAATCGGCTAGCGAATGGGCTGATGAATGGTTTGATTAATCGTTAATTTTGAAACAGGTGGCGACCAGCAGGAAACCCCACTTTGGATTTTGCCGGAAATCTTGGGCTGAATCTCGGGATGATTGTCCGAATGGTTTTCTGAATCAACGGACGAATTTGGAATCAAGTTGGACAGTTGGTGAAAGACCATGCCCGATCGCCCCGTTGCTCGATCGACCCATGCCGTTGCTCCGGAAGGCTTGCCCATTCACTACCAACCGGCAACCCGATCGCGCCGGTTTTGGTGGGGAGCGGCCTTGGGGGCGATCGCCCTTCACGGGTTAGCCCTCTGGAGTGTGGGGCGATCGGGGGCCCAAGCGGGGCCGACGGCGGGGCCCTTGCCGGTGGTGCGGGTGACCTTGCCAGCGGCCGGTGGCTCGGCAACTTCAACGGGGCCGATCGCTCCCAACAATCCCGCCAACCCCGTTCCAGCTAATCCCGCGAGTGCTGTGGCGGCTAATCCGGCTGCTTCCGGTGCTCCTCCGGCAAGTTCCGCTGCGGGGCAACCGTTGCGGCCGTTGGCTCCCTTGCGGCAAGTGGATCCGGGTCAACTGCAAGGCTCGGGGGCCGCCAGCCAACCCCGCTGGCCCGGCGAGCCGACTGGTGTGGCCCCGATTCCCGATCGGCCCTTCAACCCCGACCCGATCGATCCGAACATGCCCCCGGACTATGCCGCTCCCGGTTGGCAAAATGCGCCTCCAAATCGCCCGATCGCCCCGAATCCTGCTCCCAATGGCACGGGGCCGAATCCCAATCGCCCGCCCGCTCCCAATGCCGGGAATTCTGGCGGCCCAAGCACCAACCCCAATCCAGGCCAGGGGGGAAACCAAGCATTCGGCCTGGCGATTGTTGGGTTAGAACTAACCACACCGGGAGATGGCAGCCCGATCGTCCAAGCGGCCGACCTGAGCCGCCTGCCCCAGTTGCAATCCGCGCCGCCGAGTTTGAACTTGCGAGACTATCCAGAGTTAGCCAATTGGGCCGATCGAGCGGTGGATTTACGGTTAGCCGTAATGGCCGATGGCTCCGTTGGCTTTGCGGGATTGCTGACCCCGGGTTTAAGTGCGACAACCCAACAGGCCCTCGAAGCCCGCGCTGCCCAACTGCGATTTTTGCCGGCCCTCACTGCCACAGGTCAGCCGATCGCCATCTATTTACGGCTTACAATGCGCTTGTCGCCCAAAGCGTGAGCGTGATCGGCTAGAAAACTCATCCAAAGAGCAGGAAAAAGAACCAGAAATCACATTTTCTTATTAGTCCCAAATCCTAAATCTCAAATCTCAAATCCCAAATCCCATTTCGTAAATTTCAATTCGTAATTAGGGTCCAAGGTCAGCGTTGAGTCAGTTTTCTCCCTTTTCCTCCCCCACGGATCAACCGGTTCAGCCGCCCGCCACTCCCTATCCCGATCGGTTGGGGCGGTGGATGGCTGCCGATTGGCAACAGCCGCGATCGGGCTGGTTGGCCCGCTTGCTGTTTTGGGGCATGGCCGGCGTGGCGATCGGCACGATTTCAGCCACCTTGGGAGCCGCCGCCGCCCTGTTCATGCCCCTGGATCCGGCCGTGATACCCCTCATGCGCCACGAAACCCTAGAGCACCTGTGGCGCAGCGGGTTGCAATATCGCCTCCTGCAACCGCTCACCATTTTGGTTTTGGGGGTGGAGCCTTCGCCCGGAATTCCTCTGGGTGCGCCGGAAGCCTTGAATGGTCATGCGGATGCCATTTGGCTGGCCCGATTTGATCCCACCGATGACACTGTGACGGTGATGTCGTTGCCTCGGGATACGCGGGTGGTGTTTCCCAGCGGAGCCGTGGGTGCATTGCACGAAGCGGACAGCATCGGCGGTACGGCCCTGGTGCAGCAGTCCGTGAGCAACACCCTGGGCGGGTTGCGGATCGATCGCACCGTGCGGTTGAACCCCGAAGGCTTGCGAGAATTGGTCGATCTGCTGGGTGGGGTGGAACTGTCTGTGCCCCAGGCGATGCGCTACCGCGATCGGGTGGGACAGCTCAAAATTCAACTGGATAGCGGTTGGCAAAGCTTGGATGGCAGTGCTGCGGAACAATTCGCCCGCTACCGAGTGGATAGTGCTTGGGGCGAACTTGATCGGGTGCAGCGGTTGCAATTGCTGTTACGGGCCCTGCGCGATCGGGCCCTCAGCCCCAGTGTGTTGCCCCAATTGCCCCAAATTGCCCAACGGGTTCACAAATACCTGCGCACGGATCTGGCGCGCCCGGAGGTGCTGGCCCTCGTTCACCTGTTGATTCAGCAGGAACCGGAGCAGGTGCGTCTGTTGCTGTTGCCGGGTCAGATGGATGCCAGCAACTTTTGGAACCCCGATCCCAAGGCCGTTGCCCGCCTGTTGGAAAGCTACTTTCCGCCCGATCGACCCGGCGTTGGTCGGCGCACCAAACTCCTCAGCGCCAGCGCCCGCGATCAATATGGCCAAACCTTCAGCCGCATTTCCGTGCAAAATGCCAGCGGCGATCCAGCCCGATCGGCGGCCGCGATCGCCCAATTGCGGCGGGCGGGGTTCCAGCAAGTGCGAGCGATCGATGCTTGGCCCCAAGTGCAACGGGATACCCAAATCATTGTCCAGGGCGGCGATTTGGATCTGGCTGAGTTGGTGCAACGGCGGCTAGGCTACGGTTCCTTGGATCGATCGGCGACAGGCGATTTAGGTTCCGATATTACGGTGCGCCTGGGCAGTGATGCCGCGCCCTAAGGTTGGATGAAATGGCTCAAAATTTTGATCGCCTAAAATAATATTACTTAAGTTCTATATTTACAAGAACTTAAGAGTCCAAAGGTTTAACCGATCAAGTCGCTGAGGGAACTGGGTCGATCGCCCTCAAAAACCGGGATTGTGAAGTGGAATTGGCTGCCGCGATCTTTGCCGTCTGACTCGGCCCAAATTTGCCCGCCCAGACCGAGGATAATTTGCCGACAGATCGCCAAACCCAGGCCGGTTCCGCCCACGGTGCGCCGGAGGGAGCCTTCCTCTTGATAGAACCGATCGAACACGGTTTCCAGGCGGTTGGGTTCAATGCCGCGCCCCGTGTCCGTGATCACCACCTCGATCGCCCCGTCCGGGGTGGGGCCCGCTTCAATGGTCACGGCTCCTTCAGGCTGGGTGAACTTACAGGCATTGTCCAGCAGCTTGGACAGCACTTCCACCAACCATTCCCCATCGGCCCGCACGGGGGGCAACGCTTCAGACACTTGCGAGGCAATGCGGGGCAGTCGATCGCGGGGCACGCGGGCCCGAACACTGCTGAGGGCCAGTTCCACACATTCCGTGAGCGGCAAGGCTTCCAGGTTCCAATTAACGCGCCCGCTTTCCAGGTGAGACAAGGTGAGAAAATCCTGCACCAGCACGCGCATTCGCTCCGCATCGCCCAAGGCCGTATCCAACATCACCTGGCGCAATTCCAGGGGCATATCCGGTTCCGAGGCCAAGCTTTCAAGGCAAACCTGGATCGTGGAAAGGGGCGTGCGCAGTTCGTGGCCGGTGATCGCAATCAGGTTGCTACGGGTGCGATCGAGCGCTTCCAGTTGCTGATTGAGATCTTCAAGATCGGCGTAGGTTTGGGCCTGCATCAGGGCCGCACCCAACTGAGTGGCAACCGCATCCATCAACCCCGTTTCATCGGCAGACCAAAGGCGCGGCAAACTTCCGCAGTGATGCAGCTCGATCGCCCCCAACAGTTTGTCCCGATAGCACACGGGCACGATCGACCAGGAGGCGATCGCATACTGTTCCGCGATCGCCTGCACCAAGCCCGGTTGGGGTTCCTCATTCAGATCCAGAACGCAAACTCCGCCATGGTTCTGAAGGGCCGATTGAAAACAGTCCTGACTGATCAGCGGCCAGGATTGTCCCAACAGGGAGGGCACAGTGGCTCCCAACATTTCATACTGCACCGTGGCCGTAGCATCTCCGTCCTTGCAGCGGTAAGCAATGCAGCGACAGGAGCGGAGAGCTTGGCCCAATTGGCGCACGGCCACCCCCATCACCTCTGAAGGATCCAAAGATTGGCGGATGGCTGAGGTGATCAGGTTAATTAACCGCTCCTTGCGCTCTTGGGTGGAAATGGAGCGATAGGCTTTCAGAAGCTTGTATTGCCCCGCTTGCAGATAGGTAACGAGCCGGTGGGCAAAGGGTTCCGGGTCAATTTCGGGCAGGGTGGGGCCGCCACCTTCGGAAAACTCGGCCAGGGTGCGATCGATCTTGTCACCCAACTCGGGGCGATAGGTGCGAATTCGCTCCAACAAGAGGCTGGCGGCTACTTGGGTGGCCTGTCGATCGAACGTCCAGACCCCCTCAAACCGCCGCACCCGATCATCCGCGCCAAAGCTGCCGGCCCGATCGGCCTGGGACTCACCGCCCTGGCGCTCCGCACAGATCAAACAGGCCGCGTACCGATCGCCCAACACCACCAAGTGCCACTCGTTAGCCAACGCATCGGTGGGTTCAAAGGCCACCGTTTCGTATTCCCCCGAAGCACTGCGAAACTCCGCCTCCGGAGCTGAGAGCACATAGACCCGATCGCTCTGGTGCGCAATCCGATGGTAGCGGCGGGCTTCCTGACGATAGAACCGTTCTCGCTGAAAGCTGGCAATCACTAAGGGGCGATCGCCCGGCCCCGCCAACACCAAATCCTCGATCGCGTGGGAAAGGGCCGTCAGGGATGCTTTGAAATAGCTTTGGGTGCGCAGTTGCGGCAATTGGCCCAACAGCAGATCCAGAATTGACGCGGTTTTGACCCCAGCCAACCGCTGAGGCCCACCCGCCCGCTTCGAGGATCTGGAACGGCGGGCACGATTGATTGAAGAACCCACAGGAGGAGCGCCTTCCATGCGATCCGTTTCAGACATTGCTTTAGGACTTGGGCAGGGGCAAGGGGGCCGCAACCGCCGTTTCACCATTCTGCCATTGCCCGAGCGCCGGATTCGTGATTTTTGGGAATTTGCCGGGAATTGAATCGGGCATCAGTTTGGTGCTGATCCAGGCGATCGACCCCGAGTCTGCTGCTGGGCGATCGGCTGCTGACAGGCCGGCTGCTCACAGGCTGGCCGCTGAGAGCCGTTGACTAACCCTATTTTTTGCGTAATTTCTTGCCTAGGCGCGGGGTCGATCGGGATGTGGTTGTGCCATAGCGCATCTCCCAAGCCTTCAGCACAATCAGGTACTCGTAAAAGCTCTGGAGCACACACCAGGCAAATCCCCCGCGTCCATCCAAACAGCCCCCCAGCACAAAATACATATACACAAATCGCACCAGGGGGCGACAGGGCAACCGCAGGGACAAATTCTTGAGGGCCCGCCGCCTTGCCACCTCCGTTTTACCGAAAAATAAGTCGCGCCAAGACACGTTGCCCCGCGTCAGTTGGGCCAAGGTTTCCTGGGCCTCATCGGTGGAGTAGCGGTTGTGCTTATCCAGCCAGCGGCTCAGGCCCTTGCTGCAAGTGAAGTGGGGATAGGTTTCTTCTAAAAAACCCGTGGTTCCTTGCACCACCTCCCGCTCCGTGTGGCCGTAGTCATCAAACCGGACGGCATCTTTCCGAAAAAGTCGCAGTTGGTAGCGGGGATATTGGGTGCTGCGGCGAATCCATTGCCCCATGAACATCACCCGCTCGGCCACGTAGTAGGCCTCATGGTGGGCCCGTTGGATGGTTTGGCAACATTCCTGAAAGAGTTCAGGGGTCATCCGTTCGTCGGCTTCCAGGATGTAAACCCAGTCATGCCGCGTGGGAATGTGATCGAGCATCCAGGTGCGCTGTTTGCCGTGGCTTTCAAAGGCATGTTGCACCAACCGCACGGGCGATCGCTGGGCGTAGTCTTGCACGATTTCCACGGTGCGATCGGTGCTGAGGGAGTCAACGACGATGATGTCGTCGGACAGCAATGCAGACTCGATGCAATCTGCAATATCGATTTCTTCGTTGTGGGTGAGGATATAGATCGAAAACATGGTGATTTGAATCGGTGGGCGATCGAGCGGTGATGGCCGATCGAGTCGATGCACCGTTAATTCCGTTATGACTTTCCCAACAATTGCTGTAATTCGCTAACGAGTACTGCAATCAGGATGCTTCCTGTTATGGCGTGGCGAAGTCGGCTTTGTCTGTAAGTTGGTCTGTAAGTGGGGTGGATCATGATCAGGCTGGCCGCTTTTGGAAGATTGATCGCGACTTGAACACCGCGATCAATCTCCAATCCACTCTCTCCAATTCAAAATCAACCTGAACTGAATTCAAACTGAATCCAATGAGCGAGGCGAGTCAGTTGGTTAAGCCGGTCAGTTAAGCCAGTCAGTTAAGCCAGTCCAAAGATTGCCCTAGCTGGCTCGGCTGGCCGGACGTGTGCGGGAGCCGCGTTTCGTGTAGCCCATCCAGCTCATGAACAAATAACCGACACCCAAAACCAGGCTGCTGAGACCTGTGCGGAGGGTGGTTTTCATGGAGCCGGTTTTGGTGCGCTGCACAAGCTCGGTCTTCCGCTTGTCAATCTCCTGTTGCCGTTCTTGCTTGAATTGGTTGAATTGAGAATCCAAAACGGCCGGGTTCGATCGCGCCTGTTCCAGTTGCTGCACCACTTGCGGCGGCACTTGACCGCTCTTGATCAATCGATCGAGTTCTTGGGGATTTTTCAGCAGGGTTTTCAGCCGATCGCGGAATTGCTCCGCCGGTTCTCCTAGCTGATCCAGGGCGGCCTTGGCTTGGGCTTCGATGTTTTCCACTTCCTTGGCGCTGGCCTTGTTCACGCCGTTGATGTAAATCGGTGATAGCACCAGGAACAACACACCCAAGGCGCTCGACAAAATCAAAACCCAAAGCCGAGGATTCATCAGCGATGTTTTCTTGGCGGAGGGCAAGCCCGATCGGGAATTCATCCATAGCCCCGCAAACAGGAAGCAAATTCCAACCATGGGCACAATGCCACGGCCCACAATTTCAGAAATGGTGTTGAGCAACCATTGAGGATTTTGCAAATCCGGCGGGAAGATCAGAATTAAATAGTCCAGCAGCGAGGAAATGACCAACACGGTTCCAACCACAATGGCGATCAGGGCGGCCAAAGGGGGCGAGGGGCGTTTACCAGCTTTCGTCATAGTCTTAAACTCTCAAACTCTCGGGTTGCGCAGAACGTCTGGATCGGAATGGTCAAGAAGGGCCAAAAAGGGCCAAAACAAGGGTCAAAAGATTGAGGTTCGCATTGAAATATTGGGTCGAAATGTTAAGTCGAAACATTGAGTCGAAATATTGGGTCGAACCGAAGGCGAACTTAGGCCGATCGACGGCGGCGCGGGGCAGGACGACCACCCGATCCCCCCAGCCCTAACCAGGCGATCGCCAGGTAGGCCACCGATAGGGCAATGCCGCTGGTTCCTGTTTGCACGCCCAACCGCAGGGCCGTCGTTCTGGCGCGGGTTTCTAGCTCCTGCCGCCGCGATCGAATGCGGGCCAGCAATTGCAGGGGAAAATCATTCACCCGCTGGCGAATCACCGTTTCCAAGTCAGCCGGATTCGCCTTCAGCCGCCGCATGAACTCCTTCTGGCGTTCATCAAACTGCGGGCTGTTAATAAATTCATTAAACCGAGCATCGTCTTGCAGCAAAAACTGCATCTGCTCCCGAAAAACCTGTTGCTGGCGCTGCAAACTGTTTTTAAATTCGGGTGTATCAATTTGTTTTTCGGCTTCCCGCGATTGGCGGGTAATGGCGGCGAGGGTGGATTGGGCTTCGGCCCGCACAGACAGCAGGTGCGTGGGGGCCATCACCAAAAACAACAGTCCCATCAGCGCTGAAAATGCCAGGGTCGCAACACCCACACCCCTACGCCAAGACCGGCTGACACCGGATTTGATTTCAATCCAGAAGCCCCAAAACAGGAGGCTGACACCCATGGCTGGCACGATGCCCCGATCGATCAATTGGCGGGTGGTGTCAATCACCCAGCCTCGGTTGGCAAAATCGAATGGAACGGCAACGGAAAGGAAATCAATTAATCCAAGGGCGATCGCCACTGCGCCCCCGATTTGCAGCACAACGGCCGCTATGGGGGCGGAAGTCTGGGAGGAATGTGTACTAGTCGTCATGGAGCGTCCTTAGGAAGCGCTGTTACAGAAGGGGATTACAAGAGCCGGCAGCCAAATCAGGAGGCGATCGAACCGGCTACCATTGCGCCAGGCCAACGGGCGATCGCAATGGGTTGCGAGCCACGATTGAGATCGAATGAGATCAAAAATTGCAGCCAAAGTTTTTGAGCCAAGGTCGGCCAAAGTTTGCGGCCAAAATTTGAAGTCAGCGTTTCATGGCTTTTCCCGTGCCCTATTGTTTCAGCAACTTAGGATAATCGCCCGCTGATTTCGATGAAATTTTACACTTCCAATTTTGGCTCCCAATTTTGGCTTCGAACTTTGGCAGATCTTAATTTTGGTGGATCTTGGGCGGGTCTTTCGATTAGCTGTTATTGAATTTCCGATCAATCGGTTAGGCTAGGGGAGTTGACCGGGCCGGGTGGCGGCTCGGGTCTTTAGCATTTTTCGATCATGACCTCAGCGTTCCCAGATCCTGCCAGTGGGGCAACGGATGCGGCTTCCGGGGCCGATGCCCGATCGGAGTCGGTGAATTCGTCTAGTCCATCATTCCCATTTCCTGCTGAATCGCTTCCGGCCCAACTGCCAACGGTGGAAATTTGGCCCGATCGCCCTGAGCTAATTGAGCGGGCTGTGGAAGTGGTTTTGAGTCAAATTGACCATGCCCTGAAGCGATCGGGCCGTTGCACCATGGCTCTGGCCGGCGGCAGCACCCCTAAGCCACTCTATGAACAGTTGGCGCAAGCGGATTTGGATTGGTCAAAGCTCTTTATCTTTTGGGGAGATGAGCGCTATGTGCCGCCCACCAGCCCAGACAGTAACCAGCGGATGGCCCGGGAGGCTTGGCTCGATCGGGTGCCCATTCCCGCCGTTAACTGTTGGCCCATGCCCACCGACGGAGCCAGCCCAGCGGAGGATGCGGCGCGGTATGAGGCTCAATTGCGGGCCTTGTTTTGCGACCAGTGGGGGCTAGAGGAAGACTTTCCCAGCCTGGATCTGGTGTTGCTGGGTTTGGGAGATGATGGACATACGGCTTCCTTGTTTCCCAACACCGCTGCCTTGGCCGTGCGCGATCGGTGGGTGACGGTGGGCAATCGGGGTGACGATCCCCGCATTACCCTGACCGTGCCGGTGTTGAACCAGGCAAGCTGTACGATTTTCTTGGTCTCGGGGGAAAGCAAGCAACCCGCGATCGCCCAGGTGTTTGCACCTTGTGACGATCCCACCTTGGCGGCTTTGCTAGACCAAACCTATCCAGCCCGATTGGTGCGCCCGGTGTCGGGGGAACTGTGGTGGCTGTTTGATCAATCGGCCGGAGAGCGACTGGAGTTCTAGGCGCTGGCTGATCGGTTCATCAGCGGTCAAGCCCGGTGGTCTGGAGTCCGAAATCATCCGAACTCGTCCGTAATTGACTGAACGACTGAATTTTGGTTCCTTTGCTCCTTTGCAAGCGCCCAGGCGCGATCGGCTCCATGGTTAATTGTCCTAATTGCAATCACGCCAACCCCGATGATGCAGTAACTTGTGAAGCCTGCTTCACGGCTCTTCCCACTCTGCAAAGCTGTCCCCGTTGCGGTGCGCCGGTTCTGAGTGATGCCAACTTCTGTGGGCAATGTGGTCACAATCTTCAGGCGGCTCCCTCGATCGCGCCCTTGCCGGCCCCCAGCCCCGTGGCGGCTCCGCCTCCCTTGCCAGCGCCGCCTGCGCACCCCGATAGTGACGAAGAGATCACCGATCTCACACAGCCGATCGGGGCATCGCTGTTTCCAGTCAGTCCCGAAATCGAGCCGATCGGGTCTTTGGGCGATCCCGCCGAGCCGCCCACGGCCTTGATGGGAGCCACCCCAGAAGCAGCGCCCATTCCGGGAGCCGTGACGCAATTGCAGCGGACGATCGCCCGATTGGTGCATGTTCATAGCGGCGCGGTTGTGATGCTGCCGGAGCAGATCAGTCTCATCCATTTGGGTAAACCCAACGATCGCGTACCGCCGGACATTGATGTTTCAGGATTTCCCCACGCGGAAGTGGTGTCTCGGATCCATGCGGACATTCGAGTGGAGGGCAATGCCCATTATTTGGAGGATACGGGCAGCGCTAATGGAACCTATGTCAACGGGTTGTTTTTGGCTCCGGGCAATCGGCATCGGCTGCGGCCGGGCGATCGCATTGCCTTAGGCAAGCATGATCTGGTGTCGTTTTGGTTCCAACTGGGCAGTTAAGCCTGCGATTAATCTTTTAATCTTTCTCGGTTGGCCCTACAAATTGCCTAGCATTTGCTGAGTATTCATCAGTATTCAGTTGAATTGGCTGTCGCAAGTTGCTTGAATGAAATGGCTGTAATCGGTAGTTACCATGAGCATCAATGTTGTCAATCTGGTGGGCCGCGCTGGCAGTGATCCCGATGTGCGCTATTTCGAGTCTGGATCGGTGAAATGTCGCTTGACCCTGGCGGTGAACCGCCCTTCACGCAATCGCGATGATGGGCCCGATTGGTTCAATTTGGAAATTTGGGGCAAAACCGCTGAGGTGGCCGCCAACTATGTGCGCAAGGGCAAGGAAATTGCAGTGCAAGGCAGCCTCAAAATTGATACCTGGACCGATCGCCAGTCTGGGGCCCAGCGGACTAGTCCCGTGGTGGTGGTGCGAGATTTGCAGCTTTTGGGTTCCAAGCGGGATGCCAGTGAAGGGGGCGGCAATGGTGGCGGCTATAGCGACTACGACGAATTTT
Organism: Limnothrix sp. CMB-01; assembly: GCF_055193175.1. NCBI lineage: Bacteria > Bacillati > Cyanobacteriota > Cyanophyceae > Pseudanabaenales > Pseudanabaenaceae > Limnothrix > Limnothrix sp. CMB-01. The sequence goes on from NZ_CM143720.1 coordinate 3,290,606, forward strand.
GATCTGCAAGTTAGTTTCTGCCAATTGATTGGGAATCGACCTGTAATTGGTCTGGGATTGATCTGAAGCATTAGCCATAAGCAGCGGTTGGTTAACATGTAATTCGGCGCTGCGACTGCTGATTAAGAAGGCTGTTTGAAACTTCAAATCTGACTATCCAAAATCGATCCTTTACTAACTCCAACAGTCAAAAAAGACAAGGGGCTTAAGCCCCTTGCCCCTCACGATCGCCCAATCAGAACATCAAGATTGAAGGCAATTTAATGATGTGGTTTCGGCTCCCTTTCCTGAGGGCTGCTGGCCTTGGGTTTGACATCGCAAAAGACGTTGCCAGCGGCCCCTGAACAGGCGATCGAAACCAGCACTTGAAACCAGTGATCGGAACAACGCTAAAACCCGTTAGGGCGCGTGATCGCTTGGTGGGTGAGTTCCGTACCTTGTCGGCGGTTCCGACCGGTGCAACACTTGAGAGCAATTAGCCGCCCTTGATGGTGCTGGCCGCGTGACGGATCGCTGTGCGGCAAAGAGCGCTATCCTGGGCGATCGCGCTTCTTTCACCCTGCATTTTCCCTTCAACCCCATGCAAGCTCGCCGAATTGCCCGTGAACTGGCTCTCCTCAGCATTAGCCAGCTCCCCAATAAACCTGAAAAACTCCAAGACCGCGATCTAAAAGATCTGTTGCAAGCGGCCGTGCGTACCCTGATGGCTGAGGTGCGAGAAACCCTGGAGATGGCCAGCGCAGAATTGCAACGGGGCAATGAGCGTTTGCTCAAAACGGAACTGTTGCGGGAGGAAATTCGGGCCAGCGATGCTCAGCGATCGGTGGCCATGGTGAAGGAGGCGATCGAGTTTACTCAATCTGCAATCAATCGCTTGGGCATGGCCGTGGAACTGCCGGAAATGCTGCAAGCGGCGGGACAACTGAACGTGCAAGATTACGCTCTGGATTTGGTGACAAAGGTGGCTCGCTACCAGGCGGAGATTGACCAAACCTTGACGGACAGCATGGTGGATTGGCAATTAAGCCGATTGGCACGGATCGATCGGGATATTTTGCGCATGGCGATCGCAGAAATTTGTTATCTGAAAACGCCACCGCAAGTGGCGGTTAACGAAGCAGTGGAGCTGGCCAAGCGCTACAGTGAGGCCGACAGCTACCGATTCATTAACGGTGTGTTGCGCCGGGCGATCGACCAAATGAAGGCCACCCGTGCCTAGGGGCCGCGCTACTCTGTCTTTAACTTTTTGTTTCCTGGCTCCTTTGCCTTCCTGTCACTGCTAAGGTCGCGATCGATGGTTTTTAACTGGTTCCAACGTCAGTTTTCCCAAGAGAAGTTTTACGTTGAGTTTGACTCCGACAAGCCCACGGATGCCCAGCCCACGGAAACAGCCCCGGAAACGACCCCCACAGCTCCAGAAGGGGAAGCGGAACCCGACCCTGAGCCTCAGTCCGAGCCAGAACCGGAGCCGGTCGCGGTTGAGGCGCTGACGGTGGAGTTGACTCCGGAGCCAGAACCGGAACCGATCGCTGCTTTGGAACCGGAGCCAGAACCGGAGCCAGAGTCGATCGCCCCAGAGCCAGAAGTAACCGAACCAGAATTACCGGAACCAACCGAGCCAGAATCAACGCCGGAGCCGGAACCAATCGCCGCACCGGTTGCGCCCGTGGCCGCTCCCCCGTTGGTGGCTGAAGCGCCGGAACCCGCCCCAGAGCCGGAACCAGTGATAACGGCTCCTTCCAACGCGGATGAGTTGTTGCAGTGGGCCAAAGCGGCTTACCAAAACCTTCAGCAACCGCCAGTTGCCCCAGAGCCGGAACCGGAACCCGCTGAGCCAACGGAGCCGATCGCGGCAGCTAGCCCCACCCTTCTGGAGTCGGCTTCCTTGCTGGAGCGGGCCGAGGCCGATCGCGCGGAACGGCTGGAACGGGTCAAGGCTGAGGCGATTGTGGAACCGGAACCGGAGCCGGAACCCGTGGCCGAAGCGGAACCGGCAGCCCTGCCACCGGGGGCGATCGTTTTTGATGAAAACTTCCTGTGGTCGGCGGAAATTTTGGCGGCCCAGGGTCGTCGCCCGGAAGACATTTCCGCCGAGGAAATTGAGTGGCTCACTCGTTTGCGCCAAGGGCTAGACAAAACCCGCCGCGGCCTGGTGAATCAGCTTAAGTCCTTGGTTGGTCAGGGGCCGCTGAATGCGGATGCGGTTGAAGAAATCGAAGCCCTGCTGCTCCAGGCCGATGCGGGCGTGGAAGCGACGGATGCGATCATTGGCGCTTTGCAAGACAAGGTGCGCGAAGAAGCCCTGCCCCCCGAAGCGGCGATCGCCTATTTGAAACAGATCTTGCGGGATTTGCTCGATCGCCCCATCCGCGAGGCGGGCGCAGATACCTTGCCCCTATTGGCTCCCGAAAAAGGCAAGCTGAATATTTGGCTGATTGTGGGTGTGAATGGCGCAGGCAAAACCACCACGATCGGGAAGTTGGCCCGCCTGGGCAGCAAGTCCGGTTACCGTTGCCTGATTGCAGCGGGGGACACCTTCCGGGCCGCCGCCGTGGAGCAGGTGAAAGTTTGGGGCGATCGAGCCGGTGTGGAAACGATCGCCAACCCCGGCAAAAACACCGACCCCGCCGCCGTGGTTTTCGATGCGATTACCGCCGCCACTGCCCGCGAAACGGAATTGCTGTTGGTGGACACCGCTGGCCGTCTGCAAAACAAAAAGAATTTGATGGATGAGCTGGCTAAAATTCGCCGGATCATCGACAAGCAAGCCCCCGGCGCGATCGTGGAGTCGCTGTTGGTTTTGGATGCCACCCAAGGACAAAACGGCCTTCAGCAAGCTAAGGTCTTTGCAGAAGCCGCTAAACTGAGCGGCGTAGTCCTCACTAAACTCGACAGCACCGCTAAGGGGGGGATTGCCCTGGCGATCGCCCAGCAGCTCAATCTCCCCATTCGGTTCATTGGTGCGGGGGAAAGCATTGAAGCGCTGCGCCCCTTCTCTAGCTACGAATTTGTGGAGGCGCTGCTCAACGGTTAGGCGATGGTTAGTCAACGGTTAGTCCGTGGCAATCGGGGGGTGGGATTGACCAACAAAACCCAACACCCGATCGAACAGTCCTACTGACAAGCCCTCCCTGAATTCTGTTGTTTTGTTGGCAGTCCAGTGATTTGGCGCTACCATAGCTAACTCAAAACTGGGCGCTCTGGCACGATCGCTCATCGATCCTTGAAATGTCCGCTGCCCCTGCCCCTCACACCTCATCGCAACCTCCTGACCCGGCTGATCTGTTAGCGGCGGGCGACAATACCCCTGTCTTTGCCCTAAAGGAACTGGTTGCCCGCCTCAACCGCGAACAATACAAAGTCCAAGACCTGCTCAGCTCCCTGGGGTTTGCCCTCCGGAGCTTCAAAAATCTGAATCAGTTTCTGGAACTGATTCCCTTGATTGCCACCCGAGTTGCCGATGCGGACGGCGGGGCTTTGGTGCTGTTTCGGCCCAATGGGCAAGTACGCCTAGAACAGTTGCACTGTCAGGAGTTAGGGGATCACCGCTGTCAGGTGCGGCCCATCCGGCGGGCCCTGGAGTTGGCCACACGCAAGGTGACAGGGGTGCTGACGGCCAATGCCACCAAGGATCACAAGGTGGAATTTGATCCCGGCGCGATCGCCCTGTTGGATCAAACCGTGGCCGATTCCTTGGGAGCCGGTGTGCGGGTTTTTGGGGCATCCATTTTGGTGAACGAGGTGGAGCGGGGCCGGCTCTATGCCTTCTGTTGTGCGCCGGATTTTGCCTGGACTTCCAAGCGCCAAAAACTGGTGCGATTGGTGGCAGATCAAACGGCCGTGGCGATCGACAATGCCGACTTAACCGTCGAGCTGCGGAAAAAGGAACGGCTCGATCGGGAATTGGAAATTGGGGCCGAAATTCAACTGCGGTTGCTGCCGCGCCAATATCCCAAAATCCAAGGTGTTGATCTGGCGGCCCGTTGCGAAACGGCCGATCGGGTGGGTGGCGATTATTACGACTTCATCCCCGTTTGTCGCAATGGCTCCCCCAGCCTGGGTCGCAACGCTCAAACAAAACTCGGCGGCACGGAAACCACCCCCTGGAGCATCGCGATCGGGGATGTGATGGGCAAAGGCGTGCCCGCTGGCCTGATCATGACCATGACCCGGGGCATGTTGCGGGCTGAGGTGCTGAACGGCCATTCCCCCGCACGAATTTTGCACCATCTGAATCGGGTGATGTATGCGGACTTGGAAAATTCCCACCGGTTCGTCACCCTGTTTTATTCGGAATATGACCCGAAAACGCGGATTTTGTCCTACAGCAACGCGGCCCATAACCCACCGCTGCTTTGGCAATCGCGATCGGATCAAATCGTGGCTCTAGATACCGAAGGCATGTTGATTGGCCTAGATGCCAACAGTGAATTCAACGATGCCCAAATTCAGCTTTATCCGGGCGACACGATCATCTTTTTCACCGATGGCTTCACCGATGCGGCTGATCCCCGTGGCCAACGGTTTGAGGAAGATCGCCTGCGGGATGGGTTTTATTGGGCTTGCCACAACTACGACAACGCCCAAGGAATTCTGAATCACTTGTTCGATCGGGTGCAGGAGTTCATCGGCTCCGAAAATCGCAATTCCGACGACATGACCGGCATTGTTCTGCGCATTACCCAGGAGCCGCAACTGCCAGACTTACCGCGATCGACCGCCATGCAGCTAGCCTGAGGCAAGATTCAGGAATATTTTGGAGAGTTAATCAACTCTGCTGAAGAGCAGCGTTTGCTGAAGAGCAGCGAGTATTTCCCAGGCAGATTGCCCACTGGGTTTGCAGGTCAGGCTCCCCGGCCAGAACTCCTGACGATTGACCAAATCGGTTGAATTTTCTCGCAAACTGGTTACTGTGGAATCACTCAACCCGAGGGGGGTGCCCTGAAGGATCGTTGTCGCAGAGGTACTGATCATGCGTCATCCCATGGATTATGAAACGTCTTCCCAACCGCCCGTTAATTCCACTGGGCGACGGCGCTGGCTGCGGTTCGATCGACGATCGAGCTGGGTCAGTGTCTTGCTTTGGGCTGTGACTGGCTGCTTAGTGGTGTTCCTGCTGGGCAGCTTGGCCCAAGGAGCGATGGCCGGCGGCCCCAGCTTGGCCCATCCCACCCTTTTTGCGGCTCAGTTTGAAACTCCCGATTTCATGGGGCAAATCCAGCGATTTTGGTCTCATTTTGTGCAAACGGGGCAAATTTGGGCCCTGTTGATTGGTCTCGTGTTGGGATACATCATTCGCCAAGCCACCACCTACGGCTAAGGAAGATGGCGCTTCGATGGCGGGCAGCAAGCTTTGGATTGTCGTCGCAATAAGCACATTTCCTTAACGTTGGCATGGGATACTGATTGCCGTTCCTGATTGCCACTTTTGACTGTCGTGAGCGGCGGTCGATCCTTTGCCCACCATGAGCAATTCCAGCCAAACCCAAACCTGGAGTCAACGTTTTGAAAGCGCGTTGCATCCGGCGATCGCCCGTTTTAATGCCAGTATCGGGTTTGATATTGAACTAATTGAATATGACTTGACCGGTTCCCAGGCCCATGCCCGGATGTTGGGTCACCAGGGGATTATTGCCCCCGAGGAAGCCGAGCAAATTGTGGCGGGTTTAGAGCAAATTCGCCAGGAATATCGCGCCGGTCAGTTCAACCCGGGTGTGGAAGCGGAGGATGTCCACTTTGCGGTGGAACGACGGCTCACGGAACTGATTGGCGATGCGGGCAAAAAGCTGCACACGGCTCGATCGCGCAATGATCAGGTGGGAACCGATACGCGCCTGTATTTGCGAAACCAGATTGACCAAATTCGCCAGCAATTGCTTGATTTCCAAGGATCTCTGCTGACTTTGGCGGAAACCTATGTGGAAACGCCGATTCCGGGCTATACCCATCTGCAACGGGCCCAACCGGTGAGCCTCGCCCATCACCTGCTGGCCTATGTGGAAATGACGGCTCGCGACTGGGAACGGTTGGGCGAAATTCGCCGCCGCACCAATCTTTGCCCCTTGGGCAGCGGGGCCCTGGCGGGCACAACGTTCCCGATCAACCGCCACTACACCGCCCAACTGCTGGGGTTTGATCGCCCCTACGCCAACAGCCTCGATGGGGTGAGCGATCGGGACTTTGCCGTGGAGTTCCTCTGTGCCGCCAGCCTGATCATGGTTCACCTGTCACGCCTCTCTGAGGAAGTGATCCTCTGGTGTTCTGAAGAATTTGGGTTTGTGAAACTGGGCGACACCTGCTCCACCGGTTCCAGCATCATGCCCCAAAAGAAAAACCCTGACGTGCCGGAGTTGGTGCGTGGCAAAACCGGGCGCGTGTTTGGCCATCTCCAAGCCCTGTTGGTGCTGATGAAGGGCTTGCCCCTGGCTTACAACAAAGACCTGCAAGAGGATAAAGAAGCGCTCTTTGACACGGTGAAGACGGTTCAAGGCTGCTTGGAAGCCATGACCATTCTGTTCTCCGAAGGATTGAGCTTCCGCACGGCTCGGTTGGAAGCGGCCGTCAGCGAAGATTTCTCGAATGCGACAGATGTGGCTGATTACTTGGCCGCCAAGGGCGTACCCTTCCGGGAAGCTTACAACCTGGTTGGCAAGGTGGTGCGCACCTGTTTGGAGGCGGGCAAGCTGCTGAAGGATCTGACCCTCGAAGAATGGCAGGCGCTGCACCCGGCGTTTGAGGCCGATATCTATGGGGCGATCGCACCTCGGCAGGTGATTGCTGCCCGCAATAGCTTTGGGGGAACGGGGTTTGCGCAGGTGCGAGAGGCCTTGGCCGCCGCCCGCGATCGACATCAGACCGCGATCGCTGCTCCACAGGGTTAATCAAGGGTTCATTCATTAAGGGTTAATCAAGGGCTAGGGCAGGTATTTCTGCACCACAGTCCAACCGGTTCCCAATACCCACAGCAAGGCCAAGCACAAAACCAAATTAGTGCGCCAATGGAGCGATCGGGCCCAAGGGCGCTCGATCGCAATCCGACTCGCACTCCAAGCCGACAAGCCGACCAACCCCACCACGGTCAATCCCGCCAGCAGGTGGGGCGAGTGGCCCAAGCTGCCAAAATGCCCCAGCGTGCCGACAATTCCCACCCCCAGCAACAGCAACACCAACGCCACCAACCCAATGCCCAGGGTGATGTGCAGCGGGCGCAGCCAGCTTGGAAGGGTCGTTGCCATAGTCGTTGTCATAGCTAAGGCGCGATCGCTAGACCTTAAGCGATCGCGCCTCAACACCACTCCCGTCACACCCAGCAAACTATAGGCCGTCAGCGTCAGGCCCATTGACCATGCGGCAATTCGCCACAGCCACAAAAAATCCGGCAGGTTCAAATCAATTCGCTCAAGTTGCTCAAAACTGAAGTGACAAGATGAGATGGAGCACCCGATGAATTAACAATCAGTTAACAAAATGTCACAGCATTTCTTAACCATCGGAGATCCATAACAGCGCTTCCATCGAGCCTAACATCTACGCTGCCTGTCTCGCGCTGCTCATCTAGTGCCATGGCCTCAGAACTCAGCACCACCTTCAGCGTCGTATCCATCACACCCAGCCCAATCCGAGCTGTCCCCCCTGACCGCCTCATTACTCCTCTGGGCGGTCTTTGGACCAGCAACTAATGGGTCACTAGGCCCCAACCGAAACGGCCGGTTCCGGATCCGAACGGGTTTCGGTTTCCCGATTAACGGTTTCATTCGCACGCTCGGGCGAGTCAATTAGACTCTCCATGTCTTCCTCAAAAGACAATTCTGAACAGGGAATTCGATCAGAAAGAATTGAGCTAGCCATCATGCCCGTGTGAATTTCCAGTTGTGCTTCTGGCAGCGCTTCAAAAACCAAGCGTTGTCCCGGAAAAACCACCCGTTCAAAATACCAATTCGCAATGTTCGTGATCCGAGCAACTTGAATCTTGCTCGTGGCATTGACGTAGCAGCAAAGGAGCTTTTGCCGATCGTCATTGGGAATGGGATCGATAATTTGTGCCATGGTTGCAGGGATAGGAGCCAAGGGTAGATCAAGGGAATAGAACGATTTTGCTACGCTAACACCCCCTTTGCCGACAAGCTGTAAACCCGATTACCAACGAGCGGCTTTTCAATTTTCGAATCTTTAAGAAAATCTAACGAACATCAATTTTCCAAATCAAGATCCTGACAAGACTCGACCAAAGCTCGATTAAGGATCAACCAAATCTCAACTAAAACGGGTCTCAATTGAGCTGAAAGTGGCGGCTCAATAGCAATCTCCCACAACCCAAGCTCTATTGGGTACAGGTCTTGAAAAGAACCTAATTTTTCTGAAAAATTCAAATAAAATCTCCCTCAAACTTCCTTGAATTTCTTGTGAAGTTCTCTGCAAATTCTATGAATTTGATCAACTCTTACCAATTGGTTCAATTGCCAGTTGATCTATTCTTTCATGCTAGCTCAAGGCTCCCGAAATCGTGGGAGCTTGACGATTCAAGGTGTGGAATCGTCACCATTTGCTAACGGACAAGACCCACCCGCTACGATCTGGAGACTCCAGGGACGACTCTTGCGGGCCCAATTTTTGAAGAAAATTAGCCCGAAATGGTGGCTCGGGTGAAATCCGGCCAAGGTCTGATGCTATCGTTAACTTATATGAACAAGCCTTAATGATCCGTTGCGACAGTTAGGGAAGTGGATGATGGCCGATCGCATTTTGTACGTCCGACTGCCCTGTAACCCCATCTTCCCGATCGGGGTGGTTTATCTCGCTGACCACGTACACAAGCAGTTTCCCGCGATCGAGCAGCGGCTTTTTGACCTGGGAACCGTGCCGCCCTTGGACTTCAAAGCGGCCCTTGATGCGGAAATCGATGCCTTCCGGCCCACCCTGCTGGTTTTTTCCTGGCGCGACATTCAGATCTATGCACCCGTGGGCGGCCGTGGTGGCAATCCGCTGCAAAATGCCTTCGAGTTTTACTACGCCAAAAACCCCCTGATCAAGCTTCGGGGAGCCTTGGGTGGTTTGCGGGTCACCAGCGCCTACTATGCGGAACTTTGGCGCAATCAGGGCCTCATTCGGCGGGGATTGCGCCGGGCCCGACGCTACAATTCCAGCGCCCGGGCGGTGGTGGGCGGCGGAGCCGTCAGTGTGTTTTATGAACAGTTGCAGCGATCGCTTCCCAAGGGCACGATCGTCTCCGTTGGGGAAGGGGAAACCCTGCTGGAAAAACTGCTGCGAGGCGAGTCCTTAGACCAGGAACGCTGTTACATTGCCGGGGAAACGAAGCCCCGTGTGGGCCTGGTGCATGAACCACCTGCGCCCTTGGAAAAAACCGCCTGTAACTACGCCTACATTCAAACAATCTGGCCTGCCTTTAGCTACTATTTCCGTGATCGGGACTTTTATATTGGTGTGCAAACCAAGCGTGGTTGCCCCCATAACTGCTGCTATTGCGTCTATACCGTCATTGAGGGTAAGCAAGTTCGGATTAATCCGGCCGTTGAAGTGGTTGCAGAAATGCAGCAGCTTTATCAATTGGGTGTTCGCAACTTTTGGTTCACCGATGCCCAATTTATCCCGGCTCGGCGCTTCATTGAAGATGCCAAGGAATTGCTCAGAAATGTCCTGGCGGCCGGCATGACGGATATTCATTGGGCTGCCTATATTCGCGCCGATAACCTCGATCCAGAACTCTGTGATTTGATGGTGAAAACGGGCATGAACTATTTTGAAATTGGGATTACTAGCGGATCCCAAGAACTGGTGCGCAAAATGCGCATGGGCTATAACTTGCGTACGGTTCTGCAAAATTGTCGTGACCTAAAAGCGGCTGGTTTTGAGGATGTGGTTTCGGTTAATTACTCCTTCAATGTGATTGATGAAACCTATGAAACCATTCGCCAAACCATCGCCTATCATCGGGCCCTGGAGGAAGTTTTTGGGGCTGACAAGGTGGAGCCAGCAATTTTCTTCATTGGTTTGCAACCCCATACTCACCTGGAAGAATATGCCCTCAAGAAGGAAATTCTGAAACCCGGTTATGACCCCATGAGCCTGATGCCTTGGACGGCGCGGAAGCTGCTCTGGAATCCGGAACCGTTGGGGTCGTTTTTTGGGGAAGTGTGCCTGGAAGCTTGGCGCAGCAACAGCAATGATTTCGGCCGGGAAGTGATGCGAATTTTGGAGCGTCGGTTGGGCCGCAGCTCTTTGGAGGCTGCCCTTTCGGCCCCGATCGCCCCAAAAACCCAGAGCCGCGAGCTGATCAAAACGCCCTAGGAGCGTGGCTGCCTCAATTCGTTGGGTTAAATTACATGGCTGTTACCGTCACCTGATCGTTAAGCAACAAGATGCTCAAGCCCCTTGTTACCACGACTGGCTTCGCAACTTTGACCTAATGTATTAAGCCTGTCATGCCACTAGGGATGTTTGAGCGGTTGCTTTTTCACTTCACCCCCCCGAGCCATGGAGCCTTCAACCCCCGAGCCGATCGCCCTGCGTCCTTTGGCCCCCTATGAGGATCGGTTGCTGTCGGCGTTGGCTTTTTTCCGAACCCAACGCAGCCGCAACAATCAAGCTCATCACTGCTTGTCGATGTATTTGCGACAGTCGGAAGGGCGAATTATGGCCGAAGTGGGGTTCTATGCCCGGGCGATCGGTCACGATCCTGGGGCCTTGCTGGAACTGATTTACACCAATCCCGATCGGGCAGAATCCCTGATTGCGGAGTGGTCTGGGTCTCAAATTTCTCAGGTTTTTGAGCCTGAGTTGCCAACCCAATCGGAATCGGAAATCGGGTCATCGGAAATCGGGCGATCGGGAATCGAACCTGAGACCGCACCATAATTGCCCCATCAATTGCCCCATCGCGATCACCATTGAGGCGGACAAGAAGGCGATCGAAATTGACCGTGCAATTGGCAGCGAAATTGACAGCGATCGCCCATGAACAGGATTGAGCCTTATTGAGCCTTGCTTCAGTTCAATTGACCGCAGGCTGAGGCTTCTCGGGCGATCGCTCCGGGTTGTCCTTGGGGGTCACCGCCGAATCAAAAGAATCGTTGGTGAAGTAAACATGGCCCAAGGGGCGGCCTTGATAGGAGCGTTTGGTAAATCGCCATCCGGGAAAAAGTTGCAGCTTCAAAAATCCAGAAGTGAATCCTCGGGTGCTGGCAATGTCCATCACCGGGCCACCATTGGCACCGAAGGGCACTCCTTGCAACACCACTGAATTAAATCGACGGCTGAGACGGAGGGAATATTGCAGCCCTAAATCACGTTTGGCTACTCGCACAGAGAAGCCATTGCTATCAATGCTGCGTCCACAAATGCCTGTGAAATTGAAGTTAACCAGCAACGGATCAACCACTACGGGGTAGCTTCCACTTTCGGCCCAGCAAAGCCGCTGATTAGACACTTGCTCCAAAACCAAGAGCTTAAAAGAATCCGTACCGAGGGGCTGCGCAATCGCAATGAAGCGTGATTGATCAACTTCCTGTTGATCAAATGTAGTGGATTTAGGCGTGGCTGGGGTGGGTATTGCGGCCCATGATCCCATCGCTCCCATTGTTCCCAAACCAAGACCCAAAGCCAATGAGAGGATCCCTAGCCCAGGGTTGCTAAGGGAGTAGTTCCGAGAATTTGGAGCCATAGGATTGTCCTTGGATTGACCAATCATCAACGACCAGTGCAAGCAGTCATTAAGCAGAGTAGGGTTAGCCGGAATGCTCAGCGGGCGATCAGGAAAAGTGCAAACAAACGCTTAGAGATGGTCTTGGAGAATGCTGAAGAAGCTGGTTGCGATTGGATTCGTTCCGAGGGATGGCGATCAATGGCTCAAGAATGGCTAAATCAGGAGCAGCTCAACGGGCGATCAAGAAGTTACAGAGAAGGATAGGGACTATCGAAAAAGTTCCTATCCTCAATGTAATGTCCATCAAAAAGTAATGCCCATCAAAAATCAAACCGTAGCAATCAAGCAGTGGCAATCAAGTAGCAAAATCAAGCATGAGGCATCAAGAATCAAGCAATCACAAAGCTTGCATGAAGCACTCAATTCAGACCTGATTTAGGCAGCCAGGGCCTGCTCGATCGCGCCGATCAATTCAGCCGAATCCGGTGCGATGCGGCTGGGGAAACGACCCAGAATTTCGCCATTTTTACCAATCAGAAACTTTTCAAAGTTCCAGGCCACATCCCCAGTCGGCTCGGCTCCCGAGGTCAGGCGGGCATAGAGCGGGTGTTGCTCGGCTCCCTTGGCATGTACCTTGTCAAACAGCTCAAAAGTCACGCTGTAGCGCGTTGAGCAGAAGGTCTTAATTTGGTCATTGGTTCCGGGTTCTTGGGAACCAAAATCGTTGCAAGGAAAGGCCAAAATCCGCAGACCTTGGGCACTATATTTTTCATGTAAGGCCTGAAGGCCTTGATATTGCGGCGTGTAGCCACAATAGGAAGCCACGTTCACAATCAAAAGCACCTGCCCTTGATAGCTGCTGAGGGCACGGTCTTCGCCGTCAATGGTTTTGACTGAGAGATCGGTGATGGTTGCCATGATGAGTGTGCTTGTCGTGTCGCCGGTGATGGTTGTCTAGGATAGCGGTTTGGGATGGAAATGATCCCGGGGGTGACCCTTCGGGGGGCTAGCCCAACCCTTGCACAATTTTGAGCGCTTCGGTCACGTGGCCCTTGGCATTCAACAGATCGTTGAACTGGTGGCGCACAATGCCCGCTTTGTCGATGACGTAGGTAACCCGGCCCGGAACCACAAACAGCGTGTTTGGGACACCGTAGGCCTTGCGCAGGGCCCCATCGCGATCGCTCACGAGGGCGAAGGGCAGACTATATTTTTCCGCGAAGGTTTTGTGGGAATCCACGGAGTCGCTGCTCACGCCGATCACCGCTGCACCGGCCCCTTGAAAGGCTTCGTAGCTATCGCGGAAAGCACAGGCTTCGATCGTGCAACCGGGCGTGTCGTCTTTGGGGTAAAAGTAGAGCACGACGGGTTGCTTACCCAAAAACTGACTCAGGGTAATGGTTTCGCCCGTTTGAGCTGGCAGGGAAAAATCCGGCGCGCGATCGCCCACTTGAATAGCCATAGGAACCTAAGGAAATCATTGCGATTTGTGAACCATGGCTAATGCTACCGCAGGGCCCATGGCGGCTGGCCAATCGGCCCAAGGAAGCAGCGGACGGCGGAGCAATTTTCAGGATTGCCTAAGGGAGGCCGTCCCCTTCTTCAAAGTCGGGCTGACTGGGGCGATCGGGCTGCCACCGCACCGGCCGCTGATTGAGGGGCACGCGGCCCGTTTCCGCTTCAACGGTGGCTCGATTGCGTGCGGGGTCAAAGTTTTGGGTCATTTCTGATCGCAAGGTTTGCACTCGGGTTTCCACCAGGCGCACTTCCGCTTGCAATTGCCGTAATTCTGCCCGACGGGTGGCATAGAGCGGGATCCACTGCACCAGCGCCGCGATCGCAATGAGCGCCAACAGGCTGTTAACGGACAGCTTGAACAGGCTTTCCAGGGCGATCGACCGATAGGACGCAGACTTCGGCAGTTGCTTGGGACGCAACCTGGGTCGGCGTTGTACCGGTGGATCAGGACGGTGCTGGGGCTGGAAAGCGTTCATCAAAACCAGTGAGTGAGCGCAGTTAAGCAGAAATGGATAGTTGAGCTAGTGGGCTGCACCCTGATACACGATGTGATCCCCCAGCATGGTCTGGGTTTCAGGAAACCCAAATCCCCCAAGGTTCTAGCAATTTGCTTGTGATTCGGCAATGTGCTAGGGGCAGTAGGGAGGATTACCCCTCTCCGTAAAACTGGTGCAATGGGGGTGACTTTTTTAACGATGGCAGAACTGAAATTCGTGACCCTAAAAATCAGAGAAAATCAGCAGCAATCGATCGTTGAGTCTGGCGGCTGCCCATAGTTAGTTCATCCAGAATGGGGTATGAGATCCGGATGAATTTCTAACGACTCATAAATCAATGAATTGAGTAATCAAACAGACTAATTAGACCAGCTCATTAGCCAAACTATTAATCAATTCATTAAGCAATTCATTAATTGCCCTTGAATTGCATCACCCTTGAATGGCGCATGGTTTGCCTTGGAAGTAAGCTAGCCTACTGCAAGCCAATCTATTTTGAAGCCGATGCAAACCTATCTTGAAATCCTGAGTAACAGGCAATTGATCGGTTGAACGCGACATTTTCAGTAGCATTTTTGCATCAATGTCTCTAAATGCCTCTAGAGGACTGTTGAATCCTGTTGAGATTCCTGGCTCTTTGGCATCAATGCAATTGCAACGCAATTAAAGCAAGCGAAAGTCTATGATCCTTAAGCTTTTGGAGGTGTTGTCAATCCTGCGGAAGGACTTGATCAAGATGATGTTTGGTGCTGGGAAAATCTTTTGAGAATTTCTGAGAAAGGCTTTGGGGGCTAATTCTTTGGGGGCTAATTGAAGAATGATTCAGAGGATTCAGATCTTGAGTTTGGGCATGGTTAATCATGATCAGCAGCAACAGCAGTGTTAGTTCAGAAAATTTCACTCGAATTTAAGTGGGTGATTTTCTTGAACAAACGCTGTGAAATCCAAAAACTTTGACGGAGTAACTAACCCTAAGCTGACAGCTTTAAAACCATCGGCTGGGAGTTGAGACTTTGGGTCAGAGCCTTCAGGATGTTACCGCTAAAATGCCCAAACACGGCATGAAGAGAGCACCCGCAGGGGTTAAGTCTTGGTTAATGGCGGATTGTCCGCAACCACCCCGCCTAGTCCTAGCACGCGATCGCCCCCGAAGCAAGGCGATCGGGCTGAATAATGAGTGGTTCCGTGTTGGGCGGGGTTGGTGGGGTATTATTCGGTACTCGCGCAGCCGCCGATTTGTCAGCAATTTCTTGTTGATTTACTGCCGATTCGCAGTCGCCCAATCAGTGCTTGCTTCGTGTGCTTGCGAGAATGCCCCTGATTCGTGATCATCCCGCGATCGGGTCGAGCACCGTCAAGCGCCATCAATCACCATCAAGCGCCATTAATCACCATCAATCACCGCAAATTAGCCCGGTGTATCCTCAAAACCGTGCAGGAATGTGCCTGGGAAACCGCTGCCCGATCGCCCTGGGCCAATCCGGCCGACTTCCAGCCAATGGAGCGAGCAGCCTTTGGTAGAC
This sequence comes from Limnothrix sp. CMB-01, assembly GCF_055193175.1. NCBI lineage: Bacteria > Bacillati > Cyanobacteriota > Cyanophyceae > Pseudanabaenales > Pseudanabaenaceae > Limnothrix > Limnothrix sp. CMB-01. Next base: position 3,305,803 of record NZ_CM143720.1, read on the forward strand.
TGGACAGCATCTATCAACCCCAGCCATCAATTTGGCGGCTTGGGTCTCAGCTCCCTGCCCTAGCGCGGGGTCAACCAACACTTCAAAAGACACCTAGAGGCATCATTCCATGCAAGTTAATGATCTCGGCTTCATTGCCAGCATTCTGTTTGTGGCAATTCCTGCTGCCTTTTTGCTGATTCTTTACATCCAAACTGCCAGCCGCGAAAACAGCAAGGGCTAATTGGCCAAAGCTCGCTTGGGGCTAATCAACAGTTGAGTCGTGATCGTTTTCAACTCGCCAGTTCTGATCTGTTGCGATCGGGGGTGGCGCTGAGGCGGTGAGCAAGGAAAGTTTTTTAAAATCCGTTTGGGAGAGGGTCTGGCGCTGCCGGGCCCTTTCTTTATGGAGGTTGTTGGGTTGGTTGAGGGGCGGTTTGTGCGCGATCGGGATTGCCTGGGATTGCTGGTTGAGGGTCGATCGCCTGGTTGCGGAGTGGTTGGCGAGGGCGGTTTGTGCGCGATCGGTGGGCGGGACGGATGGGATGGGGATGGGATGGGGATGGGATGATGCCATGCTCGATCGAGCAAATCCGATCGAGCAAATCCGTAAGCAAAAGCTGACTTATTGGCGCTGTTCGATCGCAAGTTCCCACTCCGGCTCTACACTAATGGTCTCTCGGATGGTCTCTCGCGTGGATCCAACTTATTCACGACGTAGTGATGACACAGGCGACAAGGCAATGGCAACCGGGCGATCGCGTCCCCCAGCCGATCGCCCGGCGATGAACCGTGACTGATGAGCCGCGACCGGTCGGCAACCCGGCCAACTGAGTAACCACCCCTTTTTTGTAGCGAATCAATCCGGCTGATGGATAACAAATTGATGCTGATGATTCCGGGGCCCACCCCGGTTCCGGAACCCGTGCTGCTGGCCCAGGCCAAACACCCGATCGGTCACCGGAGCGGCGACTTTGGCAAGATTATGGCCGAAGTGACCGAAAACCTGAAATGGCTGCACCAAACCCAAAATGATGTGCTGATCTTGGCTTCGAGCGGCACGGGGGCCATGGAAGCCGGCATCATCAACTTCCTGAGCGCGGGCGATCGCGTGTTGGTGGGCACCAACGGTAAGTTTGGCGAACGCTGGGCCGAGGTGGCCGAGGCCTATGGGCTAACGGTGGAAACCCTGACGGCGGATTGGGGCAAACCTTTGGATCCCCAAGCCTTTGCCGATCGCCTGAGTGCCGACAGCGACAAGAGCATCAAGGCGGTGATTGTCACCCACAGCGAAACCTCCACGGGGGTGATCAACGACCTGCAAGCGATCAACGGCCATGTGAAGGCTCATGGTGCGCTGATGATGGTGGATGCGGTCACCAGCTTGGGCGCAACCAGCGTCCCGATCGATGAGTGGGGCCTGGACGTGGTGGCTTCCGGCTCCCAAAAGGGCTACATGATTCCGCCCGGTTTGGGCTTTGTGGCCGTCAGTCCCAAGGCTTGGGAAGCTTACAAAACCGCAACCCTGCCCAAGTACTACTTGGATTTGGGTAAATATCGCAAGGATGCCGCCAAAAACAGCACGCCCTTCACGCCCCCTGTGAACCTGTTCTACGCGCTGCAAGAGGCCTTGCGGTTGATGAAGAAAGAAGGGCTGGACAACATTTTTGCGCGTCATGCTCGGTTGCGGGCCGCGACCCGGGCGGCCGTGGCAGCCCTGAATTTGCCGCTCTATGCACCCGATGATTGCGCCAGCCCGGCGATCACGGCGGTGATGCCCCAGTCCGTGGATGCGGAACAGGTGCGATCGGTGATGCGCAAGAAGTACGACATCGCCTTGGCCGGTGGTCAGGATGCGCTGAAGGGCAAGATCTTCCGCATTGGTCACTTGGGCTTTGTGAGTGATCGGGACGTGCTGACGGCGATCGCCGCTCTGGAAGCCACTTTGATTGAGTTGGGGGCTGAGGTGACCTCCGGCGCTGGGGTGGCAGCAGCGGCCAAGCATCTGATCGGCTAATTCCAGCGGGTTAGTGCAATTCTGGATTGGGGTGTACGGCCGTACACCCCTACAGGATTCGCGCCCCCAACGAGAAAATTTCTAAACCAAATTTCTACAGTAGTAGCGCGGCTGCCTTAACTCATGGGGTCAACGTTGCGGAGTCAATACAAAAATATGACGACTTCAGGGGTGAGAACGCGGCGATCGCGCAATTGGCATCGGCGGTTGGGGATGTTGTTGGCCGCCTGTGCCACAACGATCACAACGTTGCCCATGCCTGCTCGATCGTTGGCCCAAGAGGCGGGTCAAACGATTCAGGCGATCGAACCGCTGCTGCAACCCAATGCTCCGGCTGCACCCCCGATCGCGCCAGATTCCAGCGGCCCTGACCTAAATTCCGCCCCCAATTCCACACCCAACTCCAGCGCTAACTCCAACTTCACGCCAACTTTCGAGCCGAACAATTGCCCCTTTACCCTGCCGCCGGAGTTTGCCCGGGAAACGGTGCGCTGCGGCATGGTGACCGTGCCCGAGCGGCACAGTAATCCCACCGGAAAAACCATTCGTCTGGGGGTGGCAATCCTAAAAAGCAAGAGTGCCAACCCGCAACCGGATCCGCTGGTAATGGCCCAAGGGGGGCCGGGTGGATCAATGTTGGAGTTGTTGCCGGCCTTTTTGCCCTCGTTGGCGGGAATGCGCGATCGGGACATTATTTTGTTCGATCAACGGGGCACACGCTATTCAGAACCCTTTTTGTTTTGCCAAGAAGTCTATGATTTCAAGGTGCAAAATGCGCGGTTCCCCGACTCACCGGCCCTGCGCGATCGCTATCAAGCGGCCGTGGCGGGCTGTCGCGATCGGCTCAAAAATTCCGGTGTGGATTTGGCAGCCTACAACAGCCTAGAAAGTGCGGCGGATGTGCCCTTGGTGGTGCAGGCGGCGGGCTACGGGGGGCAGTTCAATTTCTATGGGGTGTCCTACGGGACGATGTTGGCCCAGCACCTGATGCGCGATTTTCCCGATCGCCTGCGATCGGTGATTTTGGATTCCGTTGCGCCCCTGGATACCAGCTTCATTGTGCATTTACCGCGCAATACCGATCGGGCCCTGCGGCGGTTTTTTGAAGCTTGTCGGCGCGATCGCCTTTGTGGTTCCACCTACACCACCCTTGAGCAGGACTTTTTGGGAGCCGTGGCCAAGCTGCGTTCGCGCCCCCAGGTGATTCAGTTGCCCAACTATGGGGAGCTTCAGGATTTGTTGGAAGGCCGGCTCTCGATCGAGAATTTGGATCCAAATCGGCTGGCGGTTCCCGTGTTGTTGGATGGGGATGGGTTCATTTCTGCTGTCAGCACGGCGTTTTATTCCTCCGCCAGCATTCCCAAGTTGCCCCAGGCCCTGCGGGAAACTCGCCAAAACAGCTATGCGGGAATTTTGCGCGTGTTGCCGCTGTTGCTGTTTAGCAAAAGCCAGGCCGATGGGGTTTATAACTCCGTGATGTGTTCGGAAGATGGCGGATTTACCTTGGCGGAAGTGGATGCCAGCGGTGTATATCCGGAAATTGCCCCGGCCCTGCTCCAAGCGCCTGAGGAACTGTTGCGCACCTGTCAAACTTGGCAAGTGCCGGCCCTGGCTCCTAAGGCGAATCAACCGGTGCGCAGCTCTGTGCCCTCGTTGCTGTTGTCTGGGGAGTTGGATCAGGTCACGCCGCCGGAGTTTGCGGAACGGGTGGCCCGGGGGTTGGATCGCCACTATCGCTACGTGCTGCCGGGTCTGAGTCACGCGGTGTTCGGGAGTTCCGATTGCGTGAGCCAAATTATGGGAGGGTTTTTGCAAGCGCCCGATCGCGCCCCCAATGCGGCCTGTGTGTCGCAAATGCGGACGCAATTTGAAGTGCCCAAGACCCTGCGGTTCACGCCGGCCACAGCCAACAATCTCGGGATCAGTATGGTGATTCCAGCGGGTTGGCGCTTGAGTATGCAAGGGCTAGCTCCGGTTTGGAGCGAGGTGGATGGCAGCGGGTTTGCCACGGGGCGGGTGTTAGCAGTGTCGGTGGCCCAACAGTCCACGGCGGAAGTGTTGCGATCGCTCCCTTACCCCACCCGATCGCTTGGAGAACGACGCTATCGGAACCGGCGCTGGCAACTGTATACGATCGATAATCCATCCCTGGCCTCGATCGTTGCCCTGTACACGCGCCAGGGCAAAACCTACGTGGTGGCGATCGACAGCGATTCCCTTTGGCATCGGGATGCGGTTTTGGAAGGGGTGCTCAGTAATTTCCGAATTCAGTCCCGCTAGGTGGGGGCCGCTTTGGAAAATGGGAATCATCCCTTCACGGAGTTACGGCAGCCGCCCGGAGCCTATGGATACCCCTGTTGCTGATGCTTGGCAGTTACTCAATTGGCATGTCATTGACCCTAAAAATATTGGTGATTTGCTCGCGGCTCCGAGTCGTTATTTGACATTAGCCGCCGATCAACAGGCGATCGATCTGCGCCGCTTAGATCCAGAAACCCGCGACCAAACCCAAGCGGAATTATTATTCGGTGATCGCCCGATCGTGCATGTGGTGGGTGGAGGCGGCCTATTGTTCGATCGCTTTCAAAAGGCGATCCAAGCCCTGGTTCAGCAACGACAACAATCGCCCGATCGAAACAAACTAATTGCCTGGGGCCCCGGTCAGCAGATCTACGGCAAATTTACACCCCAACAAATTCAAAATTTTGACTATCGAACCTATCTGGATGGGTTTGATTTAGTGGGGTTGCGGGATGCCCATGTGGAGGATTTGGGCTTGGGTTACCATTGGCTGCCCTGTGCCAGTTGCCTGCATCCCGCCTTTGACCAACCGAGGCTGATTCGCCATGAGTTTGTGGTGTTTTCCCACAAAAAATTCCAGATTGATTTCCCCGATTTTCCCCGCATGACCAACGAGGAAACGGATTTTGAAACGGTTCTCAATTTCCTCGGATCCGGCGAAACCATTCTCACCAGTTCCTATCATGGAGCCTATTGGGGAACATTGTTGGGGCGGAGGGTTTTGGCCTTTCCGTTCACCAGCAAAACCCACACCCTGAAACATCAGCCGGGCATTTTCCCGATCGAGCGGTGGCGGCCCGCCGGTTGGCAACTGAAATTACTGGGAAAAACCTGGATCGATCGCCGTCGGTACGATCGATTCACCTGCGATGTGACGGGCTGGCAACGCTCTTTAAAACAATGCCGCACCTATCCCGAAAGTTTGCAGGAAACGCGCGATCGTAACCATTGGTTTTATCAACGAGTCCTGGAGTTAACCAGCGCCGCCCCGACTTGAGTTAAACTCATAGACTGGTTTTCGCAACTATTTCCCGTCCCCGATCGCCCTGCTTACCCCCGCCCTATGCCGTCGCCAGCCCCCCTCAGCGGTTCCCAAATTCGCGAAAAATTCCTGGCTTTCTTCGAGGCCCAGGCCCATAAGCGCCTGCCCAGCGCCTCCCTGGTTCCGGAAGATCCGACGGTGTTGCTGACGATCGCCGGGATGTTGCCCTTCAAGCCGATCTTTTTGGGTCAGCAAGCGCCCGCCACACCCCGCGCCACGACTTCCCAAAAATGCATCCGCACCAACGACATTGAAAACGTGGGCCGCACCAAGCGCCACCACACTTTCTTTGAAATGTTGGGCAACTTTAGCTTCGGGGACTATTTCAAAAAAGAGGCGATCACCTGGGCTTGGAAACTCTCCACCGATCCCGAAGTAGGCTTTGGCTTAGACCCCAAAAACATCGCCGTTAGTGTGTTTGAAAGCGACGACGAAGCCTTTGCCATCTGGCGCGATCAAGTCGGTGTGCCCGAACATCGGATTAAGCGGATGGGCGAGGCTGATAACTTTTGGGTCTCTGGCCCTACCGGCCCTTGCGGCCCTTGTTCGGAACTCTATTACGACTTTTTTCCTGACCAAGCAGGCGAAGTTGACCTAGAAGATGATGAGCGGTTCATCGAGTTTTATAACTTGGTGTTCATGCAATATAACCGCGATGCAGACGGCAATCTCACGCCCCTGCAAAACCAAAATATCGACACCGGAATGGGCCTGGAGCGGATGGCCCAAATCCTGCAAAAAGTGCCGAACAACTATGAAACGGATCTGATTTTCCCGATCATCAAAACGGCCGCCGATATTGCCCAGGTGGACTACGCCAAAGCCGACGAAAAAACCAAGGTTTCCCTAAAAGTCATTGGCGATCACGTGCGCGCTGTGGTGCATTTGATTGCTGATGGAGTGACGGCTTCTAACCTCGGTCGGGGCTACATTTTGCGGCGGTTGATTCGGCGAGTGGTGCGCCATGGCCGCCTGATTGGCATTACCGGTGAATTCACCACGCAAGTAGCAGAAACGGCGATCGCCCTGTCAGAAGCGATTTATCCGAACGTGCGCGATCGCGCCGACTACATCAAATCGGAATTGCAACGGGAAGAAGCCCAATTCCTGAAAACCCTAGAACGGGGCGAAAAGCTGCTGGCAGAAATTCTGGCGAAAAATCCCCAGCAAATTTCGGGAGCCGATGCCTTTGTCCTGTATGACACCTTTGGTTTCCCGCTGGAATTGACCCAGGAAATTGCTGAAGAACAGGGCATTTCCGTGGATGTGGATGGGTTTGAAGTGGAGATGGAAAAGCAGCGGGAACGGGCCCGCGCCGCCCACGAAACAATCGATTTAACCGTTCAGGGTTCGATTGATGCCCTGGCTGAGAAAGTCCAAAAAACTGAATTTTTGGGCTACCAAAACAGCGCCAGCACCGCCCAAGTGGAAGCACTGTTGGTGGCGGGCAAAGTGGTAGAAACTGCCAGCGCCGGAGATGAGGTGCAAATTCTGCTCGATCGCACTCCTTTCTATGCGGAATCGGGTGGCCAAATTGGCGATCGGGGCTATTTCAGCGGCGATGATTTGCTGGTGCGAATCACCGATGTCAAAAAGGAATCGGACTTTTTTGTGCATTTCGGGCGAGTCGATCGCGGCATCCTGAAAGCCGGTCAAACGGTGTCGGCAACGATCGACCAAGCCTGTCGCCGTCGGGCCCAAGCCAACCACAGCGCCACCCACCTGCTGCAAGCGGCCCTGAAGGCCCTGATCGATCCCAGCATTTCCCAAGCCGGTTCGCTGGTGGACTTCGATCGGCTGCGGTTTGACTTCAACTGCCCCCGCCCCCTAACCGCCGATGAGGTGGCCCAGGTGGAAAGCCAAGTGAACACCTGGATTGCGGAAGCCCACGGCGCAGTGGTGGCAGAAATGCCGATCGCCGATGCCAAGGCCAAGGGCGCAACGGCCATGTTCGGTGAGAAATATGGCGACGTGGTGCGCGTGGTGGACTTCCCCGGCGTGTCCATGGAGTTGTGCGGCGGCACTCACGTCAGCAACACGGCGGAAATCGGCGCATTCAAGATTATTTCCGAAGCGGGCGTGGCATCTGGCATCCGACGGATTGAGGCGGTGTCGGGCCCGGCAATTTTGGACTATTTGAACCTGCGCGATCGGGTGGTGCGCGACCTGAGCGATCGGTTCAAGGTCAAGCCCGAGGAAGTGCTCGATCGGGTCAGTACCCTGCAAGAGGAGCTGAAAACCAGCCAAAAGCAACTGGATGCCCTGAAAGCGGAACTGGCGATCGCCAAGTCCGACAGTTTGGCTAGCCAGGCCGAGGCGATCGGTGACTTCCGCATTTTGGTAGCGCGGTTGGATGGAGTCGATGCGGCTTCCCTGACCACGGCGGGCGATCGGCTGGCCCAAAAGCTGGGCGACGGCGCAGCGGTGGTGCTGGCTTCGGCTACCGATGACGGCAAAGTGAGCCTGGTGGCAGCATTTGGCAAAGCGACGATCGCCAAGGGCCTGCAAGCGGGCAAATTCATCGGGGCGATCGCCAAACTCTGCGGCGGCGGCGGCGGCGGCAAACCCAACCTGGCCCAAGCGGGCGGCCGCGATGCCAGCAAACTGGACGAGGCGATCGCCGCCGCGAAAACCCAATTGCAAGGGTCGATCGGGTAGCTTGCCCACAACTTGCTTCAAAACTCGCTAAAAAACAGATGCCGATTGCCCATGGATCAGCATCTGTTTATTCATCAGCTAAAAGTACGGATCAGAAGAGATCCTTTGAGTGGTTTTCTACAGGGTCAAGATAGGACTGTTTTCAGGGATGACTACCAGTGATTCCTGAACGCGGCCCGGCGTATTGTTCAATACCCGCGCGAGGAAGTTTCCGCTCAATGTGCGGATTGTGGTGTCTGACCCGGAAGCTTCGATTGCCAAATCCCGAATCGTGAAATTGCCAGTAATGAGGATTACGTCATCTAACGAGGAGAAGTCACTAATCACATCTGCCAGGTCACGGGTCGGATTGGGTTCTACGGAACTGCGGATGATAAAAGCATCTGGGCCAATTCCCCCTGTCAAAGTGTCAGTGCCAAAATCTCCAATGAGGATATCGGCCCCTTCACCACCCAATAGGATGTCGTTACCCTGTCCGCCGCGAACGTAATCGTTGCCATCTCCGCCGCTAACGAAGTCGTTGCCGATGTTCCCATTAATGTAGTCAGTACCGGCCCCTCCTTCGAGAATATCGTTATCACGTCCTCCCAAAAGATTGTCGTCACCGGCTTCGCCCCGTAGGGAGTCATCGCCCTGATTACCGTAGATCACGTCGTTTGCTGCCGAGCCAATGACAGTATCGTTGCCATCCAGGGCACGAGTTCCATTGGGGAAATTCGCGAGGACACCTCCTGCGGGGATGTTGTAGAGATTGCTCAGATTACCGTTGGGAACATCAAAGAAACGATTGCCGGGTGTCTCTGCCTGCCGGATGTTTGCTCCTACGGTTTGAACCACACGGAGGTAGACCTCAGGAATGACACCATTTCCCAGAGCTGAGGCATTGGGGTTCTGTGGCGTTGGAGTAGGAATCGGCGTTGGAGTAGGAATCGGCGTTGGAGTAGGAATCGGCGTTGGAGTAGGAATCGGCGTTGGAGTAGGAATCGGCGTTGGAGTAGGAATCGGCGTTGGAGTAGGAATCGGCGTTGGAGTAGGAATCGGTGTTGGAGTAGGAATCGGCGTTGGAGTATACGTTATCTGAGCAAAGAACCCAAAAGATCCGCCGTTATCTTCATAGTTTCCAGGTGTTCCTCTGAAAAATGCACCGTCAGGAATACCGAAGTAGAGACGTGTGGCTCCCGGAGGTGCAATAAACGATTGCTGATCACCTGTTCCGTTGCCAGTGAGCCCATCGCCAACGAAAAAGACTTGACCAAGCTGGGGGTTGAGAGAACTGAAACTGGTGCCCTGGTTAAAATCTTGCAAAATGCTGGGAGAGGCTGAGGAAGCTCCCTCGCTTAAGAAAACCCCCGTTAGTCCAATTGGGCCTTTGTATCCACTCAGTCCATTAATGGGAGACAGGTCACTACTGGCAAACCCTTCAGCAGTAAAGCTTTCACCTGGTGAGTTGTTGACACGCCCACCTGGCGGAAAAATCGATACTCGGTCATTGGGCCTGACCTGGATGAATGGCGGAAGATTTGCAGATGTCAGTGATGGCGGCCGGACAGAGCCTAATGGAAAACCCGCTAGGAAAATTGAGTCTTTCCCGGACACATTTACGCCGATAGGCCAAGGACTCATAAGCCTTACTTACCTCATTTGGAGAAAATTTTCAGGAAGCATAAATACAATCTTTTTAAGATCGCATTGAGTAGAGTACTCTTAGTGTAGAATATATTACACCAAAAAAGACGTCAAGTGATCTTGTTTCTTGATATGGTCTTTACCTACAACGATTGGTATGTCACATCACAGACGTCATGAAGCAGTTATTGTCTGAGAACTGCCCACTCTGTGGGCTACTGTGCTTAATAAGCGAGTAAAGGCTATAAGTGAAAAATTATCCGACAGTGAAGATGGTAATAGCGGTAAACCCAACCTAGCCCAAGCGGGCGGCCGCGATGCCAGCAAACTGGACGAGGCGATCGCCGCTGCAAAAACCCAACTGCAAGGAGCGATCGGGTAACGCGATCGCAATTTGCCTAAAAACTCGTTAACCAGCAGATGCTGATCGCTCCTAGGTCGGCATCTGTACTTTTATGCTGACTCAATGGGATCAGCGATACTGGAGCTAGGCACTTCTGGTCAGAATTGTGCTTGGACTATTAACTGGAACTCCTTAAATGCAAGCAGATTTAGTTGTGCGCGGTGCAGATGGGCGTTTGGTGCTGATGGTTGAAGTCAAACGCTACCGCCAAAAATCGCCTAGTTGGGTTGCTCAGTTTCGCCAGAACCTGTTAGCCCATGGCGATCAGCCCAACGTGCCTTATTTCCTATTTGCATTCTTAGATCATTTTTATCTTTGGTGTGATGCAGAGTCTATCCCATCGCTCCGAGAACCTGATTACATCATCAACGCAGAGTCAATTCTTCAGCCCTACTTTGATCGTGCCAATATTTCTAAAGATCAAGTCGCTGGGCAAAGCCTGGTCTTAATTGTTTCCACTTGGTTAGCTACACTAATCTATGCCAATCCAGAGCCGAGTGACTTGGATGAGTCTCAAAGCTGGATTCTGGAATCGGGGCTATACTCAGCTATTCAAGGAGGAAAAATTGAGCATGAGGTTCTGGTTGCATGATCAGTGTCTATGTTGAGACTAACTTTTTTCTAGAGTTGGTTTTTCAGCAGGAAGAATATGAATCTTGTGAAGTAATTCTGGCGCTATGTCAATCACATCAACTGAAGTTGATCGTACCTGCTTACTCATTAGTTGAACCCAATGACAAGCTGTATCGACAAGCTCAAAAGCGTAAAAAGCTTCAAGAAGAGCTTAATCAAGAGTTGAGTCAGCTACGAAGGTCAGAAGCTCATCGAACTCGTATTCAGAATCTACAAGATACTGCCAGCTTAATCATTGCGAGTACTCAAGAGGAACAATCAAGGTTTTTGCTTTATCGGAATCAGTTGCTTGACGCAGCCGAGATCATCACTCTTTCTCAGAAAATTTTGAATCATGCGACTATTTGCGAGTCTGAATATGGCTTAAGTGCCCAAGACTCAGTTGTGTATGCTTCGGTTATCCATCATTTGGAAGAGAAGAAGCCGCAGGAAGCTTGTTTTCTGAATCGAAATTCTAAGGACTTTGATCGCCCTGATATTGTGGAGTCCCTACAAAATTTGAACTGCCGAATGATTCCTAGATTTGATCATGGTCTTCAGTTTATAAATTCACAACTATCAGATTAGAGCTTTACTCTTGGTCGAGAAATTCAACTGAGACACGTTAAAGTCTTGAGTCATAATCAAATAAGGCGATCGCACTGAGGCTAACAATCCATGATCGATCTTGCAACGATCGCACCGAACCCAACCGTTGCTTCCTTAGACGAAGGCTGGCTGGCTGGTCCTTGGACAGATTTTCGCCAGCAAGCCGATCGCCCCGAATTCGCAGCGGCTCGATGCTTTTATCACGATGGTTGGTTTTTGATTGATATGTCACCAGTTGGGCCACTGCACGGACGAGATAACACACTGCTGAGTGCAATCATTTTGTTGTATGCCATGCAGCAAGGCATACGAGTTCATGGCTACACAAACACAAGCTTCCAAAAACCAGGAGAACGGGAAGCTCAGCCGGACATTGCGTTTTATTTGGGGGCCGATCGCCGCTTGCCACCGGCCAATAACGCGATCGTCGATCTGAATCAGTATGCGCCGCCCTCGTTGGTGATCGAAATTGCCGCCAGTTCCCTCAATACAGACTTGGGATTTAAGCGACTGTTGTATGAACAGTTAGGAATTCAGGAATATTGGGTGGTGGATTCGGTGCAATCCCAGGTGATGGCATTTGGAATTGATCAGGGTCGCAGCGGTGTGATTGAAACGTCAGCAGTATTACCCAACCTGTCGATCGCCCTAGTTTCCGAAGCCTTGCAACGGAGCCAACAGGAGAGCCAAGGGGAAACAATACAATGGCTGATGCAACAGTGGACTCAGGCAGAGTAAGCCGGATAATTCCTGAAGTTTATTCGTGACTCCCTAGAGTCCATGCAAGAGTTTTTCGGTTAGAACTTGGGCGCGATCGACTGGAATTCCTTGCTGCTGATCGATGAATAGTTGATCAATTCCTTGCTTGGGCTGATGAAGCAGGACTTTGGGGCGCTGCTGACCCATTTGGATGTAAACATCGCCCGATCGCATCAACTCTGTAGGATATTCAGGGATGCGATTTGAGACCCACCCAAAGAAGCCATCACCCTCGATCGGGTCATCAAACGTGGCAACATAGCGATCAAAACTTTGTTCACTCGCTGAGACCCAAATTCCCCAGAGAAAGGGGCGATCAATGCCATGAATGGGGACTTCCAGCACTGCTCGGACAAATCGATCGACTGTACCATTTTCATAGCAAATCACGCATAGATCATCGGTCAGCGAAGCGATCGACTGCTTCTGTTCCTCGCTAAGTGCCACGTAGGGATCGGGCGCTGTGAACCCAAAGCTTGGTGATCCTTCATGCACTTCATGACAGTAGGTACATTGAAACGAAAAGTCCATTTGATCTATAAATCTTGAACTTGGGGACACAATCCTGAGCTGAGTTTCGCTACATTGGAGAAGCAGATCAGCACTTAACGCTCGATCGTCCACCTATTATTGTCCGGTGAATTGATGAAGACGCAACCTGATGATCTTAATCCAGACCAGAACTTGACGACTTGGCAGCGATTTTGGGGCGGCACTGTTCTGGGGCTTTTGGGACTGGCTTTCGCTGCGCTCTACTGCTATGGCGTGGCAGATGTGCCTTGGCCAGTGGGCGGTTGGTTTTTGGGTTTAGCGGCTAGTGGTTTGTTGGGCCTGGTGGCGGTGAAGCTGAAAGCCGATCCAGGCCGAATGTTGACTGCTTTGCTGGATTCGCTACCCGGTTGAGCACAACCAACGCGATCGAGTTAGCCCCTGGAAATCAGGTAATGGCTCGTTCTATGGCAGTGATTAGCCCCGGCAATGCCAGATGAATAGTGTCCCAAATGACTTCGAGATCGATCGCATCATATTCATGAATCAGGCGATTTCGCATCCCAATCACTTTAGCCCAAGGAATGCTCGGAATAGCTGCTTGAGTTTCAGTAGAAATTCTACGAGCGGCTTCACCAATGATCTCAAACTGACGAATGACCGCAGCTTAGCGCATTAAATCTTGTTCAAATACTTCCCAGTCAATACCCCGCACAAAGCTTTGCGCCAATTGTGCAGCGTTTAGCATATCTCGTAGGTAGTTTGGTTCACGAGGCTGCATAAATCACTTGGGCAGAATCTAGGATGGCTTGACGGCGTTGCTCATTGCGGCTGCGCTCTAGTCCTCGGCGACTGATTAGATCAACTTTTCGTTGGAAAATTTGTTGAATTTCATCTTCCATATCTGCCCAGTCAAACAGTGTCCAATGTGCGTCTGGAGCAAACGAAATAAGCACATCAATATCACTACTTTCGGGTTGAAAATCATCCCTTAGAACTGACCCAAACAATGAAAACTCTGTGATTTTCCAGCGCTGGCAGAATGCTGAAATTTGGTTCTCATTGATCACAACTTTTGAGGCGATCGCCTGAAAATTTTGCATAATCAAACTTCTATTGATCACTGACAAAAAATGGAAATACTCACCAGTCAACCATTCAGTTTACTATTGAACAGACAATGCATACTCTGCATTGCCATCGGTTAGGGTGATGCGTTGCTCCAAACGCACTACATAGGGGATGAATTGAATACTTTCTCCATTTTCTAGTCGAAAAGCTCGAATGACGTTAGTGATCGTATCTTTCTGTTCATCTGTTAAGTCATCAATGACTAGGATGATCTGTAGAGCATTTTGAAATGCTTCAGTAAGAGCACGATCAATTTCGCGACCAATGAGCTGTGGGGACAAATGAGGATTGATTTCAGAAATCCACTGCGAGATTTTTTGAATATGATCTGCATTGGAATAAATATACTGAATGATTTTGTCAATCCAGTTGTAAATTGTCTGGTCTCTGATTTGCTTGTCTGTGACGATGCTGAAGGCAGAAGCAAAACGCATGAGTTGCGGAATTACTTGCCCATTTAGATAATTGGACTTTTCCTGAGATCGCACTTTCCCTTCTCCAAAGCATTCATACTCAATCAATGCAACTCGGAAAGGGTGTACATCATTTTTACTGAAAATTATCAAAAGACCATCAGGAATTGATCGGATACCCTTGAGAGGCTTATCACCGCGTGCTTCTGTACCTGATGACAAAAACAAACGGTTCTCTGGAATTAGAAGTGTTTGAGCCGATGTATATCGTGGAAATAGTGAATAAAAATTATTATTCACTAGTACCTCCAATCCCCTTAACTCATCAGTTTCATTTTTGAATCTGACAGTTTGGAATGTTCCCATTATAGAAATTCGTGCCTCAGGGACAGCCAAGAGGGCATCCGGCAGTGTTTCTTCAGTAATTTGGCAATCATCAATATCAGCCTCCACCTCTTCCAAATCTTGTGTATTAGGATCTGGGTGTTTTCTTTCAGATTCAAAGAAATAGGGGTTTTCTAGTAAGGATTCTTCAAAAAGACTCTCTAGCCTTGATAAGGCGGCATCGTCTTTTATCTCTTTTGCTCCTTGGAGAAATTTAAGTGGCCAATAAGTGCCACCATATTCTGCCAAGAAGCGAATATCGAATGGTTGGCAATATTGCACAGATTCCAAGCTATAGGCAATTACGTATCGATCAGCATCGGGCCATGGCTTGTGATCAGTTGCATCCCCTAATGTTGCTCTCATACCACATACTGTTTTTTTGTTGTGATTGACAGCCAAATAAATCGTATCTCCTGGCAATGCACCACGAGCTGTAAATCCTACAACCTGATGCTGGAGGCATAGATGATAGTTTTCCAGAAGCTTGCCGCAATGCAAAATTCTATTAGCCATACCAGCATCCGTGATCATTGACTAGTAGGTTGGGTTGAGGGACAAAATTCAATGCCAACCTATTAAGAGAGTCTCAAGTATTAAGCGGTGGTAGTAGCCGGTTGCCGATCGCGCAGTTCCAAATAAATCAATAGCGCGTTTATGTCTGCTGGGTTTACACCACCGATTCGCGAGGCTTGCCCCACCGTGAGAGGGCGCACCTTTGCCAATTTTTCCCGCGACTCCTTCGAGAGTGTGTCGATCGCCTGGTAATCCAAATTTTCGGGCAAGCGGCGATTTTCTTGGCGGGCGATCGCCTCGATTTGTCGTTGTTGCCGTTGGATGTAACCGGAATATTTGATTTCGATTTCTGCCCCTTCGGTTTCCGCACGATCGAGGTCAGGATTGCCTAACCCAAACTCCGCCAATTGTTCGTAGTGGAAGCCCGGCCGCTTCAGCAATTCCGCCAGAGTTACGGAGCCTTTGATCGGGCCGCCTGTGGCCGCCACGATCGCCGGAGCTGATGGGTCGTTTTCCTTGACTCGCGAGGTTTGTAGCCGTTCCTGTTCAGCGGCAATGTTCGCCTGCTTGGTTTGGAACAGATCCCAGCGGCGATCGTCAATCAAGCCAATTTCGCGACCCAAGGGCGTTAACCGGCGATCGGCATTGTCCGATCGCAACAACAGCCGATATTCCGATCGTGAGGTCAGCATTCGATAGGGTTCGCGCAATTCTTTCGTGCACAAATCATCGAGCAGCGTGCCAATATAGCTGCTTTCGCGCGGCAAAATCACGAGCGGTTTTTGTTGCGCCAACCGAGCTGCATTAATGCCTGCTACTAACCCTTGGGCGGCCGCTTCTTCGTAACCCGTCGTGCCATTAATTTGTCCCGCACAAAACAGCCCTTCCACGGTTTTGGTCATCATCGTGGGATAGCACTGGGTGGCGGGCAAATAGTCATATTCCACCGCGTAGGCCGGGCGCAACATCGTGCAATTTTCCAGCCCCGGCAGCGATCGCAACATGGCAATTTGCAAGCGTTCCGGCAAGCCCGTTGAGAAGCCTTGAATGTAGAGTTCCGGGATTTCTCGCCCTTCCGGTTCAATGAAAATTTGGTGCGATTCCTTGTCGGCAAAGCGCACGATTTTATCTTCAATGCTGGGGCAATAGCGCGGCCCTTTCGCATCGACCCAGCCGCCATAGACCGGCGACAAATGCAGGTTTTCTTGAATTAGGCGATGGGTTTCGGCGGTGGTGCGGGTTAAATAGCAATTCATTTGATCCCGTTCAATGTGAGCCGCTGGGTCGAAGCTAAACCAGCGGTTATCGGGGTCGGGCGGTTGGGGTTCCATTTTGCTGAAGTCCACCGAGCGCCGATCGACCCGGGCGGGTGTGCCGGTTTTCAGGCGATCGGTCTCGAAGCCCAGCCGTTTCAGGGTGTCCGTCAGCCCCACGGCGGCGAATTCCCCGGCGCGACCGGCGGGCATCGACTTGTTGCCGACCCAGATGATCCCGCCCAGGAACGTGCCCGTGGTCAGCACTACCGATCGACAGCGGAATGCCACGCCAAAGTAGGTTTCTACGCCGATGATTTCGTCGTTGTTTCCCAAAATCAGATCCGTGACCATCGCCTCTCGGATCAGCAAGTTGGGCTGATTTTCCACCACCTGTTTCATTTCGGCGGCGTATTCGCGCTTGTCCGTTTGGGCCCGAAGCGCCCAAACCGCCGGGCCGCGGGAGGCGTTCAACACCCGCTTTTGCAGATAGGTGCGATCGGCGATTTTGCCAATTTCGCCGCCCAATGCATCGGCTTCATGGACAAGCTGCGACTTGGCTGGGCCGCCCACGGCTGGGTTGCAAGGCTGCCAGGCGATTTTGTCCAAATTCAGGGTAATCAGCAGGGTTTTGCAACCGAGCCGGGCCGCCGCCAAGGCCGCCTCGCAGCCCGCATGGCCGGCTCCCACGACAATCACATCGAAGTCGTCTTGGAAATCGGGTTGAACGGGGCGATCGAGAGCGGCGACAGTCATGGGAAATTTGGGGCGCAAATCAAGGCGTACAGGAATTTTGACATATTTGGCTGAGGTCTTGGATTCGCCATGGGGCTGATCAGAGGATCATTCAGGTGATCAGATGGTGATCAAATCTTGATGAGATCTCAATTAGATTCCCAGGCACTTTTCGACGGATTTTCCAAGCAATTTTTAGTGGATGGGGGGCATGGATTGCCGGTGCGATCGCCAGCGCAACAGCCCAAACACGATCGCCATGAAGGCCAACCCCGACACGCTGGCCAATGGGTTGCCACCAATGCCTGTGAGCCAAGCGGGCACGGCCGGGCTGTAGTGTCCCATGCCGCTGAGGCTCAGAACAGTAATGGTGCAAACCCAACCGCCATGCATCCCGATCGACCAACCCAAACTGCCCGGTTGGGCCCGCCCCAAGGCCCGCGCCTGCACCATGGTCATTCCCAGCAACCACAGGCCCGGCCATTGGGGCCAAGTGGCCAAAACCGCATCCAAAGGCTTCAAAAAATGCAGGGTCGCAAAAATTGCGCTCGTCCAAATGGCCGCTTGTTTCCGGGGCATGGAGTGGCGAAATTCTGCCAAAAACCAACCTCGAAAAAACAGCTCTTCGAGGAACGCAATCCCCACGCCGTTGAGGATGCCATTCAGCCAAATGGTTAACCAGGACTGATTAGGCGGCATTTCCCACCAAAACCAACCCAACAGGTAATAGAGACCATGGAGCAGGGCAAAACTCCCGATCGCGATCGCCACGCCCATCGCCAAATCCTGCACCATGCCCCGGTTCCAAGACCAACCATAAGCAGAGAGGGGCCGTTGCTGACCGCGCACCCGTCGCCCCCACAGCCACAGGGTGGTCAGAATAGCCAAATATAAGGTCAACACCGCCATCAGGTTGGTGAGGTTGTGGCTCCAACCCAGGGACAGCACCAGGGGCCAGCAGGTGAGGGCCGCCACCGGCAACCACAACACCAACAACACACCGATGAAGCTGGCAATCCGCAAGGGCAGGGGATAGGCCGCGAGCTTGGGAGCTTGGGCCAAGAGGCGATCGAACATGAGCGCTACGGTTTCTCCGTCGTGGCAGGACTAACGCAGTCAACAGCACGGCGCACTCAGGCTGGTGCGGGTGGCTGAAGCTGAGGGCTGCGGTTCCAATGGGTCAGTTTAGAACTAACTCAGAACTAACCGAGAGCCAAATCAGGGTCAACTCAGGGTTCATCAACAGGTCAATTTAGACCTAAATGAAGATGCCTGAGAAGTCACTTGGGGGACTGGCAAAGCGCCAAGAGTCCCGGGTTCAAGGAGCTTCAGCCCCGGGTCTGCGCCGATCGAGGCGATCCACAGGGTAGCAGTTTTGGTTTTTCAGACCTCCTGCCAGCCAAGACGAGGCCAAGACGACCTCACCGGATTTGACGGAGTATCGATTATGTGGCAATTTGCTCAATTTCTCACGCCACTAATCAGGAAAATTAGGCGGTTTCTTTGTGATCGAGACTGATCAAACGAAGTCTGGCGATGTTTAAGTGGCCCATCTGTGGCATGGTCATCTGGATTGCCAGAAAGTCAAATTCAGCGGAGCTACTATTCATCTTCAAAAGATAGAAATCAATCAAAGATATAGGAAAAATCGAAGAATGAAAGAAAAAAACAAAATAGAACCAGAACAAATTGAATGCTCCGGTTCTATGAAAGATGAAAGTACAGAACTCGATTGACAGCTAGCTGTGAACCGCTTTTAGCAGGCTCTGAAATTGGGGTTGAAATGGAGTGACCCCAATCAAGAGCAATGCAATGATATAGCCCTTACCGCGCTTACTAAGCACAGAAGCCCATAGGGTGTGTCGGAGTAAGTTCAAGCCATAGTGAAACAGTTGATTTTTCTCCCATGAACCCGAACTGGATCGCTACTCAACTGAGTAAACAATTAATTGGTGTAGTGACAATTGTCTGATTGAAAAAGAGGCAATCGCTCCACATAATTTGCTAATTAGCGAGTGATAAAGTCGGCTGCCGTCAAGCTTGCTGGAGTAACAGGAAGAAGAGGGCTAGGCCTCTGGTCAATGACAGCGAGAGTACGCCCAGTTGAGCGAACTCGCAATAGAATTTGTTGATCAGCACCCGCACAGATTGAACAAAATGTGGAGAAAGGTTCAAACTGTCTCTCAACAAACCTAGGATTGACTTGTGCCTCTCTTAGCGTACTCAGTTGAAGATCAGCGAAGGTTAAGCCTGCTGGTAGGGAAATTTTATCTTCTCCGGAAATGAAGTCATCAATGAAGTCATAAGTATCGGTAGCGATTTCCTCTTGCAAAACGAAGACATCCCGACCCGCACCCCCAAACAACACATCAAACCCCAAATCTCCCGAGAGGGTATCGTCTCCGAGTCCACCATCTAACAGATCACCATCGCGCCCACCAAACAATTGATCATTGCCGCGATCGCCGGTTAAAACATCAATGCCTAAGTTACCAAACAAAACATCATCATCTAAACCCCCGTCAATGGTGTCAGCATCTTGACCGCCATAAATGGTGTCAAACCCACTTTCACCACTCAGGGTATCGCGCCCTAAGTTGCCAAACAGCTCATCATTACCGCCTCTACCGCTAATCTGGTCATTTCCCGCCAAGCCCAATGTGCGTCGGGGCGCATCCGTATCAAGAATAAAGTCGTCTTCGGGTGTGCCTTGGGCGTTGGGGTTTGTAGCAATCTCAATTCTAGCCATGGTCTAAAACCTACTTCTTTGAAATATCGATGTGCTTGAGAAATTCTTTCGCCTATCACAACAGCGCTGATACAGCCTTTACCTTGCTTGCTAAGCACAGTGATCGGCAAGGTAGATAAAACCTACCGAATAGCTACCTCGCAATATGAAGTGCTACTCGCTTTAGGTAAAGGCTGTATGAAAGCCTAGGCAGCAACGTTGAAGAGATTAAGCACTGACCGGGTTCAACACCTTGCGAGGTCGGTACTGCTCTCCTTTCAGTTGATTGCGCAGTTGATTCAATAGGCTATAGAAGGTAGGCAACTGTCCAGCGATCGAGAAAACAGCTTTTTGGGGAGTTGACAGATAGTAATAAACCAATTCTTTAACCCGCTGTTGCATTCGCCAATCACCGCTCATAATTGCCTTGCTCATCATGGTTTTGCCCAGCTCCATGAAGATTGATTGGCTGATTTGATAGTGATCGCGGTGCTTCAAAAAGACCCGAAACTTAGCGGTTAAGCGCTGTTCGTTGGCATGGGCAGTGCGGGAGTAGCTGGCAGGATTGCTGCATCGATACAGGCTGGAAGGTACGGGATCGTAAGCCCAGGTTTGGCCATGAATGACCCGCAAAACCAATTCTAAATCCTCTGCACCGGATGCTTTTTCATCAAACCCACCAACGGCTTGCAGGTGCGATCGACGGGCGGCCAAACTCGACAGTTCCAAGATGCCATGCTTGCGATAAAGCTGGAAATAAGTGGCGTGATCTAGTTGCCCCGTTGGCTCTGAAAATGGGCCCGTATCGGACATGGAAACCACTCGATCGGCACTGATGGAATAGTGCTCAGCGGCAGCCAAATAAAGCACATCGTCCGAGTTGCCAACTAAGTCTTGAATGCGCTCTAAGTGGTTTGGTTTCCACCAATCATCGGCATCTAAAAAAGCAACCCAATCACCAGTGGCGGCGGCAATTCCTGCATTTCTGGCTCCTCCGGGGCCCAGATTGGGTGTGCGCAAAATTTTGGTTGGCACTGGGCTGCGACGGAGACACTCGATCGAGCGATCGGTGGAACCATCATCAACCACAATGACTTCGCTAGCTGGAATGGTTTGTTCGGCAATGCTTTGCAAAGCCTGATTGATCCATTGTTCGGCGTTATAGCAGGGGATAACAACTGAGAATTTCATGAAGAGTCACCAAATGAAGACGTAGAAGAACATTTGGTTAAGTACCGCTTGATCCCAATCATAGATTTTGAGACCTTTTTTCGCCTAGTCTCTTCATCAACACTTCATAATGGCGATTTAGATTGTGAAAAACTCATGAAGATTTTATATTTCCTCCGGATTTCGCTCCACGCCAAGTCCCCCGAGGCCGTCGATCGCCCCGTTCCCTATAAAGCCAAAAAATACGCCGGATCAACTTGACCCAGCGTACTATAGTAATATAAATGGTCGATTAAGAAACGAACTCAAGTTCAGCAACAGAAGTTCAGCAACAAATGAGCACCAAATCCTTAACTGGCTAGGTATTCACGGATGTCTGCCTTGTGTTTGCGGAGCTTGGTGAGAGCTTCGCGTTCAATTTGGCGGACGCGCTCGCGACTAATTTGCAGGCGATCGCCAATTTTGGCCAACGTGAGTGCCTGACCGTCACTTAACCCAAAGCGCAGGGAAAGCACTTCCCGTTGTTGGGGGGTCAAGTCGGCCATGATGGTTTCAATGTCGCCGCGCAGGGAAGACTGGGTGGCGAATTCCTCCGGGGAGGGCCCTTCGTCTTCAAGCAGCTCACCAAGTTCCGTGTCTTGGTTGTCGCCCACTCGCAAATCCAACGACAGGGGCTGGCGGGCCCGTTCCAGATAATCCCGGATTTGCTTGGGAGAGAGGCCAATTTCGTCGCCCAACTCGGCGATGGTGGCGCTGCGGCCCAGTTGTTGCGACAGGGTGCGCTGGGCTTTTTTGATTTTGTTCAGTTTCTCGGTGATGTGGATCGGGAGGCGGATGGTGCGCCCCTTTTCCGCGATCGCCCGAGTGATGGCCTGACGGATCCACCAATAGGCATAGGTACTGAACCGATAGCCCTTGGTGGGGTCAAACTTCTCAACGCCGCGCTGCATCCCGATCGTGCCCTCTTGGATCAGATCCAGAAGGTCCACATTTCGCTTGATGTACTTCTTGGCAACGGACACCACGAGGCGCAGGTTTGCTTCCACCATTTTGCGTTTGGCGCGATCGCCCTCGCGAATGGCGGCTTTCAGCTCATCTAGGCTCAAGCCGATTGCCGCTGCCCATTCCGCCAAGCCGGGTTCATAGCCCAGGCGCAGGGTCAGCTTGTCTTTTTCCTCTTGCAGAACGTTGAGGCGTTGTACCTGCTTGCCCAAGACGATTTCTTGCTCGTGGGTGAGCAGGGGAACGCGACCAATTTCACGAAGGTAGGCGCGAACGAGATCCGTAGCTGTGGGGTCTTTTTTCATGGCAGTTCGGCTCCGCGAACGACCGCTGGGCAACTGAGGAAACTCTATAGTAACGAATTTTGAAGTCGTTTTGCAGTTTTGACGGCAAATTAGTAAAGAAATATCAAAACTCGAAATCATTGCGTTCTCTAATTTTAGGATACCCACCTTTGGCGAGGTGGTCTGCATCTTGAATCACAAAATCCTGAATTGCCCGTCATTGTGCGGCTGGCCAGGGTTTGAAAAAACCAGGGCGATCGGGGAAACCAGCGGCTGAGATCGGGCAAAAATGTGCTGATTTTCGCAATAAGCAAGATGGACGGGCGCACAAAACCCGGTTTGCAAAATTCGTGACTGCCTGATGGGGCCCCACGGGGCGATCGGCTTCAGGGGATCGGTGGGGATCGGCAGCAATAAGCACTCCCAAAACACCGAACCGCTGGTAAAACAGTTACAGCCCTGCATAGCATCTGATCTCTATATAGAAGCGATCGCCCCATGAGAATCCTGTTTGTTTCCGCTGAAGTAGCTCCCCTGGCCAAGGTGGGTGGCATGGGCGATGTGGTTGGTGCGTTGCCCAAGGTGTTGCGGGCCATGGGCCACGACGTGCGGATCTTTATGCCGTTCTATGGCTTCATCGCTGACAAGTTAGTGGACGCGCCCAAGGAGCCAATTTGGTGGAGCGATGCCATGTTTCAGCGGTTTGCCGTCTATGAAACAACCCTGCCGGGAACCGATGTTCCCCTATACCTAATGGGGCATCCGGCATTTTGGCCGCGGCGCATTTATGCCGGTGATGACGAGGATTGGCGGTTTACCCTGTTTGCCAATGCCGCCTCGGAATTTGCCTGGAACTATTGGAAACCTCAGATTATTCACTGCCACGATTGGCACACGGGCATGATTCCGGTTTGGATGCACCAATCGCCGGACATCTCGACGGTCTTTACGATTCACAACCTGGCTTATCAAGGGCCTTGGCGCTGGAAATTGGAGCAAATGACCTGGTGTCCTTGGTATATGCAGGGCCACAACACCTTGGCGGCGGCGGTGCAATATGCCGATCGGGTCACCACGGTGTCGCCCACCTATGCCCACCAAATCCAAACCCCCACCTATGGCGAGCAGTTGGAGGGGTTGATGTCTTGGATTAGCGGCAAGCTGTCGGGAATTGTGAATGGGATTGACACGGAGGTTTACGACCCAGCCACCGATCGTGCTTTGGTCAAACCGTTCACGGCCGAGACGATCGAGAATCGCCGGTTGAACAAGGTGGCCCTGCAAGAGGAGATGGGCTTAGAGATCAATGCCAACACGTTCCTGGTGGGGATGGTGTCGCGGTTGGTGGAACAAAAAGGGGTGGATCTGATCATGCAAACGATCGATCGCTTCTTGGCCTACACCGATTCGCAGTTTGTGCTGCTGGGAACGGGCGATCGCTACTATGAAACCCAGATGTGGGAACTGGCGGCCCGCCATCCTGGCCGCGTTTCAGTCTTTTTGCTATACAACGATGCCCTTTCCCGCCGGATTTATGCTGGGTGCGATGCGTTCCTGATGCCGTCGCGGTTTGAACCTTGCGGAATCAGCCAAATGCTGGCCATGCGCTATGGTTGCATCCCGATCGTGCGGCGAACCGGCGGCCTGGTGGACACGGTGCAACATAACGATCCCGTGGGCCAAGCGGGCACGGGCTATTGTTTCGATCGCTATGAACCGCTGGATTTGTTTACCTGCATGGTGCGGGCTTCGGAAGCCTTCCGGTTCAAGGCGGAATGGCTCAAGTTGCAGCAGCGGGCCATGGGCCAAGATTTCAGTTGGGAAAAATCCGCGATCGAATACGTGAAGCTTTACGGCAACCTGCTGGGAATCCCCGAATCGGAACTGGGGATCCTAACGCCCGTGGCGGAACCGGCCGCCCACGATCGCCTGGAGGCGGCCTTGTCCTAGGGGCTGATTCCGCTTCCCAAGCTTGCAATGTTCTTTAACAATTTGAGCCAGATTCTCAGAATTCGGGCTTTTGTTCCTCAGCGATCGGCCATGGCCGATCGCTTTTTGATGGGCTGCCTTGGGTGGCTCGGGGCAAAAAACCGGACTTTGGAGGGATCAAACCCGGCCATTACCGTCACCAGAAACCCTTGAACGGGCGGGATTAGCTGACTTTGGGCACGGTGAGGCAACGCGAGGAAAACCGTCCCAAGGGATTTGCTTGACAGATCGTAAACATGTTGTTACATTTATTTACATAAGGCAACAAAGCGTTGCGATCACCCCGAGAGGTTGTCATGGTTTTACTCATCGCACTGTTCGCGATCGGCTGGCTCGCAGCCGTCGTCCTCGGAACCCAAGCCTATTTCCTGGGCGAGCAGACCAAACCGATCCACTCGCGCAACTGGAATTCCCAAGAATTTGAAACCCTGGCTCAAGCGATCACGGGTTCCTCGATCGATTACGGCAAGCGCCGCCCCGCCTATGCCTACGCCATGGATGCGTATACCAGCAAGCAGGTGACTCAAAAGTAGGGGCTGGTTTTGAACTGCAAAAGCCTTTAGCTGAATTTCAGCCGCGTTAATCGTCTCATTTCTTTTCTCCTCTCTCGACGGCTTCAGTCTTTGTGCTGAGCCGTCGTTTTGCTGTTTTGCTGTTTTTAATCCTTGGGCGATCGGGAAGCGATCGGGCGGTGGGGCGATCAGGACTCGTCTGGCCGCAATAGCCGGCCATCGGTCATCACTAATTTCCGCCATTGCTAGCCATCCTGAAAGTTTTGTAGAGTCATGATGGTTGATTGATGTGGTTGCTATGGTTTCTCATTGGTTGTTGGCAGACTCTTTGACTCCCGCTTGGTCTCAATCGCGATCGGTGGCCCTCCGGCGTTTCACTGTGCTGGCTTTGGCGATCGCCCTGGGGGGTGGTTTGGTGGCCTGCGGTGGTTCCGCCAACAATGCCAACAATGCCAACAGCTCGACGAACAATGGCATCGTCAACCAAAGGGCCGCTGCGCCTGCGGTGGCGGGTAACTATCCCGTGCAACAGGCCAGCTACAACAACAGCACCGGGGAATATACCCTCATGTTGCTGAACGCGCCGCCGGGGATGAGTCCCTACCGGATCAGCAACTTGCAAATGGCTCAGATTCCGGAAGCTGAAGCCAAAGCGGGCAAAACCAGCTATCTGGCCGTCAGCAGCCCCACGAGTTCTCCGGTGTTGCATCTGCTACCCACTTTCAAAATTGAAATGTTGAGCGGTGAACCGACCCAAGTACAACAGGCGGGATTGCAACCTACCTACTGGCAACCGATGCAGCGCGGTGGGGAGTTGGAAATTGACATCGATTTTTATCAGCCCTACTACTACGTGCCGCCGCCCTATCGATCGGGATCGGTGCTGACGGGATTTGGCGGCTATGGCGGAACCTATGAACAGGCCGCCGGGCAATACCAACAGCGCTACAACGCTCCCCCAGCGCCCGTGCAAAATCGCAACTTCCGCACCACCCAAAATTTGCGACCTTCGCCAGCAAACAGCCCCACCCGCAGCCCTAGCCCCAGCCCCACTTCCCGATCGAGTGGCTTTGGTTCCAACACCAGTGGTTCATCTCCGGCCGCCACGCCCAGCACAACCCCTGACTCCACCACAACCGCCACGCCGTCCAGCGCCACCCGTTCCCCAAGCCGCGATGGCAGCCGATCGACCGGGGCCGGCTTTGGCAGCAGCACCTTTCGATCGTCCGGTTCTTCCGCGCGGGAGCGATCGCGTAGCTCGGGATCTTCCAGTCGTCGCAGTGGTTTTGGCAGCAGTGGCCGTCGCCGCTAGCTGAGTTGCGAGCGAAGCTGACCGGGCGGTTGGTCAATCCTCAGCCCCCAGCCGGGGAAATCGGGAGCGCCGCAATCCAGGCTAGAGTGGATCGGGTTCGGCTGCATTGCAACTCCCATGTCTTTTCTTGATCCTCACCTCAACCTCACACCCTCTTTGCTGGGGTCGATCGCCCTAGTGGCCGCCTGGTTGGGAGCCACCATCTTCACCGCTGAATGGCTCTATCGCCGCCAGGTTGCGGGGCCCGAAGTGGGTCGCAAAGTGGTACATATCAGCACCGGCCATGTGTTGCTCTTGGCCTGGTGGTTGCAAATTCCGTCCTGGGTGGGGATCACAGCCTCTCTGTTGGCCGCCTTGGGAGCTTGGCTGTCCTATCACCTGCCCCTGCTCCCCAGCGTGAACGGCGTGGGTCGCCGGAGTTTGGGCACGCTGTTTTATGCCATCAGCATTGGTCTTGTCATTGCCCTTTGCTGGCCGGCCGATCGCCCCCAATATGCAGCGTTGGGCATTTTGGTCATGGCCTGGGGTGATGGGTTGGCGGCCTTGGTGGGGCAGCGGTTTGGCCGCCATCCATATCAATTAGGCGGCATCACCAAAAGTTGGGAAGGTAGTGCCACCATGGCCATCGTTAGTTTTCTGGTGGCCGCCAGTATTTTGTTTAGCACCCAAGGGTTCAGTTGGCCGGCTGGGGCGATCGCCCTGGGAATTGCCGGGTTGGCAACGGGGTTGGAAGCCTTCTCCAAGTGGGGAATCGACAACCTCACCGTGCCCATTGCGAGCAGCGTGATTGCCCTGTTGGGCGATCGGCTATGGCTTTGATTGTTGGCTAGTTGGTGCGCTGGTTAGTTGGTGAACCGTTGATTAGCCCAGCGTTGGTTAACCCAAAGCCAGCAGATCCATGCCGCATTGGTCAACCAAATAGCAAGTGGCGCGGAATCGCAGCCCCATCAACTGTTCATAGAGCGGATTCAGCTTGCACAGGGGCGGAATCCGAAACAACAAGCGCCCAAACAACTTCACGTCCCGAGCGAAGGGGCATTGGCTGGGGATGAGGCGATAGATCAAAAGGGCCATTTCCCGATCGCGGATTTCAATGCGATCGATGCTGTCACGAAGGAATTGGAGAAGTTGGAACATCTGGAAAGTTGAAGAAAGCTAACAAGTGACGCTGAAGCGTCGTGATTGCAGAGGGGGCACACCGAGTTTGGATGCCGCAGCCACCGACCAAAATTGATGAATGGGGGTAGCCGTTTTGGAAAAACCGTTCAAGTCAGGTTGAGCAATGCTTCAGAGACTCAGATGATGTCTCAACAGGTACAGCGGACAAGCTGCAAACCAAGATCCTGTTTGGCTGGGCACAAAAACAACCGATTTGTTGCGAAAACCGATGAGGCTTTGGGGTAATTTCGCTTCGTGCGATCGAGATTTGACGTGAGAGCAGGCCATACTTCAAGGCTCATTGCAAGATACACTCCCCTTGCCTCGATTTCAGCTTAAAAAGTCTAAGCCAGACCCAGTTAAAGAAACGTATAAAATTTGCCGTTTTTGCGTAAAGACTTGGTGAAGTGGGGGTCTAAAAGCGTGACTTTTGGGGGGTTGCCCTGGAACTTGTTAAGGGCAACTTCATATTAGCATTATTTCTGAAATGTTTCGTAACAGTCCCGATCATGGCTCAAATGACCATCGGCCGCCCGATCGGGGCTGAGCCGCAAATTCAGGGGATCACGTCGTAGGAGCATCCCCTCGATCGATCATGGCCAAACGCGCAATATTTGACCGTTTAGGGCTGGCTCCGCAGGCACATTTGGGCAAATCAGCGCCAGACTCTGGGGGAGTTACTGCCAAATTGCCGCTTCATTGAGCGCGAATTTGTGCCAAATTTTTAACCGGTTTTGATAACTCGAACTCGATATGAATTTTAGTGGTGAATGATCATTGTGAATTTTGAGCGTCCGTGACCGCCGTGAATCGTGCCGCTGCGTTAGGTCAATGGGGAATGGCTGCGCGTGATTGCAGTGACGATCGGCAAGGGCGATCGACAGTAACGATCGGGAATCAGCGCCAGTCTAGGGCGCAGAAATGCTGTCGGGAACTGCTTAAAAATTAGGGCTATTGAGAATGAAAATAAGCAATCTTGGATCAAGCCATTGAATATTTCGATGAACGATCGGTGATTATAACGACCCTTTCAATTGACGAATGGGGTGAATTGTCATTAGATAGATTTCATTACAACTCTTAACAAACCTAAGGGTGAGCCAAGGCAATCAGTTTGCAAATTGATTGCGAAATTCGCTTGTCCATCATCAGGTCACTAGTAGCATATGAGACTGATTACGGATTTCGACGGCCCGATCGCGGATGTTTCAGAACGGTATTACCAGGTCTATCAATACTGTTTGCGGGAAATTGCTCGATCGGGTCAGGAAATCCACCGTTTGTCCAAGCGGGAATTTTGGAACCTGAAACGGGCCCAAGTCAAAGAGGCTGAAATTGGTGTGCGATCGGGCTTGGATGGAACCCAAGCAGACCAATTTGCCCAACTGCGGCGGGACACGGTTCACCGCATGGAATATATGTCGCTGGATCAACCGGTTCCCGGTGCAATCCAAGCACTGGAGCGGGCCCAAGACATGGGCTGGGAACTGGTGGTAATGACGATGCGCCGGGTGCGGGAATTGGATGAAGCGCTGGAGCGGTGTGGATTGGCTCGGTTCTTCACACCCGATCGCCGCTATTGCCTGCCGAATGACTATGTGAAAACCCGCGACGTGGAAGACAAGCCCAAACTCATGGCCAAGGCCATGGGCGAGTTGCCGCCCGCAGCCCTGACCTGGATGGTGGGAGATACGGAGGCGGATATTGCGGCGGCTCGATCGGCTCAAATCCCGATCGTGGGTGTGCTCAGCGGAATTCGCGATCGGGATCGCCTGGAAGGGTATGAACCCGACGCGATCGCCCCGAATCTGGCCGGAGCGATCGACTACATGATTGCGAAAACGAACCGAGCCACCAAAACAATGCTGCCGCGCGAAGGTAGCCTGCCGAGAACTGGCTCCTAGGGGCTAGGGTTGCGGGCGATGGGACAGGCTAGCCCTAATCCTGCTGGGCGTTTTTGATGGCCCCAAAGAAACTGGCGATCGTGACAGGGATGCTCAAGCCCAGAATGGTTCCCGTGGTGACGGTTCCCAACTCCGGTTCGCCGGACGTGAGTTCAAATACACAGCCCACCGCTGCGATCGCGGCAACGCAGGCGATCGCCAAAAATAAGCCACTCTTAGGAGTCAGCATGGGTTTTGATTTGCTCCGAATTTTTGCTGAATTTTTGCTGAAAAATCTGGGACAGCATTGGCCTGAACTGGCCTGAGATCGCCTTCTTGAAATGGCTTTCTTGAAATGGCCTGGCTGATATCCTCTCGATCCCGCAGGTTTGGGAATTCCGGCCCTAGCCCAGCAACTTCGGTTACTGGGCTAGGCCACGGTGTGAAATCGGTTGGCGCAGCTCCTCCGCATTAGCGCACAGGACGCACATCGCCATAGACAAAGCCTTTTTCCTTGAGGGCTGTGGTCAAGGCCAGCTCGTTTTCGACCCGATCGACAAACATCACCCCATTCAGGTGATCCATTTCGTGCTGAATGGCGCGGGCCAGAAGCCCATCGGCCTTGAGGGTGCGCGGGCGGCCCGTTTCATCTTTGTAGGCCACTTCAATTTGGGTGGGGCGCTCCACATCCAAATAGACTCCCGGGATGCTGAGGCAACCTTCTTGGTCGCATTCCAGGGGGCCGCCTGCGGACTTCACCACGGGGTTGATCAAAATTAGGGGTTCCACATCGGCCTTGTCTGGCTCGATGTCAATCACAATAATTTGCTTGTCGATCGCCACTTGGGGAGCTGCGAGGCCAATGCCGTCAGCGCTGTACATGGTTTTCAGCATGTCTTCAGCGATTTTGCGCACTTCAGCATCCACTTTGGCCACGCGCTTGGCCGGACGACGCAGCACCCGATCGCCCAGGGTGTGGATCTCAAGGGGCGGATTCTTTAGCTTTTTCTTCTCAACCAATACTTTCGCGGTCATGGGTGGGGCGGTCTTTGGCGGTTACCTTTCTGCCTTCCCATCCTATCGAAAGATTGGTTTTTTCCGTGGACTGGTGCTCAGGGTTGCGGCTGGCTGGCAGCAACGCCCGAGTCGCAACCCATTCATACCCAAGCAGCCACCTAAGCAGCGGCCGGCGGATCAAAGCGGCCGCGACCACAACAGGGTTCAATGCCCATCCGATCGAGCAGTAGCTCACTCACCGCATTGGCGATCGCAAATTCACTGAAAAAGCTCTTGGAAAAGTCAAACCCCTGCATTTCCGTCAAAATCGCGATCGCAATGCCATCAATATCATCCTCGCCTTCCATGCGTTGACGGATATAGGCATTGGCAGCTACGCGGGCAATTTGGCTGTTCACGGCCTCGGGAATATATTCCGAGTCGAGGAGGTTTGCGAGGGACTGCTCCAGCCATTGGCGTTCGCGATCCAAATCTTCAACGGGGGCCAAAATGACGGGCGGAACGGGTTGGGCCATGCCGATCGCTCTCCTGGTGAAAGAGTCCAATGCTTCTGTAGGCCACCATCTTAGCCAAATTGCGTTGATGGTCGATCCTGGGGGCGATCCCAGTGGTGGTCACTGCCCGATCGCCCCAGGTCTTGAGGCCGGTTTGAACCTGTGTCTTAGGCTAGGAAATGAGGATCTAGGAGCGGCGAGCCGTGAACCGACTGACCAAACTGCCCAGACCTTCCCGCACTTGGTCGATCGCCCCTTGCAGTGGCCCAGGCAACACCGATGTGGGTTGAACCGCAAGGGTAATCGGATCGTCCTTGTAGGCCTTAATCCGATAGCCATATTCCAAATTGCCCTGCTGTTTTTTCAGGCGCGGAAAAAGACGGAACGCCCCTTGGCGCAGGTCATTTTCATTGGCAAAGATAGCCTGGTTAATTTGATTGCTGCGGTTCACCGCCAAGGCCCCAACCGGGTACCAGGGTTTCTGGTCTTTGACCCGCACGTAAACTTCAAATTCCGGCATTCCCTTCGATCGCATCTCATCAAGCTGACTGGCGGCGGCGGCGCGGCGATCGTTCGATTTTGCTTTGGGTTGGGCTTTGGGCTTGCCGAATCCGGTGGGGGTTGCCAAGGGTGGGGCCTCCAGGGGAAAACTCAGATTTGAAATGTTTTGTTACGAACCTGTCATCGAGTTTACCCTGCGCTGGGGGCGGGCCACACCTCGCCGAGGGGTACGGATTGCCGTGCTCCCGTGGCGGCGGGCAGGTTGCCGGGGCGATCGAGCAGTCGCCAGTAGCCCAAAACCGCAAAGGCGATCGCCTCCTTGCTGCTGGCACAGAGTCCCCATTGATCTGTGGTTTCCAGCGGGATTGATCCCAAATGCTGTTGCAAACGGGCCCAGAGGGTGCGATTGCGACTGCCGCCCCCACAGACCAAGACCCGATCGGGCAGTTGGGGCAAGTGGTTGCGGTAACTGTCGGCAATGGAACGGGCCGTCAGTTCCGTGAGGCTGGCTAACCAATCGGCATCGGACAGACCCAGGGCGATCGCCGCTTGGCGACTGCGGGCCAACCAGTCCGGGCCAAAGTGCTCGCGTCCCGTGGACTTGGGTGGCTCCTGACTAAAGAAGGGATCCGCCAGCCACTGGGCCACCAGGGGATCTGAAATTTGTCCTTGGGCCGCCCAGGCTCCATCGCGATCAAAGGTTTGGGCCCCGTCCGTTAGATGTTGCACCGCCAAATCCACCAACACATTGCCCGGCCCCGTGTCCCAACCCCAAACGGCCCCCTCCCAAGCCGTCAAATTGGCAAACCCCCGCCGAGCCGGGAGATAGGTCACATTGCCAATGCCGCCAATATTTTGCACACAGCGACATTCCTGCTCATCCCCCAACAGGTAAGCATCCACCCGAGGCACTAACGGCGCACCCTGGCCCCCCATGGCCAAGTCGCCCACCCGAAAGTTGCTGACGGTGGTGATGCCGCTCCAGTGGGCGATCGCGCTGCCGCGACCCAACTGCAAGCTGTAGCCCAAGGGTTGTTCGTCGGCCGTTTGGGGTGGGCGATGGAACACCGTTTGTCCGTGGGAACCGATGAAGCGAATGGGTTGTGAGTCCGGTTGGGCCGTTTGGATTGTTTTGGCGGCCGCCGCAAATTCCCGGGCGATCGCGTCGTCCAACTGGGCCATGGCCGCCATGGACAGGGATTCACCGGCACAAACCGCCAAAATTTGCGATCGCAAGGCCGCTGGATAGTCAAAGGTTTCGGAACGGAGCAACTTCACCTCCAAGTCTGTTTCCGTCCCCGACAGTTCCACCAATGCCGCATCGATTCCATCAACGGAGGTGCCGCTCATTAACCCGATCGCTCGCATTCCCATGGCCATTTTGGAGGTCTTAAAATTGAAGCTATGCCTTAAATCTAAGCAAATCTAACCGAAATTAAGCATCGGCTCCCAATTCTTATTTAGTCTATAGATTCTGCGGTAGATCCTGTGATAGATCCTGCGGTCAAAAATTCCCGGTTTTTCTGAAGCCCTCTGAAGCCAAATGTCCTATCGACTCTCACCGGCCAAATTAACCACCTACCAAACCTGTCCCGCTCGATATCAATTTCGCTATGAATATAAAATTCCGACGGCGGGTTTTGGAGGCGCGGCCCTGGGGCGATCGCTCCATGGAGCACTCACGCGAATTTACCGCGATTGGGACTATAGCTATCCCCAAAAACCAGGACTCAGTTGGATTGATGCTTGCTGGACTCAGGAAACCGCTGGCCTCACGGAGCGCCAAATTGCTGAGGGCTACGATATTTTGGTGCGCTATTTCCATCACTGGATTGAACCGAGCGATCGCTTCCTCAAACCCCTGGCCACGGAGGCAAAAATTCAAGGTCGATTACAAATCAATGATTTGGAATTTGCCCTCACGGGTCGGCTCGATCGCCTCGATTGGTTTGATTTAGATTCCCTTGAGCTAATTGAGTACAAAACCTCGCGGCAATTTGTGGAGCCAGATTTCGATCAGCTCACAATGCAAGTGGGCCTCTACGCGATCGCCATCAATCAACAATGGGAACGAGAGTTGAAATACATCAACCTCATTTTTTTGCGGCCCGGAGAATCGGTGCGAATTCCCGTCACCGAAGAACGGCTAATCGCAGCCCAGGCGGTGATTGCAGACTTGGCCCAGCGATTACGAACCGATCGCGCCTGGGAGCCCAATCCCGGAACCCATTGCGATCAGTGTCATTACAAACAATATTGCCCAGCCCAAACCACCAGCCCCGAGCCAATTCCAACACCGAATCATCCCGCTTCAATTCTGCAACTGTCGCTGAATTTGAAACCTTAATGATGGGAATGTTGATGATGAGCGTGATCATGGGAATGGCCATGATGATGGCTGTGGTTGCCACCATGATCATGACTGTGATTGTCCCCATGATCATGATTGTGATCATGGCTATGGCTTTGGTGGTGATGATGCTCGGAATCGAGGCTGGAGCGATCGAACCCAGCAAAATGAATCACAGCGCTGGTTTCTGCCAATAACTCCGTAATTAGAGAATCAACCCAATCCGCTGCCATGGTCAAAAACTCAGGGTGATCATTCACGCAGGGTAATTGTTGATAAACCACCTCAGGATATTGACGCTGGAGCGCTAGGAAAATATGGTCCACATCCAGCAATGTTTCATGGTTTTCGGTGGCAAACCCGATCGGGGCCATCAAAATTGCCTTGGCTCCCAGTTCAATTAAATTGCGAGCAGCCAATTGAGCATTGGGCTGTGTCCAATCGATCATGGGCGTATCGTGATTGAGCCAGCCGATCGAAATCAGGGGATAGCGAGTGATCAGCTCCCGACGCACCGATTCATACAGGGCTTGGCTTTCGGCAATTCCTGACACAAATCCCTTGGCTTCATGGGGACAACCATGATTCAGCAGCACAATCCCAATTTGCGATGGCAAAAAGTGCGATCGCCAGTCCCGATCAATTTTTTCGCTCACCAACTTCGCCAGCAGTTGAATATAGCTAGCCTGGTCATAAAACGATGGGAGATAGCGCATCGATCGCACCCAATGGGTGTCGCCATCGGTTAACTGACTCAAGGCCCGGTTCACCTGCTCAATGGCAATCCCACTGGTGAAAATGGAGTCCACTACCAGTAAGGGATAAATCAGTAACTTGCTA
Organism: Limnothrix sp. CMB-01; assembly: GCF_055193175.1. Classification (NCBI taxonomy): domain Bacteria; kingdom Bacillati; phylum Cyanobacteriota; class Cyanophyceae; order Pseudanabaenales; family Pseudanabaenaceae; genus Limnothrix; species Limnothrix sp. CMB-01. The sequence continues at coordinate 3,339,970 of NZ_CM143720.1, forward strand.
AATCCCTGATCGCGAATTTCTGCCAAAACTTGCTCGGGCAAATGGGGACGACAAAAGTTAAACGCCTTAAACACCGAGACTCGATCGCCCCAACGTTGTTGGAGTGCTTGCTCAATGCCCGATCGTTGGCGCTCAAAAATTGCATTGTGGGGAGAAATAAATTGACCATGTTGGTGACTCCACTCATGCAAATCAAAGGCCGCCAATAATTTCGCCAGGGGTGGATAAACCCACTGGGGAACCGGAGCAAACTTGGCAGTCAACAGGTTCAAAGCCTGTTCGTTGTAATTGGCAAAATCCGCATAGGACTCCACTTCGCCATAGCCCATCAGCAAAACGGCTACCCGATCATCGCCGGGCCCGATTTCGACTTCTGATGGGTCGATCGCGCTGATTGGGGTTGCCATCAGGGGGGATTGACCTTCAGACTTTTGGGAAGACGCAGCCACAACAAATGCCTCGTGGGGGGATTCATTTCTATTATGAAAGCGGAATCAGATTTCAGTTGGTCAATCGGAACCAGTTGAGGGAAATTCTTGAGAAGAAGACAAGTTTCTTTGGAGATCTTGAACAGATTTCTTGTCTTTTTGTAATGCTTGATCATTAAACGCAAACATTAATGGGAAATGGGATAACAATCTCCATGGAAAATTCAAATAAGTATGCAAATGCTTGGAGCGCTGGCAATTGTTGCAATGGGGTGGATCAAGCCCCTGATTTTCAACTCCATGGCCCTCAAAATGACGCTCCACTGACTTGCGAGGCTCAAGCGCCCAGACCTCAGCCCCAACGCACCCAGGCCGCCATGCCGATTTGTTGCATTTGTCCCGGCTTTGCGGATCGATCGGCGACGGAACAGTTTTTAGCAGCCACCTGGAAATCCGCCTGGCCCCAGCCCTTGGTGATTTGGGAGGCCACCTATCAGGGCGATCGGGTGCTGGAGGCGCTGCGGGCGATCGATCCCCAACGGGCGATCGGGCTAATTGGCTTCAGTGCGGGCGTGGTGGCAGCCTTGGGAGCCGCCCAGGCTTGGCAGCGGCGCGGTGGGCGAGTGCGGGCGGTGTTTGCCTGGGATGGTTGGGGGGTGGCGCTGCCGGGGGGACTGCCGATTTATCGGTTCAGCCACGATCAATGGACGCACCGCAGTTCCGCTTGGTTGGGGCCCGGGCGGGCGCAGTTTTGGGCTGATCCACCCTTGTCCCATCAGGCTTTTTGGCGATCGCCCGATCGCGCCTGGGGGTGGTGGTCTGTGCCCGATCGGGCCCCCAGCCGCACAACGGCCGCCACCATGCTGCAAACCTATCTCCAAGGTTGGTATGGTCTGGGCGAGGATGGCACAGCTTAAGGGATCAATTCCTTGTAAGGCTTGAAACGACTAAGGCAGTCAGCCAATGGTTAGGAGTTGAGGCGGGGGCGATTTACCACGTCTCGGATCCGTTCCCGTTGATTGGGGCGATCGAACTGCTCCTGGAGCTGCAGCCAGTTTTCCCAGGCTCGATCGCGCTGTTGTTCCAGCAAGCCAGCCCAAACGGGCGCATCGGTGGCCCACTGAATCCCGATCGTTTTCACCAAAAAGTTTTCCAGCACAGCGATATCTTGCAAATCGCCCAACACGGTTTGGATATCGCCAATGGTGTCGAGCAATTGCTCGTAGTCACTGCCATAGAAATCGGTAAAAAGGGCCATTTGGTAGCGCACCCGCTTGGCCACCTTGCGCAGGTCATGGATCACCGCCCACTCCAACAGCGAAAGATCCGTGACCGATCGCCCTTCGGTTTGCGCCAACCAGCCGGGATGCATTAACCAGTGGGACAAAATGGGCAACAGCAAATCGGGAACCACCACCACGGCGGGCCAATCGGCGGCGGGTCGCAAGCGCGGTTGGGCAATCCAACGCCCCAGAGCTGTGTTGATGGCCGGCCATTCGCGTTTTTGCAGGGTTTTGCTGACGCGACCGAAGGCTTTTTGGCGTTGGCCGGCCAGCTCTTCGCGAACCGTTTGCAAAAGGGGCTGTTCTTCCGGGGGCAGGTTTTGCAGGTAGCGATCGCGCAAGGCTTCGTCCATTACGTCCAAATCGCGCAGTTCTCCCAAAATTCTGGCCACTTGCCCCACGGCCCGCTCGCTGGCTCGTTTGGGCAGGTCAATGGCCACGGCAAAACCCACAATGGCCGATCGCAGCCGTCGCAGGGCCACGCGCATTTGGTGTAGCTCTTCAGGATTCTGGTCTTTGAGGACGGCGGCTTCGTGGCGACCGGCCTTGGCCCAATGCTTTTCGATCGCGGTTTGGGCCGTGGCCCCAAGGCTGCGGGAGTTGGGGTTGGCGGGCGAGTCTAGGGGCTGATCGGGCTGATCGCCGGCCACCCGATCGCGATCGCCAGCAGGGCCGCCAGCAGGGTTTGCAGACCGTTCACGACTTCGTTTGTTAACCACGGTTGCTGCTCCTGCCAAGTCGCGCCCACAATACTTTCCACTGTTGTAGCCAGGAATGCGGCGATTGCGCATCCCAAAATTCCGAAGGGAGAAATTAAGCCCACACCCCAGGCCACAAGGGCTTGGGCGATCGAGGCGGCAAAACCGGCCAAGGTTCCTTCCAGGCTGACGGCTCCTTCGGTTCCCGGCGGCACGGGCTGAAAGGAAATCACCGAAAAGGTGCGCCGGCCATAGGCTTTGCCAATTTCGCTGGCGCAGGTGTCGGAGAGTTTGGCGCTGAAGCTGGCGGCATAGGCCAAACTGAGAAGGGGGATCCAGGTTTGGGCGATCGCCTGGTCAGCAGCTAAGGACAACAGCCCGATCGCCCCGGCACAGAGGGCCCCGCCCAGGGCCGATCCCCAAACGTTTTCCGGGCCCCTTGCGCCCGATCGTTTCTCGGCAATGCCAGCGGCTTCCTTGCGGGCCAAACCCACCCGAGTGACGGCCGACCCCGCCAAAAAATAAAATCCCACCACGGCATAGCCCGGCCAGCCCATGCAACCCCACACCAACACACCCAAAATCCAAGCATGGACAATGCCGGCCGGCGTGAGCAGTTTTTTGGGGGCGATCGCCACTAGGGTGAGCAATAGCGTGTTCAGCACCGCGGCCGTGAGCCAAGGGTGTTGGGTCGCTTGCTGGGTAATGGGCGTTGCGATCGCGCTGAAATCCACGGCAGCCTTTTCCTTCAGACTTCTTCTGTCATGCTATCAGGTGGATGGTGGCTCCCTCTGACTTTGGCAATTTCTCTAAACCGTTCTCATCATGATCACTTCAACAGCGATAACTTCAGCAACCGGGGCTTCAGCAACCGGGGCTGTAGCTACTCCCGCAAATTTGGAAGTAACTCCCACGGGTCAACCCTTCGGTTCCGAAAATCCCCGGGCGATCGCCCTGTTTCACTTAGCCTTTCCGGTGGCCGACCTGGCCCAAACCAAGGCCTTTTATATTGACGGGTTGGGTTGCACCGCTGGACGCGAGGGGCCCAACTCGCTGATTTTGAATTGCTATGGCAACCAAATTGTGGCCCACGTGAGTCCTGGGGCCTGCCAACCGCAAAAGGGGATCTATCCGCGCCATTTTGGGTTGGTGTTTGCGGCCTTGGCCGACTGGCAAGCCTTAATCGATCGAGCCGAGGCCAAACAACTCACCTTTGAACAGCCCCCGCGCCGTCGGTTTCCTGGGGAACAATTGGAGCATTACACGGCATTTTTAGCCGATCCGTTCCACAATTTGCTGGAATTTAAGCACTATGTCCATCCTGAGGCGATTTTTGGGGCCGTTGATGACCAACGGGTGGGCGATCGCTAAAAGCCTGGGGATTGCGAACACTTGCCCCGATCGAACACTTGCCCCGATCGCAGATTGCCCCGATTCGCCGATCAAACGCCGATCAGACACCGATCAAACAATGACCCAGAGATCGAACCGGGCTGTGCAAACCGCCAAGGGCCTAGACGGAGCAAGCTAGACTAGAAACAGTCCACACCGCCAGCAGCTTTCAGCATGATGCGCTTTTTTGGAATGGGATCTCCCTCGGAATCATCGCACCACACCGCCAACCGATCGCAGGCCGATCGAACCGGTGGGGGGCATCCCGGTTCATGGATCCTACCCACCCGATCGCGCCATCGTCGGCGACGGGCGATCGCCTCGGCCCTGCTGCTGTTTAACCTGTTGACGGTGACCGCGCCCGCCTTAGCCCAAGGTCAACTGGCCCAAGGCCAACATAACGATCGCTCTTCTTCGGAAGCGACTTCCACGGCTGGCCAATCCGGCAGCTCATCCGCCAGCCAACCTGCCAACCAGCGCCGCGGCCGCACCCTCACCTACGGCGACCTGATGGAGAAGTTGGAGGCGGGTCAGGTCAAGCGGATTGATCTGTTTCCCGCAGAACAACTGGCCCGGGTCTTTTTGGATCAAAATGGTCGCGCCAGCTCGCCCTACGAAGTGACCCTGTTTGAGCGCAACCCGGAATTGATCGAAATTGCCCGGGCGAAGGGGGTGGAACTCTCGGTGCAAGAGTCGGTCGATCGCACCGCAGCCCTCAGTCTCATTGCCAATTTGCTGTTTGTGGGGTTGGTGATTGCCCTACTGGTGAACATTGTGCGCCGCACGGCCAACGCTTCGGGCCAGGCCATGAACTTTGGCAAATCCCGTGCCAAGTTTCAGATGGAAGCCAAAACCGGCGTGACCTTTGATGATGTGGCCGGGGTGGAGGAAGCCAAGGAGGAGCTACAGGAAGTGGTGACTTTCCTGAAGCAGCCGGAACGCTTTACGGCCGTGGGGGCCAAGATTCCGCGCGGGGTGTTGTTGGTGGGGCCGCCGGGAACGGGCAAAACCCTTTTGGCCAAGGCGATCGCCGGAGAAGCGGGCGTGCCTTTCTTCAGCATGTCCGGTTCGGAATTTGTGGAAATGTTCGTGGGGGTGGGTGCGTCTCGGGTGCGGGACCTGTTCCGCAAGGCAAAGGAGAGCGCCCCTTGCATTGTATTTATTGATGAAATTGATGCGGTGGGTCGCCAACGGGGCGCGGGTATTGGCGGCGGCAACGATGAACGGGAACAAACCCTCAACCAACTGCTGACCGAGATGGATGGGTTTGAGGGCAACTCCGGGGTGATTATTATTGCCGCCACGAACCGCCCCGATGTGCTGGACTCGGCCTTGATGCGGCCAGGCCGGTTTGATCGCCAAATTACCGTTGATTTACCCAGTTACACGGGTCGGCTGGCGATTTTGCAAGTCCATGCTCGTACCAAGAAGGTTGAAGAAGGGGTTTCGATCGAGGCGATCGCCCGGCGCACTCCCGGTTTTGCGGGGGCCGATTTGGCGAATTTGCTCAACGAGGCGGCGATTTTGACGGCCCGGCGACGGAAGCCGGCCATCAGCCTGGAGGAAATTGACGACGCGATCGACCGGATCACCATTGGCCTGAAGTTGGCTCCCCTGTTGGATAGCAAGAAAAAACGCTTGATTGCCTATCACGAGGTGGGCCACGCCCTGTTGATGACGCTGCTGAAGCATTCTGACCCGTTGAATAAGGTGACGATCGTTCCCCGATCGGGCGGCATTGGTGGGTTTGCCCAACAGGTTTTCAATGAAGAAATGGTGGATAGCGGTCTCTATACCCGTGCTTGGATTCTCGATCGAATTGTGATGACCCTGGGGGGACGGGCGGCCGAGCAGGAAGTGTTTGGCGATTCCGAAATCACCGTCGGAGCCAGCAACGATCTGAAGGTGGTCAGCACCTTGGCCCGCGAAATGGTCACTCGCTATGGCATGTCTGATTTGGGGACTTTGGCCCTGGAAAGCCAATCGGGCGAGGTGTTTTTGGGACGAGGTTGGATGTCGCAGCCGGAATATTCCGAAGAGGTGGCCGCCAAAATCGATCGCGCCGTGCGGGAAATTGCCGTCAACTGCTACGAAAAGGCCTGTCAGATCCTCCGTGAGCATCGAGAACTGGTCGATCGATTGGTTGATCAACTGCTCGACGAAGAAATGATCGAAGGGGATGAATTCCGCAAAATTGTTCGTTCCTACGTCCCAATTCCCGACAAGGATTACCCGGAGGATCGACAAATGCGTCAAGCAAGCAATGTCGGCAACCCGGCTGCGGCCAGGGTTTAGGGCCGCGATCGCCCGATCGCTCTGGATCGATCGCCCTGAATTGATCTGGATTGCTTTGGGTCGATCGCGTTGGCTTGATCTCGATTAATCGTCCCGACTTACTTAGTTTGCTTGGCCTGAATGGATTGATTGAAATCCAATGAGATCGATGCCCAAGCCGATCGCCTCCCATTGCCCCCCAATTCCCCATTGCTTGGAACCATGCTGATCGAACAGCCCACCCCGTCCCCGCAAACGTCCGTGCAAATTGGCCCCTACCAAGCCATCACCCAGCCGGGAGGGTTTCAACTGCAATCTTTTTCCACCGATCAGGTCTATCGGTTTGCCGGAGCGGGAATGCCCACCAGCAGCATCAGTGAACCGATGGTGGATTTAGTGACCAGCTACATTGCCGAATGGGAACATCTGGTGTCGCCCAACGAGCGATCGGGAGCCATGTCATTTCGGGAAGTGTGGCAAGAGGCCGCAGACTACTTTGAGGCGATCGAGGGCATCGCAGAAGGGCGGCGCGGCTAACGGCTCACCAATCGTTGAGGGAACCACTCAACGGGTTTCCCCTGAGCGCCGCCGATCGTGGGGTGCAGGCGGTGGCGGAGGAGCGGTCTTTTGCTCCAGTCCCAACAGAATTTCTGCCCATAGCGCGTTTGAGTCTGCCAGATCGGGTGTTTCGGCCGCTGGTTCCATCCCTTGATCCAAGGGGCGATCGGGGTTGCTTGCCTCACCCTGTGCCGCCTTGGAATTTTCAGAGCTTGCAGAATTCTCTGAATTTTCGGGATCTTCAGGATTTACGGGAGCCTGGGGGTCTTCGTCCTGTGGGTACTGGCTGCCCATATAGCGCTCAATGTCCTCGATCGCTGCTTCCAAATCCTCCAGGGTAATTTCCTGGTTGGCGGGAGGTGCGGTTTCGGTTGCGGCCTGGGGGCTGGGGGCTGCTTTGGGTTCCACCGTGTCAAGGGCGGCCGCATCTTCAGGATCGGTCAGATTTTCCCGTAGGCGTTCGAGGGCCTCTAAGAAGGCCTGTTGGGCCGCCTGCCTGGCCCCATGATGCCGCTCCATCATTGTTAATTACGCTCCTAGTGGCTGTGCGATCGCGAATCCCCGCGCCCTGACCCTGGTGATTGAACTGGGCTGCCGCTGAGACGTTCCCGATCGATCGGCTGCCAAAACCAGTACCTCAGCCTTCGCTAGGACTGTCTCGGTTTCAGTTCAACAGGCTGAATACTTCAATCCTATGCAATTCAGGTCTGTGGTTGTTGGATTCATCAACAACTCAGGAAATTCGCCCGTTGATTTATGTATCCCGCGATGTGTCCCGTGATGTGTCCCGCGACTTATCCCGCAATGCGTCCCGAGATCTATCCCGAGATATATCCGGCGATCAATCCCGCGATCGCTCGGGGTACTTTACAAGATTGAATACGAACAAAAAATAAGTAGAAGCAATAAACAGAAGCAATTCGCAAAAGCAATCAGCAAAAGCAATCAACAAAAAAAGAGACCCGGAGACCGCGCCTATCTCAAGCATCCCTTAGTGCTGCTGCCTTCCGGCTCTGACACGGTTCGGGCGTTGGGATTGCGCGGGTCCAGGTCGCAATAACCATACCATGAAGGGCCCCCGTTAACGCAAGGGCGAGAAACTCGGCGGTTGCTGAACCCGATTGATGGATGGAGGGTTAGGGACGCTTCCAGGTGGCGATGTTCCAGGTGTCGCTGTCCCAAGGGGTGAGATCCACGCCCTGCAATCGATCGCTGACGGCTCCCACTTTGGCCCGGGCAATGAGGGGAATCAGGGCCACATCCTGAATCAGTTGGTCATTGAGGGCAATCATGGCCGCCTGCCGTTTGATCGGATCCAATTCCTGGTCGGCTTTGGCCCAAGCTTGGTCATAGGCTGAGTTGCAATAGCGGGTGTAGTTATTCCGGTTCCAGTCGTTGGCTTTGCTGGCAATTTCGGCGCAAGTCCACCATTTCAGGTGTGCGCTGGGATCCGGGGAGGTGTTGCCGGTGGTGTAGAGCTGCAAATCGGCTTGGAAGCGGTTTACGGTGTCGGCGTTGGCCGGGTCGCCGGAGAAGAAGGCTCCGGCATCCACGGACTTCAGTTCCACGCCAATCCCGATCGACTCCCAAGCTTGCTTCACAATCTCCTGGGTTTTCTGGCGCAGGGGATTCACCGAAGTGACAAACAGCACCCGCATTTCCACGCCGTTTTTGTCGCGAATTTGGTTGCCGTTGGTGTCTTTCCAACCCGCTTGATCCAACAGTTGGGCTGCTTTTTGCAGGTTGAATTCCACTTGGTTGTTGGGTGAGGCAAACTGCTGGGGAGCGATGATCAGATTGGCTGTGGGATTGCCGGTGGGGCCATAGAGCTGCTGGGCGATGGTGGCGCGATCGACCGCGAGGGCAAAGGCCTGGCGCACGGTTTTATCCGTGAAGAAGGGGTGGGGAAACTGCACGCTCGATCGCTCCCCGTCGGCAGTGGCCCGGTTGGGGTCAGTGAAGTTAAAGTGAATCCGTTCCGATTGGGCCCCGGTCACGGCCAGCAGTTTGCCCTTGCCGCCGCTTTCCAGTTGCCTCAAAATCGGCGCTTCCACCTGCGGATTGTAGGCATAGTCGGCATCGCCGGTTTGCAGCACGGCCCGGGCGGCCGAGGTGGCATCGCCGCCGCCTTTAATTTCCACCTGCTCGAAGGCGAGGCTGGCCCGATCGCGGTAGTTGGGGTTCGGTTTGTAGACGATCGAATCACCCGGCTTAAAGGACTCCACTTGATAGGGGCCTGTCCCGATCGGCTTCAGGTTGGCCGGTGCTTCCTTGGCCCTGGCTCCCACATAGTCCTGAAAAATGTGTTTGGGCAAAATCATGCCGTTGTAGCCAGTGAAGGGCTGAGACCAACTGGCCGTGGGCGCTGTGAATTCAATCCGCACCGTTTGCGGATCGATCGCCCGCACCGACTTCACCATGGCGTAGTCCGTGAGGGTGGCTGCGCCGGTTTTAGGATCGCTCAAAAACTCATAGGTAAAGACCACATCCTCAGCGGTGAAGGGTTTGCCATCGGCCCACTTCACGCCGGATTTTAGTTTCCAAGTGACCGATCGCCCGTCCTTGGCCACGCCACCGTTGGCCAGGGTGGGTTCTTCTGCCGCCAAAAACAAAACCAATTTGCCCGTTTTGTCGTAGCTGGCGAGGGGTTCATAGACCACGCGCGCCCCGTCAAAATCCTTATTTCCCGTGGCCAGGTGGGGATTCAAAATGGTGGGGGCTTGCCAATAGAGCAACTTCAGGGTTTTATCCGCCGGGCCGCTGGCGCTGGGACGGTTGGCGGAGTTGGTGGATGCGCCGCCGCCACAGCCCCCCACCAGCAAGCTGGCCACCAGCCCGATCGCCCCTAACGACTGACGCAACTGGGGCGATCGAGCCGGAGCGATCGCCCTTGTCCATTTCCGAGGCCAAAACAGGTTAGGCATGAATCGCCACCAGACACCACAACATCAATCGAAAACCACAATAACAGCCAACAATAATCCGTCTGCCTTGGTCTGTCTCGTGCGATCGATCAACGTTCCCGCAACATTCCCACCACGTTCTCGCAATGCTCCCGCAACGCCCCACAATTCTCCTGTAATGCTCCCATAGCTCCCATCGCTCCCATCGCTCCGTGGCCGGTAGCCGCCGCCGACCCAATCATTTCCTGAAATCACTTCTAGAATGAGATTAGGGAAATAAAATTCTGTGAAAACCAATCCTAATCAACAGCATTTGAATTGGGTGAATCGAGAAATTTTTTAACCAAGCTCTTGATCACCATGGACTGACCCGGAACAATGAAGGATTCGGGATCACCAGGGATTGACCTTGAACGCTGTTTGTCGTTGCAGGGTGCGGCGGAAAACACCATGAATGCCCAGTCATCCGAGAGGGTGTCTGAAGATTCAACGGCGCTGTTGAATGGTTCTGAATGTTTGGCCGGATGGCAAACCACAAACCAATCAGAGGACGAGTCAGATCCTGAAGCTTGGAGGCTTATGGAAAATCAAGCGAGTCCAGGGTTATTGCCGGTGACCCTGGAGTTGTATGAACGGGCGATGGCTTCGGCCAGTTGTGGCATTGCGATCGCCGATATGAGCCGGCCCGATCGCCCCCTGATCTATTGCAACGAAGCCTTCGAGACCATGACAGGCTACCGCCGGGAAGAGGTGCTGGGGCGTAACTGTCGGTTTATGCAGGGGCCTGACACGGATCCGGTGGCGGTGGAGCAACTCAGCCAGGCCATTCGCCGGGGCGAGGCCTGCGAGGTGGTGTTGCTCAATTACCGCAAGGATGGCCGGCCCTTTTGGAATCGCCTTTCGATCGGCCCCGTGCATGATGCGGCGGGCCATTTGACCCACTACATCGGCGTGCAAACGGATGTGACTGAAGCGGTGGAAGCCCGCAAGCGCCAAAATCGGCAATTGCAAGAGGAACAACTCCTGAGCGGCGTGACCCAACGCATTCGCCAAGACCTGGACTTGACGGCGGTGTTGAGCACGGCGGTGAATGAGGTGCGCCAACTGCTGCAGACCGATCGGGTGGTGGTCTATCGCTTTAACCCCGACTGGAGCGGCATTGTGGTGGCCGAGTCCGTGGGCGAGGGCTGGGATGCGTCGTTGGATGTGACGATCGAGGACACCTGTTTTCAGGTCAGCCGCGCCCAGGATTACCAACAGGGACGCATTAGCGCCATCAGCGACATTGAAACGGCTCCCCTGAGCGAGTGCCATCGCAATTTGCTGCGTCGGTTCCAAGTGCGGGCTAATTTGGTGTTGCCCATCTCTGACCATGGCCGGCTCTGGGGTCTGTTAATTGCTCACCACTGCCATAGTCCGCGCCAGTGGCATCCGAACGAAATTCATTTGTTGGAGCGGTTGTCCCATCAGTTGGCCGTGGCCGTGTTGCAGGCGGAACTGTACGAACAGGCCCAAGCGGAAATTCGGCGGCGACAGGCAGCGGAGGACAAGCTCGCGGATAAGGCGGCTCAGTTGGAGGCGGCGTTGCAGGCCCTGAAGTGGCAGCAGGCCCAGTTGGTGCAGGCGGAACGGTTGGCGGGGCTGGAACAGTTGGTGGCGGGGGTGGCCCATGAGGTGAACAATCCGGTGGCCTTCATTGCGGGCAATTTGGCCCACGCGGGGCACTATATCCAGGATTTGTTGAATTTGGTGAATGTCTACCAAGCGGAGTGGGCGCGATCGGGGATGGCTCCTGCGGCCGAGGTGGAAGCGTTGGTGGAAGAGGTGGATCCTGCTTACATTGCTGAGGATTGGCCACGAATGTTGCAATCAATGCGATCGGGCGTGGAGCGAATCCAAAAGATTGTTCGATCGCTGCGGGCTTTCTCGCGGTTGGATGAGGCGATTGTCAAGAGCATTAACCTCAACGAGAGTTTGGATAGTGCCTTGGTGTTGTTTCAAGGGCGGCTGAATGCCTTGCGCAGCGGTGATCAACTCCATTCGATTCAGCTCATTCATGAGTGGGGAGCACTGCCGGCCATCACTTGCTATCCGGGCCCGCTGAATCAGGCGTTGGCGGCGCTGATTGAAAATGCGATCGATGCTTTGACGGTGGCGATCGAGTCGCCCCCATGGTTAGCCAAGGAGGAACGCCCTACTATCTGGCTGGTCACGGCCCTGGATCCAGCTAGCGGGCGGGCGGTGATTCGGATTCGAGACAATGCCCTCGGCATTCCGGAAGCGGTGCACGATCGCATTTTGGATCCTTTCTTTAGTACGAAGCCGATCGGGCAGGGGACGGGGTTGGGCCTGTCGATCGCCTATCAAACCATTGTGGAGCAGCATGGGGGGCGGCTTTGGTTTGAGTCGGAACCCAATCAGGGCACGACCTTTGTGGTGGAGTTGCCCCCTGCGCCGCCTGCGTTGGAGGAGGCAGAATCGGCGGCGGATTTGCCCGATCGATTTCTGATTCGGGGCAATTTGGGCGATCGACCCATGCCGCCCATGCTGCCCAATGGTGGCGGGCGATCGATGCCGTCTCTGTTGCTGTCTAGCTAGGGGCTGGCTCCTGGACTGACGGGCGTTTCAGTCCAGGAGCCAGACTTGAGGCTGACTTTTGAACCCGCTAAGCACCAGTGATCAGCGCGCAAATTTGGTCGGGATCCGTGGGCAAATCGGCCGTGAGCACCTCCGGCCCTGTCGCCGTGACCAACACGTCATCCTCAATCCGAATACCGCGCACATCGGCAAATTGGGCCAACCGTTCCCAATCAACACAGTCGTCATAGCGATCGCGCCGAGCGGGGTCTTGCAGCAGGCCCGGCACTTGATAAAAACCGGGTTCGATCGTCACCACCATGCCCACCTCCAGGGGGCGATCGAGCCGCAGGAAACACCAGCCAAACCGCTCACTGCGTTGGCGATCGGGCGCATAACCCGCGCGATCGCCCAGATCCTCCATGTCATGCACATCCAGCCCCAACAGGTGGCCCACACCATGGGGAAAAAACAGCGTATGGGCATCCCGATCGACCAACTGCGCCGGTTGCCCCCGCAAAATGCCCAAGTCCACCAGGCCTTCCACCAACACCCAAGCCGCCTTGTGGTGGATGTCGCGGTATTCCACCCCCGGCCGCACCGCCGCCACCGCCGCATCATGGGCCGCCAACACCACCTCATAAATTGCCCGCTGCGTGGCGGAAAACTGCCCCGATACGGGCCAGGTGCGGGTAATGTCGGAAGCCCAGCCGCTGGCCACCTCAGCCCCCGCATCCACCAACAACAAATCTCCCGGCGTGAGGGGGTGGTGGTAGCGCTCATTGTGGAGCACTTCGCCCCGGGTAGTGACAATGCTGTTGTAGGCGGGGCAAGCCTCCTGGGCGATCAAAGTGGCTTCGATCGCCGCCCGCACGGCCGCTTCCGTGGGGGCTTGGCGAGTGGCCGCGAGGCCGGCCCGGTGGGCCGCCACCGCGATCGCCGCCGATCGCCGCAACTCCCCTAGGGCCATCGGATCCTGGGTCGATCGCACCGCCACGATCGCATCCACCAGGGCCCCATCGAGGCCGTTCGCCTGGGCCGGTTGGGGGAGCGATCGCCCCAGCAATGTTTCCTGATCGGCCCGAGCCGCAGGCGACTGCACCGCAATGGTGGCTACCTCCGTCACCCGATCGCCCAAATAGCTCGCCAGCTCCGCCAGGGGATAGGCATCCTCCACCCCCATTTGGGCCGCCAATTCCGCCCGCGAGGGTTCCGGCCCGTGCCACAACGCATCATCAACCGTGGGCTGATCCCAAAACAGGATGGAGCGCCCGTCCAGGATCAGCAGCACGGCCCGCTCGAGGGACAGACCCGCAAAATATAGAAAATGACTACTGGCCCGAAAAGGATAGCGATTGGCGGGAAAATTTCGCGCCGCCCCTTGCCCAGACCACAGGGCCACCGGAAACGACACCCGATCGCTTAACCGGCGACGGCGATCGCGCAACCCATCGACAAAATTGTAATCACTCATGTTCTGATCTCTGTTGCTGATCCCTGTTTCTGATTGTTGCTCGCTGATCGGCATTGAATTTCAGGCTATGGAGCCTAGGTTATTAATTTCGGATTATTGGTTCCAGGTTATTGGTTCTAGGCTATTAGCTCCAGGTTATTAATTTCAGGCAGTCTGTGATCGAAATCTCCAACCATTTCGCAAGCTGCTCAAGATCCGTGAATGGGCAAACTCATCAGAAACTGAGACCCCTGGCCCAACTCCGATCGCACCATTAAGCTACCGCCATGTTTTTCCACCACAATTTGGCGAGCGATCGCCAAGCCCAACCCTGTGCCTTTGCCAACGGCCTTGGTAGTGAAAGTGGGATCAAAAATCTTGGATTGCAATTCCTCGTTCATGCCCTTGCCATTGTCTTGAATGGTCACTTGCACGTGATCATCCACCCGTCGAGTGCCAATCGTAATGGTTTGCGGATGGGCCGCTAGCGCCTCGAATGCTTGCCCTTGCGCTAGCTCATCGAACATGTCGATCGCGTTGGCCAAAAGATTCATAAACACTTGATTAAGCTGTCCCGGAAAGCAATCGATTGCCGGAATGTCCCCATAGTCTTGAATGACTTCAATAGCGGGGCGATGCTCATTGGCTTTTAGTCGATATTTCAGAATCAATAATGTGCTGTCGATTCCTTCATGTAAATTGGCTTGGACTTTATATTCAGTATCTGCCCGTGAAAAGGTGCGCAGACTATTGCTAATACCTTTAATGCGATCGGTTGCCAATTGCATCGATTTCAACAAGGTTGGCAAATCTTCACTCAGAAAGTCTAAATCAATCTCTTCTGCATTTTCCGTGATGCTGGGTTCAGGGTTGGGATAATGTTGTTGATAGAGTTCTAAATGACCAATGAGATCCTGAAAAGAATCTTGCAAATTTTGAATGCTGCCATTTAAAAAGCCGATTGGGTTATTGATTTCATGGGCAACTCCTGCCACCAAGTTTCCCAAAGATGCCATTTTTTCGCTTTGAACAATTTGTAGTTGAGATTGTTCAAGCTGTTGAGCATAGGTGCGTGCTTGCTGATAGAGCCGAGCATTTTCCAGTGAAATCGCTGCTTGGGCACAAAGAAAATTCAGAACCAAGAGCCGATCGCTTGTAAATACATTTTTCGCAGCTTGGTTACTGAGATACAAAATGCCCACCAATTGCGCTTGGTTGAGGATTGGTAAGCACAACACGCTTTGGGGCATCGGGCGATCAAGAAAAGCATCCCCGATCGGCAAATGGGTTTGACCTTCATTGATCACCACCGATTCTTTGGTATTTTTCACCCATTGAATTAGGGGTAAAGGTAGGGAATTTTCATTCTGAAGAGGGATGGTGCAAAGCTTGGTCGTTTCCGTGGAGGCGATCGCCCGCACTAACCATTCACCATCATGATCAGGAACCATCAAAACGCATTGGTCACCGCCGGAATATTGCAAAATAATTTGCGTTAATTGTTGCAGTAGCTCCTCTAGTTGAATGGTGCTAGCGATACTTTGAGATGCTCGAATGATAGCTACCAAGTCGAGCATGACATTGAGATTATTACTGCTGGAATTTTGTGTGGCAGTGGAGCTATAGGTTGCTGTCGCAATAGAAACAAATGTTTCCAGAGGATTCAATTTCTCGGAAGTTGACTCAAGAATAGGAGCCAGCAATTTGGGATAATGCTGTTCGATTTCACTGACCTTCGCCTTTGCACCCCATCGGGCATAGCAGTAATAGGCTTCTTGCATATAGCTGGCAGCGAATTTTTCCTTGTTCCAATCTAAATAGAACTTGGCAGCCAGTTCATTCGCTAAAGCTTCTTCCTGTAAAAATCCCTGTGCCTTGGCTCCATCGATGGCGCGATCGTACAAAATACCGGCTTCGTAAAACTTTTCCAGCACGCGGCACTTTTCTGCTTCTAACAAATCCACCTTATGTTGATGGTTAATTGGCGATTGATTGGCCCAAGTGGCTAAGGCAGTTTGCTGCTGTTCTCCGAGAGATAAGGCCCGCGATTGCCCTAGGCTAGCCTGAGTAATGGCAGCCCGGAAGTAGGTTAGCCCTGCATAGAAATGGAAAACTGGAATATGGATAAACCCTGCAATAGTACTCAAGTAAGCAGAGCCTGAATTAATATATTCAAGGGCGCGTTTATAATAGCCAAAAAGATAAGCCAAAATTAATTTATGAATATAAGCCCATGCCAGTCCGAGTAATTCATTTTTTTGAACATACTTTGGGAACGTCACAAGCTCATCATAGTTCTCGCCAACGAGTCGGTCAGGATAATCGGTGCTGATTATTAAGCTTTGAATTGCCTGTTGTTGCATGTAAAGATAGCTCACAGGGTTTTCTTGCTGCATTTGGTTCAAGACCGCGCAGTATTGGCCGAGTTCTGGTTCTATATCGGTTAAGCAAGAACCAGAAAAAAACTGACTATAAAAGTAATTGTTGATGTTATAACTAGCATAGAGTAAATTACCAGTTTCCATTCCCAAAAGATAGCCTTCTTTGAGCATAGGGATGGTTGATCGCAAAGAATTATGACGATGTTGAATAAAAATACTGAAAAATAAGAGTGTCATAGTTCGATGTTCACGGGAACTGAAGTGATCAAGTAACTCTAAGGACACTTTGCCAAATTTATATCCCTTTTCAAATTCATTGTAAAAATTGGTCAAAATTAAACCATAGCCGATATAGCCAATCATGGAAACAGAGCTATTTCCAAATTCCAAAGACAGACTCACCATCCGCGCACAAATCAATGGAAATAGCTCTGCTTTTACCATATAAATTGGTGTGAACAGCATCGCCATTAACTTCATCGCTGCTACGATGCGAGGATTAGTCATAGGAGAAAGCTGGCCTAAATTTTCAATGACATAATCTTCAAGTTGCTGAGCTAACGATTCAAGCACTTGATGATTGATGGTTGAGCTGGTTTGAGTTGGAAACTCCACACCCAATTCTGAAAGTGCACCAGTCCCGATCGCGATCGCCTCTGACATTTGGTTGCGAGTGGCGAGGGCATTAATTTGAATTTTGTAGATTTCTACCTTGTCTAATGGATTTTGAGCTGCCGTTAAAACCTGCTGACAATGATTGTCCATCTCGGCAATGTCGCCCATGAGGCATGCCACCTCGGCCGCTAAGATATGTAGCTCCAAACTCAGGTGGTATTGTTTCTGCCAACGATCATTGGATAGGAGTGATAACCCCGTATTAACAAAGTTGCTAGCAGCCGCATAGGCCGTTGCCATTTTGGCTTTTTGGGCAGCTTCCAAATTACTTTGAGCCAAGGAAAACCGTTCTGTATCGGTGGTGAGTAAGTCTTGGCCTAAATTTAGGTGGTTAATAATATCAAATCGTCGATTTTCTAACTCTGAACCAGAGAGCTGAGTCTGCAAAAGTTGACCAATCATCAGATGGGTCATGGGTTTCTGAGCCGGATCAATCAGGGAATAGGCGGCCTGTTGGACGCGATCGTGTAAAAAACGATAGGTTGGATTAACCTGCGGTTCCTGCACCTCCCGATCGGCTGGGGTCAGTACCTCCGGCTGGAAAAATTTATAGACCTGACTGTTGGGTAAAACCAAGCCCTCTTGCAACGACTTCCAAAGGGCATTGGCTGTTTCTGCGGCAGATTGTTGAGCAATAATCGAGAGGGTTGTTAAGTCAAATTGGTTACCCAAACAAGCCGCTAGCTTTAAGACCGATCGCGTGGACTCAGGCAGCTTTTGAAGCCGCGCCGCCATAAACTCCACCACATCATCAGTCGTGGTTAGGGTGTAGATGCTGGAAATATCACATTCCCAATAGCAGGCTTCTCGGTTGAATGTAATCCAGCCTTCCTCGTGGAGCGACTTTAGAAATTGTGTTGTGAAAAAAGGGTTTCCCTGGGTTTTCCGATTAATTGACTCGGTTAGGGGCAAGGCTCGATCGGGCGGGCAACGCAACGTATCAGCCACTAAATCATTGGTATGTTCTAGACTCAGTGGATATAGGGTAATGGTGTTAACAATCGCTTTTTCTTTAATCAATTCCTCTAGGGTAACCATGAGGGGGTGAATGGGCGAAACCTCATTATCGCGATAGGCTCCCAACATGAGTAAGTGGGCACTATCCCCCATCAAAACCTTCAAAAGTTGCAAAGAAGCTAAATCTGCCCACTGTAAGTCATCTAAAAAAATGACCAAGGGATGATCGGGCCTTGTGAAAACCTGAATAAATTTCTGAAACAGAAAATTAAATCGATTTTGGGCGGCTGTTCCTGATAGTTCGGGCACGGCTGGCTGAGACCCAATGATGGTCTCCAGCTCGGGAATGACTTCAACCAAAACTTGTCCACTTTCTCCCAAGGCTTGCAAAATTTTGGTTCGCCATTGGTTTAATTGACTATCTGGCTCAGAAAGCAAATAGCTCATTAAATCGCGGAAAGCTTGCACAAAAGCCGAGAGAGGAACATTGCGATTGAATTGATCAAATTTCCCCTTAATGAAATAGCCTTTCTGGCGAGTGATAGGCTTGTGAATTTCATGAATGACGGCGGTTTTGCCAATCCCGGAAAATCCCGCCACCAGCATCAATTCTGTGCTTCCTTGGGCAACGCGTTCAAAGGCTGCTAATAAACGAGCAACTTCCCGATCGCGCCCGTAGAGTTTGTCAGAAATCAGGAATCGATCGCTTAAATCTCGAGTTCCCAACTCAAAAGGCTGAATTTGTTGAGCGGCCTCCCACTGTGTCCAACATTCCTCCAGGTCATGCTTTAACCCTTTCGCGGTTTGATAGCGATGTTCTGCATTTTTTGCCATTAATTTAGAGACAATGGCTGCCACCATGGAAGGAATCGCAGGATTCACCTGGTCAAGCGCTGTGGGTGTTTTGGCAATGTGACAGTGAATGAGTTTGAGGGGATCCGCTGCTTCAAAGGGGAGCCGACCACTCAACAATTGATAAAAGGTGACTCCAAGGGCATAAAAGTCCGTGCGATAATCAATGCCGCGATTCATGCGGCCGGTTTGTTCAGGGGCTAAATAGGCAATGGTTCCCTCAAGAAGATTAGGGTTCTGAATTTCCTGAGTTTCCTTGGGCAGCACGGAAGCAATACTAAAGTCAATGATCTTGATTGCTTTGGTGCTGGGTTGAATCAAAATATTGGCGGGCTTGATATCTCGATGAATAACGCGGCTTTGGTGTAAGTTATGGAGAATTTCGGATACCTGTAAGGCAATCAACAGAAAATCAGTTAATGAAATCGAGTATTGTTTTCGGTAATTTTCTAGGGAGATAGCACTAAAATCTTCCATCACTAGGGCATAACTGTTGCCATAGGCTTCTAAACTATAGGGATGTACAATACCCGTAATGTTCAAAGACTTAGCGATGCTATATTGATTGCGAAATTGTGTCAGCTCGTTAAAGCTGGGATACTCATGGCAAAGAATTTTGATGACGACCGATCGCCCTATATCCGTCTGAATTGCCCGGTAAACGGCTGTGCGAGATCCTGAGTAAAGTTGCTCAGTAATTTCGTAACCCTCAAGGTTGGGCCACAAAGTGGGCGAGGTTTGTTGCAGTGGGCTAGTCATGGGCCACGGTCATGCAGTTGAGGAGTGGATTCAGCGCCTTAGTCCTGACCCAAGCCTTGATCGAGGCTGATTGGGCTACGGTCTTGATTGTGGTTTGAAGAGTTTTGGGGCTTAACTTGACGACTGCTTGAGATCACGTTAGCTCGGCTCTGATCATAGCAATTGCAATCACAAGTTGCTAGATTAATGGGCAAAAAATTGAATTAAGTTCAGCAATAATCAAGCAGAGCTATGTTAAAAGAATGCTCTAGAGTGAGTCATTGAATATTTTATAACTAAATAGTTATTTTGAGAATTATTGAATATTGTGCTTTAGAATTGACTTAAAAACGCGATTAAAAATTTATTGAGAAATTAATTTCAAAAAATCTCAGCAGAAATTATACTGAAAATCCATAATAAGAATAGCATTTTCAAGAGATTTTGTTCCGAAACCATGACCAAAGAGTGATTGTAGTGATCACAAAAATTCATCAATCGCCTAAGCTAAAAATCAAGGCCCATTTAGTGTGTTGGTTGATGAAACCAATTGAACGTTGGCTGTGATGCTGAAAATGCTCCCTGGATCAATATCGAGAATCAAATGAATAGACAGATGGACATAGAATCAGTTGTTGAAATTTTGAAAGCAGACTATCAGAAATTTCCTAAGGATCAAACATTTGAAATTTACGATCGGGAGGTTTATTTCAAAGATCCAACGAGCGAATTTCGAGGAGTTGATCGCTACCGAAAAACGATCACCTTTATTGATCAATGGTTTCAGGATCCTTGCCTCAGGCTGCATGAAATTGCCGTGACAACCGATCGCACGATCCGCACAGACTGGACTCTGACTTGGACTACACCAATCCCCTGGAAACCACGAATTTCGATCACCGGTTGGAGCGAGCTGGGGCTGAATTCCCAGGGTTTAATCAACTCCCACATTGACTATTGGCAATGTTCCATCTGGGATGTGTTGAAACAGCATTTTGCTCGCGCAAACGGTTGACAGATCGTGCAACCTACCTGAGACAGGCTTCAAAAAGCTTTACAAAAAACGCCATAATGGAGGCGCACTGGGCGATCGTCTCCTCCGAAACAAAGGCAATTCCATCATGCGCGTAATTTTGATGACCGGCAAAGGCGGAGTCGGTAAAACCTCCGTCGCCGCAGCCACCGGCCTGCGCTGTGCCGAGCTGGGCTACAAAACCCTCGTCCTCAGTACCGATCCGGCCCATTCCTTAGCCGATAGCCTGGATTTAGAGTTGGGTCACGATCCGATCGCGGTGCGACCGAACCTGTGGGCGGCGGAGTTGGATGCCCTGGCAGAATTAGAAGGAAATTGGGGCGCAGTGAAGCGCTACATCACGCAAGTCCTGCAAGCGCGTGGCCTAGAAGGTGTACAAGCGGAAGAATTGGCAATTTTGCCGGGAATGGACGAAATTTTCGCCCTGGTGCGCATGAAGCGGCACTACGACGAGGGTGAATACGAAGTCTTGATCATTGACTCAGCCCCTACGGGCACGGCCTTGCGGCTTTTGAGTCTGCCGGAGGTGGGCGGTTGGTACATGCGCCGCTTCTATAAGCCGCTGCAAAGCATGTCTGTCGCCCTGCGGCCATTGGTGGAACCGATCTTCCGCCCGATCGCTGGTTTTTCATTGCCGGATAAGGAAGTGATGGACGCGCCCTACGAATTCTATGAACAAATTGAGGCGTTGGAAAAGGTCTTAACCGACAGTTCCCAAACTTCGGTGCGGCTGGTGACCAATCCAGAAAAAATGGTGATCAAAGAATCGCTGCGGGCCCATGCTTACCTGAGTTTATATAACGTGGCAACCGATATGGTGGTGGCCAATCGGGTGATTCCGGCGGAGGTGAGCGATCCCTTTTTCGATCGCTGGAAAGCCGATCAGCAGAAATATAAGGATGAAATTCACGAGAATTTCCGCCCCTTGCCGGTGAAAGAAGTACCGCTTTTTTCTGAAGAATTGTGCGGATTGGCAGCGCTCGATCGCCTGAAGGAAACCCTTTACCCGAACAACGAAGATCCCGCTCAGGTTTATTACAAAGAAACGACCTTGCGTGTGGTGCAGGTGGACAACACCTACAGCCTGGAAATGTACTTGCCGGGCATTCCTAAGAGCCAGATTGAACTGAGCAAAACCGGTGATGAACTGAATGTTCGGATCGGTAACCATCGCCGTAACTTGGTGTTGCCCCAAGCCCTGGCGGCTCTGCAACCAACGGGCGCTAAAATGGAAGAAGATTACCTGAAAATCCGCTTTTCAGAACCCGCTAAGGTCTAGCGTTGATTATCTGGTTTCCGTTACCTCAAATCCTGAAGGCTTAAAAGTCACGAACCTGGAAAATAATTTCCCTGGAAGATCGTAACCCTGAAAGATCGTGATCTTGGCAGATTGTGATTGTGCGAAAGTGCGGGGGCAAGGGGCTTAAGCCCCTTGTCTTTTGGGGAACTAGGTTAAGATAATTTGGGCTAAGTAGGTGCTGAACTAAGATCAAATCGGCGTGCTCGGCATGGGCGACAGCAGCATCAGTGTTGGCCAGAACTGAGTAGTAGCATGACAGGCTTAATACATTGGGCCAAAGTTGCGGAGCTAGTCGTGGTAACAAGGGGCTTGAGCATCTTGCTGCTTAACGATCAGGTGACGATAACACCCATGTAATTTAACCCAGTAAGGCAGCTACGCTAGTAGGTAATAATTTGGTTTTATAAAACTTCCTTGGTTCACAAGAATCATGAAAAAAACAATATTTTCGGTAGCGCTCTTTGGTAGCGCTTTTTTACTATTTTGGGTGCAATTTATTGTTGCAAAAAGCCTGCTGCCTCTGTTGGGGGGAACACCGGCCGTTTGGAATGTTTGCCAGGCTTTCTTTCAAATGATGCTGTTGGCCGGCTATGGCTATGCGGCTTGGTTGAGCGATCGCCCGTCGTTACGCTCTCAGTTTTGGATCCATGGAGCTGTGGCGATCGGGGGTGGGTTGGCGCTTTGGAGTCAGTTCAACCAAGTCTTGAGTCAATCAACCATTACTGTCGATCGCCCCTTAATTACTCTGCTCCAAATTTTGTTTTTAGGAGTGGCTTTGCCGTTTTTTGCCCTTTCAGCAACGGCTCCCTTGTTGCAACGATGGGTATCGCAAACTCGCTTAGATTTAGGTAAGGATCCCTATGTCCTTTATGCTGCGAGTAATGCGGGCAGCTTGTTAGGCGTTTTGGGATATCCAGGGGCCATTGAGCCGCTTTTTTCCCTGATGGAACAGCGACAATTTTGGCAATTGGGCTATGGGGTTGAGCTGCTTCTCATTGGGGCCTGTGTGCTAATTACTTGGCGCGATCGCTCCGGGAGGTCTTCCAGTGATTCAAATGATTCAGAACAAGTTTTGCAATCAAAACAACAACCAAGATCAGAAAATTTTGGAGAACTAGGAGACTTTAAAAAGCTGGAGAATCTTGAAAACCTAGAAGAATTAACAACATTACCAGAACAATTAACTACCCTTGACAATACCCCAGCCAGCTCAAAAAATGGCGCAGTGGTTAATCGCCTGACGTTTGCTTCTGAGCCGGACAGCTTGCCAAACAAACCCTTGCAACCCACTTGGCGCGATCGACTCCAATGGGCCCTATTTGCCTTCTTGCCAGCCAGCTTATCGCTGGGTGTCACCACCTATGTCACCACGGATTTGGCGGCAATTCCCCTCTTTTGGGCAATTCCCCTCAGCCTCTATCTACTAACCTATATTGTCGCTTTTTCCAATTGGCGATGGAGCGCGATCGCCTATCCACTGTCGATCGCCAGCTTGCCATTGTTGGTGACTCCGTTGGTGTTTTGGTCGCGCTTGGATGGGGCCCAAAATTTGTGGGTGATGTTGCCATTTCACTGGCTGGGATTTGCGATCGCGGCCTTTGTTTGCCATCAAACTCTGGCGCTAATTAAGCCATCCGTAACTTACCTGACGCAGTTTTATTTCTGGATTGCTTTGGGGGGAGCTTTGGGTGGATCGTTTAACGCGATCGCTGCGCCCTACCTGTTTCCCACAACCCAGGAATATCCCCTGATTCTGATTTTGACGCTGCTGTCGGTGATTAACTCCCACCGCTTGCCCAAGTGGAGTTGGATCGCGATCGGGCTGGGGTTTGGCGCACTGCTAGCAGGAATTAATTTCAATCATCTGGCAGACTATTGGGCCGCCTATGGCGTTGCTTTTGGCTTGCTGGCCTCGATTGGTTGGGCGCTGCAATTGCGCAAAACTAAGATCATTTCTGCGGGACTGGCCATTATTTTAATGATGCAATTTTCCGTGGGCTTACGGGGCGAGGTGCTGTTAATTGATCGCAGCTTTTTTGGAGTGAATCGGGTGGTGCGCGATCGCTCAAGACAGGTCATGTCCTTGCTTCACGGCTCCACACTCCATGGCCAACAAAGCCTGCTGCCCCAACGGCGCGATCGACCGCTCACCTACTTCACAGAAACGGGCCCGATCGGGGAATTTTTTGCGGGGTTTAATCAATCTCGGCGCGATCGGGTGGCGGTTTTGGGCCTGGGCATTGGTACGTTGGCCAGCTATGCCCAACCGGATCAGCAATGGACATTTTATGAAATTGATCCCACGGTGAAGTTAATTGCTCAAAATCCCACCTATTTCAGTTTCTTGGAGCTGTCAAAGGGCAAGGTGACAGTGGAGATTGGGGATGGCCGTTTAAAAATGCAAACGGTGGGCGATCGCTCCCTGGATTTGGTGATTATGGATGCCTTTAGCTCCGACTCCATTCCCGTGCATTTAATTACCCGTGAAGCCATTGTCAGCTATCTCAAAAAACTGACTGATCGGGGCTTGATTTTGGTTAACATTACGAATCGCTATCTTGATCTGTTGCCTGTCTTGGGAGCCATTAGCCAGGACTTGCGCTTAACGGCGATTCATCGCTGGGATTTACGGGTTTTGGAAGCGGAAAAAGCAATCGGTAAAACCCCTTCCCATTGGGTGGCGATCGCCCGATCGCCCCAGAATCTGAATTGGTTAATCGATCGCCCCCAAACCCAATGGCAACCGGTTCCACCCCAACCCCCTAGCCAACTTTGGACAGACGATCGCTCCAGTTTGCTATCGGTGATTCGATCGCGCTAAATCCGTTCCCAAGTGGTCAGAAAATTGAGCGAACTTGATCTCTGAAAACCTATTGGGGCGGTAATCCATCGAGCGTAATAATCGATTCCAAAATTGGCTTAGCCGCCGGAGCCGCCACCACCCCGCCAGAACCACCCGGAGGTTCATCAAAAATGGTCATCACCACATATCGAGGATTTTCAACGGGAAAAATGCTGACAAAACTGGCAATGACAGCCCCGCGCCGATAGCCGCCCCGTTCATCTTGTTTTTGGGAAGTGCCGGTTTTGCCCGCAATCCGATAACCCGGAATTTGGGCCCGTTTGCCCGTGCCCTGAGACACTACGGTTTCCATCATTTTCAGCACCTCGCGGGTGGTGGCGGCGGAAAAGACGGGCATCGGTTCCGGGTGGGCCGGTTGCCAATAGGGTTGCCCTTCAACGGTGCTGAGGCTGTCCACAATGTGCGGCGTGACGAGTTTTCCCCCATTGGCCAGGGCCGCGATCGCCCGCACCAGTTGTAGCGGTGTGATGGCAACCCCTTGACCAAAAGAGGTGGTGGCACGGTCAATTTTGGAGGCTAAAAAAGTCTGACGATCTTTAATTTGACCAGGGGTTTCAAAGGGTAAATCAACCCCGCTAGCTTGATTAAAACCCAGGCGCTGTAAGTATTGATAAAACACCCCTGGATCTAATCGCAAACCAATCCGAACTGTGGCAACATTGCTCGAAGTTTGGATGACTTTGCTCAGATTCAATTTCCCTAGCCTGGCAAAGTTGAAATTGCGAATAATTCGATCGCCCACTTGCACCGAACCATTGTCATCAAAGGTGTCATCCAAACTCAACACCCTCGAATCCAACCCCATAGCCATCACCAGCGGCTTGAAGGTTGACCCCGGTTCGTATAAATCCGAAACCACCCAATTCCGGAAACGGGCAACATCCGCCTCTGAGTAGCGATTGGGATTGTAATTGGGTTCACAAACCAGGGCCCGAATGGCTCCCGTTTGCACATCCAGGACGATCGCGGCTCCCTTTTTGGCGCGGCTGGCGGTCATTTGAGCCTGCACGGCGGCCCGGGCGGCCCGTTGCAATCGCAAATCAAGGGTTAATTTGAGCTGTAAATCGTCTAAATAGGTCAACTGGTTCAGCCGATCGTTTTCCAGGCTGCCCAAGCGCGGCAGGGCATAGCCACCCGGGGCCCGTTCCAGGGTCACAGGACTGACCGATCGCGCCAACAGTCGCCCCATGGAATATTCCAAGCCGGTCTTACCTTGGCCGTCAAATAGGTTCACATAACCCACAATCTCCGCCGCCATCTCATCCTGGGGATAGACCCGACCGGGCCGCTCATGCAACTCCAGCCCATCCAAGGCCGTGCGCCGAATCCGTTGGGCCTGGTCTTCCGTCAGGGACTCGTGGAGCCGAATGCCGCTGCGGCCCCGCTCCAGTTTTTGGGCCACCTCCGTCACCGGTTCCTGCAAAATCGAAGCCACAAGGGCTGCCACCACGGATTTGGGCTTGTTGAATAGCTTGGGGTGGGCGTAGAGGGTGTAGGTGACCCGATCGAGCGCCAGCGCCACCCCGCGTCGATCGACAATTGAGCGGCGAGGCGCAAAGGGTTTGACTGTTACTCGCTGTTGAGCGCGGGCCCGGTTGGTGAGGGTTTCGCCCTGAACGCCCTGTAACCACACCAACCGCAACACCAACCCCGCCACAGCGGCCAGCAAAACGCCGCCCACAACCGTCACCCGTTGGCGAGACGGGTTCACCTGGCGTGGGTCGGGCAACTGGGCGCGAATTTGCCGCCAGGTTTGCTCCCATTTTTGGGTCAGTGAGTCATCCCGATCGGGCGTTGGCCCCAACCAAGATTGAGGGCGCGATCGCGGGCGTGATCGGGCGCTGGGGCCCGGCTCACCGGAGCGATCGCCCCGTTTGCGAAATGCTTTGACGTTGAACGCTTCCAAGGGCCAATCTTCTCCTGCTCCTTGCCAATCGGCCGCCGATCCAAAGCTGCGGCGCGATCGCGCATCCCGATCGCCCGAGGCAGCATCTTCAGCGGGGTCAAACCGACTCATGGGCAGGCACAATCAATCGCAAGCGGTAACAGATCAAATCTTAAGGGGCGGTGGAGCGTTTGTGTGGGGAATAAATCGATAAAATAGCCTCGTCGCTGTGGTCTCAAAGCTTCCGGGCTATTTCTTTCCCCAATTTTGTTTTCCAAGCGATCAATACTCCATTTTTTGAAAGGTGCAAGGGATTTATGCGTGTTTTAGTGATGGGTGGAACGCGGTTTATTGGCGTTTATCTGACCCGATTACTGGTGGAAAAAGGTCATGAAGTCACCCTGTTGAATCGTGGTCGCAAGCCCTCGCCCGTTGAAGGTTTGGAAGTGATTCAGTGCGATCGCACCCAAGGCGATGAATTGAAATCAAAGCTAGCCCATCGCCACTTTGAATGGGTGTTTGATAATAACGGTCGCGAACTCAGCGACACGCAACCGCTGGTGGAAGTGTTGCGCGGTAAAACCGAGCATTTTCTCTACATGAGTTCGGCCGGTGTTTACCTAAAAACCGACCAATTGCCCCACTGCGAGGCAGACCCCGTTGATCCCAAAAGTCGTCACAAGGGCAAACATGAAACGGAAAGTTATTTAGCCCACCATGATGAACCTTTCACATCATTTCGACCCACCTATATCTACGGGCCCCTGAATTACAATCCGCTGGAATCTTGGTTTTTTGATCGGATTGTGCGCGATCGCCCAATTCCCATTCCCGGCAACGGATTACACATCACCCAACTGGGCCATGTGGCTGACTTGGCTAGTGCAATGGTGGCGGCGGCTGGTAACCCCAAAACCATTGGCAAAATCTACAACATTTCGGGCGATCGCTACGTCACGTTCGATGGCTTGGCGCGGGCCTGTGCATTGGCTGCCGGTAAAGATCCGGAGCAATTGCAACTGATTCATTACGATCCCAAGCAATTTGATTTTGGCAAGCGAAAGGCTTTTCCAATGCGCGTGCAGCATTTCTTTGCCAGCAATCAACAAGCAAAACAAGACTTGGGATGGCAACCTGCCTACGATTTGGTTTCTGGGTTGCGAGATGCGTTTGAAAATGATTACTTACCGTCGGGAGCCGATCGCGCGGAAGTGGACTTTTCGACTGATGAAGAAATCGTGAAAGCCTTGGCTTAAATCTGCTGAAAATTCTCGCGAAATCGTGGGAGACAAGGGGCTTCAGCCCCTTGTCTGGTTGTGTTGAGAATGGCCATGGATTCTGATTAGGGTCGAGTGCGACCTGTGAGCAGAAATCCGAGGCGAATGATGCAGGTGATGATGACGCAAACCAGCCCGATCGCCCCGGCCAGCACGATCAATTCCAACAGGGCTAACCCGTTTCGCAACAGAGGAATCAGGCTGACTACCCCGATCGTAATCACCGGCAACAGCAATAAATCCCACCGCTCGATCGTCCGCGACTGTTGCAGCGCCACCAAAATAATCAGCAACCACAGGCCCGGCACGGCCGCCTCAATGCCGAACAATTGCCCCAAACTTTGCCCAAAGTTCCAAATTAATGTGCCCTGAACACCAGTAAACAGGCTGTGGCTGATCCACTCGCGCGTGCTGAAGGGTGTGCCCGATCGCGCCTTGCCCTTGCTGGGTTTTGGGGAGGTGGCGGGTTGCGGTTGGGTTGGCGCTGGAGGATGGGGCGCAAGGGGGGCGGGGCCGGCGGCCATGGGCTGAGAGGTGCTGAGTTTGGGTGGCACGCTCAAAATTTGCAAACTGGGCTGGCCCGCGCCGGGATTCACCAACGGCAAAATGGTCACCTGATCAAGCCGCGCCAGCACCTCTTGGGCCGAGCTGAACCGTTGATTGGGCGTGAGCTGCACCAGCCGATCGAGCACCACGGCCAACTCATCGCTGACCGTCACCCCTGATCGCCAGCGCCATTGGCCCTGAAACGAGTCATAAAGGGTTTCAGGCGCTTGCCCCGTTAACAACACCAGGCAAGTGACCCCCAAGCTATAGAGATCCGTGGATGGGAAAACCATCCCGCCGGTCACCTGCTCCGGCGGCGCAAATCCGGTGGAATAGATGCTGGTGGACTGGTTATTCGAGCCTTGGGCCGCCAACCGCACGGAACCAAAATCCAACAAAAACAGCCGCCCATCCCGCCGCCGCATCAGATTTGAGGGTTTGATGTCTCGGTGAATGGCTCCCCGATCGTGAATGAAATGCAGCACCTTCAGCACTTCTCGCAACACGATCCGCGTTTCTGCCTCTGAGAAAGGGCCCTGATCTGCTAGCTCCTCTTCCAGATTTTGCCCGTCAATGAATTCCTGAACAATGTAGAAGTAGTCCTGCGTGCGATCGCCTGTTGGGGTGGGAACCGTGAGCGGAAAAAAGGCGAACAGATCCGGAATTTGGGGATGCTCATGGCCCAAAGATTCCAGCACCGCCGCTTCCTTCACAAACAAAGATTGGGCCAGGGCTAGGCGATCGCCCTGAAGGTCGGCCGGCGGCAAAAACTGTTTCACCACGCATTTACGGGTTGCGGGGGTGTAGCGATCGATGGCTAAATAAGCCGCTCCGAAGCCGCCCTGCCCCAACAGGCGAATCGGCAAATAGCGACCGCCCAAAATTTGCGGCATTCCGCAGCGCGAACAAAACTTTTGCCCCACAGACACCAGGGTCTGAGGGTGATCCAGATCGGGAAACTCGTTCCGGGGGCGATCGCACCCCGGCCGCGTGCAGTAAACCTCCATGGGGATTGCCTTCGGTCGCTGCCTCCAGTCTAAGCCAGGGGCCGCAACGGCCGGCAATTATTCCCCAGAAGGTCGATGGTTCAGGTTTCTGATCAACTTTCTGATCAACCGGTTTCTGATCAAAATTTTAAAATTGGTTTCCGATTTGGTTGCCTATTGTTTTTTGATCACTTGTTTTCTAAAAATCGGTTAATCCAAGATTGATTAGTTTGAAATTGATTAGTTCGAGATTGATTAATCCAAGATTAATTAACCCAAGATTAATTAGCTTGAGAGGGATTAATGCCAAATTGACTAATCCAAACTAATCAGCATTTCCGGCTCCGGAGAGCTAGGGACGCTCGGGGGCGGTGGATATAAATCGGCCGAAGCAAAATGGGGCAAAATGTCGCGAGTGAAGGCTTCTGCGGCCTTGGATCGATAGCGGTTGGGGTTGGTAATCACCTTGAGGATTCGTTCAACCCGGAAGTTTTCGATTTGGCTGCGGTGGAGGTGGCCTAATTGCAGTTCTTTTTCGATCGCCGCTACGGAGACAAAGGCCGCGCCGAGACCTGCTTGAACTGCGTTTTTAATGGCTTCGATCGAGTTCAATTCCATATCTACCTTGAGGCGGCGGGTGTCAATTCCCGACTGACTCAAGACCGTATCAATCACTTTGCGGATGGTGGATTGGGAGTCAAGGGCAATGAAAGACAACCCATAGAGATGTTCCCGATCGATGGGATCAAGCTGGGCCAAGGGGTGCTGAGGCGGCAAAATCAGCGCCAGCTCATCGCGGGCATAGGCCAACACTTCCAAGGACTCTTGCAGCTCGGCCGGCACTTCGCCGCCAATAATGGCCAGGTCGATTTGGCCATTCGACACGCTCCAGGAGGTGCGGCGGGTGGAATGCACATGCAACTGCACCCCCACCTCGGGATATTTGTCGTGGAACATGCCAATCATCCGAGGCAGCAAATAAGTCCCGGTGGTTTGGCTGGCCCCCACGATCAGGGTTCCACCTTGGAGGTTTTGCAAATCTTTGATTGCCCGGCAGGTTTCCTGGCAAAGGGTCAGGATCTTTTCGCCGTAACTCAGCAGCATGTGGCCTGCTTCGGTTAGTTGGGCCCGGCGACCGCCGCGATCGAACAGGGGCACATCCAATTGGCGCTCTAGGTTTTGTACCTGCAAGCTCACCGCAGGTTGCGAAACATAGAGGCTATCGGCGGCCCGCTTAAAGCTCCCTTCAGCGGCGATCGCCTTGAGGATGCGGAGTTGGTCAAGCGTGAATGGCAAATCGGACATAGACAGTACTACAGCCTGGAGAAAGCCATCGAGTGGAATGGGATGGAAATCGATCGGGAGTTGGCGAAGAAAGCCGTTGCTGCAAGATGTCGTGGCGCGATCGAGTGAAACGGCACAGGGCGAAACAGCACAGGGCGCAACAACACGAGGCGAAACAACACAGGGCGAAACAGCCTTTTGGCGGAAGGTTGCACTGGGAAGAGTCCCCAACGACAACCATCAGGGCCCGGGCCAAATTCACAGGCCCACCATTCTGGAGAAAGGAGGCGTGAATCGAGAGGTTACGGGGCGACTGAACCGTAGACAGTGAACCTTAGGCGATCGAACGGTGACAAATGATCATCAACCTAGGATCTCATCTCGACCTAGCCGCACGATCGCCCGTTCTTCATTATTCTGAAGCAGACCCCCACCATTTGATTAAAAACATTTATGAGAAAATTTCGGTTCCCTGATAGACCCAGGATCAAACACAGCACCAATCCCTGCGGCGCACCGACCAAAAACCGGTAAATTCCTATCCTGGAGCGCTGAGGCCGGTTGCTGCCGTCTTCCAGCCACCTTTGGGGATCTCCAACTCTCTCTGGGGTTGTTTCCAGCTATCTTTGGTTGTTTCTGGTGATTTCCAGCAATTTTCGGGGCGATTTCTGGCGCTCTCGGGTCACCTGTGGCGATTTCCAGTCACTTTTGGTCATTTTTGATTATTTCGGGTTTTGCCCGTTTGGATCACCGATCCTCCCTCTGCCCTCACTGCCGATTGCGTGATTGATTGCATCATGATTTCCATTTTCTCCCTCGGATTTACTGGATCGATCGGCTCGATCGGGGCAATGAGTTCCCTCCTGGGTTTGGCCCCTTGGCTCACTCCCGCCTGGTTTCCCGCCAGCCATTGGATCATGCTGGGTTTGTTGGTGGGGTTTGCGGTTTTGCACAGCGGACTAGCAGCCCTGCGGATCAAAGGCGAAGCCCTGATCGGCGCGCGGGCTTACCGGGTGTTGTTTGCCTTGGTCAGTTTGCCGGCCGCGGGATTGTTGATTACCTACTTTTTCAACCATCGCTACGACGGGATCCAACTTTGGCAACTGCAAGGAGAAGCCTGGGTGCAGCCAGTGGTTTGGATCTTGTCGGCCATTTCATTTCTGTTCCTTTATCCGGCCACCTTTAACCTGTTGGAAGTGGCCGCCGTCGCCAAGCCCCAAGTTCACCTGTACGAAACGGGAATTATTCGGATCACTCGCCATCCCCAGGCGATCGGGCAAATTATTTGGTGCGTGGGCCATGCCCTTTGGTTGGGAACCAGTTTCATGATGGTGACCTGTGCCGGTTTGATTGCCCATCACCTGTTTGCAATTTGGCACGGGGATCGGCGCTTGTATGGCCGCTATGGCGATGCATTCTTAAAAGTCAAGGAACGCACATCAATCATTCCTTTTCGGGCAATTTTTGACGGCCGCCAAACCCTTCAGCTTGCGGAATTTTTGCGTCCGGCCTATGTGGGGGTCACGGCCTTTGTGTTGGGATTTTGGTGGGCCCATCCGGCGCTCATTCGGCTAACGGCTAGCGTAAACTGGTAGGTATCGATCGCCGGGGACAGAGGACATTTCTAGATTGGTTTGCGTGACTAGCCTTCCTGAAATGTGCCAAATTCCCGGCGATTTTTGATTATTTTCGTTTATTTCTCGTCCAGCGTTTTTTAATATTTCTTTGCCGGTTCATAATGCTAGATACCATGGATGACTCCAGCTTCGATCGGGAAGTGCTACAAACGCCCGGTTTGGTGTTGGTGAACTTTTGGGCCCCTTGGTGTGGATTGTGTCGTTTGATTGATCCCCTCCTGAATAAGCTGCGATCGGACTGGGGTGAGTCGATCAAGTTGGTTAATGTCAATGCAGACAGCAATCTGAGATTAGCCAATTCCTATCGCCTCACCACCCTGCCGACGGTGATTTTGTTTCAGGATGGAAAACCAATTTTTCGGCTCGATCGCTTTGAAGGCAAAGAAGAGTTTTTGCGCCACCTAAACCGCGCTGTGAATCAAGTGGAATTGTCTCGATCGCTTACGTCCTAAGCAGTTTTCAAGCCGCCGTCGGTTCAAAGCCCCCTAAAACCGCCGATTGCGTCCTTGGCGACTTGATTGGCGACTTGCGCGATCGGGGTGGGTCTGCTCTGCTGTTGGCGAACTCAAGCCCGCATCAGTCTCTTGTTGCCGTCTCTTGTTGCCGTTTTATGGATTGGTATCGCGTCCTTCGTCCGTTGGTGTTTTCGCCCTTGGCTCCTAGCCCCGAACGGGCCCACGACCAGGCCATGGAGTTATTGCAAGGGTTGGCTCAGTTGCGGCGATCGGCCACGGGGCGATCGATGCTCGCCAACCTGCGCCATTGGTTCACTGCCCAAACACCGGAACTGAGTCAAACCCTTTGGGGCTTGAAGTTTGAGAACCCCGTGGGCCTGGCGGCTGGTTTTGACAAAGATGGGGTAGCCGCCGGGGCTTGGGAGCAACTGGGGTTTGGGTTTGCGGAGTTGGGCACGGTGACGCTCCATTCCCAGCCGGGCAACCCGCAACCTCGGCTCTTTCGCCTGCTGCCCGATCGCGCCGTCCTGAACCGAATGGGATTCAACAACCAAGGGGCTGCGGCGCTGGCTGAACGGCTGGCCGCCCTTCGCCCTTCCCCCTGGGAAAATCCCAACATCCCGATCGGGGTCAACCTGGGCAAGTCCAAAATCACTGAATTGGAAGGAGCCGCCGCCGACTATTTGGGCAGCTTCCGGCTGCTGAAGGATTGGGGCGATTATTTCGTGGTGAATGTGTCTTCGCCCAACACACCCGGCCTGCGATCGCTCCAAGATGCCGATCGACTCGGGGAGATTTTGGACAGCCTTCAGCAAGACAACCAAGGCCAGAAGCCCTTGTTGGTGAAAATTGCGCCAGATTTGGAATGGAGCGCGATCGATGACGTAGTGGGCCTTGCCCAGCGCTTTGGCCTAGCAGGGGTGATTGCCACCAACACCACCATCCGCCGCGACCAACTGCAAACCAAAACCCTGAAGCAAACGGGCAATCCAATCACCGCCGAAGCCGGGGGCATTAGTGGCCAACCCCTGCGCGATCGGGCCACGGAAGTCATTCACCATATCTATCGCCAAACCGCTGGCCAACTGCCCATTATTGGCGTGGGCGGTATTTTCAGCGCCGAGGATGCCTGGGACAAAATTGCCGCCGGGGCCAGCTTGGTTCAGGTCTACACCGGCTTTGTCTACGAGGGGCCGGGACTGCCCCGCCGCATTGCTGAGGGCTTGGCGGCCAAGCTGGCGGAGCGTGGCTGGTCATCCATCACCCAGGCGATCGGCTGTGGTCACGGTTCCTTGGAGCAATAAGCTCGATCAAGCTGATCAAACCCAATCGATCTGACCTAATCGATCTGACCTAATCGATCAAATCGAATCGGTCGAAGGAAATTGGTCAAAACCAGCACCGTTGCTACGGGAGAGCGATAGAATTCAACCTGTAAAACCCCTTTCATGAGTTTTTGACCAATGAAAGCTTGGATGAAATCGATCGCCCGTCGCGCTAGCCTGCTGGTGGCTGCCGTCGCTCTGTTTGCTGGTGTGTTGTTCGCCGTGGCTCCCAGCGCCCTGGCCGAAACCCACAGCGTGCAAATGACCAACCTGCTGAAGTTCTCCCCTGAAACCGTGACCGCCAAGGCTGGCGACACGATCGTTTGGTCGAACCCCGCTGGTTTGCCCCACAACGTGGTGTTGGAAGATGCCTCGAAGTTTGACGCGGCTGAAGTGAAGAAACTGGGCCAACTGTTGGGCAAAGGCGAAGCTGGCTTCACCCTGCCGAGCGACCTGCCTGCTGGCACCTACAGCTACTACTGCGCACCTCACCGTGGCGCTGGCATGGCCGGCAAGATTGTGGTTCAGTAACCACCGGCTAATTTATTAGGCTAATGACATTGGCTGACTACACTTTGTGGCAAGCCAGATAGCCCCAAGAATGCGATCGAGCGATTATGGAAAATGCAACCATGGGCCTAGTGCCTAAGGGGCTAAAGCCACGCTCAAAATCGCTAAAACTGACAGGATGATTGGGATCTAGGCTGATGGACTAGGAGCGACCTGGCTCCATCACTTGACAGGCTTTCGGTTGACGAGTTCTTGATTGATAGGTTTTTAATTCACGAGGTTTCGATTTTGTAGATCAGCTTAAGTTGGCTTCAGTCGGCTTTAGGTTGGCTTTAAGTTGGCTTTAAATCAGCACTGTTTTCCCTTGATTGAGACCAGTATTAATGCATTTGAAGATCGGCGCGCAACTCAAATGGCGAACGGAACGCTAACGGTATTAACAGGCCCCAGCGGCGTGGGTAAGGGCACATTGGTGAAGCTGTTACGCGAACGCCATCCCGATTTGTATTTATCCGTTTCTGCCACCACGCGATCGCCCCGTGACGGCGAAGTGGACGGGCAGGATTATTTTTTTGTGTCGCGCGATCGGTTCATGGCCATGGCCGAAGCGGGTGATCTGCTGGAGTGGGCTGAGTTTGCCGGTAATTGTTATGGAACCCCGCGCCAACCGATTGTGGAGCGTCTGGCGCGGGGCGAGCAGGTGTTGTTGGAAATTGAGTTAGAGGGAGCGCGTCAGGTCAAAACCACGTTTCCCGAGGCGTTTCGGGTGTTTGTGTTGCCGCCGTCGCTGGATGAGTTGGAACGACGGTTGCGATCGCGTGGCCAAGATGCCGAAGCAGCGATCGAGCGGCGTTTGGCCCGGGCCCGCGAGGAAGTGGCCGCTGCCGATGAATTTGATCAGCAGGTGGTGAACGACGACCTAGACAAGGCGCTGATTCAACTGGAATCGATTATGTTCTCCCCGATCGCAACCCCTGTGGCTGGCGAAAGCTGATCAACCCTTTCGTTGCCAGTTCCCAAAGCCAGTTCCCAGACTTTTCGCGAGTCGAAATTATGGGTCTTTGGGGCCTGTTTTCATTGCCCCAATCATCGTAGGGGTTGGGTCTCCCAACCCTCACCCGGGCGATCGCCACAACCCTGTCCACCCCTGGGAACACCCAAGGATTACGGGAATGGGCGAGGAGACCTCGCCCCTACGACTGATTGTTTGAAGAACGAGGTCATCAGGGTTTCAGGCGATTTGACGATGGGCCCTAATCCTCCGGGAGGTCATCCCGTTCCAGGTCATAGAGCACCTTTTCCAAATACCAATCCTCATCCATGTTGGGGTAATGGTCTCGGGCCCGATCGAGCAAGGTTTGTGCGATCGCTTCCTGGCCGCCAACCCGCCCCAACAGCCGCTGCCAAAGGGGATTTTGGGACTTTTGGGGCAACCCCGGAGACAGGTTCACCGGCTGTTGCAACATCTTGAGTTGTTCCAAGGTGGCGCGATAGCGTTCCCAGTCGTTGCGATCGCAAAACAAGCTGGCGGCGGTTTGGTAGTCCTCGATCGCCTGCTTCAGGTTTTCTTGGCGAACGGCCGCTTGGGCCCGCAACAACAAAATGGCGGGCCGATCGCCCCCCAACTCTAATGCTTGGTTATAGTCCCCGATCGCGGCGCTGTAGTTGCCCAGTGCCTGTTGGGCATCGCCCCGCGCCAACCACAGCAGCGGATTTTGGTCATCTTGGGCTAAGGCTTGATCTAAATCCGTCAACGCCCCCGCCCGATCGCCCATTTCCAGCCTGGCCCTGGCCCGGTAACGGTAAAGCGTGGCATCAGCCCCACCCCCTTGAATCGCCCGGTTGCAATCCGCGATCGCCCCTTGCCAGTTGCCTTGCTTAATGCGCACCGCTGCCCGACAGGCCAGCGCCTTTGGATCCTGTGGATCCAACTTCAGGGCCCAATCTAACTCCGCGATCGCCCCCTGCACATCTCCCGACTCCGCCCGGTTCAGAGCCTGGGCATAGAAGGCTTCTGGGCGCATCATCGCTCCCACGGGTGCGCCCGCATTGGGTGTACCTGTATTGGATGTGCCCGTGCTGGATGTGCCCGCAGTGGACGCACCCGTGGCGGTGGCCTGCAAACTGGCCAACGTGGGCGGCGCATTAAACGGGGGCAACGGTTCCGTCAGCACGGGCGGACTGGCGTTGGGTTGTAGCTGCTTCAGTAAATCCAAACATTGCCGGGCCCCCACGGGATCGCGGCGATCGAGATAAAGCTCCGTCGCCTTGCGCAGGCTGACGATCGCGGCGGCAAGATCTCCTCGCTTGCGCAGGGCCGTTGCCTTCAGTTGGTGGGCCGCTGGATTTTGGGGATTGAGCTGAAGCAGGCTGGCTAAATCATCCAACGCTCCATCAAAGTGATCCAAAACCACACGAACCAAGGCTCGACCATAGAGAGCCGGTTGATAATCGTTCGCCAGTTCGATCGCCCGTGAATAGTCAAAGGCAGCCTGTTGCAATCGGCCCATATCAAAATAGGCCAAACCCCGCCGGTAATAGGCTTCAGACCAATGGGGATCCGCCGCAATAGCTTGGTCAAAGCAAGCGATCGCCGCTGCTTGGTCGCCTTGTTTTGCCTGCTCGATGCCCTCCCAAAAGGCCGCATTATCAGTCATCACGCCGCCTCGCTGATCACATACCGACCGCCATCATTAGGGCAATCCTAGCAATTGGTAGAGAGCTTGCGGTGATTTGTATCAATCCATACGGATTTTGAGGCGAACTTTCTTGGGTTGCCGCCCCCAATTCCTCAACAACAGGGCTGATTATCAATACCCCTTGGTGAAGACCGGGCCAACCCACTCATAATAAATGCGGAGCTGTTGATTGCTGGTTAGTCCCGCCGTGTGGTGACTGGCCACTCGGCTTGGTGGTTGCTGCAAGCTGTCCACCGCTCGATTCATCCAACAACTGATTCAGCAGTCCATCCGGTAATCCAGTCGGTGATTCAATTCGGCGATTCAATGGGAATTCAATAACGAGCACCTCAGTTCGTGCATCTAGTCGGAGATCTGGAGATCTAGTACATCGGGAAATGCATCAGGCAATCCATCAGGGTCTTGGGATGAATGGGTTAGGATCAGGTGATCGCGCGGCTCTGTGCGGCGATAAACAGCCCTAGCACTGTTTGAGTACTGATTTTGGATATTAATTTGGATATTAGTCGTGATCAATTAGCCCCAAGCCGCCCGCTTACCTCTTAGCGATCGCTGGGGACGTTGCTCATGGTCAGCCGGCCCCATCGGCCCAAACACTGCATCACGGCTGCCAAAAACGATTCAAACGATTTCACTGATTCAGGCGTTTGCTTTTTCCTATCCTGTGCTTGATTCTCACCAAATTATTCCCGCTGTCCGTTCCCTGTCCCTGGGCGAAGCTGGCTACCTTGCGGCAACGCAAGCGCTGGTGATTTCAGCGGACAAAACTATCGCAGACATGGTGCAGCATCTTCAGGGAATTCACCCATCGCAGATTGCTGAATCACAATTGATTGTGCTGGTGTTGCCGACGGCCCAGGGCGAGAAGCCGATCGGGGTGCTGACGGTGAGCGAGCTGGCCTGGGCCGTGGCGACCCAGCGGGAATTGGCCACCTCTGCCCTCATGAGCCTGGCTAGACCACCCGTGACCTTGCCCGCTCAGACCAATTTGCAAACCGCTTGGGACACGTTTCAGGCTCAAAAATGCGCCTGGTTGGTGTTGCTAGAGGAGCAGGGAGTTTTTGCGGGGGTTATTTCTCGTACTGCTTTGCTGGAAGCGGTGGTGGAACGGGGCGGCCTGGCTGGTCAGTTGTCAGAACCAGCCCCAGACTCAGACTATTCCCCGCTAATTTGTTCGCAGCCGGTGCATGGCTACTGGTCTGCCGGTTTGACCCATTTCCTGGGACAAGTGGGCGATGGGGTTGCCCAAGTGGTGAACGATGGGGTTTGGGAATGGAACCTAACGACCGATCGCCTGGTGTTGTCGCCTCGGTGGAAGGCCCTGTTGGGCTATGGCCCCTCGGAGTTGGCCGATGAGTGGGCCACTTGGGAACAGCGGCTCATTGAGGAAGATCGATCGACCCTGAACAATCTGCGGCAGGCGGTGCAGGTGAACCAGGCCAACTGCATTCAACTGATTCAGCGGTTTGAGCACCGCAATCAAAACATTGTTCATGGCCTGGTGCGGGCGGTGCGCCACAGCGCGGTCAACGGGGAAGATATCCTTTGGGGAGTCCTGACGGACATTAGCGAATTGGCCCGCACCCAACAAGAACTGGCGGATATTCTCGACAGTTCGATCGATGGAATTGCTGCCCTGCGCACGATTCGCAACGGGGCCGGGCAAATTGTGGACTTTTTGTGGACGGCGGTGAACGCCTCGGCCGAAATGGTGCTGGGGCGATCGCGCAATCAACTGCTGAATCGACAACTGCTTGATCAAGTGCCCCTTGTGCGCCAAGACGGCCTCTTTGAAGCCTATGTGCGGGTGGTGGAAACTGGCCAAGCCTTCAGTCGATCGCTCCGAATCACCCAAGTTGACGGCCGCGATGCTTGGTTGCAACTCACGGCGGTGAAATTAGGCGACGGCCTGACCCTGACTTTTCGGGATGTGACCCAAACCAAGCAGGCCGAACAGGTGCTTCAGGAAACCAATCAACAACTGGAGCGACGCATTGAGGAGCTGAAGTTTCGCAACCGCGAAATGGCGCTGCTGAGTGAAATGATTGATTTCCTGCAGGTTTGCGTGACCGTGGAGGAAGCCTACACCGCCGTGGCTGACCTGGTGCAAGCTCTGTTTCCCGGCTGTTCCGGGGCCCTGTTTACCCTGGAATCGACTCGCGTGGCCCTGGAGGCGGTGGCCACTTGGGGCCCTGACCCGATCGGGGAAACCCTGTTCTATCCCGATGATTGCTGGGCCCTGCGTCGTGGCCGCATCCATTGGGCCGAGCACAAGCACACGGGGTTGCTCTGTCGCCATGCCCACCCCCTGGGATCCCAAGCGGAATCCCTTTGTTTGCCAATGATGGCCCAAAGCGAAACCCTCGGACTGCTATATCTTTGCACCCCGCAGCACGATTCCCTTTCGGCTCCAAAACAACAGCTCGCCCGCACCGTGGCGGAGCAGGTGGCCTTGGCCATTTCCAACCTGCGATTGCGGGAAACCCTGCAACAACAAAGCATCCGCGACCCGCTCACCGGTCTCTATAACCGACGCTATTTAGAGGAAGCCCTGGAGCAAGCGGTTTGTCGGGCCCGGCGCGATCGCTCCCCGATCGGGGCAATCATTTTGGACATTGACCATTTCAAACAATTCAACGACACCTTTGGCCACGATGCCGGGGACTTGGTGTTGCAGGAAGTGGCGCAATTTCTGCAAAGTCGCATCCGAGGTTCCGATATCGCCTGTCGCTATGGTGGCGAGGAAATGACACTGATTTTGCCCGGAGCCACCCTCGAAGAAACGGTGCAACGGGCGGAGGTGATGTGCCAAGAGCTGAAGTATTTGTCCTTGCGTCACGGCGGGCAAACCCTGGGGGCAATTACTGCCTCCTTTGGGGTGGCCAGCTTTCCGCAACATGCGGTTACCGTAGCCACCCTGTTGCAAGCGGCCGATGCCGCTCTCTATCAAGCGAAATGGGCCGGGCGCGATCGAGTTGTTGTGGCCCAAAGCTAAAAGAACCCAAGGTTAAAAGAACCCAAGGTTAAAAGTCGTTTTTGAAATCAATCTTGAAAGCAACATTTCGGGGCTAATCAAGCCTCAAAAACGATAATTCATCCCCTCTCATCAGAGCGCAAATTTCAATAAAAAATTGCTAGCCAAATGGTTTCCACATTCGGGTCTGTCCAAGCAACCCGATGTTTTTGGTGAGCAGGAATATTGAAATAGTCGCCAGGCTTTAGCTCAACCCTGCCTTCCGGTAGTTCCAAATGGGCACGACCTTGAAGCACCAAAACCCATTCGGATTGCGCTTGGTCGTACCAAAACTCAGGTTCCGATCGGTGTCCCTTTGATAAAATTCGCTCAATTTTGATCTCGGGAGTTTGCAAAATCGTTTCAAAGATCTCTTCGGGTAACTCGATCGGAAGATTTTGAAAGAGGTTATTGGTGAATAAATGATTTTGAGAAGTGCTTTTCAATAAGCAGCGATCTTGTATCTGGTTGCTGGGTTCGTCACAGCTCATAACGTTGACTATTCCTAGATTAGCCGATGGGCCGGGTTTCAATTGGGTTCAACTCCTAGCCATCTTGTAATCTCTACCATTGATCTTGCCCTAATTTTCTGATGGTTATGTTAAAAATAACTACGGCGAGTCTGGGATGAGCCAATAATTTTTGTGCCCAAGACCATCAATAATTTGCCAAGCTGGCTCAAATCGTTCAATTTGTCAGCAATTTTTCGCTAGTCCATCATCGTTAGGGGCAATCCACCATGTCGCGGAATCGGTTTTTGGAAGCATTTTGGGGTTTGAGTGCAGATGAAGTGCGATCGTTTCAACTTCCCGGAGCCAAGCCCCACTATCTCCCCGATCGCCCGGTGCGCACGCAACATGTGGCCCTTGATTTGGTGTTGGATATTCCCAATTGCCAGGTCACGGGAACTTGCTCGATCGACCTGTTGCCCGTACAAGATGGAGTCGATCGCCTGGAATTAGATGCGGTGGCGATGCAAATTCAAGGGGTGCGAGTGGGCAAAACCGCCCAGAAATTTGAGTATGACGGCGAAAAATTAGCCATTACCCTTGCGGAACCAACCCAGCGCGATCACCTCTTTAAATTAGTCATTGACTATCAATTAGATCGTCCCCAACGAGGCATCTATTTTGTGCAGCCCACGGCGGACTATCCCAATAAAAATGTGCAAGTTTGGACTCAAGGCGAGGACGAAGATTCTCGGTTTTGGTTTCCCTGCTTTGATTTTCCAGGGCAACTCTGCACCTCCGAAATGCAAGTGCAAGTGCCCAGTGGTTTGCTGGTGCTTTCAAATGGAGAGCTGATTAATCAGACCACTAAGGGCAAAACCACCACTTACCATTGGCATCAAAAACAGCCTCATCCGGTTTATCTGTTTACCCTGGCTGTGGGAGATTTTGCAGAGATTAAGGATGAGTGGCGCGGCCGACCTGTGAGCTATTACACCGCTCAGAATCGGGCTTCGGAAGCCCAGCGCACCATGGGCAAAACGCCCGCGATGATGGACTTTCTCAGCGAAAAATTTGACTATGACTATCCCTATAGCAAGTATGGACAAGCTTGCATGGAGGATTTCATTTTCGGGGGTATGGAAAACACTTCCATGACCCTGTTAACCGATCGCTGTTTGTTAGATGAACGAGCAGCGATCGATAATCGTAATTCCGAAGCTTTGGTGGTTCATGAGCTGGCTCACCAGTGGTTTGGCGATTTGCTGGTCATTAAGCATTGGTCTCATGCTTGGCTGAAAGAAGGCATGGCTACCTATTCCGAAACCCTCTGGACTGAGCATGAATATGGATCGGAGGAAGCGGCCTATTATCGCCTGGGTGATCAACGGGCCTATTTAGGGGAAGATCGGCGGCGCTACCGGCGGCCCATGGTGACCCATGTTTATCGCGAGCCGATCGAACTTTATGATTGCCATACCTATGAAAAGGGCGGCTGTGTTTATCACATGCTGCATCAGGAATTGGGCGATGATTTGTTTTGGAGATCAATTCAAACATTTGTCAAAAATCATGCCTTTGGTGCCATCGAAACGATCGACCTCTTGCGAGCGATCGAACAGACAACGGGTCGCAATTTGTTGTTTCTGTTTGATCAGTATGTGTTTCGAGGAGGCCATCCTGATTTCAAGGTTGCCTATAGCTGGGATGGGGAAAATAACATTGCAAAATTGACTGTGATCCAAACCCAAGCTAAGGAAGGGGATTTGGAGACGCTGTTTAATTTAAAAATTCCGGTGGCTTTTGCAACCCTCAGCTATGAAGCAGCCAGCCCCGCTCCGAAATCGAAAAAGTCAAAAAAAGCGGCAGCCCCCGCCCCCAAGGTCACGTTCAAAACCGTGAAGCTGGCCATTCACGATCGGGAACAAACCTTCTATTTCCCCTTGGAGCAAAAACCAGATTTCGTCAGTTTTGATCCGGGGAATCATTGGCTCAAAACGGTGGAGCTAGATTATCCGCTGCCGGAATTGAAAGCCCAATTGCAGTTTGATCCTGACCCGATCGCCCGGGTGTTTGCGGCTAAGGCGATCGCCCAAAAAGGCACGCTGGAGGCCTTGAATGCTTTGGCCCAATCCCTGACTCGCGATCGCTTCTGGGGGGTGCGTGCCGAGGTGGCCGATCACCTGGCCACCATTGGCTTGGATGGGGTGTTGGCGGCCCTGAAGCCGGGGTTGAAGGATTCGGATCCCCGCGTGCGTCGATCGGTGATTCAGGCCATTGCTTCCCTCAAAACCGAGGCGGCTTATTCGGTGCTGGAGCCGATCGCCAAAAAGGGTGATGCCAGCTATTCCACCGAGTCGGCGGCCTTGGCGGCCATCGGGTCGATCGCGTCTGCCCAACCGGCCTTGGCCGATCGGGCGATTACGCTGCTCAAATCTGCCCTGAAAAAGCGATCGGGCTGGAATGAAGTGGTGCGATCGGGAGCCATCAGTGGCCTGAGCGCCCTCAAAACCTCCGCCGCCGCCCTGGAACTGATTTTGGAAACCAGCCAACCGGGCATTCCCCAAGCCCTGCGCTTGGCGGCCATTCGGGCCCTGGGCGCGGTGGCCAACGGTCAAGAAGCCCCAGCGGTCGATCGGGTCTTGAATGGGCTGCAAACCTACGCCCGCGAGAGCTTTTTCCTAACCCAAGTGGCGGTGGTGGCTGCCCTGGGACAAATGGAAACCACCAAGGCGATCGGGATTTTGCAAGGGTTGGCCAGTCAGTCGCCCGATGGCCGCGTGCGCCGGATGGCAGAAGAAGCCGTGAAGCGAGTGCAGCACAATGCGGGTTCCGATCGCGCCTTGGATCAGGTACGCCAAGAGTTAGATCAACTGAAAAAAGACAACCAAACCCTGCGATCGCGCCTGGAAGATTTGGAAGCCAAATCGAAACCGCAACCCGCAAGCTAAGGGCCATGGCGCTCGATCGCGCTCAACGGGATGCTCTCAACGGGACTGAGAACGCTCTGAATCAGGGTCTCAGTCCCGCTGCCGGGTTTGCGGACTTCCCGCCTAGCGAGCCGCCACCACAAAATCATCCGTGAGGGTCAGGTTCAGATTCGTTTCCGGTTGCACCACCAGCACATCGATGCTGTTGCGACCCAAGAACCGCTCGATTAGGCTCAAGAGCGCACCGCCACCCGCACCGATCAGCAACTCTTCCGTGGCGATCGCCCGATCGCCCGTCACCGCCGAGATGGCCGCCGCCGCCGCCGTCCCGATCGCCGTATTCTTCAGCAACCGACCCAAATCAGCCCCCTTGCGCACCGTTTCCGTCGTTGTAATCACACTGGACGTGGCCTTCAGGGAGCGCGTTGAACCATCGGGCATCACAATTTCCTGCGCCACAAACTGCGTCGCCTTGTCGCCGGCCGGCCGCAGATTTCCCTTCACTTGGCTGCCCGCCGGAATCAACACCTGGCCCGTGGTGGTGGTGATGTTGTTGCGCACATTAAAAGTCACCGGCAAGGTTTCATCCGGCATCAGCAGGATTTTTTCCTTCATGTAGCTCACAGGCAGGGATGTGCCCGCCGCAATCCGATAGTTGGTGGCCACGGTTTGAGCATTGGCAATATAAGGCGAACTCAGAGCCGCCACTCGCCCTTCACTGGTCAAGGCTTGGTAGAGAAAAGCCGCCACTTCCGCTCGGGTGGCATTGCGTCCAGGGTTCAAATAGCTGACGTTCGGATAGTTCACCACCATCCGTTTTTCAGTGGCTGCCGCGATCGGGCCGCGGGCAAAATTGGAAATGGCCCCACTATCCGCAAAGTTGCCTAAAACCTGTTCCGTGGGAGCCGCTGCTTGATAGTTCAAACCATTTGCCAACGCCACCAAAACCTGCTCACGCGGAATGTTTTGTTCCGGCAAAAAGATGCCATCGGGATAACCAGAAACAAAGCCCATTTCATAGGCGCGGCGAATGGCATCATAGGCCCAATGGCTGCTGGGCACATCTACAAAATTGATCGCGCTGCGGATGCTGCCCCGTTGATAAACCTTGCGTAACATGGCTGAAAATTCTGCCCGCGTGACCGGTGCATCGGGGCGAAAAGTGCCATCGGGAAAACCCGCCAAAATGTTTTGAGAAACCAGCGCGCGGATGTAATCACTGGCCCAATGATTGGCAGGTACATCAGGGAATGAAATGGTTTGGGCCACGGCCGGAGCAGGGGCAGCCAGAGGGGCAACCAGCATCGGGGTGATGGTGGTGACGTTCATTCCGAAGGTCATCAACAGAGCGGCGGCGGCTTTCCAGCGATTGCGATTCAGCATGGTTTTAAATCCTGAGGAGCGAGGGGGAACCCGATCAAGAATCCCCTGAAAAATTCTGAGAGAAGCATTCTGTGCGCTTCTTTGCATACTTCTGAAAAGGGGTTTAAAATCCGGAGATCGGAGGGATGGACAG
Source organism: Limnothrix sp. CMB-01 (assembly GCF_055193175.1). Taxonomy (NCBI): domain Bacteria; kingdom Bacillati; phylum Cyanobacteriota; class Cyanophyceae; order Pseudanabaenales; family Pseudanabaenaceae; genus Limnothrix; species Limnothrix sp. CMB-01. The sequence continues at coordinate 3,384,847 of NZ_CM143720.1, forward strand.
TTGAAAAACTGGCAAATCTTGACGGAGCCGAGTATTTCAAAATTCCCAAACCCGATTGAATTCCGAGGTTTTCCTTCTCAGTTGCTTTATCAGACAACTGCGGTTCTCGGTTGGTTTCCTGGGGTGGGCCAGTTATCAATCTGTCAGGTTTGCAACTACTTGAAGCAACGAATCAGGGTGTTGAATTTCCTGGTTTTGAAAGCTTGTGACAATTAAGAATTTGGATGTTAATCACTGAAAATTGGAATGTTGACGAATAAAGAATCAGGCGATTCTTGAATCAGAAACCGAAAGTGCAAAATCGAAAATAATCAATCCAACGGCTTGAATAGCGGTTAAGGAAGGGGCTGAATTACTCACCCGAAAATTAAGGCCCTAGCCCCGATCGCAGCACTGGCGTTTGGGATTGACGATCGGGATTCGCCAACGGTTACCCCACCTGGGAATCAAAACCGCTACAGTAGGAGCAACCTGCCATGTGGGAGCGGCTGCGCGATGCCTGCTTTTTTGCCTCAAAATGCCGATCTTGTCCTGCGAGGGGCCCAATATCGCGATTTGGATGCGATCGCCCAGCTTGCGGCGGACTCAGCGGACTTTGACGGGCTAGGAAGCCCCCTGGAAACGGCAGGGGTGGATTGGCCGCGGCTGCGCACTTGGTATGGCTTATCGGCACTGATGGAGATGCTGGCCCCCAGCCAGCGACGGTTACGGGCCAGCGTGGCCGAGCGCGATCGGCGGGTTTGCGGGGCGATCGCAGTGATGCCCGTGAATCGATCGCGCAGCACTTGGCGTGTGAAGCAGGTGGCTGTGATGCCGGAATGTCGCAGCCAGGGCATCGGCTCCGAGCTGTTGCGCTACTGCTTTGAAACCATTTGGGAAGCACGCACCTGGATGCTGGAGGTGAATGTGCATGGCAAAGATGCCCTGGCGCTCTATCGCCAAAACGGATTCCAGCCGATCGCCCAGTTAACCTATTGGTCTATTCCGCCGGCCGCCCTCACAGCCCTGGCGGAGCGGGAACCGGACTTGCCCAACCTGATGCCGGTGGGGAATGCCGATGCGCCCTTGCTGTATCAACTGGATACGGCGGCCATGCCCCCCCATGTGCGCCAGACCTTTGATTTGCGCGTGGATGACTTCAAGGCGGATTGGTTGGCGGCCCTGGCGGACACCCGGCAGCGGATGGATGGGCTGGAAACCACGATGGGTTATGTGTTTGAACCCCAACGGAAGGCCGCGATCGGCTATTTCCAAGTGCGATCGCACCGATATGCAGCGCTGCCCCACCGGGCGGAGTTAACCGTGCATCCGGCCTATACCTGGCTCTATCCCGAGTTGATGGCCCAAATGGCGCGGATTACCCGATCGCTCAATCCCGATTTGCCCCTCTTGCTGGCTTCTGCGGACTACCAGCCGGAGCGGGAAGCCTATCTGGAAAGTATTGGGGCCGAGCGATTTGAGCATTCCTTGCTGCTGTCGCGATCGGTTTGGCACAAGCTGCGGGAGACTCGATCGATCTCTTTGGATGCTCTGCAAGAGATGCTGAACGGCTGGCAACCGGCCAAACCAATGACCGGCGGCGGTCGGGTCTATTGGTCGAGTGCTTGGGATGGGCCCACCTTTGACCCGCCGGAAGATCCCCCGGAGAATCCCGAAACGCCGGAGCCACCCGCCCAACCTTGAGCTAGCCCCCTTAGCCCATGGCGGGATAGGCGGCCCAAAGATCGGTGGTCTCGCGCAGGCTGCGAAATTCCCCATAGCCCACCACCAAATGATCCAACAGCGGCAGTTCCAGAAAATGGGCCCCTGCCAAAAGCTGCTCCGTGAGGGTCAAATCCTCAGGACTGGGGGTTAGGTCGCCCGAGGGGTGATTGTGAGCCACAATGCAGGCGGCAGCGCCCTGACGAATCAGCTCCCGAAAAATATCGCGAGGATGGGCCAGGGTTTGGGTTTCCGTCCCGATCGTCAGGACTTGGGTGGCTAGGAGTCGATTTTTGGAATCTAACAACAACAGGGCAAACCGTTCCTGCGGTTGCCACATCAAATCCTGACTGAGGGCAGCGGCGGCGGCGGCTGGGGTGTCAATCACGGCCCGATCGAGCGGTCGGGTTTGCAAAATCCGCTTGCCCAACTCCACTGCCGCCAAAATTGCCGTCGCCTTGGCATCCCCCACCCCGTGAATTTGGGTCAGTTCCGCCAAGGATGCATCGCGCAGGACGGCTAGCGGATCCTGGCGATCGCCCCCCAAGGTTTGCAAAATCAGTTGCCCCAACCCCACGGCCGAGAGCTTGCCCGGCCCTTGGCCCGTGCCCAACAAAATGGCCAACAGTTCCGCATTCGAGAGGCTGCGGGGGCCAAAGGCTGCCAACCGCTCCCGGGGGCGTTCTGTGGCGGGTAGATCCTGAATCCGAGGGTTGTAGGTCATAGGGCTGACATTTTGACCGCCCTTTATGATACTGAAAACCGCCGCCACAAAAGCAGAATAGACCTCTGATATCTCCGGTATTTCCGAGATTTTTGCGATCCGGGTTAGGATGCACGGCTGCCCGACGGGATTAGACTTGGGGCGATCGCCTCGGATTGCCCCTGATCGATTCAGATTGCTGCCAATTGGCTCAAGATGATCGGGGACGATCGATCAGCAAATTACTGTAGGGGCCCGGTCGCAGCCGCACGGCCAGGGCCTGCCCCAAATCCCCCAAACAGCCCAACCACCGATCATCCAAGGGCGCGGCGGCCATGGAACCCTGCCACCAGAAAAAGAGCCGCTCCTGCACCAAATCTAGATCTAAGGTGAGTTGAAGCGATCGGCTGAGGCTGGTGAGTCGCTCGATCGCATCCACAGCCACCCGGAACCCGCCCAGGGACTGTTCTGGGTCAGCGGCAGGATGCCCGCTCAGTTCCGTTTCCACCAAGCCCAATGCCCGTTCCAGCAACCGCCCGATCGCCCGCGTAATCCAAGGGGCAATTTCCAGCCCATCCAATTGACAGTGGAGGCGCTGGGCTTCGGCGGCCACCGCTTCCAACTCCGTTAGCGTTCCCGGCCCGGCCTCGATCGCTGCCAAGGGCCAAGTTTCCAACTCGCCGGCCAACCGCTGCACCAAGGCCAACACCCGCTGACCCAAGGCCAACTCCGCCGCCACCTGTAATTCGCGGGGAACCGGCAGCGCATCTCGATAGAACCGGGTCATGATCCCGCAGTTGTCACGATAGGCGCGATCGTACAGCGTATCCAGCCTTGCCGTTGTTTCCTGTACCAGCACCCGCATCAGCCGATCGCGATCCTCCGCACAGAGATCCGCCAAGGCAAATCCCCGGGACTGGCCGCCCATGGTGGCACTCAGGGCCAAGACCACCTGGGCCGCACTGGCAGACTCCAACGCCGCAAACAGCCGCTCCTTCAGCTTGCTGTAGGCTAATCGGCCTTGGAACGGCTGCACACAACAGTGAAAATCCCAACCGCCCAAGTGCAAGGCTCCAAAGACAAAATGGGCAGACTCGCCCGCAATATCCGAAGTCACCACCAACTCGCCCACGGCCAAAGCCAGGGATCCCAGCCGTTGCAGTTGGTAATCCTGCTGTTCGATCGTGTAGCAATAGGCTCGGCTTTGGCGTGGTTGGTTGGGAATCAAAGAGCCGATCGCGTGGGCCGCCACCACCTGCTCAAAACTGACATGATCATCCAAAACCAACTGTCGATAAACCTCCGCCCCGTCGCCAAATTCCGGCACGTTGCTAGGGGCCGCTGCCAGTTGGGCCACAAAGTCCGGCTCCAAATTCACGCCGGCCACTTCGGCCGCCAGCTCGATCGCCCGGCTGGCATAGCGCAAAATCTGCACCCCTTCCGGGCGAGAGATTTCCTCAAAAAACCAGCCGCAACTGGTGAACATCAACAGGGCATGGCGCTGCATTTCCAGCAACCGCAGGGCATCGATTCGCTCCTGGGCTGACAGGGGGCGGGCCCGATGACGTTCCAAAAATGCTGTCATCCGATCGGGCGATCGATCCAAAACCAACTCAATATATTCATCGCGGGCCTGCCAAGGATCCCGCAGCAGTGGTGTGGCATAGCGTTCAAACACCGCCACCAGTCGATCGCGCAAATAGTTCAAACTGTCCCGCAACGGTCGCCGCCAGCGCTGATGCCAGCCGCCGCCGCCGCCACAACCGCAATCATCCTGCCAGCGATCGACCCCGTGGGAGCAGCTCCAGGCCGTCACCGGCTTCATGGCCACCTCCCACTCCGGCGGGTGCAGGCTTAGGTAATGGGCAAAATTGGTGGTACACCAGCCTCGCCCCGGAAACTCCATGCTGAGGGCATAGGCCAAGCACTTTTCCTTATCGCGCTTGTGGTGACCAAAGGTTTCCCCGTCGGTGGCCACGGAAATGACCTGGCTGGGGCGATCGGCCCGCACCGCCGATCCCAACCGATCGGCAAAGGAAGCGGCACTGGTCAGCACATCCCCAAAACCCATGTCGCCGGAAATTGGCCCATCGTAAAGAAACAGATCAATGTAGCGATCGCGGGCCAAGGTGGCCGCCGGATCCGAAGGCGCTGCCGGGTCGATTGGCTCCGGTTCCCCTCCCTTAGGCACAAAACACCGATAAGACCGAGTGGGGTCAATTTGCCCCGATCCCACATCCACCCAATCCGGCTCCGGATCGGCTTCCGTGGGCAGCGGTCGGCAGCGCTGGGCCTGGGATGGGGCAAAAATCACAAATTTAATGCCCTCGTCGATGAGCACATCAAGGGTGGCGTAATCCACGGCTGTTTCCGCCAACCAAATGCCTTCGGGCGATCGACCAAAGCGCGATCGAAAATCCGCCACGCCCCATCGCACCTGGGTTTGCTTATCCCGCCGATTGGCCAGGGGCATGATGATGTGGTTATAGACCTGGGCGATCGCGTTGCCATGGCCCCCCAGCCGAGCCGCGCTCAGGCGATCGCCCTCCAAAATTCGGGCATAGGTGGCCGGGTCAAACCGCTCCAACCAGCTCAGCAGCGTTGGCCCCGCGTTAAAGCTCATCCACTCAAAATTGTTCACCAACCCCACGATCGCCCCCGAATCATTAAAAATTCGGGCGAAGGCATTGGGTCGATAGCATTCCCGATAAACCCGCTCATTCCAATCGTGGCAAGGGGCTGCGCTGGGCTGCCGCACGATCGCCTCCAAATAGGGATTTTCGCGCGGGGGTTGATAAAAATGCCCATGCACTACCACATAAACCCCAGAAGCGGGGCGATCGGGCATTGGCGAAACGGGGGCTGCGACGGTGCCTTCGTTCGATCGTTTTGCCATCCCCAAGCTCCTAAGCGCCAATTTCCGGTTGATTAACCCTCTAGCGGTTTAACACAAGCGCCGATCTTCCGCAAAATCTCGATCGATTTGTCCCATGGTTCCGTCTTCGGCGATCGGTTGGCGGCCGCTGATCCCCTGCCCAAGCGCCCGCAAGAACTCAGCAACCGGTGCGGGCTATGATTGACCCAAGCCCATGGTGAGGATAAAGCAGGCTAATTCTGACCAGCACCCCTGTGGCACAATGGCGACGATCGCCCCCATCGGCTGGGGTGATTAACCCAAGGGCAGATCGCCCGGTCTCTCGCCCGTTATTTCGTCTGTGGTTTCCCATGTCTGAAGCATCTTCGGCCAGCCTTGCCCGTTCCGAGGCCTTCCAAAAAGCCTTCCAAAACTTGCAGCTTCAACCCCTGGTGGCCGACCAAGATTGGAAAAACTTTGGGGTGAGCTACAACGATCGCTGCTTGGCGGAACTGGAGCAGCTCGTGGAAGACAGCACCGAGTCAGACAATCAATTCATCTTTGCGGGCCATCGCGGCTGCGGCAAATCGACGGTGCTGGCGGAATTTGCCAAGATGATGCGCGATCGCTACTTCACCGTCTTTTTCTCAATTGCTGATTTGATTGAAAGCTACTCAATCAATCACATCAATATTTTGTTCACCATGGCCGTGCAGTTGATGGCCAAGGCAGAAGCCGAGAAAATCGCGATTTCCCCCAGCAAGATCAACGCCTTTCGCAACTGGTTTAAAACCCGCACCCACATTGAAGAAGCATCAGTGAGTGGCGAGGCAGAAGTGGGCTTCGATCTATTTGGCTTGCTCAAAACCAAGCTGAAGACCGATGCCAAAATGCGGGAGGAAATCAAAACTGAATTTTCCAAGGATCTGCGTGATCTAATTGATACGATCAATAACATTGCTACCGAAATTCGGCTGGCTAGCGGTCAACCCATTCTGGCGATTATTGATGATCTAGACAAACTAGAGTTGACGCAAATTGATGAGATTTTCTACCGCAATTTGAAGTCCCTGCTAGAGCCAAACTTCATTGTGATCTACACAATCCCGATCGCCACCATTCGGGACACGCGCCTCAAAAGCCATCTGGAAACCGAAACCAGCACCAATATCTATGTGATGCCCGTGCTGAAGTTGTTTGCCAAAAACGATAGTCACCGGCCCGATGGGCAGCCCGTGCCCGATAAGTTCCAAACGCTATTGCAGATTCTCCATCGCCGGGTCGTGCCAGACCTGTTTGCCGAGGGAGTTGCTGAAAAAATTGTGCTTTATAGTGGCGGAGTCAATCGGGAATTGATTCGGATTGCCAAGGAATGTTGTCGCCTGATGCGGGTGGAGTTGCGTGTGCAACAACGGCGGGGTGCAGACATTAGCCAAGCTCAAATCGATCAGACCATTTTGCAAGAGGCGTTGGATTCGCTCCGCAATGAAATGTCGATTACCCTTGGCAAATCTGATCGCGAAATTCTGGAGCAAACCTATTTCAACTATCAGCCCGATGATCCAAAAGCCGATGAGTTTTTGAATCTCTTGCACAGCTTGTATGTGATCGAATATCGCAACAAAGAAAGTTGGTACGATGTGCATCCTTTGTTGATTGATCAGTTGCGAATTGAGCAGCGGATTGGCGGATGAACCCTGACGATCGCCCAGAAATCACCCCCGAAAACGATCGCACCTACGATCGCCTCGTTGCCTCCTTGGAAATGGGACTGGGGCAATTGCAGGTTTTGTTGGCTCGGTGCGACCACGATCGCCAACGGTTGGCCTGGATTGAGCGCTACGAATCCGAGTTGGCGGGCCAGGCGCAACCCCTGCGGGCCCGGCTGGATGCCCAAGACCCCAGCTTGCACCGTGCCGTCAGCCTGGCCTTGGCGGAGGCGGGGTCGGCGTTGCCCAGCCTGGTGACGGTGGTGGGGGCGGAGTCGTTGGGGCTGACGGGCCCCGAGCCGATCGAGAAGTTCCTGGGCTATTTGCAATGGACGCGGGAAGCCTTGCGGGAGTTGGCGCTCCCGATTGTTTTGTGGTTGCCATCACAGGTCTGGCCAGAGTTGCCGAGAAAAGCACCGGACTTTTGGAGCTGGCGGGATGGCGTGTTTTTGTTTGCGGTGGTGGCTCAGGAAGCGGCTACTTCATCAGAGATCCGTCCCGATCGCCTTGAGTCGCTGCCCTCGGACAGTGCCGATCCGGTGGGGCTATCAATCGCCGATCTAGAAGCTTCTTTAGCTGCTGCCGAAGCTGAACTGGGGCCGAGCAGCCTGGCCGTGGCGGATCTGCTGCGACAGTTGGGCGATCGCTATGCCGATCGCTACAAGGCAGGCCGGGGGACGGGCGAAGCGATCCCCGCTGAGGACTATTTCCAACGGGCGATCGCTACTTACGACACCCAGGAACCATCGGGAAACCTGGCCGCCAGCCTCAACAACTTGGCAAACCTCTACCGATCCCAGGGACGGTACGAGGCAGCGGAACCCCTCTACCGGCGATCTCTGGAAATCGTTGAGCGAGTGCTGGGAGCCAACCATCCCCTCACCGCCACTAGCCTCAACAACTTGGCAGAACTCTATCGATCCCAGGGAAGGTACGAGGCAGCGGAACCCCTCTACCGGCGATCGCTGGACATCCGTGAGCGAGTGCTGGGAGCCGACCATCCCGACACCGCCTCCAGCCTCAACAACTTGGCAGCACTCTACTATTCCCAGGGACAGTACGAGGCGGCGGAACCCCTCTACCGGCGATCGCTGGAAATTCGTGAGCGAGTGCTGGGAGCCGATCATCCCCAAACTGCCCTCAGTCTCAACAACTTGGCAGGACTCTACTATTCCCAGGGACGGTACGAGGCAGCGGAACCCCTCTACCGGCGATCGCTGGAAATCCGTGAGCGAGTGCTGGGAGCCGACCATCCCAACACCGCCTCCAGCCTCAACAACTTGGCAGACCTCTATCGCTCCCAGGGACGTTACGAGGCAGCGGAACCCCTCTTGCGGCGATCGCTGGAAATCTGTGAGCGAGTGCTGGGAGCCGACCATCCCGACACTGCCACCAGCCTCAACAACTTGGCAGTATTCTACGAATCCCAGGGACGGTACGAGGCAGCGGAACCCCTCTACCGGCGATCGCTGGAAATCCGTGAGCGAGTGCTGGGAGCCGACCATCCCAACACCGCCTCCAGCCTCAACAACTTGGCAGACCTCTATCGCTCCCAGGGACGTTACGAGGCAGCGGAACCCCTCTTGCGGCGATCGCTGGAAATCTGTGAGCGAGTGCTGGGAGCCGACCATCCCGACACTGCCACCAGCCTCAACAACTTGGCAGTATTCTACGAATCCCAGGGACGGTACGAGGCAGCGGAACCCCTCTTCCGGCGATCGCTGGAAATCCATGAGCGAGTGCTGGGAGCCGACCATCCTGCCACCGCCACCAGCCTCAACAACTTGGCAGTATTCTACGAATCCCAGGGATGGTACGAGGCCGCTGAACCCCTCTACCGGTGCTGTTTGGAAATTGCTCTAGCTAAACTCGGTCAAGACCATCCCAACACCCAAACATTTCGGCAAAATTTCCGTCACCTCGTGCAAACCGCCATCGAAGCCGATCGCACCGCCGAACTCTCCAACCACCCCCTCACCCAATCCCTCCTGCAAGAACTCACCACCCCACCCCACCCGTAGGGGCGCATCGCCATGCGCCCTCCGATACGCAAGATCTCCGCAAACCAATTCGGTTCAGGCGATCGACCTTGGCGGAGGGCGTACAGCGGTACGCCCCTACCCGGCGCGGAAAAATCGATTCTTGTGGGGCCACATCGCCATGCGCCCTCCGATACGCAAGATCTCCGCAAACCAATTCGGTTCAGGCGATCAATCCTGGCGGAGGGCGTACAGCGGTACGCCCCTACCGGCGCGGGAAAATCGATTCTTGTGGGGCCATATTGCCATGCGCCCTCCGATACGCAAGATCTCCGAGGGTCGATTCGTATCAAGCGATGAGGAGAGCGCCCAAGCCAAACCCTGAGACCGTCAGCGGTTGAACGTCGCTTCTCCCACCATTGCCACAGGGGACGGAATCTGGCAGGAGGCGATTTTCACAGCGGTTGTTTTATAAGATGGCTGTCTGGTCGCTTCATTGACCCGCTCCTAGCCATGCCCTACGAACCGCTGCACCACAAATATCGCCCACAACGGTTTGCCGACTTGGTGGGCCAACAGGCGATCGCCCAAACGCTGACCAACGCGCTTCAGCAGAATCGAATTGCGCCGGCTTACCTGTTTGCGGGGCCTCGGGGAACGGGCAAAACCTCCAGCGCTCGGATTTTGGCGAAATCGCTCAACTGCCTGAGCAGTGAGGGGCCCACGGCGGAACCCTGCGGCCATTGCCAAACTTGCGTGGAAATTACGCAGGGGCGGGCGCTGGATGTGGTGGAAATTGACGCAGCCAGCAATACGGGGGTTGACAACATCCGGGAGCTGATTGAGCGGGCCCAATTTGCCCCGGTGCAATGCCGCTACAAGGTTTATGTGCTGGACGAGGTGCATATGCTGTCGGGCGCGGCGTTCAATGCGCTGCTGAAAACCCTGGAGGAACCGCCGGCCCACGTGGTGTTTGTGTTGGCCACGACGGATCCGCAGCGGGTTTTGCCGACGATTATTTCTCGTTGTCAGCGATTTGACTTTCGGCGGATTCCCCTGGTGGACATGGTGAGCCACTTGGGGACGATCGCCCAACAGGAGTCGATCGAGATTGTGCCGGAAGCGTTGACCCTGGTGGCCCAAATTGCACAGGGGGGCTTGCGCGATGCGGAAAGCCTGCTGGATCAACTAAGCCTGGTTCCCACGGGGGTGACGGTGGAGGCCGTTTGGGATCTGGTGGGGGCTGTGCCGGAGCGAGATTTGCTGGCTTTGGTGTCCAGTTTGGCGGCGGGTGATGCGGAAGGGGCGGTGGATTGTTTGCGGCGGCTGATGGATCGGGGGCGGGAACCGACGATCGTGCTGCAAAATTTGGCGAGTTTCTATCGAGATCTGCTGATTGCGAAGACTGCGCCCGATCGGGGTGATTTGGTGGCCCTGACGGAGCCAACTTGGCAGCAACTCTGTGAATTTGCCCGCAGTCAGGAACTGAGCTGGATCTTGCATGGGCAGCAGTACCTCAAAACCGGCGAATCGCTACTGAAAAACTCCACCCAGCCTCGGTTGTGGTTGGAGGTGACTTTGATGGGGCTGTTGCCGGGGGCGGTGGCTTCGGTAGGGGCTGTTGGGTCGGTGGCTCCGATGCCGCCTCGCCCGATCGCCCCGATCGCGCTTCCGGCTCCTGTGCCGGCCCCGATCGCGCCCGTTTCAGTTCCTGTGTCGAGCGATCCGCTCTCGGCTCTGTTGGCCCAGTTGGGGCTAGATTCGGGGGCGATCGCCCAATTTGCCCAGGGCGTGACCCAATGGGCCCAAACGAATCCTGCCGCGCTGATGCAGTTGATCGGTTTGTTGCAGTCCGTGGGAGGTGTGGCTCCAGCCCCGATCGCAACAAGCACCCCCACCGCAACTCCCCCAAGCGCAACAACGGTTCCGGCGGCGATCGCTCCGGTGGCCGCTGTTCCCCAACCGGCCCCCGTGCCCACTCCCGCTCCGGAGCCGGCCCCGGTCAGCGCTGGGCCCGATGAAACCTTTGCACCGGAACCCAGCCCGATCACGCCGGTTCCCGCTTCTGCGGAGCTGGATCAACTGTGGCAAGCGATCTTGGTTCATGTGCAACCCCCGGCCACCAAGATGATGTTGTCGCAGATGGGGCAACTGCTGTCCTTTGATGGTCAAAACGCCGTCGTGGGGATTCCGCCCAGTTGGGTTGCCAAGTTTGAGTCCCGCACCAAGGCGATCGAAACGGCCTTTCAGCAGCACCTGCAACGGAGCGTCACGGTTGCGATTCGGGCCAATGTGGTGATGCCCCCCCAGACCAGCGCGCCCGCGTCCTTCCCAAAAAATCCACCCAGGGGAACGCCCCCCCCGCCCCCGAACCCAGCCCGGAACCCGAATCCGATGCCGACTACGGCCGCGAACCCAACGGCGGGCGGGTTTGGTGGGATCGCGACTAGGGTGGCTCCCCCGCCCACCGCATCCCCAGCCCTGTTGCCCACAGCTCCCGCTGCGAATCCCCTGCCGGCCCCGGCCCGGCCCCCCGCACCCGCCCCCGATCGCCCTGTGCGATCGCCTCAACTGCCCCCCGCCGCTTCTCCCCAATCCGTTTCGCCCCCTTCGCCAGCGGGGCCACCCCTGCCACCAGGGCCCGATGACTTGGTGGCCCGCAGTGCCCGTAGCTTGGCGCAATTGTTCAATGGCGAAATTGTGCAGGTAGACGATCTCGACATGTTTTGACCGGCGGTTGGGGCGATCGCTCAGTTGACCGGTGGGCGGATGGAGCCGATCGCGGCTAAGGCTGGGTCTGGTTGAACCGTTTGCTCAAACCGTTCGCTCAACGTTTTTTTCAGCTTTTTCAGCCCCCCTTTGGGCCCTTGTGGGTGGCGTGGGAGAAAATTTTCAGAAAGTAGTTGCTTTTTCTAGGGCTTCCGGTTATATTTGAATTCGCGCCGCGGGGTAGAGCAGTCTGGTAGCTCGTCGGGCTCATAACCCGAAGGTCAGTGGTTCAAATCCGCTCCCCGCCACCAAATCATCTGAACATCAAGTCAGAGCGAACTGAAGAAGAGACCCCTCAAAAGTCTCGAAATCTGAAACCCTAAAGACCGCCCCGCTACGAACCCGTAGCGGGGCGCTTTTGGTTTAGTGCGATCGCCAGATTTTGGTGCGATCGCCGTAGCAACGAATTGATCAACCCTTTGATCAGCCCTCAATTGGCAGCGGGCTACAGAACCCGTGGCCCTTCGGCAAAGGCTTGGGCCACTTGGCGATCGGTCGCATCCACCACAACTCCGATGATTGGCCCCACGGCTCCGCCCACACGAATCAACACATCCTTCACATCGGGACTGCCAAAACCCACAATCCGCGAATAGTCGAGGGAATTATCAAAAAATAGGTCTACCTGACGACTGATCGCGATGAAATCTCCACCGTTGAAGTCAAAATCCACAATCACATCGGCGCTCGCAATGGTTGTGGTGGCATCATCAACCGCCAGGACGAAGGTATCGCGCCCGGTGCCGCCGATCAGGGTGTCGATGCCCAAGTCGCCGGCCAGCAGATCATCGCCCTCTTGGCCGTAGAGAATATCGTTGTCGCGACCGCCACGGAGGGTGTCGCGTCCTGCGCCGCCTTCGAGTTGGTCGTTGCCCAGGTTACCCGTGAGCAGGTCATCCCCATCGCGACCAATCACAAAATCAAAGCCCTGGCCCCCAAAGAGCACATCGCTGCCTTCGTTGCCGATCAGGGTGTCGTTGTCGCTGTTGCCATAGAGGGTGTCGTTGTCGCTGGAACCGTTGATGTAATCGTTGCCTGCGAGGGCCCGCACACCCAGGCGGCCCTGCTGGCCGGCTGCGAGGGAGATGGTTTCGCTGTTGTTGGTGAGATCGAGATAGTCAATATCCGTCCGAGCCATGGTGAAGAATCTGTCCTCTGTTCAGGAATGGGTGGTCTTTAGGAATGGGTTAGGAACCGTCCAGCAATGCCGAGATGACCCGGGCAAGTGGAGCTGAGCTGGGTGTTATCGCCGCTCGCGGCTGTTCATGAGGGCTTCCCGAACGCGCTGGATTGACCAGCCTCCCCGCAGCCGTTCGAGGTAGGTGCGCATTCCTCGGCTGTCGGCCCGGCGACCCAAAATTTCTTGATAGGCGCGATCGATGGCGGATTCGGCCTCGCGGCTGTTGGCTAATTCGTCCCGCACCCGTTGCAGCGACCAGTTGCGATCGCGCACCCGATCCACGTAGGTACGCAGTCCGTTGCGATCGGCTGGCCGGCCCAACACTTCGCGATAGAGCCGATCGATCCGATCTTCCAAGTCCTGTCGATCGCCCCGATAGTTGTTGCGATCGTTGTCGTAGTCGTCGCGATACCGTTCTTCGTTGCGATCGTAGTAGCGATAATCATCCCGATCGCGGTCTCGATTCCGGTTGCGATCGCTGTCCGATCGGCTGCCATCATCACAGCGCAACTGGCCCCCTTCCCAGCGGCAGGAACTTTGGGCCATGGCTGGCTCGATCGCGCCCCCATGGGCCACTCCTAACCCTAACAAAAATGCTGCCAATGCAGTACAGGTACGGTTCACAGAACGGTTCATAGGAATCATCTCCTGATTGAATGGTTGAGCCTCCATTGTGTCTCCTGGGGAGATGTCACGATGGATGAACTGTTTTTTGATTGTTTGGCATCCCTCTAAATTAGCCACAAACCTCCAGGCTGAGTCTCTCGGCTCTGGGGGCGGAATTCAGGAATTGCAGGGATTTTTTTGGATTTTTTCTGGTGGCATTAACATCAGTGAAACAGCATGGAATGATTCATGAAATTTTCCAAACTATTCATGAAGCTCTCCAAGCAGTCACCCGAAAAGCATTAGCAAAACGACTCATGTAACTATCAACAAAACCAGCCATAAACGATCAAGCCTGTGTTTAACGGTAAAGGGGACAGCAGCCGAATTTGGGTGGGTTTTAGCCGCTTGTTGCATTGTCTTGCCCTCGGAACTTTTTGGGACGTGGGGCCGTCTCGCGCCCCTTCTGAATCTTTCGGTGGTCATTGGCTCAGAATGGAGGCCGCAGGGGGCTGAAAAGCTGATCCACTGGGCATTTGAGGGGCAGCATGACCACGGGAACGCTAGGTTGGGGTCAAAACCACCCCGTACAATGAAGCCATTCCTTAGCGCGACGGCTCCAATGGGAGCTGCTTCGGCCGTGTTGTCACAACCAAGTCGATCGAACTGGCTGCCTTGGGTCGATGTGGCAGCGATCGCAGCGTGGGGAGCGCTGATGTTGCACTACTGGCACGGTGGCCGCTTGGCCCTGCTGATCCATCCCGCCTATCACGGCTTGGTGGTGGTCACGGGGTTTTTGTTGCTGATGGCGGCGGCCAGTCTGGCGATTAATTTGGTGCAATCTGGGCGGTTGTTGCGGCGGCGATTGTCGTTGGCGGCGGATCCTGACTCAGAACAACACATCAGTTTGCTGCCCAAGGGGTGGGCAACGCTGTTATTGCTGTTGGCGGCGATCGGGGGGTTTTGGATTGCGCCGCAGCCCCTCACCAGCCACAAAGCTTTGCAACGGGGCATTGGCGACCCCACCACCGCGATCGCCCGTGCGCCCAAGGCCTTTCGCAGCAACAAGCGCCCGGAACAGCGATCGCTGATTGAGTGGGTGCGGACTTTGGAGGTTTATCCCGAACCGGAAGCCTACCGAAACCAACCGGTGAACATCAGCGGTTTTGTCACCAAGGTGGAGGGCTATCCGGCAGATGTGTTTTGGATTTCGCGGTTTACGATCACCTGCTGTGCGGCGGATGCGTACCCGATCGGGCTGCCCGTGCGCCGGCCGGCCAATATGCCGGACTATCCCCCTGATACTTGGCTAGAAATTCAGGGGCGAATGGCGGTGGATGAAATCAAGGGCGAGCGAGTGTTGAGCATTGCGCCACAAACAATGCGCCCGATTCCGGTTCCCAAAAATCCCTATGAGTTCTAGATGAGTTTTGGGCGTGACCCTTGGGCGTGACTTTTGGGCATGACTCTTGGGCGTAATTTTTAGGGGCGATCGGGCGGAAGCAAAGGCGCAATCCGGCGCAATCCGGTGCAATCAACTGAGGAATTTCTGATTGGGTATGTGGCGATCCGTGCAACATCGATGGCAAAACAGCCCCAAGGGCAATCCCCAATGGCAACCCATTGACCGAGCCGCCTGGCTGGTGATCGCGGCTTTGGTGGTGGCGATCGCGGCTTTGTTGGTGCTGGGCGATCGATCGGCGGCGCGGGTGCGCGACTTCTCATGGGCCGATCGCACCATTGGAGCGGACGATCGCGCCTTTGTGTTGGCCTTCAATCGGCCGATGAATCGAGACAGTGTGGAGGCTAATTTAAAACTGGATCCTCCCCTGGAAGGGAAAGTTAGCTGGGCCGGAACTCGCATGGCCTTCACGCTCGATCGCCCAGCACCCTATGGCACTAGCTTTCAGCTCCAGTTGGGAGCCGGGGCCCGCGACACCCGCGAAGACAGCAAACCGGCGGAATCCTTCTCAGCGGCATTTCGATCGCGCGATCGGGTTTTTGCTTACATTGGCACCGAAGGCGAGGAAGCCGGCCGCCTGATCCTGTATGAACTGACCCAGCAGCGGAAAACCATCCTCACCCCGCCGAACCTGTTGGTGAACGACTTCAAGCCCTATCCCAACCGCGATCGGATCCTGTTTTCTGCCACCGAAACCAGCACCCTGGAAAAAACCGACAGCCCCAGCCTGCTCGAGCAGCAGTTTTATACGGTCACCACAGGCTTGAGCGTCACCAACCAAGCGCCCGAACCGGCCGGCGAGGTGATGCCAGTCTTGGATAACCGGGATTATCAAAACTTGAAATTTGACTTGGCCCCCGACGGTTCGGCGGCCCTGGTGCAACGGGCGGAGCGCAAAAATGCCAGCAATGTCAGTCTGTGGCTGCTGCGCGATCGGCAAACGCCCCAAAAGCTGGAGAGCCAGGGCGGCGGCGAGTTTGTGATTACGCCCGACAGCCAATCGATCGCCATCACCCAGGGGCAGGGGGTGGCCATTTTGCCCCTGCCCAAAGCTGACATGGGCAACAACGATCGCTACCGGCGGGAAATTCAACCCCTGGACTTTTTGCCCAAGTTTGGAACCGTGTTGGGATTTGCCAGCGACGGTTCAGCGGCGGCCCTGGTGAAATTCAACGGTGACTTTACCCGATCGCTCTTTGTGGTCACCCCCAGCGGCGAAACGGAACTGGCCCGAATTCAAGGATCAATTTTGCGTGCTGAATTCACCCCCGATAACCGTGTGCTCTACGCCTTGGTTACCCAACGGGTTGAGGATGAAAACTACCGCGAACAACCCTATATCGGAGCCTTTGACCTAAAAACCAAGGCCCTGTCGCCCCTGTTGCTGTTGCCGGAGCAGCTCGATATTGCCCTTGATCTATCGCCGGATGGTGCAGCCCTGTTGTTTGACCAAATCGACACCAAGGCAAAGGCCAAGGGCGATCGCGCTGATCAGTCCGATCAGTCCAAATCAAGCGAAGAAGAAACCACCCAGGACGATCGGGAGTCAGGACGGGGCAACCGTGCGGATCGATCGAGCGCCGACCCCGAAGCTGCCCGCCGACCCGAAGCCAGTGATGGCAATAAAATTGAGCACAGCCAACTTTGGTTGCTGCCCGTGGCCCAAAATCCCGATGGAACCTTTGCCAAATTGACCCCGCAGGCGTTACCACTGCCTGGGGCCCGTCCTCGCTGGCTCCCCTAACCGAAGTCCGTTGATTAACCCCCAGCAGAAAACGCAAAAAGCAAACAAACACAAAAAAGAATGAGCAAAAAAGATCTCGTCTTCCTCATCCTTTTGGGGTTTATTCCCGTCTCGATCGCGGCGGAATGGTTGCACTGGAGTCCGCTGGTGGTGTTCATCACCGCTTGCTTGGCGATCGTGCCCCTCGCCGCCTGGATGGGCCATGCCACCGAAGAACTCGCCGGGTTGGTCGGCCCCTCCCTGGGGGGATTGCTGAACGCCACCTTTGGCAACGCCACCGAATTGATTGTGGCCTTGGTTGCGCTCAAAGAGGGCTACGTTGGCGTTGTGAAAGCCAGCTTGACCGGTTCCATCATCGGTAACCTGTTGTTGGTCATGGGGCTGTCGATGTTTTTGGGTGGCTTGCGCTTTAAGGAGCAAACCTTCCAGCCCGTCATTGCCCGTATGAATGCCTCGTCCATGAACCTGGCCGTGATTGCCATGCTGCTACCCACAGCGGTGAACTTCACCTCCGTGGGTATTGCCGAGAGCGTCTTGCAAAAGCTTTCGACGGCGGTGGCGGTGGTCTTGATTTTGGTCTATGTGATGACCCTGCTGTTTTCCATGAAAACCCACAGCTATCTCTACGATGTGGCCGTGGCAGAAGGGGAAGTGCCCGATCCGGAAGCCAGCGACGAATCGACCGGCGAAGGGGAAGCGCACCGGCCAAACCTGCCCCTGTGGGTGGGGGTGTTGTTGGCGGCCACGATTTTTGTGGCGATCGAGTCGGAATTGTTGGTGCATTCCCTGGAAACGGCCACCGAACAGTTGGGACTGACGGAACTGTTCACCGGGGTGATTTTGTTGCCGATTATTGGCAACGCAGCAGAGCACGCCACCGCCGTCACCGTGGCCATGAAAAACAAAATGGACTTGTCCGTTTCGGTGGCCATGGGTTCCAGCTTGCAAATTGCCCTGTTTGTGGCTCCGGTGTTGGTGATTGCCGGTTGGTTTTTTGGGCAACCCATGGATTTGAACTTCCAACCCTTTGAGTTGGTGGCCGTGGCCGTTTCGGTGTTGATCGCCAACTCCATCAGCTCCGACGGGGAATCCAATTGGCTGGAGGGGTTGCTGTTGTTGGCGGCCTATTTGGTGCTGGGTTTGGCCTTCTTCTTCCACCCCACAATTGCCAGTTAGGAACTTGAGGGCATCGGTTTTTGGGGAACAATGAACCTGACGGACGCTTGGGAAGGGGAAACCATCACGATCGCCACGATGCATGGCAAGGAACAGGTGATTGCGCCGATTTTGGAGCAAGCCTGGGGCCTGCGCTCGATCGTGCCGTCGGAACTGGATACGGATCGGTTTGGCACCTTTACCCGAGAGGTCGATCGACCCGGCGATCAGCTTGCCACGGCCCGGGCTAAGGCCCTGGCGGCCTTGGCGCTAACCGGTGGGTCGATCGCCCTAGCCAGTGAAGGCTCCTTTGGCCCCCATCCCAGCGTCCCCTTCGCGGCGGCTAACCGGGAATTGGTGCTGTTGATTGATCAATCCCTGGGGCTGGAGTTGGTCGGCGAGGCCATTTCCCTAAAAACCAACTATCGCCAAGGGCGGGTTCGCAGTTGGGCGGAAGTGGAAAAATTTGCTGAAACCATCGGCTTTCCCGATCACGGGCTGGTGGTGGGTTGGGGCGAACCCCAAAACCTTCAGGGGGTGACGAAGGGCCTGCGCGATCGCTCGGCCCTGGCGGCGGCCGTCACCGAGGCCCTGACCCGATCGGCCGATGGTTCCCTGTGGGTGGAAACGGATATGCGAGCCATGCATAACCCCACGCGAATGCAGGTGATTGCCCAAGCCACGGAAAACCTGGTGGCCAAGGCGCGATCGACCTGTCCTGTTTGTCACTGGCCGGGGTTTTGGGTCACGCAGCGGCTGCCGGGGTTGCCCTGTGGTGAATGTGGGCTGCCCACGCCGCTCATTCGCCTGCATCGCTCCATTTGCGATCGCTGCGGCCACCAACAGGACGATCCCTTTCCCCAAGGCGAAACCACTGCGGATCCCACCTACTGCCCCTTCTGCAATCCTTAGGGCCTCAAAAACCAGGGACTCAAAAACCGGCTCAAAGCTCGGAACCAAAATCAACAGCCAAATCAAAAGCTCCAGCAATCGATCGGGGACTGCACCCAAACCGGCCCCGGATGGGTTCGATCGCTCCTCATGGAGATTACATTTTTTTACATACTCTCATTTTCAGGGATTTTGGATTAACAGGCGATCGAGAACAGAATCATTGGCGATCAAGCACAAATTAAGCGTAAACCGATTGAGATTTTGCAATTTCCAAAGAAGATCAAATTTATTGAATCTTCAATCTCTGAGAAAACCTTACAAATACTTGCAAAAAACCGCCTTTGGAGTTGAGAAGAATTGCGGAATCCTACTTTTCTCAAATGACTAAGCTTAATTACTCATGCCCTAACCTATGCTGAAGCAGGTTGTGGTTTAAACCTCAGAAGAATGTTGTTCAACATTGTTGGCAATTTGATGGATTAATCTATTCAGTTGCCTTCTTTAAAATCTCCTTCCCTGCTAGTGCCAATCTGCTCTGGACTGAACAATCTTTTGATTCCAATTTCCAGAGCAGTTCTTCAGCAAAACTGAGCAGATTCCAAAAATTTGGCTTCAGCTTTGGCTTCGGCTTTGGCTTCCAACCAGGAGCCACCGAGCTTCTATAAATCCGGAATTGAAACTGAAAGAGTGATTGGTTTATGGCACTTCCCCTTCTGGATTACCCCCTGACTTCTCAAAACCAGCGAGTGGATGGTTTTGAAGTTGCCAATCAAGGTGGTTTGCGTCTCATCACCAATGAGATTGATGAGGTGATTCGCGCGGCCTATCGGCAAATTTTTAATGAGCAACAGCTAACGGCCAGCAGCCGTCTTTTGGCGCTGGAATCTCAACTGCGCTGCGGTCAAATTTCGGTGCAAGACTTCATTCGCGGCCTGGCCACTTCCGAAGTGTTTCGCACGCGCAATTACGACACCAATAATAATTATCGCTTTGTGCAGATGTGTGTGCAGCGAATTTTGGGTCGTGAGGTTTATAACGATCGGGAAAAACTGTCTTGGTCGATCGTTTTGGCCACCGAAGGTTTGAATGGCTTCATTGACTCGTTGCTCAACAGCGAGGAATATCAAACCCACTTTGGACGGGACACGGTTCCCTATCAACGGCGGCGGATTTTGCCTCAGCGATCGAGCGGTGCAGTGACCTTTGCGCACACGGCTCGCTATGGCGAAGATTATCGCGATCGCTTGCCAAAACCCATGGATGTGCAGTTTGGTTTGTTCAATTGGGAAACCTTTATGCGCCAGGCCGATTGGCCCACGGCGATCGGTTTGTTGGCGGGCATGTCGCTCTTGATTGCGGCGTTGTTGCTGTTCTCTGTGACGATCGGAAGCAGCGCGGCCTAAGCCGTTTCTCTTTTTTGTTGTATGTAGATCAATCCTTCCCTTACAGATCAACTCGGCTCAATGCAGCCTAGGATTCTGTGAGCAAAGCCAGACGACCCAGATGCTGCTTCGGGAGTTTTCCGTGCTCTCCCGAGGCAGTTTTTTAGATTTTCAGATTGCAATTGCTGATCAAGTTTTAGATTTTCAGATCGCAATTGCTGATCAAGACTGAATTAGAGGATGTCTACAAGGTATTTTTTAACGTGGATCAAGCACGAACCGTCGTTGGGGCAAGGGGCTTAAGCCCCTTGTCTTTGTTGTTTGGTCAGACCCGTAAGGTAGCAATTTAGGCTTTTCAGACACCCTTGTATTGACAGGTATTGACAGCCCAATTGATGAGGTTTTAACTCCAATCTTCTTCATCGCGACGACGGCTATTGACCTGATAAATATTGCCTTGGGCGTGCAATTCGCGAGTTTTTTGATAGAGTGATTCCTCATCAAACCCCCAGCGGCTGAGGGCTTTGTCCAGGTCGGCTTGAATTTGTCTCGCTCCCGGAAAGTTGCGATAGCGAATTCTTAACCTGGCTAATTCACAAACATAAAAATCGGTGGGATCGCTGGTCAAAATGGCTTGCACCAAGTTGCGATCGACCATTTCTTGTGGGTGTTGTTGATCTTGCTGTTTCATGTTCAATTACGTTTTTATTTTTACTTTTTTATTTTCATTTATTTTTAAATTACCTTTCTCTCTGTTTTCTCTCTATTTTCTCTCTTATTTTGACCTTACTTCTGGTTGCTGTTTTTCGGCTTCATCGTTTCCCAAACGCCGGCCGTGGCGCTGGCTAAGCCTGATAGGCCCAATGTGGCTACTGTCCCGATCGCCTGGGATAAAAACAAATGCACCAAAAAGCCAAACCCGAGAAAGGGAATGACACTGAAAATGGAGGCATAAAAAGCGTTTTGGGATTCGCGAACAGTCCGAGTTTTTTCAAATTCTTCCGTGGAAAAATAGAGCGATCGCTCGGCAAAGTCAAACCAGCGAATCAAGAGATCCATCAGCCGATCGCTCACGGCCGGCAACGCCAAATAGAGAGCGAGTGACCACAGGCCTGAACTTGCCAAAAGGGCTGCATCCACATGCAGAGACAATGGCAGCAGATCAGTAAACATAGGGCTTGGGGTCACTCATGGTGCTCGGTATTATACCCGGTTTGTAGCGTGATATACATTTCCTCATTGTTCACCATCGGCTAGCATCGGGTTGTGTTGCGGCGAAACGGCCCAACGGCTGTTACTTGGCTCGCGATGAGAACAGGGCAAAAGGCATTAGGAACTGTAGAAACTGATGGATTCTCTTTCGCGACTTTCTCGATGGTTAATTCCGGCGGCGGTGGCTGGCCTCAGTTGGGGCACGGTTCAGGTTCATCCTATGCAGGCTGATTCCGGGATTCAAGGGTTTGTGTTACCCAGCGGTAACATTATCTGTGGCTCTTGGATGGATGGCGGCCAGGGCTATTTGCGCTGTCATGTGCAGTCGGGGTTGCGGCCACTGCCCCCGCAGCCCGCCGATTGTAATTTGGATTGGGGTCATGAAATCTTGCTGAATGCCAACGGCCAGACCGAAGTGCTTTGTGCGGGAGACACGATCGCGGATCAATATCCTCGATTGAATTACAACCAGGTTTGGGAGCGAAATGGATTTCGTTGCGAAGCCAAAACCACCGGCTTAACCTGTCGCGCTCGGAATGGTCGGGGCATGTTCTTGAGTCGAGAACGCTGGCGAAAAATCTAGGGGATATCCCTTTGGGTTCTGAGCCGATCGATGGCGGCTAAATAATCGGGCAGTGGTTCTTGGCCGGTTTGGCAAGCGAGCCGATCGACTGCAATTAAATCACTGCCAAAAAAGACCCGATCGAGCGGTAGGGTTTGCCCTCGGTCGGGTCGATAGTCGGGGCTGAAATATTTGACCGTGCCATCCACCACCGCCCCGCTAAACAGATGGCCAATGCAGAAATAAACATCCTGTAAAACCTGCGGCACAGAGGGGCGATGGAGCTGGCCACGGGAGTAGGGGCTGCGTGCTTTGTAGCGATCGCGCGGAAAGAGACCGTAGAGATTTTTAAGAGAGGCGGAAATGAGGGGAGCCTCTTTCAAATGGGTGCGCTTGAGGGCCCCGATCGAGATTCGACAGTCCACCTCCCGCAACAGGGCCGGGGCCCACATGGAACGAAAGCGCACGGGTAAGGGCGATCGGTTCTCGTATTCCGCCAAGGGCAGGCTGTCCGCATCAACCAGGGCCATGCCCTGATCCAATAACCGATGCAGACCGCGCCGCTGGGCAATTTCCGAGAGGGAAACCGGCGAACATACACCTTCTACAATCAGGATTTCCGCTTGGGGAGCAACCGATCGCAAGGTTTGCAAAACAGTGGCCAAGACTCGATCGCCCACGGTGACCGGTGGCCCCACGGGATAGCCCAAATTGGGTTTCACCAAAATTCGCTGTGCCCCGATCGCCTCGGCAGGGGGTTGATAGCTCCAAGCCTTGCTGGCCACAACGGCCGTGGGCGGGATGGCGGGGGAAAAGGTGGCAGTCATGGAGAAAGGGGGACGAAGCGATCGTGATGGAATCGTTGGGCTAGGTGGCTTGCCGGCCCGGACAATCCGCAAGAGTCATAAACTCGCAATTAACCAGCAAAGGGCGATCGACCCTAGGGGGCTGCTGGTGGGTTGGGTGCGTCGGTGGGTTCCGGATCGGGCGGGTCAAGGCGGGAACGATCGAAGGCCCGATCGAACGTGGCTTTCATGGCGGCCTGGATTCGATCGGGATCCGGTTTGCGGCCGCCCATCAAGTCTCCGAAATAGACACAGGCTCCCTCTCCCAAGGCCAGGGTATAGGCCGCCGCCCAGGAAGCGGCGATCGCACTGCCAAAACCGGGGACAAATTTCACCAACTCCCGCCCGATCGCCTGGGCCAGAAATCCGCCCGCGATCGTGCTGATGATGCCGCCCACTTGCGATCGAGTGAGTTTTTGGCCATAGAGCTGTCCCAACAGGCCAACCATGGAAACTTGCAGCGCCGTCAGCACCGGCATAGATGCGAAGGGCAAGGGCACGGCCTCAACTGCCGCCGCGGCCGCCGCAAAGGCCAACACATAGCGCCGCCCCACATCCCGATAGAGGTTGCTGATTTGGCGGCCCGGCTCCCCGTCCAAAACCGAATCCAACAATTGATGGATGGTGCGGGCTTCGGCTTCCGGCAGCAAATCCGCCAGGGCATCGCGCAAGGCTTCCAAACCGTAAAAAGTGGGGTGATAGTCATCCTCCTCGCGGGTGAAATCCAACAGCACAGCGCGATCGAACAGGCCCGCAAAGGCTTCCTGCAATGCTGCAAAGGGCCGGGCCACCGCCTCCAAGCCCAGAGGATCCGCCGGGTGATCTTCAACCGTTGCCGGATAAACCTCATGCAAACAGGTGACCGCCAACAAGCAAGGCACGGCGGGATAGCGTTGGCGCAAGGTGGCGACCACTTGCCGCAGGGTTTCGGTGGCAAAGTCGTTGATCTTCACCGTGAGGATCAAAATTCTGGCCCGATCGGGATCCTCGTCAAAATCCGTCAGCAGGGCTTGGGCGATCGCCTGGCTGTCCCGTTCCGCATCCCCTAAACCCACCGTGTCCGTAAAAATCAGCAGCGGCAACTCATCGGAGGGATAGGCATAGCGTGCCGTGTGTTGCGTGTGGGGCCGAAAGCCTTGGCCCACAATTTCCACCGAAACTCCCGTTAGCCCTCGGACGATCGAGCTTTTGCCCGCCTGGGGTTTTCCCAACAGGGTCACTTCTGTGGTGGGCAGTTGGGCCCGCACTTCCGCCAACACCGCCGCCACCCGATCGTCACTGACGCTAAACCATTGGGTCAGGGATTGCACCCCCTGGGCCAGGGTTTCGCCGGGTTTGAGATGACCTAGGGCGGCAGATAGATCCGACAAATTCTTTGGTAGATTCGGCAAATTTTTTGGCAAATTTGGCAAGTTCGGCAAGTTCGGCAGATTAGGTAAATTCGGCAAATTAACCGACCAATTACGAGGCAAATTGGGTAATTCCGTCGGTAAGTTGGGCAGGTTTGGCAAACTGGGTAAATTCGGCAAACTCAAGCCCGTCAGCCGATCCTTCGCCGATTGCCAAGCATTGGTCCACAACCCCGGGCGCTGCGGCTCGCGGGGCGACTTCCCGATCGACGCTGAAGACGGCTCCGCATCCTGGCCCGTTGCGCCTTCTGGAATCATGTCCGGCGGCATGACTTCCGGCGGCTCGATCGCCCCCGACGAGGGCCCATCAGCCGGGCGATCGGCCCCTGAGGCTTTGATTTCTGTTGGTTCAGGAGCGGGGGAATCAAAATCCGGCATATCAGCAATAGTTAGCGGTGGTTGCTGTCTGAAACGGGTCTTGAACAGGTCTTGGACGAGGATCGAGTGAAATTTGAATTTCCTTAAAGTTTGACTGGGAATTTTCGCTTGAAATTTAATGAATTCACTCAAATCTCAACAATCCAAATCATAACTTTAAACCAAGGATTCAATCTCTCAAAATCGCGGCCGCAATCGGTTAGAACAGGTCTAGCGCCTGAAGATTGTCTGCAATTCCTACACCGCTCCTCTCATTCAATGGCATTGGTTACGGGTGATGACAGGCGAGCATTCAGCCCTGGTCTGGGACAGCGATCGCCTGCCAAACTAGAGAACTGGGATTTTGTAGCGAATCGATCGGTTCCTGATAAAAGGTGCTGGCTACGATGGCGGATCCCAGTTGTGTTTTAGGAGTGGCGATCGGATGGTACAGAGTCCTTGGAGAACTGAGCAAGTTCCTCGCCCCAACCGTCAACAGCCGGAGCTGTGGCAATTGGCCAATGGTTTGCGGGTGGTTTATCACTATGTGCCCGTTAGCCCGGTGGTGACCATGGATGTGTGGGTGAAGGCGGGGGCTGTGGCTGAACCGATCGCCTGGGATGGGATGGCGCACTTCCTAGAACACATGATTTTTAAGGGCACTGACCGGTTGGGCCCCGGGGAATTTGACCGGGCGATCGAGAGTCGCGGCGGAGCCACCAACGCCGCCACCAGTCACGATTATGCCCATTATTTTGTGACCACGGCGGTGGAACATGCGGAAGCCACCCTGCCCCACTTGGCGGAGTTGTTGCTGAATGCGACGATTCCCGATCAGGAATTTGAGCTGGAGCGATCGGTGGTGCTCGAAGAAATCCGCCAGGCCTATGACAGCCCCGATTGGGTGGGATTTCAGATGCTGCTGTCGCGGGTCTATCCCGACCATGCCTATGGGCGATCGGTTTTGGGCAGTGAAGAATCCTTGATGAAGCGATCGCCCGCTGAGATGCGGCGGTTCCATGCCTGTCACTACCAACCGGAAAATCTGGTGGTGGCCTTGGTGGGAGGGTTGCCGCCCGATCACGCCCGTCACTTGATGGAATCGGCCTTTGCGGCCTTTGGTCAGCCCCAAGCCTGTCCTCCCCAGCCGATCGGGCAAACTCCGCCGATTGCCGCCGTCCATCGCCAAGAGCTACACCGGCCCTATCTTGAACAAGCTCGGGTGATGATGGCCTGGACGGGGCCCAGCTTGCAAGACATTGGCGATACCTATGCTTTGGAAGTGCTGGCCACCGTTCTCGGCATTGGGCGCACCTCGCGCTTGGTCAGCGATTTGCGCGAAGACCGGCAATGGGTTTTGGCGATCGACTGCGAAGCCAGTGCCCAACGGGATGCCAGCTTACTCACGATCGGCGCTTGGCTAGATGTGCGGGATGTGGGCGTGGTGGAAGCCTGCATTTGTGATCATCTGGCCCTGCTGCGCGATCACCCCATTAACCCGATCGAGCTGAAGCGGGCCCAGCGTCTTCTGTGCAGCGACTATATTTTCGCCACGGAAACCCCCAACCAACTCGCCAGCCTCTATGGCTACTACGGCCTGTTGGATCAACTGCCCGAAGCAACGGTTTATCCCGATCGGATCCAGGCCGTGGGCCCCGAAGACGTGCAACGGGTGGCGCAAAAATATCTTTCCCCCGATCGCTATGCCATGGTTACCTTGGTTCCGTCCTAGAGTGGGATCGATCGACCAAGACAATGGGTTTCAGTTCCTTGCGCTCATCGTGATGAATGCTTGGCAAGTCCGAAAATCAATCGGCTTGCATAGCAACCAACTCCTAACTGTTGATTAACCCGTCGATTAACCCTTGGTCTTCATGGCCAACTCGCGCCGCCAGAAAAAGGCCGCCGCTCCCCACAGCCCCACCATCTTGAACGTTTCCGAAGCCAGCGTCGCCCAAATGGCCCCCGCCCAGGAATAGGACGGAATCAAGATTAGGTTCAGCACCACATTCAAAATGGCAGCGGTGACTTGAATTAAGCTCCGTTGCCCCTGGTGGCCCGAAGAGGTGAGGCAATCGGCCGCCAAATACTGCATTCCCAAGATCAAATGCACGGGGGCGAACCAACGCAACACCCCGATCGCCTCGCGATATTCCGACCCCAAAATCCACTCCACCACCGGGGCAAAGAAAAACATCCCCAATCCCCCCAGCACCCCGTAGCCCGCGATCAGCGGAAACAGGCGCTTGGCAAATTGAATACTGCCGTCAATGCCATTAGTGCCCGCTTGGAAAAAGCGAGCATAATTCGCCGCGCCAATGGCCAAGATCGGCTGGTAGCCCACATCCACAAACCGATAGCCCGCCCCATAGATCCCGGCAGCCTCTTCATTCACCAAGCTAGAGAGCAGGGTTTTATCCGCATTGGCATTAATCGTTTCAGCGGAACCGGCAATCGAAAAGTAAAACCCTTGACCCAGTTCCCACTCGCAATTGGGCTTGGGCCACAGGGGCCAGCCCGCCTGCCGACTGGCCAACACAAAGGCCACAAAGGCCGGCAACACTGACGCAATGCAGTAAAAAATCGACCAGGTTTCTGCCGATCGCCAGTCGGGAACCAACCACAGGGCCCCCACCGCCAAAAGCTTCACGGCACTGAAAAGCACCTTGAGTTGGGCTGGGCGAGCCGCCACCCCCACCGATAAAAACGCCGAACTGCTAAATTCCAGCAGACAAACGCCCCAATAGTCCCCCAGGGCCATCCACAGCACCAACCAGGGGGAAACTTGGCTGCCCCAAATTCGACTCGCCAGCAACATCACCAACCCAATGCCCAGCAGGGAAGACCAGCCCCAAACGAATAGGGACTTCCCCCACTCGGTGCGGAAACTGCTGCGATCGCGCGAAACCGTCCGCATCAACAAGTGGGCATAACCAACCCCAATGAAAGGCGAAAGCATGGCCACCAAGGACAACACCCCGATCAGTTCGCCATACTCTTTGGATCCTAAAAACCGCGCCACAAAAATGAAGTACAGCGCCTGGATCGCCACGCTAATCACCCTGGCGGCAATCATCCAGAGATTGTCTTGCACCGAGGATTTCCCCAGAGTGGTGCGCAGACGTTGCAGGACTCCTTGAAGGTTGGGCATAGGAGCTAGTGAGTGAAGAGTGAAAAGGAGTGGAAAATTGCACCCAAACTAACACCGTCGCTACACAAAACCTCTGGAAAAGATTACGGACTGGTAATACTGGCCAGCAAACGAACGTAGGCCGCTTGATAGTAAATGGCTGGCTCCGTGAGTTCCCAACTATTCACCGGCCAGCCGGTGGGTGAGTCGAGATAGCGCTTTTGGATGGGCTGTTGTTTGACGGATTCTTGGTTGCCGGTGTAGTCGCGGTTGGGCCCGCCCACCAAATATCCGGGAGCCGGGCCCGGTTTTCCGGGGGCAACGCGCTCATACTCACCACGCCCCAACCATTCGTGATACATGCTGGTGACCGATCGCTCGGCTCCCAGACTGCCCATGTTGGTTAGGTAAACAAACCCCAAGGGATTCACGCCATGGAGGTAGTGCAAATGGGCCATAGCCCGGGCTTGTAGGCTGGTGTTGCGATCGGGCACTGCGCCATAGCGAATTGCGTCCCGGTTGCTGTTGCCATAGTTGGCCTGAACTTGGTTGCTGCCCCAGTGATATTGCTCATCGGGCAGTGACACCCGATAGGGATCCAGATCCACACGCAAGCCGTAGGCCTGGGTTTGGGTGCGCACCATGTCCACGAATCGATCGCGGATTTGCTTAACCAAGGCGGCATCTGCGTTGGTCAAGCGGGTATAGAGCAGCAGCGCATCGCCTTCGTGGGCCCGATACCGACCCCAAACGTTGTCGTTCCAAGGCTGGGAAGCGGTGAGATATTTTGCAAGTTGGGTGCTGTAGTCGGGGTTACCGGTGAGGGCAAACAGGTGAACAGCGGCGGCGGCAGCATTGCCTTGTTGCTCGGTCACGGGGCGATCGGCATCCCCGGCTTTAATTTCCTGGGTGTCGCAATCGGTCTTGAGGGGATTTTGCTGGAACCAGTTCCAAGCCCGAATGGCCCGCTGTTCCAAATCTCGGGACTCCCCTTGCAGGGCGGGAAACTGCCGATAGACTCGGGCCGCATGGGCAAAGGCGGCCGCCGTGGCGATTGTGGAGGAAGAGCATTTGGGCCCGTAATATCGGGGGCGACGATCTTGGCTGGGGCGATCAGCCGCATTGTGATCCAGCACGCCCACCTTGATCAACACGCCGCCATCGTCTTCCTGCATTCGCTTCAGCCAATCCACCTCCCACTTAATCTCATCGATGAGGTCGGGGATGCCGTTGCCCGATTCGGGAATGTTGAACCGATCGGTGAAGGCTCGAGGGTTTTCTTCGTAGGCCGTCAGCAGTTGATTCACCACGGGGCCCGCAAAGGTGCTGTATTTGTTCGTATCACCTGCATCAAACCATCCCCCTCGCAAATCGCGGGCCGTGGCGGGATCATCCTTGGCACTGACCGATCGAGCCTGGGAATCCTGATTGGGGCCCAAAAAAGCCGCCCCATCTTGCCACTTCCCAGCCACAGAACCCGTTTTGTTGAAACCGGCCCGCTGGTAATAAAACACACGTGTGGCGGTTACCAGGTTTTTTTGGTAAACATTGGCCTGAATTTGAAAGGGAAATGATTGCTCGCCCCGCTCCCGATCGACCACCACATAGGTTCCCGATTGTTTCACGGTCGAAAAATCAAAATGCCAGGCCCGATCGCCCGCTTGACCGTGGATTTGGCCCCCGTTCCAAGGGGTAAGAGCACCCGAAAAAACCACCGCATTAGTCGAGGCATTTCGAACTTCATAGACCGATCCCGGCGTGAAGGCTCGGTTGGCATTTTCACCCCGCTGCGGAGAAGCAATCACCGCCACTTTGGGATCCTGAGGTCGATAGCCAAACTGATCCACCAAAATTCGAGGAATGGGTTCACTACCACCCCCAGTTCCCCCGTTGAATGGCAGTGATGCCCAAGCCTGCATGGTGTATTGGAACAGCGATTGATTCGCCAAGGATTGAGACCCGAAATCCATGATCCCTAGCCCCGCTAGCAACGCTCCACTCAGCCAAACCCACTTCCAACGTTGCATCACAAACCTTTCTCCTTGGGACAGGTGCTATTAGCCAAATTTCATTACTAGGCAGGACAACTGAAATCAGAACTCTAGGCAGTTATCTCAGATCATAATTTCAAGTCATAGTTTCAAGAAAAATCAGATCAACTATTCGAGAATCAGATCAACTATTCGAGAAAATGACTAGAATGATTCAAGATCGGCCAATAATTAAAAATATTCGAATTAAATAATTCTGAAAAAGAATAATTTGTTATGTTCTCAGTGTGTATCAAATTAAACAACAAAAAACAGTAATTGAATTGATTGTAAGACTGATTATGGTTGAACCCATGAATGCTTACTCTCAATTGGTCAAATGGGTTGAGGCTGTGGTGCTTGTCAATTCCCAAATTTTGAATTCTTTTGGATTTTAAGTTGGGTTGAGCGCGATGCCATCTGAATTAGCCTAGCCTTTCTATCATACCCAATGGAAAAAGCGTCCGGGACTGAAGGGGGATAGTCTTTAGATTAATCTTTTTTTGAAAGCAGTCGTTAACCGAATCTTCACAAATTAGGTTTCCAGATTGGCATTGTTTTTTGGCACAAACTTGCTGGAAATCTCGCAATTATGCCAACGGGTTGCGATCGGGAAGGAAAAAGAACCGCCAAAAATCAGCCCTAATCCCGCCCGATCGCCCCCTGATCCTCGGCAGCTTTAGGCTTTTAGGAATTCTCGTAGGGCCACCAGTTTTTCCCAGGCGGCCCCGCTTGCCAGAATTTCCTTGGCCCGAGCCACACCAACAGCACAGGCTTCCGGCGACCCGATCGGCTCAGCGATCGCCCCGGCAACTTGGAGGGCCAGGGATGCATTCAGGGCCACGGCATCCCGCTGGGCGATCGAGCCTTGACCCTGAAGCACTTGGCGCAAAATTTCGGCATTTTCGCTGGGATCACCACCCACCAAGGCAGCCGTGGGCGCGGCCGCACAACCGGCCGCCACCGGATCCAACTCAAAGCGGGCGATCGCCCCATCGGCCAACACAGCCAGATCGGTCACATCCGCCAACCCCCCTTCATCCAAACCTTCACGCCCATGGAGGACGATCGCCCGCTGAGTGCCCAGCCGATTCAGGGCCCCGGCCATCACCTCAATCAAATCGCTTTTGAAAGTACCGATCACCTGGCCCGTGGGCCGCAGGGGATTCACCAGGGGCCCCAACAGGTTAAACACGGTGCGCACCTTCAGGGCTTGGCGAATGGGCGCGACGGCCTTCATGGCCGGATGCCAACCGGGCGCAAACAGAAACGTGATCCCCACCTGATGCGCCGCCGCTTGGATTTGGGCAGGATCTGCACCGAGGCGAATTCCCAGCGCCTCAAGCACATCGGCGGATCCCGACTTGCTGGAAGCGGCCCGGTTCCCATGCTTCACCACCGTGACCCCAGCGGCGGCGGCCACAAAGGCGACGGCCGTGGAAATGTTGAAAGTGGAAGCCCCGTCGCCACCCGTGCCGCAAGTGTCGATCGAGGGGCTGGGCAGCGGATCGCCCGTCACGCTCACCGATTGGCTCAGCAAAACCTGGGCCATCCCAGCCAGCTCATCAGCCGTTACCCCCTTGGCCTGGAGAGCAGCCAAAATTGCGCCCGACAGGGCCGGAGCCAGCCCATCATCCAACCAAGCTTGCATCAGTTGGGCGGCCTGAGCTTGGGACAGGGAGGCTCGATCGAGCAGTTGCTTCAACAGGGTGGGCCCATCAAAGGTCGTGGCGGCGGCAGTCATAACCGAAGCTCCAGGGGCGATCGCGCGAGAAAGTCCAGTGCTAGAATACTATCCGCGCTCAAAATTCCGGGCCCCCAAGCCGAGAATCAGCCCACCAATCCCCCTTGCTTGAGGGCTGGCTAGAGGTTGATTCAGTAGCTCAAAGGCAAGCAATTGGGGTAAAGTAACAACCGCGCGGGTGTAGTTCAGTGGTAGAACGTCAGCTTCCCAAGCTGAATGTCGTGGGTTCGAGTCCCATCACCCGCTTAGTTTCTGCGACACTGCGATTTCAGGTAACCAACAAATCCCTTAGACAAATCGCTCAGATTGCTTGATCGAGTTTCCTGATCACTGCAATGGCATCATTGTGATTAATTAGCCCTGGTTAGGTGCTGCCTCAGTCTTCAGCAAAAATCCGATAACGCTTGGTCAGCAAAACTGTTTTGGGCAACACATGGTGAAGTGGGATGACGATATCTATAACACCCCAGCGTATTCGGTGACGGATGCTGCGCGGTATTTGCGTATCCCAGTTGTGACGCTGCGCTCTTGGCTTAAGGGGCGTTCCTATGCCACCCAAATTGGTCAGCAAGCGTTTGAGCCACTGATTCAGCGGCCCGATTTAGCTCTGCCCCAGCTCTCGTTCACAAACCTGGTAGAGGCTCATGTTTTGCGAATTATTCGTGAAACCCATCAGGTCAAGCTTGATAAAGTTCGCAATGCCCTAGATTACATGAGCCAGCAGTTTGACACGGCTCACCCATTGGTGATGAGACGGTTTCAAACCGATGGGGTTGATTTGTTTGTGGATCAAGTGGATCGGCTGGTTAATGTTTCCCGATCGGGCCAGCTTGCCATGCGCGAAACCTTGAAACACCTGCTGACCCGCATTGAGTGGAACGCAGAGGGAATCGCCAACCGATTTTTTCCCATCATTGAGTGGGTTCCTGAGCCAGGCACTGACAAGATTATTTTCCTCGACCCATCCATTCGGTTTGGTAAGCCGGTCATTGCAGGTCAGGGAGTGCCTACCGCTGCCATTGTTAGCCTGATTGATGCGGGTGACTCGATCGACGATGTAGCAGATGAGTTTGATTGCTCTCCTGCACAAATTAAGGCTGCCATTCAGTTTGAAGCTCAAAACCGTGCCGCGTGACTCCAGCCGATCGCCCTATTTTCTTCATTGATTGGTGCCTCGGAAAGTCGGTGGCCAAGGCCCTCAGGGAAGTGGGTGCTCAAGTTGAGCATCATGGCAATTTTTTTGCCCAAAATACCCCTGACCCAGAGTGGTTGACGGTGGTGGGCGATCGGGGTTGGGTCGTGCTGACTAAAGATGAGGCGATTGGAACCAATAAGCTGGAATTGGGGGCGATCGCCCGTGCTGAAGCAAGGGTTTTCATCTTAGTGTCAGGCAACTTGAACCGTCAGCAAATGGCTGCCTTATTTGTTGAGGTGTTACCCAAATTAGAACGGTTCAGCCAGGGCAACCAAGCGCCCTTTATTGCCAAAATCTACAGAGATGGCAGAGTTGAACGCTGGAAAAATCGTACCCAGTTGCTCAAACTATTGAAGGGGAGAGAATTGCTGGATCTTTGAGAAAATCCTTTGAACATAGAGGCTCAGTCGGCCCAATGAGCGAGAATAGCGGCCACTAGTTCGCAGAAACCTTCTCCCTCAGCGCTGGGAGTGATGTGCGCCGGTTGATGGAGCAGCTCGCTGAGGTAGGGACGCACGTTGGCCACGCCGACGGAGCGGGGAAAAAGGGCCGGGTCAAACAGGCTTTCATCATTGGGGCTGTCCCCGATCGTCAGGATTTGATCGAGGGAACAACCGGGCCACAACAGTTCGATCGCCCGTTGGAGTCCCGCAGCCTTGTTTTGTTCTGGGAGCTTGATGTGGGCTTGCACGGCACTGTAGGTAAATCCCCAGCCCAAGGCCGCCAACGATTCCCCCATGGCCGATAGGGTTTGGCGATCGATGCCCGGCAAATCTGCCAGATCAAAAGTCCAATCGGTGATTCGGAAGCGGTTATCGGGGGCCGGGTGCAGGTGGGGAAAATGATGATGAAATTCCGTTTGGAGGATGCCAAAGACATCGGCCAAGGCATCGCGATGGGCGATTGGGTCGGTTACGTCCACTAGCCATTGTCCCTCGGGTCGATCGCGCCGATAGAGCAGACCGCCGTTTTCCGCGATTGCCCCTGCGATCGGTAGGTATTCCACCAAGGCGCTAACCCAACCGGCCGATCGCCCGGTGACGATCAGGACGGGAATTCCGGCCTGTTGCAAGCGCTCCAAGGCTAAAAACAGGTGACTGGAAAATCGACCCGATCGGGTCAAGGTGCCGTCCATATCGGTGGCGATCGCCCGAAGGCCGGGAGCAAGGGCAGCGGCCATCGCCGCCAGCGAGGACTGAGGAGACAAGGGCATAGCGATCGACCCGTTTGCAAATATCGCAATGTACAGTGGGGAATGTTTTGGCCGCAAGTGGCGCGATCGCCCCATGGTCTGAATTGTCTGAACAGATTCTGATTCGGCCTTCAACGCTCCTTCAAGGCTGTCTAAACCCTGCAAACGTATTTAAACGTATTTAACGGATTGGCTGGACCCATGGCTACCACCGCACTTGATCGGGACGCGCATCTGTTTCACCTGGCTGCCCAGCGAGCGGGAATTCATATGCCCATTTTGCCCGCGCTCCAGGAAGCCCATGATCAGCCAACCCCAGAAGGGGAAAGGGGGTTGGGCTTAACCAGTGCGGATCAAGAACAGGTGGACAGCCTGCCGGATCAGGTGATGGAAGCGGCCCTGTTGGTGCGACGGTTAACGGATTCTTTGATCCAATCCGGTTGGAAGGCCGATCGAATTTGGCAGGTGAACGCTGGACAATATAGCCCTGAAGTGTTGGCTGTGTTGGCTCGGGGGTTTGAAGACAAAACCATTGGCGGGCCAATTCTGGCTGGTTGCTCGCTTGATCGGCTGACGGCTGCCTATCGCCAATTTTGCACCTTGGAGCGATCGACCCAGATTGCTCCCGCCAACACCGCCCTCACCGGCAGCACCTTCACCATCGATCGGGCCCTGCTCGACACGATCGAGCGTCTGCCCCAGTTCTATCAAGGCTACGTGCATCAACGGGAAGCCCTGATTGAAGCGACCCGCATTTGGCGCGGCCTGGCCACCCGGGAGGACACCTTGGTTTCCTTAGGGTTGCCCGCCTTGAACTACACCGATGCGGCCCTGGACACGGCCTTGGTCACCTTCATCCGGCGTTTGTCGCCCAACTATTCCGGCTTTCCGCACCAGCGAGAGGCCCTGTTGCGGTTGGTGCAAATTTGGCGGCAACTGGATTCGCGCCAATCGGCGATCGCCTCACTCAGCGACAGCAACTTAAGCCTGTTGCCCCGTAATTACGATCCGGCCCTGCTGGCCTTTGTGCTGCGGGTTCCGGAGTTCTATGCGGGCAGCGGCACTCAGCGCAATGCGGCCACCGAAACCGTCCGCATGTGGCGAGATTTGGACAATCGCAACGCGGCCCTCACCAGCTTGGGGGTGAATCCGATTGTGTTTGCGAATCCGGCGGCCCCCGAAGCCAGCACCGCCGCCGCCCAGCTCGATCGGGAATTGCTCTCTTTTCTGCGGCGGTTGCCAGCCGCCTACCGAGCAACCCCAAATCAACAGGGTGCTTTGACTCGGTTGGTGCAACTGTGGCGCGGTTTGGAAACCCAGCAGGCCGCGATCGGCTCCCTGGAAACGGATCTGCGCACCATGCAATGGCAGGTGATGATCCTAAAACAGAACACCGTCCTCAAAAGTCAACCGGTTCAGGCTAGCGCCCTGCCGCGAAACGAAGTGGCCGCCATGCCCGCCGGGGAACTGTCGCTGATTGACTCGATCGAGCAGGGAACCCACTATCGAATCCTGACCGTGGAGCCAATCCGTGATCGACGGGAATGGTTTGTTTACCGGGGCCATGCGGACTTTTTGGAACCGGCCACCATGTTGGTGAAAACCAGTACCTTCCTCAAAACCCGCCCCCTACAGGCCAGCAGCTTGGGCAATGCGGAAAAGGTGGCTCTTTCCCCCGGAGAATTCCAAATTCGCAGCTATGAGGACGTGGGCGATCACCTGCGGATTCGGCTGGTGAAACCTATCAATAACCGGCTGGAATGGTTCATTTTTGAGGGCCATATCACCCTGCTGAATGTGGATGACTATCCCTCACCTCGGGATCCTCAGCCTGCGCCCGCGCCTGCTCCCGTACCTGTGCCTGCCCCTGCGCCCGCACCTGTCCCCAGGCCCACCCCGGCCCCTACCCCGACCCCTGTGCCCGATCGGGGACGGCGGATTCAAGTGCCCGGGCTGGGTACGGTCTGGACTCGTGACCCGATTATTGCGGGCGGTAACTTTAGTTGGGGTGAAGCCACCAAAGATGGCACGCGGATTCCCGAAAATTCCACCATCACCCAAAACATCATTGCCATGGCCCGGCGAATGCAAGAGGTGCGGGCCCGGCTGGGCAATCGCACCATCACCATCACGAGCTGGTATCGGCCCCCGGCCGTGAACCGGGCCGTGGGTGGGGCCCGCAACTCAACCCACATTCGGGGCCATGGTGTGGACTTTGTGGTGGCGGGGTTGTCGCCGCGTGCGGCCCAACGGATTTTGGATCCCTGGTGGCCCGGTGGTTTGGGCTATGGCTCCTCCTTTACCCATTTGGATAATCGGGGATATCGGGCTCGGTGGAATTACACCAATTAATGAGTGATCCAACCAAGGGGATGGCGGGGGAGGTCGATCGGGTTCAGTCCAGCGATCACCCAACGGCTCCACCCAGCAGCAGCACTTGAATTTCGCTGTGGGCGGCGATTTCGCTGGTTCCTTGGGGAACTTGGGCCAGGGCGGTGGTTCCCGCTAGGTTAATCAAGTTGCCAGAACTGTGGCTGCCTTTGGCCAGGCTAAAGACCAGTTGCCCTTCGATGATCTGCAACGATCCCCAAAGGTAAGTTTCTCGCCGCCCGGCCCCTTGCAGATCCTGCACCGATCGCGCCGTCAGCCACTGCACCCCGTGGGGGCCCGATCGCCCCGACAACTTCCGCAACAGGGGAGCCACAAACCGCCAACAACCCACCAGGGCCGAAACGGGATTTCCCGGCAAGCCCACATAGACCTTGGGGCCAAAGGTGGCCAGGGTCAGGGGCTTCCCGGGCCGCACGGCTACGGATTTGACGTGAATTTCGCCGCCCAACTCCGCCAAGACCGCATCCACATAGTCATAATCCCCCACGGACACACCCCCCGTGGACAGCACCAGATCCGCTTGGTCGATCGCCTGTTCAACGGCAGCTTTCAAAGCGGCGCGATCATCCCGCACCACCCCAAGGGCGATCGGCTCCACACCCATTTGTTGCAAAAAGGCGATCAGGGCGTATTGATTGGAATCGACAATTTGCCCCGGTTGTAGGGGTTGATCGATCGTGCCCAGTTCATCGCCCGTGGAAAACACCGCCACCCGCGGCCGCCGCACCACCGTGACCCGATCGCACTGGGCCGCCGCCAACACTGCCAATTCAGCGGGCCCGATCGCCAACCCAGCGGGCAAAATCTGATCGCCCGATCGGCAAAACATCCCCTTCGCCCGCACAAATTCCCCCACGGCCGGCTGGCTCAACACCTTCACCCGATCGGGCCCGGCCGGTTCCGTGTCCTCTTGAATGGCGATCGCATCGGCCCCCGGCGGCATCATCGCCCCGGTGAAAATCCGCGCTGCCTGGCCGGGGCCCAAAGTTTGTTGCGGAGCCACCCCAGCCGGAATCGTTTCAATCACCTGCAATTCTGTTGGCCCCTGAGCCAGGTCAGCTTGGCGCACCGCGTAGCCGTCCATGGCGGAGTTGTCCCAGTGGGGAAAGTCCAAGCGCGATCGCACCGGTTCCGCTAACACCCGACCTAGGGCCGCCACGCTGGCGATCGATTCAGTGTCGGTGATTGGCGGCGTGATCCGTAGGGCGATCGCTTCAGCTTCTTGGGCGGAAATCATTGGTGAGTTGGGCATAGGGAGCGATCGTCAGTTTAAAACTCCCGGCCCGTGACTACAATTCCCGCAAGAATTCCCGCAAGAATTCCCGCAAGGCGCGATCGCCACCCGCCCGCCTCCACCCTGACCGCCTCAGCAGAATGCGATATCGTTGGGGGCAAGGGGGTTCAACCCCTTGTCTATGATTGTGATCTGTTACCTGCTCGCTATTGCTTTTTGATCATGCCCCGCGCTAAAGCCCAACCCAGCCCTCCTGAAACCGCCCCCGATTGGCATTACGAAACGGCCATGGCCGAGGTGGAAACGATCGTGCGGCAACTGGAAACGGGCGACTTGGATTTGGATCAAGCTTTTGATCAATTCACCACTGCGGTCGATCGCCTGCAACAGTGCGATCGGTTCCTGCGCGATCGACAGGCCCAAGTGAGCCTAGCGATCGAAACATTGGATCATCTCGATCTG
Source organism: Limnothrix sp. CMB-01 (assembly GCF_055193175.1). Lineage (NCBI taxonomy): Bacteria > Bacillati > Cyanobacteriota > Cyanophyceae > Pseudanabaenales > Pseudanabaenaceae > Limnothrix > Limnothrix sp. CMB-01. Next base: position 3,422,748 of record NZ_CM143720.1, read on the forward strand.
GAATAAGCTAGATGGTCTCGATCGCCAAATCGCTCGTCGTTGTTACGCCGTTACGCCCCTACCCGATCTCGCCCCATTGAGGCGGGCCGGCCAATGCGCAAGATTTCCCAATGTGCAAGATTTCCTTACCCGATGCGCCTGGGGCGAGTCGATCGACGGGATTCAATCGGGGTGTTTGGGGGTGGTTCAATTTCGTAGAGCACCTGGCCATTGCGAACTGCCACAAAGGACAGGGACAGGGGGCCGGCGGTGTAAATGTCGCGGGCTGCAATCACCCGCACCTCAACGGGTTGGGTTTGAGACTCCAGCCAGCGCACAAATTGGATCAAGCCCGGCACATTTTCCACCCGGAAGCCATCGGCGGCGACTCCCGCTCGCTGGGCCCGAAACAGGGCTTGGCCCAAGGCGAGTTCCAGGCGATCGCGCAGTTCCGGTTGCGACAGGTTGGCAGGATCCAGGGAAGACATCGCCAGGGTTTCGCGACGGGTAAAGAGAATTTGATTCAGCGCCACATCCAAAACAACTCGGATGGGCGGTTCTTCGCCGGTCAGATAGTTAGCGGTGGAAATTACTTTCACGTAATATTCGCGACCATCGCGCACTTGAGAGATCACCTGCTCCACCTCTCCCCGCGAGAGAGAAATGGCCTGTTGATTGGCTCCGATGCCCGGCTGGGTGCGTTCGAGGGCGGCGCGGTTGGCGGCCACTAACAACCGCTCGATCGCCGCTTGGGTCATTTCGGGCGAGGGAATTCGCAAAATGCCGGCCGCCAACACTTCGCCCCGCCGCAGGGCCACGTTTCCTTCCCGCAGGGCCTGGGATTCTCGCTCCAGCCGCCGAACGGAAACTTCTAAGGATTGCAGCTCCGATTGGGCCGACTGAAACCGCTGGTTGGCATCTTGCAGCCGGGATTCCACGTCCTTGAGCCGCTGTTCCCGATCGCGGATTTGGACGGTGCGATCGCGGTTTTGGGCAATTAGGGTTTGATTCTGGCGATCGAGGGCCGATCGCTCATCCAAAAGACGCGATCGATCCCCCTGAAGTTGGCGATTTTCTCCCCCAAGGCGTTGCAGGTCGCTTTGCAGGCTGAGCCGCTCGCCCTGGAGGGTTTTGATGTCGCTCAGCAGTTGCCGTGCCCGGCGGGAAACCTGGGTGAGTTGGGCCTTGGCGAGTCGGAATTGTTTATCGGCCTGGAGCAGACGCTTTTGGGCCACATTGAGGCGATTTTGGGTTTGGGCTTGCCTGGCCAGGGAGGCTTGCAGCGATCGGTTGATTTGGCTCAGTTCAGCGCGGGCCTGATCCTGTTGGACGCGGGCTTGATCCAGTTCCCGCCGGGCCCGCCCCAGGCGCGTTTGAATTTCCTCAAGTTCAAAAATGCCCGCCAAGAACAACAGACCCAAGGTGGAGGCGGAAATCAGGCTGCCGGTCACGATCGTGACGAGGGTGGCCGTTTGGCGCGGTCGCAAGTTGAACAGGCTGAGGCGAGCTTTGCCCACGCGGGTGCCGAGCCGATCGCCCATGGTGGCAATCGCCCCACCTAACACCAAGGTGGCTAGCAAAATTAGTACATACCCGATCGTCATCGCCCTCTGTGCGATCGCTCCTTAAGCGGCCTTTGCCCAACAATCTAGGCCTTTGCAATGATAGTTTGGGCGAGGACGTTGGATGGTTAGGTAAACTGGTTCCCCAGGCTCACGGGGTTGTGTACCGTAATTTTCTTTTTGTGGATTGAGATGGCCTTGCGATCGCGCAAATCCCCGAGTAGCCGAGTCACCGTGACCCGCGTGGACCCGATCGCCTCGGCAATGGCTTGGTGAGAGAGCTTCAGATCGATCGTGATCCCATCGGAGCTGGGAACCCCAAAATCCCGGCACAGAATCAGCAAAAAGCTCACCAACCGAGATCCCATGTCGCGGTGGGCCAGGGTTTCGATCATCATCTCCGTTTGCAAAATTCGCGATGACAATCCCTGAAGCATCACCATGGCCAAGTCGGGATCATCCTTGAGGGCCTTTTCCACCCGATCGATCGGCACCGACAGCAACTCCACGGGCGTGAAGGCCACGGCGTGATAGAAGCGATCCGATCGATTGCCCGTCAGGAGCGACAACACCCCAAAAACCGTGTTTTCGCGCAGCAGGGCCACAGTAATTTCCTCGCCGGCCTCGTAGACACGGGAGAGTTTCACGGCCCCTTTCACCAAAAAGTAAACCCGTTCAGCCGGATCACCCGGGAAAAAAATCGTTTTGCCCCGATCAAACCGCTCAGTGGGCGGTGAGAAAGAATCTCCGCTCAGTTGGCGGAAAACAACGGCTAAAGGCTTGTCTACTGATAAGGGCATCTCGCTGCGCCGAACTGCCGAACTACTGAGAAACGTTATACCAAGCGCGATCGATTCGCGCATTTTTTTCGGATTTGATTTTTTGAGAGGTGGATACAAAACCCGATCTCAATCGATTAGGTTCGCGATCGCCAAGCCCAAAACTCAAAACCCGCGAAGGTCTTTCAGAAGCCCCTGACCGGTCTAAACTGATTCAGGTCACCTTCGCAGCACTACAATCTCGAACATTGTAATTCGCTCGTTGTAGCCTCTGATACGGTTTGAGTCAACAACGGGCTGCCAATCCCCATTGAATGGCAACTTTGCAACCCACCACTGCCCCATCAAGCCCCGCGCGCCCGATCGCTGACCCGATCGCCAAGGGAAACGCCCTCGGGACTCGGTGATTGGGATTTTGAGTTGGTGTTGGGATCTTGAGTTGGTGTTGGGATTTTGTGATTTGAGATTCTGTTGCTGAAATTTAGAACACCTATGCTGCTCAACCTCTCTGGAAAAAAAGCCCTCGTTACGGGGATTGCCAACAACCGCTCGATCGCCTGGGGCATTGCCCAACAGCTCCACGCGGCCGGGGCCGAAATTGCCGCCACCTATCTCCCCGATGACAAGGGCAAGGCCGAAAAGAAAGTGGCCGAGTTGATTGAACCCCTCAACCCCACCTTCCTGGTGCCCTGCAATGTGCAGGACGATGCCCAGGTGGCCGAAACCTTCACCACCATCCAGAGCAAGTGGAGCAACTTTGACATCTTGATCCACTGCCTGGCCTTTGCTGGCAAGGAAGAACTGACCGGAGATTTCAGCAACACGTCCCGCGAAGGCTTTGCCCGCGCTTTAGACATCAGCGCCTATTCCCTGACCAAGTTGGCAGCAGCAGCCAAGCCCCTGCTGAACGACAACGGCAGCATCATCACCCTCAGCTACCTGGGCAGCGTGCGGGCCGTGCCGAACTACAACGTGATGGGCGTGGCCAAGGCGGCCTTGGAAGCCAGCGTGCGCTACTTGTCCACGGAATTGGGTGAAAAGGGAATTCGGGTGAATGCCATTTCGGCGGGCCCCATTCGGACGCTGGCTTCTTCGGCGGTGGGCGGCATTTTGGACATGATTCACCACGTGGAAGAAACGGCCCCTCTGCGCCGCACGGTCACCCAAGTGGAAGTGGGCAATACGGCGGCCTTTTTGTGCAGCGATTTGTCTAGCGGGATTACGGGCCAGGTGATTTACGTGGACGCGGGCTACAACATCGTTGGAATGTAGCTGTGGAATGTAGCTGTTGGCCCCATTCTCCACAGCCTGAGATTCATCCTGGGATTCGTAACCCATAACCCATGGGGGCAAGACGGGCGATCGCCCCTGTTTGCCCCCCCTTTGCCCGATCGCCCCTGTTGCCGTTTGCCCTCCGATCGTTCCTCAAATCATGCAAACCACCGAGCCAATCACCGAGCCAATCACTGAACCGATGCTCGATCGCCCCGTCATCCTCACGCCCGATCGCACCGCCCGCGTCAGCCGCAAAACTGGCGAAACCGATGTTCATGTCGGTTTGAATTTGGACGGAACGGGCCGTTGCTCTGCCCAGACCGGCGTGCCTTTTTTGGATCACATGCTTGATCAAATTGCCTCCCATGGGCTGATTGATTTGGATATCCAAGCCACTGGGGATGTGCATATTGATGATCACCACACCAACGAAGATGTGGGCATTACCCTCGGCCAAGCGCTGCATCAGGCTTTGGGCGATCGCAAGGGCATCGTCCGGTTTGGGCACTTTGTCGCCCCCTTGGACGAGGCCTTGGTGCAGGTGGCGTTGGACTTTTCCGGCCGGCCCCATTTGAGCTATGGGCTGCAAATCCCCACGGAACGGGTGGGAACCTACGACACCCAATTGGTGCGGGAATTCTTCGTGGCGGTGGTGAATCACTCGCAAATGACCTTGCACATTCGCCAACTGGATGGCATCAACTCGCACCACATCATCGAAGCCACGTTCAAGGCCTTTGCCCGAGCGATGCGCATGGCGATCGAGGTGGATCCGCGTCGTGCTGGCAAAATTCCCAGTTCCAAGGGTGTGCTCTAGTGGCAAAGGGGCGATTGATCCAAAAGCGTTGGATTGGAAACTGGCGGGTCGGTTTGGTGCTGGCTGGGTTCCTGCTGTTGGGGGGCTTGCTGGGGGGGCTGATTTGGGGGCTGGAAACACCGGCAGCCCAAGCGGCGGATTTTTGTCGGCCCTGGCATGGTCAGCAAATTTGCATTCTGAAAATTCAGCGCAGTGCCAAGAAACACTGGGAGTTTCGGGCCACGGTGGCGGTGGATGGGGTGGAACGGCCCCGATCGGCCTACAACTGCCGCCGCCGAATTTGGGTCGGGCTGGATGGCATCCGCCATGTGTTTGACCCCCATGGGCCCGGCGAGCTGATTTGCAGTTTGCTGAATCGGGATGATGCGCGCGAGGGTCTCAGTCAAGAGTTGACGCTCGATCGCGCTCCCCGTCTCTTGCAGCCGCGCACCAATCCAGACTCCCTCAGCAACCGATCGGGTGAAGTGGCGACCCAAACCGCCATCAATTGATTGTTGCTCACTCTCCTAACGCTACTAACTCTTCTGATCCCAGTGTTGGGGCAGTTTTAGCCCGGTCTATCCCCACCTCCAGCAGACCAATGGCAGGCGTGAGAATCGGCCGGGAATTTTTTTGCCTGTTTCTCAAACTTTTTAAAAACTTTCTAAAAGTTTGGGATCGTCAAAAAGTAGTTTGATTTGCATTTAAAATCATCAAAATTCTAGAGAGTCTCTTTTTTGACCAAAGACCATTTATGACGAATGCATGGCACACGACGAATTGCAACAGAAAGTCTTTAAAAATTGTTTAAGATTGGTGAAGCCATTTTTCTCCATTCTTTGGGAGTGTCGCTATGACAGCTCGCGTTACCCGTGGCTTGAGTCCGCTGTCGGTGACAGCTTCGGTGACGGCTGAAGACCAGGCGCTGCTGCGGGACGTATTCCAATCTTTGACTCCGACGAGTTGCCCGCGTCACTACAACTTTCACATGCACACAACGGCCTCCGATGGCCGCCTCAGCCCCACCGATTTGATTAACCAGGCCCTGCAAATTGGTCTCAAGGGCTTTGCCATTACCGATCACCACAGTGTGAATGGCTATCTCGCGGCGGCGAAGGCGCTGCAATTGGCTAAGTCGGTGAACCCTGAGCTGGTGGTTCCCCATTTGTGGACGGGGGTTGAAATTAATGCAGGGTTGCTGGGAACCGAGGTGCATATCCTGGGCTATGCCTTTGATATCAGCGCTGATGTGATTCAGCCCTATTTGCAAGGGCGACCCGTGCGCGATGAGTATTACTACGCCGATCGAGTGATTCACGCCATCCAACAAGCGGGGGGCATTGCCGTGCTGGCTCACCCCGCTCGCTATCGCCTGGATGCCAAGCCCCTGATTATGGCGGCGGCAACCCTAGGGATTGATGGGGTGGAGGCTTACTATGCCTATAACAATCCCAATCCTTGGACTCCTAGCCCCGATCAAACCGCCCGAGTAAAAGAGTTGGCGGAACGATTTGGGCTGATGATGACTTGCGGGACAGACACCCACGGGCCGAATTTGCTGCTGCGTTTGTAGATCTCTAACGAGCAAATTTGGTCAAAATTTCGCCTGGGCGCTAAACTGCATTCGGCAAGGGGGCGTGATCGCATGGGTCTGAAGTGACACCCAAGACGGGCCAATGTCGATCGCCCAATCAGCCCGGCAGTTTTGGTTTGTTGGAGATCAATTTTGGTTGCTTTGCGTTTGTTTGGCGATGGCCGGAAGTCGGCCCCCGGAAAGCAAATGGCAGCCGTCGGGCTGTTGGGGCTGCTGGGATCGTTGGTGGCAGCGTTGCCAGCCCAGGCCGGGCAACTGCTGAATTGGCGGTTTGATCCGGCACGCAATCAATTGAGCTTCACGACTGATGAAGGGGTGCAGCCCCGGGCCCAAATTGTGTCGGGGCCCGATCGCCTGGCCATTGACCTGCCAGACACCACCTTGGCCCAACCGGTTCAGGAACAGCGGTTTGGGGGCATGGTGCGAGCGGTGCGTGTGGGCCAGCCCGATCGCAACACCACCCGCATCGCGATCGAATTCCAACCGGGCTATCGCATTGATCCCGATCGGGTACGGGTGCGCAGCTTGTCTCCGACCCAATGGACGGTGGAACTGGGCGGAGAACCAATTGCCCAGCAGCCTCCCCAGCAGCTTGTGCTTCCTGGCCAGCGGAATCGCCCACAACCCACGCCTCCCAATAGCCCCAATAATTCCAACGGTTCCGATCGTCCTTGGATTCCCGGTGCATTGCGAGAGGTTTTGGAACGATCGGGCGGCAACTCCCCGATCGCCCAAGTGGAGGGGGTGGAACTGTCTGAGGGCGGATTGGCCCTGCGGGTGAGCGGCGGAACTCCTGGCATTACGGTGAACCGCAGCCCCGATCGCCGACAGATCGAAATTTGGTTAGATAACGCCTCGATCTCCAATGGGGTCGATCGACTCGTGGGCGGCCGAGCGGGCGTAACCCGTCTGATCGTCACTCCCCAACGAGGTGGGTATCCGCCTCGGGTGCGAGTTTTGTTGGTGGTGGATCCGAGCAGCCCCGATTGGCAGGCTCGCGCCGAAGAGAGCTTGGTGATTGCCCAGCCGATCGGCAGCACCACCGCCGTGAATCCCCCCGCTGCCAACCCGCCCACGGCCAATCCTTTACCGCCGCGGCCTTGGCCCCGTCAACCGGACAACTCTGGCCAATCGCCCGGCTGGGTGAACGATTACCCCGATCCTCGCCTGGGCGGTTTGCCGATGTTGAATCGGCGGGTGCGCATTGTGGTGGATCCGGGCCATGGCGGTCGCGATCCCGGGGCGATCGGGATTGGGGGGCTGCAAGAAAAGCAAGCGGTTTTGGATATTGGTCTGCAACTGGCGGCTCTGCTGCGTCGCCAAGGGGCCGACGTGGTTTTGACCCGCGATGACGACACCTTCATCAGCCTTGATGGGCGTACCCAGTTGGCTAACCGCATTAATGCCACCGTGTTTATTAGCGTCCATGCCAACTCAGCGGGCATTAATCGCCCGGACGTGAGCGGCGTGGAAACCTACTACCACCAGTCCGGTGGCCAGTTGGCCCAGGCGGTGCAACAAAGCATCATGCGCGCCTTTCCGTTCATGCGCAATCGCGGGGTGCGCACGGCTCGGTTCTATGTGCTGCGTAACAGTCGAATGCCCTCAATTTTGGTGGAAACCGGTTTTGTGACGGGCCGACAAGATGCGGCCCTGCTGACCAATCCCACTTGGCGATCGCAAATGGCCTGGGCGATCGCCCGAGGGACGATCGAATATCTCAACGGCCCTGGCCGCTAAACTGTCCTCTCCAAACCGTGGGGTGTGCCCAACCCCGCCGCCTCCAACCGATCGCGCAGGGCCTGGGGATCGGGCAAGGCTGACAGTTCTGCTTGGTGTTCCTGCATAAACACCAGGAGACGATGGGAAATTAAGCCCCGAGCCACCGCCAACTCGCCCAACGTTAGCCACTGGGGATTGCGTTGATAGGCCCGAGCCGCCGCAATCCAATCAAAATCAATCAACCCAGCTCGGTAAAGGGCCGCCTCGGGCTTCAGGGTCAGGCCGCCGGACGGGATTGCCAATTGCAACAGCCGCACCATTTGGGCGCTCAACCACCCTCGCTGGATCGCCACCAATTCCGGTGATGGGCTGTCACCGGCTTCCAACTCCCGGAGTTGTTGAGGGGTCAATAATCCAGCCTGTTCGCAGAGCTGAACGATCGCCGATCGCGACTGGAGATCCACCCCCGATCGCTCGCCCAACCGTGGCAAAACTGTTTCAAAAAACTGCAAAACCGGTGGCTGCACCACGCCCTTGGCTAACAGAATTTGTTCTAGGGGTAGCGGCTGGCGTAGTTCATACCACTCAATTAGCTCCTGCAATTGCCCTTCGGTTAAAAATCCCGCCTCTTGCAGCAAGATCCCGATCGGTCGGTGCAGTCGGTAGCGACCCAACAGGGCCGCCCCCAAATCCATAAAAAACGGCAAACTCTCCACCAAATAGCGCCGCCAAAGACGCTTTGGCTCACAGGACAACCGAAATAGCCACTCCAAACCCACATGGCTCATCCAGCGGGGCGATCGGGGCACATTGCCCGCCTCAAAGTCGATCGTCGCCCCAAAACCAAAGGCCACCGTCACATGTTTCAGCAAATGGCGATGGCGATAAAACCACTTTTCTTGCTTGGGTGCGCCAACTCCCACCAGCAGAACATTAGCCCGCGATTGATTAATCAAGTCAACAATCTTGGCGCATTCCACCGGGTCGCGCTCAAAGCCAAAAGGCGGCGAATAAACCCCCGTAACCATTTCGCGACCCACCTTTTCATTAATGAGATGGCGAGCCTTTTCGGCCACTCCCTCCATGGCCCCCAGCAGAAAAATAGTCATCTCTGGGTCATGGGCATAGTATTCATAAAAAACCGGAAAGAAATCGGATCCCGAGATTTTGTCAGTGATGTGGTAGCCCATCAGCTTGGCCACAAAAATCAAAACCTGGCTATCACAAACCAAGTAATCGGCTTTGTGATAGATCGTGTCAAAAACCTCATCTCTCCGAGTTTTAACCAAATGGTCAATATTGGGCGTGGTCACCCAACCGCCCCGTTTCAAATTTGCCAACAACTTCTGTTGGGAAATGTTGTCGAGCGTGATGTTCAGAATCGGAACCTTGGGTGCGATCGAGGTCATGGCAGCCTCTCCAAAATAGGTAGTTATTGAGATGTGACACTCAGAGTGATTGTGCAGTGATGAGAGATGGATAATCAGTGGCTCGAAAGACAAAAATGCTGATCGCTCCAGATATCTGGTCAAATACACTCGCTGCACTCGTGATATTCATCCACCCTTGGGGAACAGCCTCAGGGTTAATTTCCCCATTAGGTCAAAATTGGTCTAATGGCCGAATTCAATGGCTCAGTTGAACGATCCAATTTGCCTGTTTCATCCAGGGTCTAATCGCGATGCCCAATTAATAGCTGTAATGGCCTTGCCCAATGTTGGCTTGCACCCCAGATCCTTATGAAGCTATCATAATGCCCACCGTGATTGAGGGCATCAAGACCATCGTTTTTCGATCAATCATTCAAAAAGTCTTTAAAAAACTGACTAGTGAATTTCCCCAGTTGAATCGAGTCTGAATTGGGGTTGAATTAAGCCAATTGGAGATAATGGGGAAGTTCTCCTAATCTGGCAATTCTTGACTGAAGCCCTTTGCAAGCCCTGTGGTTTTAGGCAGAATGGAGCCGATTAAGGGTGTTTTGACGAGTATTGCGACTGATATTTCAGCTAGGTAAAGTGACGGTGATTGACCTATTTGGCGCAGATTTGACGCAAATTCGGCGCTCATGAGGCCCTGAGTTGGCCCTTGGGGGTGGCGAAGGCGATTCGCTCAACTAATCACCACAAGACTCTTTATTTCTCAGGCGATCGACCTATGGCTAACTGCTTCTCAATCTGGCAACCGATGCCGCCGCTGCTGCTTGAATCTGGGGTGGTTGAGGTCGCCTTGGGGGTGGAGTGGGCCCTGTGGGGGGTGACGGGTCTGGTGTCGTTGCCGATCGCGATGTTGGCGATCGAGTGTTTGGTGGGAGGGTTGTTGCCGGGTTTTGGCCGATCGCCCTCCACGGCGGGTTGGCGACGGCCCAGGGTGGCGGTGCTGATTCCGGCTCACAATGAGGCGGCCTCGATCGGGACAACCATCCAAGCCATTCAGCCCCAGTTGCAACCGGGCGATCGGCTTCTGGTGGTGGCGGATAACTGCACCGATGCCACGGCGGAACTGGCTCGATCGGCCGGTGCAGATGTGGCGGAGCGCTTCAACACCGAGCAGCGGGGCAAGGGCTATGCTCTCGATTTTGGGGTGCGGGTGTTGGCCCAGGAGCCGCCGGAGGTGGTGGTGATTGTGGATGCGGATTGCACCCTGGAGCCGGGCAGCCTAGATCGCTTGGGGCAATGGGCGCTGAAGCACGATCGCCCGGTGCAAGGACGCTATTTGATGGAACTGCCGCCATCGCCCAGCGCGGCGCGGCGGGTTTCGGCCTTTGCCTTTGCGGTCAAGAATTTTGCCCGATCGGAGGGATTGCGGCGGTTGGGGTTGCCCTGTCTGTTAAATGGAACGGGGATGGCATTTCCCTGGCAAGCGATCGCCCAACTGCCCCTGGCTAGCGGCAATCTGGTAGAGGATATGCAAATGGGCATTGATCTGACGGTGGCCGGCTCGCCGCCGTTGTTTTGTCCCGATGCGCCCGTGACCGGTCGGTTGCCCCAGGCCGAAAGCGCCGCCACCAGCCAACGCACCCGCTGGGAGCATGGTCATTTGCAAACGATGATTTCCGTTGTGCCGCCGTTGTTGGGGCGTGCCATTCGCACCGGCAATGGCCCCCTGCTGGTGATGGGGTTGGATTTGCTAGTGCCGCCCCTGTCGTTTTTGGTGATGATTTGGGTGGGTGCGGCGATCGCGGTGACCGGTGTGGGGGCCCTGGTGGGGCGTTGGCAACCTGCAATCGGGATGGGGGTGCTGGGGTTGGTTTTGTTTGGGGCGATCGGCCTGGCTTGGTGGCGAGTGGGGCGGCCGTTCCTGTCAGCCCGAATGTTGCTGATGATTCCGATCTATGTGCTGCAAAAAGTGCCGATTTATTTGGGATTCCTGAAGCGGCGACAGACGGAATGGGTACGCACGGAGCGGGACTAGAACATCATTTTCGATATTTTCGATTTTGATACTTTCGATTTCGAGATTTTCGATCACTGTCCCCATTTCCCAATCCAAATTTTCCGAGCTATGGAGTGAGTGGGCAACGATGACCGTAACCTTGGGCGTAATTGGGGCCAGCGGGTTTATTGGCCAGCGGGTCGTGGAGATTTTGGCGCAGGATCCGAACTTCACGGTGGTGGCGATCGGGCGATCGGTGCCCAAGCGCGTGCCGGAAGGGGCGATCGCCCGGATCGCTGATGCCACCAAACCGACTTCCCTGGCCCAAGCCCTGACGGGTTGCCAAGCGGCGGTCTATTGCCTGGCCGGTAGTCCCAGTTTTGTGCGCAAAAACGCGCCCGTGGTTTACCAGGCGGCCGCCGATGCTGAGGTGAAACGATTTATCTATCTCAGCAGTGCCGTGGTGCATGGCCAAGCGCCGGCCCCCGGCACCACGGAAAAAAGCCCCCTGCGGGACAACTACCCGATCGCCTACAACAACGCCAAGGTGAGGGCAGAGTGGCGCTTACAGGCCGATCGAGCACAGACCAAAACCGAATTAGTCATCATCCGCCCCGGGATTGTTTGGGGCCCCAAGTCCACTTGGATCGAGGCTTTCGCCAATGCGGTCACCGATGGCGTGGCTTACCAAGCGGACTATGGGCGCGGCATTTGCAACAGTGTCTATGTGGATAACTTAGTTCATGGGATTGCGCTGGCGGCCGAAGCGGCCAAGGTCGATCGCGCGGCCTTTTTCATTGGGGATCAGGAAGTGGTGACCTGGGCTGACCTTTACCGCCCGATCGCGGCCGCCCTCGGTCAATCCTTTGACCAACTGCCCAACGTCAACATCGAAGCCTTTCGCCCCAGTGTGAAGGAAGAGTTGCGGGAAACGCTACGGGGAATGCGCCTGGTGGGGACACTGCTATCGGGTTTGCAAGCCCAACGCAAACGAGCCAGCGGCCAGCGGCCGCGTCCAGTGTTGTCGCCTTTGAATCAGGAGCTTTCGGCTCTCTACCGCTGCCAATGGCATTTACCCTTAACAGAGGCGGAAACCCGCTTGGGTTATCGTGCTCCAGTGTCCTTTGAGGAAGGCTGTCGCCGGACGATCGAGTGGTTGCAACAATCCAATCGGGAATCCCTGGGTCATCACTAGTGTTTCAGCCCGTTTTTTAACCCAAGTTTTCCAACCCCAGCACGCTAACTCAACTATTTCCACGCCCCCTCTTTACCGTCGCCTATGGCTGGATTAGTCATCCAAGAAACGATCGCCTCATTGATTGAAATGGCGGAACAGGGGTCGATCGACCCGTGGGATGTGCGGGCCGTGGAGGTGTTGGATCGGTACTTGGATCAACTGCAACGGGCGATCGAACCGGTGGCAAGCCAAATGGGTAAGGCGGCCTACGATGTACATCTGTCTCGATCGGCTCAGGCCTTTGTTTCGGCGGCCCTGTTGGTGTTGATTAAGGCGAACCGGTTGACCCTGGCCGAATTTCCACCGCTGACAGAAGGCGATGATTGGGAAGAAGAAGCGGAAGCTGCCATTGAGGCGATCGCCCGTGGTCGGTTGCCCCTGCATTTGGAACAATGCCTGAAGCGGCGCGGAGTGGCTCCCCAAACCGGCCAGCGGCGCGTGTCCTTGGGCGACATGATTGAGCAATTGCAGCAGGTGGCCAGCCTGTTGGCCACCCAACCGGCCCGCCCCCGCAAAACCCGCCGCCCCAACCGCCGTCAAAAAATGCGCGCGGTGCAGCAGTTGGCGCACCAAGAAAACCTAGGGGAAGTTTCGGAGGCCTTGGCGGCATTTTTGCGCCCCTTTGGCGATCGATGGCTGAGTTTTGATGAATTGGTCGCTCAAGTCCCCCGCACGGGCCCCCAGGCAATTCCGCTGACGATCGCGCATCATGGGTCAATGGGTCAAGGTGAGCTGCTCAGTGACCAACCCACCAAGAGCGATCGGGCAGGGGCCTTTTGGGCGTTGCTGCTGCTGGCATCCCAATCGAAGGTGGAATTGGATCAAACGGAGTTTTATCAAGACCTGCGGGTGCGATCACTGCCGGATCCTTTGCCGCCTATTCCAGACCCTTAACTCCACCTATGTCACCGCTCGATCGCCCCAGCGAACCCGACCCCACGCCCGCCGCCCGATCGCCCCGTGTGGATTGGATGCGATGGCTGGCTCCCTTCTATGGCCTGTTGTTTTGCGGCATTCTTTGGCTGGCCTACACAGGAAATCTACCCAGTTTTTTAGGCAAAATTCCCCACTACGACATCCCTGGCCACATCATCCTTTACGCCATGGGCAGCTACCTGGGCCACCGCTTCAGCCGCTGGAAAACCATCCGCCTGGGCGGCCGCGCTTGGCCTCTGTTTCCCTTGGGCTTTGCAATTTGGACGGCGGCGGAAGAATGGTTACAAAGCCTGTCCCCTAATCGCACCTTTAGCGGGGTGGATTTGGTTTGCAGCTTTCTGGGCATTGGGCTGGGTTGGTGGTTGGCCAATCGCGATCGCCCGGTTCAACCCTGAAGATTCCTGGTTGGGTTAGTAACGATTGGTTAGCAGCAATTGGTTAGCAGCAATTAGACCTCTTGCACGAATCAGCTCGTTGCCCTCATCCCCCAACCCCTTCTCCCAAGGTGGGCGAAGGGGAGCCAGAACTGCTGGGTTACGGCGATCTCGTGGCGGGTGATCAAGTCCCTCTCCCGACTTGGGAGAGGGATTTAGGGTGAGGGTCTTGATTAATGCAAGAGGTCTATTGATTAGCGCCGATCGCGAATGAGCCGATCGATCGCCGCTTGCCAGTACCAATCCTCCGACTTACCCGGCATCCGCGATCGCTCAAAGGCCACCAAGCGTTCAGCGGTCGATCGCTGGTTTTGCACTAACAGCAACAGTTGCGCTTCTAGGGCCCGGCTGGGGCCACGACTTTTGGGGGGCTTGGGCTTCGGGTCTGGGCGGGGCGGCCGCTTGGCCGCCGGGCGATCGCGCCGCGATCGGGATGGGGCCGATGGGGGTGGAGTCGATCGAGAGGACGTGGATCGCGATGTGGATCGCGACGAGGTAGACGGGGAGGGCGTAGGGCGATCGGCCTGCTGAGGTTGGGTTTTGGGAATGGTCTGGCTGGGTTCCGCCTTGATTTGGTTGAGCTGTTGCCGGGTCAGGCGATATTGACCCCCATCAAATCGAAACCCCGTAGGCCGTTCTTGGGTGACTCGCACGGGTGATCGCCGGGAAACCGATCGCCGGGGCCGGGGCGATCGGTGCCGCCACCAGCGACTGGCCGCCAGCCCCAACCCCAAACCCACCGCCCCGCCTCCCAGAATCAGCCAAGACTCCGGATTGGCCAGCCACTGTTGCACCAATTCCCAAGAGCGCGGATTCGCCATCATCCAGTCCGTATCCGGTTCCGGGCGGGCTGTCCAATTCAGTCGATCCAAATCCCGTTGCTCAATCACCTGATAGATATTGCGCACCGAAGATTCCGAAAATTGCCCCAATCGCAGCAATTGGGCCAGCTCCTCCGGAAACAGTTCCATCACGGGATGATCGGGATAGTGAATCTCCAGAGCCACATAGGTATGAACAGCCCGGGCATATTCAGCCCGTTGGGTAAACAGCCGCCCACAGGTCAACAACAACAGCGGTGCGCTGGGGTGTTCGGCACTGACCACAGCCCGATCGAGCAGAATGGTTAACCCTCGGCAAGCTTCCGGACTGGCCAGGCTGCCCGGACTGGTGCGATCCAAAATTCGGCGCACATTAGCCCGCACCGCGCCAATCAGCGCACTGTGGGGATAAATCTTGGCAAATTGCACATAGGCTCCAAACGCCTTGTTCAATTGGCGAGCCTTTTGGGCCTGTTCAGCGGTTTGATAAAGCTGACATTCCGCTAACCGATAGCGACTTTCCACGGCCGTTGGGTCTCGATCGTCCGGAGCGGATCGATCGGCCACCTGCTGAAACCGAGGGATTGCGGCGGCACAGTTGGCTTGGTCATAGGCCGATCGCGCTGCCCTCAAAATCGGGTCACTACGCAGCCACCATTCCAGACCCAGCCCCGCAACCGCCAATACCCCCAACAGCCCAATCAGGATTTGCCCCTTGCGTTGCACGGCCACCTTCCGTTATTGAATCCTTGAGTTGTTGAATCCTGGAAATGAATTCCAGTCAAAAAGCCAGTCAAAATTGCTAGGCCAATCGCCCGGTCGATGGCCCGGTCAACCGTCAAAAGTTTTGCTTCCAACCGGGGCCGGGCGATCGCTAGCGATAGAATGAAGTCCGAGCGCTTTGATCGGGTTTTTGATCGGGTGATGGTCTGGCTAGTTGATTTGGCCACTGGCTCAACGGTTGATTCACCCTTTCAATCATGCCAACTGGGGCCCTCTCGGGATTCTAGGCCGATCGCGCTCAAAGACCCACAGTAGGAATACTGGACGGGCTATGGGCCATGGACACTGAATCGGTCTACTGAATCGGTCTGCTGATTCAGCCGGACTCAGTTCCTCTGGGTTCATTCAACTCTGGTTCATGCACTTTCGGTTTATTAACTTCTCATCCGTCACTCACAGCAAGTTCAGCCAAGCATATGACCGTTGCCGCGCCTGCCAAGACCGAATACGAAGCCGTCATTGGTCTCGAGACCCACTGCCAACTGAGCACGGAAAGCAAAATTTTCTGTAGCAGTTCCACGGAGTTTGGAGCCGATCCCAACACCCATGTGGATCCGGTGTGCTTGGGGTTGCCGGGCACGCTGCCGGTGCTGAATCAAAAGGTGTTGGAATATGCGGTGAAGGCGGGCTTGGCGCTCAATTGTCAGATCGCCCCCTACAGCAAGTTCGATCGCAAGCAATATTTCTATCCCGACTTGCCCAAAAATTATCAAATTTCCCAATATGACCTGCCGATCGCGGAGCACGGCTGGCTGGAAATTGAAATTGTGGACAAGCAAGGAAACGCCACCCGCAAACGGATTGGCATCACCCGTTTGCACATGGAAGAAGACGCGGGCAAGTTGGTTCATGCGGGGGCCGATCGCCTGGCCGGGTCAGCCTATTCCCTGGTGGACTACAACCGAGCCGGTGTGCCGCTGGTGGAAATCGTTTCGGAGCCGGATATTCGCACGGGCCAAGAGGCGGCGGAATATGCCAAGGAACTGCGCCGCATCGTGCGCTATTTGGGCATCAGTGACGGCAACATGCAGGAGGGTTCCCTGCGCTGTGATGTGAATGTGTCGGTGCGGCCGGTGGGCCAAAAGGCCTTTGGCACGAAGGTTGAAATCAAAAATATGAACTCGTTCAACGCGATTCAGCGGGCGATCGAGTACGAAATTGAGCGCCAAATTGAGGCGATCGCAACCGGCGAGCCGATCGTCCAAGAAACCCGTCTTTGGGAAGAGGGCAGCCAACGCACCATTTCCATGCGCTCTAAGGAAGGCTCCAGCGACTATCGCTATTTCCCGGAGCCGGATCTCACCCCGATCGTGGTGTCGGAAGAGCAACGGGAATCTTGGCGTGAGGAGTTGCCGGAGTTGCCTGCCCAAAAGCGCCATCGCTATGAAACGGAGTTGGGGCTGTCGGCCTACGATGCCCAGGTGCTGACCGATGAGCGGGCGGTGGCGGAATATTTTGAAGCCACGGTGACCGCTGGGGGCGATGTGAAACAGGCGGCGAACTGGATCATGGGCGATATTGCCGCTTGGCTGAAGAACGAAAAACAGTCGATCGAAAACTTGGCCCTGAAACCGGCGGAGTTGGCGGAGTTGGTGGGGTTAATTGTGAATGGAACCATCAGCGGCAAAATCGCCAAGGACATTCTGCCGGAGCTGCTAACGGAAGGTGGCTCGCCCAAGGCCCTGGTCGATCGCAAGGGGTTGGTGCAAATTTCTGACCAAGGGGCGATCAAGGCCATGATCGAAGAGGTTTTGGCGGCCCATCCGGCGGAACTGGAACAATATCGCGCTGGAAAAACCAAGCTGAAGGGCTTCTTTGTGGGGCAACTGATGAAGAAGAGCGGCGGCCGCGTGGATCCGAAGCTCACGAACCAATTGCTGGAGGAGTTGCTGAATGGCTAGGCGATCGGCCGGCTGGATTTCCAAGAGTTCATCAAAATTTCAAAAAAGGGGGTGACACCCCTCGCCCTCCTACTGTTATACTGTGCTAAGTAGATGCACCCTGATGACTGGGAGAGTCCGCAACGACTCTCCTTTTTTTTTTGCCAATTTTTTGCCGAATCCTGCCAGGCCAATTGGCTAAGCCAATTTCCGCCCCATGGCTTATTGGTTGCCTGCCTGCTAGCGGCCGATCGGTGGCTGTCGTCTGCCCGAGTGAGGTTGACCCGCCGATCGTCCGTTCGAGATTGGTTGCGCCCCAGGTCAATGGGCGATCGGCCCCAAAACAGGCGACAATGGAGCTAGTTATTTGCCCACCCGATCGCTACGCTTTCCATGTCTGCACCATCCGCCCCATCCGGTCAGTCCAGCCAACATCGCGAGCAATATACGGTTTTCTTGGATCCGACCTTGATCAATCGGGTGTTGGAACTGACCGATGCACCTGGAAATGCGATCGAGGATGGGTTGCGGTTGTGGTTAGCTCAGCAATCGGAACCTGCGGCCCCGGCGATCGCTAGCCGTAGCCTTCCCGCCAGCACACCACCACAATTGCCGGCTAAGTTGGCAGCCCCGATCGTGCCGGAGCGCCGCAGCAAACCCCGCATTTTGAATTTGGCTCCGCCGGTTGCCCCCGCCCCGATCGACCCGATGAACGATCGCAACCTGCCGAAGCCCCTGACTCGTCCCAATGCGCCGACCCCGCGCCGATTGCCGCCGCGCCGTTCGGTCTCGGGCCCGATCGACCCGCGCAAGAGTAATGATGACGAAACGGGCTGGCTGGTTTAGGGCGGCCGGTTCAGAAAATTCGCCCTAGTTGGTCAGAATAGTTCGACCGTGAAAATCGGCTGAGAGGATTATCGCTAGGTGATCGAGTGAGAACCGGTTTAACCCATGCCCGGTTCCAGAGCCGTATCCCAAGGATCGGCCCAAAAATCTACCCAATCGGAGTCTGGCGATCCTTGAGTCGGAGCTGTAGTGCTCGATCGCTCACTTGGGAAATTCACGCCGCTGGTCATGGTTTCCGTGGTGGTCATGGCCGCAGTTAACCCTGGCAATTGGCGGGAGGGTTCTGTTCCCACCCGCAGTTCAGCCGTCGGCCGTGACTCAGAAGATGACTCAGAGGAAAGGATCGGCTCGATCGCGTCCGGGCCCGGTTGCGCGAACTGGGTCAATCTACGTAAATTTACTGAGTCATCCTCAGCGTTCTCCGAAGTTGCAGACGGGGCCCCAGAGTCGGCCAAACCGGCTGGCGGTTGGTCGGCCATGGCTTCGACCGTGGTTGCTGGTTGGGAATCCGAAGCTGACCGCCCCGCAGCGGGCACTTCCGGGGTAGCGGTTGTTGTTTTTTTGACCTGCGTCACACTGTTGCGAAACGACCAAGCGAGATAGACGGCCAACGCGTCGGCGATCGCCCGCACGTTGTCCTCTGGACGCTGGCCAGATTTGGGGGAATGCGTGCTCATCATTGCTCGATCGCCCATCATGCTTGTGATATCTCTAGTTTCACTCGGTTAGCAATCACAGATGGCGACGGCGATCGCAAACGGAGACCGATCTCAGTCATGCAGCAGCCTGTCCCCGATCGCCCAATTTCCGTGTTTTCACCACCGGTCGTAGCGATCGTCACCATCTTTTTTCCTCTTCCTACCGAAGCAGCAGACTTCCGGACTGGGGAGGGGCTGATTGTCGCCTGCGAAACTGGCCGATGATCGGTCGTCAAATCTGCCCACGCCCGCTAGGGAGCTGAGATTGGTGAAAATTCAGTGCGTTCAGGCAATTTCCTGCTCAAAACTTCCAGGATTGGGGAATGAGGGTGCGATCGCGGTGGGGGATTGGTGGTTGGAGATCGGTAGTCAGGAATTCACGGGGTGCGATGCAGGGGCGATCAACCGTTCAATCAACCGTTTAACAATGGGAAAAAGTGCCCGATCGGCCCCTGGCCTTGCCCGATCGCCAGAGCATGGCGCAATGCTTGCGTGACGTAGGTTTTGGCTGCCTGGGTTGCCGCCAAGGGGGCTTGCCCCAAGGCCAAGTTCGCCGCGATCGCCGCAGACAAACTACAGCCCGTGCCGTGGGTGTGGGGGGTGTCCACGGTTTCCGTTCGCAACACCACCGGTTCATCGCCCGCAAACCACACATCCACGCCCCGTAAATCTCCCGGCAAACCGCCCCCCTTCACCACCACCGCCTGGGGCCCCAACTGCCAAATGGTTTTTGCCGCCGCGATCAAATCCGCCAAGGACTTGATCGCCCGTCCGGCCAACAATTGCGCCTCATAGCAATTGGGCGTGGCCACCGTCGCCAAGGGCAACAGCCGATCGCGCATCAGTGCCACCGCGTCATCATCAATCAACTGCGCCCCCGTGCGGGACACCATCACCGGATCCACAACCAAGGCCGGTAACGGGTCGGCCGTGAGCCGATTGACCACGGCCGAAATAATATCTCGATTCAGCAACATGCCCGTTTTGGCCGCTGCGATGCCTAAATCGATCGCCACCGCATCAATTTGGGCCACCACCGCCGCCGGAGTCAGCGGGTCAACCCTGGTGACCCCCAAGGTGTTTTGGGCCGTCACGCAGGTTAAAGCACAAGCACCGTGAACACAGTGCATGGCGAAGGTTTTTAAGTCGGCTTGAATTCCCGCGCCACCGCCGCTATCGGAACCGGCAATGGTCAGGGTGATCGGGGGCTGCATTCCCTGGCTCATGGTCTAGATGATCTAGGACGATCAAGATCGGGCAAGATCGGGTGGGATCGGGGAGCCTAGGGATTCCGCCGTCGTTGCAGGAACTCGGGAATATCTAGCCCACCCAACATGCTGTTACCCTTTTGGTCACCTGTGGGGTTTGGGAGGGGCTTGGGGGTTGATCGCGGTAAACCAGTGCCCAAGCGGCCCGCCGCCGGACTGGGGGGCAAATCTGCCGAAAAGCCCGTTGCAATGACCGTGACGCAAATTTCCCCTTGTAATCGCTCATCAATCACCGCGCCGAAGATGATGTTGGCGTTCGGGTCAACCACTTCATAGATCGCTTCAGCGGCCGCATTCACCTCATGGAGGGTTAGATCGCGACCACCCGTAATATTCAAGACCACGCCCTTGGCCCCTTCAATGCTGGCTTCGAGCAGCGGGGAGGAAATAGCCGCATTGGCCGCATCGCGGGCCCGGGACTTACCGGAACCAATACCAATGCCCATCAGCGCCGAACCGGCATCGGCCATCACCGCCCGCACATCGGCAAAGTCCACATTCACCAAACCGGGGATGGTGATGATATCAGAGATCCCCTGAACCCCTTGCCGCAACACGTCATCGGCAAACTGGAAGGCTTCTTGGACGGGGGTTTGTTCTGGAATGGCGGCCAACAGGCGATCGTTAGGGATGATGATCGTGGTGTCCACCTGGGCTTGCAGTTCCGCAATGCCTTCTTCGGCTTGGGCCATCCGCCGCCGCCCTTCAAACTTAAAGGGCCGGGTCACCACTGCCACCGTCAGCGCACCGGCTTCTTTCGCCATTTCCGCCACGATCGGGGCGGCCCCGGTTCCAGTGCCGCCGCCCATGCCGGCCGTAATGAAGACTAATTCTGTGTTTTGCACCAGGTTGGCAATTTCTTCCCGGGACTCTTCAGCGGCGCTTTTGCCAATGGTGCGGTTGCCGCCAGCCCCCAGCCCCTTGGTTAGCTTTTGACCAATTTGCAAGCGGTTTTGGGCCGCCGATTGGGTCAGAGCCTGGGCATCGGTGTTGATGGACCAAAACTCGATGCCGGAAATTTGGCTGGCAATCATGCGGTTCACAGCGTTGCCGCCGCCACCACCTACGCCAATGACCTTAATACGGGCGATGCTTCCTGGCACGATCTCGCTTCCTTTGGCAGTTTCACCGGGCTGCATCCCGCCATCTCCATTATTCTTAAAGCCGCTACCGATATTGCTGAGGGGCAGGCCAGCACTTCCATAGGCTCCGCTGGCTCCACGGGGGTACTCGGCGGAGTCGTAGGCGGTTGGGTTGTCTTGGGCAGGCCCCAGGCGGTCATTAAGCGTCATGGGATTGGCAAGCTAAAAGGGTCGAAGGTTAGATTGTCCAACCGACAGAATTTACAGAATTTGTAGACAACTATAGGGTAAGTTGCTGAAAGTTGCTGGAAAAAAGTTATCTCAGCAATCTGGCGGCTGTTGGATCAAGGGGGCCGGGGCGTAAACGAGTGTGGGGAAGTTGCTGAGGCGGAAATCCGATCGACAGGTGGAATGCTCGGGCAATGTGCTCGGGCAATGTGCTCAGGCAACAACAGTGTTACTAGGGTGGTTTTAGCTGTTGTTGTGCTCCCTTGTCCAGAGTGGTGGATCGCATTTGGATGGCGGGTCGCTCCAAATCCCGAAAATCAATGTGATCAATTTGCCTGGGATCAAGTTGTTGCGGGAGCGATCGCATCCGCGCCAGGAGGGCCATTTGCTGGGCCCAGCGATCGCGCCCATAGGTTCCCAATTCCACGGGCCCCAATTCCGTTTGCAAACGGATCGATCGGGGGTTGCGCCAATCCACCACCTGCACGGCTACAGGCGACAAACTCAGCCAACGATAGATAAAAGCCCATTCCCGTTGAATCGTGCCATAGTCCCCGATCGCCTTGAGCACGGGCAATTGGGGAACAGGGCGCATGGCTTGGTAGCGCTCTAGCTCAATCCAAGTGCCCTGGCTGTCCATCAGACCGATTTGGGCGCGTGGGTTGCCGCCAGCCCGTTGCACCGGAACCGTGGACTCAATCACAGCCACCGGAAACAGCTCCGTGACCTGCACCACCAACTTGGGCGGCAACAGTTGGCGAGTGACTTCCGCATGGGCCACGGGGCCCCTGGCCCGCAAACTGGCGGCAATCACTTGGGGCTGGAGTTTCCACAAAGATTGGGGATAGCTGATGCCCAGGAGCGATCGCACGTGGTCATCGCTCAGCATCCGATTGCCCAGCACGTCCACCTGTTCGGGCCCCCGAATCACCCAAGGGGCAGACGTAACCAAGCTGGCCGTGGCGATCGCCACCAACCCCACTGCCACCAAGCGCCAACTCCGCCGCGCAATTTTCCAGTGGCGACGACGGCGAAGGTGCGATCGCCGCAGATCCAAGTGGCGACGAGACAAGGGAACAAGCGGATCCATATCTGGCCCATCATCTGGCCCGTTGAACATCTGGCCCATTTAGCCCATTTAACTGATCTGTTTTATGTAATAGCGTCTGGAATAGTGTCCTGAATAATGGCTTCCTGCAAGGGATTGCTGATTTCTCCTGAGCTTCAGTGGCCAAGACCCCCAACCCCAATTCAAAATGGGGCCCTTTAGAATAGTTGCCGCTGCTCGCCATGCCCACCGCAGCAGCAACCCAGGACAAACTGCACAACTTCAATCAATTTCAAGATTTCAGGACAAGATTTCAGGAATAGATTTCAGGGTGAATGCCGGTGTCCCTGTACTTTGATCGCTAGGTTGGTCATGATGGTTGCATCGTAGCCCTAGTCCAAGTCGATTGTTGCTGTTTTCTTTGGCCGATATTTCTCAGTACCATGGCAATTGACGATATATCCCGCTTCTTTAAGGCCTGTAATCCTTCCTATACGCTCGATCTCGCCAAGCCGGAAGATCGAAAATACTATATTGATTTCTCGAATGTGCGCGGTGGCAATATCATTGGTGAGCTGAAGCGGACGATCGTCCGAATTTCTCCCGATGTGCCCACTTGTCAGCTTTTTACGGGACACATTGGCTGCGGGAAGTCCACGGAACTCTTGCGGTTGAAAGCTGAACTGGAGCAAGAGAATTTCCATGTGGTCTATTTCGAGTCTACCCAAGACTTGGATATGGCCGATGTGGATATTAGTGATATTTTGTTGGCCATTACTCGCCAGGTCAGCGAAAACTTAGATGCCGTCGGCATTAAGTTGAAACCCAGCTATTTTGCCAATTTGTTCCAAGAGGTTTCAGATTTTCTGCAAACCCCGATCGAACTGGGTGCTCAGGCGGAGGTTTCCCTAGGAATTGCCAAAATTACCGCCAAAACCCAGGACAATCCCAAACTGCGCAGCCAATTGCGGCAATACCTGGAACCGCGAACGGAGGGAATTCTGCGGGCCATTAACGAGGAAATTATTCAGCGGGCCACCCAAGAATTGCTGCGGCGCGGCAAGAAGGGCCTAGTGGTGATTGTGGATAACCTCGATCGGGTGGATAGCCGCACCTTACCCTCGATCGGGCGGCGGCAACCGGAATATTTATTTATTGATCGCGGTGCTCAGCTCCGGCGAATTAATTGCCATTTGGTCTACACCGTTCCTCTTTCGTTAATGTTTGCTGACGAATACGAAGCGATGAAAAACCGCTTAGGCGGCGGTTTGGCTCCCAAAGTATTGTCAATGATTCCGGTGCGGACTCGGAATGGGGAACCCTTTGAACCAGGCATGGAAGCCTTGCGATCGGCTGTTTTGGCGAGGGCTTTCCCAAACCTTTCTCCCACCGAAGCACTCAGCCATGTCAGCGAAGTTTTTGAAGACTTGGAAACCCTAAATCGTCTTTGTCGGGTCAGTGGTGGTCACCCCCGAAGCCTGTTAGGATTACTCTATCGCTGCCTACAGCAGGAAGACCCTCCCTTTGCTCGGGCGAACTTGGAGCGCGCCATTCGCGACAGTCGGGACGATCTCACCCTGTCGATCGATGACATTGAGCGAGAGCGCCTTTTCCAGGTTGTCCGCGAACAAAGTGTGCGTGGCGAAGACAGCTACCAAATGCTGCTGCGGACTCAAATTGTTTACGAGTACCGCGATGCCCAGGGACGGTGGTTTGGCATCAACCCTTCCCTCGAAGAAACCGATTGGTTTCAAGCTTGGCAGCAACAAAACCGCTAACTCCCAGATGATCGCCGCCTGGGCCTAACCCATCCACCCAGGCGCAATACGTAGCAGTCATGCGACTGTTCCCAAAGAGGAGCGTTAAGCCATGGGCCCCAAAGTTCCAGGCGGTCTCGCCAACGCCAATGAGCGATCTGTTGCCATTTTGGCCAGAACTCTGTTGCACCAGCAGGGAGAATTTGCCCTGATTCTGGCGCACTGCAACGATCCAACGGTTCAGCGTTGTGCCACTAATCGCTTACGCGAGATGCTGTCCTTGGAGGTCGGGTGCTTGCAGTTGCCCACCTCCGCCCGATCGCTCTTGTCACCAATCCAACACCTTTGCCACCAACACCCGCCTCAAGCCCTGGTGGTCACTGGGCTGGAAACCCTAGAAGAACTGGATGATCTGTTGGTGGCCACCAATCGGGCCTTCAACGCCTTCACTCATCAGTTTCGGTTTCCCATCATTTTGTGGGTGAACGATCGGGTAGTGCGCCACCTAGCCCGCTACGCGCCAGATCTCAAAAACCGCACGCCCACCAGCATTCGCTTCTTTGAGCAGCAGCCTCAGCCTCTCGCCTCAGTGTTGAGCAATTAGCGCTTCCCTGCTCCAACAAGTTGGATTTTTTTTCGGAATTTTCCTGTAATTTCCTAGATTTTCCCGATTTTACGCAAAATTTGTAGAGCTATACTGCTGGGTGATCTCCTTGGTACCCCATGACATTGGATCAGTGCCTTGTCAGTGCTGAGTGCTGGGAAAATTTCTACGCAGCACTTTTCTGCTATTCCCGAGATTTTCCTGATTTTACGCAAAATTTATAGAGCCGCATTGCTGAGTGATCGTTGAGTGATCTCTTAAGTGCCCTAAGACACTAAATCAATATCCTGGCAGTGCCTAGTGCTTGAGGATTTGTCGTGCGTCTTGAATGGATTGAGCCGATCTCCTGGTATCACTTATGACCACTGCCACTCGAGTATCCGAACAGTCAATACCCAATATTCCGGGCTACACAATCACCGAGCAGCTCTACAGAGGATCGCGAACGGCCGTCTATCGAGCTGTCCAGGATGGTGATCAGCGATCGGTGGTGTTGAAAGTCTTGCTGTCGGACTATCCCACCTTTGGCGAACTGGTGCAATTTCGGAATCAATACGCGATCGCCAAAAACCTCAATCTGTCTGGCATTATTCATCCCCTAACTCTTCAGCCCTTCGGTAATGGCTATGTGATGGTGATGGAAGATTGGGGAGGGGTATCCCTTAATCAATACCTACAGCAGCACGAGCTTAATTGGGTCGAAGTGCTCAAGATTGCATTACAACTGACCACCATTTTGCACGATCTGCATCAGCAGCGCGTTATTCATAAAGATATTAAACCCGCCAATATTCTGATTGATTCCGCATCGAAAGAAGTAAAGTTAATTGACTTTAGTATTGCTTCTTTGCTGCCCAAGGAAACTCAAGAAATTCAAAATCCCAACATTCTAGAGGGAACTTTAGCCTACCTGGCTCCCGAACAAACCGGGCGCATGAATCGTGGCATTGACTATCGAGCCGATTACTATGCCTTGGGGGTGACACTATATCAACTATTAACGGGTCAATTGCCCTTCATTGCCAACGATCCCTTAGAAATTCTGCATTGTCATATTGCTAAAACAGCACAGCCAGTGGATCAGGTAAATCCGTCAGTGCCTGGGATTGTAGGGGCGATCGTGGCCAAGCTGATGGCTAAAAACGCTGAGGATCGATATCAAAGTGCCCTGGGTCTTCAGCATGATTTGCAGCAATGCTTAAGCCAATGGGAAACAACAGGAACGATTGCATTATTTGAACTGGGACAACGGGATCTGAGCGATCGCTTCTTAATCCCTGAAAAGCTCTATGGTCGCGAAACAGAAGTTGAAATTCTACTCAAGTCTTTTGAGCGAGTTTCCCAAGGTGCATCAGAACTGATGCTAGTGGCGGGATTTTCGGGGATTGGTAAGACTGCTGTGGTGAATGAAGTCCATAAGCCAATCACTCAGCAAAAGGGCTACTTCATCAAAGGGAAGTTTGATCAATTTAATCGCAACATTCCCCTATCAGCATTCGTACAAGCTTTGCGGGATCTGATGGGGCAACTGCTCTCAGAGTCTGACAGTCAACTAGCCGAATGGAAAGCTCAAATCCTCAAAGCTGTTGGTGAAAATGGCCAGGTTTTGATTGAGGTGATTCCAGAGTTAGAGCAGGTCATTGGTCAGCAGCCCGCAGCTCCGGAGCTTTCGGGAAGCGCAGCCCAGAATCGATTTAACTTACTGTTTCAGAAATTTATTCAAGTTTTCATGACTGCCAATCATCCCTTAGTGATCTTCCTGGATGACTTGCAGTGGTCTGATTCCGCTTCGCTGCAATTGCTGAAAGTGCTCATGGAAAGCAGTGGCTATCTGCTGATGTTGGGTGCTTATCGAGATAACGAAGTTTCACCAGTTCATCCCCTGATGTTGACGATCGGGGAATTGGAAAAAGCGAACTTAACCGTTAATACAATCACTTTGTTGCCACTGAGCCTAGAGCATACC
The DNA here is from genome assembly GCF_055193175.1 of Limnothrix sp. CMB-01. NCBI lineage: Bacteria > Bacillati > Cyanobacteriota > Cyanophyceae > Pseudanabaenales > Pseudanabaenaceae > Limnothrix > Limnothrix sp. CMB-01. Next base: position 3,449,415 of record NZ_CM143720.1, read on the forward strand.
AATTGCTTGGTGGCGGATACATTGAGATGCAGCCAAGAGCTATCAAAGCCACTGACTCAACTGGTTGATCGTAAAACCCAAGGGAATCCTTTCTTCACGACCCAATTTCTGAAAGCGCTTCACGAAGATAGGTACATCGTCTTTGACCGTGATCAAGGTTATTGGCAATGTGATATTGCTCAAGTCAATGCTCTGGCGCTGACGGATGATGTGGTGGAGTTTATGGCGCTGCAGTTGCAGAAACTGCCGACAGCGACGCAAGAGGTCTTGAAATTAGCGGCTTGTATTGGCGCACAGTTTGATTTGCAGACCCTGGCGATCGTGGCAGAGCAATCTCAAACGGAAGTAGCCACTTTTCTGTGGAGAGCTTTGCAAGAAGGACTGATTGTGCCCATTGGTGACGTTTACAAGTTTTATATCGGTCAAAGTATTGAATCAAGTGCGCTAAAAAATCAGCAGATCATTAATTATAAATTTCTGCACGATAGAGTACAACAAGCAGCTTATTCTCTAATTCCCGATGATCAAAAGCAAGTAAAACACCTAAAAATCGGGCAGCTTCTTGCTCGTGTAGTAAATTCAGTAGATCAAGAAGAGAGGATTTTTGAGGTTGTCAATCAGTTAAATCAAGGAGCTGACCTAATCAAGTCTCAAGATGAACGAGAAGAGCTAGCTAAATTGAATCTAAAAGCTGCACGAAAAGCAAAGCTTTCTACTGCTTATATTGCAGCTATTGAATATGCTGACCAAGGGATAAATTTACTTGCTTTACAGTCTTGGAAACAGCATTATGAAATCACGCTGAGTCTATATAATTTAGCGGCAGAAGTAACTTGTTTGGTCAGCAATTTTGAAAAAATGCAGCAGTTGGTTGACGAAGTAGTTACAAACGCGCGTGATGTGCTGGATAAAGCCAAAGTCTATGAAGTAAAAATTTTGGCCGAAGTAGCACAAAGTAAACAACCTGAAGCTATCAAAACTGCTCTTAGTGTTTTAGAGCTATTTGGCATAGTGTTTCCAGGAAACCCTAATGCCGCTGATATTTCTCGCAGCCTAAAGCAGACTCAGGAATTATTAAAAGAAAAAGACTTAGCAGATTTATTGTTGCTACCAGAGATGACTGACTTACAAGCCATCGCTCAAATGCGAATTTTAGCAACTGTTACAGCAGCGGTTTATCAAGCGGTTCCTGAACTTTTACCACTGATTGTGTGTAAGCAAATTGAATTATCAGTTCAGTATGGTAGCGCTGCTGTGTCGGCTCAAGCCTTTGCTTGGTATGGAGTAATTTTGTGTATTACCGGAGAAATTGACTTGGGTAATCACATTGGAGAAATTGCGCTGGGGTTACTATCGCGCTTTCAGAACCGAGAATTTAAAGCCAGCACTATCAACATGGTTTATCCATTTGTAAAACCCTGGAAGCACCACATTAAAAATTCTCTAGCTCCTTTACTTGATGGATATTACAGTGGACTGGAAACAGGAACTTTAGAATATGCTGCCTATTGTGCTTATAATTATTGCTCGCTTTCCTATTTTCTCGGCAAAGATTTGTCAACTCTAGAACCAGAAATTCAACTATACAATCAAGCGTTAGCACAAATTAAACAAGAAGTAGCTCATAATTATTTAAAAATTTTCTATCAATCTATCATGAACTTAGCGATGCAAAATGAGCATCCTTGGAAAATTCAGGGTGAAATTTATGACGAAAATAATATGTTACCTCTGCATCAAAAGGCTAATGATCTTTATGCGTTGGGAACCCTTTACGTGAATAAGTTAATTCTCTGTTACCTTTTTGGCGAATGGGAATCTGCGACCACAGCTGCCACACAAGCTAAACAATATCTCGGCGGAATATCGGGCTGCTTCATGGTTCCCTTATTTCATTTCTATGACTCATTAACTTATCTTGCTAAATTATCTAGCGCTCAGAATTTGGATTTGCAAAGAGTTGCTGAAAATCAAAATCTGCTAAAAAAATGGTCAAATTCTGCACCCATCAATTATTTACATAAGTTTTATTTGGTAGAAGCAGAGCAACATCGAGTTTTGGGGCAAATATACGAAGCGATGGATTACTATGATCGCGCAATTGCTAACGCCAAAGAAAGTGGCTATATCCAAGAGGAAGCGCTCGCCAATGAGATTGCTGCTAAATTCTATCTCAATTGGGGTAAAGAGAAAGTTGCTACAAGCTATATGCAAGAAGCCTATTATTGCTACGCTCGTTGGGGTGCAAAAGCTAAAGTTGCTGATTTAGAGCAGCGCTACCCCCAACTATTACAACCAATTTTAAAAACTGCTATTCAATCTCTAACTATTTTGGAAACCCTAACCAGCATTAATGCTCCAGGGTATGCAGCTTATTCTACCTCTCGAAAAAGCTCCTCTAGCAGTATTAATCAATCGCTAGATTTGGCTACTCTGTTGCAAATTTCTCAGACCTTTGCAAGCACGATCGCTCTGGATGAACTCCTACAAACGCTAGCTCAGACGATGCTTGAGAACTCTGGTGCAGACCGATGTGCTTTGATGCTTTGCGAAGAAAATCAGTGGCAAGTGCGGGTAATAGCAGACCTGGAGCAAGTAACTTTGCAGCCTGCACTGCTAGACAATAATCTAACGGTTCCTGTGAAGCTTATTCAATACGTAAAGAACACTGCAACGACGGTGATGGTTGATGATCTCAAAACTGATCTTCCAGTGATTGGTGATTATCTAAATTATCATCAACCTAAAAGTGTCCTATGTTTACCAGTTCTGAACCAGGGGAGTCTACATGCTATTTTGTATCTAGAAAATCAATCAACTAGTGGTGTATTTACTAGTGATCGTGTTGCAGTGCTTAGTTTCCTTTGCACTCAAGCTGCTATTTCTTTACGAAATGCTGACCTCTACCAAACTCTACAAAATAGTGAAGCAAAGTTTAGAAGATTAGTAGAAGGAGCAGATGACATGATTTGGTCTGCTCTAGCAGATAGCACATTGACTTATTTATCTCCTCAATTTGAACCAATGTTCAAATTATCGCTATCTGACTGGGTAGGGCAGTCTTTTGTTAAGTTGGTTCATCCTGATGACATAGAAATAGTGACATCATCAGCCACGGCTGCACTCGAAACAGGTAAAAGCCAGAAAAATATAGAATTTCGACACCTATGCCAAGGTAAAGAATATTTGTGGGTAACAGTCAATGTAACGCCTATTAAAAATCTCCAAGGCCAGTCTATCGGTCTACAAGGAATTATACGAGATATCAGCGATCGCAAGGCTGCAGACGCTATTATTCAGCAAAAGTCTCAAGCTTTAGAAAATACATTGCAAGAGCTACAAAGTGCTCAGTTACAGATGGTGCAAAGCGAGAAAATGGCATCTCTCGGTAACTTGGTTGCAGGGGTTGCCCATGAAATCAACAACCCGATCGGCTTCCTGAATGGCAGCATCAATAATGGTAAAGAGCATGTGCAAGACTTGCTTGAACATTTAGCTCTGTATCAGCAGCATTATCCCAGTCCCACTTCCCCGATTCAAGATCACGCTGAAGATATTGATTTGGAATATGTTTGCGAAGATTTGCCCCAACTCCTGAATTCAATGCAAGGGGCAACCGATCGCATTAAGTCGATTAGTACAAGTTTGCGGACTTTTTCCCGTGCGGATACGGAATATAAAGTCAGCGCTAACCTGCATGAAGGGATTGATAGCACCCTACTGATTTTGAAATATCGGCTCAAGGCGAATGCTAATCGGCCGGCGATCGAGGTAGTTACCAACTACGGCGAAATACCACCGATCGATTGCTTCCCGGGACAGCTCAACCAGGTATTTATGAATATCCTGGCCAATGCGATCGATATGTTTGATGAGCTGGCCCAGGGTCGATCGTTCAAGGAATTAGAGGCACATCCTCAACAGATCACCATCAGTACGACTCTGGTTGATGATCAGGTACAAATTACGATTCGGGATAATGGCAAGGGGATGAATGCAGAAGTGCAATCCAGGATCTTTGACCATTTATTCACCACAAAGTCCGTAGGTAAAGGCACAGGGTTGGGTCTCGCGATTGCCCAACAAATCGTAGTGGATAAACACAGCGGCAGTCTGACCGTTGAGTCGGAACCGGGACAAGGCGCTGAATTCCGGATTCAATTGCCAGTTAAGTCATAGGACTTTTTTGAAGCAGAAGAGTTGTTATCAACACGAAACATAAAGTATGCGGACTAATCCTGTATTTAGCGTGATATGAGCACTCTAAAGTTGCCGCATCACCAGAAGGGAGCCTTATACTGAAAAGTAGGTTTTCTTCTTGACCACATCCATGTTCCCCCTCACCAGCTCTTCATCCCGGCCATTGCCTGCAATTGCTGGCTATACGATCACAGAGCAACTTTATTGGGGATCGCGAACGGCTGTCTATCGAGCTGCCCAGGATGGTGATCAGCGATCGGTGGTGTTGAAAGTCTTGCTGTCGGACTATCCCACCTTTGGCGAACTGGTGCAATTTCGGAATCAATACGCGATCGCCAAAAACCTCAATCTTCCTGGCATTATTCATCCCCTAACTCTTCAGCCTTTCGGTAATGGCTACGTACTCGTGATGGAAGATTGGGGAGGATTGTCTCTCAATCAATACCTACAGCAGCACAAGCTTAATTGGGTTGAAGTGCTCAAGATTGCATTACAATTGACCACCATTTTGCACGATCTGCATCAGCAGCGCGTTATTCATAAAGATATTAAACCCGCCAATATTCTGATTGATTCCGAATCGAAAGAAGTAAAGTTAATTGACTTTAGTATTGCTTCTTTGCTGCCCAAGGAAACTCAAGAAATTCAGAATCCAAATATTTTAGAGGGAACTTTAGCCTACCTGGCTCCCGAACAAACCGGGCGCATGAATCGTGGCATTGACTATCGAGCCGATTACTATGCCTTGGGGGTGACACTATATCAACTATTGACGGGTCAATTGCCTTTTGAGTCTGACGATCCCTTAGAGTTGTTGCATTGCCATATCGCCAAAACAGCACAGCCTGTGGATCAGGTAAACCCGTCAGTGCCTGAGATAGTGGGGGCGATCGTGGCCAAGCTGATGGCTAAAAATGCTGAGGATCGATATCAAAGTGCCTTGGGTCTTCAGCATGATTTGCAGCAATGCTTAAGCCAATGGGAAACAACAGGCGAAGTTACTGAGTTTGAATTGGGACAACGGGATCTGAGCGATCGCTTCTTAATCCCTGAAAAGCTCTACGGTAGAGAAGCCGAAGTTAAAACTTTACTCAAGTCTTTTGAGCGAGTCTCCCAAGGTGCATCAGAACTGATGCTGGTGGCGGGATTTTCGGGAATTGGGAAAACTGCCGTCGTCAATGAAGTTCATAAACCCATCACTCAGCAAAAAGGGTACTTCATCAAAGGGAAGTTTGATCAATTTAATCGCAACATTCCCCTGTCAGCATTCGTGCAGGCTTTGCGGGATCTGATGGGGCAACTGCTCTCAGAGTCTGACAGTCAACTAGCCGAATGGAAAGCTCAAATCCTCAAAGCTGTCGGTGAAAATGGCCAGGTCTTGATTGAGGTGATTCCGGAGCTAGAACAGGTCATTGGTCAGCAGCCCGTAGCTCCGGAACTGTCAGGGACCGCAGCCCAGAATCGATTTAATTTGCTGTTTCAGAAGTTTATTCAGGTTTTCACGACCATTAACCATCCGTTAGTAATCTTCCTAGATGATTTGCAGTGGTCTGATTCTGCTTCGTTGCAATTGCTGAAAGTGCTCATGGAAAGCAGTGGCTATCTGCTGATGTTGGGTGCTTATCGAGATAACGAAGTCTCACCAGTTCATCCCCTGATGTTGACGATTGGGGAGTTGGAAAAAGCGAACTTAACCGTTAATACAATCACTTTGTTGCCGTTGAGCCTAGAGTATACCAATTGCTTAGTAGCGGATACGTTGAAATGCAGCCGAAAATTGTCGAAGCCGCTAACACAACTGGTTGATCGTAAAACCCAAGGGAATCCCTTCTTTACGACCCAATTTCTAAAGGCACTCCATGAAGATGGGTACATCGTTTTTGACCGTGACCGAGGCTATTGGCAATGTGATATTGCCCAGGTCAATGCACTGGCGCTGACGGATGATGTGGTGGAATTTATGGCGTTGCAGTTACAGAAACTGCCGACAGCGACGCAAGAGGTCTTGAAGTTAGCAGCTTGTATTGGCGCGCAGTTTGATTTACAGACCCTGGCGATCGTGGCAGAGCAATCCCAAACGGAAACAGCCACCGTCTTGTGGAGAGCTTTACAGGAAGGATTGATCATTCCGATCACGCAGGTTTACAAGTTTTTTCAGTCTGAAGAAATTGAGCAGCTTGAAGCTCAAAATCATGCCAATCCAGCCTATCGATTCCTGCACGATCGAGTTCAACAAGCTGCTTATTCTTTGATTGCTGAAAATCAGAGGCAGTTTATTCACTACCAAATTGGCAAACTGTTGCTGCATTCTATGTCTTTAGAAAGGCTAGAAGAAAACATTTTTGATGTTGCTAATCATTTAAACAAAAGCACACAACTAATTACGACAGAAGAAGAAAAAAATCAACTATCCAATTTAAATTATGCGGCTGGAAAAAGAGCGCTAGGAGCAACGGCTTATGACAGTGCGGTTCAATATTTTAAAAATGGAATTGAATTGTTATCGATTGATTGTTGGGATCATCAATATCAACTCACACTACGTCTTTACCAGTCTGCAATTAAAGCGGAATATCTTGCCACTAACTATGCTCGTGCCAACGATTTGGCTGAATTGGTTTTAGAGCGTGCAACTAGTATTTTTGACTGCATAAAAATCTATGAACTGCAAATTCAAATGTATATGGCTCAATCAGAAATGATTGAAGCACTAGCTGTAGGAGAGCTAGCATTGGGGCTTTTAGGTATTGATCTAAATCATTCACCTACCTCTTCAGATATTCATCTACCAGAACTATCTGAAATAGAATCATTGCCAGTAATGCAAGATCATCGAGGAATGGCGATCATGTCTATACTGATGACCATTTTCTCTCCGGCCTATACAGCCAAGCCAGAACTTTTATCATCAATTGTATTAACAGCAATTGATTTGAGTCTAAAACTAGGACACACTTCGCTAACTGCGTTTGCTTATGTACTGTACGGTATCTTAAAGTGTGGAGCTGAAAAAGATTTGACTAAAGGTTATTATTGCGGCTTACTTGCATTAGAAGTGCTAAGCCGATTTTCTGCTCGGGACTTAGAGTGTAAGATCATTAATTTATTCAATGTTTTTATCAATCCCTGGAAAAATCCAATACTCGATAGTATTGAGCCTTTGGAAAGAGTTAGTCAAGTTGGTTTTGAAATGGGAGATATTGAGTATGCTAGCTATGCAACTGCTCATTTCTGCACATTTAACGTTCTAGTTGGAAAGCCTCTGATAGAAGTAGAAAAAAAACAAGAGCTTGCAATAGCAATTATTAAAAAGACCAAGCAAAACCACTCATTAGTTCATGCAACTATTTGGCATCAATTTGTTTTAAACTTGTTACAGAACACTATAAATTCAGAGCAGTTCTCAGGTGATTGCTTTGATGAAGCTGGACAACTTGAGACCTTTCGTCTAGGCAATGATCGATCCCTGCCGTTTACAGCATATTTAGCAAAGTGTGTTCTGAGCTACTTATTTGGAAGCAACACAAAAGCAATTCAGTTGGCAGTAGAAGCATCGAATTACGCTGACTCTGCCATTGGGATAACTCTTGCAATTCATAATTTCTACTATTCTCTTTGTCTATTAAAGGATTTCTCAACTTCTACTAGTCGTTCACGATTGTTGGATGAGGAAGCTTCTCGACTTCGGTTGAAGCAAGTAGAAATTAATCAAGTGCTAATGAAGTCATGGGCAGTGAACTGTCCTTATAATTTTGAACATAAGCATAGTTTAGTTGCAGCCGAGCAATCCCGTGTTTTAGGACAAAGAACAGAAGCAGGGGATTGGTACGATCTTGCTATCTCCGGTGCCAAAGAAAATAATTACCTCCAAGAAGAAGCCCTTGCTAATGAACTCGCAGCTAAATTCTATCTTGATTGGGGTAAAGAAAAAATCGCCGCAGGTTATATGCAGGAAGCTTACTACTGCTATGCCCGTTGGGGAGCCAGAGCAAAAATCAACGACTTAGAACAGCGCTACCCCCAGTTATTGCAACCCATCTTGCAAGCAGCAAACCAACATTTAACTGTTTTAGAAACTCTTTCGAGCATTACCGCTCCCGCTCATTCAATTCATTACGTATCCCATAAAAGCTCTTCCGGCACTATTAATCAGACTTTAGATCTGGCTGCTCTGCTGCAAATGTCTCAGGCTTTCGCCAGCACGATCGCCCTGGATGAACTCCTACAAGCGCTAGCTCAGACGATGCTTGAGAACTCTGGCGCAGACCGATGCGCCTTAATGCTCTGCGAAGAGAATCAATGGCAAGTGCGAGTAATAGCAGACCTAGAGCGAGTAACTTTGCAGTCTGCATCGCTCGACAATAACCTAACGGTTCCTGTGAAGCTTATTCAATACGTAAAGAACACTGCAACGATGGTGATGGTTGATGATCTCAAAACTAATCTTCCAGTGATTGGTAATTACCTGAATCAGCATCAGCCGAAGAGTGTTCTATGTTTGCCGATTCTCAATCAAGGAAAGCTACGAGCTATTTTGCATTTGGAAAATCGATCAACTAGCGGTGTATTTACGAGTGATCGCATTGCAGTGCTCAATTTTCTTTGCACCCAAGCGGCAATTTCTCTGGAAAATGCGCGACTCTATCAACAATCTCAAGAATATAGTCAGCAGCTAGAGCAATCTCTTCATGAGTTGGACAATACCCAATCCCGTTTTCATAATCTAGTGGATAACGTTCCGGGGGTGGTGTATCAGTTCCTCATGAAAACTGATGGCTCAGTATCAATGCCCTATATCAGCAACGCTTGTTACGATCTGTATGAGGTTACGGCCGAACAAGCGATCGCTGATGTACGTATTCTGATGAACATGACACATCCAGAGGATGTTGAACTGTATCGTCAAACGATTACTGATTCAGCTCAAGCCTTAACACCTTGGCGGTGGGAGGGAAGAATTATTACCCCATCTGGAAAAGTTAAGTGGATTCATGGAGAATCACGCATTAAAAAACTGGCAGATGAAACGCTGGTTTGGGATGGGCTTTTGTTGGACATCAGTGAGCAAAAAGCTGCATCACAGGAGCGCGAAGCGGCAGAGGCTTCGTTGAGGGATTTCCAAGAGAGGCTGACATTTCTGATTCAGCAAACACCTGTTGGCATTATTGAATGGAATGACCAATTTAAGGTGGCAAGTTGGAACCCATCTGCTGAAAGAATCTTTGGTTATCTTGCAGAAGAAATGTTGGATCACCATGCAGCTCAGATTGTTCCAGAATCGGATAGACCTCTTGTGGCTGAAGTCATGACAGCATTGCTGGAACAAAAGGGGGGGTTCCATAGTTTAAATCAGAACGTTCGGAAAGATGGAACGATCATCATGTGTGAATGGATCAATACGCCTCTGGTAGATAATGAAGGAAAGGCTATTGGCATCTTTTCAATGATTCAAGATGTTAGCGATCGAATTTTGGCTGAAGCTGTAATTCAGCAAAAGTCTGAAGATCTAGAACGTACATTGCAGGAACTAAAAAATGCTCAGTTGCAAATGGTGCAGAGCGAGAAGATGGCTTCTTTGGGGAACCTAGTAGCGGGTGTTGCTCACGAGATTAATAACCCGATCGGCTTCCTGAATGGCAGCATTAATAATGGCAAAGAGCATGTGCAGGACTTGCTGGAACATCTAGCCCTGTATCAGCAGCACTATCCTAGTCCCACTTCCCCGATTCAAGATCACGCTGAAGATATTGATTTGGAATATGTTTGCGAAGATTTGCCTCAACTCCTGAATTCAATGCAAGGGGCAACCGATCGCATCAAATCGATTAGTACAAGTTTGCGGACTTTCTCCCGTGCGGATACGGAGTATAAAGTCAGCGCTAATCTGCATGAAGGGATTGATAGCACGCTGCTGATTCTGAAATATCGGCTCAAGGCAAATGCTAATCGGCCGGCGATCGAGGTGATTACCAACTATGGCGAAATACCATCGATCGATTGCTTTCCAGGACAGCTCAACCAGGTGTTTATGAACATCCTGGCTAATGCGATCGATATGTTTGATGAGTTAGCCCAGGGTCGATCGTTCAAGGAATTAGAAGCGAATCCCCAACAAATCACCATCAGCACAGCGCTGGTTGAGGATCAAGTCCAGATTTCCATTCACGATAATGGCAAAGGCATGGATGTAGAGGTGCAGTCCAGAATCTTTGACCATTTGTTCACCACGAAATCTGTAGGCAAAGGCACAGGATTGGGCCTAGCGATCGCTCAACAAATCATAGTGGATAAACATAGCGGCAGCCTGACCGTTGAGTCGGAGCCAGGACAAGGTGCTGAATTTTTGATTCGACTGCCAATCAAGTCATAGATTCTGCTGCGAAACCCTAGACTGTTATATAAAACCAAATTACGTCCGTATGCTGTGTCATATCTAGCACATCAAAGTTGCTGTATCACCAGAAGAGATCTAATACTGAAAAGTGGATTTTACTTTTAACCATATTCATGTCACCTCTCACTGGCTCTTCATCCCGGCCATTGCCTGTAATTGCTGGCTATACGATCATTGAGCAACTCTATTCGGGATCAAGAACGGCCGTCTATCGAGGGATACAGGATGGTGATCAACGATCGGTAGTGTTAAAAATCCTGCTGTCGGACTATCCCACCTTTGGCGAACTGGTGCAATTTCGGAATCAATACGCGATCGCCAAAAATCTCAGTTTACCTGGCATTATTCATCCCCTGACTCTTCAGTCCTTGGGGAATAGCTATGTACTCGTGATGGAAGATTGGGGAGGATTATCTCTCAATCAATATCTACAGCAACACAGGCTTAATTGGGTCGAAGTGCTCAAGATTGCATTACAATTGACCACTATTCTGCACGATCTGCATCAGCAGCGCGTTATTCATAAAGATATTAAACCCGCCAATATTCTGATTAGTCCCGAATCAAAAGAAATTAAATTAATTGATTTTAGTATTGCTTCTTTATTACCTAAAGAAACTCAAGAAATTCAAAATCCAAATATTTTAGAGGGAACTTTAGCCTACCTGGCTCCCGAACAAACCGGGCGTATGAATCGTGGCATTGACTATCGAGCTGATTACTACTCCCTAGGAGTCACTCTCTATCAATTATTGACCATAGCCAATACGCTGCCCTTCATTTGCAATGATCCCTTGGAGTTGTTGCATTGCCATATTGCTAAAACAGCACAGCCAGTGGATCAGGTAAATCCGTCAGTGCCCAAGATCGTAGGGACGATCGTGGCCAAGCTGATGGCTAAAAATGCTGAGGATCGATATCAAAGTGCCTTGGGCTTGCAACATGATTTGCAGCAATGCTTAAGCCAATGGGAAGCAACAGGCAAAATTACTGAGTTTGAGTTGGGACAACGGGATCTGAGCGATCGATTCTTAATCCCTGAAAAGCTCTATGGTCGTGAGAGTGAAGTACAAATTTTGCTCAAGTCTTTTGAGCGAGTCTCCCAAGGTACATCAGAACTGATGCTAGTGGCAGGATTTTCGGGGATTGGTAAAACGGCTGTTGTGAATGAAGTCCATAAGCCAATCACGCAGCAAAAAGGCTATTTCATTAAAGGAAAGTTTGACCAATTTAATCGCAATATTCCTCTATCAGCATTTGTGCAAGCTTTGCGGGATCTGATGGGGCAACTGCTCTCAGAGTCTGACAGTCAACTAGCCGAATGGAAAGCCAAAATCCTCAAAGCTGTTGGTGAAAACGGCCAGGTCTTGATTGAGGTAATTCCGGAGCTAGAGCAGGTCATTGGTCAGCAGCCCGCAGCTCCGGAGCTTTCGGGAACCGCAGCGCAGAATCGATTTAACTTACTGTTTCAGAAGTTTATTCAAGTTTTCACGACTGCCGATCATCCCCTCGTAATCTTCCTGGATGATTTGCAGTGGTCTGATTCTGCTTCGCTGCAACTGCTGAAAGTGCTCATGGAAAGCAGTGGCTATCTGCTGATGTTGGGTGCTTATCGAGATAACGAAGTTTCACCAGTTCATCCCCTGATGTTGATGATCGGGGAACTGAAAAAAGCGAGCTTGACCGTTAATACAATCACCTTGTTGCCGCTGAGCCTAGAGCATACCAATTGCTTGGTGGCGGATACATTGAAATGCAGCCAAGAGCTATCACAGCCACTGACTCAATTGGTCGATCGCAAAACCCAAGGGAATCCTTTCTTTACGACCCAATTTCTGAAAGCGCTTCACGAAGATGGGTACATCTTCTTTGACCGTGATCAAGGCTATTGGCAATGTGATATTGCTCAAGTCAATGCTCTGGCGCTGACGGATGATGTGGTGGAATTTATGGCGTTGCAGTTGCAGAAACTGCCGACAGCGACGCAAGAGGTCTTGAAATTAGCGGCTTGTATTGGCGCACAGTTTGATTTATCAACCCTGGCGATCGTGGCAGAGCAATCCCAAACAGAAGCAGCCACCATCTTGTGGAGAGCCTTGCAGGAAGGGCTGATCATACCAATTACTCAGGTTTACAAGTTTTTTCAATCTGAGGAACTTGAGCAATGCGAGTCTCAAAATCATGTCAATCCGACTTATCGATTCCTGCACGATCGGGTACAGCAAGCGGCCTATTCTCTGATTGCAGCAGAGCAAAAACAAGCAACTCATCTCAAAATTGGACAATTACTTTTATCCAAAAGATCACCGGACGAGATAGAAGAAAGAATCTTTGAGTTAGTTGGTCAACTCAATCATGGACAGGCATTAATCAGGGAACAAAGCAAACGGGACGAACTCGCCCGTCTCAATCTGATTGCAGCCCATAAAGCAAGGATAACGACTGCCTATCAAGGAGGACGTGAGTACGTTCACACGGGCTTATCTTTGCTGGGAGAAGCAGCCTGGGAAAGGCAGTATGAGATCACCCTTGTTTTCTACGAATTGGCCGCAGAGTTAGCATCCTTGTGCGGATATTACGAGGCGATGGAAGCTGCTATTGATACAGTAATTGAGAAAGCACACTCTGTAATAGAAAGAGTTAACGTCTACCGAATTCGTATTGTTTCTCTAATTTCTCAAAATAAATTACTTGAATCAATTGATGTAGCTCGAAACGTTTTAGGGCTGCTTGATCTATTTCTCCCCGAAACGATGACGGAGGATGATTTTTTGTCGATCACTGCTGAAGTTAATCAGCTTATAGGTGATCGCGACATTGAGGATTTAGTTGATTTACCCAAAATGACTGATCGCCGAATCATGGCGATTGTTGAGATCATTACTCGTCTCTTTTCATCGGCCTATATCTCAGGTTCTTCGTTATATATTGGATTGGTAACAATAGCCGTAAAATTATCTATTGAATATGGTAATACACCCGCTTCCATCGCTGCCTATTCTTGCTACAGCATTATTGCTGCCAATTTTCTTAAGGATGTAAATGCTGGAGTAAAGTTCATTCAATTAGCTATTCAACTCACCTCAACGCCTGAGGCAAAGGTGATTAAGCCAGAAGCGTTTCATGTGGCTGTGCTATTTACATCGCATCGAAAATTTCATGTTCGAGACACCCTACCTCTAGCTCAAGAAGGGTACACAACAGGATTAGATGTTGGAAATATAGAATATGGGGGATATAACATCCATGCTTTCTGTGCTAATTCTTTCTGGTGCGGCTCCCCTCTAGATATCTTGGAGCTAGAAATTCAAGCCTATCACCAGGCACTAGTCCAAATGAATCAGTTGACTCCGGCAAATTGGTGTCGTGTCTATTGGCAAGGTACTTTGAACCTGCGAGGAAACTCAGAGTCTGCCCACATTTTTTCAGGAGAAGTCATTGAAGAGGCAGAGTTTCTTCCTCAACTCATCTCAGTCAATGATCTACTGTGCTTATACGCATTTTATGTGTTTAAGCTGATGTTATGTTGCCTATTTGACGAGCTGGAAATGGCTCGGATGTGCGCTGTTGAGGTAAGACGCTATTTTAACGGCGGGGTAGGAACAGTAGGAGAAGCCGAATTTTATTTATACGATTCTTTGGCAGCATTGGCGGCACTGGAACGGGGATTAGGCGAGCGATCACAACTCTTACAACAGGTGGAAGAAAATCAAACAAAGTTACAACAACAATGGGCAAGCTATGCTCCCATGAATTATCAACATAAATTCGATTTGGTTGCTGCTGAACACCATCGAGTTTTAGGGAATTTCTATGAAGCAGGGGACTGGTACGATCGCGCGATTTCTGGCGCTAAAGAAAGCGGCTATATCCAGGAAGAGGCCCTCGCGAACGAGTTGGCTGCAAAATTCTATCTGAAATGGGGAAAAGAAACGGTCGCTGCAGGGTACATGCAGAATGCTTACTATGCCTATGCTCATTGGGGAGCCAAGGCCAAAGTTGTTGCTTTAGAAAAGCACTATCCTCAATTGCTGCGACCTATTCTACAAGCTGCCAAGCAACCCATATCTGTTGCAGAAACCCTGACAACATTGTCTGCGGTACATCACTCTTCTACGACGCTAGATCGTTCGACTCATTCCACCTCTAAAAATAGCTCTTCTAGCAATATCAATAGAATCCTGGATTTGTCTGCTCTGCTGCAAGTTTCGCAGATCATAGCCAGCACGATCGCCCTAGATAAGCTTCTAGAAACTCTGACTCAGATCATGCTTGAAAACTCTGGGGCAGACCGATGTGCCTTGATGCTTGGTGAGGATGATCAATGGCAAGTGCGGGTAACGGCAAACCTAGAGGAAGTTGTGCTGCAAGCTGCCCCCCTGGAGGATGCTTCCAGCATTCCCAGCAACTTAATTCAGTATGTCAAGAACACGGCAACAACGGTGGTAATTGATGATCTCAAGACTGATTTGCCAGTAATTGGTGATTATCTGAATCAGCGTCAACCCAAGAGTATTTTGTGTTTGCCGATGCTCAACCAGAGTAACTTACGAGCTATTTTGTATCTAGAAAATTGTTCCACTAGCGGCGTATTTACAAGCGATCGCATTGCAGTGCTCAACTTTCTTTGCATCCAGGCTGCTATTTCTTTAGAAAATGCCAGCCTTTACCAAAAAGCTCAACTTTATGCTCAACAAGCTCAGCGCTATGCTCAGCAATTAGAGCAATCCCAATTACAAATGGTGCAGAGCGAGAAGATGGCATCGCTAGGAAACTTAGTGGCTGGGGTGGCGCATGAAATCAATAACCCGATCGGCTTTCTGAATGGCAGCATCGATAATGGCAAAGAGCATGTGCAAGACTTGCTTGAACACCTAGCCCTATATCAGCAGCATTATCCTAGTCCCACTCCTCCGATTCAAGATCACGCTGAAGATATTGATTTGGAATATGTTTGCGAAGATTTGCCCCAACTCCTGAATTCAATGCAAGGGGCAACCGATCGCATCAAAAGCATTAGCACCAGCCTGCGCACCTTCTCCCGTGCGGATACGGAATATAAAGTCAGCGCTAACCTGCATGAAGGGATTGATAGCACGCTGCTGATTCTGAAATATCGGCTCAAGGCGAATGCTAATCGACCGGCGATCGAGGTGATTACCAACTATGGTGAAATACCACCGATCGATTGCTTCCCGGGCCAGCTCAACCAGGTATTTATGAACATCCTGGCTAATGCGATCGATATGTTTGATGAGCTGGCCCAGGGTCGATTGTTCAAAGAATTAGAGGCACATCCTCAACAGATCACCATCAGCACGACTCTGGTTGATGATCAGGTACAAATTACGATCCGGGACAATGGCAAGGGGATGAATGCAGAGGTGCAGTCAAGAATCTTTGACCATTTATTCACCACAAAATCCGTAGGTAAAGGCACAGGGTTGGGTCTCGCGATCGCCCAACAAATCGTAGTCGATAAACACGGTGGCAGTCTGACCGTTGAGTCGGAGCCAGGACAAGGCGCTGAATTCCGAATTCGACTGCCGATCGAGGGCTGAGCAGTTTGAATTGAGCCAGCCGCTGACGAGCATCGATCGACTGGCCCAACGATTTTGTGCGGCGGGTTAACAGCTTGGCCTAGAGAACCTGCGATCGCATCAGGGCCACGGGCAGACAGCGCACTTTCCCCGTGGTGGGGACATAGGCGCGTTTGTTGAACACGTCGTAACCGTTGCGCTCGATCGAGTGCAAAATTCGGCTGTAGAGCATCAAGGCAGCCCAAACGGGCCAGCGAGCATCGGGGTGAAGCAGGCGAATGCCCTTGGCGGCGCTGTCGAAAATGGTGCGGGCCCGCTGAATTTGGAACTGCATCAGGGCACGCCAGCGATCGTCAACCACACCATTCATCAAGTCCTGCTCGGTGTAGCGGAATCGCTCCAAATCTTCTAGGGGCAGATAAATTCGGCCCCGGTGACGGTCTTCGCCCACGTCTCGCAAGATGTTGGTGAGCTGGTTGGCAATGCCGAGGGCGATCGCCCGTTCCGTGGGGTCATCCGGGTTGCGATCGGGGCTGGTTTGCATTTGCAAAAACCCATCCCAAGGGGCGCGGGCCGGCTCGCTAGCCACCCCCAAAACCGGTGTGGTCATCAGGCCCACCGTGCCCGCCACGCGATAGCAATATAGCTCTAGCTCTTCGTAGGTCTCGTAGCGACTGCGATAGAGATCCATGCGCTGCCCGGCGATCATGTCGCGGAAGGGCTGAATATCTAGGTTGTAGCGCCCGATCGTGTCAACCAGGGCCACATCAGAGTCATCCAGGGCATGGCCACCAAAAAGCTGTTCGAGTCGCCGTTCCCAATCGTCCAGGGTTTCCGGCGTGGTCAGTTTGGCCATGGGCCCATCGACCAGTTCATCAGTGCGCCGACACCAAACATAAATTGCCCAGATGGCCCGCCGCTTAGCCAACGGCATCAGCGCACTGCCCCAATAGAACGTTTTGGAGTACTTGGCTGTGACCTGGCGACACAACTCATAGGATTCTTCCAGGGTCGCCAGGGTGTTAGTGCGTGGCGGGTCAGGCAAGTGCAGCATGAAGACCGGCGGGGCTGGGAAAGGTCGATGGGTCAGTCAAAGGAGTGGCTTAGGCGGAAGCGGCCAGGGCCAAATCGCGATCGCGCTCAAGGCGCGCGGCATTGCGGACAATCGCTTGCGCTGTCAGCTTACCAGAAAGCACAGCCCCTTCCATGCTGCCTAGAAACTCTTGCATGGTGTAGCTACCGGACAGGAAAAAATTCCCGATCGAGGTTTCCTGTTGGGGGCGCAGGGCCTGGCATCCCGGCCGGGCCGTGTAGACCGATCGGGGCGTTTTTTTCACCTTGGCTTTGCGAACTTTTGCCTGGTGGGGAATGTGATCGGGGAATAGCTTGGCCAGCTCGTCCATGGTGGCAGCAATGATGTCTTCATCGGAACGGCCGATCCAATCCTTGGCCGGAGCCAACACCAATTCCAGCATCGATCGATCCGGGTCTTCGTATTCCCGAGTGGTGCGGCTCATATCCGCATAAACACTGAGGATATCCGATCGGGAGAACAACAACTGGTCGATCGTCGGCAACTTGCAATCAAACCAAATTTGAACATTGATTACCGGCACACCTTCGAGGCCTTGCAGCTTCTCGAACTCCGGCACGGCTTTCCAATCGTCCGGCATCATGATCTTTAAGGCATCCACCGACATGGCGGACACAAAAGCATCGGCCACAATCTCCTCATCGGGTGCGCCGTTTTGACCGCGCACAATGAAAGACTTCACCGATCGATCGCCATTCAAGACAATTTCCTTCAGCGGCGCTTGGGTGCGCACTTCCCCGCCCCGAGCCGTCACGTAGTCCACGATCGGCTGGCACAACCGCTCCGGCGGGGCCCCATCCAAAAAGGCCACCTTTGACCCGTAGCGCTCTTGCAAAAACCGGTTCAGCGCCGTCAGGGGAACCGTAGCCGACACATCCTCAGGATTAATAAACGTCAGGGCCTTGGAGGCGGCGATGAAAATGTCGGTGTTCACCTGCTCATCCACTCCCTGGAGCCGCAGCCATTCCAAGAGGCTGTATTTATCCATGGATTCCACATACTGCTGACCCCGCACGATCGCTGGCAACAGCCCGATCGCGAATCGAATTTTTTGCTCCCAGGTCAGCATGTCGTTATTCCGCAGAATCGACATGATCACATTAAACGGGGCGGGAATGTCCGGCACATCAAACCAAGACAGGGTTCCCGGCTTTTCCGGTTGGTTAAACACCAGGGCGTGGCGCTTCCATTGCAGGCGATCGAGAATGTCCAGCTCGCCCATCAGTTGCTTCATGTTGTGATAAGCACCGAAAAAGGCGTGCAGCCCCGTTTCCAGCCAATCACCATCCTCATCTTTCCAAGCGGCCACCAAACCACCCAACACGGCCTCGCGTTCCAACACGATCGGCTGGTGTCCCGCATCGACCAAATATTTGGCACAGGCCAGGCCCGCTAGGCCGCCACCGGCGATTGCAACTCGCATGGATTTCAACAGTCCTACTCGCTAGGGGTAAACAACGGAAGCCACAGGGCTGATGGGGGTGGAAACCGCCCGATCGCGCTTGAAATGCGATGGGTGTTGGATTCCCTTGAATAATTCTTAAGAATTAATTTTTCAGAGCTATTATACGTTGCAATTCGTTACATTTGGGGGCAAATCAGAAGATGGTCATCCCCAGGCCACTTCCCGATCGAGCCAGGCCAGAGGCCCAAGCCCCCAATCCATCAAGGTTAAGCGGCGTTTCGTCAAGCTTTTAAGACTTAACCGATCTTTGACCGGCCTGCTTTCGACCCGGCACACCACCACAGAAGTAGGGCCAAAATCCTAAGAACCGCTGGCGCTGTCGGAAACAGGCTCGGGAATTTGCACCTTTTGGCCAAACTTGGGTTCTGTTCCCTTCAACAGACGGCTGATGTTGGTCTTGTGTCGCGCAATCACAAACACCGTAATTGCCAAGCCAAATAAACAGTAGGGCAAGGGATTTTGCAAAGACAGCATCAACACGCTGACCATGATTGCCCCGACGATCGACCCGAGGGACACATATCGCCAAATGGCCAGCACCACACAGAAGGCCGCGAACCCGCCCAAGCCCACTTGCCAAGACAGGGCTAACAACGTGCCCAGGCTGGTGGCCACGGATTTGCCGCCCTGGAAATTCAGCCACAGGGATTTGCTGTGGCCAATCACGGCGGTGAGACCGGCGACCACTTCTAACCAGGGCTTGATTGCCAGCCAGGTGGGATCGACGATGAGGTCGCCAGTCCAAAGGGCGCGCACCAGGCCAATGGCGATCGCCCCTTTCAGGATGTCGAAGATAAAGACGGTGATCCCGGCTGGTTTGCCCACGGTGCGCATCACGTTGGTGGCCCCGGTGGAGCCGGAACCATATTGGCGGATGTCGATGCCTTTGAGCCAGCGCCCGGCTAGGTATCCAGCGGGGATGGAGCCGAGCAGGTAGGCCAAAACGAGTAATCCTAGTGCGATCGCAACAGCCATAGTTTCCAGTCCGCCAACGCCAAGCTGAATTCAACGCCACTTTATCAGCATCCCGGCCGCTAGGCTTCGGCAACTGAGGGCGGTTGCGCTTAGGGATTGCGGCGGCGGGGTGGGGGATGGGCTGGCCCTGACCGGGGGGCGGGTTGGCGGGCGGCTTCCAGTTGGGTGGCTTTGTCGCTGAGGCGGCGGGCTTCGTCGTGGTTGCCGAGGTTGCGCTCCATTGCGGCCCAAGTGCGCCAAGACTTGGCGTTATGGGGTTCGAGTTTGAGAGTTTGGTTAAACAATTCCCTGGCTTTGTCGTAGTTGCCTGCGTTGCGTTCCATGATTGCCCAACCTCCCCAGGCCGGCGCGTTGTTCCGATCCACCTCGGTGGCTTGTTGGAACAGCCGTCGGGCTTCGGCATAGTTTTTTAAGCCGCTTTCCATCACCGCCCAGGCTTGCCAGGAAACAGCGTGGTTCCGATCCACCTCGGTGGCTTGTTGGAACAGCCGTCGGGCTTCGGCATAGTTTTTTAAGCCGCTTTCCATCACCGCCCAGGCTTGCCAGGATACTGCGTTGTTTGGATCGGCTTCGGTGGCTTTGCGAAAAAGTTTGTGGGCTTGGTCATAGTTTTTGCGGTCACTTTCCATCACCGCCCAAATGTTGTAGACAAAGCGGCGAATCGGAAAACAATTGACCGCTTGCTGAAACACATCCCGCAGCGACTCCACCTGCAAGCCCAGAGCCTTGGTTTGCACCCGCAAGTTGTGCATCAGGCGCGGCGTGAGGAAATAGTCCGGCGCTTGCTTCAGTTCCGCGTCAATAAACTGACTGAGACGGCGATATTTGGCCCGATCGCCCTGAAAAATCACCGTCGCAATCACCGGGTGGCGCGTTTGGATCAAGCGCCCATAGCCCTCCGAAATTAACCAGCCATCGGTTTTGGCCAGAATGTCGGTCTCCAGCTCACCCACATCCAAAATCGTTTCCAACAAACGCGCCGGAAACCCCAAATCGAACGTGTGCAACGCCGCCACCAACTGACAAGCCCGCACCACTCTTTCGCCAAATCGATCTGCCAAGTCGTTGAGGGTTTTTTGGACATAGCTAGTCAGGCTTTCGTTGTATTTCGCCTCCAGCAACATCACCAACAACTGGCGATCGGCCCCCTGCCGAAACTTGGCCGCCCGGGCCGCGGGTGACAAATTCGCTAATTTGCCCAACTCCCCCGCTCGCTCATAGGCCTCCAAAAAGCGATCGATTTCCGCGTCACTCACCCGATCGATCTCAAAGCGCTGAATCTTGGCGATCGACTGGGGAAGCTGCCGACCCCCGAGCCACAGCTCTCGCCGCACCCCCAACACCAACAACAACCCCGCCCCAACCTGGTGGAGCGATCGCACCTGCTGCTCCAACCCTTCCAAGTCCAGCGCATGGGCATCGTCAATGATCACCACCACCCGCCGATCGGTCTTCAGGGTGGCCAGCGCCGTCAAATCCAACGCCACCTGATTGCGCTGATTCGGTTCGTGCCACAACACCCGATCGCCCCGATCGTTCAACTCCGCCGCCAACCGCATCAACAGAGTGCTTTTGCCATCGCCCGATCGGCCCAACACCAGCGCGATCGGCAACGCCCCACCCAGCGCCGCCCGCGATTCCACAAAGTCTTGGAGATCTTTGAGGCGATCGCGCTCCACGTCATAGCCCGCCGCAATGTCCGCCCACTGGGGCAACGTGCCGTTATAAAACGCTTGACTGGTGTGGTTGGCTAACATCGCCTGTGCTTGCTCCAGGAGCGATCGCACCGTCGGATAACCAGGAATCTCTGCTGGAGGCGGGAGCGTTGTTGAAGAACTGGGGATTTCCGCTGGAGGTGGAGCAACCGGCCGAGTCCGTTCCGAAAACTCCATTCGCAAAATTACGAGAACTGCTTGTCGTTTGCCTCTGCCAACAATTTGCTTAAGGTTGGGATAGAAGTCGGCTAAGCGCCTATACACATTGGTCATGTGATTCTTAAACGTGTTTTCGCCAATGTCCAGAGAGATAGAAGCCTGGACACGCGAATCGCTGCGCTTCTGTTCGGCAAACTGAACGAGAAATGCTGCCTTTTGCTCAGGTGTGAGACCGTAGTAATCAGCCTGCTCGCTTAAAAATTGGCTCCAAGTTATGGCGGGGGTGGAAGAGCGTGGCGATTCCATGTTGGGCGATCAATAGCTGTTCCTGGTCGGTAGACCAAGAGGGGACTAAACCAGACTAAGACGGGACTTGTGGGGGACTTGGGCGCTGATTACCAATTTGAGAATGGTTGCGTAGTCAATGATTCAAGGTTTTCACCATGAATTCGCAACCCCAAACTAACACCATTCAAACGACCCAAGAAACGATCGCCCAACCCACCCAACTCGACCCGATCTTGTCCCTCCCGATCGCCCAAAATGCCCCAAGCTGGCTGATCGCCCTGCTGACGGTTTGCGTCATCGTGGGCCGGCTCGAAAAGAGCCTGCGGTGGTCGTTGTTGCTGCTGCGCCAGGCCCGTCAGTGGCGCAACCCCAAACAGAGCCAACGCCGCCAAAATCAGCCACCCACAACCTAGACCGCGATCGCTGATCTTCCCAACCCAAAGTCGTGGCATGTCCGCAGGGGCGTACCGATGTGCGCCCTCCAACCGGATCGATCGCTCTCTCAGTCCGGCTGCATCATTGATCACACCAGCGCCCGGCAGACAGGTCAAAAAAATTGCCAACCCTGACTTAAACCCCCGATCGCCCTGATCCTCGTCCTTGGCTGGGCAGCGACAGCCCAAAGCCACCACAAGTCATCCTCAAAATTCAGACGATCGAACGCCAGCCAACCTAAAAATGGCGGATCACTTTCGATCGTCAACGGGAGTTGATCGCGGATCGCTTCCAGTAACAGGCAAAGTTAGTCTTTATTAAAGGCCTTTCAGTCCAAAATTCTGACCCCAAGCATCATTTTCTCTTCAGGAACGTCAATGTAAAATAAAACACAATTATCAAAAATGATTTAAAACAAAGAAAAAATATTGACTCTTGAGATTTCTGAGAATTTTATGAATTTCAACAATTGAATTATTCGCATTTAAGCATCAAATAAAATCAAATCAAATTGAAATTCACAAGAAATTATTCTTGATTTCCGGCTCGGATTGAATAATGAAAATTACAACAAAAAGAAAAATTAATTTGATTGGCAATTGGAATTGATTGAAATCTTCTGTAAAAAATTGTATTGCAAATGTTTAAAAATGAAATGATCTATTTTTAAGAGAATTGTTGCTAATTTTTAATTGCGTGTTTATACGGAATTATTCAGAAAAATGAAAAAATTAACATTAACTTCTCTCAAATTCCAATTAGCTTGAGGCACAATTCGTAGAGTCCAATTGGAAAGTCTGATCAACCCTCCAATTAAGCTGGAGATTGTGCAACATGTCAGTAGATTGGAAAGTGAACAGTGCAGACACCGCTGCTCAAGCAATGGGTGGTGAGGTTCTTGATCTCAGCAACGAATTTCGCGACGACTACCATGTCTTGGTCTACCGCTGTCCCGATGGGCGGGTGATTGTATTTGAAGATTGGTGGTTTCGCGTCAGTGAGTTTGCGAATGAGGAAACTTTCCAAAAGGCCCTTGCGGGGGGAAATGAAGATTACCCGTTTGATTTGGAATTAGCCAATAAGCAGATTCGTTTGGAGTAGATCAAGGCGATCGAGATAAGCAATGGGCTAATTCAAGGGTGATGACTAAATCTCGCAAGAATGCAGGTTAGCCACTCAAACAAGATTCCAATTGAGAACCCATCGACAGACTCCTTAGCCCCATTAGCTCGATCGACTCGATCGACCGAATCAGTTGCCTGGTATTTCCCTAGGGTTGCAGTGCTTTTTGGAGAAGTGATTTGTGAAGAATCAAAAGATTGTTGAAGCGATGCCTGGCTACCGCTGGGAAATTGATGGAGCCAATTTCGTTAAGGTCGTCTATCGCCAAGATTCAGATCTGGTTGTTTTTGCTGATCAGGGCATTTGCCACTATCGATTTGAGGACGATGGTGAGCGGTTGATGGAGTTTTTGGACGCACAATCGTTGGTGGATGTGGGCACGGTCACGGATGGTGGTTGGCTGGATGTCACGCCCAGTGTTGTGATTCCCTGGAGTTCGGCCACAGAAACAACCAACACAACAGCAGATTCTTCTACCTCAGCACCGTCCACCCCAGGAAAGGCCTACACCTTTCGGGTACTGAACAACGACGGCACTGAGTTTGGAAAAGGGTGCTTTACCCTAGGGGATGGCAGCGAGTCTTCGGTGGAATATCGCCGGGGCAGTGCGGAAACCTTGACGGCGTTTTGGTATCGCGACCCGATCGTCGGTGTGTTGGATCTCAGCGCTCTGTTGAGCTTGAGTTTCAGCGATCGGGCAGGCGAGCAACAGTTTCAGTTCAATGCCTGGGCCCAGCCAGACTTCGATCGGGGCTTGGTGGCCGGTGGTGCAACGCCGGATCAACTGGGTCATGTGTCTGCGCACCGGGGAGCGACGGAAGACGGAAGCTGTCAAGGACGCAAGTTGGAGTGGGTGGCGATCGGGCAACCCACGATCGAGGTCATCGAAGAAGATGGCGTGACGATCCCGCTGGTGGACTTGGTGGTGGCGATCGACTCCAGCGTTTCCATGAAGGACGAAGCGGTGGCGCTGGATGCGGCCGTTTCCGCCGCGATCGAGGCGGCTCGGGCCCATTGCCCCTCTGACTTGCGAGTGGTCTATCTGGGCATTGAAGGCACGTTCCGAGACACCCGTTTTAATCAATCCATTCGCAAATACCTGACCACAACGGCCAAAGCGGCGGAGGCCGAGTTGCGGGGTCGCCAACGCGGCACGGTGGCCGGCGGCGGGGCCCAAGAAGACGGCGCAAGGGCGATCGAGGATCTGAGTCGCCATTTTGACTGGCGGCCGGGGGCTGGGCGGGCCCTGTTCTTCCTGGGCGATGAGTCCTTGGATGGCGGGAACCAGGATGCCAAGCAAGATCAAGGAGACATCGAAGCCGCTAACCTCGCGATCGCGGTGGCCAAGGAAGCTGGCGTGCGGGTGCATACCTATCTTGGAACTTCCTCGGTGAAAGACAAAGTGCGCCGGGAAATTGAAGGGGAATACGCCAGGGTGGCTCGGGAAACGGGCGGTCAATCCTTCACCTCCCAGGATGCGCTGCGGGGCTTCCAAGCCCTGTTGCAAGACGTGATTTGCGGCAGCAAGCCCGCACCGCGCCGCATTGAACATCCCTTCTGTTGCTGCCAGGCCTACGTTGAATCCTAGGGGTTCACCAGTCAGCGGTCTGCCCAACGTTTCACGATCACCAAGCCCAAACCTCACAGGAATTTGCTGCTATGCCTCAGGTCACGAGTTTTGTTTTTCACACCTTGAATCCGGATGGTTCGGTTTATGGCCGGGGCTGTTTTGCCTATGAAGGGCCGCCGGACGGGGTTGATATTCAATACAACTTCGGCACGTCGGCCGGCGGAACGGCGAATAAGATGCTGTCGTTTTGGTATAGCGACCCGGTGACGGGCACGCTGGATATCAGCGCACTGATTAATTTCAACTGGACAAATGGTTGGCAGGGGGCCCACTATCGGTTTGATTTCAACCTCTGGAACCATCCCTACAACAGCCACGGCATGACCGCTGGCCAAGCCCAACCGAACCGCCTGGGCCCCATTTCCGGTCACCGGGGCAATGGGGATGTTTCAACCCAAAAGCGGCTGCAATGGCCCACTTTGGCTCCGGCCACCATGACCGGCCAGGGCGGCTCCGCCACGCCGGTTCCCGCACCGGCCCCCGTGCCAACGCCCTCGCCCACGGAGGTCTTGACGATTCCCAAGGTGGATCTGGTGGTGGTGATCGATTCCAGCGTGTCGATGAAGGATGAGGCGACGGCCCTGAGTGAGGCGGTGGGCGCGGCGATCGAGGCGGCCAAAACCAGTTGTCCTTCTGACTTGCGGGTGACCTATTTGGGAATTGAGGGGGTGTTTAAGGGAACGCGGTTCGATCGCACCGTGCGCAATTACCTAACGGAAACGGCCAAGGTGTCGGAATCGGTGCTGAAGGGCCGCAAGGTGGGCACGGTGGCCGGCGGCGGGGCCCAAGAGGACGGCGCAAGGGCGATCGAGGATGTGTCCCTGAATTTTGACTGGCGATCGGGCGCATCGCGGGCCGTCTTCTTCCTGGGCGATGAGTCCTTGGAAGGGGGCAACGAGAACGCCAAGCAGGATCAGGCAGACATCGAAGCCGCTAACCGGGCGATCGCCACGGCCAAGCAAACCAAGGTGAAAGTCCACACCTACTTGGGGACTTCCGGTGTGAAGGCCAGTGTGAAAAAAGAAATCGAGGGTGAATATGCCCGTGTGGCCAAGGAAACCGGCGGTCAGGGTTTCACCTCGCAAGATGCCCTGAGCGGTTTCACGGGGCTGCTGCAAAAGGTAATCTGCGGCAGCAAGACGGTGATTCCGGCCCCTGCGCCAACCCCCACGCCAACGCCTGCGCCGGCCGCGCAACCCTTCTGTTGCTGCCAGGCGTTTGTGGAAGGCAAGTAGTTCCTGTGGTGCTTGCGATTCCCGTTGCCACCCACCAGCGGGCGATCGGGGCGCGATCGAACTAATCCGTTCAGGTTGATGACGAATTGAGCACGAAGCATGGGGGCCGATCGGGCGATCGACCCCCACTTTCCTTTGCGTATTCGTTGGGATTTTTTTGTTGAGATCTGGAGGTTGATCCCGATCCCTGGGCTGGCCGCGCTGTCTAAGCTCGCGAGCCGATCGCCTTGTGGAAAGCTGGCCGCTCACTCAGTCGTTTCAGGTAAGCGCCCAGCGCTGGATAGGGCGACAGATCCATCTTCAGCATCATGGGGATGTAGGCCAAAATTGACCCCAGGGCCACATCTGCCACCCCGAAAGTTTCACCCGTGATATAGGACGACTGGCTCAACAGCTCGTTGATGCCGCCCAGCAAGCGCGGAGCTTCCCGATCGCGGTTGGCTTCCACAAAAATTCCGGTGGCAACGGTGGAATTGGCAAACAGCGTCCATTGTTGATCCACTGCTCGTTGCTCCGTGGATTTTTCGGGGCCGTACTTCGCATCCAAATAGAGCAAAATCGCACCGGATTCCCACAATTTGAAGTCGCCATCTTCAATGGCTGGCACTTTGCCAAAGGGGTTAATGTCCGTCAGCGGTGGTTGGCGGTGTTCGCCGGCCTGCATGTCCAGCAAAATGAACTCGTAGTCTAGGCCCAACTCTTCGAGATACCACTGCACGATCGAGGCCCGGCTGCGCGCACCGCCATAAAGCTTAATAGCCATCGAATTTCAGTCCCAGTTTTGATTAATTTGCTCAGACTGAAATTTTAATCATTAACGCAGGGCCCCAACCGAAACCCTTGCCCTCAAGGATTAGCGAGTGCCCGTGCCTTGGGTGCGGCTGGGGCCACCGTTGTCGGGAGGCGTGGGCTGGGCGGCTGAGGCGCTTTGGGGCGCAACGGCCGCCACCAGCGCGGCATCGATCGAATGGCCATCGATCGGTTGCATCACGGCGGCCGAACCCAGAATTACGCCCACGAGGGTCAAGCTTTGGCCAATGCGGGTGCAAGTTTGAAGCGCGGTCATGATTCAAGCCCCTGATGCGAGTCGTGAAGGTCAGCCAGGGTCGCGATTGGGTTGCGTCGCGCTCCTGATGACTCTTACTGTCGTGGGCGTTGCAAATCCGGAGGGGGGCAGCCGTGAAACTACGGAGGCTGGCCGATCGCCCGATCGCTGAAAGGCTGATCCTCTCGTTGGCGGTGGCGGCGATTCAGCGTCCAGTTTTGTAACTGGTTTTTAACCATCTCCGCTCTAGGAACCTCCCTTGGAACCGGGGCAGCCTGATATCCAGACCAACTCAAACAAAAGGGGCTGCCAGGGCGATCGCCTAGCAGCCCCCAGCCCCCGAACGGGGCCGGTTTAGAGAGAAGAGGGCGGAATCACCTGCAAGGCCGATCGCACCACATCCGGCGTTTGATCCAGCACCACCCCCAACAGGGCCCCGGTGGAGGTGCGGCTGATGATGGCATCGGCGGCTCCGCTGTTGTCCACATTGCCAGCGGTCACCGTCACATCGGCAATGGCGAAATCTGCCGCCAACAGCACCACATCTCCTTGGCTCACGCTGAGATCCGTAATTCGATCGACCGTTTGCACCCCGGCTCCGGCCACGGCTTCCTCAGCTCGCAGCACAAACAAATCTCGGCCCGCACCCCCCGTCAGCACATCCGTGCCAAAGTCGCCGGACAACACATCATCCCCATCACCACCCAAGAGAGTGTCGTTCTCCCGACCACCCCGCAGGATGTCATTGCCATCGCCGCCCACCAGGGAATCGTTGCCCCGGTTGCCGCTCAGCAGATCATTGCCCAAGCCGCCATCCAGCACATCATTATCAGCACCGCCATTGAGCACATCGTTGGCATCGTTGCCCAACAGCAGATCATTGCCCGCATTGCCAAACAACACATCCACATCGCTGGAACCAGTCACGGTGTCATTGCCCCCCAAGGCCCGCACCCCGCTGGGATATTCACTGAGACTGTTGACGGGGATAACGCGGTTATCGCTGTCGTTGGTCAAGTCCAGAAATTTGGGCCCCGCCAACAAGTTCACGCTGTTGCGGGTGAGGAAGCTGCGTACCTCGTTGCCGGATACTGCACCCACAAATTGATCCGTTGCGCGGCCGCTTTGCACCAAGCGCACATCAGGAGTCGATCGCACCCCCGCCTGTTGCACCAAGCCCACCTCCTGTTGGGTGTTCACCTTGGCCAAAACCACGTCGTAGTTTTTGACGATCTCTTCTAGCACCGGGCTGAGCTGTTGGCAGGCGCTGCAAGTGGGCGAGGAAAAGTACAGAACCACCGGCTTCTCGCTGGATTTGCTCACCACCTCGGTCTGAAAATTTTGGGCTGTGATATCAACTTTGGAACTCATGATTTAGACCTTTTATCTGGATAACCATCAATCATTTGTCTTCACGACTATGCCCTAAGTCGTCGGGAAAATCTCCCATGGAAAGGGCCGCCTCCCGTCCTATGATGAAATCCGTTCAACCCTTCCGACATTTGACCGACCCGTGACCCAGACCTATCGCATTGCGCTGCTGCCCGGTGATGGCATTGGCCCCGAAATTACCCGCGTTGCTGTTCAGGTGCTCGAAACCGTCGCCCAAAAGATTGGCGTGACCTTTGAATTCACCGAAGCGCCGATCGGGGGCTGCGCGATCGACCAAACCGGCGAACCCCTGCCCGCCAGCACCCTGGAAATTTGCCGCAACAGTGACTCGGTGCTGCTAGCGGCGATCGGCGGCTACAAGTGGGACAGCTTGCCCAATGCCCAACGGCCCGAGCGCGGCCTGCTGGGTCTGCGGGCCGGTCTGGGTCTGTTTGCCAATCTGCGGCCGGCAACGATTTTGCCCCAGTTGGTGGATGCCTCGACCCTCAAGCGGGAAGTCGTCGAAGGTACGGACATCATGGTGGTGCGCGAGCTGACCGGTGGGATTTACTTTGGGCAACCGCGCGGCATCTTTGAGGGCGAAAACGGCGAAAAGCGCGGCGTAAACACGATGGTGTACTCCGAAGGCGAGGTCGATCGAATCGCCCGTGTGGCCTTTGAAACCGCCAAGCGTCGGGGCAGCAAGCTTTGCTCGGTGGATAAGTCGAACGTGTTGGAAGTGTCGCAACTGTGGCGCGATCGGGTGACGGCCGTGGCTGCGGACTATCCCGATGTGGAGTTGTCTCATCTCTATGTGGACAATGCGGCCATGCAGTTAGTTCGCGCCCCGAAACAGTTCGATACGATCGTCACGGGCAACCTGTTTGGCGACATTCTTTCGGATGCGGCGGCGATGTTGACCGGCAGTATCGGCATGTTGCCCTCGGCCAGCTTGGGCGAACCGGGCAAACCGGGCGTGTTTGAGCCGGTGCATGGTTCCGCGCCGGACATTGCGGGCCAAGACAAGGCGAATCCGTTGGCCCATGTGTTGAGCGCGGCGATGATGTTGCGCTATGGGTTGGATCTGCCGGAGGGCGCTGACCGGATTGAAAAGGCGGTGAATGAAGTGCTTGATCGGGGTTTCCGCACGGGCGACATCATGTCCGAAGGCAAAACCCTGGTGGGTTGCACGGCCATGGGTGAGGCCCTGATCGCGGTGTTGAACGAGGCGTAGGCACATCGAACCGGAGGGCGCATCGGGCGTATCGAACCGGAGGGCGTATCGGGCGTATCGAACCGGAGGGTGCACGGCAGTGCGCCCCTACAGACCGGAAATATTGGGTAGGGGCGCACCGCTGTGCGCCCAAATCCAGGATCTTGGCAAAAATCCCTTAATTTCGGTTGATTGGGTGGCAAAAACGGGCAAACAACGATTAGATGCGCTGTTGGTGAGTCGCGGGTTGTGCGAGTCGCGCCAGTTGGCCCAGCGTTGGATTCGGGCCGGCGAAGTGCGGGTCGATCGCGCCTGCATCGACAAGCCTGGAACCCTGATCGCCGAAGATGCCGAAATTGAAGTGGCGGCCCGATCGCGCTTTGTGTCCCGGGGTGGCGAGAAGTTGATCCACGCCCTGGAGGCCTTCCCGATCGATCCCACGGGTCGAGTTTGCTTGGATGGCGGCATTTCCACGGGCGGCTTCACCGATTGCCTGTTGCAGGCGGGTGCGGCCAAGGTCTATGGCGTGGATGTGGGCTATGGGCAGGTGGCCTGGAGCCTGCGCCAGGATCCGCGTGTGGTGTTGCGCGAACGCACGAATTTGCGCCACCTGACCCCGGCGGAGCTGTACGGCCCCGATGATCCGATCCCCGATTTGGGTGTGGCGGATGTGTCGTTTATTTCCCTGACGAAGGTGTTGCCGGCCCTGTGGGCGCTGTTGCAACCGCCGCGCGAGGTGATTTTGCTGGTGAAACCGCAATTTGAAGTAGGGCGCGATCGCCTGGGCAAAAACGGCGTGGTCAGGAATCCGCGCGATCGGGCGGAGGCGATCGCCACGGTTTGGCAAGGGGCTGAGGCGATCGGTTGGCACTACGGCGGCCTGGCGCGATCGCCCATTACGGGGCCGGCGGGCAATGTGGAATTTTTGCTGTGGTTGCGTGACGCGGAAATTGCGGGGCGATCGGCTCCCGATTTGGCGGAATTTTTGGCCGTGGTGCAAATGGCCGACAACTGAGCCAACAACTAAGCCAAAACTAATCAAATCAAGTTAGATCAAGAATTCTGGCCCAAAATTTTGGCCGAGAGTCCGGATCGGGATGCACCGCTGTGCGCCCTGATCCATCATCCCGTCCCATCATTTTGGACTGAGCAACAACGCTGATTGTTCAAGGTTTTGCAGGACTTTGCAGGGCTGTTCAGGGCTTTCAGGGGGCGATCGATCACAACCAGAGCGCCCCTGAATCGGTCATTGGCATCACATCCCCCCTTTGAGCCAGAGGGTAAGCAGCCACATAATACTTTGTAAAGTCTTCCTACCGATTTGCTAAGGAAGTCAGAGGGTGATTACGAATTCTGGAGTAACCACTGAGCTTGAAGGTTCCAGAATTGAATATTGCGTACCGATCGTGATCGATCAGCCCTGGTAGGCTCTGTAATTGCTGAGGCCTGATGCGTAAAGCATGGGCAATGGTTGGGGATCTTTAACAGAATTACTTCCACGCGATCCGCTGATCCCACAAAATTCAGAGAAATTCCTTCAAGAAACCTTACAAGGATCTGATCAAATTTTTGATCACAAACTAACAGCAGTAGTCTCAAAGTTGCCCCTCTGGGAGATGAGAAAGGCATGATGAAGGTGACCCAAATCCGAACCGTCATCGGCGAATGACTGCCAATTTCAGACTTGCCTACAATCGGATTGAGGTCAAGGCAAAGGGTCGATCGACTCGTTGCTTGGAGGCATCCAAGTTAATGGATCCGTCGCGAAAGGAGTTGTTCCTCTAAGTCGGCAATCCGATTGTAGGCAGCAGTTAATTGAGCCATTAACCGTTGCACTTGAATTTCCGGCGTGAGTTCCTTGTCGCCCGCGCGATCGCTCGGTTCCCGATAGCTATCATCGATCAGAATATCTTTATATTCAGCATTCAGATCAGCCATGGAATGGAGGATAGGGCTGGGGGAATCAACCAAGGCTGCACCCCGTTGAAGAATCTGAGCCATTGGTTCATGTAAGGACGATGACTCTTCGGAAGAAACACGACTTGCTAAGCGTCCCAAGAGTGTTTCAATCGACTGATGTAGCGCATCGAGCTTGTGGTTGAGGAGTGTAATTTGATCTTGCAATGGTTCCATAGGAGGTCAGCGCATGGTTTTAGATTGCACTGGCGGAGGCTTGTGTTTTTATCGTAAATAACCCATCCTCAAAAGTTCAGCAATCGCTGAATCATTTAACGATTATCCGCATGGTAGATTGTGCAGGATATTGTTGTTTTGGAAAGTGTTTCGCATTTTTCCAAAGAATGATCTTTTAGAAAAAGATGCACAAAAAACTTGTCAAAACTTTATAAAACTTCAAATATCGAGAGTTGATCGCTAAAATGACCTGGCAAAACACTGCGCAATGAATGCGCGATGAATGCGCCATTAACGGACAAGCGACGCGCAAGTCGCATCAATTTCGCATCAATTAAGGCAATCTAGGCGGCCATGGCTTTGCAAAATCCCGAGGCAAGGGCGGAGTTGAAGGGGAATCGATCGCCCGGAATGGCGGTGGATCTGGAGCCTCGGTGGGGGCGGCGGCAGTGGT
Organism: Limnothrix sp. CMB-01; assembly: GCF_055193175.1. NCBI lineage: Bacteria > Bacillati > Cyanobacteriota > Cyanophyceae > Pseudanabaenales > Pseudanabaenaceae > Limnothrix > Limnothrix sp. CMB-01. The sequence continues at coordinate 3,481,882 of NZ_CM143720.1, forward strand.
TGCTCGGCACGGGGGCGATCGCGGCGGGCCTGTTGCTGGGGGGCTGTGGGCGGCGCAATCCCAATGATTTGACCGTGCTGGCGATCGAAAATACGGTTCCTGCCCAACTGCTCCAAGCCTTTCAGCGGCTGGCGAATGCGCAGGGAGCTACCCGAGGCATTCACCTGACTTTGCTGGATCAGGCGGAATTGTTGATGCAACAGTTGCAAGACTGGCAGCGGGATCCGGCGGGAACCACCATTGGCCAAGGTGATTGGCGATCGTGGATTCCGTTTTTGCGGCCGGCAGGGGCGGGGCCGGTGGGGTTAACGGGACTGCTGGGCCATGAATGGCTGGCGGGGGCAGTGCGGCGCGGTTGGATCCAACCCTGGCCCGATCGCCCGTCGGAGGTAACTTTGGGCGATCGCTGGCAGTCCGTCACCCAACTCAATCGCCAAGGATTGCCCGATCGCGCCGGATCCCTGTGGGGAATTCCCTACCGTTGGGGAACGACGGTGTTGGTTTACCGGCCCGATCGGTTTGCGGCCTTGGGATGGGAACCGCGCGATTGGGCGGACTTGTGGCGGCCGGAGCTGCGGGGCAAGGTGGTGCTGCTCGATCGGCCTCGGGAGGTGATTGGTCTGGCTCTGAAGCGATTGGGGCGATCGTATAACGAAGCTCAACCCCAGTCCGTAACCGGCTTGACCGCTGCTTTGGCGGCCCTCAATCAACAGGCCCTGATCTATGCCACTCAGGATTATTTGCAACCGTTGCTGTTGGGGGATGCTTGGGTGGCGGTGGGTTGGTCCCATGAGGTGGTGACGGCCCTGGCTCGCCAACGGAGTTTGCGGGCGGTGGTTCCCCAGTCGGGCACAGCCCTTTGGGCGGATTTGTGGGTGCGGCCGGTTCATGCGGCTCCGGAATCGCTGGATTTGGCGACCCTGTGGGCCAGTCTTGCTTGGCGATCGGACATTGCCCAAGGGTTGGCCGGGTGGTTGGATGCGGCTCCGGCTCCTTGGCTGGAGGGCGATCGCACGGCTATGACAGCCAGCGTTCAGCGGGATGTGTTGCTGCCGACACCTGAGCAGCTCGATCGCTGCGAACTGTTGCAACCGTTGCCGGCTGAGTCGCTACGGCAATATCAAGACCTGTGGGTGGCAATGCGTCGATCAGGTGCGTAAGCAACCCCATGTTTAGCCCAGATATTCAGCCCAGCGGCCCGAACCGGTTGGGATCGGCTCAGGCCCAAGCTCAAACCCAGGGGTCTTCCCTATACTGAGAACAGCACTGAGCAAAACCGCAAAAGACCCAGATATGGCTGCTGCGCCCGCGATCGAATCTGGCTTGTTAGAAGCCGTTGAGCAACTGAACTACCGTGTCACCGTGGCCGATGTGGCTGCCCAAGCAGGTTTGGATTTAAACCTGGCGGAACGGGGACTGATGGTGTTGGCGACTTCGGCCGGCGGTAACCTGCAGGTGGCCGAGTCCGGTGACGTGGTTTACGTCTTTTCCCGCGACTTTCGCGACATCCTGCGCAACAAGTACTGGCAACTCCAACTTCAGGAAACCTGGGCCAAGATTTGGAAAGTCCTGTTTTACCTGATTCGGCTGTCCGTTGGCATTGTGCTGTTGCTGTTAATTGTGGCAGTGGTGGCGGCGATCGTGGTGGCTTTGGTGGCCCTCAGCAGCTCTCGGGACAGCGATAGTGATAGTGGTGGTGGCGGCGATTCGCGAGGCTCTGGCTCCAGCTCGGGCAGTTGGAATATTGGTTTCCCGATCGGGGGCGGCTACTACGGCTGGTCTGACTGGACTTGGATCTGGTGGCTCGACTACGACAACTACGCTTACCAACGGCGACGGGAAAAGCCCGATCTCAACTTTTTAGAGGCGATCTATTCCTTTCTGTTTGGGGATGGCAACCCGAATTTGTATTTGGAAAAGGAACGTTGGCAACTGATTGCCCAAGTGATTCGCCAAAACCAAGGGGCGGTGGTGGTGGAACAGGTGGCCCCCTATCTGGAACTGCCCGATCGGGCAATGCCCAAGGCCCAAGACCTGGACGAAGATTGGATGTTGCCAGTTTTGGTGCGGTTTAATGGCCATCCCCAGGTGACCGATCGCGGCGAAATTATCTATCAGTTCCCCGACTTGCAAACCACCGTGCAGGATTTGGCCGATCTGCCCGAAACCCTGCCGCGATTCCAGTCGGAGCGTATCTATAACTTCAGTCGCGCCAGCTCGGGGCAACGGGCCGGGGCGATCGCCCTCGGGGTGGCGCTGTTGGTGTTGTCCTTGGTGTTAGGGGGGCTGATTGCGGCGGGGGATGCGGCAACCTTTGGCAAGGCCTATGGGTTCTTGCGCTTTACCTGCCTGCTGGGATTGGGCTACAGCGGCGCATTTTTGAGCATTCCGGCGGTTCGCTGGTGGGTGATTTCGGGGCGCAATCGGGCGATCGAGCGGCGCAACCAGCAGCGCAGTGCCCTGGCGGATTTGGTGACCCATCCCGATCCAGACTTGGCTCACAAGCTGGCTGCCCGACAACAACTGACCCAAGCCCGCAACCAAATCACCGATCGGGATTTGACCTACACCACAGAAATGGACGTGACGGAGCAAGAAGCCCTGAACCCGGAAGCGGTCGATCGGGCCTGGCAACAGCGGCTGAACTCCGCTGGCTCTGCGGACTAGGCAGGGATCAGGGATTGGGGTTTAGATTTCGGGTTTGGACTTTGGATATTAGGTCGCCGTGTTTTATCTGGGTACTGACTTGGTTTATATCCCCCGCATCCGAGCAGCCCTCGATCGATTTGGGGGCCGCTTTCTGCAACGGGTCTATACTCCCCAGGAACAGCGAACTTGTTGGCGATCACTGGCTCGATCGATCCCCTGGGAAACCCTCAATCCCGAAACTCTGCTGAACAATCACCTCACGCCCGATGTGGTGAATCGGTTGGCGGGTCGTTGGGCCGCCAAAGAAGCCGTGGTCAAGGCCCTGGGCACAGGCTGGCATGGAGTGGGTTACAAGGATGTGGAAATTACCCGCCGGGCCACGGGCGAACCAGGCGTTTGTTTGCATGGACGGGCCCTGGCCGCCCTCGATCGCCGCTGTGCCCTCCATTGCCAAACCCATCCCGTCGCTGCCAGTGCTGGGCCCGAAGCCCATTGGCAAGTCAGTTTCAGCCACGATCGGGACTATGCCACCGCTTCCGCCATTCTGGTTTGTGGATCGGGGTCTGACTCTTCGGGCCCAGCTCCCAAGGCAACCCGCACAGGATCGGATGTTGAATGTTGAATATTGGATTAGGTATTGAGTTGAGGTATTGAATTAGGTACTGGATTAGAGATTGAATTGGGCGCTGTCTCTGGGGGTGAAATTTTGGGGTGGAATTCGACGGATCCTGAGAAAGTTAGCCCGCCGTAACATTTCCCTGAGACCGCAGCATCTTGGGTTCCGGGATGATCCTGACCATGAAAACGGTTCTCGCCCCGGCCCCACGGCTCAACGTTAGGTAGCCAAACCATCCAGAATTGGATCTGGGGGCCGATCGAGCTGATCGCCCCCACAAAGCAGCAAACCCAGGCAAGGATTGTGTTTGATTGATCCCCGGTTTCTGATCCCGGCGCAGTGATCGGAATTAAGAATTTCAACCGAATTGGGCTGAATTTGGGTCAAACCCCGATCGAATCTCGACCCAAAACCCCGATCGCCCGTTAGCAACGCCTTGCAAAATCCCTGGAAATTGGAGAAACCCCGTGGAGATTTCACGGACTATCCCGGCGAAAGGCGATCGCATTCCGATACTATTAACTGTTCGATGCAACTGTTCGACACGAACGTTTTGCTGCGTCATGATTTGATGGCAATCTGCACGCCATAAACTAACCCGATCGCACTTCCTTGGCCATCCCGAGCCAAGCGCTCTGGGTGGCCGGCTTGCTGTCCTACCCCACTAGAGCTGGAATGAGCCTCGAAGCCTATCTAAATCACCCCACGTTTGGGTTATTGCTGATGATTTGTCGGCTGGAAAACAGTCGCGAATTATTTACGACGCTATACGCCCATCGTCTGTTCTTTTTGGTGTCGATCGCGGAGACGGGCCTCCGGTTTGAACCGGTTACCCGCAGCGATGCCCGAACCATGGTCGAGGTCAGAATGCGAGCGCTTCAGCGCAACGGCAACCGGGAGGAATATCAAGCGGTGCGGGCCGCCTACCAGCGCACCTTCCAGTAAAATCGCCTTACGAATCATCCTGTTGCCATGAGTGCGCCGTCTATGTCCCAGGATTGGGTGCAGGCTTTGGCTATGCTGCCCCGTTTGTCCCAGCGGGTCGAATTTTTGCGCGATCATTTGCCGGACTCGGTGCGATTCATGGCCGTTTCCAAGACCTTTGGCCCCGAATGTGTGCGAGAAGCCTATGAATGCGGGATTCGGGACTTTGGGGAAAATCGCGTGCAGGAAGCGGCAGAAAAACGCGCCGCCCTCAGTGACCTGACGGATATTCGCTGGCACTTAATTGGCCAACTGCAAAGCAACAAGGCCAAAAAAGCCCTGGAACTGTTTGAGTCAATTCATTCGGTCGATCGATTGGAGTTGGCCCAACGGCTCGATCGCCTGGCCGCCGAACGCGATCGCCCGCCCCAAATTTGTCTGCAAGTGAAGTTGCGGCCCGACCCCAACAAGGCCGGTTGGTCGCCGAGTGAACTGCAAGCGGCCTTGCCCGAGCTGGATCGGTTAACCCATCTGCAAATTCGAGGATTGATGGCAATTCCTCCCCTGGGCTTAAACAAAGCGGAATTAGCGGACTTTTTTGCCGAAGCCCGATCGTTGGCGGATCAAATCCAAGCCCAACCTTGGCAACGCTTGGCCATGACGGAGCGATCGATGGGCATGTCTAACGATTGGCCGATCGCCCTGCAAGCGGGAGCCACCATGATTCGCCTAGGACGAACCCTATTTGGCGATCGGGCCTAGATTCCTCACCCGTTGAATTGAGGAGATTGCACAAAAAATTCCCCAACCATTCAGCAAGACCTGTCAAGATCTGCCTGAAAGTGGCCAATTTTGACCCGATCGACCACTGATCTTCGTGAATGGTGACCATAGGTAACCGCCAACCCCGATCGCTCTCCCTCCGCCGCTCGATCGCCCTTGGCAACCACCCATCCTTCAGTGGCCAACCCGATCGTGGTGGAATCAAAAAAATTGGAGTAGACTGTTGACCAAAAAAACGGGCAGCCAATCAATTACGGCTCCTTTTGAATAGCTCATTGGGGTGCTGATTGGGGAATTAGGTCTGGATTCAGACCCTTAAGCAGGCGGCTTTTAGCCCAGTCTGATAAAATCGGGGCGACCTAAACCCCAACCCATTCAACAATCATTGAACAGCCCCGCGCTGAAACCCCATTTTCAAGACAACAAGCGCCAAAAATGCTGAAGGTGATGATCAATCCCATCGGCAGTAATGATGCAACTCTTGTGGTCAATGGCGGTTTAAATGGTGGTTAATGGTGGTTCGTCGAGGAGTGGATGTTAGGCAACCAAGCCGACGGAGTTTTGGCGGCGTTCAATCAGCCCCTAGAAACTCGTCGGTACTCCAGCCCCCAACGTGGTTAGTAAGTGGAGAGGACGAGGTGAACGCTATTTTTACGAAACTTCGGGATTTTGTGGGTCTGGGTGATCCAGTGGAATACGATTACGACTACGACGAAAACGATAGCAATAACAATGGCTACCGTGGTTCGTATCAGCAGCCAGCGGCGGAATCCCAGCCCGCTGCGGCTCCCACGGATGAGGCCAACGCCCGCCGTAGCCGTCGCTATGCCGCCGTTGCTGATGCATCCGCTTCGTTGGCCGGTGGGTTTCCGGCACCGGCTGCGGCCCGATCGCCCGAGCCGATTGTGCCGCCCAGCCCCCGCGCGACAACTGGAACCCCAACAACTTCTTCTATGAGCAACGTGATTGGTATGCCGGGTGCGGTAAACGGAATTTCCGAAGTGGTGGTGATGGAGCCGCGCTCGTTTGAGGAAATGCCCCAAGCGATTCAGGCCCTGCGGGAGCGGAAGTCGGTGGTGTTGAACCTGACGATGATGGATCCCGACCAGGCCCAACGCTCCGTGGACTTCATTGCTGGCGGAACCTACGCCCTGGATGGTCACCAAGAGCGGATTGGCGAAAGCATTTTCCTGTTCACGCCCAGTTGTGTGCAGGTCAGCACCCACAGCGGTTTGGTGCGCGAAGTGTTCCAGGCCCAGGCTGCGGCCCAGGCTGCCGCTCGCCCTGGCCAAGCCCCCGTTTGGGCAACCGATCGCTTCCAACAGGCTGCCGCTCAGTAGGCCGCCGCTCAGTCGGTTTAATCACGGCTCAATCTTCAACGATCAATCACGATCGAGGGGCCCTTGAACACCGGGCCAAACTGTAGGGCAGTAGTCAATCTATTGCCCTATATTTTTGCCCTTGACCAATCCAATCCGCATCGATTGGATCGAAAAATTCAGCATGAGACAAGGTTTATGACGGATTCCGGGGCCGGTGCGGTTTGGCAGTTGGGCGTAATTGGCGGGGGCGTGATGGCCGAGGCAATTTTGGCCCGGTTGTGCGATCGGGACGTGATTCCTGGAGCACAAATTTGCGTCAGTGAACCCATGGCCGAGCGCCGAGCGACCCTGGCCGAGCGCTATGGGGTACAGGTCACCGATGACAATCGATCGCTCCTGGCCCAATCCCAAATCGTTCTTTTGGCCATCAAGCCCCAAGTTTTTGCCACGGTGGCGGCCCAGGTGGCCGGTGCTTGGGATCCCGCGCGATCGCCCCTGATCCTGTCAATTTTGGCCGGCACAACCTTGGCCAAACTGGAAGCGGCCTTCGGTGGCTGTCCGGTGGTGCGAGCCATGCCCAACACACCGGCCACCGTGGGCGCAGGGGTCACGGCGATCGCCCCCGGTTCTCTGGCCGAGCAGGCGGCCATGGAACAGGCTCGCCAGATTTTTGGGGCGATCGGGCAAGTGGTGGAAGTGCCGGAATCTTTGATGGATGCGGTCACCGGGTTGTCTGGGTCGGGGCCGGCCTTTGTGGCCTTGTTTGTGGAAGCGCTCACCGATGGGGGCGTGGCGGCCGGGTTGCCCCGAGCCACTGCCAGCACCCTGGCCCTACAAACGGTTTTGGGAACCGCCCAACTGTTGCAAGACAGCCAACTACACCCGGCGATCTTGAAAGATCGGGTCACCAGTCCCGGCGGCACAACGATCGCGGGGGTGGCCGCCCTGGAGCAGGCTGGATTCCGTTCCGCCACCATCGAAGCGGTACGCGCAGCCTGGCAACGATCGCAGGAATTGGGCCGCGCTTAGGAGCTGTCATCAAATCCCCGAAACCCTGATTCTTGCGTTGCGAGATCGTGGGGAGCAAGGGGCTTAAGCCCCTTGTTTAGGGTGGTTGAGCTAGGAAAATTAGTCGTTCCAGCTTCATTTGATGACATGCCCTAGGGTTCGCCGTTGATGAACCCCCAAGCTTTACCCTCAAGCTTTGCCCTCAGGCTCCGCAACCGCTGCACCCATAAACCCCATGGCCCTCAAGCCCTATCAAAAAATCCCGATCGCGGACTGTGGCGAACCCCTAGTGCCCATTCCGCCCGATCGCTTCCAGCTCTGGGATCCGCATCCCTACGCGGTGTTGGGTGCGCCCTATGGTGACCAATCGCCCTTTTGGGTGCGATCGGGCGTGCTCGATCGGCTGTTGCAGGCCGCCCAATGGTTAGCCCAACAACAACCGGGCTGGCAACTGGCCATCTTTGATGCCTATCGCCCCTTGGCCATTCAGCAATTCATGGTGGACTACACCTTTGCCGAATTGGCCCTCATGGAAGGGTTGGATCCCGTTGCCCTGGCGCAAAATCCCCAGCATCCCCAAACCCAAGCCCTGCGATCGCGCGTTAGCCAGTTTTGGGCCAGCCCCAGCGACCACCCCGCCACCCCGCCACCCCACAGCACCGGAGCCGCCCTGGATCTGACCCTTATCGACACAGCCGGGCGGGTGCTGGACATGGGATCCCCGATCGATGAATGTTCCGATCGCTCATTTCCCGACCACTTCGCCCCAGCCACCGATCCCCAACACCAGCAGTTCCACGCCCATCGCCAACTGTTGCGACGGGCCATGGCCGCGGGCGGGTTTGCCCAACATGCCCAAGAGTGGTGGCACTTTTCCTGGGGCGATCAATTGTGGGCCGATCGCACCGGTCAGCCCTTAGCCCACTATGGCCGGGCTTAAGAGGCTGGGTCGGAGGAGTCGTGCCTGAGGGATCGCGCCTGAGGGGGCGCACCCCCACGGCAAGCCACCATGGGCGAGCCACCATGGGCGAGCCACCGAAAACCAGGTGTATGATTGCGAGAAATGGCGCTTCCGGCCAACAGCAGCCCCCCGGGCCCCTGTTGATTGGGTGAGCAGCCTCCAGGCTTTCAGGCAATTGAACCACCGGTCTATGTCTCAGACGGAATTGTTACTGCTCGCCCGGCAGGGCAATGTAGAGGCGATCGCCACCCTCATGAACCGCAAGTTACAGACGGCGGGGATTGCGGTGGAAGTGAGCCTTGATGGCAATTGCCTAATTTTGAATCTGTTGGGGGCCGATCGCGCCCCCGATCGCCCGGCGCTGATGACCTTTGTTCGCAAGGGCATGAACATCTTGAAGGTGGAACCCGTGGGCGTGGTGCGGGTCTCCGGTTGGGCCGCCGGGGCCGGCGCACCCACCTGGACCGATGCCCTCTACCTGGCCAATGATGGCTCTGGCATGTCCTTGGCCACGCCCCCGTTGAGCGCTCTGGGCCTGACCGGTTCGCCCAGCTACACGATCGCCCCCAGCCCAGCCCCCGCACCCACGGAGATCAGCGCCACCTACGATCCGGGAAATACCGGGTTTGTTGCGCCGGCCCCCGCGCCCAACCCGGCCCCCGCGCCCCAACTCCCGCCGATTTATCCTGAGCCGACCTATCCCAACCCCGAAGAGGCGATCGACCTGATTCAACCGGAAAAGGTCTATGAAGATTGGCTGGCGGAAACGGGCCAACTGGGTTTCCCGATGCAGGGGGCAATTCCCAAGCTGGCGGAATTTTTGGTGTATTTCCTGAACGCACCGGAAGAACAGCTCATTGACGTGGTTTCCGTGCGCATTGATGACGGGCCGGCGGTGTTGCTGGTGACCAGTACCCGACTTTGCGCGATCGCCCTGCCCTCTTTTTGGAGCCAGCAACCGGTGCGGGAGCTGGCTGCTTTTGCCTATGGGGGCATTTCCCGCGTGGGTGTGTCCCGCGATGGGCTGGGCATTGAAACCACGTTGGGTAAGCAACTGTTGGCCTATTTCAGCAATCCTGTGTTAGGCGAGGCTTTTGTGAATCGGAGTTTGGTGCGGTTTTGTCCGGTGGAGGCGGATCCCTCGCTACCCAGCCCCAAGGACGAGCGATCGATTCTGTTTTATGGTCTGGCGATTTTGGCGGTGGTGTATTTGCTGATTCTGCTCTTGCATTGGATCTGGGGACGCTAGAACCATGGCCATCATCCCGATCGGGGGGCTGATTCGGCTGGGGATTGGTGGGAGCTTGCCTCGATCGGCTTGAGGATGCCCACGAGGATGCTGGCAATTTCTGGCAAATTACTGAAGATCGAGCGTTGTTGCAGATCTTGGGTGATGGTTTGGATCGAGGATGGGTCGTTTCAGCGTGGTTTGAGACTCCAATCGCGATCGGGCGGCTGGGCAATTCAGTCTTGCATTTTTGGGGTGGGCTTGTCGTGATGGGCGATCGGTGCTGATCACAACAAAAACCGTAGGGTGCATGGGAGTATGGCCCAATCGTTAAAACACGCTGGATGGGTTCTCCCATGCACCGCAGCGCGATCGCTCCCTCACGATCAGATGCTTTCAAGAAATGGTCGTTAAGTGCGTGACGGGTTGTGGTGCATGGGAGATGAGGCGAAATCGTCGTTTCTCTTTGGCCGTGCTCCCATGCACCCTACGGACTACGACGAGTGTAGAACGACAGGGCGATCGGGCAGGGGTGTACAGCGGTATGCCCTCCACCCGGGGCGATCGCCTGAACCGAATTGGTTTGCGGAGATCTTGCGTATCGGAGGGCGCATGGCGATATGGCCCCACGAAAATCATTTTTCCCGCGCCGGTAGGGGCGTACCGATGTACGCCCTCCGCCAGGATTGATCGCCTGAACCGAATTGGTTTGCGGAGATCTTGCGTATCGGAGGGCGCATGGCGATGCGCCCCTACGGGATGTTGGGGGTAGGCTCCTACAATTGGAGCGGTGATGTGAGGGGGCGGTGGCATGGAGCGGGCGGAGTTGTTGGCGTTGCTGGAGCGGGCGAAGGCGGAGGGCTGGACGGAGCTGGATCTTTCATGGAAGAAATTGAGGGAATTACCGACAGAAATCGGTCAACTGCAAAATCTGATATCGCTTGACCTCAGCAACAACCAACTGAGGGAGCTACCGGCGGCAATCGGTCAACTGCAAAATCTGACATCGCTGAACCTCTGCGACAACCAACTGAGGGAGCTACCGGCGGCAATCGGTCAACTGCGAAATCTGACAACGCTTTACCTCGGCAACAACCAACTGGGTAAGCTACCGGCGGCAATCGGTCAACTGCGAAATCTGACAACGCTTTACCTCAAGAGCAACCAACTGGGTAAGCTACCGGCGGCAATCGGTCAACTGCAAAATCTGACAACGCTTTACCTCAAGAGCAACCAACTGGGTAAGCTACCGGCAGCAATCGGTCAACTACGAAATCTGACATCGCTTTACCTCAACATCAACCGACTGAATGAGCTACCAGCGGAGATCGGTCAGCTACAAAATCTGACATCGCTGAACCTCTTCGACAACCAACTGAGGGAGCTACCGGCGGAGATCGGTCAACTGCAAAATCTGACATTGCTTGATCTCTGCGACAACCAACTAAGGGAGCTACCGGCGGAGATCGGTCAACTGCAAAATCTGACATCTCTTAACCTCTACAACAACCAGCTGAGGGAGATACCGGCGGCAATCGGTCAACTGCAAAATCTGATATCTCTTAACCTCTACAACAACCAGCTAAGGGAGATACCGGCGGCAATCGGTCAACTGCAAAATCTGACATCTCTTAACCTTTACAACAACCAGCTGAGGGAGATACCGGCGGCAATCGGTCAACTGCAAAATCTGATATCTCTTAACCTTTACAACAACCAGCTGAGGGAGATACCAGCAGCAATTGGTGAACTGCAAAATCTGATATCTCTTAACCTTTATAACAACCAGCTGAGGGAGATACCAGAGGCAATTGGTGAACTGCAAAATCTGATATCTCTTAACCTTTATAACAACAAACTGAGGGAGCTGCCGAACTCTATTAGAAAATTATACAAGCTCAAAAATCTAGATTTGCGCGACAATCCACTGCCCATTCCCCCAGAAATCTTGAGTGGAAAAAGATGGGATAAGGCTGATGGTTTACGAACAATTCTGGATTTTTACTTTGAGAGGAAGAAACCACTCTACGAGGCCAAGCTGCTGATTATTGGTGAAGGTGAAGCGGGCAAAACCAGCCTTGCTAACAAGCTGAAGGATGCAGCCTATGAACTCAAGCCCCAAGAGAAGTCTACCGAGGGAATTGATGTGCTGTCTTGGGAAATTCCCCATCTAGACGGTACACCGATGCGAGTTAATATTTGGGACTTTGGTGGTCAGGAAATCTACCACTCCACTCACCAATTTTTCCTGACGAAACGATCCCTATATTTGCTAGTTGCTGAAGATCGCAAAGAACATACGGATTTCTATTACTGGCTGAAAGTTGCGGAAACCTTCGGCGAAAACAGTCCCTTGCTAATCATTAAAAATGAAAAGCGCGGCGATCCATTCAACATTGATGAGCGTGCCCTGCGCGGTGAATTTACCAACCTCAAAGACTCTCTCAGCACCAACCTGAGCACCAATCGTGGTCTAGACACCATCCGCAGCGAAATTCAAAAATATCTCAGCAGTCTCGATCACGTTAAACAAACAATTCCCGCTCACTGGGCTGATATCCGCGCTGTCCTCGAAAATTATTCCCGAAGCCGTAACATTTTAGAACTCAGGGACTATTTCGACCTCTGCCGGAAAAATGTCTTCAGCGATGAAAAAGAAATGCTAGCCGCCAGTCAATTCCTGCACGACTTGGGCATCTGTCTGCATTTTCAAAATATGCGCTTCCTCAAGAAATTCCTGATCCTCCGACCCGAATGGGCTACCAGCGCACTATACAAAATCCTCAAAAATGAAGATGTAAAAGCCGACTTTGGCCGCTTCAATGACGACACCCTAGAAAAACTTTGGGACGAGGGCGATGAATCCCAAATGCGCGACGAACTCTTGCAACTGATGAAAGAGTTTGCGCTTTGCTATAAAATTCCTGGCTGCAAAGGTCGTTACATTGCCCCCCAACTGCTCGAAAAAGAACGCCTTGATTATGAATGGGATAGCACCGACAACCTGATCCTCAGCTATCGCTACCAATTCAAACCCAAAGCCATTTTCCCGCAACTGATCGTGGCGCTCCATGAACAAATCGAGCACAATTGCCGCGTCTGGAAACATGGCATGGTGATCACCAACGGCTCCGCCCGCGCCGAAATCATTGAAGACGATCGCTACTACGAAGCCGATATCACCATCCGCGTTTCTGGCTCCAACAAACGCCAACTGCTGACTATTGTGGGTCACGAACTCGACAAAATTAACCGCAGCTATGAACGCCTCACCACCGAAATCCTAATCCCCTGCAATTGCGTCAAGTGCAAAGGTAGCCAAGATCCAGAAACCTATCCCTACGAAACGCTCCAAGAATTCATCAGAGATCGTGAGGAGTTAATCCAATGTCGTAAGAGCCGAAAAATGGTGAATGTGCGCCGCCTCATCGACGACATCGCCGAACCTCAACCCCGCGACAACCTCGACAAAATGGAGAGATTCGAGCAACCCAACCAAACTCAATCCGCCTCGCCATTCAGTCCCACAATCAACATCTACAACCGAAACGACAATCAACCTATGACCACCAACATCACCCAAAACCACCACGGCAGCGGCGACAACGTAGCAGGCAACAAAACCGTTAACAACTACCACGCCCCCCAAACCCCCGAAGCCGCCCAACAGGCAATCCAAGACCTGCTGAAACAACTGAAAATCAACGAACAAACCACCACCACCAAACTGCAAACCCAAGTCACCTTCAAAGATTTGGAATGGCAACAAACCCTCTGGGCCGCCTTCAAAAACGCCGGCCCCGAACTCGCCAAAAGCGCCGTTGGCATCGCCCTAGCCAGCGCTGGCGTACCCGGCGCGATCGCTGCTGCCGCCTTTAACGTGGTGGTCGAAGGAGTGCGCGGCGGCCTGGAAGCCCGTGACGCGCTGCCCCCCGGTGAAGACAACCCCTTTGGAACACCGACCTTTTGAGCCGCAACGCTTCCTAAAAAACCAAAAAAAAGAGGCAAGAAAATCCCACCCCTTGCGAGTTTCTCTGCGGCATTGCTCCCATATCCCCAACATTCTTAGGAGATAGGCTCCTACAATTGGAGCGGTGATGTGAGGGGGCGGCGGCATGGAACGAGCGGAGTTGTTGGCGCTGCTGGAGCGGGCGAAAGCGGAGGGCTGGACGGAACTGGATCTGGCGGGGCTGGATTTGGTGGAGTTGCCCCCGGAAATTGGTGAGCTAACTCAGCTTCAGGTTTTGATTTTGGGGAAGTGGGACGAGGAAACCGAAAAATGGAAGGGCAATCAATTAACGACGCTGCCGCCCGAAATCGGTCAACTGCAAAATCTGACAAATCTTGACCTTAGCTACAACCAAATTAGCGAGTTACCAGCGGCGATCTCGCAACTGAAAAATCTGACATTGCTTGACCTCCGCGACAATCAACTGAGTGAGCTACCGACGGCAATCGGTGAACTGGAAAGTTTGACTACGCTTTACCTCGACAACAACCACATCAGCGAGCTACCAGCGGCGATCGCGCAATTGCAAAATCTAACTACGCTTAGCCTCTGCGAAAACCAACTGTGGGAGCTACCAGCGGCGATCGCGCAACTGAAAAATTTGGCAGAGCTTGACCTCCGCGAAAACCAACTGAGGGGGTTACCGGCGGCGATCGCACAACTGGAAAATCTGACATTACTTGACCTCGGCGACAACCAAATCAGTGAGCTACCAGCGGCGATCGCGCAACTGCAAAATTTGACATCGCTTGACCTCAGCGGCAACCAAATCAGCGAGCTACCAGTGGTGATCGCACAATTGCAAAATCTGACATCGCTTGACCTCGGCAACAACCAAATCAGCGAGCTACCAGCGGTGATCGCACAACTGCAAAATTTGGCAGAGCTTGACCTCCGCGATAACCAATTGAGAGAACTACCGGCGGCAACCAGTGAATTGCAAAGTTTGACTACGCTTTACCTCGGCGACAACCAAATCAGCGAGCTACCAGTGGCGATCGCACAATTGCAAAATCTGACATTGCTTGACCTCGGCGATAACCAATTGAGGGAACTACCGACGGCGATCGCGCAATTGCAAAATCTAACTATGCTTAACCTCAGCTATAACCAACTGAGAGAGCTATCAGCGGCGATCGCACAACTGCAAAATTTGACAGATCTTGACCTTCGCGATAACCATCTGAGTGAGTTGCCAGCATCTATTCGAGAATTACCAAACCTCGAACATCTAGATTTGTCTGGAAATCCTCTACCCATTCCTCCAGAAATTCTATGTAGACAAGAACAGTTGTCTGAAAATTTGTGGGGTCTTTATTACGAGTCACAAACTATTCTGGATTTTTATTTCAATAGCCAACGTGATCCCAAACCCCTCTACGAAGCCAAATTGTTGATCATTGGCGAAGACAGCGCAGGTAAAACTAGCCTCGTCAGAAAGCTCGAAGACGAAACTTGTCAACTCGAACCTCAAGAAGAATCCACTGAGGGAATTGACCTGTTGCCCTGGGAAATTTCCCACTTAGATGGCACACCGATGCGCGTCAATATTTGGGACTTTGGCGGTCAGGAAATCTACCACGCCACTCACCAATTTTTTCTAACAAAACGATCTTTGCATTTGCTGGTTGCCGACGATCACAAAGAGAATACCGATTTCTATTATTGGCTCAACATCGCACAAGCCTTTGGTGACAACAGTCCCCTGCTGATCATCAAAAATGAAAAACAAGATCGCCAATGTCAGCCCGACGATCGCACCCTACGTGGCGAATTCAGCAACCTCAAAGAATCCCTCAGCCTCAACCTAGAAACCAATCGTGGACTAGACACCATTCGCGCCAAAATTCAACAGTATCTCAGCAGCCTTGATCACGCTCAGCAAATCATTCCTGCTCACTGGGCTAACATTCGCACCGTCATTGCAAACTATTCCCAAAGCCGCAACATTCTAGAACTCGGGGACTATTTCGATCTTTGTTGGAAAAATGGCTTCAGCACCGAAGCAGATATGCTAGCTGCCAGCCAATTTCTGCACGACTTGGGCATCTGTCTACATTTTCAAAATGTCCCATCCCTCAAGAGATTCCTGATTCTCAGACCTGAATGGGCTACTGTTTCGCTCTACAAAATTCTTGATAACCAAGAAGTTAAAGCCAACTTTGGCCGCTTCAATGACGACACCCTCGAACAACTGTGGGATGAGAGCAATGAATTGCAAACACGCAACGCACTCTTGCAACTGATGAAAGAGTTTGCCCTTTGCTATGAAATTCCCGATTGCAAAGGTCGCTACATTGCCCCTCAACTGCTTGAAAAAGAACGCCTTGACTATGATTGGGACAACACCGATAACCTAATCCTCAGCTATCGCTACCAATTCAAACCCAAAGCCATTTTCCCGCAGCTAATCGTGGCGCTCCACGAACAAATTGAGCAAATTGAGGAAACTTTTCGCGTCTGGAAACATGGCATGGTGGTTACCAACGGCTCGGCTCGCGCCGAAATTATTGAAGACGATCGCTACTCCGAAGCCAACATCACCATTCGCGTTTCTGGCTCCAACAAACGCCAACTGCTGACCATTGTGGGTTACGAACTCGACAAAATTAACCGCAGCTACGATCGCCTCACCTATGAAGTCCTGATCCCCTGAAATTGCAGTCAATGCCAAGGTAGCCAAACACCCCACACCAACACCTGGAAAAGCCTGCGACATCGCATTGCCAGCCACCAAACTGCAAAACCGGGTGATGATCCAAGATTTCACTGGGCAGCAAACCCTCTGGGCTGCCTTCAAAAACGCCGCCGCCTTCAACGTGGTGGTTGAAACCGACCTTTTGAGCCGCAACGCCTCCCCAAAACCCATAAAAAAAGGGGTAGGAAAATCCCACCCCTGGCTAGTTAGGCGGCTCGATCGAACCACCCATCAATCCTGTGCTTGACCCTTACGGAGCCGCCACCAAGTCTTTCTTCGCGGCCTCGCTGGCCAGGAATTTCTCCAGTTCCGTCAGTTGATCCGCATCCACCTTGGTTTGCATCGGGCAGAACTTGGGCCCACACATCGAGCAGAACTCAGCGGTTTTGTAGATGTCGGCCGGCAAGGTTTCGTCGTGGTATTCCTTGGCCCGCTCCGGATCGAGGGACAGCTCAAACTGCTTGTTCCAGTCGAAGTTGTAGCGAGCGGCCGAGAGTTCATCGTCCCGATCGCGCGCGCCGGGCCGGTGGCGAGCAATGTCCGCCGCGTGGGCCGCGATCTTGTAAGCGATTAAACCGTTGCGCACGTCTTCCGCGTTCGGCAAGCCCAGGTGCTCCTTCGGCGTGACGTAGCAGAGCATCGCCGTGCCATACCAGCCGGCCATGGCCGCCCCGATCGCACTGGTGATGTGGTCGTAGCCCGGTGCGATGTCCGTCACCAGCGGCCCCAACACATAGAAGGGCGCTTCGGAGCACTCTTCCATCTGCTTCTTCACGTTGAACTCGATCTGATCCATCGGCACGTGGCCGGGGCCTTCCACCATCACCTGCACATCGTGCTCCCAGGCGCGGCGAGTCAGTTGGCCCAGGGTTTTCAGCTCGGCCAATTGCGCTTCATCGGACGCATCGTGGGTGCAGCCGGGACGCAACGAGTCGCCCAAGCTGAAGGACACATCGTACTTTTTGAAGATTTGGATGATGTCGTCAAAGTGCGTGTAGAGCGGGTTTTGTTTGTGGTGGTGCAGCATCCAGCGGGCAATGATGCCGCCGCCGCGCGACACAATCCCGGTGATCCGGCTCTTGACCAAGGGCAGGTGCTCAATCAAGATCCCGGCGTGGATCGTCATGTAGTCCACACCTTGTTGGGCGTGCTTTTCGATGATGTGCAGGAAATCATCGGCGGTCAGGTTTTCGATCCGACCGTGGACGCTTTCCAGGGCTTGGTAGATCGGCACAGTCCCGATCGGCACGGGGGAGGCGTTGATGATCGCCGTGCGGATTTCGTCCAGGTTGCCGCCGCCGGTGGACAAGTCCATCACGGTGTCTGCGCCATATTTCACCGCCAGTTCCAGCTTGGCCACTTCTTCGGCCAGGTTGGAGGAGTTGGGCGATGCGCCGATGTTGGCGTTGACTTTGCACTTGGAGGCAATCCCGATCGCCATCGGCTCCAAGTTGGGGTGGTTGATGTTAGCCGGAATGATCATTCGGCCGCGGGCCACCTCGTCGCGAATCAGTTCGGGGGTGAGGTTTTCGCGTTGGGCAACGTAGAGCATCTCTTCGGTGATGATGCCCTGACGTGCGTAGTGCATTTGCGACACGTTTTCTTGACCGCGACGCTTGGCAACCCATTCGCTACGCAACATATTTGGTTCCTCAAAAAAGTAGCTTTCCTACGCCGGTTTGAACCGGATCAGGTTCTAAGGGTGTGTTCTCAGCCTGGGCAAGGATCCCAGACACCCCTAGCTTGGCCAGTGGTGGAGCTGGCGCTGAGGTTTCATCCTACCATTTTGCCTTGGCTGCCATTGGCTGGAAAAACGGGCGGGGATCGACTGGGGAAAGGATCAATTGGGGAAAGCCACAGAATCGCGATCGGGGTTTGATTGGCGGGCGATCGCGTCTAAATTGGGTGGGAAATTGTGTTGGAAACGTTGTACGGAGTCGCCAGACCATGCCACAGGGGCCAGGATTTTTGTTCACATTTGTCTACTACACCGTGATGGCGACGGTGGTGGCCACTTTCTCGAGTGCGCCGTTGCTGTTTGGTGGACGGTTGGGCCTGGAGGCGATCGAAACAGCCTTGCCGATCGGGCTGGTGTTGGGGCTGTTGGGGGCTTATTTTAACCGCACGGCTTCGCTGGAGCTGACGGTGCGATCGGGCAATGATCTGCAAACGCAACTGGAGCAACTGCTCACGAGCTGGGAATTTGTGACGGTGGATCCCACAACCGTGCTGGGCGATCGCACCGGCATCCAGGTTTATGAACGCGCTTCCTGGCGCAAGTGGTTTTCGGGGCGTGTGTTTGTGCGCATCGAGCGGCAAACGGCCACCGTGGTCAGTCGTGCGGGCCTGATTCGGAAACTGGAGCGACAACTCGGCGCGGTTCTGTAAGGGCGTTAGGGTCGATCGCCATTGCCTGGAATCAAGCTGAAATGGTTGTTTCCATCCCTCAACGGTCGCCGCCGCCCTAGACAAGGGGCTTAGGGACTGTCGTCATTTCCATCGCCGTAGGGGTTGGGTCTCCCAACCCTAACCCGGGTGATCGCCCTAACCCTGTCCACCCCTGGGAACACCCAAGGATGACGGGAACCCCCAAATGGGCTGAGAGCCTGTCGTAATTACGACAGGCTCTCAACTCTTAACCCTTTCTAACTTCTGGTGTGATCCAGCTTGTCAGTCAGTTCTGTTTTTGATACCCCCAGGGGAATTCGAATCCCCGTCGCCTCCGTGAAAGGGAGGTGTCCTAGGCCTCTAGACGATGGGGGCGTATCATTGAGCTTTCGCTCGGAGCGCTCAGGCTCGGTAAACTTACTTTACCATCGCTTGAGTTCTTTTGCTGTGGGCGTTTCGCTCGCGTTTTGCTTGCCGTCCGCGCCTTTCGCGATATCTAAATTAGCGAACTCCTCTAGAAGTGTCAAGCACTCAATTAATTCTTAACAATCGTTAATAATTGATCTCAGCATTCCGATCGCTCGGGTCAGCCAGCGGTCAATTCATTAACCTGCACGATGCACCGGTTCAGGACGCGGTGGCAACTGCTTTGATGGATGACTCCGGCTTGGGGGTGCTCGTTATGATTGGAGCAGATCCTAGACAAAATCCAAGACCAGCCCGATTCAGCGCCGGCCAGATCCCAAACCAGCCCGTTTGATGTTTGACTGCGGAAGCCTGGGGCGATCGAGCGAGATTGGTTGACCACCCTGGCGGAATGGCGACGGGCAGCCATGAATAAGTGGAGTATTGGGGCGATCGGGAACTGGTAAATTGCACGAGGCGCAAGGGAGGATTGGGGGAATGCAACAAATTCATCGATCGCGTGACCGATCGGGCCAGCGATCGCCCTCCCGATCACCCTTGGGCTGGGTTGTGGTGCTGGGTTGTGTGGCCCTGTTGGCCATTGAGGCGATTGATCAAGGGCGATCGGCGGTGGCCCAGGTGCTCCCGGGGGCGATCGACCGGGTTGGGCAACCTCAGCCTGCGCCTCGGGTGACTGCGCCCGGCTCGGATCGTGAGCTGAAGTTTGACTATTCGGTTTCCGGTTGCGAAGATGCCTCGATATCGCCTGCGGTTGCGCCTCTTTGGGCGGCGGCTCGGGCCCTAACCTGCAAAAGTGGGGCCTCCGAGGGGTTGACCCGTTCTCCCTTGGCCTTGGGACGAGAGTTGGTCAGCAACATCGCCATCAGCACCGAAGGCAGAACGCTGGTCTTTGGCCATGATTTGACCTACACCTGCTGTGCGGCTTTTGTGCTCGATCGCTCCCTCGATCGCGAAGGCGGCCAATCGATCATCACCGTCGTGGAACGCAATGAGGGGGAACATTGTCGCTGTCTATGCGATTACCAAATTACCGGCACGATCGGCCCCTTGCCGCCCGGTTCCTACACCTTGCGGGTTTATGGAGAATTGGGAGCCGCCCGCGCTCGACAGTTGCTCTTTGAGCGATCGACCGTCATCGGTGGAGAACTGCCGCCCGCTGGGGCCCCCACGAAGCGCTGAACCCTTGGCAACAGTGCCAATCTAAAGCCCTGCCGCCGCCGCTCGATTTCCAGAAAGGGCGATCAAATTCCCATGTATTCTTTAAAGAAAGATTTTAAAAAAGATGCTTAGGGAATGTCTGAACAGCCCCAATGGCTACCTTGCGGGCCTGATCAATCAACGTCAACAAGGGACTTGGGGCCTGTCGCCATTTCCTGAGATCAGACAACAACGGTTGATTTTCCATGCCCCAATCGTCGTAACAAGGGGCTTAAGCCCCTTGTCCCCCACGATCTGCCAACGGTGGAATCAGGGTTTCAGGCAATTTGACGACAGGCCCTAAGCCCCTTGCCCCGCGACGGTTGATGCTTGGCCCGTGTTGAAAGACACTTTCCAGACATCCTCTTGAGGCGATATTTCCTAGACGATATTCAAAAGCCAACTTTTAGGGGAAATTCCCCATCCCTCAGCCACGGTTTCCTGTCCCGATCGCATTGCCCACGGTTGCAGCCGATGACCAATGCCTCGATCGCCCCTTTCGATCGCCCATGTTGACCCTATCCCCTGAACTCAAAGCCCGTTTGGCCGAACCACTCCAAATTGGTTCCGTCACCCTTCAGAGCCGCGTGTTGCAAGCGCCCCTGTCTGGTGTCACGGATTTGGTCTTTCGGCGTTTGGTGCGGCGCTATGCACCCACCTCAATGATGTACACCGAAATGGTGAACGCCACCGGGTTGCACTACGCACGGCAGCTTCCGCAAATCATGGAGGTTTCCGCCGAAGAGCGCCCCATCAGCATTCAACTGTTTGACTGTCGCCCGCAATTTTTGGCCGAGGCGGCCCAAATGGCCGTTGAAGAAGGGGCCGACACCGTGGACATCAACATGGGCTGCCCGGTGAACAAAATCACTAAAAACGGTGGTGGTTCTTCCCTGTTGCGCGACCCAGAAACGGCCGAGGCGATCGTGCGGGCCGTGGTGGCGGCGGTGAACGTGCCGGTCACCGTAAAATCACGGATTGGCTGGAACGAAAGCGAAATTAACATCGTGGATTTTGCCCG
Organism: Limnothrix sp. CMB-01; assembly: GCF_055193175.1. Lineage (NCBI taxonomy): Bacteria > Bacillati > Cyanobacteriota > Cyanophyceae > Pseudanabaenales > Pseudanabaenaceae > Limnothrix > Limnothrix sp. CMB-01. The sequence goes on from NZ_CM143720.1 coordinate 3,503,112, forward strand.
GCGGATGGAAGCGGCCGGCGCAGCCATGCTGACCGTTCACGGTCGCACCAGGGCCCAGGGCTATAACGGCCCCGCCAAATGGATCTGGATCCAACGGGTGAAGGAAGCGGTTTCCGTGCCGGTCATTGCCAACGGGGATATTTTCTCCGTGGGGGCTGCGGTGCGTTGTTTGGCGGAAACCGGCGCGGATGGGGTGATGTGCTCGCGGGGAACCATGGGCTATCCGTTCTTGGTGGGTGAAATTGACCATTTCCTGAAAACCGGCGAGTTGCGCCCCCAGCCCAGCCCGATCGAGCGGTTGCGTTGTGCCCAAGAACACCTGACCATGTTGGCCGCTTACAAGGGCGATCGGGGTGTTCGCCAGGCCCGAAAGCACATGACCTGGTATGCCAAGGGGTTCTATGGGGCAGCGGAGTTGCGCGGCCAACTCTGCCGGATTGAAACGGCCGCCGAAGGGGTGGCCCTGATCGATCGCACCATTGCCCAAATTGAACGCCACGAAGCCGAATTCGGCGCGATCGGCCAAGAATCAGAACAACCAAACGAGCCAATTAACGAGCCAATCAACGAACCCGTTTTGGCCTAGCCCCGATCGACTCCTCGGAACCTGTCAACTAAAAGGCCCTGAAACAGGAAAGACTCTGAAATAATCATCGGCAATCCTTCTCTTATCGCTTCTTTAATGAAGACCTTTGTTTCCGGAAAAATTCACGGTATCCGCGTCACCGACAAAAGTGTGGATTACAACGGCAGCGTCGGCATTGATGCGGCGTTGATGGAGCGTGCTGGCATTGAAGCCTATGAGCAAGTGCATTTGGTTAATCTGCGCAATGGTGAACGTTGGGTCACCTACGCCATTCCCGCCGGGCCAGGCGAATTTACGCTCAATGGTGGTTCTGCGCGGTTGGGAGAAGTGGGCGACAAATGTTTAGCGATCGCCTATCGCTTGAGCGATCGACCCTTTACAGCTCCCGTTGTTTTTTGTGATGAAAACAACGCCATTGCTGACACCATGCAATACCACATTCAAGGCGGCAACCTGACGGGCCATAACGATTGGGTGGTTCCGGTTCATTAAGCTTGTTGCTGTTGGCCGATCGACATCAACAATCAACCCAAGCCACAAACCCAAGGGCAAATAACCCAAAGGCAACCCCCCTAAACAGAAAAAATAGCGGCGAGGCACTTGGCTTCACCGCTATTGTCATTTTTGGGTCAAAAATTCAGTGATTAATCAATGACCAATCAATGACCAATTAATGACCAATCAGTAATCAATTAGTGCTCAATCAATGATCAATCGGTGATCAATCAGTGCTCAATCGAAGGCAGAGTTGGGCGATCGCCCGATTCATTTTGAATCATCCATCACCCAACTTCCCGATCAAACCTTTTAGACCTTGGCAGCAGCCTTAGCCACCAATTCACCCTTGGCATACTTGCGAGCAAACTCGTCCACCGAGACTTGCTTGATCTTGCTAGCGTTGCCAGCGGTCCAGAACTCGCTATAGCGATCGGCACACACTTTTTGCATGTACTTGATCGAGGGCTTCAGGAAGTGACGGGGGTCAAATTCCTTGGTGTTGCCGGCCAGGGCTTCGCGCACCGCAGCGGTGATCGCCAAGCGGTTGTCGGTGTCGATGTTCACCTTGCGCACGCCGCACTTGATACCCTTCTGGATTTCTTCCACGGGCACGCCGTAGGTTTCGGGGATCGTGCCGCCGTATTGGTTGATCAGCGCCAGCAGATCTTCGGGAACCGAAGACGAACCATGCATCACCAAGTGGGTGTTGGGGAGACGGTTGTGGATTTCTTCAATGCGGCTGATGGCCAGGATTTCGCCGGTCGGCTTGCGGGTGAACTTGTAAGCACCGTGGCTGGTGCCGATCGCCACTGCCAGAGCATCCACTTGGGTCTTTTCCACGAAGTCGGCTGCTTCATCGGGGTCGGTCAGCAGTTGGGAGTGATCCAGCTTGCCTTCAAAGCCGTGACCATCTTCTGCTTCGCCCATGCCGGTTTCCAGCGAACCCAAGCAACCCAGTTCGCCTTCCACGCTCACACCCAGCGAGTGGGCAACTTTCACCACTTCGCGGGTCACGTTCACGTTGTACTCGTAGCTCGCGGGGGTCTTCGCGTCAGCTTCCAGCGAGCCATCCATCATCACGCTGGTGAAGCCGTTTTTGATGGCCGAGTAGCAGGTGGCCGGCTCGTTACCGTGGTCTTGGTGCATGCTGATGGGGATGTGGGGATAGGTTTCCACAGCTGCCAAGATCAAGTGACGCAGGAAGTTTTCGCCAGCGTAGTTACGAGCACCACGCGACGCTTGCAGGATCACGGGGCTATCGGTTTCATCGGCTGCCCGCATGATCGCTTGGATCTGCTCCATGTTGTTGACGTTGAAGGCAGGAATGCCGTAGCCATTTTCTGCCGCGTGGTCGAGCAGAAGCCGCATGGGTACGAGCGCCATAGGAATCCTCCTAAGATAGATTTATATCGATGCCTCGATAACTCTCGGCCGGTCGAGTGCTTGGCACTAATCTTAAAACAATTGTTGCCAGCCCCTCTGTTTTTCTGGAAGCAAGAATTAAAATTTCGGCGATTTGGCGGTTTTGGAGATCTCGAATTGACCCAGCGCCCGATCGACCAAGCCTAGAGACCTGATCTCGAAAGGATTCGGGCGATTCTGACCTGTGGAAAATTCTGAGTTGCAGGGAGTTGTGGCAGGGAGTTTTGGAAAGTGACTTGATCTCCCGATCGACTCGATCGCCCAAAACCAGCCCTTGGGGTGTTGCGCAGGCATGGCGGATTGTGGAGAGATCCGGTCAGTTCAATCCAGAGCAGGATCCCAAAGACAGGATCTGAAGACTATCTCTGAAGACTATTTTTGGAGACTGTGGATTCTAAAAAAAATGGGTCGCCTGGGATTCGAACCCAGAACTAATCGGTTAAAAGCCGAGTACTCTACCGTTGAGTTAGCGACCCCCATCGCCCTGTTGGGGGCTATGAGGCGGTGTTGGGGACTGCAAGCACAACCAGACTGCTTGGGTGTCGCAGTGAAATTCCGAACACGGGTGATTAATTTAGCAGGCTTTTTGAAGCTCGTCAACTGATCGTTGCAAATCATTGCGCCCAATTGCGCCAAATTGATCCGCCAGTCGATCAAAATTTTGCCGTGATGCGACATAATCCAAGGTCACTTTAGCGGCTAGAACGGTTGTCATGCATGGGATATAGCGAAGCCAGGGGGCCGCTAACCGGAGGATCGCTTTCTTGGCGGGCGGCTTCAATTTCTGCCCGGCGGGCCCGCAGTTGGATGTCTTCGAGCATTTTGCGGTTCACGGCCAGCAAATCCGCCACCAATCCCAAAATCCAGAGCTGCACCCCCACCAAAATCCCGATCGCCGCCAGGATCAAGCTAGGCACGTGGGCCCGGGGTGAGCCGCCGAAGTAAAGCAGCAGCCAGCGAATTCCCAGCAACACCCCGATCGAGAAAGGAACTGTCCCCAAAATCAGAAACGATCGCAGGGGCTTGTAGGTCATGAAAATCCGCAGGATCGTGAAGATCGATCGCTGGATGTAGCTGCGGATGCTCTTGACTAGGCGCGAGGGGCGCAGGTAGCCATTGGTGCGAATCGGCACGGAAACAATTGCGATTCCCTGTTGCCCCGCTTGGATAATCGTTTCCAAGGTGTAGGTATAGCCATTGAACACATTGACCCGCAGGGCCGCCTCCCGACTCAGGGCCCGAAAACCGCTGGGCGCATCGGGAATGTCCGTGTCGCTGGCCAAGCGCACTACCCAACTGCCAAACTGTTGCAGGGCCTTCTTGACGGGCGAGAAATGCTCAATTTCCGCGATCGGGCGGGCCCCAATCACCATCTCTGCTTGATGGGCCAGGATTGGAAACACCAGCGCCGGAATGTCATCGGCACAATATTGATTGTCCGCATCGGTATTAACGATGATGTCTGCTCCGGCCTTCAGGCAAGCATCCAAACCGGCCATGAACGCCTTTGCCAGTCCCTGATTGGTGGACAGTCGCACAACGTGGTCTACCCCATGGGCCAAAGCCACCTCAGCGGTGCGATCGACGCTGCCATCATCAATCACCAACCACTCCACCACATCGCAGCCGGGCACCTCGCGGGGCAAGGCTTGGAGCGTAATGCCCAGGGTTTCTTCTTCGTTGAAGCAGGGAATCTGAATAATCAGCTTAGTCACGGTTCAGTCGCCAGGAAGACGCTAGGGGCGATCGCCCGCATTTAGCCTACCGCCCTTGGGGCAGACCGTAACAGAACCATGGGCCAAGGCAGTCAGCTATTGTTGCGCAACTGTCAAGAATCTTCATCGAAACTTGATGTTTCTCCAATGCAGACTCTAGCCAATATTCCAATTGACCTTTAAGCAATACTTTGGCCCAGACCCGATCGCTGGGATGTGAATATCGGGTGGATATGGGGTCGATCGCTAAGTCGGCACTTGATCCGCGATCGTAATCAATACTCAAATCGACACTTAGTATCGACACTCAGATCAATAGTTGAAAGTCGGCAACAACGTTTAACCCAATCGATCATAGTTGCGTGAAAACAACAATCGATTCTTTACATTCTGTAAATCTGAATTTGAAATGCAGGATAAATCAATAGGGTTCTTACTGGAGCAGAGTCATTTTTCTCAGCAGATCCTAACAAAATTGATCCCCGCAAGCGTTGAGTTGCTTTGATCGAGCGAGGTGGTGATGATCGGCGCGATCGACTGCTGAATCGATTTTCGGTTGTAGGGACGGATTTCCGAACTAAAGCCTGGAACCGTTGATTTATCTGGTTCAGAAACTGTCACATCGCGATTTTTTGCCGCACAATTTCGCGAGTCAATGGAAACCAAGGGTATTTGATGGGATGTGCGATCGAGATCACCATTGCTCTGTAATGGCGGCCGGCGTATTAAAGCGTAACGATCGCATTCCGCAACAGCAAGCGGTCACCGCCCCCACCCAATTTATCCTAGATATTAGAGGCAGGTTGAACGAGGGGAAGGCGCAATGAATTCAGTTCAAGTGTTGACGAAAGTAGTGGCGGGCGTTGCATTCTTCGCCAGCACATTGGCAGTGACGGCGCTCCCGAGCGTTGCGGAAAACCCTGCCCATGTGCGCCAACTGCTGGAAACCAAAAGTTGCGCAAATTGTGACCTGAGTGGTGCTGACCTGTCTGATCTTGATCTGGCTGGGGCTAACCTGCAAGGGGCGAATTTGAATGGAGCCAAACTGTGGCGCACGGACTTGACGGCCGCTAATTTGAGCCGAGCCAGCGCGATCGAGGCGCGGATGCACGCAGTTAAGCTCGCCCAAGCCAACCTGCAACAGGCGGATTTGACCCTGGTGGGATTGGTGTTGGCAGATTTGCGCTCGGCCAATCTCCAGGATGCCAACTTGTTGGGAGCCAACATGGAAGGGGCCCAGTTAGCTGGGGCCAACCTGAACAATGCTCGCCAGACCATGGCCGGGTTGCTGCGGTGGCAACAGGCCAGCTACGGCAACATGGATGTGCCGATGGATGTGGCGGGGATTAATTTGCGGGATGCGAATTTACACAACGCTTCCCTCAGCCGCGCCAGCTTGGAAGGGGCTGACTTGGCCGGGGCCAACCTGACCAATGCCGATTTGCGGTTTGCCAAGTTGCATGGGGCAAATGTGGCGAATGCCCGCTTGGAAAACGCTCGCTTGCAGGGCACTATTTTGGCAACCCAAAAGGAAAGCACCGCTCTGTTGATTCGCAGCGCACCGTAAGTTTGGCTGGGTTGGGTGGCCAGCCAGGCCACCAGTTGGCTCGCGGGGAAGACCAGTAAAGGGCTGAATCCAAGTCTCAATTCGGGCCGCAATTCGGGCCACGATTCAAGCCGCCATGCAAGCCGCCATGCAAGCCGTAATTCGAGTCTCAATTCGAGTCCCAGTCCTACGCGCGTTGATACAATGGCGAGGCACGTTACCGAAACCGAAATAACACCATGAGCGGCGAAATTTTTAGCACGGCTTTTTTGGCATTCACCTTGATTTTGATTGGCTTGGGCGGTGGTTTCCTGTTGCTGCGGTTGCAAGGGGCCGATAAGTAGGCAACCTGGAACAGCGTTTGCCGATTTCATCGGTGGCTAGCCCAGCGCCGATCGGCTCAATCCTCGATTCTCAATTCGCTGCCCGTTCATTGCCGGTTCGCGCGATCGGGTCAAGATTTCAAAGCTCAAACGCAAAACCCAGCCCCGGTGCATCACTGAGGCTGGGTTTTGTGGTTTTGAACAGTGCTCTTTCGGTTGGCTTAGCCCAGGAGCGCGAGAGTCGTTAGATCACGAAAGATCACGGAAATGGTTTAACGACTAGCGCGGTTGCCCGGTGCTGACCACACGCCGCATGGGAATTGAGTATCGATCGCCGTAGCTGAGCACATGCAGGCGGAGGTGATGCAGACTAACGGGATCGTTGGCTCCCACTAGGGATTGATTGGTGTAGGTGATGTCGCCCGGGTCAATGATGGTGACCGTGCCTTTACCAAGCACTTCGATCGAACCGTCATCCTCAAAACAGGCGCAGGTATCTTCATCAATACCAATGCCCAGGCGATCGGGGTGCAAGGACACAGCGCTCAAGAGCCGCGCCATCCGATTTCGGTTGTGGAAGTGCTGATCCACAATCACATGGGGCAACACACCAAAACCCGTGGCCATATCCACCAGCGATCGATTGGGGGACTCGCCTGAGCCACCGCCCGCGATCATGTGGTGGCCCATCACCGCCGCCCCGGCACTGGTTCCGGCCAGGGAAATTTCCCGTCGCCGCACCCGCTCCAGAATGCTTTCCATCAGCCGCGTTTCCGCCAGCAGGCCACACAGCCGCAACTGATCGCCGCCGGTCATGAACACGCCCGTACAACTGTAGACATATTCCAGATAGCTTTCGTTGGAGCCTTGGTCGCGATCGCGCACATCAAGAATTTCGATCGACTCGGCTCCCATGCTCTCGAAAATCATGCGGTACTTGCTGCCAATCACCGATGGCTCCCGCGAAGCACTCGGAATGATGGCGATTCTGGCACCGGTTCCGCCCGATCGCTGAAAGAAGGCGTGCAGAATTTCACGACCGTGAATCTTGTCTTCTGCGCCGCCAATGACCATGACTGCGGCTTTTACGGCTTGGGGAACTGAACGATCCAACATTCGCGTGTGAGCTTGCACCATGGGCTTAAACGTGCGAGGGGGAGAGCAAAATTGAGGAGCCATGATCTCTTGCGTTGAGTGGTTGCAGATGGCATTGGCACTCAACCCTGCGCTTCACTCTGCGCTCAATTTTGACTGGATTGTCATTCTGCCGAATGACCGAAACAGGTAGACATTCGGGCAAGGATCGCGCACAAGACCCAACTTAGGAGTAATTAGCGATCGCACAGATATTTAATCATCTTTCTATCCTGCAATTGGCAAAGATTTTGACCGACAGAATTGACCATGATGGCGATCGCGGGCCCTTCAATCGTTCGAGTGTTGTTCAGCGGCTAATGAATTTCTATGAATTGGTTAGCGATGGGGCAGAGATTCAGCCAGTTACTGAGTCGGGCATTCAGTTAGACCTTGACTCACTAGCAGGGTGGGCATTACCCACCCCGATCTAGCCCAGACGGCATTCATCCTACATTTGGCGGACTTGCGGTTCCCCGTCCACAATTTCCCCAATCAGCACGCAGTCTGTGGTTCCCACAAACAGGCCGTTTTCCAGGACTCCGGGAATGTTATTCAGGGCTTTTTCCAAGGTGGCGGGATCGTCAATGCCGTTGGGGAACTTCACATCCAGAACCAAGTTGCCCTGATCCGTCACCACGGGGCCGGCTTTTTTGACGGCCATCCGCAATTGCGGCTCACCACCCAGGGCGACGATCGCCCGCTTCACCGGTTCCAGAGCCATGGGCAACACTTCCATGGGCAACAGGAAGGTGGTTCCCAGCCGATCGACCAATTTGCTGGCATCCACCACCACAATAAATTCCGCTGCCAAGCAGTCCACAATTTTTTCCCGGGTGTGGGCCGCGCCGCCGCCCTTGATCAGGTTCTTTTGCGGATCCACTTCGTCGGCCCCGTCGATCGCCACATCAATCCGATCCACATCGTTGGGCGTGGCCAAGGGAATGCCAAACTGCTTGGCCAGCACTTCCGACTGGAACGACGTGGGCACGCCGATGATGTCGGTGAGTTCACCGGACTTGAGCCGATCGCCCAAATATTCGATCGCAAAGGCCGCCGTTGAGCCGCTGCCCAACCCCACGACGGTTCCCGACTTGACGCGGGCCACGGCGGCCCGGGCCACTTGTTGCTTCATGATGGTTGCGGGATCGAGCTGGCTCATGGGTCAAACTCCTGTGAAGTTTTGAAAGATTGATCTCAGGGGGATCGGGTTATGCAAACCGGGTTCAATTAAACACCGGATGGCTGACCCGATCGCGAGTTCCGGCGGCCGAGATTGCAGCGGGATCCGGAAACCCAGGCCCTAAACCGTGACCTGGAGCAGGTGTCATCAGCCAAATTCCATCAGTCAGATTCCATAGATTCCATTCGCCAGATTCCAGCCCCCAAATCCCAACATTCAAATTCAGTCAGCCCGATTGAACCAGCCCGACTGAACCCACTAGATTGAGCCAGCCCGGTTGTCAGCAGCCAAACGCGGGCAGATGCGAGGAGATGCGAGGAGATCCATGCAAGCAGGCGAAACCACAGCCCCCAGACAGGAAGAAACGATCGGAGCAATCACCCCCAAAACTGCACCCCCGATCGCCTTGAAAATGCTGGTGACGGAGTTTGACCAGGCTTTGGCGGCGGCCGAGGCGGCTTGGCGACAGGGCCAGGCCCAAGGGGCGATCGAGCAGGCCCGTCGGGCCATTCGGCTGATTCCCGATCGGCCAGAGCCTTACCGCTGGTTGGGCAATGGTTTGCAGGGGCAAGGGCAGTGGGCTGCGGCCGATCGCGCCTATGGCTGGGCCTTGCACTATCGACCCGATTGGGCAGAAGTCTGGGCTAATCGGGGCACCACTGCCCTGCAACAACAGGATTGGGCAACGGCCACCGAGCACTATCAGCAAGCCATTCAGGCTAATCCTGAGCTACCGGACTTGCATCTTTACCTGGCCCAAAGTCTTTGCCAGCAATGTCGGTGGCCGGAAGCGGCGGCGGCGATCGAGCAGGCCTTGCAACGCAACCCCGATCGCGCCCTGGCCCACCTGCTGCAAAGTTGGATTGCGCTCGATCGCGAAGCTGGGGACGATCCTGAGCTGGCCTATGCGGCGGTTCAGCGATCGTTGGCATTGGATCCTCACTATCCCGGTGCTTGGTTCCAGTTGGGACGGGTTTGTTTTTATCGCCAAGAATTTCGGGAGGCGATCGCCGCCCACCAACGGGGACTGACCCTGGCTCCGCCCGATCCCGGTGTGCAGGCGCGGGCCCTGGGGGCGATCGGGAATTGCCACTTTGAGCTAGCGGAATTGGCCGCCGCCGCCGACTGCTACGAAGCCGCCCTCCGCCATCAACCCGATGAAGCGGATGTTCACTGGGGACGGGCCAACCTTTGGTTACACCAAGGCGACTATGAACGGGGCTTTGCGGAATTTGAATGGCGCTGGCCCAACGTTTTGCCCCGGCGGCCCTTCCAGCAACCGGCCTGGAATGGGGAGCCGATCGCGGGGCAAACCATCTTGGTCTATGCCCAGTGTGGTTTGGGCGATATTTTGCACTTGGCGCGATATTTGCCCCTGTTGGCGGCTCGGGGCGCGAGGGTGGTGGTGGAGTCGCCGCAGCCCACGGCCCGAATTTTGGCGGCCCTGCCAGGGGTGGCGCAAGTGGTGGTTCAAGGGGCGGCCCTGCCGGCCTTTGATTGGCAAATTTCCTTCCTGAGCCTGCCCAAGGTGTTCACGCCCAGCTTGGCGGCCATTCCCCGATCGATTCCTTACCTGTCAGCCCAGGCCACGGACTGGCGACCAGAGCAGGAATTTACCTTTCGGCGCGATCGACTCCATGTGGGCATTGCCTGGGCCAGTGGTTACCAAGCCAATCGCGACGGCCGCCGGGACTATCACAATCGATCGATTCCCCTAGCCCAATTTGTGGAGCATCTGAATTGCCCGGAGGTGCAACTGCATAGCTTGCAAGTGGGGCATGATGCCGGGGCGATCGCCCAATTTCCGCAAGTCCAGGCCTGGCACGATCGGCTCCGGGATTTTGCCGACACCGCCGCCCTCGCGGCCCAAATGGATTTGGTGATTTGTGTTGACACCTCTGTCACCCACTTGGCAGGCGGCCTGGGCTTGCCCACCTGGATTTTGTTGCCACAGATGCCCAATTGGCGCTGGATGCTCGATCGCACTGATTGCCCTTGGTATCCCACGGCTCGGTTGTTTCGTCAGCTCCAACCCCGAGATTGGGCGGGTGTTTGGCAGCAGGTGCGGCCCGCCTTGGCTCAGGCGATCGACCAATGGCGATCGGGACTAGCCCCCTTTGGGCCCCGTTCCTGAGTGAATTTTCGGTTGATTAACCTCACGTTCTTCAGCTTCCAACCGCCAACCCAGCGAGCCGCTAAGACAGAAACCAAGACAGGATTTGTCTGCGATCGCATCGGTATCTCCCGATCGGTCTGCTAAGTTCAAGAAAAGTACAATGCCAACGCCAGCGCACCCACCAGTGGGGCCCGGCGCTGGCGGTTTTGTTGTGACCACGTTGTGACCATCGTTGCAGAAGGGTTTGGGGCCATGAGTATCAATCAGCGATCGCAGCCTATGCCGCCATATCGGCTTCCCCATGCCCTCTGGGGGCTGGGAGGAATGATCCTCCTCTCGATCGGCTCCATTGGCTGGGCGGCCAGTCCCGTTGCAGCGCGGCAAATGCCCCCCGACGCAGGACGGCTAGGCCCGGCGAACGAGTCGATCGAGCCGTTGCGCCCCGTGGTTCCCGGTCACCGGGCCCAAGGCAACAGTGATGAAGAGGTGAACGTGCGGGTTTATCGCACCGCCAGCCCCGCCGTTGTGTCGATCGAAACCAGCAGCAGCACCGGCAGCGGCAGCATCGTTAGCGCCGATGGCCTGATTCTGACCAACGCCCATGTGGTGGATGATGCCGCCAGCCCCGTGACTGTGGTGTTGGCCGATGGTCAAAAATTTGAGGCGGATATTCTGGGATTTGCGGAAGGCAGCCTAGACCTCGCCATGCTGAAACTGCGGGGGGCGAGTGGGTTGCCGGTGGTGCCCATTGCGCCGCCCGGTTCCGTGGAAGTGGGGCAGCGAGCCTTCGCGATCGGGAATCCCTTTGGCAAATTCCAAAACACCTTCACCGTGGGCATTGTCAGCCGCCTGGACAACATTGAAGGGCTAATTCAAACCGACGCGGCCATCAACCCCGGTAACTCCGGCGGCCCACTCCTGAACAGCAAAGGGCAACTGATTGGGGTCAACACTTCGATCTATGTTGATCGCGACGGCGGTGGCAACATCGGCATTGGCTTTGCCATCTCCACCGATCGCGTGTTGGACTTCCTGGCCAAGGCGCGATCGGGAGATTTGCGTCCCTCCATCCCCGTCACCACTCTGGCTCTGAATAATCAGCCCCTGGCCGGCGAACTGGCCGAGGGCGATCGGGTTTTGAGCCAAGACCAAACCCTCTACGACATCTACACCTTCACGGGCGAAGCGGGCAACCAAGTCACGATCGACCTGGCCAGCGGCGACTTCGATGCTTACCTGATCGTGCTCAATCCCGAAGGAGAAGAGCTAGCCCAGGACGACGACAGCGGCGGCCAAACCAACGCCCGCGTCACCGCCACCCTGCCCAGCAGCGGTCTGTACACCGTGTTTGTGAACACCGCCGCCACCAACCAACAAGGACGCTATACCCTGCGGGCGCGATCGGGTGGCCCCGCCGCCACCAACCCCGGCACGCAGCCCGGTACACAGCCCGGTACACAACAGGCCGGCTCCCTCATCCTGCAAGATGCCGGCAGCCTAACCGCCAGTTCGCCCCGTCTGCAATCCGACAACAGCCCCTACCAGGAATATCGATTCAATGGGCGGGCCGGCCAACGAATTGAAATCCTGCTGGAGAGCAATGACTTTGATCCCTACCTCATGGTGGCGGATCCCCAAGATGAAAAACTGGCCGATGCCGACGACATCAGCGACACCAACACCAACGCCGCTCTCGTGGTGCAGTTGCCCAGCACCGGAACCTACCGGATCATCGTCAATGCCTACGATCCCCAAGGGCGAGGACGCTATCAACTCACGGTGCGCGAGGTTAGCAACTAGGGGAGCGTTCCGTGAAATAACCAGAAAACAACCCCTCTGAACGGCAAATGCCCAGCGATCAAAGATAACTGTTGATCGCTGGGCATTTTGGGCTTTCAAGGCTTGGCTCTAACTTTCAAGCTTTAGTTCTTGATTGTTGCCGTTTGCCTTGAATTGTGCCCTTAAATTAAATTTTGCTCTTGAATTCCGAGTCTTGGCCCTTGTCTGCAATGGCGATCGCCCTGCTCATCGCAGCAAGCAACTGGTAAGCCAAAGGGTAATCAGCGTCACCACCGCCACCAACTGCTCCGTGCGCAGGCCAACCACAGGCGGAATCAGACCCGTGATCAACGAACCCAAAATCAGACCGCCAATCAGCCCCAGCAGCGTCAGCAACACCGCTCGGCCAAAGCGCCGCTCCTTGCGATTGAGGAAAAACAAGCTGGCCCCTGCCCCGATCGCCAGCACCAATTGCAGCAGCGCACCATCACCACCAGGGTTCAATAACCCCAGCACCAACAGCACCGAAAATGTGCCGCCAGCCTGGATCCAATCGGTACGGGTGGGCTGATCGATCGACCCCGCTAACCAATTGGGCAGTTGCGGCGGCTGGCTGGGCTGGGGGGCGGCCGGCGCAGGGCGATCGTCCTGTTCCGCAAACCGAATTCGATCGGGGACTTTAATTCGTCCCTCCTGCCGCAGCCGCAGCCGATCCATCAACACTGCGTCATAGGCCATTTCAACCGCTTCCATCCGTTGGCGGTCTGTTTCATGTTCCTTGAGGAGCCGATTGCGCGCCGATTGAATCTCATCAAAAGACGCATCCTCGGTCACGCCAAGCTGTTCGTAGGGGTTCGGGTTGCTCATGCGTTGGGTGGGGCTAGTCTCTTGGCGGCGATCGAGTGAAACAGCGCCTTCGACGCTATCTGTTCAGTACTGTTTTAGTGATCACTGCATGATCGCGGCACTTGGCGATCGCCCTAATACCGTGAAAACACTATTTAAATCTAGTCTAAATTCTAAGCAACCGGCACCTGAGCAGTTCGGATTGGCAACAAGTCCTCATCATTGAGCCAGTCCCTCCCCCCCCAAGCCTTGCGCCAGATCAGCCGAATCTGCAGCCGGATCTACGGGATCTGTCCGGATCTATCCGGATCTATAGGAATCGACCCACTGCGCCAGACCAGTCGGATCCCTGGGCCAAAACCTTGCACCAGTCAGCTCCCAAGGGTTTGGGATGATGGCCCGTCAATTGCCAATCATCCGTTGGTCAAAAGCGAATCGCCACAACCGTTAGTGAAATAGTGCCGGTTTGATAGAATACGCGCAATAACATGCAGCCAACTGTCCAAAACTTTCCTAAACACTCCCCCACAAGCAATCAAGCGCCCAAATAAGCTAGAAATGCGTTTGGTCACATCCGGTTGATCCCTGATCCCCGTAGAAAGGGTCAATAAACTGGCGTGCAACCCCAATCAGCCCCGCAAATGATTTGGACAATCATCCTATTTGGACAAATTTGGACAAATTTTAGTTGGATCGTTGGACAACGATTTGCACCTGATTGAGTGAAAGGGGCACAATTGAGCAGCCCCTATTTATTTGGGTTCATCACAGCTACCCAAATCTCCACCCCGCGATGACCGTCGCACCCCCAATGGCCCCATAATATTTCTCTGCCGATTATCTTGGCTTCAAAGCGATGACTGACACGCCTCCAAAGCTGCTGGTTGTGGATGACGATCCAGCGATCCGAAAGTTGATCCATCGCTTCTTAAGCAAGCAGCAATATCAAATGGAGTCGGCTCCTGACGGGAAGACGGCCTTAGCGCTCTTTGAAAAGTTTCAACCCGATCTGGTGATTTTGGATGTCAATCTACCGGATGCAACGGGGTACGAACTGTGTCGGGAAATGCAAGCCAAAACGGGTGTCTACGTTTTGATGCTCACCAGTCGTTCCGATGAAGCCGATAAAATTAAAGGGTTTCGCCAAGGGGCAGATGATTACCTGACAAAACCCTTTAGCTTGATGGAATTAGGGGTGCGCGTTAGTGCCATTCTCAAGCGGGGGCGGGGCAATTCTCCGCGTGATTTACCGCAACCTTCCCTTAATTTTGGCAGCTTAATCATCGATCCGGAACGCCACGAAGTCACCCTTGATGATCAATTAATTACCCTAACGGCCTTAGAGTTCAATATTTTGCATTTTTTGGCCAATCATCCAGGACGGGTCTGGAATCGCCAAGAACTTTTGCAAAGAGTTTGGGATTACGACTATGTGGGCGACCAGCGGGTTGTTGATGTTCACATTGGTCAAATTCGCAAAAAGATGGAAAGTGCAGGAGCGAAAACCCAAATTATCCAAACGGTGCGCGGAGTTGGTTATCGATTTAATCCTCCCGATGCTGCACCACCGGCTCAATAGGATGCTCTAAGAGGATGCCTGAGCAGTAACTTGGGGCACTTGCCAAGGGGCTAGTAGCCATCAGGGCAAGGGGCTTAAGTCCCTTGTCTTCGTCGATCGATGCCACCCACAAGGTCGCCGATTTGGCTGTTTCGCCCATCCCCTCAGGATGCCCGAGGGCGCTCAGAGGGAAATGTTGGGGCGGTCGGTCGGGCGGTCGATCGGGACTTCAAAACCCAATCGTCAATGTTGAATCAGCGAAGTTGACTCAGCAAAGGTAGTCCGTTTTCTCGCTGCCAACTCTGGCTTTTCAGGCATCCTTTGCGCAAGACCTTGTGAAACCTGGGGCGCGAATCCCAAGCACCATCATCGGAATACGGTAGTCTTGAATACAAGATCAGGCCAGGTGATCTCCTAAGCTAAGGGGAATTTTGGATAAATCAAATTGGCCTTTCTACTCCCCATGGGTGCATTCCAGACCGTTTAGCTAATGCCCTAACTCGGTGGTTTTCAGGCAACAGTCAATTGCACCAGTCCTCGGGATCAATTCGTCAATCTTGAGGAAGTTTGATGAGGAGTAAATTTAGGAGTAAATTCAGAGTGAACCAATAATTTCAAAAAAGACTAATTTCAAAAATGATTAATTTAAGAGATGATTCAAAAATGCAGTCATTTCTCAATAATTCTTTTTGGTTTTAGTCAATTTGCAGAAAGGCCTAGCGAATTAGCATTAGGCAATTTCTGTCCTGACCATCATTGCGTCACCCTTCACAATGGCAATCGAGAAAAAACCTAAATCATTGGGTTTATTATTCAGTTGCCAATGGTCTGTTTTGTCGCTAATTGTCGCCAAAGATGCATTTTTTGGGATAAATTTAGCCGAAATTTCATCAAAAGTCCGTCATTGGGATGAGGTCATTAGGATGAAATGGGTCAGAAAGTTCTGAAGTCTCCTGAATCTGCAAAGTTCGATTGAGATATAGGAAATATGTAGTTGTTGAGAGAGCCGAGGCGTTGTAATGCCATCGCACCCCGAGATTACCTGGTTTTGCAGTGATGGTCATGTCATTGACCAAAAGAAAGGGTACAAGCCCCGCCCTTCTAGGGCGGCTTTTTCGATCAACCCCACTTATAATGTTAGTTATGAGAGCACGATTTCGCTACCGAATTTATCCCAATCGCCTGCAAAGATTAATGCTGGCGAAGACGTTCGGTTGTGCTCGTGTGGTCTACAACGATGCAATTCGATTGCGTCAAGACCTCTATCAGCAAGGGGAGAAAGTTAGCGATACTGAAATTCAGAAACGGGTGATTACCCAAGCCAAGCTAACCGTTGAACGTGAATGGCTATCGGAAGTTGCATCTGTACCGTTAGTTCAATCCTTGCAAGATGCCCATCTGGCTTTTCGTAACTTCTTCAAAAGCTTGAAGGGTGAGCGGAAAGGCCGCAAGGTTGGGTTTCCGAAGTTCAAAAAGAAACACTCAACTCAATCCATTCGCTTCACAACTAACGGTTTTTCGGTTAAACCCAACTCGGTTTACTTAGCCAAGATCGGTTGTGTGCGGGTCAAGTGGTCAAGAGAACTGCCATCGGATCCATCATCAGTGACGATCATCAAGGATGCAGCCGATCACTACTTTGCATCGTTTGTCTGTGAAGTGGATCCGATCGCTCTGAAGGCTATCAACAATGGAGTTGGCATCGACTTAGGATTGACCACCTTTGCCACTCTGTCCACGGGTGAAAAGGTACGAAGTCCCAAGCCTCTAGCCAAATCCCTCAAGCGATTGCGCCGTGCTCAAAAATCCCTCAGCCGCAAGGTTAAGGGCAGCAAGCGCCGATATCTAGCCCGCCGCAAGGTGGCCCGGATTCACGCCCGCATCAAGGATCAACGAACCGACTTCCTGCACAAGTTATCAACCCGAATCGTTCGCGAGAACCAAGCGATCGTTCTGGAAGATTTGAATGTGTCGGGCATGGTGAAAAATCGCAAGTTGGCGCGGGCAATTTCGGATGCTGGCTGGTACAGCTTCCGTCAAATGATCGAGGGCAAGTCGATCCGCTACGGGCGGGATTTCCAGGTGATTAGCCGATGGGAACCGACTAGCCAGCGTTGTTCATCTTGTGGTCAATTGGGCGGCAAGAAACCCCTTGATGTACGCGAGTGGACGTGTATGCACTGTGGTGCGGTACATGATCGCGATGTGAATGCCGCAATCAATATCCAAGTCGCGGGCGGGCAGTCCGAGACTCAAAACGGACGTGGAGGCCAGCGTAAATCCAGTTCGCTGGTGGCAGCCGATGAAGCGTCAACCCGTGGTCTAGTCGAGCAACTTCGGTTGTTTGCCTAGGGCCGGAATCCACGCTCCTTTAGGACAGGGAGGATGTCAACACATGAGACATCGTGTCTTTGAACTGCTACTGATTCTGAAGGCCACGAGGCTTTCTTCCATTGGTGCTCAGATGCTCTTGTGGACGATGCTGGGCATTTTGTCAACGCTGGGCATCATGACCGGGATTACTTACAACCTGCTGAAGGATCAGACGGTTGATGAGATTCAAAAAACCCTGAGGATTGAGGTGCAAGGCCTCGAAAGCGATCTGAAGCAGGTGGAAGAATTTGCGGATGGGTTCGGGGTTGCTGTCTATGAGGTCAGCCGACTGGGCCAGGATGAGGCGGCGATCGCCCAAAGCTGTGAACAGATTATTTTGGAATTTTTGAAAAACCGGCCGCCTCTGGTGGCGGGCTTGGGGTTGCAACAGGAACCGTTTGCCCTGCTGAAGGGCAGGGAGCAGTTCGATCCGTATTATTCGATCGTGCCGCAGCGGTTGGTAAACCGGGTTTCGGAACTGGGGCGATCGCAGCCCACGCCCGCTAGCCCTCGATCCACGGTGTCGGAACCGAAAACCGCTTTTTCGGAGCCAAGCATGATCCATAAGCGGCTGGCTCCGCCCTATGTGTTGATCCGCGATGGCATTCCCCCTTCCACTCCATCGCCCACAGCCACGCCTTCAACCCCCGATCACTTGGCCCAACTCGATCGCGCCGAATCCCTGACGGAGCGGCTGACCCCTTCGGAAGCTCGCCTGGTGTCTCCCAAGGAGGCAAGTGCAGCGGAGCCACGGTGGCTCAAGCCCTACCGCTGGAATCAACAGGTGCTGGTGACGCTGCTGAGTCCGGTGCGCAGTCGCGATCGCCACAAGGTGGGATCCACGGTAGTTGATATTGACATCACCAATCTCAGTGAACGTTTGGCGCGGCCGGTGCTGGGACAGGACGGCTATTTCGTACTGCTGAGTTATGAGGGGGAACTGCTGGCCTATCCACCGGATCCGCAGCGGGCCACGGGCCTATCGAGCTACCAGAAAATTCCCTCCTTGGAACGAATTTGGCCCAAAATTCGCCAATCTCGGTTGGGTTTTCGGACAACTCCCGCTGAGTTTTTGGCCTATCGCCCGATCGCGGGAACGGACTGGATGATGGTGGCAGTGGTGCCGCGCCGCCGACTGTTTGCCCCCATTTTCCAAACGGCCTTGGGAACCAGCTTGGTGGCTAGTTTGGTGCTGCTGGGCAGCATTTGGTTTTTCGTACACCGGTTGAATCAGCGCTTGAAGCCCATGATTGATGGCTGCCGGGAACTGGTTCACAGCAGCCAAATGGCGCTGCTTTCCAGCGGAATTACCAATGAAGAGGAAACATCGCCCCCGGCAGGTGGCATCCCCAGCAATCCCAAGGGGCCGGAGTCGGCGCGATCGCCCGAATCGATCGCCCCGATGGCTACCTTAGCCAGCGCCGCGCCGCCCTTTCCCGGCGCAGGAGCGGACAAGGTGGGGGCGATCGACCCTTCCGCAGCCTTGGCAACCAAGCCTGCTACTGCGATTGATCCCACCCTGGGACTCGATGAGATTGATCTTTTGCAAGATGCTTTCCAAGCCATGTATCGGCAATTGGAAACCTCGCTTAGCTCTTTGCAAAATACCCTGAATCAACTGAAAGATACCCAACTTCAGGTGATTCAAAGCGAAAAAATGGCGGCGGTTGGGCAAATGCTGGCAGGGGTAGCCCACGAAATTAATAATCCCATTAGCTTTATTTCCGGCAATGTGGAACACCTGGGCCACTATGTTCAGGATTTGGGCCGCATTATTCGCAGCTATCAACATTACTTTCCTGAAGTGCCAGAAGAGTTACAAGAGGTGTTGGAGGAAGTTGATCCTGATTTTCTGTTAGATGATTTGACCCAAATGGTGCGATCGATGCGGTTGGGATCCGAGCGTGTACGAGATATCGTGCGATCGCTCCGATCTTTCTCGCGAGCCAATGACAACGATTTTCAGGTCACCAATATCCATGAGGGCCTCGACAGCACCTTAATTATCTTGAACCATCGCATTAAGGCTTCCAGCGAGCGGCCAGAAATTCAAGTATTGCGAGAATATGCGGATTTGCCCTTGGTGGAATGCTGTTTAGGGCCTCTGAATCAGGTGTTCATGAACCTTTTGAGCAATGCGATCGACGCGATCGAGGAATCTCAATCCGGTTGGACTTTTGATGAAATTCGGGAAAATCCTGGCATTATTCGGATTCAAACACGCCTCTGTGAAGGACGGCTGATTCGGATCACGATCGCCGATAACGGCAGTGGCATTCCTGACCATTTGCAGAGCCAAGTGTTCAATTCCTTTGTGACTTCAAAACCCGTGGGCAAAGGTACAGGTTTGGGGCTTTCAATCAGTCACCAGGTGATTCATCAAACCCATCGAGGTCGGCTCTGGTTTGATTCGCAAGTGGGGCGTGGTACGGCGTTTCACATCGAAATCCCGATGCATCAAGACATTCCCAGCCCGGCCCTCTCCCAGGCTGTGGCTGCCGTCAGCTAGGTTGCTGGTACTTTCTCGGAACCGCTTGCCGACACCCAACCCACCACCATCCCCCTCAACGCCATCGCGACCAATCCGTGCAATAGCCCCCTTTCTGAAAGAGTTTAAGTTTGTGCAAACTACCGGGCTGAGTTCTGGGCGATCGGCCTACAGTCATGGATAAGGGCCAGCCCAGGAAGCGGAGAGAACGGTCATGGTAGAAACAAACGGTGTCATCATGCAGTACTTCGAGTGGTACTGCCCCGCCGATGGCTCCCTTTGGGGTCAGGTGCAGGATCAAGCTCGGGAGTTGGCCGCAAAAGGGATCACAGCCCTTTGGTTACCGCCGGTTTATAAGGGCACCAGCAGTTCTGATGTGGGCTACGGCACCTATGACCTGTTTGATTTAGGCGAGTTTGACCAAAAAGGCACTATTCGCACCAAATATGGCACTAAAGAAGAGCTGATCGCGGCCGTGAAAGCTTCGCGGGCAGCGGGTTTGCAGGTTTATTTGGACACGGTGTTTAATCACAAAAACGGGGGCGATGCCACGGAAACGGTGTGGGCCACGCCCGTCGCCAGCGATAACCGCAATTGGGAGTTGGGAGCGGCCCGGGAAATTAGCATTTGGTCGAAGTTCACCTTTCCCGGTCGGGGCGATCGCTACTCGGCCATGAAGTGGGATGCCCGCTGTTTTGATTCGGTGAACCACAATGCCAACGATCCGGACGATCGCGCCATTTATCGCCTCAGTCCCAAAACCTTTGAGTCGGAAGTGAGCCATCGCTATGGCGACTATGACTTTTTGATGGCTTGCGATTTGGATACGAATCACCCGGAGGTGCGCCAGGAGCTGGTGCATTGGGGCCAATGGATCCAAGACACCCTGGGCACGGATGGGTTTCGGTTGGATGCGGTGAAACACATTCGATCGAGCTTTTTCAATGAGTGGCTCGATGCGGTGCGCCGTCACTGTCCCCATCGAAAGCTGTTTGCGGTGGGGGAATATTGGGAAAACGACGTGGAGGCCCTGCATCGGTATTTGGCGGCCACGGAGGGGCGGATGTCGCTGTTTGACGTGCCGTTGCACTACAACTTCCATCAAGCCAGTCGATCGGGCAGCGCCTATGACCTGCGCACCATTCTCGATCACACCCTGATGCAACAGCAGCCCACCTTGGCCGTCACCTTTGTGGACAACCACGATAGCCAACCCCTGCAAGCCCTGGAATCGCCTGTGGAAGCTTGGTTTAAACCCCTTGCCTACGCGATCATTTTGCTGCGGCGGGAGGGCTATCCCTGTGTGTTCTACGGGGACTATTACGGTGCGGAATATACCGATCGGGGACGGGATGGCCATCAACATACCGTTTCGCTGTCCAAACACAATTGGCTGTTGGATAAGTTTCTGTATGCCCGTCGGCGCTTTGGTTGGGGGCCGCAGTATGACTACTTCTCCGGCAGCAACACGATCGGCTGGACTCGGTTAGGCGATGCCACTCATCCCCTGAGCATGGCGGTGGTGTTGAGCAACGGCGGCCCCAGCAGCCTTTGGATGGAAACGGGACAATCGAACGCCACGTTCTATGACCTAACGGATCATGTGAAGGAACTGGTTTACACCAATGAGTGGGGCTGGGGTGAGTTCCGCTGTGCCGGGGGATCGGTATCAGTTTGGATTCAGCAGGCTTGATCCCGATCGGGGCGAATCAGAGACTCATCAAGGGCTAATCAAAGGGCTAATCAACCAAGGGCTGAACCCAGCAGCTAATTCAGCAGCTAACTTAGCCAGCAGCTCAGCCAGCAGCCAGATCATGGGGGCTGATCGCAACGGTTGAATTGCGGTGGCATGGTGGTGCGATTCGAGCATTCCGCATTGGCCAGAAACGCTACAAAAAGAAATGGTGCAAGAGAGACATGGTGCAAGGGCCAAGTTCTCGTCTTGTTCTGCGTTCTCTTGGCCGATCGCCCTGACCTGCACCGAATCATTCCCCCTTTGCCATGAATCTGAAACAAGTCATCATCATCTATAAAGCCGGAGACTCTCGCAGCCAAGGCTGGGCAGAGCGTTGCTCACGGGAACTGGATGCCCTAGGCACGCGATCGCTCGTGGGCCCCAGCGGCCCCAAGGACAATCCCTACCCGGTGTTTTTGGCTTCGGTCACCCAGCCGATCGACCTGGCCATTGTTTTGGGGGGGGATGGCACGGTGTTGGCCGCTGCTCGACACCTGGCCCCGGAACAAGTGCCCATTTTGGCCGTGAACGTGGGAGGGCACTTGGGGTTTTTAACGGAACCCTTTGAGCTGTTTGAAAACTCCCAAGCGGTGTGGGAACGGCTCCAGAGCGATCGCTTCGCCGTTCAACAACGGATGATGTTGCAAGGGCAGGTTTTTGAAGGGAAAACCCTCGCCGCGATGGAAGATGGCAGCTACAAGGGAACGGAACCGGTGGGGGAAACCTTCCTGGCCCTGAACGAAATTTGCGTGAAGCCCATTTCCAACGATCGCCTGATGACCACCATGCTGGAAGTGGAAATCGATGGCGAAATCGTCGATCGCTACCACGGCGACGGGCTAATTGTGGCCACCCCCACCGGTTCCACCTGCTATACCGTTTCCGCCAACGGGCCCATTCTCCATTCTGGCCTGGATGCCATCACCGTTACCCCCATTTGCCCCCTCAGTTTGTCTAGCCGCCCGATCGTGTTGCCTCCCCGCTGTGTGGTCAGCATTTGGCCCTTGGGGGATTACGAGCTGGCCACCAAAGTTTGGACGGATGGTGTTTTTGGGGCTTCCCTTTGGCCCGGCCAGCGGATTGATGTGCGAATGGCAGACTGCGTGGCCAAGTTTGTGATCCTGCGGGAAAACTATTCCTACTACCGCACCCTGCGCGAGAAATTGCTTTGGGCCGGGGCCCGCATTGACTATGGCCATGCCAGCCGCAATTAGGCCCAGCACCCAGCCTAAACCTGAAATAGGGACGGATTTAGCGCGATCGCCCTAGTTGGCTACGGCACACAACACCGAGGCGCACTGCCTTATCCTTAATTAAGGCCAACTTAACCTCGGTTCCCCGTTTCCTTAACCCTGTGTCGCAGTTCTTGGTCGCTGCGCTCGCCCTTGCTGTCCTCGTGCTGGTTGCGTCCCATGTCTTTGAGTGAATCAAGTTCCGCTGCGATCAAGTCTGCTTTGCCAAAAGCGGCCCAGGGCAATGCCGGCCGCAGTTGGGGCGATCGATTAGCAGGGTGGCCCTGGCGGCGGATTTTCAGTGCCGTGGTGGGAATCTCGATCGCCCTCACCATGCTGGTGTTAGGTGGCTGGTATTTCACGGCGGGGTTTGGCCTGTTGGTCTACCTGGGTTTGGGTGAATATTTCGCCCTGGTGCAGGCCAAAGGGGCAGTTCCCGCCGTGAAAACCGTCACCATTGCTTGTTTGGCAATTGTGGCCGCTTCGGCTTGGATGCCGTCCGTGGCCGATGCGATCGTCCCGATCGCCAGCACCCTGGTTTGTTTCTATTTGCTGTTTATGCCCAAGATGGCCTCGATCGCCGATCTGTCCAGCTCGGTGATGGGCCTGTTTTACTGTGGCTATTTGCCCAGTTATTGGGTGCGGCTGCGGGTCGGGGCGGGGTTGGCCTTGGACGATGGAGCCGTGGCCCGGTTGCCGCTGAATGGGTTCTGGCCCGAATCTTGGAACCCGGCCGCCTGGCCCGAGGCCCTGACGGTGACGATTCTGGCCTTTTGCTGCATTTGGGCGGCCGATATTGGGGCCTACATCATGGGCAAATGGGTGGGCAAAACCCGCCTCTCGGACATCAGCCCCAAGAAAACCGTGGAAGGCTCTTTGGCCGGCACGCTGGGCAGCGCACTGGTGGGAACTCTGGGCGCGGCCTATTGCCATTGGCCCCTGTGGTTCATCACGGGGCCTTTGTTGGGGCTGCTGGTGGGCGTTTCCAGTCTGCTAGGGGATTTGATTGAGTCCCTGATGAAGCGAGACGCGGGGGTCAAAGATTCCGGGAATTTGATTCCGGGCCATGGCGGCATTCTCGATCGCGCCGACAGCTACATTTTCACGGCTCCCCTGGTGTATTACTTCACGACCCTATTGCTCCCGTTCGTTTCCCAGTTGAATTAGTTGTGTTAGCGAATCCGCCGCTGAATCGTTCCAATCCCATGATTTTCTAAAAACTCCGATTCCTTAAATTCCTTAAACTCCTATTTCCTAAGGAGTTGTCCTATGGCCGTGGTGCTGATGGCGGCAATGCCCCGATCTGCACCTGCTAGCTGGATTTTCGGGAGCCAATGCAACGAGACGATCGCCTCGCTTCTACAATGGGGGCGACTAGTTTGATTTGGATGAGTTCACAGCCTTGAACGCGCCCCAGTCGGAACAATTTGAGCGCGTCCGATCGAGCCTGCGACGGGCGATCGAGCAGTTGGGTACTCGCGATTCACAACGGTGGAATGCCCTGATTCAGCCGGATTTGGATCGGTTAGCGGGGGCCCTCGACAAGCTCGATCGATTCGTGGTGCGGATTGCGGCCTTTGGCTTGGTTAGCCGGGGCAAATCCGCCGTTTTGAATGCCCTATTGGGGGAACGCCTGCTGGAAACGGGGCCCCTGAATGGCCTGACGCGCTTGCCCCGATCGGTGCGGTGGCATCCTCCCGGGCGCGATCGCCCGATCGAGGTGGAATTCATTGACACACCGGGGCTGGATGAAATTGATGGAGAAAGCCGCGCCGAACTCTCGCGGGAAGTGGCCGAGCGATCGGACTTGATCCTATTCATCACCGCTGGCGACTTAACCCAGGTGGAATATGCGACCTTGCGAACCTTGCGCCAGGCCCATAAGCCCTTGATTTTGGTCTTTAACAAAATTGATTTGTTTCCCGAAACGGAGCGGCCGGCGATTGTGGAGCGGCTGCGATCGCTCATGCAGTTGGAAGCGGCCGGTCAGCCCCCAGCAACCCACCGGCCCAGCAATCCCGCTGAACGTCGCTGGGATCCGTTCTTGCCCGTGGATGAAATTGTGCTGGCGGCGGCGGAACCGGCTCCGATTCAAGTGCGGGAAGAATGGCCCGATGGCCGGGTGACCTATGGTTGGGAGTCTCCCCCACCGGAGATTGAGGCCTTGCGATCGGCCATTTTGGCCACCATCGATCGGGAAGGGGAAGCCCTGCTGGCCCTGAATGCCCTGATGCAGGCTCGCACGGCCCAGCAAACCATCGCCCAAAAAACCCTCACCCATCTGCGCGACGATGCGGAGACCCAAACTTGGCGATTCATTCAAGTGAAGGCCGTGATCGTGGCCCTCAGTCCCTTTGTGCTGTTGGATGCGATCGCGGCGGTGTTGGTGGATTGGTTTTTGGTGCGATCGCTGTCGCGGCTCTATGGCTTGCCCCTGGTGAGATCGGCTTGGCAGTCGTTTTGGAAAACGGGCTTGGTTAGCTTGGGAGCCATGCTGCTTGGAGAGGTGGGGGGCGGCTTCCTGGGCGGGAATGACGGGCGATCGCTCCAGGCGGGCAGCGACGGCTTCAGCGGCTACCTGGGGGCGGCCCTGGTGCAGGCGGCGGCGGCGGCCTTTGGCAGCTTAGCGATCGCCAAAACCACCCGCAGTTCCCTCGAAGCGGGCTGCACTTGGGGAGATGACGGCCCCGACACCCTCGCCAAGGACTTGCTGGATTTTGTGGAGCCGGGAACCGTCCTGCACCAACTGCGAGACGAGTGGCGATCGCGCATTGGCCTGGGTGGCCTTGATGCCAAACCCACCGACCCCGCTAAAACAGTCGCGATCGTGCCCGCGCCGAAAATCCCCCCGGCAGATAAATTGGACAAGTGACCCCCGCCCGCATTTGTGACCAGTCGCAGAACTGGGCCGCCAGCGCATCGCCCGAGCCATTGCAAACTCGCACATTAAAGCCATATTCCCTGGCCACTCGCCCAAATTCATTCAAGTAGGCATATTGGCGCGGGTATTCCAAATTATTCCAAGGTTGCAAATTAAACGTCACTTCCACCCAAGGCGGCAATTGCTCATCACCCCGGTGGATCGTCCAGCGATCGACAATTTTTCCCCCCAGCAAATCCCGCGTGAGCCAGAGGCTAGGCGGAGTCAGGCCCTGTTGGCGAATTTCCTGATCGGTGGCCATGGGTTGATCGCCAAAGCAGCCCGTCCGCCGAAAGATGCGGGTTGGCTCCAGTTCCACGGCCACCGGATCCCCCAAGGGTTGATCAGACAGTGCATCGCTGCCGCTGGTGACGGCTGCTGCCGCAGCCTCCGAAGCCGAAGTTTCCACGGCTGGCGACACGGACATTTGCACCGGCTCGGTCTTGGGTGGCCCTTCCCGGGCGATCGCCCCGGGCGCAATTGCCACCGGCAACCCCAACCCCAGCCCTAAACCAACGGCCCAACCAATAGCAGCACGGTTAGCAACACGAGTAAGACTGGGCATGACTTTTGCGCCATTCTGGCGGCAGCTTGCAACGGGCAATTCTGAAGATTTTAGAGGGCGCGATCGGCTTCAAGGTTCAGTGCCAGGGCTTGGCGATCGATTCGCACAGCAACCGGCAGCAGCAGACGGCGGCGGGGTTGACTGGGCGATCGATGACTGGGCGATCGTTAAACCCTGAGTAGCCGCAGTCTCCGCCTCCAAAGCAGCACCCTCCATCGCCTGATGAAGCTGACTTGCTCGCTCCACAATCGGACAAATATTGCCCGGGGATTGTTCCAAGTCATCCGCCACCGCCAACAGGGATTGCAACTCGTCCCGCAGCCGCTGAAGCGATTGAATGCGACGATCCAAATCTGCCAACTTGTCTCGCAGCTTATGCTTCACCGTTGAGCAGGGAGCATTGCCACTGTCATAAACCGTCAGCAGCTCACTGATGTCTTGCAAACTCATGCCCAAAGATTGGGCCTGCTTCACAAAGGCCAAGCGATCGAGCGTGGACGGTGCAAACAACCGAAACCCGCCAGCCGTTCGATCAATTGCTTGGATCAGTCCCAAACTTTCGTAGTAGCGAATCGTTTGAATGGAGCAGCCACTGCGCGATCGCACCTCTCCAATTTTCAACAGATTTTGGGCTGGTGCTTCAGCACGCTTTGCAAATTCCCAAGACACTGGAACCTCAGAAATTTTTTATTCATCGAACTTCGTTCACCTAAGCTTATCAATATTTATCAATCATGCATTCAACTTTGAGGATATCTACACTGAGAGATTTACATATTAAGCTTTGATTGAAATCCTGAGTTAGCTCCCAGGTTTTAGCAGCATCAACAATCCCTCACTGAACTTTATTAAGCTGAGCCTAGATGAGCGCTAAACCCAAGTGGTTCTGCGTCCCAGTAATCCCATAATTGTGCCCGCTCCCTGCGCCGTTCGGATACAAGCTCGATATAAATGATGCTTTCCTCGCAGCAACCCAGGAATTAGCGCCAGAATTCCCAAAATCATTAACGCAAGTCCCTTGCAGAGCCGAACTAGAAATATCTTGGGCTGTGGGTAGAGTTCTTTTTCAACCAAGCTGTAAATGCTCCAACCCCAATAGTTACGCCGTAACAACCATTGAAACGTGGTTCGACTGGCCGGAATCGATTCATAGGCGATCGCCTCTGCTGACCAAACAATTTTTAAGCCCGCTTGATGGAGCCGCATAAATAGGTGCGTATCTTCTCCACCTCCCACCGCAAATCGCTCATCAAAAACACAGGGCATTTGCTTCAGATACGGCGCAGGGAGCAACACATTGTTCGTGAAAGCCACGTGCAAGTTCTGACCTGTTCTATAGGCAGGAGGCGCAAAGAATTGTCCCTGATGAATCCAGTTAGGCACTTGATTGGATTGAAATACGGGCAAGATTGGCCCGCCCACAATATCTGCTTGAAATTGCGCTTGCGCAGTCAAAAGTGCTTCTAGCCAAGAGGGGCAAGCTTGTTCATCATCATCAATGATGGCGATGAAGTCACTATCTTCAGCCGCATTTTGAATGGTGCGATTTCTGGCATAGGTCACACCCGATCGCATTTCAACATCGTAGCGAATTGGCCAGCGGGAGCTTTCTTGCCAAGTGGACAAGGTTTCACGCGCCGACCCATTTGCATCATTGTCAACCACAATGATTTCAATTTCAGGAGTTGCAATTTGCTCAAACTTGAGTGCCTGCAAGCTCAAGATCAGTTGATGCAGTAAATCTTGTCGTTTATAGGTGGCAACACAGATGGAAACTTTCATGAAAATTTAATTGATCACCTTCAATTAGCCACACTCAATCAGTCGCACTCACCAATCGCCCCTAAAACGCCCGTGATCCCTCATTTTGCGATGATGACTCGTTGAATCGAAGCCTCACGATCAAAGTGCCCAAGGCAATGGTTCCACCACCGGACAATCGGTTTGCATTTGATAGGTACATCCTTGAGCCGTCGCGTAGTGAATGGCCAAGACCATTTCATTCACATGCAATGAATAGCGTCCTGATAACCTGGGCGATCGCTTATTTTCAATTGCCTCGGCTAAGTCGGCAATTCCCCGCGCAAAATCCATTTGTTGAGCGCCCCGATACTTTTGACGCTTGGTGACTGGCCCCACCAATGGGTAACGTTGCGCGAGCGGCCCCTCGATCGTTTTGCGACGAATTCGTAGACGACGTTTAATATAAACGGGCGATCGATAAAACCAACAATCTTCCGTATACATCACCCCCTGATTTCCAAAAATTCGTAATTCGTGATCATGGGAAGCCACAATACTACAGGTCAAGCGAGCCACAACCCCTGAAGCAAACTTAATACAGGCAACTGAAAAATCCGGCGTATTGGGTGGATCTAGATGATCAACACCCTTATTGGGAATCGTACAATCCGCAAAGGCAGTGACGCTAACAGCCGACCCAAAGAAAGCAGGTAACCAAGTTAAGTAATAGCCCGCATGTTCCAACGTGCAACCCACTTCAAATTCATCTTTGTAGGGCCACGGTATTCCCGATTCACTCAGCCAGGTTTGGTAAGCCATCGCAGGCACAAACCCATCGTCCATTTCTGCATAAACCAAGCTGACTTGGCCAACCGCTTGCTCGCGCAAAGCTTTCCAAATCGTTTGTGCCGTTTCGCCCAAAAGGCTGCAAGGCGCACCGGAAATTTCCAGTTGCTTAGATTCCGCTAGTTCAACCAGTTCTTTGGCCTCTTCAAAAGTCATCCCCAGCGGTTTTTCCGAGTAAACATGTTTGCCCGCCAACAAAGCTGCTTTGGAAACTTCGTAGTGACTGCGAGGATTGGTTAGGTTGATGACAATTTGCACGCGCTCATCTGCCAACACCGCTTCCAAACTGGGGTACTTAGGAAGTTTATGAAATTGAGAAAAATGCTCTGTGCGTGCTGAATCTCGATCCATTACGCCCAGAATTTTTAATGAAGGATGATTTTCGAGGGTTCGCACATAATAATCAGCAACAAATCCACAGCCGATCAATGCAACATTCATGGAACTATTGCCCGTTTATATTGATCAAAAACAGAATAAGGGGGATGCCCCAAATAGTCAGCTAGTTTTGGCGGTCTCAGGATCAAGAACATCACTGCTGACCAAGGAGTTGGTCAGCGGGCCCCCACAAACCTGGCCAAATTTTCATCCTTTACCAAGATTTGTGGCCAGGAACCGGATCATTGAAAGTAGCCCGAGGGTTTTTGATCGTATGCTGGCTTCTTCGACTCGCTCAAAAGTTACCCTCCATCCATCATGAAGAGCGATCGACTACACATGCACACCCCTAGCAACCAGTCTATTCAAGCTCTAACAAGCTCGCGTATCGATCAACTGCTATTTTAGCCTTAGCAGAAATCATGATGGCAACATGCTCAGGTCGAGTTGAGTTAACAAAGTTGCGCAACTCTTCTTCGGTCATCACATTGGGATCGTAATAGGAATTGAGAATTTTGGTTGAATCCCAGTAATGACCGCTTCGGTCTTGGAGCACCCGATCAATATAGGTTCCATAGAGTGTGTATTCAGAAAAATGCCAGGTTTTTGAAACTGCCTCGAACCATGATTGATGATAGATTCGCTCAATGTGACGACACATCGCTGTTACATTTTCTCGTTTCCACGTGATCACATCAGCAATGTAGTCGGGAGCTGGCATGGGTGTTGCCGTTAAACCCAATAACCGGCTAGCCGATTGATGCCAATGTTGATGTGGCGTATCCATTCCGATCGGATTGCCCTCTGGCTCAGCATAGAATCGAACTTGGTTATTTTTGACCAGGTTCGAAATGCCAAAGTCTCGGATAAACATTTCATCCGAGTCTAAAAAGACTGAAATTTCTTCATCAATGACTCTAGAAAGTGCAATTTTGGAAATTTGCTGCATAATCCAGCTACGCACTGGAACTCCTTTTAGGCTGAACCAAGTTTTTCGGATTTTGGGTAGCCTAAAAAGCCAAAAGGGGAGCAGATCTTGAACAATAATAATTTCTGTGTGTTGATTTTTGAGTTGTGAAAACAGTTTTAGATCGCGCTTTTCTACAACAATGTAATGCTTGAAAGGTGGTTGAACAAATCGCGATATACTTTTGCAGAGAAGTTGACAGCGTTGGAAATCTTGATCATAGCTTGGCGTAATGATTGCAAAGGAAGACAGATTTTGAGAATTATCGATTTGCATGGGATGACTGGTGTTGAAGGCAGAGCTAGGTTATCGATTTTTGAGCATCTTCAAGCGAAATACTGACTCAAAGGGTTCTTTTAAAAACAGGACAGTTGAAAATAAAAACAGGATAGTTGAAAACAAGGCACTGAACAATTATTCTTATTGATTTTATTTGAATCAGGAAAAAGTGAATCAAGAAAAAGTTTCTCAATCATGAAATGAATTGTTCTGTTTTCAAGCTTGAAGCTTTGTAAGCCTGAAGTAATGTTCAAGCAACTTCTCAGGCTATGTTTCAAGCACCCATTGTAAGCCAAAGATTTTCGCTATTATTATACTGCATTGCCGAAATTGATTTGTATTTAGCTTTATAGAATTTTTTTGAGAATTTTCGAGGAATTTTTATTTTTGATCAAGAAGAATTTGTAATTTGCAGAAAATGAGTTTTTCTTAAAGAATTTTCTTGCAAGTAAGTATTTTGAATTTTCTTAAAGTACCTTCGGTTTTTCTCGTAGTCAAGAATTGGACTTATACTCAATTCCAACTCTTGACTCATCCGACAAGAACTCAGCGGTCTCGGGCAAGGGTTGTTCCGGAATCTGAGTAGAAAAATTCGAGGGGTTAACTTTAAATTGCTGATAATAGTTTGCTGCCACTGTGAAGGAGACGGCGGCAAAAATGACACTTGGTAAGGAATTACGAAACAGCAAGGAGCTTTCCGAAAGATTAGCAACGGTGCTGTAGGTAAAGAACATCAGAACCCAAATATATTCGTTATTTTTGGTGGCACGCATGAGTGCTATGGTTTTGACAATTGTTTGAAAAACAACCCAAACGTAAACTGCTAAGCCCACAAGACCTAAATCAATACATATTTCCAAAAATCCATTATGCGCATCAGGAACGGGCCACCGAACTGCGCGAACAACATAGGCTGATTTCCCATCTAAGCCATTCCAGAATGTGCCAAAGCCATAACCCAGGATTGGTCGATCCTTGATTCGATCGATCACAAATTCCCAAACATCTGTTCTACCTGTTAGGCTAGCATCCTTACCTAACGCGCCCAGGATATTGATTACGATGTCATCCCAATAAAAAAATAAATTAATTCCAATGACGGCTGACCAAATTAGGCAGCGAACCATCCATTTATGTGGTAGGCGAAAAATCTGGCCAAATGCGCTCATGCCAATCAGCAATCCAATATTAATAAAGGGACTTTTGGAGCCAGAGAGTTGAATAAGAACAAAGGCAGTGAGGAGGCCAGACCAAGCTAAATAGCGATATCGTCGATAGGTTTCGGAAATACCAAGCAGCACAAAGACCCCGGAAGCAAGGGCCATCATTTTACCCAGTTGATTTTTGTGGGAATAGATGCCACGCCATTTGCCGGCATGAACTGCGCCCATCACGCCATATTTACGCAGGGCAACACCAAAGACGAAACAGAGCACTTGGGAAATGCCAAACATAACTCCCAAGATTCGCACTTGATCCCTGAGGGAATAGCGAGTGGCGAGATAAAGACCAAATTGAAAGGTGCCAATCATGGCGATCGAGGCATTAAGGGTCTTAGACGGCTCGATCGACCAGAGAAATGAAATGGGAAACATGGCAATGAGAAAAACCACTGTGGGAGCTGCCATTAGCATCACAATGACTTTTTTCCATCGCATAATTAATAAAATATTAGTGACGATGTAGTTCAAAAAATAGAGCGCCACGCTCGGTTTATAATTAAAAGATAAGATATCTTGCCCATCACCTTCACTGGCTCCATTGGTTAAAATAACCTCCAGAATGCCAAGGGAGTAGCGAATGAGAAAGAAAACAACAAAAATGTGCTCTAAGAGAAAGAGAGGATTGCGGTTATAAACCTCTTTGAGTTTTGCTGTTGCTTCCTTTGTAATCAAAAAAATGCTCATTTCTTTTTGATCAAACACTAGTCAAGGGGGTTGGCAGCGGATCTGGAGCAATATTCGTAAACAATCAAAATAAATTCAAAACGAACTCAAAATAAAACAATTTAAGATCAGTGGCAGATCAATATTAACAACATTAATTCAATGCCAAGCTCAAGTTTGGTTCATGGGTTCGCCGGTTTGAGCCGTGAGTTCAGCAGTTATAGTCCAATTTTTAAGCGAGTTTACCTGACTTGCCACTAGACGTTGGGTTTGCGGGGGGCGCGGCGGTGCTTGGGTGCTGGTGGCTCGTTAGCGGGTAGGTCTTTGAGAAGAAAACTGAGCCACAGCCGCAAGGAGTTGGTTTCCTGTTGTTTTTTGCGGTTGACCCTTAGGAGTGCCTGGCGATCGCGCTGTAACTCGGCTTGGATTGCTTGCTGCTGAGCACGAGCTTGGGCCATATTTTCGTGAATTTGGTTTAATGCCACTTGCCGATCGCGACAGAGGGCCACGAGTCGATCGTGCTCTGCCTGTAGTTTAGCGACGGTGGAGGGCAGTCCGTCATATTGCTGTTGCAGGGTTTCGATCTGTTGGCGAAGTTCGTAGCGCCGCCGGTGATGGGCATCGGCTTGGGTGCGAATTTGTTCGAGGGCCGCTTGCTGCTGTTGCAGGGTCATTTCTACGCTCTGCTGTTCTCGCATGGTGTCAGCGAGCGATCGCGTGAGGGTGGCCGTGCGCTCGCTGAGTTCGGCCGCTTGGGCCTCAAGGCTGGTGCAGTTGTTGAGGAGGGTTTGTTCTCGCTGGCGGAGGTTGCTGAGGTTGGCTTGGCGCTCTTGGGCCTCTTGTTCTAGGGCAATTGTTTCGGCGCGCAGTCGATCGACCTGAGCAAGGTCGCGCTCCATGCTTGCCTTGCGACTGTCAAGATTGGCTAATTGAGTTTGATGCTGAGCAATTTTGTCTTCCAGTTGCTGGCGCTGGGTTTCCAAATCAGCCAAAACGCGATAGACCTTCTGCGTTCGGCCGCTGCCTTCATCAATTTGGGACTGAATTGCTTCTTTTTCCTTGCGCAGAACACCAATCACGGCTTCGAGTTGCTGCTTACGGGTGAGGGATTGTTCTAGTTCTCGTTCGAGGCGATCGACCTCCACACGCAAGGCGCTGGCGAGGTCGCTGCTGAGGGGCGGGTTGATGGTTGGTGGGCGGCGATCGCTGGGTAACCAGTTGGCATATTCGGGGGAGATGGTTTCCCTGAGGCGAGGATCCCAGGGTTCGGACTGCGATCGGGAGCGATCGGGCGTTAAGGCGGTGATCGCCGCTGCACCGGACAGGGCAATGGCTCCGAGACCGAGGGCCTTTTGCCATTGGCGATCGGTCACAACCCCAATGCCAAGGCCTAAGCTAAACGCGACTGTGCCTGCGATCCACCAATTGCGATTCACTGCTAACACACCATCTGAACTATGCGATCGTAGCCATAACTTAACTGCTGATTACTCCAATCCATCGATTACCCCAATCTATACCAAGGGGTCAACAGAGCCAGACCGAGACCAACCAAACCCACAAAAAATCAGCAGACAGAATCAACGAACGAAACCAGCCAATACAACCAGTCAATACAACCAGCTAATACAACCAACAGCCGGGTTAATATTCCAGCCCGTCCATCTCAACGCAATTCCCCCCATGCCGACGGGCCCGTTCAAGGGCCCGCAAAGCCGATCGCACGGCCGCATCGGGCAGTTGCTGGAGGTCAGGCACTAACGTGCCAATGCCTAAGGATAGGGTCACTTCTCCGCCAGCGATTGGGATCGGCTCCTGGGCGGACGGGGAGCGATCCATTGGCGCTCCGGCAGGGACTTCGGAAGAGACTTCAGGGGCCACTTCAGCAGCCATTGCAGCCTCAGAACCAGTGACCAAGAACGCATCGGCTAAATCTGCGCTGGCATCGATGCCGACATTGCCGACATTGCCGACATTGCCAACATTAATGTTGGTATTGATCGGTCTGGATGCCTCTTGCCCAGCATGAACCCGGTCATTGGCGGTGGTGGAGTTGTTCCGGGGCCGATCGCGCGTTGGGGGAAAATCCATATCCAGATGCAAAGACGAACCGGCAGCCCAGGGAGAAGCCGGAGCCTCATCGTAGTGGCTTGGCCAATGGTGAGCCGTGGGAGTCATGGCCTGCTGAGTTGTGCAGCGATTGAACTGATGGCGAATCGATTCCGCAACGGCCAAAGCGCCGATCGAGTCGGTGTTGGGCAGCAGAATCAAGAATCGATCGCCCCGATCGCGGCCAACCACATCGGAACTGCGCTGCACCTGTTGTTTTAAGACCGTTGCCAGATTGTGGATCGTTTGTTGACCAAAGGCCTCGCCTTGGAGATTCACCCAATCCGCCAAATGATCCACCTCGCAGGCCACAATCGATAGCACCTGTTCCGATCGCAGCGCCTGTTGCCAAGTGTGCTGCAACGCTTCATAAAAGCGATGATGATTCGCCAAACCCGTTTCCAGATCAACGCCTTCCAACTGTCGAATTCGGTCTTGGGCCTGGGCGAGGGCCACTTGCAATTTTTCCTGTTCCGCTTCCATCAAAATCAGTCGATCGCGATGTTCATGGAGCCAACTTTCCAGGGCTAATCGTTGTCGCTCCAAAAACTGCAATCGATCGCCATACCGTACCAGCAAGCGACTGGTGAGCCGCACAAACTGCGCACAATCATCCTGATCGTCCAATTGCGTCAGGGCGCTGACCTTCGCCGCCAAGCCCCCCGTAAAAGAAGACTCCTGATCCAAACAGCTCAATAGCACCCAAGCAAGGCGGATGGAGTCCAAGGCCCGACTACAAATCCAAGCCGCAGTCATCCCCGTTAAAAGACTGACAGCCAAGGCCCAGCTCGCCACCTTGGCCAAGGGAAACGGCTCCCAACTCGCCCACAGAAACCAGCCCCCCAAAACACTTAAAAACACTGCCGCACCGACTTTGGTTGGCAGCGATCGATTCCAGTTGATCGGCGGACTAGAGAAGCGCGTCACCGGTTGGCTTACCCACTGAGTTGATCAAGTTATCCAGGACGGGAACGCCACAGGAGCATCGGAGATGAGGAAATCGCATTCACTCACAGTTCACCTCGCCACAGACCAGCGCCCACCCTCCATCATTCCTGATTCAGCGTGAGTCCGCCCAAATTTGCGCAAAGATCTTCAAGATGTCGGGGGTTCCAGCCCGGCACTTCACCCACCACCTCAATCAACACCTGACGGCCTGTCATGCCCGATCGCAAGGCCACTTGGAGATAATCGATCGGCAGTTCCGGCAACCGCTCCGACCACTCGATCGCCACAATTCCCGCAGCCACCTCGCCCCCTTCCCAATATTGCTCCAGGGCCAGCGGCTCCACCTCTTCTGGACTCAACCGATAGAGGTCAAAGTGATACAGCGGAATCGCGCCCTCCAAATACTCATTCACCAGCACAAAGGTGGGACTCACCACCGGCTCCGCAATGCCCAGCCCCGCCGCCAAGCCTTGCACCAGCGTTGTTTTGCCGGCTCCCAACTCTCCATCCAGCAGGATCACCGCACCGGGCCGCAAGATCTGCCCGATCGCCCGGCCCAGGGCTTGGGTCGCAGTCGCATCTGCCAAAAAGAATTCCAGAGTCATTGCACCAAAGTCGCCGGGTTGCCAAAGAAAACCATTACCAGGAAACCCCAAGGATTAGTCAAGGGATTAATCAAGGGGTAAGTCAACGGTATTTGTAAGTATCCGTAAAATTATCACCGTGGAATTCCATCAACTCAAAACCGCACGGCTGCTGATTGGTGATCAAAACAAAATCCCGATTCTCCACCAGGGAAAAATCGGGATTATGGAATCATCTCATCGAGATTTGTCAGGGGTTCGTCACCCCTTCAGGGGCAACATTGAGAGCCTTCGCTAGAGACCCTTAGCTAGCGATCCTTAGTTGGTGCGTACCGATGCCGCCAACTCCGTATCCGCCAGCTTCGGAGCATTCAGCACCGCTGAGTAGAATCGGGAATCCTGGGCCTTTGCCACGATCGCGAAGCTGCTCCGCACTCGGCTAGCCACTTCCGTAGACTTCATTTCATAGGTTTGGGTCGCCAGCTTGGGATAGATACCCACACCCACGATCGGGGCCAACAACACCAGGGCGATCGCCAGTTCCCGCAGCTTCAGATCCGACCAATTCACCTCAGTCAGAGCCGTATTCTCCTTGCCGTAGAAAATTTCCCGCAGCATCGACAGCAAGTAAACCGCCGAGAGAATCACACCCACCGCCGCCAACACCACCACCGTGGCCCGGAACGGAGCGCTATAGACCTCACTGGTGGTTAAGCCAAGGAACACCGTCAGCTCACCCACAAACCCGCTCATACCGGGCAGGGCCAAAGAAGCCATGGTCGTCGCCACAAACAGCGCGAAGGTGCGGGGCATCTTTTGCCCAATGCCGCCCATGTCGTCGATCGAGAGGGTGTGGGTGCGCTCGTAGGTTACGCCCGTCAGGAAGAACATCGCCGCCGCAATCAACCCGTGGGACACCATTTGCAGCACCGCACCGCTCAGACCCACATCGGTGAAAGAAGCAATCCCCAGCAACACAAAGCCCATGTGGGACATTGACGAGTAGGCAATCCGTCGCTTCAGATTCCGTTGGGCGAAGGCATTCAGCGCACCGTAGATGATGTTCACCACACCCAGGATCGCCAAGACCGGCGCAAAGTAGATGTGCGCGTTCGGCAGCATCTCCATGTTCATCCGAATCAAGCCGTAACCCGCCATCTTCAGCAGCACACCGGCCAGCAGCATGGAAACGGGCGTGGGCGCTTCACCGTGGGCATCGGGCAGCCAGGTATGACCCGGGAAGGCAGGCAGCTTCACCAAGAAAGCGATCGAGAAAGCCGCATAAAGCAGGAGTTCCGCCGTCAGGGAGTAGTTCTTCAGCCCCAAGGCATCCATATCAAAGGTGACCGGGCCGCCCGAGAAGGCCATGGCCAACGCCGCCACCAGGATGAACAGGGAAGCAAGAGCCGTGTAGAGAATGAACTTAGTGGCAGCGTAACGACGCTTCGCACCACCCCAAATCGAAATCAGCAGGTAGACCGGTACTAACTCCAGTTCCCACATCAAGAAGAACAGGAGTAGGTCTTTGGAAACAAACACCCCAAGCTGAGCGCTGTACATGGCCAGCAGCAGGGTGTAGAACAGGCGGGGTTTCTTGGTGACATTCCAGGAAGCGCCGATCGCCAGGGTGGTGACCAAACCGGTCAGAGCCACCAGCGGCATGGAGATGCCATCGATCGCCAAAGACCAGTTCAAGCCAATTTGCGGTAACCAAGCGTAGGTTTCCGCCAGTTGAAACTCAGTGTTGGTGAAATCAAACTGCCCGAAGCAGGTGTAGGAAATCAGGGCCAACTCCACAATGCCCACTGCCAGCGCATACCAACGGATTGTTTTTCCGTCGCGATCGGGCAGGAAGGGAATTGGCAGCGCCGCCACCAAAGGCAGCAGCGTAATCAAACTTAACCAGGGAAATGTTGCGTCCATTGACTCCACCCGGCTGCAAAGGTCGGGTATGAA
Source organism: Limnothrix sp. CMB-01 (assembly GCF_055193175.1). NCBI lineage: Bacteria > Bacillati > Cyanobacteriota > Cyanophyceae > Pseudanabaenales > Pseudanabaenaceae > Limnothrix > Limnothrix sp. CMB-01. Next base: position 3,540,827 of record NZ_CM143720.1, read on the forward strand.
CTCGATGAGGAGTAGGTAGGGATAATTACTCACCTGGTTTTAGTTTAATAAACTTTACATACAGTGACCAATCGTTTTTTCTAATGATTAAGATTTGTTTCAAAAAGTTAAGTTCATGTCTGCAATCGATCGCCCAAGGGGATCGCTCCGCCGATCGCAGATCCAACGATCGAATGGGCGGAGCAAGGGTGGGGAATTTTTTCACCGGACTGGATCAATCGCTCAGGCTGAATGGTGGCAGGCTCGGAGAACCAATCCTGTCTGATTCTGCCTGAACGGAGAGATTGCTAAAATCCAAACAGTCGATCGCCCCCACTTGCCCGCCATGGTTGCCATCCAGCCCAACCGCTCCACAACAATTGCTAGGACTGCCGCTGGGGCTGCTGCATCTGATCAGCCTCAGTCGTTGGCCGCCACACCGGCAACCGAACTGGTTGAAGGGGGCGATGTGATTGCTGAAGACTCACCCGATGACTGGCAAAAGGCAGATTGGGAGATATATCAGCAAGCGATCGCCCAAGCCGGTGAGAAAACAAAAGGTTATTATCACGACGGAATGATGAGGCTCGAAATGTCTCCCGTCGGAAACCCCCACTCCCGTGACCATTCGATCGCAATTTACGCGACGTTACTGTTTGCTGCGCTTCGTGATCTGCGGGTGGATGTCCACGACAATTGCACCTACCGCAAAACCGGCCTGAGAGAAGCGCAACCTGATATTTCCCTATATGTGGGCGATCGGGTGGGATCGCTGGACTGGGAAACCAAGATTGTGGACTTGGATCAGTTGCCGCCGCCGGACTTGGCGATCGAAATTTCCGATAGCACCCTGCCCGATGACTGTGGGCGCAAACGCTTGCTCTATGAAGATTTGGGCGTGCGGGAATATTGGGTGGTGAATGTGGCGGAGGCGCTGATCCTCGGGTTTGAAATTATTGAGCGCGGCAGTCGGCGGATCCAAGAATCGATCGTGTTGCCGGGCCTGAGTTTGGACGTTCTTGAAGAAGCCCTGCGGCGATCGCGCGAGGCCGACCACGGCCAGGTCAGCGCTTGGTTACTTCAGCAATGGCAGGCTGAAGGGTAGTTTCCAGCGAAGGAGCGGCCGACACGGAAGGGTGCAGAAAGTTGCAGCCAATGGCCGCTGTACGTCCTCTACTAGGGGCGATCGCTTGAAATGAATTGCCCCTCGGAGATCTCGCGTATCGGAGGGCGCATGGCGATGTGGCCCCACAAGAATCGGTTTTCCCGCATGGGTAGGGGCGTACCGCTGTACGCCCTCCGCCAGGATTGATCGCTGGAACCGAATTGGTTTGCGGAGACCTCGCGTATCGGAGGGCGCATGGCGATGCGCCCCTACGGATTGGGTGGGGTGGTGAGTTGTTGCAGGAGGGATTGGGTGAGGGGGTGGTCGGAGAGTTCGGCGGCGCGAGATTGCTTGCTTCATGCCACCGCGAATTCGGAGAGGGGGCGCTCTTCGGGGGCAAGGAAACCAAGGACAATATCGGTGTTGGGAATTCCAGCTCGCATCAGGTCGGTGGCGATGCCGTCGGTGGTTTCGTCGGTTTCAATCCAGATTTTGCCATTTTTGAGGCGAGCGAAAATCATGGTTTTTTCGATGCGTTTGCGGTTTTTCCAACCGATGTATAGCCACAGGCAGTAGCCCCGATCGCGATCGATAATCAGGCAGTTTTCATCGGTGTCGCTGGCGGCTCGGTTTGCCCAGTCGTGGTAGTCCTGTACGGTGGCTTCGAGAATGTTTAGGTACGCTGAGGTGTCCATAAAACGATCTCCGGGGTGTCTGGATTTATGGGGGCGATCGGGCGGGCGGCGGCGAGGTCGGCGAGTAGGCGATCGTCTTTGTATTCGATGCGATAGGGATCGGCGAGGATTGTCCAGCCGTCGGTGATCAGGGCGTTTTTAATGGCGTTGTGGTAGAGGTCTTTGGCGGGCATCAGGCGGGATCGGAGGGTGGGGTGGTGAGTTGTTGCAGGAGGGATTGGGTGAGGGGGTGGTCGGAGAGGTCGGCGGCGCGATCGACTTCGATGACGGTTTGCATGAAGGTGATGAAATTTCCCCCAAAGGTTTGGGTGTTGGGATGGTCTTGACCGAGTTTTGTTAGGGCAATTTCCAAGCATCGTCGGAAGAAAGGTTCTGCTTCGGCATACCGCTCCTGGGAGTAGTAGAGGCTTGCCAAGTTGTTGAGGCTGGTAGCGGTGGAGGGATGGTCGGCTCCCAGCACTCGCTCACGGATTTCCAGTGCTCGCCGGTAGAGGGGCTCCGCTGCCTCGTACCGTCCCTGGAATTCGTAGAGTCCTGCCAAGTTGTTGAGACTTTGGGCGGTGGCGGGATGGTTGGCTCCCAGCACTTGCTCACGGATTTCCAGAGATCGCCCGAAGAGCAGTTCCGTTGCCTCGTATCGTCCCTGGGATTTGTAGAGCAATGCCAAGTTGTTGAGGCTGGTGGCGGTGGCGGTATGGTCGGCTCCCAGCACTTGCTCATGGATGTTCAGTGCTCGCCGGTGGAGGGGTTCCGCTGCCTCGTACCGTCCCTGGGATTCGTAGAGTAATGCCAAGTTGTTGAGACTGGTGGCGGTGGCGGTATGGTCGGCTCCCAGCACTTGCTCATGGATGTCCAGTGCTCGCCGGTAGAGGGGTTCCGCTGCCTCGTACCGTCCCTGGGATCGATAGAGTTCTGCCAAGTTGTTGAGGCTGGCGGCAGTGTTGGGATGGTCGGCTCCCAGCACGCGCTCACAGATTTCCAGCGATCGCATAGCCCAAGTCTCTGCCAAGCCAAATAGTCCTTGGGCGTAGTAGAGATAGCACAAATCCCTGTTTAACCGGGCTAGCGGGCTACCTAACTCGGTGTGGTCAGTCCACTTCGCAACGGACTGGGCATGGGGAATGACGTTCCCTAGGGCTTGCACTTGGTCAATCGTCATCGCCTGGCTAATTGACTCCGTTGCCTTCAGCAATTCCTCGGCCACTGCTGTTTTGAGAACAAGCGCATCGGATCGATCAGTGGATTTCTGGGCGAAAAACTCCCGAATCAGCGGATGCAATGTGTATTCTTCCGTGCCTGTTCGCTCCAGCAAACTCAGTTCCACTAACCGACGACGGCATTGGGCTAGCCGATCGCGATTCAACAACAAACACCACTGCTCCGGCTGAGTCGCTGATTTGCGAGTCATCCACTGCCAAAGCCGATCGCGCTTGCGTTGGCGACGGGGTTGGGTTTCACAACGGTCAACGGTCGCCTCCACCAATTCCCACGGAATCGGGCCATTGCCAAAACAACCCAACAGCACAGCCAGTTGCCGAGGCGCGGGGCTAAGTTGCTGCCAACTGATGTTAAAGGCGATTTCAATTTCGCCCATCGCTTCATGCTGGAGCTTTTCCCCTTTTATCCGTTCCAAAACAAACTGAATCGACCAATCTGGTTCCGACCTCAGCAACGTACCAACCAACTCCAATCCCAAGGGCAGATAGCCCAGCCACTCGCACAGCGCTTCTGCCGTCGCCTGTTCCGCCGCGATCCGGTCTTGCCCAACGAAATTGCTCAACAACGTCAAGGCCGCCGCCGGTTCCAACAGACCCAAATCCAGCTGCGATTCTGGATTCAGCCACTGCTCCCGACTGGTGAACAGCACCCGAAACCGATCGCCCACCACCGGAAACCCTTTCACCTGGGCCGCAAAATCCGTCACATCATCCAAAATCAACAACACTCGACCCGGCGGATCGTCAGCGGTTTTGGGCCAATGGGCTTGGCAAAAGGCCGCCTGCTTTTCCAGCGTGTCCAACTGCGTGAAATCCACCTGGGCAAACCAACGAGGCTGGGCAAAGGCCACCAACTCCCCACAGGCCGCCGCCGCCCGCAGCCACACCACCCCGCCGGGATAGTCGCCCAGGTGCTCCCGCGCATATTGCAACGCCAGCTCGCTCTTGCCCACACCGCCCAGACCGCTCACCCCCGCGATCGCCACTTGGGTTTGGGTCTGCAACAGCTCATCCAACCGCGCCAAATCCGCGTCCCGCCCCACAAAGCGATCGCGCGGCAAACCGTAAACCTTCAAATTATTGGGCGGCCCGTCGATCGTCGGCTCCAGCGTCTTCGCTTCAAAGCGCTGCTCTACCGTTTGAATGTTGATCGTGGTTGAGTCGTTACCCACGATGCCTTGCTGGCTTGTGGGCTGGACGGTGATATTCTTATCGCCCGCAACGTTATCGCCCGGGCCGCTGTGGCTTTGCTCGACGCGATCGCCCATGCCTTACGCCTGCCCCTGTTGAATCACCAACCCAAACCAGCGATCACTCATCGATTCATTCGTTTCCAATACCACGGCCTTCATGGTCAGTCTGTAGGGATTACATGAATCGCGTTGGGTTGAGCTTTGCGAAACCCAACCTACTGGCTCACTAACTGAAATGTTGCGTGATCGGCGCGTTGAAAACAGGGGCTGATTGGTCGTTGAACACATTGCCCCGCTGTTTGTGCTGATCGATTTTGATGTCGATCTCCGGTAAGCTGCTCACCACCTCGTTCGTGCAGGTGTTGTTGGGGGTTTGGGGCCGGGCGATCGCGCAAAATCACCGATCGCCCAGCAAAATCAAGCCATTGCTAAACATCTGCCCCCAACATTTGCAATCGATAAAGGCTGGCATAAAGACCATCCAAAGCCATCAATTGATCGTGGGTTCCAGACTCCGCCAAACGACCCCGTTTGAGGGCAAAGATGCGATCGACATTGCGAATGGTCGAGAGCCGGTGGGCAATAATAATCGCCGTGCGATCGCGCATCATTCGATCGACCGCTGCTTGAATAACCGCCTCCGTTGCCACATCCAAACTGGACGTAGCTTCATCCAAAATCAGCACTTTGGGTTCTCGAATGGCCACCCGTGCAAAGGCCAAAAGCTGCTTTTGACCACCCGATAAATTAGTGCCGCGCTCACGTAATTCCGAATCATATCCTTGGGGTAATTGCCGGATAAATTCATCAATGCTGACTCGTTCGGCGGCGGCTTGCACCTCGGTCAGGCTGTAATTTTCCCCGAGGGTAATGTTGCTTTTTACGTCGCCGGAAAAGAGAAATCCATCTTGCAAAATAATCCCTAGTTCTCGACGCAAATCGGCCTGAGCCATGTCGCGAATGTCCACGCCATCCAGCAAAATTCGCCCTTCGGTGACTTCATACAAACGGCTGAGTAGCCGGATGATTGAAGATTTGCCCGCGCCCGTGGGCCCCACGAAGGCCACTTTTTCGCCGGGATGGATGGTGAAGTCTAGGTCGTGGAGCACAATTTCATCGGATTTGTAGCCAAAGGAAACATGCTCAAAGCGAATTTCACCACGGGTTTTTAGGCTGGCAAATTGGGCGCGATCGACCTTGGGCGGGTCTTGAATTTCGATCGGCTCCGAGAAGATTCCGTTAATTCGTTCAATGGCGGTGAATCCCGCTTGAATGGCGGTGAATTTTTCGGCAAATTCTCGCAAGGGATCAAACATCCGTTGGGCAAAGAGAATGAAAGCCGCCAAGGTTCCAAACTCGATCGTTTTGCCCGCCACCAATGCGCCGCCATACCAAAGCACTCCGGCGATCGCGACCAGGGAAATCCACTCCAAGGTGGCTGAAACGGCCGAGTCAAAAAAGATGGTGCGATCGACTTCGTGAATATAGTCTTGGTTGGTTTTCCGAAACTGTTTGGCGTTGTAGCGTTCTCGACGGAACAATTGCACCACATTCACGCCCACCAGATTCTCTTGCAGCATCGAATTCAAATCCGATAACCGCTCGCGGGCCCGATAGTTGGCTTTCCGAAATTCCCCTTGGAAATAAACAATGGCCCCCGCGATCGGGATCAACATCAGCAACAGCAATAAGGCTAATTGCCATTGCAGGGTCAACATGGTGGCTACCAACACCACGATCGACAACAGATCGCTCACAATCCCGATCGCGCCCGTGGAGAAAACCTCACCTAAGGCATCCACATCGCTGGTTAGGCGGGTAATCAACCGACCCACTGGCGTGCGATCGAAAAAGCGCATGGCCAGCGCGGTCACATGATCGAATAAATCATTGCGAATATCCGCCGTGATCCGTTGGCCCACTTCCTGCACCAAGTAGCCCTGAAGCCCTTGGAGCGCCAACCGCACTGCCACCGTCACCAACACCAACAGCCCCACGGTGTTCAGACCCGATCGCAGGGGCATCGCTTCCAGAAAATCCCAAGCGCTGGCCTCGCCCCGAATCAGCGAGATGGCTTGACCCACCAAAATTGGCTGCAACGCATTGCCCAAGGACAAGGGCAGCAACAAAATCAGCGACACAATCAGCAGCTTGCCGCTGCGACGGGCGTAGGGCACCAGTCGCAAAAAAAGCCGCCAGTCAGTTTCAGAGCGGCGATCGGACGGGGTTTGCGCAGCAGCAAGATTCGCAGTCATAGCCAACCGGTAGAGACACAAATCAAGCCGCCCTGACGGATTGGCGGCCGGGCCCGTTTGCAAAGGCGGGCAGACAATCGATCGGGGTGGCTTGACGGCAATTTCAGTACAGAGTCTCCTCCATTATCGCCTATGAATTCGCCTCCATGACTCGATCGACCGGTGGCGGCTCAGCGGCTCCAATCGCCCAGCGGATCTCTGGATCGCCCTGTCTGAATTGATACGCGATCGGGATCTGCAATCCATCACGATCAACGATGGTCAAATATCTGCCAAGGAGGCACAAACAGTCAGAAAGGTGGTATTTGACAAAGGGAAAAAATCAGAAATAATCAAAAAAATTGACCGATCTGAAATTAGAACACGAACCAAGAATTAAGGAGTTTGAGGGTAGAAATCAGCAGAATTTGGGATGACATCTGAATTCGCCATAGGTTATGAATCTGAAGATTTCTGTTTTGGGTGCTCGTGCGTTGACTGCGAATTCTACCTGCCAGCTAGCCCTACAGAATCGTTACCCGCTAGCTCCACAGGAAACGCCTAGGAATTTCTGATGATTCATCCCTTTGCTCCACGACTCGCTCATTATTCACTGCTGCCTTTTTTCGCCCTGATTTTGGGAATACCCACGGGGGCGATCGCCTCGGAAATTCCCTTGCTGACCTTGGACGATCGCTCGACGGTGGCCACCGAAGCCGACCGGCTGGGCACGGATCCCTTAGGCACGGATGACCTGGCCCAAGTCACCGCCGTTTCGCAACTCTCGGATGTGCAACCCACCGATTGGGCATTTCAGGCGCTGCAATCCTTGGTGGAGCGCTATGGCTGCATTGCCGGTTATCCCGATGGCACATTTAAGGGCAACCGGCCCCTCAGTCGCTATGAATTTGCCGCCGGGTTGAATGCCTGCCTCGATCGGATCAATGAGCTAATCAAGTCCGCCACCGATCCGCTTGCGACCAAGGAAGACCTGCGGAAATTGCAAAAACTGCAAGAGGAATTCGCGGCGGAGTTGGCCGGTCTGCGGGGGCGGGTGGATTCATTGGAAGCCCGCGCTTCGGAACTGGAAACGAACCAGTTTTCGACCACCACCAAGCTGAAAGGCGAAGTGATTTTTGCCTTGGATGACGTATTTGGCAATGGGCGGGCCGGCGACGGTGACTTGGATTACAACACGACGTTTTCCTATCGAGCGCGGTTGAACTTCAACACCAGCTTTACCGGTAAAGACGAGTTGCGGGTGCGGCTGCAAAGCAACAACATCATCCCGATCGATGGGGCCGTGACGGGAACCAGCATGACCCGCCTGTCTTTTGATGGCAACAGCAACAATCGGTTCCGATTGGACGATTTGCACTATCGCTTCCCGATCGGGCACAAAACCCACATGTGGCTGATTGCCAGCGGTCAGGGAACTGACGGCATTGCCGATCCGTTGAATTCGTTTCTGCGCAGTGACAGTGCCGGTTCCCTGTCGCGGTTTGGTCGCTTTAGTTCGATCTACCGCAGTGTTCGGGGCCCCGGGTTTGCGATCGAACATGACTTTAGCGATCGGTGGTCGGTGGATCTGGCCTACCGTGCGCCCCAGGGCAGCAATCCGGATGATGAAGCGGGCCTGTTCAACGGCAGCTACGGCATTTTGGGCCAAATCCTATATCAGCCCAGCAAAAGCGCTGGCATTGGCTTCACCTTCGCCCATACCTACTTTGACGAAGCCGACGTGAACATCACGGACGGCGTGGGCAGTGCCTTTGCCCAACGGCCCTTTAATCGGGTTGATACGTTGGCCAACTCCTATGGGTTGATCGGTTCGGTGCAATTTAGTCCGCGTTTCAACCTGTCCGGCTGGGTGGGCTACACCGATGCCAAAGCCAAATCGGGCAACGATCGGGGAGCCAATGCCGACATTTGGAATTGGGCCGTCACGATGGCTTTTCCGGATCTGTTTAAGGAAGGCAACCTGGGCGGGATTATTTTCGGGATGCCGCCGAAGACCACCCAAAACGATGTGGACAGCCGCGAAGATCGCGACACTTCGTTCCACCTGGAGGCGCTCTACTACCACCAGCTCACGGACAACATTGCCATTACGCCCGGTGTGATTGCGATTTTCAACCCGGAGCACAACAACGATAACGAGACCCAAGTGGTGGGTGTGGTGCGCACTGTGTTCTCTTTCTAACTAAATCCGGTGTGGCCATTCAGCGTAAATACCTGATCCGGCTTTTTGGAAGTAGCAGAGGTGAATCATTGACGGGGAGCCAGCTTTTTCTGGGCAACAGCTCACTGCGGCTCACTGTGGCTCAGTCAATCTCCCCGCAACCGCTTGGCAATTATTGAGGACTAACCCATGACCCATCGTTTTCTGCCACTACTCTCTAGCTCCGCTCTGTTGCCTCTTTTGACCCTGATTTTGGGAATACCTACGGGGGCGATCGCCTCGGAAATTCCCCTGCTGACCTTGGACGATCGCCCGACGGTGGCCACCGAAGCTGACCTGCTGGGCACGGATCCCTTAGGCACGGATGACCTGGCCCAAGTCACCGCCGTTTCACAGCTCTCGGATGTGCAGCCCACCGATTGGGCGTTTCAGGCGCTGCAATCCTTGGTGGAGCGCTATGGCTGCATTGCCGGTTATCCCGATGGCACGTTCAAGGGCAACCGGCCCCTCAGTCGCTATGAATTTGCTGCCGGGTTGAATGCCTGCCTCGATCGGATCAATGAGCTAATCAAGTCCGCCACCGATCCGCTCGCTGCCAAGGAAGACCTGCGGAAATTGCAAAAACTGCAAGAGGAATTCGCAGCGGAGTTGGCCAGTCTGCGCGGTCGGGTGGATTCATTGGAAGCCCGCACGGCAGAGTTGGAGGCTAATCGCTTTTCGCCGGCCACCAAGCTCCAGTCCGAAGCCATGTTTGCCCTGGCTGATGTGTGGGGCGACGAAAAAGCGGGTGGCGGCGATTTGGACTACAACGCCACCTTTGCCTATTGGGTACGGCTGAATTTCAACACCAGCTTTACCGGTAAAGACGAGTTGCGGGTGCGGCTGCAAAGCAACAACATCCTCCCGATCGATGGCGACTTGACGGGAACCAGCATGACCCGCCTGGGGTTTGACGGCAACAGCGGCGGCCAGCTCCGGCTAGGGGATTTGTACTACCGCTTTCCCTTGGGCGATCAAACGCGGGCCTGGTTAATTGCCAATGGCCACGGCACGGATGGGATCACGGATCCCCTGAACGTATACCTGCGTAGTGACAGTTCCGGGGCGCTGTCCCGATTTGGGCGCTATAGCTCGATCTATCGCGGGTTGCGCGGCCCCGGTGTGGGAATTCAGCATCGTTTTAATCAACATTGGTCGGCTGATGTGGCCTACCGTGCGCCTCGGGCCAGCAGCCCGGATGATGAGGCGGGGCTGTTCAATGGCAGCTACGGCATTTTGGGGCAATTGCTCTATCAACCCACCCCCAGCACCAGCATTGGCTTCACCTTCACCCACACCTACTTCGATGAAGCCGACGTGAACATTACGGACAACATCGGCAGCGCCTTTGCCCAACGGCCGTTCGATCGGGTGGATACTGCGGCCAATTCCTACGGGTTGATCGGTGCGGTGCAATTCAGTCCCCGTTTCAATTTGTCCGGTTGGGTAGCTTATACGGATGCCGAGGCCAAATCAGGGGGCGATCGGGGGGCGAATGCGGATATCTGGACTTGGGCTGTCACGATGGCTTTCCCGGACTTGTTCAAGGAGGGAAATGTGGGCGGGATTATCTTCGGGATGCCGCCGAAGGCCACCCAAAACGACTTGGCCAGCCGCGAGGATCGGGACACGTCGTTGCATGTGGAAGCCATTTACCGCCACCGGTTGACGGATAACATCGCTATCACGCCGGGCGTGATCGTGATTGTGAACCCGGAACATGATGAGGACAATGGCACGCAGGTGGTGGGCGTGGTGCGCACTACCTTTGCGTTCTAAGTTCTAAGTTCTGCGTTCTAAGTTCTGCGTTCTAAGCTCTGCGTTCTGAGGTTTTTTCTAAGGGTTTTGCCTGTGTTGGGAGCCGATCGCCTGGTTCAGTTTTGGGCCGAGGCGATCGGCTGTTTTTGGGGTGGCTGACTGGGCGATCGGGGCGGAATCGAGCAGCTCACGGGTGCTTAAATGCAGAAATTGCATGAAATTCATGCTTGAAACGGATTCTGTAAAGTTTTTTGTAACTTGGATTACAAAAGCCCTGAGGCGCGATCGCTAGCATTTGCCCATTCTCAGCTCTAGCAACTACAACTTCTGACCGAATACTCCCTGGCCTCGGCCAGCGGTCAGAAGTTTTTACCCACCGGCATTGACCCCCTCGCTGGTAACTATGGCTCAAGCGATCGCCCCGGCAAGTTCCAAACTCACCAAGTTTGAGAAATTCAAAGCCGAAAAAGACGGACTGCAAGTTAAACACGAACTCGCCACCTTTGCCCGCTTGGGCTGGGAAAACCTCCCCGAAGACGACTTGAATCACCGTTTGAAGTGGCTAGGGGTGTTCTTTCGCCCGGTCACTCCCGGAAAGTTCATGTTGCGGATGCGGTTGCCCCACGGCATTTGCACCAGCGGTCAACTGCGCGTCCTCGCCAGCATCGTTGAGCGCTACGGCGACGATGGCAGCGCCGACATCACCACCCGCCAAAACCTGCAACTACGCGGGATTCGGTTGGATGACATTCCTGAAATTTTCCAACAGCTCGATCGCGCCGGCCTCACCAGCATCCAATCGGGCATGGACAACGTGCGCAACATCACCGGCTCCCCCGTGGCCGGCATTGATGCCGACGAGTTGATCGACACCCGGGGGCTGGTGCGCAAAGTGCAGGACATGATCACCAACAACGGTGATGGCAACCCCAGCTTCACCAACCTGCCCCGCAAATTCAACATCGCGATCGACGGCAGCCGCGACAACTCGGTTCACGCCGAAATTAACGACATCGCCTTCATCCCCGCCTACAAAGACGGCAAGCTTGGGTTCAACGTTGTGGTGGGCGGGTTCTTTTCCGCCAGCCGCGTGGCCCCCGCCATTCCCCTCAATGCCTGGGTGGATCCACGCGATGTGGTGTCCCTCTGCGAAGCGATCTTGGTGGTCTATCGGGATCACGGCCCCCGCGCCAACCGCCAAAAATCTCGGTTGATGTGGCTGATTGACGAGTGGGGAATTGAAAAATTCCGCGCCGTTGTCGAAAAGCAACTGGGATTTCCCTTGATTGCCGCCGCCGAGCAGGATGAGTATTGCTGGGACAAACGCGACCACATCGGCATCCACGCCCAAAAGCAAGTGGGCCTCAACTATGCCGGGTTACACATTCCCGTGGGCCGGCTGAATGCGCGCCAAATGTTTGACCTGGCGCGGTTGGCGGATATCTACGGCAGCGGTGAACTGCGCTTCACCGTTGAGCAAAACGTGATTATTCCCAACATTCCCGATTCCCGGTTAGCGGTTTTTACCCAAGAGCCGCTTTTGAAAACCTTTTCGATCGCCCCGGCTCCCCTCGTGCGGGAATTGGTCTCCTGCACGGGGTCGCAGTTTTGCAACTTTGCGCTGATTGAAACCAAACAGCGTGCCCTGGCCGTGGCCCAAGCCGTCACCGATCGGGTCAAGCTGCCTCGGCCGGTGCGAATTCACTGGACCGGCTGCCCCAACTCCTGCGGCCAGCCCCAAGTGGCCGACATCGGCTTGATGGGCAGCAAGGCCCGCAAGGACGGCAAAACCGTTGAGGCCGTGGACATTTTCCTCGGCGGCAAGGTGGGCAAGGAGGCCCACTTGGGCGATCGGGTCATGAAAGGCATTCCCTGCGAAGACCTGAACGATGTGCTGGTGGACTTGCTGGTGGAGCATTTCCAAGCCGAGCGCAAATCTCCCGCCCTGGCCGAGGCGTAACCCAACCCGGCCCTTAGCTCCCAACACACCACTCGATCCTTCCCGATCGTTGACTCCCCTTCTTTACCTTCAAACTCAGCAACCATGAGCAGCTTTTCTCGCCGCAAGTTTTTGTTCACCGCCGCCACCGCTGCCGGAGCCACCGTTGCGATCCATGGTTGTGCTGCCGGAGGTGGCAACCAGGCCGCCAGCAGCCCGGCCGGTGGCGACTCCGCCGGGGGCAGCCCTTCGCCGGCCGCCTCGATCGCCCCGCCGGAAGTAACCAAAGCCAAGCTCGGTTTCATTGCCCTCACCGACGCGGCCCCCTTGATCATCGCCAAGGAAAAGGGCCTCTTCGCCAAATACGGAATGCCCGATGTGGAAGTGGTCAAGCAAGCCTCTTGGGCCGCCACTCGCGACAACCTGGAATTGGGATCGGCCGGGAACGGGATTGATGGTGCGCATATTCTTTCCCCAATTCCTTACCTGATGACCACCGGCAAGGTCACGAAAAAACCCGTGCCGATGAACATCTTGGCCCGTTTAAATACCAACGGTCAGGCTATTTCCCTCAGCAAAGACTATCTTGGTCAAAAAATCGGTCTTGACAACCAACCTTTCAAAGCAGCTCTGGCTAAAGCAAAGTCCGGTGGCAAAGATGTGAAAGTGGCCGTCACCTTCCCCGGAGGAACACACGATTTATGGATGCGCTACTGGTTGGCATCCGGTGGCATTGATCCCAACAAGGATGTGTCGGTGATTGTGGTTCCGCCGCCGCAAATGGTGGCCAACATCAAGACCGGAACCATGGAAGCCTTCTGCGTGGGTGAGCCTTGGAATGCCCAAACGGTGTCCCAAAAGCTGGGTTTCTCGGCCTTGGTGACCGGTGAACTGTGGAAAGATCACCCGGAAAAGGCCTTTGCGATGCGTGCCGATTGGGTGGAAAAGAACCCGAACGCCACCAAAGCCCTGACCATGGCAGTGCTGGAAGCACAAATGTGGTGCGACAAACCCGAAAACATCGCCGAAATGTGCGACATCATCAGCAAGCGCGAGTGGCTGAAGATCAAGGCGGAAGATATTTTGGGTCGCTCCCAAGGCACGATCGACTTTGGTGATGGGCGTAAGGAAGAAAAATTCCCGCTGGCCATGAAGTTCTGGGCAGACTTCGCCTCCTATCCCTTCAAGAGCCATGACCTGTGGTTTGTCACGGAAGACATTCGCTGGGGTTACTTGCCGGAAAACACCGACACGAAAGCTTTGGTGGATCAGGTCAACCGGGAAGACATTTGGCGCGAAGCAGCCAAGGCGCTGGGTGTGCCCGAGGCGGAAATTCCCAAGGATACGTCGCGCGGGGTGGAAACCTTCTTTGATGGGGTGAAGTTTGATCCGGAAAATCCCAAGGCCTATCTCGATGGTCTGAAGATCAAGGCCCTGAAAGCCTAGGGCTGGGTTCTGAATCGAATGTTGTCAGGCAATCAAAACCTTTCATTCAGGAATGATTGCCATATTGAAGGGAGGGCTGAAGCCACCAGCAACGGTTTCTCTTGATCGAGATTAGACTGCGACTGCCCGATCGAGATTGCCCGATCAAAATTCCTGGGTCAGTCGCCTGAATCAAATCATTTGATCAGGCTTGATAATCTCATCGAGAATGAGCCGTTGTTGGAGGGTTTCAGCCATCTGCGAGCAAGCGTAACGATCGACTCAGGCTGACAACTTGAATGCCCATCGAATGCCCATCGAATGCTCAACGATCGATTGAGGATTTAATCACACTCAGGTTTGACCACCATGGCTGCAAGTAGTTCTAGTTCGCTCGTTGATTCGATTATTCGTTTTGTGCCGCTGTCTAAAAAAAATGCCCGCAAAGTGATTGCGGCCATTGTGGGAACGCTCATTTGCTTGGTGGCTTGGCAGGCAATTTGCTCAATTCCCGGAGCACCCTTGCCGGGGCCCCTGGAAGTGTTTGGCGACACCCAGGAATTGATTGTGGGTGCGTTCGATCGCACGGATCCCAACAGCACCGACGTGGGCATTTTTTGGCACTTAATGGCCAGCTTGCAGCGTGTGGCGATCGGCTTTTCAGCGGCGGCAATTATTGGGGTTTTAGTGGGCATTTTGATCGGCAGTAACCCGCTGATCTATGACGCACTGGATCCGGTCTTTCAACTACTACGAACTATCCCGCCATTGGCTTGGCTGCCCATTTCCTTGGAAGCCTTGAAAAACAACCAATCGGCGGCGCTGTTTGTAATTTTCATTACAGCAGTTTGGCCGGTTTTGTTAAACACGGTAACCGGTGTGCAGCAAGTGCCCCAAGACTACAAAAACGTGGCCCGGGTGCTGCGTTTGGGGCGAGTGGAATATTTCCTGAACGTGCTGTTTCCGGCCACGGTTCCCTATGTTTTCACGGGTCTGCGGATTGGCGTTGGGCTGTCCTGGTTGGCCATTGTGGCGGCGGAAATGCTGGTGGGCGGTGTTGGCATTGGGTTCTTCATCTGGGATGCCTATAACAGTTCCCTGACCAGTGAAATTATCCTGGCGTTGATTTTTGTGGGCTTGGTGGGGCTGTTGCTCGATCGATTCGTGGCTTTTTTGGGCAGCATTGCCGTGCCGCCGGAACGCCGCTAACGGGCGAAGTTTGGGCATAGCTTTGGATAACTCACTCCTCGATCGCACAACACCGATCGCACAACACCATGACTCCTTTTCTGGAAATCGATCACGTTGACAAAATCTTTCCGCTGCCGGGGGGCGATCGCTACATTGCGCTCCAAAACATCAACGTTGAGATCAAGCAAGGGGAATTTATTTCCCTGATTGGTCACTCTGGCTGCGGCAAGTCCACCCTGCTGAACATCATTGCGGGCCTCGATCGCCCCACCAGTGGCGGGGCCATCTTGAACGGTCGCCAAATCGAAGCCCCGGGGCCCGATCGGATGGTGGTGTTCCAAAACTACTCCCTGTTGCCCTGGAAAACCGTCCGCGACAACATCGCCCTGGCCGTGAACACGGTGCTTAAGAATCTGCCCAAGGAAGAGCGGCGGGCGATCGTGGAAGAAAATATTCAGCTCGTTGGCTTGGCCCACGCGGCCGATAAGCTTCCCGGCGAACTGTCCGGCGGTATGAAACAGCGGGTGGCGATCGCCCGGGCCCTGGCCACCCGTCCCCAAGTGTTGTTGCTCGATGAACCCTTCGGGGCCTTGGATGCCCTGACCCGGGGCGGCCTCCAAGAGCAACTGATGCGCATTTGCGAAGAGAGCCATGTCACCTGCGTGATGGTGACCCACGACGTGGACGAGGCCTTGCTCCTGAGCGATCGGGTGGTGATGCTAACCACTGGCCCCGCCGCCCATGTGGGGCAAATTCTGGAGGTGGATATTCCCCGCCCCCGCAGCCGCATGGACGTGGTGAACCATCCCAGCTACTACAGCCTGCGCAACGAAATCGTTTACTTCCTCAATCAACAAAAACGTTCCAAGAAACGGAAAGTGGCGGCCCCTGTGGTGGCGGCCGGCAATGGCCTGGAAAAGGTCAACTTGGAGCTGGGTTTCATTCCCCTCACCGACTGTGCGCCCCTGGCGATCGCGCGGGAAAAGGGATTCTTTGCCAAGCACGGCCTAGAGCAGGTCACCCTTCAGCGCAAACCCAATTGGAAATCGATCGCCCATGGGGTCGCCAGCGGCCAGCTCGACGCGGCCCAAATGGTGACCGGAATGCCCTTGGCCATGACCCTGGGCAGCAGCGAAAGCGAACCCGTGCCGATCCAAGCCTCCATGGTGCTGTCCCGCAACGGCAACGCCATCACCTGGGGCAAACGCCTGATCGAACAGGGCGTGAATGACCTGGCCACCTTCAAAAGTCTGATTGAGCGGGATCCGGACAAGGTTCACACCTTTGCCATGGTGCATCCGGCTTCCATGCACAACCTGTTGCTGCGGCATTGGTTCGCCTCCGGGGGCATTGACCCCGATTGGGATATCAGCTTGGCCACCGTGCCGCCGCCGCAGATGGTCTCGAACCTGAAGGCGGGCAACATTGACGGCTATTGCGTTGGAGAGCCTTGGAACTCCCGAGCCGTGCAAGAGGGCATTGGTCAAATCATGGCCACGGATCTTGACCTGTTCCCGGGTCATGTGGAAAAAGTGCTGGGGGTGCGGGAAGATTGGGCCCAGGCCTATCCCAATACCCATGCGGCCCTGCTGACGGCTCTGCTGGAGGCCTGTGAATATTGCGATGATCATCGCAACCGGGCTGAGGTGTTGGAAATTTTGGCCCGCCCCGACTATGTGGGGCTGCCGGTGGAGATGATTTCGCCCGGGTTCCTGTCGCCGCTCGATCGGGGTGATGGTTCCGAGGCCCAAGCGCTTTACACCTTCCATCAGTTCTTTGTGAGCCGATCGGCCTGTCCCGACGCGGTACAGTCCCTTTGGACCCTGGCCCAGATGGCCCGCTGGGAAATTACGCCCTTCCCCCGCAATTGGGTGGAGGTGATGGAACGGGTGAACCCAACGGCCACCTATCTGACTGCGGCTCGCAACTTGGGACTGCCGGAGGTGGAATTAGACCGCAAGCCGATCGTCCTGTTTGACGGCCAAACCTTTGACCCCGATCGCCCGATCGACTACCTCGACAACCTGGCGATTAAACGCAATATCCGTGTGGCCGAAATTCGGGTCGATGAAATCTTTAGCTGCTCCGTTTCCCCTAGCTAAGGGGCCCGCCTGTGGCCCGATGCCGATCGCCCCAACTCTTCATCCTCTGACTCGATCGACCCCTTCTTCAGCCCTGGCAATCCTATGCAAACCCTCTCTTCTCAAACCGTCCCGCCCATGGTTGTCGCAGCGGAACCCGATTTTTTGGTGATTGACCAAGTTTCCAAGGTCTATCAAACGCCCAAGGGGCCATACCCCGTACTGGATGGGGTCAACTTGCGGGTAGCCGAAGGTGAATTTGTTTCGGTGATTGGTCACTCGGGTTGCGGCAAGTCCACCCTGTTGAACATGGTTTCGGGCTTTGCGGAACCGACGGCCGGTGAAGTGCGCCTAGAGCAGCAGCGAATCACTCGGCCCGGCCCCGATCGGATGGTGGTGTTCCAAAACTATGCCCTGCTGCCCTGGAAAACCGTTTTGGAAAATGTGTTGTTGGCGGTAAAAGCCGTTTACACCACCCAACCCAAGGAAGCACAGCGGCAATTGGCCCTGAAATATTTGGAGATGGTGGGGTTGACTGAGGCGATTCACAAGCGGCCGGCGGAAATTTCCGGGGGGATGAAACAGCGGGTGTCGATCGCCCGGGCCCTGGCCATTTGCCCCAAGGTGTTGATTTTGGATGAACCCTTTGGGGCGTTGGATCCCATCACCCGCGAAGAGTTGCAAGACGAGTTGCTGCAAATTTGGCGGGAAAATCAGGTCACGGTGTTGATGATCACCCATGACATTGATGAGGCGCTCTACCTGTCCGATCGATTGGTGATGATGACCAATGGCCCCGCCGCCAAGATTGGGGAGGTGATGGATATTCCGTTCCCCCGACCGCGCGATCGGGCCCGACTTTTGGAAGATCCCAAATATTACGAGCTGCGCAACTACGCACTCGACTTCCTCTATAACCGCTATGCCCACGATGACGCGGCGGAATAGGGCTGAGGGTTGGCCCCCGATCGGTTCTTACGCGATCGGTTCCTACGCAATCGGCGCTTAATTGGCCTCATGGGCCTCTCTCCTCAGCTCAATGCTCAGTTCAACATTCAGTTCAACGCCCCGCCAGGGGCATTTTTTTGACTCATGGCCCGCTGGGATCGTTGCCTAGCTGCGGCTTGACTTATTTTCACAACGTATTCGCAACTTAGAGGTTGTTTTAATTAATCCATGGAATCTGTCAGAACCGTTTGTCCCTACTGCGGCGTGGGGTGTGGTTTGGAAGTGGTGCAAGGGCCGGCGGGGCTGAAGGTGCGGGGCGATCGGGCCCATCCTTCCAGCCAAGGTATGGTTTGCGTAAAAGGGGCAACGATTTTGGAGTCGATCGACCGCGATCGGCTGCTGTACCCCATGTGGCGATCCGCTTTGGATCAAGACTTTCAGCGGATTAGTTGGGATGAGGCCTTTGAGGCGATCGTGCATCGCATCCAAACCGTTTTGGCCAACCAAGGGCCCGACGGCCTTTGTATGTATGGCTCCGGGCAGTTTGTCACGGAGGATTACTACACGGCCCAAAAACTGATCAAGGGTTGCCTGGGAACCAACAATTTTGATGCCAATTCGCGGCTTTGCATGTCTTCCGCCGTCTCGGGCTACCTGCGCAGTTTCGGGGCCGATGGGCCCCCCTGTAGCTATGACGATTTGGAACTGACGGATTGCCTGTTCGCGATCGGGACCAATACGGCCGAATGTCACCCGATCGTCTTTAACCGGTTCCGCAAACACCACAAGGCCAACCCCGATCGAGTGCGATTGGTGGTGGTGGATCCCCGCTGCACCGAAACGGGCCAGGTGGCCGATCTCCATTTGCCCATTCGTCCCGGCACTGACATCGACTTACTGAACGGCATGGCCCACCTGCTGCTGAAGTGGGATCAGATCGATCGCGCCTATATCGAAGCCCACACGGGCGGCTTCGCAGCCTACGAAGATCTGCTGCAACATTACCCGCCCGATCGCGTGGCCGAGCAATGCGGCATTTCGGTGGAGTCGATCGAGGCGGCGGCGCGAATTTGGGCCCAGAGCGATCGGGTCTTGTCCCTTTGGTCCATGGGCATTAACCAATCCTCCGAAGGCACAGCCAAAGTTCGCAGCATCATTAACCTGCACCTGCTGACGGGGCAAATGGGCAAACCGGGCGCGGGGCCCTTTTCCCTCACCGGCCAGCCCAACGCCATGGGCGGCCGCGAGGCCGGCGGTTTGTCGCGGTTGCTGCCGGGCTATCGCTCCGTGACCAATCCCCAGCACCGGGCCGAAGTGGAGGATTTTTGGAACCTGCCCCCGGGTCGCATTTCCCCAACACCGGGCCGGGCCGCCTGGGAAATTGTGGAAGGGCTGGAGGCGGGAGCAGTGGGCCTGTTGTGGATTGCGGCCACCAATCCCGCCGTTAGTTTTCCCGACCTGAACCGCACCAAAGCCGCCCTGAGTCGATCGCCCTTCACGATCTATCAAGAAGCCTATTACCCCACGGAAACCAGTGCCTTTGCTCATTTGCTGCTGCCCGCCACCCAATGGAGCGAAAAAACCGGCACGATGACCAATTCTGAGCGGATGGTGACCCTTTCCCAGGCGTTTCAGCCCCCTCCGGGAGAAGCCAAGGAAGATTGGGCCATCTTTGCGGAGGTGGGCCGGCGGCTCGGCTTCCGGGAGCAGTTTTGGTTCCAATCCTCGGCGGAGGTCTACGGCGAATTTGTGCAATTGACCCGAGGCCGCCCTTGCGACATGACCGGCTTGAGTCACGATCAGCTCAGAACCGCTGGCCCCCAACAATGGCCTTTTCCGGCGGACGGGGCGATCGACCCTTTGCAGCCAGCCCCCACCAAGCGGTTATATACCGATGGACAATTCCATACTCCCGATCGGCGGGCCCAATTTTTGGCGGTTCACTCGCGCGGGCTGGCGGAACCACCCGATGCGGCCTATCCCCTCGTGTTGACCGTGGGCCGGCTCTATGGCCATTGGCACACCCAAACCCGCACCGGTCGGATTGAAAAAATCAAAAAGCTGCACCCGAATCCCTTCATCGAAATTCACCCCAAGGATGCGGAACCCCTGGGCATTCGGGAGGGCGACTGGGTGGCGGTGAAGTCGCGCCGGGGCGATGGGCGGTTTCCGGCCAAGGTGACCCGGGCGATCGCGCCGGGAACCGTGTTTGTGCCCATGCATTGGGGATCCCTGTGGGGTGACGGGGCCGAAGCCAACGCCCTCACCCACCCGGAAGCTTGTCCCGACTCCTTTGAACCGGAACTGAAGGCATGTGCTGTTCAGTTGCAAAAGCTGGCCTCACCGCCCAGCAATCTGGATAATTAAGTCTGCAAGTGATCCAACTCAACCGCAGGTGCTGAAATGTCGAAATCTGTCAGTAATGAAGCGATCGAAACCTTGGCCGCAGAGATTGGCGATGTGGCCTATCTGGACATTGCCAAATGGCATCTCGATTTGGCCCATGCCCATTTGCACAGTGCCCTCGCTGAAAAAATCTATCCCCTCTTGCTCGATCGCACCTTCAGCCGTACCAAGCTGACCGCTTTGTTAGGGGAAATGGCGATCGAAATTGGGGCCGGCAAGCGATCGATTCCCCTGTTGGATTTCATTCCCGATCGGGAGGTGGAGCGGCTTTATCAGGCGATCGATGACTACCAAGCCAAGCTCTAGGGCGGCGAATCAGGGCGCTAATTGGGGGGACTCATTAAAAAACCAATGAGCCATTCTGGGTTGTGGCCCCATCGCCCAGCCATCGATGCCAACCCTGTAAAATCCCTCCAAAATCATTCCCAAGCCACTCCAAAGTCAAGAAGTCCTCAAAGTTGGTACGCTAACTGACCGTTGCGATCGCCCGGGCCGTGCCTACAATATGGGGTTGTTTTCTCGCAGCTTGAGCAAAATACATGGGTCGCGCCAAGAAAGTTGTCCTCGCCTACTCCGGCGGTGTGGATACCTCCGTTTGCATTCCCTACCTGATGCAGGAATGGGGCGTTGAAGAAGTCATTACCCTGGCCGCCGACTTAGGGCAAGGCGACGAACTGGGCCCCATCAAGCAAAAAGCCCTCGACTCCGGAGCCAGTACTTCGCTGGTGGCGGATCTGCGGGCCGAGTTCGTGCAGGATTATGCGTTCCCGGCCCTGCGGGCCAATGCCCTTTACGAAAACCGCTATCCCCTTTCAACGGCCCTGGCGCGCCCGCTGATTGCCAAGGCGCTCGTGGAGGCGGCGGCGGAATATGGCGCAGACGCGGTAGCCCACGGTTGCACAGGCAAGGGCAACGACCAAGTGCGGTTTGATGTGGCGATCGCGGCCCTCGACCCCACCATTAAGGTGTTGGCTCCCGCTCGCGAGTGGGGCTTCAGCCGCGAAGAAACGATCGCCTACGGGGAAAAGTTCGGGATTCCCGCGCCCGTGAAGAAAAAGTCGCCCTTCAGCATCGATCGCAACCTGCTGGGCCGCAGCATTGAAGCGGGCCCCCTTGAGGATCCCTGGACGGAGCCGCCGGAAGAAATTTACCTGATGACCAAGGCGATCGCCGACACGCCGGATGAGCCGGACTACGTGGAAATTGGCTTTGAAGCGGGCACGCCGGTCACCCTGGACGGCCGCACCTTGGACTCGATCGCCCTGATTGAGGAACTCAACACCCGCGTCGGCAACCACGGCATCGGCCGGATCGACATGGTGGAAAACCGCTTGGTGGGAATTAAGTCCCGCGAAATCTACGAAGTGCCGGCCCTGTCGGTGCTGATCGCCGCCCACCGGGATCTGGAGAGCCTGACCCTGACCGCTGATGTGAGCCACTACAAGCGCGGCATTGAAGAAACCTACAGCCAACTGATCTACAACGGTCTCTGGTACAGCCCCTTGAAGGCGGCGCTGGACGGGTTCATCAACGAAACCCAAAAGCGGGTAACCGGTACGGTGCGGATCAAGCTGTTCAAGGGCAATGCGGCGATCGTCGGTCGCAAGTCCGAGCAGAGTCTTTACACGCCAGAGCTGGCCACCTACGGGTCTGATGATGAATTTGACCACAAGGCCGCCGAGGGCTTCATCTATGTTTGGGGTCTGCCGACGCGGGTTTGGTCAGAAAAACTGCGCCAAGGCTAGGACTGGTCGGCGAATTGCCTGAGACCCTAGGGTCTGAAACTCTGATTCCGCCCTGAAGATCGTAGGGGGCAAGGGGCTTGATGGCCTGTCATTATTTCCATTGCCGTAGGGGTTGGGTCTCCCAACCCTAACCCGAGCGATCGCCATAACCCCGCCCAGCCCTGGAACCGGGATCACAGGGGCTGGGCGTGGAGACCCCGCCCCTACGATTAAACCCATGAGGCCCTAACCCGTTTCAGCAAGTCCCGATCGGCCTGTTGGAACGGGTTTAGACTGGGAAAGCGACCCTGAGGCCAAGGTTCCCATGCTGTTCACTCAAGTGCTTCGGGGAAGGATTGCCCATTGGAGGTCTAAGCCCTCCCAGCGATCGCCCCAAACCGCAACCCCAACTCTGCCCGAGCGAGGGACTGACGCGATCGCCCCGCAACCCGCCCCGGGCGATCGATCGGGGCCATTGGGCCGATCGGGCTGGCGGTGGTCATCGTTGCAGGGGCGACTCACCCTTGAATTAGGGGCGATCGCGGTCTTGAGCCTGAGCACGGCGGCCCTTTGGTCCACCTGGCAAATGGAACAGACCCTCGCCACCGCCCACAAGCAAACCCTCAGTTATATTTCCCAGCGCTTTCCCGAGGAGCTGGCCCTCTACGATCAGCACGAAGGGCTAGCCAGTGGATTAACCACC
This sequence comes from Limnothrix sp. CMB-01, assembly GCF_055193175.1. Lineage (NCBI taxonomy): Bacteria > Bacillati > Cyanobacteriota > Cyanophyceae > Pseudanabaenales > Pseudanabaenaceae > Limnothrix > Limnothrix sp. CMB-01. The sequence goes on from NZ_CM143720.1 coordinate 3,563,646, forward strand.
ACCATCGATAAGGTGGCCATGGCGGGGCTGTTAGCTTGGGTCACCGATGATCAAGGGCGCTTGCTGGCCCAACCCAAAGATGATCAGAATTATCAAATCGTCCGCAATTTGGTGCAGTCTTTACCGGCCGCTGCCCAACGGTTGACCATTGTTCACCGCGATGGCCGAGTTTGGGTTTTATGCGAGCAGCCCTTGACGGTACGGGGCCGGGCGATCGGGCGGGTCTACTTTGCCCAAGACGTGAGCCATGATTGGCACAAGCTCCATGGCAGTTTGCGGCTGCTGTGGTTGGTGAATGGTTTAGCCATGGTGGTTGCTCTGGGGGCGATCGGGCGGCGAATTCGCTTAGCCCTCCTGCCCTTGGCCACCATGAGCCAAGTGGCCAGCGCCGTTTCTGCCGATGACTTGGCCGGGGCCCGCCTGGAGTTGCAAGGGGCCCCCGATGAAGTTCGGGGCCTAGCCCAAGCCTTTAATGAGATGTTGGCGCGGCTGTCGCGCTCTTGGGAGCAACAACGACAATTTGTGGGCAATGTTTCCCATGAATTGCGCACCCCGCTCACGGTGGTGCTGGGTTATTTGCAAAGCCTCCTGCGGCGCAGCACCAACCTGAACGACTATCAGTTGCAAGCCTTGACCACGGCGGAAGCGGAGGCCGATCGCACCGTGCGCATGTTGCAGGATTTGTTAGATCTGGCCCGCATTGACAATCGGCAACTCCACTTGCGGCAAGCGCCGATCGTCCTTAATACCCTGCTGTCAGAGGTGACGGACTGGCAACGGCTGGCCTGCGATCGGCCCATCCATTTGCATTTGGTGGCGGAGGATGTGGTGGTTTTGGCTGACCGCGATCGTCTGACCCGCGCCATTCGGAATTTGCTGGACAATGCCGTGAAATATTCCGCCCCCGAGCAGCCCGTGACCCTGCAACTGAGCCATCAGGCGGGCTGGGCCGCCATTGAAGTGCGCGATCGCGGGATGGGCATTCCTCCGGATCAACAAGGCCGGGTTTTTGAACGCTTCTATCGGGGCGAAGATGAAATGACCCGATCGCGCGATGGCACGGGTTTGGGCCTGGCGATCGCCAAGGGAGCCGTGGAAGGAATGGGCGGCCGCATCGATCTGCAATCGCAACCGGGCCTGGGCAGCACCTTCACGATCAGACTTCCTCGCTGGCACATGTCCTCTGCATCCGATTCATCCGTTGATCAATTGATCAATTCGTGATTGATGGCCACTATGGTTTCACCCTTGAAGCTTAATCCCCCCACAGCCCGAATTCTGGTGGTGGAAGATGATGCCAATTTGGCGCGATTTGTGGCGGGAGAATTGGAACTGGAGGGCTACGGGGTAACCGTGGCAACCACAGGACTGGAGGGGCTGAACGCCGCCCGATCGCACCCGTCGCCGGATCTGCTGATTTTGGATTGGATGTTGCCGGGGCTGTCGGGCTTGGATCTTTGTCTGCGGTTGCGGGAAACGGGATTACAGGCCCCCATTATTCTGCTGACGGCCCGGGATGAAATTCTCGATCGGGTCACGGGCTTGAATGCGGGCGCGGATGATTATGTGGTGAAACCCTTCAGCATTGCGGAGCTGTTGGCGCGGGTGCGGGCCCATTTGCGGCGAGTTTCGCCCCACGAACCCGATCAAATCACCCTGGCAGATTTGACCCTGAATCCGCTAACCAGGGAGGTGCAACGCGGGGGTGATCGGGTGGACTTAACGGCCAAGGAGTTTGATTTACTCGAGTTTTTGTTGCGCCATCCGCGTCAGGTGATTTCGCGCGATCGACTGTTGGAATCCGTTTGGGGCAATAACTTTGGCGGCGAATCTAACATCGTGGAAGTCTATATCCGAGCCTTGCGGATCAAATTAGAAATGGCCCAGCGCCCTCGTCTGATCCACACCTTGCGGGGGGTTGGTTATGTTTTGCGCGAGTCGCCCTGATTGAGCGATTGCTTGATCTAGCGATCGGGAGCGGAGCCTGTCCAGGTTTGCTCACCAACAATCACGCGGAGGGTTCCCCCTTCCCAATCTTGGGTGATCAGCGGTCGATCGGGGCGGGCTGGGTTGCGCGATCGATAGGCCGCAAACTGGCCCCAATCGAGCTTTTCTCCGTTGCGTCTCACAACGGGGCGATCGGGCCCCCGTTGGGTCACGGCCAGTTGATCGCCTTGGGAACCGGTGAAAGTGACCGTGTTTTGGTTCACAACCCAGCGCGATCGCCCCAACACCGCCGCCCGAAACGTAGCGAAATTCTGATTAGTTCCCGGTTCTCCAACCTCCATGGCCCAGCCCGTGAGGGTTCCGGCAGGGCGATCGGGGCGAGCTACCCACAGTTGATCCGTGGGATAGCGCTTTTGTAGCTTGGTCGTTTCGCTGTTGTTTACCTGGGGCAGCGTCAGCCCGATCGGGTAAATGGCAATCCAAGTTTCGGCCAACTGCCAAAACAAAACCGGCTGACCGGCGGCGGTTTGGGCCGTTTCGCTGGCGGCCGCTTGGGGCAAACTCCACTGAAACGGGGCCCGCCCGTCATTCAGCCACACCAACAGGGGCCCAAACTGCCCGATCGCGTCGTGGGTGTCCGGTTGGTGGTGGGTAGAAATTTTCTCGGGATTCACCCCGGAACCGGCCAGCAGGTAATCCACGCCCCGGCTGGGGTGGGTGGCTAGCAGTTTAAAACCGTTCACATCATCGATCGACCCTTGGGCCAGGCTGCCCAATTGGAAGGTGCGGCCAAAGTAGAGCGTTTCGTAATACAAGGGGCGATCGCGTGCGCCCGGTTTCCAATGTTCATAGGTGGGTTTGCCCGCAAACACTTCTTGGGGGCGATCGAACCGTTTGCGGGCCAGGGCCACCGCCACGGCCGGCGGTCGGTAACCACTGGTGAGGGCATGAACACCATCGGGGTCAGGATCCGGATCCGGGGCGATCGCCTCCCCAAAATATAAATTCAGCAGTTTGCTCGCCAAAGCCGCCAAGGGCGCATTTCCCTTGCTAGCGTCGCGTTTGCTGGGGCCCCCAAAGCCGCCGCGCCAATATTTCAACGCTCCGGTGATGCTTAACCAATCCAGGGCGGCCTTAGCCGTGGCCCGCATTTCCGGTTCCGGCGCAAAGTCGTAAAGATTCAGCCAGGCGGTGAACGTGTGGCCCCAGTAGGTTTCCGAGTCCCATTCCCCCTGGCCAATTTTGTAAAGATTGCGGGCGAAACTTTGCAGGCGATCTCGGTAAATGGCGGCGGTTTCTCGGTTGCCGGCTTCCATGGCAAACAGATAAACGGCCGTTTCTCGCATCGATCGCAAATTATCGGTGTTGCGGCAATCTACCCAGGTGATGCAGTTATCGCGCGATCGATTCCAAAAGGGCTGCGGGGTGCTGAAAAACTGCTTCAGGGGATCCAACTTTGTCCAGAGGGCGGCTCCCTGCCTCATCCGATCGCGATAGGCCGGATCGAGAAATTGCCCAAAATAAAAGTATTTGCGCACCTGCCCCTTCAGGGTGAAGGCGGGATAGAAATCAATGCCAAGGGTATGTTCGGTGCTGCTGGGGATCGGGTCGGGTTTTTGCAGGAAGGCGATCGCCCGATCGCGGTTGCCCGCCAAAAAGTCCAGCATGGCCTTGGGATAGGACTTTTTCTCATTTTCAAAATAGCCATTGCCGTAGGTTTTGGGGTTGGCAAATTGGGCAATGAGGGCCCGTCCCCGAGCTTGGTAGGCCGCTTCCCACTCGGCGGGCCAAGGGTTGGCTCCGTCGGGCGGGACGATCGGGACGTTGGCGGCGATCGGGCTGGGGTTGGGCGATCGCTGTTCGGGTGAGGATTGAGCCGATCGGGAGGATTGAGCCGATCGGGGGGCTTCCGCCTGAACCGCACAGCCCGCCACCATCACCCAGCCGATCGTGGCCACCCATCCGTAGGTGCTAGTTTTTTTACTCACAGTTCAATCACCTTCGCCTCTCAGTCGGTAAGCTGAAAAGTCCTGTCTCTTCCTGGCACCCAACCCATGAGCGATCGCCCTTCCGTTGCCATCCTAGCGCCCACGCCTCGCGGTCTGCGGTTGGCCCAACAAATCCAAGCGGGACTGCCCGGCTCCGTGATTTGGACGAAGGATGCGGCCCGGGGCAGTGCGGCGGCGGGTTCCCAGAATGCCCTTCGCACCTACGAAGACTTTCGGGCCCTGGTGGCCGATCGCTGGGCGGCGGGGGAACCGCTGATTTTTGTGTTGGCGGTGGGGGCTACGGTGCGGGCGATCGCCCCCCATTTGCAAGACAAACGCACCGATCCGGCGGTGGTGGCCGTTGATGAGACGGGTCACCATGTGATCAGCCTTTGTGGGGGACATTTGGGCGGGGCTGATGCCTTGACCCGGCAGGTGGCGGGACTGTTGGCGGTGGAGCCGGTGATTACCAGTGCCGCCGAAGGGCAGCAGCTCCCGGCGATCGATCTGTTGGGCGATCGCTACGGTTGGCGACGGGGCCAAGGGGATTGGCTGGGGGTGGCCAGCGCGATCGCCCGGTTCGAGACCGTGGGCGTGGTGCAAACCTGCGGCTGGAATCTGTGGATTGAGGAGTTGCCGGAGTTTCACCCCTTTGTGCTCCTGTCGGAAGCGGACTTGGTGGATTTGGACGAGTTGCCCCCCAATTTGCGGGCGATCGTTTGGATTAGCGATCGCCCCTTGCCGCCCTTGCCCTTGCCCGCCGTGGCCTGGCATCCGCGCACCCTTTGGGTTGGCATTGGTTGCGAACGTCACACCCCCGAAGGTCAGATGGCAGCGGCTTTGGCCCAAGTATTGGAGCAAGCGGATTTGGCTCCGGAGGCGATCGCCGGGATTGGTTCGATCGACCTGAAACAGGATGAGGTGGGGTTGCTGGCCTTGGTCGATCGGCTCGATCTGGCCGCCCGTTGGTTCACCGCCGCCGCCCTGGCCCCGATCGCCGTGCCTAATCCTTCGGAGGTGGTGCGCTCAGAGGTGGGCACGCCCTCGGTGGCGGAAGCGGCGGCCCGGTTGGCGGCCGACGGAGCCGAACTGATTCGGGAAAAACAGGTGTTTCGGGCCCCCAACGGTGGCTCCGGCGCTTGCACGATCGCCCTGGCCCGGGCCGATCGAGAATATACCCCCCACCTGGGCAAGCTGTGGCTGATTGGTACGGGCCCCGGCTCCTTGGATCAGCTCACCCCCGCCGCCCGCGCCGCCCTCAGCCAGTGCGATGTAATCATTGGCTATCAACTCTACCTAGACCTGCTGCGCCCCCTGTTGCATCCGGGGCAAATCATTGAAGGCAGCCCCATCACCCGCGAAAAGCAGCGTGCTGAACGGGCGATCGACCTGGCGGAACGGGGGCTAAGGGTGGCTGTGGTTTCCTCCGGCGACTGTGGAATTTATGCCATGGCCGGGCTGGTGCTGGAATGTTTGGCGGCCCGCCATTGGGACGGCCAGACTCCACAGGTGGAAGTGTTGCCCGGCATCACGGCCCTGCAAGCGGCCGCCGCCCGCGTGGGTGCGCCCCTGATGCATGATTTTTGCGCCATTTCCCTGTCGGACTTGCTCACGCCCTGGCCCGTCATTGTGCAGCGGTTGCAGGCGGCGGCGGCCGGAGACTTTGTGGTGGCGTTGTATAACCCCCGATCGCAAACGCGCCAAACCCAAATTGAAACGGCCTTCGAGATTTTGCGAGCCAAGCGATCGCCCGAAACCCCCGTGGTTCTGGCTCGATCGCTCCACCGGCCCGACGAACAAATCACCATTGCCACCTTGGCTACGGTTGATTTACAGGCGATTGATATGCTCACCGTCGTTTTAATTGGCAACGCCAGCACCTTCACCCACAGCGGCAAGGTGATCACCCCCCGGGGCTATGCCGTGGCCAATGGGATCCTTACCGCCACAGCCCCCGCCACCGATTGATGAGAAGTTGAATGATGAGAAGTTGAATTGGGGTCTCATTCAAAATGCCCTAAATGACCCAAAATTAGCGATCCCCTTCATCATTGCTCCACAATTCCTTCGCTTTTAGACCAATCTTTGAAGGTTGAATAAAGTGGCAGGATGCAAAGAAAAACCTGGGAATGATCGAAAAAGGGCAATCGGCTCATTTTGGCGGAATTTTGAGCATATCGACCGCATTTTGCTGGTCAATCTGCCCCAGTCGCGACCAGCGTGTCAAAATTGACGCTTGGTCAGCTTTCTGAAAAAACACTTTTCGTCATTGTTTTAGGCCTTGGCAGCATTGGTGAAAATTTAAACTGACAAGAGTTGCGATCATATGGAATAAAGTTCCATTCATGATTTGCTAATTAGGCACAGCAGGTTATGTGCTAGCTTGACTTGTTAGTGGGTTTAAATGCGCAAAAAATTAATAAAATCAATATTTCTTGGGAATTTTTTCTAAATCATTCAATTACTTTTGGGTGATTAATCTCTTGAGAATTATTCTCTGAGTGGGTCGAGCGATCGCTTGATCATGAGTGATTTTTGTAAACATGAAAAAAATCTAAAATTTCTTAAAGACAGATCTGGTAAACATCCAAGCAACCAGTGGATTAAAAATACCAATCATTCATATGTTAGCCGGCAAGTCCTAAACTGTTCTGAGGAGCGGTTTTAGTCTGCGAAAGACGCGAGAGAGCAGATCCGAAGCCAACACGATCATCAAGAAAAGTTAATAACCGTTTGAAATCAATTAAATTATTATTTAATAATTGAATATGTCTTCATGATCTCTGGGTTAACTCTCGCCATTTCTTCGGTAAATTTCCCGATTGCTGCTAGGCGACTGTTTGTAGACCACGACAACGTTTGAGCTTGCTCAACCTGTTCTCAAATCAGTTCAGTAGGAGGTGAACTTGGAGTATCAATTAATACATAACATTCACGTCGGCTTTGGGTTCATCGCCATTGATTAGCAAAATCAAGCAATTTGGCGAGCAAAGTTGACCATCACTCAGGAATCTATCGCCCAGACGGAATCAGTTTTACAGCGGCAGAAATTCCCTGAAAACTGACTCAAGACCAAGATCAAACTACTGTGCCAATTTTGCGGGGCCTGTCGTAAAGCTTCAGGTCTTTGGGCAAAACAGGCGCAGCGATTGTCATTGGGTTGAAGGTTGGTTTCATGACTGTCATTAAGGTTCGCAAGGGAGCATTAAGGACGATCGGGGTGGAATTGGGGGTGTGAGTCCAGGGCCAAGGAATTGGCCAGCGATCGATGAATGGGATCGATGAATGGTCTGAGGAATCGGTGACTGGTGAATGATTCTCGAATGATTATTTGAGGACGACGGGAGCGTCGTGATCAATTAGCCATGGGTCAAATGGGTCAATGGGTTGGATTGGGAGTGTCCATCGATGACTGAAGCAGCAACGGGATGGACAAAGGTGTCGCGGACGCTGGCGACGGTGGTGCAGCGACGGGCTTCGGGGGTGTTGGTGCTGGAGCGGGGGCCGAGTCGCTGGCGCTTGATTTTTTTGCAGGGTCGCTTGTTGTGGGCGATCGATGAGCAGTTTCGGATTCGCCGTTGGCAACGGGCCCTGAAGCGATCGGGGGTGAATTTGCAGCCGGTTCCGCTGACGGAAACGGCACGGCCCCTATGGGAGGTGTGGTGGTTGGCGACGGCGCTGTTGGCGGGCCAAGTCACACCGGCCCAGTTGCACTCGGTGCTGGAGTCGGTGGCTCAGGAGGTGCTGTTTGCGGCGGCGAGTGATCCCACGGTGGTGTCTCACTGGGATAAGTATGTGCCCGCTTTGCCGGACACGCGGGCGGTGGCGCAACAGTTGCTCGGCAGTGAGGCCCTGTTGGCGGTGATGCAGTCGGTGGTGAAGTTGCTGCAACGGTGGGAGTCGGTGGGGTTGTCGCCAGAGCAGGCCGATCGCGCGCCGCAGTTGGCCCAGTTGGATTGGTCTCCGTCCGCAACAACTCAAAATGACCGATCGACGTTTTTAACGTTGGCTCCGTTGCTGAATGGTCAACGATCGACCTGGGATGTCTCGCTGGTGATGAAACAGCCCATGTCGATCGTCGTGCATCTGCTGCATCACTTGGTGGAGCGTGGGGGCTTGGATTTTCTGCCCTTGGACGATCGCCCGGCGGACACGGTGCTGAATTTGCTGTTCACGCCGCAAGCAGCACCAGTTAAGCCCCCACAGTCCGCAGCGCCCCGGGACAGAGCCGCCACGGTTCCAGGGCGATCGGGTGGGCCGGCGGCGAACCAGACCCCAACACCCCAGCCCACTCCAGCAACCCAAGGCCCCAACTCTGAGCAACCCTTGGTGATGTTGATTGATGATGATCCGATGGTGGGCAAGCTGCTGCGCCCCGTGGTGCATCGTTTGGGTTGTCGGTTTGTGCATATCACGGAGGCGACAAGGGCCTTGGCGGCGGCGATCGAGCAGCGGCCAGATATGGTGTTGCTGGATTTGGTGATGCCGATTGTGAATGGCTATGAGCTTTGTACCCAGTTGCGACGGGTGAACCTGTTGGCCAATGTGCCGATCGCGATTGTCACCAGTAATCGCGGGGCGATCGACCGGGTGCGGGCAAGCTGGTTGGAGCTTCGGTGTTTGTGCCCAAGCCTCTGCGCCTGGAAAAGGTGGCTGCGCTGCTTCAGCAATATTTGCCCGATCGATTGCAACCGCCACCCCAGGACAATCCCCAACGGCCACAACCCTCGCCAACAACCGCAGGCACCCTCCCCACACCGCCGCGCAATGGTGGTGGCTGGCATCCGGCCCCCGCCGCTGGCATTCAACCCAACAACGCCGGCCCCCTGAATCGATACTTACTCGGTGAAGAAATGCTCAACAATCGCTATGAATTTGGAGTTTTGGCGAAACAATAGAGAAAGGATTGTATGGGGTTGCCACCTACGCCCGATCGGGATGTGGGAATTGTATGTGGGGACTGTGTGGGGATTGGGGTTTAAGTTCATCCGTTGACACAGACGGATGCAACAGACGGATCGGTAAGCCATGAAAAATCAAGCTGATTGAGTCTCATTTGCACTGAATTGGGATTGAGGTTCAGCTTGAGGTTCATCAACAAAAAACCACAATTCTTGCAGGAAATTGACAATTTGAAAGCTGCGAGATCGATATCAAACAGGGGCGATCGGGGCAAGTTAAAACTACTGATCCAACCGATGTCCTAAGCAATGACCCAATCGACGATCAAGCCAATCCCAGCTACCAATCCCAGCTAATTGAATTGATCAACCAGTGATTAGGCATCAGTCCGGCAATGATCAGGGTGTGCTATTGGGGTTGCCATTGGGCCCGTGGGGCCTGGAATTGAGAGAAATAATCGGGTTCGGGACACTGAACCATGGATTGTTCATGGGCCGGGGCCTGCACCATGGCCGGGTTCCGGCCGAAGCGTCAGCCGAGGCGGGCCAGGACGGCCAATTAAAAATTGGGTTTTTGGATGTGGGAGAACGTGGGCGATGGACGCACAGCAGCAAACCGCATTGATTCAGCAGGCTTTGGATGCCAATCCCCAGGCGATCGCCCTGCTCATTCGCGATCGACTGGAACCGACCATTACCGTGAAGGCGGCCTTGAAGGAGGGATGTTTATATCTGCTGCTGGCCAGTGAGCAAGCTCCTTCGGCCCGCTTGGCCTTGGAAACCGTTGAGCCGGCGATCGAGGATTTGGCCGTGGCCGGATTGAACCGGGCCGTGATCCAATCGGTGAAAGTGGGCGGCCAAGCGCTGGATGAGCGATCGCCCAAATGGTGCTATCACATCGACTTGCCGCCCTTGCCCTATGGCCAAAGTGGCGATCAGGAAACAGATCCGATCGTCAACTTCTTGGAGTCCCAGGTGCAAAGCATGGCCAATGGCGTGGCGGCCTTGATCAGCGATCCGCCCTTGGCTGTCCTGTCGGGTGTTGCTGGGCCGGAGTCCCAGAATGGTCATGGGGTTGCGGTGGCTTCACCGGAACCCGCGATCGATCCGGAACCCGCGATCGAGGTGGGAGAAGATACAACCGAAGATGTAACCGAGGACTGCAATCAGTCAGCAGCAACGGATCTTGACCGACCGGATTTAGACCCGATCGCCCCAGAGCCGATCGCCCCGGAAGTCAGCACGCCGGAAGTCATTACGCCGGAAGAAGTACCAACGCCACCGTTGCCCATTCCCACTGAAGCAGCCCAACTGCAAGCCACCCTGGCCGCCCTGACGGGTTTGGCCAGCACCCTGGAAAAAGCCGCTGCTTCCCTGGTCACGGCTGTGGGGTCGATCGCTCCATCGCCGTTGGCGGCTTCCGAGTTGAGTGCTGCGGAGTCGATCGCGCCGGCCGTTGAACCGGTGGAAATCCTCGAATCACCACCCGAGCCGGAACCCATCACAGAACCAGAGCTGGCGATCGTTGAGCCAGAACCAGAGCCAGCACCAGAACTCGCATCAGAAACCGAGGAACCCGATTTTGCGGTGGATGAACAGGATTTAGGGGCGATCGAGTCCCTAGATTCGTTGCCCTCAGAGGAAACCAGCGACCTAGAACCGGAGACCCTCAGCCTGGATCCGGATGCTTTGGCCCTCACCGAAGCAGAGTTAGCCGACTGGGCCGCGATCGAAGAAGAAGGGATGGCGGAACCCAGCTCCGAGACCGTGGCTCCAGAACCGGAACCGGCGATCGACTCCTTACCCGAACTGACCCCGTTGGTGGAACCGGCGATCGACTCAGAAGACCCGATTGATGAGTTCGCCAGCGATGCCGCCATTGATGAAATGATCGACGAAACGATCGATCAAGTCATCGATGAAGCGGCGGAACTGGTGGCCGAGTTGGCGGCCGATTCCGAGCTGCTGGATCCCTTGGCAGATGCGGCGCAAGAAACGGCAGATTTGCTGGAATCCCCTGATGCATTGGAGGATGACGGGGCGAGCCTGGACTTCGATCGAGAAACAGCGATCGACCCGATCGACTCCGCAGAGCCGCCCACGGAGCCAACGGAAATTTCCCCAACGCCAGAGCTAGAGCCAGAGTCAGAGCCGATCGGGACAGTTTTGGCCGCGATCGCCTCAGACAACAGCAAAACCATCGCTGAAAAAGTGACCGACGCAATCAGCAGTCTGGTGCAGTTGGTGGAACATCATCCCAACGCGGATGTGAACACGGCGTTGGCGGCGATCGCCCGGTTGAGTGCCTTGGCCAGTCCGCCCCCAGTGGCAGCGCCGGAACCACCCCCTTCAGATCGATCGCCCGAACCCTCCTCGGAACCCTCCTCAGAACCTTCAGACCAAGGAGCGCAAGCTGCGATCGATTCAGCGAATCTGGAATTACCCGATCCAGAATTCCCCAATCCAGAATTACTGGATTCGACGATCGTTGATCCAGAAACTCAGGAACTAACTGATCCCGAACCGATCGATCAAGACCTCAGTGATTTGCAATTGAATTTGACTGAATCAGATGAATTGAGTGACTCGACTGATTTGATTGATGCGCAGGACTCTGACCAGTTAATCACTCTAGATCAGCTACCGGAATCACCAGAAATTGCAGAACTCACTCAGGAAGAGGCTGACCCGATCGGGGCACTGAATGATGAATTAACCAGTGATGGACTTGGCGATCAATGCAGTGATGAGCTGACTGATGAATTAAATGTCGAATTAACAGGTGATGTGCTCAGTGATGAATTTGGCAATGAACTAAGTGATGAATTAACGAGCGATGAATTTGGTGATGAACTGAGTGATGAATTAACGGGCGATGAATCAACAGGCGATGAATTAACAAGCGATGAGCTGAGTGATGAATCAACGGTCAATGAACTGAGTGACGAGCTGAATGATGAATTAACGGGCGATGAATTTGGCGATGAACTGGATGATGAATTGAGCCTGCTTGATCCAGATTCAGCGGGTGAAGATCTAACCAATCCACCAGCCAGTGCAGACCCAGAAATCGCACAACCTGGCACGGCCGCAGCGGAACTGATTGCAGAACCCACAACCATCAGCCCTCGGGAAGCCCTCAGCACCATTGCGCAACTGACCCAACTGGCAGAACATCGCAGCGATTTGGATCTGAACGCCGCGATCGCCACGATCGCCCGTTTGGCTGGCTTTGCTCCCGAGCCGATCGCTCCCCCACCAGAACCACCTCCCGCAGCGGCGGCCCCCACTGAATCGACAGATCCGGAATCGGCGGTAATTTCTGAATCGGCCGCAATTGTTGACGAATTGGCAGAGAGTGCTGAATTAGCTGAATCCGAAGATGCTGAATCCGAATCGCTGGATTGGGTGGAACCCGAAGAGGCGATCGATTCCTCGGATCTCTCGGATCTATCCGATGATTTATCTGATTTGTCAGATCTGGCTGACCTATCGGATTTGGCCGATTTAGATTCAACGGCCGTTGAGGTAACTGACCCGATCGAGCCAGCTTCTCCCGAGGTGGTGGCCGATGATTTAGTCGATGAATTAGCGGAAGATGATCTAGCTGAATTAACTGATTTGACCGAAGCAGTTGAGCCAGATGATTTATCAGGCTTGACCGATTTATCAGACCCGATCGAGCCAACCAATGTTGATGAAGGTGAATTGGCTGAATTAACTGATGTGGCTGAAGAAGTTGAGTCAGATGATTTAGATGATCCAACCGATGATTTAGATGATTTATCCGATGACCTAGCGGATTTTACCGAATCCCTAGAGCCGGTGAATTCAGAGCCGATCGAACCATTACCCAACCCGATCGAACCGGTGCAATCCCCGGAATCTACCGTTGTTTCGGATGAGCGCAGCGGTTTGGTCAATTTGGTGGCGCAGTTATTAGCCGAATCCAGCGATCCCCGATCGGCGCTGCTGGCCCTGGCGGAATCCTTGGGTGATGGCGCGTCGGCTGCCCCTCGCGAGTCGGAGCCTGTCCCGATCGCCCCTGCGGAACCTGCTGAATCTGTCCCAGCGGCCGAGTTAGCGGCATCCACCGAGTCGATCGCAGCGGCTGCACCCACCGAGGTAGTTGAGGCCACCGAATCTCCTGCCTTGACGGAATCGACTGAAGCGGCCGACTCAGAGGCATTACCAGAACCACTACCAGCGTTGGCCGATGTTCTGGATTTGCCTGAGGAACCGGAACCCGATCCCGCCGTCCCCGCCGAGCCGTTGCCGGAACTGCCGGAGCTGCCGGAATTGGTGGAGTCGCTGCCGGAAGCCCCCGCCGTCATCGCCTTCGATGCGGAACCCGATCTGGGGCCAGATTTGGATCAAAACGATCAACCCTTGGGCTTTTTCGGGGATGACGACGATGAGCCTTCGGGGTTCTTTGGGGATGAAGGATTCGCGGCCCTGGTGGACATTGCTAACCAAGCCCTAGCCGCCGACACCGCCGCCGAAGTGCCTGCGGCTCCGGTGGCAGCGGTGGCTTTCGAGCCTGCGCCGGTTCGTGAATTGGTGGATGAATCGGTTCGTGAGCCGGAACCGCCCTTGTCGGTGGTGGAGGCGGCCGAGCCAGCCCCGATCACCCCGTCGGAGCCGGAACCCAGCGCCCCCCTGGATCCGCTCACCCAATGGCTGCAACAGGGCGACGGATCTGCCATTTTGAACTTGCCCACCAGGTCGGCCGGCAGCGCCCTGAGTACCGATGGCCAGCGTTTCCTGCGTTTTCACCTGGGCTTTGAGGATACGGCCCTGCTCCCGATCGATGAGGTGCGGGAAGTGCTGCGAATTGCGGCCACGGACATTCTGCCCGTGCCACATATGCCAGAATCGGTCTTAGGGGTGTACAACTGGCGCGGTGAAATCATTTGGACGATCGACCTTAACCAGTTGGTGGGTTTCCCGGCCATTGCGCCGGATTTGACGGCCACCTCATCCGCCATCGCCATTGTTCTGGAGTGTGATGGCCAGAATCTGGGGCTGGTCGTGCCCCAAATTGAAGATATCGAGTGGCACGATTCTCCAAATGTTCAGCCGCCCAGCGCGGGTTTGTTTCCCGATCGGCTCTTGCCCTTTGTTCAGGGCTACCTCAGCGAGGCCAGCAGTATGGTGTTGAACCCCAGCGCGATCGCCAGAGCCAGCGCCCAACAGGCCGGCTAGGACGCTTGGCCATCGGGATTGGGATTGGCCCTCGGGGCGATCGCGCCAATCCTGCCCCGCCATTGCTGGGAAATTTCCCAGTCCTGAGCCTGTTTTCCCAACTCACCTTTGCTCAAATCCGCTTCTGCTCCTTTGTAACTTTTGCAACCTTTGTAACTTTGTTTGATTGTTTGATGTTGCTTCATGTTTTTGGACATGGCTTGACGTTCCCTTGCTTGACGTTCCCTTGCTTGATGTTGCTTGGCTCCCCTTGCCCCGAGGGCCCCAGTGTGGCCGTGATTTCCACCGTGATGGGGAACTGCTGAATGGTTGCTGGTCTCTTGGCTGGCGGCCTGGCGGGCCCACTGGTAACGGCTCTCTGACTCTCTGTTTTTCCGATTGCTCTCTGGCCTAAATTCCTATGACTGCTTACTTTGATGCTTCGCGCACGGTTCGTGACGATCGCCCGGCCCGCAACGGCACTCCCCCCGTTGAACATAGCCCCGCTCCTGATTTGCGCCGTTTCCAAGATGCAGTCGATGCCCTGAAGGCGGAATTGGAACGATCGGGCCGGCCCGATCGATTCGTGATGGAAAAGATGGAGCAAATTGAGCAGTTTGCGGAGTCGATCGGCACGGCCCTGGTGACCACCGATGGGGAAGCGGCCAGCGGGAACCGCCTACCGGTGGATGGGATCGATCGCACCATCGAAGACAGCCAAAGTTTGGATGAACTGCTGCGGCGGCTTTGCCAAGAATTGCGGTTGCAACTGTCAGCCGATCGGGTGGCCATTTACCGGTTCAATTTCGACTGGACTGGGGAATTCATCACCGAATCCATGGCCCCCGGTTGGATGGCCCTGGTGGGGAACACCTTCCGCGACACCTACTTTGAAAGCACCCAAGGCAACCGCTACAACACCAAGGATGTTTACCAATGCGAGGACATCTATCGCGGTGGCCTCAGCGCTTGCCATGTGCAGCTCATTGAACGGTTCCAGGGACGAGCCTACATGATTGCGCCGGTTTTTCAGGGCGATCGACTGTGGGGGTTGCTGGCCATTTATCAAAACAGCGGCCCGCGCCCCTGGAGTCCCCTGGAAGCGGAGCTGGTGAAATATGCCAGCGATCAGGTGAGCCGCAGCATTGCCCAGCTCAGCGCGATCGAGAAACTGCAAAAACAAGTGGGCCGCCAACGGGCGATCGCCACGATCGTGGACAAGATTCACCAATTCCTGGATCTGGCCACGATTATGCAAACCACCACCGACGAACTGCGGATTTTGTTGGAGTGCGATCGCGCCGCCGTCTATCGATTCAGCGACGACTGGAGCGGCGATTTCGTCTCGGAATCCGTGGGTCGGGGCTGGAAACCGCTGCTGGGCAAAACCTTCCGCGACAGCTACTTTGAGCGCACCAAAGGCGGCCGCTACATCAACGGCGAAACCCTAACCGTGGCGGACATCCAAACCCAAGACTACGATCCCTGCCACCTGAAACTGCTGGAACAGTTCCAATGCCGGGCTTACATCATCGCCCCCGTGATTGCCAGCGATAAGCTGTGGGGACTGCTGGCGGTCTATCAAAACGATCGGGTGCGCAGTTGGGAGCCGGAAGAAACCGACCTGGTGACCCAAATGGGCCAGCAAATGGGTGTGGCGGTGCAACAGGCGGAATATCTGAAGCAGCTTCAGGATCAAAAACTACAGCTTGAGCGCAATGTGCAGCAAGACCGCGCCCTGCTGACGGTGATGAACAAAATCCGCGAATCCCTGGACATTGACAGCCTCTTTGCCACCACCACCCAGGAAATTCGCCAAATTTTCCAGGCCGATCGCGCCTGCATCTTCCGGTTCGATCCGGACTGGAGCGGCGAGTTTGTGGCCGAAGCGGTCACCCCCGGTTGGCAACGACTGCTCGATCGCGATGGGGCCGGCCTGCGGGATGGCAACAACCGACGGGGCGGGCGCTCCCTGGCCCGCGTCGAAGACAGCTATTTGCAAGACAACCAGGGCGGTCGCTATCGCCAAGGCGAAACCCTGCTGGTCAACGACATTTACCAAGCCAACTTCAGCCGCTGCTATCTTGACCTGCTGGAACAGTTCCAAGCTAAGGCCTACGCGATCGCCCCAATCTTCAAGGGCAATGACCTTTGGGGTCTGTTGGCGGTTTACCAAAACAGCAACTCCCGCCAGTGGGAAGAACTGGAAGGGCAGATTCTGTCTCGGTTGGGAACCCAACTGGGCTTGGCCCTGCAACAGGCCGAGTATGTGGAACAGCTCAAAACCCAAGCGGCCCAGCTCCAAAAATCGGCCGAACGGAATAAGGCCATTTCCGCGACGATCGACAAAATTCGCGCTTCCCTGGACATCCGCACCATCTTCCGCACCACCACCACGGAATTGCGCCAAATTCTGGAGGTTGATCGGGTCGGAATCTATCAATTCCAGCCTGACTGGAGTGGGCAATTCATGGCGGAATCCGTCGGCCCCGGTTGGTTGCGGCTGTTGGACTCTCCCGACAGCGATGGCAGTGTCCAAACGGAAATGAGCGATTGCGAAGCCATCAACAGCTTGACCCAAGCTCGCCCCGCCAACGCCGGCCGGGTGCGAGACACCTACCTTCAGGAAAACGAAGGGGGCCGCTATGCCCGAGGCGAAAGCTTTGTGGTTCCTGATATCTACAAAGCCGGGTTCACCCCCTGCTATTTGAGTGTGTTGGAACGGTTCCAAGCCCGCGCCTACGCCATTACCCCGATCTTTCAGGGCGATCGACTGTGGGGACTGCTAGCGATTTACCAAAACAGCGGCCCACGTCACTGGGAAACCTCAGAAGTGGAATTCGTGGCCCAGGTGGGTGCACAGTTGGGCATTGCCCTGAAGCAGGCGGAAACCCTGGCAGAATTGCAGCGGAAATCGGCCCAGGTGGAAGAGGCCGCCCAACGGGACAAGGCCGCCCGCGAAGCCCTGCAACAGAAGGCCCTGAACCTGCTGATGGCGGTGCGGCCGGCCCTGGAAGGGGATCTCACCGTGCGCGCGCCGATTACCGAAGACGAAGTGGGCACGATCGCCGATGCCTACAACAACACCCTGCAAAGCCTGCGACAGATTGTGGTGAAGCTGCAAGAAACGGCGGCCAAGGTGTCCAATACCTCCACCACCAGTTCCAGCGCCATTGGTGAGCTGTCTAACCAAGCCCAGCAACAATATCGGGCCCTGCTGGAGGCGGTGCAGCGGGTGCAAACCATGGCAGAAGCTAGCACGGACGTGACCCAAAACGCCCAGCAGGTGACCCAGGCGGTGCAACGAGCCACCAACACAATCCAGGAAGGCGACGCGGCCATGAACCGGACGGTGGATGCCATTCTGTCGATTCGGGACACGGTGGCGGAAACGGGGCGCAAGATTCGGTCCCTGAGTGAATCGTCCCAAAAGATCTCGAAGATCGTGAGCCTGATTGGCAACTTCACCACCCAAACCCAACTGTTGGCGCTGAATGCTGCCATTGAGGCAACGCGCGCCGGGGAATATGGTCGTGGCTTCACGGTGGTTGCCGATGAAGTGCGCTCGCTCGCCCGCCAGTCGGCCGATGCCACCACGGAAATTGCGGCCCTGGTGGAAGAGATTCAGGCGGAAACCCAGGCGGTGGCCCAGGCCATGGAAGCGGGGATTCAGCAGGTGGTGGCGGGGACGAATCTGGTCAGCGATACCCGATCGAACCTGAGCGAAATTGTGGATGTGACGGCCCAAATTGGCCAGTTGGTGGAGGGCATTAACCAAGCCGCCGCCAGCCAAACCCAACAGGCCCAAGCGGTGGCCCACACGATGACGGAGGTGGCGACGATCGCCGATCGCACCTCTTCCAGTTCCGTGGCCCTGACCGCTTCCTTTGAGGATCTGTTGGCCATGTCCCAAGAGTTGCAAGCCAGTGTGGGCCGGTTCAAGGTCAACTAACGGCCGAATGCCTTAGCCCCGATCGCCAGGGGGCGATCGCGCCGCTCCTAAAGTTGCGCCTCGTTTGCGCCTCGGTTGCCCCCGATGCCCCCTGTTGCTGCTTTGCTTAACCCCCGTTCGTTTTTCCAACAGACCAAAACCAGGTCGTTTCCGGTAGCCCCCTATGCTCGATCCCGCCATCCGCGAGGAAGCCTACGGATACTTCCTCAGTGAGTCCCAAGACCTGCTGCGATCGATCGAGACGGATTTGTTGCAACTGCGCGACGATCCCTCGAAACAGCGGATCCATGCCCTGATGCGTGCCACCCACACCCTGAAGGGGGCTTCCGCCAATGTGGGGTTGGAAACCATCTCCACGATCGCCCACCACATGGAGGACGTGTTTCGCTCCCTGTTTGATCCGGAAGCGGAAGTGGAGGTGGAACTGGAGGGGCTGTTGTTTCAGCTCTATGAATGTTTGCGCTTGGCCCTGACCACCCAATGGGAACAGGGACGGGAGGCCGATCAAGAGGTGTTGGATCAGGCGATCGATGCCTTTGCCCGGATCCAAACCCTGTTGGGAGACTGCTTTGAGCGCGAACAAAAGTTGCCCACCTCCGCTGAACTGGGGTTTGACCTGGTGCAGTCGATTTTTGAAACGGGGGTGAAGGAACGGATCGATCAGTTGGCGACGCTGGTGGCGGCGGGGGATGGGCCGGCGGCCTTGGAAACGGTGGCCACCCAATCGGAGGTGTTTACGGGCTTAGGGGAATCCTTGGGGCTGCCGGGGTTCCAGGCGATCGCGGAGGCGGCACTCCAGGCCGTGGCTCACCAGGGCGATCGGCCCTTGGTGGTGGCCCAGGCGGTGTTAAGCAATTGGCAAGCGGCCCAAGAGGCGGTTTTGGCGGGCGATCGCACCCAAGGCGGTGAAGTGTCGGCGGAATTGGCGGCCCTGGCGGGTCAGGAGCCGGAACCGGGAGACCTGGGCGATTTGACCGAGGGCACGTTGGATCTCAGCATGGATCTCAGTGATGAGATGCCGGCCGGGTGGTTGGACTTGACCGATGGCACGTTGGATCTGACCACGGATTCCCCGCCTGCTCCCACACCTGCTCCCCCGATCGCTGGTGGATCGCCTGCGGTTGCCGCACCTGCTCCAGCGCCCGTTGCCGCACCGGTTCCGGCCCCGCCCAATTCCCCGCCTGCCCCCTTGGTGACGGCGGAAACGGCCCCCCGTGGAACTTCGGAACCGGCCCGATCGGCTGAACCGCAACGGGTGGACAGCAAACCCCTAACCCCAACTCCCCTGATTCGGGTGGAGATCGATCGGCTGCAATCCCTGCAACACCTGGTGGGGGAGCTGTTGATTAATGAAAATCGTCAAAGTTTGCAGGATGAACAGTTGCGATCGGCCCTGGAACGGTTTCGCCAAGGCCTGCGCCAACACCGTCGCCTGCTGGCGGAAGCACGCGATCGACTGGAAAAGCGTCCCACCGATCGCCGATCGCTCAATGGTTCTCCCGCCGCCACTGCCA
The DNA here is from genome assembly GCF_055193175.1 of Limnothrix sp. CMB-01. Taxonomy (NCBI): domain Bacteria; kingdom Bacillati; phylum Cyanobacteriota; class Cyanophyceae; order Pseudanabaenales; family Pseudanabaenaceae; genus Limnothrix; species Limnothrix sp. CMB-01. Next base: position 3,583,132 of record NZ_CM143720.1, read on the forward strand.
ACGATCTGATTTTGCAACAGTCGATCGATGCGGCCCTCGACAGCGCCGAGCGGCTAGATTCCACGGCGGAAGTGGTGGAACGCTATGCCCAACAAACGGCCACCACCCTCGACAAACAACGCCGATTATTGGGTCAGGTGCGCGACAGTTTGATGGATACCCGAATGCAACCGGCGGCGGCCGTGTTCGATCGTTTCGGGCCCCTGGTGCGGCAACTGTGCGCCCGCTATGGCAAAACGGTGCATTTGCGAGTGGTGGGGGAGCGGGTTGCCATTGACAAGGTGGCGATCGAGCAGCTTTATGATCCCCTGCTACATCTGGTGCGCAACGCCTTTGACCATGGCATTGAAGCGGTGGAAGAACGGCGCGATCGGGGCAAACCCGCCGAAGGGACGATCGAGCTGCGGGCCCAACAACAGGGCAACCATGTGTTGATTTGGGTGGCCGACGATGGCAAAGGCATCGACCCCCAACGGCTGCGACAGAAGGCGATCGAACGCGGTTGGCTCACGCCCGATCGGGCCCAAACCACCTCAGACCAAGCCCTCTTGGATTTGCTATTTGAGCCGGGCTTTTCCACCGCCGATAAAGTCACCGATTTGTCTGGGCGCGGCGTGGGGTTGGATGTGGTGCGATCGCAAATGCGATCCCTCAAAGGCTCCGTCACCATCCAATCGAGTCCCGGGCGTGGCACGGCCTTCATTCTGCGCGTGCCCCTGAGTTTGATGACCGCTCGCCTGTTGGTTTGCCAGGCCGATCGCGCGGCCTATGCCCTGCCCTCAGAAAGCGTCCGCCAAATTCTGATTCCTCAACCGGAACAAACCCAAATGCTCGGGGGACAGCGAATTTTGCGGTGGCGAGCCAGCAGCGAAGATCCCGAAATCACCATTCCCATTCGCAAACTGGCGGAACTGATGCGCTACAGTTCCTTGGCTCCGGGCCTGTTGCGATCGGACATGGGCGCAATCACGCCATTTTTGAGCAATCGCCTCGCGCCCTTGCTGTTGATGGATGCCGGTGACACCCCCGTGGCGATCGAGGTGGATGGGGTTGTGGGTGAACAGGAACTGGTGTTGCGGCAACTGTCGGAAGCCCTGCCCGCCCCGCGCTACATCTATGGCTGCACCATTTTGGGCGATGGGCGCATGGTCTTGGCGATCGATGGTAACGAACTGTTGGCCCAAGTCGAGGCCGTGCCGATCGTTGCTGCCGCGCCTCCGGAGTTGCCCCAGCCCGCCGCCCCGCCAGCGATCGCGCCGGAATTGCCCGCTGAGTTGCCCAATGCCCCGATCGCGCCCCACAGTCCCGCCACCGCCCAAGGCAGCAAAACCTTGCTGGTGGTGGAAGATTCCGACACCGAGCGCCGCCTTTTGACCCTGACCCTGGAGCGCCAGGGCTATCGTGTGGTGCAAGCGGTTGATGGGTTGGAAGCCTTGACCCAGCTTCGGCAGCGCTCCGATATTGATCTCGTCATTTCTGATATTGAAATGCCGCGCATGACAGGCTTAGAGTTCTTGAACGCCCGCCGCCAGCATCCCAACGCCGCCCAAGTGCCCGTGATCCTGCTGACTTCCTGTAGCGGCACGCAATATAAACAGGTGGCCCTGAGTTTGGGGGCCGCAGACTATATGCTGAAGCCCCACGTTACGCCGGAGTTGGTGGCCAGCATTGAACGGTTAACGGGCGATCGAGCGGCGGCAGTGGTTTAGGAGTGGCCTCAATCATCCATGGAGCGATCGGGCAAAAACCAGCCAGCTCCTAGCTCCGGCGACTCTTGTTGGTGGCCAGCTTCAAGAAACTCTGGTAAGTGGTGGCGATCGCCTGGACGCGACGGGCCTGATCCGCATAGACACATTCCCATTGCGTGACGGCGCGACCTTCCCGGGAGCAAATGCCCAACAGGCCCGAAGCCCGGTTCGTGCCATTGCGGATGTCCAACCGATCGTTGCTGTCTAAATAAAAGGAAGCCGTTCGGGCCCAAGCATAGGCCTCCAGCCCCGAGAGACCCCCCCGCCGAGCGATCGCCAAGGCCTGGGGAAACCAGCGGGAGTGAACCGGGCTGGCTTGGTTATACAGGTCGATCGCGTTGACCAAGGCTTGCAAATCTTCGTAGGGATCAATGCCAGCGGCATACAGATCCGTGAGAGCCGTGGGCAACCGCCCAGACAACCGCTCCACACAGGCGCGATCGGCCACGGCCAAGTTACCGCCACTGCGGCCCTGGTCACTGCAAGCCCCGTAGTTGGTGACCCGCTGCCCCCAAGACAAATTGCCCGGATCCGTGTGGCCGTAATAGTTCGGCGTGGGCTGCACAAACAAGCTGCCGTTTTGCACCATCAACCGATAGTTTCCTTCGGCCACTCCCACAGCCACCACACCCATGGAGGTGGGGCTTTGGAAAATTTGGGCATAAACCGGCAAATCTTTTTGCAAATTAAACGCCCGCTGGGGAGCCTGCTCCATCCAAAACATCGTTTGGCCGTTGGGAGCCGGTCGGGTGGGTGGCGCAGTGGGCGGCTTGGCATTGCTGGGTTTCAGCGGAGCGGCCGGCGTGGGACGGGCGGTGGTTGGGGCCGCTGCTGGGGCCGATTGGGTTGGGTTGGGTTGGCTACCGGTGGCTGTGCTTCCGGTGGCCCCTGTGCCGCTGTTGGGAGCAGCACCGGTTTGGCCGGGTGCTGCGCCGCTGGTGGTGGGAACCGTGGCCATGGATTCCAGGTTGGCGGCAAAGGGATCCGAAATGGGCACATCTCCGTTGCTACCGCCGGTTGGCTGACTCGCGATCGAGCCGGAACCCGATCGGGAAGCATCATCACCGGGTAAATCAAAACTGAGGGGCGACACCGGCAAGGGTGTGCTGGCCTCCGTTTTGGGCTGGGTTTGCTTGCCGGCCGTGAGTGGCAGGGCAATTAACACGATTGCCGTGCCCGCAACGCCAAGGGCGATCGACCGTCCCCACAGGATACGCCCAGGGGAAGCTGGACTAGACACCAGGGAGTTTGCAACAGATTTCACGATCACAGGTTGCCAACCCAACGTTGACAAGAAAATAGAACAACCTACCGAGTGTCTACTTTAGCTTACGGTTTCAAATTGCACAGAATTATTTCGGGATCGTTGTCTTATAGGCGCGAATCGCTGCTTGTGTGCCTTGTTGTGCGCCTTGGCCGTCGTCAAGGGCGCTAACCCGCTGAAAAATCTGATTTGCCAGTTCTGTCACCGGCAAAGCGCAGTGACCGGCAGCTTCCGCCACCAAACGCAAATCCTTTTGCATGTGGGCGATCGCAAAGCCCGGGGCCAAATCCTCCGCCAAAATTTTCGGCCCCAAATTCGCCAAGGCCCAAGATCCGGCCGCTCCGGTGCTGCAAACCTCAATTACCAACTGCGGATCCAAATCCTGGGCAGCGGCCAATTGCAGGGCCTCGCACAGGGCCAGCATGTGACCAGCGGCCAACACCTGGTTGCAGAGCTTCACCGCCTGGCCGCTGCCGATCGGGCCGCAGTGGCGAATGGTTTGGCCCATGGGAGCCAACCAAGGGCGCGATCGCTCAAAATCCGCCAGCTCACCCCCCACCATGATCGTCAAGGTTCCCCGCTGGGCCCCCACGTCTCCCCCGGAAACCGGCGCATCCAAAAACCCAAACCCCAGCGATCGCAAGGCGGTTCCCAGCTCGATCGCGGCCACACTCCCGATCGTGGTGAAATCCACAAACAGCGCCCCGGTTCGCGCCGCCGTTGCCGCACCGCCCGCTCCCAACAACACCTGCTGCACATCGGGCACATCGCCCAAACAGGAAAAGACCAAATCCGCCTCGGCCACCGCTGCGGCCAAGTCGGGAGCGATCGCCACGCCTGCCGCCGCCGCTTGGGCCACCGTCGGGCGATCGGGCGTGCGATTCCAGCCCCGCACCGTTGCTCCACTCCGGGCCAAGTTGGCAGCCATGGCGCTGCCCATCACGCCCAATCCCAAAAATGCAATTTCGGCCATACTGTTCACTTCTCTTTTCCCAGTTCCTATTCTTGACCGGTCAGGATTCTTTATTCGTAAGGAGATTGATACAAGGGGCCGATTGGTTAGTTTTGCCAACAGCATCCCGATCGCAATCCCGATCGCACCCAAAACAATTGCTAATCAGGGTTCGATCGGGGAGGGGTACGGGATAGGCGATAATTGCCCTGGCGCTTGGGTTGCGCCGTTCCCGTTGTCTCCGTTGCGCACCATGTCCTACTTCGTTTCGCCCCGCTTCACCGAGAAAGTCGCCGTCCATGTGGTCAAGAACTTCTTGAACTTGCCCCGTGTGCCCGTACCGCTGATTTTGGGCATTCATGGCAAAAAAGGCGAGGGCAAAACCTTCCAGTGCAACCTGGTCTTTGAGCAAATGGGCATCGACGCGGTGCATATTTCTGGCGGCGAACTGGAAAGCCCCGATGCGGGCGACCCGGCGCGGTTGCTGCGGTTGCGCTACCGGGAAGCCTCGGACATGGTGAAGGTGCGCGGGCGGATGTGCGTGCTGCTGATTAACGATATTGATGCGGGGGCGGGCCGGTTTGATCGCCTGACCCAATACACGGTGAACACCCAATTGGTGAACGCCACCCTGATGAACATTGCCGACAACCCGACCAACGTGCAGTTGCCCGGCAGCTACGACAGCGAGCCGGTGCGCCGGATTCCGATCATCGTTACGGGCAATGACTTTGGCACGCTCTACGCCCCCCTGATCCGCGACGGGCGGATGGACAAGTTCTATTGGGAACCGACGGCGGCGGAACGGCTGGAGGTGGTGCGCGGCATGTTTGAGGGCCTGGGTTTGGCCGATCGCGCCGTGGCCGAACTGGTGGAAACCTTCCCCAACCAATCCGTGGACTTCTTTGGGGCCATGAAATCGCGGGTCTATGACGACTTGGTGCGGCAGTTCATCCAAGACACGGGCTTGGCGCAGGTGTCGAATCGACTGCTGAAATCCAAGGAAGCGCTGCCCCAGTTTGCGGAACCGCAACCGACCCTGGAACAACTGAAGATGATCGGGGCCGCCTTGGTGAAGGAGCAAGATCGAATTCGGGAACTGCACCTGGTGGCGGCCTACAATCCCCACGGCGAGGCCAATGCCGCCAGCGAAACGGTGAGCCAAAACGGCCAAGGCGAAACCAACGGGCTACAGGGTCGATCGCGCCCCTACAGCGCCACTGCTCAACCGGAGCCGATCGCCGCCGAGCCGGCCGTGGCCACCCACACCCAAACCCAACCGATCGCCCCGGAAGCCAAACCCAGCGGCGTGCTCCGGCCCAAGCTGGAACCGGAGTTGCCGCCCTTGAGTGGCAATCCCGATTTGGAAGCGAAGTTGGAGTATCGCAGCAGCCAGCGGCCGAAGTTGGTGCAGCCCTTGGGCCCGACGATTCGATCGCAGCTCGTGCCGATCGTTAACAACGGCTACCGGCTGGGAATCGAGGTGGCCGACAAGCGCCACTACAACGCGAATTCCTGGCAATGCTACGGAACGGCGGAACCGCACCAGGAAACCGAGGCGATCGGGAAGTTGGAAACCTGCCTGGCGGAAAATCTGGATTGTTATGTGCGATTGGTGGCGATCGACCCCGATCGTAAGCAACGGATCCGCGAAGTGATCGTCCAGCGCCCGCAATAGCCCGACCCCAAACCTCGTAGGGGCGCAAGCACGACCATTTTCACGCCGTCTTCGAGCAGGGGCGGGTCTTCGAGCAGGGTTTGAACGTTCTGTTTGACGCGATCGAGCAGTTGTTGTTCGAGGGGGCTGAGGTTGGCTTGGGGCGATCTCCACTCGGAAAAAAGTCGGCATCATCAGTCAGTTGCAACCCAAAGTCTTGTTTCAGGTTCCGAAGGGTGACATCTGGGGCAGCAATAATCTGGGTCATGATGCTTGCTGTTAATCGATCAGGTTTGGTTTGTATCATCGACTGTGTGATATTCGCGGAAGCTTGAGCTACCTTGAGAGAAAAGCTTGAGTGATCGTTGCTATGCAGCCACCCTTTGATGATGCTTTGGCTCATATCGCCCACTCCCACGGTCATGCCGATTATGCTGCTATAGAGCCAACTCATCAGCATGATCAAACTCAAAGCGGGTTGGATCTCAATTCCCCGATCACTGATCCACACCCAACTCTTTTAACCTCAGATCTACTAGCTCATGAGTCCTCCTTGGGGTTCGGAGAGCATCCGCCGACTACAGCTAATCATGGCTTGGGTCATACAGACGTTCTGAATCTGAACGATGATCGCGCCTGGGGACAAGAATCGGCAACGTGGAATCCAAGCCTCGATTATCCAAGCTTCGATCATGGTGGCGTTTCTCCTTTCCGTGATTCGTCGATTCACGGTCATGACAGCCACACGCTCGAATCAACCCATGATTCACACCTTACTTCATCGCTCGAATTCCTCGCAAATTCCACTTCTTCCCACAGCCTAGAAACCCACTCTTCCGCCTGTTCTAGCCCAATTCATCCCGGCGACGATAATAGTGTCAAGATCTACGACGATGGCGATGTTTACTGGCATCGTTATGGGGGAGGCAAAGTTGGCACGGTGAGTGGACATAAGTATTACGACTGTTCGGGAAATCTTCTGGGTACACTTAAAAGCAATCTAGAGGTGGTGAATGCCAACGGTCATGTTTTGGGTTATGTCACACCCGGAGGCTGTGCCTATGCGGGAACCGGCAATGATGCGACTTTGTTTGCGAGTGGACTTTCGGCTCGCTGGGCAGCCGCGACATTAATTTTCAACCTGTCCCGTGCTTAATTTCTCATCGTTCCCACGCTCTGCGTGGTAACGCATCCCCGACGCTCTGCGTCGCGTATCCCGTAACCGTTGATTAGCCCTGCAAACACTGTCACCGGGACGCGGAGCGTCCAGACGGCATTCCCACGCAGAGCGTGGGAACGATCAACAACCTTCAATTAACCGAAAACCAATGGGAAGTCTTGTTTCGATCGACTCGTCCCGCAGCGAGATGCAAAAATCAACCAACTGGTTTGACAAGGCACGACGCTGGGCGAGCAGTTGGCTCACACCGCCGAGCTATCAACAGCGAGCGGGAATGCGTGAAGCGGCGGACATGCAGCGCGAAAACGCCATGGCAACGTTGATGACGAACGTGAGATTGCAAGAGCAAAATCACGCTCATCAGGAACGACTCCAGAGTCTGGCGATCGCGGCGGCGGATGCGCGGGCTGATCTTGATCGGGCCTTCCAAGCAGCGCAACAGCGTCGCCAGATAGAATTTAACGCCCGGATTGAACGGGAACGCCAGGATCGGGAAGATGACCGCCTTGCTCAGCGCCTGAGTCATGATCTGGTCATCCAAGAAAAGCGGATGAAGTTCGACATCGCCCTGGCGGAATTCCAAAAAGCCAAGGAACTGATGTTAGCGGAACTGCACTTCATACGACAGCGTGAACTGGCGGACGATCGCGAGGTGAGTGCGGTGTATCCGCTGACGGTGACGGTGCGTAGTTTGCGGGACACCTATGATCGGTACTATGCAACCCAAAATGTGGTTCCCCCGTTGGTGGCGATCTCGCCGTTGGCGTTGGAACACGAACCGTCGCCTCGCGCCAATGTCGATCGCGGTTTTGTCAACATCAGCAATCGGATTGCCGACACGATCAGCCGGGTGTTTGGCGATCGGTGTGGTGCGGGTTCGTCCCATCCGGTGAACTACCAGGGTAACGGTTGGCGTAGCAAGCAATTCAGCGGCAAATCGGCGATCGACAATCTCCATACCGCCCTGCCCTTTGCGCCCGTCATCGTTCTGGAGTGCAAGCTTAACGGCAACAATATTGATTTGTACATTGGTTGCTGCAACCGCAGTGAGGGCAGCAGTTACGAACAGGTGTTTTCCATTTCTTGGAAGGATGTGCTGTATCCCACAGCGAAGCGGTATGCGGCGCAATGGCGGGACGATCGATTGAAGTTGATCGAGCGCGGCCGCAGTGTAGAGGAAGTTGCCCAGCGCCGGCCAGCCGATGAAGCCAATTTGAAAACACTGGAACGGGAGGAAGAAGATCGTGAGCTGAATATGTTTGATGAAACTCACGATTATGGCTACATCGTCAATGATGAAAAATACATTGAAGAATTAGCCGATTTCCTCGCCACGATCGGTAATCTCATCCTGATGATGCAAGTGGATCTGTACTACCTCTCGTTTTATGATCGCCCGCCCCAGCTTCCTCAACTTCTGCCAGAGATTTTGGCCTCGGTGAAGGATGACGAGCTCAAAAAGTCATTAGTTCAACAACTGCAATCGCTCTTCTGGGAAAACCTCGCCCAATTCGACACCCTGTAAACACCTCCCATTGTTCCCACGCCGTCCCATCGTTACCATGCAGAGCGTGGGAACGCAGCCCCGACGCTCTGCATCCCGTAACCCTCTTACTCCTGTCACCGGGACGCGGAGCGTCCATACGGCATTCCCACGCGGAGCGTGGGAACGATAACGACCAGCAACATACTAAAGACTATGCCAACGCTCTTGCGGATTGATGGCTATCGTTTTTTCTGCTACGCAGGCGATCGCGACGAACCGCCCCATATTCACGTTCGTACCAGCAACAATGAGGCAAAATTTTGGCTTGTTCCTGTCCGATTGCAGTCCAACCAAGGCTTCAGTGCCAAAGAGTTGAACCGTATTCAGCGTTTAATCGAAACCAATCAACCTGACTTGATGGAGAAATGGGATGAGTTCTTTCGCGACTGAAATAATCCAAGTCCCGCCAATTCTTGGCTTAACGCTCACCGATGAATTACTGACCGTTACTCTGACCGATGGTCGCATTATTTCCGTGCCGATCGCCTGGTATCCTCGCCTCTTTAACGGTTCACCGGATGAGCGCGATCGCTGGGAAATTTCCCCGAACCAGACCGGCATTCATTGGCCTGACCTCGATGAGGATATCAGCGTCAAAAATCTGCTGTTGGGGCAACCTTCGGGCGAAAGTCAACGATCGCTTCAAGCATGGCTCGATCGTCGGTCGTGATCACCGAGATCATATGAAACATCCATCGTTCCCACGCAGAGCGTGGGAACGCAGCCCCGACGCTCTGCGTCCCGTAACCCTCTCACTTCTTTCACCGGGACGCGGAGCGTCCATACGGCATTCCCACGCTCCGCGTGGGGACGATCCAATCGTCTCGGGTCGGCGATCGACGGCTCCGGCGGGCCTCGCTGGCGGCCAATCGGGCCAACCGGGCCGCAACCGCTGGCTCAAGGCCAACGGTGACGAGGAAGTGCTGGGCAGTACCGATCGCTGCCAAGTCGAACCGGGCGATGCGATCGTGATCGAAACCCCCGGCGGTGGTGGCTACGGCCCCCCGAGTTCCTCGACGTAGAGATTGTCATATAGATGCAGACTGTAAGAACGATCGATCGGGGCAATGGGTGGAGATTGCGGGATCAATAAGTGAAAAACCAAGAGTGATTTGCAATTAACCGTGCAACAGTCGCTGAAACTTAGGCTACCTTGAGAGAAACGTTTGGTTGATTGTTCCTATGCGGCCACCCTTGGACGATTCTACGCATCATTTCTCCCACGCCCACGATCATGCTTCCGCTGATCCAACTCAAGCCAATTTTGATCTCAGCCACCCGATCGATGCTGATCGCGGTGCATCCCACACCGACCACAATATCGATCACAGCCTGCACGCCAGTTCGCACACCAGCCCTTTTGAGATCGACCCCCACAGCGAGTTTTCTCAGGCTCCAGTTGACCACAGCCACCACCACTTCAGTGCCCACAGCCAGTGTCACGACGGCCAGCCCTATGTATCACTCGATTCAAGTGGCACGATTTATAAACACGCCACCGGAAAATCCTATGAGTACGATGCTGTGGGTCGTGTCGATCATCGCTCGTTTTATAACAACCGGGGCGACTATCTGGGCTATGTCGGGCGCGATGGCAATGTTTACGACAATCACGATAAGTTACTGGGCTGGGAGCGTGGCGGGACAATTTATGACAAAAATGGTTGCGTGATCGAAGGCGCACAGCATACGTCCAATGGCGCGATCGGCGCGGGTTGCTATTTGTTGTTTATTCGCTACGGCGGTGTGGATTAATCATGCAAAATCTGAATCCTTTGGCGTGGGTTGGTGGTCTCGTGGTTGGCGTTTCAGGTATTGCTAACTCGATCGTCAATGCCTTTAACGCTCACAAGTCGCGAAAAATTCAGGAAAAGGCCGAAGAAACGCGCCTTGCACTGCAAAAGGCACACCAGTCGTCGAATCTACAGCTTCAACGGGAACTGGCAGAGCAACAACGATCGCTCCAACTGGAAATGATGCTGGGCAACCGTGAAACGCAACTGACGGTGGCGCGGGAGCAACGAGAAACAGCAAAGCAAATGGAGTGGTATCGCAAAAAGGTTGATAACTGGCCGTTGCGCTTAGTGCCGGAAGATATTATCGATGCCCACCCGAATCGCCAGCCGACACCGTTACAGGTGATCCTTGCACCGCCGGAAATTGACTACGATCGCTTTGGCAGTAGCCAGGAATTTCCCAAGTTAGAAAAGCGTCTTGCCCAAAAAATGCGGACGTTGCTCGATCGCTATTTTCCCTTCCAAGGGGACGATCGCCCGGTGGAATTGCTCGATCGGGCCTGGGACAGCAATCGTTTTGGCGGCGGCAGCAGTGTCAAAACGCTGTTTAACCAACTCAAGTCGGAGTCGGTGTTATTGCTGGAATCGGAGATTAGCGGCGAGGAGTTAAATCTGCGTTTGGCGTACTGGAGTGCCGGGGCGAATAGCTACAGTTATGTCACGGCGATCGAGGCGTTGCCCTATGTGGAAATGCTCGATGCTTTTGCGCGGCGGCGGGTGCAGCAGTGGAAAACCGATGTGTACGATAAGCGGCTGGCACGAGGGGCCACGCCAGACGAGTTACGCGCTCGTTACCCGCGTCAGATGGCGGGTTTAGCGGTTTTTCTGGAGGAACAGGAAGATTTGGCCGATGGCATCCCGTTCGATCGGCACTATCCGTTTATGCCGGAGGATGACAGCCAGTTTTGCGATTTTTTTGCCTCCCTGCACTGTTTACTGAGTGCGACGTTTTCTGACCTGCACTATCTGGTCTTGGAAAATCGTGAGCCGCTGTTGCCGAAGATGTTACCGGAGATTCTGCCGGGATTGGTGACGATCGCCCCGGTGCAGGAGCTATTGGGCTGGGTGGTTACGGCCTATGACGAGATTTTTCGTGGACTGGCGGCTGATCGCGATCTCTGGTTAGCGGATTTACGGTTGGCGTTGGCGGAGGGTTTGCTGTCGCTCGCTGATCCGTTATTGGCGATCGACGATCCCTTGGACTGGGTGAACCGCCAAACCCAGGAATCCGTGGCGATTTGGCTGACGAGTCGTGGTGCGGAGGTTGACCCGGATTGGTCTCAGCGTTGTCGGGCGTTGGAGGAGTTGGCAACCCAGGCGGATCTGCCCTATTTGTTGCGGCTGAATCAGATGTTGGTGCAGTTGGGGTTACGGCAGGTGGATCTCAGCCTCGTGGAGCAGCAAGTGCCTGCGGCGTTGCCTGCCGCCGATCAGGGTCATCTGGCGGGGCGACAAGATTGGTACAGCAAAACCTACAACTACTCTGTGATTACGCTCAATCAGTGGGGAACGGTTGCGAAACGCGAGGAGGGCAGCAACCAAGGCTTCATTGAAACCTCCTGCGGCCTCGATCTCGAATTCGTCCGCATTCCCGCCGGAAGCTTCATGATGGGATCACTGAAAAGTGAAGAAACACGAGATGACTATGAAAGATCACATTCATCATCGTGGATCATGTTTACTGCAAATGAAGCCACACGACAGATCAGCGAAAGTCCAGCCCACCGAGTCCTCTTACCCGAATATTTCATGAGCCGCACCACTGTCACCCAGGCTCAGTGGGCAGCCGTAGCAAACCTCGACCCAATCAGCTTAGACCTTATAACTAGCCCGTCACGGTTCAAGAATCCTAATCATCCCGTCGAGAGCGTGACCTGGGAAGAGTGCATTGAATTTTGTCTCCGCCTAAGTAAAGCCACCGGCAAAGCCTACCGACTGCCCAGCGAAGCCGAATGGGAATATGCCTGCCGCGCCGAGACAACCACACCCTTTCACTTTGGCGCAACTCTTTCTACAGAAGTCGCCAACTACGCCGGAAATTATACCTACGGCAATGGACAAACAGGGAACTATCTCCAACAAACAATTCCTGTTGGTAAACTCAACGCACCGAACGCTTGGGGATTATATGATATGCACGGAAACGTGCGGGAATGGTGCATGGACGACTGGCACGGAAACTATCAAGGTGCACCAGAAGATGGAAGTGCGTGGTTAAAGAATAATTATGATTATTCCGAGTTTGAGAATCATGAGGAATATTTCAAAGTCCTACTAAATTCAAGAAATTCAATGAAGCTCCTGCGCGGTGGTTCATGGGAGAACAATCCCGAATGCTGCCGATCAGCATATCGTGATCTCATGTTCGGCTCGCGCGACAGCAACGTTGGGTTCCGCCTCGCCTGCCCCAGAACTTAAAATGGTTGTCTATCGTTCCCACGCTCCGCGTGGGAACGCAGCCCCGACGCGGAGCGTCGCGTACCCAGCCCACCAGCACCACCGGGACGCAGAGCGTCCACACGGCATTCCCACGCAGAGCGTGGGAACGATAGAGGGGAGCGTGGGAACGATAGGGGGGGGAGCGTAGGAATGATAGGGGGGTGGGGATGGAGAGGGGCGATCGACGGTAAAGTAGGGAAAAATAGAAACCATTAGGTTATGGGTCGTAGCCGCTACGTCATCACTGAACCCGATCGCCCCCACTTCCTCACTTGCACGATCGTCCAATGGCTCCCCATCTTCACCCGACCCGAAGCCGTGGCGATCGTCCTCAATAGCTGGGAACACCTGCGCCAAAACGATCGCTTTCAACTCTACGGCTACGTCATCCTCGAAAATCACCTCCATCTCATCGCCCAGGCGCCCCAACTCGATCGATGTATCGCCCGGTTCAAATCGTTCACTGCTCGACAAACGATCGATTTACTCCAACGGCATAAGGCCCAAACTTTGCTGAAACAACTTACCTTCGCCAAAGCAGCCCATAAGGGCGATCGCGAGTATCAACTCTGGCAGGAAGGTTCACACGCTGAACTCATCTTGAGTGATGACATGATGCGCGAAAAACTGGACTACATCCACAACAATCCCGTCAAACGCGGCTATGTTGACGATCCCGCCGATTGGCGCTATCCCAGTGCGCGCAACTATCTGGGGAAAACGGGACTGGTGGCGATCGATCCCTGGTAGAAACAGACATCGTTCCTACGCTTCGCGTGGGAACGATAGGGAGGTGGGGGCAGCACCAACACATCAATCCGGCCGCGAACGATCTCCCCTTGATCTTCGGCGGTGATTTCGATGCGGCTTTCGGTTGGAATCCGGAAGGGTTTTTGATAGAAACCGGCGAGGTCAAGCAGGGGCGCAAGCACAACCATTTTCACGCCGTCTTCGAGCAGGGGTGGGTCTTCGAGCAGGGTTTGAAAGTTCTGTTTGACGCGATCGAGCAGTTGTTGTTCGAGGGGGCTGAGGTTGGCTTGGGGCGATCGCCACTCGGGAAAAAAGTCGGCATCATCAGTCAGTTGCAACCCAAAGTCTTGTTTCAGGTTAATTAGAATTCTCCATCTAGCAAACTTTTGAGAAGTGGTAACAGTTGGGGAAGTTCAAAATTCACCACATCTTGGATGATTTCCAAATTGATAACATCATACTCATGGACGACAAAATCCCGTAGCCCTGCCATTGCTTTCCACGGTATTTTCGAATGGTTAGTGCGAAACTCCATTGATAGGCGCTTGGTCGCTTCACCAATAATCGTCAAGCGCCGAATAACTGCATCATATTCTATTGTTCTGGCTTGGCTCCAATTATTTGATCGAGTATAGTTTTGAATGAGTTCAATCGAATCAATGATATCGAGAATCGCTTGCTGATCTCTGCTCATTTTTATACTCTGGAGACTTTATAAATTACTTGAGCGGCGTTGAGAATCTCTTGGCGACGTAGGGGATTGCGGCTCATTTCAAGTCCCTTTTTACTAATCAAGTCAACTTTACGTTGCAGTAATTTTTCTAGTTCTGATTGCAAATCAAAAAACTTGAAACCATAGTGCGCTTCCGGGGCGCTTTGATAGAGCAAATCAATATCGCTTGGATCAGCTCCGGTAGCCCGAAAGTCTGAGCGCAATACAGACCCAAACAGCGCTAGTTCTACGATCGCCCATTTTTCACAGAACTGCGCGATCGCTTGGGGGCTGGTTTGCAAGCGTTGATAGAGTTCTGTCACCGAGAGACCAGAGGGTGGCATGGGGCGATCGAGTGGGGTGGTTGCTGTCTAGTGTATCGGGCGGGAAATGGCAGCGGCTAGACTGGGAGTGAACAGCATTTGCGGAGGATGCCTATGTCTGTTTCACCCGCAAAATTCGAGTAAAGTGGAACGGCACGGACACTTTGATTGATGACCTGATTGAGTTGGGGTTACGGGAGGAAGATTTTTAACTGCCATGTCACGCCGAGATCTGTACCATGACGCTGTTCGCAATGCCCTAGAGAAGGATGGTTGGACAATCACCCACGATCCCTTGCCCTTGGGCGATCAAGAGCTATTGGTATTTGCTGATCTGGGCGCTGAAAAGCTTTTGGCAGCTCAACGGGGACTTCAAAAAATTGCAGTTGAAGTTAAGGTTCTTGGCGGAGTTTCTACAATTACTGAATTGCAGAAAGCGATCGGGCAATATGGTTTATATCGTTATCTGCTAGAGCGTGATGAGCCTGAGAGACGTTTATATTTGGCAGTTCCTCAGGAAATTTATTCTGAATATTTTTCAAAAGAAGTGATTCAGGGTTGGTTAATTCGAGAGCAAATTCAGTTACTAATTTTTGATCCTGAGCTGGAGGTGTTGCAATGGCTGGGGATGTAGATTTTCGGCAGGCGATTCAGACGGTTTTTCAGCGGTATGTGGGGTTGGCGCGAGCAGATCGGGGGGTGGAACTGATTGCGGTTTGTGATGGGGAAACGGGGAATTATCTGTTGATGAATGTGGGGTGGTCGGGGCGCGATCGCATCCACAGTGTGGTGGTGCATTTACGGGCGATCGGGGAACAAATTCGGGTGGAGTGGAATGGCACGGACACCTTGATCGATGACCTGATTGAGTTGGGGTTGCGGGAGGAAGATTTTGTGCCTGCGAGTCCCCGATCGCCTCTGTCCGCGATCGCGGGTTAGGGGTTGGGAACGGGTGGATAGGGTTTGCCTTTGGCGGCGTAGTAGGCCTCAATTTGGGCGATCGGGCGCAGCATTGTGGCTTCGATGTCTTGCCGCACTTCTCGGGACAAATAACAATCCGTATTCAAACATTCTGCCAACCGTAAATTGGCATCATTGTATTTCCTTAAAAGTGCTTTTTGCTGTTCAGAAAACTGCCAATCATGACCAATATTACGATGCTCAATCATCACAGCTCGTAAAGATTGAATCCAATTTTGACCTTCATTTTTCCACCACTCTTCTTTTTGGTTCAAGGGCAAGCCTCGTATTGGGTCTAATTGGCTCTGCAGATCAGTTAGTTGATCTATTAGTAATTGGCTATTTAACTGGTAGGCATAAGCAATAGCAGATGCAAGGTCAGGAATAAAAGCGAGAGCAAGACCAAGTTCAAGATCAAGGCCGATTTCGTGAATACGAACGACAGCGAGAATAACATCATGATTACGATCAAGAGCATGAGTAAGATCATGAGTATGTGCAAGATTGTAAGCTAGAAAAATAGCTAACTTGTCAGGCTGATCTGTGTTTAAGTGATGAGCATAGGCATGGTCATGTGATGAAGGAATATAACAAATACTTGCTTGAGTAAGATAAAAAGCGATTACCACTTGCAGGTTGTACGGTGTTTGTATCGAGTCTGCTTTCTCAGTTGCCCAGGCTAAAACAGCCTGAAGTTTCGGGTCGTCAGCCAATAAATTGTCAGTTCTCTGCTTTAGAGTTAATAGTAATTCATCACCCTGTTGAATACTATTGGCAATCAGCAAGATGACTTCTCGCCAATTTTTTTCGAGCAAATTTCGAGCTAGAATCTTCCAGTCTTGACTAGCAGCAATTGCTTGTGCTGCAAAATATTCATGAAAAGTCAAATGTGAAAAGGCATAGATTCCACAAGACTGCTCTACAAGTAGTCCATGCTGGGCAACAATTGATCGTAAAACTGCTTCACCATCCAGTTGTGAGATCTCAGGATCATATTTGGCATCAGGTAGATCATGAATATATTTTGTAATCCATTCTTCAGCCACACCTTGATCAAAGAAATACGCTCCTTCTTGAAATGTTGCCAGCGCCAGTCGTGACAGCAAATTTTTTTTACGGTCAACTGATAGGTTTTTATAGACTTGATCGCGTTGAATCTTTCGTTTAAGATCCCACTTTTTCAGAAGCAGATCTACTCCTTCCTCGTAGAGCTTTGCTCGATTGGTCGAAAAATTACCACTTTCACTAAAAATCAAGCAGAGCAATGTCAACAGCAGCGGATTGCTGGACAATTCTAAAATAGATTTGTTGCTTCTTGAATTCTCTAAGAATTGATTAGCCTTGAACAAATCTTGATGATGCTCAAACCAGTTGATGACAAATTGCTGAATTTGGCTATTTGAGAAATCAGCTATTTCGACTTCAGTAAAATCTTCAAAAATATATTCCTTTGCAGCAATTCGGCAAGTGGCAACAATATGAATTTCTGGAAAACGCTCAACCCAAGACTCAATTTCTCGAATTGCTCGGTTCGTATGAGCTTCTAATACTTCATCTAGTCCATCTAATAAGACTAAAATCTTGCCGCTTTTAAGGAGCTGATTCAAAACTATATCTGAATTAGCAATGCCCCAGTCTGACCACTGACGGGCTATAAAATCCAGAAAATTCGGCTGTCCTGGCGATTCTGTCCATGTTTTGAGTTCAAGGAATATGGGTATATGGTCACTCAAAATTTCTTCATCGAGGCAAGCAGTTACTAAGTGTTTCAAGAACGTGCTTTTTCCCGCACCAGGCTTGCCCCAAACTATCAGTGCCTTGTGTTTTTTGACTGCTTCCAAGCTCGAAATTCGATTTTCTGGAGCCTTGCCTGATCGAAGCAGTTCTGATGGGCTAAGTCGTCGATTAGCTGTCAGCTTTTCTAGCACATCTACTTGGACATAAATCTCGTCAAGAGGAATCGGGCTGCTAGCCGTTAGCGGTTTAATGTTTTGTCGTCTTAGGTAAGGATCAAGCTTACGTCGCACCCACGCCACATTGATCGCATCCGATGCCACGCTCGGAGCAGGCGGCTCACTAGTTGCTAACTCAGCCACTTCCTGCCAATTCAACCCCAGCAGATCGCACAACCCAATAAAAATTCCCCGATCGACCGGTTCGCCCTTAAACGCCTTGGCAACCGTCGCCCGCGATACGCCTTGATCATCTTGGCCATCCCGCTTGCGGTACTGAACAAAATCCCCGATCGAACTTTTGTTGTAGCGGCTGTTTTTCAGGGCTTCAGTCAGCTTTTGGCAACCGGCTGCCGTAGCTTTCAGCGATCGTTCGTTGCGGGCCATGGGGCGATCGAGTGGAGAACCACCTCTATTTTGCGAGAAACCCCGCGCGATCGGCTATGGATCAACCGCTACAGCCCACCCGCCGCCAACAGATCGCGCAAATCATCCTGCAAACTCAGCCGCTCTGCCCAAGTCGCCAAATAGGCGCGATCGAGGCGATCGCCCTGAATTTTGACAATCCCCAAACAATCCCGCCACTGCTTTTCCGATCGGAAACTGCGCCGCCACAACAACTTCGCCAACACCACATCCTCAGCCGTGGCAATGTAGTGAACCGGAATCCCCGGCGCTTCCACCCGATACCGCCGCTCCAGGGCAGAACGCTCAAACGGAGTCTGCTGCGACAGGATCAAATCGGCATTGTCAATGCGATCGCGGTGGATGATGTTGATCGTGTGGTGCAGCGGTTCCGCCACATAAAAACCCGCCGCTTCCAGGGTTTGGGTCAGCGCCGAGAGTTGCGCCCCATCGATCGCCAGCAAAATATCCAAATCCGTCGTAAACCGTGGCTCACCCCAAATAATCGCCGCCTGCCCACCAGTCACCAAGTAGGGAATCGATCGCTGCTCAAACAGTTCATGCAGTTGAGCCAAAATCGCCGACTGATCTTGCTGCCAAGTCATGGGATCCCCGCCATAGGTCAACCGCTCCAAGCCACCATCGCCCAACCGATCGCCCAAAATCGCCCGCGCAAATTCCTGAGCGATCGCCAAATCACTCGCCGTTGCAGGCAACCGCTGCCGAGCCGCCCACAGGGCCAAACAACGCCCCTGGCGCTGCAAACCACAGACCCGTTGCCAGCGCTGCTCGATCGACTGCGATCGCCACAGCTTAAACCACAGGCGATCGGCCGCCGGATGAATATCAACCGCTTGGGTTTGGTACGCCTCAGTCGATCGAGAAGGCATGAACTAAATCCTGAGAGACAGGCGATCGCGCAACGAGACTTTGGGGGGAAAGCAACTCCATTCTGCGAGCAACAAGGCGCGATCGGCTATCTTCCCCAGACAAGAGATTTAAACCCTGTCGTCAAATCGCCCAAAACCCTAATGATCTCGCTGTCCCAACCGATCAGTCGTAGGGGCGGGGTCTCCCCGCCCAGTCCCCGTGATCCTGGCGTGTTCCCAGGGGTGGACAGGTTTGTAGCGATCGCTCAGGTTAGGGTTGGGAGACCCAACCCCTACGGCGATGGAAATGACGACAGGCCCGAAACCCGTTGCCCCCACCGACCTCACCCGCCCAGCGAGATCGCCGGGGCGATCGATGTCTTTGACAAAAATCAGACAGTCTGACAAAACCCGGACACTTTACTCAGACCACGTTTCAGCGATTTCAGGCAATCCTTGAATTGTTCCAGAAATCACCGGAGTCACCTCCCATGAAACGCCCCCAGATCTATCAACAACTGCTGATCGTTTCCGTTCTGTTCACCGCTCTCTCGGGTGGGGCCGCCATCCACCTGGCCAACCAGCCGCAGATCAATCCCCAACAGTCCGAACTGTTCCAAACCTTCAAAGGCCTGTTTGAAAAAGGCGTGTTGGGCATCGGCGGCCTGGTGCTGGGCAAAATGACCGGCTACTTTCCCGATCGACCCCCCAGCAATCCCGACGACAACACCGATCAATAGAATCGCGGCCCCGCGCGACTTCGCGGATCTCCGGCTAACGCACCGGCTCGTGATATCATCGAAAGTCGCGCTTTCTAACACCTAGACAGGCGCAAAATTTGTTGAACCTATTTATATGGACTGCCAAGCCAGACAGCAGTTGGGTGCAGCCGTGAACCGTTCCCGTGCGATCGCCCCCGCTCCCGTTTGGTCAACGCTTAGTCCGCCAATCGCCCACTCGGAGCTAGCCCAACCATGACCAAGCGTACTCTTGAAGGAACCAATCGCAAGCGCAAGCGTGTTTCCGGCTTCCGTGCCCGGATGCGGACTAAGAACGGTCGCCGCGTGCTGAATGCTCGTCGCCGTCGCGGTCGCGCTCGGTTGGCGGTTTAAGGATTGCTCACCGGCAGTCCGCTCCAGGGTGGTTGAGCGATCGCCCCTACACCCAAACGTGCATGGCCTTACCCCAAGCCTACCGACTTCGACATCGCCATGACTTTGACCGAGTGTATCGGCAAGGCAAACGGTATCGCAGCAAGCACCTAACCCTTTGGGTCTACCGGCCACTGGCAAGCCCCGCGATCGCCCCCAGCGAACCATCGGCGGCCGTTGCCCCCACGCTGCCCACCCTGGCCCCGGCTCCGAAAGTTGGCATCAGCATCAGCCGCAAAGTTGATAAACGCGCCGTTGTGCGCAATCGGCTGCGGCGACAAATTCACGGTATTTTGTGCCAGCACTTGCCGACCATGCCCCTCGGTTGGCTGGCGGTGATTAGTGTGCGTCCAGCCATGCCCCTGTGTCAGTACCCCCAAATTCTGCAAGAATTGGAGCAGTTGCTGACCGCCGCCAAGTTGGATTTGGAGCAAGCCAGCGTTTAGACCGTTGTGTTTGCGCTGTTGATTTTGCGCGATTCATCAGGGGCGGCGATCGCCCAATTCGCCCCATTTGGCCCGCACTGAACCTTACGAGCACTGGACTATGGGTATCAAGGAAGATGTTTACTATGAGGGCGGCCCCCACCGTGGCGATTTGATCGTCAATTTGCTGTTGGGTCTAACTGTGATTTGCCTGCCCTTAACCATCGGCTCGATCGTGCGGGCCTTTTGGTTGCGCTATCGCATCACCAGCCGCCGTATTTCAATCACCAGCGGTTGGCAAGGGCGCGATCGCTCCGATGTGATTTATCCCGAAATTCGCGCCGTTGTGGCCGTGCCCCGGGGTTGGGGTGCTTGGGGCGATATGGTGCTGACCCTCAAGGATGGTAGCCGCCTGGAAATGCGATCGGTTCCCAACTTCCGAGCCGTCGCCGACTACATCAACGAGCGGATCGGCGCAGCGGCCCAAACCGCCACCAGCAACCGCTAAACCGCCCGATCGCCCCCTCGCTGCTCATGTTCAACCCTCCTGCTTGCACGGCCTTGTGGCTTCCGGCGGAGGGTTATGTGTTGATTGGGCTGTGATGGATGGGCTGTGTTGATTGGGCTGTGACGAATGGGGCGGCATCGGCGGCCCGCAGCCAGGGCGGTAGTCCCCACTTGATAACCACCCCCCAAGGGCCCCCACTTTGCATAAGCTGAAGTCACATCTTTGGGCTAGGGCAGCTCTGGTTCATGGGGTGAGCGTTCGGCTCGATCGAGTCACCCTTGGCCAGCCGCGCCGTTTTGCCTCTGTTTAACGAATCGTTGACCGCCCGTTGACGGTTTTTTGATAACTTTTAACAACTCGATCGCACAACCGACGCAACGCGCATGGATTTCGGAGTTGGATTTCTCTCAAACAACGTCATGCTGCCGATCCTGGATTTTTTCTATGGAATCGTGCCCAGCTATGGCCTCGCCATCATCGCCCTGACGCTGGTGGTGCGCTTTGCCCTCTATCCGATCAGCGCTGGCTCCATCCGCAGTATGCGGCGGATGAAGATCACCCAGCCGATCATGCAGAAAAAGATCAAGGACATTCAAGAGCGCTACAAAAGCGACCCCGCAAAACAGCAGGAAGAACTCAGCGCCGTTTACAAGGAATTTGGGAACCCCCTGGCCGGTTGTTTCCCGATTCTGGTGCAAATGCCCGTACTGATTGCCCTGTTCACCACCCTGCGCGGCTCGCCGTTTGCGGATGTGCCCTACTCCGTGAATCTGCAAATTTTGCCCCAGGAGCAAATTGAGCGGGTGCAACCGGAAGCGTTTGCCACCCCGCCCAAGAACATCTACATTTCCGACAGCACCCACTATCCCGTGGTTGGGTTGCTGCCCGGTGGCACGCGCCTGGCCGTGGGTGACACTACCAAGCTGGAGTTCCAAACGCCCGAAGGCAAAACCTTGAACACCCTGGCCACAGAAGCCGGTGGGGACATTGATCTCTCGCCCAAGTGGCAGGTGATGAAGGGAGCCGAGCGGGTGCAGTTGGGCCCCAACGGTGAAATCACGGCGCTGCAACCGGGGGATGTGACCCTGCAAGGGACGATTCCCGGCCTGGCGGCGAGCAAGGGCTTCCTGTTCATCAGTGCGCTGGGCCATGTGGGCGCAGTGGACGATGAGGGGATCCACTGGGATATTGTGGCGATGGTGCTGCTGTTTGGTTTGAGCCTTTATGTCAGCCAATCGATTTCCAGCCAAGGGGCAACGGATAACCCGCAACAGGCGGCGGCTAATAAGCTAACGCCGATTATCTTTTCGGGGATGTTTCTGTTTTTCCCCCTGCCCGCTGGGGTGCTGATGTACATGGTGGTGGCGAACCTGTTCCAAACGGCCCAAGCGTTCATTTTGTCTCGGGAACCGCTGCCGGAGAATATCCAAAAGATGGCGGAAGCTCAGGGCATTGTGGATGTGAAGGCGGTGGCGGTGGATGGCGCGACGGGCCGGCTGCCGTTTGAACCCAAGGGCACGAAGGCCAGCAGCCCGGCGAAGAATCAGCCGAGCAAGGGCCCAGGCAACAAACCCAGCACGAACAACAACAAGCAAAAGGGCAAGTCGTGATGAGTGATCCGGGCGATCGGGGACGAATTTGGCTGGAGGGGCTGCTGGCGCGCTTGGGTTTGCCGACCCAGGTGCAAGCCCAGCACGACCCGATCGATAATGCGCTGAACTATTGGCTCACGATCGATGGTTCGCCCTGGTCTCCGGAGCAAATCACCAGCGTGGTGGGTGAAGCGGGGGTGACCCTGGATGCGATGCAGTATTTGGCGAATATGCTGCTGAATGTGGGGGTCGATCGGGATGACCATTGCGGTTACACGATCGAACTCAACGGCTACCGGGCCCAGCAACGGGCCGAGCTGGAGTCAGTGGCGGCCAATGCGGTGTCGCAGGTTCGTGAAACGGGGGAGTCGGTGGCGATCGACTCACTCTCCTCATCCCAACGCAAACAGCTCCACGCCATGCTCGCGGCCTACAGCGACATCGCCACCCACAGCGAAGGCCAAGAACCCCACCGCCGGTTGGTGGTGGCCCTGAAGTCAACCGAAGCCTAGCTTGACCCGCGCCGCTGGGCCTTGGGGGTTCGGCGGTTTGGGTTGGGCTGGCCATTCGGGAATGGCCCTCGGTCTGCTGCCAGTCCCGATCGCACCCATCTTTACCCTCCCCGCTGCGGGGTTCCTACCGTGGATTCGGTCTATATTCCCCACATCCTGAAGGCCACCAATCGGACGATCGGTTGGGAATTCAAGGATTTTCTGCCAGGCTTGGAAACCCTCACCCCCGTGCGCGGCAAGTTGCGCGTGGTTCACCGGGGCAATTTCCTGGAGGTGTCGGCCCAGGCGGAAGGAATTGTGACTCTCACTTGCGATCGCTGCCTTTGTCAATACAATCAGCGGCTGGTGGTCGATACCCAAGAGCCGATTTGGTTGGATGAGGCGGCGGAGTCCAAAGATTTACCCCTAGAACGAGAGATCAGCGCTGAGGATTTGCAGGAGTCCCTGTCGCCAACGGGTTATTTTTATCCCGAAGATTGGCTCTATCAGCAATTTTGTCTTGAATTGCCGGCCCAGCAGCTTTGTAGCGAAGACTGCCAAGGAATTTTGGAGCCGGAAGACGCTGCGGAAACGCAACCGGCGATCGATGCCCGTTGGTCGGCCCTGGCTTCCCTGAAGAACCAACTCGATCGCTAAGGTGCAATCTTGTGACGGGTCTGGGCCCTGGCTGGCCTTGTGGCTAGCAATCTTGTGGCTAGCAATCTTGTGGCTACGGGCCTAGCGGGCTTGGCAACGGGGCGGCATTTCCATCAACGTCAAGGGTTCCAGCGGCGGATTGCCCACCCATTGGCGCTGAATCTCGCAATGACTCACCTGAAGGGCTGGGTTCGATCGCCCCTGAGCATTGACCTTGAGCTGAATTTGATAATCCGAGGGCAAATTGCGGGCAAAGGGTTTATTCACCAGCACCTGTGTCCAGCGTAGCGGCGTTAGCTCCGGGGGCGATCGATGCTCACCCATCACCCAAGCGGTGTCCGCATTGCCGCTGGTGTAGATGCGGTACTGCTGATTGAGCTTGGGCGACACCAGCGCACCCACCCGGGCTTGTAGTTCTGCGCCGTCGCGGGCAAACCGCCCATACTCCTGATAAAACATCTGCTGGGCCCGCACCACCGATCCCACCGTGGGCTGCAAGGGAGAGCCACAGGCACAGGCCGGCGGCGAGGCCACCCAAACCAGACCGCCCGCCAGCACCGTGCTCACCCCCAGAGCGCTGGTCAGCCAAGGAGAAACCCGCCAAGCGAAGAATGGGTGCTGCTGGCTGGGTGTGATGGGGCGATCGGGTGCTGGTTGTCCGTCGTTGGGTTGGTCGCCACGGTTTGCACCAAAATCCGTCTCAAAATCAGAACTTTGAAGATCAGAACTTTGATGCTGTTTCATACCGGTGCTTTTGAAGTGGGCTAAGGCGGCGGCGGGGTCATGCCAGCGGGCCGGCGGCGCATGAACTAGCGCAACTTTTGCTTAATGAATGTCACAAGCTGGGTTAACTGCTTCTTCAGTTGATCCACTTCCGCTTGCAAGGTCGCCACTTTTTGCTCCAGGGCCTGGATTTCAGCGGCGGAAGCACCCGGCGCAGCCACGGGCGCGGCGGCCGGTGCAGCCACGGGCGGCGGGGCCACGGCCGGAATCCGCGAGGCAATCCGCATTGCTTCTTTGATGGATTCGATTAGCTCTTTCTTTTCAAAGGGCTTTTCGATGAAGGCAAATCGCTCGAAGGGTTCCGAAATTTTTTCGGTCACTTCTTCTTTGCGCCCCGACATCACCAGCAACGGAATCGCTTGCAGGTGGGGTTGGGTTTGAATTTCTTGATAGACTTCCCAGCCGCTCTTTTTGGGCAACAGGAAATCCAACATGATCAGGTTGGGATGTTCTTGCTGAATGAGCTGTAGCCCTTCGAGTCCGTCTTTGGCTTCGAGAACCTCAAAGTTTCCGGCTGGCAACATTTCTTTGACGCGCTGCCGAATCACTTTGCTGTCATCGATGACGAGGATTTTGTGTGTTGCCACGACTTTCTCCTTAGGCTTGCGTGCAGACGATTCGGGAGTGATAGGGGCGATCGCCCTTCAAGGGGGCGGCGCGCTGCATGAAAAGTTAGGAAGCGATCGCTCAAGACCGCATTCAGCCACCATCGGGGCCGAAAACAGGCTGGCAATGGATACCCCTGCTTAAGATACGAGCGATCGGGACTCTCCGGTAGTCTCCAGGGGAAATATCTGGAAAAATCTTTCCGAAAACTCCCGAAGACCGTTGCAAATCCTGGGGTTGAGTCCGCCAGGGATGTTCAGCGATGTTTCCAGGTCACTGGATCGACAGCCAAGGCCCTTGGGCATCTGCGATTCCAGTATATGGCGATCGTCCCGAGGTTTGAAAAGCCCCGCCGCTGGTGCGATCAGTTTCCCGATCGCGAGTGCTGCTGTTTCCAAGCTTGCCCCCATGCGCGATCGCCCGGCACGGCTTCCCAAAATCAGCCAACCATCGCCCCCAAACTGCGCCTTGCAATTTTCCCCCAAACGCCCCCAAGCGCCCCCAATTTCTTCTCAAAATTTCCCCAAACAGCGGTCAAACAATCGCCCCGCAATTCTTACGCCACAATAGGGGAAATTCATTTGCAAAATCCATTTGCCGCCTGTGTCGCCGTCCTCTTCTTCCAGTGCCGCTAGTGCCCCCAGTTCCGCTGTGCCCGAAGGGTTGCCCACCTGGCTGAAACCACGCTTGGGCCGGGCCAGTGAGTTAGCCGAAGTTCAGCGCATCATCAAGCAGCGGCAAATTCACACCATTTGCGAGGAGGGCCGTTGCCCCAATCGCGGCGAGTGCTATGCCAATCGAACCGCCACATTTTTGTTGATGGGGCCCGTTTGTACCCGATCGTGCGGCTTTTGCCAGGTGGACAAGGGCCATGCGCCAATGCCGATCGACCCGGAAGAACCCCGTAAGGTGGCGGAATCGGTGGCGCTGTTGGGGTTGCGCTATGTGGTGCTGACTTCGGTGGCGCGGGATGATTTGCCCGATGGGGGGGTGAATGTGTTTGCACAGACAATCGCCGCCATTCGATCGCAATCCCCTGGCACGGAAATTGAAGTGTTGACCCCGGATTTTTGGGGCGGCCAGCCCGACCCCCAGGCCAAGCAGCGATCGCGGGTGGAAGCGGTGGCGGCCCTGCGGCCCGCTTGCTATAACCACAACCTGGAAACGGTGGAGCGGCTGCAAGGGCCCGTGCGGCGCGGTGCTAAGTATCACCGATCTCTGGATGTGTTGCGCTGGGTGAAAGAACTGGATCCCACCATTCCCACCAAGTCCGGGCTGATGTTGGGTCATGGGGAAACGGAAGCGGAAATTTTGCAAGCCCTGGAAGATTTGCGATCGGTGAATTGCGATCGGCTGACCTTGGGCCAATACCTACGCCCGTCCCTAGACCATTTACCCGTCCAAAAATATTGGACACCGGCAGAGTTTGACCGCCTGGGAGCGCTGGCCCGCGAGCTGGGATTTACCCAGGTGCGATCGGGGCCCTTGGTGCGCAGTTCCTACCATGCGGGGGAGGCGGATTGAGCTGAATGATTGCCCGTAGTTGCCGATGATTGCCCATCGTTGCCCCAATCATTGCCCATGGGTTGATCTCGCCTGGTCACTGCCTTATAGGCTCAAGGGGCGATCGCCGTCGGTGAAATAGACCCGATCGACCGGCCAAAGTCGATTGCGCGTGAGGGTCGCCTGCAAACTGCCAAACAGGGTTAACTGTTCGCAACTGGACAGGGATTGGAACTTGCGGCGGCCATCGGGATTCAAGCGCAGGTCAATGGTGACCGATCGCTTGGCCGTGTCCAAGCTGATGCGATAGTGGCGCAGGTCAAAGGCCGGATCGGGTTTGTCGCCGGTTGCTTCAATCAACAGCCGCCCCACGGCCGCTTCCAAGGGCCGATCGCGCGGAACTTTCACCGACTGGGCCACCAAGCCTTTGCAAGCACCGTCCGGCTTATACAGATCCACCGAAACCGTGTCGGGCAGCGGATCCGAATCGATTGCCGCCGCCTGGGCGGAAGGGTCGCCGGTCAAATTACAGCCCGCCAACCCCGGAACCATGGCCAGGGCCAGCAGCGCCAAGGCCAAAGGAGCGCGGCGAGGGGTGGCGGGTCGCGAAGCCTGAGAAAACTTGGGGCGATCGAGCATCATGGCGAAAATTCCAACGAGGAGTAGTGCTGAAGGGGGGCTGAAAAGAAGGTGACTCAATCTTGCCGGTTTGGGCCAGCCAGCGTCTCCGAACTGGAAAGCTTTCTGAATTGGGTCTGAATGGAGTCTGAATGGGGGCCAGATCCCTGATTGGTCGGTGGCGGGGTGGCGCTGGGTCGGGGGCTGAATGGGGTGTTTAAAATCTAGTGCTGATTGGGTGTTGATTGGGTGCTGAGTCGCTGTTTTGATTGGGTGCTTGGTCGTTGATTGGCCGGTGCTTGATCGGTTCTTCAAAGGCGCGATCGCCCAATCCGTATAAACCACCGCGCAAATAAACCACCGCGCAAACCGCCGTGCCAGTTCCCGTGTGAACGATTAATCGGCCCCTGATTCGATCGCCCAGTCAAATCCCCTCCACCAGCGCACCCGTTTGCGCTGCATTTGCGCTTCAATGGATTGCTGGCCCGCATTTCCCCTCGCCCCATGACCACTGCAAGCTGGACGCACCGCCACGTCTTATCGTTGGCGGAGTTCTCGCGCGAAGACTACGACACTGTGTTGACCACCGCCGCTAGTTTTCGCGAGGTGTTGTCCCGTCGCACCAAAAAAGTGCCCACCCTTCAGGGGCAAGTGGTCACCAACCTGTTTTTTGAACCCTCGACCCGCACCCGCAGCAGTTTTGAGCTGGCGGCCAAGCGCCTGTCAGCGGATATTCTCAACTTTGCGCCGGGATCCTCTTCGCTCACCAAGGGAGAGACGATCCTAGACACGGCCAAAACCTATTTGGCCATGGGGACGGACATTATGGTGATCCGGCACAAGCAGGCCGGCGTACCCCAGTCGATCGCGGCGGAGATGGATCGGCTGCAGTCCGGGGTGAGTGTGCTGAATGCGGGGGACGGCCAACACGAACACCCTTCCCAGGGATTGTTGGATCTGTTCTCCATCTGCCAGGTGTTGAATCCCCAAAAACCGTCGATCGGGGACTTGCGGGGCAAAAAGGTGGCGATCGTGGGCGATATTTTGCACTCACGGGTGGCTCGATCGAATCTGTGGAGCCTGACGGCCGCCGGGGCAGCCGTGCATTTGGCCGGGCCGCCAACCCTGCTACCTCGGGAATTTGCCCAATTTTTGCCGCCAACGGCCGATCGATCGCCCCTCCAAATTCATTGGCAACTGGAGCCGGCCTTGGCCGATGCGGACTTTGTGATGACCCTGCGGTTGCAACAGGAACGGATGAGCCAACACCTGCTGCCCAGCTTGCGGGAATATCACCAACGCTATGGCATTACGCGCGATCGACTGCGGCTCTGTCAGCCCCAAGTGCGGGTGTTGCACCCGGGCCCCACGAATCGCGGTGTGGAGTTGGCTTCCGATGTGATGGATGACCCGGCCCTGAGCTTGGTTCCGGATCAGGTGACCAGCGGCATTGCGGTGCGCATGGCGTTGCTTTACCTGATCGGGGGCGGCAAAGGCTAACCCATTAGCCCATTCTCCAGTCAAGCATCCGGGGGCGAGTTCGCCACCGTTTAACAAAATGCCGGTTTATTGGTTTTGGGGTGAGGATGATTTTGCGATGCAGCGGGCGATCGACCCGTTGCGATCGCGTGTGGATGCGGCTTGGGAAAGCTTTAATTTTGAAAAAATCCCGCCCGATCGCGAGGATGGCCTGCTGGCGGCCCTGGCCCAGGCGGTGACTCCTCCCTTTGGTGCGGGCGATCGGCTGGTGTGGCTGGCGGAAACGGCCTTGGCCCAGCGCTGTCCCGACGATTGGTTGCGAGAGCTGGAACGCACCCTGCCCCAAATTCCCGACAATGCCATTTTGCTGCTCACCTCCCGCCAAAAGCCCGATGGCCGCCTCAAGTCCACTAAATTGCTCCAGAAGGCCAAAAACACCGAAATTCAGGAATTTTCCCCGATTCCTCCCTGGAAAACGGAGGAGCTGTTGCAACAGGTGAAACGGGCCGCCCAAGCGATGAAAGTGAAAATTAAACCTGAAGCGGCGGAACTGTTGGTGAATGCGGTGGGCAACAACACGCGCCAACTCTATAGCGAGCTGGAAAAGCTGCAATTATTTGTGGGCGATCGCCCGATCGCCAAGGAAGATATTCACCACCTCGTTTCCGTTTCCACCCAAAGCAGTTTGGAGCTGGCGAAGGCCATTTCCCTGGGGCAAATTTCCCAAGCTTTGAAGCTGATTGCGGATTTGATCGCGCGGAATGAAAATCCTTTGCGAATTCATGCTTCTCTGGTCACCCAGTTTCGGCTGTGGCTGTGGGTGAAGCTGATGCTTGATCGGGGCGAGCGGGATGATTTGGTGATTGCCAAGGCGGCAGATTTGGGCAACCCCAAGCGACTTTTTTTCATTAAGAAAGAAGTGCAACCTATGGGACTCAAAGCACTTCAAAAAAGCCTCCAGCTTCTCTTGGAGCAGGAAACCCTCCTGAAGCGGGGCAGCGACCCGATCGAAACGCTGCAATCTAAGGCGATTGAACTCTGTTTGCTGTTCCAAAAAAACTAAGCAGCAGAATCATTTTCTTTAAAAAAAGCAATGGCTCGAACAGGATCAGAATCTCAAAAAATAATCAGCAAATGGTCGGCTAATGGATCGGCTAATTGATTAAATCCTTGCTGGTTTTAGCTTCAAACCCCCAGAAATTTGCGACAATAGGCATAGGACAAAAAATCAGACAAAGATTAATTGCCTCCCGATTTGCAGCACCAAAATTTCAGGCAGGGAATACCAGTGGCTCCACCCCCCATCCGAGTGCTGTTGGTTGAAGATTCCGAAATTGCCATCCGGCTCCTGCGGCGGGCGATCGAGAGTACCGGTGCGCTGCAAGTGGTGGGCACGGC
Organism: Limnothrix sp. CMB-01; assembly: GCF_055193175.1. Taxonomy (NCBI): domain Bacteria; kingdom Bacillati; phylum Cyanobacteriota; class Cyanophyceae; order Pseudanabaenales; family Pseudanabaenaceae; genus Limnothrix; species Limnothrix sp. CMB-01. Next base: position 3,612,896 of record NZ_CM143720.1, read on the forward strand.
CCGCACAGGGCTGGAGGGGTTGGAACTGCTGGAAACGACCTATCCCGACGTGATTTGCACGGATTTGCACATGCCGCGCATGAATGGGCTGGAATTGACCCGCGAGGTGATGGGGCGATCGCCCCGGCCCATTTTGGTAATCAGCAACTCCGTTCGCGAAGACGATCGGCGCACGGTGTTTGAGTTGCTGGAGGCGGGTGCGGTGGATGTGTTCCCCAAACCGGTGATGAGTTCGCCGGAACAATACGCTCAAGTGGCGGCCCAGTTAGTTGCCAAGATTCGGGTGCTGGCGGGGGTGAAGGTTTTCAAGCTGCGGCGATCGCTATCCCCCTCACCGTCACCCACGATCGCGCTGCCGTCGGTGCTGGTGCAAGGGCCAGCGATCGAACGGGCGATCGGGGCGATCGGCGCTTCCACGGGCGGCCCCCAGGCCCTGCGGGAGATTTTGAGCCAATTACCATCGCGTTTTCCCCTGCCGCTGGTTTGCGTGCAACATATCAGCACGGGCTTCTTGCGGGGATTGCTGGATTGGCTCAGCCTCAATTGCGCGCTGTCGATTCAAATTGCCCAAGCGGGCCAAACCCCGCAGCCGGGCGTGATTTACTTTCCGCCGGAAGGTCACCAATTGGAGTTTGATCTGCAAGGGCGGTTCGTCACCTTTCGCACGGAGCCGGTGGATGGCCATTGCCCTTCGGTGACGGCCACCTTTCGCGCCATGGCTCGGGTTTTTGGCAAACGGGCGATCGGGATTTTACTGACGGGCATGGGCAACGACGGCGCAAAGGGCCTGCTGGAACTGTCCCAAGCGGGCGGCTGGACGATCGCCCAAGATGAGGCCAGTTCCGTGGTGTTTGGCATGCCCCGAGCGGCGATCGAGCTGGGCGCGGCCAAACAGGTGCTCCCCCTCAGCTCGATCGCCCTGCATTTGGTGGAACGCAGCGGCAGCCTGGCCCGTTCCGGCTGATTAACCCCGCAGGCACTCGCGTCCGGGAACCCGATAGGCCACAATGGAGAGCGCATCATCCATCGGTTCGATCGAGTTCTCCTGCCATGTCCTTTGTTGGTCTCCACATCCACAGCGATTACAGCCTGCTTGATGGGGCGAGTCAACTGCCCGCCTTGATCGATCGGGCCATGGAATTGGGAATGCCCGCGATCGCCCTGACGGATCACGGAGTCATGTATGGGGCGATCGAACTGCTGAAAGTTTGTCGCGGCAAACCCATTCGCCCGATCATTGGCAACGAAATGTATGTCATCAATGGCAGCCTTGATGACAAACGAAAATTACCGAAATATCACCAAGTTGTCCTGGCAAAAAATAAACAGGGCTATAAAAATCTCGTTAAATTAACCACCGTTTCCAACCTGCAAGGGGTGCGCGGAAAAGGCATTTTTGCCCGTCCTTGTATTAATAAAGAACTACTAGAAACCCATCGCGAAGGTCTAATCGTCACCAGTGCTTGCTTAGGGGGCGAAATTCCCCAAGCCATCTTGGCCGGGCGTTTTGACGTGGCGGAACGGGTTGCCCAATGGTACAAAGAAATTTTTGCCGATGATTTTTATTTAGAACTGCAAGACCATGGCTCCCAGGAAGATCGGGTGGTGAATGTGGCCTTGGTTCGGCTAGCCCGCCAATTCGATATTCAACTGATTGCCACCAACGACTCCCACTTCATTTCCTGTTTTGATGTGGAAGCCCACGACGCATTGCTTTGCATCCAAACCGGCAAACTAATTACAGAAGATAAACGACTGCGCTACAGCGGCACGGAATATCTGAAATCGGCCGAAGAAATGGCCCAACTGTTCCGCGATCACCTCACCGATGATGTGATTCAAGAGGCCATTAACAACACCCTTAAGGTGTCTGCAAAAATTGAAGATTACAACATCTTGGGTCAACCCCGGATTCCTGACTTTCCGGTTCCTCCCGGTCACACCGCTGACACCTACGTGGAAGAAGTGGCTTGGCAGGGCCTTTGTCAACGCTTGGGTTTGGCCTCTCGACAGGAATTGATCGATCGACATCCTGAATATGTGGAACGCCAAACCTACGAGCTGGAAATGTTGCAACGCATGGGCTTTTCGGCCTATTTCCTCGTAGTTTGGGACTACATCAAATTTGCTCGCGATCACAATATTCCCGTGGGTCCCGGTCGGGGCAGTGCTGCCGGTTCCCTAGTTGCCTATAGCCTTGGCATTACCAACATTGACCCAGTACACCATGGCTTGCTGTTTGAGCGATTCTTGAACCCAGAACGGAAATCCATGCCCGATGTGGATACGGATTTCTGCATTGAAAAGCGGGATCAAGTAATTGATTACGTCACCCAAAAATACGGAACCGATCGGGTGGCGCAAATTATTACCTTCAACCGGATGACCTCGAAAGCCGTGTTGAAGGATGTGGCGCGGGTGTTGGATATTCCCTACGGGGAAGCCGATCGAATGGCGAAAATGATTCCCGTTTCGCGGGGCAAGCCAGCCAAGTTGAAAGTGATGGTTTCCAATGAAACGCCTGCCCCCGAATTTAAGGAAAAATATGACAAAGATGAGCAGGTTCCCGGCGCGCTACCGGGGGTGACCTATCGCCGCTGGCTAGATATGGCGATGCGGATTGAAGGCACGAACAAAACCTTTGGGGTTCATGCGGCCGGCGTGGTCATTTCCGCAGATCCCCTGGATGAAATCGTGCCGCTGCAACGCAACAATGATGGCTCAGTGATCACTCAATATTACATGGAAGATATTGAGGCCGTTGGATTGCTAAAGATGGACTTTTTGGGTCTGAAAAACCTAACGATGATCCAAAAAACCATTGACCTCATTGAGCGTACCAGTGGCAAAACCATTGATATTGACAGTGTGCCGGAAGATGATCCCCATGCTTACAAACTGCTGGCAAGTGGTGATTTGGAAGGGATCTTTCAGTTGGAATCTTCCGGAATGCGCCAGGTGGTGCGGGATTTGAAACCGTCCAACTTGGCTGATATTTCTTCAATTTTGGCCCTCTATCGACCAGGCCCCCTTGATGCTGGTCTGATTCCACAGTTTATTAACCGGAAACACGGTCGAGAGGCGATCGCCTATGACCACGAAATGTTGGAACCCATTTTGAACGAGACCTATGGGGTTTTGGTGTTCCAAGAACAGATCATGAAGGTGGCCCAAGAGTTGGGGGGCTATACCTTGGGTGAAGCGGATCTGCTGCGACGGGCCATGGGGAAAAAGAAAAAGGAGGAAATGGAAAAACACCAAAGCATTTTTGTCGATGGGGCCGCACGCAATGGCATCAAGAGCAAAATTGCCGAAAGTTTGTTTGACCAGATGGTGAAGTTTGCGGAATATTGCTTTAACAAATCCCACTCGGCAGCCTATGGCTATGTGACCTACCAAACGGCTTATTTGAAAGCCAATTATCCCGTTGAATATATGGCGGCGTTGCTGACTTCCAACAGCGACGATCGGGATAAGGTGCAAATGTATATTGCCAGTTGTTTGCGCCTGGGAATTGATGTGGAGCCACCGGATATTAATCGATCGGATGTGGACTTCACACCGCTCAAGGATGCGTCAGGAAAACGGGGCAAAATTCTGTTTGGCTTAGGCGCAGTTCGGAACTTGGGATTGGGGGCGATCGAGTGTTTATTGCAGGCGCGATCGGAAGGTGGTTCCTTTAAATCTTTGGCTGATTTGTGCGATCGAATTGACTTGCGATCGGTCAACCGGCGGGCCTTGGAAGCATTGGTGCAGTGCGGTGCATTGGACTGCTTGCAGGCTAATCGCCGTCAATCGATGGCTGATTTGGAGTTAATTATCGACTGGGCCCATAGCCGGGCCAAGGATCGAGCCAGCGGCCAGGGCAATCTGTTTGATTTGTCTATGGGACTGGAATCCGCAAGCCATGCCAAAACGCCAGACAATGTGTTGGATTTGGCTCCCAAAGCGCAACCGATGGAAGATTATCCCAAACAAGAACGGTTGAATTTGGAGAAGGAATTACTCGGATTTTATATTTCCGATCATCCCTTGAAGGATATTCAAAAACCCTCTCGATTGTTGGCTCCCATGAACCTGTCAGAACTGGGCGAGCGACCCGATGACAAGGCAACGGTCAGCGCCATTGTGATGTTGAATTCCGTGAAGCCGGTGGTGACCAAAAAGGGCGATCGAATGGCCATCGTGCAAATTGAAGACCTGACTGCTCAGGCGGAGGCGATTGTGTTTCCCCGGGCCTATGAGCGAATTCACCCACTGATTCAGCCCGATCGACAGTTGATGATTTGGGGCAAGGTCGATCGCCGTGATGATCAACCCCAATTCATCATTGAAGATGCGGAACCTGTTGACCAAATTCAACTGTTAACGATCGAGATTTCTGCCGATTTGGCCGGCAACATTGAACAACAACACCAGTTACGAACCTTGCTGCTGAATTGGGCGGGGGATGATGCCAAAACGCCCGTGATTGCCATTGTGCGCGGGGAGGATGGCCGCCGTGAATTAGTGCGGTTTGGCCCCCAATTCCGGGTGCGCGATCCGGGAGCCGTCACCCACGCGCTTTCCAACGCGGGATTCGCTGCCCGATCGATGGCCTTGGTCAGTGCGTCCTAGGGTTGAGAGGGTTTTATAAAATGCGAATTTTGGTGGCGATTCCGCACTTTTTTCGTCCTGACGCTGATGGGAAATATGGTTCCGCCAGGCGCGATCCCCGGCCGCGAATTGCTGCCCTCAGCCAAGGAATTCAGGCACTGCATAGCCTTTTCAATGCTCGCCAAATTGCCTTCCAAGATCAGCCCCAACAGGGACTACAAATTCAACAGGTGAACCAATGGACAAGTTGTGAACTAAATATTCTGCTTTGCACAACGGGCGATCGCCATTTGTTGTCACAATTACCCGTCAGTCGCCATCTTTTTCAGCATATTGCCCTAGATTGTCCTGATCGGGAGTTGGGGTTTTATTGCCAGCGAGTTTTGGGCGATCGGCTCTCGGAAAATTATGACTATTATTGTTATTTGGAAGATGATTTAACCATTCGTGATCCCCTATTTTTTCTGAAACAACAATGGTTTCAGTCACTTCTAGGCGAAACCGCTATCTTGCAGCCCCATCGCTTTGAATGGTCAAATCCGTGGCTCAATAACTCTTTAGCAACCAATTCTTTGGCAACCGGTGAAGTCGGTGAATGCTCTGACTCATCTACCTCGCATTTAGTCAGCTCAACCCATCCTGATGTACTAGGCAGCAATCATCCAGAAAGCCATCATTCAGCGAACTATCACAAGGTCTATGTTGATCCAGACTTTGAAAGCAAAACTGGCCAAAATCCGGGATTTGCCCACCATTTCACTGAGCGGCGCGTTTTGGTTGGCCAGTTTCTCGGTCAACCGATCCAATTCCAACGAGCGGGAAATCCCCACGCGGGTTGCTTTTTTCTGACCCGATCGCAAATGACCCTTTGGGCTTCGACAGTGGACTTTGGGCAACCCAGCAATCAGTTTATTGGCCCCTTGGAAAGTGCTGCTTCGCTCCACCTCATGCGCTATTTTCGGGTCTATAAACCGGCGCTATCATGGGCCAACTTTCTGGAAATTGAGCATTGGGGACAGTACAACAGCCAAGACTTGCTGAATAACCTGCACTTAGTGCAATTTCAGCCCAAAGTGGTTTCCTATGCAGCCAACAATTTTCCTAACGGATGATTTGATGGCTTGCTCCACGAATTCAGTACTCAGCTAACTGCTTACTGAGCCTCTTACTGAGCCTTAAAACCATCCAGTGCCAATAAGATAAACTGGGTTACTTGGGCTTCTCGAAAGTTATTGTCACTCACCAAAATGATGCTTTGGCGACCGTCTGGTAACTGGGGGCCAAGGGTCAATCCTTCCAAGTTATCGATCGGGATGCCCAGGGTTTTAAAGTCCAGCAGTAATTTTTTATAAGCGGGTTTCACATCGGGTAAAGCCCCCCGCAAATTGGCATAGCTGGAGGTGTCTGTGGCGGTTCCTAATTCCACCTGAAAGAGTTTGGCTCCAAAGCCTTCTAGGGGGTCAAAGGTGCGCTCCAAACTGAGGAAATGACCGCCTTGATCAAGGGGCATCAAATCCACCAAACCGTTACTAATGGCGGTGCTGCTGGCCGGATCCATTTCGTACAAATGCTCAGAAATGGGAAATGGGGGCCCGTCGCCCAAACTGAAATGTAAAATGCGCGATCGGGACGGAATCGTGGGGCGATCGCCCTCGGCTTTCTCGGGTTTCGGCTCCAAATCTTGGGCCAGGTTTTCTTCGGTGGCTGTGAACGCCCGAAACGGCTCCACAGGGGAGGGGTTCGTTCCCACGGGCACAATGCCCAGCGCCTCAAAACCCAAATTATCGCGAATTCCTTGGGGCGAACCGTCCGCCGCGTTGCCGGGTAGATAGCGACTGGGCAAGGGCAGGGGCGATCGCGTGGCCATGCCCGTTTTGCGATCGAACTCACGAATCATGGGCGGAATGCCCTGTTTTACGTCGCCTTCGCTGGAAATTAAAACCGTATTTCGTGGGGTAATTGCTAACCCTTCAGGATCAATTTCTCCTGCTGCAAAAGGCTCACCCGATTCATCTCGTAAAATGGTGACATTTTCAACCGTCACGCGATCAATAGTCTGCCCCGTTTTGACCGATGAAGGCGCTGAATTTTGATCAGAAATAGAGGCCCCAGAAGGATTAGGATTGTCGGTCGATCGCCAGGAAATTTTGAGCGTATAGAACCTTGCGGGAGCCAAGTTGGAGCGATCGTCAGAAAGGGCCAGAAATTGATCGGTTTGGCGATCGTATGCCAAGGCCGAAAGCCCTCCCACGGGCGTGTCCATGACCTGTTGAGCGGGCAACAAATAGGCCCCCAAAAAATCAACGGACAATGGCAATAGCAACCGAGACTCTGCACTAACTTGGGGCAATCCACAACCGCCCACCATCAATCCAAAACAAATGAGCAAGGCCAGGCCGCGATGGGCCAAGCATCCCTTGCCGATCGCTTGCAGTCCAGAATGCCAGCCGAAGCCATCGAACCTGGTTATTTTGGATAGGGATCGGAACCAAGGTTCCAAGAAGTTGCGATCGGGTGGGCTGCTGTGCATGGCGATCTCCAACGATCAAGGAAACGGGTTTACTTGGCTGGTAATTCTGTAGCTTTGTTAGTTTGGTTTTGAGTTGGCTTGGTTTTGATTTTTTGACCGTTGAAGATCTCTATTTTGGAGTCTTAACTGGGGAGCTTTATTGCCCTAATTTTTCAGCCTAATTCCTGTTCTGCTGGGTTACCTCTGATAATTATTAGAATGGAGCCTTAACCATTGGAAGCTTCGTGACCCACGCTCACCACATCAGGCAGCGATCGACGAAGTTTATAGAGCCAAAACAAACCCAAACCGCCCAAAATTACCCCGGTCAAACTCACCATCTGGGCCATGCGCAGGGGGCCAAACATCAGACTATCGGTGCGTAAACCTTCAATCCAAACTCGACCTAAACTATAGGTCACAGCATAAACACAACCGATCGTCCCGGGTCGCAAATTGGGTAACCGCAAAAAGAGGGTCATTAATAACCCAAAAACTCCCAAATTCCAGAGCGATTCGTAAAGAAATGTGGGATGAAAATACTCAAATCCTTCATAGCCCAAGGGACGACGATCGGGCGGAATATAAAGCTTCCAAGGTAAATCCGTTGGCCGCCCAAAGGCTTCGGAGTTAAAGAAATTGCCCCACCGCCCGATCGCCTGGCCCAAAATCAACGAAGGCGTAATGACATCCACCAACTGCCAAAAGGGAATTTTGTTGAGGCGAGAAAACAGCAACAATGCCGCCAAGCCACCCAAAATAGCGCCATGAATTGCAATGCCGCCTTCCCAAATGGCGATGATCCGCTCTGGATGGGCTGCATAGGCTGACCAATTAAACAGCACGTAATAGATCCGAGCGGCCGGCAAGGCAGCTAACACCAACCAAATGGAGACATCGGCAACCAAATCCCGATCGATTCGACGCTTAGTTGCCAGCCATTGAGATAGGCTCACGCCCGTCATCAGGGCGATCGCAATTAAGAGTCCATACCAGCGGATGATGAGCGGGCCAAATTTCAGAAAAACGGGCCCTGGCGAAGTGAATTGCAAGGCAAGTGGCAGCACAACAGCTCTCTCAAACGCAACAGCAATGACAGGATCAAAACTTCTTCCAAACCGACTTTCAGCCGCTTCCAATCAGAAGGAAGAATGCGAAAAGTCGGCAACAATAGCCAGAAAGCTAATGAACCAGCCCTGATTACAACAGCCCTAGAATTTCGCCATTACCTGCCACCACTTCGCCTAATTGCCAAGCAGCAATTCCCAATTGATTGAACTGCGTCAAGGCAGCCGCAGCTTCAGCAGCAGGCACCAAAACCACGAAGCCCACGCCCATATTAAAGGTATCGAACATGGCTGCGGTTGGCACATCGCCCGTTTGGGCCAACCACTGGAACAGGGGGGGAATTTGCCAACTGTTGCGATCGACCGCTACGGCTTGGTTCGGCCCCAGGGTGCGCGGCAAGTTCTCCGGCAGCCCGCCACCGGTAATGTGCGCCATGCCATGGATCGACAGGTCAGACTTCAGCAAGTTCAAAATGGGCTGAACATAGATTTGGGTGGGCGTGAGTACCAGCTCACCTAAGGTACGATCGCCCGTCAGCCCTTCTACTCGATCGCCCCAAGTTAGGCCCGCCTGTTCAACTACCTTGCGCACCAGGCTAAACCCATTGCTGTGCAGTCCTGAGCTGGGCAGGGCGATCGCCACATCACCCACCTGCACCTGAGCACCGGTCAGGAGGCGGCTGCGCTCGGCAATGCCCACGCAAAAGCCCGCCAAATCATATTTTCCTTCGCTATAGAATCCCGGCATTTCGGCCGTTTCGCCGCCCAGCAGAGCACAACCCGCCTGCTCACAGCCGATCGCAATGCCTTCCACCACATCGGCCATAGCCTCCGGGCGCAGTTTGCCCGTGGCGATGTAGTCCAGGAAAAAGAGGGGTTCGGCTCCAGAGGTCAGCACATCGTTGACGCACATGGCCACCAAATCAATGCCCACGGTGTTGTGTTGACCGGTTTTTTGGGCAATTTCCAGCTTTGTACCCACGCCATCGGTTCCGGAAACCAATACCGGCTCCTGATAGCCCGTGGGCAGCGCAAAACAACCGCCAAAGCCGCCCAGTCCCCCAAGCACCTCAGGACGGAAGGTGCGTTGCACGCGATCGCGAATGCGATCCACAAAGGCGCGACCCGCTTCAATATCGACCCCTGCTTCCCGATAGTCCACGGTTGCTGTTCCTCTCGAAGTCGCCCGCCGCTCCTGAGGGAGACTTTCCTTGAGAAATAATCCCTTGAGAAGTAATCCCTGAAGAAATAGTCCCTTGAGAAATAACCCTTGAGAAATAAATCGTTGGGGGCGGGGCGCTGAACGGCATGGATTTTAGCATTCAGGTTGCCGCAAGCACTATGAACCTTCAGCCTTCCAATCGTTTAGCCCAGCCTTCAGCCAGTTGCGATTCTGTCCTGTGGGCGCTCCCAAAGGAACTAATTTGGGGTCGGGAAATCTTAAATTTTTATTAAAACGACGATCGAGCCTAAGGGGCTGAAATCCTTTGTTTTCCATGGCGATCGAGCAGGGAGCGATCCCCACCGATGCCAGACCCAGAGCGCCGCCACTGGGGATCAGGCGGTCTGCTGCGGTTGACTGTGGTAACCTACGTCAATCTTGCAGTCAAAACTTTGCGGTTCTTAACAAAACCCCTGGTGGCAACTGCCGGAGAGTGCGAAGCGGTTGGAACTCTTGCCGATTCAGCTATCCACCCATTGATTGCGATCGCCACGGCCAATCGCTTTCTGTCCACTGTGTTGTTGCCCTGTGCAGCGTTGGTTCCCAGCTTTGGTTCCTTGAAACTATTGCTAACTGGGTTCCGGCATTGGTCAGCCTCCGAGTTCACCAAAGCCGCCGTCTCCACTGTGCTGAATGTTGCGCTGGAGTTTAGACGGACGCTTGGTTACTTCGGAACCGCTGTGTTGATGCTCTGCTAGGGTGCATGACCAACCGACAGACCTCCTAGGTTCCCGGTTTTGCAATATCGAGTTCGATCGCCACTGACTAACCTCCATGAACTCCCCCTGAGTTCCCCGGCGATTAACTGATACTCCAAAACCTGTTGATGCTCCGGTGCATTTTGCGCCAACGTCTTTAACTTTCCCGATCGCCCCTTGGTGGTCTTTTGTCAGTTAACTCCAACTAGCTCCCACTTCGTTTCCCTTCGACCATTGCATGTTCGTGAGCATCGGACGGCCAGAGCCTGATCACTGAACCTAGTTTGAGGCGCGCGTGACGTTTACCCCACCACGCCATGAATTATTCCATTCAAAAACTGACGTTGTTGGCTGCCTCGGTGGCCGCCGTCGCCTTCGGCGCTGAAGCTCCCGCCCTTGGGGAAGAAATTCAACCCATTCCGGCCCAAGCTCAGTCCACCCCCTCAGTTATCTTGGCAGCGGAGTTAACCGCTCCCACCCTGGCCCTCCAGCCAGCCGCTGAAATGACTGGTGCGCGCATCAGTGCCGCTGCTGCGATTCCACAGCCCACCGCGATCGGGTCGCAACTGTACGGAATCACCAAGGTTCATGCCCACCAACTGGGCAATCGGCCAGCAGTGACGCTCTATGTTCGCAACATTCCCGTGGTGACTTTCCTGGCCAACGACGAAGCCAGCACCACCAACGCCCTGGAACGGGCCACCGCCACCGCTCGCGAAATTGACCAACGCCACGCCAACGGTGTGGATGCCCAGGCCATTCGTTACGAGTGGAGCAACCGCGAAAATCGCTATTGGGTGACGATGGGCGGCCAGCCGCTGGTTGCGATCGACCAAACCACCCTTGCTCCCCAACCCACTGCCAGCTACTCAGCCGATGCAGTGCAGGTCACCAATCGCCTGCGCCGCCAGTTGGGCAATGCTCAACCCTTGGCTTACAACGGCCAGTTGCGGATGCGGGCTGCCTCGAACCAGTCGGGCGATGATGCTTTGGGCAATCCCAACGCTAATGGCCTGCGACATAACGGGGTGCTCTACGCGGTGCGATCGAGCCAAACGGGACAGGCTTCCTGGTATGGTCCCGGTTTCCACGGCAACCGCACGGCTAACGGCGAGCGTTTTAACCAGAACGCCCTCACCGCTGCTCACCGAACCCTGCCTTTTGGCACGTTGGTGCGGGTCACGAACCTGCGCAACGGTCGATCGGTGATTGTGCGGATTAACGATCGCGGGCCCTTTACCCGTGGCCGCATTGTTGATCTGTCGGTGGCGGCTGCTCGCGAAATCGACATGTACAGCTCCGGGGTGGCTTCCGTCCGGTTGGAAGTCCTGCAAGCTCTCCCGGGTGATGTGGCATCGGTTCCTAACCCGTAGAATTTTCCCGTAAAGCTTTCCCGCAAAGCTTGCTCGTAAAACTTTCCCGCAAAACTTTAATCTTCGGTTTTCCGAACCATAGGGGGCTAGTTCTTAAAGGATTAGCCCCTTTTTGCATGACTGGTTTAGAAATCAACAGCTACTAACTCATCGCCAACATTCGTTGAATGGGCTGGAGGGCGGCCGATCGCACGGACTCATCCATCGTGATTTCAGGCGATCGCGTCTTCATGCAGAGATAGAGCTTTTCTAAAGTATTCAGCCGCATGTGTGGGCATTCATTACAAGCACAATTGCCCTCGGGTGGCGCGGGAATGAATTGCTTTTGGGGTTCTGCCTTTTGCATTTGGTGCAAAATTCCAGGTTCCGTGGCCACAATAAACGCCGCCCGATCGCTCCGTTGCACATGGTTGAGCAAGGCCGTGGTGGAACCAATGAAACTGGCATGACGCAGCAGAGGCGGTTCACATTCAGGATGGGCAATCACTTCCGCCTCAGGATATTGAACCTGAAGTTGCACCAATTTTTGTTCCGAAAAGGTTTCATGGACAATGCAACTACCATCCCAAAGCACCATCTCGCGACCCGTTTGCTGCATCACGTAGCGCCCTAAGTTGCGATCGGGCGCAAAGATAATCGGTTGCTCCGGGGGAATTTGTTGCACAATTTTGACCGCATTGGAACTGGTGCAAATAATGTCACTCAGGGCCTTAATTTCAGCGGTGCAGTTGATGTAACTAATCACTAAATGATCGGGATAGCGAGCCTTGAAAGCGGCAAATTCACTCGCCGGGCAACTGTCCGCCAAAGAACAGCCCGCTTCTAAATCCGGTAACAACACCTGCTTGTGGGGGTTCAGAATTTTGGCTGTTTCTGCCATGAAATGAACTCCCGCAAACACGATCACATCCGCATTGGTCTGGGCTGCCTGCTGGGAGAGACCCAACGAATCGCCAATATAGTCGGCAATATCTTGAATTTCCGATTCTTGGTAATAGTGGGCCAAAATGACGGCGTTGAGTTCGCGCTTGAGGTCGCGAATGGCAGCAAAAAGATCGTGAGGAACGGCGGTGGGGCGATCGAGCGCGGCTGCAAACACGGCAGTATGAAGATAGGCGGGTGAAGTATGGCAATTATAGTACTTTTCACCAAAATATACACCCAGCCCCTCTGCCGGGCGATCGCGATCGAATGGCACTCGGGACTTGATCCGCTGTTGGCCCACTCGCTCCACAATCAAGCAGGCAACCATCCCACCGCCAGCAAAACAAAATCGGGAGCCAGCGAATGCCCACTCCCGATCGGATAGATCCGATAGATCCGGTCAATTCAGTTGATTGGATTGATCGATTGAATCGAGCACTGCCCGATCGACTAATCATCGATCACGGCTCGATCGAGCACTGCCCGATCGACCTGAGCACTTCAATTCAGCCGTTTCAATAACCCGGTTTCCGGTCAACCGGATTGCTGGGTCAAATACTCATGGCTTAAATGACCATACCGTCAGGAATGGTGGCGTTCTTGAGAACCACCACGATGCCGCTGCGAATGACAAAGCCCAACTCCTCGCGGTTGGCCTCTTGCACATTGTCCTTGTTTACGATCGCCACCTTTTGGCCAATGCGGGCGTTCTTGTCAATAATGGCGCGGCGAATTGTGGAATCTGGCCCAATCCCGATCGGCACGTAGCCCCGCTCAAGGCAGTCCATCCGCTCGGGGAAGGGTTGATAGTAATCCGCTCCCATCAACAGGGCGTTGTCAATCACAGAGCCAGATTCAACCCGAGAGCGCACCCCCAACACGGAATGCTCGATCGTGCAGTTTTTGAGGATGCAACCCTCACTCACGATCGAATCGGTAACCTGGGCGTTCAAAATTTTCGTGGGGGGCAAATGGCGCGATCGGGTATAGATCGGCGCATGTTCATCGTAAAAACTAAAGGGTGGCTGCGGTTGCTTGGTCAGCGCTAAATTTGCATCAAAGAAGGCTTCGATCGTTCCAATATCTTCCCAATAACCGTCAAATAAATAGGCTTGAACGTTGTAATTGGGAGCCGCCTGCGGAATGATTTCTTTCCCAAAATCCGTGCGATCTACGGACTCATTCAACAGGTCAATCAAAACTTCTTTCTTAAAGACGTAAATGCCCATGGAGGCGATATAAGGCATCTCCTGGGCCCGGTCAGCCGGCAAACCCAAAACGGTGGTGTCCACCGCCATGGTCTTGAGGGCATCCCCCTTCGGTTTTTCGCTAAAGCTTGTTACCCGGCCGTTGCCGTCAATTTTCATCAGGCCAAAATCCGAGGCCCGCTTCTCATCAATGGGGATCACCGATAACGTGATGTCGGCATTGGTGGCGCGGTGATGCTCCACAAATTTTCGATAGTCCATCCGATAGAGATGATCGCCGGACAAGATGACGTATTCATCCACGTCCCAGTCGGCAAAAATCCACAGATATTTCCGCACCGCATCGGCAGTGCCTTGGAACCAATTGGGACTATCGGGGGTTTGTTGGGCCGCCAAAACCTCCACAAAACCATCGGTGAACCCGGACATGGCATAGGCCCGGGACAAGTGACGGTTCAACGAGGCAGAGTTGAACTGGGTGAGGACGTAGATTTTAAGAATTTCGGAATTGATGCAGTTACTAACCGGAATATCGATCAACCGATATTTGCCCGCCAGGGGGACTGCCGGTTTTGCCCGTAATTTGGTCAGCGGATACAGGCGGGTTCCTGCTCCGCCGCCTAGGATGATGCCTAAAACTCTTTTCACAAGACGACCTCTAGCGCTGCCAATCCACTTCCACGTCCAGTGTCCGTTGCTCGGTGGCAATTGACAAGGGGTTGACAGTAAAGCCATTTCAGCCCGATCGCTCCCGGGCTGATCGAACGGGAATTCGCGATCCCAAGCAGATTCTGAAGTCCAGAAAAACCGTAGCGAGGGTTACTGTTAAAATTTGTTGCGATATATTGAAATTGTGACAAGCGTGTCAACCACGCCACAGTTCTCTTGGGCCAATCCCCCGAGGTGGAGGCTGAACCATGAGTATCCAGACCGGCAACCCTAGTTCCTTGCGCAGTTCCCCAGCACCGGCCCGCCCTCACCCGATCGCGCCTGGCTCCGGGCGATCGGAATTTGATGCGGCCACTTTCCTCAAGGCCCGAGCCGCCACGGACGATCGGGACGTGTATGTGGAATGGACTGGCTCCATCTACGCCATGCTGCCCGACCAAACCCAATGCCACCTGTTTGACATCGTGGGCATGAACGTGGCCCGGGGTGTGAACAACGGAGATGGCAGTTGGAGCTTGGTGTCCCGGGAACTGACCTACTATTTGGATCCCGATACGGGGGCCGTGCTCCACAGTTGGGATAATCCCTGGACGGGGGAAACCGTGCCGGTGGTGCATGTGGCCAATGACCCGGTGCAAAGTCGCCTCACGGGCACGTTCGGAGCGACCCTGGCGGGCGATGCGGTGATTTTTACCTGTGATGTGTTTCCGGCCTATCCCAACCCCTTGGGCAACGACCCGCGCTTTCAGGACTACAGCCCCAGCCCCCACTACAGCGCCGCTGAGTTTTTCAAGCTGACCGTTCCGCTTTCGGAGCTAACCAATCCGGAGTTGGCCGCCGTTGAAACCATGACCGTTGCTTGGCATCGGATTGGCCCTTGGTTGCCTTGGATGAAAATGGGCGATCGCTCCGGGCAGTTGGTCTACAGCGCCTGTGGTCAGCGGGTGGCGGGCTTCGAGGCCTTGCCGCCCCTGCTGCAAACGGAAATCCGCGATCGCCTCCCGAAATATCGCCACGCGCCTGATCACCACAGCACCCAAAAAAACATGACCTCTTGGCGCTACTTCAAAGAGCACTTTGAGGCTTATCTGCGGGGTGAAATGTTCCCGCTACCAGAACTAGCGGTTTAGCCGCCGCCCGCTGAGCCATCCCCACCGCATCAATCCTGGGCAACCCCAGTTCGAGTCCCCCAACTCAGCGGGCTAGCGGGCCTATGGGGCCTTTTTGGTGGCTTTCAGTTGGCTGATGGCCCGTTGAAACCCAAGCACCAAGGTCAAATTCGCCAAGGTCAAGAAAACCTCCGCGCTGCCATGGAGCCAGTCCACATCGGCAAGACTTTGGTTGTAATGCACCTGGGCGTAGATACCGGCGGGAATGGTAATCGCCACGAATAAAAGGGTCAGGTAAAACCCAATCAGACCCAGCTTGGGCGCTTGACCCGATCGCGTCAAAAACCACAGAAACCCCAAATAGGGAAACAGAGATAAACCAAACAGGGTTTCTTTGGATAAAAAAGACATTATTGATTTCCCCCACTAATCCTCAGTGGCTTCGGCGGCTTCCTCATCTTCCGGGGAAGATGTTTTGAGGGCCGCTTCCAGAGCCTGTAGCTGATCGCGGCGAATTTCCAACTCCAGCGATCGCCGCGATAGCTCTTGATTTTGCAGGGTCAGAGACTGTTTCCACTGCTCTAGGCGGTTGGCTTCGTGAGCCAACTCCTCGGGCGTGACTCCCAAGCTCAAGTAGGTTTTAATCAGCTCCAAAATCCAATCGGTTGCATCCTGGCAGTCGGTCACCAATTGGGCGTTGTCCACCTCAATCAGCACCAACTGCTGGGGATGACATTGGGCCTGTTCCGGCAAGGGCAGGGTCTGGCGTTGGCGCTCTCGGGTAATTTGCCATCCCCGATCGACGGACTGCACCGCCAGCGGCATCAGGGCTAGGGAGTGATCCGTTTCCTGTTGTTGCACTTGGGCTAAATAAAGCACCATGTCCCCTCCGGTGAAGCCATACGCTGATTTGTTTCTTGAACTCAGGAAATTGCTGGGATTCAGGATTTTCGGGGCAATCTATTGCAACTGGGCCAGGCGATCGCGCAGCAATTGGGCTTGGGTTTCCGCTTCTGCCAAGGCGGCCCGGGCGCTGGCCACCACTTCCGGCGGAGCCTTGTCCACAAAGCCCGAATTGCTGAGGCGACCCGACAGCCCCTTGATTTCCCCTTCGGCCTTGATCAGGGCCTTGGTCAACTTGGCTCGCAGGGCGGCCAAGTCCACCACACCATCCACCAGGGGCAGCAACACTTGGGTCGTACCCACCACGCCGGCCATGGCCCGCTCGATCGGGACGGCTTCGGGCGCTGCCTGGCCCAGGTCGATCGGCAAGTTCACTTCCGGCGCTTGGGCGGCCGGCAACTGGAGCGGTTGCGACGTGGCCGGAGCTGTGGCCGGGGCTTCCCCAGGATAGGCCCGCACCGCAAAGGGATTGCCCTCGCCGATATAGGTCAGCTTGGCTTGCCGAACGCCGTTGGCAAAGGCGGCTCGATCGCGCGCAAACAGCAGGGTCTTGGGCAGGTGGTAAACCGTCCAGAAGAAGCCAATCAACTGGAAGATCGAGGGCAGCAGCGGGATCTCGTCGATCGCATCCAGGGTGCTGTTGGCCAAATAGAGGGCAAAGACCGCCGTCCCGATCATCGCCAGGGTCAGCAGGGCCACCCGCCGTTTTTCGCTTTGTTCCCAAGCCAGTTGGTCGGCATCCAGATTCATTTCGTCAGCGGCGATTGCCTCTAGCAGGGCTGCCGTGTCCGCATCCATCAGGGTCGGTTCTGGGGCGGCTGTCGGTTTCACCGGGGTTGCACCGCTCTGGATCGTCAGGTCGGACACCTTGGCCAGATTGCAAATGTAGGCGCGACCAATTTCAAAGGCCGTCCGCTCCCGATCGGTCTCCGGCTGCAGGACGATCGGCACTTTCTGGCCGGGCTTGATGTCCGCCTCGGCCCGCAGGTTCCGGATCGTGCGGATCGCGTTGATGATCGCCTCGAACTGGGCTTCTAGTTCCCGATCGATCGCCTGTTCGATCGCCACCGGATAAGCTTGCAGGGCCAAAAAGTCCGTCGCCGCCGCCCCCGTCAGGGCGTGCCACACCTCTTCGGTAATGTGGGGCATGAAGGGATGCAACAGCTTCAGCGTCCCATCCAAGACCAGGGCCAACACCTGCTGCACCGTCCGCCGAGCCGCCGGATCGTCGCCATTCAACCGGGGTTTCACCAGCTCGATATACCAGTCGCAGAAGTCGCCCCAGATGAACTCGTAAAGCCCCTTGGCCGCCTCGCCCAAACCGTAGTGATCGATGTCGTGGCGGGTTTGGCGCACGGTTTGGTTGAACCGCGACAGGATCCAGCGATCGGCCAGCTCCAGGCGATCGGCCTCCGGCGCACCCAAGCTGGCCGGCGTTTCCCCCGCCAAATTCATCAACACAAACCGCGACGCATTCCACAGCTTGTTCGCAAAGTTGCGCGATGCTTCCACGGACACCGACTCATCGGTTTTGCGGTTGTAGTCCAGGCGAATATCCTGACCCGCGCCGGCCACTTCCCGCACCAGGGTATAGCGCACCGCATCCGTACCGTATTTGTCGATCAACAGCAAGGGATCAATGCCATTGCCCTTCGATTTCGACATTTTTTGGTTATTTTCATCCCGCACTAGCCCGTGGACATAGACCGTCTTGAAGGGCATCTGGCCGGTGAAATAGCCCGCCATCATCGTCATCCGGGCCACCCAGAAAAAGATGATGTCAAAACCTGTCACTAGCATCGTGTTCGGGTAATAGGTTTGGAAATCGGCCGCGGATTCGTTGGGCCAACCCAAGGTGGAGAAGGGCCACAAACCAGAGGAGAACCAAGTATCTAGCACGTCCTCATCCCGCTCCAGCACCGCCTCTTCGCCGTAGCGGGCCTGGGCTTGCTTGAGAGCATCGGCTTCCGTGCGGGCCACGATGAAGGGCGTGTGCTCCGTCACTTGGCCGTTGGTTTCGCTGATCACGAACCAAGCGGGGATTTGGTGGCCCCACCAGAGCTGGCGGGAAATGCACCAATCACGCAGGTTCAGCAGCCAATCGCGATAGACCTTCGTCCAGCGATCGGGCACAAACAGCGGCTCCCGGTTGTTTTCCAGATCCGCCAGGGCTTTTTCGGCCAAGGGACGCACCTGCAAGAACCACTGGGACGACAGCAGCGGTTCCACGGGCACTTTGCCGCGCTCGCTGTAGGGTACGGAGTGGCGATAGGCTTCCACCTTTTCCAGGTAGCCCAGCTCCTCCATCTTGGCCACGAGGTTCTTGCGGGCCACGAAGCGATCTTGGCCGCAGAATTCGCCGCCGTTTTCGTTGACCGTGCCGTCTTTGTTCAGGATTTCGATTTGGGGCAGGTTGTGGCGCTTGCCCATCTCGAAATCGTTGGGATCGTGGGCTGGCGTGACTTTCACACAGCCCGTACCAAAGGTCGGATCAACAAATTCATCGCCAACGATCGGGATTTCCCGGCCCACCAGGGGCAGGGTGACGGTTTTGCCAATCAGGGCCTTGTAGCGATCGTCCTTGGGGTTCACCGCCACCGCCGTATCACCCAGCATCGTTTCCGGGCGGGTCGTGGCCACCACCACTTCGCCGGAACCATTGGTCAGCGGGTAGCGGAAATGCCAGAGGTTGCCGTCCACCTCTTTGTTGTCCACTTCCAAATCGGACACGGCCGACTGGGAGGCGGGGCACCAGTTGACCATGTATTTGCCGCGATAGATTAGCCCGTCTTCGTAGAGCCGCACAAAGGCTTCCAACACGGCATTGGAAAGGCCTTCATCCATGGTGAACCGCTCGCGATCCCAATCGACGGACAGGCCCAGGCGGCGCATTTGCCCAACGATCGTGCCGCCGGATTCTTCTTTCCAAGTCCAGGCCTGATCGAGAAACGCCTCACGACCCAAGGCAAAGCGATCGGTTCCTGCCTCCTTCAGTTGCTTATCCAGGATCGATTGCACGGCGATGCTGGCGTGGTCGGTTCCCGGCAGCCACAGGGTGTTGCGCCCGGTCATCCGGTGGTAGCGCACAAAGGCATCGATCAAAGAATGCTCAAAGGCATGGCCCATGTGCAGACTGCCGGTGACGTTCGGCGGCGGAATCACCACGCAAAACGGCTCGCCAGCGGCATCAACATCGGCCGCAAAGGCAGCGGAGTCCTCCCAGGTGGTCTGCCATTTGGCTTCGGCAGCTTTGGGATCATATTGGGTGGGAAGCGCGTCTACCGGGGCAGTCATGGCGACGAGGGCTGGGGCAAATGAAGGTCAATGATTCAGGCTGTTATCTTACCCGGTTGCGCACCCCTGTTCGCGCTCGATCCCGGAACCGGCTTCCTGGGCACGATCGCCGCGATCGGCAGATTTTTGGGGATTCCGTGAGATCCGCAGCGCCCACGGCCGCCCCCTTGGCTTAGGAAATGGCCGCGAGGAATTCTTGAATCATGGCTGCCAACTGCTTGAGTCGCACCGGCTTGCTCAGATAATCACTGGCTCCCGCCGCCAAACATCGTTCCCGATCGCCCGCCATTGCCAAAGCCGTCAGGGCAATGATCGGCACATTGGCCAGGGTTGGATCTTGGCGAATTTGGCGAGTGGCTTCCAAACCATCCATCACCGGCATCTGAATATCCATCAGGATCAGATCCGGCGGCGCGGCCTTGGCGAAAGCAACGGCCTCCTCGCCGTTTTTGGCCAGGGTCAGGCGATAGCCCTTCGCTTGCAGATACGCCACGATCGTGCTGACATTGGCTTCGTTATCCTCCGCCAACAGAATCAACGGCGATTCCAAAGGTACGGCCGGACTGGGTTCCGCCGCCTCGATCGCCCCCGTTGCCGGTTGATCCGGCCCAGACAGCGTACTTGCACAGGGCAAATCGACCGTAAATCGACTGCCAACACCTACTTCACTCACGAGGGATACTTCTCCACCATGCAATTCAACAATTCGCTTCACCAGCGCTAACCCCAACCCTGTGCCGGTGTACTGCCGATTCAAAGCACTGTCCACCTGCATAAAGGGCTGAAAGAGTTTGCGAACATCTTCCGGCGAAATCCCGATCCCGTCATCCACCACCGAAATTTCCAAAAACTGGTGAACTTCTGTTTCCCCCAAACTACTGTTCAGTTTAGGGACTCGCCGTGATGTTCCCAAACAAACTTCCAAAGAAACAGATCCGTGGTCGGGGGTAAATTTAACCGCATTATTTAACAGATTAATCAGCACCTGACGCACCCGGCGTTCATCCACCAGCAAGTCCGGCAACTTGGGAGGAAGCTGAATCGCCAATTGAATTCCTTTTTTGAAAGCCTGTTGCTTAACAAATGCCAAACTAGATTGGCACAGGGGCGAAACAGGAACCGCTGCAATGTCTAACTCTAGCTGTCCGGCTTCAATTTTGGCCACATCGAGAATGTCATTAATCAATGATAAAAGATGGGAGCCACTGCGTTCAATGGTTTGCAGCACGCGCTCCTGTTGCTCAGTGATGGGACCAAAAATTGACTCCTGAAGCCCTTCAGTAATTCCCAAAATGGCATTCAACGGCGTTCGCAGCTCATGGCTCATGTTCGCCAGGAATTCATCTTTTAGCCGAGTGGCCCGTGCCAATTCTTGATTAGAAACGGCCAATTCTTGGTTGCGATCGGTCAATTGCTGTTGAGCCTGCTGGCGCTCTTGAAGCTCCCGTTGCAATTGTTCAAATAAATTAGCCTGTTGAATTGCCGTGGCCAATTGGTTCGCAATTTGTTGCAAAAGTTTGGCCTCGGCCCCCTGCCACACCCGCTGTTCCTGGCAAGCATGGATTACTAACACTCCCCACAGGCGGTTATTGTGCCCCATGGAAACCCAGCGATCTTCGCTGTGAACATGCACCTCCTGCAAAATAGGAGCCACCACTTTGGACTGAATTTGTCCTGCTTGGGAATATTCCCGTAGGCAATCTGTCCACCGATCGCTCATCACATCTGGCACAATTCGTGGCTCTCCCTGCCAATAATGCTCCAAGATTTCTATGGACCAATGCTCATCATCCCACTGGCGGTTTTTGAGAACTGGGAAACCTGGCGCAACAGATTCTTCAAAAATTTGGCTGTGGCCATCTGGGAACACCTGAAGTATGATTGCGCGATCGCACTGAAAGACCTGCCGCACTTGGTCGGTGACCACTTGCAGAATTTCAGCCACATCCAACGATTCTCGAATTCGTTGGGAAATAACGCCTAATAATTCCTGTTGATGGAGTTGGAGGGCGATTCGTTTCTCTGCTCGCTTGCGAACTAATAATTCGGCTTGCATTCGGTCATAGAGGCTGGCCTGTTGAATGGCAATTTCTAATTGATTGGCGATTTGCTTAATTAATTCAATTTCCGAAAGCTCCCAATGCCGGACTTTCATGCATTGATGCACACAAAGCAGCCCCCACAAGGCTCCATTACAAAGCAGAGGCATCACCAAATTAGCCCGCACCGCAAGCCGCTTTAAAACATCCGCATGGCAGGTGCTGAGGCTGCCGTCATAGATATCGTCGGTTGCACAATATTGTCCTTGGGCATAGCGCTGGAAATAGCTTCCGCCAAAACAGCGATCATCCATCGAAACCGCAATCACCGATGGATATTTGTCATCAACGGATTCCGCTACAAACCTGCCATCTTGCCATTGGGACTCGGGATTAAACTGAAAGATGCCAACTCGATCGGACTCCATGAGCTGCCGAATTTCCTGACAAGCCGTTTCAAACACGATCGAAAGATCCAAAGACTGACGAATTCGCTGGGTAATTTCTAAGAGCAGGGTCTCGCGCTTGGCCTGCTGAACCACGATCGCTTCCGTTTGCTTGAGATCGCTGATATCCGCAAAATAGCCCACAATTTCTAGGGGCTGATTCTGCTCATCGCGCACCAAGTAAATTTCATCCCGCACCCACAAATAATAGCCATCCGCATGAAGTAATCGGTACTCATACTTGTAGCGATCTGCTTCAAATGAACCACTGAGATCACTGAGCACCCTGTCCACATCTTGGGGATGAATTCGGCTAATCCAGAAGTTTGCATCCTGAATAAACTCCTGGGGCGTGTAGCCGAGGATGGATTCCACATTGGGGCTAACAAAGGTTGTGGTGTAGCGTCGATCGAGCTTGCGACTGTAGATCACAGCGGGGCTGGAAGCCAACAGAAACTCCAACCGTTCCTTGAGCAGTCGATTTTCCTGTTCTGTACGTTTGCGATCGGTAATGTCTTGGGCAATGCCTAAAAAGCCAATGATTTGATCATTGCGATCCCTCAGGCAGCTCACGGAAAGGGCGGCGGGAAACCGAGAACCATCCTGGCGAATACAATTCCACTCGTTCTCGTCCACAATGCCTTGGCGGGCCCGGGCCACGAGCACTTCAAACCCTTGGGCGATCGGCTCGCCCAACTCTGCCGATCGCTGGGCGGCCCGGGCGGCCACCTCTTGACGGTCGTGGAAAATTTCCGGTGTAAGCTGGCGGATCACTTCGGCGGCCCGATATCCCAACATGCGCTCGGCGGCCGGGTTGAAGGTGGTAATTAGCCCCTGGATGTCGGTGGCGATCACCGCATAGGGGGCACAGTTCAGAATGGCCTTATGCAGATTGTGAACGCGCCAAAGCTCTTGGGTTCGCCGTTGAATCGTAATTTCTAGATCCTGATTGAGCTGCTCAAGGGCGTTGGTGGCTTGCTGGCGTTCCAGTTCGGCTCCAGCCCGAGCCGCAAAGATGCGCAAGACGGTTTCAGCTCGGCGGGGCGCTTGAATGGGCCCTTGGTTCAAGATGCAGAGGTGACCAATTTCCAGACCGTGGGAATCCTGGAGGGGAACGCTCAGATAGTTGTTGTCGGTGATTTGCGTCAGACCAGGCACTTGGGGAAACAAAGACTGAAGCAACTGCGGGTGGCAGTCCCCGTGCCAGGGGTAGGGCAGTTCTCGATCGAAGTGGTTGAGGGCACAGGTGGCGATCGTTTCTACGGGTCCCGCATTCCAAAAGGCCAACACTTGGATTCGATTGCCCATGCGCTCGGCCACAAAAGCGTGGGAAACATTGAGAGCGGTGGCCAGATGTCTGACCAGGGCAGGGAAAAAATCAAGGCCAGTAGCGGCGGTTCCTTCGATCAGGTTTTGCAGGGCAAAGTCAGCCTGTTTGCGATCGGTGATGTTGGTGATGGCTCCCACATGGCCCACAATATCGCCGTTGAAATTGCGCTCTACCACCGATTGGCCATAGACCCAAAGCACTTCTCCATCGGGACGTGCCAGGCGATATTCGGCCTTCCAGGGGCGATTGGTCTGGATGGCTTGCATCCAGCCATTGGTGACTAAGGCGCGATCGTCCGGGTGCAGGGTGAGCTGCCAACCATGACCAAGGGCGGCCCGATGGTCGAGGCCGGTCATTTCACACCAATGATCGTTGACGTATAGGCAATGGCCGGCAGTGTCGGTGCGAAAAATCCCGACGGGGGCCACGGCCAACAGACTGGCGTATCGCTGGCGACTTTCGCGGAGTTCGAGGGCCGATCGCTTCCGATCGCTGATGTCCGTGAGGGTTCCCACATAGCCGATCGGTTGACCCGTGGCATCCCGCTCCACCACCACCCGCATATCCACCCACGTGACGGCCCGATCGGGGTCGGGGCCGTGGCGATGATCGCGTGATTGGAACCGGCATTCCAACTGACAGGAGGATTGTTCCCGCAGATTTTGCTCCCGCAGAGCCAACACCCAATCCCGATCGTCCGGGTGCAGGGCTTGCTCCCAATCCCAATCAAGACCCTCTTCAATGGAGCAGCCTAAAATTTGGCAGTAGCGTTCGTTCACGTAGGTGAGCCGTCCCTGCAAATCCATGCGGAAGATGCCCACGGGCACAACGGCCGCGAGATTGGCATAGCGCTGCTCGCTTTCACGCAGGAAGGCTTCCGCTTGCGTGCGGGTTTCCAATTCCTGTTGCAGTTGCTGGTGCGTGATGGCCTGTTTGAGGGCCACTTCCAATTGCACCGACAGGCCCTTGAGCAGTTTCACCTCGTCGGGCAACCAGTTTCGGGTGGTTTTGCTTTCGGAAACGCTCAATAATCCCCACAGTTCCTCTTGATAAAGCAGGGGAACCAGAATTTTGGCGCGGGGCCGCAGCTCGATCGGTAACTGGAGGTGACACCCGCCCATGTCACTGGCGGCCACGTCGGGTTCAACCCGGATGTAGCCCTGCCGATAAACCGGTTCTTGGTCATGCTGAAACCAGGTACCCTCCAGTTCCGTGCCGATCATGGAAATGGGCAAGTCCGTTGATTCTGCCACCACCCGAGCCCGGGCCTTGTCGGCGGTTTGAAATTGCCAAATATTCACCCGATCGCACTGCAAGACCCGCCGCACCTCCTGCACCGTGGTATCCAAAATGCTCTGTAAGCTCAGGGACGATCGAATCTGAGTGGCCAACGCCACCAACAGCAGTTCCCGTTCTGCCTTGGCCCGCAGGGCCGCTGTGCGGGTTTCCACCCGCTGCTCCAGTTCCTGGTGATGCAGCGTTTCCAGGGCCTGTTTTTCCGCTTCGAGCTGGTTCACCTTGTGCTCTAGCAGTTCCGCCAGTTTGTATAGCTCCAGGGGATTCAGAACCCGCAGCAAACTGGTTTGGGTGACGATGCCCACCAACTCGCCCCGATCGCCCATGACCAAAACGCGCTGGATGTTGCGCTTGGCCATCAACTCATGAACCAACCACAGGGAACTATCGGCGGCCACGGTGAGAACCGGTGTGCTCATCACCTCTCGCACCGTGAACTGCTGAAAGTCCAAACCCAGGGATTGAAACTGCACCAAGTCCCGTTCCGTCACAATTCCCACGGGCTGCTGTCCTGAATCTGCTGCACCCGGCTCCACAATCACCACGGATCCCACCTGGCACTCAGCCATCAGCCGCGCCACATCAAGCATGGAACTGGTGACCGCGATCGCCACCACATGCTGGGTCATCACCTCTGAGGCCAACCGCATCCGCAGCAGGTCGATCGGGCGGGTGGTTTGGCAGAGGCTTTCGTGGGTCATCAAGCCCACCAACCGGCGATCTGCATCCAGCACGGGCAAATGGCGAATGCCGTGTTTGTGCAACAGCGTGATGGCCGCCATCACGTCCAGGTCTTCACAAGTTTTGGTCTGCAAGGTCACCAAGGGCTGGATCATGATCTGGGAGACCGTGAGTTGATCCAAGCAGGTTTGTTCGGCCAACAGCCGCACCACATCTCGCTCGGTCACAATCCCGATCGGGCGGTCTTGATCCACCACCAGCACACAGCTCCCCCGAGCCTCTCGCAGCACCTGCTGGTTGTTGTTTTCAGGATCGGTGGATTCCGCAATTCCACAGCTCGATCGCACCTGACTCATCCGATGGAGCGCCGCTACCACGGGTGTGTCCGGTGAAACAATCAGCGGGTTCTGAATCAAGGCAGCCTGCGGATCCAAAGGAGTCAGGGTGACAGACAAGGCAGCCATATGCATTGCAGAAGGGAAGTTCTTCTATTATTTACTACCCAAGGAGAAAGCGCCGGGCTGCTCATTTCGCCCATTGATTTTCTCAAAGCGATCCAACTCTTTCGTCAATTGTCAGTCAAGCGAGTTGTAAACAGATATAAATTAGCGGAAAAATTAGTAAAAAAAGAGTAAAAATGCAAAGTATGTATCAAATCAAACTAAGTAGCTGAAACCCAAGAAATGACAGTCGATCATGTTTTTGTATGGTTTTCAACCTTTTTCAAGAATTAATTCTACTGAGTTTTCTTCGAAATCTATCGTAGTTCCAGAAAAGCACAGCGAATCAGTCTATTTGTACTGATTAATTTGCATCAATCGGGAAACAGATCCGTTGTCACAGGTCACAGGTCTGCGTGATTTCAAACGCAAGCCATCTTTAAAAACACTTTAAAAAGACAGAGGGCTGTCACCGAGTTACTGATGACAGCCCTTGTAATTTAGGCGACGAGATTTAGGTGACGAGATTTAGGTCATGAGGCTGAGAGGAGGTCTGTCCAATTGTCGGGTGACAAGGGCCAAGCATCAACGGCCGTGCGGCAAACCGATGAAGACCAGAAGCTTCATCGGTTTGCCAGATCCGCAAGGTCGCAATTGAGGCTTTTGCGACACCCTCCTAGGCTGAGGCTTCGGCTTCCGGCTTCTTGGGTTTGTAGGTCGAAGCCACTTGCAATTCCTTCAGTTGCTTGGCTTCCACCGAGGAGGGCGCATCGGTCAACAAGCAGCGGGCCTGTTGGGTCTTGGGGAAGGCGATCGCGTCGCGGATCGAGTCTTCGCCGGTCAAAATCGACACCAGGCGATCGAGACCGTAGGCAATTCCCCCATGGGGCGGCGTGCCATATTCAAAGGCATCGAGCAGGAAGCCGAACTTGGCGCGGGCTTCTTCGTCGGTCAGCCCGATCGCCGCGAACACCTGCTCCTGCACATCCCGTTGATAGATCCGCAGACTGCCGCCGCCGATTTCCGTGCCGTTGAGCACGATGTCGTAGGCCAGGGCGCGGGCGGTTTTCAGATCCGCCAAATCTTCTGGGTTGGGGGCCGTGAAGGGGTGGTGCAGGGCTTCCAATCGCTGTTCGTCGGCGTTGTACTCGAACATTGGGAAATCGACGACCCACAGCAGATTGATCGCTTCGGGATCAATCTGGTTCAGCTCTTTGCCCAGGGCCAACCGCAGGCGATCGAGCGTTTTGTTCACGATCTCCGCCGGGCCCGCGCCAAACAGCAGCAGATCGCCCGATTGTGCGCCCGTGCGTTGCAGCAGTTCGGCGGTGATTTCTGGGGTCAGGCTGTCCTTGAGCGCCCCGATCGTGTCTACTTCGCCGTTGTCGCGCACGCGGATGAAGGCCAGACCCTTGGCTCCGGCTTCCGAGGCGATCGCGAATAAATCCCCACCGGGCTTGATCCGCACATTGGAAACGGCATCGTTACCGCCGGGCACAGGCAGGGTTTTGACGATCCCACCGGCTGCGATCGAGCCAGAAAACACCTTGAACCCACAGCCCTTGAACAAATCCGAGCAGTCCGCCAACTCCATGCCAAAGCGGGTGTCGGGGCGATCGCTGCCGTAGCGATCCATGGCTTCGGCGTAGGTCAAGCGCGGGAAGGGGCGCGGCAGGTCAATGTTCTTGACGGTTTTGAAGATGTGGCAAACCAGTTGCTCATTCAAGTCCAGGATTTCTTCCAGGGACATGAAGCTCATTTCCATGTCAAGCTGGGTGAACTCGGGCTGGCGATCGGCCCGCAAATCTTCATCGCGGAAGCAGCGGGCGATTTGGTAGTAGCGATCGAACCCGGACACCATCAGCAATTGCTTAAATAACTGCGGCGACTGGGGCAGGGCAAACCACTCGCCCGGATTCACCCGCGAAGGAACCAGGTAATCGCGCGCCCCTTCTGGCGTGGATTTGGTTAGGACGGGCGTTTCGATTTCCATGAAGCCCTGGGCATCTTCCAGGAACCGGCGCATGGCCTTCACCACCGCATGACGCAGTTGCAGGTTCTGCTGCATCCGGGGACGGCGCAAATCCAGATAGCGATATTTCAGCCGCAATTCTTCGCGAACGGTTTCGTTTTCGGAGGTGGAAACCTGGAACGGTAGTTGCTTGCTGACGGCGCTGAGGATTTCGATTTGATCCGCCAGCACTTCCACTTCCCCGGTGGCCAGCTTGGGGTTCACGGACTCAGGCGGCCGCTGGGTGACGGTTCCCGTAATCCGCACCACATATTCATTGCGGAGGGAGTCGGCAATTTGAAAGGATTCGGGCAAGTCCGGGTTCGAGGCCACCTGAACGATCCCCGAGCGATCGCGCAAGTCCACAAACACGACTCCCCCGTGGTCGCGGCGGCGATCGACCCAACCGCAAAGGGTGACGGTTTTACCAACCTGTTCGGCGCGCAGTTGACCGCAGTAGTGGGTACGCATGGTGACTCAAAATGGGACTGGAACTTAACTGGACGAATTCAGAACTGACGCGGTTGCTGGATAGGAAAGGAGCTGTTGCTACGACCTAGACAAGGGGCTTAAGCCCCTTGCTCCCTACGATCTCGCACTGGCGGATCAGGGTTTTAGATGATCAATTGCCCCTTGCCCCAAGCCACTCGTGACGGTTGCGTCAGTTCGCAAAAATCTTGACGAAACGCAAATGCGCTGGGGTGCAAGTCCAATATCCTACCCCGATCGCGCGGCTTGGCCCGCTGAGAAATGCCGCGACTTGCCGACAACCGGCGACGGTTTGGCACTGTGCCCGATCACCCAGATTAGATTGTGAAGGATTGTTGCGATCGCCCCGTCTTGCTGCGGGTCATTCGCCCTCAAACTTCGATTCAGCCAGTTAAGCCAGTCGATCGAGCAGGTGATCGCCCACCCGCAGCGCATTCGCAATAATCGTCAGGGCGGGGCTGACGCTGGCACTTGAGGGGAAAAAGCTGCCATCCACCACATACAAAT
This sequence comes from Limnothrix sp. CMB-01, assembly GCF_055193175.1. Taxonomy (NCBI): domain Bacteria; kingdom Bacillati; phylum Cyanobacteriota; class Cyanophyceae; order Pseudanabaenales; family Pseudanabaenaceae; genus Limnothrix; species Limnothrix sp. CMB-01. The sequence continues at coordinate 3,641,707 of NZ_CM143720.1, forward strand.
TATCCACATCGTGGGTGCGGCAGTTGCGATCAAGCACGGAAGTCGCCGGATCGTCCCCAAACCGGCAAGTGCCGCATTGGTTGGCCATCACCTGCACCGGAATTTCTCCGCGAGGATGGATTGTGCCCACCGGAAAACCATCAAGTTGCTTTTCTAGGGATTTCAACACATCAATCCAGCGATGAGTAAGGCGATCGTGCGCTTCGGTATTGTTGGGTTGATAGTCAATACAAAGCTTGTGTTGATCTAGGTAAACTCGGTTATTGGGATTGGGCAAATCTTCCGTTTGAATCCACCAACCGATCGAGCGGGTCGCCAGTTGTTGCAACCCAAATCCCGGCATGAATTTCGCCAGCACTGAAAACATCGGCGGCGCTTCCGCAAAAATCACATCGGTTAGCAAGCCGCCCGTATTGTAAATATGACCCATGGGGTAGGGAAAATCCGCATCTCCCCAATAGAAATCATTCACACAAACAGTTTTTTGAAATGCCCCGGAATTGGCTTTGCTGCTGACCTGCACGATCGCAGTCATCAGATTTTTCATGAGGTTGCGGCCCACCAAATTGGAGCTATTGGCTAGTCCTTGTGGGTGACAATCATTAGCCGATCGCAACAACAGGGCCGCAGAGTTCACCGCCCCGCAGGCCAAGACCACCAAATCTCCCAAAAAGAGATAGGGTTTACCATCAATCTCCGCTTCAACGGCTTTCACCAAGCGTCCTGAGGAGTTGGTATGCAAGCCCACGACTTTTGCCTTGGTTTTGAGGGTGACGTTGGGATATTCCACCGCTGGCAACACGCCACTCACTTCGGAATCATTGGTGGGGTCATCGTCCTGGCGAGTTAACCCCAAGGGCAAGGCAGATGGGTGCAATCCTTGCTGGGCGATCGCTCCCGTAATGGCGGCAATTTGCGGATCGGATTCGATTGCTGGAAAGGGATAGTCGCTGCTCCGAAATGGCTCGGTGGGGTCTTGGTCAGCCTGACCATGCACTTTATAAAGCGCTTCGGCAGCGGTGTAATAAGGCTCGAATTCCGCATAGTCCACACACCAAGCCGGTGAAATTCCCTCGCGATGGGTAACGGCAGCAAAATCCTGTTCTCGCCGCCGCATCAGCACAGCTCCATAGATTTTGGTGTTGCCCCCGATCGCGTAGTTCATTTGGGGCGAAAAGGGTTCGCCCGTGTTGTCGTACCACTGTTCCGGCGCGTGATATCGCTCGCGTTTAAAAACATCCACATTGCTGCGATTTTGTTCTTCGAGGGGCATAAAATCTCCCCGCTCAAGAATCAAAATACGCTTGCCGGTGGGTGCTAATTTATAAGCCAGCGTCCCACCGCCAGCCCCAGTACCAATAATAATCACGTCGTAATGGCAATCATCAATAATCATAATTAGATCGTCCTGACTACTCAACGATTGAAACGATTGCTTACCGATTCACTGGCATTGCGAAGGGGTTGCTGGGCGATCGCTCATCTCATTCCAAAATCGCCGATCACCCTCATCTTGATCGGTGTTTTGGTTACTGCCAGATGTAAATCAACAGGAACAAAATAATCCAAATCACATCCACAAAGTGCCAAAACAATGAGGTCGAAGCCACGCCAAATTCGCCGCGATCGTAATTACCCGGAATGAACGATCGCACCAACATGATCAGTTGCAGCAACACACCCGCAAAAACGTGCAGACCGTGGAATCCTGTCAGCAAATAAAACGTGCCGCCAAACACCCCATCGGTGAACCCAAAGTCTAAGTGACTCCACTCGATCGCCTGGCCATACAAGAAGTAGCTACCCATGGCGATCGTCAGCAACCAAAATGCCCGAAAGCCCCAGAGCTGCTTAACGTGCAAATAGCGCTCAGCTAGATAAATCGTGAAGCTGCTAGACACCAAAATGACCGTGTTGATAGCTGGCTCGCGCACCTCCAAACCCAAAACACCTTCTGGTAACCAGGTTTGGGCAGTGGTTTTGTAGACAATATAGCCCGCAAAGAAGCTGAAGAAAATAACACTTTCAGACAGCAAAAAAATCACAAAACCAAACATTTGGTCGCCGGGGGATCCATGGCTATGGGCCGCATGGTGTGCGTCATCATGGGCCTCCGCAATTCCCGGCAATGCATCGTCTCGCAAGTTCGTTTCAGTTGGGTTCATGGGCCACCTCTAATTCGTCGGGATTAGACACCAAGGGATCAGATTTGCCATAGCCATAAGGCTCAGAAACCACGATCGGGAGTTCCTCGAAGTTCTCAACCGTTGGCGGCGAAGACAACAGCCACTCCAGCCCGATCGCCCGCCAGGGATTTTTGGGCGCTTTTTCACCCTGCACCCAAGAACCAATCATGTTCAAAATAAACGGCAGGGTAGACATCCCCAACAAAAAGGCTCCTAGGCTAGCCACCACATTCCAAAACGTAAATTCGGGATCGTAAGACGCGACCCGGCGCGGCATCCCTTGCAACCCCAAAGGATGCATGGGAAAGAAGTTCAAATTAGTGCCAATGAAAGTTAGGGCAAAGTGCAATTTCCCCAGCCCTTCGGAATACATGCGCCCGGTCATTTTGGGAAACCAGTGATAGATTGCTGCATAAATTCCCATCACCACTGCGCCGTAAATCACATAGTGAAAATGCCCCACCACAAAATAGGTGTTGTTCACATGGATATCAACCGGAACTGCTGCCAACATAATGCCGGTGATGCCTGAAAACACGAACATCACCAGCCCGCCCAGGGCAAATAGCATGGCTGTGTTGAGGCGCAATTTACCCCCCCAAATGGTGGCAACCCAGGCGAAAACTTTAATCCCCGTGGGCACCGAGATCAGCATGGTTGTGGCCATGAAAATCATCCGCATCCAGCCCGGTGTGCCACTGGCAAACATGTGGTGAACCCAAACAATGGCACTCAAACCCGTAATAATGAGGGATGAAATGGCAACTACTTTGTAGCCAAAGAGGGGCTTACGGGCATAGACTGGCAAAACCTCAGAGAAGATGCCAAAAATCGGCAAGATAATGACATAAACGGCCGGGTGAGAATAGAACCAGAAAAAGTGCTGAAACAGCACCGGATCGCCACCTTTGGCCGGATCAAAAAACGTTGTCCCCACGGTCAGATCCAACAACAGCATCACCGCGCCAGCGGTCAAAGCGGGCAGACCAAACAGTTGAATAATTTGGGCGGCTAACACCGTCCACACAAAAACCGGCATCCGAAACCAAGTCATGCCAGGGGCGCGCATGCGGGCGATCGTGGTGACAAAATTCACCGCACCCATAATCGACGAAACGCCGGAAATCGCCACCGCCAATAGCCATAGCATTTGACCATTGATCAGGTTGCCCGTGGGATTTTGAAGGCTGACAGGTGGATAGGCCCACCAACCGGCTTGGGCTGGGCCGCCCGGCACCAAAAAACTCGCCATCAGAATCGTGCCGAAGACAGGCACCATCCAAAAGGCGATCGCATTCAGCCGAGGAAAAGCCATATCCCTTGCGCCAATCATTAGGGGCACGAGATAGTTTCCCAGACCCAATAGACAAGGAAATGTCCACAAAAACAACATCACCGTGCCATGCATGGTGAACATGGCATTGTAAACGGTGCGATCGACCAAATCCGCTTCCGGTGTGATCAATTCGCCCCGAATAATCATGGCAAAAATGCCACCTACTAGAAAGAAAAAGAAGGAGGTTACTAGGTACTGAATCCCAATCACTTTGTGATCGGTGCTGAAGCTAAAAAAACGCTTCCAGTCATTGGGCGTACCGGGCATAGGTGGCTGAGAAGCGGCGATCAATTCGGTAGCAAGATTGGTCATAAATCGGTTGGAGGAAACTATTCTGAAATGCCGAGATCTTTGCTCAAAGCCTGGTGAAACGGAGTTGAGCGAAAACGACTAATGGCTAACTGGTTCCTTTGCCGGGATAGTTCACGAGGGGCGGCGGCGCTGGCTGAACCGTTTGCCAGCCAGTGCGTCCACCGGGGGAGCGCTGGAATTCATCAAAGGCTTGGTTATAGGCGGCGGTGGGCTGTTGGTTTGCCGCATCCGTCAGCCATTGTTGATAGGAATCAGAGGATTCCACTACCACATCGGCTTGCATGGCCGCAAAGTAAGTGCCGCTGTACTGAGAGTCGCGCAAACGATATCGACCTTCGCGGATGGGCGTAAATTTCAGGGTAATAGCACGCCCTGGAATGATATCTTGCTTCACCCGAAAGGCTGGAATATAAAACCCGTGGATGACATCTTCCGAGGTGAGTTGCAAACTAATCCGTTGGTCGGCTGGCAAATGCAATTCAGCCGTAGTGACTTGCCGATCGGGGTAATAGAATTCCCAAGCCCATTGTCGAGACTTCACAGCAATCATAACCTCTGGATTTGCGATCGCATTGCTATCGCTTGATTCAGCAGCAACCGGGGCGATCGCTGGAGCCTCTGATGCCATATCATGTGCCATTGATTCATGCACATGCTCCATGGGGCCCAAGATAGAAATGCGATCGTAAATGTGGTAGCTGTAGCCAGCAATTCCAACGACGAGGATGAAAGGAATCGCCGTCCAAACTATTTCCAACGTGACGTTTCCTTCAATGTGCGGGCCATCGCTGGTGTCATATTTACTAGCTTGTTGAAACAGCACCACATAGACGATCGTTCCGACTACGCCTAGGAAAATGAACGTCCCGATCGCCACTAAAAAGCTGAATAGGCGATCGATTAGTTGGGACTCCGCCGAGGCTTGGGGGGGAAACCAGGTATAGGACTGCTCTCCCATCCACCAACTGATGAGGGCCAGTGCGATCGCTAGGGTTCCTAAGGTGAGGATGGTGCGAATCTTCATGGATTGAATGATTTCAAAATGAGGTTAGGATTTTCACCCAAATCCAACAGGCGATCAGCGGTGATATGCACACCAAATTCAGCGGCTAATTGTGCTCCTAAAGTTCCATGGACAAACATCAAACCGAAGATGATTAGCCCCACTAAAAGATAGCTCCATTGCACTTGGCGCGATCGATCTTTCAGCCAAACAAATCGCTGAAATCCTCGCCAAACGGTCATGCCCACAATTAACAGCAACAGGACAACGCCACCCACGCCATGCCACAACATGGTTTCCATGGCCTGCAAACCCCAGGCACTTTTCACATCTGCCGGTGGACGAGCCAACAACATTTCATAAAAGCCCGCAGCCACCGTCAAAAAGGTGACGATCGCCCCGGCCAGCATGTTGTACCAGCCCACATCAAAAAAATTGGAGCGCGTGGCGGGAATCGCTAAAAACTTAAAAACCGGCTTTTCGAGGGGAAAAAAAACGCCAACAATATCAAAGGCGATCGCCACAATAAACAAGCCCAAGGTCAAATGCACCAAGTTGGGATGAATCGGAATTGTGTAGGGTAATCCATTGATCCCCAACTGATTTTGTAATTGCTCAATCAAATCATTATTCATTACAATAATCCCTCCCGCACTGCCTCAACCACGGGCACGGTATGAAGTCCATAGACCCAAACCAAAACATCACCCAGATAAATTTGGAAACACACGATTACGGTCATCAAAACTCCCACCCCTAAAAAAGCATTAGGCAAGGTTTTTGGATCGCGCGATCGCAACACATAGCGCCAAGCGGTCATTGCTGCAATAATTCCCGACAGCGACCAACCCAGAAGCGTGTGCAGATTCAAAGTAGCTTCGGCAGCATTGTAGGGTTCAGCTAAGCCCGCTTCGATTTGCCCAAAAATGATGGCAATAAAGATCGAAATGGTTGCAAAAAACAAATTCCACCAGCTCACTTCATAGAGTCGTGGATTGCGAGTGAAGTAGGCAATACCATCGCATAAAACCGAAAATAACACCATCGCAATGACAAAATGCACCACGATTGGGTGCATCGTATCTGGATAAGGCAAATTATGATCGTTGAGCGGGGGGAGATACTCCAACATATTGGTCAAAAGTCTGTCAATTGATTGAATATACCGGTCTATTGGTCAATAATTATCATAAATTTCGCGATTTAGTCACTATTAACATTGTCACCAATAGCAACGATATTTCATGAAGGAACAACCGTTTACGAGCCGATTTTTCAAAATCCGATTACCCGACGAAACACCATTCATGAAGCTGACAGCCAGTGATGATAAATTCATCAAAAACTGACCGCTGCGTGTTGATCAAAGGTTTCAAAGCGAAAAGGTATTTTGTAAACTGGGCTACTGTTTAATTGAAATGAATGCTGACCATTTCGCCTATTAGTTTAGTGGATACATAGGAAATGTCAGTAAGTTATACTGGTTTTTTTAAGATTGTTATCAAAATTATTACCAATTATTTCACGGTTTTCAAAAATTTTTTTGAAAGTTGAATTCCAACTTGCTCATTTTTCTATAGATCTTCTTTCTGTCAATTCGTGCAAGAGGTCTAGTCATTCACTAGCCTCTGAAAACTTCCAATTCTGAAATCAATCACCAGAGAGAGGAACTGGAATTTTTTAAATTTCAAGTAGTTCCGGAGGGGTCTGATCAAAAATTACATCTTCATAAAGGCGATCGAACCCGGCTCGATACTTGACGGTTTCCAAAACCAATTCCGCCTCGATGCTTTCGTAACTTTCCAAGATCCATTGGCCCGCTGCGGAGCGCTGAAAAATATCTACTTGGGGCTGTTGAGCAGAAATTAAAACGCATTCTCGTAGGCTGTTGAGATGACGATAGGCGGCAAACTTGCGTCCCCGATCGAAGGCTTCTGTGGAATTTGATAACACTTCCACAATCAAACAAGGGGCTGATTTGTAAAGTGGTTGATCGCGATCGCCCGGATCACAAGTCACCATCACATCGGGATAAAAAAACTTCGTGTCCTGATTAATCTGCACCTTCATATCCGACATAAAGACACGGCAACCAGTTCCTCTCAGGTGCGATCGCAGTTCGCTTGCCAAATTTAGCGCGATCGTCGTATGCGCATCTGTACCACCGGCCATGGCATAGGCTTGCCCATCGAGGTATTCATGCCGAATATCGCTTTGGGCTTCAAGAGCCAAATACTCGTCAGGGCTAAGGAATTGGGGAGCAGCAATCATGATTGTGGAACAATCGCGCAATTTTTCCCAGCATATCGTAACTATCTTGGGAAAGTAATTAAGATTGATTGATGAGTCATCATAGACAACTTTCAATTACTGAATGTAGCCTGTTTTGGCCTGGAGGGCATAGTTGCGAATCACGGAATTTTGCGTGCCGGGACTCATTAACCAGCGCTCCAAAATGGCGACGGCTTGCTGATCATGTAATGCCCAATGACCTAATCCATGAATTGCCGAGACGATCGCGTTGCCATTTTTGCGATCGAGAGCGGCACTCATCACCTCCAAGCTGGCTGCAATCACCGATGGAGAAGCACTGCCAGGGTAAACCACAAACAAATCCCAGAACATATAGCACAGAAACTCTAGGCGATCGCCCGCTTGAATCGCCCCAATTTCTTGGATCGATTGACTCGACGCAAAACAGTATCGATCAAAATAGTTTTGATAGAGATAGTTGAGGTTCTGAATGCCCTTAATGATGCGAGATTCTGAGCAGCGCAAATAGCAAAAGGGCAGATCGCTACAGCTATTAAAAAAAATGTAGTTCAAGCCGAAGCCAATTTGATTGCGGGAAAATCGCTGGTGAATTTCCGAATCAACCAAAACCTGATCAATGTAATCAAAGGCGCGATCTCGTGGCAGTCGATCAAACTCGGGACTCATCTCAGCACAAACGGGATCGGCTTGTTCCGGCTGGCCAAAGAGTTGATCGCGCCATTGTTGATAGTTCATGGGCGGGAGCGGCTGAGGAATGGGGCGGCGGCTTGATCGATTCTAGCCATGGCCCCCTGCGGACGGGCCGGGCGGTGGTAGGCTGTTGGCGATTTGTGCCGCAGGAACCCGAGATGCGATCGCCCCGCTGGACATCTATAACCTGGATCTCTAACTGGATCGCCACCACAGAGATTGCCGGTTGGTTTCGATCGATCCCCCGATCGCTCTGGTGGTCGATGGGCATTTGGGCGATCGTGCTGTTGGTTTGCAGCGTGGTGCGCCACGAGCTGTTTCAATCAACGGCCTTTGATTTGGCGATTTATGACCAAGTGGCCTACCTGATGGGGCGCGGCGAAACGCCGTTTTCCACCGTGTCGGACATGCACCACATGGGCAACCACGCGGCCTACAGCTTCTTTGGGGTGGGGCTGCTCTACGCCATTTTTCCGAGTATTTACTGGCTGTTTTTGGTGCAGGCGATCGGGCTGGCGGCGGGGGCGATCCCCGCTTGGGCGCTAGCGAAACAGGCGGGGCTGAATCCGGGCCAATCCCTGGCGATCGCCTGGGCCTATTTGCTCTATCCCGTGGTGTTCAATGTCAATTTGTTTGACTTCCACCCGGAGGTGATGGGGATCGCGGGGCTGCTGGGGGCGATTTGGCTGGGGCGAGCCAACCGGCCGATCACCTTGGCGCTGGTGTTGGTCTGGGTGATGGGCTGCAAGGCGGTGCTGTCGATTACGGTGGCAGCCATGGGCGCTTGGTTGTTGTTGCTCGATCGCAAACGGTGGCCCGGTCTGGTGGCGCTGGCGATGGGGGTTGGTTGGTTTGTGGTGGTGAACCAGGCCGTGATCCCCGCTTTTAATCATGGCCTGAGCCACGATGCGATCGGGCGCTATGCCTACTTGGGTTCTAGTGTTTCTGAGGCGGCGTTGAATCTGTTCCTGAAGCCGCAAGTGGTGCTGGGGAAGCTGTTCTCAGGGGACACGCTGATCTATTTGCTGCTGATCTTGGGGCCGTTGTTGCCTTGGTTCGGGGGCGGCCGGCTGCGGGCCTGGGCAGCGGCAGCTCCGGCGATCGGGTTGAATGCCCTGTCCACGGTGGCCGAGCAGCGGGATTTGGTGCATCAATATTCCCTGCCGATTTTGCCATTTTTGCTGGTGGCGGCGATCGATAGCTTGGCTAGAGGGCGTTGGGATTGGCTCGATCGCCTGGGATCAATGGGCGATCGGCTCCGTAGTTGGATCGCCAGCGGACGGGCCATTTGGGTTTGGTCACTGATTGGCTTTTTAGCCCTGGCCAAATTCGGCTATTTTGGCTCCATTTATTTGGCGGAACTGGACACTTGGGCGGACAGTCGCGCGGCGATCACCTTGATCCAAACCCAGGAGCGATCGATCCCCGCTAGCCAACGGGGCGGCATCCTCACCACCGCTGATTTGGGGCCCCACCTCAGCCACCGCACCATGCTGCGCCAAACGATCGCCACCGCGCCGCCGCCCAACTGGGGCGAATACGATTGGGTGTTGCTGAACCTGAAACATCCGGGTTGGGGCAGCACCCATGAGTTTGCTCAATCATTGGATCGGGAATTGCGATCGAATCCGGCCTACAAAATCGCCTTCGATCGCGGTGGGATCGTCCTCTTTCAGCGCTAGCCTAGTACGAGCGCGTCGCCAGTCAGCATTAATTTCCGTAATTTCTGTGATTTTCGCGGGCGATCGCACCCTTTTCCATTCCCCTCGCCTTTCGGCAACCAAGGATAAGACGGCAACATGCAGCGACTGATTGGGTTGTGGCAACGGTTTGGACAAGTGACTCTGGGGCTGGGGGTTGTTGTGGCGGGCGCAACCCTGGCCGCGTTCGATCGCCCCGATGCCATCAACTCACAGTTGCCACCGCCGAACGATCTGCAACCCCTCAGCGTCACCCCGGGCCCCGCCAAGGACTTGGCCAACGAACTCCGGATCACGGCTTCCTTTGGCAGCAACGGCCGGCCCGTATTGTCGCCCCTGCCCCAGGCCCAAGAGGTTTGGCAATGCGAAGTGGTAGTGGTGGGCGGATCCTTGGGGGGCGTGGGGGCCGCCGTTCATGCCATGCAGTCGGGCGCACGAACCTGCGTGATTGAGGTGTCGCCCTGGATTGGAGGGCAAATTAGCACCCAAGGCGTGTCGGCGATCGATGAGTCGGCGGACATGATTTTGGCTGGGAACCTCTCGGAAAGCTGGAAAGCCTTTAAATCGCGCATCTATCGCCAACCGGTCAAGATTCCACGCTGGGCCGATCGCAACCAGCCGATCAAAACCGTGCGCGAGGTGGATAGCTGCTGGGTTGGTTCCCTATGCTTTCCCGCTTCGGCCGGCGATGTGGCCGCGCGAGAGGCGTTGGCCGCGGCCGCCCAATTGGCTCCCGGCAGCCGCTGGAGCAGTGCCACAGCCTTCAAGGGCGCAGCTTTTGATGCAACGGGCCACAATATTACGGCGATCTACGCAGTGCGGCGCACACCTCGGGCGGACTATGTGCCCTCGGGGCGCTTATCTCAGGAACTGCCGGCTTGGTATTCCTGGAACAGTGACGACACATTTCGGAAAACACCCATTCGCCTAGAACCAGTGCCGGGCAAGCGATTCACGGTGATTGATGCCACGGATACCGGTGAGCTGGTGGCCTGGGCCCGTGTGCCGCACCGGTTGGGATCGGAATCGCGCCGCACCTTGGGTGAGCCGAATGCGGCCAATTGGGACAATCCCCAATGCACCCAGGCCTTTACGTTCCCCTTTGTGGTGGCGATCGCCAATGATGAGGGTCGCAGCCTGAAGCAACTGGGCCGACTGCAACCCACTTTCCCCAAGCACGAACACCAACGCACCTTTTCCCTCTGGGGCTTTCCACCCTTTCTCGATCGCAGCTTTTTCAAATATCGGCGGATCGTGAGTATGCGGCTGGATAATCGAATTACCGGCAAGCCCAGCCCCGGGGACATGGCCATGATCAATTGGGGCTATGGCAATAACTGGAACCTGATGAACCCGCCTTTGATCCTGACGGGCGATCGGCTGATGGATACGGATCAGTACCGCAACTGGATGGGCGGCGTTTCCACGGAAGCCTTGCACCACGGCGAGGAACGGGCGCTTATTTTTTCAGAATGGGTGCTAAAAACCCTGGCCACAAAAGAATTTCCCCTGATGCATTTGGCGGGGCCCAACACACCGATGGGGACGCGATCGGGCTTGAGCCTGATGCCCTATATCCGTGAGGGGCGACGCATTTTGGGCCGCAGTGCCTATCGCCAAAATGCCTTCATGATTCGGGAAAACGACGTGCATCGGGGCATTGAGAATATGCGCGACTTTTCCGCCACCTCAATCTCCATGGTGCATTACGACATTGATATCCAGGGCTGTGCCTATCGCAACTGGGAAGACCCCGGCGAGGCCACCAACGCCAGTGCGGATATTGCCCATGTGCGCCCGGTGGCTGTCCCGATCGAGGCACTGATTCCTCGGGGCGTGGATAATTTGTTGATTGGTGGCAAGGCGATCGCTGTTTCCCACATTGTGAACGGGGTCACCCGCATTCACTACAGCGAATGGAGTTCGGGGGCCGCTGCTGGTTCGATCGCTGGCTGGTTGCACCGGCAACCCAAGAGTTTAATTGCGGCCGAAATTGTGCCCCAAAATCGGTTTTCCTTGGTGCGTGAACATATGAAAGCCCAAGGATTGCGCTGGTGGTGGTAAGCATAAAACAGCGTCTTAGGACGTGAATGAGCCTGGGGGCGGTGTTACGGGAATGCGAATAAGGAAAGTGCTGCCCTCGCCGGGTTCAGAGGTGCAAATCAGTTCGCCCTGATGGCGATCGACAATGATTTGATAGCTGACGGAAAGGCCTAAACCCGTGCCTTTCCCGATCGGCTTGGTGGTGAAAAAGGGATCAAAAATATGCTCCATTGTTTTGGAATTCATGCCCAAACCACTGTCCGTGATTTGCACCTCAACCCAATTTTGATCACATAGGCGCGTGCTGACCTGAATACTGTAGGGAATTGCATTGCCGGAACGAGGGTGCATCAATCCCCGCTTGAGCTGCTGGTGATAGTCCTCGATCGCATCAACCGCATTCACCAAAATATTCATGAACACCTGGTTCATATTGCCCGAATAGCACATCACATTGGGCAGCGAACCATATTGCCGCAAGACTTGAATTTCAGGGCGATCGTCGTGGGCTTTCAAACGATGACCCAAAATGGTCAGCGCACTGTCTAAGCCATCATGCAGATTTGCCAATTTCAACTCTGCTTCATCCAAGCGTGAAAACGTGCGCAACGACTTCACGATTCCACAAATCCGGTGAGTGCCCAACTTCATGGAATTCAAAATATCCAAGAGGTCGGATTCCATGAAATCCAAGTCGATTTCTTCAATTTTGGCAGCAATTTCCGGTGTTGGCTGGGGATAGCTTTTGCGATATAGCTCCACCAACTGCACCAGTTCTTTCGTGTAGGTTTGGGCAGGGCTGATATTCGCCGCAATGAAATTCAAGGGGTTATTAATTTCGTGGGCAACGCCCGCCACCATTTGCCCCAGGCTCGACATTTTTTCCTGTTGCACAATTTGCGCCTGGGCCGCCTTCAAATCCGCCAGGGCTTTTTGTAGCTCATCGTTCCGTTGCCGCAGGGCCAGTTCTGACGCTTGCAGGGCCTCTTCAATGCGCTTGCGATCGGTAATATCCGTGCGCACTGACAAATAGCGCACGGGTTTTCCTCGTTGACTCACAATTGGCACAATGATGGTGTAAACCCAATATTCAGATCCATCCTTGGCACGATTTTTAATTTCGCCGCGCCAGATTTTCCCCCGTGAAATGGTTTGCCACAGTTCCGTGAAAAATTCCGCAGAGTGATGGCCAGAGTTCAGAATTCGATGATTCTGCCCCATCAGTTCCGAGAGTTCATATTTTGAAAGCTTGCAAAAATAGTCATTGGCATAAATGATCTGACCCTTGTGATCGGTAATGGCCACGATGGCTGTCCGATCGATCGCATATTCCCAATCGCCCAACCAAGCATCAAAGGTTTTATCATCCCCTTCTGCTTTTCCACCCAGACTGTTGGCATTTTGGAGATCATGAAATGCATTTGCGTTGATATTAAACGCAGTAGCATTATTATTAGTAACCATGACTGATTCCTGAGAACAGTGCGAATTAATATCCAATGACCGAGCCTCGTTTTTAGGAAAGAGAGTGCAGAATAGGTGATGAGCAGTGTAATTAATGCTACAAGGCAGGTCTTGATAATGTTCAGACGATGTAATTAATGCTACAAGTCAGATATGGATAGAATTGGATCGATGTTTGGATCGATGTGCTGAAAGGGCTTGAACTGACTGTATTTGATGAAAACTATGAATGTCGATTATTTTAATGAACAATTAATAGGAGATCATTAGGAGATCATACTGATTTTCTCTATGAATATTTCTTGTTCTATTTGAACTTTGCTTAAACCTTTGGTTTCAAATTTGGATTCTATTCCCATAGGCATAAAACGACAAAACACCGCCAAATCTTGCGATCGGGCGGTGTTGGGATAGGGAATATCTTCAAGAGATCAGTGGGATCAGCTAGGCATTGTTGCTGACTTTCAGACCGGCATTGGATTGGGAATAGGTCTCCAGGGACACGGGCACGGGCGACACATGCCAAATATCGCGGCAATATTCCCGAATGGTGCGATCGCTGGAGAAGCGACCCATCCGCACGGAATTGAGAATTGAGGATTTTGTCCACCATTCCCGATCGCGATAGGCCTGATCGACCTTGCTTTGGGCTTCAGCATAGGCACGGTAGTCCGCCAAGACCATGTACTCATCCCGATAGAGCAGGGCATCGAGCAGGGGGCGGAACAGCTCCCGATCGCCCCGGCTGAATTGTCCCTCAGCGATCGCATTCAAGACCCCTTGAATTTCCGGATCACCGTAGTAGTAGCCCATGGGATCGTAGCCTTCGGCCTTGAGGGCCACCACTTCCGCTTCCGTGAGTCCAAACAGGAAGAAGTTGTCGGGCCCCACGGCTTCGCGAATTTCGATGTTTGCCCCATCCAACGTCCCGATCGTCAGGGCCCCGTTGAGCGCAAACTTCATATTTCCCGTACCAGATGCTTCCTTGCCTGCCGTGGAAATTTGCTCCGACAAATCCGCCGCCGGATAGATGCGCTGGCCCAAGGATACGGAATAGTTGGCCACAAAGGCCACCTGCAACCGCCGGGCGATCGAGGTGTCGTTGTTCACCACCTCCGCCACACCGTTGATCAATCGGATGATCAGCTTGGCCAAGTAATAGCCAGGGGCCGCCTTGCCCGCAAAGATAAACACCCGAGGATGCAAATCCATGCTGGGATTTTGCTTGAGCTGTTGGTAGAGCGAGATCACATACAAAATGTCCAGCAGTTGCCGCTTGTATTCGTGAATTCGCTTCACTTGGATATCGAAAATGGCTCGGGGATCCACTTCCAAATCGTTGTACAGCAACAGATAGTCCGCCAGTTCCCGCTTGTTGGCCTGTTTGATTTCGGCCCAGCGGTGTCGGAATTCGGGATCATTCGCCAACGGCTCCAGAGATTGCAACAACTCCAGATCCTTGACCCAGCGATCGTCCCCAATTTTTTCCGTAAACAGCTTGGACAGCCGAGGATTGGCCAACAGCAGCCAACGGCGGGGCGTTACGCCATTGGTTTTGTTCTGGAACTTTTCGGGCCAGAAGGTGTAGAAGTCGTTGAGGACGTGCTTTTGCAGCAAGTCCGTGTGCAAGGCCGCAACCCCATTGATCGCATGGCTGCCAACGCAGGCCAGATGGGCCATCCGCACCATCCGCTCTGGATTTTCTTGAATCAACGACATCCGACCGGCGCGGGCTTCGTCGTGGGGATATTGCAGCCGCACTTCGTCCAAGAAGCGCTGGTTGATTTCGTAGATGATTTCCAAGTGGCGGGGCAAGAGCCGCTCGAACAGGTTGACGGGCCAACGTTCCAGGGCTTCCATCAACAGGGTGTGATTGGTGTAGGCCAAACATTGGCGGGTGACGTGCCAAGCGCGGTTCCAACCCAGATCGTAGCGATCGATCAGTAGCCGCATTAGTTCGGCCACGGCGATCGCGGGGTGGGTGTCGTTGAGCTGAATGGCGATGCTTTCGTGCAGGTATTCCAGTCCCCGCCGTCGATCGCGCCGGTAGCGGTTGATTGCGTCTTGCAGGGAGCAGCTCACGAAGAAGTATTGCTGCTCAAAGCGCAGTTGCTTCCCTTGGGCCGTGTTGTCGTTGGGGTAAAGCACCTTGGAGATGTTTTCCGACAAAATTTGGTCGGCCACGGCTCCGGTATAGTCACCCCGATCGAACACCTGGAAATTAAACTCTTCACTGGCGCTGGCTTTCCACAGGCGCAGGGTGCTGACGGTGTTGTTGTTGTACCCCGCGATCGGCACATCGTGGGGCGTGCCCAAAATGCGTCGGGCCGGAACCCAGCGACAACGACCATGGCCATGCTCGTCCACGTACTGTTCCGTGTGTCCCCCAAAGCCCACTTCCACGGTCAATTCCGGGTGACGAATTTCCCAGGGATTGCCGAACCGCAGCCATTTATCGGGCCGCTCCACCTGGGCCCCATCTTCGATCCGCTGATCAAAGATGCCAAATTCGTAGCGGATGCCGTAGCCGATCGCCGGAATCTCTAAGGTGGCTAGCGAGTCCAAAAAGCAAGCCGCCAGCCGACCCAAACCGCCATTGCCAAGCCCCGGTTCTGGCTCCAATTCCAACAGGTGATTGAAGTCTAAGCCAGCTTCCGTAACCACCTGCTTGGCTTTTTCGTACATCCCCAGGTTGAGCATGGTCTTGCCCAACTGTCGCCCCAGCAAAAATTCCGCTGACAGGTAACAGACCGTTTTCACGTCCTGTTGCATGTAGGTGGTGTTGCTGGCGATCCAGCGGTGTAACAGGCGATCGCGCACCGTGTAGGCCAGCGCCATGTAGTAGTCAAAGGGCGTGGCGGTGAGTTCGTTTTTGCCTTGGATGTAGTACAGGTTGTCGGCAAAGGCACGCCGCAACGTGTCGGGGGCCATCCCGGTGCGATCGTCCTCCACGTGAACGGTAATCGGGCAGTAGTTTCCCTGAATGTCAAATGATTCCGTGTAATTCGAGAGCGGTTGTCCGGTAGAGGTCATAGGGGCGGCGGTGGGTAAAGAAATCAGGTGAGAGGCCGAACGGCCGTGGGGGCCAAGGGGACGATCAGGCATGGGCAGGGAGCCGGAACCGGCCCTGGCACTGCCCAAGGGTCAAGGGAAAATAGACTTGATCCCGATCGTAGCGATCCCCACCGGATATCCAAACTGCCTATCAACTCAATCAACCAGTGCAGTGAATCAAACCTTTGGGGTATCAACCTTCGGAAATCTCAATCTTAGGAAATCTCAATCGTGGTGATCGGGTGTGGCGATCGGGGTTCCCGATCGAGGCCCGGATTAACCAGGGCGATCGAACAGGGCGATCGGGTCGGAGGAGTCACTGGCGCTGGCTGACTGTTTTCTAACTGGATTGATGTTGTCTAATTGAGTTAGTTGATTGTGGCCAGTGGAACCCATCACCCCAAACCGGGTCTAGGGGAAAGTAACACCCAAAAGCCGGGTCTGGGAAACTCAATGGTGCGTGGGGAGCAGTTGATAACTGAAGTTATTGGCTTGGGTTATGACCCCACTCCTCAAACAAATGATGCGGATCAGGCCTTGGGATGCACTCTAACCTCGTCTTGCTTGGAAAACTAGAGCTGTGGTCAGCTCTGGCAGTCCGCAGGGAGTCAGCGGTTGATCATCCTCAGGTTGAGTCCTAGTCTAGCCGAGTCATTTTCGTCGCTTCCGTCGTGTCTAGAAGTTTTAATGGTGTCTGGAAATTTTGACTTTGAAGAGGCGATCGCCTTCGCAGAAAACCCAGAGCCGCGCTGCCCTTGCGTGCTGCTGCTGGATGTCTCAACCTCCATGCAGGGCGCGCCTTTAACCGCTCTGGAAGCTGGCTTGCAAGCTTTCCAGGCTGATCTCAACGGCGACTCCCTAGCAGCGAAACGGGTGGAAGTGGCGATCGCAACCTTTGCCGATCGGGTGGAAGTGCTTCAAGACTTTGTGACGGCCGATAGTTTTGAAGCGCCTCGGCTCCGAGCCGGCGGCATGACCTACATGGGAGCTGCAATCCATGCGGCCTTGGATTTGCTGCGCGATCGTAAAGCCCAGTATCGCAGCAATGGCGTGGCTTACTACCGTCCTTGGATTTTCTTAATTACTGACGGTGCGCCCAGTGATGATGCGGAAGTGCTGGGAGCCGCCGCCACCCGAATTCGCGATGAAGAAGCCCGTAAAGCACTCGCCTTTTTTGCCGTGGGTGTTGAAGGTGCAGACATGGAGCGGCTGGGATCCCTCACGGTGCGATCGCCCCTGAAGCTCAAAGGTCTCAGCTTCCAGGAGCTGTTTCTGTGGCTTTCGGCCAGTATGCAGCAAGTATCTCGATCGCGCCCCGGCGAACAGGTTCCCCTCCCTTCCCCCACGGGTTGGAGCGAAGTTTAGCGATCGTCAACTGGGCAGATTCAATATCAGTCAGTACTGGTCAAAATTGGTCAGTACTGACTGCTCAATCCTCTTTAGGCTGGGGAGGATGTCAATACTCAATTCAGATTGCCAACTACAGTCAAAATCAGCGATCCCAGACCCGATCGCTGATCCCCGAGAATCAAAATCAGACTCAAAACAAGTCCCAAAACGAATGGGGGGTGATACCAAGTTCATGGCATCACCCCCCATTTTTCAGCTCAATTTTCAAGAGCGACTTTCTGAGGCGAATTAGGCGCGGTTTTGGCGACGCTTTAGCGCCACCCAGCTACCCACCGCAGCCAAACCAACCATCAAAGACGGCTCCGGCGTGGCGGCCGGCGGTTCCGGCAACTTGCCTTGGAACTGCACCAAGTAGGTTCCGTTGTGGGACTTGCCATCACCCGCTTCCACCTGACCAGAAGCGATCCCCTGACCACCGTAGCGGACAGTTTCTTGCCCATCGTAAAGCACCTTCACCAGCTCGCTGGCTTGCAGCTTCACCCCTTGCGTTCCCAGGGCCTTGATGACGTTGCTGTACTGAGTTTTTTGAATATTCGTCAGGGTTTTGCTGGTGGCAATCAGCCCCGACACAATACTGGTCACGTCCATGTGACCCGCTAGACCCACCGAAATCACCCCGCTTACCAGGTCTTGGTTCACGAAGGCGACGTTCGGGTCACTCAGCCTGGCCAAAGCAGCATTGGCTTCCGTCGTGTTGGAGGTGAAATAGCCAACCGCTTCTGACAGAAAATTACCGGTCAAAATGCTGCTAATGCCGTTTTGGGCAGCCACATCCGTCAGCCAAGCTTGGGTAAATTGGGCTGTCCAGTCGGACTTAACCAGGCTGCGGAACTCAATGGCTTGACCATTCAGAGTGCCAGTGAGGGTGCTGTAGGTACCGCTCAGGAACTTGGCTAGACCGGGTGCAGTTTCGCTGTCTGCGAATAGCTCGACGTTGCCACCCGGCGCGGTCAAATCCCCTTGCAGGGCAGTGCCGAGGTTGCTGTTATCGCACAGAAAGGTGTTGGTGCCGTTCGAGCAATACACCAGGATATTGCCGGTGGTGCTGGCACCTTGGAGGCTGGCGGCGAGGGCTGGTGCTCCGGCAAACAACCCCACGCCAGCGGCCATTGAGGCGCTTACGACCAGTTTGGGGAAAAGTCCAACCATGTTTTCGACTCCAACAGTCTTGAGCTAACTTGGGCTAAAAATTTTGGGCTTGTTTTTAAGGAGCACCCAGCTAGGACGCGCTTGTTTTTGCGCTGGTCAGCCATCAGGGTTTTGGGCGCACTGGGCTGACTTAACCTGCTACTGATGTAATCCTATGGGAAGGGCCAGGGCGATTAGGTAAAGACTGGATAAAGTTGTGCAGATGGTTCTTAAGGAGTTGATGAAGTTTTGCTGAAAGCTTCGATGATTGATCTTGATCACACCTTGCGATGGGGATCTGAGATTGATCTCTTTGATCGTTGATTTCGATCACACATCACATGCTCGGATGAATCAAACAGAGTGAGTTTGCGAAAAAAATCGCAATGAATAGACCATTCCAAAGCAAGTCAAGAAAATAAGGTTGCCAATACGCATCTCGATCAAGTTGCTAAGAATGGTTAAGAGTTACCAATCGGAGTCCATCCCAACTGGTCACACCCAGTCAACATTCTTGCTCAACAAACCAATCTTTAGTTCCTAATCTCCCGCTCAACGAACCAGCGCTGATTCAGGGCCCAGTCAAAGGGGTGAGGAGCCGGTCAATTTGCTGATCAATAAACCAGCACTGATCGAACCGGCACATCGGGCAGGCGATCGCGCCCCTTCAGGTCTTGGAGTTCAATCAAAAAGCCATAGCCCACTAGGGTTGCTTCGATTTGATGGATCAGTTGCCCAGCGGCGGCGGCAGTGCCCCCGGTGGCGATTACGTCATCCACCACCAACACCCGTGAACCGGGGCTGATCGCATCTTGGTGAATTTCCAGGCGATCGCGCCCATATTCCAAGTCATATTCCACACCATGGGTGGCGGCGGGTAGTTTGCCCGGTTTGCGCAGGGGCACAAAGCCCACACCCAAGGCCAACGCCAAAGCCGGGCCGAACAGAAACCCGCGCGCTTCGATGCCGGCCACAAAATCCGGGCGTAGGTCATGACATCGATCGTGTAGGTGATCCACGGCCTGTTGCAAACCATCCCGATCACGCAGAAGGGTTGTAATATCTCGGAAAACAATTCCGGGCTGTGGAAAATCAGGAATAGCACGAACCAGACGATGCAAATCCGTCGGCTGGGATTGGGGTGTGGTCATCTGAGTTTTCTCCAGGAGATTGCCTAAAACTGCTTAAACTGGTGGGGATCATTCGGCGGAATCATGGCGAAGTTCAGTGTGAAATTCAGCGCGAAATCAGTATCGCTGAATTGCAGGGCTGAATTTTGCAACCGATCGTCCGGGGGGTGGTGCTTACGGGATGATTGCAGGATTGTTCAGAGTCCGATCGCCCAAGTGGCACAGGCTGCCTGATCCTTCCCGATCGCCCCAGATCCCTGGGGTCTTCGTTTGGGCGGGATTGACCCCCAGCCCCCGCAAGGACAATTGGACGGATTGACCGATGGATCGAAATGATTTTCTAATCAATGGTTTCATTGAATTGCTGATGTGATTCTGTGCCGATGACTTCTTCGAGTGCAATGTTTGCCGATCGATCGCCTGTTCCCGCAGATTCACCGGAGATCCCGCCGATTTTGGAGCGGTTGCCCAACCCGCCCGTGAAAGATGGTGAATGTCCCCGGCGGGCCCGCCAACAACTGGACTTGATGCTCCTGGCGATCGAAGCCCTTGATCTCAGCGGGTCTGAGGCCATTCTTTACTGTGCCCAAGAGCTGGGAATCACGAGCGTGGTTGGCACAAAGGTTAACCTGTGGCGACTGCGAGCCACGAATCCTTTGCGGCGGGCGGTGCAACGGCGGCCCCTGAGCTTGAATGAGGCCAAGGCCCTGACCACGATTGTGGTTTATTTGGCCAAGCGACTGACGGTGCTGATTCGGCAATTACTTCTGGCTTGCGAGCGGCTGGAGGAGCAGGATCTATCCTTCGAGCACCATTTTCGGCTGGCGGATTATCTGGAGCGGTTCCGGGCCCACTTCCGGGCCCGGATGAATCCACGCCGATCGGCCGTGACGGTTTACAACACCGACGAGGCCCTGAATACCCTGGCCCTCCGCTTGCTGGAACAGTTACTGTACTGTTCGTCAACGGCGGGGCTGGAACGCTTTTGGATTAGTTTGTTTGACGGAGAAGTGGCGTGACAATTCAACGACAGTACAGCTTGCCCAATTGTGTCCTGACCCTGGAGGGCATGGATTCATTGGCAGAGGTGGGGGAAGCAAGACCGACTTTATCGGTGCTGTTGACGGTGAATTGTCAGTTTCCTGCCCATGGCCAGGGATTTTTGTGCGATCGCAGCTTTTTTGAGCGGTTTGCCCAGGTGGTGAGTCAATACGCCCAGGGTTGCTTCAGCGGCATTCAATCGCCCCAGTTACCCACAGCGATCGATCCCAGTCAGCCCAATGTGGCGGTTGTGGCAGCCGATGGAGGCAAACATCGATTGTTGGTGATGCCGCCGCCGAATCCGGAGGGGCCCGGCGATGGCCCGCCGCAGCCGATCGAGCTATTGCTGACCCCGCTGCAACTGTTTGACTTGGTGGAAACGATCGACCAGTTCTACGGCGATCCCAAAACCTTGCCCGACATCCAGCAGGTGTTCTCTCCGGTGTCTCGCCATGACCTGGTGCAGGCGGAACCGCTGGTGCAACGGGCGGCTCCCGTGGCCTTGGGCGCTTCCGGGTTGGCCGTGGCGGCGGGGTTGTTGTTCATGTTGCCCGTGCCCAAGGTGCAACAACCCAAGGATCTGTTGCGGCCCACGCCCACACCCACGCCTCAAAATCAGTCGGCCTTGCCCGCGCCCTCACCGGCCACCGCCCCCAGCCCCACCAAACCCCAAACCCAAACCCGATCGATCCCGGCGGCATCCCCAGCCAGCACGAGTGCAGCCATTCCCCCCTCGTCGGTTCCAGTGCCCTCGCCCCTGGCCGGAGAAGGAGCCGATACGCTGTTGACTCCTGCTAAGCCGGTGACGGATCCCAAACAGTTGGCAGCCTTGGAGCGATATCTCCTCGGTCAGTTGGATCAGGCTTGGACCGATCGCCAGAATTTGGCCCTGACCCTGAACTACCGGGTGAGCGTGGGCGAAGATGGCTCGATCGTGGGCTATTTGCCGGAAAACGCCATGGCCCAAGAGGCGATCGCCCGTACCCCGTTGCCCAAATTGCTGTTTAAGCCCCTCGATCGGGCTAATACTGGGGAACCCCTAGCCACTTTCCAGGTCTCCTTCAGCGCTGCCCAGGGGGTGCAAGTGATCCCCATGGAATCGGTGAACGCCAGCAATGCCGCTGTTAACCGAATTCAGAATCCCAGCCTCAGCGACGCGATCGCCCGTGAAACTGCCCGCGCCCAGCTCGAAAAGAGCTTGCAAACCGCCTGGCAGGGCAAATCTGCGCCCAGTATGCCCCTGATGTATGACGTGCGCACCAACGCTGTTGGCATCGCCGTAGACGCGGATCCCGCCAATCGCAATGCGGCCCAAAAACCCTTCCCCCTGGGCCCATTGCTGAACCCAGCCGCCAGCGCCATCAAAGGCGACAACGGCAAGGTGCAACTGGCTCCCTTGGCTCAGTTTCGAGTGGTTTTTTGGCCCGACGGGTCGATCGATGTGCGTTCCTAACCTGATTCTTGGGGATTTCCTGGGTATGTTGGCCTTGGGGTTAGGTCGATCTCTGGGTCGATCGCTGGGTTAATGGCTGGGTTGATTTGGCTCAAGCACCCACACCGACTCGATCGCCCCAATCCCAATCCTCCATTCCCCTGGTGTTCCTAGCTATGGCTGGTCTTTCTCCCGAAGGATTTTTTGATCTGAGTACCGGTAACGATAACTACACCGTTCCGGCCAACTTGCTCGCCACCGCCCCCCAAGGGTTGCGGGCCCTGGAAGGTGCAGACAGCGTTCAAGGTTCCGAAGGGGGCGATTTTATCTATGGCAACTTGGGCAACGATCGGCTGCGAGGCAACGGTGGAAACGACAGCCTGTTGGGCGGTCGCGACCAAGACGACCTCGATGGCGGGCTGGGGGATGACCTCGTGGCTGGGAACTTGGGTAACGATTGGGTTGCGGGTGGCGACGGCAACGATACGCTAGTGGGAGGGCGCGATTCCGATCTGCTCCTGGGCGGGGCGGGCAATGATTTCCTGAGCGGCGATTTGGGCAGCGATGTGCTGATCGGCGGTGCAGGAACCGATACCTTCAGCCTGCGGGGTGATGCCACTGGTCTCAGCAATGTGGACGTGGTGTTGGATTTTGATCCCACGGTCGATCGCCTGCAACTCAACAATCTGAATGCCAGCGATATGCGCTTCCAAGCCACCAGCTATTCCCTCAGCTTCCTGGTCAGTCTCCTGCAAGGCAGCAGCGGCATCTTGCCTCCGGGTTTAACCCTGCCGGCCAATGCCACCGCCGCCACCATTCGCCAAACGATCCAGAGCACCGTGGGCGTGGACATTGATCCCGACGGCGACGGCTCCATTACCGGCACGCTAGTGACCAATGCGGCCGGTCAAGAAATTGCCTTCTTTTTGGGGGCTACCCCCGATGCTGTGGCCCGCGCGGCCGGTACTACCACCAACAACGGCGGAACCAGCGGCGGCGGAACCAGCACCTTCACGAACGACATCCTCACCACCCACAACAGCTATCGATCAGCCGTGGGCGTTGCTCCTCTCACTTGGTCAGACTCCTTGGCCAGGGATGCCCAGGCCTGGGCGAACCAGTTGGCATCCACCGGAGCCTTTAACCATGCCCAAAACACCGGCCAGGGCGAAAATTTAGCCCGAGGAACCAGTGGGGCCTATTCCACCAAAGCGTTGGTGGATTTGTGGGGAGCCGAAAAGCGGTTTTTCAAGCAGGGAATTTTCCCCAACGTCAGCACCACCGGCAACTGGGCCGATGTGGGACACTACACCCAAATCGTTTGGCGCAATACAACGCAAGTGGGCTGCGGTCTGGCCTCGGGCGGTGGTAACGATACCTTGGTTTGTCGCTATTCACCGCCGGGGAATTTCACTGGTCAAGCCCCGTTCTAGTCGCATGACAAGCGGATTTTGATAGGTCAGTCCCAATGACTGTTGCCGCCGCCAAACGGTTAGGCAGCAAGGAGCTTAAGCCCCTTGTGATAACGACTGATCCCGCAACCTTGACCCTATGAACTAGGGCAGCCCCGCTCTAGCCTCTGCCACTCATTCAGGATTCAGAACCTCATGTTTCAAGTTGAAGAATTAGCTGAACAGTGGCCGGTCTTTCGCTTGACCGATGGGGCTGCCCAGTCCGTTTTGGAAGTGGTTCCCGATCGCGGCGGCATCATCACCCGCTGGGCAATTCAGGGCCAAGAGTTGCTTTATCTCGATCGCGATCGCTATCAAGATCCCAACCTCAGCATTCGTGGCGGCATCCCCATTCTGTTTCCCATTTGTGGGAACTTGCCGGACAATCGCTATCAGCTACCCAGCGGAGAAACGGGCATTCTCAAGCAGCATGGTTTCGCGCGCGATTTGCCTTGGATGGTCACTGGCTCCGACTTGCGCGCCGCAGCGAGCATTACCCTCACCCTCGATGCCACGCCCGCCACCCTCGCCGTTTATCCCTTCCAGTTTCGATTGGATTTCACCTATCGATTGCAGGGCAATCAGTTAGAAATTATTCAAAACCATCACAACTTGGGCGATCGCCCCATGCCCTTTTCTTCTGGGTTGCATCCCTACTTCAACGTGGCGGATAAATCGGCCCTGTCGATCGATCTTCCTGTTACTGAATATTTTGATCAAAAGCGCCAATCAACTGGGGCGTTTGATGGCAATTTGGATTTTGAGCAAGATGAATTAGATCTGCGATTTCCTGTGGTCGATCGCCTGTCGGCCACGGTCACAGATCGTCAGCAACAACAAACCCTCAGCCTGGAGTTTGATGCCAGTTACCGCACCTTGGTGTTTTGGACGTTGAAGGGTAAACCTTTCTATTGTCTGGAACCCTGGACAGGGCCGCGCAATGCCTTAAACACGGGCGAACAATTGCTATGGCTTGATCCCGGTGCGACTCACACCAATCAGGTGTGCTTACAACTGCAACATAACTGCTAGAATTATGGCCGCTCAGCGGCTCTCTATTTTCTGTTGATGTCGTCAGTTCGCGATGAGTTCTTGATCGATGATGCTCACGCCCGAGGAGTTTCAGCAACAATGGACAGCCCTGCTCGATCGGGTGGAAACCTGCACCACTGAAAAAGCCTTAGAAGATCGAGTTTTGACCCCGCTGCTGA
Organism: Limnothrix sp. CMB-01; assembly: GCF_055193175.1. Taxonomy (NCBI): domain Bacteria; kingdom Bacillati; phylum Cyanobacteriota; class Cyanophyceae; order Pseudanabaenales; family Pseudanabaenaceae; genus Limnothrix; species Limnothrix sp. CMB-01. Next base: position 3,666,572 of record NZ_CM143720.1, read on the forward strand.
TGCTGCTCGGCTATGACAAAGCCGATGTGACCCAACAGGTTCCCTTTGGGCGAAAACGAGTTGATTTTTTAGTCAAGGCCCAGCAAGCGGCTCCCTCTAGCCACTATTTGGTCATTGAGGCCAAAGCGCCCCACAAATCGATCGCCCACAATAGCTGGCAACTGCGGGAATATCTCCGTGAATCAGGCAGTTTGTTGGGCCTATTAACCAATGGCAATCAGTTCAAGTTGCTCTATAACGATGGTAGGGCAATTCACATTCTGTGGGAGTTTGAGCGAGCCGATCTTTACGATAACTATCGGCTGCTGGGATCGTTGCTGTGGCAGCGCAATTGCGATCGGGTCATGGCCGCCTTTGCCGATAGCCATCGAAAGGTTCATCACCAATTCATTCGGGCGATCGCGCGGCTTTCTCACGATCCCAAAATGATGAGCCTGTTGGCGATTCACGATCGCCAAACCTCAGACCCAGAACCTCAACGGCGAGAGTCTATGATCATCACGGTTTTTAACAACAAGGGTGGAGTCGGTAAAACGACACTCACCATCAACTTAGCCGCTGCCCTAAGCCAAATGGGCAAGCGAGTTTTGCTGATTGATATTGATGCTCAGGCGAATTTAACCACCGGCCTCGGAATTGATCCCCTGGAAGATATTGAAAAAGCGGGACGCAAGGATATTACCCACCTGCTGACGGAACCCAAAACCACGGCCGCCTCCGTCACCATCAGTAAACGTTGGGGCAATGTGACTTTGGATGTGATTCCTTCCCATATTCGGCTTAGCAATATGGAAAATCAGCTCATTCAGTTAGTGGATAGCGATCGAATCCTGGCCAAAAAACTCAAAAACCATGACTATGATTTTGTATTCGTTGACCCACCGCCCTCCTTTGGGAAAGTGAACCGAATTTCTCTGATGGCTTCGGCGGGAGTTCTGGTTCCCACGCAGCTTTCCCCCTATCCCATTCGCGCCTTGGAGTATGTGCTCAGCCAAGTGGAAGAGGTGGGGCAATTCCGAGAAACACCCCTGCCAATTGTGGGTATTGCCGTCAGTATGTATGATCGCCAGTCCAAGACTTTTAATCAAGCGATGGTGGATGATTTGAACGCCAAGCTCGATCGGCTCCCGGGGGGCGATCGCACGGCGCTTTTTCGCGAGGCCACTTGGGTTCCTCGGTTAAATGTTTTGTCCAAATCCCAGTCGAAAGGCTATCCTCTTTGCGCGGCTGATTTTGATGAGAATCTGGGATCTCAGGATCGCAATTCCGTTGAAAATGCCCTGGCGGCCTTTGAAAATTTGGCCAAAGATTTGATTCAAAAAGTTAGTGTTGGCGCTGAACCTAACCCATGAGCGATTATCAAGAACGTCGCCGCCTGATTCGCGAAAATTTGAAGATTCAACCCGTTAACCATGGTCAGGTTCATACCTGTTTGGTGGGGATGCGATCGCAACCGAAAATTTCACCCGATCGCTATGAGGAGCTGCGGTGGAGTTTGCAGAATCACAACAGCAATTTGATCCCGATTTTGGTTCGCCGCACCGATCAGCTTGGGGATGAAGTGGAATATGAGGTAATCCACGGGGCTGATTGGGTGGTGGTGGCCAATGATTTAGACATTGGGATGCTGTGGGCTTGGGTTTTTGACCTGAGTGATGCGGAAGCGGCATTAGCCCAAGAAGAGCTAGCGGTTTTGTTAGAAGGCGATCCCCCGTCGGCCTCGATTGCCAACCCCGACCCAAGCCCTCAGCCAGTTGTAGAACCAGGTATCGATCCAACTTTTGGCCAGCGCCTGGAAGAACAATTAACCCAACGGTTGGAGCAACTCCTCGATCAAAAACTAACCCAGTCTCTTGCGGGAGTGACCGTTGCCGATCGCCAGGCTTTGGGGGATGCCAACTCAGCGCAAACATTGGCCAAGCTAGAAAGCCAAATGACCGATCTCAGCCAACAGTTGGCAAACCTCAGCCAGACTGGGAACCCGATCGCGCAGCCACAACCACCCAGCCCCACAAGCGAAACCAGCTCCAGCAGCGCCGCACAGGAAATAGTTGCTTCTTTGGAGCGATCGATCCATCGCCTTTGCGAAGTGGTGACCGAAGGATCAAAAATCACCCTGACGATCGAGCCGCCGGCCAAGTCGCCAGCCCCAGTTGTTGATCCCCAGGAAGCCGAACTGCGGAAAATTTACAGTGTGGTTGCGTTGGCCAAGCTCAAAACCCTCGCCAAAGATAAGGGGATTGCGGTCAGCAGCAAGGCGAAGGCTGAGGAAATTATTGAGGCCCTGATTGAATCCCATCGCCCATCGGTCGCGCCCTAGTGGCATGACAGGCTTAATACATTGGGTCAAAGTTACGGAGCCAGTCGTAGTAACAAGGGGCTTAAGCCCCTTGCTGCCTAACGATTTGGTGGCGATAACAGCCATGTAATTTAACCCAGCGAATTAAGGCAGCCACGCTACTAGGCTCAATTACATTTGGCCTTGGGCTAGTGCTGAGTGAGGACGGGCAACACTTGGCGCGCAAGACTTGGCGAGATCGATCGGGGCAGTTTCCGCAAACTTCATCAAACTTCATCGCCACCCTTGAAGCGTGATCGGTTGTGGGTTAAAGTATCAAACGTCATCCCTAGGATGGCCAATCGCTGGCGTAGCTCAGTTGGTAGAGCAACTGACTTGTAATCAGTAGGTCAGGGGTTCAAGTCCCCTTGCCAGCTTCTAAATCGGGTTAATCAGGTAGCTCCACGATCGGGCCGGCCTAGGAGTCCTTGGTGGCTTCTAGCAGTTGTCCGCGCTCAACGGTGGGGGCAATTTGCCAACCCCGGCCCTGTAGGGATTCCAGGATTTCGCGGGAGGGGCGATAAAGCCAAACCCGATTGCCCAAGGGCTGGTCCGCCAAATCAGCGGGCGATCGCACGAATAGAAACTGCACGGCGGGATCGGTGCGATAGCCCAGGCCGATCGCCCGGCCCACCTTTTCCGGCCCCGTCAGCACCCATTGGTTAGGGCGGTTGGCCAGGGCGGCGGCCACCTGACCATCGTAAAAACTGCTGTATTTGTTCCACCAAGTATCCGCTCGCACCATGGCGATGCTGGAAGCAAGGCTAACCGACACCAACAGCACGGTAACGACTTGACCCACTCGCCGGCCATATTGCCCCGCCAGGGAACGGGAAGCGCGTGGCGTGACCCAAAATTCCGCCAAACTGTAGGCCACTGCCAAAATTACCCCGATCGAGGGGCCCAACAAAAAACGCGGCACGGTCGATCGCTGCCCCCCATCAATCAAGTCGGGAATTGCCAGGGCCAAAAAGGGCACAGCCAACCCACAAAGCACCAAGCATTTCGCCGCTTCATTGGCAAATTGGCAGAGAATCCGGAAACTCCAAACCACCAAGCCCCCCACTGGCAACAGCACGCCCCACCAAACCCAGCTTGCCAATTGGGCTTCGTCTTGGCCCGTTTCCACATTCACCAGCCGATCGCTCGTCAGGCCCTGCACATCCGCAAACAAACCCACCAAGCCAATCAACCAGCGCCGGCCGATCGTCAGCCAACCCACATCGCGCCCCACCCAAGCCATGCCGTCAAAGTGGATCAAATAAACCACCAACCAAGGCAAAAAGGCCGCACTACCCAGCGTCGCCGCGATCGCCCAAGCACGCATTTGACGATTCCAACGAAACCGTTCCAGCCAGGTCATCCACAGCCCATGGCCAAAAATCGTCAGTGCAAAGGTGGGGTGAGCATACAAACCCAGGGCGATCGCCCCGCCATAGGCCAGCCATCCCCGCTGCACCCGTCGCAGTCGGCCTGCCGGGTCAAAGGCGCGGGACTCATGCCAAGCCCGCTGCACCCGCACCAACAGGGCCCCGGACACCAACACCAACAACACCACTAGGCTATATTCCCGGGCCTCTTGGGCATAGACCAAGTGCAGCGGCGACAGACTCAGCAGCAAAACCGACAGCAGCGCCACGGCCCAAGAGCGGAAGAGTTCCCAGGCCAACCAAACCATGGCCGGAAAGGTGAGCCAACTGATCAGGGCAGCAGTCAGACGAATTTGATCGATCGCCCGGCCGCCAAACCCGGCTAACACCCTGGCAAATCCATAGAACAGGGGGGGATGTTGGGGATTGTCCGTGGCCAGGGCCACGGTGGTGGCTCGCAAGCCCTCCAGCAGATTTTGATTGGCGGGCAGGGTTTGGAACTGCATCAGGTCGGCCATGGTCACCGGCTGGCGAGCGCTGGCGGCCCGAGTGGCCCAAGCCACGGCGGTTTCCTTGCCCACGCCGGCCACCCGCATGGCGCTATGGATTTCATCAATCCAGTGAAATTTCTGGGACAAGTTGGTGACCCGCAACCCCAGGCCCAGCCCGATCGCCAGAACCAAAACCAGGGACAGCAGCCAGCTCGATCGTCTTAGGGCATACATGGCAAGGTTAGGGGCAACGGCAAAGGGGCAAAATCGCTCATGTCTAGCGGTGCTCAGCGAAATCAGGCGGGTGGCCGAGGGCTAATCAACGGCTGGCCGCGACGGCCACCTTGGCTAGGCATTTCGCATCGAGAACCACCAAATCCGGTTGTTGATAGGCCTGACAGGGGTGATCGGGGGCTAAAAAGCTGCTCAGGGCTGGCTTTTCGCCGCGATTGAGGCGATCGAGCGCCTCCTGTTGCACCGGTTGAAATTGGCGTAACCAGCGGTTAGCCCGCCGCTCCTTTGCGCTCAGGTAATCGATCGTGAAGGTGTCGCGATCGAGCAGCCAAAAATCAATGCTGTATTGCTGATTGAAGGCCAACACCGCTGCCAGATTTGGGCTATAGAGCGCTTGCAGCAGATCCATCATCCGTTGTCGAAACAAGCGGTAATAGCCCCAGTGGTAAGGAATGGCATATTCACGGGCCACCAGAACTGATCGCCCGGCAAAGGTGGGCAGATTATCGGCCTCTTTGGCCAAGGACGCAACCCGCAGATCCACCGGCTGGGTCGCAAAAAATTGGTACAGGCCCGGCGATTCTCCCGCGACGTAGTTGGCCTTGGGGAAGCGTTTCAGGCTGAGGGGATAGAGTACTGCGCCGCTGAATAGCCCGATCGCCAAGAGCACCGCTAACAAGCGCTTGAACCCTCGGCCAGTACATGAGGCTGGGGGCATCGCTGGGGTTGAGTCTGGGCTAGGGAATGGGGCGTGGGCTTCGGGGTTGGTGAATTGGGTGCTGATCACTGGATCAGTTAAGCCAGGACGCGATCGACCAGCGCCCAAAAGTTGATCCAGCAGCAGCGTCAACACCAAGGCCGCCGCGATCGGCAACATCATCCGAATGCTGTGTTGGGTGTAGCGACCGGGTAGATGGAGCCGAAACAGCAGCAAATGGGCCAAGGTATAGCAACCGATGCCAGAGGCGAGCCAAATGGGCAACAGGGCCAGACGATCGCTCAGTTGTTGACCCAAACGCCAGCGATCGCGCTGCCACCAGACCACCGGCAACAGCAACCCCAAAACCAAGGTGGCCGGTGTGAATGGATCCTTGGGCAACAGGCTGCTGCGTTGCCCCAAAATCCAAAAGTCAAACCAGTTGTCATCAAAAAAGTTGGCCCGGCCGCTGGAGAAAAATTCCGGGAGCGATCGTGCTTGGCTGACGGTCACCACGGGGCCATAGTCCGAAGCTTGCAAGGCATAGAGACCCAGAACAGCGATCCCCGCAATCCCACCGCCCAGGGCCAGCCGATCGCGCCGCTGAGTCAGGGTGGCGGCGGGGCCCCAAGGGCTGACCATTAGCGCTCGCAATCCGGCCGGCCACTGCCAGCGCCAGCGCCAACACCAGTCGATCGCCAAGATACCCAAGGCCACCAAGACGTATTGGGGATAGAACAGGCCCAGCAGCCCGATCGTGCCCAAAACCCAACCCAGGCTGGAGCGTATCCAACCCCAGGCAAAGGCTAAAAACAGTGGGTAGAGGAACGATCGGGGGGTGGCGGAGGCCAAGTCATCGGTCATGGCCAGCACTTGACTGGTGAGCACCGATCCCAAAAATCCAGCCACCGGAATCGGCAACAGGGCCGTGGTTAAACCAAAAGCCAACCCCGCCACCACCAACCCCAGCCCGATCGGCAGAATTTTGCTCACCGCCAGCGGATTCAACCCCGCCCAAGCCAGCAACCGGTAGAGGGTGCGATAGCCTTCCGGGGCCACGGATTGGAAATAGTCCGCAATCCAATCCTGAGGAAAGAGGGTGGGGTCTAGCCAGCGCTGCATCCAAAACACATGCTGGCGGGCATCGTCTTGGACAATGTAGGGGCCGCCTGTGGCCTGGCGATAGCCGGCCCAGCCAATGGCCAGGGCGATCGCCCCGCTGGCCAACAGCCAGCCCCACCAATCGCGCCGTTGGGGCTGGGCCGGAAACAGCCAGCACCGGAGCCGATCGCTCCAAGGGGTGAACCGTGGGGCCGTCATGGGCGGCGGGCTGCGCGGTCGATCGCCGCCGTCATCAATTGGGCCAACTGGGCGGCACTGTCGGGCACAGCCAGGGCGCGGGCCCGCTGGGCCATGGTGTCCAGGCGCGATCGATTCGCCAGCAGCTCCAAAACCAAATCCCGCAGGCGATCGGGAGACAGTTGCCCCTGAGGAAACACCTGTGCTGCCCCCGCTTCTACAAAGACTTGCGCATTAAACGTTTGGTGATCATCCGCCGCAAAGGGATAGGGCACCAAAATCGAAGGGGTGGCGGTGGCGGCCAATTCCGTTAGCGTGCCTGCGCCCGATCGACTAACGGCCAAATTGGCCCGCCCCAGCAGGCTGGCCATGTCGTCATAGAAAGGAAGGGCAATGTATTGGGGATGTTCCAAGCTGGCCGCATCCGGATCCCGATCGCCCGTTAAATGCACCACCCAAGCCCCCATCGCAAACCAAGCCGCCGCCACTTCCCGCACCAACCGATTCAGGGCCACGGCCCCTTGGCTGCCGCCGGCCACCACAATCAACGGCGCGTCCTCCGGCACGGGCAAGGCCAGCGGTTCTGGCTTCCAGAATCGATCGCGGGCCGGTGTGCCGGTACAGAGGGCCGCAATTTTTCGTTGGCGTAACCGCTGGGCCGCCGCCTCAAATCCCACGGCCACCGTGTCGCACCAGGGACCAAACCAGCGCGTGACCCGGCCAGGAATGGCGTTGGACTCGTGCAACACCACGGGCAACCCGAGCGATCGAGCGGCCACAATGGCCGGCCCGGCAATGTATCCCCCGGTGGTCAGCACGCCAGCAAACTGCCCTCGCTGCAACAGCCGACGCACCGCAAAGACAGACTTCACCAAGCCATAGGCCGTGGCCAGGGTTTTCCAGCTCAATCGCTCCTGAAAACCGGTCACCGGAATAGTGTGCAATGGAAAGCAATCGGGCACCAGCTTGGTTTCCAGGCGATCGGGCACACCAAGCCATTCGATCGTCCATTGATCGGTCAACTCTTGGGCCGCTGCCAGCGCCGGGAACAGATGCCCCCCCGTGCCACTGGCAGCCACTAACAATCGCTGCGGGGCGGTTGCTGTCAAACCGTTTCTCTCTTTCAACCGCTACAATCGGACAGGCAAGGCGGGACTTGATCCCAAAGCGACGCGATCCGGCCGATCGCCCCCTTTGAGTCATCAATCCGGCCACTTCCCGACTTCCTAAATTATCATTCCATGCTTCTTCGCGCTTGTTACGTCTTGGGAAATCCGCAACCGATCCAGTGGGCTAGCCGGTGGGGACTCGCCCTCGGAGCCAGTCTGCTGATGGCCATGGGCACTGCCGTCAACCCCGCCGCCGCCGTGACGATCGATCCCAGCGTGCAAGCCCTGTTGAGCGACATCGATCGCGCCGCCAGCGCCAAAGATGCCGGTTTGCTGCAACGGTTCGCCCCCAACTTCCGCAGCGCCGATGGCCTCAGCCGCGACGAGTTGGGCCGCTCCCTCAGTCAGTTTTGGCAATCCTTTGATCAGGTGACCTACAGCACCACCGTTGAAAAGGCCGATCGCGATCGGGACACCTGGATTCTCGAAACCCGCACCGACATCACGGCCACCAAAGCCAACACCACCCTCGGGCCCGCCAAATTGGTCACGGAAGTGCGGGCCCGCCAAACCATTCAAAACGGCCTGGTGATCCGTCAAGAACTGCTTGATGAGCGCACCACCACCCAATGGGGCAGCAAACCACCCCGCGTGAGGGTGCGGCTGCCGGAGCGAGTGCGCCCAGGGGATACTTACACCTTCGATGCGATCGTTCAAGATCCGTTGGGCGACACCCTGTTGGCTGGCAGCGCGATCGATACGCCTGTGCGTCCGGAACTGTATGCCATTCCCCAAAATGCAGCCCTAGAACCTATTTCCGCTGGAGGGTTGTTCAAGGTGGGGCGCGCGCCCAACAGCCCAGGATCTCGCTGGATTTCCGCTGTTTTGGTGGGCCCCGAGGGCATGACTTGGATTACGGAACGATTGGAAGTGCGCTAGGTAGAAGTGCGCTAGGGATTTGTAGGTATTGGGCAACTAGCCTGATGGGGATTGGGTTGGATTAGTGGGGCTGGCGGAATTGGCGACAGTTCAACGGGAAACCCAACTGGGGCGTTGCCGGATTGGCCACAAGGGCGATCGAACCGTTGGCCCGAGTTACCCAACCCTGGGCTTCAATAATTGGCTCAGAAATAATTGGCTCAGAAACTGGCTCAGGTGCTGACTCAGAAACTGGCTCAGAAAGCGCTGCGGTAGGCACTGGGCGATCGGATGGATTCGGGGCGATCGCCCGATCAGGAGTACCCGTCGCCTCCCCCGCCAGATTACCGTCCAACCACCGCACATCATCCCAGTAGGCCCCCGCGCTGCTGGCTGGCTGATCGGGTTCCGCCGGGACTCCCCCTCGCCCTGTCACCACAAATCGGTTACCCTCATCCGCTGCGCAACCGATAATAATCGCCGCCGTTGGATCCAAAGTATCTTCCGGTAAGTCAATCAACCCCGATTCATCATTGAAATTTTGGGTGTTGATTTGCACCGCCCCGCTGAAATTTGCTCCCAGCCCCGAAGTGGCCGTGATGTCGCTTTGGGGGGTGAGCTGCTGTCGAAAGGCTGTTCCCACAACCGTATCCGCCTGAATTTCAACGCGCCCGCCCCGCCCCGCCTGAGCATTGGCCGTAATATCGCTGTTTTGCAGGGCCGCCAGGGAAGAGACCTGAAACCGGATGTTCCCGCCATCACTGCGCACGGCGTTGGTGGCGATCGAACTGCCGGCCAACATTTGCAGCGTGTTCACCTGCACATCAATGTTGCCCCCACGACCGGAGGCGGTGTTGGCGGTGATGTTGCCGTTTTCCAAACGTAGGCGATCGCCCGTGATGCTGAGGCTGCCCGCATCCCCCGTTAGGCTGCTGTTGACGGCAATTTCTCCTTGGTTGCGAATCACCAAATCGCCCACCTGTAGGTTCAAGCTGCCGCTGTTGCCCGTGGCAGTGATTTGGGGCAAATCTGCCCGCCCGGAAACCGCCAACAGCCCGCTGCGGAAACCATCGGCTGATCGCCCACTAATTTCCATGCGATCGGCTTTGATGGTGATGTCTCCCCCTTGGCCCAACCCCAACGAGGAACTAGAGAGGGTTGCGCCGTCCAAAACCCGTAGGAATGGCGTTTCAATCAACACGTTGCCGGCCGGATATTCCGTGAAGGTATCGGTGGCAATCCCACTGGAGAACAAGCGATCGCCGGAACTACCAATCAGGTCAATTTGGCGGGCGGCCCGAATCGTGATTTCACCGGGTACTCCTCCCATTGCGAACACCCCGATCCGAATGTTGGCCCCGCTCTGCCCCCCAATAAATGCCCCATCACGCACCGTGAGGGTATTGGTTTCAATGAGCATGGCTCCGCCCCGACCATTGCCAGCGATGGTGTTCGTAAAAATCCCACTGGCCACGGAAGCAAGGGGCACTGCATCTTTAATTTCAATACCGTCCCGGACTTGAACCGTCAAAGCGCCGCCGGGGCCATTACCTAAATTCACCGTCACCAGTAGCGCTCCCCCTTGCACCAGCAAGGATCCAGCACGAATGGTGAGGGTGCCGCCTTCGCCCGTGGACTCGCGAGCGTTGCCCGTGCTGATCAGGGAACTGGCGGCATTCATTTGCTCGGCATCGATGATGATGTCGCCGCCTCGGGCTGTGCCAAAGGTAGGTGCAAACACAACGGCCCCATCGGCAACTGTGAGGTTGCTGGTATTGAGCCGAATGGAACCCCCATTCCCCAGACCGGCGGTGTTGATGTATAGGCCAGCGATGCGAACTTCGGGGGTAATTTGCCCCACCAGGCTGCCGCCAACAATTACCTCGTTCACAAACTGCAATCCCAGGCCGCTGAGGGTGATGGCATCGGTGGCACGAACATCAATGTCGCCGCCCTGGCCGGAGGCAAAGGTGCTGGCGGAGAGGAGGGCGGGCCCTTGGGTGTTAAAACGGTTGGCTTCAATGACGATCGAGCCACCTCGGCCGGAGCCGCTGGTGTCAGTCACGATCGCACTAGGCTGTTGACCAGTGGGATCAATGCCCGCCACCACCACTTGATTAGCCCCGATCGCGATCCCTCGGCCGTTTATTTCTCCTTGCGTGAGGGCCGTGACCGTGGAGCCGTTGAGAATCGCCACTTGACCCGCCTGAAGATTCAGCAGGCCACCACCGGGGCCGCTGGCATCGATCGCGGCTTGCTGATCCAAATTGATCACGCCGCTGCGTTGGGCCGTACCCAGGCCGATCGGCCCGTTGGTTTGCCAGCGCACCGTACCACCGGCCGCACTGATCAGATCAATTTGCCCTTGGGGAGCCACGGCCCGCCCGCCCGCCAGATCGATCGCCCCGCCCACCAACGACAACCGCTGGGTCGGAGCCACTACCAAGCTCCCCAACAGCCGAATCGGAGCCGGTTGCTGACCTAACTGCAACCCCAAGGGAACCTGGGAAGACAACAGCGGGGGCCCACCCGATCGCCCCGCATCAAAAGTCACCCCATCACCAAACACCAACCCTTCGGCCGTGCTGGCCCAAAATGCGCCCCCCAGTTGCAACTGGGCATTGGGCCCAAACAGAATTCCGTTTGGATTCAGCAAAAAAAGATTGGTGGAGCCATTGGCCCGAAGCGTGCCCAAAATCTCCGACCCTTGGCCACCGGTCACCCGAGTGATGGCGTTTTGCACCTCCGCGCCCGTGTTGAACCAAGCGGTCATGCCCTCAGGGACCGAAAAGCGCTCAAAGCTGTGGAACAGATTCCCACCCGATCGGGTGCCCCCGTCGATTTGGATGGTGTCGCCCGTGGTTTGGATGCGCGACGGTTCCGGCAATGTGCCATCAGGGGCGATCGGCCCCACTTGGGCCCCGGCAGCGCCTCCCCAAAGCCAAGCACAACAGCCCGCCGCCAGCCATCTTCGCCGCAAATTTCCCATCGTTTTTTGGATCGGTTTTGGGCCTATCTGACCCGTTTGGCCAAGGCCCCTCCCCAGGAAGATAACAAACGGCCACCGGGTGCTGAGGCTCCCCGCGTTTGCTGTGTTCACCCGATCGCCAGTTATGAAACAACGCATCCAAAACGCCTCATGGGCGGTCAAGCAAGGAGTCCGCCTTGCTGTGTTATACCAACGGCCCGAGACACACCCGCAAAATCAACCCACTTCAAACGAGCAAATGACGATCAAATCATGAAAACAAATCATGAAAATTCATGATCGAAGATTCATGCTCGAAAACGCATGATCGAAATCCATGATCGCAATTCATGGCCAATCAACCATCAAACTAACCGACTAACCGACTAACCGAGCTACCGCTTGAGGGCCCGTTCCATATCGCGCTGATCTTGCTTGCGCTTAAGGTCTTCCCGCTTGTCGTGCAGTTTCTTGCCTCGGGCCAGCCCGATCGCCACCTTGACCCATCCCCCCTTCAAATACATGCGCAAGGGAACCAGGGTTAGCCCCTTTTGATCCACCTGTCCTACCAGTTTGCGGATTTCTTCCTTGTGCAACAGCAGCTTGCGCGTGCGGCGAGGGTCGTGGTTAAAGTAGCTGCCCGTGGTGTCGTGGGGTGAAATATGCACATTCAGCAGCAACGCTTCGCCATTGCGGATGAGGGCAAAACCATCCCTGAGGTTCACCTTACCAGCCCGAATGGACTTCACCTCAGTGCCCTTGAGTTCAACCCCCGCCTCGTAGGTTGCCAAAATTTCGTACTCGTAGCGGGCTTGGCGGTTGTCAGCGACAATTTTGTACCCACTTTGCTTGTCGGCCACGCTGTTGATTAACCCTCCGTCGCGCTCTGAACCCAGTCGGAAATTTGCAGGTTGGTCACTGGACTCAAGCCTGACCGGGATCGATAGGAGGTCTATTCTAACCGCTGATTCATCTCAAGCGGCGCGGTACCGGGATTTTGCAAGATTTGCGAGCCGATGGCGGTGGTGATGAGTGGCGATCAGTAGAGATCAGTGACGATCTGTGGTGGTGATGAGTGGGATTGCCCAAAAACTAGGCAAGCAATTGAGCAAGAAATTAGACAAGCAATTTAGACAAGAAAGGAGGCAAGGCGGGAACCGATCGACCTTTCAGCAACCTTTCAGAAAACTTTTCGCCAGATCATCGCGATCGAATCCTCAACTTGCGATCGATCCATGATGCAGTTTCCAAGGCTCTCGATCGCCCTCAGCAGCTTCCAGGCAAGGGTTTTGGGCGAGGGCCAACGGTTCGATCGCCGCCCATTCATCAGCCCCAGCGATCTTTGCTTCACAAAATATTAAGTGCCCCTTGACTATTTTGGGCTTAAACCGTATCTTTAGATACAGAAACCAATCGTTCATCTTTCCCCGCTAACACCACAGCTCGCAGGTCACCCTTGCAGCCGTTAGTTAGAAAGAAAGACGGAAGTAGGGATTCTAGGTCAATGTCGATTTTGGGTTAAGTCCTAACCACCGATCCACAACCCGCAAATCCCGAAGGAACGCGCCTCAGTCAGATCCTGAACGCATCTCCTGGAGGCGATCCTCATGAAACTCATTTATCGCGGTGTCCGGTACGACAGCACAGAAACCCCTCTGCCCACGGTAGAAACGGGCCACACTGGTCGATATCGCGGATTGGAAGTGCATTTTCGCCATGCCGAAAGCATTCCGCCGCAACCAGTCAATGATCTGACCTATCGGGGTGTCGCCTATCGCACGGGCGCTGAGGCCTTCGCGCCCAGCAGCGTCCCCGCTAGCCGCCCCGTCACTTCGCCGATCAGCCAACCCCTTACCGCAGGTTCTGTTATGTCTACCCAATCGATCTCCGCTCGTGCTCGTGTCCAAATGATGTCCCGTCATCATCAAGCCGCTGCTCGTGAACAATTGGCACTCGATCGCGCAGCAGCCGAATTGGGTCTGGGCCACCTGTCGTCTACTTTCAGCCGCATCCAAGGCAAAATGCAGCACGACATCGCCATCTCCTGCGAACCCAGCTCCGTCGCCATGAGCTAAGCAACCCTCGCTGGGGTTTGAGCCACCCGGAAGTCATTTGGGTTTCGTTGAGTGGTTCCTAAGCTGAATTGTCTTGAACTTGTCTCAAACCTTTTTTGTTGTGAACTCTTTCTCGAATGCTGTTCGGTAGAGCAGGGTATCGGTTGAATGAAAGGTTCTGATCCAAGGTAGTTGGCTTGCGGGCTGGCTGCCTTGGACTCTTTCCTGAATTTGTTCTGGCTGATATTTTGCGAAACTCGAATATTTCAGTGAGCGTTAGCCCCATGCCCCCAGTGCTCCTTGAGCAGGTTGGGGGTATTTTTTTGGGTTTTTCAGTGGGACAAGACCCTTGCTAAGATGCGGGTGGGAATGGGGCGATCGCCCGTTGGGGCTTTTCTGTTTCGATATGAAGCAACGATTCGGTAGGTATTTCGGTGGGCAATGCCCACCCTACGAGTTTTCGGGATTTATTTCGAGATCTCTTTTTCAAGATTGATTTTTGGGAAATTTCTGAAAATCTATTTTTAGACATCTATTTTTAGATTTTAGATATTTATTTATCCTTGGGGAGTCTATTTTTCTGGGTCTAGGTCTATCTTCTCTGGGTCTATCTATGTTGAATTTCAAGCGATCGGGTCAAGCTCGCGCCCCCAAAGAACCCCATGGCCAAGTGACTTCCGATCGCAAACGGCTACGCATCGTGCGTATGGGACACCGTTTCCACCCTTGGGAAGATGCCTACCATTTATTACTAACCTTGAGCTGGCCGAAGTTTTGGCTAGCGATTATTGTGGGCTATGGGCTGGCCAATTTCCTTTTTGCTGGGTTATACCTTTTGGAACCCGAAGGAATCGCCAATGCCAAACCGCAATCTTTCATGGATGCGTTCTTTTTTAGTGTGCAAACCATGGCAACGATCGGCTATGGCGCAATGTATCCGGCCAAGCCTTGGACACAGATGCTCACGGCCGTTGAAGCCTTGGTGGGGCTGATGGGATTTTCGGGAGCAACGGGGCTAATGTTTGCCCGATTTTCGCGGCCCACCGCTCAAGTGCGCTTTAGTCAGGCGCTCCTGAAAACAACCCATGAAGGTCAACCCACGTTGCTGTTTCGGATGGCCAATCAGCGGCAAAATCAGATTATTGAAGCCCAGGTGAGTTTGGTTTTCATTGAGGATACGGTCACTCAGGAAGGGGAATATTTACGCAAGATTCAGGACTTATCGTTGGTGCGATCGACTTCGCCCATGTTTGCCCTGTCTTGGTTGGTGATGCATCGAATCGATCAACAAAGTCCCTTGTTTGACCGCTCGATCGAGTCTTTGTGCAATAGCAATGCTACCTTTGTGGTGTCCTTGACTGGAATTGATGATGAACTGAGCCAAACGGTTCATGCTCGCCATATTTATGCAATTTCTGATGTTTTAGAAAATCACCGATTTGTGGATATGCTGACCCATCAGCCCAATGGGGTCATTTGTATTGATTACCGATTTTTTGATCAAGTGGAATCGGTGGCTCAATTCACACCCAAAATGGCACCCAAGATCACACCCAAAAGCACTCCCAATTAAAGCAATTGAAAGCAGGTTTCGGGGAAATTTCGCTCATAGCCTGTTAATGCTGATTTCAGCAATCAAAGCTTCAGGGTCACAAGCCGCAGCGCTGGAAGTTTGGGGGCGATTATTCACTCCGACGAATCACCAACCGATCGCCCGCTTTGCCAATTAAAATTCCTGCTTTAAACGGAGGCCGATCGCGATCTTGGGGCCGAATTACCCACAGGGACACGCGGCGATCGGCCCAATGTTTGGCCTGTTCCGATTGAGGCACGGGAATCACTTCACAATGGCAATAGAAATCTAGGGAAGGGCGTTGGGTGTGATCGCTCGTGTAAACCTTTGAGCCAGAATGGGCGACCGATCGCAGCAGATTAGCCACCGGCCGCACGGGATATTGTTCATTCAGTTCCCAAAGCCAACTGCCCGACGAAAAAAACAGCGTTAACCCCACAAACATGCCCCAAAACGCCACGGGGATCAGTTGTCGATCGCCCTGCTGGGCCAACAAGACCACGGCTCCCCCCGTTAGCCCCAAGGCCGCCAGCGCCAGGGCGAGCATCGGCTCCAATGGTGTGGCCAAGAAGCTGAAGTAAACGGCTCCAGCTCCGCCACCCAAGGCCAACAAACCAAAAATCACCTGCCATGATCGCCCAAATCGGGCCGGCGGTTCTTCCCACAAAGACCCCAGCAAGGGCCCGATCGCCAAGGCCAAGGGGGGATAGAGCGGCAGACCATACCAGGGAAGTTTGGTTTCCATCACGGAAATGGGCAGCAGATAGCCCAAGCTCCAAACCAGCACCAACTTGCCCCAGGGCCAATCCCGATCGCGCCAGGCCGCTTGGAAGCCCGCTGGCAACAAAAACAGCCAAGGCCAAGCCAATTCCAACAGCTCTTGCAGATAAAACCAAGGCGGGCCGCCCCGATCGCTCACGGAATCCCAAACCCGCCGCAGGGACTGATTCAGCAAATTGGTCTCAAAAAAGGTCGGGCCATAGTGTTGCCATTGGGCCCCATACCAAGCCAGGGCTGGGGCCAAGCCCAACAGCCCCCCGAGCCAGAGATAGGGCGATCGCAACAGCCGAGGCGTATCCCAGACTAAAAAACCGAAGATTAGCCCCCCAAACAACAGGGCCACCAGCCCCTTCAACAGGGCGATCGCGCCGAGGGCAAACCCAATTCCCAGCGTCCACCGCAAATCCCGCCGAGCCCGCAACAGACAGCACCAGGCCAGCAACCCAAAGGCCACAATTGCCGCATCCAACATGGCTAACCGCCCATGGCGCACCACGGGCAACCAGGTGAGATACACCAAGGCGCTGAAGAGGGCGGCGGCCCGGTGGGTGAAAATTAACCGCCCCACCGCAAAAACCAGCGGTACGGCCGCCGCACCCAGCAAGGCTCCGGGCAGTCTTGCCGCCCATTCACTTTCGCCAAAAATCCGAAACAACAGGGCGATCGCCCAATGGAGCAGGGGCGGCTTGTTGAAATAGGGGCGATCGTGCAAGGTGGGAAACCACCAAGCCTCGGAGCCGATCGGGACGCGGGCCAACTCCCGGGCCACTTGGGCCACCGTGCCCTCATCCCAATCGCGCAGGGGCAACCCACCCAAATTGATGCCATACAACACCAGGGCCAACAATCCCAGCCCGATCGCCCAGGCCCAATCCACCGCCCGATCGTCCCTGCGCCACAGTTGCCGGGCCATGGCTCCCATACGGGACGATCGCACCGAGGCCGAAGAACCAGCCGGGTCAGGATTAGGGGCCATAGGGATGGGGAAAAGGGATTGGGAAATTGATCGCGAGGTTGAAATCAATGCCCAATCTAGCGAATTAAGGGGCCCGAAAACCCAGAATCAATCCGTTTTCGGAGGCTGACATGGCCGTTGAAATGGTCGTTGGCAACGGTGCCATTCGTGGGGCCCAGACCGCACGCCCGACCCCGATCGGCCGGCTTATACTGGCTGGCATCGTGGGCCCCATAGCGTCTTCAAAAATTTCCAGCTAAATCAACCGAACCATTCAACCTAGCCATTCAACCTAACCATTTAAGATGCAGCTTTCACCCATCGTCGATATCGTTATCGGCCTCCTATTCGTTTACTTAACCCTCAGTCTGTTGGCTTCGGAAATTCAAGAACTGATTGCCACCCTGTTGCAATGGCGAGCCGCTCATCTGAAACAGTCGATCGCCCAATTACTGGGCGGCGGCAGCCAATCCACCGTCAACGGCCGCGCCCCCCAGCGTCCCGGCGACAGCACCCGTGCCGAACAACTGACCGAACGCCTCTACGATTCCCCCACCATCAACAGCCTGAACCAAGAGGCTCGGGGGTTGTTAGCCACCGGTTTTCGCAAGGGATTTCGGGTTCTCTGTAACCTGATTGGCCTCAGCAATCCAATCTTTGGGCAACATACCAGCGCCCCTTCCCATATTCCGCCCAGTTCCTTTGCCGATGCGTTGCTGTCTTCGGCCAAAATTCCCGAGCTAATTCGTACTGTCAGCCTGCGGCGGTTTGAGCAATTTACCCAAGATTTGGGGCGACAAACCCGCCAACTGTTGCAACCACAACTGAGCGATTCGCGATTGACCCAACTGCTCGATCGCTTTGAACAACGCCTGCGAGACATCACCACCGACTATCGATCGGGCAAATTTGACCTCAAAATCAGTCTCACTCGAGTGTTGAACTCCGTCGATCGGCTCATTAGCATTCTGCAAGCGGCCCATGTGCCCGAGGTCGATCGACTGGTGATCCTGCGGGACGACACCTTTGAAGACCGCGAGGGCCACACGATTTTGCTGGCGGCCCTGTTGCCCTCCACCGAAGAAGTGCTGGATGGGTTGCGCCACAAACGCGCCATCTACCAGGAAGTGCAATCGGTGATTGCCGAATTGCGCGATGCCAATGACCCCACTCGCAAAGGATTGGAAGAGGCCCTGAACCTGTTACCCGAGCCTGTGCAAGACAACCTGTTGCTGCTGGCAAAACGGGCCCGATCGCGGGCGACCTCCGTGCAAGAGGATTTCCAGGAATTCCAAAAGGAAGTGGAAGGTTGGTACGATCGAGCGCGCGATCGGGCATCGGGGGTCTATCGCCGCAATGCGCGCGGGGTTTCGATCCTGTTGGGCATTATCCTGGCGGTGGCCAGCAACGCCGACACCTTCAACATTGTGAGCAAGCTGTCTCGGGATACGGCCCTGCGGCAAGCGGTGAACGCCTACGCCGATCGAGTCGTCCAAACGGGCAGTGCCCCTGGAGTTCCTTCGCGGCCCATGCTGCCCAAGTGGTCGGAAGTTAGCCAGGACATGCAGGCGGCTTTGGATGAAACCACCCTCCCGATCGGCTGGGATTCCAACAAACTAAATGAGCAACTGCGCTACGACAATCGCAAACCCAAAAACCAAGGAGAAGTGATTTGGGTCTTAATTCGCACGGCTTTGGGCTGGCTGGTCACGGGCTTGGCGATCGCGATGGGCGCACCCTTTTGGTTTGACCTACTGGGCAAAATCATGCGAGTTAAAAACACCGGCAAATCAGAAGCATCCTAATTGTCCAGATTGTCCAGCACTATATTGGCGGTGATAAAATTTCGTGAGTAGGTTATCGGCTCACTCACAATGCTTCAGGGCCGAACCATTCGCCCATGCCAAAAGTCACAACCACAACGTCTGAGTCTGGCGGTTCGGGTTGGGTTTGGTTGCTGTTGGGTGTGGGGGCGATCGGGGGTGGGCTTTGGGGGCTAACGAGCTGGCTGCTGGGTCGATCGCCCGCCTTGCTCACCCAGGCCCGCCAAGCGCGATCGACTCCTTCAATTCCCCGCCTTGCGGAAACCAACCAGCAACTCACCCAGCAAATCAACTGGCTGCAATTGATTCCCCCTTGGCCCCTGTTGCCCCATGACCAGGCCCAAGCCCAATTGCCCACGCTCAAAGAACAGCAATCCGCCATTAACCGCGAGCTGACGATCGCCCGGGGCCTGAACACCGCTGAAAATGCGGCCATGAAAGCCGCCCGCTTGGTGCAAAATCCGCCCCACCCGCCAGATGTTTGGCAACAGGCCAAGCAGCAATGGCAGTTGGCCATTCAAACGTTGGCGAGTCTGCCGCCGGATGCGTTGACGGGGGCAGTGATTCAAAGCAAGCTAGCCACCTATCGATCGAACCTGGCGGCGATCGAACAGCAATTGGCTGTGGCAGTGCAGGCGGTGGAATTTAACAATCGTGGGGTTGAGGAACTGAACAACGAACGCTACCGCGAGGCGATCGCTTGGTTTCAGCAGGCCCTGGCTCACAATCCTAAGATGGCGGAGGCCCTGTTGGGGCAAGGATTGGCGCAAGTGGCCCTCCAAGACTATCGATCGGCATTGGAGTCCTTCAATCGATCGATTACTGCCAAGGGTGACTTTGTTGATCCCTATCTCTATCGGGCGGAAACTCGCTATGAATTTGGTGATGCGGCCGGGGCCATGGCGGACTTGGATCAAGCCATTGCCCTGGATAACCAGCGGGCGACGGCCTACCTGCTGCGAGGGGTGATCCATTTTGCCGAAGACCAAGCCAATCAAGCCCGATCGGACTTAAACAAAGCTGTGGAGCTGTTTTCGCAACAGAAAGATTTTGATGCTGCCACCCAAGCCCGCACCCTGCTGGCGCAACTGCCCGCTGAATTGCCGCCCGCTGAATTGCCGGTGACGGAATCTGCCCCGCCGGACAATCCAGCAGTGGCGGTGGAGGACGATGACGATGATGATGACGATTACAAACGCCGTCGTCGTCTCTCGTTGCAGGATGTGCGATCGACCTGGGATCGGGTGCGCCGCTCTGGTCGCCGTCGCCGCTAGGCTTTGCGATCGACTACTTTCCCCGATGCCCGCAGGATGCCCAATTTCAGGATCCCCAACTGTCCATGACCGCGAACCGATCGAGCGTCAACACCTCAAGAACAATCTGGCTGGGAGCCAAGGCCGCCCAGGTGCAGCGGGCGATCGCCCAAGGTCTTTGGGGCCCATTTGATTGGGTGCTGACCCCTACTCGGCAAGCGGCCCGGGCGATCGGGGTGCAGGCCCAATCGCTCGATCAACTCCTGAAGCGGTTGCGACTGGATGGCAACCTGGCTCCGGTGCTGATGCGTCAGCGGGCTTTGCGATCGGCCGTGGCGGCGGTTTGGCCTGAGGTGGAAGCGGGTCAATATGCCAATACGATCGCCCCTGTGATTCGGGAAATGTTGCATAACGGCTGGTCTCTGGCGATGGCGGCCCAGGAACCTACCTTGAGCGATCGGGCGCGGCGGTTGGTGACCATCGCCCAGGCTTATTTGCAAGCGCTGCAATTAGCGGGCGATCAAAAATTAAGCGATCAAGAACTGGGCGATCAATCCATTCAGCGGCGGGCTGTCGATCGACCAGCCGATCGACTAGATGCGGCCCAAATTTATGGACAGGCGGCTCAGGCGATCGTCCAGGGCGCAGTGGATCCCCTGGCGTTGGGCCTGTGGGGTTATGGTTATTTGGCTCCCGATGCGATCGCCCTTATCGATGCCCTGGCGGGGCCCGGCAGTTGCCTTTGGTGGCCCGACCACCCGGCTTTGCATCGGCTGCTGCCGGCCTGGGAACAGCGGGGCTGGACGGTGCGATCGGCTGCGGAATTCTTTGCGGAATTCTCTGCGGAATCTGAGGCAACAGCCTCCCCAACCGAATGCCCAGCCTGGCAACGGGCGATCGCCTTTCCCACCCTGGAGGATGAGGTGCGCTGGGTTCTGGCCAAGGTCAAACAGCATCTTCATCAGGGCGTACCGGCGAACCAAATGGTGCTGATTGCCCGCGATGAGCAACGCTACGGGCCCAAGTTGTTGGAGGTGGCGCAGGAATTTGAAGTTCCGGTGCGGTTGCTGTATGGCGTGCCCCTCACGCAAACGCGGGTGGGCCATTGGGTGCAATGCCTGCTGGAAGCGGCCCAACAACAATGGGCCTATGAGCCAGCAGTGCAATTATTGCGCCACCCGATCGGGCGCGATCGCCTAGAAGGTCAATGGGAAACGGCCCGCCGCCTACGCCCCGATCGCCCCAAGGCCTGGATTCATGCCGGTCTTGATCTCACCGATTTGGCCCCACCGGCCCAATCGGCCCGCCGCAGTGCCACCCGTGAGCAGTGGGTGAGTTGGGTGCAGGACTGTGCCCGATCGCTGGAGATTCGATCGGGCGCACAGCATTGGCCCAGTGAAGCCAACGCCCTCAGCAGCCTAAATCACCACCTGATTGAGCTAGCCCGTCCTAGCCACGAAACCTTAACCCTGGCCAGCTTTGCCCAGGAATTGCGGGAACTGTTGAGCCTCATTTCCGTGCCCCGTCACCCCGGCCGAGGGGGCGTGGAATTGCACAACCCCGCCAGCCTGATTGGGGCCCAATATCGCTACGGATTTGCCCTGGGAATGGTGGAAGGCTGGTGGCCCGCCCCGATCGCCCCAGATCTAGCCCTCGACTGGTTCGATCGACGCGCCCTCACCCAAGCCGGGTTTCCGATGGCTGGCACTGCCGAACTGGCGGATCAAGAACGCCTCCACAACAGCGCCGCCTTTGCCACCATCCAAGAGCAATTGGTGTTCAGCTATCCCCAGTGGCACGGCCAGCAACCCCAATCCCCCAGCGCCCTGCTCTGCAATCCCCAAATCAAACCCACCGAGCCGGAGCCGGTTCCCGATGTCAGCCCTTTGGCCAGTTGGCAGCGGTTTTTAACCCGCCCCGATCGCCCCGCAGACCTGGCCCAGGATCCCTTAGGCCTAGCGATCGAGCGAGCTTGGCGGATGGAATGCCAACGATTGCGCGGCGGCCAGCCCGATCGCCCGGAAGATTTGGCGTTTCACGGTTTCCTTGGCTCCCTCGCTGCCATGGATCCCGATCGACATACCTTCAGCGCCTCTCAAATCACCGATCTGGGGCAATGTCCGTTCAAATACTTCGCGCGGCGCGTTCTGCGGCTCCAAGAACCCCAAGAAGCCGAAGCCGACTTGCCCCGCAACAGCAAAGGCAACCTTTACCACCGCGTTTTGCAAAAGCTGGGGGAACAACAGCGCGATCGGCAAGCGCCCGTTTTCAATGACCCTGAGCAACGGTTGGCGGCCCTCGAAACCTGGCTGACCGAAGCGGCCACCGAACTGCAACTGCCGCGCCACCTCACTTGGACAGCCCAGCGCCAAGAACTCCTGTCCCAATTGCAGTGGTTAATTTTGCAAGACACCTTTTTACCCGCCGAGTCCACAATCCTCCATTGCGAAGTGCCCTTTGAAGGGGAGTGGCTGGGCCTGAAGGTGAAGGGCATGATCGATCGGGTGGATCAGTCCCCCGATGGCTTGGTTCTGATTGATTACAAAACCGGCAAAGCTGAAGGAGCCAAAGTCAAAGACCAAACCGGCCAAGCAAACCTGGATGTGCAACTGTTGGTTTATGCCAGCGCCGCCGCCCAACTGGCTCCCGAAACCCCCGTCGCCAAGGCCTATTACTACAGCCTGCGGGAAGCGAAACTCGTCTCGCCTCAATCGCTCACCAGTGACAACCCAGAGGTGGGAGCCTTGGTGCAACGGTTGCGCCACCACCTGGCCGCAGGGGAATATCCCGTGGATCCCGATCGGGAATACAAAGCCTGTCAGTTTTGCGAAGCCTCATCGGCCTGTCGTTGTGTCCAGGATGGCTGATTACAAGTGGAATTCGCCCTACGATTAGCTGAGCAACCGCCACAGAATGGTCTGAAATTAGTCTGGAAGTAGTCTGAAAATTTCCTGAATTTGAGACTCTTTTCCCTGCGATTGTTAGCCGTTACGATGCACGGGTGCTGATTCTCGATCGCGATCGGGTCGATCGCTCAGCCTCCTCCCCTTTCTCCCCCCTCCTTCCAGGTGTCTGAACGTCGCCGTTTTCGTCCGATCGACCAACGACCGTTCCAAAAAATTTGGATTGGGGCTGCGTTCTTTGCAGTCACCCTCATCATCTCCGTCACGGGCTACATGATCGCCGGTTGGGGGTTCCTTGATGCCTTCTACATGACCATCATCACCGTCTTTGGCGTGGGTTATGGGGAAATTGGCCCCATGACCCCCCATTTGCGGGCCTTCACGATTTTTGTGATCATCGCGGGCACTTCTTCGGCGGTCTACACTGTAGGGGGGGTCTTCCAAGCCCTGGCCGAGGGCGAAATGAATCGGCTACTGGGGGCCAGGCGCATGAGTCGAGATATCGATCGCCTCAAAGATCATGTGATCATCTGCGGGTTGGGCCGCATTGGTCGGCTATTGGCCCGCAAGCTGGTGGAAACGGGCCAACCCTTCGTGGTGATTGACTCCAATCCTGATCGGGTGGAGCGGGGTGTCAATCTGGGCTATTTGGTTTATGAAGGCAACGCCACCGATGAATCGGTTTTGCGAGCGGCGGGCATTGAGCGGGCCAAGGCCCTCGCCACAGTGTTGCCCGATGATGCGGAAAATGTGTTCATTACCCTGACCGCCCGGGGCATGAATCCTCACATGACGATCGTGGCTCGGGGCGAAGCGGCCAGCACCGAAAACAAGCTGAAGCTGGCCGGGGCCGATCGAGTGGTTTTGCCAGCTAATATTGGGGCAGAGCGGATTGCTCAAATTTTGAATCACCCCTCTGCCCTCTATTTTTTGGAAGAAGACAAGGGCCGAGCCACCCTCAGCGAAATGCTGTCGCGGTTGGATGTGAAGCTGGACGAAGTGCCTGTGCGTCCCCAATCCCCCTTGGATGGCCGGACGATCGGGGACGTGGAAGTGCGTGGCCATGGCACGTTCATCGTTGTGGCCCTGCTGCAAAAGGACGGCAACACCATCATTCACCCACCCCAATCGACGCAACTTTATCCGGGCGATACGCTGATCGTGATGGGTCACAGCGACGATATGCCCACCTTCGTGTTTGGTCGGGAATATAGCCGCAACCACAACCGCAACCAACGCTATCGCGGCCTCCCCCGTTAGCGGGCAGCCACCAGTCTTAGACCGAGGTTCAAGGAACGAATGCCTCTAATTTCAGCCCCAATGACCAACGCTGACCCGGATTCGGGGCCCGTGGTCAATCATCGCCGCCCGTTGTTTTGCTGGGTGATCGGGATCGATCGGGCCGGGTGGTTGCGAGTTCGCCCCGCCCAAGTGCTGCGAGGGTTGCTGATGGCGGGGGTGTTGTTGTGGGGTTGGGGGTTAATGGCGTTGCCGGTACGGGCCGAGAGCCTGACGGATTTGCAACGGCTGTTTCGGAACACCGTTTGCCGCCACTGCGATCTCAGCTATGCCAACTTGGCGGGGGTAAACCTCAGCGATGCCTACTTGGGCGACACGGATTTGGTGGGGACTGATTTACAAGGGGCTTTGCTCGATCGGGCCAACTTGACCCGGGCCCGGGCAATTGGGGCCAGCTTTGCCCAGGTGCGTGCTGACCATGCCAACTTCAGCAACGCCGACCTCAGCGGAGCCAACCTCGCCCAGGCCCACCTGAAGGCAGCCCGCCTCAACCGCGCCACAATCGTTAGCGCATCGCTCGAAGGCAGCATCCTGCACCAGGCCGAACTCACCGAAGCGGACTTGCGAGACAGCAACCTCACCCGCGCCAACCTATCCCAAGCCGACTTAACCCGTGCTTCCTTGACCTATGCCCGCTTGAACCAGGCCGACCTACGGGGCAGCATCTTGCGAGGAGCCGACCTGCGCCAAACGGACTTCAGCGGCGCGGACTTAACCGGCGCAGACCTGACGGATACCAATCTGGAAAAGGCGATCCTTTGCGGCACTCGTCTGGCCGATGGCAAAGTGTCGCGCCAAGGCTGTCCCCGATCGCCTGCGGGTGATACCATCAAAGGCGGAAAATTTTGACGCAAACGCATAGGGGACGGACATCATGGATATCATCACCCTCGGTTGGGTTGGCTTGCTGACGGTTTTCACCTTCTCGATTTCGATGGTGATTTGGGGCCGCAACGGCTTCTAAGTTCCCGGGGCTGTGGCCAAGTCTGTTGCCGAAGCTCGATGTTTAAGAATGCATTTCAGGGATCAATAAAGATTGTCGATCGGGTTGATTCATACACCCTCGATCGACAGTTTTGTTTAAGTGGCTTTATCTTGTTTTTTGACCCTTGATTTTTGATTTTTGGTGAGGATTCCCGTGGAAACTTCGGCCTTAACCGTTTTATCGATCGTGGCCATGGGCTTGATGGTGGTGGTTACGGGCGGCATTGTGTACCTAACGGCCGCTGAGTGGCGCGATCGCCGCCGCCAAAAAACTCCTCAAAAGCGCTAGGGACTGCCGTCAAATCGCCTGAAACCCTGATTTCACCGTTGGCAGATCGTGGGGGACAAGGGGCTTAAGCCCCTTGCTGCCTAACGATTTGGCGGCGGTAACAGCCATATAATTTAACCCAGCGAATTGAGGCAGCTACGCTAGTAGGGTGGGCAGTGCCCACCAAATTCAGGTAAACAAATCCAGGAAGGCAAATTCAGGTAAATAGAAGCCTAGAAGCACATTTTTGAGTTTGCACATTCTTGGCTAGGTAGACTCTTTGGGGGCTAGATGAACTCTGGACTAGACTGCAAAATTTTCGGCTAGTTCCTGGCCTGTTGCTGATACATCGCTCGCAACACCAAGGCCGGATCAATCCAATCTTTCCCGTATTTAATACCCCAATGCAGGTGCGGCCCCGTGGTGCGGCCCGTCATGCCCACACGCCCAACCCGCATCCCCGTGGTCACCGTTTGCCCCTGGAAAATACGTAATCCCCCATCGGGATCGCTCAGATAGCGGCGACCTTGCCAGGTGGCCACCCGCCCCATCATGTGACAGTAGGTGTGTTCCCAAGCGCCGGACTGGATCGTGATTGCCGTGCCACACAGCCCACCGTCAGACACTCGGATGACTCGGCCGGCCCACCAACTGCGAATATAGCTACCTTTGGGGGCGGCCAGATCTAGGCCCTTGTGAAACTCCACGCTGCCCCCCCGACGACGGTAGCCAAAGGGCGAGGTATAGGTCTGGAAGTTCTCGACGGGAAATGAACCCTGTTGCCATGAGGTGCGACGGCCCGATCGATCCCATTGATTGCCTTGTCCCGAGTTGCCATAGGGATTGACATAGTTGGGATTGTAGCCCCCGGCATAGTTCCCAACGGAGTTGACCTGGTTAATATTCCTGTTGTAATTGCTGCCGGAATTATTACCATTATTACGAACAGGATTACCGTTGTTGTAACCGTTGCTGTAGCTGTTGTTGTAGTTGCTATAGCTGTTGAAATTGCTGGAGTTAGTTGGGCTATTGGTTGGGGAGTTCCGGTTAGCAGGACGGTTGGCCGCTGGCTGTGCAGAATTGAATCGATTGTCTGAAGAATTTTGGTAATTGGTGTAGCTATTACTGTTCTGATAGCTGCTGTAATAGCTAGTCGCGTTGGCGCTTTGGCGTTGAACCTGGGCAGTATAGTTCGTCACGTTCAAGGGCTGAACAGGGCGCATCTGCGGCTGCCAGTTTGGGTCGGCTTGGCCACGAACGATCGCTGCCGACTCAGCAATCTGTCGCCGAGAATCCTCGATGATTTCGGCAGGGGGCGCGCTGGGAGGCGCGTCAAGGCTGGTGGTGGCGGTGTGCTGGGGGCGCTGCCACCAAGGGGCGATCGCCTCTGCTGACAACAGCCCCACTCCAAATAACCCCGCGATCGCCGCCAATTGCCAGTGGGCGCGAGCGAGGGCCCGGGGCGATCGGGCCTTGCGCACCAAAGCCTCGCCAGTCAGGGGCAGGGAAGGAGGCTTGGAAAGTGAGAAGCCGTGGTTCGATCGAGCTGGGGGCAAAGCAGGACGGTGCAAGGTGCGTGGCGGCATGGGCGGTGGAGCGTTAGCGCCCGTCAACGTGACATAACGTCACCGACTCTACAAAAAAAAATTCGCTCCGTCCACTCCTGACCAGCAAGCTAGCCCCAGAATGACGAACGCTGAATCCTAGGAAGTTGCCGATCGTTCAGCCCCCCCAAGAAACGCAAGCATTTTGTTCTAAAAGGTTAGCCTAGGTGCAGACTAGAGAAGAAAATGTGCTTTTTTATCCACAAAGCTTCGTTCAAGCTTCGTTGCAGCTCCATGGAAAACACTGGGGCAACCTCTACATCTTTTCTGCAATCATGGGGCCATGGTTCTGCGAAAGAGGCTGAGCCATTAACCTTTTAAGAATCCAGCAAAAAAACACAAATGCCTTGGAGATTAATCGATCTCAAGGGAAATTTCTGAGATAGAAGGTCTTTAGATAGAATGAACCCAGGGTGGATTTTAGAACAATCAGGAATGGTGGGTCAGCCCTTGGGTATTGTCTGGAAAAGAGTCTTGGGGGAATCGCTCAAGACTAGGCACAGAATTAAGTGCTTAAGGCTGGGCGCTCAAGACTAAGTGCTCAAGACTAAATGCTTAAGACTAAGTGCTCAAGACCCAAGACCCATGATTGGACTGAGGTGATGCTGAGCTGAGGTGACGCTGAAGTGATCGAGTTCCTTGTCAAGTTGCACTACAAGCTATTACAGCGGGTCTGATTATGAATGACCAACAACAGTTGGGGTTACCTGGCCGATCGAATCAATTTCTGACCTATTGGCAATGGGGAAATCTGAGCGATCGACCGCTACTGCTGTTGCACGGGCTGGGCGATTGTGCGGCGGTTTGGGAAGGAGCAGCCCAAGAGCTGGCCAAAAAAGGCTATGGCGTGGTTGCGCCGGATTTGCCCGGCCATGGGAACAGCAGCAAGGGCGATCGCCCCTACACCACTGAAGCAATCGTCGAAGACTTGGAAGCCCTTTGTAATCACCTGGGCTGGTCTCGGGTGACGGTAGTTGGCCACTCTTGGATGGGCAAAGTTGCCACCCGTTGGATGCAGGATCTGCCCCAGCGATTTCAGCAGGCAGTCATTGTTGATCCATTTTTTATTGGCAAAATGCCTGATTGGTTGCGTTTAAGCTTCCCAATTTTGTATCGAACCCTACCATTTTTGAAGCTAACGGGCCCGTTTCCGGATCAAACTTCAGCGGAAGACTGTGCTCGGCAACTCAAGCAATATCGTGAGTGGAATCCTTGGCAAGCGGCGGCCTTTGCGGCAAATCTGGAACAGAAAGATGATGGTACTTGGGGTAGCAAACTAGATTTGCTGGCGCGCGATCGCGTGTTTGAAGATGTGCTTGGAATTGCGGGCTTCCAAAAGTCAGTTTCCTTGCCCACGTTGTTGATTTTGCCGGAACAGGGCTTGAATCAATTTGCTTGGCAAACTCGCGATTTCCATCAGTTCTGCGAGCGGCTGACGGTGCAAACGGTTCCCGGCAATCACTGGCCCTTTCTGAATGACCCGATCGGGTTTGCAGAAACGATTGATCGATGGCTCATTGCGCCCGCCCAAGAACGCCATAATTTTGGTCAAGTGGCACAATTTGATGTGGTCTGAACGCTGGGTATGAACGCTGGGTATGAGGGCTGGATTACTCTGTGCAACTATCCTGAGCGAGGCTCAACAACCAACCGGAGATTCACCGAACAGCGGTGCTGAGGGACGGAACTGCTGTTGAGAGCATGTTTTTGGTTAAGCTGTTTGTTGAGATCGTGCTATTGAGATCGCGTTGTTGAGATCGCGTTGTTGAGATCGTGCTTAGACGGCAAGTGGTTTGGATCGCGATCGCGTGATTGGGGGCAATTGGAACCCAAGCGATTCAGACCCACGTGATTCAGACCCGGATAATTTTTTTAGATTGGCACTCGCCCAAGGAGATGTTCCCGTGCCGACGGATGCCCAGCCTGTGACCGAAGAAGCCTTTGGAATTGTGCCGATTTATTTGCCCCAGTCGGGCGATCGAGCAGAGGTTTTGTTTTTGCTCGTGCAGCACCGGGCAGGACATTGGGCGTTTCCCAAGGGCCATGCGGAGCCGGGCGAAAGTGCCCTTGAAACAGCGCTTCGGGAATTTACCGAAGAAACCGGCATTCAACATTGCACTCCCGTCACCGATGTGCAGTTTGTGGAAACCTACTGCCGACAGAATAAACTGGTGCAAAAAACGGTGACTTATTTTCCTGCTTGGGTTTTGGATCGGGAAACCAACCTGCAACCGGAGGAAATCCAAGACAGTGCTTGGTTGACAGCAGAAGAAGCCCGATCGCGCATTACGTTCCCGGCTAATCGGGGGGTTCTTGAATCGGCGCTGGAATGGCTGCAAGCCCTGGCAACTTTGCCTATTCAAACCGAAGAGTAACGCAGCTCCGTTGCGCTAATTCCCATTCATGCAACTCCAATTAGCGCCAACCCCCATTAGCCCCGTATTTCTTGCCCCGTATTTCTTGCCCAAGCCCCTTCGCCCATGCTGCTCGATCGCCCCGTATTGTTTACCCTTCTGGTTGTCGCGACGCTAACCATTGGCGTGGGGGCGATCGGGCTATTCATTGGTGCCATAGCAAGGCTCTTGGGTCGGCGTTGCCTGCGCAAAAGCCTCGTTGCGGCCTATGGCAGCGCCTTGGCGGGTGGAGCCTTGGGATCCCTGGCTTCTTTGGCGGTGACTTTCCCGGTCTCTTTGTTGACCCTGGGCATGGCGGGCGCTTTCGCGGCCACCCCGATCGGCACACTCATCGTTCTCTATGTGACGGGCAAGCGCCGTCCTCGCCGCCGCGCTTCCACCTGAGCACCTGAGCATTCAGCGGGCCCAAAAACCCGCCCCCAACTCCTTTAGTGATTGGCTGGCGGTTGATCAACAGTAATTGATTTACTAACATTCGCTAACATATGCCAATATTTAGGCATGGCATACATTCCTCTCAGAAAAGCGGTCGAATTTCTGGGATTGCATCCAAATACGCTAAGGAAGTACGCAGATGAAGGGAAGATCGAGTCCATCCGAAACGAGGCGGGCCAGCGACTCTACAACGTCGAGTCATATGGACGCAAGGCAACTCGATCTATCGTCGTTTGCTATTGCCGCGTCAGTTCTGCCAAGCAACGAGACGATCTCGCAAGACAAATCCAGTTCATGCGAGATCGCTACCCCGATGCCGAAATCATCCAAGACATCGGATCAGGTCTCAACTTCAAGCGAAAAGGACTGCAATCCCTACTGGTCAGACTCATGCGCGGCGATCAGCTCCAAATTGTGGTTGCCTGCCGCGATCGACTCTGCCGATTCGGATTCGAGTTGTTCGAGTTCATGGTTCAACAAAACGGTGGCGAACTCATGGTTCTCGACCCATCTGTTCACTGCCCAGAATCCGAACTCACAGCGGATCTGCTCGCCATCCTTCACCTCTTCTCTCGTCGAATGCCCGGACTCAGAAGCTACCGCAAGGCGATCCAGGAAGATCCGAATCTTCCTAAGCCCTGATCAAAAAGCACTCCTGAAACAATGGTTTGGCGTTTCGAGATACGTCTACAACGCCACAATCAAGCATCTTCAGGAGCCGGGAACCAAAGCCAATTGGATGGCAGTTGCACCCATCATCTTGGGTGCGCTTCCTGAATGGGCTAAGTCAGTTCCCTACCAGATCAAAAAGATTGCGGTCAAAGATGCTTGCACTGCCGTTCGAGAAGCTAAAAAGGGCTTCAAGACAGATGGGCAAATTCGAAAGTGCCGTTTCCGCAGTCGAAAAGATCGACAGCAAACGATCTACATCCCCAAATCAGCCATCAGTGAAAACGGTGTCTATCACACTATCTTAGGGAAAGCGACCCTGAAAGAATCAATTCCTGATGGCTTCAGCGATGGTCGGTTAACACTTGCCTATGGTGAGTATTACCTGATCACCTCAACAGAAGTGCAACCCATTCAGTCCGAAAACCAAGGGCGAGTGGTTGCCTTAGATCCCGGTGTTCGCACATTCATGACCTTCTTTGCTGAATCCTCCTACGGATGGATTGGCAATGACTCGAACTTGCTGATTCAAAAGCTGTGCTTCAAGCTGGATCGCCTGATTTCCAAAATTACCAAGGCTAAATCAGCTCAAAAGCGTCGCCTTAAGAAAGCCGCCGATCGCCTGCGCTCCAAGGTGCAACATCTGGTGAAAGAACTTCACCACAAAACCGCACGGTTCCTGACTGAAAACTTTGATGTGATTTTGCTGCCCAGCTTTGAATCTTCTCAAATGGTGAGCAAATCACGTCGAAAAATTAAGTCGAAAACCGTGCGGCAAATGTTGACCCTATCGCATTACCAGTTCAAGAGACATTTAGAGTGGAAAGCTTGGGAGTTGGGCAAGATTGCCTTGACCAACATCAATGAAGCCTACACCTCTAAAACCGTTTCGTGGACAGGTGAAATCGTTAAGATTGGCGGCTCTCGGGTCATCAAATCGAAGGTTGATGGGCGGTCAATGAATCGGGATCTCAATGGTGCTCGTGGGATTTTCCTACGGGCATTGGTTGATACGCCTTGGTTGAGAGACCATCTCAACTTATGCATTTGTTAGCATCCGTTAGCAAAAAAGTATCGGTAGTGATTGGCTGGCGATTTGCTTGACCCTTGCCACTGCGAGCCGCCCACGGGACTCGGCAAAGCTCAAGACTCGTCGTAGGCCTCCAAATCCAGTAAGTAGATGTAAGGCTCAACTAGCTCTGGCCGCTGAAAGGCGATCGCCCGCAGCAAGTGCCAGTCTCGCAACCCCTCAAAGGGCGTGGCATAATCATCCCGCTCCAGCCGGAGCGCCAACTCGGCCACATCTTGCTCAGTCATTTGGGCAACGGCCGGTTGTGAAATATGCAGTACTTCCACGGTTAAACCTCCTCCAAGCCCTAGACTGATCTTAAGCCGGATGAACCACCAAACAATCGATTTCCCTTGTTTTGGTACGTTAGTTCATGAAAGCGGCCATCGTTCGCCCAAAAGTTAAACCGAAAGTTAAGCCACCAACTAAGCCACCAACTAAGCCACTAGCTAAACCAAACGCCAAACAATGACTGCTAGAGGGTTTCTAGGTAGCGCAGTAGGTCGGCCATGTCCTGGGGAGCGGGCTGAAATTGCGGCATGGGGGGCGTTTTGCCGCTAATCACCTGTTCAATCAGGGCGACTTCTGATTTTCGGCTGGCCACATCAAGCAAGCTGGGGCCCACATGACCCGCGCCATCAGCCCCATGACAAACGGCGCAGTTCATGGAAAAAATTGCTGCTCCCCGATCGCGATCGCCCTGCAAAGCTAAGACACTTTCCGCGTAGGGATCCATGGGCTGAAACCACTGGCGCAGGGGCCAGACCATCAGCAAAACGGACAGGACAAGGAGTATCGCGATCGCAAGGGTACGACGCGCCCAAGGTTGGACTGGGGACTGATTAACTGGCGTTTCCAAGGCGATCGCGTTGCTGAGGAACCGACATGAAAGTTTTCATTTAATAACATAGCTCAAAGGTTGCCCCCGGGCCGCCGAAGTTCCCCCCCTACTCGCCCACTCAGGACAGAATCAGTTTTCGGGCTGAGAAGCCGGTAAAATCGGAGGGCGCGTTGCCCGATCGGGAACAGCCACCGCACCAGATCCGCAGTCTTCACTGCTGGAATCTGACTAAGTGCTTTAAAAATGACTTAATATTTTAGACGATTTAGGGAAGGAGAATCCGCCGTGATCGAACCTCGCTTGCTCGGTATTGTCTTGGGTCTGATTTTGGTGACGCTGAGTGGCCTGTTTTTCGCAGCCTATCAGCAATATCGTCGCGGCAATCAGTTCGATCTGTAGGTTGATTTGGCCCCGATCGACCCGCTCGATCGTCCCATTCAATTTGAACCTGTGTTTGGCATTCGTGCATCCTTGCGATCGCAATTCCAAACTTAATTCAATCGCTGTATTCACAACAGCAATGCAGTGGAGGCCTGTTTTAAGCAGGTCTCCACACTTTTTTGATCATGAATTACAGCCTTTACCCAAAACACTTGGTGCGACATATCGTAGATGCCATGGAGCAATGATGAGGTAGGCAATGCCCACTACGGCCTTTGATTATGACTACTTCCTCATGATCACAATTATTTGTCCATTCATTTGCTCATTCAAAATATTTGCTCATTAAAAAGCGCCCAGCCCAAAGGCCGAGCGCTGATGAATCTTCAGTCCAATCCGGCTTCGTCTCAGGAAGCTGGACTAGGGAGCTAGGGCACTACCCCGCAGCAAACTCCCGATCGTCTTCGCCGTAATCTTCAGTTGAGTCAGCGGATTGGCAGGCACAACCGTCTTGTACAAATAGCTGTCAAAGGTCAGCTTTTGCACATCGATGTCTTCGCACATTTCCACAAAGGCTTCGCGCGTCGCATCGGAACGGTAAAACACCCGTTGCAGCAGATCCAGCACCAAATAGGTTGCACCATACTGCCTATCCCAACGCTTCAGATACTGCTTCAGATCTGCTTCATTGGGAACGCGCTGGCCCTTGTTGGAAAATTCCACAATGGTTTCTGCACACATCCGAGCCGACTTGGCCGCGAAGTAAATCCCTTCGCCAGAAGACTTGGTGACCGTACCGGCCGCATCACCCACCAGGGCCACACGACCCACCACCCGACGAGGGCGGGGATGTTCCGGAATCGGGTGTGCTTCAACCTTGATGATTTGCCCACCTTCGAGGCGCTTGGCTGCCCGGGCCCGAATGCCCGCTTGCAGTTCCTTGATCCGGGCTTGGTTCACGCGCATTGTGCCCGTGCCCACTGCCACGTGGTCATATTTGGGGAACACCCAGGCGTAAAAGTCGGGGGAAACATCGTCACCGACGTACATTTCCGCCAAGTCCTGGTAGTAATCCATCTTGTCTTCGGGCAGACGGATTCGCTCTTGGAAGGCGATCGCGTAGTTGTAGTCCCCCGCGTCGATCGCCTTGGCAATCCGGGAGTTAGCCCCATCAGCCCCAATCACCAAATCCACTTGCAGGGTCTTGGCCACGCCCGCCACCGAACCATCGGAGTGGTCAGCATAGTGCAGGGTGTAGGGAGCCTTGTCACTGCTGGGAATTTCCAGCTTGTGTACCGTGCCGTTAATCAGGTTCGCCCCCAGCTTCACCGCCCGATCGCGCATGAACCCGTCCAGGACTTCCCGGCGGCACATACCGATATATTCATCAGGCTTGAGGGTTGAACCGATGTTCACCTCAATATTGGACGGTGAGATCATCTTCATCTTCCGCACGCGGCGATCGATGATCTCCGGAGGAAGTTCAAACTCACCAACCATGCATAGGGGAATTGCGCCGCCGCAGGGCTTGGCGTTGTCCAGCTTGCGCTCGAACAGATAGGTCTCAATTCCAGCTTTAGCGAGCGTTTCTGCGGCTGAGGAACCGGCCGGCCCGCCGCCAACAACAGCAACCCGTAACACGAACAGCTTCTCCTAATTACGCGTGTGGCTGAGGCTTCGACATCACCCTCGTCCTGATGAAATTTCGATCGCGCCTTAGATCCAACCGCATTGGCCAATGGCTCACAGAGGGGTCTAATTCAGAACTCAAAATTCAATCAAGGCGAGGAGCTTTGAGAAGGCTTGCGATTTTGTTCTGGACTCCAAAGCCACGCGATTAACGTGGGTTACTGCCGCCGTTGGGTTTTTCCCGTCCACTGAACGGATTAACCCGTCTCTGTTCAATAACCGTTGGATCACCCATCGATTATTAATTGGATCATTCACCGAGCTGCCCACAGATAGGCAGAGGCGAAAGGGGGCAATAAACCGCAAAAACCGCTCTGGCCGCCCAAAGATTGGATGTCATCCTATCACGGGGGTTTCCTGTGGCTGGGCGTGCCCCAAGCTTCTATAACGAGAATGCAACAGAGTTTAACGATCTGATACCCCCCGTTCACCAACCTTGAGATCCACAGGCTGAGTTTTCGGGCCATCAAGCTTCGGGCATGGGGCAACGGGCCGGGGGTTAGGGCGATGGTTGACTGGGGGCCCGCCAAGAGACCTAAGGGCATGGGCAAAAATCAGCTAAAAACAAGCATAAATAGCCGTAAATAGGTGCAAATAAACACAAATAAGCACAAAAAGATAAAAAGCGACAAAAAAGAAATCGAGAAACTGGACGCTTCTCGATCGCTTAGTTTGATATTCATCAACCGGGTTCAGCAGTCGATCGCCCATGAATCAGCCACATGAATTAGCCAATTAATGGCGGAGAATTGCCACTGAACCCATTAAGAACCTCATTCCTAGAGGAGTCCCAATACCCCTAAATATTCAGTCACGACGAGGAGAAAAACCAACGAGCGCTAGGCAGGTGATCAAACACTTAACTTAACCCTTGGGGATCAGCTCTCTGGGCTATTCAGTCCAATTGGAGCCGAGATAGGGTTCATCTTCAAAAGGCTGCACGCCAACTGCGGGATAGTCGTCGTGGTCGGGCGCGAAAATTTCACCAAAGCCTTCCAAGACGTATTGCATTGAGGATGAGAGCGAAGTCCAGAATTGCATAACCTAACCTCCGGCTCCATCAATTAAGAGGGAATGAAATGGCTTACCTTCAGCATAGGGAAGTTTCCTGAGAGCTGGGATCGCTCCGTGATAAATCGATGAATTTCGATGAATTTCTCAATGCTTTGTGTGCTAATTTTGCGCAGGAACTTCCTGGAAATTGAGAATTTCAAACAATTCTTGGCAATTTGCCAGCTTTGCAAGTCCCCTCAGTGACTGCTCAGATGTTCCTTCAGAATTCGCTGTCGTTAACCTGTTCTATGGCCATTCGGATTTACGGTAACCGATCGCTGAAAACGCTACCTGGCCAAACAACTCGGCCGACTGTTTCGCGGGTGCGGGAGGCGTTGTTTCAAATTTGGCAAGGAGCGATCGGGGGTTGTCGTTGGCTGGACATTTGCGCCGGATCCGGATCCATGGGCGCGGAGGCCCTGGCGCGGGGGGCGGCTTTGGTGGTGGGGGTGGAACAGTTGCCCCAAGCCTGCGGAGTGATTCGAGACAATTGGCAACGCATTGCCCGATCGCCCCAACGGTTTGAAATTGTGCGGGGAGATGCGCCACGGGTCTTGGCTCGGTTGCGGGGCCAACGGTTCGATCGCATCTATTTCGATCCGCCCTATGCCGGTGATCTGTATGAATCGGTTTTGCAGGTTGTGGCTGAGGCGCAATTGTTGGCGGAGGCGGGTGAATGTGCCGTTGAGTTTAATCCTCGACAGTGGCAGCCGCCGCTTCAGGTGGGCCAGCTCCGGTGCGATCGGGTCAAGACCTATGGCAACTGTGCCCTGGCTTTTTATGGCTGGTCTGAAGCGATTGCGATCGAGGAGACCCAAAACCTTGGCTGAAATGACTTTGTGAAATGACTTTGGCTGATGGTGTTTGTTCCAAAACTTGCGTGGTTGTCCTGTTGAGATCCGACGGTGTGGGCGTTGATCATTGGCTTCAACTTAATACCGAAAAAATCCGGGTAGGGGCGTACGGCCGTACGCCCCTACAGGGTTGACTTTGGTGTAGCCCCGCTGGGGTCGGTCTTTTTGGATCGATTTTGTACAGAAACGATGACTCAATCGCTTCCAACCAGTCCCGCAGGCCGCAACAGGTAGTCTGGCACACAGCAACGGCGGCAACGGCTGCACCATACTCGATGGTTGGAAACCCAGCGTGTGAAGCGATCGCCGCTGTCTGTCCGGGGGCCATGAAACCGCGAATTATCATTTGTGGCTTGGGGCGCACGGGTTACAAGGTTTTTAATTTGTTGCA
The DNA here is from genome assembly GCF_055193175.1 of Limnothrix sp. CMB-01. NCBI lineage: Bacteria > Bacillati > Cyanobacteriota > Cyanophyceae > Pseudanabaenales > Pseudanabaenaceae > Limnothrix > Limnothrix sp. CMB-01. The sequence goes on from NZ_CM143720.1 coordinate 3,703,288, forward strand.
CCAGCAGGGGGCGGCGGTCACGGGCATTAGCGATCGCCCTTTGCCGGGAGTGAACAATGCGCAGGTGGTGGTGGGGGATCCCACTTCGGCGGCGGTGTTGCTGTCGGCGGGGGTTGCTACGGCCCAAACCCTGGTGTTGGTGGGCGATCGGGACTCGCAAAATTTAGCGATCTTGATGCAGGCGCGGTTGTTAAACCCAAATTTGCGGGTGGTGCATCGCCTCTATAACGCTCAGTTGGGCGATCGCCTGGATTCCACCTTGGCGGATCACAATAGTTTGAGCGTGTCGGCCTTGGCGGCTCCGGCGTTTGTGTTTGCGGCCTTGGGCAGTCGGGCGATCGGGCAAGTGCGACTGTTTGATCGCCTTTGGCCGATGCGGGAAGAGGCGATCGATTTTGGCCATCCCTGGTTGGGGCGACGGCTTTCGGAACTGTGGGACGATCGGGATCGGATGCTGATCGACTATTTGCCAGTTACGCCAGTCGATCGAGTGAGCCATCGTTACGAAGCAGAAGACCCACACCGAGAGGGCCATCGCGAGGGCCATCGCGAGGCCGCACGCGATTTTCCCCGGGATCTCCAGGGTTATCCCGATGAGCCACGAGGCGATGTGCGCTTTGCCGATCGCCCCAACTTGGTGGCCGCCCTCAGCCTGGCCCGGGAACTGCAAGTGGGCGATCGGCTGATTGTGGCCACGCGCCCCACGCGCCGACCGTCCCAACTGAAACGTCGCCAACGGCTACAAAGTTTTCTTGATGGTTTGGGGCGCTTGGGTCACCAAGGCCGCCCGGCAGCGATCGCCTTTGTGGTGTTGTTGCTGGCGATTGTGGTGTCCACCATTCTCTATGACGTGGCTGCCAACACCCATCTATCGCTGATTGAAGCGTTCTATTTTGCCGTGGGCACAATTACCGGGGCCGGCGGCAAGGAAGATATGCTCGATCGGGCCCCCGATGCCCTCAAAATCTACACCGCTCTGTTGATGTTGGTGGGCGCTGGCATTGTCGGGATTTGCTACGCCCTGCTGAACGATTACATCTTGGGAACTCGGTTTCAGCAGGTTTTGGAGGTGGTGCGGCTGCCCAAACGCGGCCACTTCATTGTGGCCGGGTTGGGAGGTTTGGGCCTCAAAACCGCCCGGGAACTGCGGGCCCAAGGTTGCGAAGTGGTGGTGATTGAACAAGATCCCCATAATCGATTTTTGGCCACCGCCCGATCGCTGCAAATCCCCGTGGTGATTGGGGATGCCACCCTGCCAGAAACCTTAGTTGCCGTTGGGGTTGAGCGTGCTGAAGCGCTCCTAACCACAACTCAAGATGAATTGGCTAACCTGGAGATTGGGCTAAATGCCCGCACCATCGCCCCACGGCTGGCAATTGTGTTGCGCAATCAGGATCCCCAATCAGCCATGATGATGCAGCAGGTTTTTGAATTTGAAACGGTGCTCAGTCCCGTGGAGCTTGCTGCGCCGGCCTTTGCGGCGGCCGCCTTGGGAGGGCGGATCTTGGGCAGCGGGGTCACGGGCGATCGGCTATGGGTGGCCCTCGGAACCCTGATTACTCCGCTCCATCCCCTTTGCGGTCTGGATGTGGAAACTGCGGCCATTCACCTCGACTTTGTGCCGCTATACCTGGAGCGCCCCGACCACGCCACCATCCACGGCTGGGAACTGCTGCGAACCGTTTTGGGGGCCCACGATGTTCTGTATCTTTCCATTCCCGCCTGTTACCTCGATCGGTTATGGCGTTTGGCGAGCGATCGAATTCTGAATCAACATCACGACAAGCAATTTCGACGGATCGATCGCTAAAACTCCCCCTTGTGCCACCGCCCAAAAACAGCGCGATCGCTGCATTTTGTATAGTTTTCATGAAGTTCCCCTGATTTTCATTGCCACCACTGATGGCGATGAAATCGTGTCTGCAACCCAACTTGATCCATAGCCCGTTACAGGGGCCTAATAACTGCGGTATGATCGGGAGCATCAGATAATTAAGAAAAAATTAATAACAAAAACAAATATGTATTTGTACTTAGGACTAGGCAAAATCAGCCGCTTCAGCCGATGTTTAATCAGATCTTTAATCTGTCACTTTCCTTTATTCTGAAAGATCCGCAGTTTATTAGGAACACCAGGGCGCAATTCAGCTTTCATCAGTACGCAAATTTCTACTAAAACCCCATGGCCTCTTCTAGCTTATCTTTCCTTTCTGTGGCCAAGCAGCTTCAATTTCAGCTTCAGCAGTGGAAAACAGCCGTGATTAACTTCAAACCAACCGCTATTCGCTCCAAAATTGCCAGTGGTTATCTGGTTGCGTTGGGTATTCCAATCATTGGGGCCTCAATTGGAATTCTGATTGGTAATCATTACCAAGCGGCCGCCGACCAAAAATTAGCGGAATATCGCGAAGATCAAAAGCGATTGTTGGATTTACAAATTAATATTTTGTCCAACTTGCCCGCCAAATCCTTGAGTCCCTTTACCCATGATCCGGTCACCTTTCGCAAAGCCGGTCAAGCTTTGATCAAACGAATTGAAACTGTCAGCGAATTAACAGAGGGAATGGCCATCGATGATCGGCCCCTATTCACCCAAAATAGAACTGCCTTTAAGCAATATGCAACGGTGGTGGCAGAGTTTTCAAGATTTGTTCAGCGATCTATTGAAGTTATTCAACCGCTGACCGGTAGCGTCAAAAATCAGTACAAGGTTGATGCGGAAATTGGCAAACTGCTCCGCAGTCAAGAATTTAATAACTTCATTGCTTTCACCAATGTTTTGGAGTCCTTAAACATTGATGCCAATCAAGAACTATTGACTGCGGTTCAGGAACGGCGCGAGGCCGAAAACTTTCGGCTGATGATGGCGATCGGGAGTATTTTCCTGGCGTTGTTGGTGTCGGTGTTGCTCGGTAATTACACCAGCCGCACGATCGCCCAACCGATCGAAGATCTGGCCAGCCTTGCCCAACAGGTGACCCACGATGCCAACACCCGATTGCGGGCCGATGTCACGACCGTTGACGAAGTGGGAACCTTGGCCCAATCCGTGAATCAATTGATTGAATGGGTGGAAAACTATACGCGAGACTTGCAAGCGGCCCAACTGCAATTGGTGCAAACGGAAAAGATGTCTAGCCTAGGAGAGTTGGTGGGCGGTTTGGCCCATGAAATCAACAATCCCATTAGCTTTATCTACGGCAATTTAGGCTATGTCGATCAGTATGTTTCGGATCTGATTTATTTGGTGAAATATTATCAGGAAAAATATCCCCAGGAAGTAGCTGATGTTGATATGGAAGAAAAAATTGAAGAACTGGAATTCGTGATCGAAGATCTGCCTAAACTACTCATTTCCATGAAATCGGGTGCAGAACGAATTCGAGAACTCGTGGTGTCGCTGCGCAATTTTTCACGGTTGGATGAAGCAGATCTCAAAACCGTTGATTTGCATGAGGGTCTAGAAAATACCCTTTTGATGTTGAACTATCGCCTACAGCATTGTCGCTTGGAAGATGATATTAAAATCACCAAGCGCTATGGCGACCTGCCAGAAGTTGAATGCTATCCAGCACAGCTCAATCAGGTTTTCATGAATGTGTTAGACAATGCGATCGATGTTTTGAGTGATGAATCAATCCTCCATCCTGAAATTACGCTCAGCACTCGAGTGATTGATTCTCAATGGGTGCAACTGAGCATTGCCGATAATGGCCCAGGAATCGAAGAAGCGATTCAAAGTAAGTTGTTCGACCCGTTTTTCACCACTAAGCCGATCGGGCAGGGAACGGGCTTGGGCTTGGCGATTGCCTATCAGGTGGTGCAGCAACATGAAGGACAAATTCAAGTGATTTCAGCGCCGGGTCAAGGGACTACCATTCAAATTGAGTTGCCAGTTCGACAAAAATTGGAAACCGAGGACACTGTGAAACCAGTTCTGGAAAAGGCTTTGGCATAGTAATCCAGCGCATGAATCTGGTGCATGAATCTGGTGTATGGGTTTGGTTCATGGGTTTGGTGTATACACTTGGTGCATGAGTTGAGCGCGTAAAGTTACATCAATTCGATGACTGAAATTTCTGTAAATCGTTGGCAATCCACAGACCACGCCCTGAGTTATTTGGCCCGGGCCGATCGAATTCCGCGTCGCACTGAAGGGGAAGCGGCCCTGCTGGAACAAGTGCCGCGAACCGTGCGTAGAATTTTGGATTTGGGCACGGGCAATGGGCGATTACTAGCATTGCTTAAGGTCGATCGCCCGGCGGCGGCAGGCGTGGCGCTGGATTTTTCGGAAACGATGTTGGCGGCGGTGCGCGATCGCTTTGGGGCCGATGACAAGGTGACGGTGGTGGCCCACAATCTCGATACAGCCTTGCCAGAGTTGGGGCGATTTGATGCGATCGTGTCGAGTTTTGCGATTCATCACCTCAGCCATGATCGCAAGCGATCGCTCTATCAAGAGGTGTTTCAACGATTGGAGCCGGGGGGCATTTTTGCTAACCTGGAACATGTGGCTTCGCCAACGCCCCAGCTTCATGAGCAGTTTTTGAGAGCCATTGGCTATCGACCGGAAGAAGATGATCCGTCAAACCAATTGCTAGATGTTGAAACGCAGCTTCAATGGTTTCGAGATATTGGTTTTCAGCAGGTCGATTGCTATTGGAAATGGTTGGAAATGGCGCTATTGATTGGCCTCAAGCCGGCCTAGTTTTTTGAGAATTGATGAGCGAATTTCAGGATCTTTTCTGGATTTTTGCGTTTTAAATCCAGCACGATCGGTTACAGTTCTTTACAATCGAATTTAACGAAGCCAATCAGGCCGCAACCCCAGACCGTGACGCGACAACGGGGCAAGATGGCCGAGCCGATCGCCCGCTGAATCCATAGCCGGGGCATCGAAAGCTGACCTGAAGCCTGTCTGAGCGATGCCGGTTTGGGTCGCGGTTGCCCGGCCTTTTCACCCATTTGTAAAGCACTTTAGAAAATCCGAAGCCCTATGACTGCGCTGGTTTCCCCAACTGACTCCCTGGCCCAGGAGGCCTTTCAAACCTGGCTGTGGCGTGGCTACCGAGTGCAATGGTTAGCCCAGGGCAGCGGCCAGCCGATCGTGCTGTTGCATGGGTTTGGGGCTTCGATCGGCCATTGGCGCAAAAATATCCCCGTGCTGGCCGCGGCCGGCTACCGGGTCTATGCGATCGATCTGTTAGGGTTCGGCGGTTCCCAAAAGCCCCCGATCGATTACAGCATGGAGCTTTGGCAAGATTTGGTTTTGGATTTTTGGGCTGAATTTATCCAAGAGCCAGCCCTGTGGGTGGGTAACTCGATCGGGGCACTGTTGGCCCTGATGTTGTCGGCGGCGGCTCCGGAACGTACCCGAGGAACGGTGTTGCTGAACTGTGCCGGGGGGCTAAATCACCGCCCCGAGGAGTTAAATCCGGTGTTGCGGTTGGTGATGGGTACGTTTGCCCAAGTGGTGAATACTCCAGGCATTGGGCGGTTTATGTTCAATCAAATTCGCCAAAAACACCGGATTCGCGGCACGCTCAAGCAGGTTTATGGCAACCCAGAGGCCGTTACGCCGGAACTGGTGGATTTGCTGCATGAACCTTCCGGGGATGAGGGCGCATACGAAACCTTTGCCTCGATTTTGGCTGCACCACCGGGCCCCAAACCCGAAACGCTGCTGCCGCAAATTGCCGGGCCCCTGTTGGTGTTGTGGGGAGAAACGGATCCTTGGACACCGATTCAGGGAGCCAAAATCTATCAAGATTTGGCGAAAACGGCGGGCGATCGGGTGACGTTTGTGTCAATTCCCAAGACGGGCCATTGTCCCCATGATGAGCGTCCCGAAGTTGTCAACTCGGCGATCGTCAACTGGCTGAGTCAGATGGCTTGAGTGGGGCAGAAAATTTTTGACTTTAACCTTTGATTAGCCGCGCAACGAGGGCCCGTTGCGCCTAATTCACGCGGCGGCCGGGCCGATCGCGTTGCAAAACCTTGCAAAATTCAAGTCAAGTTCACCGCCAAGCCGGGCCCAATGGCAATATGGACGGGCCCGATGCAATGAGCAACCCGACCCCAGGGCGATCGGCTGTTCCCGCATTTTGGAATCAGCCCCAGGCCATCCCGGCGATCGGGGTCGCCCCGGGTGAATCAGCCGCAACGTTCACCAACAGGCAGGTTAGGGATAGGTGCTGTGCGAGCGCAGTGCCGACGACTTGCCAATGACGCGCAAATTACGAGACACAGCTCTGAGCTGGCCGCTGATCGCATGACTGCCAATCCATCTTCCACCTCCCGATCGAACCGTCGCGCCAAAGCTGTCAAGTTTGTGAGGCGCTGGCATTTGGTGCTGTGGACTGAGCGGCTGCTGATCCTTGTGGCTTGGCTGAACTTGATGTTGGTGGCGTTCCACATGACCTATGTGCCGCTGCGATCGTGGTATTTGCGCGCGGCCCTGCTGGTGCGAGATTGGGGCACGGAAGTTCCGCTGCTGGGCCAGGTGGTGGGGCCGCCGGGAGAAGTGCGGCTGTTTTATGACCCGATCGTTGGGATTGAGCCGGAACGTCAAACCCAGGCTTACCTGAAAGTGGTTGATCAATTGGTGACGGTGCTGGAGCGCGGGGGAGTTGACTCGCCTCAGGTGTCGCCCCTGCTGGCTGACTTGCGCGATCGCAGCCAGGAAATGATTAACCAAAATCCTTTTACCCTGTCCGATCGCACCGGTAGCCTGGAAATTATTAAAAACCGAATGCGCGATCGACTGGGCGTGGAGTCCTCCAAACGCGCCTTTGATACCTTTTGGAGTGTTGACTATCTTCGTTCGCGCACTTGGACCCGGGAACTCCGATTTTTTGATCGGGAAATTCGGTTCCAACTGCAAAGTAACTATTTTCGCAGCATTGGAGAAGACGGGCGACCCGCCGACTATTTTGGAATTTTAGATACGCCCTTTGTCATTCTGTTTGCGGTGGAATTTGTGGTGCGGACTTTGTGGATTCGTCGCCGCTATTCTGCCCTCAGTTGGCAAGCCGCCGCCTTCAGCCATTGGTGGGATTTGTTGTTTATTAGTCCCTTCTTCCGTTGGTTGCGTATTATTCCCGTGGTGATTCGTAGCAACAAGGCGCAATTTCCCAATCTGGAACCCATTCGGGCCCTGATCAGCCGAGGAATTTTGGCGGGCATTGCTTCAGAATTGACGGAAGTGGTGGTGCTGGAATTTATCTATGGCCTCCAGAGTTCGGTGAAATCCGGCAGCCTGTCCCAGCAAATTTTGGATGTGGCGAATAATCCCTATGTGGAAGTGAATGATGTGAACGAGATTCAGGCGATTTTTGATCGCGTTTTGCAACTGAGTCTCTATCGCGTTTTGCCGGAAATTCAAGAAGATTTAGCCAAACTTTTAGCCTATCAAATGGAGTCGGTTTTGGCTCGCACGCCAACCTATCAAGCCCTGCGAGCTTTGCCGGGATTCAGCAATTTTTCAAATCAATTGGCGGGGCAAATTGCGGCCAATCTATCGGCCATTGCCACTAATGTGCCCCAAAAGGCCTACAAAACCTTTGCGGTTGCTGATCCTGAGGCGGAAAAGTTGCTTGAAAAATTAGTCGAGGATGCTTCGGCTGCGTTTCGTCAGGGATTGGCAGAACCCAAAACTCAGCAGGAGTTGCAAGAGCTGATTTTTGATTTGTTGGAAGAGCTGAAGTTGAGCTACATCAAGCGATCGCGCGATCGGGCGGATTCGTTGCAGATTTTGCAGGAAACGGAGCAGTTGCGGCTCAAGGCAGGTAAGCCCAAGCTTTGATGTTGCTCAGCAGCTTGGATTTTGCTCAGTCCAAACCCAGCCAGCACAGACCAGCCGATCGCAACCGAAATTTCTTAACTCACGCTTAACGAACATGCTTAACTAAACTGTCGTTGGGCAAAGCGCTGAGCAACGGTTAAGCGGCAGGTGATGTATGCAAGTGGTGAAAACTGTGGCGGCCTTGCGCTGCGCAATGGAATTGTTTCGATCGAGCGCTGCTGGCATCACGATCGGCTTGGTTCCCACCATGGGGGCCCTGCACGAGGGCCATCGCAGCCTGATGACTCGGGCCCGATCGCAATGTGGCCGGGTGGTGGTCAGCATCTTTGTCAATCCACTGCAATTTAGCCCCCAAGAAGATCTGGAGCGCTATCCTCGAAATTTGGCGGCGGATTTGGCCCTTTGCGAAGCGGCGGGCGTGGATTTGGTCTTTGTCCCCACGCCTGCGGCATTGGGCGTGGCCGATCGCACGGAACTGACCCAAGTGGTGCCGCCGGACGGTTTGGCCAACGTGCTCTGTGGGCGATCGCGACCGGGGCATTTCCAAGGGGTAACCACGATCGTGACCAAGCTGTTGAATGTGGTGCAGCCTGATTTGGCCTTTTTTGGCCAGAAGGATGCCCAGCAGGTGGCGATTTTGCGGCGGTTGTTGGCGGATTTGAACTTTCCGGTGGAGCTAATTACCTGCCCGATCGTCCGGGAGAGCGACGGTTTGGCCCTCAGCTCCCGTAACCAATACCTGAGCGCTTCGGAACGACAGCAGGCCTTGGCCATTTTTCAAAGCCTGCAAGGGGCGATCGCCCAGTTCCAGGCCGGCGAGCGATCGGCGGCGGCCCTGCTGGAACCGGTGCGATCGACCCTGAGCCAAGCGCCGGGCCTGAGCCTGGACTATGCCGAGCTGGTGGATCCCGACTCCCTCACGCCTCTCCAAACCCTGGAGCAGGCGGGCCTGTTGGCGGTGGCGGCCCAGGTGGGATCGGCACGCCTAATTGACAATGTGATTCTGCAAACGCGCCGGCCGATTGTGGCGATCGATGGGCCAGCGGGCGCGGGCAAGTCCACCGTAACCCGACGGGTGGCCCAACAATTGGGGTTGCTTTATTTAGATACGGGAGCCATGTATCGATCGGTGGCTTGGTTGGCCCTCGATCGGGGTCTGGATCCCGCCGATCGCCTGGCCATGGCCGAGCTATCCGCCGATTGCACCATCCGCTTTGGCGAACCGGTGACCCCCGGTGGTGAGCAGCGCGTTTGGATCAATGGCCAAGAGGTGACCAGTTTGATTCGGACTCCGACCGTTACGGCCCAAGTATCCGTGGTGGCGGCCCATCCGGAGGTGCGGCGGGCCTTGGTGGCCCAACAACGGGCGATCGGGCACTGTGGTGGCCTGGTGGCCGAAGGGCGCGACATTGGCACCCATGTTTTTCCCGAGGCGGAGGTGAAAATCTTTTTGACCGCCACCCCCCGAGAGCGGGCCAAGCGACGACTCCAGGATTGGCGCGATCGGGGCCAAACCGACCTACCCGATCTAGACAGCCTGGAAGCCGCCATCACCGAGCGCGATTACCAAGACAGCAACCGTGCGGTGGCCCCCATGGTTAAGGCAATTGACGCTTGGGAGTTGGTCACCGATGGCATGACGATCGAGCAAGTGGTGCAAGCGATTGTGGCGCGGGTTCCTTAGGGGCTGTCATCCTGGGGCTGAATTTCGATTCGGGGCAACTGGCGACCATCTCCGAGGCGGAGTAGGCGCGATCCCTTGGGTTCAAAATCCGATGACAGGCCCTAATTTTAGGCGGCGACGGTGACCAATGCTTGGGTGGCTGGGGCGATCGAACCGGGGGCGGCACGTTGACCGGGAATCGCCACCGTGAACTCCGTGCCCCAGGCTGGATCCGTGGTGCAAATCAGTTGACCGCCGTGTTTTTCCACCACGATTTGATACCCGATCGCTAGGCCCAGCCCCGTGCCGCGGCCCACCGGCTTGGTGGTGAAGAAGGGATCGAACATCCGTTGCTGCACCGATTCCGGAATCCCGGGGCCATTGTCCCGAATCCGCACCACAAACAAACCATCGCTCACTCGCGCCTCCGTGGAAATCACAATTTCTGGGTGTGGACATTGGCCCCGCAACGCCGCCTCTTCCAGCGCATCCACCGCATTCACTAGCAAGTTCACAAACACCTGGCTCATCAAACCGGGGTAACAGTCCACGGGCCAAGCCTCGTCGTATTGCGTCACCACATGAATGGTGGGCGACGAGCCATTGCCCTTTAATCGATGCCCCAAAATCATCAGGGTGCTGGTGAGGGCTTCGTGCAAATCCACCCGGCGCATTTCCTGGCCATCCATGCGCGAAAAATTGCGCAAATCATGCACAATATTGCGAATTCGCTCTGTGCCTTCGCGCATCGATCGCACCACCTTTGGCAAATCATCCACCAGGAAATCGAGGTTTAAATCATCCTGGTAATCTCTAATTTCTTCAGGGGGATGGGGATAGGTTGCTTGATACATTTCCAGTAGCGTTAGCAACCCATTCATATATTCCTGAACATAGTCCAAATTGCCATAGACAAACGAGGTGGGATTATTAATCTCGTGGGCAATTCCGGCCAACATTTGGCCCAAGCTGGACATCTTTTCCGTCTGAATGAGTTGGGCTTCCGTGTCCTTCAAATCCGTGAGGGCGGCCGACAATTCACGGGTGCGCTCTTCCACGCGCTGCTCCAAGGCCAAATTGGCTTGTTCCAGGTGCTCGTTTGCCTGTTCCAGTTTTTCAAAGGAGGCTTTTAATTGCCGACCCATGGAATCAAAGGAATGGGAGAGCGCACTGAGTTCTACAATCGGCGATCGGGGCGGTAGGGTTTGTTTTTGATCGATCGCAAACCGTTCCGCCGCTTCGGCCAACTGTTGCACTGGCCGGCTAATCGTCCGGGTGGTGACCACTCCCAACACCACCGATCCCGCCACGGCCAAGGCACAAATCCAGATGGTTTGTTCAGTGCTGCGATCCACTTCCCGGGTCAAGTCCGATCGGGGGATGGCCAACAGGATTTGCCAATCTAAGCCCTCTAAACCATTCCAACTGGCCGATCGCACAAAATAAGGCTGATCTTGTAAGGGGGTTTCCAGCTCCACATTTTGCAAAAGCTGCCCATCTTTGGCCCGCACCAGACCCCCCAAAGATTTCAAGACCTGATCGTTGGTGTTATCCATCGACAGGCGCTGAATGGAACCGCTTTCTTGCGAGAAGCTATTACCCGTAGAAGCAGCAATTACCTTACCGTCTCGCTCCAACAAATAGACCCTGGCGTTAGGGGTAATGTGGAGGGCTTGGAGTTGTTGTTGCAAGGCATCAAACAGAAAATCAATGCCAATCACGCCCTTGAGCGATCGATTCTTTTCGCTATAAACGGGGTAGCTGGCAGACACCGCCAGCCGCTTGGTGGGTTCACCGGTCTCCCAGGTATAAATGGAACTCCAGGTGGGGCTTTTGGCCCGAACACCTGCTAAATACCAGTCGTCCGTTCGCGGCTCATAATCATACAAATCTAGTTGCTTTTTAACCTGCCCATTGCTGTCCAACAGCGATCGTTTAACCTTGCCCGAATGCTGTTGGGGATCAATCACCTCTGAGACCAAATCGCCATTGCTCAGCCGTTCAATCCCGACAAACAACCCTCGAGGATTGGCAAAGTTAATGTAGGTCATGCCGGGATAAATCCGCATACTTTGCCAGAGTTGCTGTTGGATGGCTCCCAAATCTTCGGAGGAGATCACATCCCGAGCCAGAAGCTGGGCGTTGATGGCATTAATTTGCTGAGGTTGCCGCAACTCCTGTAACAACTTAGATTCGACCGTTTCGACCGTGTGGTTTTCCAGATGATCCACCATTCGACCAACGGCCTGGCGGCTATTTTGGATCGACCAATAGGCACTGAGACCAACAGCCAAGCCCACTTCCAGGCAAAACGGAATAATTAACAAAAACTTGAGGCGAATCCAAGCACCTTTGCGGATTCCTGCCCCTTTGGCCGCACCACTCGATCGCTGTTGATGTTGAACCATCGTCATAGCCGCCATCCACTTTCCTAGATGAATAGTTGTAGACCGTCAGTTGGAAAAAACTAGGGAAGGCGCGATCGCGCTGCGAGTCCACGGCAGAACATCCCAGACAGATGCTCAGCAAACGACGCTTCACACAACAATTGGTATGCCAGGATACCATCTGACTTCGATTGTGACCCAAGAAATTTAGGCTAATTTGAAAGTTCTTTGGAAGTTTTGAAGTTTAAATTTGCTGGAATTGACTCATTTTGTTTAGATTTAAGGAGTTTTTAAATTCCCAAGCGCTGTTGCTTGCTTAGACTCGGCTTTTTGCCAGCCAAGCCCGCAGACTCGATCGCCCCTTCAGGATGGAATCCGGCGACCCTGGAGCTTTGGGCAAAAGGCATCAGAATAGAAACGGCCGGCGAATATTGCTGCTGGTGGCCATTCGGTGTTTGATGGATGGTTTGGCATGTTGGGTGGTTGGGTTTGTGCCTGGCTCTTGCAGTAGGAGGTTAAAAACGTGGCTAGCGGATTTGTTTCGCAATCGATCGCCCCTGGGGCAACATTCCCGATCGCGGATCCCCATCAGTTTGCAGCGCGGCATATTGGGCCAGATGCGATCGAAACGGCGGCCATGCTGGAGGCCATGGGGCTGGAATCGATCGACCAATTAATCGCCAAGACAATTCCGGCAGATATTCGACTGAATCGATCGCTCCAGTTGCCCCCGGCCATGACGGAAACGGCGGCCCTGGCCCGACTGCGGGAAATTGCCAGCCAAAACCAAATTTGGCGATCGTTCATTGGCACAGGCTACTACGGCTGCATCGTGCCCGGCGTGATTCAGCGGAATGTGTTGGAAAATCCCGGCTGGTACACGGCCTACACGCCCTATCAGGCGGAAATTGCCCAGGGTCGGCTGGAGGCGCTGCTGAATTTCCAAACCCTGGTTTGTGATTTGACCGGGTTGGAAATCGCCAATGCGTCCTTGCTGGATGAGGCGACGGCGGCGGCGGAAGCCATGGCCCTCAGCTACGGCGCGACCAAATCGAAAACGGCGCGGGCCTTTGTGGCCGATCGCGGTTGCCATCCCCAAACGATCGCCTTGTTGCAAACCCGGGCCCAACCGCTGGGGATTGAGGTGATCGTCACGGACTGGCGATCGCTGACGGCGGAGGACTGGACGGCGCGCGGCATTTTCGGGGCGATCGTTCAATACCCAACGACTTTGGGGGCGATCGAGGACTATCGCCAACTGGTGGAGCAGGCCCACGCCGCCGATGCCTTGGTGACAGTGGCCACGGATCTGTTGGCCTTGACCCTGCTGGAACCGCCGGGAGACTGGGGCGCAGACATTGCGATCGGTAGTTCCCAGCGGTTCGGTGTGCCTCTGGGCTATGGCGGCCCCCATGCGGCCTTTTTTGCGACGCGCGATCGGTTCAAGCGGCAAATGCCCGGCCGGATCGTCGGCGTTTCTAAGGATGCCCAGGGCAAGCCGGCCCTGCGCCTGTCGCTGCAAACCCGCGAGCAACATATCCGCCGCGACAAGGCCACCAGCAACATTTGCACGGCCCAGGTGCTGTTGGCGGTGATGGCGGCCATGTATGCCACCTACCACGGCCCGGCGGGTTTGCGGGCGATCGCCCAGCGGGTGCGCCACCAAACCGTCAGTCTGGCCCAGTCGCTACAAAATTTGGGTTACGAGGTGGCGGAAACCGGCCAACTGTTCGACACGATCGCCCTGAAACCCACGGCGCGATCGCCCCATCGATCGGCCGCCGAAGTGCAAATCGCCGCCGAAGTGCGCCAGGTGAATTTGCGCTACCTGCCCGACGGGTCGATCGCCCTCAGCCTGGACGAAACGACCACGGAGCAGGATCTGGAGCAACTGATCAAGATCTTTGGTGGCGACGGGTGGCAACCGATCGAACCGCCCGCCCTGAGCCGATCGCGCACCAGCGACTACCTGACCCATCCGGTCTTTAACCGCTACCACAGCGAAACGGAGCTGCTGCGCTACTTGCACCGGTTGGAAGCCAAGGATCTGGCCCTGAATCAATCGATGATTCCGCTCGGGTCTTGCACCATGAAGCTGAACGCCACGGCGGAAATGATTCCCGTCACCTGGCCGGAGTTTGGCAACCTGCACCCCCACGCGCCCCGATCGCAGGCGGCCGGCTACCAAATTCTGTTTGAGGAGCTGGAGCGAGATTTGGCGGAAATTACCGGCTTTGCGGCCGTGTCCCTGCAACCGAACGCCGGTTCCCAAGGGGAATACGCCGGATTGCTGACCATTCGCCACTACCACGCGGCCCGGGGCCAGGGCGATCGCACCGTTTGCCTGATTCCCCAGTCCGCCCACGGCACGAACCCCGCCAGCGCCGTGATGGTGGGGCTGCAAGTAGTGCCCGTGGCCTGCGATGCCAACGGCAACATCGACCTCGACGACCTACGGGCCAAGGCCGACCAGCACGCCGATCGCCTGGGCGCGTTGATGATCACCTATCCCTCCACCCACGGCGTATTTGAGACGGCGATTCGGGAGATCTGCGCGATCGTCCACGATCGGGGCGGCCAGGTCTACATGGACGGCGCGAACCTGAACGCCCAGGTGGGGCTCTGTCGTCCCGGCGATTTCGGAGCCGATGTGTGCCACCTGAATTTGCACAAAACCTTCTGTATTCCCCACGGCGGCGGCGGCCCTGGCATGGGGCCGATCGGCGTGGCAGAGCACCTGGCTCCCTTCCTGCCCCCCACCGATTGGCAGGCGATCGCCCAGGCCCCCACGGGTGACGGTTCGATCGGCTTGGTCTCGGCGGCCCCCTTCGGCAGCGCCAGCATTCTGCCCATTTCCTGGATGTACATTCGGATGATGGGCGCGGATGGCCTGAAACGGGCCACAGAGCTGGCAATCCTGAACGCCAACTACATCGCCCACCGCCTCGATCGCCACTTCCCCGTGCTCTATCGCGGCGAGGCCGGTTTCGTGGCCCACGAATGCATCCTCGACCTACGCGGCGTGAAACAATCGGCGGCGATCGAAGTGGACGACATCGCCAAACGGCTGATGGACTACGGCTTCCACGCCCCCACCGTGTCCTGGCCCGTGTTGGGCACAATCATGGTCGAACCCACCGAAAGCGAATCGAAAGCCGAGATCGATCGCTTCTGTGATGCCCTGATCGCAATTCGGGAAGAAATCCGGGCGATCGAATCGGGCTCCATGCCCCGCGACAACAACGCCCTGAAGCACGCACCTCACACCGCCGATGTGCTGCTGAAAGCCAACTGGGATCGCCCCTACAGCCGCGAGCAGGGAGCCTACCCCGCTCCCTGGACACGCGAGGTGAAATACTGGCCGCCGGTGTCCCGCATCGACAACGCCTGGGGCGATCGCAACCTGGTTTGCGCCTGCTTGCCCATGGAGGCCTACGCCGAACCCAGCTAGAACGGGTAACGAATAACCGAACGTGAATTGAGGAGATCTTGAGCAGTTGCCTAGGCGAGCGCCTCTGTAACTTCTCAAGGTCTCCGCTTTCTTATGGGCACTTTCTATAGACGATCAACAGTTCTTCTACTCTGCGTTAGCGCGATCGCTACTCCAGAACAATTCCAAAGCCGATTCATCTAACAGATAAGCCGAGGTTTGATCGCCAATGACCCGCTTGCCCACCCTCGGAAAAACAGCCATATCCAAGGGTTTGTTTTCGCCACCCATCAGATAAACCAACTCTTCATCAAACGGGTTACGCAAGTGGTGTGGCTGTTGCGGAATGCCAAACCCCATGAAGTCTCCGGGCCCCACTTCGTATTCCGCCTCACCAATTTCCGCAACGCCCCGACCCGACAAAATATAAACCCACTCTTCTTCGGTTTGGTGGGCATGATAAATAAATGACTCTTTGCCAGGCGGCACTCGAGCGATCGTGATGCCAATCTGTTTGAGGCCAGCTACCCGACCCAAAAACCGCAAATCAATTTCTGAATTGGGATTCAGGGGGTGTTGGAATTTGACTGCATCCATTGCATCAATTTCAGATGCTCTGATCAAGGCAGGTGGCTTTTCGGGGTTCATGATCTGGACTCTCTAGGATGATATATGAACTGAAGCCAGACGAGCTGTTTTTGGATCACACTGAAACTGATCGATCGTACCCTCGTGGATTTTTTGAATCATGGCTTCAATCACCGCCAACAGATTAAAAAATCATTTCTTAGGGTTTACGGGCTTTCCAAATCGATCAAGCAGTTTCAACGCCAAGCAGGCAAGATCAACATTCCATGTAATAGCAGTTGGCGGTTAAATTGGGCTTTGCTCGGATGGATTTTCGACAGAGGATTGCGGTTCAGTATTCTCGGTTGTCGTTTGGGTAGTATCTGGACTGCTAGGGGGCGTTTGCAGTTGTTGCATGAACCAAGCCGCAGCGGCCGTGTTGGTTTCCGTGGCCAGTCGCTCCAGGGTTTGTTCTAGGAGGGCGATCGGCAAACCGGCTAACACCTGTGATTGTTCCAACAATCGATAGTGACCCGATTCATCCAAACCAAAGGCAAAAATCCGCGACCCCTTAACATCAACCACCCAATATTCAGAAATCCCTAAACTCGCATAGAGCTGTTTTTGTTCATCCAAATCTAGGCTGAGGGTGGTGTCCGCAATTTCGCCCACCAGGTCGGGTCGGCGATCGCGTTGCAGATTAATTCGACGCGGTTGGCCCGGTTGCCACTGGGGAATATTATCCCCTCGATAGAGCACCAAATCGGGCGAACAGGCGTGGGTTTCTGGCGATTCCAGTAGGCAGCGACCGTAGGATTGCAGGGTGACTTCTGGATGGAGAAATGCCCAGAATCCAAAGATCATCGTGATCAAATCGCTAAACGCCGCATGATTCGGCCCTTCAAATCCCATATTGACCCACAACCAATCGTGATGAAATGCAATTTTTTGCCAATTTGAATTGGAATCGCGAACTGCTAGATAATCTGCCCAAGTGGCATCACGGCGCTGCCAGCGAGATGCCAGTGGTGGTGTGGTTGGTCTATCCAGTGCTAGGGTCATCGATCGCCTCCTAGGATCTCTGATCTGCTCTCACTTTGCTGGCCGAAAACGCGATCGCTGCTGTTATTACTGTTATATAGATTCTCTTTGCAAGTCAGCTCTCAATCAGGTCTCTAATCAAGATTGTGATCCTGTTAGTTGGGTTTTGGGTAGGTTTTGCTAATGGGGTTCCCGATCGCGCTGGTGGGGCAATGGTTCGCAGGGCTTGAGGTTAGCGGATTTTGCTGATCTGCGAAGGTGCGTAAACCGTCCAAAATATTCAGAATTTGAGCGGTGTTCAGGCGATCGAGTGCCTCTTGGCCCTGACTAGCCCAGGTAACCCAAGGCTCCGTTCCGCTGGCCGCTGACCATTGGGCTAACTGCTCCACAAAACCGCGCATCTGGCGCAGGGTCATGGTTTGGCGCAGGGATCCTTCATAAACCAAGAGCCACGATCGCACCACCAGGGGATTGGGGGCCGCTTCGGTGAGCTGAATCGGGGCGATCGCCCGGCTCTGTGCAGCTAAATCCGTTGGGGCCAGAGGCGGCGGGGGTTGCTCTGCGGCCTGTTGCAAAGCAGCTTTCAGCGCCACGTCCAGGCTGGAGGGATGGTCGGCCCCTGAGTTTGTCGGGGGGGTGGCTGGGATTGGGGGTTGGGCTGGGTTGGGGCCATTGGGTGGCGGCTCTGTAGGCGGTTGGGCGGGTAATTCTGTGGGTGATTTTGCGGGTAATTCTGGGGCTAGCGCTGGAGTCAGTTCAAAATTTAACGCCTTGAACGCCAGTGCCGGATCTCCTGTGGACTCCGTTGTTCGGTTTAGTTCCGGCTCCGGTGCAAATGTCGGCTCTGATTCCCATGGTGCTTGCGGAATCCAGTCTTCAAAATTCTCTAACCCTCTCCAAGTCTCTAGGGCTTCTGGGTTGTGGGGTGGGTCGGGGGCGATGGGATGCGGGTTCGATCGCCCCGCGATCGGTGTTGGAACCACCGGAACCGCCGGAAAGTACAAACAAAACTGGCTACCCTGTCCCAAGGTGCTGCGTACTTGGATTGTGCCCCCCAGCATGGCCGTGAGCCGCTTGACGATCGCCAGTCCCAACCCTGTGCCGCCATATTCTCGCTCGCACTGACCTTCGCTTTGAATAAAGGCTTCAAAAATTCGGGACTGCTGGTCGGGTGCAATGCCAATTCCCGTATCTGTGACCGTCAACCGCAGATTGAGCGTGGGTTCCGGAAGGGCTTCGGGGTTGGGTTGTCCCGTAAAGTTGGGATTAACAAACGTGGGATGATTGGGCGGCGGTGGCAGTGGCGCTGGGCGATCGGGGTTGTTGGCCGCCTGGGGAACTGCATGGCTGGGGATGGTTTGCAGGGAAATCGTGACATGGCCACGCTCGGTGAACTTCACGGCATTGCCCACCAAGTTGACCAAAATTTGGCGGAGGCGCACGGAGTCAAAGGTGATCAACTCAGGGATTCGATCGGCCACGGCCACCTGCACCTGAATGCCTTTTTGTTGGGCCGCCACCGTAAACATTTCCGCCACCTCACGCAACACTAAGCGCGGCCGAATGGGGCCCCAGTGCAAAACTAGTTTTCCCGCTTCAATTTTTGAGAGATCCAACAAATCGTTAATTAAAGCCAACAGGGTTTCCCCGCTTTGGGTCATGACCTGAAGCCACGATCGGGTTTTGGGGTCTCGGGCTTCCCGTTGCAGCAGTTCACAAAATCCCAAAATGGAGTTCATGGGGGTGCGAATTTCGTGGCTGAGGTTCGCTAAAAATTCGCTCTTGGCGCGGTTGGCCAAGTCGGCGGCTTCTTTGGCTTGGCGCAGGGCGGCTTCGGCGGTGGCGCGGGATTGGGCCATGGCCATCAATGTGCCGACTTGCTGGGCCCATTTGATGCTGCCGGGTTCCCAGGCGGCGGGCTGGTTCATGGCCAAGACAAAGCAAGCCACCAGTTCACTGCGGTAGTGAATGGGTAACACCCCGATCGAACTCATGCCCTGTTCGGCTAACCAGTGGTCAATGGCAGCGTTCAGGGAATTTGAGCGATCCGCAGAATCTGGCAACAGAATTGGTTCTGCGCGATCCAGGCGATCGCTCAACCAATCCAACGGCAACAGCAGGGTTGAGGGATCCGGCGTGAGCGGACAAGCCACCTGATCCGTGGGCCGCAACCAATAGCCATCCAGGCTCCAGGGCTGACCGGCGGCCGGCCGCGAACAAAACCAGGCATGGCTCAGATGCAGGGCGGAAACCACCGTGGACAGCGTGGTGGCCAGGGCAACGCCAATATCTTCGTTCAAAAACTGCTGGGATAGGCTGGCTAAGACCCGATCGCGGTGCGATCGCCGTTGCAAAACCTCCAACAGCCGTTTCAGATCCGTGATGTCGTTGGCCGTGCCCAACAACAGTTGCGGCCGCCCCTGCTGATCCCAGCTAAAAACCGTTTCCCGACTGCTGAGGGTGCGCCATTCTCCATTGGCATGACGCATTCGATATTCCCGCTCCAAGACCTGGCCCACCTCAGTTCGCGCACAGGTGCGCCCATATTGCAGCAGCGCCAACCAGTCATCGGGGTGGAGCACATCCACAAAGGAACCTTGGGCCATTCGCTGAATTTCCGGCACTGAGTAGCCCAGCAGGGTTTCCACCGCTTGATTGACATAGACCAACTCTTGATCCAACAGGTTGTAGAGGTAGAGCAAGTTGGGGGTGGAGTCGGCCAACTGCTGCACAAACCGCTGGCTTTCGGCCAGTTGGGCCGTGCGTTCCTGAACGCGCTGTTCTAGCTGTTCGTTCAGTTGGCGCAAGGCTCCTTCAACGGCCTTGAGGGGGGTGATGTCTGCAATGTTTCCCAGCAGTTGGGTGGGATGACCTTGGCGATCGCGCGAGAAGATCGTTAACCGTTCAAAGAGCCAGCGCCATTCCCCGTCCGATCGCTGCATTCGATATTCCCGCTCGCAAATTTCCCCATCCGTGCAGCTTAAAACGGTGTCGTAGTGATGGGCCAAGCGCTCAAAATCGTCGGGATGCACCAGGCGCACCACCATGGCGCTGGTCATGGCCTGGATTTCCCGAGGGGTGTAGCCCAAAATATCCTGCACCGCATGGTTGATGTAGAGGGTGCGGTGCTGGGTCAGGTCGTAAAGATAGACCATGTTGGGGTTCGCGTCGGCCATTTTTTGCAGCATGTGTTGACTGTGGGCCAGGTCGGTGGACTGTTCGGCGGCGCGGGTCGCTAATTCCGTGTTGAGGCGATCGATCGCGCGGTTCGCCCGTTGCCGTTCCAGCTCGGCCGCAGCCCGGGCCGCAAAAATTCGCAAAATGGTGATGTGGTTGGGATCCTCGGGCAACGGCTGCGTATCCATCACAATCAAGGCCCCGATCGTTGTGCCTTGGGAGTCTTGGAGGGGCACACCTGCATAGCTTTCGGCTCCCAGGTTGCGCAGGTTGGTTCCTTGGGGAAATTGGGATTGCAAACTTTGCCCACAGGTGTAGGTTTGGCCACCAAAGACGATCGCACAGGGGTGATGGGTCCAGTAATAGGCAAAGCTGGTTCCCCATTCCGTTTGATTCCACCAGGCCAACACCTCCGCTTGGTGGCATCGATGATCCATGACGCTGGTGAGAAAGGCATAGCGAACGCCCAGGGATTCTGCCAACAGCCGCACGCAGTTCTCAAAAAAGGCTTTGCCGGTGCTGGTGGTGGCTTCGACCAAGGCCCGCAACATGGCTTCCCGGCGCTGGAGGTCGCTGATGTCTTGGAAGGCTAAGAACAAACAGGCTTGGCCGTCCAGCTCGATCGGGGCGGCAGACAGTTGCACCAATTTGCGCTGGCCGTTGAGATCGTGAATCGCCAGTTCCGGCGACTGGTAATAGCGACCGGTTTGGATGGTGGAGCGAATTTGTTGATAGTCCCGATCGCGCAAAAATCCCTGAAGTGACTGCACGCTGAGGCCTTGCACTTCCGCTGGCAAATAGCCGGCCAAGCGCGTGAAGGCTTCATTGGCTTCCAAAATCAAACCTCCTCCATCCAAAATTAGGCCAGGAGAAGGATTAAGTCGAAAAACCGCCATCCAGCGCGATTCAGTCAGGCGCAAGGCTTGGGCAATGGACTGACTGACCCGATCGCGATCGGGATTGCGATAAATCAAGGCACGATCGGTGGCGGCCAAGGTTGGGAGGTGCGATCGGTTCCAGGGGCGCTCAAGGGCAGGTTGGCTAGATTCCGGTTTGCCGGATTCTGGTTTGATAGATTCTGGTTTGGTCGATCCAAGTTGTAAGCGATTCGGTTCGATCGCCCCCCCAGATCCGTCGGATCCAGCCAACTCCGACAACCCTGGCTCAGGAACCGCCGCCGCCTGCGTTTCGGCAGCCTGCTCCAATCCTTCCAACCGCAAGCCCACCGCCAACGACAGGGCCACCGCTTGCAATTCCCGCTGGGCAAAAATGGACAGGGGCGGCACTGGAGCCGACTGCACGGCCATGAGCCAACCCCAATGGTGTTGTTGGGGAGCAATGGGAATCGCCACAAAGCATTGAATTTGCAAGGCCTTGAGATGTTGCGACAGCAGGGGCGATCGCCCTTGCAGCGGCCCTGCCACCCCAATCACCGGCTCCACCACCGTGATCGGCAGCAGCGGAAACTGCAACGGCAACTCCCCACCCAAGCGGCTGTCCTCGTCGGGGCGGCTAGATTCATAAACCACCTGCAAGCCTTGGTTCTGGATCCGCTGGGCAATCAACACCGCATCCACCCCCAACTGCAGCCGCAAATCGTGCAGGGCGGCTTGGGCAATGCGCGGCCAGCGATCGCCCCGGGCCAGCCGCTCCATCACTCGCTGGGCCAGATTTCCCGTTTCCGTTGCCCGCTGTTCGCGCGATCGCTCAACGCTGTGGCCCATGTCCGGGCGATCGAGAAAGGTCTCACTCAGTGCCATAGCAAAAACGAACCGCACCTCAGTTTGGAATAGGCGGAACCTTCTATTCTGCATTTGCACTAGGAGGCTGGGGTGATGGCAATCAAGCACCATTACCGCCCAAGAATCCTTCGAGGCTTCCCAATTATTTGCCGAAACTCCCGGCCTTCCTCAGACGCTTGCAAGTCAATGAACTGGCGAGCAAATTTCCCAGAAATACCGCTAAGAAATGTTTCTCGGAAAGATCACCAAAGGTATTCCCCAAGGACATTACTCAGGGATATGGCCCAGAAACAGGTCTGAGCAAGCCGGGATCCTCACACCAGGAATTGGCAATTGGCAAGCTGCACTTGAACTTAGGTTCTACTTCAATTGTGTCTTTTTTAAACTGTAATGGCTTTAAATGATCAAATTGTGTCGATCGACCCAACGAAGGCGCGATCGCACGTCACCGCCAATCAATATTTGTTGCTATATATCAATATCTGTTGATCACCTGTCGATCACTTATTGATCATTTTTTACTGATTATCTATTGATCTCTATCGATATTGGTCTCTATTGATATTGGTCTCTACCAATTTTTGCCTATAAAAGCGTGAGTTTAAGATATAAAAAATGAGTTTATATGTGAATTTGAAAGCATAAATCAACAGCTATATCAAAAATCAACAGCCATATCAAACCGCAAAGGGGGCGCACGGCCGCACGCCCCGATCCGAACTGTCAGAAATTACGGCAAAAACCTAGCCTAAGCTTGACCGCAATTGCAGCCGGAATTGCCACAGCAAGCGCCGCCTTCATGGCCATTGGCGCAGGCTTCGCTGCAATAGTGTTTTCCGTCTTTTTGGATGGCGGTTGCCAAGTCCACGGTGCAGAGGCAGGGGCCGCAGTCGCATTTTTGAGTGGTCGTCGTCATGGGTTGCTCCTAGCAATCTCACTGAGCAGTGAGGCGAGTGGGTTGAAGATCCCTAAGATCCCCGATCGAGGATGGTGCGTCGCTGGGTCGTTGGTTGTTGTCCAAGGGGGAGGTTCCCCGAGTTCTGGGCCCGACGTGGGGTTCCAGAAATAACTCCAAGCCATGACCTGATCGCGATTGGCGTTTGAGGTGGGGATCTCAAAATTGGGGTCTGAGTTGGGGTCTAAGTTGAAACCTAAGTTGATCTTAGGTCAGCTTTAGATGAATAGCTGAACGTTTGTTCAGATGTTGCTACTTTAGCATGACTTTTCCCACGACTGTCAAGGGTCGATCGGGGAAAGGGAAAATTTACCGAGAATGCTGAGGTCCTTAAGCCATGCCCCTAGGCAATTTTGATGACCCTAGGGCCTGTCGTCATTTCCTAGCATCCGGCGGAAACGATTGATTTTCCATATCCCAGTCGTTGTAACAAGGGGCTTAAGCCCCTTGTCCCCCACGATCTGCCAACGGCGGAATCAAGGTTTCAGACGATTTGACGACACGCCCTAGGCATCGCTCAACTGCCAGCAACTGGCGATCGGCATTCGCCAACCCACCCCAAAGGCCTGATCGCTGACCTTGAGCACCGGGGGCGTTTGTCGCCGTTTAAATTCAGCCCGAGCAACCAGGTGCATCACCCGCCGCACGGTGGCCGACTCGTGACCAGCGGCCACCAAATCCGCGAGGGATTGCCGACGATTCACCAGGCGATCGAGAATGTCATCCAAAACTTCATAAGGGGGCAAGGAATCTTGATCCAGTTGGTCGGGGCGCAGTTCGGCGCTGGGGGGCTTGTTCAGTACGTTGCTGGGCACGATTTCCGCCCCCTGGGACACCAACCGCGCAAAGGCAGCCGCGCCCACTTGCCCCTGATTGAGCCAATGGCAGAGGGAATAGACGCGGGTTTTGGGCACATCGGCGATCGCGGCCAAGCCACCGTTGGTGTCGCCATACAGGGTGCAATAGCCCACGGCCATTTCGGATTTGTTGCCTGTGGAAATGAGCAAATAGCCAAATTTGTTGGCCAGGGCCATTAACAAATTGCCGCGAATGCGCGATTGCAAATTCTCTTCGGTCACGTCCGGTTGGGTTTGGGCAAAGGGTTCCGCTAGGGTTTGCTCAAAGGTGGCCATCAAGTCCCCGATCGGGAGTTTCAGGGTTGGGAAACCCAAGTTTTCCGCCAGGGCTAGGGCATCGGCGATCGAGTGGTCGGAACTGTAAGGGGAAGGCATCAACACGCCCAAAACGTTTTCGGCCCCCAATGCCGCCACGGCCAAGGCTCCAACCAAGGTGGAATCAATCCCTCCACTGAGGCCCAGCACAATTTTGCGAAAGCCACATTTGCGGGCATAGTCCCGAATGCCCAACACGAGGGCTGACCACAGTTCCGCATCGGTGCTGGGAGCGAGGGGAGCCAGCAATCCGGTTTGTTCTGGCAGGGGTTGCTCATCTGCCAACAGGGGCAAGCTGTGGGGCCAAGATCCTTCCTGGCCGGTGACCACAAAATCGCGGGTTTCCGGATCAAATTCCGTGATGATTAACCCGGTTTCAAAGCTCGCTCCCCGGGCCGCGATCGCCCCTGTGCGACTGATGACCAAGCTGGTGCCATCAAAGATCAGATCATCATTGCTGCCCACCTGATTGACATAGGCGATCGGGAAACCATAATTCAAAACCGAATGTTGCAGCATTTCTTCGCGCAACCGAGGCTTCCCGATCGTGTAGGGCGATGCGGACAGATTCACCACCCAATCCACATCACAATCTGCCAACTCCGCCAGGGGATCCACATCATAGAATTTGCGGCCCCAAAACTGATTGTTGTTCCAAATATCCTCACAGATTGTTACACCGATTTTGATGCCATCGAGCGTGAACCATTCCGCTTTTTTACCCGGCTCAAAATAGCGCCCCTCATCAAAAACATCATAGGTGGGCAGCAGTCGTTTACTAAACACATGCCGCAGGGCACAACTATCAATCAGCACTGCGCTATTAAAGAGACTTTTTCCACCTTCGGTCGCCAACAAATTGCCAATGATTGTCCCCGTCAGCACGGCCAGATTAGGCGGCAGCTCACGGGCCAGCTTGGTCAACTGTTGTTTTGTGGCTTCCAAAAAGCTGGGCCAAGCCAACAAATCGCGTGGTGGATATCCACAAAGGGCTAATTCCGGAACCACCAACAGCCGCGCACCTTGGCGACTGGCCTGCTGGGCAGCGTTGAGGATGGCACGGGTGTTTCCCGCCAAATCTCCGACCACAAGGTTCAGTTGAGCGAGGGCAATTTTCATGGGGGCAAGCGGGGGAGGATCGATCGGGATATCGACGGAATTACGAAATTATCGATATAGCCTATCGGCAAATTAGCGATCGCGTAATGGGAATTGATCTGCAATTTGTCGAGTCGATCGCCCCTTTCCTTGGGGCCCCGGTGCTTTTGTTGCACCACCGTGGAGAACAGGCTGAGATGTCTGTTCTGGAATCGCTAGCCGTTGATTAGCCCCCAAACATCAACCGTTTGATTGGATTTGATCGGGTTTGATTCGGACTAGATCGCATTTAGTCCCGTTGAATCCATGCTCCAAGGCCTAGCTGGCTTGGGGGTGATAGGGATGAGGATGAGGGTGGGGATATTGATGGTGATGTTGGCGTTGAAGTTGAGCCATGTGATGGAAGAGTTTCCAGCAATATTCTTCTGGCAGGCCGCAGGTGGTGGCTCCGCGCATCACGACGGTGAAATACCAATCATTGGGGGCCAGTTCGCGGGTCAATTTGTCCACAACCACGTAGGTGCGCACATCGCGGTAGGTTTGGCCCTGGCTGGTGACGGTGATGGTTTCGCGACGGTAGCCGCCTCGGGGCACATCTTCGCGATCGTCCAGTTGGTCGCTTAAGCGCCAGGGCAGGGCATAAAGAACCCCAAAAACGCGCGATCGGGCATCGGGAACCACATCCAACACGCCGCATTCTCGCCGGGGCGATCGCCAGTTAAACCCCAACCGATAACCCTCAAGCATGGCCGTGCCCACCAGGTAAGGATAAGCCGGCTCTCCGAGGGTGCGCTGCAAATCCACCGGGCACATGCAGGAGCCATAGGCAAAGTACAGAAACGTGGGTTCAGCGGGAGAACCGTTGGTCAGCGAGGCTTGGGGGGCGACGGGTGCGGCGATCGGGGCGGGGCGAGAGGGGTTCATCGGCAGACGGAGGTGGATGGGGAAACGTTGATCCGATTGTCACCGCTGGGGGCCGTTGGGTTACGGAGGATTAAGCATTCGATCGAACCCGAAGCGAAGGGGTCAGCAGCGAGCAAGATTGTGCCAGCATTGTGCTGGTTTGCATCCTAGCAAAACTGTTTACCGAAATACAACTAAAACTCGATCGAAAAACCGTAGATTCAACGGTAGATTCAGATTACGTTACCGAGTTCCGAAGCCCATGCGATCGATTGCCGAGATCAACGACAAAATCCGGAGTGGCCAAGTCACCGTTTGGACGGCCGAAGAACTGAAAGCCCAAGTGGCCACAATCGGCATCCAGGCGGCGGCCGCGCGGGTAGACGTGGTGGTGACCGGAACCTTTGAACCCATGGAGGCTTCTGGGGCCTTTCTGAACCTGGGGCAAACGGATCCACCGATCAAAATTCGCCGTTGCTGGCTCGATGGCGTGCCGGCCTATGCGGGCTTTGGGGCGGTGGATTTGTATTTGGGAGCCAGCCACCCGGTGGAATTTGCCGACGGAGAAGCGCCCGATGAAGGCCGCGATCGGGGCGGTGGCCATGTCATTGAAAGTTTGATCGCGGGGCATTCGGTGCAACTACGGGCGATCGGGCATGTGACCGACTGCTATCCCCGAGGCTCCTTTGAAACCTCGATTTCCCGCGACACGATCAACCAGTTTTATCTCTACAACCCCCGCAACCTCTACCAAAACTTCATCGTGGGCGTGAATGGGGGCGATCGGCTGCTGAATACCTACTTGGGCCCCTTGCAACCCAACCTGGGCAATGCAGTCTATGTCAGCGGTGGGGCCTTGTCTCCCCTGCTGAA
Organism: Limnothrix sp. CMB-01; assembly: GCF_055193175.1. Taxonomy (NCBI): domain Bacteria; kingdom Bacillati; phylum Cyanobacteriota; class Cyanophyceae; order Pseudanabaenales; family Pseudanabaenaceae; genus Limnothrix; species Limnothrix sp. CMB-01. Next base: position 3,730,100 of record NZ_CM143720.1, read on the forward strand.
CGATCCGGAACTGCGACTGTTGGGCATTGGCAGCCGCATTTGGTTGGCCGGCAGCCAGGGCTACATTGCCTGGGAAGGAACTCAGCATTTTCCGCTGCAAAAGCGCCTCCCCAACCAAACCCCGATCGGCCCGGCGGCCACCCTGGCTTTGGTGGGAGATGCCAAACAAATGCAGGCCCAATGGGTGCGCGGTTGCTATTTCAAAGGCTATGGGCCGTCCCTGATGTTGGGGGTGGGTGTGCCGTTGCCGGTGGTGGACGAAGCGGTGGTGGCCCGTTGCGCCGTCAAAGATGAAGAGATTGTGGCCCCGATCGTGGATTTTTCGATTCCCCGACGGGTGCGGCCCACCTTTGGCCTGGTGAACTATGCCCAACTGAAGTCCGGTCGCATTGAAATTGACGGAAAACTCGTGCGCACAGCACCGCTCACTAGCTTGGCCCTGTCGCGCCAGGTATCCGAGGCGCTGAAATTGGAAATTCAACAGGGGCGGTTTTTGCTGTCGGAGGCCGTGGCCCCGTTGCCAAGCGATCGCACCTTTATTCCGCAGGATCGCTGGGGACAAATTGGGATGGAATCGGAACCTTAGGGCGTAGGGGTCGCGATCGCCCAAGGCATCGCTCACCTAAGCGCGATCGAGCGTGTGGTGAGCCACCAAGGAGCGCAAAGCATCTTGATCGAACGGTTTGGTGATGTATTCCGTGGCTCCTGCCAGTTGCCCTTGAATGCGATCGAACGGGCGATCGTGGGAAGTCAACATAATCACCGGTAGCGCAGCAAACTGGGGCAAGCTGCGCAAAATTCGGCACAGCTCCAGCCCATTCAGATTCGGCATCGACACATCCAACAGCAGCAGATCGATCGGCTGGTGGTAGATCATCGACAGCGCCTCCACCGGATCCGCCGTCGTCACCACGTTGTACAAATCCTCTAACGTGCGGCGCACCAAGGTATGCACAATCAAGCTATCGTCCACCGCCAGCACCGTGGGCTTCGTCATGCTCGATCGAGCCACAGAAACGACATCAGAGGAGCTGTTCATGACTGACCCCAGGATTGAGATGATCGATGCGGCAATTGATGGGGCAAATTCCCAAACGCCTTGTGCCTCACCCCTCGCAGGTTGGTTTCAGGTCGCTGGTCGAATCAGCCTGCCCAATCCTGCAAGAAATAGCACTCTCGTTTGATTAATCCATCAATTGCTACCTTAGCTGCCTTATTAGATGATTATTCCTAGATTCCTGATTTCTTTCACCCATATGGCTAATCTCCCAAGGAGAAAGACAAGGACTTTCAAGACAATTTCAAGGCGATCGAGGGACTGAGACTAAAGCAGGGAACTAATTAAATTCTGGCATTTTCCGTTGCGCCCTGGTCAAAATTCTGTTCGTAGGCATCAATTTTTGATAATTGGTCAAAGTTGACGATTGGCGCGCGGATCGTGCCTTGGTCGCAATCTGCGCTGATCTTGCCCGCTGCCTTGCTCAGGCCTCGACCCACGGCAACAGTAGCGCAATTTAAAAATAAGGAGTCTGAGTCTCTTGCGCTGGTTGGCGGAGAGGGCAGCGGCAATGATTTGGCCCTTGCCAAAGGTCTTGCAGGGGAAATGGCGTGGTTTTGGGCTGGTTGGGGCGGAATGGGTAGCTCAGTGATTTTTTGAAGAAAAGATCAAAAAAACATGAAGAGAATTTGAATATCGTCTCTATTAATAACTGTAATTTATCCAAAATTCATTCAAGATTGATCTGATATTTGTCCAGTATTTGTCCAGCATCTATCCAGCATTTATTGAGTGCTCCTCTGGTGTTCATGAACCATTGCTCGACTGCTGATTGATGACTCATGAACGGTTTGTCAACTATTCGTCAATTATTCGTTATTAATCCAGTAGCGATGAATGGGCGATCGGGGCATTAGGGGCATTACGTTGATGGGCCATATTGATGAGCCATTGGTGATGGAGTAGGGCCGCGATCATTCATGGGGCATCATCAGTTTATGGGGCATCTTATGAGGCATCAGCAAGGCCCTATCAAGATTGAAAGTCATCAAGGCCAACGTTGGGATTTTGCGAGCACTGATGATGCCAAAGGCCAATTTTCATCCTCTCAGGATTCTCTGAAGGGATGCAAAAGCAATTGGGGTGGTCAATTGCGATCGGGAAACAATTGCCGTGGAATCAGGTTTTTGAACAATTATGAAGATCAAAAACTTAACCTGATCGGCCGAAGGAGTGATTGAGACCAGTAATGAAAATAGATTCAATTTCTGAAAGCTCTAATGGGCGATCGCTCGTGAAATCAAGACTTAGTGTCAAAATCAGCAAATTATCTGACGAGAATCAAGGGAAAGCGTGTTTATTTAAGGGTCGGAGAGTATTTACATAAATTTATGATCAAGGGTTTGCGTCCAATCTTTCGTGGATTTATCAATAAAACGCCACATTCGCAGATCTAGTGAAAGATCCTGGGCTAAAATTGATAGCAAATACAGATTTTTTTAACAGTTTTGGGGAGAGATGCCGCAACCATCCTCCAGCAGCCAATTTTGGAAATTGTAATGGTTACTCAACTACCGTCCTACGCCATGCGGCGATCGCCTCATCGATCCCAAGCTGGGCCGTTGTTAGTTCATTCCCTCGGAACCTCAGCGGCACGTCTCAGAAATAGCTCCTCTTGGTCTGACGGTGCGATCAAGTCAACGAATCATTCAGCGAATCAACCAGTGGCCAATTCGGCTTCCCTGAATCAAGAGCTGGCCTTCAGCACGGATCCAGATTCAACGGCTCATTGGCTAGATAGCAGTTCCGAGGCGGACTGTCGATCGCTGCTGACGATGCTGAATGGGGTGGGGGCCATTTTGACCGGCACGGGGCCCCTGGAACGGCGACTGCAACGAACATTACGTTACTTAGCCCGTTACCTGGATCTAAAGGAAGCGGAACTGTGGTCTTACGATCGGGTGCAACATCGGTTTAAGTTGGCGGCCCTGTTTGTGCGGGGACAGGGGCGAAATTTGGCAGTGCATTTCGATCGCTCCGTGTCGGAAGCGGAGGTGCGCAAGCTGGGGCGGCGGGGCAGTCGCTCCATGGGCAAGCTGGAACTGTCGCAGCTTTCACCCCAGGGGTTGGAGACCGGCTCTGAGGAGGCGGCATCCTCTGCCCAGGCTTTTTATTGGGGGGCTTATCCCCTGCGCATGGAGCGGCATCCCCTGGGGATGTTGTTGCTGTGGCGCGATCGCCCCTGGTCGTTGGCCATGCAAGAGGCGGTGGAACAGGTGGCGCGGTTGGTGGCGCTGGCGCTGGGCCATGACTTGGCTAAACAGGGCGATCGGCAAAAACCAGAGGTGCGGCTGCGACCTTGGCTCGAAAAAATCCGCTCATCCCTCGATTTGGATGCAATTTTGGCGGCGGCGGTGCGGGAGTTGCGTTTGGTGTTGCGGGTCGATCGCTGTGCTTATTTGTGGGCTTTGCGGGGCCCCAACGGAGCCATGCAGCTCACCGTTAGCCACCAGGACAGCCGCCAACCGGCCTTGGATGGGGCCTTCACCCGGGCGATCGCCCAAGGCCTGCCCTCCCTATTGATGCCAGCGGCGCTCGATCGGGCTGATCTGAGCACCACTTCCACCCTGCCCTGGACACAACTCACCCACCTGCTACACCATCCCGATCCCCAAGTGGCCCACTGGGCCGAGTCCGCCGGGATCAATGCCCTGTTGATTGTGCCTGTGCAGACGGCTTCTGGCCATTCCGGGGCGATCGCCTGCACCACCACTAGCCAGCGTCGTCAATGGTCGAGCGACGACTGCGAGGCCCTGCGTTGGGCGGCCGATCGCCTAGCCGTCGCCATCAGCCAAGCGGAACTGTACGATCGCTCCCAGGCCGCTGTACGCGCCACCGAAACCCAATTTCACGAGCTAGAACGTACCCTTGAGGATTTGAAAAAAGCCCAAGCCCAACTGGTTCACTCCGAAAAAATGTCTAGCCTTGGCCAGTTGGCGGCCGGCATTGCCCACGAAATTAACAACCCCGTCAACTTCATCAGCGGCAACCTGGATTGGGCCAGCGATGCCCTCACGGAATTGATCGAACTGGTGCGCCTGTACCAACGCCACACCCATGACGATGATCCCGAAATCATGGCCCAGGCCGAGCAGATGGACTTGGAATTCGTGCTAGAAGATTTGCCAAAGGTCTTGCATTCCATGCGCCAAGGCACAGAACGGATTCAAGGCATTGTGGCTTCCATGCGCAATTTCTCGCGGCTCGATCGCGCGGAAGTTTCCTCCGTGGATTTGCATGAAGGCATCGACAGTACCTTGCTTATTTTGCATAGTCGCCTGGAGCGTAAAGGTCGGCAAAATCGGATTGAAGTGGTGCGCGATTATGGTGAGTTGCCCTTGGTGGAATGCCACAGCGGTCAGCTCAATCAAGTGTTTATGAACCTATTAAGCAACGCGATCGATGCGCTCGAAGACCGAGAAACCGATCCGCGTATTGTCATTCGCACCCAATTAATGGCAGCAAATCCGGCAGTAGATGGGTCTGATCAGCCTTCAAAACCGGGCGTTGAAATCACGATTCAAGACAACGGCAGCGGAATTCCCCCAGAGGTCACTTCTCGAATTTTTGACCCATTTTTCACCACAAAACCTGTGGGCAAAGGCACAGGGTTGGGCCTATCTATCAGTTACCAAATTGTGGTCGATCGGCATGGGGGCAAAATTGCCTGTGAATCCCAACCCCACAAGGGCACAACCTTCCGACTGTGGCTCCCCCTAGCAGTGACCGATCGTAACCACTAAACTCAAGACAGCTCGTTGCATGAGTTACTCGTGAGGACAAGGGCTATTCCCTGTCTCTTTCTGTCAAGGTTATGCCCCCAGAGGTTATTGCGCTGCTCCATGAACTGGTTCCCATCATCTACGATCGCTATGGCCTCCGGCTGCGGGCTAGCGATCTCGAAGATTTGACCCAGTTTTTGCATAATCGTTGGCGAGCGGGCAGCCCCCAAACCTGGGCTACCTATCGTCAACTACTGTTGGATCGAAGTCCCTATGGCCAACAGGCTTGGCAACCCTTAATTAATGTCATCACCAATACGGAAAGCTATTTTTTCCGCGATCGGGGACAGTTTTCGCTCTTGCAACGGCAGATTTTGCCAGAGCTAATCCTGAGTCGGCAAGGAAGTCGGCGGCTTTGTTTGTGGAGTGCGGCTTGCGCTGGGGGCGAAGAACCCTATTCCTTGGCGATTGCTTTGCAGGGCATGTTGCCGGCCCATGAAAATTGGCAAATTCGCATTTTTGCCACGGATATTAATGAAGAAGCACTCGATCGGGCCCGATCGGGTCGTTTTCGATCGTGGTCATTCCGAGCCATTGATTCCACCACTTGGCAAACCTATTTTCGACCCCTGGCGGATGGCTGGCAAATTGACCCGGCGATTCAGCGATTGGTGACCTTTCAAAACTTCAATTTGGTGAATGATGAGTTGCCTTTAACTGATGTTGGCAAATTTGATCTAATTCTTTGTCGAAATGTTTTTATCTACTTTGCCACGGAGTCGATTACGCGAACCGTTGATCTGTTTGCCAAGGCCCTTGCTCCTGGAGGATATTTGCTCACGGGTCATGCGGAATTATGCCATCAACCGCTGCAATCTTTTGCAACTCAAATTTATCCAGAATCGGTGATCTATCGTCGGCGATCGGGACAAGCAACCGCAACCCCTTTGCCTCCAATCAATGGCTTAACCCAACCTTATGCCGCTGCCAGCAATTTAGAAAATCCCTTGGGGAATCCCTTAGAAAACACGGCGGGGCTGAAAAATGGGATGGAAACGCTTCATCCGGCTCCGCTGATCAATGCTGATGCCCAAGCGATCGCGATTGAAACGGCGATCGCCAATCATCAGGAACGGCCCAATTATTCGCGATCGGATCATTTAAATGACTTAACTAATTCCAACCATTTAAATAATTCCCGATCGAGCAATCCCCGGCCCACCGACTCATCCCCCCATTCCCTTCAGCCGTCGTCCTCCAAAGTGCCGGTGGTTAAGCCCCTTTCCACACCCTATGCTGTTCCCAAAAATCAAACAGAACAGTTACACAATCGCATCAAGCAAAAATTGTTGCAACTGCTAAAGCACTATCCCAACAGCAGCGCCACACTCTATGCACTCGCTTGCCTGCACGCCAATTGGGGAGCCAGCCAAGAAGCCAACCAATATTGTCAACAAGCCTTGGAAATTGAGCCGGAGTCAACGGAAATTTGCTGTCTGTTGGCGCGTATTTGGGAGGAACAAAACCAGCTCGATCAAGCCAAGCAATTTCTGCGGCGGGCGGTATATTTGGATCGCCATGCCCTGCCTCCCCGACTGGAATTAGCCAGCTTATATGAACGAATTGGGGATGCCACGGCGGCGCGTCGTCTTTATGCTTCGGCGTTGGAACTGTTGCAGGATTTTGCCCCCCATTGGCCGGTGTTTGACCATCACCATTTAACGGCGGGGGAGTTGAGCGATCGCCTCAAGGAACATCTGGCCGCGATTGGTGCTAACTGAACTCATTAGGGCTTCCCGTGGGATGTTCCGGGTTTTGATTGATTTTTCATTTACGGGCGACCCGTTGGTTGTCAATTGGTTGTCGATTAGTGGTCAATGAGTGATCCATTGGCGATCAATTAGTGGTCAATGAACTGGCAATCTATTAGCCATTGGCTATTAATTGTGCAAAAAAATATAGAGTTCACACAAAAACATAAAGAAAACGCCAAAAATCCCAAAGATCGGAAAAATCGAAAGTAAACTCAAGTTAGTTCGTCAGGGCAACGATCGAACAAAAAGCCATGGCAGAGTCCCCGTGACTCAGGAATCCAAGGTAAAAAGCGAAAGGTAAAAGCGCAAAAGGTTTTTGTCAAATCTGTGTGATCCCCACAAATCAGGGGTTGTAACAGATTTCTAAGCGGTTGTTTGAAAAGCCAAAGTTGCTACTCTGTACGCTTCAGTAATCGACGCAGACAAGGGGCTTAAGCCCCTTGCTCCCCACGATTGTTGGTGCTCGGCCCGGGCCAAAAAATACTTTTCAAACATCCTCGAAAAGAAAAATATGGCAAAAAGCTGCATATTTTGCCCGGTAACTTTGAGCTTTCGAGACTTCAAACTCACCCTAGTATTGTGGCGAGTCTGAGGTTGATTTCTGGTGCGATCTCTTGGGGGCGATCACTAGCGTGATGCTCGGGGCGATCGAGCGGGGCTAGCTGGTTCAGCAAAATGGGCGGTGAAGGGGGCGGTGAAGGGTTTGTGGCGACTGAACAAAGCTATTTGATTGTGGATGTGATGGGAACCCTGTGCGGTTTGGAGGCCCAGTGGGTGGAGGAAACTTTGCCCTTGGTGGAGCTGAAGCCGATCGCGGGGTTGGGAGCTGGCTATTTGGGAGCGATCGACCGGCGGGGAAAACTATTGCCGGTGGTGGATCTGGCAGATTGCTTGGGCCTGGCTCGATCGCCCTATGGCCTCTCCGATGCAATTGTGGTGTTGCGATCGCCCCAGGGGGTGAGCTTGGGGCTGATTGTGAATGAGGCGGTGGATCTGCAAGGGGTGATGCTGGATCCAGACCCCAGCCTGTTGGTGGCGGAACTGTCAGCCCAGGCCCGCGAGATTGTGCGGGATGTGGTGCTTTTGGCCGGTCAGCCCATCGCCCTGATCAACAGTGAAAATCTGTTCACGGTGTTGCAACAGCCCGAATGGCACCAATCGCCCCTGGATTCCGCCACCGATCGCTGGCAAACCCTTTCCGCGATGGATCAGGCCCTGTTGCGGGCGCGGGCAGTGGAACTGGCGGAGGCCGATCGCGCCGACAGTGACCAAGGGGGGCAACCCTGGATCGTGGTGGAAATTGGTGGCGAACGCTTTGGCATTGATGCGGCGGCCGTGCGGGAGTTGGCGGAGTTGCTGGTGATTGTGCCCCTGCCTTGTTGTCCCAGCCATGTGCTGGGGAATGCGAATCTGCGGGGCGAGATTGTGACGGCCATTGATATCAGCCCCTGGCTAGGCCAAGAGCGCCGGCCCGCCGTCACCCGATCGCTGGTGGCGATCGTGCAGGTGGAGGACTTAACGGTGGGCTTGGCGATCGATCGGGCGATCGAAACCCAATGGGTCAGCACCCAGCGTTTAGCCCCCGTTCCCTTTAACGCCAGCACCGCTGAGCAACTGGCTCCCGTCAACGGCTCCCTAGATTCAGCCATCGTCAACCGAGAAAGCGCCTACATTCGGGGCATCCATGTGGATGGGGGCCAAGCCACCAGTTGGCTGGATGTGGCCACCCTGTTGCGCGATCCGAGCTTGGTGGTTAACGAAAGTCTTTAGGCAGGTCTTGAGGCCCACGGGGCGATCGGCCCCCAAGCTTCCGAATTTCCCCAAGTTTATTTCCCCCAACTTTATTTCCCTATTTCCCTCAACTTTATTTCCCCCAACTTTGCAGGACAAAACCATGAATTCCCCCCTCAAAAACGATAGCCACTGGCGACTGCGGTATCAAATTTCCTTGGGATATGCCATGCCGATCGCCCTGTCGATCGTTGCCACCACCGTGGTTTTGAATAATGTGCAATCCGTGCGGGAGCAACAGGCGACTTTTAACCGAGTCACGCAAGTGGAAGAAAAAATCGGTCTGTTAGGGTTCAATGCCCAAACGGTTTCCCGGTCTACCCGAGGATACTTGCTCGATCAAAATCCCGTTTCCATTACTTCCTTTGAGCAGGCGCGTCGGAATGTTGACAAAGCCATGACCGATTTGGAAGCGATCGTTGTGGATGCTCGGCAGCGGGAAACCCTGGGCGAACTGAAACAGGATTTGGCGCAATTAATTTCCATCAACGAAAAACTATTGGCTATTGCTCGTCAAAATCCGGCCGGGGCGATCGCGGAATGGAAGCGGGATGGGGGTCGCCAAGCCATTCAAAGTGTTGAACGGTTGGTGGAAATTCTGCGCAGTCGGCAATCGGAATTGGTGGACAAAACCCTGAAGGATCAAAACGATGCCCTGACGGCCCTGTCGAATATTTCCCTGTTGACCACGGGGCTGGCGGTTTTGGGATCCACGGTGTTGGGGATTTGGATCGTGGTGGCGGTGAGTCGGCAAATGTTTGAAGTCAGCAGCAGCCTGGCAGCTTCATCCAGTGAAATTGCGGCCACGGTGGAGCAACAGGAACGCACTTCCAGCGCCCAAGCCGCTTCGGTGAATGAAACCACGGCCACGATGGATGAGCTGAGTGCTTCATCTCGGCAGTCGGCGGAACAAGCGGAGTCGGCGGCGGCGGCTTCCCAGCGGGTTTTGCATTTGGTGGAGGATGGCAACCGCACGGTGGGCCAAACCCTGGAGAGCATGACGGAAATGCGAATGCAAATGAATGCGATCGCCCAACAAATTTCCCAACTGAGCAGCCAGGCGGCCCAAATTGGCAGCATTACGCAGTTGGTGACGGATGTGGCCAATCAAACCAATATGTTGGCCCTGAATGCGGCGGTGGAGGCCGTGCGGGCCGGGGAACATGGCAAGGGTTTTTCGGTGGTGGCGGCGGAAATTCGCAAGCTGGCCGATCGCAGTAAGGAATCGGCCCAAAAGATTGATGGGTTGGTGACGGAAATTCAAGGGGCGATCGACACCACGGTCATGGCCACAGAAGAGGGCAGCAAGCGCGTGGAAACGGGCTTAACGGCCAGCCAGCAAACGGCGGGAGCCTTTGACGAGGTGGCCCGGGCGATCGATATGGTGGTGGTGAGTAACCAACAAATTTCGCTGAATATTCGCCAGCAGGCGATCGCCGTTGATCAAGTGGTGCAGGCCATGAATGCCTTGAACCAAGGGGCAAAGCAAACCGCCGAAGGCATTGCCCAAACCCGCATCGGCACTCGACGCTTGGAAGAGGCGGCCCGCGACCTGCAAGAGATGGTTTAGATTCCGGATGGGGAACGGCTGATGGCAATCATTGACGATCGGGATCTGCGGGAACTCTATCGCTTGTCCAGTGGCGAGCATCTGCAAACCCTGGAAACGGGACTGCTGCGGTTTGAACAAAATCCCAGCGATCGCGATGACTTTGCGGAACTGTTGCGGGCGGCCCACACCCTGAAGGGAGACTCGCGAATGCTGGGGGTGAACCATGTGGAAAAACTGGTTCATCAGGTGGAGCATGTGCTGAAACAGTTGCAGAGTCAGGAAATCAGCCTCACGCCGCTGCTGGCGGAAACGCTCTATAACACTCTGGATGCGGTCAAGCAGTTGGTACAGGAGGCCACGGAGGAGCTACCGAGTGAGCTGCCTTCTGCGATCGATCCGGTGCGGGTGTTGGCTCGGCTCATGCAGGCTAGCAGTGGGGTGGCTGAGTCGGAGTTGATGCCGCTGGAACCCAGTCCGCTCCCGATCGCCCAAACGGCCCCAGCGAGTCTTGAAGGAAACTCAGAGCTAATTCCAGAGCCAATTCCAGATCCCCAATTAATTCCAGAGCCAATTCCAGAGTCAATTCCAGATCCCCAATTAATTTCAGACTTAATTTCAGAACAGCCCAGCGAACCGGAAGTAACCCCCTCGACAACACCGCCAGCAGTTTCTAATTCGGCTCCAGCGCTTGGAGCCGATCGCCCCGCTTCTTCAGTCCCCACTTCCCCAGCCACCACATCGCCCCCACCGGCTCGATCGCTCGATCGGCCAACCAGTCCAGTTCATTCAATCCATTCAGTTAATCCCATCACGCCCACCAGCGCCGAGCCATACCACATCGACACGATTCGCGTTGCCACCCGCCATTTAGATGGCCTGGTCGATCGGGTGGGTGAGTTGGCGGCCATTGAGCGACGACTATCCCACCAGTCGGCCTTGCTCGATGGGTTGGTGCGGCTGTGGGAAGAATTGCGCTTGCTCGATCGGGGGCAGCAGCGGATTAGTGATCACACCCTAGCCACCGATCGTCGTCGTAGCGATCAGCAACGGCATCAACTGCACGAAGACTTTCAACAGGCCCTCTATGGCTTGCGGGAACGAGTCCAAAACGCCAACCACCGCCTGGAGGCGATCACCGATGACCTGAAAGATCGCACCCGTTCCCTGCGGTTGTTGCCCTTGGCCACGGTGTTTCAACATTTTCCGCGCATGGTGCGTGACTTGGCCCAGCAGCAGGGCAAGGCCGTCACCCTGGTGGTGGAAGGGGGCGAAACCACCGCCGACAAACAGGTGATTGAGGCGCTGCGAGATCCCCTATTGCACCTGGTGCGCAATGCGATCGACCACGGCATTGAGTCGGCGGCTGAACGTCAAGCAGCCGGTAAACCCGCCTGTGCCACCTTGCGGTTGCGGGGTGCTCAACAGGGCGATCGGGTCTTGATTTCCCTCAGCGACGACGGCCGCGGCTTGGATCGTCAGGCAATTATCGCCACCGCCGTTCGCCAGCAGCTTTACAGTGCCGAAGAACTCGCCCACTGGCAGGATGAACAGATTTTTGAGCTGATTTTGTTGCCAGGATTTTCCACCCGCCTGGAAGCCACCGAGCTATCGGGACGAGGCGTGGGCCTCGATGCGGTGCGGGTTTGTGCAGAACGGCTGAAGGGTCGGGTGATGGTGCAGTCCAAGCCGGGTCAGGGTTGCACCATCACCCTCACGGTGGGGACAACCCTGGCGGCCACCCAAGCCCTGTTGGTGATGACGCGCGATCGCACCTTGGCCATTCCTTTGGAATATGTTCACGAAACGCGCCTTGTGCCGGTCAGTCAAATCACTGCCTTGGAAGGTCGCCCCGTCATTTTGCTGGAAGGGGAACCGGTTTCCGCCACCGACCTGGGGGATTTGCTGGAGTTGCCGGGATTGCCGCCGGGGCCCGCGCCCGATCGGGTCGATGTCATTCCCCATGCCTGCGTGGTGTTGGTGATGGGGCGCGATCGCCTGGCCGTGTTTGTTGATCGGCTGATTGATGTGCAAGAAATTATGCTCAAGCCCCAGAGCAAACTGCTGGTGCGCGTGCGGAATGTGTCTGGGGTGACGATTTTGGGCAATGGAGATGTGTGCCCCGTGCTGCACCCGCCGGACTTGTTTGCCACCTTGGGCGGCCGCACCAGCCGCAACAGCAGCCTGAGCACGGCCGATTCCCTGAGCATGGCCCGGCCGCCAGCGATTTTGTTGGTGGAAGACTCGATCGCCACCCGTACCCAAGAAAAGCGAATTTTGGAAACCGCTGGCTACGACGTGGTGACCGCCACCGACGGGATGGATGCACTGCACAAGCTGCGATCGCGCACTTTCGACGCGATCGTCTCCGATATTCAAATGCCTCGTTTGGATGGGTTGGGGCTAACGGCGCGAATTCGTCAAATGCCCGAATACGACGACCTCCCGATCGTGCTCGTATCCTCCCTGAATTCCGACGCAGACAAACGACGGGGCGCGGAAGCCGGAGCCAATGCCTACCTAACCAAGGATGCATTTAACCAAGCGGCGCTGCTGGGAATTTTGCGCGAACTGGCTCGATCGCCCTAGTTACTGGTTATGAATTACAGCCCTTACCTCGCTAAACGTGAATTCGGGATAAGCACAGCACAGTAGGGTGGGCACTGCCCACCTAATAATTGCTTCATGGCATCTGCGATTGGCGTACCAATTCTTCTCAGCAACCCCGAGGCATAAACGGCTAGACGTAATTGGTGAACGATTTAATGGCGTTCTAGCTCGTGACCGGCAACGGTTGACCCATGCCAACCCGGAAACTCAACAGCTTCCTCAATTACCCAATTGATCTAGCGATCGCGAGCTAGAACGTCCCCCCCTAATCGATCGACAACTCCTTATGAACAAGTCATGAACGAATTGTGATGCCTGTTTGCCCTAAAACTCCCTAGATAAGATTTTTTGAGCAAACACACCATGAAATGAAGCCAAAAAGCTGAGAGCGAAAGCGACTCAGAATTTCCCAAAGACTTGACGGATTCCTAGAGCCGTTAACCAATTCCCATCGAATGATCCATGCGATCGGGTGGATGCTGGCGGCGATCGGAAAGATTAGTCCCCTTTGGGTTCCTTGCCAACCACCAAGCGATTGGCAACGGTTTCGGGTTGAATTGCAGACAACACCACATGGCCCGAATCCGAAATAATCACAGCTCTCGTACGGCGACCATAGGTGGCATCAATGAGTTGGCCACGATCTTTTGCATCAGTAACTAGGCGACGAATCGGAGCCGAGTCAGGGCTGACAATGGCAATGATTCGGTTGGCCGCCACAATATTACCGAAACCAACATTGATTAGTTGAATGTCCATCGACAAATTCCTCAAAGAGAAAACCCGTGAAGGTTGATTGAGTGGTTGGTAGATAATGATTAGTCACTCCGGGACAGAATCGATCCCAGCCCAATTAGGCAGGTTATGACCTGGTTGATCGCCGTTGTTGAGCACAGCATGACTATCCCAGGCAGCAACCGAATGAGCGGTTATACCTACTGAGTGTTATCTGAGTGCTATCTCAATGAACCAACCCAGAATGAATGGGTCTAAATCTCCTATTAGGAGGATTAGCCCCAGTTAATCAGGGTAGGGGATCGATCGGGAATCGATATCCCAAGGGGAAATTCAGTGTGCATCAGGACGATCTAGCACGAATGAACCAGGATAGATCGTCATGATGTATCACAACATCGATCAGGCGGGGCAGATTTGCGCGGACTGACTAACACACATGGAAAATTTAGCTCGAAAAATGAACATTCAGTCTATTTTCACAAAATTTCCCAGTAAGTTGATCAGTCTCTGTTCTCCAATAGTTGATTGAAGCGGTGAATTTGCCAAAAAACATGGTTCAACCGCTGTTGATCGTCTAAACCCATGGCGAGTTCCTGGGTAGTTTGCCAGCGGGTTTGATCGAGCCACAGCTCAAAAACTGCTCCGTGGGGGATGGAAATTTGCCATGTTCTTGGGGAGCCGAGGATCTCTGAGATTAGGTGTTGCAAGATCCAGTGATGGGTGATGATCCAAAGGCAGGGATCGGGATTTTGTGGCTCTGTTTCGGTGGGGTTTGTGTCAATAAATTGGCTAATTAGACCTTGTAAAAAGATCTGTGCGCGCGATCGCCCGGCTTCTAGGGTTTCTGATTGCGGAATTGGGATCCATTCCCAGGAATTTTCCAGTTTTTGGCAAAGTTCGGGATATTGTCGCCTGGCTTCGCTCCAGGTCAGCCCCTGAAAAATACCGTTGTCAAATTCGCAAAGGTGGGTGTCGGTGATGATTGGCGGCCGGGGTCGATCGCCCGGGGCTGGGTGGGCCATGGCGGCTGATCGCGCCAGTTGGGCGGTTTCTTGGGCCCGTTGTTGGGGGCTGCTGTAAATGGTTTGGGGATGGGCCCCCTGTTGGGCCAGGGCCCGGCCGAGCGATCGCGCTTGGGTTTGGCCCCGATCGGTCAAGGGGTCGTCGGCTCGCCCCATCATCCGCCCCGCTGCATTCCCGATCGACTCCGTATGACGGATAAAAAAGAGTTTCAGCATCAATTAGAATTCGTGGCCCTTAGGAAGGGGTAGAACGCATTGGGCAAGCTCCTACAATAATTGGGGAGTTTGGAATTGGGGAGTCTGGCGATCGGGCCTTGGCTGTCCATGCCCAGATCCCTTCTCAACCGCCGCGTTCAAAACCAGAGCCGATGCTACTAAAGTCCACCACCCGCCATATCCGCATCTTCGCTGCCGAGTTGGTCAATGATGACATTGTGCCCAGCGAAACGAAGCTCACGATTGATATTGATCCTGATAATGAGTTTTTGTGGAGTCCGGAGGCGCTCCAGCAGGTCTACCGCAAGTTTGAAGAGTTGGTGGCCCAGTCGGCGGGTCAAGATTTGACGGAATATACCCTGCGGCGGATTGGGTCAGATTTGGAGCATTTTGTGCGATCGCTGTTGCAAAATGGCACGATCGCCTACAACTTGGAAACCCGCGCGGTGAATTACAGCATGGGCTTGCCGCAGGTTTCGCCCTAGGGGAACTGGGCAGGGAGACCCATGGGCTTCAACCTCAGACCGAGAAAATCCGGGTAGGGGCGTACGGCCGTACGCCCCTACAGGGTTGACGGGTTTCGATCAACGTTGGTTGGGATAATTTTGAACAAGCTAACCGTTCAGTTGAAGCACATGGGGAAGACCCCGCCCCCACGGCCCTAAACAGCCAACTGCCGGAAAAAAGATTGCCGCCACTGGGCATCCCGCTTGCGATCGCACAAAAATTCCAGCACGCGAATGCCTTGGGCGGGCAGTTGGCTCAAGGAGTCGCAAAACTGCTGCCATTGGGTAATTTGCCGATATTCAATGCCATAGCTCTCGCAGAGGCTGGCAAAGTTGACCGATTGCGGTGTGGCAAAAAACTCCTCAAAAGGGGGTTCAAACTGCGAAACGGGCAGCATTTCAAAGATGCCGCCGCCGTTGTTGTTAATCAGCAAAATGGTGAGGCTGCCTTGGAAGTGGCGACGGGCTAAGAAGCCGTTGGTGTCGTGCAACAGGGCCAAATCTCCGGTGAGCATCACGGCCGGTTGATGGTGTTGGGCGAGGCCGATCGCGGTGGAAAGGCTGCCATCGATGCCGTTGGCTCCCCGATTAAAAAAGGGCTGAATTTCCCGGTTGTTAATGCCCCAAAAATATTCCACATCCCGCACAGGCATACTGTTGCAAATGAAGATGGGGGTGCGATCGGGCAGTGTTTGCGGCAACAACCAGGCGATTTTGCTTTCCAGACGTTGGGGCTGTTCCGCCAGGGCCTGTTTCACGGTGATTTCCATGGCTCGATCGCCCGCTAGCCAAGTTTGCAAATAATCGGAGGGGGGCAAGTCCGGTTCCGGGGTTTCCCAAAGTTCGATCGCCCCCTGGATCGATCGTGTGCGGCCATGGAGGGGATCCAAGTTGCGATCGCCCGGATCTAGAACCCATTGGGGCGCGTCGGTTTCCATTAACCACAGGCGCAGGGTTTTGCTGATTGGTAAGCCCCCCAGCCGCAGCACCATCGTGGGTCGCAGTTGTTCCCGCTGGTGGGGATTGCGCAACATCAAGTCGTAGTGGGCCACCAAGTGCTGATTCAGGGCCCCAAAATTCCGCAACGGCGAGAGGCCCTCCGCCAACACGGGCCAACCGAGCGATCGCGCCAAGCGGCCCACCGCTGCACAATAGGCCGCCGGATCCGCCGGTTGGGCCGGCCCCGCCACAATCAGCCCCCGTTCTGTTTGGCGGGCCCCTTGCCAAAACTCCTGCCAGGGCAACCGGGAAAAGGTAATCGGTCGGCGCACCGGCTGCAAATGCCCAAAGAATTCCTGATCATGCCAATTGGCCCGTAGCTGGGCCAGGGCATCGGCCACGGCCGGTTCCGGCAAAGGGGGCAACGGATCCCGCAAGGGAACATTCAGATGCACGGGGCCCGGCGCGGCGATCGCCCGCTGGGCCGCCTGGGCCAGGGTTTGGCGCAAATAGGCCAACAGGTCTAGCCGAGGTTCCGGCAGGGCCAATTCTGCTTGCCAAACGGGATAAATCCCAAAGAGCTTGAGCTGATCGATCGCCTGGCCCGCCGCACAGTCGCGCAACTCTGGTGGGCGATCGGCCGTGAGCAACAACAGGGGCACACCACTTTCGCGAGCCTCAATCACCGCCGGGAAAAAGTTGGCTCCCGCCGTGCCCGATGTGCAAACCACCGCCACCGGCCGGTGCGATCGCCGGGCCGCCCCCAGGGCCCAAAACGCCCCCGATCGCTCATCCAAAATCGGAATCGCCGTCATTCGCGGATGGCTGGCCAGGGCGATCGTTAACGGGGTCGATCGGGAGCCTGGGCAAATCACCACCTCCGTCACCCCCACCCGCACCAGCGTTTCCGCCAACACCGAAGCCCACAACGTATTGCGATTCGTGAAATCCATCCCCAAGATCAAACCCCTATCCAACCGCGCATGACCCGCGTGTTGACACTCCCCGCCCTAAAAAGACAGGGATTCTTGATTCTACGAGGTTGCTTGCCTTGGCAGGGTTTCCCCAACCAAAGTAGAGGCATCCTCTCCCCAAGCGTTGCACGGTTCAAGACCGTAGCTTCCGGTATGCCCTACCGTAGCCAATCCCCGACTGAGGATATTTCTAGCTGCATTGTGGTCACGATTGAGGACAGCTCCGCACTGACAAATATGCGTCCTTGTTGACAGCCCTTTCTTGACAATCGCGCCACAGCTAGAGCATTCCTGGCTTGTGTAGTGAGGCAGGACGGCAACAGTAATTTTGCCAAACACTTTGCCAAAGTATTCCAGCCACACTCTGAACTGATACCAGGATGCATCGTTAATCGACTTGGCAAGGCAGTGATTCTGCACCATGTTTTTGATTCTCAAATCTTCGTAGACGATCAAGTCGTTAGACTGAACTACGCACCGTGCCAATTTCACAGCATGGTCTTTACGCTGCCTACTTATCTTGAGATGGCGCTTGCCTAAAATCACCCTTGCCTTGCGACGATTGCTTGACCCTTTAACCTTTCTGCTAACCCTCCTTTGAGCCTGCTTGATCCGTTGCTCTCCCCTGCGAAGAAAGCGCGGATTTTCCGCTCTGCCGCCATCCTGAGTGACGTAGAAATCGTTGAGTCCTACATCTAACCCAACCGCCTTACCAGAAGGCTGGACTACTTCAAAGCGTTCAACAGATACGGCAAATTGAACATAGTACCCATCTGCACGTTTTACCAGTCTGACCCGCTTGATTTGGTTAGGTTGGTAAAAATGCAAATCACGAGTTCCCTTCAGTTTCAATCTGCCAATCTGCTTACCATCAGTGAACGTGATTGATTTACGATCCTCCGCTAGTTTCCACCCAGTCGTTTTGTATTCCACTGAGCGAACGTCTTTCTTAAATTGCGGAAAGCCTTTCTTGCCTGGGATCTGCTTTTTACAGTTCTCATAAAACCGCGAGATCGCAGACCAAGTGCGTTCTGCCGATGCTTGACGAGCCATTGAGTTGAGTTCATTGGCAAACGGAAATTCTTTCGCCAGCACCGCACAATACTTGTTGAGGTCATATTTAGACAAGCCTTTATTATCCATCCAATAGCGTAAGCACTTGTTTTGGATAAACTTGGCAGTCCTCAACGCCTCATCAATCGCGCTGAACTGAGCAGGCTTTCCGTAGACTTTGAACTCAAGAATTAGCATATTTGCATTATATCTTATGCTGACTTACTTGGCATAAGAATGACGGGCGCTAAAGTACCCCTGTCGCCTTTTATCCTTGCTCTAAAGAGACAAGGTTTTCATGCTCCCGTGCGACCTGATAACCTTACTGCTGTCTAGGCTTTCTAGGTTATCTAGACCGCGCAGGTTCTTGGATCTCATTTCCCCTTGGATCTTGGATTTTGAATCTGGGATCTAGGGGTTGGTCTTGGGCTGCACAACCCTCGCCCCTTTCGTACACCTTCGGCATACCGCCATGAAACTGCTCGACTCACAGGGTCGCCTCCTTGGCAAACTCAGCATTTTAGACCTCGGTGCAGGCCTGGTTATCCTGCTTGTGCTGGTTGGGATCTTCTTGGTGCCCGGAACCGGCGGCTCCGTGGCCCAAGTGGGCGCAGTAAAACAAATGGTTGAAATTGACGCGGTGGCTCGGGGTCTTTCCATTCGGGATCCGCAAACCGTGATCCAAGAAATGACCAGTTCCGGCAAAACCAACGTGATTATTCGGAACCAACCCTACGGCAGCATCACCGTGAAATCGGTGCAAACCCTCACCCGCACCACCCTGGTTCCTCAACCCGATGGCACGGTGAAGGCCCTGCCAGATCCCCGCCCTGATTTATATAACAGTGACCTGTATTTGACCCTCAGCGGCGAGGCCACCATGACGGAAAATGGGCCCGTTCTGGGGAATAACAAGCTCAAAATTGGCATTCCCGTGGAATTAGAAGGAAAGGCCTATAACTTCAATGCCAGCGTGATTGATGTGCGGTTGCTGAAGAAATAGGACTGGTCTTTTGGTTTCTGCTAGTGCGGGTTCCCAGCACATCTCTTTTGGGCAGATTTTTACTTTGGTGTGATTGATTTCTGTGTGATTGATTTCTGTGTGATTGCTCGCTGTTTGTTTGCATGATCGACTTTTGAGTCATCGATCGAGCCGATCTCGGCAATCAGCGCGATCGAGGCGATCGCCCCCATGACCCCATAAAATTTCGCCCTATTACCCTATGAATATTCACCACGTCGCCAGTCAGCCTTTTTTAGATCAAAAACCCGGCACTTCCGGTCTGCGGAAGCGCGTGCCCGTTTTTCAGCAGCGGCATTATTTAGAAAACTTTGTTCAATCCATCTTTGATAGCCTCGAAAATTTTGCCGGCCAAACCCTAGTCCTGGGTGGCGATGGGCGCTACTACAACCGCACCGCGATCCAAACAATCTTGAAAATGGCCGCGGCCAATGGGGTGGGGCGCGTGTTGGTGGGTCAGGGGGGAATTTTGTCCACTCCGGCGGCCTCCTGTGTGATTCGCAAAAACGAAGCCTTTGGCGGCATCATCCTCTCGGCCAGCCACAACCCCGGCGGCCCCGATGCGGACTTTGGCATTAAGTTCAACACGGCCAACGGCGGCCCGGCTCCCGAAAAGGTGACGGATGCGATTTATCACCGCACCAAAACCCTGGACGGCTATCGAATTCTGGAGGCGACGGATTTGGATCTTGATCGCCCCGGCACGAGCCAACTGGGCGACATGACCGTTGAGGTGATCGATTCCGTCAGCGACTACGCGGCTCTGATGCAGTCGTTATTTGACTTCGATCGCCTGCGGGATTGGTTCAAAACCGGCCGCGCCTGTGTGGATTCCATGCACGCCGTGACTGGCCCCTATGCCCAGGCAATTTTGCAAGGGCTGTTGGGTGCGCCGGCCGGCACGGTGATGAACGGTGTGCCCCTGGAGGACTTTGGCGGGGGGCATCCGGATCCCAACCTGGTTTATGCCCATGACTTGGTGGAAATTCTGTTTGGCGACGGTGCGCCGGACTTTGGGGCCGCTTCCGATGGGGATGGCGATCGCAACATGATTTTGGGGCGTAACTTCTTTGTCACCCCCAGCGACAGCTTGGCCGTGTTGGCCGCCAACGCCACCCTCATTCCGGGCTATCGCGAAGGCTTGGCCGGTGTGGCGCGATCGATGCCCACCAGCGCCGCAGTCGATCGAGTGGCGGCCAAGCTGGGCATTGATTGCTATGAAACCCCCACCGGCTGGAAGTTCTTCGGTAATTTGCTGGATGCGGGTAAGGCCACCCTCTGCGGCGAAGAAAGTTTCGGCACGGGGTCGAACCATGTGCGCGAAAAAGACGGTCTTTGGGCGGTGCTGTTCTGGTTGAACTTGCTGGCGGTGCGGGGTCAGTCTGTGGAGGCGATCGTGCGGGAACATTGGCAAACCTACGGCCGCAACTACTACTCCCGCCATGACTATGAAGAGGTGGAGAGCGATCGGGCTAATACCCTGGTTGATAACCTGCGGGCCAAGCTGGGCGACCTGAAGGGCCAGAAATTCGGCTCCTACGAGGTGGACTACGCCGATGATTTTGCCTACACCGATCCTGTGGACGGCAGCCTCAGCCAAAAACAAGGGATTCGGATCGGGTTCACGGATGGCTCCCGGATTGTGTTCCGCCTGTCGGGCACGGGAACCCAAGGAGCCACGCTGCGGTTGTATTTGGAAAGCTACGAACCCGATTCCGCCAAGCATGATCAAGACACCCAAGTGGCCCTCGGGGATTTGATCGCGATCGCGGAGGAAGTGGCCCAAATCAAGTCCCTGACCGGGCGCGATCGCCCCACGGTGATCACCTAACGATCACTTGCTGCGATCTGATTGCTGATTAGACTTCTTGCGCGAATCAGCTAACAGCCCTCATCCCCCAACCCCTTCTCCCAAGGCGGGCGAAGGGGAGCCAGAAATCAGGAATAACGGCGATTTCGTTGTTGATTTTCAAGTCCCTCTCCCGACTTGGGAGAGGGATTTAGGGTGAGGGCCTGGATTGATGCGAGCGGCTTATTGAGGGTGAGGCGAGTTCTGCACCCAGCGAGCGGCTTTCGTGGTCGCATTTTCACCGATCCTGGATCTGGATCCAGTTACCGGATACTTGGCTGATCAACCCTGAGTTTTCCGGCTTGGCCTCGACAGCCTCGATCGAAACTCTCGATTGAATTGGTGAATTGGCTCATCAAGGCCCGTTGAGCTTGTGTTGAACCTGTTTAGATGGGCGATACTGGATTTGAACCAGTGACCCCTTCCGTGTGAAGGAAGTGCGCTACCACTGTGCTAATCGCCCGCGCTTAGTGCGTTTCCGCCTTTGCAGAATCAAAGATTAGCATGGTGACCGCAATTGCTCAAGTCATTTGGCAAAATTTTTTGAACATTTTCTGAACTTCCATTGGGAACTTGTTTGCCAATGCTCGCGCATCAGCCACGATCAGGCAGCGGTGCAGGAGCTGAAACACCCAATTTTTCGAGCGATCGGGCGTAATCATTCCCAGAGCCGCTCCAGTGGAACACCAATTCCACGGGCGATCAAATAAGGGCGATCAAATAAGGGCGATCGAGCGGGGCAAGGCGATCGGCTGGTTGTAACCAAGGGCTGTATCCCCTTGCTTCCTGCGATCCGGCAACGGCAGCATCAGGGTTTCAGGCGATTTGACGACCCCCCAAGCTGGTTGTAACGAAAAGCTTTGATTGTTTTTCGATTTTTGTAGTTTCCTATACGGGTGCTACAGCTAAAATAAATACCGGCTTTAGGTTGGTTGAGGCTGCTAGCGTGAACGCCACTTCGGTTCTTTTGGAAGATTTGCGCGCTGGCACAACCAGCAATCGCGCCCGTCGCTACGATCCCAAGGAAATTGCCCGATTTTACGGCCGGCGACCTTGGATTGGCATCTTGCGACTGTTGCAAATTGCTTGGTTCAGTGCTGCATTCGTGTTTGGCTGGTTGAGCGATCAATTGTGGGGCGAGCGGTCTGACCAAGTGGGCCAGCGAGCCGAGCAACTGCGTCAAATTTTGATCCACTTGGGCCCCACGTTCATCAAAGTTGGGCAAGCCCTGTCCACTCGGCCCGATCTGGTGCGGGTGGATTATTTAGCGGAACTCGAGAAACTTCAGGATCAGCTCCCGCCGTTTTCGACGGAACTGGCTTTCAGCATCATTGAAGCGGACTTGGATCGCCCCCTGCGGGACATCTTCCGCGACATTTCCCCCGAACCGATCGCGGCGGCCAGCTTGGGACAGGTCTACCGCGCCAAGCTCTACAGCGGCGAGGACGTGGCCGTGAAAGTGCAGCGGCCGAATCTGCTGCCAACCTTGACCCTTGATTTGTATTTAATTCGCTGGTGCGCCAGTTGGGCCGCTCCCTGGTTGCCGCTCAATTTGGGCCATGATTTGACCCTGATTGTGGATGAATTTGGCAGCAAACTTTTTGAAGAAATTGATTACCAAAACGAAGGGCGCAACGCCGAGCGATTTGGTGAAAATTTCCGTGATGATCCCACGGTCAAAGTGCCGGTCATTTACTGGGACTACAGCAGCCATCGGGTGCTGACGTTGGAATGGATTGATGGACTCAAGCTGACCAACACGGACTCGGTGCGGGAAGCGGGTCTCGATCGGGATTCTTTGATCGGAATTGGGGTCACTTCTGGTCTGCGACAGCTCCTAGAGTTTGGCTTTTTCCATGCGGATCCCCACCCGGGAAATCTGTTTGCCCTGCGCGATGGTCGAATGGCTTACATTGATTTTGGGATGATGGATCAGTTAAACGAATCCACCAAGGAAACGATCGTGGATTCGGTGGTGCATTTGTTGAACCGGAAGTATGAGGAACTGGCGGGGGATTTTGTGCGCCTCGGCTTCCTGGCTCCGAATACGAATATTCGTCCCATCATTCCGGCGCTGGAGTCGGTTTTGGGCGAGGCGATCGGGCGGAATGTGGGTAGCTTCAACTTCAAAACCGTCACCGATCGGTTCTCGGAATTGATGTATGACTATCCGTTCCGAGTGCCGGCCAAATTTGCCTTGATTATTCGATCGCTCGTCACCCAAGAGGGCTTGGCCCTGAGTTTGAACCCCCAGTTCAAGATTCTGGAAATTGCCTATCCTTACGTGGCGCGACGATTGTTGATGGGGGAATCGCCCCAACTGCGTCGCCGTCTGATTGAAGTGCTGTTTGAAGATGGCAAATTTCAATGGACGCGCCTGGAAAATATGCTGGCGATCGCCCGTTCAGATTCCGGGTTTGACCTGGTTCCCACCGCCGGTTTGGGATTGCGCTATTTGATGTCCGAAGAGGGGCAATTGCTGCGTCAACGGTTGTTGCTAGCCCTGGTGGAAGACGATCGCCTCCATGGGGCTGAATTGCAACGCCTGTGGGATTTGGTGAAAGATGATTTGGAACCCAGCCGCCTGATGCAAGTGGCGTTGGACACTGCTTGGGATGCGATCACTGAGTTTTCGCGCGATCGGGCTGCTCAATTGTTGCCCACTTGGGGCGCACCGGCTGCCGCCTTTAAAAGTTAGCCTGCAACCCACGGTTAATTGTGGTTAATTAACGCCAACTAATTCACACCAACCAACGCAAACTGACGAAAACCAACGAAAACTTAACCAATTAGATCAGGGGCTTAAGCTATGGAACAAGGGGCTTAAGCCCCTTGTCTGTTATGGTTGCATCCGTTTTGGTTGCGCTGATCGTTGGAGCTACTAGCCTACTTTTGCTCGTTCAAGTTCACCGCATGGAGACCGCATTCTTTTTTGCCCGCATCTTCCCACCACCAACGACCTTCCCGCTCATGTTGGTTGGGTAATACGGGCCGGGTGCAAGGTTCACAACCAATGCTGATAAAGCCCTTTTCATGAAGTGCGTTATAGGGCACTTCGTAGGCGCGAATGTACATCCAAACATCGCTGGAAGACCAATTAGCCAGCGGATTAAACTTCACCAATTGATGGTCGGGTGTGGAAAATCCACCATCCACTTGCACGATCGGGACACTATCCCGAGTGGCAGGATTTTGATCTTTCCGTTGACCCGTAATCCAAGCATCCAGAGTGGCTAATTTACGGCGCAGGGGGGCAACCTTACGGATGCCACAGCACTCTTTATGGCCATCTTCATAGAAGCTAAATAGCCCCTTGGCGTTCACCAATGCTTCCACGGCCGCTGCATCGGGAAACATCACATCGATCGAGATGTTGTAGCGTTGACGAACGCGATCGAGCAGTTGATAGGTTTCCGCATGTAACCGCCCCGTGTCCAGGGTAAAGACTTTAAAGGGCTTGCCCAATCGATGGGCCATATCAATCAAAACCACATCCTCAGCGCCGCTGAAGGAAATGGCCAGATTGTCATACAAACTCAGGGCCCGATCGAGAATTTTTTGGGGGCTTTCATTCTCTAATTCCTGAGCCAAGCTGTTAATGTCAATGGCGGGGGCAGCTAAGGATGTCACGGTTGGTGTTCTCCCTTGGATCGTGATGAAAATTGAGCGCAATTGAGTGGGAAGCGAACGGCGAGGCAATCCCACCCCAATTTGCTGAAATGCTGAAGTCCAAGGGATCCATTCTATGATGGCGACGACCATTCAGGGATTCAGGGTTGGCGTTGCGGCCTGCCCCGAAGGGGATCCACCGTCAATCGTGAGCAAACGGCCGTCTGTTGGCAAAAGCCGGGTCAATGGCAGCGCCCATGCATCCAAGCCGGCCAATCTTGTCACCGAAGCGATCGCGACTTGACATTTCCCGAAATTTCTTCCACTCTGTCCAATTAGTCTTTACGGCTAGTCTTTGCAGCCACTTCGATCGCCCGTTTTGTCCCGATCGCGTCGTCCGCCTCAGCCTGTGACCGCGATCGCACTGTCATCTATCCAAGTTTCGATCTATCTATATATTAGGAATACTGGGTCAGCCCTCCGCCATCCATGACAACCCTTGTTATTGTCGAGTCCCCGACCAAAGCGAAAACCATTCGTAACTTTCTGCCGTCTGGCTATCAGGTAACGGCTTCGATGGGTCATATTCGCGACTTGCCCCAATCGGCAAGTGAGATTCCGGCGGCGGTTAAGGGCGAACAGTGGGCCCAATTAGGGGTCAACATTGAAAAGAACTTTGAACCCCTTTACGTCATTCCCAAGGACAAAAAAAAGGTCGTTAAAGAGTTACAAGACTCTTTGAAGCTGGCCGATGAATTGGTCTTAGCCACTGACGAAGACCGGGAAGGGGAAAGCATTAGCTGGCATTTATTGCAGGTTTTGAAACCGAAAGTGCCCGTGAAACGAATGGTCTTCCATGAAATTACGGAAGAGGCTATTCGATCGGCCATTCAAAACTGTCGCCAGGTGAACGATAACCTCGTTCATGCCCAAGAAACCCGCCGAATTCTCGATCGCTTGGTGGGTTACACCCTGTCGCCTTTGCTGTGGAAAAAAATCGCGGCGGGCCTGTCGGCAGGGCGGGTGCAGTCCGTGGCGGTGCGGATGCTGGTGATTCGGGAACGGGCCCGGCGAGCATTCAAAACCGGAACCTATTGGGACTTGAAGGCGGCGTTGACCAGCTTGGACGATCGCCCCTTTGAAGCCAAGTTGGTGGCCCTGGACGGCAAAAAATTGGCCACGGGGGCGGATTTTGACGAAGCCACCGGGCAAATTGCGGCGGGCAAAAAGGTTGTTTTGCTCAACGAAGAGCAGGCCCAAACCCTCCGCGATCGCCTGCGATCGGGCGATTGGACGGTGGCGGACATTGAGGAGCGACCCAACACCCGCAAGCCATCGCCTCCCTTCACCACCTCCACCTTGCAACAGGAGGCGAACCGCAAACTGCGGCTCTCGGCCCGGGACACCATGCGCACGGCCCAAAGTCTCTACGAGCAGGGCTATATCACCTATATGCGAACCGACTCGGTACACCTGTCTCAACAGGCGATCGAGGCGGCCCGTGCTTGCGTGACGGAACTCTACGGCGCGAATTACCTGAGTCCCCAACCGCGTCAATATGCCACCAAGGCCAAGGGGGCCCAAGAAGCCCACGAAGCAATCCGCCCAGCCGGCAGCACGTTCCGCACACCGCAACAAACGGGCCTCAGCGGACGGGAACTGCAACTATACGATTTGATCTGGAAAAGAACGGTGGCCTGCCAAATGGCCGATGCACGCCAAACCTTCGTTTCAGCCCAAATTCGGGTGGAAAACGCTGAGTTTCGGGCCAGCGGCAAGCGGATTGACTTTCCCGGCTTTTTCCGAGCCTATGTGGAAGGGTCAGACGATCCCGATGCGGCGATCGAGGATCGGGAAGTGCTGTTGCCGCCCCTGACCAAGGGCGATCGGGTCAATTGCCAAGACCTGGAGGCCCTGCGCCACGACACCCAACCCCCCGCCCGCTACACGGAAGCGGCCTTGGTGAAAATGCTGGAAAGCGAAGGCATCGGCCGCCCCAGCACCTACGCCAGCATCATCGGCACGATCGTCGATCGGGGCTATGCCCAACAGCTCGGCAATGCCCTGGTTCCCACCTTCACGGCCTTTGCGGTGACGGGGCTTCTGGAAAATCATTTTCCTGACCTGGTGGACTTTGGGTTCACGGCCCAAATGGAACGCACCTTGGACGAAATTTCCACGGGCAAAACCTCTTGGCTGCCCTATCTGCGTCAGTTCTACTTGGGCGATGGTGGGCTGGATACTCAGGTGAAGGTGCGCGAAAGCGCGATCGACCCGGCCGAAGCCCGCACGATCGTTTTGGAAGATTTGAACGCCGATATTCGGATTGGGCGCTACGGAGCCTATGTAGAAGTCGTGGACGACCAGGGCGCAACGGTCAAAGCCTCCTTGCCCAAGGATTTGACTCCGGCCGATCTAGACGCGGAGCAAATTGCCACCCTGATTCGCCAAAAGACCGAAGGCCCCGCCTCGATCGGCAACCATCCCGAAACCGGCGAATCCATCTACGTGCTGACGGGAGCCTACGGGCCCTACGTGCAGTTGGGCGAGGTGACTGACGAAAATCCCAAACCCAAACGCACCTCCTTGCCCCGAGGCGTGACCCCCGAAAACCTGACCCTTGAGCTGGCTTTAGGTCTGCTTTCTTTGCCGCGCTTGTTGGGGCAGCACCCGGAAACCGGCCGCCCCGTCAAGGCTAGTCTTGGGCGTTTTGGCCCCTACATTGTTCACGACATGGGCAAGGACGGGGGCCAAGATTACCGATCGCTCAAGGCCGATGATGATGTCACCACCATCACCCTGGAACGGGCCCTGGAGCTATTGGCCCAACCGAAGGCCAGCCGCAGCCGCAAACAGAAAACCCCGCTTCGCGAGTTGGGCCCCCACCCGGACGATAACGAACCGGTGAACCTGTATCAGGGGCCCTATGGCATTTATGTCCAACATGGCAAGGTGAATGCGGGCTTGGCAGAAGGGCAAACTGTGGAGAGCCTGACCTTGGCGGAGGCGTTGGAATTGTTGGCGGCCAAAGCGGGCAGCAAGAAAAAGACCGCCCGTAAGACCGCTAGCAAAACCACAAAAACCACGGGTAAAACCACGAAAACCACTAGCAAGACCGCTAGCAAGACGACGGGTAAAACCACCAGCAAAACCACCAAGGCCAAAACCGCAGACGCAGAAGCAGCCTCAGAAGCAGCTCCCAAGACCACTCGCACCCGCAAAGCCAAAACCACCGAGGATAAGGCCCCAGAAGGCGAAACCACCCGATCGACCCGATCGAGCAGCACTCGCCGCAAGGCTTCCTAAATCGCGCTTTATAGTACATTCAATTAGGAATGAGACAGCATGACCTACAGCAAAGACCTCAGACAACGAGTCTTGGCTGCGGTTGCGCAGGGAATGCCTCCCACAACCGCTAGTCGCACCTTCCAGGTGAGTCGAGCCACTCTGTACCGCTGGTTAGAGAATCCAACCCCCAAGCCCCTACCCAAGATTCGGACTCGAAAACTCGATCCCAAAAAGCTCCTCGACCATGTGCGACGTTACCCTGATGCCCGCCTGCGAGACCGAGCTGCTGAATTTGGGGTTTGTCCCAGCGCGATCAGCTATCGACTCAAGCAACTGAAGGTGACTTGTAAAAAAAACAGCTTCGCTATCGACAACGCTGCCCGCACCAACGCCAGCTCTACCTCCGTCAGTTGCGGGCGCTGAAACAGGCCGGCTGGTCGATTGTCTACTGCGACGAAAGCGGATTTGAGCCAGATGCCCCTTGTTTGTACGGCTGGGTTTGTACGGCTGGTCACCCCGAGGGGTTCCCGTCTATGAAGAGCGGAGTAACGAGCGCCGTCCAAGAGAAAATTTGCTAGCGGCCCGGAACTGATCGGTTTGAAGAACAAGGCCATCAGGGGGCCAGGCGATTTGACGACAGACCCTAGGCCCCTTGTCACGATGATTGAGGGCATGAAAAATCAACCGTTTTCGCTTGATTCCGGGAAACGACGATCGACCCTAGCTCTTTGCCTCATCACTCAGCATCCCGATCGTGGTTTCCACCGCACTGCTATCCACCTCCGAGTCATCGGGCGAGTGACCCACCAGCGCCTCCCGCTGCCGAGCATACTCATTGGCTTTGGCATAATTCCCCAAGGAGTAGTAGGCCACTCGCAAACTCGCTAGCGCCTGTAACTCCACATCCAAGTCAGGAATCAGGCGCGAAACGGTCAACCGTTGCTGGTAATACTCGATCGCCGTGCCATAGTCAGCCTGGGCATCGTAGGCCACACCCAACGCTCCTAGGGTTTGCTCTTCACCTCGCAAATCCTTGAGGGCCCGCGTCACCGTTAGCCGCTGCTTGCAGTAATTAATGGCCTGTTGCATATTGCCCAGATGCCGACAGGCACTCGCCAAACTGCGTAAAACCTGGTTCGCCGTTGCATAGTCATCATTGGCGTAGGACAGCCGCAGCAGTTGGTCATAATATTCCACCGCGCTGATGTAATCGCCGCAGGCATAGTAACTATTGCCCAAATTCTTGAGCACTTGCCGCTCGGCTTCCCGATCGCCCACCTGTCGCACTGCATCCAGGCTTTGGCGCTGATAAACGATCGCGTTGGGATAGTCCCCGGCGGCTTTGTAGGTCAAACCTAAATTATTCAGGATGGCAATTTGGCTATCTAGCTCCCCCATATCTCGGGCGATCGCCAGGGCCTCCTGTTGATACACAATGGCGCGATCGAACTGGCCCAAGTGACGGCAAGCATTGCCCCAATGGGCCAAGGCGTGGGTTTGGCCTTGCCAATTGCCATGGGCCCGGGTGGTGGCCAGCCAGCGACGCGCACAGTCCAGGGCTTGCTCATACTGATGGCGGGCATAGTAGCCCAAAAACAGGCCGTTATAGGCCCGTTCCTCGCGATGGTGATCCTTCACCGAGATCGCCAAGGTCAACAACGCCTCAAATAACTGTTCTGCCTGATTGAACTGCCGTTCTCGATAGGCCTCAAAACCGTCATGGAGCAGCTTGGCCATGGTGGTTTCCGCTTCTCGCAAGTCGGCATTGGTCGTGATTGTTTCATCCGAATCCATATCGTCCCCAGAGTCTCCGGCAGGATTCGACATAGGCGATGTCGAGAAATGACGGTTAGCAAACCAACCACGATCTTGGATTTGCACTTCCATATCTCTCAAGTTCCCGATCGCCTCGTTAGGAATAACCGCTCGGTCGTTACCCTTGAACCATTAATCAGCCCACCCATTAGGCCATATCAGGAGCAAGTTTGGCCAACGCCCACTGATGATTCCTAAACGGTTTCATTATACGTTGGGTCAGAAAAGTGCGTTTGCAAGCTCCTAGGAGCGATCGCGCACCAACCACACTGAATTGCAACTTTGAACCTGTCGCTGTCTCCTGAGAGGATGTCTGAAAAGCCAGAATTGAGACGATCCTTGCCCTGCCGATCAACGAAATCAGAGGTTTAAGCCCCTTACCCTCGTCCTCATCGGGATTCGGCAAGTCCCTAAGGGCGCTGTTCAGACATCCTCTAAGATTTGGCGATCGAGTCTGCCACCTTTCTGAAGCATGGAACTCAAAAAGATCGCCATTCAGAAACAAACCCATTTGGGCAGATAGCTTATCAGAAACACCCAAGCACCCCACAGGGGATGAAACCCATCAGTGAGCGATCGCTCGGTGGTTATAGAGTCCCTGCAATCGGTCGCGGCGCTGCATCAATTTTGGAGATCATCTCCTCTGAAACGGCCACGACCCAGCCTTATTGTGCCCACAGCTCGCCTAGAACTTACAGGGGCGGCTCGATTGTCGCTACAGCCCAGCCCAGAACGGTCGATCGCAATTCGATCGCAATTCCACTTCCGCATCAGCAAAAGCAGGCAGGCAGAATGCCACAGGATTGCTGTAGTCTTTAGGCTGTGACCTTGCCAACTGTTTACTGATCCTATTTGCTAATCGCCCTTTGCTGATCGTGCTAATGACAGCGGCCTGCAAAGACATGCAAAACAAGATGTGTAAGCACGCACAAAGACCGATCCAAAACCGATCCAAGACCAACGAAAACGCACAAACCTGTACGAAAATGTACAGAAATGAGTAGCGCAAATCCCAGCGCTTAGCCCGTTTCATTACCTTGTTTCATCGCCTTAATTGCTAATTTGACCCTATGCTTGATGCCTCAGACCTGAAACGCCAAATTGATTTGCTGTGCGATCGCCTGGGCAACGCTCAGGACTGTCTTTGACCAAGCTGCTTTGAACGCCAAAGTGGCCGACTTGGAAAACCTAGCCGCCCAGCCAGACTTTTGGGACGACCAAAGCCAGGCCCAGCAAGTTTTGCAAGATTTAAATGATGCCAAGGGAGATCTACAACAGATCGATCGCTGGCAAAACACCCTCAACGACAGCCGCGCCGCCCTGGAGCTACTGGAATTAGAACCCGATGATGGTCTCCTCCAGGAAGCTTTCACCTCCTTAAATCAATTGGCGGCGGAACTGGATGCCTGGGAACTGCAACGCTTATTATCTGGCCCCTACGACAGCAAAGGAGCCGTTTTAAGCATTAACGCTGGGGCTGGGGGAACCGATGCCCAAGATTGGGCCGAGCAGTTGATGCGGATGTATACCCGCTGGGCAGAAAAACAACAATATAAAGTAGCGATCAGCGAGCTTTCTGAAGGTGACGAAGCGGGGATTAAATCCGTCACCTTAGAAATTCAAGGTCGCTACGCCTATGGCTATTTGCGATCGGAAAAGGGTACCCATCGTCTCGTACGAATTTCGCCCTTTAATGCCAATGGCAAGCGCCAAACCAGCTTTGCGGGCGTGGAAGTGATGCCAATTTTGGATCATTCCATTCAACTGGATATCCCAGACAAAGATTTAGAAATTACCACTTCGAGGGCCGGCGGCAAAGGCGGCCAGAACGTGAACAAAGTGGAAACGGCCGTGCGGATTACCCACTTACCCACGGGGTTGGCCGTGCGTTGTACCGAGGAGCGATCGCAACTGCAAAATAAAGAAAAAGCGATGGTTCTGTTGAAGGCCAAACTGTTGGTGATTGCCCAAGAACAGCGGGCCAAAGAAATCGCAGATATTCGCGGCGACATGGTGGAAGCGGCCTGGGGAACCCAAATCCGTAACTATGTGTTTCACCCCTATCAGTTGGTGAAAGACCTACGCACGGAATTAGAAACCACCGATATTCAGTCGGTGATGAATGGTGATTTGGGGCAATTTATCGAAAGCTATTTGCGCCAAGAAAGTCAAGCCGCCGATGCCGTTGGCTTGTAGTCCAGTGGTTTATAGTCGAGATTCCAGGTAGGGGCGTACGGCCGTACGCCCTTACGAGATTGACCAATTCTGTCGAGATTGTGGGAAATTACAGCGCGATTTTGTGAACCCAATCGGCGTAGGCTGGTTCGCGATTTTCGACGATCGCCGTGAGGGTGTCTCGCAACAGATTCGTGACGGGGCGATCGCTCCCCAAGGTGTAGTTTTCGATCTTGCTCACCGGGGCGATTTTGGCCGCCGTGCCGCTGAGAAACACCTCATCCGCGATGAACAATTCGGTTTTATCCACCGGACGAATTTCGACGGGAATCCCCCGATCGCGGGCGATCGTCAAAATGCTGTCGCGGGTGATCCCTTCCAGGATATCTTGCTCAAAACCAGGTGTAATCAACGTGCCATTGCGCACCAAAAACACGTTCATCCCCGAGGCTTCGCTCACCTTGCCCTGGGAATTCATCATGATTGCCTCATCAAAACCCGACTCCACCGCTTCGGTTTTGGCTAGGGATGAGGTGATGTAAGCACCCGCGATTTTGCCGCGCAACGGCAGGCTGCGATCTTCTTGGCGCACCCAGGAGCTAATCCGGCAAGCCACCCCTTCTTGGGACAGGTAATCGCCCATTTCCAAACCGTAGATAAAGAAGCTCTTTTCCACGCTGTGCAAACGGGGCGCAATCCCTAAGTCAGAGGTGTAAACAAAGGGGCGGATATAAAACGATTTAGTGGGTTTGTTTTGGCGAACAAATTCTTCGATCGCCCAAAGAATTTTGTCGGCGGGCAAATCGTAATGCAGAAATTTGGCGCTTTGGCTGAGGCGCTTGCTGTGGCGATCGAGCCGGAACAGCAAAATCGTGTTCGGATCCGCCGGGTCAGGAATCCCGCGCAACCCGCCAAAGGCCCCCGTGCCGTAGTGCAGCGCGTGGGTTGCGATCGACAGGTTGGCATTCTCGAAGGGAATAAATTCGCCTTTGTAGTAGGCGATCGGCATGAAATTTTGGTGCATGGCGGGTTGCTGCGGAATTGCGATTCGATGGGATCAAACGGGCCAAATAACCGGGCGACCGGCGGGCAAGATGCCCGCGCTACGGCGATTCGGGGCAGGGCTAGACGTTAAATCTAAACAGCATAACATCGCCCTCTTGCACCACATATTCTTTGCCTTCACTGCGGACGAGGCCCTTTTCTTTGGCGGAAGAAAGCGAGCCGGTCGCCACCAAATCCGCGTAGGCCACGGTTTCGGCGCGAATGAAGCCCCGCTCAAAGTCCGAGTGAATCACGCCAGCCGCTTGGGGAGCCGTCATGCCCGCATGGATCGTCCAGGCGCGGGTTTCCTTTTCGCCGGAAGTGAAGTAGGTGCGCAGGCCTAACAGGTCGTAGGTGGCGCGAATTAGGGACTTCAGCCCCCCTTCGGTCACGCCCAATGAATCGAGGAAGTCCGCCCGTTCTTCATCGGATAGTTCAATCAGTTCCGCTTCCACTTGGGCGGAAATAATCACCGTTTGGGCGCTTTCGGTCTTGGCCAGCTCCCGCACCTGCTCCACCCATTGGTTGCCAGTGGCCAGGTCATCTTCCGAAACGTTGGTGGCGTAGATCATCCGCTTGCGGGTCAGCAGGCCCAAGGTGGCGATCAGGGGTTCCTCTTCTTCGGTCAGGCTGACTTGGCGGGCGGGGCGACCATCTTCTAGGACGGCGAGAATTTTTTCAAGCACGGCTAGCTCCGCTTGGGCCTCTTTGTTGGCGCGGGCTTGCTTGCGGACGCGATCAGCTCGGCGCTCCACCTGGGCCAAGTCCGAGAGGATCAACTCCAGATTGATGATTTCAATGTCGCGGATCGGGTCGATCGAGCCGGACACGTGGATGATGTCGTCATTCTCGAAACAGCGCACCACATGGACGATCGCATCCACTTCCCGGATGTTGGCCAAAAACTGGTTCCCCAGCCCTTCGCCCTTGCTGGCTCCCTTCACCAGGCCAGCAATGTCCACAAATTCCACCCGCGTGGGGACGATTTGCTTGGACTTGGCCAAATCACTGAGCACTTGCAACCGTTCATCGGGCACGGAAACCACGCCGACGTTGGGTTCAATGGTGCAGAAGGGAAAGTTGGCGGCTTCCGCTTTGGCGTTGGCAACCAGGGCATTAAACAGGGTGGACTTGCCCACGTTGGGCAGTCCGACGATTCCGGCTCGGAGCATGGGTCGATCGGGCGGGGTGGCTGGGACTGAATTGCAGTCTACTAGCTTATCGGAAATGGGGGCGGCCGGCTGGCCGTGGCCCTAACGCGGGACGGTGGCAACCTGGGCTAACCAGCGATCGATCCGTTGATCCCACTCCACGGACTGGCCCGGCTGGGAGCGATACCAGGCGATCGCCGCCGGACGACCTTGCCGCGCCGCCAGGGTGGTAGCTTTCCAAAACATCACAGAGGCTTGGTTTGGGGCAAATTGCAGCACCAAATTAACCTGTCGCTCCAGTTTTTCCCCTTCAGCGGAACGCAACCACCGCACCACCGTTGCCTGATCCCCCAGGGAGGCTTGTGCAAAGCGATCGAGTGCCCGTTGCCAACGGCTGTCGCCTAGGTCGGCCAAAATCTGGCTGGGGATATCTTTTTGGGGTGAGTCGGCTCGCACCCGGGCCAGATCCGCGTGGTAGCGCAGGGCATCGTATTGGGCCTGTACCCGATCGTCCCAAACCAGCGATCGATTCACCAGCCGATCGCGCAGGGGCTGCAATTTGGTTAAGGCCGGCGACCAAAGTTCCAGCTTGACCAGCTTCAGGGCCTCTTGGTATTGGGCTAAGTCGGTTAAATCGGTCGATCGCAGCAACGGTTCCGTCAGCACGATCGGTTCCAAGGAAACGGGATCTGGCGCAAACCCGGAGGGGATCGCTCGGTAAATTGCCAAGTCCGGTGCATCGGTGGCCGATTGATCGACGATTAATTCCGGTTCCCGATTGCCGGTGATCGATTCCCAAACGGGCGATCGATCCTTGGGGCTGCTCCACTGGCCTTGGACGCTCAGGTGGCCCGGTCGCCCCAAACGGCTAATGTTCAAATGCACAATCACGCCATAGCGCAGTTGCTGGTTTGATCGGGGCAATTGCCCGCTCACCGTTAACCAACCGCCGCCCGCTGGGCCACCCTTCAGGCCTTGCACCGCCATGAGCGGCAAGGGATCCGTGGAACCGCTGGTGGCCACGCCGGCCTTGACCAGGGGAGCCAGCACCAAGGATTCCGGCGGCCCCTCCAAATCGAGCGTCGTGGTGAGCCGATAGGCCAAGGGGCGATCGCCCTGGGGTTCCGGGTTCGGGGCCTGGTAGGCCCGCAACTGGACGATCGGCCAACATTGGGGCCCCGCCGTGCAGTTGGGTTGCTGTTGCCGCACGGTGGCCACCAACCATTGACGGCCCAGCGGCACAATTTCCCCCATCCGTTGGTTGCCCTTGGTCAATTCCGCCCGCAGTTGGGCCACGGTTTTCAGGTCGCGGGGCGTGATGCCTCCGGTGGCGGGCAACCATTGATCCAACCAAGCAGCCGCCTCGGGATCAACAATTGAGCGAACTCCCACCGCAAAGCCCGTCGTTACCAGGGCGATCGCCCCGCCCAGGGTCAACAGCGCCGCCACAGACAGGGACAGGGAAGCCGCCCGTTTCCAGGGTGCAGAGGGCGAAACTGTGTGGCGAACTTTGGCCATAACCAAGACCGGGGATGCAGCAGGTTGAATCAATCTAACCGATCGATTCACTCCATTGATCGCTCAAAAGGTATCTCAACCCGGATCGGTGGGGCGATCGGTTGGGCTACTCGGCGGGAGGCAGTGGTGCAGCCCTGGGGGTCGGCGGCCTCGGGCCGCAGATATGCGAAGTTGGAAATAACCGTTGCGTATAGGAGCCAACCATGGCCACCGCCTTGCCCAACCCGATCGACCCGTCCGTTGTGAACCCGCCCGTGGCCTTGGTGGGAGCCGGGCCCGGCCATGGGGCCTATCTCACCTTGCAAGCAGCTCAGGTGCTGCGCCAAGCGGAAGTGTTGGTGCATGATGCCCTAGTCGATCGGGCGCTGTTGGACTGGATTCCCGCCACCTGTGAACGAATCGACGTGGGCAAACGGGGCGGCCAGCCCTCCCCCAGTCAACCGGAGATCGATCGCTTGCTGGTGGCGCAGTGGCGATCGGGAAAGCGGGTGGTGCGTCTCAAGGCGGGCGATCCCTTTGTGTTTGGGCGTGCCAGCAGCGAAATCCAAGCCCTGCAAGCGGCGGGGGCAACCTTTGAACTGATTCCCGGTCTGTCCAGTGCCCTGGCGGGGCCGCTGCTGGCGGGCATTCCCCTCACCGATGCGGTGCTGAGTCGTTGCTTCGCGGTGGCCAGTGCCCATGAACCCGATGAGTTGCACTGGGAAGCCTTGGCCCAACTGGAAACCCTCGTGTTTTTGATGGCGGGCCGATCGCTCCCGGAAATTACCCGCCAACTGATTCGCCACGGTCGATCGTCCGTCACTCCCGTGGCCGTCATTCGCGCCGCTGCCACTCCCCAACAGCAGGTTTGGACGGGCACGCTGGAATCGATCGCCCTGCAAACGGAGCGCATTTCCCTCTCGCCGGCCGTGGTGGTGGTGGGGGAAGTGGTGCGACTGCGGGATTTTCTGGCTCCTTGGGGCCAAGGGTTTGTGCTGCCCCAACTGCCTGAGCTGCGTGAGTTGGGGCCAGCCGGGGCGATCGACCCGGTGGATCATCCTTCCTTGGTTCAACCGTTAATGGTTCAACCGTTAATGGTTCAACCCTCGATGCCCCGACCCTCGATCGCCCAACCCTTAGCGGGCAAAACCGTGCTCGTGACCCGATCGCTCAATCAGGCAGGCAGTTTCACCGGCCGGCTTCAGGCCGCCGGGGCCCAAGTGCTGGAAGTGCCCGCCCTGGAAATTGGCCCACCCAGCACCTGGGAACCGCTCGATCGGGCCATTGCCGATCTCCAGCGTTGTCATTGGCTAATTTTGACCTCCACCAACGGTGTCGAGGCATTTTTTAGCCGCCTCCAGTCCGCTGGCAAAGACAGCCGCGCCCTGGCCCATTGCAAAGTGGCCGTGGTGGGTCAAAAAACCGCCCAATGTCTTCAGCAGTTCGGCATCGTGCCGGATTTCATCCCCCCGGATTTCATCGCCGATGCGCTGGTGAGCCATTTTCCCGAATCCCTGCGCGATCGCACCGTGCTGTTTCCGCGCGTGGAAACCGGCGGGCGCGATGTGCTGGTCAAAGAACTCAGCGACCAAGGAGCCATTCTCTGGGAAGTGCCAGCCTACGAGTCCCGTTGTCCGGCGGCCCTCACCCCCGAGGCGATCGCCCTGCTGCGGGCCAAGCGGGTGGATGCCATCACCTTTGCCAGCTCCAAAACTGTCAAAAACTTCCTGATCCTGCTGCAACGGGCAGGCTTTGAAATTGATCAGGTGGCCGGGGCTTGCTTAGCCTCGATCGGGCCGCAAACCTCCCAAACTTGCCGTGATCTGTTCGATCGTGTCGATGCGGAAGCGCGGGAATATACCCTTGATGGATTGGCGGAAGCGTTGGAAACTTGGGCGATTGCGCAACAATCGACCCCCTAGCGCCAGCCGCCCAATCCCCAAGCCCAAGATTGACAGGCTCCAAATCAATTCCCCCCACCCAAGCGACCCAGGAAGGATCGTTAGGCAGGGGGAATTCGTTGTGCTGCTTCTGAATTGAAGCTGATTCGGAATCGAAATCAGCCCGCCATGCTACTGCGGTGCTGCCTGGGCATTGGCCCGGGCGATCGCCGCGTTTTGGGCATATTGCGGGGCCCGATTTTGAGCAATGGAAGCATTCGGGCTGTCGGCCGGCACTTTCTGCATCAGAGCCGAAGCCGCCTGCCACTCTGCCGCCACCGTTGTCCATTCCGCCTTGGTCTTGGCCGTTTGGGCTAACTTGGCCGCGCTGGTGGCCTTGCGCACCGCTTCCGCAAAATCCGGATTCGGTTGATTGGCTGCGGGCGAAGCGGCCGGAGCGGGGCTGGCCGCCGGAGCTTCAGCGGCGGGGCTGGCCGGAGCAGGGCTGGCGGGAACCGCTGCCGGAGCTTCAGCGGCGGGGGACTCGGCCGCCGGGGCCGGACTGGTCGGCGCAGGGCTAGCAGCGGGCGCTTCCGCCGGGGCCGGGCTGGCGGCGGGAGATTCGGCCGCCGGGGCCGGACTGGTCGCCGGAGCCTCAGTGCCATCGGCCGTAATCGCCGGTTCCGCTGATTCTGGGGTGACGGGTGGCAAATAAACTTGCACCTCCGGCGGCAAACTGGCCACCACCTCGTTGAGATGCCCTTTGGTGTAGAGGTAATACAACCCGCCCCCAATGGCAATCAGCCCCAGCAGCAACCCAATCAGGCCGCCGCCACCGCCCTTTTTGGCAGGCTTGGTCGGCTCGGAACTGTCTTCCGACTCCAAGGATTCATCATCATCCATGGGCAGTGAGTCATCTTCCATGCCGTACTGCGCGCCATAGCCGCCGCCGTAGCTGTCGTCATCCGATAGCGCATCCATATCCACGGGAGGCGTGTTGGGCGCTTCGATTTGCGACATGCTCAGCGCATCGAGGCCGTAGGGTTCGTCGTCGTCGAGGGAAATCGAATCAGTCCAATCGGTTAGCAAGCTGCCCGGCTGCCGCCATTCCACGGCGATCGAGCGGAGACCCTTCACCCCCAACTGGAGCATCCCCTTACGGATGAAGGCCAGCAGTGCTTCGCGGTTGACAGGCTGGGAGCCTTCCAACACCACACGCAGCACATCGCCACCACTTTCGGCTTGGACGTTGATGCCTTTGGGTTCCAGCGATCGCCGCATCAAGGCAGCAATCGCCTCCGGGTCGCCTTGTTTGGCGCGTTCCAGTTGCGGGTTCGTCGTTGCCATCGAAAAAATCTAACGAGGTTAACTCTGCGTTCGCGCGACTTCAGCACCCCACGGACGATCGTGCCAACGGCCAGGGTGGCCCGACGAAAATCGGCGGCCGGTTGGACTGCATCGCGCCGTTGCACCCTGTACGGTGGCTGGGGGCTGGGGCGAGGAACCCATTGGCTTCCAAGTCTAGGGGATTGTGGCGGCGGTCATGGTGTTACCGCAACGCTTAGTTATCTCCTAACCGGGTTGCCGGGCCCTTTCCTGAACGGTTTAGCCCAAGGGCCAAATTCAGGAAAGGAGGCTAGGGGCCTTCTTCGGTCATAAGCTTCAGCCAACATCCACGGGGCGATCGGGGCTGGGGCGGTCTCGCAGACTATCCTACTCAAAATTTTTCGAGATGAAGACGGTTTTGATGGTTTGATGGATGTGTCGCAAGCATTTGGGTCTTTTCACCAGTCTTTGGGCGCGGTTATGGGTACGGCGTGTCACATTCTTGTTGAGGGCAATTCCGCAGTTGTCTATTCCAGTCGGAATGGTCAA
Source organism: Limnothrix sp. CMB-01 (assembly GCF_055193175.1). Lineage (NCBI taxonomy): Bacteria > Bacillati > Cyanobacteriota > Cyanophyceae > Pseudanabaenales > Pseudanabaenaceae > Limnothrix > Limnothrix sp. CMB-01. The sequence goes on from NZ_CM143720.1 coordinate 3,769,295, forward strand.
CCTCAAAAGGTTTTGCCGGTTTTGGAGCCATTTCTAGACAAGTTTTGGCAGGAACGGGAAATTTCAGGCGAGTCGATCGACACTCCCGGTTGCCTGTTGGCACAAATCGTAGTGCGGTTTGGGTTTGAAAGCGCCGAAGATGATTTTTCCAACTTGCGGGTGGGGCCGTTGTTTGATGCCACGGTGCAATATCTTTACCAAGTGATGGGCGATCGCTCAGTGACAGTGTGGGTGCCAACGGATGCCTACCGAGCGGATCCCGGCTTGGGGTTATCGGCTTGTCAGCGGTTGGAACCCAGCACCCTCAGCAACTAAGTTTCCGCCACTCAACGCAGTGACTCAACGCAGTTCTAGGCAGGTCTAGAAGGTCTAGGCAAGGGGCAAAGTTATAGCCCCTGGTGTCTCCGTGCCGTAGACATCGGAGCTGCGGAAATTTGAAACTGCCAACAGTGCCGCTGAATTGCTGCTGAATTGAAATGGTAGGGAGAAAAAATTTGGCTCAGAGTTTGGATCGGATCTATATCTCGCAAGTGCGATGCTACGGTTACACGGGACTTTTGCCAGAGGAAAAAGTTCTGGGGCAATGGTTTGAAGTGGATGCGACGCTGGATATTGACTTGGCTCCATCGGGCCAGAGTGATCGCATTGAAGATACGTTGGACTACCGCGCAGCGATCGAGCATATCCGCCAAACCGTTTCCCAATCCAAGGTGGATTTGATTGAACGGGTGGCCCAAAACATTGCTGATGGGCTGTTGACCCTGAAGGGGGTGGAGCGGGTGGTGGTGCGGGTAACGAAGCCAGCCGCGCCGATTCCAGAATTTGCAGGCACAATTGCGGTGGAAATTACCCGATCGCGCGGCTGATTCCTTGCGGCTAGTTCCTTGCGGTGGATTCGGTTGCAGTCGATTTGGATTTGGATACAGTCGATTGGGTTGTAGCCAATATCTGACCTCGGCTCGATCGCTTGGACGATCACCCTTACAAACTATGGAGCTGGCGGGGCAGGCGCTTGGCAGGTTTGAGTCTCGGCATTGCAGCCACCATAAACAAAGCTCTTCTGCCAACTGAGGGGCAACTCCAACAAATCCCTTGCGCCGGTAAATCCCAGACCTAAGAACAGCAACAGGGCAACCACATTGGCCACAATATGGGCTTTGCGCCAGGTCTTGTTGCGGTAAATTTCCGGCAAAATTGCCAGGGCAAAAATCATTAATAGGCCAGCCAGGGTTCCATAGTAAAAATGGGAAACCCACCATTCATGATCGCGGCGATAGATTCCTTCTTGGGCTGCAATGATGGTTAGACCCATGCCGGACAGGGTGGCAAATGTGGCTCGCCACTGTTTGCTGCTGGAGCGATATAAACAAATTAATGAGCCGATCGTTACGCCAAAAAATGCTAATTGGGTTGCCAATAGCCCACCCTTTTGGCTCCAATTAGCCGCATCCAACAGGTTGGTTTTGTCTGCAAATAAAATGTAGGCAAATGCAACCAAAATAATGCCAACAATGGATCCCGTCAGCCAGCGCCCAATCTCCACATGTTCGAGGCCAACGCTGGGCGGGATCTTTGATTTTTGACCGGCGGCGCTGGCAAGCCGACGTTGGCGAACCTGCCAAGCGGCCCGCGACACAATGCCAATCATTGGGAAGACAAGGACAACGGCTAGCCCTGGATGCAAAATCCCCAAAATGTCTACGGCTGTCATGGGTCTCTCTAGGTATTCGGGCTGATTGAAGGATGCTCAAGCACGATCGAGGAAGTCCGATTTTGGGCGGCTTTTAGATCGCCTTTAGGTGGCCGATCTAAGCACTGATTCAAGCCCCGCAACCCCTGATCAAAATTCTGATCAGAATATAGCTTGATCGCCCCGATGCCGTTGGTGAATTGTGATGGATCGGGGCGATCGCCGTTGTAACCCCATATTTCAACCCTGCTGAAGATGGCGATCGCCCTTGCTGATAGCGCCCATTAGTGCCCGTTATTTTGTAAAGATATTTTTACAAAGAATTGTTACTCTGGCAGAGGGAGTGATGAACGACGCATCTTGCTCGATCGGGGGTCACCGCCGAATCAATCCGGAGTCCCTAGGCTGGAATGGTTGAGTGAGCTTGGACTTGGGGATGAGCACGGCAGAGGCGACCAAGTGACCAGAGATCGAGTTAGATCCGATCGAGTCCTGACGGTGACATGAAATAGCGAAACGGAATGGCGTTTTGACGGTTGTAACGATTCTGAACCTATGACTCTTTCTTGGTTACGTCGTACCTCGCCGGCCCGGGCGCATGGTTCAAAACCACGGCGATTGACGGGGCGTTGGCTGGGCATTTTGGCTGGGGCGATCGGACTAATGCTGCTGTTGGCAGAATCCCTGGCTCGTTGCACTGGCCTGACGGAATTTGCCCAGTCGTCTTTGATGTTGCCCCTTTGGGGGTTGGAACTGTTGGGACAAACGCCCGACCAGCCCGAATATCGCAGTTGGTTAGTGGCGATGGTGGTGGGGTTGGTGGCAACGGTGGCCCTCGTACCTCGCTGGCGACGAATGCCCAGCCAACGATCGCGCGCCTTGGTGGTGGCGATCGTGGGTGCTTTGACCCTGCGCTACATCGTTTGGCGGGTCACCATGACGCTGAATTTCAGCACGGTGGCCGATGGGCTGGCCAGTGGCTTGCTGTTGGTTTGTGAAATTGCCCTTTGGGTGAATAGTGGTTTGGATTTGGCGCTGATGCTGCGATCGGGCGATCGCCGGGCCGAAGCGGCCCGAGCCGCCGCGTTGGTCGCCACGGGCTATCAACCCACCGTGGATATTTGGATCCCCACCTATGGCGAGCCGGTGGACGTGTTGCGCCGCACGGTCATTGGCTGCCAAGCGCTGAACTACGGCCCCAAGCAAATCTATTTATTAGATGATGGCCGACGGTCTGAAGTGCGTGACTTGGCCCAAGCCCTAGGCTGTCATTACCTGACGCGGGCGAATAACACCCATGCCAAGGCTGGTAATTTAAACCATGCCTTGGGTTGCACCCAGGGGGAATTAATTGTTTGTTTTGATGCGGACTTTGTACCCACTCGCAACTTTTTGCAGCGAACGGTAGGGTTTTTCCATGATCCCTCGGTGGGTCTGGTGCAAACTCGCCAGCATTTCTTTAACCCAGATCCGATTGTTTATAACCTGGGGCTGGGCGATCGCTTCACCACAAACCGTGACGTGTTCAGCCGCTATATCCAATCGGTGCGGGACGGCGTGGGCGCAAGCATTTGCTATGGCTCGTCCTTTGTGGTGCGTCGCAGTGCCCTGGAGCAGGTGGGCGGCTTTGTCACCAGCAGTCTTTGCGAAGACTACTTCACGGGGATTGCCTTGATGTCCAGTGGCTACCAAATTCGCTACTTGAATGAGGCCTTGAGTGCGGGGCTGTCGCCTGAGAGCATGTCGGCTTACATTGCCCAACAGCAGCGCTGGGCGGCGGGAACCATGCAGGGCTTTTTCATTCCGGAAAATCCGCTGACCATTCGGGGGCTGACGTTGGTGCAGCGGTTGCACTATGCCCAAGGTTGGTTTTACTGGGGCTTGTCGCTGATCCGGCTGTTGTTTTTGGTGGCTCCGTTGCCGATCGCCCTGCTGGGCATTTCACCAATGCAAGCGGATGTGATGGAGTGGTTGCTGTGGTTTTTGCCGCTTTATGTGGCCCATTTGGCCACCTGCAATTGGTTGAACCGGCGATCGTGTTCGGCCACCTTGGGCGATGTCTATGCGATTGTGAATTGCTTCCCGATCGCCCTCACGGTGTTGCACACGCTTTGGCGGCCCTTTGGCCGCGCCTTTCGGGTCACTCCCAAGGGCATTGCCCGCGATCGGGCGGTGTTCAACCCCATGCCGGGGCTGCCGCTGCTTGGCATTTGGGGATTGACGGCCATGGCTTGGGGCTGGTCTTTGGCGCAGGTGTTGGGGTGGTTGCCCTTGCCAGCGGGCCAAAGCGGCGGTGAGCTGAATTTGGCTTGGTTGACCTATAACTTGCTGTTGGTGGGGGCGGCGGTGTTGGCTTCCGTGGATGCTCCGAAGCCAAATCGGCATGAGTGGTTCCGGCGCGATCGCCCGGGGTTGCTGCAACTAGCCGATCTCCCCTGGCCCATGGGAGTGACGCTGCGTCTGGCTTCCGAATCGGGAGCCATTGTGGCCCTCACTCGATCGCCCCAACCCACGCCGAAATCGGGACTTGGGGCCCGTTGGGCAACGGTGCGCCGGATCCTGTTGGGAGAAGCGCAACCATCGCCAGTGACCCAGACCGCTTCGATGCTTGCGGATTGCTCGCCGCTGAGTGTCACCCCCGAGAACCCGGAGCAGGGGCAATTACACCTCATCGATCGCGCCTTTGGTCAGCCCTTGGTTTTGCCGGTGCGATTGCTCCAGCAGCCCGATCGCGATCCCCAAACCGGGGAAGCACTTTTGGAAGTGGCCTGGGAACCTCTGACCCCGACCCAACAACGGCAACTGGTGGAATGGCTCTATTGCCAGCCGGGCCAGTGGCAGTCTCGGGAATCGCCCGGGGAGTTGGCTTCCTTGGGGTTACTGTTGCGATCGAGCCTGTGGGCTTACCGACGACAGCGCGATCGCCGGGCCCGTGAGGCGATCGTGCTGCCCTAGGGGTAATCAACAGTGATGATTCTCAAAATTTCCTCAAGCATCACTCTCCAAGAATCATTCCCCAAGAGTCATTCCCCAAGAATTTTTTCCCTAAAGTCCTTCTTGGACAATTACCACCGAAAAAATCACCACCGGAAAAATCACCACCGGAAAAATCACCACCGACGGATCGGCTCGAAAAGGCTCATGGCAAAATGCCTATAGCCTCAAGCCGTTTCTCAAGCTGTCTTTCGGGGATCGCCGTCATGATCGTTTTTTCCCACCATTCTTCCCAACTCTCACGATCAGCTCGATCGATCCTGTCCTGCGGTTTTCTGTCTTTGGGTTTTTTGCCTCGTGGTTTCGGTTGTTCCCGACTACGGGCCGCCGTGGGGGCGATCGCGCTCACGGCCCTGCTAATGGTGAGTGGGCTGGGGATCGCTGCTCCCGCTTGGGCTGCCAGCTCTGCCGCCATCCGGGCCATTGACGATGCGGAAGTGAGCAACCGCAACTTCGCCGGCCAAAACCTGGAGCGGGCTGAATTTGCCAGCGAAAACCTGGAGCAAGCCGACTTCCATGGGGCCAATTTGCGAGGAGCCGTTTTCAATGGCAGCAATCTCAGCGGCGCAAATCTGCAAGGCGTGGATTTCAGCAACGGAATTGGCTACCTGAGCAATTTCAACGGCGCAGATTTAACCGATGCGGTGCTGTCCGATGCGATGTTGCTGCGATCGACCTTCAAAGGGGCCAAGGTACAGGGGGCCGATTTTACCTACGCAGCGCTCGATCGCCTGCAAGCGGCCCGGCTCTGTGAATATGCGGCCGGCACCAATCCCCAAACCGGCGCAGATACTCGAGAATCGCTAGAATGCCCCTAGGGCAAATATCATTGGTTTTCCCCGCCAATTTCCCCCAGCGCTGGCCCCGAAGCGTCACTTCTGACCGATCGACCTCATGGGTACTGGTGTCAAAAATCACGCCTAGACCCTATCCCATGCGCTATAAATGCCATTGAGAGGAATGTCGCTAGATGCCATTGACTGGATGCCATTGACTGGTGTTTAGCTCATCGGACAGAGCCAGACCGCTGGGCGGGGAGCCAAACAGCTCAAAAGTGATGATTCCGACCGCCTCGCTCAGAATGTCGGTTAAGATTCGGAAGATTCAACCTCAACCAACCTAGACATTGAGATTCCCAACCGCCAACGGTGGGGAGGCTGTCTAATCACCATCAGGCAAACCTATCGGGGGCAACGCGATGAGCCGAGAACGCGATCGAGAAGAATGCCTTGAGAAGCTTGTGTGGGCGACTCAGGCATCGGGGCTGTCGATTGATCGGGCCCCGCTCGATAAGATTGCCGCCACGATCGTGCAAACCATGACCGGCCCGTGGCGCTATTTCCACACGCCGGAGCACATCTTTGAAGTGGGGGGCCATGAAGACCCGATCGAGGTGCTCTCGGCCCTGTTCCATGACTTGGTTTATGTCCAGGTCGATCGCAGCGTTAACTTCAACCTCAGCTACTTCATCACCCCCTTTGTGCGCGAAGAGGGCGAAGCTTTAATTATTCGCGATCAATCTGAACTCTTGGAAAAAGACCAAACCTTTGCGTTGGTCACCGATATTTTTGGCTTTGAACCGGGGCAAACCCTCTCTCCCTATGCCGGGATGAATGAGTATCTCAGTGCCCTGGCCGCCGGCAAAATTTTAGAAGACTATGCCCCCGCTGCCCTGATTGCCCAAATCACCGCCTGCATTGAGGGAACAATTCCATTTCGGCCCAAGAGTGCCGAGGGGTTCAGTAACTGTGATGTTCTGTATCAGCGCCTGAACTCGGTCAATGAAAAATATGATTTGGGGCTAGATGAGGCGTTAATTGAAAAAACCGTCAAGCGATCGGTGCGCTTGGCCAATCGGGATGTGGGCAGCTTTGCCAACCCCAGCGCCGCTCGGTTCTTGGACAACACCTGGAGCCTGTTGCCGGAAACCAACCACAATCTGAAGTTTTCCACCTCCTACACGGTCTATCAATACCGAGTTGCCCTCCAAAAAATGGAAGGCTTCATGAATTCCCTGCAACCGGAGCGCATTTTTCACCAGTTTCGCGATGAGCCAGATGATGCCACCTTTAATGCTCTGGTGGAACAGGCCCGCAGCAACTTGGAAATTGGTCGCCTTTATCTGGGCACAAAATTATTTACGATCGCCTTTCTAGAAGCCCTATCCATGCGCTTTGGCAAGGATATTCCCCTGTCAATGTTGATGGGTGAAATGCCAAGCGAAGGGTTCAATGTTTCCTCCTTGGCGGACTTTTTGCCCGCGCTGGATCATGTCTATTACCCCCGCAACACCATTGAAGAGGAGGTGTTGACCCTGGTGGAAGTGGGCCGGTTGCAGGATTTTGACTACGACATCAAAAACTCGCCCCTCACGACCTACATGGTGAAGGCCATGGGCTATGACGAAATGTCACGACTGCGCGATCGGGGCAAGGCCTTCTTTGCCGGTGAACTATCCGCCGAGGCCTTCATTGCGGAATGTCCCCAAAAGATTGTGGCGGACGTGACGGAAGGGCTGGGCAAGCTCTTTGACAGCCGCAAGTCTGCCCTCAGTGGCCACAAGTTGGTGGCGGAAGTACCCGCCTAGGAATGACCGTGGAGCCGGTTGGGGGATGGGGGCGTGGTGGCACGGGTTTTCCAATTCGCTCTACTATTGAAGACGGTTCTAGCCTGTGCATCACCCATCCAACAGGTTAGGGTCGATCGCCCCTTCACCCCGTTTGAGTAACTGCCGCGCGTGACTGTTTCCCCCATTTCGCCCCAGGCCGGCTCAGTTTCGATCGCTCAAGGGCCGCCTCCTGCCGATGTTTTTGCCTTTGACCTCGATCGCTTTCAATTGGAAGCGATCGAGGCGTTGAATGCCAACAAGTCCGTGGTGGTTTGTGCCCCCACCGGTTCCGGCAAAACCCTGGTGGGTGAATATGCGATCTATCGCGCCCTCAGCCAAGGCAAACGGGTGTTTTACACCACGCCCCTCAAGGCCCTTTCCAATCAGAAATTCCGCGACTTTAAAGAGCAGTTTGGCGAAGATCGAGCGGGGTTATTGACCGGGGATGTGTCTATTAACCGCGATGCCCCTGTGGTGGTGATGACCACGGAGATTTTTCGCAACATGCTCTATGGCACCCCGATCGGGCAAATCGGCACTTCCATGACCGATGTGCAAACGGTGGTGCTCGATGAATGTCACTACATGAACGACTCCCAGCGGGGAACCGTTTGGGAAGAGTCGATCATCTATTGCCCCTTTGAAATTCAACTGGTGGCCCTGTCGGCCACCGTGGCCAACAGCCAACAGCTCACGGATTGGCTGAATTATGTCCATGGGCCCACAGAGTTAATTTATTCTGACTTCCGCCCAGTGCCCTTGCGGTTCAGCTTTGGCAACTACAAAGGACTGTTTCCACTGCTGGATGACGAAGGCAAACGGCTGCATCCTCAGTTCAAGTCGGAGCGCCGCAACCGTCGCAAGCCCCGTGACCAGGTGAAGCGGGATCTGCGGGCCGAAACGCCGGATATTGCCTTTGTGCTGGCCCAACTCCAGCAGCGGGACATGCTCCCGGCCATTTATTTCATTTTTAGCCGCCGAGGGTGCGATCGAGCCGTGGCCAATGCGGCCGGCCTCTCCTTGGTGTCCGATCGCGAAGCCGCGCTGCTGAAAACCCGCATCGATAGTTTTTTGGTCAAAAATCCCGGCGCGGCCCGCGATGGCCAACTGGCCGCCCTCTATCGGGGGATTGCCGCTCACCATGCGGGAATTTTGCCCGCCTGGAAAAGCCTCGTTGAAGAACTGTTCCAAGACGGCCTGATTAAGGTGGTGTTTGCCACGGAAACCCTGGCCGCTGGCATCAACATGCCCGCCCGCACCACGGTCATTTCCAGCCTGTCTAAGCGAACTGATCGGGGACATCGCCTGTTAAACGCCTCCGAGTTTTTGCAAATGGCTGGCCGAGCCGGTCGCCGGGGCAAAGACATTCAGGGCTATGTGGTCACCCTGCAAACGCCCTTCGAAGGAGCCAAGGAAGCGGCCCACCTGGCCACCTCCCAACCGGATCCCCTCGTTAGCCAGTTCACCCCCACCTATGGCATGGTGCTGAACCTGCTGCAAACCCACTCCCTAGAGGAAGCACGCAGCCTGGTGGAACGCAGCTTTGGCCAATATCTCTCCACCATTCATCTGATTCCCTACCAAGAGGAAGTGGAGGAACTGGCGACCGAGCTGGAGCAACTGCAGGCCCAAACAGCCGAGGTGGACTTGGCCCAAGTGGCCCAGTACGAAAAGCTCAATCAGCGCCTCAAGGCCGAAGAACGGTTGCTGCGAACCTTGCAAGAACAAGCGGAGGTGGTGCGCGGCAAGGACTTGGCTCCCGCTTTGCAATTTGCCGTGGCGGGGACTGTCCTGGCCCTCAAGGGGCCGTCAATGCCGGTGAAGGAACCTTTGCCAGCGGTGTTGGTGCTGAAGGTGGCTGGCTCCGGGCGATTCCCCTATCTGGTTTGTTTGGGGATTGACAATGCTTGGCATGTGGTGAAAACCGAGGATGTGGCGGGCCTTTACGGTGAATTTCCGCGCATTTCAGCGGTCGATCGCCTGGAACCCCCGGTGGCTTTGCCCCTGCGACCCGGCCAGCACCTGGCCGGCGACGAAGAAACCCTGGCCATCATCCATCGAATTCCTGTGCTGCCCGATCCGGAGGATGCGCCGGAAGTGATTGAGCAGCGAGAACGGGTGGAAGCGGTGGCGGCCCAGTTGGAAGAACATCCCGTTTCCCAATGGACTAATCGCAAGTACCTGTTCAAGGCGTTGCACAACTTGGATGCGTTGGCGGCCACCCTGGCGGAAAAACGCGGCCAGTTGGGGCGCATGTCTGAGCGCTATTGGCAGGAGTTCGTGAATTTGATTGAAATCCTGCAATATTTCGAGTGTTTGGACGAAAACCACAAGCCCACGGAATTGGGCCAGGCGATCGCCACGTTGCGCGGAGAAAATGAACTGTGGTTGGGGTTGGCTCTGATGTCTGGCGAGTTCGATCGCCTGGAGCCGCCGCAACTGGCCGCTGCCTGTGCTGCCCTGCTGATTGAAGAACCCCGCCCGGACACTTGGACGGACGCACTCCCCACGGATGGCGTGTTGGCCACCCTGGAAGATCTGAGCGATCAGCGGCGGGAACTGTTCAAGATTCAGCGGCGCTATCGGGTAATGTTGCCGATTTTGCTGGAAGACGAGCTGATCGGTTTGGTGGAGCAGTGGGCCTTGGGGGCGGAATGGTCGGACTTGTCGGCCCGCACCAGCTTGGATGATGGGGATGTGGTGCGGATGGTGCGCCGAACGCTGGATTTGCTCTCCCAGGTGATTCATGTGCCCTATTTGGCGGGAGACTTGAAGGATCGGGCCAGCGAAGCGCGGGCCCTGCTCGATCGTTTCCCGGTTTCGGAAACGGTCGATTAAATCCTTGCGGGGTGGGGTTTGTTCATGGCCGCGTTGCGTCACACCAAAAAACGACTGAAACAGTGGCTGTTTCCCAAAGGCCGATCGCTCCGTTCCACAGTCCAATCCACGATTCAAGCCACAGTTCAATCCACAAATCAAGTCACAACTCAATCCACTGGCCAACAATGGTTACCCCCCTTGTCCGGCGTGGTTTGGATTTTGACCCTGGGGCGCGTTTTGCTGCACCTGGGCACTGGCTTGGTCATGTTCTACGGAGCAATCTACTTTGTGGAACAGGTGGGTCTGTCGGCCACCGCCGTGGGCACGGCACTGGGGTTGGGTCAGTTGTCGGGGGTGCTGGGCCGGGTGGCCAGCGGTTCTTGGTCTGATTCGCCCCGGGTGGGCCGACGCAATGTGTTGCTGTTGTCGGCGGTGGCTTCGGCCCTGGGGGATGGGGTGTTGGGGTTTGCGGCGGGGTTTCCGTTGCTGATTGTGGGCAATCTGCTGATGGGCTTGGGCGTGGGGCTATATTGGCCGGCTATGGAAGCGTTGGTGGCGGACTTTACCCCGGAAGAGCATCGGCGGGAAGCCTTTGCGGTCACGCGACTGGCGGATGTGGTGGGGTTGGGCTTGGGCACGGCGATCGGGGGATTGCTGGTGGGCCAAACGGGTCTCTATCGGTTGCTGTTTTTGGGCGATGCCCTGTCTTTTGTGCTGTTTGCGGTGGCGGTGGTGGCCCTGGTTCCCGATCGCCGGCCCGCAGTCCAAACGGCGATCGGCCATTGGGCCGGCTGGCGCAAAACCCTGAGCGATCGACTCCTCGGCCTGTTTGTGATTGCTAATATTTTGTTCACCACCTATTTGGCCCAGGTGGAAGCCACCTTGCCCCTTTATCTCAAACGGATTGTGGGCTTGGCTCCCGCGCAAATTGGCGTGCTGTTCTCGGGGCATATTATTTTGGCCGCCGTGACCCAACTGCCCATGTCCCGGCTGCTGCGCCCCTATGGCCATGCCCGATCGCTGGCGATCGCTGCTGGGCTATTTGGGGCGGGCTTTGTCGCCGTTTGGTGGATCCAGCCCGGAGCCTGGGCCTTGGCCGGGGCGATCGGGGCCTTGGCCCTGTTGTCCCTGGCCATGGTGGCCTATACGCCCTCTGGCTCGGCCCTGGTGGTGGATTTGGCTCCGGAATCCCTGCGCGGCACTTACCTTTCGATTAATTCCCTCTGTTGGGCCGTGGGCTATGCGGTGGGGCCGCCGTTGGGTGGGTTGGCCCTGGATGCCACCCCAGCGATCGCCCGGGGATTCTGGATTTGGCCCGTGTTGAGTGTGGGACTGGTGTTGGGCTTGTTGCACTGGCTCGATCGCCTGCTCGATCGACACCTGAACCGGGCATCCTCAACTTAGGATCAGTGGGAAAAGGATTCGGCAAGAAAAATCACCGCCCATCAACTTCCGTTGCAGACTTGAACAAAAATGTCACAATAGGGCCAGATTGTTGAGCAATGTTCGTTAATTTCCGTTAGTGCTTCTATTTGTGCTTCCGTTGGTGCTATCCCACTCGATCGGGAATGCGTGCAAATTCATTCACCGTCCCCTCAACTGCCCTTTGCACCTTTCCAGTCCCGTTCTGGGTAATTCTTGAATCACCAACCGTTGCAATGTGCGGCAGATCGTTGTTGCATAAGGTTGCAGGTGAACTCAACAACATCGTTAACGCCAACCAGAACGCTAACCAGCATTTCTGTAGGATTCTCCAAGAGTCCGATCGTCCTTCCGACTGAATCGACGCTATGGTTTTTAACCCCGAAACGGCTGACTGGTTTGATGACGCATCGAATGACGATCGCGTCAATCCGCTGCTGCAATACCTCCAGCGTCAATCGCCGGAAGTGTTGGCCCGCGTGGCCCGGGCGGTGACCCCTGATGTGAAGCAAATTGTTTCCCAAAATGTTCAAGGCTTGGTCGGTTCCTTGCCCGGTGAACATTTCAGCATCCAAATCGTGACCGATCGAGAAAACCTGGCCGGATTGTTGGCCTCGGCCATGATGACGGGCTATTTTTTACGGCAAATGGAACAGCGAATGCAGATGGAAGATGCCCTGCATGATGTGGCTTCCTTGGGGGATGATTAGCCCCCGAAGGTAGGCTGATGGTTTCGGCCAGTGCCTATGCCTAATCCCAACGAGGGGATGAAGCCTCTTGGCCGAATTTTGCCACTGCAACGGATATTGCTTGATTGCCCATGGATGCACCCAGTTTTCATGAATGTCGCCATCCGATCGTTCAATCACTCAATCAATACAGTGATTCAGAATTATTGGACTTATTTAAACGCTATCCCGACTCCGGCCGCTATTTTGTAGCCTTGTTTTGTCGCTATAGCCCGATCGTCTATTCCCTGGTACAACATTCTGCTCCGTCTGATGCCCAGGCGGATTATTTATTTGCCCAAATTTGGTTCCGAATTTTTCGCGAATTACCCACTTTAGATTTGGAGCGGGCCCGGGCAACTCGCATCGATCGCGCTGATGAATTTACCTTGCAAAACTGGCTCATTAACATGACCGCTTTGATGGTGAATCAGGCGGAATTGCCCCCTGTGGAATCCATTCACTATTCCTTGACGGCCGCCCCGCCGCCCCTTTGGTGCTACCTGCAATCGGCGCTCGATCGGCAAGATCCCACGGCACGTCTGATGGTGTTGATGGCCCAAACCCTGCATTGGAGCGAGCCACGGATCGCCGCCTATTTGCAAGCGGAAGGGGAATCCTTGTCGCCGGCCGCTGTTCGGGCCAAGTTGCGCCAAAGTTACCGCGCCTTGGAATCAGCCTTGCCACCGGATATTCGGGCGATTTATTTGGGTGAATCCTTTGATGGGCCCGGCGCAGGAGAAGCGGAAACGGCCTTAAATTAAGACTCTGAACCAACGGCGCTCAACTCAAGACTAAAGCACAGGATTCTGAAAACCTAAGAGGGTGTCTAACAAGCATCTTGTGGCACGGGTCAAGCACCGATAGGTCAAGCACCGATAGTTGTGGGGGCAAGGGGCTTAAGCCCCTTGTTTGTGTCGATCGCTAGGGTTTACTGAGTAGCAATTTTGGCTGTTCAAACGGCCTCTAAGGCTCAAGGCTCAAAATTCAAAGCTCAAGATTCAAGGCTCAAGATTCAAGAATCAAGGCCCAAAAAGAACCAAAACTCCGAGGTGAAAACCTGGGGGACAATTTGCGGGCGAAGCTGATTGGTTCAACAAATTCCTCCAAAGAATTCCTATACCAGGATGGTCTAATTTATGGCTGGCTCCAATCGATCGAACCTGAAAATTTTAGGCAATTATTTACGACCCTATTGGAAAAAAACCTCGATCGGGATTGGCACATTACTGCTGGTGAATGTGTTGGGGGTTTATATTCCCCTGCTGATTCGGAATGGAATTGATGAATTGCAAGCGAGCTTTTCGTTCGATCGCGTCTTTGCCTTTGCCGTGACCGTGATGGTTTTGGCCTCGGTGATGTGGGTGATTCGGATGGTGTCGCGGGTGCTGGTGTTTGGGGTGGGTCGTCAGGTGGAATTTGACCTGAAACAACGCATTTTTCAACATCTATTGACCCTGGAGCCGGCCTATTTTGCGGTGAACACGGCCGGAGATCTCATTAACCGCACCACCAGCGACGTGGACAACATTCGTCGGTTAATGGGGTTCGCCGTTTTAAGCTTGGCCAATACCCTATTTGCCTATGCGTTAACCCTGCCCATTATGCTCAGCATCAACGTGCGGTTAACGCTGTTGGCTCTGTTGGTTTATCCCTTGATGTTGGTGTTGGTGCAGTTGTTTGCCAATCAGTTGCGAACCCAACAGTTGGAAGTACAAGAACGGCTCTCGGAAATGAGCGACCTCATTCAAGAGGATATGAGCGGCATTTCTCCGATCAAAATCTATGCCCAAGAGGAAAATGAGCGGCAAGCTTTTCGGCGGGTTAATGATCAGTTGCTGCGGGTGAATTTGAGTTTTGCCAAGACTCGCAGCGTGCTGTTTCCATTGCTGGGCGGGCTGGCGAGTGTCAGCTTGCTGGTGCTGTTGTGGTTTGGTTCCGATGCGATCGCCCAAGGGGAATTGTCGATCGGGAATTTTGTGGCGCTGCTGATTTATGTGGAGCGATTGGTTTTCCCCACGGCGCTTTTGGGTTTCACGATCAGCACCTATCAACGGGGCGAAGTCAGCATCAATCGTGTGGAAGCAATTTTGCAAACGGAACCGAAGATTATCGACAACAGCGAATCGATCGCCCTGCCGCTGGAGCAAGTGGTGGGCCACCTCAAAGCCACCCACCTCAGCTACGGCTATCCGGGGAGCGATCGGCTGGCCTTGAACGATCTGAACTTCGAGATTAAACCGGGGGAAATGGTGGCGATCGTGGGCCCCGTGGGTTGCGGCAAATCCACGTTGGCCAATGCTCTGCCGCGCCTGCTGGATCTGAAGCCGGGGCAACTGTGGCTGGATGGAATTGACATTACCCAACTGCGAATCCAAGACCTGCGCGGGGCGATCGCCTATGTGCCCCAAGATAGTTTTCTGTTCAGCACCTCGATCGCCAATAACATTCGCTACGGCAATCCCGCGATCGACCTGGGGGCCGTGGAAGCCGCCGCCGACACCAGCCAAATTCGCAACGAAATCCTCACCTTCCCCCAGCAATACGAAACGGTGGTGGGCGAACGGGGCATCACCCTTTCCGGCGGCCAACGCCAGCGCACCGCCCTGGCCCGCGCCCTGTTGATCAGTTCCCCAATTTTGATTTTGGATGATGCCCTATCGAGCGTGGATAACAAAACCGCCACAGAAATTTTGCGCAATCTGACGGACGGAACCGCTAAGAAAACCGTGATTTTTATTTCCCATCAAATGTCCGCCGCCGCCACTGCCGATCGGATTTTAGTAATGGATCAAGGCTCCATTGTGGATATGGGAACCCACGATGAATTGCTCTCGCGTCCGGGGCTATATCGTGACCTTTGGAATCAACACACCCTAGAAACAATGTTGGTTGCTTAGGGGCTGTTATCAACTAGACCTCTTGCGCGAATCAGCTAACAGCCCTCATCCCCCAACCCCTTCTCCCAAGGCGGGCGAAGGGGAGCCAGAAATCGAGAATAACGGCGATTTCGTTGTTGCTTTTCAAGTCCCTCTCCCGACTTGGGAGAGGGATTTAGGGTGAGGGTATTGATTGATGCAAGAGGTCTACTGTTTGCTTGCGAACAAACCGCCCCTAAACACTTGGGAATTCATTGGGAATTCATTGGGAATTCATGCCGAATTTTGAAGCATTTTATGTCGCCTTGGGCCAGCGATCGCGCTTGGCCTTTTTGCTTAATCACCCCAGCAATCGGGCCATGATTGAGCAAGCTTGGTGGCCTCTGGCCTTGGAGTTAGGGCAATTACGCGCCCAGAGCGATCGCCCGATCGTGTTGGGAATTTTGGGTGTGCAGGGCGCAGGAAAGACCACCCTTTGTGAAGCGATGGCGGTGGCTTTGGAGCTGTTGGGGTGGCGAACCCTCAGTTGGTCGATCGATGACCTCTACAAAACCTATGCCGATCGGCAACGGTTGCAAGCACAGGATCCTCGGCTCATTTGGCGGGGGCCGCCGGGAACCCATGATGTTGATCTGGGGCTAGAAACGTTGCGGGCCTTACGATCGCCCCAGTCTTCTACCATAGCCATTCCGCGATTCGATAAATCCTGCCATGGGGGACAGGGCGATCGCGTGGCGGCGGAGATGATTCAGCCGGTCGATATTGTGTTGTTTGAAGGGTGGTTTGTGGGCGTGAAGCCAATTGATTTCACAACCCTTGTTGATTGGCCAGCACCCATTTTTTCGGAAGCCGATCGCGCCTTTGCCCAGGATTGCAATCAACGATTGCGGGACTATTTACCCCTTTGGGAATGGTGCGATCGGCTTTTGATTTTGAAACCCACCGATTACCACTTTTCAAAACAGTGGCGACAGCAAGCCGAGCGCGATCGAATTGCCGCCGGAGGGCAGGGGCTGAGTGAGGCGGAAATTTCTGATTTTGTGGATTACTTTTGGAAAGCTTTGCACCCGAAGCTATTTGTTGATCCGTTGCTAGCCGCCGGGGCTGCCGACTGGGTGTTTGAATTTGGAATCGATCGACAGTTAACCCGAGTTACCCGATCGCCCGGAAGCTACCTGAATTTTAGTCCCCCAAGAACCTAATCCCCCAAGAACCTAATCAACTGATACCATCAAGGCTCCCATCCTGCATTTAAGCCACCATGCGACCCCTTGAGGATTTGTGCGCGATCGCCCGTCAAGCCGCCTGGGCCGCCAGCGACGTGCTGCGGGCCTATTACCGAGGCGATCAGTTGGCGATTGAAGACCAAGGCGACGGGCCCGTCACGGCCGCCGACCTGGCCGCCAATCAAACCATCCTCAGTCATTTGCAGCAGGAATTGGGGAACGCCGAGTTTGGCTACCTCAGCGAAGAAACCTATAAATCAGAAGGCATTCCAGCCGATCGGGATTGGATTTGGATCATCGATCCCCTGGATGGAACCAAGGACTTTATTCAAAAAACCGGCGAATATGCCATTCACCTGGCGCTGGTTTACCAAGGACGGCCGGAACTGGCGATCGTGGCTTGTCCGGAGATGGAACGGTTGTATGCGGCCGTGAAAGGGTCGGGAACGGTGGCGTTCGATCGCGCTGGCCAAACCCGATCGCCCCGGGTGTCGGCCTGTGCCCAACTGTCGGAGCTGACCGTGGTGGTCAGTCGATCGCACCGAGACCAGCGGTTTAACCAATTGCTGGCCGCCCTGCCCTGCCAAAATCAGCACGCCGTGGGCAGCGTTGGTGGCAAAATTGCCGCGATCGTGGAGCAAAAAGCAGATTTGTACCTCTCCCTTTCGGGCAAATCGGCCCCCAAGGATTGGGACATGGCGGCCCCGGAATTGATCTTGACGGAAGCGGGCGGCCAGTTCACCCACTTTGACGGCCAACCCCTGCGCTATGCCACGGGCGATCTGAACCAGTGGGGCGGCCGTATTGCCAGCAACGGCCCCAACCATCGGGAACTCTGCCAAATCCTGCAAACGGAACTGGCCCGCCTGCCTTGAGAGAGTGTCTGAAAAGCCAAAATTGCCACCCTGTAAGCTCCAGCGATCGACGCAGACAAGGGGCTTAAGCCCCTTGCCCCCACGGCAATTGATGCTTGGCCCATACTGAAAGATGCTGCCCAGACATCCTCAGAGAGAGGGGATCATCCCTAAGCGCTGCGGCGCAATCTTCATGGATCGTTAACATTCCCTTGGCAAGGGGTTAAACGGTCGCCGTTAGCCTGAGTTGGTGTGGGGCACTACAGTTTTGACCCAGTTATTGCAGAGGCTATTGACAAGCTGAGACCTCCAGCCTCGCAATCAATAGGGTTTTGCCGATGATTTGGCTGTCGCTTATTGAAAATTACTGTCAATTGATCAAAAACTGATACGATCTCAATTGGCAGTCATCGAGCACAGATCATTCAAGTCCCAACTCCCAAGACTCAGCACCCGCAATTTGCGTCCTGGGATCGCACTCCATCGCCCTCTGCTTCCCCTCCCATGCCAAAAATGATGCGATCGACCCTGGCCAGTAGCACCGACCTGGAACTGCGCCGGTTGCTCGAAGCCCAATACCGCAGCCAAAACCTCGAATCTTTTCGCACCAACCAAACCATTCCCCTCCAGCCCGATCGCCTCTGGGTTGTCTATCGCGGGGCCGTGGCCCTCGAAACCCTGCTGCCGGACGGCTCTGAAGCAATTTTGGGCTTTGCGAGCACGGGGACATTTTTTGGACAGGTTCTGAGCGCGGTGAATCCTTACCGGGCCTCGGCCTTGGCTCCCACGGATCTGTTGCCCCTCTCGATCGACCAGGTGCAACGATCCCCGATCCTGGCCCGTAACCTGCTGTTCCATGCCCTGCGCCGTTTGGATCAGGCCAGCGACTTGAAATCCTTGCTCACCCTGAAGCGCGCCGATGAGCGTCTTTGGCAATTGCTGCAACTGCTCGATCGGGAATTTGGGCAGCCCCTTGGCTCAGCGCGTCGTTTGAACTTGCGCCTCACCCATCGGCAATTGGCCAGCGCCGCCCAAACCACCCGGGTCACCGTGACTCGGCTGTTGCAACTGTTCCAAGCCCAAGGCCGAATCGAGATTGATGCCGATCGACACCTTTGGTTTCCCGCCGGAGGCAAGAATTCGCCTGATGCCCGCGGCCTTTGATACCAGAAGCCTTTGATGCCAGAGGTCTTGGAGACCAAAGGCCTTTGGGAACCTGCCAAAAATTCGGGGTGAAAATTCGTTAGAATGCTTGCGCCAATTGAATGTTGAATTGTGCGCTCCATCCGCCTGAAGATTCCATGCCCAAACAACGCAAGAAAGCCGACTTTCCCACCAAAGTTTGTGTCGTTTGTGGTTTGTCGTTCACCTGGCGCAAAAAATGGGCAGACTGCTGGGACGAAGTGAAATACTGCTCCGATCGCTGTCGTCGCCGCAAAAATCAAGCCGATCGCCCCGAGTCTGCCTCCTGAACCGTTGCCCAATCAATAATCTTGACAATCAACAACCTTGACAATCAACAACCCTTCAACAACCTTTCAACGGAATTTGAAGTGATTATTTGATCATTTGAAGTGATTGATTGAATTCAGGCTATTGGGTTCAGGGTAAATCAAAACCAGCGAATAGCCCCTTCCACAAAGTCCAACCCCAAAATCGAATGGCCTTGGGGATTCAGCAGAGGACTGTAACAGGCGATCGATCCTTGGCCGGGCTGGATTGACCAAACCACACCGCTCACGCCGGACTTGGTGGGCCAGCCCACGTGCGCCATCCAGGTTTCCGAATCTTGGTAGAGACCCCCCACAGCGATCGCCGCTAGGGTTTGCTGCACCAATTCAGCCCATTGGGACGGCGGGTTGGCAAACCAACAGCCCAAAGCCGCCAACTCAGGCATCGTGATCCCCAAGCAACAAAGCCGGTTGTAAATCTCCAGGGCAATTTCCGGCTCTGCCACCCGGCCAGAATCCACCAAGGTTTGCACCAAAGCACGATTGCGGCCGTTGGGCAGGCTTTGCACCGAAGCTAGCACCGTTTCATTCACGGGCATGAGGCAGCCCGTTTCCCGATATAACCAAGCTTGGAACCGCCGCACCCGATCGCGTGCGGTGGTTCCAGGCAGGGCCCCCGCCAGGGCCAGGGCCCCACTGTTGAGCATGGGATTGCGGGGATGGCCCGCATCTTCCAGCAGTTGATCCAAGTCGTTATAGGCCTTGGCGGATGGTTGACAGCCCACCAAGCCGCTCACAACCTCGGGGCCCAGAAGCGCAAGGGCATAAAACAACAGCAGGGGTTTCATCACACTCATCAACACCACCCGCCGCCCCGGGGGCGATCGATCCCAACTGCGGCCATCCACGGCCTGCACGGCGGCCGCAAACTCTTGCGGATTGGCCTTGGCCAGAGCGGGCACGTAGTCTGGCAAGTAGCCACTGATGCCCGATCGCGCTCCTTGTCGAGCCAGATCATCCAACAACAACCGAGATGTTGCGATTAGTCCAGTCATGTCGCCTGCATCGCCTTGGGCCGGCATACAGGAAGCAGCCACCAGCCCTGCTAATACTCTAGAGAAGGCCAGGGAGCCTGATAAGCAATTGTGATCAAGTGATGAGGTTTCTTATCGATCGCTGATTGAACACTTACCGGGAACTCCCGCTCTCTTTGAACTTTTCTGTGATTTTGTTGAAGTTCTCATCGGGAGCGTCACCATTCCCGGTGGGATCGGCCACACTGGAAGCACATTTCCCGGCCCAACCGAGAGGGCGGGACACTCGCAACGCTCTCAGCGAGAAGTGATCATGGCTCAGACCTTGCTTGAACAATTACGCACAATGACGATCGTGGTGGCCGATACCGGCGACATTCAGGCGATCGAACGACTCAAGCCCCGCGATGCCACAACGAACCCTTCATTGATCACCGCCGCGGCCCAAATGCCGCAATACCAGGAAATTGTGGATCAAACCCTGCTGGAGGCCCGCACCGAAAAGGGCAAGCAAGCCAGCGCGGAGGAGGTGGCTTCCCTGGCCTTTGAGCGCTTGGCGGTGGCCTTTGGTAAAAAGATTTTGCAAATTATTCCCGGTCGGGTCTCCACGGAGGTCGATGCGCGCCTGTCCTATGACACGGAAGCAACGATCGCCAAGGGTCGCTATCTGATTTCGGAGTACGAAAAAGCCGGTGTTTCACGCGATCGAATTTTGATCAAAATTGCCGCCACTTGGGAAGGCATTCGCGCCGCCGAAGTGTTGGAAAAGGAAGGCATTCACTGTAATCTCACCCTGTTGTTTGGGTTGCACCAGGCGATCGCCTGTGCAGAGGCGGGCGTGACCCTCATTTCGCCCTTCGTGGGTCGAATTTTGGATTGGTACAAGAAAAAGACCGGTCGTGATTCATTTCCAGCCCCAGAGGATCCCGGTGTGTTGTCCGTCACGCGGATTTACAACTACTACAAAACCTTCGGCCACAAAACGGAGGTGATGGGGGCGAGTTTCCGCAACATGGGCGAAATTGTGGAACTGGCCGGTTGTGATTTGCTGACGATTTCGCCGGCCCTTTTGGACGAGCTGGAAAGCAATCAGGGCGAGCTGGTGCGCAAGCTGAGTCCTGACTTGGCCGGTGCAGAGCCGATCGAAAAAATCGAGATGAATCGCGAAGTTTTCGATCAAATGCACCAAGACGATCCAATGGCTTCCGAAAAGCTCACGGAGGGGATTGAAGGCTTCTCGAAAGCGCTGGAATCTCTGGAGTTGCTGTTAAAAAATCGTCTGGCTCAACTGGAAGGTCAAGAAGCCCTCAGCCATGCGGCCGATGACATTTTCCATGTCTACGACTTGGATGGGGATGGCTTCATTACCCGTGAAGAATGGGCTGGGAGCGATGCGGTTTTTGATGCCCTAGATTCCAACCGAGATGGCAAAATCACCCCCGCTGAAATGGCGGCCGGCCTTGGGGCAGCCTATCACCACCATTTGGTAGGTGTTTAGGGCCTGATTTGGGTCACGGCCTCAAGATTCTCCAGTGGGGAATCTGAGGAGCTGACGAAGGATTTTTAAGGATCTAGTCAGGATCTAGTGAAGGCGGCGAATGCGGATCCGATCGAGTCGGGCCCCATTGGCCGCTTCAATTTCAAATTCCAAACCGTTGTAACGAAAGCTTTCGCCCACTTGGGGAATTCGTTGCAGGTGGCAGAGCACAAACCCGGCCAAGGTTTGGTAATCGTCGGCTTCCGGCAGGGTTAGCCCCAGACGGCCATTCACCTCGTCGATCGTGATTTGGGCGGGCACGCAGGCGGTTTGTTCGTCGATCGCCTCGATCGAGCTGTCGTCGGCGGCCAGGGGCCCCACAATTTCCTCCGCCACATCGGTGAGCGTGACCAAGCCCGCCGTGTTGCCAAATTCATCCACCACGATCGCCATGGGTTGTCCTGATCGCCGGAGCGATCGCAGCAAGTCCGCCGTATTGGCAAATTCCGGCACAAAACAGGCGGGCTGAATCCAAGCGCTCAGGGGCGTATCCAGGCTCAATTCCCCAGCGGCCAGGGGCGTGGCTAAATCTTTAAACCGCACCATCCCCACAATGTCATCGATCGAGTCACCCATCACCGGGTAACGCAGGTGGCCTGTTTGGCCCACGGCCGCCAGCAAGTCCGTCACGGAATCCGACTGCTCCAGCACCACCATCTGGGTGCGGGGAATCATCACATCCCGGGCCGTCACGGCTCGAAAGGTCAGAACATTTTGCAGCAGGCGGCGCTCATCGGCTTCCAAGTCCGGGGACTCTGTAGAATTCCCAACAATTTGTTGCAACTCCGAAAGGGCGATCGGGCTGGCCCAATGGCGATCGCTGGGCCGCAACCCCAAGGCCCGCAACACCCACCGTGTGGAGCGCTCCAAAAACCAAACGATCGGCTGTAAAAATCGCCCAATCGTGACGCTGGGCGGCCCCAACACCAAGGCCACCTGTTCCGCATGGCGCAGGGCGATCGACTTGGGGCCCAATTCCCCAAACACGATTTGCAGATAGGCCACCAACAGGAACGCGGTTCCCACGGCCACCGCCTGCACCAAGGGGCGATCGGCCGCAGCGGGCCAGTAGTGAATTGCGCCGCTGACCAGGGGCGCGGCCAAAACCGACTGACCCAACCAACCCAGGGTGAGGGCCGCCAGGGTGATCCCCAACTGGGTTGTGGACAGCAACCGATCGACATGTTGTTGCAAATACTGGACGCTGCGAGCCGCTGGATCTCCACCCGCAACGAGTTGATCAATGCGCGATCGCCGCACAGCCACCATGGAAAACTCTGCCGCCACAAAGAACGCATTCAGCGTGATGGGCAACAGCAGCACCCACAAGCTCAACGTCCAGCCTTGACTATCCACCGCTACTAGATTCCGTTTAATTGAGTTTGATTGAGTTTGCTTGATCCTGGTTAAGTTTGCTGGATTTTGCGGAATTTCGCTGGGTTCTATTCAGAAACCAAGACTCGGCCATCTTGCTGGCGGGGATTTTTCAAAAGGAATTTCTCAATCAAATCTATCAATCCGATCTTGAAATCAATGGCTGATGGAGCTGTGGCCAAGGGCGATCGGCCCTAACGCACGGGAATGCCCTGAATTTGAAGCTGTAATTGCTGATCGGGATAATCGGTCAGAGACAGTTGCAACGACTTCACGCCATCCAGCAACACCGTCGGCACGATCGCCTTGCCCCGAACGGTGGCTCCGTCGGCCGGTAGCTCACTGGGCAAATCTTCCACGATCGCACTCAGGGGATCGCCCCGATCGTCCGCCATTTCCAAAAAGCTATAGAGAAACTGCACCGCCCGATCGCCCTGATTGCGCAGCGTCAACTCCAGCACCAACGAATCGCCCACCCGGCTGGCTCCCACCACCGTCAGGGTCACGCCTTCCGCCTTGGCTGAAATGGGTAACTTAGCCACCGCCGTTTGTGACAAAGGCTTGGCCTGAGGTTGAGTTTGGGTCAAGGCCGGATCCACCGGCTTGGGCGGCGCATTGCCCACGGGAGCCGTTTGGGTGATGGCCTTGGTTTTGGTCAGCAACTGTTGCTCATTCAGCAGTTTTAGGGGAGCCGGTTCCGGTCGCTTGCCGCCTCGTCCTGAGGAGTCCGCCGTGGGGCGAAAGTCCGGCTGCACAATGCCCTTCAGCGCCTCCCGTCCGAGGTTGTAGCCCCAGGAGGTGCTGGCGATGCCCGTGCCCGCCATCAACAACAACAACAGAATGGTCAAACCAGCGCTGGGATTCACGGCAGTTGATGAAGATTACTTGAGAGAGGTTGAGAGATCCAGAACAGATGGCGGCTGGCTGATCACTCAAGCCATGCAAACTCTATCCAAGAATATTGCCCAAACTAGCGGCCAATGGCAAAATTAATGACGAGTGTAAACTCACACGACTCTCCAAAAGCGATAGACCGCCCCCACAACCTATCGCTGATCATTGAGTCTCCGACATTTTCCAGGGTTGGCCGAGCGGTTTAGGCAGCGAACTCATAATTCGCCTCAGACAGGTTCAACTCCTGTACCCTGGATTGTTTTACGATCGAACCGACTTGATCAAGCCAAATCGATCGAGCTGGCTCACTCGAACCGGCTTGATTGAACCGGCTTGAATTGAATGTGACTGTCTGAAATTGCTGCGTGAACCCAAGGTTGAGGCGAAGGTTGATCAACAGTAATTAATTTACTAACATTCGCTAACGTATGCCAATATTTAACCATGGCATATATTCCTCTCAGAAAAGCGGTCGAATTTCTGGGATTGCATCCAAATACGCTAAGAAAGTACGCAGATGAAGGAAAGATCGAGACCATCCGAAACGAGGCGGGCCAGCGGCTTTATAACGTCGAGTCATATGGACGCAAGGCAACTCGATCTACTGTCGTTTGCTACTGCCGCGTCAGTTCAGCCAAGCAACGAGACGATCTCGCAAGACAAGTCCAGTTCATGCGCGATCGCTACCCCGATGCCGAAATCATCCAAGACATCGGATCAGGTCTCAACTTCAAGCGGAAAGGATTGCAATCCCTACTGGTCAGACTCATGCGCGGCGATCAGCTCCAAATTGTGGTTGCCTGCCGCGATCGGCTCTGCCGATTCGGATTCGAGTTGTTCGAGTTCATGGTTCAACAAAACGGTGGCGAACTCATGGTTCTCGACCCATCTGTTCACTGCCCAGAATCCGAACTCACAGCGGATCTGCTCGCCATCCTTCACCTCTTCTCTCGTCGAATGCCCGGACTCAGAAGCTACCGCAAGGCGATCCAGGAAGATCCGAGTCTTCCTAACCCCTGATCAAAAAGCGCTCCTGAAGCAATGGTTTGGTGTTTCGAGATACGTCTACAACACCACAATCAAACATCTTCAGGAACCGGGAACCAAAGCCAATTGGATGGCAGTTGCGCCCATCATCTTGGGTGCGCTACCGGAGTGGGCTAAGTCAGTTCCCTATCAGATCAAAAAGATTGCGGTCAAAGATGCTTGCACTGCCGTTCGAGAAGCCAAGAAAAGCTTCAAAAAAGACGGACAAATTCGCAAATGTCGCTTCCGTAGTCGCAAAGATCGACAACAAACGATCTACATCCCCAAATCGGCCATCAGTGAAAACGGTGTCTATTACACCATCTTGGGAAAAGCAGCCCTAAAAGAATCAATTCCTGATGGCTTCAGTGATGGTCGGTTGACACTTGCCTATGGTGAGTATTACCTGATTACCTCAACAGAAGTGCAACCCATTCAGTCCGAAAACCAAGGGCGAGTGGTTGCCTTAGATCCCGGTGTGCGCACATTCATGACCTTCTTTGCTGAGTCATCCTATGGATGGATTGGCAATGACTCGAACTTGTTGATTCAAAAGCTGTGCTTCAAGCTGGATCGCCTGACTTCCAAAATTACCAAGGCTCAATCAGCCCAGAAGCGCCGCTTCAAGAAAGCCGCCGATCGCCTGCGTTCCAAGGTGCGACACCTGGTGAAAGAACTTCACCACAAAACCGCACGGTTCCTGACTGAAAACTTTGATGTGATTTTGCTGCCCAGCTTTGAATCCTCTCAAATGGTGAGCAAATCACGTCGAAAGATTAAGTCAAAAACCGTGCGGCAGATGTTGACCCTATCGCATTACCAGTTCAAGAAACATCTGGAGTGGAAAGCTTGGGAGTTGGGCAAGATTGCCTTGACCGACATCAACGAAGCCTACACCTCTAAAACCGTTTCGTGGACAGGTGAAATCGTGAAGATTGGCGGCTCTCGGGTCATCAAGTCGAAGGTTGATGGGCGATCAATGAATCGGGATCTCAATGGTGCTCGTGGGATCTTCCTACGGGCATTGGTTGATACGCCTTGGTTGAGAGACCATCTCAACTTATTCATTTGTTAGCATCCGTTAGCAAAAAAGTATCGGTTGGAGCTATGGTAGCAAGTGCGATCGGGACGGCCCAAACCACCGACAAAAACGACCCATTAACCTGGAATTTAGCCGATTTATACGCGGGATTTGATGATCCCCGCTATGAGGCTGATTTGCACTGGGTGAGCGATCGAGCAGAGAATTTTCGGATCACCTACCGCGATCGCGTGGCCCTGCTGACGGCGCAGGAGTTGGCCCAGGCTTTGGAAGAGCTAGAAGGCATCTACCAAGCGGTGGGCTATCTTTGGAGCTTTCCCTCGCTCACCTTTGCGGCCAACACCCGAGACACCACCGCCCAAGGGGAGGTCGATCGAATCCAAACGGCCTTGACCACCGTGAATAACGAGCTGGTCTTTTTTGACTTGGAACTTCAGGCCATGGGTGCCGACCACTTGGCGGAGTTGCGACAGGCCCCAGAACTGCGGCTCTATGCCCATTACCTGGAATCCGTGGGGCGATTTGCGCCGTTTCGGTTGCCGGAAGTGGTGGAACAAACGCGCAACCGAGACAGCCTGACCGGGCGGCAGGCCTTTATTCAGTTGCGATCGATCCACTTGGGCGAACAGACCTACACCCCCGTCACCACGGCCGATGGCAAAACCGCCACCACGGAAGCCGAACTTTCGGCTCTGTTGTTTCAGGGCGATCGCACCGTGCGCGAACAGGCCTATCACTCGGTGCGAGTCGTCAGCCAACAGCACAACACCCTCTATGCCTACATCCTGAGCACGATCGCCCAGGATCACGCGCTCGAAAACCAAATGCGCGGCTATCGATCGACCCTGGAAAAACAGTTAATTAGCGACGAAGTGCCCGAAGGGGTGTTTTGGGCCGTGATGAATGGCACGCGCGATCGCACCGAAATTTGGCAAAACTATTACCGCATCAAAGCAAAAGCCACCGGAGCCGCCATTCGCACCTGTGATGTTTATGCTCCCTGGAGCACTGAACCGATCGCCCCGCTCCCGTTCTCAGAAGGCATTCAAATCCTGCTGGCGGCCCTGGAACAATTCGACACCACCTATGCCCGCCGGGCCGAAGAGTTTTTCCTAAACCGTTGGGTTGATGCTGCCGTGCGGCCGGGCAAACGAGGCGGCGCATTTTGCAACTACACCCACGGCAAACATAGCTATTTGTTTTTGTCCTACACCGACGATTACAGCTCTCTATTTACCTTGGCCCATGAGATGGGTCATGGCTTGCACTTTGCCTGGATTGACGATCATCAACGCTATTTCAATAGCAATCCGCCTTTGGTGTTGGCGGAAGTGGCTTCCACCTTTAATGAACTGCTGCTGTTGGATTATTTGCTCGATCGCCATTCCGATCCGAATATGCAGCGCAGTTTAATTACGCGCCAGCTAGAAGATCAATTGAGTTTGCTCTTCCGACAAACCACCATCAGCCGCTTGGAATTGGCCCTGCACGATCGAGCCGCAAAGGGGCGATTTGATGCTGAATTTTTGAATGAAGTTTGGGATAGTCTCTACCGAGATTTGTGTGGCGATGCGGTTGAAATTCTGCCAGAGCACCAATACGACTGGGCCCGAATTGGTCACATTTTCTTCAAGCCCTTTTACTGCTATCAATATGCCGCTTCGGACATCGTGAGCCTGGCTTGCTATCAACAATATCGCCAGCGAGGCCGAGATTTTGTACCCGGCTATTTACAACTGCTGGCCAGTGGGGGCAGCGAAAACCAAATGGCCGCCCTCAAGCATTATGTGGGTGTGGATTTGGAAGACCCAGCAACCATTTCCCAAGCGCTAGATTATGTGGCGAATTTGGTCGATCGCCTGGCCAGCACCGTGCCCTAGCAGAAGGCTGCCCAATCATTCAGGCTGGAGTTGACCGGGGTTGCATTCTATTGGTTAAGCCCCGATGGAGAATTCGATTGATGCCAAGGAGCAAACCAGGGCAACAATGCCAACCCCGGCAGCGCCGCCCCGATCGTGAGCAAAAAGAAGCCGGGCCAACCCAACTGTTGGGCTAAAGCACCGGAAGGAGCCGAAAACAAATCACGACTCACAGCCATCAAACTGGACAGCAAAGCATATTGGGTGGCGGAAAAACGAGCATTACAAAGACTCATCAAAAATGCCGTAAATCCTGCTGTTGCTAATCCACCACAGAAATTTTCCACATTAATTGCTAACACCATGGCGGTAGCATTTTTCCCCACCCAAGCCAAAATTAAATAGGCAACATTGCTCAGGGCTTGTAATCCCCCAAAGACCCAGAGCGATCGCCCAATGCCAATTTGGCTGAGAATTGCACCGCCCGTTAAGGAGCCGACAATGGTGGCAATCAAGCCCATCACCCCTTGAATAGCGCCCACTTCCGTTTGGCTAAAGCCCGTTTGCAACAAAAAGGGCAGGGCCATATTGTTCACCATCGAATCGCCCAAGCGATAGAGCACAATGAAGGCCAAAATGGCCAGGCCCCGTTGCCAATGGTAGCGATCGAGGAAATCCTTAAAAGGTAACCAAACGGCCTCTGATAGGCTGGCGGGTGGTTGTTGGGGGGCTGTGGGTTCTGGGGCCAGCCAACTCAACAGAATGCAGCCCGCCATCAAGACCGCCATCATGCTGTAGGTGACCGGCCAGGTGAAGCGATCAGCCAGCACCAGCGCTGCTCCGCCTGCAATGAGCAGTGCCCCGCGATAGCCCAACACGAAGATGGCCGCTCCAGCTCCCATTTCCCGAGGAGTCAACACATCTGTGCGATAGGCATCGGCGGCAATGTCCTGGGTGGCGCTGAGCAGGGCCACCAACACCGCCGCGATCGCCACCCCCTGTAGCCCCTGCTGGGGATTTTGCAACCCTAATGCCAACAGGGCCAGGGCGATCGCCCCTTGGCTGAGGGCCAACCAACCCCGCCGTCGCCCAAAAAACGGCGGCACAAATCGATCGAGCAAGGGGGCCCACAAAAACTTGAGGGAGTAAGGCAATCCCACCAGGCTAAAGGCCCCGATCGCGCTCAGGTTCACCTGCTCCATCGTCATCCAAGCCTGGAGGGTACGGCTGGTTAACAGCAAGGGCAACCCCGAGCTAAACCCCAAGAGCAGCAGAGCCGCCATCTTGGGCTGTTGAAACAACCGGGCGATCGAGGCGAGGGGGGACGGAAGAGGAACTTTCACGGGTGTTGGGCAACCGGCATAGAAAAACATTGGGTTGAGTTTACTGCTGTTAACCAACCGAGAGCGATCCGGCGGGAGTGGTGCAACAGTGGTGTGAATACCAGAGACTCCTCCCTTTCGCTGCGGCTATTTTTAGCCACAACCCCTTGAGCCTCCATATCCTAGTGCTAACTTTCTCCCACGAGATCGCGTTATGCCCGTCAATTCTCCTGGCTATCCTCGTCGCCCCAGCCGCGCCAATATCACCCCCGAGCAGTATCGGCTGATTCAGCGCCTACGGGAACGAAATCCCGCTGAGAACCCACCCAAAGAAAAAGCGGATTTGGGTTCACATCTTGCTGACTTGGTGGCTTCAACGGTTGGCTCTTGGAAATTTGTTATCATCCAGTCCATTTGTTTAGGTTTTTGGATTTTTTGCAATGTCAGCAACAAGACTATCCATTGGGATTCCTATCCATTCATTTTGCTGAATTTGATGTTGTCATTCCAAGCAGCATACACAGCACCAATCATCATGATGAGCCAAAATCGGCAAAATGAAATTGATCGCCAAGAGGCTAAGCATGATCATGAAGTGAATCTGAAATCAGAGCTGGAAATTGAGCTGCTGCATGACAAAATCAATCTTCTGCGCGAGGCGGAGTTGAGCGAAATTCTGCACCTGCTGCGTGAGCAACAAAAACAGATTGATGAACTCCAAAAGCAACTGAAAGCCGCTTCCATCAAATCCGATTCAGCGTGAAGGCCAGGATCCTTTTTTTGAATTTCAGGTAAGTTCAGAGGATCACAGCTCATCGCAGCTAGACAATTCAGGATTTTTCTGAGTGCTCAAGTATGGGGCGATCGCTCATGACTCCATTCCTGGGAATAGGATTTCTTGGAACGATCGAGCATCAATGCCGTAGCGTGTTAGGTGCTTGCGATTTTCAGTGACCAAAACCACATTGACCCAGGGTGAAAAGAGCGATCGAACCTGAGCCGCCAAAATGGGATCGCCGCCCAAGTCACGATCGCCTTCTGTTTTTTGGCCCCGGTAGCGCGCTTCGGCCCAAAGAGTTGCTGCGAGATTCAGATCAGTAATCGTGATGGGTAAGTATCGAACTGATTGTAAAAATCGGTTTAATCGCTCAACCCCTCGATAGTTTGGGTCTTTAAGGCGCTGTAATTCTAAAGATCGCCGCATTTCATAGTCAACAATTCCTGGTAGAAAAACTTCAGCATCAGAGAGCAATATTGCCCGAAACCATGCTTTCAATTCAATGAATTTTGTAGGACTAGGGTTTAGTAATTGACCTAAAATATTCGTATCAAGAGCAAGCTTATTAATGATTTTCATTTCATTAAATTAAGAATAATAGATTGGCATGACAAAGCAAAAATCTCATAAATTTGCCATTACTTCGTCCCAGGTGTGATCTAATTCATGATCAGGGTTGTTATTCCACTCATCGAGTAAATTCAAGAGTTCTTGATTTCGTGTTTTGATTTTCTGAAGACGATCTGCATGGAGTGATTCAGCATCAGGTACTAAGCTAGGATCCAATTTGAGTTCAATACTAAATCTGCTAGGGTCTGAAATTTGGTACACAGACTGTACTTGTAATTCAGAATCAGAGGTTAACAAATTTCGATTTTCATCTACAGAACCATTTTGATGCTGTAGACAAAGTTCTAGCCCAGACATTGCAAGGCTCTGCAACATGGCTGTCGCCTGAATATGATGTTTTCTTTGGGATAATTCAATTAAAAAATTCACAAAATTTTCATCAATAATGATGAATCTTTCAGGTAATTTTGTTTGTGTGTTAATTGCAACCAAAAATTTTAATTTCGGTGAGAGATGGTGATTTTCAAGCGCCAAAAACTGTAAAACAGTGCTTAAAGGAAATGCATAGTCAGTTTGTGAAAATTGATAGGCTGGAAGTAAGACTTCTTCCACTGTAATCGCGCCAATAGAAAGCATCATTGGATGAGTTGACATAGAATTTCTCTGATTAATGTTATGGAGTGTGGTTAGCATTATGGGCAGGATAGATAGACTCTCTGTCCTGCCCATAGTCTAGCAATTACGATCCTTCGCGGAGTTTGTCGAGGACGGAGCGATCTTCGAGGGTGGAAGTGTCCCCAGAAACCTCTTGACCCGAGGCGAGCGATCGCAACAGGCGGCGCATGATTTTGCCCGATCGGGTCTTCGGCAGCGCATCCGTAAAGCGAATTTCACCGGGCCGGGCGATCGCCCCGATTTCCTTCACCACGTGCTGTTTCAGTTCCTTGATCAGCTCCTCGCTAGCCGTCGCCGTCCCTTCCAGGGTGACAAAGGCCACAATGTCTTCGCCCTTCAGGTCGTCCGGCTTGCCCACCACGGCCGCCTCCGCCACTGCCGGGTGCGACACCAGCGCCGATTCCACCTCCATCGTCCCCAGCCGGTGACCCGACACGTTCACCACGTCATCGACGCGGCCCATGATCCAGTAGTAACCATCGGCATCGCGGCGCGCGCCATCCCCCGCAAAGTAGAAATGCTGGCCGTCCTTGGGCGCGATGTGTTCCCAGTAGGTGCTGCGGAACCGTTGGTCATCGCCAAACACCGTTCGCATCATGCTCGGCCAGGGATGCTTCACGACCAGATAGCCGCCCTCGTTGTCGCCCACGGGGTTGCCATCAAGATCCACCACATCCGCCAAAATGCCGGGGAAGGGCTTGGAGGCGGAACCGGGCTTAGTCGGAATCGCGCCCGGCAGCGGCGTGATCATGAATCCGCCAGTTTCCGTTTGCCACCAGGTATCGACGATCGGGCAGCGCTCACCGCCAATCACCCGGTAGTACCACATCCAGGCTTCCGGGTTAATCGGTTCACCGACAGTTCCCAACAGCCGTAGGGAACTGAGGTTGCGGGCCTTGGGCAGGTGCTCGCCCATTTTGATGAAGGCGCGGATCGCGGTGGGGGCGGTGTAGAAAATCGTTACGCCGTATTTTTCGATCACGTCCCAGAAGCAGCCGGGATTGGACGATCGGGGCGCACCTTCATACATCAGCGTTGTGGCTCCGTTCGAGAGGGGGCCGTAGACGATGTAGCTGTGGCCCGTAATCCAGCCCACATCGGCGGTACACCAATAGACATCGGTGTCTTTGATGTCGAACGTCCATTTGAACGTCATGTGGGTGTAGAGGTTGTAGCCCGCTGTGGTGTGGACGACTCCCTTGGGTTTGCCGGTGCTGCCGGAGGTGTAGAGCACAAACAGCAGGTCTTCGCTGTCCATCGGCTCGGCGGGGCAATCGGCGCTGGCATTTTGTTGCAGGTCGTGCCACCAATGGTCGCGGCCCGGCTCCATGTGGACTTCTTGGCCCGTGCGCTTCACGACCAGCACGTTTTCGACGCTGGGGGCGGCGTTGTTTTCCAGGGCGCGATCGACCTGCACTTTCAGGGGCACGGCGGTATCTTTGCGGAAGCCCCCATCGGCGGTGATCACCAGTTTGGCCTTGGCATCGTTGAGGCGATCGCGCAGGGCTTCGGCGCTGAACCCACCAAACACGACGCTGTGGGCCGCGCCAATCCGGGCACAGGCCAACATGGCGATCGCGGCTTCTGGGATCATCGGCATGTAGATGCCAATGATGTCGCCTTTTTGCGCGCCGAGGGATTTCAGGACGTTGGCAAACTGGCAAACTTCCCGATGCAGTTGGGCATAGGTGAGGGTGCGCGAGTCGCCGGGTTCGCCTTCCCAAATTAAAGCGGCTTTGTTTTTCCGCCAGGTGGTTAAGTGGCGATCAAGACAGTTATGGGAAATATTGATTTTCCCGCCGCCAAACCATTTGGCAACGGGGGGCTGCCAATCAAGGGCGGTGTCCCATTTTTGGAACCAGTCGAGTTCTTTTTCAGCGAGTTCTGCCCAAAAGGCGGTGGGGTCGGCGGCGGCGCGATCGTACAGGGCTTGATAGTCGTCCAGGCTTTTAATTTCGGCATTGGCCGCCAAATCCGCAGGCGGCGCAAAGGTGCGATTTTCTTGAAGGATCGATTCGATCGTCGGTTGTGACATGACAGAAGCGAATTTAGTATGATAAGAACGACGCAATACAAAAATTACACTCAAATGTTGTTAAATTATTCAAATTTTCTCAAGAACCCTGAATCTTTAGAGCTATTTAACAACATTGGCTATCTTGATGAGCACGAAGGTAGATTAACTCTTACGCTTAAATTATTTCCTCGCCCACAGCTTTCTTGGGAGTTTCAAGTTGCAAGGCTTGCGAAGGAATCTTCTGCGATTAGCTTATTTGAATATACGAATAATCCGCCAACTCGGCTGTGTTCATGGGATCTGCCTGATCCAGCTTTAATGATTACTGAAATTGGAAAATCATCAAATTTTAATATAAGCACTTCGAGTCTCAAAGGATCAGCAAGAGTCGTTATTGAAGGCAATCAGGATCAAGAATTTCATCATATTGAAACATTTTTATTAAATACTGAATTCCTCAGAATTCTTGCTCTCGATAAAACCATGATAGTAGATCTTACGCAAGACTTATGTTTTGTGATCACGCCCTATAAAGATCAACTTGACTGGATGCAACCTAAATCATTCAATCTGGGTTGTCGAATTACAGCCAAGTTTGAAATTTCACCGCGAATTAGAAATTTTTCAAAACTGAAAAGCTTTACAAGTGAGGAAAGCAAGAAAATGCTATCTCATCTGTGCTCAATGCTTTCCTTTGCAAATGCTGGTTATATTGCTCCCTGTATTTTTCGGCTTTCTGCCCTTGTTGAAGACGAAATAGAGCCAGGAAAATCATGGAGAGTTCCCAGAAATATCTATACTGAAATCAGGACTGACTCCTTACAAACGCCGATTGAGAATTTAGGAGTCTCATGGTTGCATAATTGTCATGCCAGCGACTTAGAGCTATTTCTAGGCTGTTTTAGTACATTCCAAAAAACTCAAGAAGGTTCAGAGTGGCATGAAAAATGGAACTTGATTTTGGAGTGGTATTTTCAATCTCTGCCCATCGTAGAAGGGCGCTCATTCGCACGAACTATTAAAGTGTGTTTTAACTCTCTTGGGTGTTTGATTGAAATTCTAGCCTACTTGATATTAGTAGTAGATGAAATAAACCAGACCCAACGGGAAGAAAACAGAAGACTGATGAATTCTGGGAGAAGCAGAGATAGAGTAAAAGTCCTTATGGGTCGAATAGGTATCGAATTAAATGACGATGAAATCAGAGATTTTGTTAACTTAAGAAATAATTCAACACACCCGATTGAGAGAACACTATCGATTGAGAGAACACTATTTAGTCTAACAGAACAAGCGAAAATTCTGTGGCGAGGTATTCAATGGGCTGAGGAAGTAATACTTTGGCGACTCGGCTACAGTGGAAAATATCTAAATCGTCAAGAATTACTTGATAAGCCAAGTGCTACTAATTATCGATACGATCTAACACGAAGACTACCTGATTGGTAATGCAGAAATGGAAGAAATTTTGACATTGCATGAGCTATTGCTGGCTGGCGATGTAGCTGGTGCGTTGGCCATTGTTGAGGAACTCGAAGAGATGGGGCGTAGCGCGATTGTCGATCAGATCTATAGCTATGCGATCGTTCTTCTGATTCATCTCATTAAGCAAAAAGCAGAACAACGATCGACTCGTTCTTGGGAGGTTTCGATACGGAATGCGGTTCACCAAATTCAGCGAAAAAACAAACGCCGAAAATCTGGTGGCTATTATTTATCGGTTGATGAATTACAAGAAATTCTCGATGAAGCCTATGCTAGCGCGATCGATCGAGCTGCGCTAGAAGCTTTTGAGGGGCGCTATGAGACTGAAGAGTTAGCGGCCATAGTCGATCGCATTGCCATCTTGAAACAAGCGTTAACTATGATTGACTCGCAAGCTCAAGCAGGAGCCTAAGCATTGTGGAAGAAATCTTAGCGTTGCATGAGTTATTGCTAGCGGGTGATGTGAATCGGGCGCTGGCGATTGTGGAAGAGATGGAAGAAATGGGACTAACTGCTATTCGCAACAAAATTCGGAGTTACAGCAAAATTTTATTGATTCATTTAATTAAACAAGCAGCCGAAAAGCGATCGACCCGTTTTTGGGAACTCTCGATTCAAAATTCTGTAGACGAAATCTTAAACACGAACCAACGATCGTCCGGTAGCTACTACATCAAACGGGATGAACTGACAGCAATCCTTGAAAAGGTTTATGGACTAGCCCTGAAAGCAGCAGCGATCGAGGCCTTTGAAGGGCGACATGAGGCCGAAGAATTGGCCGCAATGGTCGATCGCCCCGAAATTTTGCAACAGGCATTGAAGATGATTGCCCCTGAGCAATAATTTTCTTGATCAATCAGTGTTTATAACTGACACACACCCAGCCACAGCCCGAAACGTCATGAATATTGTGCAATATCACGAAGTTTGTCATCGGATGCGATCGGGAGATGTGATTGCCTTTGCGGGGGCTGATATTCTGTCGGGAACGGTGCGCCTTTCAACCCAATCCACGGTTTCCCATGTGGGCGCTGTATTTCAGCCAGAATTCATGATCAATGGGCCCAGCAGGATCAACGTTGATGGCAAGTCAGATAGCGAGGTTGATTCAGATGCCAAAGGTGACCAAAATCCTAGTGCAAGCGCAACGGAGGATCAGGAACATATCAGTTTGGAGCTAGCTTCCTCCCTACTCGAAATTGATATGTTGACCACGGATCAACCGGAAATTTATATTATTGAATCTCATCCCCTTTGCTTTGACCAAGACACGGGAATTGCCAAAAGTGGCGTACAAATCAATAAATTAAGCACCCTGATGGATGGCTATGATGGCCAAATTTGGTGGCTACCGTTGGGGGAGCAACATCGCTCTCGATTGGATCTGCAAAAGTTTACGGATTTCATGCGCCAAAGCGAAAAGCGTGCCTACGATTTTGTGCAGGCTGCGTTGGCGGGCTTGGATATCTTAGATGAAGTGGGATTGACCTGCGCTCAGGAAGATCACTCTAGTTTTTTCTGCTCTGAATTAATTGCAGCGGCCTTCCAAGCGGCTGGGTTAATTCAGGGGGTTAACCCATCGGAAACAACCCCGATCGACCTTTGTCGCTTTCCGATTTATGCGGAGGATTATTACTTGCTCTGGGGCGACCCGATCGAGATCCCTGGCTATAACGCTGCTGATTTTCCGAGTACCTTGGCAGATTAGTTCCTGTGATCAATTTAAATCACTACAGACAAGGGGTTTAAACCCCTTGCTGCCAGGATTTTGCGTTGTCATCAGGACTTGAAAGTGTCCTAAAATTGCTGACCCACAAACACAGAACGTGTTTCGCCATCTCGTCGGAGGGTCGCGGCTTGGTTGGCCACCTCCACCAAAGTCCAACCACTGGCCCCGATCGCCTCGCCCATGCTGACCCGTCTGGTCACGCCGTTCACAGAAACCAAGGCCGAGGAACGATCGCCCAATTCCAAAACCCCCACCAGAACGTAGGTCATGCTGGGAGCAACCGCAACGGGCCCCGGTGACGCGGCTGGGCTGGCGGTTGGTTGAGGGGAAGCGGCCGGCGCGGGGCTGGGGCGGGTGGCGGCTCCGTTGGGTTGGGGTAAGTTGGCGGACAAGTTGGGATTCCGTTCCAGCAAACGGGTTAAGCGCTCGATCGCGTCCACCAAGTTGCTGGACAGGGGAAACCCAACCGGGGCCGCAGGCGTGACGGCAGCGCTGGAGGCCGGTGGCGCTGGGCTGGGGTTCGGAGGATTGAGGGTGACAACGTTGGGCAATTGCGAGGGCACTGGCGCGATCGCGGGAGGCTGGGGCAACTGGGCAACGGGGCCGCCATTGGTGCGCCGCTCGATCGCATCCAAGGAACGGGAAATATAGGCAGCAAATTCCGTATCGTCGGGGGCGCTGCTGCCGTCGTTGGCCACGGAAGCAACGGGAGCCACCGGGGAGCCGTCGGCCATCACCGCTGCCGGCTCGTTGCGATTGGCGAACCAGAGGCCCACGGTGGCCAACAGGGACAGGGCCGCCGCGCCGATGGTTAGGCGATCGAACAGGCGCACCGATTGCCGGGCCCGTTCCGCGTCTGCCACTGCTTCGATTAGCTCTGGATCTGGCTCTTGAATTTTGGGCGGCGGCGGGGGCGGCAACACCTCCGCTGGCAACACCAAGGGCGGCACGGCGATCGATTGCAGGGCGATCGGGGGCGAGGGTTCCGGGGGTGGGGTCAACAGTTCCACACCCTCCTCGAGCGATCGCTCCAAATCCCCAAACAAGTCATCCATGAGCTGGTCGGCATACCAGTCAGCGGCCGAGGTCGATCGGGGGGCGATCGTCGGGTTGGATTCGCGAGGCTCAATGGACAAAGTCATACCACCACACCAAATATGGGCAAGGGACGCAGCCGCCATCCCCAAGCACCGCCTTGCCCAGACAGAACGTTGAGTTGCTGGAAGGGGGCAAATTTCGCAACGGCCGGACTTTCAACCCGGCTGAACCACCGAAAGATTGACCCTGGGCAAGGCTACGGAGTTGGGGCCGATTCTATTGAATCGTCGCCAGTTCGTCAAACGCTAGGGAATCTGAATGCTAGGGGATCTGATGGATTGATGGATTCGCCGCTGGTCGGCGCTGCGGGCCTCATACATCCTCGCAGCGCCCTGACCGGGAAAGGCCGTTACTGATCCAGACTGAGCCAGCCCAGACTGAGCCAGCCCTTGAACCAGCGATTCAGCCGCTCAGTGAGCTAGTTATTAAGCCAAAATCCACTCCACCAAGGTACGAACCCCGTAACCGGTGGCCCCGGCGGGATTCAGTCCTGAATCCTTGTCGCTCCAAACGGGCCCCGCCACATCCAAGTGCGCCCAAGGCGTGTCTTTCACAAACTGCTTCAGGAACAGGGCGGCGGTGATTGAACCACCCGCGCGGCCGCCGATGTTTTTCATGTCAGCCACCACGGATTTCATCTTGTCGAAGTAGGGTTCTTCGAGGGGCATTTGCCACAGCTTTTCACCGGCCTTGGCGGCGGCGGCTTTCAAGCCGTTGGCCAGGGTTTCATCGGTGGCCCACAGACCAGCAATCTCATCGCCCAGTGCCACCACGCAAGCGCCCGTGAGGGTGGCCAAGTCCACGATCGCCTCCACGCCCAGCTTGTCCGCATAGACGAGCGCATCGGCCAGGGTCAGGCGGCCTTCTGCGTCGGTGTTGCCCACCTCGATCGTTTTGCCATTGGAGGCGGTGAGGATGTCGCCCGGGTGCATGGCTCGCCCGCTGATCATGTTTTCAGTGACGGCGGAAATGAAATGCACTTCCACATCCGGTTGCAACAGGGCGATCGCCTGGGCCGCGCCAAAGGTTGCGCCCGCGCCACCCATGTCAGTTTTCATCATCTCAATGCTGCTGCCTGCGCCGGCCTTGATGTTTAAGCCGCCGCTGTCGAAGGTCAGACCCTTGCCCACGATCGCCAACTTTTTGCGGGGTGTGCCTTGGGGCTTGTAAACCAAGTGGATAAACTTCGGCGGCAGGTCAGACGCTTGGGCAACTCCCAAAAAACTGCCCATACCCAGTTTTTCGCAATCTTCCTTTTCCAAAATCGTCAGTTCCCAGCCGGGGTTGGCGGCGATCGCCTGGGCCGTTTCGGCCATGGTGATGGGGGTGACCACGTTGGCCGGAGCGGCCACTAACTCGCGGGCCAAAATCGTTCCGGCAGCGATTTTTTCACCCCGATCGATCCCTTGGGCGATCGCGGCTGAATCTGTGGTTCCATTCCGGAATGGCAACAGCTCGATCGTCTCGGGCTTGGGGGTTTTGCCGTTTTCTTCGCTATCGGACTTGAAGCGGCGATCGCGATAGAGCGACAAATGCACCCCTTCGGTGATGGCTTGGGCTGCGGCGGCCGCCTCTTGGTTGGCCAACGGAAACGCAATGGCCAGGCGATCGCACTTTTGGGCCCGGGCGGCCTTGGCGGCGGCGGCGGCCCCTTGGCGCAGCCGATCGAGCGGCAGATCCTCTGAGTTGCCCAACCCAATCAAGATCAATTTGCGAACGGGTGTGCTGCTGCCCACGCGCAGGGTTGCAGTGTTTCCGGGCTTGCCCTTAAATTCGGCCTCATCGATCGCCTCGCGCAGGGCCCCACCCAGTCGATCGTTCAAGGCCGCCAAGTCACCCGCCAGGGTTTCCAGTTCCGACTCAAACAGCCCGATCGCCAAACCAGCGCCCGTCCATTCGATCGGGCTGCTGACACTTGCTCGAAATTCCATGATTGCCTTGTGATGGTTGCGTTTTGCCGCTTTCTACTCTAACGGTTTGGCTACACTGATAGACAGGGTGAACCCGGAAGCCCCGGGAGTCGCTCCCCTCCCATCGCCGTTGACTGGCATCATTAGCACCCAAGTGCATCCAAAAGCATTCAGTCGCATTTAACCGTTGTATCTAGAGGCTCGATCGATGGCTCAGCTTGCAACCCTCGTGATTTTTGGGGCTTACATCTTCTTTGGGGTGAAATTTTGGAACGGCTTTCAGCGAACCAACTTCACGCAAAATCGAATTTTCCTAACTCTACTTTGGCCAGTTTTGCTAATTAATGGCTCCTATCGCAAAAACTTCCAAAAAGCTCTCAAAGGTTAACCATCATTCCCCGGTTTCTAGAGCAATATTCAACCCCAATTTTTGAGGGCGCATTCATTGGTTAACTGGAGCATTGCCGAACTTCAATCTCGTGATTGGAACACCCCTGAACTACAGGCCCAAATCCAAGCCGTTGCTGCTCGATATAACAAAGAATATCGCGGTGAAGCCTTTGAAGTCCCCGACGAAGTGGCCGCCTTGCCGCTCTATCCTGAATTCGTGACTGGATCCCTCACCAGCCGCATCACATCCCCCTTTTGGGAATTAGCAAAGCCCCAAAAAGGTTGGCGCTGTTTGGATTTGGGTTGTGGGGGTAGCTTTTTGTTTTATCCCTGGCGCGATTGGCAAGCCTTTTTCTATGGACAAGATGTGGCCCGCGTCGCCTGCGATTTGTTAACAGCGCGGGGCCCACAACTGAACTCCAAACTGTTTAAGGGCGTGCATTGCCAACCGGCCCATGAACTGAACTATGAGCCAGGATTCTTTGATTTGGTGATTGCCACGGGGGTGAGCTGCTACTACCCGATCGACTATTGGGCTGCTGTGGTCGATCGAGTCAAGCCCCTCCTAAAACCCGGTGGTTTATTCGTCTTCGATGCCATTTTGCCCGAGTTACCCCTAGCGGAAAATTGGGCAATTTTAGAAACCTATTTGGGGTCAGAGGTTTTCTTGGAAGAGCCGATCGCCTGGAAAAAACTGATTCAGGCAGCCGGTGGCAAAGTGACCGCTACACGCGAAGGCGATGTATTTGCCCTCTATCGCGTCAAATTCAGTTGAAATGCAATCCAAACTTCGGTTCAATTGCGATCTGCCATGACTCACTCCATGACCAACTGCCTTGATGGTGTTGAGTGCGATCGAGCGAAGCCTCTGTGTCGCTCAATTACGCTTCAGCCAGGCCTCACCGTTGATTGTCAAAAATTGATGTTGTTGTGTGATGATTGGCAGATCACTGAAGTTGCATTATTCGGATCAATTCTTGGCGATCAATTTCGGGATGATAGCGATGTGGATTTATTAATTAGCTTTTCCCCGATCGCTAAGGTTACACTGCTGGATCTATACACAATTGAATGTGAATTTAGCAGGCTTTTTCAGAACCGCCCCGTGGACTTGGTGACTCGACGCGCCATTGAGAAAAGTCATAATTCTATTCGGCGTAACAATATTTTAGGAACTGCCCAAGTTATTTACCGAATTAATCATCAAGATTGATCATCCGGCTACCGCAATCCCATGAATCATGATCGAGAATATTGGTTGGATGCAATCAATGCTTGTCAACAAATTCTGGATTTTACAAAAGGCTTGGATGAGGATTCCTTCCTCCAAGATCGTAAAACGCAATCTTCGGTTCTTTACCAAATTACAGTTCTCAGCGAGGCAATGAACCGCTTTTCAGATAGCTTCATCACCCAAAATTCCCAAATTCCGATTGCAGCAATTCGAGGAATGCGAAATCGAATTATTCACGAATATCGAGAAGTTGATCTATGGATTCTTTGGCAAGCGATTCAAATCAACATTCCAGAGTTACTAATTTTGCTAAATGACAGTCAATTTCCTGAGCAGAGGCCTGAGAAGTAACTTGGGGTACTTGCAAAGCGCTAGTAGTCCTGGGTAGCAAGGGGGTTGCGTATCTTGTTCTTGTCGATTAATGAGGCCCACAGGCAATGAAACTTACTAAGGTAAGAGTTTTGATTGTTCAGACATGCTCTCAGGTTTGCTCGGAAATCTTCAGCAATTCCTGACCGATCGACCAAGGCTAACGGCTCATGGGTGGTAGATTATAGAGCTTTAGTGATGCCTGTCTTGTCAGCTTCTAAATCATTAACCTGCTATTCGGGAAGGATCGGTTCGTGGTTAAACTAACGCCAAATCCCAGTTTCAGTGTTTCGTTGCGTCTTCAGTTGCCAAACCAGGTGGGAATGCTGTCCCAGGTCATTCAGGCGATCGCGGATGCGGGGGGCAACTTGGGCGATATCACCCTCGTGGAGCAAAATCGCCAACAGACCATCCGGGATTTGGCAGTGGATGCGGCCAGCACCGAGGGCGCGGAGGCCATTGTGGCAGCCGTGAAAGCGATCCCGGAGGTGTTGGTGCTGGCGGCGGCCGATCGCACCTTTGCCTTGCACCAGGGCGGCAAAATCACCGTCAACAGCAAGATTTCGCTCGATCGCCAGGCGGATTTGGCCATGGCTTATACACCGGG
This sequence comes from Limnothrix sp. CMB-01, assembly GCF_055193175.1. Lineage (NCBI taxonomy): Bacteria > Bacillati > Cyanobacteriota > Cyanophyceae > Pseudanabaenales > Pseudanabaenaceae > Limnothrix > Limnothrix sp. CMB-01. The sequence continues at coordinate 3,810,917 of NZ_CM143720.1, forward strand.
GGTGGGTCGCGTTTGTCGGGCCATTGCTGACCAGCCCGATCGGGTCTATGAGCTAACGGTGAAGCAAAATATGGTGGCGATTGTCACCGATGGCAGCGCCGTGTTGGGGTTGGGCAATTTGGGGCCCGAAGGGGCATTGCCCGTGATGGAAGGCAAGGCCATGCTGTTCAAGGAATTTGGCGGGGTGGATGCTTTTCCCATTTGCTTAGCCACCCAAGATGCCGATGAAATTGTGGAAACCGTGAAGCGGATTGCGCCGGTTTTTGGGGGAGTGAACCTGGAGGATATCGCCGCGCCGCGCTGTTTTGAAGTGGAAAAGCGGCTGAAGGAGGAGTTGAATATCCCCGTGTTCCACGACGATCAACACGGCACGGCGATCGTCTCCTTGGCGGCCCTGACCAATGCCCTGAAATACGTGGGTAAAGCCCTATCGGCGGTCAAAATCGTAATCAACGGTGCGGGAGCGGCGGGGATCGCGATCGCCCAACTGCTGCGCACGGCCGGAGCCACCGATATTGCCATTTGCGACTCGAAGGGGCTGCTGACGATCGATCGCACCGATTTGAACCCCCAAAAGCGAGACTTTGCAGTCGATCGCCCCGGGCCGCTCACCCTGGCTGATGCGATGGTCGGTGCTGATATTTTCCTGGGGGTCAGTGCGCCCGGGGTGGTGTCCGTGCCCATGGTGGAATCCATGGCCAAAGACCCGATCGTCTTTGCCATGGCCAACCCGATTCCGGAAATTCAACCGGAACTGATCATCGGCAAAGCGGCCATCATCGCCACCGGCCGCAGCGACTATCCCAACCAAATCAACAACGTGTTGGCGTTTCCGGGCCTGTTCCGGGGGGCCCTCGACAGCCGGGCCAACAAACTCACCCAACGAATGTTCTTGGATGCGGCCTTGGCGATCGCCTCGTTGGTGGACGATGAGCAGTTGGGCCCCGAAACAATCGTCCCTTCAGTGTTTGATCCGCGCGTGGCTCCAGCGGTGGCCGCTGCGGTGCAAGCGGCTGCTCGCCTAGACGGTGTTGCTCGTTTGTAGAGCCGATCGTCAAGGGGATGATGATTGATGATTCAGGAATGCATTGATTGGGGAATTGTGACCACAGCTCAAACTCAAGCAATTCTGGAATCAACTGGGATGTTTAAGGTATGCTCTAGGCAACTTTCCCCGATCAAGGCTTCTTGCTGAATCACCCCTTGGAATTCATCCTTTAAATCACCATGCTCAGTCGCGTTGCGGACTCGATTTATTGGCTCAATCGCTACGTGGAGCGGGCGGAAAATGTGGCCCGATTTGTTGATGTCAACCTCAAGCTGAGTTTAGATTCTCCTGCGGGTGTGACTCAACAATGGGAACCCCTGTTGATGACCACGGGGGACTTGGCACTTTTTCAGGCCAATTATGGGGAAGCTTCCGCTGAAAATGTGATTCAGTTTCTAACATTTGATGCGAATTATCCCAATTCGATTTTGTCTTGTTTAAAATCAGCGCGGGAAAACGCTCGATCGATCCGAGAGATCCTGTCTACGGAAGTCTGGGAACAAATTAATGCATTTTATTTAATGGTTAAAGAAGCGGCCGCCAGCTACAGCGCGGGAGCCGTTGATCTAGATAAGTTTTTTAATGAAGTGAAGCTGGCGAGTCATTTGCTCTATGGCGTGACCGATGCCACCATGACCCACGGTGAAGGCTGGCACTTTGGACAGGTGGGGCGATTCCTGGAGCGGGCAGATAAAACATCACGAATTTTGGATGTGAAATATTACATTCTGCTGCCTTCGGTGCAGGATGTGGGCACAACGCTCGATCGCCTCCAATGGATTGCGTTGCTGAAGTCCGCCAGCGCCTATGAAATGTATCAAAAGTGGCGCAATCACCGCATTTCGCCCACGGGAGTTGTGGAGTTTCTATTGCTCGATCGACAGTTTCCCCGTGCGGTGCAATTTTGCCTGTTGCAGTCCCAAAAATCCTTGCATGAAATTACTGGAACACCGACGGGCACTTGGAGCAATCCTGTGGAGCGGCCCTTGGGACGGTTGTTGGCAGAACTCAGCTATTTTTCAGTGGATGAAGTGATCGATCGGGGTCTCCATGAATTCATTGACAATTTGCAGCAAGAACTCAATGTGATTGGCGAGCGCATGAATGAAACATTTTTTGCGCTGCGACCGGTGGGGCTTTAGACCTGTTTTTGGGAATTCGGACTCAACTTCGGCTTTCGAGTGGTCGGATGACCCTAGTAGCGCTGAATTCTCGGGGTGTGGGAGAACAAGCCAACCCTTCCATAACCATTGGGCCATGCTTTCATGAAGCCTACGTTTGGAGCTAGGTTGTCCGTCTTCCGATAGGGTGGATCGAAACGAGTTGCTTCGGGGAAAATCTTGCTGATCGGAGGGCGCATGGCGATGCGCCCCTACGAGAGGTCATCGATTTCAAAGGGCGAAAGTGCTGATTCTGGCTACTTTTCGGGAAACAAGCGCGGGATAAAAATCGCGGTGAAAGCGCCCAAAAAACCCAAAACGGCTGCGAAGGCTTCGGAGTTGAGCCAGGTTGCCAAGACCGTGGGCGATTTGATGGATTGCACGGGGAAGCGGGGTGAGAGTCCGGCCGGAATTTCGGTGCTTTCGCCGCCGGCTAGGAGTGACCAGCCGATCGGTTTTTTGGGGTCGATCGAGAGCGATCGCAACCGTTGAAAGCCCGGTGAGCGATCGGCAAGTACCAAGAATTGCTCGCGCTGGAATTCGAGAGTTTTGTCGTCTAGGCGTACTTTGCCGCCCAACAGGCTGGAGAGTTCCAGTTCTTCATTGGGGCGACCGGTGATCAGCAATCGGTTTAACTTCAGATCGGCAACAGTTAGTTCTTGGGCAACCCAAGGGGGGCTATCGCCGGTTTCGGGATCGAGGACTTGCTTGAGGTCAGGAACGCCGATCGAGAGCCAGGTGGGTGAGGCGAGTCGGAAACTTGACTAGCGAGATTGATTGCGAAGAACTGCCAACGCTTCCTGAGCTACCCGGAGATTATTTTGAGCGCTCGTTAGGCTTGGATTAAGAGAAATAGTCGTCTGATAGGCAGCAATTGCCTCCTCTAATTTCCCCTGTTGATGTAGCGCAGTTGCAAGACCGTTGTGAGGATAGTAATCCCTGGGAGCGAGGATGATCGCTTGGCGGTATAGGGCAATCGCCTCTTGCAATTTTCCTTGCTTATGCAGCACGTTTCCCCATCCATTGTAAGGATGGACAGATTGGGGGTTGAGTGCAATTGATCGACGAAACTGCTCGATTGCTTCTTCCAGTTTGCCTCGTCGAGACAATGCCAATCCTAGATTGTTATGGGCTAGGGCGTTTTGGGGGTCGCGACGAAGAATTTCTCGAGAAATTCTCTCACTTTCTGCAAAATTTCCCTCGAGCCATGTTGTATGTGCTTGCCGAAACAAATCACCAACTACTTGCTCGTCAGCAGTAGGCGGTGAGGGCGTTTGGGGTGAATTTTGTGCTACAGCCCCATCTGATATCAACAGCGCCGCGATCATTACCGCCATTGCCCAACTTGATTTCCCCAAAAATTTGGTCATGCTGACTCCATTTTTTGCGCTATCTGCCCTCAATTTTAAAGAGATAGGACGCGAATGAGAGAAGTGTTACGAGTCGAATTTTTTGTAGGGTGCATGGGAGAACGGTTGGGAGCCAATGATGATCGCTATTCATCTCCCATGCACCGCCACCCGTGACAGAGGGAACGACGATGATCGGTTGGGGGCGATCAATCCACGGTGCATGGGAGAGCAAATCAACCGTTTCGTAACACTTGCGAATTGCTCCCATGCACCCTACGTTGCATCACCAAAGCTCCCGCGCCACCTGCCACCGATTTTAGGCGATCGCCCCTTGCCATAATGGGAGCAACTGCGATCATCAGGACTCACCCATGACCGCTCAACCCACCACCAGTCCGCCCCCCAACGCCGATCGCCCCCAACCACCTGCCACAGACGAAGCGCGATCGCTCTGGATTCCCGATCGCTGGCCAATCACCGAAGCCCAATTCCGCGCCCTCGCCGCCTGCAACCGCGATCGCCGCCTCGAGTGCAACGCCCAAGGAGAACTAATCATCATGCCGCCCACGGGTGGAGAAACCGGGGCCCGCAACATCGAGCTAGCCTATCAAGTCCAGGCTTGGAACCGTCGCACCCGTCTGGGGATCGCGTTTGACTCCTCCACCGGGTTTCGGCTGGCGACGGGCGCAATTCGATCGCCTGATGTCTCTTGGATGCGCGCTGACCGGTGGGATTTGTTAGATGCGGAGGAGCGATCAGGCTATGTGCCCGCCTGCCCCGACTGGCTGATCGAGCTGCGATCGCGCACCGATCGGCTGGAACTGCTGCAAGCCAAACTGCAAGAGTATTTGGCGGCTGGACTGCAACTGGGTTGGCTGATCGATCCGATTCAGCAACAAGTTTGGATCTATCAACCCGACCAAGCACCGATCCAGCTCGATCGCCCCCTGGAGTTGAGCGGCGATCCGGTGATGCCGGAATTTCGGTTAGATTTACGAGCCATTTGGCCTCCCGAGTCCACAGGAATCTCACCAAATGCGCCCTAACCTTCCCTTGCCACCGCTCAACAGCCTTGGGCGATCGCGGCCTAACTAACCGTTTGCCAATGCGGCCCATTCCGTGTGGAACGTGCCCGGTTTGTCGATCCGCTCGTAGGTATGTGCGCCGAAGAAGTCGCGCTGGGCTTGGGTGAGGTTTTGGGGCAATCGATCGCGCCGGTAGCTATCGAAATAGTCCAGGGAGGCGCTGAAGGCCGGAACCGCGATCCCCGTTTGGGCCGCCGTTGCCACCACCGATCGCCAAGCGGCCTGGCGATCAAGAATGGTTTGCTTAAACTCCGGAGCCAGCAGCAAATTCGGCAACTGTGGATTATCCGTAAAAGCTCGCTCAATCTTGCTCAGGAAGCCCGCACGAATGATGCAGCCGCCTTTCCAAATTCTGGCCATTTCCGCCAAATTTAAGCCATAGCCAAACTCAGCGGAAGCCTTTGCCAACAGGGCCATCCCTTGGGCATAGGAACAGATTTTGGAACAGTAGAGCGCATCCCGCACTTGGTCAATGAACGTGGCTTGATCCACCGGGGCGATCGGGCCGGGGCCGCTCAGCTCTTGGGCCGCCGCCGTCCGCTCGGCCTTGATGGATGACATAATCCGGGCATTCACCGCCGCGATGATGGTTGGGATCGAAACCCCCAATTCCAGGGCGCTCATCACCGTCCACCGGCCGGTTCCTTTTTGCCCCGCTGCGTCTTGAATCAGTTCCACCAACGGCGCTTGAGTGTCGGGATCACTGACCTTAAAGATTTCAGCGGTAATTTCAATCAAAAAGGAGTTGAGTTCGTCCGTTTGGTTCCAAGCCGCAAAGGTGGCTTGCAACTGGGCTTGGTTCAGGCCGCCCACGGTTTTCAGCAAGTCGTAGGCTTCGGCAATGAGCTGCATATCGCCATACTCAATGCCGTTGTGAACCATCTTGACGTAATGTCCAGATCCGCCGGGGCCGATATAGGTGACGCAGGGGCCGTTATCCACCTGGGCGGCAATTTTGGTGACGATCGGCTCAATTTTTTCATAGGCCGATCGTGTGCCACCGGGCATCAAGCTAGGGCCATTCAGCGCCCCTTCTTCGCCGCCGCTCACGCCCATGCCAATGTAGGTTAGGCCCAAGGCTTCCAGATCTTGGGTGCGGCGTTCTGTGTCCTCATAAAGCGAGTTGCCACCGTCAATCAAAATATCGCCCGGAGCCAGCAGGGGCTTGAGCTGTTCAATCACCGCATCCACGGGCCCGCCGGCCTTGACCATAATCAAAATTTTGCGCGGCGGTTCAAGGGCAGCCACAAATTCTTCCAAGCTGTAGGTGGGTTGCACCTGCTTGCCCTGGGCCCGGGTGGCCATGAATGTGTCGGTTTTATCGCGGCTGCGGTTATACACCGCGATCGGGAATCCATTCCGTTCAATGTTCAGGGCAAGATTTTCGCCCATCACAGCAAGACCGATGAGTCCGAAACTTTGAGCCATAGGAAAAATCTGGGTCGGCTAACAATCGGCTGAGTTGTGGTTGGCGGGCCAATCATGCAGGCCCCAACCAACATCACGGGAGTCGCAGTTCAAAGTTTTTAGCTCAAGCACTGTTGCGGGCGCTGTCGTGGATGTTGCAATGGGCTGGCCGAGGAAGCGCAGGCTATTCGGATTAGGGGGACGGAATCGCAACACCCGAGGCCACAACAGGGGCCAACCACTCAGCACCGTCATCCTTGATGACAACTTGCCTCAGATTAGCCCGATCCCCTGGGGACGGACTGGAAGATTCCGTTAAAAGTCTGCTCAAGAACCATCGGGACAACATCGAAGACTATTGATTGAAGACTATTTAAAGACTGCTGAAAGACTGAAAACTGGTTAAAGACTAGCCAAAGGTGGGTTCAAGGCAGATTCAAGCTCATTAATCGCTGTAATCGCTAATGGGATTGGGGTTGCCGGAAGTCGCCCAATTGGGGCGATCGGGGCTAATCTGGACTGAACTTAGACAGGATCGAGAATGCCACGGAACGCAACGTGGAAGGCAATTGCGCCATTGTCTAGGTTCAAGTGCTAGCGTTGGGTCAGGTGAGATTTTGACAGGCTGTCTCGGGTGCGATGCCGGCTTGTTGATTTGCGGGAACTCTGCGGGAATTCTGTTCTCATCGCAGTTCGTGACCGCAGCTCTCGATTGCAGTGTTTGATTGCGGTTCTTGATTACAGTTCGTGACCGTAATTGGTCACTGCAATTGGTCACCAACAACGCATCACCACAGATCAACTCAACTCGCATCTAGCGGGGAAAATGGGAAGGAACGGTGCTTTTGCAGTGCCGGTTCTGGATTTGGGTATGGAAACGGACGATCGGGGGACGCTTGGCCAACCGGTCGCAAGAGGAGGGCGATCGCAGGGGACATCTCAAACAAACCGATTGCGTTCAGAGCGATCGGGCAAGGGGCTTAAACCAGGCTTTAATCAAGGTTGGACGGCTTAACCACAGCCTAAACACGAAAACAGCGAGGCAGTGATGGGGCCGCAGCGGGATTGGTTAACCGGACTGGGGCATGGGCGTTCTGAAAAACTGGTCTGGCCCCTCACCGCTTGTGAGCCTGAGCGCTGTCGAATAGGGTGTAATGCATCGATCGGTTAACGTTCTCGGCGCTGTTCCCGGTGCTATTCTCAGCGTTCCAGTCGATGCGGGTTTGGCGATATTGATTCGATTGCTGTGAAGCAGAGTAGATGGCATGGCTGAGATCCAATTACGCCTTCAGGTTCCCGGTAGCCCCGATCGACTGATTCCCGTGGAAACCGACTCCGTGACGATCGGGCGGGCCAGTGATTGCGAGCTGCCCCTTTCTCCCTATGGCGTGTCGCGACACCATGCCCGAATTAGCCGCGCCGATCGGGCTAGTCCCTGGATGGTTGAAGACCTGCAAAGCAAAAACGGCACACGTCTGAACCAAACCCCCCTCCAACAGCCAACCCCCATCGCCCACGGCGATCGGATCTATATCGAAAATGTTTGCATCACCGTCCTGTTGGCAGGAGTGGGCACGACCAACGCAGTCGCGAATCCCACCATCACCCGATCGCGCCAATCGCCCCAAGGGCCCAAAGCCGTCTATTCCCAACGGGTGCAGGTTCCCTTAAACCCCGAGGCTTTGCCGCCCACCGTTTCCGTGGTGCGGCCCAATTTGGTCAAGCTGCCCCTGATTGATGCCACGGCCGATGGCAAAATGCGAATTTCACGCGATGCCAGCGACCTCAAAGAACAGTGGCTCCGCACCAGCGAAGGCAGCGGCGACAGTCTTTATGAGCGCGATCGCACCATTGCCCGCTTGCGCGATCTCGTAGAAATCGCCAAAGGCCTCACCTCCGCCGCCAGCAGCAACGCCATCTTCTCCCAAGTGCAAGAAGTGGTGTTTCGCTATCTCACCAACATTGAGCGCCTGGCCCTGTTGGTGGATGTGGAAGGCAATGGCCAACTACAACTGCTGAACGCGGCCGCCCGCGAAACCGAACGGGCCCGCGACCTCACCCTCAACAGCGGTTGGATCAGCCAAAGCATTTGCCAAAAAGTTTTCAAAGAAAAAATTGCCCTGCAAACGGCCGATGCCCAAGCAGACGAGCGGTTTGGCGCAGAACAAAGCATTCTCTATAAAGGCATTCGCAGCGCCATGGCCGTGCCGCTTTGGAACGAAGACAAAGTGGTTGGTGTGCTTTATGCCGATGCCAACCTGTCCTCCGAAAGTTGGGTGCAAGAGGGCGAAGACGATCTCAGTTTCTTTTCCGCATTGGCCAACCTCGTGGCTGCCAGTGTTCAGCGATGGTTGCTCACCCGCAAACTCCAGGAAGAAGAGCGCCTGTGCCAAAAGCTAGAGCGCTATCACTCGCCTGCGGTGGTGCAACAGATGATCGCCGCTGGCACCCACGAGGATGGCCGAATTCCCACCACCGATGGGGAACTCAGCATTCTGTTTGCGGATATTGTCGGGTTCACGGCCCTTTCGGAGCGCCTGAGTCCGGCGGAGGTGGCGGACTTGTTGAACCGCTTTTTTGAAGAAATGCTGCAAGAGGTGTTTGCCCTAGGCGGAACCCTCGATAAGTTCATTGGCGATTGCATCATGGCCTTTTTTGGTGCGCCGGAGCCACAACCGGATCATGCCGATCGCGCTGTCATTGCTGCCCGGCGAATGCTGGAACGCTTGGATGATTTGAACAAACGGAACGTGTTGGGCGAGCATTTGCAACTACGGATTGCCATCAACAGCGGTCGGGCCGTGGTGGGAGATGTGGGCAGCTCCCAACGGATGGATTACACAGTCTTGGGCGGCGCGGTGAACCTGGCGGCCCGGATGGAGGCGATTTGTCCGGTGGGCCAGTGCATCATCAGCGCCAATACCTATGACTTGGTGTCGCGCAAGATGAATTGGGTGCAAATGGGGGAATTTCGGTTCAAGGGCATTGAACGGCCAGTACCCATTTTCCAAGATGGCCACCGCGCCCAAGAGCTAGAGTTGGTGAAGCTGTTGACGGAGCCTTCTTGAGAACTGACTGCGGATTTGGGCGATCGCCTCAGGGCCAAAACTAGGGATCTCGGGGCGATCGTAATCCTAAAACTGTTTGCTATAATTCCGGTTGGGTTTTGCTGCAATGTTGGTGACTGCCAATAATTGTTTTGCGATCTATGTTTGTTCCAATTCGGGGACTCACCGAACGTCTTAGTGGCAGTAGACTGAGCGAGCGTTTAGGCGCTTTGTTAACTCAGAAACTTTAAACGGAGACAAGAGTACCCACCTGGTTTTTCCAGGTCGGAAGCTGAGGCAAGACGGCATTTGCGGTTAACCCAACTCCTCAGAATTTGCTTCAACCAATTGATCAACAATATTGATCAACAATTTGGTAAATAACACGGGCCACCACTCGCCTCCGCGACGGTGGCCCGTGTTTTGATTTGAATTTGCCAGTGGCAAATGGGTCAGCGCATATTGTTGGGCGCATATTGTTATATGTCCTCCGCCAGCATTGATCGATCGAAACGGATTGACCCTTGGAGATCTTGCTTATCGGAGGGCGCATGGCGATGCGCCCCTACGGGATTTGGGGGGCAATGGGGCGATCGATTCATGGGCCACGGCGCGATCAACCCACCTCGCATTCAACGACCATCCCCGATCGGTTGGGCCGCCCCATGCCAACGGTGCGTAGGGCACAAACCCAATCGCCGTCAACCGCCCACCGTTGCCCTACGACACCCTACGGGTCGGTGATGGTGAGTCGTTGCAGGATGGATTGGGCGATCGGAGAGGTCGGCGGCGCAAAATGTTGAGAGTTTAAGGAAAATAGCGATAGATCTCGCGACGATGTAGGGCGCGGACAAAATAATGGTGTTGTCTTCTAATCGAAAGCCAAAGCGATAGTTGCCTACTCGGAGTCGATAGGTATTGGGGTGGCCTTCGATCGCTTTGATTTGACTCAACTCGCTTAAATGTTCGGCTGCTTCGATCGACAGTAGGGCGGTTTTGATGGCTTGTAATGCTGGGCGATCGCGAATGGCCTGCAAGTCTTTGAGAAAGCGCTTGAGAAATTGAACCTGCATTGTTGATCTAGTCCAACGCTTAACTATCCAACAGGGCAAAAATTTCAGCGCGATCGACAGGTTCTTCGTCTTCAGGCCCCAAGTCGTTCATGGCACAACCTAACGCCAAGTCTTCCAAAATTTCAAGCAAGAGGTCACGCAACAGATCGCGACGATCGCGCAATAGTTCAATCAGCAGGGGTCGCATCAGATCGCGGAGGCGATCATCGGTCAGGGTCAGGTCATTCATGATGATTTGCGTAAAACTGGGGAGGGGCGATCGCGTTGTCTCAATGGTAGCGCGGGCTTTTGGGCGATCGACCTTATCGATCGAAAGGAATTGGCCCTCGGAGATCTCGCTTATCGGAGGGCGCATGGCGATGCGCCCCTACGGGATTTTGGGGGCCATGGGTCGATCGATTCATGGGCGACGGCGCGATCGACCCACCTCGCATTCAGCGACCATCCCCGATCGGTTGGGCCGCGTTCAATTTTCGGTGCGTGGGAGGAACCCATCCAGTCTTTTTGTGACTCTCTTTAGCGACTCTGTAGCCTTGCTCCCTACGGTTGATCAGCGGCGGGGCGATCGGGCTGGGTGAGCGTGCTGGGAACTGCCACGGGCACAGGTGTAAGCGAGTCCAGCAAAATTTGGCGAGAGTCGGCCGTGAGGTGGCGGACTGTGGCGGAATCCAGATAGCCCCAAGCGTATTGGTCGCCCAAAATCCGTCGTTGATATTCGGAAATGGCTTCAATCCATTGAATTTGCAGCACCGTTTGGGTGGCCTCCCCGCCCGGGGGCAAGGAGCCGGAAATGGTTCCATTGCCATAAAACAGGCCCGGCTTGCCCAGAGCAGCGGCGATCGCCCGTTGGGATCGCTCCGTGAGGGCCGATCGGGAAAGCCGCACGAGGGGCCGATCGGGATCCTGCGTCAGGGTCACCATTTCTTGGGTGAGCTGATTGGTAAGTCCTTCGATTTGGCTGCGGGTGCTGTCAAATTGGATCAGGGCCAAGCGCTGCTGTTCTGGGCTAAGGACAGGGGGGCGAGCCGTCAGGACGCGGGGAATGAGAGCGGGGACTCCGGGGGTGGAAAAGTCGAGGGCTTCTCGGCTGGCAATGATGGCTGCGGAGACCAAAAAACAGCAGCCCAACCCGATCGCAGAAACCCAAGCGCTCGATCGGGAATAGCCGGGAGCCAGCCAATAGTTGCGGGCGGTGACGGTGGGCGGCAGGGGGCGCAGGGGAATCGTTTGGATGCTGGCGGCGGTGGGCGGCGGGGTCACCACCCGGGGAGCTTTGCGGTGCGTTTTCGCCAGTTGGATATGCTCGCCGCGCCGGATGGCGGCTGGAGAGGGAAAGGGATCGCGCCCTCGGAACTGTCGCGCCCGATCGCACCAGGGACAGGAACCCTGATGGCCAAAGTAGACATGCTGAGGATTGGCGCTACAGGTCACAAGGTTGTTTTCGGCGCTGTCCAAAACGGCGGCCCACTGACGGGCGCTGGGCCGATCGGCGGGGTGGCGGGTTTCAAAGGCCTGGCGAAAGAGGTTTTGCAATAGCGGATCGAGGCCTGCAAAGGGCGGCGCGATCGGCTTGGGCTTCCAACGGGGCGATCGGGCACTGTAGGGAAATTCTCCGGCCGCAATGCGTTGGTCAATCAGGGGCGGATCGCCGGATCCCAAAAAAGCGCCGTCAAAGGGGTGGGTTCCCTCCATCAACAATTGAAAGAGCAACACCGCCAACCCAAAACAGTCTTGGGCCGCAGTGCGATCGACCTCTCGAAAGTTGCGCCCTTGCAGTTCCGGGGGCGTATATTCCGGCTTGCCCACAGGACAACGGAAGGTGCGCCGTTGCTGGCGATCGACCACTTGAAACGAATCCGTATCCACCAGGGTGACCAAGGCGGTGGGGGCGGCCAGCACGTTGGACTCGTTCACATCCCCGATCGTGTAGCCCCGTTCATGGAGCACATCAACGGCGGCGGCCAGGTTACGAGCCATCCGCACCAGGTAGCGATAGGTGAGACCCGGCAGCTCGCGCCGTCGCATCTTGGGCGTGTAAACCTCGTGTAGGGGGCGGGTTTCGGGTGCTTTGGGCATCAAAAACCCAACAATCGCCCCATCCACCACCACCGCATCCACGGGCCAGGCGATCGTAATCGGTGGTTCCAACGGATCCAGCGGCGGATCGTTCAACATGGCGGCCAGTTTGGCCACTCGATCGGGCGATCGTTGGTCGGGGTGATAAATCTTGGCCAGCAGGCTAGATGCTTCCGCAACCTGATAAATTTCCCCTTCGCCGCCCGCTTTCCCCGTGGTGCGCAGCGTGATCCGCTCGCCCGTCATGGCGCGTTGGGCCAGAAGGGTTCGGCTCCGTTTGGTTAGGTTCGATCGCTGCATGATCTGGGTTTTGCGCCGCCACCCTAAACATACTGAATTTCAGGGGCCAATTGCGGGAGCAAAATTCAAGCTAATGGCGGGGGCAATGGGAGACAATCGGAGGCAAATTCAACCGGGCAGCGGGGCGATCGAGCCGCTCAAACCATGCCGCACCAGCATTAGTAATCTTCGTATTCCGGTTCCCGTTGCCGCACCTTCTCGGGAATCTCCAGCTTGGGTGCGCGGTAGCCCGGTTCCTCATCAGTCCAAGCATCGGAATCTACGTTGTCATCGTAGCGATCGTAGACTTCCTCATAGTCATACTCATCTTCCCGCACATACTCGCGATCCCGTTCGCGGCGCGGGGGCTGGTCGCTCCAGTTATCGTCCTCGTCGTAATCCTGGCGGCGTTGTTGGCCATAGCGCGGGGCCGGCTCTTCCCAGGTTTCCTCTTCCCAAGCTTCCTCTTCGTAGCGGCGCTCGGCTCGGGTTTCGGTGCGAATTTCTGGGCGGGCTTCGGTGCGCAACCCGGAGGCTAGCTGGTTGCCGGGGGCAGCGGTGGGAGTAAAGTACAGATCCTCTTCATCCCGTTCCCAGGGAGGGCTGCTGAGGCCCAAGCGCTCCAGGACACCAACGCTGAGTTGAATCAGGCGGGCTTCGGCCCCTTCAAACACAATCAGTCGATCGGGGCCCGTGCTGACCACTTCTTCGATCGGGAGTTCATAGGTGCTGATCACCTGTTCGGGCACTTGGGGCAAACCGATCGAGGCAATGACGATCGAGACCAGCTTGCCATCCTCCACATCAAACTTGAACCCGCGCACCTTCCCCAGCAGTTCACCGGTTTCGGTGATCACCTCACAACCAATCAAGGTGTTGTAGGCATCCGCTTCAATGTAGTCCTCGATTGCTCGATCGTCCTCCACCAGAATCACATCACCAATTTGGCTGATGCTATCCAGGTTCATGAAGCGCGGCATCGCCGAAACGGCGAGGATATTGTCCTTTACGCCAAAGCCAATAATCTCCTGGCGATCAATATCGACCCAAACCTGGCTGATGATGCCCAGGCGCTTGCCGGTGTTTCGGGTAATGATTTGCGTTCCAAGCAGGTCAGAGCGCTGGCGAATCGATTCAGAGGTCATTGACTGCAAAGGGGGATGGATTGCAATAGATCCGAAGTCGGGATGCTTGTCGATAGTAAAGCATAGGTTGACGGATTGAGGGCGGGCGGCTGGTGGTGTCGATTGCCGAACGCGATTGATTTAGACCTAACTAGCTCGGCAAGTCTATTTCCGTGGGTCACGTCATCCGTGGGTCAAGTCAAATGACTGTTACCGTGACCCGATCGTCAGGTAATAGGGGGCTGACAACAAGGGGCTGAGTCGCTCGTAGGGTGGGCACTGCCCACCGAACCGTTGCTTCATGGCATTTGCGATATGGCGTGCCAATTATTTTAGGTAAAGGCTGTATCTGGTGAATATGTAAAGGCTGTATCTGGTCAATATTTGGCAGATGTTTTATGTATAGAAATTAATAATTGTACTAATTTCACTAAAACTCAAATTTCTAGGGACATAATGATCAATCATTGCTGATCATATCCCTAGGGCATCACGCTGATCATGAGTGATCCATACCCCCGTCCCCAGGAACCGGTATCCCATACGCCGCCCCAAGATTCCGATCGATGGCATAGCCTGCGCGACCATTTGCAGCAAGTGGCTCGCCTAACCGCACAATTTGCCGCCCCCCTGGGAGCCGATCGCTTAGGTTACTACGCTGGTCTTTGGCATGACCTGGGCAAATATAACCCTAAGTTTCAGGACTATCTCTACCACTGTCACCAGGCAACCCGGCACGGACAAAATAGCCCAGCGCCCAAGTCTGTTCCTCACGCAGTCCACGGCGCAAAGTTAGCAGAGCAGCAACTTCCCGGCGAGCTGGGCTGCAAACTGGCCATGATCATTTTTGGTCATCATGCCGGTATTCCTAACTTGGCGGATATGGATAGCAAGCTAGCCGGTAACCATAGAGCCAAAACTGAACAGGCCTATCAAGCGGTCTTGCGGGAAGCGGAAAAAACCGATATTGAATTGGAGCCAGATCAGGACTTAACTGATTATGCTCCGGCAGAAACCGATGATTGTTACCAACAGGAAGTTTTTTGGCGGTTTCTGTTTTCTTGCTTGGTTGATGCGGACTATTTGGATACGGAGCAGCACTTTAAGCCCACAGAATCGAGCCAGCGCCACTTGGGAATCACAATCGCCCAATTGCAATCGACCTTTGAGCGTGCCTATGCCCAAAAAGTCCTGAAACCCTTAAAAAATCCCCAATCTCCCCTCAATTGCCTTCGAGCTGAAATCTATCAACTTTGTCAGCAAGCGGCGAAACAACCGCCGGGTGTGTTTCGGCTCTGTGTCCCTACGGGTGGCGGCAAGACTCTGAGCGGCCTGCGGTTTGCCCTTGACCATGCGGTGGCCCATGGGCGATCGCGTGTCATCTTTGCTGTGCCCTACACCAGCATCATTGAACAGACCGTTAATGTCTATCGCGATTTGTTTCAAGCTGAACTGGGCCCCGAGGCGGTTTTGGAACACCACAGCGCTGTTTGGCAAGAAGCACCTTCCAAAAACGAAAACGAATCCGTAATGCGTGGTGACGATCGCGCCGAGGATGCTCGCCAGGCCTTTGCTCGGGCCCGGTTAATTGCCCAAAACTGGGATGCTCCCTTGGTTGTGACCACAACGGTGCAACTGTTCGATAGTTTGTTTGCCAATCGGCCGAGTCGTTGCCGCAAATTACACAACCTAATCAACAGCGTGATTGTGCTGGATGAGGTGCAAACCCTCCCGATCGGGCTGTTGGATCCGATTCTTTGTGTGCTGCGTGAGTTGGTCACCCGCTATGGCGTGACGGTGGTGCTTTGCACGGCCACCCAACCCGCCCTCGCCGGTCAAAATGGCTATCTTCAAGGATTTGCCACCGACCAAGTGCGGGATATTGTGCCCCCGGAACTGGCCAAAGCTCATTTTCAACAGTTGCAACGGGTGAACTATGTTGTGCCGCCGAAATCTTGGTCTTGGGCGGATTTGGTGACGGATTTGCAAAACCGGCGGGCAAACCAAGCACTCATCATTTTGAATACGCGCCGCAACGCTTTGGATGTCGTGGCTGCGTTGCAAGGCGCTGGCTGGCCCCGCGAGGCGCTCTTTCACCTCTCCACCTTGCTTTGTGGGGCCCATCGTCGCCAGGTGTTAGCCCAAGTGCGCGATCGCCTGCGGGCAGGGCTGCCTTGCTTGCTGGTGGCTACTCAAGTGGTGGAGGCGGGGGTGGATATTGATTTTCCGCTGGTCTATCGGGCTGAGGGGCCGCTCGATCGCGTTGTGCAAGCGGCCGGCCGCTGCAACCGAGAGGGCAATCTTTGTGATCAGTCAGGCGAGCCAATTTTGGGACAAGTGGTGATTTTCTCTCCCCAAGAGGGCCGGTTACCTAGTGGCAGCTACGAAACCGCCGTTGGTACGGCTAATCTCTATCTTCAGACTGATCGCGTGAATCAAACCTTACACGACCCCAAAACCTTTGAGCAGTACTTTCAGGAGTTGTACCAAACGGTTGGGCGCGATCGGGGTCAAAAGATCCAGAACAGCCGAGAAAGTTGGAGCTATGCCGAAGTAGCCGAGCAATTTTCGTTGATGAAAGATGAGACCGTGCCCGTGGTGGTTCAGTACGATGATCGCGCCAACAACCTGATTCAAAAAATTGAGCGCTCCGGTTCCCTAAACAGGGGCGATCGCGATGCGCTCCAGCCCTACATGGTGAACCTGCGCTTCTACGAGTTCAACCAATCAGCCCATTGCCGCCGTGAGGTTGTTCCTGGGCTGTGGTTTTGGAAAGGGGGCTACGATCGGCAACTTTACGGAATTGAGATCAATGGCCAACCTATCCAATACGACCCAGCCGATCTCATTCCCGAAATTTCTAATCAGTAGAGCCGGAGGAATAGCGTAATGTATAAGTCGAAGCGTCAGAAGCTTTATCTGGCGAGGATTGAAACTTACTCTGTTCCGTTTAGGATTTTGCGGGCGGTTCATCCGCCCCTCAGCATTCATTCTTACTGTGTTCTGTTTAAATGTGCTACTGTGTGATCGTACTCGATCAGCACAGGAGTGCTATGCCGTGAACCAACAGCTCAACATCTTAGAAGTTCGCCCCCTCAGCACGATCCTTCACGAGATTTACAAAACCAGCAGAAGCCCAGCCCTGCGATTCGCAATCAAAACCGGTGTGCAGTGCTTGGAGTCAACTTTGCAAATGGCGGCCAAGTCGGAATGTGCAACCATCCGCGACTCAGCCGAAGAGTTACGGCGAATTTGGTGATTCGGAAGTGGTGAGTTGCCTTCGCAATCAATTGGATTACAGGGCAACTCAAGCCGTTAGTTCAGTATTTTTACTGAGACAAAATCCATGGGAAATTCATTGAGGGTGAAATTTACCGCGCCCTATGCTTGCTTTACACGCCCTGAGTTCAAAGTAGAACGCATTTCCTATGATGTGCCCACCCCAAGTGCAATGCGGGGAGCCTGCGAAGCCATTTTCTGGAAGCCAGAAATGCGCTACAAAATTCGCGAAATTCATGTTTTGAAGCCCATCAAATACTTTTCAATCTGGCGCAATGAGGTGAATAGTCGCCAAGTATTTGCCACTGCCCAAGGTTGGGCCAAAAAAGGCGAAGGATCCTATTTTGCCGATGACGATCGGGCCCAAAGGCACACCCTTTGTTTGCAAGATGTGGCCTATGTGGTTGATTTGGATATTGAAGTTTTGCCCCATGCGGCCGCTGATGTGGCCAAATATCGCGATCAGTTCCAGAGGCGAATTGAACGAGGCCAGTGTCACCATCAACCCTATTTGGGAACGAGGGAATTTTCAGCATTCTTTGAGAAGCCAAATCCCGATCACCCTGCTGATTGTGCAGATCCCAGTCTCAATCGTGAACTGGGTTTGATGTTGTATGACGTGGAATTCCAAGAGCAGCCGAAGGGGCCGGTTAGCTATCGCAAACGAGATCAATCGGGCGATCGAATCGTTACGGCTCAGGCTCGTCCTCGTTTTTTTCGGGCTTCCTTAACACGAGGTGTACTGACCATTCCTGAACAACCCTTATCCTAGGAGGCGCTTATGCTTCTGAGCGAGTTGGCCAAGCTGGCAACCCGAATTGATGAAACACCATCAATGTATGGTTTTTCGCCAGTCAGTTGGCTGATTGAAATTGATCAACAAGGAAGACCGATCGGAACAAGCCTGATGACTCCAATGGTCGAGGAGTCACGAAAGGGGAAAAAACGAGGCAAGAAAATTATTGTTCCCCACATTGGCCGCACAGTAGGCATTCAGCCAAAGCTGTTGGCAGATACGGGGGAGTATGTCCTGGGAGCCGCCCGATCGACCTCTAAGCCAGAGCGTGTTGCCGAATGCCATCAACAGTTCAAAGATCTAGTTGCCAACTGTTTTAGTGCAACTCAAGAACCCGCTGTAGAAGCCATTTTGAAATTTTTGGAAAGTTGGGATCCCGTTCAACAGCGATCGCAATTTGCACCCAATTTGCAGCTTCCTTCTGAGTTTGATGCCAGTGAAGTTGTCACCTTTCGAGTTCATTTTTCCGATGCCCCCGCACTCATTCCCGCAGAGAACAAGGCGAATCTAGAAAAAGTTCAACAATTTTGGGCTGCTTACACATCTGGTGAAACAGCATCAGATAGACAAGAACGTCCCATGGGTTGGTGTTTGGTAACCGGAACCTATGGCCCATTGGAACAACGATTACCTTTTTTCATTAAAGGTCTTCCCAATGGACAACCTTCAGGAACAGCTTTGGTTTCTGCAAATTCCGTTGCCTTTGAATCCTTCGGGCTGGCAAATTCCCTGACTTCTCCCATTTCACGGCCAGCAGCGGAAGGATTTGCTAAGGCGCTGAATGCCCTTATTGCCAGTGAAAACGACAGTCTTCGCATTGGGGATAGTGTCTATGTTTGGTGGGTGCAACAGGGTGCTGAAGCAGTTGATTTGAAGATCTTGGGCAAGCCGCGTGATCCATTGAATTCAAAAAGAATTCAGAATCTACTGAAATCACCAATAACTGCTCAGAAAACCAGCGAGAAGACAAGTGCAGCCCTCGCTCAACGTTTTTTCGCAATTGCGCTCACTGCCAACAATGCCAGAGCGGTCATTCGTAGCTGGATTGATGTGACGATCGAGTCAGTCAATCACAACCTGAAAATTTGGTTTCAGGGGCAAAAAATTGACTCACTCTATGAGGAAAATCGCGAATTCTTTGGACTCTATGAATTAGCTGCTTGTGCTTATCGCGAGCCAAAGGACATGTTGTCCCGAACTCCAACAGCGCTGTTTTTGGCAGCTATTGAAGGGCGGCCATTGCCTGCTGACTTGCTCGATCGCCTCCTGCGTCGAATCCGAGTCGAAGGGGGCAGCATCACCCACACAAGGGCTGCTTTGCTCAAGCTAATTCTGACCTTGGAAGGAAAAATCAACATGAATGAGCCTCAAAATGCGATGGAAAGCCTAACTCGCAATCCGCAATTTCAAGATGAGCAATTGGGCGATCGCCTCGCCTACCATGCTGGTCGTCTGTTGGCGCAAGTTGACAGGATTCAGTATGCCGCCTTGGGCAAAGTTAATGCCCCGATCGCCGATCGATACTATGGCTCCATGTCCATCAGCCCTTGCTATCTTCTGGGAAAAATTATTGGCAAAGCTCAAGCCAATCTATCCAAACTTCGCAAGGAAAAACCAGGTCAGCACAACCGGTTTCAAGAGGAGTTGGAGGAAATTCTTAGCAAAATTCCCGATCGCGACCTGCCCAACTTGCCCAGTCGTCTTTCAATGCAGCAGCAAGCTATTTTCGCCATTGGCTATTACCACCAACAAGCACACAACCGCCAGCAAATTCGCGATCGGGCTGCTAATTTCTCTTAGCCAAGCCTATTGCTAGCGCCCAGTCATGCTGTTTGCTTGATCACTTGAATTAATTTTCTGGAGCTTAATCATGTCTGCAATTCACACTAATGCTCAGCGTCGTCATGATTTTGTGCTGTTGTTTGATGTGTTGGATGGAAATCCCAACGGCGATCCAGATGGTGGCAATCTTCCACGGGTTGATATGGAAACCATGCATGGTTTGGTGACGGATGTTTGCTTAAAACGCAAGATTCGCAACTGGATTGCTACCTATGGCGATCTGATGGCAGAAAATAGTGAAGAAGCAAGGCGGCTTAAGCTTTTTGTCAAGCATCATAGCGTTTTGAATGACCAAATTCGCGAAGCTTATCAAGAGCTGGGGTTGTCAGTAGGGAACTCAGTCTCTTGTCCTGTGAAAAATTTGGAACAACTCCAAATTCTGCGCAATCTTGAGTCACCATTGCCAGATGAGTTTCACTTTGAAGATTCCGATGACGATAACCCCGAAAACATCACTTCTGTGTTGAAGTATGATGGAACCTTGCTCAAAAAAGAGTGGAATGATCAGAAACAACTCCTCAAGGATTCCTTGGCTGGCTGGAATAAAATCAGTCCTCTTCTAGAGGCTTTGGTGAAGCAAGCAGGGGAACCTAACAAGAACCGAGATCATGCCAAACAAGCTAGAGATTGGATGTGCGCCAACTTCTTTGATGTGCGAATGTTTGGAGCAGTGATGAGCAGCGGACTGAATGCTGGTCAGGTTCGTGGTCCCATGCAATTAACTTTTTCTCGGTCAATTGATCCAGTTTTTCCAGAAGATTTGGCAATCACGCGAATGGCAGTTACCAATGCCAAAGATCGTGAAAAGCTACAAACGATCGGGCGCAAAACCAAAATCTCTTACGGTCTATATCGAGGCTATGGCTTCTTTTCGGCTCCTTTGGCCAAGCAAACCGGTGTGACCGATCGGGACTTGGAACTGTTTTGGGAAGCGGTTCAAGGAATGTTTGAAGTGGTGGATCGATCGGCTAGTCGCGGGCTAATGGCTGTGCGTGGGTTATATATCTTTTCCCATGAAAATCCATTGGGTAATGCACCAGCCCACAAATTGTTCGATCGCATTTCGGTGCAAAAGCGTCCTGAGGTCGATACACCGCGATCGTTCGATCACTACGTCATTGAACTAGACGAAACAAATTGGCCCCAAGGAGTCATCCTAACCAAGTTGATTGAAGGCTAGTTGGGCCTCCGCAGCGCCCGGCCCCCGGGCTGGGCGAGGATTGAAACCAATCGAATCTTTGGGGGATTCGGGATATTGCGAATGGCAGCGCCCGGCCCCCGGGCTGGGCGAGGATTGAAACAGTGCTGCATCGTATTCCAAGACATCTTTGAAGCGCAGCGCCCGGCCCCCGGGCTGGGCGAGGATTGAAACCCGGCCACATAGGCGACTTCGGGCAGCTCGAACCGCAGCGCCCGGCCCCCGGGCTGGGCGAGGATTGAAACAATTCGTAGCGCACTTTGGGTTGGATACTACGCCTGCAGCGCCCGGCCCCCGGGCTGGGCGAGGATTGAAACGCCGGTAAACCAAAACCGTCGTTCCCCAACGGTAGGCAGCGCCCGGCCCCCGGGCTGGGCGAGGGTTGAAACGATCTTGGTTCCCCGGCTCCAAATCCCCAACCGCTGGCGCAGCGCCCGGCCCCCGGGCTGGGCGAGGATTGAAACAGATACCCCGGCACGTTTTCCAGTGTGATAAATCGCAGCGCCCGGCCCCCGGGCTGGGCGAGGATTGAAACATGATCAATTGGTAGATGAGATCCGCGATCGTCCGGCAGCGCCCGGCCCCCGGGCTGGGCGAGGATTGAAACACCCAGGCGAACGCCAACCAACCGAGAGACATCACGCAGCGCCCGGCCCCCGGGCTGGGCGAGGATTGAAACAGCACCCGTGACTACGACACCAACGCCTTCCAAGCAGCGCCCGGCCCCCGGGCTGGGCGAGGATTGAAACACGAGCACGTTGCTTGCTGATTGCATAATTACCAGCAGCGCCCGGCCCCCGGGCTGGGCGAGGATTGAAACGATCAATCGAATCCCACCAGGCCTCATCGATGCGAGGCAGCGCCCGGCCCCCGGGCTGGGCGAGGATTGAAACAGTTTCCGCCCTAGGGCCCCATTGAGGATCCGGGTGCAGCGCCCGGCCCCCGGGCTGGGCGAGGATTGAAACAAACGCCGTCGGGACGAGGATCTCCGCCTTTGCTGCAGCGCCCGGCCCCCGGGCTGGGCGAGGATTGAAACATAGCTCAAATCGATCGCTCGCGATAACTCAATCGCAGCGCCCGGCCCCCGGGCTGGGCGAGGATTGAAACACCCGATCGGCTAACTTTTGCTGATTGGATTGCTCGATGCAGCGCCCGGCCCCCGGGCTGGGCGAGGATTGAAACATTTATCAACCATCTCTCAGGCCAATAGATTAGGCAGCGCCCGGCCCCCGGGCTGGGCGAGGATTGAAACCCGTAGTAGATCTGTTCTCCACCCATGTAAACCCGGTGCAGCGCCCGGCCCCCGGGCTGGGCGAGGATTGAAACTTGGTTCAGCATGGCGCTTCTGCGTCGAAATCAGGGCAGCGCCCGGCCCCCGGGCTGGGCGAGGATTGAAACTCCTTCCTGACCTCAAGGCTGTAGACGCGAACCATCGCAGCGCCCGGCCCCCGGGCTGGGCGAGGATTGAAACTCGGCAAGGAGTCGCATCGCCAAGAGGTGGAGCGATAGCAGCGCCCGGCCCCCGGGCTGGGCGAGGATTGAAACCGGCAACGTCCCCCTCTGACTCCCGGATCCTGATCAACGCAGCGCCCGGCCCCCGGGCTGGGCGAGGATTGAAACTTGATACCCTCGATCGCGCCTTGGATGGTCAACCGCAGCGCCCGGCCCCCGGGCTGGGCGAGGATTGAAACAGGATTAGCCCGGAATTTCAGGCATTTTGCCGTCGTGCAGCGCCCGGCCCCCGGGCTGGGCGAGGATTGAAACCACCAGGGTTTGATCCACCCATCCGCTCGCCAGGATAGCAGCGCCCGGCCCCCGGGCTGGGCGAGGATTGAAACAGCTCGGCCGCAACCGAAGCGATGTCATTGCCCTCGCAGCGCCCGGCCCCCGGGCTGGGCGAGGATTGAAACTCGAATCAGCCACCCGTGATTTTCATTATCGACGAATTGCAGCGCCCGGCCCCCGGGCTGGGCGAGGATTGAAACGTCGTCGTTTGTATTGCATTCTTCGGGTTCTAGTACGCAGCGCCCGGCCCCCGGGCTGGGCGAGGATTGAAACAGTGCGTGAGTTGCTGGAGGGCTACCTGCTGACAGACGGGCAGCGCCCGGCCCCCGGGCTGGGCGAGGATTAATAGTCGCTCTATTAATCAGCTCTAAAACCGGATTTAGAGCTGCAAAGTCGGCTTTAGATTCTCTTTATGAGTTAGCTCCTAGGTTTGAACTGGGCTAAAAACCGGCATTTCGATTAGTTCAAGCTCATGGTGATCAGCCCCTGTTGCCCCAGCAGCACTTCACGCAACAGGCTCACCAACCCAACCCAAATGATCGGGCTGATGTCCACGCCGCCGATCGGGGGGACGATCGCGCGGGTCACCTTCAAAAAGGGTTCCGTCGGAGCCACTGCCAACTTAAAGGGCAACTTTTGGGCATCCACCTGGGGATACCAAGTCAGCACGATTCGGACAATGAACAACAAAATGAACAGACCCAACAGCAGGCTCAGGGCCCACGATCCAATCACAACGGTACTCATGCCGAACTTAGGGTAGAAATTGAGAAGGGCGAGCGATCGGCCTCGGGGGGATGGCTAGCGCAAAATCTGGCTCAGAGGGCAGCGCCCGGCCCAGATGCCACCCAACCCCGCTCGGAGATATCAGCCGCAGCACGGATGATCGTAAAGCTTGACGGATCATTCTGGGAAATTCTCAATTCCGCTGGGGCGACAGAGCGTCGATCGGGCGATAAAATACAACCCTAGAGCCAATTGTGCGTTTTCAATCCGAGGATAACTATGACTGCTTCTTTGGCGAATTTCCTGTGGAGCCTGCTCTTGGGAGCCGTAATTGTGGTGCTGCCGATTACCGTTGGCTTGATCGTCATCAGCCAGAACGACAAGGTAAAACGCACTTTCTAAGGTTGCTTGTCGTGCCGCTCAGCCCCTGCGGTTGGGATAGCCTCGGCGCGATCGCCCGCAAAGGACGGCGGTTCCGGTAACCCCATCGGAGCCGCCGTTCGTCGTTAGAATAAACCCGTAACGTTCTTGAGGGACGATGGTTAACGTTGGCTTTAGCTGGGGCAGCCTCATCGGCATCATCCTCGCGGTGGCGGGCGCTGCACTCTATTTCATTCGATCGTACAAGCCAGGACTGGCCCGCGATTACGACATCTTTTTCGCGGCGGTGGGTCTGCTGTGCGGTGGCATTCTGTTTTTTAATAGCTGGCGGCTGGATCCGATTCTGCAATTCAGCCAATTCCTCTTGGCAGGGTCAGCCATCTTTTTCGCTTACGAAAGTATTCGGCTGCGGAACGTGACCACGGAGCAGGCCAAGCGCACTGCGCCCCTGGTGGATGACGATCGGCCCGTGAGTCGGGTGTATCGGGCGGAGCTGGATGACATGGAGCCGATCGAGCGCCAGCCCTACAATCGCCGGATTCGGGGCAGCGACGACAGCCGCGACAGCCGCGCCGCCGAGGAATATGGCAAGGAATATGGCAGCCGACCGCGCGATGGCCGTGAAGTCCGCGACAGCCGCGATAGTCGCGATGGTGGGTATGATGCGCCGCCGCGCCGCCGACCGCCGACCCAACGCCCCCCGCGCGATGACCGCGATTCCTTTGGCGGCCCCAGTGCCGGAGCCAGCCCCGATGGTGGTGGTGTTCCTCGCAAGCGTCGGCCCGCCCAGCGCCCGCCCAACCGCCCCGAAACGGGAGCCGATTGGAGCGAGCCGCCCGTGAGCCGATCGAGCCGTCGCCCCGCTGCTGACTCCACGCGAGTTGACTCCACAAGAGTTGACCCCACCCGATCGGAGGAATCTTGGGGGGAAGATCGCTGGGAGCAGCCCGATCGATCCCCTCGCAGTCGGCGCGATCGACCCAGCGGCCCCGAGAATCGCGCTCCCACGCGCAAGCGTCGTTCTGGCACGGCTCCCTTGGCCGATGAGCCACCGGTCAGCCGCACCAACTACGTTGACGAGCCGCCCGCCCGCAAAAGCAGCTACAGCGATGGCTATGCCGCAGAGGTGGAACCCGCCGATAGCTACGTGTCCTATCAACCGATCGACCCGGAACCCACCGAAGAAGATTGGGATCGCTACGCCGACCAGGCAAGCAGTCGTCCGCCCCTGGATTTGAGTCCCAAGGACGAAGAAGGTGATGGCTCCCTGGGCAGCAGCCGTGACTCGGAAGCCCGTTTTTCCGACGGTAATGGCAGCGATCGCTACGAAGACGACTTCGATCGCCCCGTTAAGTTTGAACGCTAACCTCCAGCGAAACTTCCCCTAAACGCCCTTGTCCGTTTTGCGATCGTCCCTCAGATTGGGTCAACGGGCCCTAAGCCGGAGCGCGGTTGTTCT
This sequence comes from Limnothrix sp. CMB-01, assembly GCF_055193175.1. Lineage (NCBI taxonomy): Bacteria > Bacillati > Cyanobacteriota > Cyanophyceae > Pseudanabaenales > Pseudanabaenaceae > Limnothrix > Limnothrix sp. CMB-01. The sequence goes on from NZ_CM143720.1 coordinate 3,836,034, forward strand.
CAGCACAGCCGCGCTCCTGGTTGCTTGTGGCAACGGAGCCAACCTCAACATTCCCCTCACCCTCAATTCCCGCCATGCCGATGAGCAGCCCAGTCTTAGCGGCGATGGGCGGATGTTGGCCTTTGTTTCCAACCGAGGGGGCAACCGCCAGATTTTGCTATTTGACTTGCAGCAGCGCCGCTTCATTGAGCTGCCTCGGTTAAACCGCCGAGACGCGATCGCCGAGCAACCCAGCCTCAGCCAAACCGGCCGCTATTTGGTTTACCTGGCCAGCGACTACGCCCGCCCAGAAGTTGAGCTATACGATCGGGCAACGGGCCAGGTTCAAGTGCTCACCCAGGGCTATCGCGGTTGGGTGCGATCGCCCCGCATCAGTCCCGATGGTCGCTTTATTGTGTTTGAAAGCGGGGCTCGGGGCCAGTGGGATATTGAAGTGCTCGATCGGGGAACCAACATCGAACTGGATTTGCCAGAAGGACAACCCCAACCCAGCACGGAACCCTAGCACTTCTCAGTTCTCAACCCTACAGGCTGGGGGCTGAGATTCTGGCTAAAGATTTTGGCTAAAGATTCTGGCTAAAGATTCTGGTCAAAGTTTTGGATTGAAGATCCTGGTTGAAGAGTTGGATTGAAGATTCTGGTTGAAAATTTGGAGAGAAACGCTTGGGTGAAGCTCTGGGCTGAAATGGGTTTCTAGGCCCGGGTTTGCTGGCGTTGAATTTCGTACAACAGGAGCGCCGCCGTCACTGACACATTCAGGGACTCAACCCCCGGCGCAAGGGGAATGCGCACAGCCGTATCCGCCTCAGCAATTAGCTCCGGAGAAAGACCCGCGCCCTCGTTGCCCAACAGCACCATCACAGGCGATCGCAAATCCGCCTCCCAATAGCTGAGGTTGGCTGTGGGTACTGTGGCCACAATCTTGAAGCCCTGTTGCTTCAGGTCACGCACAGTCGATCGCAAATCTTCCGCCACCTGCATCGGCATTCGGAACCACTGACCCGCCGTGGAGCGCAACACCTTGGGATGATCCAGATCAACGCTGTCGTCACTTAACCAAATTTGGTCACAACTGGCCGCCGCCGCCGCCCGCACGATCGTGCCCAGGTTCCCCGGATCCTGAAGCCGTTCCAAGCCCAAGGCAATTTGGAGCGATCGCTGAGGGGCGATCGGGCAACGTTGGGCCACCGCCACCACCCCGTCCGGGTTCACTGTGGTGGCAATCGCTTGGAGCACTGGCTCGGCCACCAGCTCGATCGGGGCATGGGCCGCCGCCCGCGCAAAATCCGCCGGATATTTCTCTTGCCAAGTGGGTGTGCAACAAACAAAATCGAGGGAATAATCCACTGCAATTGCTTCTTGCAACAGATGAGTTCCCTCGATTAAGAATTGATTTTCTTCGCGTCTTCCCTTGGCTTGATGAAGCTTTTTAAGCTGCTTAACTAGTGGGTTTTTGACGCTTGTAATCATGTTGGCGTTTAAGATGCGGAACCCGGGACTTGAACCCGGAAGTCCTTGCGAACACAAGAACCTGAATCTTGCGCGTCTACCAATTCCGCCAGTTCCGCTTGCGCGGAATTAATATTAGCACTTTCAGTCTGGAGCGCAACCCCTTTTAGAAGTTTTTTTTGGATTTTTTTGAGCAGCATTGAAAAAGTGGGTTCCATGGCGATCGGATCGCCAGCGATCGCCCATGATCTTTGCTCCCGCTCCAGTACCCCTCAGACGCTAGTTAACCCCCTCCGAGGAGCATTGGCTCAGGTAATCGACCCGCCCCGTCCGATCGCCCTGACGGGGGTGCAGCTTGCCGGGAAAGTGCCAAAACCGGAATTGGCTGATCGCCCCCCATGCGTGGGTTTCGGGATCTGGAGAACATTGCCAGGGAAGTTGAGTTGTGTAGAATCTAAACGAAATTTGCATTCTCGCAACATTTCAGCTTGGCGCGCGTTTTTGGAGGACCACGGCCATAGTTTCCCCGTCTAGCACTTCCCCCCTCTCTGCTTCCCGCGAAGCGGATGAACCCATCCTCGAAATCGTGGGTGGTCAGCCACTCAGCGGCCATGCCTCAGTCAGTGGAGCCAAAAACTCCGCCCTCGTGCTGTTGGCGGCTACGGTGCTGTGCTCTGGAGAATGCCGAATCCGTAACGTGCCCTTGCTGGTGGATGTGGCGCGGATGGGGCAGGTGTTGGAAGCGCTGGGGCTGAAAACCCGCTGCCTGGGCGACACATGGGAAATTGACGCACGCCACATCAACCGCGCCGAAGCTCCCTATGAGTTGGTGAGCCAACTGCGGGCTAGCTTCTTTGCCATTGGGGCCCTGTTGGCCCGGATGGGCGAGGCCCGGTTCCCCCTGCCCGGCGGCTGCGCGATCGGGGCGCGGCCCGTGGAACTCCATGTGCGGGGTCTCCAGGCCATGGGGGCCGATGTGCATATCGACAGCGGGATTGTATTCGCCAGCATTCGCGGCAAGTCGCGCCTGACGGGGGCCCGCATTTATCTGGACTATCCCAGCGTGGGAGCCACGGAAACCTTGATGATGGCGGCCACCCTCGCGGAAGGGGAAACCATCCTGGAAAACGCCGCACGGGAGCCGGAAATTATTGATTTGGCGAATTTCTGCAACGCGATGGGGGCGAAGGTTCGCGGCGCAGGAACGGACACGGTAGTGATTGAGGGCGTGGAAAAGCTCCATTCCACTGAACATTCCGTGATTCCCGATCGCATCGAAGCGGGAACGTTTTTGGTGGCGGCAGCGGCCACAGGATCAGACCTGTTGGTGGGGCCAGTGATTCCCGACCACATGAGCGCCACTTTGGCCAAGTTGGAGGCGATCGGGGTGCAAACGGCGATCGAGGGAACCAACATTCGCGTTTTCCCCGGCCATGGCCTGTTGGCCACGGATTTGGAAACCTTGCCGTTCCCCGGTTTCCCCACGGATATGCAAGCCCAATTCATGGCCCTGCTCACCCTCTGCGAAGGCAGCAGCACCATTACCGAAACGGTATTTGAAAACCGTCTGCGCCATGTGGCAGAGCTGAATCGCATGGGGGCCAACATTCGGGTCAAAGATCGGGTGGCGATCGTCAAGGGTGTGCCGTTCCTGTCCGGTGCGCCGGTCACCGCTTCGGATTTGCGGGCGGGGGCAGCCTTGGTGGTGGCGGGCTTGGCGGCCCGGGGCAAAACCACGATCCGCGGCCTGCATCACCTCGATCGGGGCTATGAAAACATTGAGAACAAACTCCGCTTGATCGGGGCCAACATCCAGCGCCTGAATGGTTTCGCAGAGGGCGCAGTGCCCGCAGCCGTGAGCTAAACTCAAGCCAGAGTCAGGGCCCCGCGGCCCATCCTCTAAATCTTCCTTTTTCCAACACCATGGCTGACGGTTCCGAGCATTCCACCTCCCCAGCGCCCCTGCGGTTGTTGGGGCTGCGTGCCAACCAATTTCGACACCCCCTCGATTTGGCAGCGACCCAATCGCTCGATCGCTGGCCGGGTTTGGATTTGCTGGTGCGTAATTTGGTGGGCCCGATCGCGGAAGAGGTGATGTATCTCGAAAACATTGCCGCCAGCCTGTTAGTGGGGCCTCACCAACTGCCCCATCTGCACCACCTGTTGCAAGAGGCAGCCCAGCGGCTAGATCTGGAAGCACCGCAGCTTTACGTGCGCCAACACCCGGTTCCCAACGCCTACACCTTTGCCATGCGAGGGCGGCGGCCCTTCGTGGTCATTCACTCGGCCCTGTTGGACTTGCTCACCCCCCTGGAAACCCAGGCGGTGATTGCCCACGAGCTGGGCCATCTCAAGTGTGAACATAGCCTCTATCTGACCCTGGCCAACCTGTTGGTGTTGGCGGCGGGACAAGTGCCCGAGTGGGGACGGTGGTTCGCCCAGGGCTTGCAAGAACGGCTGCTGGAGTGGTCTCGTTGTGCAGAATTCACCTGCGATCGAGCGGCTTTGTTGGCCGTGCAAGATCCTACGGTGGTGGCTTCGGTGTTGATGAAATTGGCGGGTGGCTCACCGAATCTTGCGCCCCTGTTGAATGTCGAAGCATTCCTGGCCCAGGCTCGGGCCTATGACGCGATCGACCAATCCCAACTGGGAGCTGCCCTCAAACGCGCTCGCACCGCAACTTTGACCCATCCTGTTCCCGTGTTACGGGCCCGTGAAATTGATCGTTGGGCCCACAGCCGAGAATATCGAGATTTGTTGCACCATTTTTCAAAAAATCCGCTATAATTGCAGAGCGCTACGGGCAAGTGGCGGAACGGTAGACGCACCGCACTCAAAATGCGGCGGAGAAATCCATGAGAGTTCGAATCTCTCCTTGCCCACTTTTGATTGATCAAATTAGAAATCAATCAGGTTGGAAGTCAATCAAACTAAATCGCTCGATTGATCAGGTGATCAGATCACCCAACTGATCAGCCGATTCGTGATTAATTAATATTGAATTAAGCTCGGGTTGAATTAACCCAGGAAGCTTCCTAAATCAACATTTCGATCCACACAGCCTTTACCTAAAATGATTGGCACGCTACATCACAGATACCATGAAGCAACGGCTCGGTGGGCAGTGCCCACCCTACGGGCTACTGTGCTTAGTAATCGAGGTAAGGGCTGTATTTTTGATCTTTAACTTCGATCTGTAACCCAGAATCTCTATCCGCTATTTCTGAAGCTGAGTCACCAAGTGGATTAGCTCCGGCAGAATCAGAGAATCTAAGGCAAGGCTAACCGCATTGCTCGATCCGGGCATCGAAAACACCAACTTTCCTTGGCAAACCCCAGCGATCGCCCGGGAAGCCATGGCCCGTGAGCCAACCTCTGCAAAGCTCAGTTGCCGGAGCAGCTCACCAAATCCGGGCAAAGTCTTGTCGAGCAACCGGGCGATCGCGTCGTAGGTTGTGTCCCGAGGCGCAATGCCCGTGCCCCCATTCAGCAACAGGGCATCAATATCCGGGTTTTGGCACAGTTGCAATACTGTTTCCGCAATCAGCGCCGGTTCATCCTTCAAAATCTGGTAGGTCACGATCGAGTGGCCCGCCCAGGTCAGGCGATCGCGAATCAGTTGCCCACTGCGATCGGTCTCAAAATTGCGCGTATCACTGACGGTGATTACCGCACAACGCACCTGAAGAGACTCGCGATCGGGATGGGGCCCCTCCAGGGACTGTGGCTGACTCATGGGCGATCACCCCCTCGGGCATGGTTCTGAGATGGTGGAATGGTCGGGCGCTGAGTGGCTAGGCGTAATTGAGTAGCTAATTGAGTAGTTGGGCGATCGCTAGCTGTCAGCTTTCGTGAAGCCCAAGCCGTTCGCTTCAGCGTAGCGATTCATAAACCGCATAAACCGTTCCCAATCGTTCTCCGAGGTCATGACGTAGTAGGCTTCAATGCCCGACGGCTGACCGTTAACAAACTTGCCTTTCACATCACGGGTCATCAACTCACCCTCTTCGTCGATCAGGTACATGCCGGTGATTTCTTGATCGGCGGATGCAGCCAACGTTTTAGGGTTATCAAAGATAAAGATGGCGCGGCCGTTGCTCCCATCACGCGATCGCGTCAAGCGGACATCAGGTACCACCTCTTCGTTAATGCCTCGGATGAATTGAATGACTGCCATATTGTTAAAACTGGTAGTTGAAGCGTGATGAACCGCCAAAAAGCGTCGTTCGATCATCGCACAAAACCTCCACCCCACCAAATGGGCAACCGCCGCCGATCGCCGTGCATCAATGCCTACAAACCCGCGCCTAACGACCCGAGCCTAGCAACCTGCGCCTAGCAACCCGCGCCTACAAACCCGCACTCCAACGAGCACAACAGGACTGGTTATGAAACCTAACCGCAACTTGCTAACGAATCAAGCTTGGATTGCTCTGAGCTGTGCCGCCGCCCTGGCCGGAGCGGGCCTGGTGGCGACTCTGGCAGAAGCAGCCACCCCAGCGAACCCGGCCAGGGCCGCAGCTCCCGCCATTCAAGGGGCGATCGAACAATCCTGGGAAGGGATGCTGGCGGTTTCCCCCCGAGGCTTGGCCCAACACCTGCGGCAAATTGGCGCAAAAATGTATGGAGCCTACTGGTGCGGCCATTGCCAAAATCAAAAGGAATTATTTGGTCAGGCGTTCAACCAAATTCGCTACATTGAGTGCGACCCCCGAGGCCGCAACCCGCAGCCGCAACTGTGCGCACAGGCGGGGATCGAGGGTTATCCTACCTGGGAAATTCGGGGGCGAAAATATCCGGGTGTCCAACCCTTGGCAACCCTGGCGCGACTGTCCAACTATCGTGGTCAGTAACTTTGCTATGGCCAGTGATTTTGCCGCGGCCAATGTTTACTACGGCCAATAATCGCCTGGTCAATGCTTGGATTTGGCCGTTCCTAGGCCAGGCCTAACTCCCGTTGGAGATGGTTCATGGATTGGCTGCCGATGTAGTTTTCGCAACAGATCACCTGCGGGGGGCGGATGATGTCTTCTCGGTGCGCGGAAACGGCGGCCTTGACCTTGGGGAAGCTGTCCCGATCGCACCCGATATAGCGCACGGTTTTGACCAATGCCCCGAGCTTGTAGGTGTCGCTGGGGAGGGTGGTCATCACCAAAATTTCTTCGCCCCGGAAGCTATGGACAATCACTTCCGAAGCCCGCAGCCAACCGGGACTGATGCTGACCAGACCGATCCGCGTACCGGCCGGGAGATTCTTCACGAATTCAATTTCTTCGGCATAGTCATAAATATCCACGGGGATGACGCGGGCCGATTTGGGGGCGGCAATTTTTTCCGCATCGCCAATGAAGTAGCGGCTGGTGACCACGGTGGCAGAAGCGGTGCGATCGAGCGCGGCTGGCAAATCTTCCATGGCCACCAATTGCACGGGAATTTGCAGCGATTGCTCAATTTCACCGGCCATAATTTCGCCCACCCCCAAGTCCTGTTGAGGGGCGGTGACAATCACGCGGGCGCTGCATCGTAACCGCCAATCCACTTCCCCCAAAAACAGTTCCCGAGCGGTGCTGAGGCTGCAACCGGCTTCGATTAGCCGATCGAGGCTTTGCTTCACCAGTTGATAGGCTTCGGGGTTTTTGTCAAAAACGGGCGATCGGAGTTGGGCCCCGCCTTCATGACCCAAGGCCCGCACGTAAATGCCAGAGCCGGGCTGGGCTTCCACTAGGCCGTTATCTTCAAGCTGGCGATAGACCTTGCTGATGGTGTTGCGATGCAAGCCCGTTTCCATGGCCAGTTGGCGGGTGCTGGGCAAACGGTGCCCCGGCGGAAACTGCCGCGAAGCGATCGCAAACCGAATTTGGTTAAACAACTGCGTGGATGCCGGAATATCACTGTCAGCTTGAATACGGAACCGAACCATAGCTAAAGCTAGAGCCGCTCGCTCAATGGGTTAATGAATAGAACAGACAACGGTAAGCGTAGGGGAGAGAGGCGCTGAAGAGGAGTGGTCACTGAAGCCCTTGACCCAGCGTGCCGACCAGGATCCTTTCAGCGAAAAAGCGGAGAACTGACCGGAGCAGGGCTGGTTTTGGGCTGATCTTGCCCCCCATCATACCCATGGAAATTCCAATCGGCCCGTTGGGTGGCACATCTTCCGCCAAGGAAGCCTGGCGCGATCGCCCGGAGAGACCCCAGCAGACCGGCGCAATTGTCCCAGAGTTGCGGCGACCGATCGGGGCATTGGGCCACAATTCAGACGTGGGGGGTTTCGCGGTTCGCGATAGGATAGGCTCTGCAAGGGGCTTATACGCTGTCTATTTCGCGTTTTTGTCTTGCGTTTTTTAACGATTTAAATGTCACGGTTTCAATGTCACGGATAGTCATGTGGGTTCGGGGTTTGGCACTGGGCAGCGCTATTGCTCGCTGGTGGGGACGACAGGGGCTAGCTCGGGCGATCGCCCTGCTGCTGTCGTTAACGATCGGGGGTTGGGCCTTGGGGGCCCTGCCAGCCCAGGCCACATTGAATGACGATAATTTTGATGGCAATATTTTTGCGCTCTATGCGGGCAACGGTTCTTTGGTGCCGCCTCGGGTGACCTTGGCCCAATCGCGGGAACGGCAGCGACCCACCCTGTTGGTGTTTTTTGTGGACGATAGCCGCGATTGCAAGCGATTTTCCTCCACAATCTCCCAATTGCAGGCGTTTTATGGCAAAGCGGCGGACTTTTTGCCCATTGTGGCCGATTCTCTGCCCCTGGAGCCAGTAGCGGATCCACTGCAACCGGCGCATTACTACCGTGGCGTTGTGCCCCAAACGGTTTTAATTGATCAATCGGGGAAAGTATTGCTCGATCGCGCCGGTCAAGTGTCCTTCGAGGAACTGGACGATCGGTTCCGAGCAGTGTTTAACCTGTTGCCGCGCTCGGAGTCCGTGGAACTGCGCCGCCGGGAAGTGAATGAGGTGAATGTGGAATTGGTTCCAGAACCGGCCAAGCCGGCCTCCAAGGCGCAATCGACCAACCGCGATCGCTAAGGAGGACTGCTATGCCGGTGAATGATGACCTCGGGTTACTCGACTTAGATTCAGCAGAGTCAGATCATCTGAATATTCTCGAAACTCCGCCCCCGAGCGAAGCCGCGCCGCTCCCCGATCCAGACGTGATGTTGCAACTGTTGCAAGATCCGGATCCGGCCCAGCGTGCGGTGGGAGCCAGGGCGTTTTGTGAGCTGCAAGACCCCAGAGCCAGCGAACGGCTGATTTTACTCATTAACGATGTTTGTCCGTTGGTGCGGATGAGCGCCGCCTATGCCTTGGGCCGCAACCCAGATCCAGAGGCGATCGACCCCTTGATTGGCCAACTCCAACGGGATTGGAATGGCTACGTGCGCAAAGGCATCGTTTGGGCCCTGGGCAATGGGCGCGATCGCCGGGCCCTGGCTCCGTTGGTGCAAACCCTGCAACGGGACATTGCGGCCGTGCGCCTGTGGGCGGCCAGTTCCCTGGGGCAAATGGGAGCCGTGGGTTATGAGGCGATCGTGGGGGCCGTGCCACCGCTGATTGTGGCCCTGCGCCAAGATCCTGTTCCGGCCGTGCGCAGTAACTGTGCTTGGGCCCTGGGGCAACTATGCCGCGACTTGCCCTCCAATGCGATCTATGCGGGAGCCGTGGATGGGTTGATTGAAGCCCTGGTGGAAGATCGCGAACTCGGCATCAAGGAAGACGCGCGATCGGCCCTCTTGAAGCTGGGAGATTCCCGCGCCCTGCAAATCATTGCGGAACTGGAGCAGGAAGGCTGGTTATAACCGAGCCGTCAAACTCCACCCCTAATCCGAACGTGAATTCGGGATAAGGGAAGCAAAGGAAAGACGGGACTGGTTAAGCTGAGGCATTAACCAAAACAACACTCAGCACAACCCCGTCATGCTTAGTCTAGAAGCTCTGTTCTGCAAAATCGATGACTTCTGATTTGTCGCCCCCAACGTGCTCACCAGCATCAGGTGTTTCAGGAGTTAGCGGCCTGGGGCAAAACCTCTATGGGTTGGTTCTTTGGTCTCAAGCTGCATCTGGTGGTCAATGACCAAGGTGAACTGCTCAACTGCTGCTTAACTTCTGGCAATACCGATGGCCGCAAACCGGTACGCAACTTACTGTAAAGACTGTTGGGGCAAAGTGTTTGCTGACTGAAACTATGTCTCAAAAGCGTTAGCTCATCAGTTGTGGCAGGACTATGGCTTGCAATTTCTGGTCAAGCCTCGCCGCAACATGAAGAATTCCTTGATGCGGCATCCCGCGTAGTTTGTTTCAATCCTCATTTGGAGCTGCCAAGTCGGCTTTAGGTTCTCTTTATGAATTAGCTCTAAACAACATCTGCAACAACATTTGCTGTTTAGGTGGGCTGGCGATCGCTGTTGCTGGCATAAACCGGACAACAACCATCGGGAGCCACACGCCGATCGGCCAGGGGAGAGGCGGGATTGCGGCAATGTTGCCCCCGATAAAATTGGCAAGTTTGGCAACAGATCAAGTCCGGTGTGTCGGGCCAGGCGGTGTTGCGATCGAGCACTTCCCGAGGGGACATGCCTCGCAACACCAAATCCGATCCCTGCCAGCGCACTTCCACCAGCCCCGTTTCCGCAAAGGCTTTCCAGCGGGGACTATGGACGATCGCATCAGGCAGATGCACCGTGGCGGCTCCCTCTCCGGTGCTAATTTCCCCTTCATATCGCTCGATCGGGGCGGCCGGTTGGGCAAAGCTTTCCCCGATCGGCAACTCCAAAGCAGCACCCGCACTGGGGCAATGGATTTGGTAGCGGCTGTTGAGTTCATCCAGGGCCGCCAAACCCGACAAATGATCAATGCCCCCATGGACAAACACTACATGCTGAGGGCGCATGTTGTGGATCAGTTGCAGCGTGCCCAAGCCGTCCGAATGTTCCGACAGTTCATAGGTGCTGTAAAGAATTCGATCGCCCTCATGGGGGCTGCGGAGAGGCTCGGCTTCCAACCGGCCACCCGCGGCCGCCTGCACAGACACCAACCAACGCCCCGTCTGACAGAAGCGATCGCACAGTTGGGCCACAGGCAAATCATCATCCACCAACAGCAGGCAGGGGCCTTCCAGGGCCAAATCGGGCCCGTTTTGATCGCTCGACAGCCGCCGCACCAGCGGCCGCACCCGATCATCCCAAAACAGGTTTTGATGGCGGGCAAAATTCTGCACCGACTCCGGCAATCGATCGAGAATTGCTAAATAGGCATCACAGCCGGCCGCCACCTGGCGATCGACCCAAATGGTGAACTCGCGCCCCGTGAAGTAGTGGTGGCTGCGCAACAGCATCAATAGTTCTTGGCCCAGACCCAACAGCGGCACGGGCAACAGCACCGATCGCCCCTGGGCCAGGGCTTGGCTGACCTGATCCGCGAGGTCATTTTCCTGGCGGCGACGACGCGATCGGCGGGCCACCCCGTAGGATCCCTCCACGATCAGCACATCCGGTGCAAGGCCGCGCACCTCCGTGAGGGGCATTCCTTCCACCAACCGGCCATTAGACAGGAAAAAATCCCCGCTGTAAGCCACGCAATATTCGCGCGATCGATTGCTACGGGATTCGGTTCGGGACTGGTATCGCAACAGAGTGAGGGCCGCTCCCGGCAAATGACCAGCAGGCAACAGCTCCACCGTCAAATCATCAGCCAAGGCCACGGGCGATCGCCAAGGAAGGGCCTGGCAAAACAGCGGAATCGACTCCAGAGGGCGATCGAGCCAATTGGTGGGCAACAGTTGGGCCGTTTCACCGCTGGCAAAAATCGGCAAATGGGGAAACTGCTCATGGAGCTTCAGCAACCCGCGTGCATGGTCGCGGTGGGCATGGCTGCAAACCACCCAATCGGCCGGCATTCGGCCCCAACCCACCATGCCCGATCGCGGTCGGATGGGGTTTGGATGATCCCACGCTTCACCCAGGAGGGGCGACAGGCTCCGCAAGCCACAGTCCAACATGACGCGATGGGTTCCCAATCGCACCACCAGACACATCCCTTCGCCCCCATGGCCCACGGCATAGGGCAAGCACTCTAGCTCGGTCACAGGTTTGGGTTCCTTGATCGATCGGCCGCCACTGGGCCGATCGCCCTTCGTTAGTGAGCCGAACCGTTGCCGTGATAGTTATCCGTGTCGTAAAACCCGTTGCGCGTGCCAAAAAACAGGCAAGCCACCGTAAACAAACCGGTCAACACCGCCAAAATCAATTTCACATCCATGGGACGCAACCACTCACACCAGCTAAAGGAAGTAGGGGGAGAAGCTTGGGGAAATGTTAAATTCCCAAGTTTTCCCAAATTTCATTGATGCCCCGGGCCGAAACCAAGGATCCGGCGGCGGGTTTGAGGCTTCGAGCCTTTCTTCTACCGTATCGAGCGGCTCCCGGGCTGTCAAATCGGGATGCAGCCAACGGCCCTGAGCAGATTGGGGCCAGGACAGATCAGACCCAACTGAGACCCAACTCAGGCCCGATCAGTTGGCATCAAATTCCAAAAAATTTCAAAAGTTAATTCTAAAATCCAATTCAAAAGCCCAATTCAAATCGGAATTTCCTCGATCGCGTCCCACAGGCGATCGAGCGGTTCCGCCAACGTCCAAGGCAAAGCCGCCACGGCCGATTCCGCCACCGAGGGCGATCGGCCGCAACGGCTGGCAAAGGAACACGATCGACAGGCGGGGCTGTGGGCCGGCAATTGTGGCAGCGCCTGCCCCCCGTGATAGGCAGCGATCGCCTGATCAATCGCTTGGCCCATCTCCAGCAATTGTGCTTGGGTTGATTGGTGCCAATCGGCGCTGTATGCAAACGTTTCGCAAGCCAACTCCGGCCCGTTGGCGGCGGTCGAAGCGGCCGGCGATCGGACAAACCAATAGCTCATGGCCAGGCGATCGGGCGGTAAATGGCTCGTTTCCGCCAACACAAAAAGATACAAACGAGTTTGCCAATCCTCTTGCAGTCGATCGCGCGACAGGGGTTGGGCGTGAGTTTTCCAATCAAAAATCTGCGCTTCCGTGGGCCGGGTTGCCAATAGGTCATACACCACAGTGAGTAGGCGATCGCCCATCACCCAAGTGCGGCGATGTTCCGCATCCAGTTCCCAATCGCTGGCTCCCGATTGATCCCACCACTGGCGCAGGCTATCCCAAGTGCGATCGACCGCTTGATGGAGCGCTTGGGCTTCCGCATCCTCTTCTGCCTGCAAAACCAAGGACATCTTGGCCGCCGATTCAGCCCCCAATTCAGTGAGTTTGCAGTCCGTTCCACGGCTCTGAATGGATTGTTGCATCAGCCAATGGAATCGACTTCCCCAAACCATTCGTTCCTGTTGGTGGGGATTGGCCGGCAACAGTAAACAATCCAAATAGAGATGTTGAAACTGTCGCGGACAGGTCATCCAAGCATTCAAAACCCCTTGGGACAAATGCTGCATCATGCAAAACAATGTGGCTATCCAAAGCCATTAAAAATCAAGTTCTTGAAATAGTTCAGCGATCGGGAGGCTGAAATCTGGAATGATCGCTTCACCATCGAGGCGATCGGCTGTTTTAAGAAGGCGATCGGGTTCTTGGGGCGATCGATAAACCAAAATATAGCGCTGCTGTGGATTAATCACCCACATTAAGCTTGTACCGTTAGCAAAATATTCCGTGATTTTCCCGTCAATTTCTTCGACGGTGTTTCCTGGCGATAATACCTCAACGGCTAAGTCGGGTGCGACTTCGAGAAAACCGGTGGGTAGGGTGGTGAGTCCTTGAAGTTGGTTTTTGGCAAAAAAGGCTAAATCGGGCGATCGTCTGTTGCCATTTTGCATCTTGAAGCCAGTGCTGGGGTCAAAGAGCAATCCCAGTTTTTGGCTCCGAATATAACTCCCCAATAAAATCATCAGGGTGCTACAAATGTGGCCATGTAAGAGCTGATTTATAAAGACAATATTAATCAGCCATCCCCGCTAATCGTTTCACCATCAAATGCATTAAGCAGCCATAGATCATCCCTTCACTCGTCTCCGAATACAACTCATAGTCCTTGCTCAATCGCCGAAATCGGTTTAGCCAGCCAAACGTCCGCTCGACAATCCACCGCTTGGGCAACCTCTCAAACCCTTTACCGATTCGGCTGATCACCTCCACTCGCACACTCTCGCCACACACACGCTTCACAGCATCCGCAAACTTTTTCCCGGAATACCCCTGATCAACCCAAATAACCTCTAGCCGAGATAGCTTCTCTCAGAAGTGTTGAATGACAGATTCAGGTACTCATCATTTGCCGGTCAGCCAAGTATTTGGCTTGATGATCTGTATGTGGATGACAAGATGAGAAGTCAGGGTGCAGGAGCAGCATTAATGGTTCAATTAGCTCAAATTGCTAAGGAAAATGACTGTACCCATCTTGCTTGGAATGCTGATGCCCGGAATACCCGTGGGCTTCATTTTTATAATCGGCTAGGCGCAGAAATTGTAGATCAGCATGGTAATCGATGTTTTTGAGATGGGTTCCGTGGGCAACTGCATAACAAGTCGATGAAGCGGACACTTGAGAGATTTTGGTAGAGTTGCGCAAGTTATCTGCTGCCGCTTATCTTGGTCGTTAGGCGGCATTACGCGCATCACACTTTCAACACCATGAGTTCATCGCAGGTCATATTTGTTCTGGTGCATGGGGGACATGCGGGATCGTGGGTATGGGATGAGGTCAGGCCGCACCTGCGTCGGCCTGCGTTGGCGGTTGATTTGCCTGGGCACGGGGAGCGACCTGGTGACTTGTGCTCATTGAGTTTTGCTGAGTGTGTCCGCAGCATCCGGGCAGAGTTGCCGGAGCAACCGAGGCTTATTCTCGTCGGGCATTCGTTGGGCGCGGCGGTGGTACTGGCGCTGGCGGAGAGTTTGGCAGAGCGAGTGGCTGGCCTCGTGATCATCGCCGGGCCGGTGCCACAACCGGGTGTTTCGATTACTGGTTCGTTTCCGTTCCTGATGCGCGTGGCCAGCCGCGTTGTTTTGTGGCGCAGCGGTCCGGTATTTACCCAGTCACCACGGATGGCGGAGCGGACGATGCTCAACGGTCTGGATGCGCGGCGGGTGCAGGCGGCGTGCACCCGGTTCACGGCGGAGTCGAGGTCACTGGTGCTTGAGCCGCTGCGTTGGAACGGACGGCCTCCGGCACCTTGCACTTATATCCAGTGCCTGCGTGACCGGGGAGCATTATCTCCGCAGTTTCAGGAACGCATGGCGGCCAATCTGGGCGCGGATGTCCGAGTCGTATCGCTGGACACCTGCCACTATCCGATGCTGGAGCGGCCGGAGCAGGTGGCGACCACACTAAATGAGGTAGCCGATGAGGTCATCACCCATGCCGCCTAACCATGCGCTGCAGCGACCCCGGCCATCGCGCTCCGGTTGCAATCGTGGCGTCCCGCGAGCCGGGTCGCTGAGCTTGGGTCGTTAGGTGTCATTCGCACGTCTCTATGAATTCCAAGCACCAACAGTTGGTTGAGGTTCTCCGAGAGGCGCGCCAGTTCCTTTCGCGGCCCGACAATAACTTTGATTGGTCTTCATGGAAGGATGCACCGGCAGCACTTCGAGAGATTGACAGCATTGTTGCTCGCATTGAGTCTGGTGACATACCCAAGCGTTCCGACATTGAGCTTTTGTTTCTTCCCACCGGCCCAATCCAGGAGGTCAGTGTGAGCAGTGGTTGGGGGCAGGAGTTCTGCGAGGTTGCCAGCCGTTTCGACACCGCGATTGCGAGAGCCTACGGTGAAGACGTTTTCGCGTAGTTAGGGCGATTCTTACCGGAGAGTTGGAGGCCGAAGTGAGGAAGTTACAAACCATGACACCTAGTTTGCAATCGTTACGCCCCGTGCGCCGGGTCGCTGAGCCTGGGTCGTTATCTTGCTATGGATGATGCACAGCGTTCGATCGCCCCTTTGGTGGTGATGCGTTGTTGATCGTGACCGGTGGCGCGAGTGCCATGCGGGAGCCGATCGTCTGATGAGCCTCAACGGTCTGGCGGCTGAGAACCTGGCGAAACGGGCGATCGCGCCATTGGGCTGGGGCTGTGGCGTTTTCAGGGCGATCGGTAAGGTTATAGACGTGTCTGGCAGACCCCTTGTCAGTCGTCAAGGTTAATAGCTCGAAGATGGAAGGTTGTTAGCATATCTGTAGCACTGGGAATGAGGCAGAAAATTGGATTACACCGTTAGTGACCGACAGCAGTATGAACCAATTCTGAGAGATTTTGTTGGGAAAACTTGCTCCCACTCGATCGCTTGTAATTCAATCAAAATCAGGTTTGAAGAAAAAGGCCAGTTAAAGAGGCAAGGTTACATTTGGATTGACCCACCTTGGTCATTCATGCAGCATGGAGAACTGATTACAGATGCCTCCTTCTGCCCACATCATGAAGATATTGATTACAATCCAAGATTCAAAGAATGGTGCAATCTATTTCATCCGTTAAATCAAAGCGTATTCACAGGATATGAATTTTTGGAAGATAGCAGTCTCAACTTGTTTTTTCATGATTCTTACCAGATTCATATTCCAAAGTATGAGGACTATCCAGATGATGAGGATTTAGAACTGTGGTACGTACAATGGTACGCAAACCCATTTCAAGAAGAGGAAACTAGTTGATAAGTACCAGCAGTGGAACAAACCTGTTAGAGCAAACTGAAAAAGTTGATCCGGTATCACAGCAGCGAAAAAACCGACAGAATGGGCGATCTCGATTGAGCACCAAAACCGAAATTTTGATTCATGAAATCTGACTTTCACGCGAATTTTCGGTGCAATGTCGAATGATTTTGGCGGGGACACCGCCCACAATGTAACCATCGGGCACATCTTTGGTGACCACTGCACCGGAAGCAACCACCACGTTGTCACCGATCGCTACGCCGGGGTTGATAATCGCGCCACCACCAATCCAAACGTTATTGCCGATCGAGATCGGCTTGCCAAATTCCTGACCCGATCGCCGCAAATCTGGGTCGATCGGGTGGGTTGCCGTTAAAATGCTGACCCGAGGGCCAATTAGGCAATAATCGCCAATTCGCACTTCACAAACATCCAGAATGATGAGATCAAAATTGGCATAGAAATGATTGCCCAAATGGATGTTATAGCCGTAGTCACATTTAAAATTCGGTTCAATATAAATTTCCGGTGGCGCTGTGCCTAAAAGATCGCGCAAAATGCTGAACCTTAGGTTGGGTTCTTCCTCGGTGGTGGCATTATAGCGACGGCAAAGTTGGCGGGCCCGGGCCCGTTCTTGGATGAGTTGGGAATCGGAGGCTAGGTATAGTTGCCCTGCGATCATTTTGCTTTTTTCGCTATGTTCTTCGGCAAAATTAGCCATCATCAGCCTCCCAGAATCGACCTTCATCAAAATCAAAATCCCAGGAGCGATTCACGAGTCATTGATCATCTCCTGGGGTTCTATACAATCTGTACAGTGGTGGGATTAATCAAAACAAGCCGATCGGCTCGCTCTGAAATGTCTTTTGATTCGATCGAGTTTTGCCCATTTCAGTGTTGAATCGATCGAGAAACCTGGGCTTAATCGGTGTACGTATAGGTTTCCCCACCGCAAATTGTGCCTGAACTGACCGAATCTGAGCCATCAGCAAAGCGAGCCATGAAGTCATAGGTACAATCTTCACGGCCATCATCAATAGTGATGTCAACGGACTCGCCAGGGTTCAATACATCAACCCCCAAAATGTCCTCTTCCCAAGAACTGGTGCTGGGGGGCGAAGCATAGAAATGCGTCATGGTTGAGCTAGTGCCATTCACCAACGTGAAAGTTACTGACTCTGTGTCCGCTTTGGCCATGGCTGCCGACAGGGCCACCATCGGCACTGCAATAGTGGCCGCCAAGACCGATTTCAAGGTCGATCGCATTGTCCATTGAGTCATATAAAATCTCTCAAGTTCTCAGAGGTGATGTGGAGAAATGGTCAAAAACCGAGGTTAAAAAACATTGGCTAGAAAACATTTCTCAGCCAACGATTTTAGTCTTGAATCGCAGCCAGCAGCAATTCCTCGATCGGGCGATCGCCAAAGGTACTGGCAGGGAACGTATCAACCACATCGAATTTGGCTCCCAACCCCATTAATTCATCATCCAAAAACTTTAAGAAGTTGGTTGCGCTCGGATCGTTCCCCACTTGCACAAAGCTAATGCCTAATTGTTCATCAACGGACATCTTTTTGGTGGCCGCGACGATCGCTTGGGCTGCGGCGGCTTTGTCATCGGGCTGACCATCGGTAATCACCAGCAGGGTTAAGGGGACTTCCGCTTGCCATTTCTTTAGCAAAACTTCATTCAAAAGCCCTGCTAAGTTGGTGGAACCAAAGGGTTCATTTTGGCTAAAAATTTCGGCCACCGTCACCGCCGTTGCATTGCCAAATTCACGAATTTTGCTGGCAAAGGTGTAGACCTCAATTCCATCTGGATCTAGTTTTTCCACCGCTTGGGCCAGCCCAAAAGCCGCTTCCGCAACGGCGGCCCAGCGGGTTTGCCCATTGGGAAGGGTCATGCCCATGGAGCTGGAAGCGTCAATCGCCAAAATGTAATCACGCTTGAGGCTAATCATGTCTCAATTTGATAGAAAAAAGGTGGTTAAACGATCAGAGCATCTAGAGAATTGATGCAACTAATACCCATGGTTTTCAGGAAATTGGTCGCTGAATCATGACCCATTCGCTGATCGTTTTCACTGATCGTTGATGTTTGAACATTGCGCCCATTGATTTCTCTTAATCTTGGATGGCGGCAAGCAGAATTTCTTCAATTGATCGATTGCCAAATTCACTAGCGGAAAAGGTATCGACCACATCGAATTTAGCGCCCAATCCCATTAACTCGTCATCCAGGAATTTCAAGAAATTGGTCGCACCCGGATCATCGCCAATTTGGACAAAGGTAATCGCTAGTTGCTCGTCCGATTGCATTTTTTTGGTGGCGGTTACCAGGGATTGGGCGGCGGCGGCTTTGTCGTCTGGTTGCCCGTCCGTGACGATAATCAAGGTGGTGGGCACTTCGGGAACCCACTTTTGCAGCAACACCAAGTTCAACAGTCCAGCCAAGTTAGTTGACCCAAATGGGCGATTTTGGCTAAACAAATTGGCAACGGTTTGAGCGTTAGCGTTGCCATGTTCCTTGACCCCAGAGGCAAAGGTATAAACCTGGATGCCATCGGGATCAAATTGCTCGATCGCCTGGGCCAGTCCAAAGGCTGCTTCGGCAACGGCGGCCCAACGGGTTTGACCGTTCGGCATCTGAATACCCATGGAGCTGGAAGCGTCCACGGCCAAAATATAGTCTCGGGTTAGGTCAGTCATGGTTTCACACAGGCAATTACTTTCCAATATCCTAGATACCGCTAATTCACCCTCATTGATCCCAATTTGCCCTATTGAATTAATGCTGCTTGAATTTTTTGGATCAATCTTTTGGATCAACCTCTTGAATCAATCTTTTGGATCAACCTCTTGAATCGATCTTTTGGATCAACCTCAGATTGCATCCTAGGTATCAATGCTGGCTAACGGCGAAATTGGGCGAGATTTGGCAAGATTTGGATTAACCCCATCTCTGGTGGCTCAATGCTAGCTAGATATCTGTGCCAGGTTGATTGTTAGGTAGCGAATTGTTGGGCAATGAATCGCTAGGGGCTGGATTGTTGGGGGTGGATGGTGAATTGGCGGGGCGATCGGGCGCGGCGGGGCTGGCGGCGGGGCTGGGTGACTCCAGCGGTGTGACCCATTGGAAGTCGATCGCGATTTTTTGGTCACCCACCTTCACTTGGGTCACTTCAATTTCTCGGGTTCCGGCGGCCAGGCGCTGAAAACTATCCGCCAAAAGCTGATTCACAGTGATGATTCGAGGGTCAGCCAAGGTGATGCAGGGGGAATCCACACGGGCAATTTTGGCTTCAAGCAGTTGCCGGGAGCTGGCTTGCAACACAAAATCGAGGCTCCCCGGTTCTAGGCGCTTGTCGGGACAAACGAATTTGCCAAAGGCGCGCACCTGTCCCTCTTGAATTTCAAAGCGATCGATGGTTTCCACAAAGGAAGCGGGATCGCCTTTGAAGCTGATGGGGCTTTGGTTCAGCAGGGTTTCGGAAATTTCGTAGCCGCTGTTAACCACCAAGTTGCCGTTTTGGATGTCGGCTTTGAAGCTGAATCCACAGCCCACCAAGGGCAACAGCAGGGCGATCGCCCCGAGGGTGGGAACGCCGGGCCGTGGCTGGAAACGGACTTGCGATAATCGAGATTGCCTAGCCGATCGATTCACGGCGATCGCCCCTCCCTCTGGGCTGGTTGCGGTGCGGAATGCTGAAGAATGGCTGTTGATCAGCCTGTTCGGTTCCCAACCTAGCGCGATCGCCCTAGGCAGCATCCACACCGGGAACCCGTACCGCATTCATCGGAAATCCGCTGGGGGGTTGATTTTGCCCTGAACAAACTGCCCGATCGCCTCCCTAGGGTTGGGGCGACAGATAGGGCGAGGCGATCGGGGCTTGGCGTTTTTGCCAAACCAAGGCTTGATAGAGCGCCACGGCCACATCCGCGCGGGTTGCTGGCCGCTGGGCATCCAGGCGATCGCGCAAGGGATAGTAAGTGACGAGGTTGCTTTGGCTGGCGGCGGCCACCTTGGGCTGGGCCCAGCGGGCCAGGGCCAAGCCGTCGCCGTAACGCTCCAGTTGCCGTTGGCGATCGGGCGGCTCCGGCAGCGGCAAATTCAGCCCAGAGGCGAGGGTGATATAGAGTTCAAGGCGAGAAATGGGTTGGTCGGGGGCGAATTGTCCATTGGGATAACCGCGCATCAGCCCTAACACAACGGTTCGATCGACAGCGGATTTTGCCCAATGGTCGGCAGCCAAATCCGGGAAGGATAGGGGCGATCGCACCGTGGGCCCCGCCCAGGCATCTCGCAAAATGGCCGCCAATTCAGCCCGGGTCACCGGTTGATCGGGCTTGAAGGAACCATCCTCAAACCCGGCAATAATTTTGTCTTTCCGCAGTTTTTCAATGAAAGGATAGGCCCAATGTTGCCCGTCCACATCCTTAAAGGGCGCGGCCACTGGCTCCGAGGCGGCTGGCGCAAGGGCTGGGGCAACAGACGGCGCAGGGGCGATCGGCTGGGCAGGGGCGGCGGGGATGGGCGCAGGAGCCGCAGGAGCCAGAGTTTGGCTAGCCACCGGGGGAGCCGTGGGGGAGGCGGCTGGGGCCTTGGCGGGCGCGTCGGGTTGGGGCTTCGGGGCGATCGCCCTCGTGGGTTCTTTGCCTGTGCCCTTAGGCGCTTCAGGGGCAACGGGGCGCGATCGCAGCAAGCCCTGCCAACCCACTGGGGTCGATTGGCGACTGGCAAACCACCAGAACAATCCCCCAAAGATTAGCAGGGCCACTAAGACCGCAATCCATTCGTCATTAGTCTCGCGGGCCGATCGCGATCGATCCTCGGGCAAGGGCCCATCCGGCAATTGAGACACGCACCACCTCCAAACTCAGGCCATGGCCGGGGTTGTCATCAACTCGCACCGGAGGCACGAGGTAACCCCGGGGCTTAACCGTTCCCGGCCCCTTGAGGTTCGGTGGCGGCTAAGTCTCCGGACAGCCTAGCAAATGGCCCGCTGGGAGGCAAAATCAGGGCGCGATCGCAGCCGCGCTCCTAGGAGTCCCGCAAGTCCAAGGACTGATGACGACGCTGACGGCTCATTTCATAGAGCGCCATGCCCGCCGCCACCGAAGCATTCAGGCTGGGCGTGTGGCCGCTCATGGGAATGGACATCAACACATCGCAGGTTTTTTGCACCAACAGGCTCAGGCCATCGCCCTCTGCGCCAATCACCAGCACGATCGGGCCCGTGAGGTCTACCTTGTCGATCGGTTCGCTGCCCTCAGCGGCCAAGCCATGGATCCAGAAGCCAGCGGCCTTCAGGGTTTCCAGGGCTTGAACCAGGTTGCCCACCCGCGCGATGTTCAGGTGCTCGATCGCGCCGGCCGCCACCTTCACCACCGTGGAAGTTACGCCCACGGCCCGCCGTTGGGGAATGATGATACCCTTTGCGCCCAAGGCTTCGGCACTGCGGGCGATCGCACCCAAATTGTGCGGATCCGTCACCCCATCGACTGCCACCAACACGGCGCGATCGGTGGCCGCCTTGGCCTTTTCAATCACATCCGCCAAGTCCAAGTAATCGTAGGCCGCCGCCTGGGCTGCCACACCTTGGTGATTGCCCCCATCCGTCAGCCGCGCCAGTTGGCTGTAGGTGGCTTCATCGATGATTGTGCCGTTGGTCTTAGCCGTTTGCAGCAGCCCCATGAACCGGGAATCGTAGCGCAACTGGGGCACGATCCAGAGTTTGTGCAGGGTGCGCTCGCTCTCTAGGGCTGCCAACACCGAATGACGGCCGTAGATGATGTCATTGTTGGTTTCGGCTTCGCCCGTGGTTGGGTTGCCATTTTGGGTATTGCCATCAAAGGCATGGGCAGCGCGATCGCGCCCGCCGAAGTCCCGACCTTGGCCGTCCCGGTGTTGCTCGCGGAACCCATCCCGGCGGCCGCCAAACTTGCCCCCTTCGGGACGGCGACTGAAGGCCGGGCGATCGCCCCCGCGATCGAACCGAGGAGACCGATCCCCCCGTTCACCGCGATCGCTCCGTTCACCACGATCGCCCCGGGGTGAGCCATAGTCACCATCCCGACGCTCATCCCGGTTCCGCTCCGGCCGGTCAGGGCGATCGGGTCGATCGCCAAAGGGCCGGCTGAACTTGCCTTGACCCTTGCCAAATTTCTTGCCCCGGAAGTCTGAACCCTCGCCACCGCGCGAGTCCCGGTTCTCTTCCCGGTTCCAATCGCCCCGAGGGCTAAAGGGTCGATCGCCCCCACGGTTCGGGCGATCGCCATCCCGGCCACGGCGCTCAAAGGACTGGCCGCCCTGACCGCCACCAAAAGGCTTGCGGCCAAAGGATTTACCGCCAAAGTCCCGGGACTCGCCATCACGCTGGCCGGAGCCATAGCCCCGCGATCCTTGCGATCGATCCTGGGATCCCTGCGATCCCTGAGAGCCATAGCCCGATCGACCCTGGGAACCATAACCCGATCGACCTTGGGAGCCATAGCCCGATCGTTGGCCGCCGTAGTCCTTCTTTTCCTTGCCAAAGTCCCGGTCTTTGCCAAAATCCCGGCGCTCGCCCCCGTCATAGTTGCGGCGTTCCCGGTCTTCCCCGGAGAACCCAAAATCATCCGTGCGATCGCGCCGTCCCTCGTAGCGCCCCTTCGAGCCTTCTCCCCCTTGGGAACCTTGATACCGTCCCTTGCCCTGAAACTGTCCGCCCTTAACCGGTTTCCCCGGACGCTCAAACTTGCTGGATTGACCGGCTTGGCCTGCTGAATTACCGGTACGACCCTTACGATACGAAAAATCAGTCATGATGAAGAGTTGCGATCTAAAGTCGCATGAGAGGAAACAGACGGCGACAAATCCAACCGGGCCAACAACTCGGTCAGTCGGGACGGCTGGGTTAGGTAGAGATAACCCACCAAGGTTTCAAAGGCCGTGGCGGCCTGGTATATTCCACCCGCGAGCCGTTTTGGACGCTTATCAGTGGCATTGCGACCGCGCCGAACTATCTCACGTTCAGCCTCGGTCAGGTGGGGCAGCAGCGCCTCTAGATGGCGGGCTTGGGTTTCAGCGCGAACTTGGGCAACCACGCGATCGTGATAGGTGCGGGTGCGTGATTGCGGCAAGAGGTAATAGCAGCGGATGTAAAGTTCGTAAACGGAGTCGCCTAAATAGGCCAAGGCAGCCGGCGACAGACGTTGAATTTCGGCTGCGGGAATTGACGAACTGAGGGGGAGGGGCGATCGCAAGGCCGCGGCGGCTAGCCAGCCTGCTTCGACACTCGGAGAATCCGTCGCGATCGCCGGTTGTAACTCCACAGCCAATCTTAGCCTTGATTCGATTCAGAAACGCGCTTAATCGCCACTTCAACCGAATCCTGGAGCGATAGGAAGCTTTCGAGACGCACGAGTTTAACGGTCTGGGTGACGCGGGGATTCGTCACAATCTGGAAACTACCACCTGCACTCTGGGCCTTTTTCGCCAGTTGCACCAGAGCGCCTAGCCCAGAACTATCTACAAAATCGATATGCGCTAGATCCAGCACCACATGGGGCGGGCCGTCTTCAACATACTGCCCCAGCTTTTTGCGGAACGTGGGTTCCGAAAATGCATCGAGCAGCCCTGTGAGGCGGAACAGTTGACAATCTCCCTTAACTTCGCGCGTGCCTCGTAAGCTGACGGTTAGGGTAAGTTGCTCGGGAATAATGACCTCCTAAGAACACCGTCGCAATCTAGACAACATCCCAATATAAGGATTCCGAGCCTGGTTGTCCACTGAATTTTGTGCGGGTAGCCGCCCGGCTTCCGGGCCTTGGGTTCGTGCGGAAAAGTTTTGGGGAGGGGTTTTGCAGATTATGGGAATTTTTATTTTAGATTTCCAGGGAATCTAAAACTTGGGGATCGAAGAGGGGATCGGAGATCGGAGACCTGGGGATCTCATGACCCAACTGCCCCCAACCGCTGCCAAATCAGAGGCCCCTAAATCCCGATCGCCCGGCGGAAAAAATCGCCCAAATCAGCCCGAGCCACCACCAGACAGGCATTAGAACGTTTGCCATAACTGTCGCCAGGGGTGAGCGGAAAGGGTGGATAGGCTTCTAGGGAAATCCAGGTGGCTCCGGCCGCTTGCAGGATGGGCCAAACGGCGGCAATATCCCAGGCTTTGGGCGTTAGCTCGTAGGCTCCCACCATGCTACCGGTGGCGACGGTGAGCAAGTTGTAGCTAGCCGACCCGATCGCCCGGATTTTGCAACAGAAGGGGCGTGGGGCCCGCTCAATGCTGCGGGTGCAAAAACTGAAGGTTTGGTTGGGGCCCGGGTCGGCGCTGGTGGTTCGGATCGGGCGGCCGTTGCGAAAGGCTCCTGATTCGAGATCCAATCCCGTTTCACCGGGCCAAAAGCCATAACAAGCTTCTTGGGTGGGGGGATAGTACAAGTAGCCAAAGACGGGCCAGCCGCGATAGAGCAGCCCGATCGAAATGCCCCAAACAGGGATGCCGTGGCTGAAATTGGTGGTTCCATCGATCGGGTCAATGATCCAACACCAATCCCGATCGGGCAAATCATGGTTGCCCTCTTCGCTGAGCAAGCCGTGATCGGGAAATCGATCGGCGATCGCCTGGCGCAGGGTGGCATCGGCCCAGGTGTCCGATTGGGTCAGCAAGGTTCCGTCGTCTTTTTCGGTGGTGGCTCGATCGCCCGCAAAGTCCTTCAGCAGTTGCTGACCCGTGCGCTGGGCCAGGTCGGCGGTGAAGGTTAAAACATCAGTCCAAAAGGCGCGATCGATGGCGGTCATGGCAAGAATTAGGCAGCGGAGGGCAAGGGCAGAAGACGTAGGAACGATAATTGCTCGGGGCACGAGCAACACACAGACAGGATAGCGACCGGCGGGCGATCGTCCAATGGCCAACACTGGCCAAGGAATGCGATGGCCATTGGCGGGCGAGCTGGGCATTCGGAGGGCCAGCCATTGGAGGGCCGGGCCGGTGTGGTATTTTTCCTGAGAACCCCACCGGTTCCCAGATGCACGCCCAGATGCACACCCATTGCCACGCACCCGTTGTCGATCTTGCAACCCCCTCCTATGACTGAGCCGACTATTGCGATCGTTGCTGGACTGTTGCCGGTGGGATGCGATCGGGTGGCGGCGGCCCTCGAAGAGTTGGGCTGGCGACCGGTTTCCGTGGAACCCTGGCATCAGGCCGTATTGCGGGCCCAAGGTTTCCAAGAGTCCGGTTGGGTGACGCGGCAACCGGAGCCGGTTTCAGCCCTTTGGATCGATCGCCTGGGGCAGCTTTGTCGCCGCTGGCCCACGGGCCCGGTGGTGGTGGCGGACGCTTTGGCCACCTTGTTTTTGAGTGATTGGCAAACCCAGTTCCCCACCGCTCGGTTTGTGTTGGTGTCCTGTGCCCCTTGGGTGGGCGTTTCGGCCCTGTTTCGGGCGGCGGGCGATCGGGCCCTCGAAGATCCAGAATGGGCCCTGCGGGTTTGGCAAACCTACCACGAGGCGCTGTTGGTGGCCCTTGAGCAATTGGGCGATCGCGCCATTTTGGTGGACTTGGCAG
Source organism: Limnothrix sp. CMB-01 (assembly GCF_055193175.1). NCBI lineage: Bacteria > Bacillati > Cyanobacteriota > Cyanophyceae > Pseudanabaenales > Pseudanabaenaceae > Limnothrix > Limnothrix sp. CMB-01. Next base: position 3,861,721 of record NZ_CM143720.1, read on the forward strand.
CCGGGGCGGTGGAATGGGGGCCCGAAACCCTGATTTTGCCCGACTGGGAGGCGATCGCCGATGAACGCCAAGCCCTTTTCCAGCATTTTTATCCCACGGCCACCGCCCTTTATCAGCAGCTCAACGCCCGGGCCCTGGCTCCACACCCGCAATTGCCGATCGACCCCAGCGCGCCCACCGATGCCCTCACCTGGTTGCAGGATTGGGCCTTGGCTGAACAGACCCGCGATCGCCAAGGGCAGTTTCGGCAACTGCAACAACAACTGGCCCAACTGCAACCGGCCTTGGCCCAAAGCCAATTTCAACTGGAGCAAACCCGCGCGGATCTCAGTCGCTATCAGGCCCGCGTCCTGACCGCCGAACAGGGGGCGATCGAGGGGCGATTGCAAGTGGATCAGTACCAAGCCCTGATTGGAACCTATGACAGTCGGCTGCAATGCACAGAAGACCTGTTGCAAGCGGCCAATCAAGACCTAGAAAGCCTGCGGGATCAAATCGCCGACCTCCACGAGGAATTGGAACTGGCGGAGTTGGAAGTGAAGCACGGTCGCCAGGCGATCGCCCGGGCCAACGAACTGCGGGATCACGCCAAGGCCCAAATCGCCGCCGCCCAAGATCAGTTTCGGGAGTTGCGATCGCGCCTTGAGGAAACCCGTCGCCTGCTGGACATCATTCGCAGTAGCAAGTTTTGGGCCCTGCGGAATTTTTGGATCAAGCTGAAATACAAACTGCGGCCGCCAGCGGCCGATCACTTTGATCCGGAGCTGTTTGCGCGCACGCTGGTGGCCCTGTCGCAAATTCCCCCGGAACTGGCGATCGCCCCCGATCCGGCGGCCCAACAGTCTGCGATCTATGAGGCCATTAAGCGAGAGTTGCCCAGCCTGGACTTGCGCAAGCCCCACGCTCTCCTGCGACTGTTTGATGCGGCCTACTATCTGGAAACCCAGCCGGATGTGGCCAACTGTCTGCCCAATGCCACCTATAGCCAGGCCTTTACCCACTTTGTGGCCAACGGGGCGACGGAAGGGCGCGACCCCAGCCCCCTCTTCAAAACCCGCTACTACCTGGAAACCTATCCCCAGGTGAAAGCGCGATTGGCGGCCAAGGACTTCAACAGCGCGATCGAACATTTCCTTGAAGTGGGAATGGCGGAGGGGCTGAATCCCAATCCCAACTTTGACAGCGAATTTTATTTGCAAACCTATGGCGACGCGGCCTTGGCGGTGGAACTGGGGCAATATCGCAGCGCCTTTGAGCATTTCCTGTTGGTGGGGGTGCGCGAAGGGCGTTTAGCAGCTCCAGTGAAGGTGCAAAAGGCGGACGATCGCCCGATCGGGATGTTTGCCTTCATCAGCGGCTGCGGCGGTGCGCCTTACCGCTACCGTTGCCTGCACCAGGCGGAGGCCCTGCGCTATTTGGGCTACAGCGTTGAGGTCTACGACATTGCCCAATATCCTTACCGGGAATTGTTGGATCAATACCGAGTGGTGGTGATGCACCGGCCCACCTTCCATCCCAACCTGGAGTCAGCGATCGAGGAAGGGCGAAAACAGGGCGTGCGGTTTGTGTTTGAAACCGATGATTTAGTCTTTGATCCAGATCTGCTCTACCAGTTGGAAGATGCCAACAGCGGCGAAGAGGAACTGCGGCAGGTTTACAAGGAGATGATGCACCAATACCAACGGGCGATCGCCCGGGTGGATGGGGTCAGCACCAGCACTGCCAACTTGAAACGGTCGATCGAACAGCGATTCCCCGGCACTCCCGTGGCGCTGTTGCCCAACCGAGCCAGCGCCGAAATGGAACGGCAAGCGGCCGAAACCCTGGCGGCCAGAACCGATGAGCGCGATCGCTCCGTGGTGCGCCTGGGCTATCTCAGCGGCACCAAAACCCATCAGCGGGACTTTGCAGAATGTGAGGCCGCCTTGCAGGTCATTGCCACCCGCTATCCCCAAGCGCGACTGTTGGTGGTGGGGCATTTGGAACTATCGGCGGACTTTGCGGCAACCTGGGGCGATCGACTAGAGCGGTTGCCGATTTTGCCCTGGGAAAAACTGCCGGAAGTGTATGCCCGTTTGGATATCAACTTGGCTCCCCTAGAGCGCGATCGGGAATTCACCGCCGGGAAGAGCGAGCTGAAATATTTTGAAGCGGCCCTGTTGGCCGTGCCCACGGTGGCCTCCCATTGGGGAACCTATGCGGAAGCCATTCAACCGGGAGTTACGGGGTTCCTGTGTGGTGATTCGGAAGACTGGATCGCCACCTTGGGCCAGTTAATTGAGGATCGGGATTTGCGCGATCGCTTGGGGCAAGCGGCCAACCAAGCGGCCCGCCAGCGCTACCTCACCCGCGCCGCCTTGGGAGAAACCTGGACCGGCTGGCATCACCTGTTAGCCCGATCGATCCCGGAACCCATTGCGCTGACCGTGGCCGTGGTGGTCTCCCTCGCAGCCAGCGACAGCGTGGAGGTCGATCGAATCGCCGCCCTGGCCCGGGCCCTGGATGCCCAAGGCCATGAGGTGCGGCTCGTGGTGCAACCCTTCGGAGCCAGCAGCAGCGGCCAAGTCCATCAGGCCTGTCGTGCTTGGGAAACCCAGTTGCAAGGCAGCGGTGTGCAGGTGTTAGAAGGCCAAACGGGGCTGCCGGCCTTGGATGTGGCCCTGGCCACCGATTGGCGATCGGCCTGTGCGGTGGCCGATTGGGCCAACGTGCGGTTGCGGGTGCGTTTGGTTCAAACCTGGGAAGTGGATTGCGAAGCCCCGGGCACTCTTGAGCGCGAAACGGCCCTCGGTTCCTGTGGGTTGCCGTTGCGGCCGATCGCCCTCGGCCAGGCCCTCGCCGATCGCTGGGAAACGGCCCAGGCCCTGCGAGTGCCGCCCCTGTGGTTAGAAGGCGGATTAACGGCAGACTTTTTGCCCGCCACGCCCAATTGGGTGCGCCACAGCGGCCCCGCCCGATCGATCCTTTGGTTAGACGATCGCGCCGCCGATGCCGACCAGCGATCGGCCACCATTGCCGGGTTAAGCCTCCTGGCCGCCCAGCAACCGGATCTCCAAATTCGCCGCTACGGTTCCCACGCGCCGGAGCCACTGCCCTTTGCTTGCGAGGAACTGGGCTGGCCCGATCGGGCCACCTTGGCCGCCGCGTTGCAAACGGCCCAACTGCACTTGGCCCCCTCAGCCGCCAACAGCGCCCTCCCCACTCTGCAAGCGATCGGCTGCGGTTGTGCGGCCCTGCTGGTGGGCGAAGATTTGCCCCTGCATCCCACCCTTTCCGCCGGGATTCACTACGGCACTGTGCTGCCCGTGGCCGAGTCGATCGCCCAAACCCTGCTGCAACTGACCACCGACGCAGTGTCGCGGGTGAACCTGGCCCAAACGGGACGAGCCACCGTGGAAACCCTCGGCATCGATCGCACTGCCAACGAACTGGAACAACTGCTGCGTCGTCTGCTGTTTTTAGAGTAGGCAATCGCTGAAATTTCGCTATCCTGGGGCCATTGGGACAATTTTGCTCAATCAGGAGTCCAAATAGGAGTCCAAAATGGTTCGTAAAATGGTGATGAGCTGCCGCATTCTCAACATGAAAGATGATCAGGCAGCCAAAGCAAGCGACCTAGCCTATTGGCGCAGTCAACCCGCCGAGGCCCGTTTGGCCGCCCTCGAAGAAATTCGCCGCGAATATCATCAATGGGCCTATGGTTTTGAACCCCGATTTCAGAGAGTTTATCGAGTGCTTAAACGCTAACCAAGTTCGCTATCTCGTTGTGGGTGGCTATGCCGTAGCATTCCATGGACACCCTCGATACACCAAAGATTTAGACATTTGGAACTATGAGCTTATTAGGTAACATCATCTGGCTGATTTTCGGTGGCCTCATCAGTGGGTTGGGCTACATCATCGGCGGCCTCAGCATGTGTTTAACGATTGTGGGAATCCCCTTTGGTCTTCAACAGGTTAAGGTTGGTTTGGCAACCATGACTCCCTTCGGTAAAGAAGTGGTGGCGGTGGAAAATGCCGATAGCCCTTTGCGGGTGATTTTGAATGTGATTTGGGTGTTTTTCTTTGGTTGGGCGATCGCCCTTTCGCATCTGATCCATGGCGTGATTTTGGCGATCACAATCATTGGGTTGCCCTTTGCTAAACAACATTTCAAGCTGTTGGTGATGGCGCTGCTGCCCTTTGGCCGAGAACTCAAGGAAGTGGGGCGTTAATTCAGAAACACCGCAAGGCAAGAATGGTGAATCCTTGGGGCATCATTCTGGGCGGGCCCTGAAGCGATATACTGCTCACGGCATAGGGCTAATCAACAGGTATGGCGATTGCGCGGTTGGCCAGTTGGCCCGGACGAGCTTGGCGGTTGTGGCAACGAGGCGGCCTGGGGGCGATCGCCCAAAAATTGCGCACCAAACTCCGGCGGCGACTGTTGGGAGAACGGGCCCAACTGGCCGCTTGGGATCAATATCGCCGGGGTCTGTCGCCCGAGAATCGACGGCGATTTGCTGATCGAGCGGCGGCCCTGGAAAATCCGCCCCAAATCTCGATTATCATGCCCGTTTACAACACGCCAGAGCGTTGGCTGACGGAAGCGATCGAGTCTGTGCGGGCCCAAATTTATCCCCATTGGGAGCTGTGCATTGCCGATGATCGATCGCCCGATCCCCAGGTGAAGGCCACGCTCGATCGACTCGCGGCCGAGGATTCCCGAATCAAAGTGACCTACCGCGATCTCAATGGGGGAATTTCCGCCGCCTCCAATTCGGCCTTGGCCTTGGCCACCAGCGATTTTGTGGTGCTGATGGATCATGATGATCAACTGCCGGAACATGCCCTGCTGCGGGTGGCGGAAACCATCTTGGCCGATGATCCAGACTTGTTTTATTCCGATGAAGTGCTGGTGACTCCCGAAGGCGAGCCGATCGAGTTTGCCTTTCGGCCGGCCTTTTCGCTGGAGTTGCTGCGATCGCACCCCTACATCGTGCATTTGGTGGGGTTTCGGCGATCTCTCTTGCAGGAAATTGGTGGATTTCGGGAGTTTTTGACCGTTTCCCAGGACTACGACCTCATTTTGCGGGCCTGTGAGCGGGCCAAACGAATTAGCCACATTCCCGAAATTCTTTACCTGTGGCGACAACACCTGACCAGCACCGGCAATCAGCGCCGATCGGATGTGTTGGAGATTTCACGGGCTGTTTTAAGCGAACATTTAGATCGATCGGGCGATCCGGGTGAAGTGCAAACGGGATTTCGGTTTAATTATTTCCGAGTGCGCTATCCTCTCCAGGGCCCCATCCGCATCGCGATTGTGATCCCGACTAAAAATTGCGGAGAGTTGGTTAAACAATGCATTGATAGCATTGCTAAAACCGTGCATCAGGTCGCCTACGAAATTGTTTTGATCGATCACGATTCCAATGATCCGAAATCCATTCGCTATTTTCGATCCCTTAAGGATCAACATCGCGTTTTAAATTATTCTGGCCCTTTTAATTTTTCAGCGATTAATAATTGGGCCGTTGCCCAGTTGCCGCCCGGGCATTTTACCCACTATCTCTTTTGCAATAACGATATTGAGGCGATCGAAGATGGGTGGTTGGAGCGAATGGCAGAATTTGCCCAAAAACCAGACATTGGCATCGTGGGCGCTAAGTTGCTCTATCCTGATCGCTGCTACATCCAACATGCGGGCGTTTGCGTGGGAATGCATGGGATGGCGGAACATTTCGGCAAATTCATGCGGGATTCCTTGCCCTCTGGAGAGGCAGAACCGGGCTACATTGGCGCTCTAATTTCCTGTCGCGAAATGTCCTCGGTCACGGCCGCTTGTTTGCTAATGCGGGCCGATACCTTCGCCAAAATTGGTGGCTATGACGAGTCTTTGGCCGTTGGGTTTGGGGATGTGGATTTGTGTTTGCGGGCCCGAGAAGTGGGTTATCGGGCGGTTTTTTGCGCCGATGCCACCTTGGTTCACCACGAATCCTACACAAGGGGCAAAACCTTTGAAGGGGATCCGCACCCGGAAGATTCCGCCAAGTTTTTTAAACGCTGGAAATCGATGATTCAAGCAACCGATCCCTACTTCAATCCCAATTTGGATATTACGCGCCAAGATTGGGCCATGAAGGAGTTGGAAATTCCCGAAAAACCCCGATCGCGCTGTTACGACACCCAAACCCACCAGTTCCGATCGCTCTAGTAGCATGACAGGCTTAACACATTGGGTCAAAGTCCCGGAGCCAGTCGTGGTAACAAGGGGCTTAAGCCCCTTGCTGCTTAACGATCAGGTGACGGTAGCAGCCACGTCTTTCAGCCCAGCGAATTAAGGCAGCCATGCTACTAGGATAGCCATGGGGGCGATCGCCGGGAGAATTTCCCTCAATCTGATCCCGATCGGGGTAATTTTGGGCAAGGTGTACCTAGAGATCTGACCGATCTGAGAGATCTACAGAGATCTGACCAGCAAAATCTGACCAGCAAAATCTGATCAGCGAGATCTGACTCAGCCCCCTCAATTCCACTTCAAAGGGGCCAGCCCCGAAGCCCCGGTGGCCGATGAGGGTCTGAAGACAGGGTTGCAGACAGGCTCCCGATCGCGGCTGCCCCGATCGCGGCCGTCTTGTGGCATTGGTTGTTTTGTGGCATTGGGTGAACGCGGGTGAACGATCGACCCCAAATTACGGTGGTGTTTGCCATCACCGCTGACGGCAAAATCAGTGATGCGCATGGGTCGCCGGGACGCTTTGGCAGTCCGGCCGATCGCGCGCATTTGGAAAAACAAGTGGCCCAAGCCGATGCGGTGTTGATGGGAGCCGGAACCCTCCGCTCGGAAGGGTTGGCCATGCCGGTTCTGAGTCCAGAACTCATTCAGGGGCGAGTTGGCCAGGGCAAACCTCCGCAACCCACCCAAATTATCTGTTCTGCCTCCGGGGCGATCGACCCTGGCTATGGCTTCTTTCGCCAGGCCGTGCCCCGATGGCTGTTGACCACGGAAGCCGGATCTCGGCAATGGCTCGATCGCTGGTCTGCCTCAGGAGATTCCGAGGATCCATCCCCCCATTCAAAAGCAGCCAATGGATTCGATCGAATCTTGCTCGGCCCGTTGGGCGATCGGGATTTTCAATGGCCCGAAATTCTCGCCCAACTGGCCCAGGAAGGAATCCAACAGCTCGCCGTCTTGGGTGGTGGGAACTTGGTCGGCTCCCTGTTGTCAATGAGAGCGATCGATCACCTGTGGCTGACGGTTTGCCCCCTGTTGGTGGGTGGAGCCGCCGCCCCCACGCCCATGGATGGTGTGGGTTTGCCGCTTCACGGGGCCCAGTGGCTCAATTTGGTCAGTGCCGAAGCCCAAGGCCAAGAAGTGTTCTTGCATTACCAGCGGCGCGACACCGAACCTTAGCGCCCGGTGGGTTTCTGCTTCTTGTTCTGCTGTTTGTTGCCCTTCCCCGAACCCGAGGTTTCCTATGCTTGCCTCTCGCCGTTTCCCCCGTCCCGATCGTTTATTGCAATTTCTGAGTCAATCTCGGAGTCAATTTCTGAGTCAATCTCGGAGCCAATCTCGGAGCCAAACAATCCATTGGCTGTTGGCCCAAACCCTGCGCCATCGCCAGGCAACCCCGCAACCAACCGCGCGATCGGGCTTTACCTTGCTGGAACTGTTGGTGGTGCTGTTGATGGTGACCATTCTGATGGCCATTAGCGCGCCCGTTTGGCTGTCGATGGTGGATGGCCAACGGCTCGGAGCCGCCCAAGACGATGCGTTTCGGGCCCTGCGATCGGCCCAATCCAAAGCCAGACAGCAACGACGACCCTGGGAAGCCTGTTTTCGCACCAACCCAGAGGACAAGCGTGCCATTCAATATTCTGTGCATCCCGCCGTGGGCGCAAAATGCAGCAAAGCCGTTTGGCGGCCCCTGGGAGCCGAAGCATCGACCTATGCCGCGATCGACGGCGGGAAATCAGACTTCACTCGCGACGGCGGGAGTTATGTGGTGCAGTTTAATGGTCGCGGCTGGCTAGCTTCTTCTCAGGACGGCGCGGAATACAAAGGCAATGACGACAATGCTGGGAATCGCATTACCTTCCAGATGGCGGGCCGTCCTGATTTGACCGATCGAAGCTGTGTTTATGTGGAAACCTTGCTGGGTTCCCTGCGAGCCGGGCGCAACGATCGTTGTGACGACTAAGCAACCACTCAGCTACTCAACCACATCACGGGCATATTCTTCATTCACAGCCCGGCGGGGAATGGTGCAAAAACGCTTGACCGTCAGGGCAATTGTCTTTTTAGGAACGCCGCCTTTGAGATAAATGTCATATTCCATGGCCAAGGTTTTTTCGGAAGCAATATAGGCCTTGACCATAATATATTCACTGTTAATGGCATTCACGCACTCCAAACATTGGGCGCGGGTGGCCGTTTCCGCAATGCCAAAAAGAGTCAGCAATCGCACCCGATCCTTGTTCTCGCTCAGGAACACATAGCACTTGATTTCTTCCTGAATCAGAATGTCGCCATCGTCATCGATCGAAACATCCATCAGCGCTTCATCAAAGATGGATTGCAACAGGGCTTTTGAAGCATTATCAGGTGTGACTAGCTCTTCATTCATGATTTTGGCCTGCGATGAATGGATGTGATGATTGTTGTTGGCCGAGTGGTGGTTAAAAGTCATTCAGCAAGATCAATTCAGAAGGATTAATTGAGGACTGTGGCCAACAGGATGTTGAGTCCGTTCTTGTTTCGGCCTAATCTTAACAAGCGAAAGTGGGGACTGATGGCGTTGTGGTGGCGGGCAGATCGGCAATGCGGTTTTTAGTGGAAGGTTGGCTGTCGGCTCCCCACTCCTACACAACGGTGAATCAGTTCCAATGCTTGGCGCTGCTGGAGCGATCGGGGCTGCAACTGTTTCATCGCGAGCAACCCTTGGCCCATGGTTGGCAGCCGATCGCGGGGCAATTGGATCCGGAGCGATCGCGTCGATTGGCCCAAATTCCGGCCCCCGATGGCGACCCGGTGGATGGACTGTTGCGGATCGATTCGCCCTACCGATTGGAGCCAGACCCGATCGCCCGTCGATCGTTTGTGTTTGCCACGGCGGAATTTGGCAAGCTGCACCATGAATATTGGCAATGGATGGGGTGCGCCCAAAAAACGGGCAAATGGGCGGCGGTCGGGGGCGATCGGGGAGCCGTGGTGCTCACCCCTTCGGCCTGGTCACGGCAGGGGCTAATCCACAGCGGCGCAGCGCCCGATCGGGTCGTGGTGTTGCCCCATGGGGTCGATCCCCAGATTTATCACCCATTGGCCGTGGTTGATCGGGCGGATCTGCGGCGGGCCTGGGGTTGGGAGGGTTGCCAAGTCCTGCTGAACGTGGGGGGCACGATTCCCCGCAAGGGTGGCGATTTATTGATTTTGGCGTTGGGGGCAGTGATGGAGCGATCGCCCCAATTGCGCTGGGTTTTGAAGGCCAATGACGCGGTTTATGGACGCGATCGGGGGCGAGCCGCCTGGGTGAATCAGGTGCGATCGCTATTGCCGGCCGATCGGGCCCAACGGTTGCTCGATCGAACGATTTATCTCAACAAATTTTTGTCCTACCAAGACATGGCCAAGCTCTATCAAGCGGCCGATGGCTATGTGTCGCCCTACCGCGCGGAGGGGTTTAACCTGCCCGTGTTGGAAGCGATCGGCTGTGGGTTACCGGTCATTTGCACCCAAGGTGGGCCCACCGATGAATTCACCAACCCCGCCTTCACCCTCCCGATCACCAGTCAACTGATTGAGAAACCCGTTCAATACCCGGATGGCGTTTCCGAAACCGTTTGGATGTGGGAGCCGGATTGCGATGCCCTGGTTGATTGTCTCGAAACCTGGCTCGATCGCCCCCAATGGCAAACGGCGACCCGGGCGGCCGGCCCCGCTTGGGTGCAAAGCCGGTTCACCTGGGATCACGCCGTGGATAAACTCCTGAGCCTGGTGGCCCAGCAACCCTAGTGCGCCCGAGCCACCAAAGCCCGGTGACGCACCGTAGTGGATTGGACAGTGATCAACTCAAAGCCCGCTTGCTCGATCGCCTCGCCCAAATCCAGCGCAAAGTACTGATCCAAAAACGGCTCCGTACTCTTGAGCAGGGTCAGGATATAGGGCGGCATTTGGGCGTAAATCTGGGATTTGGGGTTCATGTCCATAATGCCCAGATAGCCGCCGGGCTTCAGCAACCGCCGGGCCTCTTGCAAAATCGCGATCGCCGCCGTCTGGGGCAGCTCATGGTATAGCAGGCAAGCCGAAACTAAGTCATAGCTCGCGGCCGGTAAGCCGGTGTTTTCCGCTGCCGCATGAACCCAACGGGGCTGGTCCCGATCGGGATTCATGGGGGAATGGTGAGTGTTGTAGGCGGCCACCGCCAGGAAATTCGGCGACAGATCCACCCCCGTCAGTTGGGCTTGGGGATAAATTCGCTGCAAGGCAAAGGTGCTCATCCCCACGCTGCATCCCAAGTCCACAATCTCCCGAGGCTCGATCGCCACCGTGGCCTTCAGCACGTCATGGTAAGCGGCCCGCAATTTTGCGTCCCCTTCCGGGGTTTTTTCGCCAAAAATGGTGGAATGCACCGAATAGGCCGCCACTTCCACCTCGCTGGCCGGCTCCCAGCCCAAATTCCCCTCAGGATAGGCGTGGAAAGGATTGAGGTAATAGTCTGGATAGGTGAGGTTGGGGTTGCTGACCTGGGCCAGTTCCGCTGACCAATCCCGACTTTGCAACTCAGCGGCCGTCTTGCGCCAGGGAATGCCCATGCTTTCGGCCCGCTCAATCATCATCTTGCGGGCGCGGCTACGAGCAAAATTAGCCAGGGGTTTGATGGACAGCAGCCCATTCACCAAACGCGAGGCGGGGCCGGGTTTCACAAAGGCAGTGGCGGTCATGGAAAGGTCAGGCAATAGTTGTTTGGGTTAAAGCTTTTTTGAGTTAAAGCTTTGGGATGGAATTTTTAGGGTGAAATCTTTGGGATGGAATCTTTGGGATGGAATCTTTGGGGCTAATTGAGTTTTTGGAAGTTTTTTGAATTTCTTTGAATTTTGAAGATTGAGTTTTGAGGGTTGGATTTGGATTTTTTGGATATTGTATCAGTCCTCACGGTTGCGGTTCGATCGCCCCACCACCAGGACAACTGAATCGCGCAGGGCGATCGCGCAGTTGGTCGCTTCCCAAGCCGTGAGCTATGATGCTGCCTGAATTTGCGAAAACCGCCGCCCAGGGAAGAAACCCTGAATCTTGATGCGATCGCCCAACCCAGAAACCTTGAGCATGGTGCTGAAAGTCGCGGTCTTGTCCGTGGTGCTGTCGGTGGCCATCAAGCTAACTGCCTATGGATCGATCGGCACGCCGCCAGACTGGGTGGCTTGGGTCATGATCCTGTTGCCATCGCTGATTTTGGCGGGTTGGATGTGGCAGCAGCGCAAACCCGATCGCCCGTAGATCGCCCGTAAGCATCCGTAAATCACCCCAACATCCATAGATCACCAGATCACCCCAAGATCACTCCAAGCAATTGCCCCGTAAATCACCCCGCAAATCGCCCAGACAGTTACACGGGAAATTGCACAGGAAATTGCACAAGAAATCGCACAGGACGCTCGGTTCATGACCCTCGGACGCTGGTTAGGCTTACTGGTTTTTATTGCGGCCCTGTATGTGCTGTGGGCTGTGCGGCAGTTAGTGCTGATGATTTTTGGGGCGATCGCCATTGCCGTCGCGATCGACCGGTTGGCCCGCGCCCTGCTCACCCTCCAGTTTCGGGGGCGCAACCTGCTCCAGGATCGAACAAAGGCAATTTTTGGGGCGATCGGGCTGTTGGTGGCTTTTTTCTTGGGGGCCATGTTGTTGGTTGTGCCCCCCTTTGCGGCTCAGTTTCGGGAGCTGACCGAGTTGGTTCCCGTGGCGCTCGATCGCCTCGATACCTGGTTCAGCAACCTTTCCCAACAACCCTTGGGCCAGTGGTTACAAACGGTTCTCCCCAACCCCGACTTCCGCAGTTTGCTCACCCAGGCCCAACCGGCCATTAATCCGCTCTTTCGGGGTGGGTTTGCCCTGTTTGCCAGCACCCTGGGCGGGTTCTTCAACCTGCTGTTGGTGACCATCTTGGCCTTGATGATGCTGTTCGATCCATTGCCCTATCGCAATGCCTTCGTGCAGCTCTTTCCCTCCTTCTATCGGCGGCGGGTGATCACGATTCTCGATCGCTGCCGCAATTCTCTCGATGCTTGGCTGTTGGGCATTTTGTTGAACATGTCGATCATCGGTGTCCTCAGCGGCACGGGGTTGGCCTTGATGGGGGTGAAGCTGGCCCTGGCCCACGGGGTTTTGGCGGGTTTGTTGACGTTCATTCCCAATGTGGGGCCGGTGTTGAGCGTGTTGCCGCCAATGTTGGTGGCGCTGTTGGATGATCCGCTCAAGTCCCTGTTGGTGCTGGGTTGGTACGTGATTGTGCAGCAGTTGGAAACCAATTTGCTCACGCCGATGGTGATGTCCAAACAGGTGTCCCTGTTACCGGCCGTGACGCTGATTGCCCAAATCTTTTTTGCGACCTTTTTTGGGTTCACGGGGCTGGTGTTGGCGTTGCCGCTGACCGTGGTGGCCCAAGTTTGGTTCCAGGCATTGTTGGTTGAGGATGTGCTGGATCATTGGGATCAGGGGCCGCGTTGGCTGCGATCGAGCCGCGAAGGGGCGATCGACCCCGACCCTGAACAGGCGCTACCGGCGGCCGTGGCTGTGGGCGGCGATGATTCTCAGACTCCTGAGCCATCAGACTCCTGAGCCATCAGACTCCTGAGCGACATGATTGGCGATCGCGACCCATACAGCACCTTGGATTGTTGAGTTGAATTTTTGATCAGAACAGCCCATCATCCCCCACCGCCGCGAAACCCAGATCGCGCGATGGCAGCCACCCGGCTAAAATGGCAACAACTCACCACTTGCTCATGGTTGGGGCAAGTGCTTGCGCTACATGGCCTTTAGCGACAGTCGGCGCTACTATCAAATTTTGGAACTGGAACCTGGCGCTTCAGCCGAGGAAGTGAACCAGGCTTACAAAGACCTGGCTTTCGTTTGGCATCCTGATCGGATCCCAGACGACAATCCCCGTTTGAAAGCCAAGGCCCAAGAGAAGCTGAAGCAGCTCAATGAAGCGCGGGGCTTTTTTCGGGCCCATTTTCGGCAGCGACCCAACAGCGGGGCCCCAACGGAACGAACCACCGCCCAACCCCACGGGCGATCGACGGCCCATCACCACAAAAATCCATACCATGCCGGTGTGCATCACCAAGGGGCTAGCCATAGTGCCAGCCCCGGTGCGAATCACAGCGCAAACCACGGTACAAACCACGGCACGAACCATAACGGCTCCGCTCAAGGATTTGGGGTCAATGGGCAATCAACCCCCAAGGCGGGGGCCTATGGATCCAGTGCCAATGGGGCCGGTGGATACAGCACCTATGGATACAGCGCCCAAGGCCCATCAACGGGTTCGGTTCCTGGCCAAGGCATTCATTCCGAACCGGAGCCGTTCGCTTGGAAAACACCACGCCGATCGCCCTTTAATAGCCATCCCCCCGGTGACCCCACGGCGGAAACGACCGCCAATCGATCGCCCGAACCGCCCCCACGACGACCTCGCCCCCCGATCGTGCCGCCCCAATGGCAAGATCAACCGCCGCCTCGTCCTGCTGCCGATTTGAGCGGAGCCAAGATGCGCGGGGCCAACCTGCGGGAACGGGATTTTGCGAGCCGAAACCTGAGCGGGGCTGACCTCGCGGGAGCTGATTTGACGGATGCCTTTATGCACCGCGTGAACCTGAGCGGGGCCAACCTGAGCGGGGCCCGGTTGTTTCGGGCCAATCTGCTGCAAGCGAACCTGAGCGGGGCCGACCTGAGCGGCACGGACTTGATCGGGGCTGACCTGAGTGGGGCTGACCTCCGGGGAGCCAATTTGACCAATGCCAAGATGACCGTCGGTGGGCGGCTGATGGTGCGGTTAACGGGAGCCAAGCTGGATGGGGCGATCGTTCCGGCGGATCTGAGGCGATCGCCCTAGCGATCGGTCAGGATTGCCCCCAGTCCTGGAATTGCACCTAAGCTTCCCAATCCGGACAAGCACCCTCCGTCCAACCAAAGGGATACATTCCGCAGATCAGCAGCGTGCCGTTGTAGACCCGGCCATGGTAGTGACGACAGCCCACACAGGCGGCATGGCGGTCAACCGGCGGCACTTTGGGGTTGAGTTGGTCGTAAAGCGCATCGTATTGGTTCAGGGTCGGCGGGGCCAACGCTGCCCGATCGCCCTCCGATTCCGGTTCTTCGGTGGTGAAAGGATTGGCCGGAAAACCGGTTTCCGCCCAGTCTGACCACAGGGGCGCTAACCAATCGTTCACCTCGGTGGCCCACTGTTCGATCGCCCCGTCCACCTCCTGGCACAGTCGATCGACCTCAATTCCCCACTGTTCAGCCAAATGGGTTTCCACTTGCTCCTGAAGGTCAAGGGCCGTTTGCTCCAGTTCCCGGGCCGAATCCGTCAGCCATTGATCCACCTGGGTCACGGTTGATTCCACCGACTCGGCCATGGTGGTGATCACTGCATCCAACGTGGCTTCCACTTCCCGGGCGATCGGCTCCCAATCCCGGGCGATGGGAGTCAACCACTGTTCAAGATTCTTAGCCCAGTTCCCGGCCCAATCATCTTTCCAATCGTCCATTCATATCTCCGCGTTTCCGCTTGGGGCCCCATGTCACCAACTGCCGCCACCTCGGTGATGCGATCGAGGGGCCAACTTGAGGGGCTATTCCCAGCTTAAGAGCTGGATCCCGATCACTGCCAAGGGGGGCCCTCTAAATTCCTGGGGGTAATTCTTGGGGGTAATTCCTGGGGGCAATTCCGAGAGACGATCGGTTATCTCCTCACAGCGGGACAGGATCCCGATCGCCCCGCCACGGGTGTTTGCGCCTATGATGCCTACTATGATGTGCGTTGCACTTTTGCGCTGCTGCCTTTGAAGGCGCGATTTTTTTCCGGTACTTGCCCATGGATACTTCAATCAACCTGCTGGCCAACACCATCCTGCAATTCGTCAATATCTATACGCTGGTGATCTTCATTCGGATTCTGCTGAGTTGGTTTCCGAACATCGATTGGTTCTCCCAGCCCTTTGCCACGGTGGGGCAGTTAACCGATCCTTACCTGAACCTGTTTCGATCGATCATCCCGCCCCTGGGTGGCTTAGATTTTTCGCCCATGCTGGCCATTTTGGCGCTGCAATTGCTGTCCCAATTAGTCAGCAGCGCTGTGATGGCCTTGTAGCCAAAGGGCCCGGTCACCAATGGCTCAAAGCTGGCCCGGAGACGAGGGGCGATCGGGCTGGTGTTGTTGCTGGCGATAGAGACCATAGCCAATGGCGAAGGGTTTCAGCAGCCCATACAAACCAGCCAACACGCCCCAAATCAACCCAATCACCAGGGCCGGACGATGGGCCGCCAAGTCGTTGGCCATCCGCTCCAGCAGGGTATGGGGCTGGGTGAACAAGTCCCAACTGTTAAAGCGCCAAAACCGACCCACAAACACCCCCACCGCCGACAGGCCATGGAGCAACTGTTCCATGGGCGGAATCCAGCGGCTGCGCCCGATCGCCCGGAGCCATCCATCCAGCCACACCAGCGACCAAACATAGGCCCCAAAGCCCACGGCCACAAACAGAACGTATTGCGGAATCACGATCATCACTGTGGCCCAAAGGGACGTGTAGCGATAGCGAATGTCATTGACCAAATGAATCAAATCGGTCAAGACATAGGGCGCATTGGGTAAGAACAAAATGAACACGATCGCCAGCCCCCACCACAGGGGCGATCGGGGCGATCGAGCGGGGCGGTGTCGAAAGAGCCAAGCGGCAATTCCCAAAGGGACGATGGCCAAAAATAAATTCCAAGCCATCCAATAGCTGTTATCGGCCCAGAGTGCGATCGTAATCCGCAGCCACTGCGCCAATGTTTTGAGAAGGGGTTCCATAGCCGATCGCCTTGATCAGAAGCGTGTGAGATCAGAAGCGTTTAAAAACGGATCAGATTGAGTCAGGCAGATTGCATCAGGCAGATTCAACCGGGCAAATTCAATCAGGCAAGTTAAGCCGGGCAAATTTAATCAGATAGATTCAACCAGGCAAGCTAAACCGGGCAAATTCAATCGAGCAAAACCCGACCCAAATCCTCTCAGGAAGACCGATCAAGAAGACTGAATCAGGGTTTGTAATCGATCAGCCGCCGGTTGGTCTCCCAAGGCCAAGTAAAGATCTCGGGCCTGTTTCAGATGCTCGATCGCCTCAGCAGAACGGTGTTGAGATCGACGTAGACGGGCAAGCACCAGGTGTGGCTCCGGGTCGTGAGGATTATGGGCGATCGCCTGCTCCAGTTCCTTCGTTGCCTCGTCCCACTGTTCCTGTTGGATCAGCACCCCAGCCCAGGCCACCCGATAGGCCGCCTGATCCGGGTCAAGCCCCCTTGCTTGCCAAGTCTGTTCAATCGCCTTAGCCGCTTCGCCACGGCCTTGATAGGCGTAAAGATCTCTCGCCGCGATCGCCGCTTGCAGGGCCTGAGCCTGTGCGCCGTGGGCCTCCAGGGCCTTCGCCAGAGCCAAATGGGCATCGGGATCGCTGGGATGTTGCCGAATCGCCGCCTCCAGCAGGGGAGCCGCTTCCGCCGGTTGGTCATTGTCCAGCAGCGCAATGCCCGCCATCAGAGGCGATTCCGTCAAAGATGAAGCATTAAACGCACTGCTGCCGCCGGTTTGAACCGTTTCCGCGATCGCCCGTACTTGCTCCAACTTGCCCAGGGCCCAACTCGCAGTCTGTTGCACCTGTTGATCCGGGTCGCGGGCCGCCATGCCCATCATTTGGCTGAGGCGAGTCACTTGTTCATAAACCTGCGTTAAATCCCGAATCGCATTGGTGCGCACTTCCGGATTCGGATCCCGCAGGGCCAGGGCCATCGCCTCCAGGGTGGGTTCCAACACCCGCGACCCGATCGAGGTTAAAGCCGCGATCGACAGGCTTCGTTGCTTGGAATCCCCATTCAGCAACACATCCATCAGGGGACGCAGGGCCCGAGAGTCGCCCCGTTGTCCCAATTCCCAAATGGCCTTGCGGCGATCGGCCGCGTTGTCGCTGCGGAGATTTTGAATTGCCCGCTCAATCAGGCTCGGTTGCACCACCCGAGTAGGCGCAAGGGCCGTTGGGCTGGGCAAAGGAGCCGTCGGGTTGGGTGCGGCATTGGGTGCGGCATTGGGTGCGGCTTTCGGCGCAGCCGCATTAGCCGCCGGATTGGGCAAGGGCGCAGGCGTGGCCGGTTCAGGCGCTTTGGATTCCGCAGGAGCCGGATCCGCCGCCTCTGAAGGGTCGCCAGAGAGTTCGGAATCGGCTGCCGGGGTTGGTTTTTGCCAGGGAAACAACCGGCGACGGGGTTTTGACTCTGGCTTGGATTCCGACTTGGATCCTGGCTTGGAGTCGATCGGGGCGGCCGTTTCCAGCGCCATGGCATTTTGACCATTGTGGGCTGCCGCACTGTGGGCATCGAGGGTGGGGCCCACATCCCGGGGCCGGGTCGATCGCGCCGCCGGAGCCAACGGAGCACCCCAAGGGTCGATCGCCTCCAAACCCTCTACGGCATCTGGATCCGCCAAAGGATCAAAATCCGCCTCTGACTCCGCATCCGCTTCATCCCAACCAAAATGCTCATTATTCCGAACTTGGCGAACAAACCAAACCAAGCCCCCCAACAAACCAAGCCCCCCAATTCCCGCCGCCCCCAACAACACAATTCGGCGTTGGAATGCCCGTTGATCGTTTTTGGGTTTCTTGGGCTTTTTATTCTGTTGGTTTTGATTATTATTCTGATTATTGTTTTGAGTATTGCCTGAATTGCCTGAATTATTAGGCTGATTATTTTGATTATTCTGGCTATTGGAATTATTACTATCGGAATTATTATTTGAACCGTTGTTGGAATTGCCTTGATTGCCCGAATTGTTTTGCCCAGAATTTTGCCCAGCATCCGCCGGTTGAGATTCATTGGGAGCTGCTTGGGCCAGGGGCATCGATGCGGAGGATGGCGAAGACTGGCTAGCGCTGCGGTTGGGGCCGCTGATGGCCGGTTGAACTTGGAGCAAGGCTTGGGCCACCGTTTCCGTGGCCGCCAGTCCACCGCCGGGGGTGGCCAAACTGCCCAACATCACGATCGCCATGGCCCGGGCTGCGCGATCGCGGGTGCGGGATTTGGCTCCTGTCCAACTAGCTCGCTTCATAAACAACCGATCGAAAGGGGGCGCGAAATTTGCAGAAAACTTGCGGAAAACGCCTGGAACAGACGCTTGCAAGAGCCTAAAGGCCAAGGCTCCTATTCATCATTCCCTGAGATGCCACAAGCAAGACAATCGTAGGCCAGGAGTTTCAGATTCTTTGCTGATTTCCTGAATGCACCCATCCAAACAGGTTTGCATCTTCTAGACCCATGGGAGCGGATCCGTTTGCCGATCCGTTGGCTGACGTTGGCTTGCGGCCGCGATCGATACGTCTAGCAATACATCTCCTGTCGAGACTTCCGTTGATATCTCCATTGTGGCATTGGTGCTTGTGGCATTGGTGCTCGCTCTCCATCCCCCTAGGGTCGCGGTGTGCCGGTGGGGCTGGGATTGCTTTGGGCGGGCGCTGCATTAGGTTTACGTGGCTCCGTGGGCGACATCAGTTGAATTGAGTCAAAAAAAGCCTGCACCTGGGGAACCTTGAGTTTGCCGTCTTCGGCCGCCACAATGGCCCGATACCAAATTCCGTTGGCATAGAAAATTCGCACCCGGGCCGCGAAACCGCCCGATCGCGACAATTCCAGATCGCGCCCCTGAAAACCACTTTGTTGCAAGGGCTTTTCGGAAACCACCTTGGCGGAAATGCCCTTGGCGATGCTGTCGCGACTGGCATCCAGAGCCTTGGCCACATCCACCCCCGTGCCCGCCGGAACCGGAAAGCGATTGTGCGCAAACAGATAAAACCGCTTGGCCGGTCGGTCTTGGTAACGGAGCATAATCACTTCCGCCGGGCCCACTTCGGTGGGGACGCGGCTGGTTTCTTCCTGGGGCTTGGCGGGAAACGCCACGGAAAAGCCGGCCTGGGGTGATTGGTAGCGTGGCCAGGTTTTCAGTAATCCGGCGATCGTGTTGGGGGTGGCGGAAGGGCTGGGCAACAGGGCCGCTGGGGCCATGTCCGGTAGTGTGATGCCTCCCGGTTGGGCAGCGGGCTGGGAGGTGGTGACTTGGTTGGTGCAGCCGATCGAGAGGCTACCCAGACCCAAACTGAGCAGGATCGGCCCGATCGGGCGAAACCAGTGAACGGACAACGGAAGAATGCGATCGAGCATGGAACGCCGACAGTGAAACAGCAAAAAGGCTTGGGCCCGAAACGCCCTCCATTATGCGTTGCTGATTGCCCTGCTGCTAATTGGATCGGTTTAGATCGGCTTAGATCGGTCTGATCGCCAACGAATTAGGGACTGCAAGGCTTCGTGATCACCGCATAAGCTCGATCGCCCTGGATTGGCTGGCTCTGGATTGGCTGGCCCATTTCGCTCATCCCGCAGCAACACCACAAAGGAACCGGCCCCCAAGCCTTCCTGGGGAAACATCCGATAGCAGGGAAAAGCCCCGTGGGTCGATCGCCAAGGCTCCAGGGCCGCGACGGGGTACGGCTCCAGGTGGGGAAAACGATCGAGTAGCCATTGGGTGGCCCCTTCGTTTTCCTCGATCGCGTAGGTGCAGGTCATGTAGGCCAGCCAACCACCAGGAGCCACCAGGGCCGCCGCGTTGGCTAAAATCCGTTTTTGGCGATTGGCATTTTTCCCGATCGTCAGGGGATGGAAACAACCGGGATTTTTCTCCCCCTTCGCCAGCAGGGATTGACCCGAGCAGGGCGCATCCACAATCACCAAATCCGCCCAGCCGGGAATCGCCTGGGCCAAGGTTTCCGGGTCGGCGCAGGTGGTGATCGCCGGGCTGAGGCCGCAGCGCTTCAGGTTGCTGACCAACATGCCGATCCGTTTGCCGATCGCCTCATTGGCCACCAGCAGCGACGGTTGCAGCGCCCGCCAGGCAAAGACACTCTTGCCCCCCGGCGCGGCACACAGATCCACCAGCCGATCGACCCGATCGGGAATCGCCAGCAGGGCCGAAGCCGCAAACACCGAGGAAAAATCCAGACAATAGAACACCCCCGCCTCGTGCAGGGGATGCTTGCCGGGTCGCCGATTGGCCGGTTGGTCGGCGGTCAAATCTAGCCGATCGACCCAGGCCGGCTGCATCGCCAAGGGAGGCAGGGCCGCGAAGGGAAACGGATCGGGGCGATCGGCCAGCCACAACAAACAGGGCGCAAACCGCTGGGCTTGGCCGAGGCTCTGGACAAAGGCCGCGCGATCGGCCGGCTCCCCAAACAGGCGATCGGCTAGCTTCAGCAACAGGCGCGACGGCTCCGTTGCGATCGCTTCCGAGTCCGCTGGTTTAGCCGATCGTTTCTTCGATTTGCCCATCTCCACTCGCCCCCAAAGATGAGTAGACAAGGGGCTTAAGCCCCTTGCCCCCCAGGATCACAGCCCGGATCAGTGCTCCAATGGTTCCTTAAACCGCCGCGCGATTCAGATCCAACACCGCTTGCAGGCGATCGAGCACCAGTTGCCGATCCAAATAGGACAGCAGCGGCCCCGCCTTCGGGCCCCGTTCCTTGTTCAAAAACGCCAGATAAATCGCCGAAAAGGCCACCGGCATTTTCAAATCCAGCTCCCGCGTTGTGGCAAACAGCGCCGTTTGCAGGGATTCGCCGTCCCAGCTTTCCACCGTTGCCAAGGTCTTCAGCAAAGCTTCCACGTAGCCGATTTGTTCCGGCGAAAGTTGGTTGGCCCGCTCCGGAATCGTATCCAGATAAAGC
Organism: Limnothrix sp. CMB-01; assembly: GCF_055193175.1. Taxonomy (NCBI): domain Bacteria; kingdom Bacillati; phylum Cyanobacteriota; class Cyanophyceae; order Pseudanabaenales; family Pseudanabaenaceae; genus Limnothrix; species Limnothrix sp. CMB-01. The sequence goes on from NZ_CM143720.1 coordinate 3,882,727, forward strand.
ACCAACTTTTCTTCTTCGTCGGCGTAGTCATTCAGCCACTTTTGAGCGGCCGAAATCCGTTCGCGAGCAATGTGCCAATCGTAATCCGTCATCGGTTCGGCGGCGCGATCGGCCACTTCCTTTTCCACATCCAAATGGGGCACTTGCAACAGCGAAATTGCCGTGCTCAATTCAAAGGGTTGGTAGGGCTGAATTTCCCCATCCAACTGGGCATAAAACAGCGCCATCCAGTCTTCATTCAGTTCTGGCGGGTTGCCCCCATTGGCGATCGTTTCCCGACGATATTTGTCGATCAAATTGTCGTAATCCCGGAACACGCGCGTAATGCTTTCGTAGTTGGGCGCAAAGTTAATGGCCGTGCGGGGCGGCGTGCGCAACATCAAAAAGCGCAACAACTGCGGTGGCAACAAATCGGCAATTTCGCGAGCGCTGGAGCCGATGCCCTTGGAAGAACTCATTTTCGTGCCATTGACCAAAATGAATTCGTAGGGCGAATGGAAGGGCGGTTGTTGACCCAAAACCTTGCGAGAAATGGCGTTGGCTACGTCGCGGGAGCCGCCCTTTTGGGAGTGGTCTTTACCGGCTAGTTCGATCGTCACGCCCAGCAATTCCCACTTGGCCACCCACTCGACTTTCCAGGGCAGTTTGCCGTTGCCATCGAAGGGCGAAACCCAACCGGAATGGCCACAGCCTTGGGTGTAGTCCGTGGCGTTGGGATCACAGGTGTAGAACACCTTACCGTCTTGATAGTCGGTGACTTGGGTAGTGGCGATTTTGCCGCAATGTTCGCAAATCACCTGGAAGGGATACCAGTTGCTGGGCCGATCAGCCTTGCTGACTTCCTTATAGGCTTCGCGCACCAACTGGGCGTTTTTGAGGAAGCGATCGATCGCGGGATTCAACTTGCCCGATCGATACAAATCCCGCAGGTAATAAATCTCGGGCCGCACACCCAAATACTCAAACACATCCAGAAATTCGCCCATGAAATATTTGGCGTAATCACTGGCGCGATCGCCCGGCGCAGTTTCATCGGGCGAGGGCACATTGCAGAGGGGCCAGCCCAAATAGCGCTCAAATTTTTCCCGATCCAAATAGCGCGGCACGGTGTCCAGCGCGTCGTAATCATCCACGCCGTAGATGAATTTCACGGGCTTGCCGGCCTGTTTCAGAGCGCGATAGATCGTGTCGTGAATCACGACTCCCCGTAAGGAGCCAACGTGAACACGCCCCGATGGCGTTTTGGAATCGTTAACGATCTGTGGACCCTGTGCGTCGGCGGCGATTTTATCTGCCCAGAAACTCATGGCGGTGGGGCGGTGATGACGAGGTAATGGTTACAGAAAAAGATGGGTGCAGAATGCCAAGGTTGCAAAATGCCTATTCATTTTAGGGACTTGGGGCCTTTTACGCGCGATCGCCCCGAAAGGTTAATCAACGGATGCTGAAAAAGCTTTATCTAGAAATTGATCAGGTTGAACCAGTTAACCCCGCCCCTTCAATACCCCCAGTCCAAACCAGCCGATCGGCCATTGGCATAATGAGACCAATCGCAATCTTGAGGAAAAACCGATGGTTGCTCAAATTCCCCCCAGTGAGCCGGGAAAAGTCCAGCCCAAGCCGATCGAATATCCCGACAGTGACGGCCAGCCGATGGCAGACAACACAAAGCAATTTCACTGGATCCAAACTATTCAAAGCAACCTCGCCACCATTTTCAGTGACGATCCGCAGGTGTTTGTGGCCGGTGATTTGCTTTGGTATCCCCTGGAAGGCAGCAACACCATTCGCCAAGCGCCCGATGTGATGGTTGTCTTTGGGGTTCCCAAGGGAGATCGGGGTTCCTATATGCAGTGGCGCGAACACAACATCGCCCCTCAAGTGGTGTTTGAAATTTGGTCGCCGGGCAATCGCTTTGGGGAAATGCTGAAAAAGCAGATGTTTTATAACCGCTATGGCGTTGAGGAATATTACATCTATGACCCCGATCGCAATGAATTGAACATTTTGACGCGGGGAGACAGGGGCGATCTGGAACCCGTTGAGAATCCCCAAAACTGGGTCAGTCCTCGGCTGGGCATTCGCTGCCAACTGGATGAAGAAACTCTCACCTTGTTTGGGCCCGATGGCCGGCCCTTTTCCACCTTGCTGCAAGAGCGGCAACGGGCCGATCGGGAACGGGAGCGGGCCGATCGGCTGGCGGCCCGGTTGCGGGAACTGGGTTTGGATCCCGACGCGATCGCTCCCTAGAACCCTGAGCTACCAGCCCGAGTAACCACCATCAGCGATCGCAGCCATCGAGATTGTGGCCAATATCACCCCTACAGCATCACCTCTACAGCAGCCCAGACACCTCGTAGAGCTGGCGCGTGCGGGACAAAATCTTATCGCCATAGTTCAGATCCGCCTCCCAACGCCCACTCAGCAGCGCCACCGTGGGAGCCACGCCGCGCGGCACAAAGCTAAACCGAGGATCCACCACCGCATTCGCCAAGGGTTCCGTGCTGGCGTAGGCCTTGAGGTGTTGGATGTGGGCCCGCACCCCCAGCCGCGCACTGGCAAAGGAAGCCCCCTCGGGATTGCCCCCTAAGGCCCCCAGCCCCCCAAAGTTGTTTTGGCTGGACTTGGTGGGGCCCGGAAATTGCAGAAAGTCCGTTTCCACGCACATTTGGGCAAAGGCTAGATCAAAATTGACCCCCTCGGCGATCGCCTCTTCGCGGTAAAGGCGCGGTAAATCGGGAAACTGGCTACCCGCATTGGGGTTAAAGGCCCTCAGAAAGGTCAGCATTTGGGCATCAACGGTGCTGCCCAGTCCCATAATTTGCCCCTTCAAGGTGTTGGAAACCAAGAGGTTGGTGCGGAGGGTGACGGCGCGGGTTTGGCTGTTCCAACCCACAGAGATGTTGTATTGCCGCAGGTCGATCGCCTTGAAGTAAACGATGTTTTGGTAGCGCACTCGGACGATTTGCGGGTTGGTGGCCACTTTGATGCCCAGGCGATCGGCCAGGTCGATCGGGATGTAGGAATTGCCATTGATCAGCACGCCCCGCTCGGGATAGCGCTGATTATTCACCTCGATTTGAATGCTGCTGTAGGGCTGGGCGGGGAATTCCAGCAGAATTTGTTGCAGGCCATCGCTGAGGCCGGTGGCGATGCCCCAACCTTGATTTTTGAGAATCGTGCGATCGGTCTCGTTGGTTAAAAAGCCCACTTCCACCAACAGCGAAGGAACCGTGAGTTGACGACAAAACAGCCGATTCCCCAACCCCGTGGCCGTGTCGGGCAATGCCCCCCGCGAAAGGAGTTGGGGAACCCGCGCCAGGGTCGATCGCAACAGGATTTCTGCCTGGGTTTGGCGCACCTGATTATTCGCAATGAAATAGACTGTCGTGCCTCGGGTGGCGGGGTTGCTGGAACCATCCAGGTGAATTTCCAAGGCCACATCCCCGGCGCGTCCTCGGGCATTGATCCAAGCGATCGTCTGTTGCAGGCTCAAGTCATCGGGAACCGTCAGCACTTCAATGCCCCGCCGTTGCAGGGTTTGGGCCGTGGCTTCCCGCAGCCAAATCATTTCCCGGGCTTCGGTGGTTCCTGCCGCCATAATGCCAGGATCCAAAACCCCGTTTTCATAGCCCCCATGGCCCGCTGAAAGGAGAACCCGCCCCATGAATTACTCTCGATCGAACTTCGACCAATGCTAGATCACCCGATTCCAAAAAATCACTAGGATGCGGTGCTGTTCAGAATCATCCCGAGGGCGATCGCGCGGCGGATTCGCGCAAGAGGTCTATGGGGTCACCGACTTGGGATTTGGGTTGCAATTTGAGTTGCGATTTGAGTTGGAATTTGGGATTGTCCACCCCGCGCTCGAAATTTGCCGTTTTGGAGCCGCAAGCAACGGAGCCGGCGGCCGTCCGGTACACTGCATAGATCCGTTGTCGGGTCGATCGCCCGGTTTGCTGATCATGGTTGAAGCTGCTGCATTTTCTGAGCACCCACATCCTGAAGAATCAGAGAATTTAGAGAATTTAGAAAGTTTAGAGAATTTAGAAAGTTTAGAAACCCTTGCAGGAGAAAACCTGGAAGCCTTAGAAGATTTGCCAGAGCCGGAGGAATTACCCGATCGGCCGGTGGCCCACGGCGATGACTTGCCCGATGATTTGGTGTCGGCCTTGGCGATGCCCTTGCGGGGAGCCAAATTGCCCTCCACATCCGCAACCACCCAGCAGCCGGCCGAACAGCCTTCAACTGCGCATGACCCGGCTGAATCGCCCACCGAAACCGGCTCGGAAACCGGCAGCGAAGTTCCTGTGGCCGAGTTGCCGCCCCTGTCGCCAGAAGCGGCCAAGCTGGCGCGAGAATTGCTGACGGGAGCCGATCGCCCCGTGGCGGATCTGACTGGGGAACGGGGGCCCCAAGTGCGCCTTTGGATTCCGGGCTGGGCTGAATTGACTGGATCTACTGGATCTATTGGATCTCTCGAATCTGCGGAGACAGAACCCGCGACGGGTCGGGAATCGCCGCCAGAATCCCCAGCCGAATCCCAGCCAGAAGCGGCGGCTCCTGAGGCGATCGAACCTATCCCGGCTGCCGAGATCAATTCTTCTGCCCAAACGCTCTCCGAGGCCAAACCCTCCGAGATTAAAACCAGCAACACCAAAGACAGCCAAGAAAGCAAAGAAAGCGCCGATCGAACCCAACCGGTGCGCCTGGTGCTGCCGCCGGACTTTGTGGCCGAACAGCCCGATCGGGGCTTGGCCTGGACCGATTTGTGGCAGCAATTGATGCATCGGCTGTATGGGGGGGAGCGGGGCTGGACACCCGACGGGCCCGTCACGCTGCAAGCGATCGATCGCACCTTGGAAGCCAGGCAACTGAAGGCGATCGCCGATGCCCTTCAGGAGGTGCAATTGCGGCTGACCCGGGTGGAAACCAACCATCCCGCCACCGCAGCCCTGGCGATCGAAATGGGCTATGCCCTTCAGTTCACACCGCCCGAACCCACCCAGGAACCGATCGCGGCCGATCCTGACCTCGACCTTGCGCCCGATTGTTTGTATTTGGACAAAACCTTGCGATCGGGGGTGGAAATTCGTTATCCGGGCACGGTGGTGATTCGCGGCGATGCCAACCCCGGCAGCGCGATCGTGGCCGGGGGCGACATTCTCGTTTGGGGGCGGCTCTGTGGCGTGGCCCACGCGGGCATTAATGGCAACGAAAGCGCCATCATCATGGCCCTGAACCTGGCGACCAATCAGGTGCGCATTGCCAGCCGCACGGCCCGGGTTCCCGAGTCCAAGCTCGATGTGCCCTGTCCGGAAGTGGCTTACATTTCCGGAAAAGGGATCCGAATCTCACCGGCCGCCGACTTTGCCAAAAATGAAGTGCGATCGCGCCTGGGGGAACCACCCGCCTAAACGCTTGCCTCCACCCCCCGACAGATAGTCAAATCGCCCTTTGATCGCCATGCTAAATTGAGGTGTCTTTTCGGGTTCCGCCCGATCGCACCGCCCTTGGCCGTTCTGAATCCACCCTTCTCGATCGACCCTTCAGCCGTTGTCAACTATCAGGCAATCCCATGAGCCGCATCATCGTAATCACCTCCGGCAAAGGTGGCGTAGGCAAAACCACCTGCACCGCCAACTTGGGCATGGCCCTGGCGCAACTGGGGCGAAAAGTGGCGCTAGTGGATGCCGACTTTGGCCTGCGTAACCTAGACCTGTTGTTGGGTCTGGAAAATCGCGTGGTCTACACCGCCGTGGAATACCTGGCCGGTGAGTGCCGCCTGGAGCAGGCCCTCGTGCGCGACAAACGACAGCCCCGATTGGTGCTGATGCCCGCCGCCCAAAACCGCACCAAAGAATCGGTCACCCCCGACCAAATGAAAGCGTTGGTTTTGACCCTGGCCAAAAGTTTTGACTATGTGTTGGTGGACTGTCCAGCGGGCATTGAAATGGGCTTTCGCAACGCGATCGCCGCCGCCCGCGAAGCCATCATCGTCACCACTCCCGAAATTGCCGCCGTGCGCGATGCCGATCGGGTGGTGGGTCTGCTGGAGGCCGAGGGCATCAAAAACGTTCGGTTGGTGGTGAACCGGCTGCGGCCGCAAATGGTGCAAGCCAACGACATGATGTCCGTGGACGATGTGCGCGAAATTTTAGCGATTCCGTTGGTGGGAATTTTGCCCGACGATGAACGGGTGATCACCTCCACCAACCGAGGGGAACCGCTGGTGCTGTCGGAGCAAGTCTCCGTGCCCAAGATGGCGTTTAGTAACATTGCCCGCCGTCTGGAGGGTCAAAACGTGGAATTTTTAGATCTCACCGCCAGCCACGATTCCTTGCTGAAGCGGCTGAAGCGCTGGCTGAAGGGTAGCCCTCGCGGTTAGCCTGGATGGGCGAGCCGCTCCCGATCGGCCGCTGGAAGCTTCCCTGACCGCTGGCTCAACCTTGGCCAAGCTGGTCTCATCCCTTGGGTGGTGTGTCTTGACTGCAAGGGCTGTTGCGATCGCCCGGGGCCCATGACCGGCACAAAACCAAGCAACCGGGCGGTTTTGGCTCCGTTGGCAACCAGCCCTCAACCCACAACTCGTTTTTTCCCTCAGATCGCCCTTCGATCCAGCGCGCTGCGTTATCTGCGTCATGTTAAGCGAACTTCTCGATAAACTTTTTGCCCGCGATCCCGACAGCCGCAGCGTGGTGAAACAGCGGTTGCAATTGCTGTTAGCCCATGACCGAACTGATCTTTCGCCGCAGTCGCTCGATCGAATGCGCCAAGAGATTTTGGATGTGATTTCTCGCTATGTAGAAATTGATAGCGAGGGATTGCAATTCATGCTGGAAAACGACCTTCGCACCACGGCGTTGATTGCCAATGTGCCCATTCGGCGGGTGCGCCCGGACAATGAACCCTCGGAGGAAGCGGCCGCAGCCATGGAAACCCCGATCGAGAGTGTGATCCCGGAAGCCCCTTCCGAAACGGACGAAATCATCGATTTGGAATCCTTGCCCCTTGATGGGCCCACGGAAATTACCCCCTAGCAAGGTGAATCAGCCAGTGTTGGGTAATGGCGATGCGGCAGACCCCCTGAAACCGCAGGAAGGCAGTCAGTTCCAATCGGGGGAGCCATTGGACAAGGGGGAGACAACGACCTTGGCAACGGTGCGATCGCGCTGGGTGCAGCGGCTGCGGCACGATCGCGCGATCGCCGTGATTCGATCGCACAACTGGCTTCAGGGGCTGGCCATGGCCCAGGCGGCCGCCGAAGGGGGCCTGCGACTCATTGAAATTACTTGGAACAGTGTTCGGCCGGCGGAATTGGTGGCCGAACTGCGCGATCGCTTGCCCCACTGTCAAATTGGGGCCGGCACGCTGCTGGATGCGGCCATGGTGCGGGAAGCGGTGGCGGCGGGGGCCCAATTTGGTTTTGCGCCCTTTGGCGACTCGGGGGCGATCGCGGCGGCGGTGGCGGCCGGCATTCCGATCGTGCCGGGAGCCTTGACCCCCACGGAAATTGCCCAGGCTTGGCGGGCCGGAGCCAGCAGCGTTAAGGTGTTTCCCATTTCGGCGGTCGGCGGAGCAGCCTACGTGCGATCACTCGTGCCCGTGTTGCCCATGCCGCTGATTCCCACCGGGGGGGTCACTTTGGCCAATGCGGCGGAATTTTTGGCGGCCGGGGCGATCGCGATCGGCCTGTCGGGGGAACTGTTTCCAGCGGAAGCCGTGGCCGCTGGTCGTTGGGATCAAGTGCGCGATCGGGCCCGTCGCTTGGCTGAACAGGTGGCCCCCCACTGTCTTCCAGAGACGACCCCGCCGCTCGAAGATCTCCGCCCCTAGACCAACCGCCCGGCGACAGTCTGGCCAATTAACCGGATACAGCAGAAAATCAACTGGGAAACCGATTATCTTTCAAGCACTTCGTGGCCCCAATCATTGGCCCCACGAAAATTGCCCGGTTAAAATGCGAAACAATCTGCCTGCTCGATCGCTGTGCTGCGGACTTGGCAGATTTTTTGCAGACTTGGCAGATTTTGCAAATTTTTTTTAGGAACCTCCATGACAGGGCTGCTGGCAAAACTCGATGACACCCGCGATCGAGTGGTCGATCGTACCCGAGAACTCAGACAACGGCCGCCCCAGTGGTTACGTCGGCCCAAGTTTTTGATTGCGGGGGCACTGGTGACCTTTGCCGCCTCCTGGGCCGGGGCCCAATCCAGTGCCGCTCACTACTACTTCGATCAGTGGGAGCGGGCACAACTGACCAAAACCCTGGCCGTTTTGAACCAGCCCACGCCCGACCAACAACCCCGCTGGGCTGCCATCACCGATCAACGCTGGAGCTTTTTGGAGCGATCGACCCGGGCCATGGCCCAAGCCGCCAGCACCGGCCTGGTGAATTTCAAAGAGCTGCCCTTTAATCCCAAGGCATCGATGGCGATTCTGAAGCGGCTGGATAATGTTCGTTGGCTCCAAGTCGATATCGGCAACCAACGCTTAACCGCCTGGGAAGGAAATCGCCAAGTCCGCACGGATGCGGTTTCCACCGGCAAAGCCCGCACACCCACCCTGCCCGGCACTTGGACGATTTACACCAAGCTGCGATCAACCCGGATGCGTGGCCCCGGCTATGACGTGCCCAATGTGCCCTACACGATGTATTACGACGGGGGCTATGGCATCCATGGAGCCTACTGGCACAACAACTTCGGCACACCCATGAGCCACGGTTGCACCAATCTCCCGGTATCCACCTCCCGCTGGTATTTCAACTGGGCAGAAGTGGGCACGCCCGTGGTGGCCCATCGCTAGGGCCGATCGGGGCTGGTTGGCTCTGGATCCCGTACCCACAGGGCCAGGCCGCCACTGCGCCCCCGAGCCGCCAGCCCCGATTCACCGGCCCAGCAGAACGCAAAAAAGGGCAAATAGCCGATCGCCCGGCGGTTAAATGGCTCCTGGGTTAGGGCCTTTGTGGCCGGCCGCTCGCCCCGAACCGGGCCGCGATAAACCACCCGATCGCCAATCCCGATCGCCAGTTCCAAAAAATCAAAAGCCAGCAAATTCCGCTGGCCCACCCACCGGGCCGGGCCAGAAAACTCCATAAAAATCGGCCCCACCTGCACTCGGTTCTTGATTCGGGCGATCGCCCCCGTGGCTTCGTTGGCCAAAAAGGTCAGATAGGCCGGGGCAAAAGCCGGAAAATAAAACCCCCGATCGCGCTGGGCCGACTTTTTGGGCGACACCACCCCCAAACGCCAGCGACCCACCAGCGACCCTTCCGAGAGCTGCACCCGATCGCGGCGGGTTTGGGTTTCCACGGTTTTCATCGCGGTCACCACGGCAGCGGGTCGCGGACGCTCAGGCTCGGTCTGGGGATTTTGGATCGATCGCGCCGTCTGTTCCAGCAGTTGCGCAGCGGCCGGTTGCATTGCGATTTCGGTTGCCATGATGGTGCCAATCAACGGATGGAGCGTTTGGGAAGCCGGAAACCTCAATGGCTCCAATATTTGGCTTCAACGATGGCTGCAACCCATGAAGATCACTCAATGGGTCACAGTCGATAGCCATAGTCAATAATAGTTCTGCCCTATCGTTCTGCGCTTCGGGATTCCAACGGCTCCCGGCCACCCCTCCTCGATCGGCTATTCCTTCTCGATCCGCCATGCATATCTCGCCATGAATATTTTGATTAGCAACGATGACGGGATTTTTGCCCTGGGCATTCGCGCCCTTGCCAATGCCTGCGCTGAAGCGGGTCACCAAGTGACGATCGTTTGTCCCGATCGGGAGCGTTCCGCCACAGGGCACGGCCTGACGCTTCAGGATCCAATTCGCACGGAACTGGTTCCTAACCTGTTTCACCCCAGCGTCACCGCTTGGGCCTGTTCTGGAACGCCCGCCGATTGCGTCAAGCTGGCCCTGGGGGCCCTGCTCGATCGCAAGCCCGATGTGGTGCTGTCGGGCATTAACCACGGCCCCAACCTGGGAACCGATGTGCTCTACTCGGGAACTGTTTCGGCGGCCATGGAAGGCCTGCTGGAGGATATTCCCAGCTTTGCCTTCAGCCTGGCCAAGTTTGGTCATCTTGACTTCAGCGCCGCCGCCGAGTTTGCCGTGCAAGCGGTGGCCCAACTCATTGCCCAGCCGCCCGCCCGGCCAATGCTGCTGAATGTGAATATCCCAGCGCCCGACGGCCCGATCGCGGGTGTGCAGCTCACCAAACTCGGCTTCCGGCGCTATCACGACCTGTTTGAAAAGCGGGTGGATCCCCGTGGCCGCACCTACTATTGGCTGTCGGGAGAAGTGCTTGAAGAAATTGACCCGGAAACCATGCCCGGGGGCCAAACTTCGCCCCTGATCACCGATGTGCAAGGAATTCGGCAAAACTACATCACCCTCACTCCCTTACATTTCAACTTGACCGATTGGGCGGAGATGACCCCCTGGCAACCTTGGATCGATCGACTGGCCGAGAGCTATGGGCCAGCCCCCAATCCCGCAGCCTAAGCCAACGTCAGTTCGGAATAGGGGAAGCAGCAGAAAGACGGGACTGGTTAAGCTGAGGTGTTAATCCAAACCAGCCTTAACCCAACCCCGTCGTGCTCAGGTTAGAAGCTCTGTTCTGCAAAATCGACGACTTCTGCCAAGATTTTGAAACGTAATGGATGCGACACTTGCTCAAGGATGGTTTCAAGCAACACCAGCGTGAGCACTCCATGAGTTTCAATCTCAAGAACCGTTACCAGATTGAACACTCTCGTCACTGCAGTCCGGTCAATTGTTGTGTGTATCTGCCCAGTGAACTGATTGCCTACTGTCATCAACCCCAGAAACCGTCCCTCGATTTGGCTGTGTTGGGAATTGAGCTACACGATTAACCCGAACTGACGTGTACTGAATTCGGCAAGGCAAAAGCTGTAGATTTTCCTTGAATTTGCGCGATCGCCTCCCCTCATAACTCAGCCGTATAACGCCTCTAGTCAGCGGAGGCCAGTCACCTTCTCATCTGCCGATAGCCTCTTTTCCATCCGCTGTAATATGGTTGTTAGACATCGGTTTGACTGTGATTATAGTAGGGGGATTAATATTACCTTAGGAGATACTCAAACGCACCTCTTGCTGCACTTGTAGAGGTTGCTGAACCTGAACAAACGCATCATAAATTGCAATTTTCGAGTTGATAGCTTCAAAACTGACAACTAAAGAGTAAGGAACAGTGGCCTCTGAATTCTGATTCCACCCTTCATGCCCTACTACAGCGACACAGAACCCCTCACGCAAATCATAAGATTGAACTAATGCCCAGTCTTTCTGGACGGTTCCTGCACTTCTAGAAACCTTTTTCACGATTCCATCAATTCCTTTGGGTTTTCGCTGATCATCACCATTAGATCTGAACTGTCTCTTGCCAAGAGTCCAACGAAATAAACCTTCACCTTCATCAGCATCTTCTGGAGCTTCATTGTGTTCCTTGAGTACCCTGTCTAAAAACTTTTGAGGATCTTCTCCTTTTTTACTGCATGTCCAATCAAGCCATGTTGATAGATATTTCCTCCGATGTCGACGAGTACGGCGAGGTTCAGCAACATAGGACAAAGTAATTTCAATCAAAATCTCAAAACCTTCACCTTCCCTTAAAAGACTTTCTGGTATTTGTACTTGATAAATTTTGGCTTGCCGAGCGCGGATAACTTCATTGCCTTGAGTTGTCAAAGTTACACGATTGGGAGAATTACCCAACGCTCTATCAAGATTGGGAATTCCATAGCCCATTGTTCTAATTCCTTGATACAGTTTTGCGGCGGACTCATTTGTCCAATTGGGTAAGCGTGCTGACTGAACAATAAGTGCACGATACAATAAAGTACTTTCTTGGGGAAATATTGTCGCTAAAGTGGCTGCAATATGAGTTACTTTCGGGGCAGCAAAAGAAGTGCCGACAGCATCAGAACTGATAACTTTACCACCGTAAAGCGTAGATCTTACTAGCTCAGGACAAACTGGCTCTGGTTTAGTGAAGCTTGGCGAAGTAGGTGAGTCAATTACATAATCTCCTCCGTACTCTACTACTTCTGGTTTGATAGTGTCCCAAATCCCTAACCCTGAACAAGAAAAGGAAGAAGGATAATCTACTTCTGCCACTGATTTAAGTGGAGGATTTTGATAAGTAGTATGAGCAACTGAACCTACCGTCAATGCTTGAAAACTTTGGGCAGGATTTGCAACTCGTGCAGAGGGAGTTAATAAATACTGTGGATAAGGCCGCCCAGCCTTCATATGTGCATATATAGATAGCCGAGTGACAAAGCTCGAATTCGCTTCAATATTTCCCGCAGCGACAATAAATAAAATATCTTTTTCCCAAGTCAACTTATCTATTGCGGCTGCCCAAGGAGTCATAGATTGGGTTCGACAGGGAGCGATTCCTGCAACTGAATGATTGAAAATTCGAGTTCTGGTACGGTGATGGTAAAATTCTACAATTTCTTCCAGCACTTCAGGTGGAAATAGTTTTTTAGGTAGCTGATTGCTACCATCAAGAATTCTAGCGTTCTGAATCCAACATATTGCTTGCTGACGACCTGTAGTAGGAATACCGCGAGGATAAAGAACAGCACCAGAAACTCTGGTACCATGTCCACCTCCTCGAACATAGTCAGCAGTCATATCAAGTTCTCCAGGCACCCATGATTTGGAATACTGTGAATCAATCGCAACCCGTAATTTGGGGTGAAGTTCTTGAATACCACTATCGATCACACAGACCTTAGGCGCATTAGGATCGGGAGGTTCTAGCGTAAACAGTTCCCGGTCGGATTCAGATCCATTGGGTGTCACTAAAAGAGGATTAAATTCATCAGGTTCACTGACATCAAAAATATACGGAAAGTTGAGGACAAGATCTTTCAACCCTTTTCCAAGAATCCGAATACGACAAGAAAAGCTATCTGGTAAACGTGAAATTCCTATTTCTTCACCAGCTATATTTCTAAGAATTTCACCATTGTATTGGTTAATGAATTTTTGAAGTTGATCCGTTCGTTCTGAATATAAGTCATCCCATTCTTCAGGAGACAAATTGTGCTTGTCTAACCATTTATTTACTCGTTGCTGATATTTTTCATTTCCTTCATTTTTCTTACGTTTAGGGCATCTTGAATATTGCTCTTGTATATTGATACAAGCAATGCCGATGTCTACTATATACTCCTGTTGCTCTAGAATCCGTTCCCATTCTGTTTTAAGACTTTCAGAAAGAATATATTCTGGGCGTTGAGTTCCTTCTAGAATTTCCCAAATTGCAGGAATCTTTGTCTTCCCCTTACCTTCCTGAATCAGCTTTTCAATCTTTTTCTTAAGTTCTGATAGCCCTGTATCAGATGAAGCTCCAATGATATATCCCTGCTCAAGATCAGCAACAACCTCAATACCAAAGCTCTTGAGATCATCTGCATCAAATAAATCAGGATCTACTTGTAGGATAAAGGATACTGCATCTGGCAATTCAGGTTTGCCCTCTTCCTCTCGTCTTTTCTTCTCCTCTTGCCAATTTGTAGTGATGAGATCAACTGAAGATTTCAGCTTGTTACCATGTCCACATGCATCTCCCCTGTTAGCCAAGGTAGTTGCTGAAACTCTGCCACCACCTCCTGGTGGAGCAGAGGCTATCCCTTCTTTAACAAGGTGAAGTGAAATGTGAGGAAAATTTTCGGAGCTATCAGGCATGAGAAACTAAAATGTCTTGGATTGACTCTTCTAAATGTTCTTGAATGACTAGCTCTTCACGATCTAGAATGGCTCGTTTTGCGGCATCCTGAGCAACCCTCGTAACTTGTGCAGCCGAAAAATTCACCATTTTATGCACAACTAAATTCCAATCGATTGAGCCAACTTCAACTGAAGAGAGGGTCTGTTTAAGAATAGCTTCAATTTCTGGTTCTGTTGGCTTTGGCACTTCAATAGCATCATCAAATCTTCGCCAAACAGCTTCATCAAGAAACTTGGTCAAATTAGTTGCAGCCACAAGTAAGCCGTTTGAGACTTCGTACTCATCAAGTAGTTGGAGGAATGTATTGACTACACGCTTAATTTCACCAACCTCTTGGCTATCCTCACGCGATTTAGCCAGTGCGTCACATTCGTCAATAAAAAGTAAACAAGGAGAAGCAACAGCAGCTTCAAATACTTCACGCAAATTGGTAGCGGTTTCTCCTAAATACGAGGAAACCATTGCATCAAAGCGAACTTTAACTAAGGCTAAGCCGGTATTCCAAGCAATACGTTCGGCTCCCATCGTTTTACCGCACCCTGGAGAACCATAAAGCAAAATCTTTTGGCGATAGCGCAACCCATGATGGGCAAGTCGATCACGAGCAGCATATTCCCGTTCAATACGGCGAAATCGTGTTTCTATGGCATCGGCAAGGATCATATGATGCCTCAAACTGTCACGAGGAATCGTAACAATAAACGGATGATTGAATCTATGTTTACTCGATAAGAGGGTGAGAGTATGTGTTTCGGATGCTTTAGGCGTGGCTCTCTCTGAAGAAGTTGCAGGGCTTTCTCGTACAGAATCTGATGATGAATTTTCGGGTTTGACAAGATGGGCGCTTTTCCGCAGAATGCTTTCGAGTTGATTAGCAAGGGTGGTATGCCCTAGCTTGCGTTCTTCCTCTACCACGATGGACAACATGCTTTGTATCGCCTGTGAGTCATCACTGGCAACAGCACGGAATAATCGCTTTAGCACTTCTCCTTTCATTCTTGAACCTGTTGCCTACAGCCAAATATCCCACTTTTACAATACCTAAATCTCTTGAAATCTTATGAAAACTTTACAAAATTAAAATATGCTCTCTTATAAATTGGGTTGACAACGATGTCTGACTAAGTAGCGTCTGCGAAGTAATGATACTAATTGCACAGCAGTCATCCACAAGTACTACCTAGTCCATTTTCACTAAATCTGGCTTTCCGAATCAGCTAGCACCCTAGAAGTTATTACTTCTAACTGAGGAATATCTTCTTAAGCCGCTTTCTAGGCGATTTCTATATCTGTATTGAAATAATCATGAACCAACTGATCTCGCATCTCGGCAACATCTCGCCAGGGAACATCAGGATAGTGGCTTCTTGCTGAATCTGGAATGTACTTCACAGCTTCGCCAATAGCTTTGGTCGCCCTTGAAACCGCAAGTACCTTCTCCAAATTTTGTGAGAAGACTTCAGCCAGAATGCCCGCTGTAAACTGGATAGTGCCGTAATCATGATGAGCAGGTGAGAGCGTCTTTGAGCAAGCAATCTTTCACTGAAAATCATCACTGCACAGGCACTACCCTTGCTCCCACGAATCCTAGAGATGCAGGCTAAATATCCAGGTCGGTGAGGTTCAGCTTGGCCCCGTAGGTTTCGATAAATTCCCGGCGGGGAGCCACCCGATCGCCCATCAAGATTGTGAAGATTCGATCGGCCTCGGCCGCATCATCGATTTCCACCCGTTTCATCGTGCGGGTTTCCGGGTTCATGGTGGTGTCCCAAAGCTGATCGGGCATCATTTCACCCAAACCTTTGAACCGCTGAATGTTGTAGTTGGCATTGGCCGGGAAGCCCGCCAAAATCTGCTGCAATTCCCGATCGCTGTAGCAATATTGATGATTCCTGCCGCGTTCCACTTTGTATAGGGGCGGGCAGGCAATGCAGATGTGACCTTGCTCCACCAATTCCCGTTGATAGCGATAGAAAAAGGTGAGCAGCAGGGTGCGAATGTGGGCCCCGTCCACGTCCGCATCGGTCATTAACACCACCCGGTGATAACGCAGTTGGGAAACATCAAATTCCTCGCCTTTGATGCCTAATCCCAGGGCAGAAATTAGCGACTGAATTTCGGTGTTTTTATAGATCTTGGCATCGTCGGTTTTTTCGATGTTTAGGATCTTCCCACGCAGGGGCAAAATGGCTTGGAATCGACGGTTTCGCCCTTGCTTGGCGGAACCGCCTGCCGAGTCTCCTTCCACAATAAAAATTTCTGATTCGGACGGATCCTTCGAGCTGCAATCGGCTAATTTACCCGGCAAGGGCGACGATTCCAAAACCGACTTGCGGCGCACCAATTCCCGGGCCCGGCGGGCCGCTTCGGCCGCATTAAAGGCCTGAATTGCCTTTTCCAAAATGGAGTCCGCCACGCCGGGCCGGAACTCCAAATATTCCGTGAAAACTTCCCCCACCAGGGAATCCACAATGCCGCGTACCTCGGGGTTGCCGAGTTTGGTTTTGGTTTGTCCTTCAAATTCTGGATCGGGCACTTTCACGGAAATAATCGCCGTCAAGCCTTCCCGAATATGTTCGCCGCCCAGGTTGGCATCGCCATCTTTCAGCTTGTTGCGCTTGCGGGCGATCGCGTTCATGGTGCGGGTCAAAACGGCCTTCAACCCTTCCAGGTGGGTTCCGCCATCCACGGTGCGGATGTTGTTGGCAAACCCGAATAGGTTGTCTGTGTAGGCATCGATCGACCATTGCATGGCCACTTCCACATGCACCCCGTCGCGCTCCCCTTGCACGTAGAGAATTTCCTCGTGGAGGGGCAGGCGATCGCGGTTGATGTAGGCTACATATTCCCGAATGCCGCCTTCGTAGCAGTAGGTTTCAACCTTGGGTTGCTCGGTGCGCAACAGCTCCAGCCGGTGATCGCTGAAGGTGATTTTTACGCCCGCATTCAGATAGGCCAGCTCCCGCAGCCGACTGGCGAGGGTGGCGTAGTCAAATTCTGTGCCGGTGATGAAAATTTCGCGATCGGGCAAAAAGGTGACCCGCGTGCCCGTTTGGGAATCGTCGCTGGGTTCGCTGGTCAGGGGCCCTTGGGGGATGCCTCGGCTGTAGCGTTGAACGTGCCGTTGGCTCAGGCGCTTGACTTCAACAATCACTTCTTCCGAGAGGGCATTCACCACGGACACGCCCACGCCATGGAGACCGCCGGATACTTTGTAGCCACCGCCGCCGAATTTGCCGCCCGCGTGCAGCACGGTCATCACGGTTTCGAGGGCGGATTTGCCGGTTTGGGGGTGAATGTCAACGGGGATGCCGCGGCCGTCGTCGGTGACGGTGACGGAGCCGTTGGCATTCAGATCCACTTCAATGTGGGTGCAATAACCAGCAAGGGCTTCATCGATCGAGTTGTCCACCACCTCGTAAACTAGATGATGGAGACCGCGCGGCCCAGTGGAGCCGATGTACATTCCCGGTCGCTTGCGGACAGGTTCAAGCCCTTCAAGAACCTGAATTTGATCTGCCCCATAGTTGCTGGTCATGCTCACTCCGCTCCAGATTGGACATCTTAGGCAGGTTAAATTTGCCTAAAGCCCTATAACTTCAAAACATTCCAAGATTTTAGCACAAACGGGTTCTAGGAGTTGCCAGGGTACGCTTGTTATGAATTTGGGCTTGGGATTGATTGACCTTGAAAAATGCCTGGAAAGGTCACTAACAGCCCTAGAAATTTGCCTTCCTAAGGTTGCAGCGGGGAGCCACTTCCCCCTTAGGCTCTTGGGGGAATGGCCGATCTCAGGGCGGCCATGAGTTGAGCTAAATGTTCGGGCTGGTGGGTGGCCATCAGGGTCAGGCGCAGGCGGCTGGTGGGCACGGTGGGCGGTCGAATGGCTCCGACCCACAGGCCGGCTTCCGTGAGCGATCGCCCCAATTGGCTGACGGTGGCTGGGTTGGGCACTTGCAAACAGAGAATAGGCGATTCGCTGGGCAGTAGGCGATAGGCGCGATCGCCCTGGGTGAGTTCGGCGGGCTGGGTGGCTAACCAATCCTGAAGGGCTTGACGGAGCGATCGGGTATTGTGCCAAAGGGCGGCCCGTCGATCAGGTTCTTGGTTCACAATCCGAATGGCAGCCAGGGCGGCGGCCGTGTCGGCGGGTGACAGGCCCGTGGTGTAAATCCAACTGGCGGCGCGGTTGCGCAAAAAATCGACGAGGGTGGCCGAGCCGGCCACATAGCCCCCCAAGCTGCCCAGGGCCTTGCTGAGGGTTCCCATCTGAATCAGCGATCGCCCGCTACACCCCAGGGCCTCCACGCAGCCGGCCCCCGTGGCCCCGAAAACCCCCGTCCCATGGGCCTCATCCACCAACACCATGGCGGAAAAGTCCTCCGCCAAGTCCAGAATTTCCGGCAGGGGAGCCAAGTCCCCATCCATACTAAACACCGTGTCCGTGAGGATCAGGCAGCGGCGATAGTGGGAACGGTGGCTTTGGAGCCGATCGCCCAAATCCTGCAAGTCGCCATGCCGATAGTCCACCACCGTGGCTCCACTGAGTTTGGCTCCCGCTAGCAGGCTGGAATGGTTATAGGCATCGTTCAAAATCAAATCTCGCGGGCCCACCAAGGCGGCGATCGTGCCCAAATTGGCTAAATACCCGGAACTGAAGACGATCGCGTCTTCGGTCTGTTTTAGTTGGGCGATCGCCTGTTCTAGCTCTCGGTGCAACGCTCGCTGGCCGGTAATCAGCCGTGAGCCAGTGCTGCCGGTTCCATTGGTTTGAATCGCCTCGATCGCGGCGGCCATTAACCGGTCATCGCCCGCCAACCCCAAGTAGTCATTACTGGCGAAGTTAATCAGGGTGCGGCCGTCGCGCTCCACCACGGCCCCCGGCCGGCCGCTCAGGATCTGGGGCGATCGATGCCAATGGGCCCGGTGAATCGTCTGGAGGGCCTGGGCCATCCAGTCGTAGGGGGACTCGGTTGAGGAAGGACTGGGGGCGGTCTTAGGAATGGGCATCGGTGGCGCGATCGACGGCATGGCCAGCCCCAGAACGGGCCGGATGGGTAGGGGTCTGCCCATTATGATCGATCGAATTCAAATCCTTGGGATCAACCTCCGGATCAAAGTCCCCGCGCTGACTGCCCGCCACTGGCCGATCGCCGGCTGGATGATCACTCCCCGCCGCACGATCGGGGTCAAAATCACCCGGATTAGAATCACGAAAATTATTCAGATGATTCATCCTGGGGTCATCAGCTATTTCACCGGCTCTTTCGGCAAAATCGGGATCCGGCGCTGGCGGTCGCTCGCCCACCAGCCAGTAGGTGAGCATTTCCCCGCGTCCTCGCACTTGCCAGGGGCCACGCGGCTCTAGAACAAATTGATCGCCCAACAGGGCCGCCGTGGAAGCCGTCACCTGAATTTTGGCTGCTTCCCCCTGGGACTCCATCCGGCTGGCAATATTCACCGTGTCGCCCCAGAGATCATAGATAAACTTGCGAATGCCAATGACCCCCGCCACCAAGGGGCCCGTATTCAGCCCAATTCGCAACTGAAAGGTTTGCCCATTTTTGCGTTGAAACTGCCCGATCGCCTGCTGCATTTCCAACGCCATCCGCGCCGTGTTGATGGCATGGTTAGGATGCGCCGAAGGTACGCCCCCCACGGCCATGTAGGCATCCCCGATCGTCTTGATTTTTTCAACCCCATAGCGTTCAGCAATGCGATCGAACTCCGAAAAAATGTCATTCAAACAGGACACCAACTCCGCCGCTTGAATTTGGGAAGCCCATTCCGTAAACCCCACAATGTCCGCAAACAGCACCGTTGCCGACTCGAAGCGATCGGCCATGGCCGTCTGTTGCATTTTCAGGCGCTGAGCAATTTTCTGGGGCAAAATATTCAGCAATAATTGCTCCGATTGTTGCCGTTGTTGTCGCAATTCCAGCTCTGTTTTGCGACGTTCGGTAATCTCTTGCACCATGCCTTCAAAGTAAAGAAACTTGCCCCCAGCGTCATAAACACTACGAACGGTTTCGGAAATCCAAATTCGCCGGCCATCTTTCCGGTAAACTTCCGACTCAAAATTGGATACTTCTCCGTATTGAGCCATGTAAGCCAAAAACTCTTCGCGCCGGTGCGATCGCACGTAAAGCTGCTGACCCACATTGGTGATTAATTCCATCATTTCCTGAGGCGATCCATAGCCACAAATGCGGGCCAAGGTTGGATTTACACTCATAAATCGCCCTTCCCAAGTGGCTTGAAAGATCCCTTCTAGGGCATTTTCAAAAATACTGCGATAGTTTTCCTCCGCCTGTTGCAGGGCATCGGCCGCCAACTTGCGATCGGTGATGTCATCCAAAACCCCTAAAACCCCAATCACTTGCCCCGCTTCGTCGCGAATCGGTACACGGTAGCAATCTAGCCAGATGGGCTGACCCCCTTCAGCGTGACGATATTTTCGTAATAGTTGATGGGAAATGGGTTGATTAGTTTCAATCACGCGGCGATCTTGGGCCCGAAATTGTTCGGCAATGGCTGGATCTTCAATTAAGTCCTGATCGGTTTTGCCAATCACACTTTCGGGATCCCCTAAACCGGATGCTTCTGCCCAACTTCGATTGCAACCCAAGAAAACCAAGTCAGCATTTTTCCAAAAAATTTGCTGAGGAATGTTGTCTAAAATAATGCGTAAATATTGCTTTTGTTCTTGCAGAATGGCGGCGGTTTTTTCATGTTCCGCCACTTCCGCTATTAGCCGCTGGTTTTGTTCGGCAACCAGCTTGGCAGCTCGCTGAATTTTCAGGTGTGTATTGACTCGAACCAAAACTTCTTCAAGGGCAAAGGGCTTGATTAAATAGTCAACGCCACCCACCTTGAAGGCTTGAATTTTATCTAAGCTGCCATTGGAGCCGCCATCAGAGCTGCCAGTAAAAATAATCGGAATATCGGCAGTTTTTGGGTTGGCTTTCAGCTCCTCGCAAAGGGCAAAGCCACTGCGATCGGGCAGATACACATCCAATAGGATGAGGTCAAAGGTATGGTGCTTCAGTTGCTGCCAAGCCTGATGGGCATTATCCGCCAGCAGGATGTGATAGCCCTCACGCGCTAGAAGTCGATGTAAAAGAGTGCGATCGTCCGTTCGATCGTCCACGATCAACAGACTGGAGCGGGCCACCGACCAATCAGGACGCAGAACGGGTCTCTCTGCACCGTCGGGCAAACTCTCGGCAGACGGGTCGATCGAGAAAGTCACAAGGCTCTCCTCAAAAGCTGAGGCGCAAACGAAGCCGCATCACGGCAAACTACCAATATCTTATCGCTGACCCAGCTTCTGGCGAGGAAGCATTCTTGGATCATTTTCCGCATAATCACGGTTATGGTTTGGCTGATTATGCTTGCCCCTAGTCGTTATTCTTGCGAAGAATAGATATTTTCGGGTCTAATATGACCAAATTGCAACGCAAAGAGCGCTCCACAGCATCTTCAGACCCCAAAGTCAGCCAAGTAGCAATTAATACGGTGCTTTGAAAATACTCGATCGACTGTGAGCGAAGCGTGAACATTGGCCCTGGCCCGGGCGGCAGTTTTGGGCGGGTTCGGGGTGGCTTGCCGGTCTTTGCTGGCTGATTTTCGGGGGCTGACGAATTTCAGGGGTTGGTTTATGGCAGGAGTTTGTTTTAGGTTGCCTATTTGTTTTAGGTTGTTGGTCTTGGTTGGTTTGATTTGGTTGACCGATTCTGTTTGTCTTTAACGCGGCGGTGAATGGGCATGACTCAAAATTCCCCAATTCCAGTAGTGGTGGTTGGTGCGGCTGGCAAGATGGGCCGTGAGGTGGTGAAGGCGGTGGCGGCTGCGCCCGATATGACCCTCATTGGGGCAGTCGATCGCGCGCCGGAGCTAGTGGGCCAGGATGTGGGCGAAGTGGTCGGCTGCGGCCCCTTGGAAGTGCCGATTTTGGATCAGCTAGAGGCGACTTTGGCCATGGCGGCCCAAGAGCGACAGTTAGGCGTGATGGTGGATTTCACGCACCCCAGTTCGGTCTATGAAAATGCGCGATCGGCGATCGCCTATGGCATTCGACCCGCGATCGGCACAACGGGGCTGAGTGAGCAACAGGTGCGCGAGTTGGCGGAATTTGCCGACAAGGCCAGCACCGGTTGCGCCATCATTCCCAACTTCTCGATCGGGATGGTGTTGCTTCAGCAGGCTGCGGTTCAAGCCTCCCAATATTTCGATCATGTGGAAATCATTGAGCTGCACCACAACCAAAAGGCCGACGCACCCAGCGGCACGGCCCTGCAAACGGTGCAACTGATGTCTGGATTGGGCAAAACCTTCAATCCGGCACAGGTGGAAGAAAAGGAGTTGATTCCCGGTGCGCGGGGCAGCTTGGCCGGCGACAATATCAATGTTCACAGCGTTCGCTTGCCGGGTCTCATTGCTCACCAGGAGGTGATCTTTGGTGCGCCGGGCCAAATCTACACGCTGCGCCACGACACGAGCGATCGGGCCTGTTATATGCCCGGTGTGTTGCTGACGATTCGGAAGCTGATTGACCTGAAGTGCTTGGTTTATGGTCTTGAAAAACTGCTGTAGCAGCGCGACAACCTGATGTCGATCGGTCAAGGCCAATGGCCGTTGCCGTTACCTGATCACTAGGCAGCAAGGGGCTTCAGCCCCTTGTGAGGGCGACTGGCTGCCCTCCGATGGCTTAACCTTGTCCACTCGCCTCAGTGACTTCCTCAGAAACTTCCTCAGAACCGCCTCCGAACAACCTATGCTGGTTCCGCTGACCCGTGACGCTTTCGATCGACTGATTCCCTCGATCGCCACCTATCCGCAATACCAATTCTATTGGGGGCGGCCGGCGGACTTCATTCGCCGCCTGGCCATTTCCGTGGTGGGCATGGTGGTGACCTGGCTGGGCAGCCTAGCCACGGGCGATGCGACGGGGCCCATTTGGTTTGTGCTGGGCTTTGCGGCAGCGCTCTATTGGTTTTGGGCCCCCATCTATTGGGCCAGCCTCCGCAATGGCAAGGTGCGCAAATTCGGCTATTGCGGTTTTTGGGAAGGTGAAATTCTGGATGTTTATGTGACCGAAGAGCTGGTGGGTCAAGAGGAAACGGTGAACCGCCAGGGCGAGTTGGTGATTGTGGAAAACCGGGAGCGTTGCCTCAACTTGGAAGTGGGCGATGAGACGGGATTTGAAACCCGTTTGCAGGCTCCGCTGCGTCGCGAGCACAAGGGCATTAAGCCGGGAATGCGGGCGCAAACCCTGATTTTGTCTGATCGCCCCGATTTGGGACGAGTGGCCCAAGTGGCTGATTTTTATATTCCTGATCGCCAAGTTTGGATCAGTGACTATCCCCTGTTGCAACGGGAAGCCTTTGAGGAGGTGAGCCGGGAGCTGAGCGACCCACCGCCAAATCGTCGATCGCGTCGGCCCAGCCGTCCGGCCCCGAGCCAGGAGACCGGCTTAGCCCGCCGCCCGGATCCGCGCGATCGGGCCCTGGCCCGTTATGATCGGCGTGATGCCTCCGAGGGGCGCGGGCGGTTTGATGATCTTGAAGATGACTTTGAGAACAACGATTTCGAGAACTTTGAGGACGATCGCGGCGATCGTCCCCGTCGCCGCCGCTAGAACCTGAAAACGGCCCCAACAACACAAAAAAGCCCTAACCGTCGATCAAAGTCGATCAAAACAGACCCTGCTGCCCAGAATGCTCGCTAAATCCCAGGAACTGCTGACAGTTGGGTCAATTTGTCGGTTAGGGAATTGACGGAATGGGTTGAGCTTGGTATTCCTGATGTCAACATGAGCGTGCTTGACTGACCCTAACGATCCCCGATCGCCCCTTGTCACCCGAAACCGCTCGATCGCCTAACCTCGCTGAATTCCGTCTTTTGGATCCCTATCGCGCGTTAGCTCGTCGATCAGCCTGTGGAACCCCTATCCTTTTCCGATCCGTTTAATGGTGCGTCGTCGCCCGGGGTGACCCTATTTGGGCCGCCACATCTTGCGCCCGGGGCAATTGGGGGAGCGGATTGGTTGCCCCCAGTGCCCCCAGAGGAGATGGTTAGCGAAGTAACCGTCATGCCCGAGCATTCTGCGGACTGGTTGTTGCAACAGTGGTTGGATCTGGGGCTTCAGCAGCTCGAAGCCAGCAATTATCCTGGGGCGATCGAAGCCTTTGAACGGGCCCTCGATATCCAATCTGACTTAACCGTTGCTCGCCACGGCCGGGCGATCGCCCTTGTGGGGGCCCAGGCCTATGCCGAAGCTCTCCCGGAACTGGAGGCACTCCTGCAACGAATTCCGCACCAAATGGATCTTTGGGGGAACTATGGCCATGCCCTCGCTGCCATGGAGCGCCACGAGGAAGCCCTCGCCGCCTATCGCCACATCCTGGCCATTGATCCCAACGTTGTCAATGCCTGGCTCGATTGTGGACGGTTGCTGCAAACCCTAGACCGCTGGGGCGAGGCTGCCGCCGCCTATGAACGGGCTTTGGAGTTGCAACCCACCGCCAGCACGGCCTGGTTCGCCCGGGGAATGCTTCAGAAAAAGCTCGGTCAACGGGCCCAAGCCCTGGAGTCCTTTGAACGCACCCTGTCGATCGATCCCCATTGCAAGGAAGCCTGGAACTATCGTGGCAACTTGCTCGAAGATTTGGGCCGCACCCAGGAAGCCCGCGAGGCCTATCAACGGGCGATCGACCTGGATCCTCAATATGCCGAAGCTTGGAATAACCTAGGCATTGCCCTCGATAGCCAACAGGCCCACCAGGAAGCCCTGGAAGCCTTTCACCAGTCTTTGGCCAGCGATCCGAATAATCCCGATGTGTGGAATAACTGTGGCCTCACCTTGGACAGTCTGGGGCAATTAGGCGAGGCGGTGACCGCGTTCGATCGCGCCTTGGCCCTCACCCAAAACAGTCACTGGAAATCTTGGGCAAATCGGGGCTGTGTCCTTTGGCGGCTCCACGGCTATGCGGCCGCCCTCAAAAACTGGAATCAGGGCATCGACTCCCTCGATCGTCAAGCCCCAGACTATGCCCTCGGTTGCGGCATTTTGCACTATCACAAGGGTCGGGCCCATGTGGACGAAGGCCAGCGCCACTCCGATGCCTTCCCCTACTTGCAAGAGGCGCGACTCTGTTTTGAGCAAGCCCTCAATTTCCTCACGCCCGATCGCCATCCAGATTGGTATTTAGAAGCGGCCCAAGGGGCGATCGACACGTATCGGGCCCTGGGTAATGCAGACCAAGCTCAAGCCCTGATGTATAGCGCCACGGAACTGCTGCGCCGTCGAATGCGCGAAACGGACTGCACCAGCCAAAAAATGGCCCTCGCGAACAAGCTGGCTAGCTTCTACCAAAACGGGCGATCGTAGCGATTGGTCGTTGGAATGATGAATCCCTTAGTCAATAATTATTATCTGTAGTTACAGCCTTTACCTAGAACGATTGGTACGTCATATTACAGATGCCATAAAGCAGTTATGAGGTGGGCAGTGCCCACCCTACTAGCGCGTCAAGCTTATTTTGATAGGTCAAATTAGATGACTGTTGCTGTTACCAGATCGTTAGGCAGCGAGGGGCTTAATCCCCTTGTTGCTACGACTGAGTTCTTCAACAAAAAAACTGCGATCGAGCGATCGCAGTTCGTCAAAAAGGTGAGGATAAAAGAACGAGAAAATCATTCAAGAATTGGGCAACGATGATTCCATGAATGATTGGGAATTTGGACAAAATCACGGGTCGTGAGTTGATCGAGCCACTGGATATTCAGCAACCGCCATTGATCCGGCTTCAGCCGATTTCAGCAGTTTCCACAACACCAATCACCTCAATCGCTTCTCCCCCGTAATTTGGGTCATCATCCGGTTTGTGCTCAAGTTTTGTGCTCAAGTTTAACGATCGAACCATTCGCCCCAATTGATCGTTCAAACCCTGATTTTGGGTCAGGAGCACCAGGAACCTAGAAACTGAACTCGGTGCGCACCACGCCCAAGATGGCCGTGTTGTTGTCGTTGCCCGTGTCCGCATTGAACACCGCAATCACCCCCGGAGTGATCGAAATGAAGTCGTTCACGGCCCAGCGGTAGAGCGCTTCCACGTGGATCGGCGTTTCATCGTCCTCTTCCACGCCATCCGCACTGATCACCGTCGGCGGCTGACCCACCAACAAGGATCCCAGGTTGCCTTCTTTGCCCAAGTCAGGGAAGACCAAACCCACAGCCCAGTTCAGCACGTCGATGCTGTCGTCGCTTTGGGCATCTTCCGCCTTGGTGTAACCAACCCAACCGTTCAAGCCCACCTTGGGCGAGAACAGATAGTTAGCTTGCAGGCCAACACTGTTGCTGATCGCGGAATGGTCGCCAAAGGGGTTGATCGTGCGGCGCGTGCCGGTGCGACCCAATAGGCCCAAGTCTTCGTCGGCGTATTGGTAATCGTCGTTGGAGTAGTAGCTGTGGGCAAAGAACAGGCCAGCGCTGAAGCGGCTGTCACTGCTCTTGTAGTTCAAGCTGGCGCTGGCGCTGTAGCTACCGCCGAAAAGACCGCTGCCATCACTGGGGCTGGCGGCGTTGCCGGCCATGTAGGCGGCCCCGATCGACCATTGATCGCTGGGACTCCAAACCAAGCCCACCCCAGCATCAGCCGGTTGACGCAACACGGGCGGCCGATCGCCAAATCGCGACAGGGCCCCGGAACCATCGCCATAGAGGAAGGGGTTGTGGGTGTCGTGGATGTCATCCAAATCCAACCCGGTGGTTCCCACCAGGGCTTCCACTTTTTCCCCGATCGGGAAGCGATAGCCCAAATAGGTCAGGCTGATTTGGTTGCTATTGCCGTCGCCGTAGCTCAGGGAACCCAAGCCCGTCACATCGTTCAGCGGATTCTGAACATTGTTGGTTTCCAAACGGGTGGTCAGGGTGTCTTTGCCCGTGAAGCTGGTGTTGAACACCAGTCGCACCCGATTGCTGAAGGTGACGTTTTCAGCGTTGCTGTCGTCGTCATCGCCCGTGAGGGTTCCCCCTTGCAAACCAAGGATGGCGTTCCCGGTCAACTTGGTGGTGGTGGAGAATTGGGTTTTCTCCAGGTAAGAAATCCGACCTTCCAGGGTATCTACGCGACCCCGCAGGGCAGCCAGCTCGGTCTTGAACATGTCCTGCAATTTCTTCAGGACTTCTAGATCGGCCTTGGTGGCGTAGTCGGCCACGTTGGTCACGAGTAATTCTTGGATTCGATCGAGGCAAGCATTCAAACCGGCCGCGAACTCGTAGCGGGTCATGGCCCGGTTGCCCTTGTAGGTTCCGTCGGGATAACCGGCGATGCAACCGTAGCGCTCAACCAGCGATTGCAGGGCTTGGAAGGCCCAATCGGTGGGTTGCACGTCCGACAGTTGCGAGACGGAGGTGACCTGATCGGCGCTGCTGGCGCGGCGGTTGCGTCCCTCTTGGCCGTATTGGTTGAGGTCGTTGATCAGCTCGCTGGTGTCGGCCACGGCCCCGATCGAGTCGGGATTGGCCAAGTCAGGGCTAGTGGAATTAACGGATTGGGCTAAGGCCGGTGCAGCGGGAGCCGCCGCCAACAGGGCCAGGGCAGCGATCGGGGTTAAGCGCGATCGCCAATGGAACCGAGACATATGCAAACCTCACACGAAAAATCTGAGTCCATTGCAAACTGAATTCATCCCCAGCCTTTAACCATCAAAAGCTGGCAGCAATTCCTCAAAATCACTGCCCTCCCAAGGTCGCCAGCCCAGAGCCAAATCCCTTCGCATCCATCAAAAAGATAATGATTCTCAATCTGATTTATGAAAAGATAATTAAGCGGCGATGAATCAGTTTTGATCGTCATTCTAGCGAATTCTAGATCGATCTAAGGCAGAACAAAGACAAAATATTATTGATTTTAGATCTCAATAGTATAACATCAATTTTGCGTGAAATTACTGAAATAAATCGTTCAAAATTACAAAACACCCCCCCAACAGCAAGTCCCCAGCCGACAGGTGCAGCAGGTTCCAGGGCATGAATTCTGATTGGATATGGAGCCGATCGAACCGTTTCAAGCGATCGACTCCTTCGCGCCGCTCAACCCGATCCAGCCGATCAGCGATTTTGGCCCCAGGGCAACGGCGCAATTGGCCCTAAGAATTCTCGAGATTGTGAGCAGCAGCGCGATCAAACCAACGGAGCAGCACGCGGGCTAACTTGCCCGAGTGGTGGCGAATCAGGCCTGTGTGGGGATCTTCGTCAATGACGTTGGCAATCACAATCCGGCGACCCAGACGCGCCACCGCTTCCCGATCGAGCTGAATGGGGTGGCTATGTTCGCGGGCGTAGCGATCGAGGGTTTTGGGGGATGGGGGATTTTTTTGCACCAACACCGCATCAAACAATTTGTGACCACAGGCCTGGTCGATCGCCCGGATATGATCCGAAACGGTGTAGCCCTCCGTTTCTCCCGGCTGGCTCATCACGTTGCACACATAGATCCGAGGAGCCGGACAACGGGCGATCGCCTCAGTAATTTCTGGAACCAACAGATTGGGGATCACGCTGGTGTAGAGGCTGCCGGGGCCAATGATGATGTAGTCCGCCGACTCGATCGCCTCGATCGCCCGAGGCACGGCCCGAGGATTAGACGGCGTGCAACCAATGCGGGCAATTTGCCCATGGGCCTCGCTGATGTTCGACTCGCCCTCCACGTAACGGCCATCGGTTAGCTCAGCCCAGAGCACCACATCCTCCAGCGTGGCCGGCAACACCCGCCCCTGCACCGCCAGGACTTGGGAACTGGCATCGATCGCCTGTTCCAAGTCTCCCGTGATGTCGCTCATGGCCGTCAAAAACAAATTGCCAAAGCTGTGGCCCGCCAACCCGCTGCCGGTGGTGAAGCGATATTGAAACAACGCCGTCATCAGCCGCTCTTCCGCCGACAGGGCCGCCAAGCAATTGCGAATATCCCCCGGTGGCAGCACCCCAAAATCGCGCCGCAGCCGTCCTGAAGATCCGCCATCATCCGCCACCGTCACAATGGCCGTGATGTTGGCGCTGTATTGCTTGAGGCCTCGCAACAGGGTTGAGAGACCCGTGCCACCCCCGATCGCCACAATGCGCGGCCCCCGATTCAGCCGCCGATGGGTCAAGAGGCGATCGATCAACTCCTCATCCCCATCGGGCATCAGCACTTCCGCGATCGTTCCCAGGGTGCGCGTTTGTCCCCACAACACCAGCCCCAACCCCCCCGCCAACACCAGCGGCCCAGAAACATTATTGGGAATTAGGGTGGCCAAGCGCCCCACAAACTCTTGCAAAAACTGAGTGGTGTAAAACACCGGGGTTTGCTTTGTCCAAATGGCCGCCCCAAACCACACCAACACCGCCCCGCTCGCACTGGTCAACAGCCAGCGCTTGACCAACAAACCCGGCGCAAGCCACTTCACCCATTGGTTAACCCGTTTGGGAGCGCGACGCTGCAAAATGGCTCGCGGTAGGTTGCTGAGCCAGTGAACGGTTGAGTAGGACAGTCGATTCTTCAAGGGAAAGGTGGGGAAAAACGGACAAACGAAGCCAAGGCAAGCAGAATCAACAACAAGCACTGGGGCCACAACGGCGGCAACGGCAGCAGTTACCGGGACGCAGGGGAATTAAACCATTGGTGGGGGATCGGGTTCTGGCCAATGGCTACCGTCTCCTTCAAGCACGTATTCAAGAACATCTTTAAGGACGTAGGCTTAACACCCATGGATCCCCGTTGTTGGCGGTGATTGAGCCGGTGATTAATCCGCTAATCCTGAATCCCGATCGCCCCAGCCTGGATCCGCAAACGGGCGGGCTAAAATGGCGAGCAACGGAATTAACCGTTTCCAACCGTCGTAATTTCCATGAGGATAGCGCGTTGCGGATTGGATCCCGGGATGAGTAGCCCGCTCGGTGG
Organism: Limnothrix sp. CMB-01; assembly: GCF_055193175.1. Classification (NCBI taxonomy): domain Bacteria; kingdom Bacillati; phylum Cyanobacteriota; class Cyanophyceae; order Pseudanabaenales; family Pseudanabaenaceae; genus Limnothrix; species Limnothrix sp. CMB-01. The sequence continues at coordinate 3,912,439 of NZ_CM143720.1, forward strand.
GCTGGCATGGCTGGGAATGCTGGCTGCTGGTCAGTCGGTCTGGTTCGTGCGGCAAGACCAGTTCAACCCATCGATCGCAACCCATTGGTCGCAACCCATCAACCGCCAAATTTGCCGCGATCGGATCCAAAACAGCAAGCAATCACAGCAAGCAATCACCCAATCATTCCAGCCATGTCTCAATCCCTGGTTTGTGGTGGATCGGCGAACCCGCTGCCCCTTGATCGCCCCTTGGTGGAACTGCGCGGGGTCAGCAAAACGCTGGGCGATCGCAAAATTCTCGATCGAGTGGATTTCGCCATTTATCCCAACGAGGCGATCGCGATTATTGGCCCCTCCGGCACGGGAAAATCAACCATCTTACGGGTGATTAGCGGCCTGTTGGAACCCGACGAAGGCGAGGTTTATTTGTTAGGAGAACCCCGCCAAGGCCTGCTGGGCGACAGCCACAAACCAGAGGGGGTAGAAATCAAGTTGGTGTTTCAGCAAGCCGCCCTGTTTGATTCCCTGACGGTGGGCGAAAATGTGGGGTTTTCCTTGCTGGAGGCGGGTCAGTTGCCCCCGCGCGAAATTCAAAAATTGGTCGATCGCGCCCTGGAGCGGGTGGGGTTGCCGGCCATTGCCGATCGCTACCCGGCGGAGTTGTCGGGCGGCATGAAAAAACGGGTCAGTTTTGCCCGCGCCATCATTGAAAATCCTGCTCCCGATGGCACACCCATTCCTGAAGTGTTGCTCTATGACGAGCCAACAGCTGGCCTTGACCCGATCGCCTCCACAATTGTGGAAGACCTGATGCGGGAACTGAGCCAAAAGGTCAATTTTTGCTCAACCTATGTGGTCGTGACCCACCAGGACAGCACCATTCGTCGCACAGCCGATCGGGTGGTGTTTTTATATGATGGGCGCATTCGCTGGCAAGGGAAAATCCAGGAAATTGACACCACTGATAATCCCTACGTGCGCCAGTTTTTCAACAGCGCGATCGAGGGGCCCATTCAGGTGGTCACCGCCTAGTTAAGACTTGGGTTCAGTAGCTCCAATTGATCCAAAATTCAGCCAGAATTTGGAGTCGCTTTAATCCCAGTCATCCACGGTTTTTTGCTGAAGTTGCCATTTTTGGAATCGTTTTTCAAAGTCTTCCGTATCCGGTTGCAAGGACTTCCAAGCATCCAGGGCAATGAACATTCCCCACCCCAAACCCAAGGTGAGCGACCAGCCCAAATGGCCCGAGGAAACCAAGTCAATCAGTAATAAAAAACCGTTGACAATGCCAAATTTACCGAGGTTTAACTTGAGGCGCTGCCGTTGGGCGGCCACGAATTGTTGGCGTTGCGATCGATCCCCATTTTGAGCCAACCAACGCTGTTCGGCTGCATACAAATCAGTGCGATCGATCCCAATTTCATCGGCCAATTCCAGAAGCTGACTGCGGGAATATTGCTCAATATCTTGGCGACGGGCGATCGCGAGTTGCAAAATTTCCTGCACCGCATCCCGATCGTAATTATCGCGGGTGGGCACATCGATGAAGCGGGAGTCGGAACCGCGTGCATCAGGATTGGCTAAGGGCGATCGATCAGCGTTAGTCATAGGTGGGTCATATCTGGTCTTGGCCGTTGTTTATTGAACAGGCGGGGCCGCCTGCGATCGGGCGATGAACTCGGCGATCCAAAACTTCAGCAATCTCACTCGGCGATCTCAACCGAACTAGACGATCTAACTCGGCCATCGAACTACGAATCATAATATCGATGTTCCTATGGTAATGAGGTTGATCAACCGTTGGCTGCTTCTGAACAGGCCCCAGCAATTCCTCAAACCATCCCGCAAGCACTCCATGTGGAAACCCGCGGCCGGGGGCTGCCGCTGTTGTGTTTGCATGGTCACCCCGGCTCTGGGCGCAGTATGCGAGTGTTTACGCGCCATTGGGCCGATCGATTCTGGACGATCGCGCCGGATTTGCGGGGATATGGCCGCAGTCGATCGGGGGGTGACTTTGCCATGGAAGCCCACATTGCGGATTTGGTGGCCCTGCTCGATCGACTCCAAATTGACCAAGCCCTTGTCTTGGGTTGGTCTTTGGGGGGAATTTTGGCCCTGGAGTTGGCCCTGCGACATCCCGATCGAGTGCAAGGGCTGATTCTGATTGCCACGGCGGCCCGTCCCCGCAGCGCCCCCATGCCCAGCCAACGATGGGACTTGGCCTACACCCTGATTGCAGCTTTGTTGAATGGGGTATGGCCCGGTTGGGCTTGGAATATTCGGCAATTTGGCGAGCGATCGCTCTTGCGCTACCTGATTCAACGCCACACCCCTGAAACCTATCGCTACTTGGCTGAATCGGCGGTGTGGGATGTGTTGCAAACCTCAGGGGCGGCCACCCGATCGCTGCGTCAGGCGCTTCAGGCTGGATATGATCGCCGGGCGGATTTGGCCAAAATTCGCTGCCCCGCACTGGTGATGGCCGGAGCGGGCGATCGCCACATCACCCCGATCGCCAGCCTGGAAACCGCCACCGGCTTACCCCACAGCCAGTGGCACTGTTATGACGGCGTGGCACACCTGTTTCCTTGGGAAATTCCCGATCGGGTTTTGACAGACATCGATCGCTGGCTTCAGGAACAGGGTTTTGGACCACTTGATCCACCCCAGTAATGGTAGTCGTCGTGGGGGGCAAGGGGCTTAAGCCCCTTGTCTGTGCTAATCGATGGGGCTTCTTGTCTGTGCCGATCGATGAGGCCCACCAGCTAGTTCCGTAGGTTGGGTTGAGCTTTGCGAAACCCAACTCAATCACTGCAAGCCTTGCTGCTGTTGGGTTTCGTACCTCAACCCAACCTACGAAATGATCGTTAATTAGCCTATCTTGATCAGAGAGGGTTAATTCGTGCAAGAGGTCTATCCTCTCCGGCCCACAGTCTGGGAACGCGGAGGCGAGTGATAGGATACAAATTCGACTAATCAGCGCCACTCCACAGGCCGATCGCACCGCCGCACCACACAAAGTCACCATGGGCAACACGTTTGGACATCTGTTTCGGATCACCACCTTTGGCGAGTCCCACGGTGGTGGGGTGGGCGTTGTGATCGATGGTTGCCCGCCCCGGTTGCCCCTAACGGCCGAAGAAATTCAAGTGGAACTTGATCGCCGCCGGCCCGGCCAAAGCAAAATCACCACGCCCCGCAAGGAAACCGACCAGTGCGAAATCCTTTCGGGCGTGTTTGAGGGCAAAACCCTGGGCACGCCGATCGCGATTTTGGTGCGCAACAAGGATACCCGGCCCCAGGACTACGACGAGATGGCCAAGACCTATCGCCCGTCCCACGCCGATGCGACCTACGACGCGAAATATGGGTTTCGCAACTGGCAAGGGGGCGGTCGATCGTCCGCGCGGGAAACGATCGGGCGGGTGGCCGCCGGAGCGATCGCTAAGAAGATCCTGCGGGAGTTTGGCAACATCGAAATCGTCGGCTACGTGAAGCGGATTAAGGATCTCGAAGCGGCGATCGACCCGCTGGCCGTGACCACAGAACAGGTGGAAAGCAACATTCTGCGATCGCCCGATGGGGACTTTGCGGAACGGGCGATCGCCCTGATTGAATCAATCCGCGATGAGGGTGATTCCGTCGGCGGCGTGGTGGAATGCGTTGTGCGGAATGTGCCGATGGGCTTGGGGTCGCCCGTGTTCGATCGCCTGGAAGCCGATCTGGCCAAGGCGGTGATGTCCCTGCCCGCCACCAAAGGGTTTGAGGTGGGGTCGGGTTTTGCGGGCACGTTGCTGAAGGGCAGCGAACACAACGACGAGTTTTACACGGACGAAGCGGGCAAACTGCGAACGACGACGAACCGATCGGGCGGAGTCCAAGGCGGCATCAGCAACGGCGAACCGGTCGTGATCCGGATTGCCTTCAAGCCCACGGCCACGATCCGCAAGGCCCAAAACACCGTCGATCAAACCGGGGAAGCCAAGGTGCTGGCGGGCAAGGGTCGCCACGATCCCTGTGTGCTGCCCCGGGCCGTGCCGATGGTGGAGGCGATGGTGGCGTTGGTGGTTTGCGATCATTTGCTGCGCGATCGGGCCCAGTGCCACACCCTCGAAGATTTGGCATAGCGTAGAGATTGCGTTGAGATCAGCCAAATCGAGATCAGCCAAGTCGAGATCAGCCAAGTCGAGATCGGGTATGTCGAGATTGAGGATGTCAGGATCGGCCAAGTCGAGATTCGGCATGGCGGGCATGGTGGGGTTGCTGTGCGGCCTAGTGCCCTTGGGTTTGGGCGGCTGTGCCGACGATGGTGCAGCCAGCCGCGCCTTGGAGCAATCCCTCGCGCCCGACCCGGCCTTGCAAGCGAGTCCCAGCCCCGCCGTTCAACCCAGCCCGAGTCCGAGCTTGACCGCTCCGACTCCTGACCCGATCGCCAGCCCGATCGCCCCCAGCCCCAGCCCCGCCGTTCAACCCAGCCCGATCGCTAGCCTCTCTCAGGAATTGCAACCCTACTGGCAAGATTGGCGCAAACTCGACAGCCTTCAGGGTCTCCAAGATCCGAACCAAATCGTGACCCGGCGGCAATTTGCCCGCTGGCTCGTGAGCGCCAATAACCAACTGTTCCAAAACCGCCCGGCCTGGCAGGTGCGATCGGCCAGTGCCACCAGCCAGCCCCTCTTTACCGATGTGCCCACCACGGATCCAGACTTCGCCGCCATCCAAGGCTTAGCCGAAGCGGGCATTATTCCCAGTCGCTTAACCGGCAACAACAGCCCCACCTTCAGCCCCGATGGGCCCCTCACGCGAGAAACCATGGTGCTGTGGAAAGTGCCCCTCGATTTGCGTCGTCCCTTGCCGCCGGCCACCGTGGAAACCGTGCAAAAGGCTTGGGGATTTTTGGACGCAACCAAGGTAGATGCCCAGACCCTCCGGGCGATCGCGGCCGATCGCGAGAACGGCGAACTCTCCAACATTCGCCGGGTCTTTGGGTTCACCACCCTTCTGCAACCTAAAAAACCGATCACCCAAGGGGAAGCCGCCGCCGCTCTCTGGTACTTCGGCCCCGAAGGCCAAGGCATCACCGCCAAGGATTTGCTCAGTACTGCACCGTCCCCGATCGCCCCGCCAGCTTCCCCGGCCGTAAACTAAGCGCAACTGATTTCAACGCTTTGCACCAACGCTTTGCACAAATTTTGGTGACCGCTGCGATAGAAAGATGATTGCCGGCCTCAACATCGATGTCTATCAGGTCTTCGTCTGTGGTGCGATTCACCTTTCAGCCTCCACCGCCAGGATCCCCCGATCCCGATCGCGATCGCCAATTAAATCAAACCCTCCAGGCCTTGGTGCTGCGGGCCCAAAGTCTACCGCCCCAAAGTCTAGAGTTCAAAAAAGCGATCCAACAGGTGGTGAAACTTGTTTGTGAATCGAACCGGCTTCGGCGTTCTCTAAGCACCCAGAAGGTTTATCGAGATCACCCCCGTTATGGGGAGTTTTATCACGAGGCATTCTGTCGCTTGCTCGATTGGCTACCCACAGTCATTCAAAAGAAACAGTACGATCCCGATCGGGGTGAAGTCATGACCTGGCTTAACAACAAACTTCAGTATTTGTTCAAGGATGCTGTTCGAGATTTAACCGGCGTGCGCACACCCTTTGCAGTCGGTGTAGATCTGGAAAACCTGGATGAGCAGGGTGAGCTACCCGCCGATATGAACCCTTGGTCAGCACTCATGGCCCAAGAAGAGCTGGATCCATCGGAAGTTTGGCGACTTTACAAAGCCCAAGATCCCGATGGGTTGCTCCAAAAAGTGGTTCTCGGATCAATCCGCCTTGAACAACTGATTGATGCTAAAAACCAAGGAAAGAGTATGCGGAAATTGGCAATTGAGCTATCCGTCAATGCCAATACACTCAGCTCCATCTATACTCGCCATAAAGACCAGTTCTTTGAGTCGGTTCGGCGCTTTAAGCAGTCGCTCCAACCGCCCGATGAATAGCCTAATTTACACAAAAATTTCCTTGAACTTGGTTTTTCAAGAAAATTCTTCTCGTGAATTGGTTCATTAAATCTAGACATTCATTTCCTAATACACCCACTCTCTTCATTGTTATCATTCTTGTCACTCTTTCAGTGTCAAACCCATTCTTTAGCAAAAACCCTCTAAGAGGAGACAGTATTCTCGATTCAGGTGGCTTTAGATTTTTAGTTGCTTCTTTCAATTGCCTCTTCTAATTGGCGATTGACCAAGCATTGATCAACTCAAATCGGGGACTACCATCCCTAGTCTTTGGTTTTTCAAAATTGGTATTGTCAATCAGCATTAGCCATTGAAGATCACTTGAAATCAACCTGAAACAAACTTGAATTTCAATCAAAATTGAGTTGGTCAATCCTCCAATGACGGACAAATAGATCATGACCCTTGACCCCACTTCACCCAATCCTCAAACCACAGAAACCAACCAGTTTCACGAAACGATTACAATTCCCTTGCGCGCCAAACACCGAGCCACCGCTGAACAATTTGCCAAGGCCGCAATGCATCCAGACCAGCGTGATGTGATCTATCACAACACGTTGGCAATCCTAGCCCTCAGCGATTGGTTGCACTGGCTGCAAATTCCCCATTCCCATCAGAATTGCGAGAGCTGGGATCCTGTAATTAGAGGATTTGATGATGTGGCAGATTTGGCGATCGAGGAAGTCGGTCGAGTAGAATGCCGGCCGGTTTTTCCGGGGGCTGATTCCTTGGAGATTGTACTGGAATCCCAAGCCGATCGAGTAGGCTACTTTGCCATTGGCTTGGATTTGCAGACAGGCGATCGCCCCGAAGCCACTTTGATTGGTTTTATACCCACATCGGCCTTGTTCGATCGAGAACAGATTTGGCTATCAGAACTCCAATCTTTAGATGATTTCCTAGAGTGGTGGGATGCAAAGGTTGCAGAAACTCGCGCTGTAAATTCTGAAACTAGTCAACAGCGTGTTTCAACTAGCAATCCAGTAGTCAGCTCAGAAATTGATTCCAAGATCAATCCAGAGATTAACCCAGCAATTAATCCTAGAACGAACCCAGAGCCGGATCCAGAAACCTATCCAGAAGTCCAACCAACGGGAGCCAAACCGGCCGTTTCCATGATGCCTTGGCTCGAAAATCAATTCGAACATGGTTGGCAGAGCCTAAGCAGTTTATTACAAGAGATCCTAGAGCCAGATTCTTTTAGAGTTGGTTACCGAAAACAGCCGAAAATCACAGGGGCGAAACTCCTGGTGATCGAGACTTTGGAAAAGCCAATTCTTCTGAGTGTGGCCATTGGCCACCATGAACTCACCGAGGAAGAAGCAAGCAGTCCCGAGAACTTGCCTGAGAGTCTCCGGCTGTGGGACATCACCATTCGGCTGCAAAATCCGGATGTGGAAATGCTTTTACCCAACGACTTGCAACTCACGCTTTTGGATCATTTGGGACAAGCTCTGGAGCAGACCACCCCAGAGATCCACACAAGTCTAACAATTGATTTCATTGCAAACCCTGGGGAAACCTTCATGGCGCAAGTGGTGCTGGGGGATTTTAAAGTTATTGAAACTTTAACTGCACCGTCGTTGTAATTCGTGCCCGCTCGCTAGGGTTCGATAAAATGTGTCTGGTTTCGTCAGGGCTTCCATGGCACACATTTGGGGTTTACAAGCGCTAAACTGCCGCACCATCTCCCTGGTTGGAGTGGGGGTTATGGTAACCCATGGGTTGATGGCAGGTTTTTTGGCCACTGCTGCGGTTGCTGAGTCGATCGCCCCGGATGGTCAACTTTCAACCACGGTGCAGCAACGAGAACCCAACCAATGGACGATCGAGGGGGGCGATCGGGCCGGGAGCAACCTGTTTCATAGTTTTCAGCAGTTTTCGATTCCCACGGGCGGGCTGGCTCACTTCAACAACGCCGCCGACGTGGCTAATATTTTTGCCCGAGTGACTGGCGGCCAGCAATCGCTTCTGGATGGGACACTGAGGGCCAATGGGGCAGCTAATCTTTTCCTACTCAATCCAGCGGGCATTTTGTTGGGGCCCAATGCCCGCCTAGATCTGGGCGGATCGTTTTTTGCCAGCACAGCCGATCGCCTGGTGTTTGCCGATGGGCTGAGTTTTGGGGTCAACGATCCGGCGGGTCGTCCGTTGCTGTCGATGAGCGTGCCGGTGGGGTTGCAATATGGGTCTGCGCCGGGAGTAATTCGGGTGGAGGCGCGATCAACTAACCCAGTTCCTACGGGGTTAGAAGTTAAACCGGGTCAGGCGATCGGCCTGTTTGGTGGGTCATTGGAATTTGAGCAGGGTTGGGCGATCGCGCCGGAGGGTCGGATTTGGGCAGTGGCGGCGGGGCCGGGAACGGTGGTGAATTTCAACCGCTTGCTGGATACGCCGATCGCCCCAGGAGCAAACCTGACCTTCCAAGGGGGCGGGCTAGAGGTCAGCGGCAATGGTGGCGGGGAGTTGGTAGCAATTGGCGATCGGGTGCAACTGGGCCAGGGGGCGTTGTTGGCGGCGAACACGTTGGGGACGGGGGATGGTCGTGGGTTGTGGGTGCGATCGGGTGAGTTTGGGCTAACGGATCGATCGGCGGTTTCTACGATTACGTTGGGCAGTGGTCGGGGTGGTGATTTAAGCCTCACGGCCCAGCGATCAATCAACTTATCCAGTGGTCGGGATTTTGCTGGTTTCATCAATCAATTACTAGCTGGTCAGTTTGCGCCTAGTGATGTAGCTGGAGGTTTGTTTTCTGTCAGCTTGGGGGCGGGCAATGCTGGCCGAATTGTATTGGGTGCAGAGAATATTGATTTGAGTGAAGGGTCGGTGATTTTAACATCCACTTTCGGCGCGGGGCGGGGTGGTGATGTGTTGATTGATGCCACGGGAATGGTGAGACTCAATCGATCAGGTCTGTTTTCAGGGACGGCTGGATCGGGAAAAGCTGGAGATTTAGTTAGTCAATCTAGAAACTTTGAAATTATAAATACTGGGGCTGTTTCCTCATTGACCTTATCGAGTGGCACAGCAGGAAATATTGATATAACAGCACTGGACTCTGTAACATTAATCGGCGGCGAATTTATACCGATTAACATTGGTAATGTTCAATCGATGACTGGAGGTGGTATTGAAGCCTCTTCATTTTCAGATATGAGTTCTGCAGGACAAGCTAGACTGAGTGGTTTCTTTTCGTTATTAGACGAAGAAGCTAGATTAGTCTCTTCAAATAGTTCAAACTCTAGCGATCCTGGTGAAATTAGGATCCAATCAAGTCAAGTAATCTTAAAAAATAGAGCAGCCCTTACAACCAACCGTTACACGCAATCACCACTTCCTAGTATGGATAAGTCTACAAACAATGGGAGGATTATTATTGATGCAACAGAATTAGTCGAAATGGATAATTCGATCTTATCTACTAATGCCGATGTAAATCCTAGTCATAGCGGTGACAGGTTAGTTCTCGATTCCAGCAAGTTTTCTGAATCAGGAACAGTTGAAATTTATACTAAAGTCCTCCGAGTTGTTGGAGGATCACAAATTCAAAGTGCTACTGTTAGTATCCTTAATCCTACAACTGGTCAAGTACAAGTAGCAGGTAATGGTGGAAGAATTAATATTTTTGCTGGTGAAAGGATCGAATTAGATAATTTACGTCCTAATCCACAAAGGTCAACAGGACTTTTCACTAGTACAAATTTCAACACAGTCGATAATATTTCCATTGATCCTAGTACTCCTTTTCCATCAGGGCGTGCGGGAAATATCCGCATTGTCACTCCCGAATTGATTTTGCGAAATGGAGCGCGAATTACTGCTACTAGCTTGGGCACAGGTGGCGCAGGAAATATTGATATTCAGGCAAATCGAATTCGGGTGATTGGTGAAAACAGCGTGATTCGATCGCTCTCCGGCGCGGGTGATGCGGGAAACATTCGCATTCAAGCTAATGAAATCGAACTGCGTGATGGCGGCGCAATCACCACCGATGCATTCTTTACCTCAACCGGCGGCAACATCGAGATTGATACTGATACTCTGGTGGCCCTCGGCAATAGCGACATTTCCGCCAATGCCGTCACCAACTTTGGCGGACGGGTGAACTTGCGGGCCCAAGGGGTGTTTGGGACGGCTTTTCAAGAGGCATTGACCGATCGCAGTGATATTACGGCTAGCTCGGCGCGGGGGCCAGAATTTAGCGGCACGGTGCAACTGGAGGTGCTGAATCCCGACCCGGCCCGAGGGGCGATCGCCCTGCCCAGTGATGTGGGTGTGCCGCCGGAGCCTACCAGTCCCTGCGGCCCCCGATCGGATCCGAGGGCGATCGAGTTTTTTGCCTTGGGGCGGGCCGGCCAAGCACCAAACCCGATCGAGGCGGCCACCCTGGAAGCCATGCCCTTTACGGCGGACTTGCGCCCGATCGCCCCAACGACCACCGCCAAAGCCGAAGCCACCCCTCCGCTGCGGGAGCCGATCTTGGAAGCCACCCATTGGCAAAGGACAGAAGCCGAACAAATTCAGTTAATGGCCGGCGCTCCGGTGCAATGGGCGGGGGGTGAATCGAGTTGCCGTTGGGGAGCTGAACCATGAATCGATCCTGGTCTCGGCGATCACTGTTGGGTTTGTTGGGTTGGGGCGGGGCGATCGCCCTGTCGGGTCTCGGAGAGCGGGCCCAAGCTCAAGCGCTGGATGATTTGCTCGAAGCGGGCCGGCAAGCCTATCACGAGGGTCGCTACCGGGAAGCGATCGCCCTTTGGCAATCGGTACTGGAGCCAGCAACGCAACGGGGCGATCGGGAAACCCTGGGGCTGGTGGCGAGCTATCTGGCTTGGGCCCACTTGCAATTCAGTGAAACCACGGCGGCCCAAGCTTGGGTCGATCGGGGGCGATCGGCCCTTGCGGGGGGTCTGTCGGCGGCCGTGGCCGCTCGGCTGTGGGGAGCGGCCGGAGCCACCGCCGCCCTCCAACAGCAGTGGAGTGTGGCGGAACAGGCTTTTCAAATGGCCGCCCAGCAATACCAAGCGGCCGGCGACCCCGTGGGAACCCTGAACAGCCAAATTGACGAGGCCGCCGTTTGGCAGGGGGCCGGCAACCAGCGCCGGGCCTTGGTGCGGCTGTGGGATTTGCAGCGCCACTGGCAACAGGAGCCACCCCGGGAACCGGAAGCGATCGCCGTTCGGGCCCGGGGGCTACATCGTTTGGCCCTGGCGTTGCTGTTGGCGGAGGATTTTGAACAGGCTTGGCAGGCGGCGATCGAGGCGAAACCGGTTTTGGGCGCGGTGGCGGAACTGACTTTGGCCCAAATCGCTAGTCGGCGGGCGACCCTGGGCGAATCCGCCACCGAGCAGGCCACTTGGGCTGAAACCGCGATCGAGCACTATCACGCGGTGATTTTGGGGCCCGATCCAACCCTGTGGAGATCGGCCATGGTTGGGCGATTGGAATTGGCCACAGAACGCGGGCGGCCAGAGTCGTCGGAGTGGGCGGAACAATTGCGACTGGCGGCCCAGCGCTGGACAGGGGGACGATCGACGGTGGCGTTGCAGTTGGCGGCGGCCCGGGCCTTAAGCCAATTAAACCAACCGATGCCCATGGCGCAGGTGTTGTCCCTGGTGCAACGGGCCCAACAACAGGCGACATCCTTGGGCGATCGGGCCCTGTTGGGTTGGGCTTGGCAATTGCGCGGTCAGGTGTTGGCGCAAGGGGGCGATCGGGCAGGGGCGGCCCAAGCGGCCCGATCGGCCCTTGAGCAATGGGAACCGCTCGATCGGCCCGAATGGAACTATGAGGCCCTGTGGCTGTTGGGGCGGATGGCTTACCATTTGGGCCAAGCCCGCGAGGCCTTGGCTGCTTACCGCTTGGCCGCTGAAGCTGCCCAAGCGGCCCGCTCCAGTTTGGCGGGCCTGAGTGTGCGGCTGCCGGGATTGCACACGGAAGGGGTGCAAGGCTGGCTCGATCGCGCCGAGCCGCTCTATCGCCAACAAATGGGGCTGTTGTTCGCTTCGGCTGAAACCAGCGATCGGATTGAAGCCAGCCAACAGCTCCAAAATCTGCAACTGCAACGGATTGAGAATTTTCTGCAATGTCGCCTCGACAATCCCGCCCCATCGGACTTGCTCCAGTTGGCTGACTCAACTACCGATGAACGGGCGGCGGTGGTGGTGGTGGCCATCACGGAATTGCCGCCGGATTTGGCCTCGGGATCGGCCAACCGGTCGATCGATACCCTGGTGCGTTGGAAGGATCCCCAAACGGGCCAAGAACGCCAAAACCTGCACCGCCAGCCAATCAACCAATCCGACTTGGACAAGCTCCTTCAGCGCCTCAACCGCAACTTCAGAACAATGGGCAGGGGCCGCGCCTTACAACCGGATAGCCAACAGCTCTATCGCTGGATTTTGGAACCCCATCGCCCCATCCTGACGGCGGCGGGCATTAACCTGTTGGTTTGTGTGTTGGATCCTTCCCTGCGGAACTTGCCGATCGATGCCTTGTTTGATGGGGAGCGCTATTTGGTGGAATCCTTTGCCTTGTCGATCGCCCCTGATGTGAAACTGGATCCAGCCTCCGATCGGGGACGGCGCGGCCCGGCCCTGTGGGCTGGCTTGTCCGAATCGCGCGAGGACTTTCCGGCCCTGGCTCCCGTGCCCCAACAGCTTGCCCAGTTGGGAAAACTGCTGAAGGGACAAACTTTGCTCAATCAGGAATTTACGCCCACGGCCTTGACCCAAGCCTTGGTCAGCCAACCGATCACCGTGTTGCACTTGGCCACCCATGGGCGATTCAGTTCCCAGCGCGATAACACTTTCTTGCTGACCTGGGAAGGCAAGCTCAACATGGAGGATTTGGATCAGTTGCTGAAGGAGCGCCGGGCCAAACGATCGGAACCACTGGACTTGCTCACCCTGTCCGCTTGCCAAACGGCCACGGGCGATCGCTACGAAACCTTGGGTTTAGCAGGGTTGGCGGTGCGATCGGGTGCGCGCAGTCTGGTGTCTTCCCTGTGGAATATTCCCGCCGATGATGCGGCCAATCGGCTTTTTAGCGAGTTTTACAGGGGGTGGCTGGCTGGACTGTCCAAAGCCCGCGCCCTCCAGCAAGCCAAGTTGAAGCTGCTGAATAATCAAGGCGACCTCGCCGCCGATCCCCACTATTGGGCCGCCTTTGTCCTAATTGGTGACTGGCGCTAGCTGGGGCGGCGCGGCCAAGGGGGCCTCGCGTAAATCGCTAAAGCCCTCCTGATCCAAGAGTTCTATCAATTGGGGCGATCGCCCTTGGCCGCCGGGACTCAAGAGCCGATCGAGCTGATCCAACCAATATTCCGTTTTGGCATTGGCCGCATGGACGATCGTGCCCGCCACAAAGTCCACCGATTCCTCGGGCCGATTGGCACAGTTCACCCGCAAATACCAGGAATAGAAACGATTAGGCGCAAGGCCCGGGCCGTTGGGCGATAGGGGCAATCGCAACAGCCCCGCTTGGGAACCCATCACCAGGCGTTGCTGATCCAGGGCATAACCGTCCGCATCTTGCAATTCCCATTCCAACACCGTGCCCGCTGGATAGCCCACATAAAACCACAACCCAGCCTGAGCATGGCGGGTTTCGCCCAAAACCACCGTTTCCCCATTTTCCCAAACAACCTGTGGAACCAGCGCCACCAACAGCTTGGCCGGATCCGCCGCCCCCTCCATGGTGCAACCGCTATAGCTTCCGGCCCCACGCCCGCGGCCATTGATCGGTCGATCGCCCCGCACGGGGGGTCTGGTTTGTTTGGGTTGCCGCTGGGTTTGGTTCAGGATTGGGTTGGCCCGGCGAGCGATCGGCTGAAGCGGCTCGATCGCCCAGCCCGGAAAAGCGCCGAGCGTCACCCCTGCCAACAAACCACCCAAAACAAGACCCATGTGGGTTAGTCCAAACCCAGCACAACGAGACTGAACATGAATCATGACCAGGAGAAGGGGAAGATTAAGTGCTCATTAATCATCTTCCTCGAAATTTCTCTGATTCGCCTGAATCCCGTGGTTGTCCTTGGCTGTGGCGAGCAGGCGAGTCCACCGGTTTGGTTTAACCGAATGGGCGAAACTGTGCGGCTAAGGCCAGCCGATCGACCTTGCCTTGGGCGTTGCGGGGAATCTGGGTTAGGGGTAGCCAGCGTTTGGGAATTTTGTAGCGACTGAGCCGATCGCCCAAGGCCGATCGCAGTTGGTCGGGCGTGATCATGGCGCTCACCGGCACATAGGCCGCCCCGATCGCCTGTCCCCATTCCCGATCGGGCAACCCCACCACCACCACATCAACCACCCATCCCGTCTCCCAAAGGGCCGCTTCCACCTCAGCGGGATAGACATTTTCGCCCCCGGTGATAATTTTGTGGCTGGCGCGGCCCACCAAATGCAGCCGTTGGGCCCCGTCAAAATAGCCCAGATCATCCGTCAGGAATTGCCCCGTGGCGGTGGTGTCCAGAGGGGTAAACCCTGGGGCGCTCAGATAGCCGGCCGCCAAGGAATTCCCCGCGATTGCCACTCGGCCAAGGGTTGAGCTGTTCCCAAGGGAATCGTGGGCCCAGTCTGACTCGATCGCCACTGTCGCATGGGGCAACACCTGTCCCGCCCCTCGGGCCCCGGCCAGAAATTCAGCGGGCCGCAGGGTGGCTACCTGGGAGGCGGTTTCCGTGGAGCCATAGGTGGGAGCCAGCCGCACCCCCACCGCTTGGGCTTGATCCAACAGGGCCGGCCAAGCGGGCGCGCCCCCCAACAGAATCACGCGAAATTGCTGGAGCCACGGGGTTTCTGGCCCCAGCAGCCGCAGGAGCTGGGTGGGAACCAGGGACAAAAACCCGATCGACCTCAAACGCAATCCTTGGGCGATCGGGGCCAGGGCTAGCCGGCCGCCGCCCCAAAAGCAACGCAAGACCTGCATTAACCCGCTGGCATGGCACAGGGGCAAGGTGCAAAGGGTGCTGTGGGTTTGGGGGCCGGGCCAATCTTCCGCAAAATAAGCGCAAAAGCCGGCCACGGAAGCGGCCAGCGATCGGGGTTGGTGCAGTGCAAAGCGGATTTGGCCCGATGTGCCGCCCGTGGGTAGCCCAATCCAAGGTTCCGCCGTCGGGGGCAAGGGAGCACGACCGCCCGGGGGCTTGTCTAGGATGGTTTCGCCTTGGTTTTCCCAGAGTCGATCGGGCTGCAACCAAGTCAGCACTTGGGTTCGTTCAGCGGCGCTCCATTGGGCATTACCTAAAAAAACGGAGCAGCCTTGGGCAACGGCCGCGAAAAATCCCGCCAAAAAGGGCAATGGCTCCGATTCCAACAGCAAAATTCGCCGTTGAGTTCCCCCGCAGCCCGATCGCGCCAGGGCCGCCGCTCGTTCCTCCGTGGCCCACAGCAGCGCCTCGGCCTCAATGCCCCACAGCCAGCCGGCCGCCGTTCGATCGCGCAATGTGGCCAGCCAGCGATCGGGCACGGCCCAGGCCAAATCGGGCGTTAGGATCGCCGGTTCCATAGGCCTTCCAACCAGCGAGGGGGCAAGGGATCCAGCCAACTGCCCACCCCAAAGCCCAAGGCCCTTGCGCCCCCAGGCCGCGCCCCCACTTCCGCCAACCGCAGCGCAGCCCCTTGGCCCACAAAACTTTCAAACACCGAAGAAAATACGCAATCGAGGCCGCGGGTTTGAATGGTGGCCTGGAGGCGGCTGGGAAATCCGGCAATGCTGGGTTTCAGGACAAACAAACCGCGCCAGCCCCCTTGGACGGCGGCTTGCAGGTGTTTGAACTGGGTCACCGATTCATCAAGGGCGATCGGGGTGCGGAAGTGGGGGGCGATCGCCTGCATGGGAGCCACCTGGGCCAGGGGCTGTTCCAAAAATTCCACCCGATCGCCCGCTCCGTCGCACCGTTCCAGCCAGCCGCGACAGGCGGCCTCCGTGAGTGCCCCGTTGGCATCCAGTCGCAACCGGCCCTCCGGCGGCAGGTTCCCCAACAATTGCGCAAACCAGCCCCATTCCAATTCGCTGGCAAAAACGCCAATTTTCCACTTGAAGGTGCGATGGCCGGCTGTCCAGGGAGTTTGCCAACTGCTCAACACCCGTTCACCGGCCGGTAACAGGGCCGCCAAGCGATCGGGCGGGAGGGTAAAGGGGGCCGGTTCCCGATCGTTAGCCAGGCTTTTGAAGGCCGATTCCAGGGCAAATTGACAACAGGGCAAAGTGTCTGGAATTTGCCACAGTTGAGCCGGTGAAATTTCCCCATCCAGCGATCGTAAAAAGGCGATCGCCTGCTCCAGGGTTTCAGTGCCAAACCAAGGCAAGGGTGCGATTTCTCCCCAACCGAATCGATCGGCTTCATCTCGCAGCCGCACCACAATTCCTTCGCGCTTGGCCCAACTGCCATAGCTGGTTTGTAACGGACGCACAAAGTTGCGTTCGTAGTATCGAAATTGCACATTCAAGCGATTCGATCGCACCAGTTTCCTCCTGATTTTAGGCCGGGGGGTTGGCCACTACTGTAACCAAGCCCCCAACAGAAAACCGCCACTGAGGGCTAAACCGCTCCAAAAATGAAATTTGACGGCGATGAATTTGCTGTTGCTGACCCGATCGGGCTGGTCGTGGTGTTGCCCCACATGCCGACACAAATGCAGGGCGATCGGCAGGCTCAAACCCGTGAGCAACGTCCAAAGGGGGAAAGCCCCCCACAGAACTCCCGCCACCACCACTCCAAAGGCTGTGCCACAAAACCAGGGCAGCAGGGCGGCTGATCGAGCCGTGCCCAGCCGGGCCACGGGCGATCGTTTGCCCGCCCGCAAATCATCCGCCACCTGATGGAAATGGGAACAGAACAAAATGAGGCTGGTGGTGATGCCCATAAAGACGGACGCGCCCCAATTCAACAGCGACCAACTTTGGGTTTGGCTATAGTAAGCAGCGGCCAGGGCCATGGGCCCAAAGGTGACAAAACAGATGGGTTCTCCCAACCCTAAATAGCCAAAGCGAAAGGGCGGCCCTTGATAGCTATAGCCCAAAACACAACTGGCTAAAATGATTGCCAAAACCGTCCAATCCTGTTGGAGCCAAGCGATCGTCCCAATGGATGCAATTCCGGCCACTAGAAATAGATTGGCGATCGCAAAAACCAGCGATCGGTTACCGGTTAAATTCACCACGGAATGGGCTTTATTCACATCAATGCCCGTATCAGAATCAAACACATCATTGGTTAGATTCAACCAAGCAATAATGGCAATGGCCGCCCCTAAAAACAGGGCCAAAATTCCCCCATTCAGCCGTTTGGTTTCAAAGGCGGCGATGGCGGATCCCAACAGAATCGGCATCACTGCCACGGTATACATGGGCAGTTTAATCGCCGCCTTCCAAAGTTGACGGCGGGAGGGCGCTTCGGGCGGGCTGTTGGGTGGGGCAGAAAGACTGGGAGCAGTCATAGGGCGATCACGACAGTCAACGGTGGTAGATGGTGGCTTGGGCAGCCGACAGGCCCAGAGCGGCCTCACCAATGCCCAAGGGGGTTCAGGCAGGATTCAGGCGTGGTTCAGGCAGAGCGATCAGGCAGAGCGATCGGGTGACTGCTGAATCATGCCAAATTTACCAGATGCGCCTTAGGGGGCGGGTATTATTGAGGAAACTCGATTAAGATAACCAGTAGTCGAAGCATTGCGGCAGTTCGGACGATAATTAATTTTTTTTACAGCCTTTAATCAAATCTGAATTCTAATGTTAAGCGCACTGGGTCAGCAAACAGATTTGCTCTCACCAACGCGCCTCTATTGCATACTTGAGGCAGCTCGGGACGAGTTCTTGCGATCGTTTCGATCGCAAATTGTGCGTTTAACTTTTGAAATTCCGGCGCTCGATCCCCTGGAAGTTTTTGCTGAGTTTTCCCAGGCGGATTGCCTCAGTTTTTATTTTGAAAAACCCGATCGTCGATCGGCAATTGCTGCCTTTGATCGCACGGTGGCCTTGGCGGTGGCCGGGAGCGATCGATTCACAAAAACCAAGGCCTTTGCTCGAAAGATTCATGGCCTGTTGCGTGCGAGCGAGCGGGCCTATGGCATGGCCGAGGGCGATCGCCCGGCCTCGACCCGATCGATTCCCTCGCTGCTTTGTGCGTTTCCCTTCCTTGATGAACCGCGCGACCTGGGCAGTCCCTTTGGGGAGGCGTTGATTTTTTTACCCCGCTGGCAAGTGGTTCGCCGCACCACCGCCCAGGGCCCCATCACCACATTTACGGCCAATGCTTGGGTGGATGGTTGCACCGATTTGGATCAGCTCTGTGGGGAACTGTGGCAACCACTCGATCGACTGTTGCAGTGGCGCAGCAGCAGCACCAGCTTGACTGCCAGGACAGCCCGTTACCAGTCCGGTGGGTGGGAGCTGGCCGCGCCGGATGATCCGGCCTTTTTGGCGGCGGCTCGATCGGCCCTGAAAGATATTGCTGATCGGCAGTTTTGCAAGGTGGTGCTGGCCCGGGCGATCGACTGGCAAGCCCCGGAACCCTTGGATCCGGCCCTGTTGCTCCATAACCTGCGCCACCGTCACCCCGGTTGCTACACCTTTGCGGTGGGGAACGATCGGGGGCAAACCTTCTTGGGAGCCAGCCCTGAATGCTTGGTGGCCATTGATCACGGCCGGATTGCCACGGAAGCCCTGGCCGGGTCGGCTCCGCGCGGCACCACGCCGGAACTCGATCGAGCCTGGGGCGATCGCCTGCTCAACAACCCCAAGGAACTGCACGAACACCGATTGGTGGCGGACTTCATTGCCGATCGCCTCGCCCAGTTGGGGGCCCATCCCAAGGTGGCCGTCAAGCCTGGCCTGCGCAAATTGAGCAATATTCAACACCTGCAAACGCCAATCTGTGGCCGGCTGCCGCGCAATGTGGATCCATTGGATGTGGTGGCGGCCTTGCACCCCACCCCGGCCGTGGCGGGTTTGTCCCGATCGGCCGCCATTGCCGCCATTGATCGCTACGAACCCTTTGAGCGATCGCTCTATACCGGGGCGATCGGTTGGCTCGATCCGATGGGGAATGCGGAATTTGCGGTGGGGATTCGATCGGCCCTAATCCAGGGCGATCGGGCCCGGCTGTTTGCGGGCGCGGGCATTGTGGCCGGATCCGACCCCGAGCGCGAGCTAGCCGAAATTCAACTCAAGCTCCAAGCCCTCTGGGCCGCCTTAATTTAACCATTGGCCACGCTCAGAGGTTGCAAGTTTGTGGATCCAATTACCCAGCGCCACCGGACATCCGGGCGATCGCCCCCCATGGATCCCGCTTCAACCCAGCCTCTAACTCAGCCTTTAACCTAATCAAGAAGGACGAAGCGCCAAACCCAGTTTTTGATCAGTACCAAAAATCTTTGCTACGCTGCAGGAGCTTAGCAACCGGAGTCATCACCGGATCAGCCGGGATCGCCCTCCAGTCCTTACTGATCCCCATTTCCTTGACGAATCGCCATAACTTTCCTTCGGACAGTGCTTGGAAAAATGGGCTAAGCAGAGTATAACGAAGTGTAAAGATCTCGATCGAGAGACCAACCGTTTCGATGTGACTGCCCCCATCGAGCGTGATTCTGTATCCTATTGCGCTTTCCTCAAAGCCACATTCCTCCACACTGACCGGAGTGTCGTCTGTTGCAGTCCGCGTCTTTCCCGTATATCCATAGCAATTGACTTTGAATAGCGCCCGCAAGCCACAGCGCCTATGAAAGACTTCTCTGCCCGTTTAATGAATGCCCTGGGCCTAGCCTATTGGGTCGAAATCACGACCCAGGTTCCTCGGTGCACCTACTACTTTGGTCCCTTTAGCTTGGAGTCCACAGCCAAAGCATCGGTGGCCGGTTATGTGGAAGATTTGGAAATCGAAGGAGCACAGGGCATTGCGGTGAAGGTAGCCCGCTGCAAACCCACGGATTTGACCATTTTCGATGAAGCAGAGGAGGCGGCCCCGAGCGATCGCCCTTTCTCGATGGTCAGTAGCCAGGCTTAGGGCCCCTGCGATTCTCGGAAAACTCCTCGTGCGATCGCCCGGCAGCCCTCGGTGATGGGGATGATCCCAACGGGCGATCGGGAGGTGAAGAATCGAGCGACCTGGCTACTCAATTTGACTCTGAATTGAGGGATGACGTTAACATCCTTCCCGCCATCAATGGGCGGAATTTCGGCTCTAGGCAAACAGCTTCGGTTGTTTGCCTGGGCCATGGGTTAGGAGTTCATTTTCAATTTCAATCCCCTTCAATTTCAATCCCCAGCAACCTGGATCCATAGACTAGTGCGATGACGAGTTTTTGCCCAGAAGACCGTTAAGCCCGTCAGCTTGCTGCTCCGTTAACTTGCCTTGTGGTCTGCCTTGCAGCCCTAAGTTTCAGCCCTAAGTTTCTCGTTCCATTCAGTTTGTTTTGCCAATCTGGCTTACCAAGGACTGCCGATCGCCACGAAGGCAGCCCAGTAGTAGGGATGAGCCAGGGAGCCGGAATTGTCGGGCAGCGACGGCAACGGGATCGGCCCCCGGGCGCTGGATGTGAGGCCGCTCCCTTCAACGCGGACTCGTCCTTCAATCATGGCCATTTGGGCCTGACGCAGGGCTTGGGACTTGGTGGGGGCGATCGAGAGTTGTCGATAAAACTCGCTCATGAGGGCTAGGGTTCCTTCATCACTCACATACCAAAGACTGGCGAGGGCAGATTTCACACCCGCCTGTACGGCTAGCCCTGCAAACCCCAACTCCGCATTCGCATCACCCACGGCCGTGCGACAGGCACTCAGTACCAGCAACTCCACGGGGGGATTGTTCAAACTCAGTTCCCGCAGTCGATCGAGCGTCAGGCGCTCCTGATTCCAGAACTGAATGTAGGAATTCACCGGTTGGCCGGGTTTGAATTCACCGTGGGTGGCCAGGTGCAAAATGGGGGCCGGTTGCCGTTGGCGCTGGGTTTGCAGGTTGGCGATCGTGAAGGCTTCGTTCAAGAAGGTGGTGGTTTGGGCCCGTTCCTGGGCAATGGTTTGCAGTTCCATGGGTACGGCAGGCAGGGGATTTAACCCCGTTGGAAATTCGGAAGCTCCCATGGCCAAAATGGGCGCATTTCGAAGGCTGACGTAGCGGGCATCGGTTAGGTTAACGCTGGGGGTCATGCCTAAGGCAAACCGCTGCACCAAAAATTGCTGACCATCATGCAGGGCGGCCCAGGGGAGCGATCGCAGGCCCACATCGGGGGAGATCAGCAGGGTATCGATCTTTTGGGCGGCCAGTTCTGGGGCGATCGGGGCGATCAGCCAGCGATCGAGCTGTTCTGCTGCCGTGCGGTAGGCGTTGCCCCGGCGCAACACAGGATTGGTGATCGCTTGGCGCAGGCGATCGGCGGCGGCCAACACTTCGGCCCGGCCCACGCCCGATCGTCGGTAGATCGGTTCCCCGCTGCTGGTAATCACCACCAGATCCGTTTGTTGTTCCTGCAACATCACGTAGATCAAGGCAGTTTGGCTGTTGGTCTGTTGTCGAATGTCGCTCAACAGTTCCCGTAAAGAGGCACTGCTGACGGGGTTGTTGGAGATTGAACTACCCAAATAGGTCTCAATTTGCTGCGTCCAGGTGTTTTCCAGTTGATCCAGGCCTAGGTCAAAGTTTCCTTCCAAGAAGGTGTCGCCTAGGCTGGCATCCAGGGCTAAATCACTGGCCTCAATGTCAGCCAGCATGGCGAGACTTTCGGGGCCCAGTTCACCGGGGCCAAATTCACCATCGGGCCCCAACTCTCTAGGGTCTGGGCCAAATTCACCATCGGGCCCCGGAGGGTGATCGGGGCCCAACTCCCCTGGATCAAAGGCTAGATTTCCCTCTCCCCCCGGGCCAATGGGGCCAAAGTCCCGATCGCCAAACTCCCCTTGCAGGCCGGGCGGGTCAAACTTTCCAGTTTCAAAGTCGCTGGCAATATCTTGGGCGTTGTTAGGGGGTAGCCGATCGCCCAGTTCCTCGAGAGATCCGGGGCGATTGGGAACGCTTGGCAGCAAAGGGAACGGCGATTGATCGCGCAACACTTGCAAACCCGTGCCCCCCTCTTGGCCATTAACCGGCCCCGTCACCAAGGCCGCGCCCGGCTCCAGAGTCACCGTTGCGCCAGTGCGGGTGAGTTGCACAGTTCCATCGTCCCCCACAGCAATGCTGGTGGCGACGTTTTCAGCGGGGCCGCTCAGCAGTTCCGGTAGGGTGAGGGGTGCAAAGAATCCCGTATCAGCGGGCCGAATGGGGCTGTTGTTGGGGCTGCTGAGGCCAGGGATGCCAATGTCGAAGCTGAGGATGTTGCCGATCGCTTGGATGCGCACCACCCGATCGCCCTCCACGGCGGCCACCGTGACGGCGTTGGCCCCTGAGGCGATCGATCCCGTAGAAAGCACGGTTCCCCCCAGGAGAGCCACCTGTTGATTCGCTTGAATGGTTCCATCGTGAACGATCGACCCGGCCAGGAACGGCGAAAAGGCAAAGGCCGTGGGCGTGCCGTTCAATCCCCGCAAGTCATTGCTCTCAAAGACGTTGAACCACTGGAGACCAAATTGCACAGCGTTGGCGCTGGTGGCATAAAAGCTGCCGGGTACGTTCACTTGGGCCGTGCTGCCAAAGACGATGCCCGCCGGGTTCAAAAGATAAAGATTGGCGGAACCGCCGCTCATTTGCACCAGACCATCAATCACCGAGGGATCGCCACTGGTAATGCGGCCAAAGATGTTCTGGATGCTGGGATCGATGATGAAGGTGGCTCTGTCGCCCGGTTCCAGGTCAAATTGCTCAAACCCATGGAAGAGGTTGGTTCCACTGCTCGATCGACTGCCACCCGTGATGTTGAACTGTTGATCATTGGGGCGATCCACAAGGGTTCCCAATCCGTCATCAGCCGGAACCACGTCGGTCAGCGCTGGGCCGCCGATCCAGACTGGGCCGAGGGCGATCGTGAATCCCAACCAAACTCTCAACCAGGGCCAAACTTGCGAGAGCACGCGAAAGGACATGAGGCGATCCTGAGGTAGGGGAGTGGAAATGATGGTTGGCGATCGGGCAATTTCTTGGGACTGGATGAAGCGCCTATTATTCTAGGCTTCGTCCCCTCTTCGTTCGCTGGTTGACCAAAGCCGGTTAACCCAAGCCGGTTAACTCAAGCCGGTTAACCCAAGCTGGTTAACCCAAGCGGGTTAACCCAAGCTGGTTAATCAATTGCCTATTTCAGGAGACTAAGCCGTTATGGTGCTAACCGCTTCAATGATGTTGGAATTGGGTACTCTGGCTCCAGATTTTGCCCTGCCGGAGGTGACCACGGGCGAGACCATTTCCCTGGCAACGGTGGCCGATCGCCCGTTGCTGTTGGTGATGTTTCTTTGCCGCCATTGTCCCTATGTCAAGCATATTCAGGCGGAGTTGGCCCGGTTGGGTCGAGATTGGGGCGATCGCGCCGGGATCATTGCCATCAGCGCTAACGATGCGGTGGCCTATCCCGATGATGCGCCCGATCGGCTGGCGGACTGGGCCCGGGACTGCGGATTCAACTTCCCCCTGTGCTATGACGAAACTCAGGCGGTGGCCCAGGCCTACTCGGCCGCCTGCACCCCAGATTTCTTTGTGTTTAATCGCGATCGCGCTTTGGTCTATCGTGGCCAGCTCGATCGCAGCCGTCCCGGCAACCCAGAACCCAATGATGGGGCAGATTTGCGGGCTGCGTTGGCGGCCGTTTGGGCGGGGGAACCGGTTCCGGAACCCCAAATTCCCAGCTTGGGTTGCAACATCAAGTGGAAACCCGGCAATGAGCCGACCTATTTTGGTCTCAGTGCAGTTTAGGGGGCGGTTTTGGGGATTGCCGGTTGGTCGGATGCTGCCATTCGCTTCAACTTAAGCTGTTTTAACCGCGAAAATGGCTGATTCCCTCATCCCCCAGCCCCTTCTCCCAAGTCGGGAGAAGGGGAGTCAGAATAGCCCCTCTCCCGCTCTGGGAGAGGGGTTGGGGTGAGGGCAACCCGAGAGTCGCTAGAACGACAATTTCGTTAAGTTGAAGCCAGTGGATGCTGCCGCCGCCATGCGTTTGGGTCTCGGCCTGGGTTGCAATCTAGGTCTCAATAATGGGCACAAGAAGTTAGCCAACAGCTATGAGCGATCGTCCCCGTTCTCGCAAGAGTCAATCCAAGAGTGGATCCAAGAGTCGATCCAAGATTCAACCCAAGCGTCGATCAACGAGTCGATCAATCCCCCGAAATACCCTATGGGGGGCGATCGGGTTGGTGATGTTGTTGTGGGGGGTGGGTTCTTGGGGCCGCACAACCGTCGATCCGGTTTCGGGGCGATCGGCCTTGGCGAGTAATCAGCTCATTGGTAATCCGCTTAATGACCAGTTTGCTGATCAGTTTATTGGCCGATTTATTGGCCGATTGGGCGATCAAATTAATGATCAACCCAACAATCGACCCAATAATCAACCCAACAATCAGCAATATCTCAAGAACCAACCCCATCAACCGCTTGCTCAGTGGCTCATGAGCACGCGCCGATCGAGCGATCGGCGCTATTCTCGGGCCGCTTTGGACTACTTCATGGAAGTGGCATTTGGAAACGAATTTTCCAATAATCCTGATACAAACTACATTCGCAAGTGGGCGAGCGATCTGCGGTTGGCGGTGCGAGGTGAACCGACGGCGACCGATCGGGAAACGCTCGATCAAATTGTGAGTGATCTCAATCAATTATTGGGCAGTGCAATTCGGATTCGCTTCACCACCCAAAATCCCAATGTTGTCATTTACTTTGTACCAGAAGCGAATTTCCCAAAATACGATCCCCACTATGTGCCCCGCAATTTAGGATTTTTTCGGGTTTGGTGGACGGGCAATTTAGAAATTCAACGGGCCCAAATTTTAATTAGCACCACGGGGGTGACTCAACGGGAGCGATCGCACCTGATTCGCGAAGAACTGACCCAATCTTTAGGCTTGATGAACGATGCGGAAACCTATCGCGACAGTACGTTTTATCAAGGTTGGACGGAAACACAGGATTTTTCACCGCTCGATCGGGATTTAATTCAAATGCTTTACGATCGCCGGGTGCGCAGTGGTCAAACCCGTGAACAAATTCGCCAACTTTTCCGCTAGAGGCGGTCTAGTTGATTTCTTGTGTTTGCTTTCTTGTGTTTGCTTTCTTGTGTTTGATTTCTTGTGTTTGCTTTCTTGTGTTTGCTTTCTTGTGTTTGCTTTTTTGCGTTTGCTTCTCATTTTTTTATGTCGAGATAAGGCCGACATAGGGGTAAATCAAAATCCTGTGCCCCATGTTGCAAGCGATCGGCAACCCATCGACAGCCATATTCCACAAAATTGAGCGATCGCACTTGGGACAAATTCCAAAGAGCCGCCGTTCGATCTTCGCTACCGGAAGCGAGCTGTTGCCCATCGGGACTAAAAGACACGCTGCTGACGATCGAGCTATGGCCGCTGAGGGTGGTGATCAGCTTGCCTTCGGGCGATCGCAGTTCGATCGCGCTGTTGTTTTTCGCGATCGCCAGCAACTGCCCATCGGGACTCCAAGCAACCCGCGTCAGACCACTATCACCTTGGGTGGGAATTTGGCGCAGCAGCTCGCCCCGTCGGTTCCAAATCCGCACCTCTTGGTTGCGGCTGGCGGCGGCGATCTGTTCACTGTCGGCCCGAATCGCCAAGCCCCAAATGCCGCTGCCCGTGCCCTTCAGCACTTGGGCCGGTTGTTCCTGAAGTCGGCTGCGAGCGCGATCGGCCCAAGTCCAAAGTTTCACGGTGCTATCGGTGCTGGAGGTGGCCACATAGGAACCATCGGGACTGAAAGCCACATCCCAAATGCGGGCTTTGTGGGCCGGGAACCGTTGCAACTGCACATAGCGCCCATTGTTCTCATGCCGCCAAAGGTTGAAGTGCAAATCGTCGCCCACCGCTGCCAAATAGCGCCCATCGGGACTGAAGGCCACGCCATGGATCGGGGACTGGCTGCCGGTCATGGATTGGCGGCGATCGGTGGTCACATCCACCCAAGTCAGCTTGCCGTTGGCATCCCCCGCCACAAACTGCGGCTGAGTGGGGTGCAGGGCCAGGCTGTATAGCTCTCCCTCGCTGAGATTGGTGAACTCCCGCACCGGCCGCCCGTTCCGTTGCCAAAAACGCACATCGCTGGCGGTGATGGTGGTCACTTGTGGCCACAGGGGAGAAGACTTGGCGGCATAATTTACCCGCCAAACGGTGGTGGGGTGGTCTTGCAATTGCTCAAAAAAGGCGTTTTCGGTGGCCCAAAACCGCAAAAAGCCATCTTCGCTGACGGAGGCCAGGGTTTTGCCGTCCCTGTTGAAGGAAAGGCCGCGGATGGTGGCCGCATGACCCGGATAGATCCGCAGCAGGCGACCGGTGGCTGTTTCCCACAGGCGCACGGTGCGATCGGCCGAAGCGGAGGCAAACCGTTGGCCATCGGCGCTGAATGCCACATTAATCACCGCTGCCTCATGGCGCAAAATGGTGCGTACCGGTGTGCCATCGGCCCGCCACAGCCGTAATTGATTGTCTGCGTGGGCCGAGAGGATCAAGTTGCCATCGGGGCTGAAAGTGGCATCCCAAACGGCGCTGGCTCCGGCGTTGAATTGGCGTTGGCGTTGCCCCGCGATCGACCAAAGGATCATTTGCCCATCAATGCCGGTGGAGATTACCCGTTGGCTGTTGGGGTGAAAGGCCACGGACCAAACGGTGGATTTGTGGCCCCGCAAGGTGGTTTTCAGGTTGCCTGTGGTGGCTGACCAAATTTTGGCGGTCAGGTCGCTGCTGCCGGAAACAATCCATTGCCCATCTTGGCTCCAGTCCACGGACCAGATTCCCCCTTGATGGGCGGTGAATTTCTTGAGCAACCGACCGGAGTTGCGATCCCAAATGTGCAAATTGCCGTCAAGGGAGGCGGTCAGCAGCTTTTGATTGTCGGGGCTGAAGGTGGCATCGTAAACCAAGGAACTGTGCTCCAAGGTATGAACCAACGAGCCGTTTGAGCGCCACACCTTGGCGGTGCGATCGGTGCCAGTGGTCACGATCGATTGACCATCGGGGCTAAATTCCGCGGCCAATGCACCGCCGGGGTGAGCAAAGCGCTGATTTTTCTCGTTTTCGCCATAAACCGCCTGCTCCAAAACGCTTTGGGTGCGTTGCTTCAGTTCTTGACGAGTTTGGGCCGGCACAAGGCGCAATTGTTGGAAGCGATCGCGTGCTTGCAAAGCTTGCAACAGGGCATCCAGTCGTTGATCAGAGGCAAAACTCCCTCGGGAGGCGGCAATGGTCGATCGCACGTCGCTGATGGCGGCCTGCTGGTAGGCGTACAGGGTGATGCCACCGGAAACCAAGGAAGCGGCGAGGGTAATGCTCAGGGCCACGAGCAGTTGGCGTTGGCGCTGGACGCTGCGTTGCTCAATTTCCAAACGGGCTTCGGCCTCCCGCAGGCGATCGAGTTCCAGTTGTCGCTGAATTTCCAGTTGCTCCAGTTCCTGGCTAGCGGCCAAGTAGCGATAGTCCAAATCATCGAGACTGCGCTTTTGCATCCAATCCAAGGCTTCCCGCAACGGATTGCCCCGCAACAGATAGGACGCATCGCGGTAGTTGGATTCCACCCAAGCATTCAGCCAAGCGGCATAGGGGCGCAGGTCGTCTAACTGTCGATCGACCCAGGCCAGGTTAAAGACTTCCCGGTAAATGCGACATTTAACCCGCAGGTAGCCATCCCGTTTTTCCACAATTCCCGCCAACAGCAATTCCGTTTGGGCCGCAGACCCATCCGCCTGCACCAGGGGCACGGTGGCTTGGCCCGGTGGGTGGGGCGGTGGATCGGCGCTCAGTTCGGCACGGCAAATTTGGCGATAGAGCATCAGCCGTCGCCCGGCCGATCGCTCGTCATACAGCAGTCGATCGCGGATGGTTTTCAAGTGCTCCGGTTCATCGGAGGCTTCCCAATGGTTCAGGATTTGGCTTTGAATCAGCCGATCAACAAAAGCCCTGGGCGAAAACTGGGCAGGCAGATTGGCATCGGCGGATAGGTCAGCCACGCGATCGGCCGTGCGATCGGCCGCGCGATCGGTAGTTTGGTCAACCGCTGCGGTGGGCATGGCCGCTGATAATTGGCGCGATCGCAACACCAACGCACAAATTTTTTGCACCAAAAATGGTTGCCCATTGGTCCAACGCAAAATTTCCCAAAGTACCCGCTCTGGCTGCGGAACCACATTCACCAACCCCGCCGCCAAACTGCTAACTTCTGAGTGCTGAAACCCTGTTAATTGAATTGCTTGGCCAATGTTAAAGGGTGTTCGACTTTTATCAGAAATTAGCTCGCCGGGGGTGGTGACTCCAAACAGGGCAAAGGTTAATCCTTGATAAAGATCCAACTCCGCGCGGCGGTTGTAGCAGGTGCGAATTAGGGCAAAAAAATCATCCGTGGGAAATTTTAAATTCAGAATCGTATCAATTTCATCAATTAAAATAACTAGGCGGTTTGTAATGCCCGATCGCAAAATTGCATCAATAAATTCCCCCAAACGAGCCGCCGGAGGTAAATAGGCATATTCCTTCCACCAAGACCGCAAATCAAAGGGCAACGGCAGGGGTTTACTCAGCATGGCTGCGATCGCCGCGTACCACTGTTCAATTTCAATTTTTTGCGACCCGATCGCCGTCAGGTCGATCGCCGCGCAACTAACGCCCTGTTGTTGCAGTTGCATCATGGTGCGCAACCGCAGGCTCGACTTGCCCATCTGCCGCGCATTGAACACATAGCAAAACTCGCCCGCCAGCAGGGCTTGCAAGAGGTAGTCGTCCGCTTGGCGCTTCACGTAAGCCTGCGATCGGGGCGGTACACTGCCCCCCACCTGGTAGACAAAATCCGAAGGAGAGGCGGGGTTGATCATGTCATGAAAGAGTCAGGAAAAACTGTCGAAACAGTTCACAACTGGGAAACGCCAAGCGCTGATCAAAAGTAACCAACCCTAATCCCTGGAGTCGAAAGGCCTGCGTGTGGGGCAGCTCTAACCCCTTGGGCGATCGCACCACCTGCTGAATAGTTTCTAGGAGTTCCTGTTGTTCCAGCAGCTTCAGCAAGCGGCGCAAGTAACTACTAAAAACGCTATCGGGATTCGTTGCCTGTTGCGGCAAATCCGCCAGGGAAAGTTTTTGATGCGCCAAATAAAATAAGCCAATTTGAGATAGGAAAGGATTCCCCCCTAAAAACGTAAAAATGGCATGGCCATATTCTTTGGCCGCTGTTAGTTGATATCTTTGGGCAAGGGTCACCACCTGTTCACAGGTGAATGCGGGCAGCTCCAACAACAGTCCCACATTAAACGGCGATTGATTGAGACTTAAGGGCAACCAAACTTCCGTGGAGTGGATAATTGCAATGTGTAATTTATGCCAAATAGTTCGATTTTCCAAACCATAGCGCCCCTGCTCATACCAAGATCGCAATAACCCGAAAAAATCCGTCGCTAATTCGGGATACCCAAAAAGCCGATCTAGCTCGTCTAAAACTAAGAGTAATGGCGCATCCGATTCCGCCAATAGATAGTTTTCAAAATATTCTGAGCAAGCATAACTCACCCCAAACATCGGATCCCACTGATCCGCCAGGCGATCGGCTAGCCCTAAGCTTTTGGCTGCACTGGCGCAAAACCACTTTAAAAACCAGTCTAAGTCTCCTAAAACTTGCCGATCGGCTCCCTGTAAATTCACAACTGCTGTCCGAAATCCTCGCTGCTGAACTTCGCTCAGGGTACGTGCTATTAGGGATGTTTTGCCATATTGCCGAGGAGCCTTGATTCGCACCAGTGATCCCGGCTGAACCACCTCTTCAATACAAAGACTTTCGAGGGGGGGTCGATGAATATAAAACGGAGAGTCGATCGGTAACTGCCCCCGGGGTGGAGCCACTTGCGTTGCCCAATCAGTTGATTTTTTGGTGCGTTCAAGATTGCGAACTTGCATAGAAGTTAAATAGTCTCCCTCGCTGAGATCTAAACCAAAAGCCTGAAAATAGAGAAGGAGTGATTGAAAATCCACTAATTTTTCGCGACGGCGCACCTTCGTTAAGGTATTAGGACTCAATTGAGTGAAGCAACTGAGCTGTTCTAAGGTGTAGGGCTTTCCCTGGTTTTGTTGGGTTGCAGAAATTTGCTCTGCGGACTGCAAGCGTTGCCAACCTTGAGGACTTAACATAACGCCGCGATATCGTTTACAGACTTTTGGAATTTCGGCCATTCAGCCCCCAAACCTTACAACTAACTTCGGGGAATTCTGCTGCGATCGCTGCCTTGAAACAGGGCGATCGCCTGTGAAAATAGATGATCTCAATGGATACTTAAGTCGAAAATACTATAGAATTTGTCCATTTCAGCTCCTTTGAGCTTAAGTTGTGACCTTAAGTTGCGATGTTTAGATGTCAAGCAAGCTGAACTTGTCTAGAATTAATTCTGATCATAAATATCCAATCTTGCAAATGATTGAATTTGTTCTTGAGCAGTTTTCATCTGTTTTAGCTACTTAATTTCAACGAACGATGATGCACAAAATTGTGTTTTTAGAGGATGTCTGAGCAGTGAATTGGAGCGCTAACTAAGCAGTAACAGGCATGGGATCAAGAAACTTAGACTCCTGATCTTTGCTGCTTGGGAAGACCCATAATGTATCAATTTTGACTTCCCAGACATCCTCTTAAAATCATGAAGACGCTTTGCAGGATTCACCATAACAAATCACCATGGCAAAGGCCAACCTAGGTTTTGGCTGCCCATGATTTTGACGCTTTGCATATTTTGATACAACATAGGTTTTTGGTAATCTTGACCTTGCTCCCGTTATTCCTCTCATTTTCTGAGGACTGAGCTAAGATGGGGGGCTAACAAGCAATGAGCTAATAATTATTTAAACTTCATTTTTTGTTAGGATGCTTAAATGGATCAAGCAGCTCAAGTGTTGCTAATTCTCGAAACCAGAAACTTCATCTCCTGCTCATAGTGACCATCTCCCGCTACAGCGAGTACCTTCAATGGATTTGCAAAAAATCAAGGAAATTTTTGAAGCGATCGTTTTGGGCAGCCAATCTTATATGCCCCATGGTCATTGTTATTTGTGGCAAACGCCCTTAGTGGGGCTGCATGTGGTTAGTGATTCACTAATTGCGATCGCCTATTTCTCGATTCCCGCCATGCTGATGTACTTTGCTTATCAGCGTCGGAAATTTTTGCCTATCAGTATTTTTCTGATGTTCGGGGCATTTATTATCCTATGTGGCTTAGGTCATTTGCTGGAAGTTTGGACTCTGTGGTATGGGGCCTATTGGCTAGCGGGAATTGAAAAAGCTTTAACAGCTTTAATTTCTTGTTACACGGCCGTTTCCCTGGTGAATTTATTGCCTCAGTTTTTGTCATTGCGCAGTCCGGACGAACTGGAGCGAATTAATCAACAATTGCAACAGGAGGTTAGCAGTCGGGAGCTTATTGCCCAAGAATTAGCCCAAATCAATCAGAATTTGGAGGCCCGAATTGCCGATCGCACCGTTGAGTTACAAACCAAAAATACTCAACTGATGCGAGAGATTCAGGAACGCCAATCGATTGAACAGTCTTTGGCGCGGCGGTTGGCCTGTGAACAAATTTTTTCTAAAACCTTGCAGCGTGTTTGGACAACGGCGGATTTTGAACCCCTGTTTCAAACCCTAGTGCAAGATGTTCGAGAATTTTTGCAGGTCGATCGGGTGCTGATTTTTCAGCTCAATGGGGACTTCAGCGGTGCAATTTCAACGGAATCTGTTTCGGATCCTAGTTTGAGCCTGTTAGGACAATCCTTCACAGATCCTTGTTTTCAAGAAAAACATGCTCCTCTATATCAAGCAGGACGCATTTGCATGATTGAAGACATTGAAACCAGCTCCTTGCAAGAATGTCATCGAGAATTTTTGCGTAGTTTGCGAGTGCGCAGCAACTTAGTAATTCCAATTTTATGGAAATCAGGATCTAGTGATTTAGATTGGCAGGAAAACCTTGGTGATCAAGCAATTACTTCGGCTACGTTTTACCTTTGGGGATTATTGATTGCCCAATCCTGTCAGGGAGCACGATCTTGGGACAATTTGGAAGTGGAAGCATTGCAACAGTTGAGTTTGCAATTGGGAATTGCCCTGCGTCAAAGTAAGTTGATGAACCGCTTGCAGGAAGAATTGCAAGAAAAACAACAAACTGCTTTGGCCCTACAAGCTTCTGAACAAGAAGCACGACAGCAGGCCGCATCATTAGCCACAACATTAAATCAACTGCAAGCAACCCAAGCTCAGTTGGTGCAGTCCGAAAAGTTGGCTTCTTTGGGCAAAATGGTTGGCGGCATTGCCCATGAAATTAATAATCCCTTGAGCTTTATTTATGGCAACTTAACCCATGCCCGAGAATATAGTCATCAAGTATTTCAAGGACTTGACCTCTATCAACAGCATTATCCTAATCCAGTGAATCCGATCGCCCAGTGGCTCTCGGAAGTGGAATTTGAATTTCTAAAAACTGATTTTCCTAAGCTTCTGACCTCTATGAAAAACGGAGCCGATCGAATTCGTGAAATTGTGTTGTTGTTGCGCAATTTTTCGCGATTGGATGAATCAGAACTCAAATCCGTTGACATTCACGACGGAATTAATAGCACACTCAGCATTTTAACTGAGCGATTTCTAGAGTCCACTTGCGGTCAAGTGATCCAGTCTCATTGCGCCTACGATCACGATATTCCCACGGTGGAATGCTATCCCGGTTTGCTGAATCAAGCGCTGTTTAATCTGTTTAGCAATGCGTTGGATGCCATTGAGGAACGCTGTCGATTGCAAGAAATGTTTGTGCCCATGGTGAAGGTGGAAACACGCCTGATTTGTCAGCAACATGCCAATGGTTTGACCTTGCAACGGTTTGCACAAATTCAAATTACTGACAATGGTTCCGGGATTGACCCAGCGTTGGCAGATAAGATTTTTGATCCCTTTTTCACCACCAAACCGATCGGGCAGGGAACTGGAATGGGCTTGGCGAATGCCTACCAAATCATTGTGAAACGACATCACGGGGAACTTTGGTATCAGGTGAATGAGCAGGGACAAACCCAATTTGTGGTGAAAATCCCGATCGAGCAATATTTTTCCAGTCCTGCTGCCACCGAGCGATCGGTTTCACCGGCCATGACGATCGATTCCTTGAGCAATTTTGCACCCCGGATCTAGGAGTTAATGCTCAAGCACTCGAACCCCAGAATATTTCTAGAAAAATTTGTCTAAAATGATCAAATGATTGGCAAAAGAGCAGCTAGCTCGAAGTTTTAGGACTCTGATTCACGAGCCGGAAACGATCGATAAATTTCCATAATAAAGGCTGTTCCCTTGCCTGGCTCCGACAAGCAGGACAACATTCCCCCGTGCAAGTTCACAATAATTTGATGACTAATGGCTAGCCCCATACCGATTCCTTTACCCACTGATTTTGTGGTGTAAAACGGGTCGAAAGCTTGGCGGCGTAATTCGTCACTCATCCCCAAGCCATTGTCTGAAATCGCAATTCGCACGCGGTCTGGCTCAACGGTTTCAGTGCGCACGGTGATGGTTGGCAGGGTATCCGGTGGGTAGCTGTCGCCCACACCCTGATCCAACGCTTCGATCGCGTTTAAAAGCACTTGCATAAAGCATTGGTTTAACTGCCCGATCGCACAATCAACCAAGGGCAAATCCCCATAATCGCGCACCACTTGAATGGATGGACGTTTGCCATTTCCGGCTAAGTGAACCCCCATCAGACTAATAGTCGCGTCAAGGTTTTCATGCAAATCAGTAAACTTAATCGTTGATTCATCCAAGCGCGAAAACATGCGCAAGAGATTCACGACGGTTTTAATGCGATTAGCTCCCACAAACATAGAGCTAAAAAGGGGCGAAAAATCTTCAGTAATATATTCCAAATCCAACTCCGCAAGGACTGTGGTAATGTCCTCGTGGGGATTGGGATAATGTTTTTTATAGAGGCTCACTAAGTTTAATAGTTCCTCTAGATAGGTTTGGCAGTGATGAAGATTGCCGTGAATAAAGTTAATGGGATTATTAATTTCATGGGCCACGCCCGCCACTAAACGCCCTAAGGCTGACATTTTTTCTGCATGAACTAAGGTAATTTGCGCCTTTTGTAAATTCTCAAGGGCTTGGGCTAATTTTTTGCTTTTTTCGGTGGCGACTTGGGCAATTTCCTGGCGACGCTTCACCTCCGCTTCCAGTTGAATTGCTTTTCGCCGCAGCTCCAATTGGGCAATGACCTGACGACCCAGCGCGTCTAGGGCTTCCATTTGCTGGGTTGTTAGCTGTCGGGGCATTTTGTCAATCACGCACAATGTCCCGATCGCATGGCCATTGGTCGTAACCAAAGGTGTACCGGCATAGAATCGAATTTTTGGCTCGTTCAGCACTAGGGGATTATTGGCAAAACGTCCATCCTCCAGGGCATCTTCCACAATCAAAACTTCATCGGGCTGGCAAATCGCATGGGCACAAAAAGCCTGGCTGCGTGGAGTTTGTGTGGCATCAATTCCATGACGAGACTTAAACCATTGCCGCTCGCCATCCAGCAAGCTAATGAGCGAAATGGGAGTGCCGCAAATTTGGGCTGCAATCTTGGTCAAATCATCGTATTGACGCTCGGGAACCGTGTCCAAAATTTGATAGTCGAGCAGGTCTTGTAATCGTTCCTCTTCATCAGTGGGAAGGGGAAACAGCCCATGACCATCATGGGCTACGTCACTGGCTGGCAAATCCATGTCCAACTCCGGGGATGGAACGCGATCGGGATTGAGATTGTGATCAGCGTGATCAGATGAATTCAGCTTCAAAGTTGGTTGCTTAGGAGTGGTGTGGATTAGGTCAGGATAGCTGGCAAAGGCGGAGTTTTCTGACAAAGGAGAACCCAACAGAGCGGTCGATCGCGCGGCCTAGGTTTCTGGAGCCATGGAGGTTGAATCATAGCCCAAAACTGCCTTAGCCTGGGCGATCGCGCCCGATTGACGCTTAAAGAGCAAGCGGCGCTGAAGCCACTGAAACCACGCTTTGAAGATGCGCATCATTGGGCGTTTGATTGACCTGCTGATTGGCCTGCTAGGTTCACTGACCTACTGACTGTCGATCGCGGAGGTGTCTTCCCAGGTTACTCTAACGTCGCAAGATGGTAAAACTCGGGAAGAGATGATGTACTGACATCACAATTTAGCAGAGCCAGGAACACAACTTAACCCCCTGAAATGTTTCCTGAATTCATTGAATATTCAATCAATGTTCATGCCAGAGGGGCTGGTTTCAGGAAACCCAATCGGTCAGGATCTTTAAGCAGCAGCTTGCGAAGATTACCAAAGCGCCAATCGTTATAGGGTCAAGGGTCTAAACTCCCTTGTTTTTATGCACTTGTCTCTGTTGATCGCTTGGGCTAGCCGTGCATTGGTTTTGGCGATTCAGACATTTTTTTAAGATATAGCTTTCACTCGTGATTTTCTAAAATTGCTTGATTTCCACTCAAAACAATTGATTAAGTGGCGAAATTGACCCATCACTAGGATTTTGCGCCAAATCTTCAAAGGTGGTGAATCGTTCCTGTTGCAGTTGTTGTAAGTAGCGGCGTTCTTGATAATAAAGATCGTGGAAGGTTTGTTGCTGTTCGTAGGCACGATTGAGATTTTCTTCAAGGCGTTCCAGGTCGATCGGGTCGGGAGCCAGGGCCAAATTGCCGGCCACACCGCCGCCGCCGCCGCCACCGCCGCCACTCCGCAGACTAATCACCTTATCGTTTCCGGAGCCGATCGGGGGTTCACCGGCAAAGACCCGCCGCAACGCTTCGGCAGCCACTTCCGCTTGCAGGTAATGGGAGAGCCAAGCATCCAGCAAGTGGCGGCAACGCTTGGCACATTGCAGGCTTTCGAGGGTGGCGATCGCGGCGCGGATGGTCAGGCCGGGGCGATCGAGATCCAAAAGGGTACGTTCATCTAAGCTCAAAAGCCGATCGACCATGGCCAAATCCTCATGGGAAAGGTCTGGATTCGATCGCAACTCGATCGCCAATTCAGTCGCCTCCTGACCCCATTGATCCTGGAGCTGCAAAATCTGCCGCCACAAAAAACGATGGTGTGACAGGCCAAACTCCAACTCCCGCTCCTCCAAAATGGCCAAGATTTGCTGGCGACGATCGGGGCGGTGCAAATAAATCCGCAAGAGTTGTCCCTCCGCCGACTCCCGCAGGCTGCTATCGCCCGATCGTTGCCACTTGGCCGATCGCCCGTGCCAGCGCTGGCCCTGCACCTGCGATCGCAAGTCCTGCTCCAATTGCAGCGTGAAGTAGCTGTCCTTTTGGCCCAGCAGGTCGGCACAGCGGCGGATGTAGTGGCTGCGGGTGGCGGGATTGGGCAGTTGGCTCAGGAGCTTCACCGCATCGCCCACGGCCGCCTGGAATTGGTCGGCTAAGCGCAAATCCCGGGAACCGATCGCCCGATCGAGCTGCCAATCGAGCCAGAGGGGCGCATCGGCGATCAGGGTGCGGTAATGATCCGGGCTGTAGGTTTTCAGGAACTCATCGGCATCCTTGCCCCCCGGCAAATTCAACACCCGCAGTTGAATTTCGCCCCGATAAGCCAGCCCTTCCACCTCCCCGATCGCCCGTTCCGTGGCTTTTTGGCCCGCCGAGTCCGCATCGAAGTTCAGGATAATTTGCTTCGATTCCGTGAACCGTGTCAGCAGCTTCACCTGGGCCAAGCTCAGGGCCGTGCCCAAAGCTGCCACAGCGTTTTCAATGCCCGCCGCATAGAGCGCAATCACATCGAAATAGCCTTCCACGACGATCGCCGCGTCGGTTTTGGCGATCGCCGTTTTCGCCTGATCCAGCCCAAAAAGCGTCTTGCCCTTGTCAAATAGCTCCGTTTCCGGCGAGTTCAGATACTTTGGCTCGTCGCCGTTCAGCGTCCGCCCCCCAAAGCCGATCGTCCGGCCCTGGGGATCGCGAATGGGCACCATCAGCCGATCGCGGAATCGATCGTAATAGCCGCCGCCCGCCTTCCGGGGCACAATCAACCCCGCCTTTTCCACCAGCGAAACGGCATAGCGTTTTTGATCCACCAAGTACCGATAGAGGGCATCCCAGCCGGCCGGCGAATAGCCCAAATTAAACGCCTGAATCGTGTCCTGGCGCAGTTGCCGTTCTTCCAGCAAGTAATCCATGGCCCGCGCCCCCACAGGTTGGGTCAGGGCATGGGCATAGAACCCGGCCGCCACGGCCAGCACTTCATAGAGCTGTTCGCGCTCGGTGATTTGCCGCTGAATTTCCTGGCGTTGTTCCGGTTCCAGGGTTTGCACGGGCACTTGGTAGCGCCGCGCCAAATCCAACACCACGTCACCAAACGATCGCTTGTCCAGCTCCATCAAAAACTTGATGGCGTTGCCCCCAGCCCCACAGGAGAAGCAGTAATAGAACCCTTTGGTGGCGCTGACGGTGAAGCTGGGGGATTTGTCGTCGTGGAAGGGACAGAGGCCTTTGAAGTCTTTGCCGTTTTTTTTCAGCACGACCCGTTCCGAGACCACATCTACGATGTCGGCTCGTTGTTTGACGGTTTCTACGGTGTCGGGATGAAGACGCACGATCGGGCGGGGCAAGTCGAACGGCTATTGTCCTATTATCGCGACCCGATCGGGCGATGGACATGGCCAAGGGCGATCGCGAAAGCTGAATTTTTGTGGATCTCACTCATGGCAGATCGAATAGGCCAAGGGCGAGATTTTAAAAAACAACAGGATCACGGGCAAAAATTATCGCCAGCCCCGATTGCGCAGATCTTGAACATCTTGCTCAAGGTCTTCTACGTCGTAATGAACGCAAATGACGCGATTTACCAGCAGCTTTTGAGAATGGATGATTTTCGTTTGTAATAGGGCGATCGCAGCGGCGTAAATTTTTCTACTATATATAGATTATATATAGATATTGTATAGACAGATATTGCTCATACACTATCTATTCCGTGAACTCAATGAATAATTTACTGTCTCGCATTACCCAAACCCCTGGTCAATGTGGTGGCCGTCCTTGCATCCGAGGCATGAGAATTCGGGTGAGCGATATCTTAGAAATGTTGGCGGAAAATGTTAATCTCTCTGAGATTTTAGAAGATTTTCCAGATTT
Source organism: Limnothrix sp. CMB-01 (assembly GCF_055193175.1). Taxonomy (NCBI): domain Bacteria; kingdom Bacillati; phylum Cyanobacteriota; class Cyanophyceae; order Pseudanabaenales; family Pseudanabaenaceae; genus Limnothrix; species Limnothrix sp. CMB-01. The sequence continues at coordinate 3,950,684 of NZ_CM143720.1, forward strand.
AGAAATGGCCGATATTCAAGCTTGCCTATTGTTTGCGGCACGGCGTACTGATTTTTCTCGGTTGACTGCATGAAGATCTGGGTTGATGCTCAATTGCCCCCAACCTTGGCAAGCTGGCTGTCGAGCAATTTTGCAGTGGAAGCTTCGGCCTTGCGAGATCTTGGATTACGCGATGCGAAAGACTTGGAAATTTTTGAGGCGGCACGGCTTGCCAATGCGATCATCATGACAAAAGACAGTGATTTTGTTGATCTTGTCTGTCGATTGGGAATACCTCCTCAAATTATTTGGTTAACTTGTGGCAATGTGACAAACCGAAATCTACATCGAATTCTCTCAATTACCTTGCCAAGGGCTTTAGAAAAATTGCAAGAAGGCGAAATGATTGTAGAGGTCAGTAGTAGCCAGTAGAGCGAGCAATACCCACTTACACCCAATAGCTGATCGCTAAAGCAATTTGATCACATTGTGGTAAACAGTGATCATTATTTTGAGCATGGATACCGTTTGGCTAGATAGCAATGCGCTGCTAACTACTCCTTTCGGGCAAGGCTTTCTGAGCGGCAACTTGAAAGTCAATACTGCTATACATCTCAAGCCTGCGCTGAAAATTGTTATAGTCTGCAATGCAGTCATTCAACTTATGAAGAATTTTAGATTCCACGAAATATTCAATCGAATATTTATTTTCACGATGTTTGTAAATTGAAATTTCTTGAACAAAAATTGTAATTGCTTCATACAAAATTTTGAGATCTTCTAAAGACTCAACTTTGGTTAAGCGAATTGCAAGCGAACGAAATTCAGAACAAATTTCTGGTGCTTTTTCTTTAGGAATTCCATGATCTTTATAGTAAATTCCCAATAATCTTGCCAAAGATTGGGATTGTTTCGCAGTTTCCTGAATCTTGAATTGGGCTTTCTCGATGGGGGCAAGGAAGCGATCAAGCAATAACTGCTCAACAAACTGATCTCGTAAATTAGAGTTATCAATGATTTGAAGCTCCATCATCTCCTTACGAAATTTCATGATCTTTCGCTCATGGGACTGCTGCTTTTTCTGATGTAGTAACCCAATAATTCCACCTAGCATACCGCTGCTACCACTCACAGCCGAAAATGCTTGAACCGGGTTCATATCAGATCTCCAATAAATCTTATCTGCACTGAATTTTAATCAGAAGACCGCCTTAGGCCGCAAGCAAATGTGGATTATTAGACAGTCAATCGGGTGAGTATTACCCACCTACACCTAATAACCCATCGCTAAAGCAATTCGATCACACCTTGGGAAGTGGCGATCATTGTTTTGAGCATGGGTAGCATTGGGCTAGATAGCAGTGAGCAGTGCTCGCCTTATTCGCTCTTGCGCTGTTTTACTGACTCGCGCAAATTAACAAAGTCTCTGCCCGTTTCAGTTGTCCACACGTACTCTGACAAATTTTCACCGTGCTCAGGAATTCTGCCCATAACATTGTCTTTCACCTCTATATAACCAATGACACGAAGATAACGAAGTTCGCGATCTAGAATTCCATTAGGCTTTTTATGATATTTGCCAAAATCACCTGAAGCTATTTTCTTTAAGCTTGTGTACGTGCCAGAACCCATTGAGAGTAATAGTAGATTGTCGATCTTGTCCTCATTAGACTCAATCTTGGCTTGGGCCTCTGTCAAATTATCCTCAGTTGTCTTTAACCTCGAACTGATATCGCTCAGCGCAATCTGTTGTTCATCTCTACTGAAATTAGATTTTGTTACGTCCTCAAGCCGAAAAGAAAAGATTAAGAGGGTTGTGATGGCAATAATAGCGAGCAGGAGACCTGTAGCAAATTGGGTGGTTAGTAGCTTGACGAGTAAAACTGCGTCAACTATAGCTACTCCAATAAAAACTGCCCATGACTTAGTTGATGACATCATTACTGCTTCATAGCCTCTTCTGCTAGATTGAATCAGTTCCTTCTATTTACTTTTTAGCCCTACCAAGTACGATATCAGACCAAGAGCAAACACCGAATTAGGAGTTGGTAGGATGGGCAAACTCAACCTGATCGCTAAAGCAATCTGATCACGCTATGGGAAGCGGCGATTATTGTTTTGAGCATGGATGCCATTGGACTAGATAGCAATAGCAGTGGCTAATGCCTGCCCTACTTGCTGTAACGCCTGATTTTGCAATTCTAGTAGCGTCATCAGCGACTTCCCAACAACTCTCTATCAATTGTAATCAATTCTAGAGTGCTGCTGCTCTCGGTCTCAGTCGATCGATCAATCATCACCTCACATCACCTTGTGGGGCCACAGCCCCCGAATGGCCAGCGCGGTGATCCCAGGGGCGATCGGTTAAACCTGAATAAGTCGCGATCGGGTGGCTTCCACAGAGTAGCGATCCCAACCGCGATCGAATTCACAAAGACCCGGGGGGGAATTTTTATGGATGGTCTCTACACATTAGCCAACGATGTGGTTCTGGATCAGCTCATTGCCTTTTTGAACAGCGTTGAAGCCAACGGCGGCCGCTTGGCCGATGGCAGTCCTTATCCGGTGCTGGTTTGTCCCTATGACCATCGGATCGATCGCCTGAAAACCGTCTTGGCCGACTGGCCCCATGTGCAAATTTTGGAAGATTGGGACTTAATCGCCCGCTGGGATCAATTTTCCAAATCCGTGATTGAAGCCACCCCCCTGGCCTTGCAGCTTTATGAACAAGAACCGAATCTTTATGGGCGCACCATGGGCGGGCGACGGCGGTTAGCGGCCTTCGATGGCCCGTTCGATCGATTCATTTATCTGGATGCGGATACCTTAGTGCTCCAGCCCCTCGCGCCCCTGTTTGCGGCCTTGGAAACCGCCGATTGGGTCACCTACGATTTTCAGTACAAAGACCCCGCCCATGTGTATCGGGTGGCGAGTCCTCTGTTGCAATCGCTGTTTTCCCCGGAGCAAATGCAGCAATCGCTATTTTGTTCGGGGCTGTATGCCACCAAGCGAGGCGTGCTGACCCTCGATCGCTGCGATGAATTGTTGAAACAGCTTCAGGCCGGCGAGTCAGATGTGCTCTATCCCCGATCGGCCGATCAGGCACTGTTGAACTATTTGGTGATGCGATCGAACCTCAAGGTTCATAACTGTGCGCACCATTGGCCCAAAGAACAGGTCACGGGCAATAGCGTCACTTCAAAACATTTTGTGGAGCGATCGGGGCAAGTGTTCGATCGCGATCGCCCCCTGCTTTATTTGCACTACATCGGTCTATCGTCGTCCCTATTTTCCAGGGTTTGCGCGGGCGAAAACATCACCTTTCCCTATCGCGACACCTTCTTGCACTACCGCTACCTCAAGCATCCGCAGCAGCGCCCCCGCTTGGTCGGTCGCCCCCGGGCCCATAATGCGCCTCCGAGTTTGTGGGAGCGGGCCCAGCGGAAATTCAAGCAGAAATTTAAACAATGGATGCGCAAGTCAGCCTAATGTTCGCGATCATTCGCGATCGCCGGGCGCATCACCAGGTGAATTGCTTGATTGATCGCCCGGTAAAGGGCCTGGTAAATTGCTGGGTAAATCACCGGGTAAGTCACCGGGTAAATCACTGGGCAAATCATCCCGATCGCACAGCCATAAAAAGGCTTCTTGGGCCGCGGCCTGTTCCGCCAACTTGCGCGATCGACCGCGGCCTTGGCCCAAACAACGGCCATGGAACCAAACCTGGGCCTCAAAGCGCTGCACATCCCCATGGACGGCGCTCAGTTCCCGCACTCGATATTCCGGCAAGGATTTGTAGCGCCCTTGGGTCCATTCCTGAAGGGCTGCTTTGTAGTTTTGGCGGGCCGGGTCGTTGCGCACCTGGTGGGCGATCGCTCGAAAATGGTCATCGAGCCAAGGCCGCACCAAATCCAGCGATCGCACCGAAAGATATAAGGCTCCGATGGTTGCTTCCAGGGCATCGGCCAAGCGCGATTGCCGCCCTTCCAAATCCCGAGCCGCGCTGCCGCCCATGATCAGGTAGCGCTCCAGATTATAGGTGTCGGCAATTCGCGCCAACATCCGATCGCTCACCAAAATGGCCCGCGCCGCCGCCATTTCGCCCACGGGCCAATCGGGATAGGTTTCCCACAGCAATTCGGCCGCTGCCGTCCGCACGATCGCATCCCCCACGAATTCCAACTGTTCGTAGTTGGTTTGGGAATCCGCCGTGGGGTGAGTCAGGGCCCGATCGAGCAACACCCAATCGACAGTTGCACCCTCATCCAACCCCATGCGCGATAACAGGGCTTCGAGATCCCGTTGTCGGCGGGGATAGCTTAATACGGTTGATGCCAACGAACCCATGAACGCTTCTGGACAACAAATTAAAAGGAGAGGCAGGACGTAAGCCGGGTTCTGTCCTCAATTGGCCTCGGAGCACAGCAAGCCACACCAAGGGCCAATCAATGGGCGGTTATCTATCTGGGACGATCGTTACCGATCGCCTCAAGCGGTTCTCAAAGCGGGACAGGAAAAAGACCAACCCTTGCCCCTCACCTTGCTTCCGGCCGGGGTTTACCGAGCCAGCACCTCTCGATGCTGCTGGTGCGCTCTTACCGCACCTTTGCACCCTTACCGAGCCAGAGCCGTTAACAATTCAGTCACCGAAAACAATCTTCTGCCGCAGCAAAGTGGGACAGTTTGGGTGGGGAATTTTTAAGCGGCTCGGTGGCTCGGCGGTATTTTTCTGTGGCACTATCCTCACGATCGCTCGCACTGGGCGTTACCCAGCAAGCCTGGTCTTTCGGAAGCCCGGACTTTCCTCAGATGACGACTGATCGCCCCTTGAACCGGCCACAGCCAGCCCAAGCAAGCACAGGCTCATCATCCGCAACCGCCTCGCCTACACTCTCCGTCCATCCAGTTTATCGCTTGGTTGCAAAACTGACTCGTGACCCTGACTCGTGGCCCCCGGATGAATGCCCGTCCCCCATGGATCTCGCACCCCCCAGGGCGATCGCCGTTGCCCCCAAACCGGTTCCCAAAGCCTTAGGCTAGGGCCGCGCTGATGGGCAAACCGTTACTCAACAACGACAAGCCACTCTCAGACTCAGTTACAATCGACTCGGATTCCAACGGATGCGCTGCGATCGCCTCCCGCGACCCCCTCGCCTATGTTGTTTAACGCCACGGAAATTCTGATTGATGCATTTGTCGATCGCCTCAAAGAGGGCTATCGGCGTACCTACGGCGGCTGGAAACCGGAGTACGAAGACATCATTGGCTGGGCCGGCAACATGGCCCTCGAAAATATTGCCAACAGTGACGCGCTTTACCACGATGTGGAACACACCATCCTGGTCACCCTGGTGGGCCAGGAAGTGATCCGGGGCAAACATATTCGCGAAGGGGGCGTGTCGCCAGAAGATTGGCTGCATTTCATCATCTCCCTGCTCTGTCACGACATTGGCTATGTCAAAGGGGTTTGTCGCCTAGACAATGGCCGCTACTACGCCACCGGCCGCGGAGATGAGTTGGTGAAGCTGCGGCCGGGGGCCTCCGATGCCAGCCTCACGCCCTACCATGTCGATCGCGCCAAAATGTTTATAAAGGAACGCTTTGGGGGTCACAAATTAATTGACTCTGAGGCGATCGAGCGCAACATTGAACTCACCCGCTTCCCGGTTCCCAAGGAAGAAGATCACCAAGACACCCTGAACTATCCAGGCATGGTGCGGGCTTCAGATTTAATTGGTCAATTGTCCGATCCGCGCTATCTGAATAAAATCAGCGCACTTTATTACGAATTTGAAGAAACTGGCACCAATCAATATTTAGGCTATGCCCACCCGGGTGATCTGCGCAAAAACTATCCCAAATTCTATTGGAATGGTGTTTTTCCCTATGTGAAAGATGCATTGGAATATTTGCGCCTGACTCAGCAGGGCAAGCAAGTGATTGCAAATCTTTATTCCAATGTGTTTGTGGTGGAGCATGAACCAGAAGATTCGGTGGTTCCGCCCGATTCCGGCGATCGCAAAGAGGATCCAAGCAGTCAGCGCAGTGGCGATCGAACCCCTGACCGTAATGATGATTTAAATCAAAATTTAGATCATGCCCTGAATGGCGATCTCACCGAGCTGAAACGAGAAGAACGCACTGAAGAAGCCCTAGAGGCGTTGAATAGTGCTGCAAAAATTCCGGTGATTCAAACCTAAGCTTAAGCCTGCCTAAGCTCAAGCCTGAGACCATCCGGGAGTTCTGGCCCCAATGGGTGGCGAAACTCCCTCGAATCCGCTAGGACGATTAGGGTAGGATGGCCCCAATCGATCGCCCTAGCAATAGCCCTAACAGAGGAGGTGAATTGCAATGTTTGTCGGTACGCGCATATTCATGGGTGTGGTGTCCTATCTCATCGTGTTGCAGTTGTTGTCACCGGCTTTGCAGGAATGCCCAGATGGCTCCTGCCTGTGGCGGCCGCTGCTGTGGGCTTCTGAATGCTGGCGGCCCAACAATTGCTATGCGCCCTGCGATGCCTATGAATACCGGAGCTGCGGCCCCACGACGGTGACGGAGCGGCCCCGATCGGTGCGGCCGGTGATGGTGGGTAAATAGGCGCGAATGAGGCGCGAATGATTGGATCGTTGCGTGGTCAGGTTTTGGCCCTTCAGGTGCAGGGCAATCGGGCGATCGGGCTGTTGGATGTGGCTCAGGTGGGCTATGAAGTGCAACTGTTGCCCCGATCGACCATGGAATGGATGATTGGCGAAACGGTACAGGTTTTCACCCATTTGCAACTGCGAGACGATCGATGGTTGCTATTTGGGTTTGCCACGGTGGTGGAGCGGGATCTGTTTCGTCAACTGATTGCCGTGAATGGTGTGGGGCCACAGTTGGCGATCGCCCTGCTCGATCGCCTGGAATTACCGGTGCTGATCCAAGCGATTGTCAGCGGCAACGCCAACCTGCTGGCAAAAACCCCCGGCATTGGCCCCAAAACCGCCGGCCGAATTGCCCTAGAACTAAAGACCAAGTTGGCGGAATGGCGCGATCAGTCGGGGCTGTCCACCACGCCCGCGGCCGGGCCGGTGGGGCTGGTGCGGGAAGATGTGGAAATGACCCTTCTGGCTTTGGGCTACAGCGATCGGGAAGTGACCCAAGCCCTGGAGGCCGTGGGCCAGCAAACCGCCCTCAGCAAGGAAGGCGATCCAGAGCAGTGGATTCGCGAGGCGATCGCCTGGCTGAGTCAATCGGCCCTTTGAGGTATTTGAGGCGATCGGGTGACGCGATCGGGTGGCGCGATCGGGTGGCGCGATCAGGGAATTCAGTCATCCTGCCGTCCAAATTGCCCCCACTGGCAATCAGTTGATCAACCCATCCACAGAAGCTAGGTTGGAGCAAGTCTCCCCGATCGGGCAGATTTCAACTCTCCCTCAGCCCCCCATGAGCCATTCCGTTACCTACCTGGAGCTGTCAGAAGCCGACGGCGGATCCCACAAGTTCTATGAAGTCACGGTGCAAGACTCCACCGTCAGCATCCGCTACGGCCGAATCGGGGATTCTGGACGGCTGCAAACCCAGGACTATCCCACCCCCGAAAAAGCCCAGGCCGCTGCCCAAAAAAAGATTCAAGAAAAACTGCGCAAGGGCTATGAACCCGCCGTGCAAGGGGGCCGGCCCAAGCGTTCCGTCACGCGCCGCCAGGTCACCAGCAGTCGCTCCACCGCCCGATCGGCCCCCGTGCTGTGGCAATTCAACTCCGGAGCCGCCGCCTTTGGCATTTTCATCGGCCCCACCGCCTGTTGGGTAGGCAATCAATCGGGCCAAGTGTTTGCTCTTGACTTGGAAGGCCAAGTTCTCAATCAATTTCAGCTACCCGACGGTGTGAAATGTTTGGTAGCCGATGATTTATGGTTCTATGCCGGTTGCGATGACGGCAATGTCTATGACTTGTCGGGAAAACTGCCACGACTGGCCTATGAAATTGAAGAAAACATCGACATTTATTGGCTCGATATTTATGACGGATGGCTAGGCGTTTCCGATCAAAATGGTCAGGTGGCGCTGTTTCACCCGGAAGATGAAGAGCGCAATTGGACTAGGCTTTCCACGGGCCAAGCCGGTTGGATGGTGCGTTGTGATGACCAAGGAATCTACCACGGTCACAGCAATGGCATCACCTGCTATGACTTTTTGGAAGGGCGCGTGCAATGGCAACAACCCACCAAAGGCTCTGTGCTATTTGGTTGGCAAGGGTGCTCCACGGTTTATGCAGGCACGAGCAGTAAATTGGTTTATGAATTTAGCAAGCAGGGCGAATTATTAACCCAATGCCAGTGCGATTCAGCGGTTTATTCTTGTGCGGCTGATGCGGCGGGGCAATATATTTTTGCGGGGGATAATTGCTCGTCAATTTATTGTTTCGATCGCACCGGAACGCGGCTTTGGAAGTTAGCGAGTGGCTGTGGATCGGCCCTGTCCATGCAATGGCACGATCGCCGGTTGTATTTGGTGACGACCAATGGCTATTTGGCTTGCTTGGATGTGAGTCCCGAGGCGATCGAGGCGGCCCAGCAGGGACAAATTCCCGCACCGGCTGAAATTTTTGCACCCCAAGGGGAAGGCACGGCGGTTTCGGATGTGGTGGAACGGGTCAGCAGTCCCGGCGAAGGCATCGTGGTGCAATGTGTGCGCGATCGGGACAAGTTGCGAGTGCGAGTTTTGTCCCCTGGTTACCATGCCGATTGGAATGTGCAGTTTCCCCGCAATGTGCGCGAAGAGGGCGCTAAGTATGTGGTGAGCGAGTTGCGGGAATCGGCTCGGGGACAGTTTTATCGCGTTTGCGGGGAAATTAAGCGGCTGGTGGACTAGGAGCCGTGGCCCCATGCCCCAAGTTCCTGCTCTATCGCTGCAAATTGGATCCGCAATCGATCCAGCCATAACTTAAGGGGCGATCGAGCCTTAGATCCAGAGTTCAAAAAATTCGCCCAATGATGGCTGAATGTTCTGATCTTGGATCGCTCGATCGCCCCTCAAAGGTCAATCTAATGAGCGATGCTGAGAGACGGAAAAAGTCCCTAGGCTTCGACAGCAGCAGCAGCGGGATAAACGCTGACCTTTTTGCCGCTCTTGCCGCGACGCTCGAAGGTCACCACACCATCCACTAAGGCGAACAGGGTGTCATCGTTGCCGCGACCCACATTGTTGCCGGGGTGGAACTGAGTGCCCCGTTGACGCACCAGGATGTTTCCAGCGCGGACGATTTGACCGCCGTAGCGCTTCACACCCAAGCGCTTGGAATTAGAGTCGCGACCGTTACGAGTACTACCTGTCCCTTTTTTATGAGCCATGACGAGCTACCTCTAAAAACTTCGGTTGAATTTCGCTACTGTGGGGGCTGCCACTCGATCGCGCCTTGGCCCATGCAACCACCAGCGGGCTGATGGAGATGAACCAAAGCAATTCCTGATCGATTTATTCCGCCGCAACGGTCTTGCCACCGTAGGTGATCGACTCAATCACCAAACGGGTCAATTCTTGGCGATGACCTTGCTTTTTGCGGGTTTTCTTTTTGGGGCGCATCTTATAAACAATAATCTTCCGGCCGCGGAAGTGGCGCAGCACTTTGGCGGTGACGGTGGCCCCTTCGAGGGTGGGTGCGCCGATGTCGATCGTTTCGCCGTCGCGAACCAACAGAACGCGATCGAGCGTAACGGTTTCGTCTACTTCTGCGAACACGCGGTTCACGTCATAGAAACGACCCGGTTCGACACAAAGTTGTGTGCCGCTGGTTTCAACAATTGCGTAGGCCATGAAAGTTCCGAAAATGAGGGTTGCCGTACGGGTAGCTGGCGCGGAGGCTGGCTTTTGCTCGACCCGATCCGAGCAAGATTGCAACGCGACGCGATCGCAGCCGTTTCAAACAAGCGGGGCGATCGGGGGTCGCTAGGTCGTCGTTGGCTGACTAAGCGCCGATTTACCATCATCCCCAAGGCTTGGTGTTCTGTCAACTGCTATTGAATCTGATAGCCATCTTGATTGTGGCCGTTTGGTGATGGCCATTTTGGGCGATCGGCCAATCTCAATTACCCAACCCAATCACCCAATCCAATTACTCAACTCGTGACCCCACTCATGAGACCTAATTCATGATTGAAAATGCCCCGCTCATGAACTAATCCAGGAACTCATCGTCCTTATCCCGATTTTCCAGCGCCGGCCTTGATCGATGCTTCAGCGTTTCTCGCATTAGGATCTCCATTAGCATTGCGTCCGATCCACCCCCGATCGCTCCCTCCCCACTAGGCTCCCCAAGCAAGCGCCCAACGGATTTTGAATCATCGCTGGCTGGTTAAATTTGGGAAACTTGCGCAACCCGGCTCCCGAGGAGAACTGGTCGGGTCAATTATTGTGGTGGCGATCGCCTACGGACTCGCGGCCTACGTGGCCGTGTCCCTGCCGGGGTTGCACCAAATTGGCACGGCGGTTTGGCCCTCGGCCGGCATTGCCCAAGCGGCCCTGATGTTGGGCGGCTTTCGGCTGTGGCCAGCGATCGCCCTCGGCATCAATTTCTATGACCTGATCCATCCGGGGATCACCATTCCCCTGTTGGGACTGTTTGGCTGCACGGGCGCAACGGTTCAGGCTGTCCTTGGGGTGTGGCTGTTTCGGCGGCTGGGGGGCAGCAATGTGTTCGATCGCGTGTCGAATGTGCTGAAGTTTTTGGTCAGCGGCGTGCTGATTGCCCCCCAAATTAATTGCACCTGCGGTGTGCTGGCCCTGTGCTTAACCGGCAACTTGCCTTGGTCGGAGTTTGCGACGGTGCGTTGGGGCTGGTTTTTGGGCGATGCCATGGGGATATTGGTCTTTGTGCCGCTGATTTTGATGGTGGCCCAACTCCAGCAACAAGATTGGCAACGGATCACCCGCCTGCGCCGACACAAAAGCACGCGCCGATCGCTCCTGCGCACCCTTTGGCTCGGGCTATTACTCGGCAGTAGCGGCATTGTCTTTTGGGCCCAAACGGAGGCGGATATTGCTCGCTATCCTTTGGAATATTTGCCCTTTCCCCTGGTGGTGTGGGCGGGGATGCAGTTTGGGCCAAGGGCCGCAGCGGTGGGGTCATTTCTGATTTCAGCGATCGCGATCGGGGGCACGGCCTTTGGGATGGGCCCCTTTGTGGCCAAAGCCAGCAGCACCCAACAGGCGGTGCTGTTTTTGCAGGCCTTTTTGGGCGTAATCACGATTACTTCGATGGTGCTGTCGGCGGCGGAATCCGAGCGCTCCCGATCGGCGCGATCGCTCGCGGCCCTCAACCGTGAACTAGAGCAGCGCGTGGCCCGCCGCACGGCTGAACTGGCGGCCCAGACCGATCGCATCAACGACCTATTACACAACATCTTGCCCGCTGGCGTGGCGGAACAACTGGCCAGCGGCTCCCAAACCGTGGCGGAAACCTTCAACGATGTGACCGTTTTGTTTGCGGATCTCGTAGATTTCACCAGCTTTGCCGCCCAGCATCCGCCTACGGTGGTGGTGCAATTCCTGAATGATGTGTTTTGCACCTTTGATGATCTGGTGGAGCAATACGGCCTGGAAAAAATCAAGACGATCGGGGATGCCTACATGGTGGTGGGCGGTGTGCCCAAGCCCCGATCGAACAGCGCCTTTGCGATCGCCCATTTAGCCCTGGCCATGCAACAGGCGATCGGGCAATATCGCAAGCCCGATGGAAGTCCCTTTAGGTTGCGAATCGGCATCCACAGCGGCAGCGCCGTAGCCGGGGTGATTGGGATGAAAAAGCTGGTCTATGACCTCTGGGGCGACACGGTGAATGTGGCCAGTCGGATGGAAACCCTGGGGCAGCCGGGACGAATTCAAGTCAGTCAAGCGGCCTTCGATCGCCTGCACAGCTATTTCCACTTGGAGCAACGGGGCACAATTGCTGTGAAGGGCAAAGGCGAAATGATCACCTATTGGTTAATCGGTGAACTCAGCAGCCACCAAGATTCAGATCCTGGTTTGCATCTACATCCCCCGTCATGAGCTACTGCTTAAACTCCCGTTGCACGGCCCCCGAAAATGACGATCATGCAGCGAACTGTGCTGCCTGTGGCCAATCGATTATTTAATTCAGGAATCGATCGAAGGGCCCACCCTGAATCGCGAAGCCCTGGGCGGCCCTTGGTCAGCCAGCAAAGTCGCAGCCCTGCTACGGAATTCTAGTTCAACGTTGCGGCCCCAAAGGTGGCATTGAACTGTTGGCACCAAATGGCCACGGATTGGTATTGCGCCAAATTGAGATTGTTGGGGATCACGTAACGTTGGGAACCGGAGGTTTTTTGCAACGCACTCAACACCACGTATTGGCCTTCCGTTAGTTGCATTCCCGGTCGGGCAGATCGATGCAACACCACCCTCAGAGCTGGGCCACTGTCACTGCGGAAGTTGTTGCCAAATTCCAGAATTTTCTGAGAGCCTTCCATCACGATTCGGGCTGTGCCTTGGGTGGGATGCTCCAGGGCCATGAAGTTTCCGGACTTGAGCACCCTGGTTGACTGTTTGGGCAGGGTGACGCGGCTTTGCTGGGCTAGGGTGGCAGAGGGGGTTTGTGCAACGGCCATGGCAGCAACCGGGGCGATCGCGCTCATAGCCAAAACCAACGCTACAACAGTCCGTTTCATAACCATTCAGTCCTTGGAACCTAAAGATTGGGTGACACTGAGAAACCTGGCGTGGCGACGGCAAGGCAGCACCCCTGAGGAATCCACAGGGTCTCTACACAACAAGGTTTGAGGCGATCGCGCTGGTTGGAGTTGCTGGGTTGCCTGTCCACATTTACCAAGGTAGGCGGGCAAGATGAGTCCCAGATGAGTGGGAAATGAGGCGCGACGATCGGGTCGATCGGGTTGCTAATTGCTCTGCAAATTCCCCAATTCTCAACGTTGCCAGCCCATACTCGTCGCGGTCTCAAGCCTCAAACCTTCAGAAACCAGCCCCGGCGATAGAACCCATACATGGCCAACCACCACAGCAGCACCATCGCGATCGCAAACAGCAGCGAGCCGCTCATGGGGCCCGCCCAGGAAGCGAACAGGGTTTGATAGAGCCATTGGTAGGTGCTGGGGGCATCGGGGCCGCTGCCAATGTGGGTGCGATTCAGCAGCCGACCCACCAACCCGGAACCCACAAAAGCCGTGATTGCGTTCATCCCAAAAATTTCAAAGGGGCGGCTAATGCCGTGGGCGCGCCGGATTTCCGTGAGGGCATAGCACCCTGCGAGCAAGACGATCGACCAACCGGCGGCATAGAGCGCATAGGAACTGGTCCAAAGTTGCTTATTCAGCGGTAGCGCCAAATCCCAGAGGCGACCCAGGGCGATCGCCCCTACGCCGGCCCCCGTCAAGCGCCAGGCGGTGAGGGCTTTGATGGGCTGGGTTTTCAGCCACTGCACCGCCCAATAGCCCGCTAGGGTAGACCCGATCGCGGGAAGGGTGCTCAACAGTCCTTCCGGGTCAAAGGCCACGGTTTGTTGATTCAGGGTGAGTTGGTAGAGATGACTTGCGCCGAGCAGGGTTCGATCGACCCAACCGACGATCGAACCATCAGGCGTAAGCGGCGTGGTGCTCAACAGGGCCCAATAGCCCAACCACAGGCCCGCCACGGCGATCGCTTGGGCCCGCCGAGAGCAGTGCAAAACCAGGAGCGCCGAAGCACCATAGGCCAAGGCAATCCGCTGCAAAACACCCAAAATTCGCCATTTTTCCCAGAGGAGCGGGGCCCCTTCAAACCAAGTCCGCATCAACAGGGTGGAGGCATTCAGGGCTAAGCCTAAGCCAAATAAAATCAGCACCCGTTGCAGCAATTTGCGATGGATTTGCCGCTGTTGGGGGCGATCGAGTGGGGCCTTTTCCGCCACGCGCCCCAAGGAGAAGGCCATGGCTCCCCCAACCACGAACAAAAACAGCGGAAAGACCAAATCTGTGGGCGTGAAGCCGTGCCACTCGGCGTGGAGCAGGGGGGGATAAACCTGGGCCCAACTGCCCGGATTGTTCACCAAGATCATGGCTGCGATCGCCAGACCCCGCAGCAGGTCTAAGCACCGAAACCTTGGGAGCTTGGTAGGTTCGGCGGGCAAAGGGCGATCGACCATCATGGCAAAACCGGTGGGCAATCAACCGGCGCAAACAACTGAAAGCAAGAATACAAATTTGCGATGCCAGCTTGCGATACTGGCTTGCGATAACGGCTTGCGATAGGCGCTAGGGGCGATTCGTTTGCGACGGGTCAGCCACTGAAAGCCGGGTGCTAGTCTGGACGGGGGGAAGGGGCGATCGGGTTCGGTTGAGTTTTCATTCAGCCATCCCAATTTGCCAGCTCTCGATTCCAATCCCGATTTACATCCCGATTCAGACCTCAACTCCAGTCCCGACCCGCGTGCAAACCCGTGTCCTAACCTGATTCCTGACCTATGAGCGAATTGCAAGACTCTGACCGTTTCACCCTGGCCGCGGGCGATCGGGTGCGGCTTGTGGCCCTGCCGCCCTACGTCAAAACGGCGGAACCCATGCCCATGTTGCGTCCGCCGTCGGTTTTGACGATCGGGGACTTGGGAACGGTATTGGGTTGCCGGCCCGGGAACTGTTGGGCCATTCGGTTTGCCAATGGGGCTTATCTGCTGACGGCGCAATATCTAGAACGGGTGCAGACTCCGTGAATGCTGAACCCCAATTCCTGAAGTAAATTTGCTAAGTCCTCTGAATTTTCTGATCCAATTGAGCTAGAGCAGAGACCATATGGGTGTCAGGGCGATCTATCCGGGGAGTTTTGACCCCATCACCTTGGGGCATTTGGATATCATTGAGCGAGGCTGCCAACTGTTCGATCAGGTGATTGTGGCGGTGTTGCGCAATCCCAATAAACAACCCCTGTTCGAGGTTGCCCAACGGATTGAACTGATTGAGCGATCGACCAGCCATTTAAGCAATGTTAAGGTCGATACCTTCAATGGTTTGACGGTGGAGTACGCTCGACAACAAAAGGCAACCGTATTATTACGGGGATTGCGCGTGTTGTCGGATTTTGAGTACGAGCTGCAAATGGCCCATACCAACAAGACGCTCTCCGAGGCGATCGAGACCGTCTTTTTGGCAACGCGCAATGAGTATAGTTTTTTGAGTAGTAGCCTGGTGAAAGAGATCGCCCGCTTTGGTGGCCCGGTCGATCGCCTCGTTCCCGATCCTGTTGTTGCGGAGATTCAGCGATGTTTTCCTCAGATGCCTCTGGTTTCGCCCCCCAGCCCGTAGCGGATTCGGCAGCTTCGGCGGCGGAACCAGCAGCGAATGAGACGCAATCGGCGGCGAGTCCCCAGGGGCGATCGAGCGGTTTTGATGTGCAACGGGCCCTCGATCGGCTCGAAGAAATTGTGCTGGACAGTCCCCGCATTCCCTTCGGGCGACGCACCTTGGTGGATGAGGAAGTGTTGCTGGATCAACTGGATTCGGTGCGGCTGAATTTGCCCGCCGCCTTCCGGGAGGCCGAGGCGATCGTGCGGCAACGGGAGCAAATTCTCTTTGAAGCCCAGCAGCAGGCCAAAGACATCATCGAAGGGGCCAAACAGCAGGCCGCCCGCGCCATTTCCGAAACGGAGCTGGTGCGCCATGCCCAACTAGAAGCAGACTCCATTCGGCAGCAAGTGGAAGAAGAATGCCAGGCCGCACGCGATCGGCTGCTGAATGAATTAGACCAAACGCGCCAGGCCGCCGCCGCTGAGTTGGAAGAAATGCGGCGGGCCGCCATTTCGGAATGCGAAGCCATCCAAGATGGGGCCGATGATTATGCCGATCGGGTCTTGGGCAGCATTGAGCGGCAACTGGGCGACATGCTGCGGGTCATTCGCAACGGTCGCCAACAGTTACAGCAAGAAGCCGATCGCGCCATGGGCAAGTTGGGCAAATAGTCAAAACCCGTGCGGAGTTGCCCCTAATTGCTCAGCTCAATTACTCAGCTCAATTACTCAGCTTAATTGCTCAGTTCAATTGCTCAATTCGCCATCTTCCAAGTGGGCCACCCGATCGGCAATATCCATAATTCGGGGATCGTGGGTCACAATCACGATCGTGCTGCCATCTTCCTTGGCCAAACTCCGCAACAGTTCCATCACCCCATGACCATTGCGGGAGTCCAACGCGGCCGTTGGTTCATCGGCCAAAATCAGCGGTGGATGGCCCGCCAAGGCCCGGGCGATCGCCACCCGTTGTTTTTCCCCACCCGACATCACCTTGGGCAGATGATCCGCTCGATGGCTCAAGGCCACGCGATCGAGCAACTTTCGCGCCATCTTCTTAGCCTGGGGGCCGCGAATGCCCTTTAAATTCAGGGCTACTTCCACGTTTTCCGCCGCCGACAGAGCCGGGAACAGATTGAACCCCTGAAACACAAATCCAATATTTTGGAGCCGGAAATTAGCCAACTGCTTTGGAGCCAACTGGGTAATTGCCTGGCCCAGCAGATCCACATGGCCGCTAGTGGGGGTCAAAATGCCCGCCAAAATTGACAGCAGCGTGGTTTTGCCCGACCCCGACGGCCCCATCAGCAATTGAATGTCTCCCCGCTTCACCCGCAGGCTCACATCCTTCAGCACATGGATGGCTTCATCGCCGCTGCTGTAGCGCATGTCAACATGCCGCGCGTCGATCGCCCAAGTACAATCGCCTTTGCCCTCATGGCAGCGATCGCGACGGATCAGGGGTGGCGACACCGGAGCGGTTAAAGCGGGCGCAGTCGTGAAATTGGTAGACGCGGTCATGGGGGAAACGGCTGGTTTAAGGATGGGAGATGATACCGATTCGATCGAGGTGGGTGGTGGGGGTAGAGCTTAGTGTAAGCGGTTAACCGACCTGGCCGAGGTGACTAATCGATCAGTTCTTGGCGATCGGGAACAGGAGGCCCGTTAACCACTTCATTAATTGTCTATAGCTCTCCATTTTAGAATTGTCTATTTTCAAGGTTGCCCAGGATTGGGGGAAATTTTGGGAATTCGCGACTCCAGGCGATCGATATCTCCAGTTTCAGCCACGGGGATTCATTTATTTCCGTCCATGACAGACAATTTCAGAAGCGGCCACAAAAATAGCCCAGCGAGAAAAGCAAGCCGAAAACAGGTCAAAAATCACTCACAGGCGACTCAAAAGCAACGTTAATCAAAACATAGAGTGATCCTCAATTGCCGGAAGATATGAAATAAATGACTAAGATGATGATCAACAAAGCAATCAGAGAAAGCATTTTATTGCAAGAAAGAAACGAGAAAATATAGAAGTAATATTAAAGCAATCTTAAGCTGATTTTCAAGAAATGAGAAAACGATAATGAAGCAAAGATTGGGTAATGGGGCGATCGATTAGTTTCCAATTAATTTTTTGATTTTTCAATTCATTTGTCTTGATTGACTCAAGAATGCTGATTGATATGAATTGCGAATCATTAAAACCGAAAACAACCACGAATGACCGATCAGTAACTCATGCAAAACTGATTCATGATTAATGAATCACTCATGAACGGCTAAGGATGGGGCACACTGGGGCACACACTGATTGATCGCATCTTAGCGCAATCGCCGGGTCATGATGGCTCTTTCTAGGCCTTGAAAACCACGGCGGGGTCAATGCGATTAACCTTTTGAATGGCAAACAGGGCCGAGCTGACACACATCACCACCGTCACGCCAAAGGTCAAAAAGGCGCTGAGGGGCGTAATGGCAATGACGACACCGGCTGTGGTGGCAAATTGCGCCACGCCCAAACAAAGGCCCATGCCGGGTAAATATCCCAAGACGGCCATCCAAAGGGACTGCTCAACAATAATGCCGCGCAAAACCCAACTGGAAGCGCCCATGGCCTTGAGGGTGGCGAATTCGCGGACGCGCTCGCTGGCGGAGGCGTAAAGAATTTGGCCCACGATCGCGATGCCCACGATCGCCCCGACGATCGCCCCAAGGGTCAAGATAAACCCCACCCCCGTTCGATCGCGCCAGTAGGTTTGCGAGAGGCGGGACAACTCCGCGCGGGTGAAGGCTCGGGAGTCTGGCAAGGCCGCCTCAATGCGGCGCTGGAGGTCTGGAATCGAGCTGCCCGGCTTGGCCCGCACCAAAATAAAGTTAACCGGGTCGGATGCATTGAGCGATCGAGGTGGCACGGGGCGATCGGCTCCGGTGGGCTTGGGGCTGACCCGATTCACACAATCCAGTCCCCCATCGGGCTGCACACTACAGGTCAACCGCGATTCTCGCCCAGCACTCAGCAGGCTGTTGGCCGAAACGGCAGACATAAACAAAAACGGGCTGAACACGATCGATTGCAGCCCCTGGCCCACCGCGCCCACTTGCAATGGGGTGGAACCCACCGTGCCCCGATCGCCCACCCGCGACAGCCCCAACTTCCGAAGATTCGTCACGTCGGTGATCGCCCGGTAAGGTTGTTGAACTTCGGTTGCTCGGCCTTGGGTCAGGTTCCAAGGTTGAAATAACACCCCATCCGGCTGATAGCCCAAGGTAATCACCGACTCAATCCGATTGTTGGGAGCACGCCACAGCACTTTGCCAAAAATCAGCGGCTCCGCCCGTTCCACCCCCGCCAACCGCTGGACACGGCTCAGGTGGTCGAAGGACAGGGGCAGGGTCAGTTCCAGATGCACCAAGTCCTTGGACGTGACCCAAATATCGGCCTTGGAGCGATCGACCAGCAGCGATGTGGATTCTGTGAAGCCGCGAAACACGCCCGTTTGGATCGTCACCAGGCTCACGGCAAACAGAATTCCCGCTTGGGCCACCAACAGGCGCGGAATATCTTCAAATAGATTTTTACGGGCGATCGAGGGCATAGACCACCTAAAAAAGAATCGCCAAGCAGTTCATCAGACCGAGCAATCAGTGCCGTCAGAATCGAGAGATGCACGCCAATGACCAGAGCGGATAAGCTAGGTGTTCTAGTCAGTTTTTTGTATTGCAGTTTTGACGGTTCATCGACAGCAGATGCGTCCCAAATTAACAGATTTAAACGATTGGTATCGGGCTGAGTTACTGATGCAGCCAGCCTTCCTGCGAACGATCGACAACATTCGCAAGCAACTGGAATCTTCCGGCTGGAAAGGAACCTACGAAGAATTTCCCGTCTTTCCCTACGGCACGTCTGAAGAAATCCAAACCCGTGTCACCCTCTTGCAGCAGGAACTAACCACCGCCAGCGGCGAACGGGCGGCGGAAATTACGGCGGCGTTGGATGACTTGCCGCAACCCTATCCGGGCTATTGGTTCACCCTGGAGCACGATGGCCAGTCCACGCGCGTTGACGTGTGGGAACTGTGCTACAGCATTTGCTTCCGCGACTACCAAGCCCTCAGCACCCTCAGTGCGGGCGATGAGGTGATGGTCACCATTGATTTGGATTTGATTGGGGAGGATGGGGATGTGGACTGGCATCGGCTGGATGAAAAAGCCCAGCGGGTGGTAGCGCAAGTGTTCGATCGCCTAGCAAACATCATCAACTAGCGCTCTCCACTAGCACCCTCCGCTAATACCTTGTTCGTGGGCTGAATGGGGTGGCAGGTTCCGCTGGCCCTAGCGCAACGAATTGAGGTCGATCGCCCCCACGCCGCCCCGTTGAATTTGGCGCAAAATAATTCCAAACTGCCACCAAACCGTCAGCGCTCCACCCACCGCCACCGGCACGGAAAGTTTATAGGACAGGTCGATCGGGAACGCGAAGCACTGCAACGTGGCCGCCAAAAAAAAGCCAGCCCCGCCGGCCATCCCCACAAAGGGGAGCCACAACTCAGGCCCTTTCATGGCCGCTGGATCCCGATCGGGTGACTTGAGCCAAACTCGCCCCTGTTCGCGCAAACTTTTCGCAAAGGCCAACCCCGACAGCGCTCCCGCCGCAACCCCGGCCGCCAACAACACGTAGGGCGATCCGCCGCTGGTGTAATCCATTGTTTCTATTAATGACGTTCAAAGCTTATATTCCAAGGCGTTTATTCTATCGTCTCTATTGCCAATGTAGACTAGATGTGAACGATGGGTGTTATCTCCAACCGAACGGGTTCAGGCTCACGGAACCCAACCCAACCAGCATGGCCCCACAGACCACAATTCTCGCAATTCTCAACGTTGCCAGTGGTCGCGGTGGGGGGTAACTTTGTGCTTGTCTGCGTCTAGGAAGTTTTGGCCCCCACCCGATCGCACCGCAGCTACGGTGATTGGCTCCAGGGGGTTAATCAAAAGAAAGTTACCGTTGACTAACAGGGGGGAAACGGGAAATTTTCTAAATTCATCGAAAAATTCATCGAATTCAACAAATTCACCGATCGCCCGTGAGGATTCGTATCTGTGAGTTGCCCAATGAGTCATTCAATGACAACATTGCCTGTCATGACGACCTCCATTATTCCGGTCATTAGCTTGCCCGCCGGGCCCCTGGCCCAGGCCCCAACCACCCCGGCTCCTGCTAATAATTTGTGGCTCATGAGCAGTGGCGCTTTGGCAGTGTTACTGGTCGCTGGTGGTGTTTATTTCAAGCTAGAAACAGACAAGCTCCAAAAGAGAATTCGTGCAGAAGAATTCCGAGTTCGTGAACTCAAAAAACGCCTTGACTTAGCCCTCAAAAGCATTCACAAGATGGAAGCAAATCCCGATCTTGTGAATTCTCGTGAGTTCAACTTGGATTACTTGCGAATGCGGATGCAGGAGGAGATCTTCCACTTCGCGATCGTGAATCAGATCAAGATGAAGATCAAAACCATGGTGTCCGTGGCCCTGCGGCCGACCCAACAACAGGCTGGCACTCAAAACAACGCGCAGACCAACCAAGGCCGCCAAGTGGATCAGCTCTTTGATGTGGAGTATGAAACTTGCACAGACGGCGTGAAGCGGGTGAAGCGGGTGTTGTTTCGAGTGCAGGTGCGCATCACCAAATTGCCCACCCAGCCCACTTCTCGGACGATCGAGGAAATCATCAACTGCCTGGAGCGCTACCTCAGTTTGGCGGATGATGATGACGATCGGTGGCAACCGACGATCCAGGGGCGCATCGTCACCATCAGTTGGGATCAAAAGGCCAAACCCACGCCGCTGCTGGTGTTGGAGCAGTCCGGCGAGGGCATGAATGTTACCCTCAAGACGCGGCGTGCGGCCGGTGCGGCTAAGTAGGCGGGTTGCTGTATTTTGATTCTGCGCAACCGATGAGAGTCTATGGCGGTTGATTTAGGGGCGGCTGATTTGAGGGCGGCTGATTTGAGGGCGGTTGAATCGGGAGCGGTTTATTTGGGGTTTGATCCAGGCAGCGCCAAATGTGGATTGGCGGTGCTGCGATCGAGTGGCGAGATTTTGGCCCATGAGGTGGTGCGATCGGACAGGGCGATCGAGCAATTGCGCCAATGGCAGCAACAATACCAAGCCACGGCCATCATTATGGGTGACCAAACCACTTCCAAGGCCTGGGTCAGCCGTCTGGAACAGGGTTGGCCCGATGCCCCCCCGATCCAACGGGTCGATGAACGCTACAGCACCCTAGCCGCGCGCGATCGCTACTGGGAACTCTATCCGCCTCGGGGTTGGCGAAAGTTGCTGCCTCGGGGCCTGCGCCAGCCGCCCCGCCCGGTGGATGATATTGCGGCAATCGTTTTGGTGGAGCGGTTTTTAGCGAATAGCTCTCCCAAGAACTGAATTTCGCAGAGAAATTTCACAGAGAAAATTTCGCAGAGAAATTCCGCCGGGTGCATTCAGCCTGCTCAAAGCTCTGGGCTAAATCCCGCGCGGCAGATGTCGGACGGCACGCTTGGCGCGATCGGACACGGGCCAACGCCACACATCTTCAAAGAGCCAAACCAAATTGTGCTGGGTGGTTTCGCTGAGGGCAATGATCCAGTTGTCCACGGCTGCTTGGGTGCTGGTGGCATCGGGGCGATCGCGCACGGCGGCCCACAACCGCTTAGCAAAGGTGGGATCGTTGGGACTGTAGCGATCGCGCACTTCCAGCAGCATGGCCGCCCACAATTCCGGCGCACCAATGCAAATTCCCCGCTCGGAACAGAGGGGGTTTTTGGGAGCTTGACCCGATCGCAGGGTGTTGTGCCAATTCAAAGTGCGATCGGCTTGATAGCGCCATAGGAGCGATCGCAAATCCTGACGATAAATTTCAAACGGCGTGCCATACACCGATCCCGGCTCAATTTGCAGCACGTCCAACACTTCCAAACGCATAAAAGCTGCAAACCCGGTGCGTACTGTAACGCTGGCATCAGCTCCCTGATATTCCAGTTTTTTGGCATAGGATTTCAGCCAAAAATTGCGCCCCAATTCATAAATGGGCAGGGTCTCAAACTCGCCGGTTTTCTGATAGTTTCTGTAAAGATCTTGGAAATAAGGAGCCTTCACCTCAATGCCGGTGCTGGAGATGTAGCCACAGCCACCACCACAGGTTTTGGGAACAATGGCCACCGTTCCCAATTGATCGCGAATGGTGGGGCTGTAGGGGGTGGGTTTGCCGGCCACGGCTTCGGCATAGAAATCATAGGCGCGATCAACCAGTTCAATCAGGGGTTGCAATCGTTCCGGCTCCCAAGTTCCCTCCGGCAACAGCCACACCAAATTGCGGCCGCGATAGGGATATAACTGCAACTCGGTTCGATCAAACGCCACGTAGGGAATGGGAGCCGGCCGGGCCGGTTGGGATGGCTCGATCGCCCCGGCCGCCCCGGCCGCCAACCACAGCAACCCCGCCCCCAGACAACCCAACCAAACCCGCCGGACTGATCCCCGCCGAGGACTAAGCCCGCCGAATCCAGCCATTGAGCGTGAACCGGCCATGGTCAAATTGGCGCGACGGACAAACAACGGGCAGCACTTCATGTTTACAGCGACTATCAAAAAAGACAATCCGATTATTCAGCGGTTCAATGGTCTCGAAGCGATCGGACGCGGTTACCATGGGCCCGCTGATATCCGTTTCATACATTCGCAATTCACCACCCGAAAATCGCTTCGGTTCCTGATAGAAATAGTAAACATAGGTCAGGACGCGCGTGGCCGTTTCTGGACTGCCTGAATCGTTGTGAATTTTATAAAAACAGCCATCATTGTGAGCCGTTAGCTGCATCTCAACTTGTCCCGGCTCAAAGCCAGGCATTCCCAATTGCTGCACAACCGTTGGCAATAGACCAATTAACCGTTGGCGCAAGAGTTCGTAGAGATCTGGATAGAGCGTGGCATACAAAATACTGGAGCGACGGTAATCGCTGGCGTTGGTTGTGGTTTTGGAACCAACGAATTGATCGGCCTTATTCAAGGCCGTGCTGAGGGCAAATTGATGCTCTTCATGACTTAGAAAGTTGTCAATTTCTAAAACCGTTGGCTCCAAAATTTGGTCATTGCGAGCCGCTGAAGGAGCAGTCGCAACGGGGTAAGCCAGGGACTGATATTGGGTGGTGGCGGTGCTGTCTGAATGGGGGCGATCGAGGCCGATGGCGGGCTGGCCCTTGGCAGCGGATCGCAATCTTGCGTCCAGTGGCGATGCTGACCGCGATTCCGGGCCCGGGTTCGTCAGGCGTTGGGTCAGTTGCGGCAATTCCCAACCATTGGTGTTGAGACCTTCGATCGGGTCGGTTCCATGGGCCAATTCCAAAACACGCAGGGCCACCAAGGTTCGATCGCGCAATGACAGTTCAGGAGAGTCCAGCGCTTCATTGAGGGTGCTCACTGCTCGATCGAGCAGGCCCTGCATTTCGTCTGATTGAGTCACCGTTTATGGGGGGCGTTAGGTTGCCAGAGGTTTATCCAGGAATCAACCATCGGCGTTGATTCCTGTGGATTCCTTCCGTCTTATCAGATCGATCGGGAATCTGAGAACTGATTGCGGCGGCCATCTTGATTCCCTGGAGGAAAAGCCCTGACGATCAATCTTGTCCAAATTTCTAACCAAATTTCTAGCCAGATTTCTGGCCCAGGTTTCTCGCCATGCTCCTAAGTAGAAGGAAGGGCCCGCAATCGTTCATCCAAATAACTACGATCGGCCACGCTGTGAAACAGGGGCCCCCGATCGCTCATTTCCACCACATTCAACCCCGCCACCGGCAACGAGAAGCGATCGCGATAGCGACCCACATCAATGCCCATCAGCACACAAAGCAAAATCCGAATCGTTGCCTTATGGGACACCAACAGCACTGAACCTGTGGGGTGACGACGCTCAATTTCGTCCAAGACCAATGAAGCTCGGCGGGCAATGTCCACACCCCGCTCGCCTCCCGTGGGCGCATTCCAAGCCGGATCCGTCAGCCACCGCACATAGTCATCGTGATAGATTCGATCGACCTCGCGGGGGTGCAACCCTTCCCACTTCCCGTAGGCAATTTCCCTTAGCCCATCTCGCAACTGCATATTCAGCCCCGTCATTTCGCACAGAGGCGTTGCAGTCTGGATCGCGCGGCGCAGCGGACTGGTGTAGATGGCTGTCCACTCAAGGGAGGCATAGGCGATCGCGAACTTCTCAGCCATTTCATGCCCCTCGGGCGTGAGGCCGGGATCATTTTCAGGCGTGCCGCAATAACCACCGGATGCACTGTAGGCCGTCTGAGCATGACGCAAGAAGAAGAGCTTAAGAGCCATGGTGGAGTTCGATCGACATGGAGCTTCAATGGTTCAATCCTAGATTCAATCCTAGGACTGAAAAGGAGTAGTGGAAAAATTAGACGGTCTCCATGAAGGCACTTGTCAGACATCTGCTCGGAGCAGTTCAATCCGGAGATAAGCTAAATCCGGCAATTTAGGGCCAATCAACAGCGCTATGGCTAACGATCGAATCTTGAAGTCTGGCCCAGGATGGCGATTGGGCTGGCAGCCTTCGGCCACGAAATTTTCGGGATTGGTGGGCAGTGATGATTGGGCTGTGGAGCTGACGGAGCCGGAGTTAACCGACTTTTGCCGACTGCTCGATCGCCTGGTGGATTCAGTGCGGGCGATCGCCGATGAGTTGATGCCCGAGGAAAAAATTGCTTGCGAGGTGGAGAGCGATCGGCTCTGGCTGGGGGCCGAGGGCTACGCAGATGCTTTTGGGGTGCGGTTTGTGTTGCTGTCGGGGCGGGGCGCTGAAGGGGGATGGCCGCCGGAAGCGGTGGATGGGTTGGTGCAGGCGGCCCGCACGATCAGGCTGTTTTAGCGCCCTTTCTCAAGGCTATCTCTCAACGCCATCTCTCAACGCGATTCCCGAGCATCATGCCTCACCAGAACGCCACGACGCTGAACGGTGGCTCAATGTTCAGCGTCGATCGCGCCCTTGGGTGGCGGGAGTTGAGATTGAAGGCGCAACAGTTCGATCGGCATTCCATCCGGATCTGCGATGAATGCCACCTCATAGACCTGATCGCCAATCATTTGCTGGCAAGGGGCCAACAACAGGGGCAAGGGCTGCGGAGCCAAGCGATCGCCCATCAGACGCAACCAATCTGGCAGCGTTTCTGGGCGATCGGGCGATTGGGCCAAATCTAGCGACAAATGGTAGTAGCCCACATAATGCTCATTGCCAAAGGGATCGGGCGGCGATTGGGGTTCCGGCACTTGCAGCAGCTCAATCCGTCCCCCCCAACCTTCCATCCAACAGGCCAGAGTCATACCCGCCGTGAACCGTTCGACCATCCCAAACCCGATCGCCTCATAAAACGCGATCGCCCGGTGAATATCCGCCGTTTTTAAGGAAACATGGTGCATTGCGCCGCTACCGCCCCCCCTTGGGCTACTCAAACAGCCGGAAATAGGGATAGCGCACCGGCACACCCGGTTCCTTGTCCAACACAAAATTAATCACATCCCAACAGGGATCCGCCGCTTCCGTGGCGCTGAACTCCACCGGCAAGCCATAAAGCCGCGGCCGACCGTCGGAACTGGGATTGCGCGGGTTTGCCCGATCGAGATAGGACGCAATGAGGGTTTGGTAACGATGGGCAACGGTTACCTTCGTGGCCCGGAAGCCTTGGGTATAGAGCCGATCGAGCGCTTCATGAATTTCAAAGCGAATGCCGTCGGGGTGCGTGTGCTGGCGATACCATTCACCTTCCCACTGCCGCCAATGGCGACTGGATTGCAAATGCACCAGTTCTTTAGTGTTGGGGTCGGCTTCAAAGGCCCCATGCCGAGGGCAAAGGTACGTGTCCGTAAGGGTCAGGGCCGGGATCGGCTGCCGACAATGGGGACACAAAATTTCTGGGCCAAAGATGGGATATTGCAACGTCGGATTCAGCATGGGTTCGATCGAAACCTCGTGCAGGACGGCGGTGGGAGCGGGGGTTCGATCGCGGGCCGTCGCCTCGCTACCCTATTATAGCGATGGCATTTTGGCGGTCTGGGCAAAACCAACGCTTCTTGAAATATTTGTCACGTTTATGTCACGTCTAGAGGCAACAGGGGCGATCGCCCATCCCATTTTGGGCACACCGGACATCGCGGCTGCGGCCTTTGTCGCTCCCAACGCCACCATTATCGGCCGGGTCACCCTGGCCGCCGGAGCCAACATTTGGTATGGCGCGGTGCTGCGGGGGGATGTGGAGCGAATTGACATTGGCGAAAACACCAATGTTCAAGATGGCGCAGTGATCCATGGCGACCCGGGCCAGCCCACAATTCTTGAGGCCGATGTGACCGTGGGCCACCGGGCCATCATCCACTCCGCTCACATTGAACGGGGCTGCACGATCGGGATGGGAGCCATCATTCTCAACGGCGTGCGCGTGGGTGCGGGTAGCATCGTGGGGGCTGGGGCCGTGGTGACCAAAGAGGTACCACCCCGATCGCTCGTGGTGGGAATTCCGGGCAAGGTCGTCCGATCGCTCAGCGATCAGGAAGTGGCGGAACAAATTGAACATGCGGCCCGCTACGTAAAGTTGGCCCTGGTGCATGGCGGCCAGGGCACGGATCTGGGTTTTCACGGGGCGCACTAGGTAACTCGGCCTACCCCAATGCCCGCCAGTGACCCAGTTCCCAGGATTCCGATCGACTGGTCGCGTTCGGGAGGCCCCAAATGCCCGACAATGGCATTTAATTAAATTGGCTCGCCTGTTTTTAGAACTGTTACGGGAGATCAAGATATGGATTGGCGCGTTTTGGTTGTGGTGTCTCCGCTGCTGCTGGCTGCTGGCTGGGCTGTTTTCAACATTGGTAAGGCAGCTCTCGAGCAATTGCGTCGTCAGCTAGACAGCTAGGTTCGTAGTAAACTCTGGCGGTTTTGTCGCGATCGCCCACAATCGATACCCAATCGCAGAATAGTAGGGGCGCTTTGATGGCGCTCCTACTTGTTTTTGGGCATTTTTGCCCCCCGCAAGGCGCAATAGGCTCCCGCAAGGCGCAATAGGCTAAGGAACAACACCATGACCCCGGCGATCGAACCATCCAACCCAGAGCCGCTAGATTCAGCAAATTCCGTCAGTGCAGCTCACCCGGTAACCCAGGATCATCAGGGCAATCACGCCAATCAGGATCATCAGACCAATCAGGTAGATCAGGTAGATCAGGTAGACCAACTAGACCAGCAATTAGCCAGTTTTCAACCCTTCGGCGTGCAGTTGGGTTTAGAGCGGATGCTAGGGGTGCTGGCGGCTTTGGGGAATCCTCAGCAACAGGTGTCGATCGTCCATGTGGCGGGAACCAATGGCAAAGGTTCCGTTTGTGCTTACCTGTCCAGCATTCTGACGGCGGCGGGCTATCGCACCGGGCGCTACACTTCACCGCACCTGGTGGATTGGACGGAGCGAATCACGGTGGATCAAGTCCCGATCGAACCGCAAGTTCTGGCTGAGTTGCTGCGTGAAGGGGAACAGGCGATCGCCCAAACCGGCATTTCCCTGACCCAATTTGAGCTGGTGACCGTGGCCGCTTGGCTGTATTTTGCGCGCCAGCGGGTGGATTTGGCGGTGATGGAAGTGGGGCTAGGGGGGCGGTTGGATGCGACCAATGTGGTGGACGGGCCGATCGCCTGTGCCATCACCTCGATCGGGCGGGATCATTGGCAGGTTTTGGGCGACAGCTTGGGACAAATTGCCGGAGAAAAGGCCGGCATCCTGAAGCCGGGGCGGCCGCTGGTGGTGGCTCCCCTGCCGCCCGAAGCCCGGGCCGTGGTGGCCGATCGCGCGGCCCAACTGGCCTGCCCGATCGATTGGGTGGAGCCGGCCGAGCCGATCGCCCCGCCGGCCGAATCTTGGCCCCACTTACCTTGGGTGCGATCGGGCAATTTAGCCTATCCGCTGCCCCTGGCCGGAACTGTTCAGCGCACCAATGCGGCCGTCGCGATCGGGCTGGTGCAACAGTTGCGAGCGGCCGGTTGGGCCATTTCCAACCCAGCCATTCAAACCGGCATGGCCAACGCCCGCTGGCCGGGCCGGTTGCAGTGGACAACCCATCAAGGGCGATCGCTGCTGGTGGATGGGGCCCACAACCATGACTCGGCCCAAGTGCTGCGGGACTATGTGGATCAGCAAAATTTGGGGCCCGTGACCTGGGTGATGGGTATGTTGAGCACCAAGGACGCGGCCGCCGTGTTGCGGATCCTGTTGAGATCGGGCGATCGGCTCTACACCGTGCCTGTTCCAGATCCCCAGTCGATCGCCCCCGAAGCATTGGTGCATCTGGTTCCCGAGGCGATCGCCCTGGCAGAGGGTCGCCCCTTTACGGATCTGTTGCCAGCTTTGGAGGCGGCCCTGGCGGGCGATCGGCCCGTGGTGCTCTGTGGTTCCCTGTATCTTTTGGGGCAATTCTTCCGGATCAGCACCCCCACCATTTCCCCAGCCCTAGCAGCCAAAAGCTGACAAATCCATTGGTTTTGGATTAGAAACAAAGGGAGCCTGATCCGCAAAATCACGGAGTTCAGGGGAACCCTCTTGCCGGTTTCCCACTTCTCCAGCAGCAGGCAGGTGTGGGTGGGTCAGGCTGAATGCAAGGGCTTTCGACCATGGGCCAAACTGTGGATTGAAAATCGATCGGGGCGGAAGCGGGGCGATTCATCTCGAAACGGCGGCCAGTCCGGTCTTGTCAGCCTAGGTTGCGGATGAAGCGGACTTCGCCGTGATGAAGCAGGAAGCCTCCCGATTGCAGCCTTCGCGAGCGAATGGTGGCAATTGCTAGTGAAGTAGTGACGGATTTTGGAGGTTTCTCAATGAAAATTGTTCAGGCTCCCAGCCAACCCGTGCGCCCGCTCCAGCGGTTTGTGGTGGCCGGTGTGGCAACGCCCGATGATGCGGGCAAACCGTTGGTCGTCAGTCTGAATAATGACTTCAAGATGACAGGGCCGATCGTGGCCAAGGACGGCACTTGGCGCTTAGACCTGGTGTTTCCCAAGCCCGGCAACCATCACCTGAGTGTGAATTTGGGCGATCGGCGGGCGGACTGGTCGTTTCAGGTGATTGGGGAAAATGGCGAAACGGCCCCACCGGGCCCGATCGTCCCAGAAGCCAGCCCCGTCAGCGGCCGCCGTCCCCTCCCTCGGGCGAAGGCCTCGGAAGGTGCGCCCACCCTGCGGCAGTTGGTGGAAGAAGCCTTTCGCAACAATTATTCCGATGTGCATTTGGCCGTGGGCCGAGAACCGCGCTTCCGCAGCCGGGGGCAAATGCAGCCCACCACCTACCCCACCACGGACGACAACACCTTCATGGCTTGGATGCAAGAGGTGTTGAGCGATTTGGAAATTCAGCATTTCCAAGAAAACTTAGACTTTGACGGGGCAGCCCAATATCCCTTTGCGCGGGTGCGGATCAATTTGTTTGAAACCCTGAATGGGCCGGCGATGGTGTTGCGCTTGATTCCGATGGAAATCAAGACCTTTGAGCAGCTTTGCTTACCGGCGGCCTTTGCCAATGTTTGTCATGCCCACAAGGGGTTGATTTTGGTGACGGGGCCCACCGGCTCCGGGAAGTCCACCACCTTGGCGGCCATGATTGACTACATCAACCGCAACATGACCCGGCACATCATCACGATCGAAGACCCGATCGAGTTTGTCCACCAAAGCCGCCGATCGGTGATCAATCAGCGGGAGGTGGGGATTCACTCCCTACGGTTTGACAATGCGTTGCGGGCTTCCTTGCGGGAAGATCCAGACGTGATTCTGATTGGGGAAATGCGCGATCGGGAAACGGTGGAAACCGCCCTGAAGGCCGCCCAAACCGGTCACTTGGTATTCGGAACGCTGCACACCAACGGGGCCGTCAAGACGATCGAGCGGATTTTGGCGCTCTATTCACCGGAAGATCGCGAAGCCGTGCGAACCCAAATTGCGGAAGCGATGGTGGCTTGCATTTCCCAAGCCCTAGTGCCCACCACCGACGGCAAACGGGCCCCGGTCTTTGAAGTGTTGATCAACACGGATGCCATTCGGGATTACATCAAGAAAGGTCAGATTGACGAGGTGGAGGACATCATTCCCCGATCGGAATACGAGGGCATGTGTACGATGAACCAAATTCTCTACAAGCTCTATTTGGAAGGACGCATCAACGAGGAGATTGCTCTCGCCAATTCGCCCCGCGAGAACGAAATGGCGATTATGTTGCGAGGTGGCTCTCTTTACAGCTCTGCGGTCTAGGTCGGGGCGCAAGGCCCTAGGCCCGAAAGCTGCTGTTTTAGCGGTTGATTAACCCATTGCGGCGGTTTGTCCCGCCTGATCGATCGGGCAGGATCGATCAGGATGAATCGGGCAGGATCGATCGGGCAGGGGCCTATTCGCCCGTGGCGTAGCGAACCAGGTTCAGCAACTGTTGCCGGAGGGTTTCGAGTCCCAAGCGATCGCCTGCGGAAATAAACACCCCGTGGGGACATTCCGCCTTGGCCTGTTCGATCGCCTCGGAGCTAGCCGCGTCGATTTTGTTGAAAACCAGCAGCTCCGGCCCCGGAACGATCGGCATTTCACCCAAAATTTCATGCACCGCCGCAATATGTCGGGGCCAGGAAGGATGGGATAAATCCACCAAGTGCAACAGGGCCTCTGCTTCCGTCACCTCCTCCAGGGTGGCGCGGAAGGCATCCATCAAGGGCGGCGGCAGCTCTTGAATAAACCCCACCGTGTCCGTAAGCAGGATCGATCGCCCCTCGGTGGGTTCCGCAAATTCGGGGCTGTCTGGAAATTCCGATTCAGCGATCGGGGCGATCGGGGCGGGTGCAGTCAGGGTCAGGCGGCGAGTGGTTGGATCCAACGTGGCAAACAGTTGATCGGCCGCGTAGACTTCCGCATCGGTCAGCACGTTCAACAGGGTTGATTTTCCAGCGTTGGTATAGCCCACGATCGCCACGGTCGGCACATCGTGGTGTTGGCGACGTTGGCGCAGGCGGTTGCGGTGGGCCTGGAGTTCGTTCACCTCCCGTTGCAAGCGGGCAATGCGCCGCTGAATCACCCGGCGTTCGGTTTCCAATTTGGTTTCACCGGGCCCCCGGGTTCCAATGCCGCCGCCCAACCGAGACATGGCTTGGCCACGGCCCGTCAGTCGCGGCATGAGATATTCCAACTGGGCCAGTTCCACTTGCAGCTTGCCCGCGCCCGATCGGGCCCGTTGCGCGAAGATATCGAGAATCACCTCGGTGCGATCGACCACGCGCGTACCGATGAATTTTTCCAAGTTGCGGATTTGGGCCGGGGACAAGTCCCGATCGAACGCCACCAGGTTGGCCCCCAAGCTCTGGGCCTGGAGGGCAATTTCTTCCACCTTCCCTTCACCCACCACGGTTTGGGGATGGGGGCGCGATCGCTTTTGGCGCACCACACCGACCACGGAACCGCCAGCCGTGTCCACCAGCCGATCGAGTTCTGCCAACCCGTCTTCAAAGGCCCTGGGATCCCGATCGCTCGTTTGCACCCCCACCAACAACACCCGATCGCCCGCTTGATCAATCTCTAGGCCGGACACTTCCCGGGCAAACTCGGCCTCCAGCCCCGTCACAAAGTCCAGAAAGTCCTGTTCCGCCAAATCCTCGATCGGGACAGGGGGTAACACCGTGGTGCTTTGGGTGACGCTTTCGGCCGTCGATTCCGTCCCTCGCACCACCAGACCCGGCAGATTGGACGGCGGCAACAGATGGGCCACCCGCGCCGATTTCACATAGCCCCCCACACCGCCGCCGCGCCGCGCAAAGCCACTGCCCGTGAGTGGCAACCAAACCAACGCATCCAACCGTTGCAGGGCCAAAGCCGTCAAGGCTCCGGTTCCCGGCTGTTCTGACTCGGGCGCGGTGGCCATGCAACGAATTCCGCACAGGCGCTCGGCCCCGTAACGCGGCAATTCCAAAGGCGGGATTTGGGTTTGGCGCGGTGTGCCCACACCGACTCGAATCACCTGGCCCCGCCGGTTAAAGTAAACGCAAAGGGGTTTTTCCAGTTCGGTGCTGATGGCGGCCAGGCGCTGGGCAAATTCCGGCGTGGTGAAGCGATCGCCGGGCACGCGCTGATGATAAAGCCGCTTCAGTTGTTTGAGTTGGTTGGTTTTGAGACCTTTCAGATCTCCATGAATGGTTTCGATAAGCCACCTCAGAATGCGACAAAAAAATGGAAAAGAATAGAACGGCAAAATGAACCAGATCCCCAAACGGCGATCGCCGCGCATCTCCCACCTGGGAGGGGCGATCGGGCGGTGGAGAATGGTTCAATTTTAGGCGGGCCGGGCCGGCTAAGGCGAGGGTGATCCCTGATCCTTAGGCGGTTCAACGGCTCAACCATGCTCAAATCATCTCGTTAGCCGATGTCGTTAACCTACAGCGTTAACCTGTGGCGTTAACCGGTTGATTAGCCCATTCCAGCGCCATGCCACTTCCCGATCGCCCCGTTGCTGATCCCCCCGCCTCTGGTCTGCCCACGACTCGCCTGATCGTGCTGATTGGGCCGCCGGGCTGTGGCAAGTCCACCCTGGCCCGCCAGTGGCAAGCCGCCGCTCCCGATCGACATTGGATTTCCACCGATGCCATCCGGGCTGAACTCTTTGGTGATGCGGCTGTTCAGGGCGACTGGTCAGCCATTTGGCAAGTGGTGTGCGATCGACTGCAAACCGCGATCGTCAACGCAGCCGATGCCGTTTACGATGCCACCAATGCCGACCCGCGCCAACGACAGCGAATCTTAGAAACCGCACGGGAATTTGGGTTTCACCAGATCATCGGCTGGTGGGTGCAAACCCCGTTGGAGCAATGCTTGGCCTGGAATGCCCAGCGAGATCGGCAGGTTCCCGCCCATGTCATTGAGCGGATGGCTCAACAATTGGATCGATCGCCCCCAGAACTGGCAGAAGGCTTTGATCAACTGGAAATCATCAAGCCTGAATTTTGCTATCAGATTCCCCAAAACCCTATTTCGCCGTTACGAGATTGTGGGGGACAAGATGCTCAAGCCCCTTATCTGTAGCAGTTGAGGTGTTAACAATTAGCGTTCATTACTCCTGGAACGCAACCAGGTTGATAAAGGACAATCTTTGGGTTGAGGAAATTGATAGGAGCGTTGAATACCTGCTTCTACCCAGTCAATTCCTTCGATTTGCATCACCCAATCATTTCTACTATCAGATTTAAAATCTAGTGCGATGGGTTGATCTCGACGATTGAACATTCCTTGAGCGTCCACTGCTAGTGAACGCTCATTCAACGATCGTCCTGCCCGATTCAAAATACTAGAACCATATCGCGAGCGCACAACATAGCGCACATTAACATCTGTGACGGGCTGGCTCGTCTGATTCTGTACTGATCCCATTAAGTGGCTGATCCCCCGAGTTAGGCCGGAGGGTTGCTCGGCTCCATCTTCTCCTTCAAACCAGCATTGCAACAGCTCCACATTGCCGCCGCCATTGGCACTAGTGGCCGCCGGAGGTGGCCCCATCGGCGCAGATGCCGGAGCGCTGCTTGGGGCCGTTGGATTGTTACCCGGCCGACCACACCAAGCACTGAGATCCCGGCGGTTGCCAGCCGCATCGGTGAAGTAGCACAGGGGGTCTGTGTCCTGGCCCTGGGCTGATTTTCCGAAGCTCACCGTAAGCAACAATGCCGTTACCATCAGGGTTGAAAGCTGAACTCGGGGAACCATGGCAGCTTGGAACTCAAAAGCTTACATAAAGTGATTTGTTTAATAATATCTGGGTTTTCGTAGGAAAGGGAATTCGCCAATAATTAGAAAATCAAGGTTTGGGGGCGGGTGTTGCGCCCCCGTTGTTTGGATGGGTTGTTTGGATGGGCGTTAGTCAGGTGAACATTTAGCCAAAAACGCGATGCTCCAGGCAGGGCATTTGGCGACGGACTTGGGCCAGTCGATCGGGGTTGATTTCCGCGATCGCGAGGCCCACCGGATCCCCTGCGTCGGCCAAGATTGTGCCCCAAGGATCAATAATCACCGCGTGGCCATGGGACTGGCGGCGGCCGTAGTGGAGACCCGTTTGGGCCGGGGCGATCGCGTAACAGGTGTTCTCGATCGCCCGGGCTTGCAACAACACTTGCCAATGATCCTTGCCCGTGTAGGCCGTGAACGCTGCGGGCACAAACAACACATCTGCACCCTGTTTGGACAGATGGCGATATAGCTCTGGAAACCGCACGTCATAACAGACCGAGAGACCCAAATTGCCCAAATTGTCCGATCGATAGAGGGGCGGCAAGTGGGAACCGGCCAACACCGTTTGCGATTCGCGGTAGGTGTTGCCATCGGGCAAATCCACATCGAACAAATGCACCTTTTCGTATCGCACCACGGAGCCATCGGGATCCACCAGTAGCGCCGTGTTGGCCACCTGGTTGTCCGGCACTGGCACGGGAAATCCACCCCCCAAAATGGTGACCTGATATTTCTGGGCCATGGTTTTCAGGAATTTTTCGCTGGCGGCGGCGATCTCGCTGGCCTGGGCGAGTTTTGCGTTTTCTTCGCCCAAAAAGGAGAAGTTTTCCGGCAGGCCAATCAGTTCTGCCCCCCGGTTCACGGCCAGATCAATTAAGTCTTCGGCTTGGGCCAGGTTGTGGGCCAGATCGGGCTGGCTGTTCATTTGGACTGCCGCCGCCAGGTAGGACTTCATAGGTTCAGATCGGTTTAACAACAGGAATTAGGGGCAGATGGCCCGCATTAGATTATCCGTAAATTCTTCCCATTCGTTGCGTTCAGTTACACCCAAGTCATTAACCATGCCAAGTCTGAATGGCAGATTGAGCCGCAGGGAAGACGGATGAAGGGCGCACGGAAGGCGCATGAATTGTTTAAGAAATTCCGGCCGATCGCCCCTTGGCCCGATTCATGATAGGTTTATGGCTCTTTGCTGGACACTAGATGTCAGCGAGCAGACCCTTCATGCTGCATTTCGCTGCTGGAGTTGTGTTGATGATTGGAGCGCGATCGACCAGACCAGCATGGAATCAGGGTCTTGAGGAATCTGATGACGGGCCGATCGGCCCAGTCCAACCTACTGACGGGGCCAACGCAATGGCGTGAGGGTGACCCAACTGCCCGATCGCTGCCCTGGGTTTCGGGGCTGTTGCGTTGATTTTGACCGGGTTTTTGTGCGCTGGGTCGGGTTCGATCCGTTCAATCGAACAAAGACGGCTAGAATAACTTCGCTGCACTGGTTGCCGGTTGTGGCGATCGCTGCCATCCCAGCAGTCAATGCTATGCAGTCAACCTATGCAGTCAACCTATGCAGTCAACCAGTGCAATCGAATGGTTGCCATCGAACTGAAGTCGCGGGGCAATACACCGTTGGGGGTGTTGGGCACGGGTGGAATCGCTACCGGTGACCTGCGATGGGGGTTCGATCGAGATTCGTCCAGAGGATGTCCACCGTGGAAAAATCGCTCGATGCGTTCTGGGGTCAGGTTTTGGATCAGCTCCAAAACCAACTGAGTCGGCCAACGTTTGAAACTTGGATCAAAACGGCCATCGCAGAGCGCTTAGACGATCAGGCTTTGGTGGTGCGGACTCCCACGCCCTTTGCTCGCAATTGGCTGCAAAAGTATTATCTAAAAGCTATTTCCCAGGCGGCCCGCGAAGTGCTGGGCCATGAGGTGGAAATTCAGATCGTGGCTGCCCGGGGTGATGAAAGCGTTGGCGGGGCGATCGACCCGGAAGCCTTTCTGCCGCCGCCGGAGCCGATCGCCGATCCCCCCAGCGCCCCACCGATCGCCAGCCCTGCCCCCAGCGATCGGGGCCGCACCGCCACGGAACTGAACCCGAAATATACCTTTTCGCGCTTTGTGGTGGGGGCTAACAACCGCATGGCCCACGCGGCTTCCCTGGCGGTGGCCGAGTCGCCGGGTCGGGAATTTAACCCCCTGTTTTTGTGTGGGGGAGTGGGACTGGGCAAAACCCATCTAATGCAGGCGATCGGTCATTACCGTCTGGAAACGGATCCGAATGCCAGAATTTATTACGTTTCCACCGAGCAATTCACCAATGATTTGATCGCCGCCATTCGCAAGGACGGAATGCAGCGGTTTCGGGAGTTTTACCGCGCCGTTGATGTGCTGATTGTGGATGACATTCAATTTATTGAAGGTAAAGAATATACCCAAGAAGAGTTTTTCTATACCTTCAATACGTTGCATGAAGCGGGTAAGCAAGTGGTGTTGGCGAGCGATCGCCCGCCCAGTCAAATTCCTCGGTTGCAAGAGCGGCTGTCGTCCCGGTTTTCCATGGGCTTAATTGCCGATATTCAACCGCCGGATTTTGAAACCCGGATGGCCATTTTGCAGAAAAAAGCCGAGTATGAAAATATTCGAATGACCCGCGATGTTATTGAATATATTGCCGCTAGCTATACTTCCAATATTCGGGAATTGGAAGGGGCCCTAATTCGCGCGGTGGCCTATATTTCGATCTCGGGATTGCCGATGACGGTGCAGAACATTGCACCGGTTTTGAACCCACCCGTGGAAACGGTGGAAGCTTCGCCCGAGTCAGTGATTCAAATTGTGGCGGATGCGTTCAATATCTTGATCGAGGATTTGAAGGGCAATTCCCGCCGCCGAGAAATTAGCCAAGCCCGTCAAATTGGGATGTATTTGATGCGGCAACATACGGATTTGAGTTTGCCCCGAATTGGGGAAGAATTTGGCGGCAAAGATCACACCACGGTGATGTATAGCTGCGACAAAGTGGCGCAATTAAAGGATGCGGATCCGGAGTTTGCCCAAAATTTGCGCCAACTGAGCGATCGAATTAATTTGGCGGCTCAACCTCCGGCTCCACCAACGGCGAGTTAAGGGCATTCAGTTAAGAGTATTTCCGATTGCGGTAGGATAATTCCACTCTGTTTCATGACCATCAGCAGCCCTTTAGCAGTCCTATGAGCGAAATCAACAGTCAAGTTCAACGGGTTTCGGGTACTGGTTTGCCGTTACGCGGTGATGACATTGACACCGATCGCATCATTCCGGCTCGCTTTCTGCGCTGTGTCACCTTCGATGGGTTGGGTGAACATGCCTTTGCGGACGATCGCACCCAACTGAACGGCGAGCATCCTTTTGATCAGGCTCAATACCAAGGGGCCAAGCTGTTGGTGGTGAATCGTAACTTTGGTTGTGGTTCCAGCCGCGAACATGCGCCCCAGGCGATCGCCCGTTGGGGCATTGGGGCGATTGTGGGCGAAAGTTTTGCGGAAATCTTCTTTAGCAATTGCGTGGCGATCGGGATTCCCTGCGTCACGGCTAGCCATGAGGATGTGTTGGCGCTGCAAGGGGCCATTGAAGCCAACCCCAGCGCCTCGGTGTCTTTGGATTTGGTGAATCTGACCGCTGCGATCGGGGACTTAACCATCACCGTCACCATGAAGGAAGGGCCGCGCCAGGCCTTCCTCAGCGGCATGTGGGATAGCTGCGGTCAATTGGTCAGTCAAGGAGAGGCCGTGCAGGCCACTGCTGGCCGTTTGCCTTACCTGGCTTGGGCTTAGGGCCTGTCGTCTTGCCCCCTACGATCTCGCCACGGTGGAATCCGGGTTGCAGACGAACGGGAAAGCCCCGATTTCCTAATTGCCAACTCCAAGCTCGCTGGCATCGATCACCGGGCGCATGGGCCCCAACTGGTCTTGGCCGGTGACCGATAGATCGCTGTGGCACAGATAAAGTCGATCGCGGCAACGCCCCAACAGGTCATGCACCACCCGATCGAACCGATCGAGGTCTGCTTGTTCCTCGTCGTCTGGGGTGCGGCGGCGACCGTTCCAATCTTGCAGAAACAGGGGTGAGCCGAACAACACCGCTGCGCCCCCCCGGGGCCAAAGGGGCGAGGAGGCATCTAGCCAAAAGTGCCAGCGGTGGGAAAGGCGAGCGGTGCGGTACTGGAAAATATTGGCGAGGGTGATGCCGCTGGGGGCCGGGTTCAGCACTTGACTGGGGAAGGGGTTGGCGGCGATCGTGCCGCGTCGTAACAGCGCAATGAATTTGTGGATGGTTTCCGTTTCCGGTGCTTGGGGATCAATGCGGTGGCTGATGTCCCAATAGCGATGGGCGGCTTCTAGGAGTTCGCGCAGGGCGGCCAATTCGGCGGGATCCAAGCGTCCCCCATGCCACAAAAACTGCTGAACGGCGCGATCGAGCACAATTAGGGGGCTGCGAACCATGCGTTGGCGGAGTTGTTGCTGTTGCTCGCTAATCCACGATCGTAGCTTTTGATAGGCCATGGTGGCTCGGTAGCCCAACCGATCCCAACGGGCAAAGACTTCCACGGGCAACAGTTCCGGCCGCTGTCGATCGGGACGGAAGCAGTGATCGGCAATCAGGCCGGCACGCACGGGATCGATCGCCCGGCGCAGGCCCGTGGGGCTGGTTTCTGCCAAGTCCGGCAGCGCCAAATCCAACTCCGCTTCTGTCCCGATCGACCCGGCCCCGGTGGCCGCCGGTTCCGGGGTGGCCAACCAAGGATCCGGTTCCGTGCTCAGCCCCACCAACATTTCCGCCACATCTTCCCGATTTAGCCAGTCGCCCAAACCCGAATAAACCAATGTCCACAGGGTCAGGAGCGATCGCACCGTGGGCGAACTAATCAAAGGGCGCTGGTTGCCCAACAGGGTTACGGGTAACCCCCGATCACGCAGGATGGAGGCCAGGGTGTAGCCCGCGATCGAGTCCAAACCGGGACTAATCACCGCAATGTCCTGGGGTTGGAGGGCTTCCGTTTGGACGGCTTGCACAATGGTTTCGGCCGTTTCCCGCAGCAGTTGGGCCCGAGCAATGGTGGTCAGCACTTGCACCGTGGGGGGCCAGGCCTCGGCCCAGGGGGCGATCGCAAAGGGTTCCCGCGCCACCGTGGTTAGTAACGGAGCCACCCGTTGCACCAAATCGTGATTCGCGCGTCCCAAATCCAAATGATCGGTGCAGCGATCGGCTAAGGGCTGCAAGGCCGCGGGATCCGCACCCAACCCCAAGCGGCTGGCCCCATCCCGATTGTGGGTGTAGCCGGCCCAGGCCCCGCCTTCTTGCAACAGGGTCAGCAGCCGCCCTGCCAGGGCCGGAAAATCATCGGTGTCATCGGCCAACACCACTTGATAGCGTCGTTGCAGTCGATCGAGATAGCGCGGATCCGACAGCAAGAAGTGGCCATAGAGCCAACTCACCAGCCCGTAGGTGAGCAGACCGCGCCGCAAGCACCAGTCTCGCCACTCCACAATCAGAGCGCCCGCCCGATCGACCCAATTTCCCGGCAGTTCCACCGCTGCCGCTGGCCCCAGCCCTTGCACCAGCCGATCGGGAATTTCCGCCAAATCCGTGCTGCTGTTGGCTGCTAACTGCAACAGATCCAACAGCCGCCGCACGGCCCGCTCTCGCAATGGCTGGGCGATCGGTGCATCAGGGCTTTCAGCCAGCGCCGGGCCCCACAACTGCCCCGCCAGTTCCTGTTCATTTTCCGGGCGCAACAGCAGCGGAAATTGCGGCACAAACCCCGCCCGCTCCGCCAGCAACGGATAGAACAGCATCACCTCCTGCTCAAAAAACCCCAGGGGGGTGGTGCAGTCGATGGCTGGCCAACCCACCGCCGCCAATCGCTCCATCAGGGCCCAACGGGTTTCGCTGCTGGCCGCCAGGGCCAACACCCGACTTCCCGGGGGCAACTGATCCCGCAATCCCTGGAACCAATCCACCAGGGTTTGGGTTTTGCCGCTGAGGGCCCCGCCTGTAATCCAAATTGATCGGGCGATCGCAGCCGGGCGATCGGGCGCAAACGTGGCGGAGGCCGGGAAATGGTTAGCCACAAGCACGGAAAAATGATGGTTTTGCTATGATACCGATCGCCCAGTGATTCCAAACGATCACCCCAATACCCAAGCCTCAAGTCCCGCTCCAGGGTTGCCCTTTGGGTCTCGTTGGGCAACTGCGGTTGTGGGGTTAAATCACGGCTCGGAATTCCCTGAATTTTCCTCAGGGA
Organism: Limnothrix sp. CMB-01; assembly: GCF_055193175.1. Lineage (NCBI taxonomy): Bacteria > Bacillati > Cyanobacteriota > Cyanophyceae > Pseudanabaenales > Pseudanabaenaceae > Limnothrix > Limnothrix sp. CMB-01. The sequence goes on from NZ_CM143720.1 coordinate 3,991,045, forward strand.
AAGATGTCAACCTGTCAGCCCGATCGCTGGCCACAGCATTTCAACCGCCTTTGAACAATATGAAGAATCGGTGGCTTCCGGGTTTGCGATCGCTCTGGGCGAATGCGGGGAGTTGGTATGAGTCCACCCCAGAACGGGCGCTCAACCAGGCCTATGAAGCGGCCCTCGCCATTCGGGCCCTGGAAGATCGCTACTTCGAGGGCAATCCAATCGACCTCGACAGCACCCGCTACGGTGACAGCACCTGCGATTACTTTCGCACCGAGCTGCAAAAACAACTGAAAATGATCGATGTGCGGTTGTGGGAATTCAACAGCAGCAATGCTTTTTTGGATTTTGGCACCAAAATGATCGGGATTCCCGGCCGCAAAACCGAAGCGGGCCTGAGCAATCCCAGCGCCCCGATCGCCACCAGCACCGACGCAAGCGGCCGGCGATTTTCGGAACCGGGCGATCGCTCCTTCATCGTGCTCAAAAAACTGGAGCTAATTGACAATACCTTGGATCGCTATGTCCACGGTCGATCGGTCGATCGGCTGGAACTCAACAGCGACAACCTGCCCGCCACCCCGGAGGAATCGCCGCCCGTCACCGCCAACACCACCACCGCCGCCCTAGACCAGTCCCGATCGTGGCAGGCCGCCGCCAACGCCGCCAAAATTCGCCCCAAGCGGCCCTCCAGTTGGCGAACCGGGGCCCTGAACGTGGCCACGCGCAACATTTCCGGCGGAATGCGCAAACCCTCCGCCACCGGCAGCACCGGCCTCATTCCCCGATCGCTCCTCACCACCTTCGATCGCGTGCGGCGCGACCTGGACGATCGTTCCGAAGAAGAAGTGCTGCAAAACTATCGCACCTCCAAAGTTCGGACGATCGTTTCGCTCAAATTCATCTTGCTGCTGATTTTGGTGCCCCTGTTGGTGCAGCAGATGTCCAAAAACTTCCTGGTGGGGCCGATCGTCGATCGGGTCTATCACCCCAGCATCAACAACGTCTTCCTCAACATGGACATGCAAGAAGAAGCCATGGTTGAGCTAGAGCGCTATGAAAACTTCCTGCACTTCCAGTCCCTCTTGGGCAAAACGCCCAAACTCACCCCCGAAGAAATTGAGGAAAAAGTTCAAGAAAAAGCCTCAGAAATTGCCAATGAATCCTGGGTTCGCAGCGCCGATGCCCTCAAAAATGTCTTTTCCGATTTCCTGTCCCTGGCCGGGTTTGGGCTAGTGATTGCCTATAGTCGCGAAGAAATTGCCGTCCTCAAGTCCTTCATTGATGAGATTATGTATGGTCTGAGCGACAGCGCTAAGGCCTTCGTGATCATTCTTTCAACCGATATCTTTGTGGGATATCACTCGGCCCACGGCTGGGAAGTGGTGGTCAGCGGCATTTCTCGACACCTGGGGCTACCGGAAAATAAAGACTTCATGTTTTTGTTTATTGCGACCTTTCCGGTGATTTTGGATGCCGTGATTAAGTATTGGATTTTCCGATATCTCAATCGCATTTCGCCTTCCGCCGTTGCCACTTACAAAGACATGAACGAGTAGCCCGTTTCCAGTTCTTCTCCACCCTTGCCCGCCCATGATTACCCCAACCATTCAGTGGTATCCCGGTCACATTGCCAAAGCCGAAAAAGCCCTTTTGGAGCAACTCAAATTGGTGGATGTGGTTTTTGAGGTGCGGGATGCGCGGATTCCCCTGGCCACCCATCACCCAAAGTTGCAAAGTTGGCTGGAGCGCCCCGGCACCAAAACCGGCCGCGTGTTGGTGCTGAATCGGGTGGACTCCATCCCGGGGCCCGTTCGCCAAAATTGGGAACAGTGGATGCGATCGCAAGGGGAAACACCCTATTTCACCGATGCGCGCCAGGGTCAGGGGGTCAAGTCGATCGCCCATGCGGCCCAAGATGTGGCGGCTTGGGTGAATGAGCGGCGGCTGCAACGGGGAATGCGGCCGCGGCCGGTGCGGGCTGCGGTGATTGGCTTTCCGAATGTGGGCAAGTCGGCGCTGATTAATCGGTTGGTGAAGCGGCGCGTAGTCGAAAGTGCGGCCAAACCGGGGGTAACACGCCAATTGCGGTGGGTGCGAATTTCTTCAGAATTGGAATTACTGGATGCGCCGGGCATTTTGCCCGCCAATTTGGTGGATCAGTCGGCGGCCGTGAAGTTAGCCATTTGTGACGACATTGGCCAAGCGGCCTACGACAACCAAAAGGTAGCGGCGGCTTTGGTGGATTTGCTGTGCGGGTTGAATTTGGATCCGCAACCAACGCTCGAAACCCCGGCGGATATTTCACCAAAAACTTCGCCAAAAACTTCACTAGAAACTTTGCCAGAATCCCTAACAGAAACCTCCACAGCACCTCCAACGGCAACGACCCGATCGACGGGCGATCGGGCGCTGGAAAAACGCTATGGCTTGGCTCCGGGACTCCTGAACGGCGAGGACTATGTGCCCGCGTTGGCGGAATTTCGTTATCAGGGCGATCGGGAACGAGCTGCCCGTACCCTGTTGCAAGACTTTCGGAAGGGCGCGTTGGGTAATTTGCCCCTGGAACTACCGCCCAGTTAGCAATCCAAATTAATTCAAGTTAATTCAAATCAAGCCAATTCAAATCACTTCAGCCCTATTTGATCCTGCTCGATCCTATTTGCCCCTGATGATTTGTTTTTTCATTCTCTGCCCATCGTTCCCTTAGCTCCATGCAAATCGTTCACTACACCCTGAAACGAAACACCGATTCAGGGATTGAAATCTATGATTTAACCCCCGAAATTCGCGAAAAAGTTACTGAATTTTGTCAGCAAACCGGTGCTCGAAACGGTCAAATTTTGGTCTCTTCTTTGCACACCACCACGGCCTTGGCGGTGAATGAACATGAAGTGCGCTTGTTGCAGGATCTAAAAGTTTGGCTAAAAACTTTGGCTCCACCCATGGGTTCCTATCGCCACAACGATCTGCATTTGCGAGATGTGCCGGAAGATGAGCCGATCAATGCCCATTCCCATCTGATGGCGATCGCCCTGAGTAACTCGCAGGTGATTCCTCTGGTGAATGGGGGATTGGGTTTGGGGCAATGGCAATCGGTGTTGCTGTTTGAGTTAGACGGCCCCCGATCGCGCTCCGTGTCTCTGCAAATTTGGGGTGTTTAAGGGGTGCTTAAACGGCTGACTAACCCATTCTGACTTGGAAAATTGCCCCCGTTGAACTATTAGCCACAGGCTTTACCTTTGAAGCGTTGCTTGCCGTTGTGGATACGACCCTTTTTGACCGTGTGGCTGGATTGGCATTGAGGATAAGCAGACATGAACTGGAGCTATGAATGATGACTTCTAGGCTCGCATCATTACTTCACAGGCACTACCCTTTGTTTGCCAAGTTTAGGGTAAATGGAACGATTGATTTGCTACGTAATTGGCGCTTAGCATTACCAACTTGAAGCTCTCAGCTGATTCACCGTTGCGCTTTGACCGGTTTTCAGCCACCACAGCACCTGCACTTTACGCCGCTGGCTGGCTTTCTGTTGGCGCTCCATCAAGGCTTTGAGTTCCGCCGCTGATTCCTGGATTTCGAGTTTGAGGATGCCTGATATACTTGCAGGGATAGGGAATAAGAGTATGACCTCTATTCTGTCTCAAAATTTTGGGAAATTGGTATAAGCTGGCAACCGCTTCAGCTCATCGGTCAAACTAGGGAAGCCGCTCCCCAGTCGATTGATCGCTGTCGATTTTGCTCCGAATGCTGCCAGATCTCACGCCGCTCCGTTCTCGACTCTCAACCCTTGTGCGCCGAATTCACCGATGGGCGCTGCTGTTGCTGGTGACCATCGGGGCGATCGGCCTGGTCAACGCCCCCCTGTGGGCCCGCAGTCCTCTGCTCCTGCGCTGGACAGAACTCGGGGCCGATCGGTTCTCGGGCATCAGTGGCCTGGCCTGGCAGGGATCCGATGGCGATCAAGAGTTCTTTTTGGCGGTTCACGACACCAAGGGAGATCGGGCCCGCACGGCGCTTTATCGGCTCAGTCAGGTGCAATGGGGCGATCGACCGCCCCGGGGCCGATCGTCCCTCGCTTGGCCCCCCGATGCCGAACTGCCGATCGACCTCGAAGCCATCAGCGCCATTCCCGGAACCGGGGACTATCTGGCCGTGACCAGTCGCGGACGAGCCTATCGGTTGTCGGCGTTGGAGAATGGTTCCTCGACCGCCGATGTTTTCCTGAATCCAGACCCCCGATCGCTGGCCGGTGAACTGACCGTTCGGGCGGTTTTTAACTTGCCCCCAACCCCGGAACCCGATCGCGACATTGAAACTCTGCGGATTGTGCGCTGGGGCGATCGCCTGGCGATCCTGTTTGCCGATCGCGGTGGACAGGGCCGCCCCGCCACCCTCCATTGGGGTTGGTTTGACCCGGCCAGCAACGCGATCGCGCTACAAGGCAGCGCCCCCGTGACCGGCCCCTTGAATTTGGCTACCCAGCGATCGCTCTCGGATTTGGTGTATTTGGCCGATGGTCGCCTGTTGGGTCTGGCCACCATTGATGGCGGCGATCGGGGCCCTTTTCAGTCGGCCCTATATTGGGTGGGGTCGCTGACTTGGGTTGAGGGTCAATGGGTTTGGCAGCCGGTCGATCGCCCGCAAAATCTGATCCAAGCGGGCAACCACAAAATTGAAGCGATCGCCCTGGCTCCGGAGCCGAACGCCACTCGCCTGTTGTTGGCCACCGATGACGAGGATTTAGGCATGGCGATCGCGTTCATTTCCCTGCAATCTTTAGGATCCCCGTAGTTCTCAGCCCTGGCTCCGACGGCCGCAGCATGGTTCCTAAAGTAGGATTTTGCTTGCTTAACCGCCCCATGGTGCAGCCAGATGCGCCCCCTTGTCATCACTGCGAATTGGGCGATCGGGCGGCTGGTGGGGCCGAAAGCTCTTGAATCACGCGGCCAGAACTGGTGAATGAAACGCCCTGCTGAAAACTGGTGCTGAGCATAATCGCTTCCACGATCGGGGCCGTAACCTGTTTTTGCTCCGCGACCCACTCCACCACAAAACTGGCGCTGGAACCGCCGCTGCGATCAGTTTGGGGAATGAAAAATTCTGTGCTTGCTAAGGGCGGCAACTTCAAGGCACTGCTGGCATATTGCTTGATCAGCTTGCCTTGGGAGTCGTAATACCGCACCGATCGCACCACAATCGACTCCGTGAGGCTGGTGTTGCGAATACTGAGGGTGACACTCAGCAGGAATTCATCCTGCCGATCGCCGTAATACACATGGGAGTAGGCTGGCACCAAGATGACCTGACCGGTGCTGACGGCCAGGCGATCGGGCGCGATCACAATGCCACCGCCGGATTGGGTGATGCGCGTCAAGGGTTGCACCGGGGGCGAACCAGCCGGCATGGACGACGAAGACAGAGAAGGCGATGGGGGCGCTTGGCAACCCACCAACAGGCCCGCCACCGCGCCCATCAGTCCGGTTGGCCGGATGCGGCTGGCGGCTTGCCCGAGCCATGGGTTCCCGATGATTTTCCCGATCGACAGCATGAGGGTATGGGGGGTTGGAGAATAACCTAGAGAACAGCCCTTAAGGCATGGCCTGCAATTTCTCTAGCTCACGGCGGGCTGCGTCATAACAATCCAGTTGCCCCCGATCGAGACAGAGCTTGGCCGCCTGCCGAAAATCCGCCGCCGCCGGGGCTCGGTTCCCCAAGCCCACCTGCACCAATCCCCGCTGTTGATAGGCCATGGCATAGCGATCATCCAGGGCGATCGCCTGGTTCAGATCGCTGAGTGTGCCTTGGGGTTCCCCCAGGGCCTGGCGAGTGAGGGCGCGGTAGTAGTAGCTTTCCGGATCTTTGCTGTCTAAACGAATGGCCACCGTCAAATCGGCCAGGGCTGAGGGCAGATTGCCGCTGGCAAAGTGAGTACGTCCCCGCACCTGATAGGCCCTGGCGTTGTTGGGATCGAGCCGGATGGCTTGGGAACTGTCGGTGATCGCCCCTTCGGAGTCGCCCGCCAGCATTTTGGCCAAGGCCCGACCACGATAAGCCGCCGACCAACTGGACTGCTGAGACAGCACTTTGTCAAAGTCCGCGATCGCCCCTTTTGCATCGCTCAGTTGCAACCGCACAAACCCCCGACCCAAGTGGGCCGCACTCAACTTGCCATTGTCTTGAATGGCTCGATCGTAGCTGGCCAGAGCACTTTGCAAATCGCCCAGGCGATCTTGCGTGGCCGCCAGATAGGTACGGGCGATCGCGTCACTGGCTTCGAGCTGCAAGGCTTGGTTTAAGTCGGCCAACGCCGCATTCCAGTTGCCGCTGTTGTAGTAAGCCACGCCGCGCAAAAAATAGGCGGAACTGCTGGCGGACCAAACCAGCGCTTGGGTTGCGTCGTGGATGGCCTTGCTGTAGTCCCAGGTGCGATCGGGAGCCGGAGTTTTTCCCTCCAACATCCGCGCAATCCCCACCAAATCCGAGGGGGACGCATTTTGGTTCATCACCAATCCCGTGGGCACTTGAGACCAGCGCGACAAAATCATCTGGGCAATGGCCAACTGGGGCAACCCCGACTGCCACAGGGTCGCCAGCCCCACCACCGTGCCCAACAACCCCAACCCCCAAGGCCACCAACGTCGCCACCATTCAGCCCAAGGAATGGGGTTGCCTAGTTCTTCCTCGGCGGCGGTGGTGATGGACTCGCCAACATTCCCGCCCATCAACGGCAGCAGATCCATCAACACTTCCTCGGCGCTGGCGTAGCGCTGTTGATAGGAAGGATGCACCATCTTATCGAGGACGGTTCCAAACGCCGTGCTGACAGAAATGCTGGCCCGCCAATTCAAACGGCCGCTCACCGGCTCCTGGGATCCTCGCAGGGCCTGTAATTCCTCCGAGGAAAAGCCCCCTAAGGCCTGAATTGCGATCGCCCCGACGGCATAGATATCGCTGTTGAACTGGGGATTGCCATAAAACTGCTCGATCGGCATGTAGGCCGGAGTACCCGCCGCGATTGTGCGGGCGGCGGCCGATTCCCCATCGGTTTGCAAAATTTCCTTCACGGAACCAAAGTCAATCAACACCAACCGGCCGTCAGCGCTGCGGCGGATTAAGTTGGCGGGTTTGATATCCCGGTGAATCACCCGGTTGCCATGGACAAAGGACAAAATTTCCAGAATTTCCGCCACCATGGAAATCACCCGTTGCTCCGGGAGCGGTTCCCCCACCACCAATTCCCGCGAGAGGGGGTGGCCCGGTGCAAATTCCTTAACGAGATAAAATTGCTCGTTTTCTTCAAAAAAAGCCAACAGGCGGGGAATTTGGGGATGGGTTCCTAACCGTTGCAACATTTCCGCCTCCCGCTGAAAGAGACGGTGGGCGTTTTTGGCGGCGGTGGGGTTGGGACGCAACAGGCGCAGTTGCTTCACCACACATTGGGGATAGCCCGGCCGGCGAAGATCCGCAGCCAGGTAGGTTTTGCCAAAGGCTCCGGAGCCAAGCACTTGCAAGATGCGATAGCGCTTATCCAGCAGTTGGCCGATGGTAATAGGATCCTTGCCTAGGGATGATTTGGGAGGTCGATCGCCCGGAGGTGGAGGAGAAGGTGGGGTGTTGGGGGCCAAGTTCAGTTAGGGATGGGGCAAAAACAACGGGTTAAATGATCCAGAAATGAGGTCTGGGGAATTAGAGGGTGAGACAGACCCCAGCAGGTGAATGGATGGCCGCGCCTAGTCGCGCGATAGGTCTAATTCGTTGGGCGCAGATTGCGGAGTTAGTCGCAATCCCGGGGGGCTGAAGCCCTTTGCTGCCTAACGATCGGGTAACGGGAACAGTCATTTAACTTAATTAACTCAATCTATGGCTTGACCGATGGCTTGACCTATAGCTTGGCCGGTGAAAGCAAGCCGGCCGCGTGACTAGGAGGGCGGCGGGCTGGCGGCTGGGCTGGGTTCGGGTGGTGGGGCTTCGGGTTCTTCCTCATCGGACAATTTGAGATCGGTGGGCAGTTTGCCCGCTTGGATCTGTTGGATTTGGTACTGGGCATCACGGTAACAACCCAAACGGCCTTCGTCGATGCACAGCTTGGCCGATTGTTGGAAGTCGGTGAGTGCGCCGGTTTGGTCGCCCTGCTTGAGCCGAGCCACGCCCCGATCGTAATAAACCAGGGCATGTTCTGGCCGCAGTTCGATCGCCTTGTTGAAGTCTTCGATCGTGCCTTCCACTTCGCCCAAATCCCAACGGGTTAGCCCCCGATTGTAGTAGGGGTCTGGGTCGTCTGGTTGTAGTTGGATCGCAATGTTGAAGTCCTGAAGGGCGGCCTGGAGGTTACCGGCCCGCCGATGGGCTAGGCCGCGGTTTTGGTAGGCCAGGGCATAGCTGGGGTTGAGTTGAATTGCTTTGGTGGCATCGTCGATCGCCCCCTGTTGGTCATCCAGGTTCGATCGCGATAGGCCCCGATTCAGATAGGCGGGGGCCAGGAGGCGGGCCGGCACTCCCTTGGCCGCAATCACACGGTTGTAGTCCTCGATCGCCCCTTTGTCGTCGCCAATGTCGCCCCGAACGTTGCCCCGGTTCAGATAAGCCTGCACCAAGTTGGGGTCGTAGGTCAGGGCCCGATCATAGTCCTCGATCGCGGCGCGGGCATCGCTGAGACGGTAGCGGGCGTTGGCCCGTTGGAAATAGCTGGGGGCATGTTTGGGCCGCAGGCGAATGGCCCGATCTAAATCCGCGATCGCCTTTTGATATTCTCCAATTTCCTCATAGGCGGCTCCCCGTCGGTAGAGCGCTTCCGCATTGTTGGCATCCACCTGGAGGGCTTGGCTGTAGTTGGCGATCGCCTCTTCCAAGTTTTCGGCCTTCAGTTGGTCACTGCCGCGATCGACCCAATAGCGCGATCGCAGGGGCCCCGCCAACAACAAGGCCCCAAACCCCAAACCCACCACCGCGATCGCCACCCCCAACCACAACCGGCGATCGGGCCAACGGCGTTTGGCCGCCTCCTGGGCCTCGCTGTGGGCGGGGGAGTTTTGGCTGCTGCTGGCCAGTCGGGCCCGCAGGCCGCTCATGCCCGCGCCGCTGAGATTCACCCCGCTGCCCATGGACAGGCCATAGAGTTCCTGTAAATCCCGCAGGGCATCGGCGGCTGACTGATAGCGGCGATCGAAGTAGGGAGAAATCAGCCGCTCAATTAGGGAAATCAGTCCGGGGTTAATTTGCCCGTGGTTGGGCCAATCCAAATGGGGCGGGCGATCGCCATTGTTGTCTTTGGGTTTGGGCAGGGCATTGGGCGATAACCCGGTCAGGGCTTGGACGCAAATCATCCCCACCGCGTAGAGATCGCTGTTGTAGAGCGGGTTTCCCTGCAACTGTTCCGGCGACATGTAAACCACCGAATCCGGCGAAGGGGGCGGCGTGATCGCATCAGCCCGGGCTGAGGGATTGGCAATTTCTTGAATCAAGCCAAATTCGATCGGGACAATTCGCCCATCGATCGTGCGGCGAATCAGGGTTTCGGGCCGCAAATTACGGTGAATGACCCCGTTTTTGTGGACAAAATCCAGCACTTCCAGCGTATCTTGCAGGAAACGCACCACATACTCTTCCGGTTGGGGCTGATTGGCCTTCAGCTCCTCGGCGATGGTTTGCCCCTGGATCAGTTCCTCAATGAAAAAAAGTTGTCCCTCCTGCTCAAAGCAGGCCAAAAGCTGCGGGATTCGATCGTGAGTGCCCAGCTTTTCGAGGGTTTCTGCTTTTTTCTTAAACAGCAACTGCACCACTTGCAGTGCTTTGGAATTTTTACTGGGGAATTGGAATTGCCGCACGATGCAGTGGGGCAAGCCCGGTCGGCGCAAGTCCGCAGCCAGGTAAGTTTGCCCGAACGCTCCGGACGACAGGATTTCTACGATCCGATAGCGTCGGTCGAGAAGTTGACCGACTGAGAGCGTCACCATAGGGCCAGGCTGCGTTTACTGTGTCAGCGTTCAAAGCAGTGGGTTTGTAGGGAGCGAGCGGCATCCGGGGGCAAAATTGGGCGATCGCGCGGGATGGTCGCACGCTTCAAGTTTAAACCACCCACCCGAGGGCTACGACGGCTAACACCATAACTCTTTGGGGATCCTTCGGAGGAATGGGTATGTTTTTTAACGATCCATGGGGGGATTCGCTGCAAAGGAGCGTTTGAATCAGCCATTTTTAGACCATTCTTTTTTAGACCATGCTTAGGGCATTCATTTAAGTTGACTAGATCGATCGTTTCCAATCCCCTTTCAACCTGCTTTCGATTCTGGCAATTGCGGGGATCGGCCCAGGAGGAGATTGGATCCCGATCGGGATTCGGGGTTGATTAACAGGTAGCATTTTGGCTCTATCCACAAAGCAGGTGTAAACCATGTCCCGAACCGGCAAAGGGCGATCGCACTATTGGCAACTGTGGCCCTTCGTGCGCGCGGAGGCCCAGACGATCGCCCTGGCGTTGGCCTGCACGGTGGGGTTCACGGCTTTTTGGCCGGTGTTGGCCTGGTTGCCGGGGCAGTTGGCCGAGCCGATCGGCACGGGTCAGCCAGACAAAATTTTGCAATTGGCGGGCTTAGCAGCCCTGATTTTTCTGGTGCGCGGCGCATTTCAATACGGCCAAGATACCTTGATGGCCAAGGCGGCTTTGCGGGTGGCCATGACCCTACGGGTGCGGCTGTATGGACATTTACAAACCCTGAGCCTGGACTATTTTGAGCGATCGCAAACGGGTGACCTGGCCTATCGACTCACGGGCGATGTCGATCGGGTGGGAGATGCGGTGGGCAAGGTGTTTCACCAGTTTGTGCCCTGTGTGCTGCAACTGGTGGTGGTGTTGGGATACATGATCTATCTCAACTGGCAGTTAACCTTGGCTACCTTTGCGATCGCGCCCTTGATTGCGGTTTTGATTGCTTGGTTTGGGGATCGCCTGTTGAGCTTTGCTCGCCGCAGCCAGGATCGAATTGCGGGATTGGCGGCCACGATCGCGGAAATTTTGGCGGGAATTCGGTTGGTGCAAGCCTTTGGGGCCGAACGCACGGAACTTGATCGCTTCCGGCAAGAGGCCGAAGCGGCCCGACACGCCAAACTGCAAGCGGCCCAAGCGAAGGCGGCTCAGTTTGTGATTGTGGGCTTTTTGGAAGCCATGAGCGTGTTGGTGTTGTTTTGGTTGGGAAGCTGGCAAATTGGCCAAGGCAACTTAACCGGCGCGGGGTTCATTAGCTACGTGACCGCTGTGGCCCTGTTGATTGACCCCATTTCAATCACCACCAGCAATTACAACGAATTCAAGGAAAGTGAAGCCTCGGTTGATCGGCTGTTTGAGCTGCTGGCCGTGCCGCCGACGGTGCGCGATCGCCCCGGGGCGCAACCCCTGCCCGCCATCACCGGCCGGGTGGAATTCCACGCGATCGAGTTTGCCTACCCGAGCGCGGCGGAACCGGTGCTGCAAGGGTTGGATCTGACCGTGCGGCCCGGTGAGGCGATCGCCCTGGTGGGGGCTTCCGGCGCGGGCAAAAGCACGATCGTCAATCTGTTGCTGCGGTTTTATGATCCCCAAGGGGGCCAGGTTTGCATTGATGGCATCGATTTACGAGAGGTGACCCTCAACAGCCTGCGCCAACAGATTGCGATCGTGCCCCAGGAAACGATCCTCTTTTCCGGTTCGATCGCCCAAAACATCGCCCTGGGAAACCCCAAAGCCAGCCGCAGCGCCATCGAACAAGCCGCCCAAATTGCCAACGCCCACGACTTCATCAGCCAACTCTCCGAGGGCTACAACACCTGGGTGGGCGAACGGGGAGCCAACCTGTCCGGCGGCCAGCGCCAGCGAATTGCGATCGCCCGGGCCGTGTTGCGAGATCCCAAAATTCTGATTTTGGACGAGGCCACCAGCGCCCTCGACTCGGAATCCGAAAGCCTGGTGCAGGAAGCGCTCGATCGACTCCGGCGCGATCGCACCACCCTGACCATTGCGCACCGCCTGGCCACCGTGCGGGGAGCCGATCGGATTTTAGTGGTTGAAAAAGGGCAAATTGTCGAATCGGGCAGCCATGATCAGCTACTGGCCCAAAACGGGCGTTATGCCGCCTACTATGCTCGCCAGTTTCGTGAATAAAGAGTTGCAGTTTTTGGGAAAGGGTTCTTGTAAAGAATTTGGTTTGAAAAATCTTTCCTGAACGATGCTTCCTGAATGCTGAATCTGGCTGCTTTCCCAACCCAATCCCGATCGGGAACGTCTTCATGGCTGCTTTACAAGTTGCTTGGTCGCAAATTACGCAAGCTCCCCTTTTTAGATTGGGAACCACCCCGATCACGATCGGGTGGATGATTCAAGTGGCGTTGCTGCTGATGCTGGTGAGTCTATTCACCAAAGGCCTGCGCCAATTGTTAAAAAACATCATCCTAAAACGCTTGGGCATGAGCGAAGGAACCCGTGGAGCGGTCGCTATTTTGTTTAGCTGGAGCATGGGCGCTCTGGGTTATGTGCTGGTGCTCCAAGCCATGGGATTACAATTGGAATCCTTTGCTTTGGTGGTCAGTGGTCTAGGTGTTGGCATTGGTTTGGGACTGAAGGAATTAACCAAAAACTGGGCCAGTGGTTTGACCCTGTTGGGTGAGCGAAAACTCAAAGTCGGGGACTTGATTGAATTTAATAATAAGCTGGGCTATATCCAAGATATTTCGATTCGTTCAACTGTGATTCGCACGTTTCGTGGGTCGGAATTAATTGTGCCCAACAGCGAATTAACAAATCGAATGGTTGAAAATTGGAGTTATCAAGATTGCCGAAGCCGCATTGAAATTCCCTTGAAAGTGGTTCCGACTAGCGATCTTTCAGTCGTGACGGAAATTTTGCTAGCGGCGGCTTTTACCCACTCACAGATTTTGCGATCGCCCCCACCCAAGGTGATGTTTCAAGGCTTTCAAGAAGGCAGCATCAGTTTGGAACTTTGGGCCTGGGTCGATCGCGTTGATCAACGTGCTGGCATTCGCAGTGCTCTCCACTTTGCGATCGCCCATGGTTTGCGGCAACATCAGATCCAGCTTGCACCAACCCTTCCTCATTGGGTTGCGGCCGAGTCGGAACCCTCAGCGGCCGAGGCCGGGGCGATCGCTCCGGCAACTGTTCCCAACGAACCCCTCAAAGACCTGCTGCGGTCGATCGACTACTTCCAAAGTTTCACCCCCCTGGAAATTGAGTTTCTGATCCAATTAGGCTACCGGCGGCAATTAACAACGGCCGAAGTTCTTTATCAGCAAGGGGATGGGGCCCATGAATTTTGCATTGTTTTGAAAGGGGCGATCGAAGCCATTTTTGAAAATCAACGCATTAGCCGCCGGTTGTTTTCCTTCACAGAGGGTGAATTTTTTGGTGAATTGCCGCTGATGTTGAATGTGCCTTACCCCACCACCATGCGAGCGGCGGAACCGACCGAACTTTTTTTGATTCACCGTGATGGGTTTCAACTACTTCTGAATAACCATCCCCATTTGTTGGAGGTGATTTCGCAGGCCATGGGCGATCGTCAAGATGTGTTGGAAAGCTATCGCCACCATTTAGAAACAGCGGGTCTCTTGGAAGATTCGGAACCGAAAAGCCTAATGGCTAGATTTCAAAACCAACTTCGCCAATGGGTTAGTCATTGGTCTGCTTAATTGCTTCCTAGAGTTTGATCCAGAATATTTTTAAATTTTTGGCCGAAATTTTTGACCGAAATCTTTCACTAAGTTTCTGTCTTGATGTCAACAAAAGCATCTTAAATTGTTTTTCACGCTCATGTGATCAGTGAGTAATGTCTCTTGGGCTAAATTATGGTCAAAGAGTTCGTAGGGGCCATTGCTCAAATCCAAATACTTAAACGCAATTTAATCTGCCAGTAGAGTCCCAAGTCCTAATGAATTTGCTAGATTGAAAGTCGCGACTATTAACCCTGCCATTCATTGGGAATCGTTCTGTGAGTTCATCTCCTCAGCTTCTAAGTCCTTTCACGTTTGGTGATTTAACCCTCAAAAATCGCGTGGTTTTGGCTCCCCTAACCCGCGCCCGCGCAGGGGTGGAGCGCCTGCCCAATGCCTTGATGGCGGAATATTATGCCCAGCGATCGAGTGCTGGCCTTTTGATTAGCGAAGCCGCCGTCGTTTCTGAGCAGGGCATTGGTTGGCAAAACTCTCCCGGCATTTACAACGACGCTCAAACGGAAGCCTGGAAACAGGTCACCCAAGCAGTACACGATCGGGACAGCAAAATTTTCTTGCAACTGTGGCACTGTGGCCGCGCTTCCCACAGCAGTTTCCGCGCCGATGAGTCGCTGCCGGTTTCTGCCTCCGCGATCGCCATCAGCAACGACCACATCCACACCCCCACGGGCAAACACCCCTACGAAACCCCGCGCGCCCTGGAAACCGACGAGGTGGCGGCAGTGGTGGAAGACTATCGCCGGGCCGCCGAACGAGCCAAGGCGGCGGGTTTTGATGGGGTGGAAATTCACGCGGCCAATGGCTATTTGATTGATCAATTCCTGCAATCCAAAACCAACCACCGCACCGATCGCTACGGTGGCAGCCTGGAAAATCGCTATCGGTTTCTGAGCGAAATTGTGGCAGCCGTAATCACAGTTTTCCCGTCCGATCGGGTGGGGGTTCGGCTTGCGCCCAATGGGATTTATAACGATATGGGTTCGCCGGATTATCGGGAAACCTTTACCTACGCGGCGCAACAGCTCAATGCACTGAATTTGGGCTATTTGCACGTTATGGATGGCCTAGCAATTGGGTTCCATAACTTGGGTGAACCGATGACCCTGAGCGAGTTTCGATCGGTGTTTTCAGGCCCCTTGATGGGCAATTGTGGCTATACCCAAGAAACGGCAGAAGCGGCGATCGCGTCGGGGAATGCAGACTTGATTGCTTTTGGGCGACCTTTCATCAGCAACCCGGACTTGGTTGAGCGGTTTGCCCATGATTGGCCCCTGGCTCCGGAAGCTCCGTTGGAGGTTTGGTACGCTTTTGACGAAAAGGGCTACGCGGATTTTCCCGCCTATCAAGCATCGTAGGCCGCTTCGACTTGCATAGTGCTGAAATGGGCTAAGAATCCCTTGAAAAAGCTGAGGAAATCAAGGAATTCCGCTAAAAAACAAGGGGCTTAAGCCCCTTGTCTGTTTGATGCTCGATATCCTCTTAATGCTGGATATCCTCCCCGCCTTTACTTGACCTAAACCAAATATTCCTGGAGGGATTTCACGGTTAGGGGTTGAGATTGGAGCGATCGAATGGCGGCGGCTGTGGCCTTGGCCCCGGCGATCGTGGTGATGATGGGCACTTTGTAGACCAGGGCCGTGCGCCGAATGGCTCGATCGTCGAACTGGGCTTGCTCCCCGGCGGGCGTGTTAATTACCAACTGCACCTGACCGTTGACGATCGCATCGCGAATGTTGGGCCGGCCCTCATGGATCTTCAGGGTCAATTGCACCGCTTTGAGGCCATGCTCGTGGAGCACTTTGCGCGTGCCTTCGGTGGCCAGCACTTCAAAACCCAAGTCCAGCAGTTCCTTCACCACCGGCACGATCGCCGCCTTGTCGCGACTGTTGACCGACACAAACACCGTGCCGGCTAGGGGCAACCGTTGACCCGCCCCCAGGGCTGCCTTGGCGAAGGCCGTGCCAAAGTCTGGATCCACGCCCATCACTTCCCCGGTCGATCGCATTTCCGGCCCCAGAATCGTATCGGTGCCCGGGAATTTTTCAAAGGGCAACACCGCTTCCTTGAGGGCAAAGCGATCGGGAATCACTTCCTGTTCAAAGTCCAGCTCGGCCAAGGTTTTGCCAGACATTACCCGCACGGCCATTTTGGCCAAGGGCACCCCGATCGCCTTGGAAACAAAGGGAACCGTCCGCGAGGCCCGGGGATTCGCTTCCAGGATATACACCTGGGGTTGGCCATTGTCGCCCGTGACCACCGCGAACTGAATATTCATCAGCCCCACCACCTTCAGGGACTTGGCTAGGTCGATCGTCCAGCCACGGATGGTGTCCAGGGCGCTGGTCGGCAGCGAGAAACTGGGAATGGCGCAGGCGGAGTCACCGGAGTGAATCCCGGCCTGTTCGATGTGTTCCATGATCCCGCCGATCGTCACGTTGCCACCGTGGTCGGCGATCGCATCCACATCCACCTCGATCGCATTTTCCAGATACTTATCAATCAAGATTGGGTGATCCGGTTCCACCTGCACCGCCACGGTCATGTAGCGTTCCAGATCCGCATCGGAATAGACAATCTCCATGGCTCGACCGCCCAGCACATAGCTAGGCCGCACCACCACCGGATAGCCAATCCGCCGGGCAATATCCAGGGCTTCACCATAGCTGCGAGCAATGCCGTTGGGGGGCTGCATGATGTTCAGTTCCCGCAACACATGCTCAAACCGTTCCCGGTCTTCGGCCATGTCGATCGAGTCGGGCGACGTTCCCCAAATTTCCGTTGGCAGGTCGGGGTTGCTTTGCAAAGCCGTCAACAACGGAACCGACAGTTTCAGGGGTGTTTGACCACCAAACTGCACAATCACGCCCTTGGGCCGTTCCGCTTCGATGATGTTCAGCACATCTTCCTTGGTCAGCGGTTCAAAGTAGAGCCGATCGCTGGTGTCGTAGTCCGTGGAAACCGTTTCCGGGTTGGAGTTAACCATGATCGTTTCGTAGCCATCCGCTTGCAGCGCAAAGGAAGCATGGCAACAGCAATAGTCAAACTCAATCCCCTGGCCAATTCGGTTGGGGCCGCCACCCAGGATCATCACCTTTTGTCGATCGCTCGGCAGGGTTTCCGTTTCCGCCGCCACGGTTTCCGCTTCGTCACCGGTCAACACCAGGCTGCTGGTTTCATAGGCGGAGTAGTAGTAGGGCGTGTAGGCTTCAAATTCGGCGGCGCAGGTGTCCACGGTTTTGTAAACCGGCACAATGCCCAAGCCTTTGCGATAGGCCCGCACTTCGTCTTCGCTGGTTTTGGTGGCGTAGGCAATTTGTCGATCACTGAAGCCCTGTTGCTTGGCCGCCAGCAGAATTGCAGCGCTCATGTCCTTTAAGGGCGTGCGCTTCAGCAGCTTTTCGGTTTCCAGAATTTCTTGCAGCTTATCCAGGAACCAAGGATCAACGCCGGTCAGTTCGTAAATGTCCTCCACGCTCATGCCTAGCTGCATGGCATAGCGCAGGGTAAAGACGCGCTCCGGGCTGGGGGTGCGCAGGCTCGATCGAACCTGTTCCAGGCTGGGAATTTTTTCATCCCGATCGCAGCCCCAACCGGCCCGACCCGTTTCGAGCGATCGCAGGGCCTTTTGGAACGATTCCTGGAACGTCCGCCCGATCGCCATTGCCTCACCCACGGATTTCATTTGGGTGGTCAGCACGGCGGGCGTGCCGGGGAATTTCTCGAAGGCAAACCGGGGAATTTTGGTGACGACGTAATCGATCGTCGGTTCAAAGGAGGCTGGGGTTTTTTGGGTGATGTCGTTGGAGATTTCATCGAGGGTGTAGCCCACGGCCAGCTTGGCGGCAAACTTGGCGATCGGGAAGCCCGTGGCCTTGGAAGCCAAGGCGGAACTGCGCGACACCCGGGGGTTCATTTCAATCACAATCACATCGCCGGTCTCCGGGTTCACCGAAAACTGGATGTTGGAGCCGCCGGTTTCCACCCCAATTTCGCGGATGATCTTGATCGAGGCATCCCGTAGCCGCTGATATTCCTTGTCGGTGAGGGTTTGGGCCGGAGCCACGGTGATCGAATCGCCCGTATGCACCCCCATCGGGTCAAAGTTCTCGATCGAGCAGATAATCACCACGTTATCGGCCAGATCGCGCATTACCTCCAGCTCGTATTCCTTCCAACCCAGCAAGGATTGCTCAATCAGAATTTGTGAAACGGGGCTGGCATCCAAACCCGACTGGGCAATTTCTTCAAATTCCTCTTGGTTGTAGGCAATGCCGCCGCCGGAGCCGCCCATGGTGAAGGCCGGGCGAATAATCAGCGGGTAGGAGCCAATTTGGCGTGCCACATCACGGGCTTCTTCCAGGGAGTTGGCCAACCCCGAGGGGCAAACGCCCACGCCAATTCGCTCCATGGCTTCCTTAAAGAGCTTGCGGTCTTCGGCCATTTCGATCGCCGCCAGCTTGGCCCCAATCAGCTCCACACCATAGCGAGCCAGCACGCCGCTCTTGGCCAAGGCCACGGCAATGTTCAGGGCCGTTTGGCCGCCCATGGTGGGCAGCAAGGCATCGGGCCGCTCTTTAATGATGATTTTCTCAACCACTTCCGGGGTGAGCGGCTCAATGTAGGTGCGATCGGCCATTTCTGGGTCGGTCATGATCGTGGCTGGGTTGGAGTTCACCAGCACGACTTCGTACCCTTCGGCCCGGAGCGCTTTACAAGCCTGAGTACCGGAGTAGTCAAATTCGCAGGCCTGACCAATCACGATCGGGCCGGAACCAAGGAGCAGAATCTTGCGAATGTCGTCGCGGCGGGGCATAAGGGCAATCCCAGGGGACTAGCGATTTCGATCGACCACGGGCCGCCCGGCCCGAGATCCTGCCTATTGTACGAGGTGCGATCGTCCCGTCAATGTTTAGGGCGCACTGTTCTCCGGCCCGGTTTCGCTTTGGGTTCCTACCCCAGGCCCGCGATCGGCGGCCAAAGGGGCGAAAAAGTTTTTTAGAAAATCTTCTGGAAGACCGCCCAGAAAATTTTTTTAGAAAATTTCAGAAAAACGTTTGACAAATTCGGGTTTATCCGCAAATATGTATATCGCTGAAGGCGCGGGACGCAAAACAAAAGCGCTCCGAAAGCCGGAAAGCAATTTGGGTCTGTAGTTCAATTGGTTAGAGCACCGCCCTGTCACGGCGGAAGTTGCGGGTTCGAGCCCCGTCAGACCCGTTCAAAAGATAAAGTTCAAGAGTGAGGAGTGAAGAGCGTCAACTCTGAACCCGAACTGAACCTACGTTGTTACTGATGTTGATTCTATTGCTTCAGTCTCAACCAGGCAGGTCGATCCTGTGTGATCGATCCTTAGGGCCTGTCGTCATTTCCATCGCCGTAGGGGTTGGGTCTCCCAACCCTAACCTGGGCGATCGCCACAACCCTGTCCACCCCTGGGAGCACCCAAGGATCACGAGAACTGGGCGGGGAAACCCCGCCCCTACGACTGATTGCTTTAAAGAACGAGGTCATCAGGGTTTCAGGAAATTTGACGACAGCCCTAAGCCCCTTGTTACGACGATTGGGACATGGAAAATCAGGCGAGTTCGAGATTAATTCCCGGGGTCTTCAAACTTATAGCCGGCCCCAATCACCGTTTTCAGAAATTGGGGATTTCCGGGATCCGGTTCAATTTTCTTGCGCAGGCGGGCCACATGGGTGTCCACCACTCGCTCATCGCCAAAAAAGTCATCGCCCCAAAGTTTGTCGATCAGTTGGCTGCGGCTCCAGACCCGGCCCGGATAGCTGAGGAAGGTGGCCAACAGATTGAACTCCAAGGTGGTGAGGTCAAGATCTTCGGAATCGTGATCGGGCAGGTGGCGACGGGCCACGCGCCGATCGCTGTCGAGGCTGAAGTGGTGGGTGGCGTAGGTGGGGGTCAAGTCCCGATCGCCCCCGGTTCCGGCCTGGCGCAAACTGCGACGCAACAGCGCCCGCACCCGAGCCACCATCTCGCGGGGGCTAAAAGGCTTAACTAAATAGTCATCTGCACCGGTTGACAGGCCCACAACGCGATCGAACTCTTCGCCCCGCGCCGTCAACATCAAAATATAGGGATCCTTGTCGCCGGGTTTTTGGCGAATGCGGGCACAGACTTCGAGGCCATCAATGCCCGGAATCATCCAATCCAAAATGACTAAATCGGGCTGCGATCGATAAAACTGCTCGATCGCCGCTTGGCCATCGTGACAAACCCCACAGGTGAACCCTTCGCGATCGAGCGTGCCGCGCAACAACTCCGCAATCTCCGTGTCATCTTCCACAATCAGAATTTGCATGATTTGCAGGGCCTCATCCGTGTCGCGATCACACCAAACACATCGAACAACAGGTCGAAAAACAGGTCGAAATCACACCGAAACTTTGAGCATTTTGAGCCAATCTTCAGCCCATCCTGTCCCAGGATCACACCCCCATCCCGGCCATGGGCCGATCGCACTTTCCCTTTCTGGGTGCTGATGGGCGATCGGGTTAGCTCCAGGGTGAAGCGGGTCTTTCGTCCTCAGCATAGCGCTCGGAAACTGGGGCGATCTCGCCGCAGATCCTTTGCAGCAGCCATTCTCAGCTCGATCGGCTCAAATAAAGAACTGTAACAGTTCTGGCCGGGGGGGTATGGCTCAACACAAAGCCAGTGCTAGGATTTCCCGTAAATTCGCAAGACTTTTTAGAGACTAGCGAGACAAAAAGCGATGTCCGAAAATCCTACACCTGAAACCAGCGGCCTCACGGGCCAAACGCCGAAATTTGGCGGTAGCACGGGTGGCTTGCTCTCGAAGGCTAACGTCGAAGAGAAATACGCCATTACCTGGACCAGTACCAAAGAACAAGTTTTTGAAATGCCCACCGGTGGCGCTGCCGTCATGAATGCAGGCGAAAACCTGCTGTTCTTGGCCCGCAAGGAGCAGTGCATCGCCCTTGGTAAGCAACTGCGCACCAAGTTCAAGCCCAAAATCGAAGACTATAAGGTCTATCGTATTTATCCCAACGGCGAACAGGAGTTCATCCACCCCGCCGATGGCACCTTCCCCGAAAAGGTGAATGCTGGTCGCGACTTCAACGGCAAGAAGGATCGCCGCATTGGCGAAAACCCTCAGCCCGCAACGGTCAAGTTCAGCGGCAAGCAAACCTACGAAGTGTAGGTTTTTGGGGTTGCCCATGGTGGGCGCTTGGATGGGCGAGGGGTTGAGCTTGAATTGCAAGGCGGTTTTTGACTCCTGCACTTAAACCGCTAATTTGCTCAGAATTCTGCTTGACCGCTCCGCTTGATCCCTGTGTTTGTCCATGGGCTGGGGAATTTTCCCCGATTCCAAGACTGCCAAATCGACTCAATAAACGGGCCGCTTCCTTGTTTTGGGGCGGCTCGTTTTTGTTTTGGGCTTGCCTGTTTTGGGCTTGTCTGTGTTGGGCTTGTCTGTGTTGGGCTGGCTGATTACCGGTGCTGTGCCATTGCATTCCTACGCTGGGACATCGACACCATGGGGCGATCGCCCGATCGGAGAAGTTTTGGTGCAAGGAATCCAGACGGTTGCTAGTATTTTGAGACTTGCTCATCTGCTGCTGACCCATGTTGCCCGACTTTAGCCAATTTTCGGAACTCGCCCGCCAAGGAAACTTCGTCCCGGTTTATCGCGAGTGGGTTGCGGATTTGGACACGCCGGTTTCGGCCTGGTTGCGCACTTGCCAGGGCCAACGCTACAGCTTCTTGCTGGAGTCGGTGGAAGGGGGCGAAAACATTGGCCGCTATAGCCTTTTGGGTTATGACCCCCTGTGGGTGCTGGAAGCGCGTGGAGATTTGGCGGTGCAAACGTTCCGGGATGGGACGGTGGTGGAGCACCGGGGTAATCCGTTTGAAATTTTGAGCAGTTGTTTGGAGTCGGTGCGGCCGGTGAAGCTGCCACAGTTGCCCCCGGGAATTGGCGGGCTGTTTGGCTTTTGGGGCTATGAGCTGATCCAGTGGATTGAGCCGCGTGTGCCGGCCTATGGGCCCACGGAGGCGGATTTGCCGGATGGGCTGTGGATGCAGGTCGATCGCCTGATGATTTTTGATCAGGTGAAGCGCAAGGTGTTTGTGATTGCCTATGCGGATTTGCGGGATCCGGCGGTGGAGTTACGCCAGGCCTATGAGGTGGCCTGTGGGCGGGTTGATGAATTGATCGATCGCCTCCAAAGCAGTATTGATCGCCAAGAATCGCTCCTGCGCTGGACTCCGGCCACCCAGAGCGATCGCCCGCCCTTGAACCCTCGCAGCAACACCACTCGCGAAGCCTTCCATGCCAACGTGCTCAAGGCCAAGGAACACATCAAGGCCGGCGATATTTTTCAGGTGGTGATTTCCCAACGGTTGAGCACGGATTTTGAAGGGGATCCTTTCGATATCTATCGATCGCTCCGGTTGGTGAATCCTTCGCCCTACATGGCCTATTTCCAATTCGGTGATTGGCAATTAATTGGTTCCAGCCCGGAAATCATGGTCAAGACCGATCGCCAGGTTGATGGAACCATTCAAGCCACCGTTCGCCCGATCGCCGGTACACGCCCCCGAGGAGCCAACCACGCTGAAGATGAAGCCCTGGCGGCGGATCTGTTGGCAGATCCCAAAGAGGTGGCCGAACACGTGATGTTGGTGGACTTGGGCCGCAATGATTTGGGGCGCGTTTGCAACAGCGGCACGGTCACGGTCAATCAACTCATGACGATCGAGCGCTACAGCCACGTGATGCACATCGTGAGCAACGCGATCGGGCAAGTGGCGGGCGATCGCACGGCTTGGGATGTGTTGGCTGCCACCTTCCCCGCCGGAACCGTCAGCGGTGCGCCCAAAATTCGGGCCATGGAGATCATTCACGCCCTAGAAGGCTGTCGGCGCGGCCCCTATTCTGGAGCCTATGGCTACTACGACTTTGAGGGGCAACTCAACACCGCCATCACCCTGCGCACGGCCTTGGTGCGCAACCGCGCTGATGGCACTCACGAAGTGTCGGTGCAAGCGGGCGCGGGCCTGGTGGCGGACTCGGATCCCGAAAAGGAATACCAGGAAACCTTAAATAAGGCGCGCGGCGTGCTGGAGGCCTTGCGTTGCTTGCAAGGTTAATTCAGCGTTGACCCTAGCAGCTTAGAAGAACCGCCATTCAAAGCGCCTGAGCGCCTTGATGCAAGCTGGAATTAGGGCGCTGGCTGCACTGCCAAATGTTTCAGCAGCAAGCTCACCCGAGGGCCATAGCCTTCCAGGTATTCCATGGGCAAATGCACGAGCACCACAAAGGGGCGACCCGCCATTTCCCCTAGATAAAGCTCCCCGGCGATCGGCTCGCCTTTGTCGGTGCGCATGAAGGCGATCGCCCGCTTCACCCAACCAAACCGCTTGAATTTGGGGTCGTCGCTCGATCGAACAATGCTGGCCCGATTCGTGGCCAACCAGCCATTGGGGCCCGTATAGCTTTGCCACAACTGTTCCGGCGTGGTGGGCGTTTCCGGAACAATCACGCTGACATAGGCCGCTTCGTTGCGGACTGCTCCCCCCTGGGCCACAAACCGGGCGATCGCGCGGCCCCCTTGGCGATTCAGGATCGGAGCAAAATCTTCCCGAGCCAAATAGGTCACCACTGGAAATCGATCGGGCGCAAACCGCTCCAGCTCGATCGACTCCGGCTCCCCTTCAACCATGATCGTCTCGGTGATGCGGGCAGGCGGTGTGGGCGTGGCTTGGGCAACCGGCGCGATCGATTGGGGAGCGATCGGCACAACCGGCGAGTGATCGGCTCCGGTCACGGGCCCTCCCATTGAACAGGCACCCAACAAAAGCAAGGTCAAGACTGCACGCATCACGATTTTTCTCCCAGCAATTCAGCACTTGAGAAGTTCAATGGCAATTCAGTAGCAATTCAGTGGCAATTCAGTAGCAATCCATTAAAAATTCAGTCATTTAGCCGCTCCCTGGCTCAGTTGCCCATTCAGCCCTTGGCAATTCGGCCGTTTCAAAACAGCAGTTGAGGACAACCCACAACCCTATTGCTATTTCCACCCCACAGCATCCACAGGCGGGATAGAAGTTGATCCAAATCTAAAGCAGCGGTTAAGTAAAGGTTTGCAATTAAGATTTGCAATTCAACTCTCTTGGAGCACATGATTTTCCATTCTCCATGCGCCAGCCCTGTGAGGCGAGATCTGGGATCAATCACGACAGGCCAACGATCCACAACGATTCCTGGCACAGGGAATCGAATCAGGCTACGGTAAGCACAGCGCTATTTGCGCCCATGGTCTACGTTTTTTGCCTGCATCTTCCCGATTTTTTTCCCTCAAGGTGTGCATCATGCAAATAGCATCTGAGCCAAAGCTGTCACTCAGGGAGTCATGTCAACACTTCAGTTCTATCAAGCCCTGAGTGGGCGACTTCGCAATTGGTCGTGGGAATGGTTACTCATTGCCTTGCCGGCCCTGGCGGCCCTCATCAGTGGAGCCATCACCTGGCGGTGGCAACTTCTGATTTTTTCGGAGACCGCCCCAGAGCTGAGCCAGATGGTTCCCCCCGTCAGCACTGTGGCAATGGTGGCTTTTTTGAGTACCTCAGCAGCCAGTGTGATTGGGTTTTGGATGGCCCGCCAAACCTGCGCCCAGGCGATCGCCCATTCTTGTTCTCCTCAGGATTCTGATTCCCATTCCCGTTTGCGCTTGGTCAATCGTTTCGATCGCCATTCTTCCCATCGCCATTCTCATTATTCTTTCGATATCAATCAACATCCCCATTCCAATTTCAAGATTAGTTCTGAATTTGAAGCTGACGGTTCTGCATTTGTTAATGATCATCAGGGAGAAGATAGCCCCAGTAACCGTCATCAAGGGTTGAATGAACCGGTTAACGAACTTGTTCATGGGCAAGTGAATGATCAAAATGATCAAGAAACTGATGATCAAGAAGTTGAGGAAATGAATGACGAGGCCAATCCTGAAGCAACGGATTTGGCAGAGATTGACATTACAGATTTGGCAGAAATTCCGGAAGATTCGGCCGATTGGGATGGTTTAGATGGGCGATTTGTGCCCACCCAATTTCTGCAATTGTTGCAGCGGTCAACCTTGGCGGAAGTGAGCCTGGGAGACTATACGGAACGAACCATGGCGGTCATGTTTGCCGATATTCGGGGTTTTACGACCCTTTCGGAAACCATGTCCCCTCAGGAAAATTTGCGTTTTTTGAATGCCTATTTGGGTCGAATGGAGCGAGCGATCGCCCAACATAATGGGTTCATCGACAAGTACATTGGCGATGCCATTATGGCCCTGTTTGAAGGGGATGCTGACCTGGCAGTTGATGCGGCCATTTCGATGCTCAAGGCGCTGAGTGAATATAACCAGGAGCGCTTGCAGGCAGGGCGATCGGCCATTCGCATTGGCATTGGCTTGGATACGGGGCCGCTGATTTTGGGCACGATCGGGGGCGTTCACCGCATGGAAACCACCGCGATCGGGGATGCGGTGAATTTGGCTTCTCGCCTAGAGGAATTAACGAAGCAATATAGTGTTTCGATTTTGGTTTCCCATCGTCTATTGGCAGCGCTGCATAACCCTTCTAAATACAGCATTCGGTTTATCGATCGGCTGTATGTGCGTGGCAGAACTCAACCTGTGGCGGTTTATGAAGTCCTGAATGCCGATCCGATTGAATTGCAAACCCTCAAGCGTGCATCCAGTAGTTTATTTGAGGAAGGAGTCCTGCGATTCCATCGTCGGCAATATCGGGAAGCCGCTTCTTTGTTTGAGGAATGCCTCAGCATGAATCCGACCGATCGCGCAACTCATATCTACTTGCAGCGATCGGTTTTGGCGGGTTTTCCGCCTTCTGAACATACCTGGCAATTAATTAAGGGCAAGGTGATTCATAAGCGCAAACGCTACCGAGGACGGCGACGGGCCCGATCTCGCTGATGATCGCGCTGATGTCTTGAGCCAAAGCCTGCGGGCCCTCACCCGAACCGGCACTTGACCCACCATTGACTCCCGATCGGCTCCAGAGTTGACATCCCCGCCAAGCTGTAGCGTAATTGATGGGAACTTGCCCCGATCGCTGTTGCAGCCTTCATCCATTCCCCGCCATTCATTACCGTCGGTACTGCGATGAATGGGAGATTGCCGGAGTTTCCTGAAGGCTAGGATTTCTCGAAGCTAGGGTTTCCTGAGCAGGATCTCGGATGCCGTTCCAGATGTGGAGTTGCAAAATGGCGTGGTTCAATGGCGCGGCTCAATGGCGCGGTTTAATGGTGCGGTTGTGATTGGTGAGGCAGTTGCTTGTCCTTGAGGATTGGAGGTCTGGAGTTTGAAGGGGCTAATTTCAGGAGCGATCGCGAGGGATGCCCGCAGACGGCCGATTGGCGTGTTTGACAGTGGCGTGGGTGGCCTAACGGTTTTGCGGGAGTTATATCGCCAACTGCCCAACGAGTCGCTGCTGTATTTGGCGGATACGGCCCGCTTGCCCTACGGGATGCGATCGCCCGCCGAAATTGTCCAATTTTCACGCGAAATCCTCTCCTGGATGGAACGCCAGGGCGTGAAGATGGTTGTGATGGCCTGCAATACCTCTTCGGCGTTGGCGCTGGATGTGGTGCGAGCAGAGTTTGATTTGCCCATTGTGGGCTTGATTTTGCCGGCGGCTCGGGTGGCGGTCGATCGCGGCTCCCGGGTGGGAGTGATCGCCACGCCAATCACGGCCGCCAGCGATGCCTATCGCCGGGCCATGGTGGAGATTGATCCCACGGTGCAGGTTTGGCAAGTGGGCTGTCCGGAATTTGTGCCGATTGTGGAGCAAGGACGGTTGCACGAACCCGACACCCGAGCGATCGCGCAACAGTACCTGGAACCGTTGCTGGAACAGTCGATCGACACGTTGGTTTATGGTTGCACCCACTATCCACACCTGGCAGGGGTGATTGAACCGCTGCTGCCGCCGGGAGTGGTCACGATCGACCCGGCCGTCCATGTGGTGGCCGCCGCAACCCAAGAGCTGGAGTTGCTCAACCTGAAGCATTTGGATCAACCGCAACCCACTCGCTTTTGTGTCACGGGCGAGGCCGATCGCTTTGCCAGTTTGGCAACTCGCTGGTTAGGCTGTGCGCCGTTGGTGGAGCAGGTGCAACTGCTGGAGGCGGAAACCTTAGGCGATTACTTGCCGATCGAGTCGCCGTTGTCAGCTTAGGCCGGGCGATCGGGAAATTGCCCTCAGGGATCATTGCCATGCGATGATCAGCAATAGGCACGCTCCCAAAAATCTTGAGAACACACTTGAGAACACAGTGATCGCCTCGTCCATCTCTGCCCATTGATCCCAGGCTGGAATAGTTGCCGGGTTTGATGGGCTGTCCGCCGTTGCCCGATCGATCTCCCATGACCATTTACTTCTACAAAGTTGGCGAACCCTATGGGTGTTTTTCTAACTTCTCACCCCATTGGATTGTTGTTGATGGCGTTGACTGGCCAACGGTAGAACATTTCTATCAGGCACAGAAGTTTGTGGGCACGGAATCGGCGGCCGTGATCGATCGAATTCGATCGGCGCTGACTGCATCGGAAGCGGCCGCCTTGGGGCGCAACCCGGCCCATCAGTTGCGATCGGACTGGGATCGGGTGAAGCGATCGATCATGGCCCAAGGGGTGTGGGTCAAGTTTTCCAGCCATCCCGAATTGGCGCAAGTGCTGCTCAGTACGGGCAGCGAAGAACTCATTGAAGATTCACCCACAGATTATTACTGGGGATGTGGAGCTGATCGCACTGGAAAAAACGAACTCGGCAAGGTGCTGATGGAAACGCGCGATCAACTGCGGGAGAACCTGGCCTTGAGCCGCAGTTTTCTCTAGACAAACAAACAGAATAAACAAACAGACAAGGGGTTTAAACCCCTTGCCCCCGAAAGCTTGGCCCTTGCTCAAAGCCCTAAGCTCGAACGCCCAAACTGAAAACCTTACGCACTCGGAATCCGCGTCAGCAACACCGGACAGTTGGCATAAACCCGCACATAGTCCGACAGAGACGATCCCAGCAGGCGATCGAGATCCGGCAGTCCCTTCGCCACCGATGGCCGGCGATCGGGCGACCCCAACAGCAACAGATCCGCATTGTTATCATCCGCCAGGCGACAGATGGTTTCCCCAGCCCGGCCCCCGGCCGAAATGGCCTTGTAGCCAACCCCAAACTTTTTCGCCTCCGCGATCGCCCCAGCCAACACCTCATCACTCTCGCCGCTGATCACCTCATCCGGCTTCCGTTTGGCATCCACGTGGGTCAAAATCAATTGGCTGCCCTTGATATCCCGCGTCAAAAACAGTCCCAATTGCAGCGCTTGCTGAGATGCATCGGACTTATCGATCGCCACCATCACGCGGTTAATCCGCTTGACGTAGATATCATCCTTCACCAACAACATCGGCCGCCCCGACAGTTGGAAAACATACTGACTCACCGAGTTTTCCAGAATCGATTGCAGCCGCTTCAGACCCCGCGATCCCATCACGATCAAGTCCGCGTCTACACTGTCCGCCACCCGCAGCACCAAATCTTTGGGTTCACCCTGCTGCAACATGGGCGACACCTGTTCCGGCGGCAGACCCAAAAACTCGATCGCCTTGGCCAGCATTTTGCCGCCTGCTTCCAGCTTTTCGGCCATTTGGTCAGACCCAATCCGACCAGGAACCACGTGCAAAATGGTGACATGGGCATCTTTGATCGCGGGGATCTCCATCAGAAATTTCAGCATTTCTTCTGACTGTCCCGTGCCCGAGTCAGCGAACAAGATTTTTTTAATCATGGCTTCTGAAGGAGTCGCGTTGCTAGACCGATCAAGAACTACTCAAGAACAATGTTGAAATTTGATCCAGAGAAAATCAATAAAACGCTAACGCCAACCTAAGACTAACCAACTGGATATCAAGTAAATATCCTGAAATGGGTATTGCTGAGAGTTGGTGTTATTTAAGGATGTCTCTTTGCTGTGTGAATCAACCGGGTCAGGGGTGACACAAACCCAGTAGGCACACCACTTGCTGACCATCGACGAGTTGATTCAACAGGCTTCAACAGTTCATTTAAAGCCTACCACCGAATTCC
This sequence comes from Limnothrix sp. CMB-01, assembly GCF_055193175.1. Taxonomy (NCBI): domain Bacteria; kingdom Bacillati; phylum Cyanobacteriota; class Cyanophyceae; order Pseudanabaenales; family Pseudanabaenaceae; genus Limnothrix; species Limnothrix sp. CMB-01. The sequence goes on from NZ_CM143720.1 coordinate 4,019,888, forward strand.
TGAGTTGCCGCCAGAACCCCTTGTAATAGTTACATTTTTCAAGAATTGCTGGAAAAATTAAAACCTTAAAGAATTACAACGGGATCGGGTCTGGAGGTGTTAAATGGGGATGGTGGGCCCGAAGGCTGTCTGCTTCATTTGCTAACAAGAGGATTGTGTTCTGAATGACCTCGGGCCCCATGATGATCGCCTAATGATCGCCGGTTTCATCCTGGTTTAATCAATGCGATCGCCGGTTCGATCGCCCCATGCGATCGCTGGCTCGACCAAAGGGGATTGGCCCGGCCTGAACCTTGGCCGATTAAATCCTTCTGCAATTTTTGCAATGTGCTTTGCAATGTGCGCTATGAATGCCTCTGTAACTGCCTCCTCAGCTCCGATGGCTCAAGATTCAACGGATTTTCAGGGTTTTGCTTACCCGGCGCGGGTTCAGCCCCACCACACGGACTATGCCGGGGTGGTGTGGCATGGCACTTATCTTTCTTGGATGGAGTCGGCGCGGGTGGAATATTTACGATCGCGCGGGTTGGCCTATGAGCAACTGGTGGAGATGGGCTGTGAGTTGCCCGTGGTTGACCTGGGGATCCAATATCACCGCCCAGCACGGATGGGCGAAGAGGTGGTGGTGAAGGTGGCCCTGGAGCCGATCGAGGGAGTACGCTTGATGTTTGACTACCAAGTGGAATCGGCGGCGACGGGGGAATGTTATGCCACGGCCTGTGTCACCCTGGTACCGGTCGATCGAGCAACGGGGCGAGTGATGCGCCGCTGGCCACCGGAATTGGTGTCTGTGTTGCAGTCGATCGCCGGGCCCGTGCAGTAGGCCAAGGGCGATTCACGATCATTCACGCGCGACTCGATTCAGTCATTCATCACTCAGTTCGTGACCGGTGGCTCATGCATGGCCCATCAAGGTTGATCAACAGTAATTAATTTACTAACATTCGCTAACGTATGCCAATATTTAGCTATGGCATACATTCCTCTCAGAAAAGCGGTCGAATTTCTGGGATTGCATCCAAATACGCTAAGGAAGTACGCAGATGAAGGGAAGATCGAAACCATCCGAAACGAAGCGGGCCAGCGGCTTTATAACGTCGAGTCATATGGACGCAACGCAACTCGATCTACTGTCGTTTGCTACTGCTGCGTCAGTTCAGCCAAGCAACGAGACGATCTCGCTAGACAAGTCCAGTTCATGCGCGATCGCTACCCCGAAGCCGAAATCATCCAAGACATCGGATCAGGTCTCAACTTCCAGCGAAAAGGATTGCAATCCCTACTGGTCAGACTCATGCGTGGCGATCAGCTCCAAGTTGTGGTTGCCTGTCGAGACCGACTCTGCCGATTCGGATTCGAGCTGTTCGAGTTCATGGTTCAACAAAACGGTGGCGAACTCATGGTTCTCGACCAATCTGTTCACTGCTCAGAATCCGAACTCACAGCGGATCTGCTCGCCATCCTTCACCTCTTCTCTCGTCGAATGCCCGGACTCAGAAGCTACCGGAAGGCGATCCAGGAAGATCCGAATCTTTCTAAACCCTGATCAAAAAGCACTCCTGAAGCAATGGTTTGGCGTTTCAAGATACGTCTACAACACCACAATCAAACATCTTCAGGAGCCGGGAACCAAAGCCAATTGGATGGCAGTTGCGCCCATCATCCTGGGTGCGCTTCCTGAATGGGCCAAGCCAGTCCCCTATCAGATCAAAAAGATTGCGGTCAAAGATGCTTGCACGGCCGTTCGAGAAGCCAAGAAAAGCTTCAAAAAAGACGGACAAATTCGCAAATGTCGCTTCCGTAGTCGCAAAGATCGACAACAAACGATCTACATTCCCAAATCAGCCATCAGTGAAAACGGTGTTTACCACACCATCTTGGGAAAAGCAGCCCTAAAAGAATCAATTCCTGGTGGCTTCAGTGATGGTCGGTTGACACTTGCCTATGGCGAGTATTACCTGATCACCTCAACAGAAGTGCAACCCATTCAGTCCGAAAACCAAGGGCGGGTGGTTGCCTTAGATCCCGGTGTCCGCACATTCATGACCTTCTTTGCTGAGTCATCCTATGGATGGATTGGCAATGACTCGAACTTGCTGATTCAAAAGCTGTGCTTCAAGCTGGATCGCCTGATTTCCAAAATCACCAAGGCTAAGTCAGCCCAGAAGCGCCGCTTCAAGAAAGCCGCCGATCGCCTACGTTCTAAGGTGCAACACCTGGTGAAAGAACTTCACCACAAAACCGCACGGTTTCTGACTGAAAACTTTGATGTGATCTTACTGCCCAGTTTTGAATCATCTCAAATGGTGAGCAAATCACGTCGAAAGATTAAGTCGAAAACCGTGCGGCAGATGTTGACCCTATCGCATTACCAGTTCAAGAAACATCTAGAGTGGAAAGCTTGGGAGTTGGGCAAGATTGCCTTGACCGACATCAACGAAGCCTACACGTCCAAAACCGTTTCATGGACAGGTGAAATCGTCAAGATTGGCGGCTCTCGGATCATCAAGTCGAAAGTTGATGGGCGGTCAATGAATCGGGATCTCAATGGTGCTCGTGGGATTTTCCTGCGGGCATTGGTTGATACGCCTTGGTTGAGAGACCATCTCAACTTATGCATTTGTTAGCATCCGTTAGCAAAAAAGTATCGGTCGCAATTCACAGTTTTTAGTTTTTAGTTTTTAGTTCCAACAATCCCAAGGAATGGCAAAGCAATGGCTAACCACTTTCCCCATGATTTGAGATATAGCGACTCCCATGAGTATGTCCGGGTTGAAGGCGACGAGGCCACGATGGGGATCACGGATTTTGCAGCCGACCAACTGGGCGATGTGGTGTTTGTGGAACTGCCATCCGTAGGACAAAGGGTTGAGGCCGGTGACTCGGTGGGGTCGATCGAGTCCGTGAAGGCCGTCAGCGAGCTATATGCCATGGTGTCCGGGGAAGTGGTGGCAACCAATAACGAGATGGATAGTTCTCCAGAGTTGGTGAATGAGGATCCCTATGGGGATGGATGGCTGGTGAAAATTCGGATGAGCAATCCGCAGGAACTGGATCGAGCAATGACGGCGGATACCTACTCCAGATTGGTATCTGGGCAAGAGTAGGGGCCGTTACGAGGACTCGTTACTGGCGGGAGCGAGCGGCGATCAGGGCCTGTTGAGCGGTGCGCCGCAGCAGGTCGATCGCCGGGGACTCGGTGGCGGGCAGGTGGGCCAGATCGGCAATGGTTCCCGATCGGGCAATCAGGGCGGCGACGGTGCTGATCGCTTCGATCGCCCCCGCCGCGAGTAACAGCGCCCCTTGCAATTGGCCCTGGCGATCGTGCTGGATTTGGCAACGACCGGCCGCTAGGGCCAAGGCCGCGCTGCGCAGTTCTGGCCCTTCGCCACCGCCCACCACCGCCAAGGGCAGCGGCCCCCGCACGGCCCAAGGCTGCTGTTCATAGCGGATGCAATGGGGGCGTTGGATTGGGGTTTGCAGGCTGTTACGGATGATCAATTGGGCTTCGGTGGCGGCGATCGCCCCAATCGGGTGGCCTCCCAGCAGGGCCCCGCAGCCATATAGTTCTGGCGCGAGGGGCAATTGCAACCGGTCATTGGCGGGCCAATCGCCAATCCCGATCGCCCGGGGACAAAGCTGCTCAAACCCCTTGGGCAAGAGAGCTTGATAGTTACCGTCCGTGAGCAAGCAGTCCACTTCCCGGGCCCGATCGCCAACTTGAATCCAGGTTTGTCCCTCCAACACTTTGCACTGTTGGGGGGCAGCCCGCAAAATCACCTCGATCGCCTGGGCTTCCAGTTCCGCTTGCAACCATTCGGCCGCGGCCGCCGGTAACCCTCCCAAGACCCGATCGCCCGCCGCCGCCAAGGTCACTTGGGCCCCCAATCCCCGGAGCACCTGGGCCAGTTCGATCGCCATGGGACTGTCGGCGGTGACCAACCAGCGCTCGCCGGGCCGCACCCCCCGATGGGCCAATTGGGCGATCGTGTCCGGAGTGTAGGCCGCCACGGGGGCCTGCTCTGTCCACAGGGGCACGGTCGATCGGCCCGGCAACGCCAACAGACAACGCCGCCCCGCCAACAGGCGATCGCCCAATTGCACCCGCCACTGGTTCCGGTGTCGCATCAGCAATCCATCGCCCACCAGGCAGTCCACCCCGCCCGCCGCCAAGGCAGCCCGTTGATCGCCCCAGAGACGATCGTGCCATTGGGCCTGGCGTTGCAGCGATCTCCAATCGATCGTCCCGGCCGCCAGGGCCGCCCCTTGACTCACCAGCAACTCAGCCCAAGGGCGCGTTTCCGGTTCCAACGGCTCAATCAGCGCCACCCGCAACCCCGATCGGGTCGCCTGTTGGGCCGCCAGCCGTCCGGCCGCGGTTCCGCCCAAAATGATCCAATCGTGTTGTTCGTAGCAGGCTGCCATAGGGGGTTAAGGAACGACTGTGCCAAGGACGTGGGCCGATGATGATGTCAAGGATGCAAAAGGATGCGATCGCCCAGGATGATGCATTCAAAACTTGTTTGAGCTTTTATCTGGGCTTTTATTCGGGCTACTGACTACGCTACCAATTGAGCGACTGACTAAGCTACCGATGATTTGCTCAGGGATTCGCCAACAATGGGATGCGCATCATAGGCTATATGAGAACACATCCTTAGCCTTTTTTTGGCAGCTCCCGACTGTCTAATTTTCCCATCTATCTATTTCCATTCAATCTCAGCAAAGACTTTGGAGAGGTTTCATGCCCTGGAAATCTGCCCCCTATGAATCCGTTCGGAAAGCCATGAATCCCGGTGATATTGTTGCGTTTTCGAGCAATGTGGGATTTTCATCGCTGATTAAGATGGCCACGCGATCGAACATCACCCACATTGGCATTGTTTTTCAAACCAAACTCTTTATCTATGGAGAGGCCCAAGAGGGATTCTTTAATCAGGTGATGGAGTCCACCGTGGCCAGCGGCACGAGGGCCGGGGTAATTGCCAATCGGTTGAGCGATCGGGTGAAGTTTTATCCCGGAGATATGTGGTGGTTGCCCCTCAGACAGGACGTGCGCGATCGCATGGATTTGCGAGCTTTTTATAATTTTCTGCTCCATAATGAGCACCGTTCCTATGACATTGCCCAGGCAATTCGCTCCGCCTTTGATTTGCCCAGCAATTTACCGATTCCTGGGAAATTAACCCGTAATGCGGAAGATTTTTCACGGTTCTTCTGTTCAGAACTGGCGGCGGCGGCCCTGGAAGCCAGCGGGGCGATCGGGTCGATTAATGCTTCGGAAGTGACCCCGATCGACCTTTGTATGTTCTCAATCTACGAAGATGATTATTATCAGTTGAAGGGGCAAAAGAAACTGATCAGTGGCTATAACACCCTGAATCCTAATGGTTGGGGCCAGGAGTAAGGTAATTTACGCTCGTAATTTACTCGTGTCTCCCTGTTCGACTGACTGCACCTGAGTTGGCGCGAGCGTATTACTCGATCGCGCAATACTTAGGCAGCCGAGTCGCTGCTCGATCGCCCGTTGAACAGTTCCAACACCTCGCGGCAGTAATGCTTAATTCGATCGGCCGGTTCGGCGCGGGGTTGGCTGTCGCCCTCAAACTGCCAGGCCTCGATCGTGGAGAAGCGCCACTGTTGCCCCCGATGGTCGTAGCCCGCCACTTCCACACCGATCGCCCGTTGGGTGTCTTCCACCGGATCCGCAAAAAAGCGCACTTGCACCAGCAAACTGCGGCAGGCACAGGCGCGGCTGTAGCCCGGGAAGTGAAACCCAATGTCGATCGAGTCTGGATCAACGGTGGCGCGGGTTTCCGCATCATTGAGCCAAGGTTTCAGATCCACGCGCACATCGGGAAAAGCGATGCGAAACAAATTCACCGCAGCCGCGATTTGGCTGGCTAGGGCGATCGAGTGGGCACGTTCGGCGGCGTTCACGCAACTCCTCCGGGCGAAACGGGCGATCGGCCTGCGGGCCAGGGCCAGCGGCGGGGCAATGGCGCTAAACCCCGACTCAGGGCCATGAAACCCGCATGGATTAACGTCGTTTCATCATAATGTACGAATCCCAACTGCAAAGGAATGGTTGCTACCAATGCCGAGTCCTCGCCGTGCTGCTGACGATCGCCCCGATCGCCGTGTGGTCTATTCGGAATTTGGCGACGCGGTGAATCCAGACGCGATCGCCCGGGCGGTTCCTGACCTGCCGCCCAATCAACAAAACCTGAAAGTGCAACTGTCCCGCAAAGGCCGCGGCGGCAAAACCGTCACGGTCATCAGCGGTTTTCAGCACAAGCCCGAGACGCTACAAGCCCTGCTGAAAACCCTGAAAAACCGCTGCGGAACCGGCGGCACAGTCAAGGACAACAATTTAGAAATTCAAGGAGATTATGCCGATCGACTGGTGGCGTTGCTGGTGGAACAGGGCTATAAAGCCAAGCGCAGCGGTGGATAAATGGGCTTGAATCAATCGACTTGAATCAATCGACTTGAATCAATCGACTTGAATCAATCGACTTGAATCAATCAACTTGGATTAATCAACTTGGATTAATTGACCGGAGTAAATCAATCGGCTTGAATTAATCGGCTTGAATTACTTGGCTTGAATTACTTGGCTGGAATCATACGCCCTTCCCCTTCGCCCCTCGCCTTTGCCATGTTGTCCGCTGATTCGTTGCCCAATTCCTTCGGCTTGCTATTCGATTTGGATGGCACTTTAACTGAAACCAATCCCTTGCATTACCGAGCTTGGGAACTGGTTTTGGCGGAAGTGGGCTATGGCCTCACGCCCACGATTTATGAACAGGTCATCAGTGGCCGCACCAATGCCCAAATTGTGGTGGATTTGTTGCCCAGCTATTCCGTGGCGGAGGGAGCAGCCCTGAGCGATCGCAAGGAAGCGCTGTTTCGGCAGTTGGCCCCCGACTTGGAACCGGTGCTGGGGTTGCCTTTGCTGCTGAAAGCCCTGGAGCCTTGCAATCTGCCGATGGCTGTGGTGACCAATGCGCCCAAGGACAATGCGATCCACATGCTGACGGCCTTGGGGCTGCGGGAGCGGTTCGCAACGGTGGTGCTGGCGGAGGAAGCGCCCCCCGGCAAACCGGATCCCGCGCCCTACCGGTTGGGGTTGGAACGGTTGAACCTGCCGGCCAGTGGGGCGATCGCCTTTGAGGACTCACCCCCCGGAGTGCGATCGGCGGTGGCGGCGGGGATTTTCACCGTGGGCCTGAGCACCACCCACGCACCCGAGGAACTGACCCAAGCCGGGGCCTCGTTGGTGATTGAAAACTTTACCGATCAACGGCTTTGGCAACTGTTGCGATCGCACTTGGGAGATGAGGCGATCCCGCTTTCGGCTGCATTCACCGTTTAACCCCAATCTCCCTTACCGTTGCGCAACCCTCAGCCCTATGGATCCTCAGCCGATCACTGAATCGGGAAGCCATCGCCCGATCGATTTCCCCAACGGTTTGCCCCAACTGGATTTGTTAGCGCGGGCCTTGGCCTTTGCCGCCACCAAGCATCGACACCAACGGCGCAAGGATCGAGCGCGATCGCCCTATATCAATCACCCGATCGCCCTGCTGCGGGTGCTGGTGCATGAGGCCCAAATTACGGATCCTCAAGTGTTGGCGGCGGCCCTGCTCCACGACACGATCGAGGACACAGACACCACTGCTGCCGAATTGGTCGCCCACTTTGGCCCCGAAATTGCCGCCCTGGTGCAAGAGGTGACGGACGATAAGCGATTGCCCAAGGCCGAGCGAAAGCAGTTGCAAATTGACCATGCACCCACCTTGAGCGATCGAGCCAAGCTGGTGAAATTGGCGGACAAAATTTGCAATTTGCGGGATGTGGATCAGTCGCCCCCGGAGCGCTGGTCGATCGCCCGTCGCCAGGCCTATTTCGACTGGGCTGAACAGGTGGTGACTGCCTTGGGGCCAATGCCGCCGGCCCTGATGGAACCGTTTCGCGCCATTTTGCAAACCGGCCGCGCCCACCTGGCTGCCCCAGCGGCCGATCGCCCCTTGCGGCTTTATTGGGCTGGGCCGCTGTTTTCCTTGGGAGAACGTTGGCTGAACCAAACCTTGGCCGAGGAACTGCAAACCTTGGGCTATCCCGTCTTTTTGCCCCAGGCGGCATGTGCGAGCCTCAGTGATCCGCAGGCGATTTTTGAACGCTGTCGATCGGGGCTGGATCAGGCAAACGCCGTGATTGCCGTGTTGGACGGGGCCGATGCGGACTCGGGAACCTGTTGGGAATGTGGCTATGCGTTTGCGCGTCAGTTACCGATCGTGGCGCTGCGCACGGATTTTCGCGGCTCTGGTGATGCGGGCGGCTTCAACGCCATGCTGCTGGGAACGGCCCGATCGGTCATTGCGCTCACGGATCCGGCCGCCGACTTGCCCACGGTGCGATCGCGCTTGGTGGCGGCGGTTGAAGCCTTAGTGCCGATGAATTAAGGGTTGATCTGGCTGATCTGATCGATCAAGGCCGTGACGCGATCGCGAATTTCGTCGCGCACCCGCCGAAACACCTCGATCGGCTGGCCATCGGGATCGTCCAATTGCCAATCCTCAAACCGTTCCCGCAGCACCCAGGCTTCCGGCAAATTCACCCCGCAGCCACAGAGGGAAATCACGCCATCGAAGTCTTCGGGGGCAAATTCGGCCAGGGCGTTGGAGGTTTGGTCGCTGATCTCAATTCCCGCTTCCGCCATCACTGCGATCGCCGTGGGATGCACCCGGCTGGCTTCGAGGCCGGAACTCACCACCCGAATTTTGCCCGCTCCCAGGGTTTTCGCCCAGCCTTCCGCCATCTGCGATCGGCAAGAATTGCGCCGACAAACAAACATCACCGATTTCATTCCATTGACCTCCCAATCTCAAAACGCACCAATCTCAACAACTTAAAGGCGCGCACAACGCGGATCGAGCAACGTGGCCTTTTCGGGCGATCGGGGGAACCAGTGGGCCGTGCGCCGACAGCATTCCACCAGCAACAACATCACCGGCACTTCGATCAACACGCCCACCACCGTCGCCAGGGCCGCCCCCGAGTTCAAACCAAACAACATCACCGCCGTGGCGATCGCCACTTCAAAATGATTGCTCGCACCGATTAAAGCCGCCGGGGCCGCATCTTCATAGACTAATTTCAGGGGTTTCGCTAAGGCATAGGTAATCCCAAAAATCGCCAACGTTTGAATCAGTAACGGCACGGCAATTAGGAAAATGTGCAGCGGATTATTCACGATTAGCTCTCCCTTAAAGGCAAAGAGCAAAATCAGGGTTAATAGCAACGCTGAAGTGGCGATCGGGCTGAGGTAGTGCAAAAATTTTTGCTCAAACCAATCGGCTCCCTTGTATTTAAAAATCCAGTGGCGCGTGTAGATACCTGCGGCCAAGGGTAGGCCCACATAGATCAACACGGACAAGGCGATCGTGGCCCAAGGAACCGCCAAATCATTGGCCGCCAACAGCCACCGACCCAAAGGCGCATAGAGCAGCAGCATGGTCAGCGAATTCACCGCCACCATCACCAAGGTGTGGCCCTGATTGCCATAGCAGAGATAGCCCCACATCAACACCATGGCCGTGCAGGGCGCAATGCCTAACAAAATTGCCCCGGCAATGTAGGAATCTGCTAGGGCGATGGATGTGCCACGCAATAGCTCGGAACCTTGGATCAGTGGGCGGAACCAATGGCCTAAAAATAGCTGGGCGATCGCGATCATCGTGAAGGGCTTAATTCCCCAATTCACCACCAGGGTCAGCAACACCGGTTTGGGCGATCGCATGGCCCGTTTGGCTTGGGTGAAATCGATTTTCACCATGATCGGATACATCATGAAAAACAGGCAGACCGCGATCGGGATTGACACCTGATGCACCGTCCAGGCATCCAGGGCGATCGCCACATCGGGAAACAGCCGCCCCAACAGAATGCCGACCCCGATGCAGACCAGCACCCAAACGGTCAGATAGCGTTCAAAAAAACTGAGTTGGCCGCCCACCTTCGGGGCCTTGGCACTGGGATTGATGGTCATAACACCTCGCGATCGGGCAATGCGCACCGATTTCCCCCGATCGTCTCCATTGTGTCAGGAATAGTTCAAAAAAAATTGATGAATTCAAAAAAAGTTGATTTGAAAATCTCCAGCTACCCAACCGAAGGGGCAAGGGGTTTAAACCCCTTGTCTGTGGGCACGGCCGGTCTGTGGGCGCGGCGAATCGCTAGGAACAGCAGGCGCGATCGCCCCCGGTAACCCAGCCCGCCAAACTCGCCAAATATTGCTCTAAACGCTCAAATCCCGCCGAATTCAGCCGGTAATAGTTCCAGCGGCCGTCTTGGCGCACTTCAATCAAGCCTGCTTCCCGGAGCACCTTCAGGTGAAACGACAGCTTTGATTGGCTGACCCCCAGTAGCTCGCAGAGGTCGCACACGCACAACTCGCCCTGACGCAAATGTTCGATCGCCCCCAACCGAATCGGATCGCCCAGGGCATGGAACCCCGCCAGCAGGGTTGCTCGCTCCACCGTTTCCGCCCGTTCGATCGATTTCAGTGCCATTTTGAGGTTCCTTGGCCGCGCTCTTGCCCAGCCTAACGCCCCTTGGCCCAGGTTGCTCAAGAGTCCAAGGCGATCGGCAGCAAGTCCGCCAGGGGCCAAACACAATCGGGAAAGGCGATCGGGGCGATCGATTGGGCGCGATCGAGCTGCATAACCAGCCCATAGCCCGCCGGATTGGGACTGCGAAACACCCAGAGCCGATCGCCCGGCAAATCCAGCACCCAATAGTCCGCCAAACCCGCTTGGGCATAGGCGCGGGCCTTGGTTTGGGTATCGTAGGCGAGGGTGCTATCTGCCACTTCAATCAGCCAGTGAATTTCCGCTGGGGTGGGGTGATGGTCGGCATAGTCGAGGGGATGGGGCCGGACGATCGCCAGGTCGGGTTCGGGTTGGGATTGGTCATTCAGGGCGATCGGGTCTTGCAGCCGAATCAGCACCGTTTCGCCCAATTGCCGACCCAGCAGCCGCGCCAAACGACTGACAGCAGCGGCATGGCGGGTTCCCTTAGCAGCCATCTGAATCAGTTGACCATTCAGCAATTCAATATGTTCTTCGGGGCCAAAACAACCCTGGTCAATCAGGCATTGATAGTCACGCACTTGCAGCGGTCGCAGGGTCAAGGCTTCAGCAAGGATCGGCGGCATAGGTCAGGGCGATCGATCGGCTCGATCGGAATTGTAGCCAAGGCTTAGGGGCGATCGGGGACGATCAGTTCTGATCTCCGCGCCTCATCATGGCCCGGATGCCCAACGGTGCTCAGGTCATACTCCAAATTTTATTTCGTGCTTAAATAGTTAGTACACGAAATAAATCACGCTTGCGGTTTTCCCATGAACGCTACCGCTCGATCGCCCCGTTCCGCTGCGCCTTGGCAGGAAATTTTGGCCCCCCATGGCTTGGGCTATCGGATTCGGCTGCTGTCGCAACTGATGGGACGGCGGTTTCAGGAGCTGCTGGAGCCGCACGGCCTCACGCCGTTTCACTGGGTCGTGCTCTGTTGCCTGTGGGAACAGGACGGACTCGCCACCTGCGCGATCAGCGATCGGCTGCGGCAGGTGGGCGGCACAATGACCGGCGCACTCGATCGAATGGAGGAGCGCGGCCTGATTCGGCGGGAGCGCGACTGCCACGATCGGCGCGTGTGGCGGATTTGGCTGACGGATTTGGGTTGGCAACTGTGGGAAATTTTGCCGCCGATCGCCATGCAGTTGCGTGAGGAAACCCTCCAGGGATTTTCGGATCAGGATCGTCAACTCATGTCCCGTTTGGTCGATCAGGCGATCGCTAATTTGATTCCACCCCCCTAAAGCCCTGGGTCAGAGAGTTAGTAGGGTGGGCAATGCCCACCACCCCCTAACCAAGACAGCATCGATCCTCCAAGCCATGATTACCCTCGCCCAAGCGGCGATCGGATTCGTTGATCGAGGTTATAGGTGGGCATTGCCCACCCTACAAGTTACAAGCTCACTCACCACCACCCTCAAACCAGCCTTCAAGTGCCCCAATAGTACGTACACGAAATAAAAATACCCGTAATAGTTGGTCATCTCGCCCTTGAGCATTGGCCCCCGTTACGCCCAAACCCTTAGTCAGAGGTCAGGACTCGTGAAACCCCAGTTGATCAGCAAAGTCGATCGCAACGGCACCAAGCCGCCCGCCACGGCCACCGTGCTGGCCCCAGATCCGGAACCGATCGCCCCACCCGAGAGCACTGAGCCGATCGAGCCGATCGAACCAGCAAGCACCACCCCCCCGATCGCACCGCCCACCGCCGCCAAGCGCCGCCCATACAAACTGGCGATCGCCTTGGTGCTGGTGGCCGCTGGGGCGATCGCCGGGGGCCGCTGGGCTTGGCAGTTTTGGCAATACGCCTCCACCCACGAGGAAACGGACAACGCCCAGGTGGCGGGCCATCTTTATCAAGTGGCCAGCCGCGTGCCGGGTACGGTGACGGCCGTGGCGATCGAGGAAAACCAGCATGTGACGGCGGGGTCGGTGTTGGTGCGGCTCGACCCAACGGACTACCAAGTGAAGGTGCAGCAATCCCAGGCGGCCTTGGTGGCGGCGCAACAGGATGCCCGCGCGGCCCAATCCTCGATCGCCCTGGCCGGAGCCAACACCGCCGCCCAACTGACCACGGCCCGTGGCGATCTAAACGATGCCACCGCTGCGATCGCCAATGCTGAAGCGGCCTTGAACGAAGCCACCGCAGGCGTACCCGTAGCGCGGGCGAATTTGGCCCAAGCTCAGGCGGCCTTGACCAAAGCCAAGGCGGACTACGATCGCTACAATGCGCTTTACCAAGACGGGGCGATCGCCGCCCAGCAACGGGATGCGGCCAAGGCCGCCTACGATGTGGCCCTGGCCCAAACCGCCGCCGCCCGCCAACAGGTGCAACAGGCGATCGCCCGAGTGGCCCAGGCTCGCCAAGGGGTCGATCGGGCCAAGGCCACCCGCCAATCGCGCCAGGGCGATCTGCAACAGGCCCGCGCCACGGGCAACCAAACCCAGGTCAACCGCGATCGCTACGCCGCCGCCACGGCCCAAATTGCCCGCCAGGCCGCCGACCTACGGGCCGCCCAGTTGCAGTTGTCCTACACCACGATCGCCGCCCCCGTCAGCGGCCGGATTGGCCGCAAATCCGTGGAAGTGGGCGCACAGGTGCAAGCGGGTCAACCCCTCATGGCGATCGTCGGTGATCAGCTTTGGATCGAAGCCAACTTCAAGGAAACCCAAGTGCAGCGGATGCATCCCGGCGAAGCGGTGGAAATTCGGCTGGATGCCTTTCCCGATCACCCGTTTCGCGGCCATGTGGAAAGCCTGGCCCCCGCCTCCGGCGCGCAATTTGCCCTGTTGCCGCCGGACAACGCCACAGGCAACTTCACCAAAGTGGTGCAGCGGATTCCCGTGCGGATTGCGATCGACCCCGACAGTTTGCGCGGCTATGAAGCCCAAGTCACGCCGGGGATGTCCGCCAATGTCAGCGTGGCGGTGCGCTAGGAGCCAGGCCCCATGAGCGCTACCTCTAATCCCGCGATCACCCCGGTCTATCCCACCGGCTGGCTGAAATGGGCGATCGCCGCCACCGCTTCCCTAGGCGCAATCCTGGAAGTGATCGACACCAGCATCGTCAACGTTGCCCTCACGGATATCCAATCCAGCGTCGGAGCCACCCTCAGCGAAATCGGCTGGATCGTCACGGGCTACGCGATCGCCAACGTGATCGTGATTCCCCTGACGGCTTGGCTGGGTGAAACCTTCGGCCAAAAGCGCTATTTTGTCCTTTCCCTGGCCGGCTTCACGATCGCCTCCGTTCTCTGTGGCCTATCCGGCAGTTTGCCAGAGCTGGTGGCCGCCCGCATCTTGCAAGGGTTGCTGGGCGGCGGCTTGCTGGCCAAGGCCCAATCGATTTTGTTCCAGAGCTTTCCGCCCGCCGAGCAGGGGTTGGCCCAAGCGGTTTTCGGAGTCGGCGTGATTACGGGCCCGGCGATCGGGCCCACCCTCGGCGGCTACCTGACCGATAACCTCGGGTGGCGCTGGATCTTTTTCATCAATATTCCCTTTGGCATCGCGGCGGTGGTGATGGCCCTGCTGTTTTTGCCCGCCGATCGCCCGCGCGATCGCTCCGGCCCAAGGCGATCAGTCGATTGGTGGGGCATTGGCCTGCTAACGATCGCCGTGGGCAGCCTGCAAACCTTCCTGGAAGAGGGTGAACAGGACAACTGGTTTGAGTCCCCGACGATCATCGCCCTGGCGATCGCCGCGATCGTGGGGTTGGTGCTGTTCATTTGGCGGGAGCTGACCGTGCGCCACCCGGCCGTGGACTTGCGTGTGTTGCGCCATCGATCGCTCGCGGCCGGCAGCATCTATTCCGCCGTGGTGGGCATGGGTCTCTATGGAACCTTGTTTGCCGTGCCGATTTTTGCCCAGAGCGTGTTGCACTACACCGCCCAGCAAACGGGCCTGTTGCTGTTGCCGGGGGCGCTGGCCTCCGCCGCCACGATGCTCATGCTGGGAAAAGTGAGCAGCTTGATCGATCCCCGCTGGGCGATCGCGGCGGGCAGCGTCATGACCAGCCTCGTGATGTTTTCCCTGGCGACCCTCAACCCCGACTCCAGTAGCGATTCACTCTTTTATCCACTGATTTTTCGGGGCGTGGGCACGGTGATGATGTTTTTACCCCTGAGTTTGGCTACTCTCGGCTCATTGCCCCCGGCTGATATTCCCGCCGGGTCGGGGTTTTATAACCTGACGCGGCAACTGGGCGGCAGCATTGGCATCGCGATTTTGACGACGCTGCTCGATCGCCGCAATGCCTTTCACCGCAGTGTGTTGAGCGAGCACCTGAGTGTTTATAGCCCGGAAACCCAAGGGCGACTCGATGCCCTGACCAGCGCGTTTCAGAGTCGTGGCGCTGATCCGACGACGGCTCACCAACAGGCGATCGCCTCGCTGGATGGTCTCTTGAGTTTGCAATCGTCGATTCTGTCGTTTAGTGACACGTTTTGGGTGGTGGGGATGGCGTTTTTGGCTTCGTTGCCGCTGTTGTTGTTGCTGGGCAAGGGTCGCAAGGGGCAAGCACCAAGCGGAGGGCACTAGGGGCGATCGGCTTGGCTACAATCGAGGCTAGTTGCGTTGGTAGTTGTCGGCGTGTTTAGCCCAGAATTTCAGACCATTGTTCAGCTCAAACACGAATTTGATCCGTCGCGGCCGCTGGAACCGGGCGATCCCGCCTATGTGGATTGCACGTCGGTGCGGGGCGACGATGACATCACCGTGGACTTGGGCCGCACAATCACCGATGCCCAACGCAAAACCTGCCAAATCTATTCCGGTCATCGCGGCGGCGGCAAATCCACGGAACTGAAAAAGCTGAAAAAGTGGCTCGAAGATCGCGGCTTCTTTGTCGTTTACTTCGCCGCTGCTACAGAAGATGCAGGGGATTTGAACCTGAAAGATACGGAATATTCAGATATTTTGCTAGCTTGTGCTCGCAATATTATTGATGGACTCAAGAGCCTAGAAGGACTCGATTCGCAACCGATCGCCCAATGGATTTCTAAGTCTTTTGATGATCTCAAAACTATCCTATCGGCTGATATCAAAATTGACGATCTGAAAACCAATGTGGAGCTGCAACTGAGTCAGTTTGCCAAGCTGACTACGGCGGTACGATTGGAACCCCAAAAGCGCGATCAAGTTCGCAAATTGATGCTCGATCGCACCGAAAGCTTAGAAACAGCCTTGAACGATTTGCTAGCCAATGCGCGCCAAAAATTGCCACTGGGTAAACGCGATTTGGTGGTGATGGCGGACAACTTAGACCGCATTTCGCCGGTCGATCGCACCCAGGGCCGCACCAATCACGATGAGATTTTTCTCGATCGCGCGGATTCCCTGAAGTCCCTCAACTGCCACACGATTTATACGGCTCCGGTATCCTTTGTGTTTTCGGCCAGTGCGTCGCGGTTGCGGGATGAGTATGACGGGGTGGAACGGTTGCCGATGGTGGCGATCGCCGATCGCGATCATCAAATGCTGAATGATGGCTATGCCAAATTGCGAGATGTGTTGGCTCGGCGGGTGGCGAAAGCTGCGCCGGGGCGATCGCTTGTGCCCGATGTGTTTGCGGATGAGGCCGCTGTGCAGCGGTTGTGTGTGGCCAGTGGTGGGCATATGCGGGAACTGATGCGGTTGGTGCAGGAATCGTTGAAGCGGATTGATGTGTTGCCCATTAGTTTGAAAACGGTGCAACGGGCGATCGCGGAGGCGCGAGAAACCTATCTGGATGCGATCCGATTTGAGGATTGGGAAGCGTTAATGGCGGTCGAGCAAACCAAGGACAGCCGCAACGAGTGCGAAGATCGCTGTCGCAATTTGCTGTTTCGATTGTGTGTGCTGGAATATCGCGAGTGGGACGAAGAAAACGACGAAAAAATCACTTGGGCGGCGGTGCATCCACTGATTCGGAGTTCCAAGGAGTTTAAACAGCGATGGGATGCGTTTCAAGCCTCAAACTCGCGGGGGCAAGGGGCTTGAGCACCTTGTCTGGACTGACATGGCAGGCGGCTGACCTCAACGTTGAGGAGGGGATGGGTGATGGATTGGGATGATGAGGATGAGGATTTGCCGCCGGAAACACCGGAGGAAATCTATGGTAATTTGCGGCGATCGCTCCAGCGGCAAACGGGGTTTGAGCTGCATTTTGTGGTGTGCGATCGCGCTAAGGAAGTAGAGCTATTCGATCGCTTGCGGCGGGAGATTCCTGAAAAGCGGTTTGCTCAATTGGTGCTCGATCGAAAAGATACGACGCTGCTAGACAAGGTGAAAGATCTGGCAGCAACGACCGAGTTTGATGTGCTGTTTGTGCGGGATTTGGATGCAACCCTGCTGGACTATGAAGATACCAAGCGGCAGGCGGGCTGGAGCGATGTGCAAATTTATGAGGTTGATTGGCGGGGTGTACCGCCCATTTTGCAGCATTTGAATTGGGCGCGGGAAACTTTGCGAGATCAGTTTCCTTGTGCATTTATCATCGGTTGCCGACCGACGACTATGCAATATCTCAGTGAGCGTGCGCCGGACTTTTTTGATTGGCGGCTTGGGGTTTATCGGTTTCCCCTAGAGCCATCCGATATTGATCAAAAAATCCTAGAGGAATCACTAGCAGAAGATGGCTATGAAAATCTGAACGAAGAAGATTGCATCAAGAAATTACTTGAATTACAAGACCTGATTAAAATTACTAGTGATACAAATCAACTCGGTAAACTCTACTTACAGGCTGGAAAGCTAAATTTATTTGCTAACAATTACGGCCCGGCAATTAGTAACTTTACCCGCGCACTAGATCTTGACCCAACCAATGATTCAGCCGCCTTTTTCCAAGGCTATGCGCTGGATGATCTCGGGCGGTATGAAGAGGCGATCGCCAGCTACGACAAAGCCATCCAATTCAAACCTGACGACCACGAAGCCTGGTACAACCGAGGCATTGCGCTGAAAAATCTCGTGCGGCATGAAGAGGCGATCGCCAGCTACGACAAAGCCATCCAATTCAAACCCGACTACCACGAAGCCTGGAACAACCGAGGCATTGTGCTGAAGAATCTCGGGCGGTATGAAGAGGCGATCGCCAGCTACGACCAAGCAATCCAATTCAAACCCGACAAACACGAAGCTTGGAACAACCGAGGCATTGCGCTGAGAGATCTCGGGCGGTATGAAGAGGCGATCGCCAGCTACGACCAAGCAATCCAATTCAAACCCGACAAACACGAAGCTTGGAACAACCGAGGCATTGCGCTGAAGAATCTCGGGCGGTATGAAGAGGCGATCGCCGCTTACCAGCAGGCCATCAATCTCGATCCAAACTATGTCTATGCCCACAGCGAACTTGGGTTAACGCTAGAAAAGCTTCAGCACTATCCCGAAGCCGAAGCCGCCTATCGACAAGCCCTCAGCATCAAAGAACGCGCCTTCGATTTCAGAAATTTGGGTAATGTTCTGAAAGCCCAAGAGCGCTACAACGAGGCAATTCAGGCATACCAAAAAGCGATTGATCTCGATCCGCAAAATACTTCGCCCTACTACGATTTAGGACTATTGCAATTCGAGCAAGGCGATCTTGCTGGTGCGATCGCCACCTTCCAAAAAGTAGCCGAACTCGATCCCACCGATGAAATTTCGCCCAATAATCTCGGCTTTTTGTGCCTAATTACTGACCGCATCGACGAAGCCGAAACCTATTTGTTAAAAGCCAGAGAACTCAAACCTGACTACTATATGCCCGCCTTCAATTTGGCAGCGGTGCGGGCCTTGCGCTCCGATCTCGACAGTGCCCGATCGCTCCTAGCCGAAAGCCTGCAACTCTGCCCCAAAAACATCGACCAAGAACAACTTCATTGGTCGATCATCTCAATCCTGTTGGGCAATGTCGAAGCCGGTTTTGAGCAACTCACCAACACCCTCGCCACCCTAACCAATCCAACAGCAACGTGGCCGATTCGGGGCGGCGTGCTGGAAGCCTCCCAAGCGATCGCCCGATCGCCCCTGCAAACCCCCGACCTACACCGGGCGATCGACCTGCTCCAATCCCACCTCACCCCATAACCCACAGACCCGTAGGGTGCATGGGAGAACGCTCGGAAGGCAATGACAATCGTCATTCATCTCCCATGCACCGCCACCCGTAACGCATGAAACGACGATCGATTGGGTGGCGATCAATCCACGGTGCATGGGAGAACAAATCAACCATTTCGTAACAATTACAAATTGCTCCCATGCACCCTACCCAATCAACCATTCCCAAAATTATTGCCGCCAAAGCCATCAACAATCACACGTTAATTATTCAATGCTCTACGCGATCGAATTTTTGTAGGGTGCATGGGAGAACGCTCGGAAGGCAATGAAAATCGCCATTCATCTCCCATGCACCGCCACCCGTAACGCATGGAACGACGATCGGCTGGGTGGCGATCAATTCACGGTGCATGGGAGAACAAATCAACCATTTCGTAACAATTACAAATTGCTCCCATGCACCCTACCCGATCATCATTCATCAGTTGGGAGCGATCGCGGCTCCTCAAAAATCCCACGGTTCAAATAACTCCGCCACCGGGAACGCAAACCCGCTCACCACCTCCTCCCCCTCCAACAAATCGCCAACCCGCAACAGGCGATCGGGTTCCGGGCCGTGATAGACCAAAATGCAGCGCTCATTTGGATCAATCTTCCACAGCAAGCGCGTCCCGTGGGCAAAATATTCCACGATTTTTTGGTGCATTTCGTCCACCGTGTTGCCCGGCGACAAAATCTCCACCACCAGATCCGGCGCACCCTCAAAATAGCCTCGGGGCGGGCGGCTGAGACCCTGCAACCGAGACCGATCAATAAAGGCAATATCGGGCGATCGCCGGTTGCCATTGCCCAAGGTAAACGCCGTGCTCGAATCACAAACCGCCCCCAAACGGCGCGATCGCACCCAATTCATCAGCGCCGCCACCAAAACGCAGGCCAAATAGCCATGCTCCATCCCCGCATGGCCCATATCCACGACCTGACCGTTCACCAACTCGTAGCGATGCCCCTCCCTGGGTAAGGTCATCCAATCCTGATCCGTCCAGGTTTGAGGGCTTGTGGCAATGGTCATTCCCGTTGCGCTCCTGCCGATCGCGATCGCCTGTTGCTATTGTGCCGTGGTCTACCCGATCGCCTCGGGATCAATGCCCAACTCCCGCAGCCGGGCCGCCAGGCGATCGGCCCGTTCGCGCTCCTGTTCAGCCCGATCGCGCTCTTGCTTGGTGCGTTGGATCTCTTCCGCCAGGGTCGAAAAGGGCTGACCGTCCGGCCGAAATAGGGTGAGGGTGTCTTCGTCCATTTGGAACCGAATGCCGAGCCGGGGACTCACCCAATCGTCCGGGCGATCGTCCCGGAGCCGCAAATCGCCTCGCTCCGATCGCACCAAAATGCTCAAATCATGGCGATCGGGATCGTAGATGTAATATTCCTCAACGCCGTAGGTGTCATAAAAAGCCCGCTTTTTCAGCACTTCCCCAAAGCGATTTCCCGGCGACAAAATCTCAAATACCACTTGGGGCGCGATGTTGTTTTCACACCACTGCTTGTAGGAACCCCGATCGCCCTTGGGAACCCCAAACGCCACCATCACATCGGGCGCTTGGCGGGTTTTGTTGTCGCCTTCCACCGGATACCAGAGCAGATCGCCCGCCACAAAAACTTGCGGATCGTTGGTAAAGATGGCGGCAAGGTTCATGTAGATCTTTTGGATCCAATGAAACTGTTTCGTGTTGTCGGCGATCGGCTGGCTATCGCTGTCGGGATAGTCGATCGGTGGGGGCTGAATCCCTGGCGTGATCGTCGTGGTGGTGGGTTGGGCAATCATCGGTTAGTCCTCACGATCGCGGTTGGTCTCATTATGCCAACGGAGCCTGATGCGAACGGAGCCTGCGATCGCCCGGTGGGGGTTTGTGGGGCCCAGGAAACCTGGATTCGGGGGAATTTTGATACGATCGCAGCAGCTTTGTTGCTGGCTCAAAGCTCAAGATACTTTTGGCTCAAAACCCTGAGCTGAAGGTTGCTTGATGCCACAGTGCGGCCTCAGGGAGCTAAACCGTTGGTGCATCTTTAATCGGCGTATTGTCACGCAGTCTGTCTTTTGGGGGGGCGATCGCCACTGTGGCGGTCGGTTTTCATCATTTACCGAATTTTGACCACGAAATACCGGGATTTTGGGGGCAATTTCCCTTGAATCTCTGGTTTGAGGCGGATTTGGTCTGTGCGGAGTTGTAGCCCCTACCTAGTAACTGATGGTTACGACAGGCTGCATCGTTTTCGGCCGCATGGCGCTGCGATTATTGTGAATGCTCCAACGACAAGCTCGGCTGTGGTTGCCTCCGGTAGCCCAATTCTGATTGGCATTGCCGATCGGGAGTTGGCGCAGGCCTTGGCCCAGGTGGTGGCGGAGTTAGGGTGCGAAGCCCATTGCCCCGCGAGTTTGGATGAGTTGATGGCGGCGGCCGCTCGGCTCCAGCCGCTTTTGGTGTTGGTGGGGTCTTGGTCGGAACTGGCGGCCTTGGAACTGTGCCATCAGTTGCGATCGGCGGCCCCTCACCAAAACACCCCGATCGTGCTGGTGGGGGCGGCGGGGCAAATTGATCGGGGCGCGTTGTTTGCGGCGGGGGCGGCGGACTATTTGCTGTTGCCCTTGGAACCGGCGGAGGCTTTGGCACGCATTCGGTTGCATTTGGATCGCAGTCGGCTCGATCGACTCCATGAGCGGGCCCGCAATCTGACGCTGTTTCGGGGGCCGGCCCTGTTGGCAGCCAGTTTGCAAAAGCGTTTGCGACGACAGGCAGAATTATTGCAAGAGCAGCTCTTTTTGCTCGATCGGGAAGTGCGGGAGCGGCGGCAAATGGAATCGGCCCTGCGCGATGAGCAAAGCCGCACGCAAAAGTTGCTGTTGAATGTGTTGCCCCAAGCCATTGTCGATCGGCTGGCAAGGGAGGATGGGTTGGCGATGGAAAACGAAATCCTCGCCGATCGGTTTGAGGAAGCCACAATTTTATTTGCCGATATTGTGGACTTCACGCCCCTTTCGGTGCAGTTGCCGCCTTTGGAGTTGGTGCAATTGTTGAATCGAATTTTTTCGGCGTTCGATCGATTAGCCGAAGAGTTTGGCCTCGAAAAAATTAAGACGATCGGCGATGCCTACATGGTGGCCGGCGGAATTCCTGTGCCGCGCCCTGACCATGCCCTCACGGTGATGGAAATGGCGATCGCCATGCGCCGAGAAATTAATCAACTGCGGCGAGAAACCGGGCTGCCCTTGGCCTTGCGAATTGGCATCAACACGGGGGCCGTGGTGGCCGGCGTAATTGGCATCAAAAAATTTAGCTATGACCTTTGGGGCGACACGGTCAATGTGGCCAGTCGAATGGAGTCCCAGGGGATTCCCGGCAAAATTCAGGTGACCGAGGCAACCTATGCCTACCTGAAGGATCATTACGAGTTTGAGCGTTGGTCTAATCTGCCGGTGAAGGGGCGCGGTCGCATGACGGCCTATCTCTATGTGCGGCGGCGATCGAGTCCCTGGCCCAATCCGGAAGCCAACTCGGCCTCGGAAGAAACACCGGCCCCTGTGCCCCATGGAACGGACTCGGGGCCGTCGGAGTTGCGATCGCGTGAGCCAACTCCTGAAATTGCTCTTTGATGGAGGTTGCGATCGTGGTGATGATCGCGATCGTTCATGATCGTGATTGTGACTGTGATTGATCGGTTGAGGATCTGGGGATCTTTGGCCAAGCCATTATCCTGGGAATAGCTGAAGCAAGACCGGGGAACAGGCATGGTTTCGGAAGCGGCAAGGAAGGCTTGGTGGCAACGGCTGCAAACTTGGCAAAATCAACCCCGGCCGCAACCGGAAGAATCGATCGCCCTGCGAATCTTGGTGCAAATTTTGGTGGCGATCGGGATTTTGGCCACCGATGTGGCCGCTGGAACCCAAACCAGTTGGTGGGCCATTCCCCTCAGCTTTGGCGGGGCCTACTGGAGTTGGCGGCAACGGCGGCGGCGCAACTTGGGGGCGCAACTGGCGATCGCGGCGGGAATGCTGGTGGCCTTGGCCGTTTTCTTTCGATCGCTCCTGGGCAATTTGGGAGATACACGCCTGGTTTTGGCGGAGTTGCTGATCCATTTGCAAGTGCTCCATTGCTTTGACTTGCCCCGGCGCAAGGACTTGGGCTACTCGATGCTGATCGGGCTGATTCTGATGGGGGTGGCCGGAACCCTCAGCCAAACCATGTTGTTTGCACCCGTGTTGGTGGCCTTTGTGGGGGTGGCGCTGCCGATGTTGGTGTTGGACTATCGATCGCGCCTGGGATTGGAACCGGGCGATCGGGATTGGCGCACCCTCACGGGGCTAATTCGGCCGGGTCAGATGGCGCGGTTGTTTGGGGTGGTGGCGGTTTTGGGGCTGGTGGTTTTTGCCCTGCTGCCGCGTTTTCCGGGCTACCAACTGCGCCAGTTTCCGGTGACGGCCCCGCCCAATTTGATGGATCAGATGTTTGATAACCGGGATCAGTCTGCGTCGATTCGCAATCCGGGTTATGGGCAAGATGGCCAAGCCCTCGGGGGAACCAGCGGTGCAGGCCGCGGCCAAACGGACAACACGTTCTATTACGGCTTTAGCAGCACGATCGACCAAACCCTTCAGGGGCAACTGGTTCCCACCTTGGTGATGCGGGTGCGATCGCAGTCGCCGGGCTTTTGGCGGGTGTTGGGGTTCGATCGCTACACCGGTCGCGGGTGGGAAATTTCCCGCAATGACGACACCCAAAGCCTGGTGCGGCCCGATTGGTCCTATCGCTTTGTGATTCCACCGGAGCCAACCCGCGCCCAAATTGAAGAGGTGGTGCAAAGTTACACGGTGCTTTCGGCCTTGCCCAACCTGATTCCCACCCTGGCCCAACCAACGGAGTTGTTTTTCCCAACCCGAGGAATTGCGATCGACAAGGAAGGCAGTATTCGATCGCCCCGCATTTTGGATGAGGGGTTAACCTACTCGGTCATCTCCCAAGTGGCCTACCGCGATCGCACCCGACTGCGCCAGGCCCGCCGTACCTATCCCCCCTTCATTCGGAACTATTACCTCGATGTGCCCGCGGCCCTGCGGCCCAAGTTGCAAAAACGGGCCCAAGAGTTACTCGCGAAGGCTCCCAATGCCCGCAATGATGCGTATGAGCAGGCGCTGTTCTTAGCCCAAGCCCTGAAGCAAACCTACACCGTACAACCGGACTTGCCGCCACCGGCTGCGGGCGAAGATTTGGTCGATCGCTTTTTGTTTCAGTATCAAGGGGGCTATCCCGATCATTTTCCCACTACCCTCACCCTCATGTTGCGGAGTTTGGGGATTCCGGCACGGGTGGCGGCCGGGTTTGCGCCGGGTCGGTTCAATCCTTTCACCGGTCTATACGAGGTGTACAACACCGATGCCCATTTGATCACAGAGGTTTATTTTCCCGGGTATGGCTGGTATAGCTTTGACCCGATTCCTGGCCATCCCTTGATTCCACCCTCGATCGAGAAAAATGAAACCTTCAGCACCCTAGAAAAACTCTGGGCTTGGGTGGCTGGTTGGTTGCCCACGCCCCTGTGCAATTGGCTGGATGGGGTGATTTCAGGGGTGTTGGGGGGACTGCTGGCGCTGGTGGGTCGGTTGCTGGGTTTGTTAACGGGGGGCTGGACGGGCATTTTGGCGGCGATCGCCCTGGCCTTGGTGGTGGGCGGGGCCCTGTGGTTGGGTTGGTTGGGCTGGCACGCTTGGCAACGGCGGAGGCGCTTGGCTCGGTTAGCCCCGATCGCTGCGTTATATCAGGAGGTGCGCGATTGGCTGGCAGAAGACTGTCCCGCCTATCCTTGGCAAACACCATTGGAATATGTGGCCGCCTATGAACAGTGGCTCGCCCAGCAGGGGGGCGGCCCCGGCGCGGGCGATCGCTTGGCGCTGTTGGCGGCGGTGGCTGGAGCCTACAGTGATTGGCGCTATGGCGATCGCCCGGCGGATGTGGCGGCTTTGCGGGAACAGTGGCAACGGGTGCGACGGCGCGATCGGCCCCGGCTGTTGGGGGCGGCGGCTCGCTAGGGGGCGGGCGATCGGGCCCTGGCCTTTGGTGTTCAACGGTGGGGGACTGGTTTGGCGCTAAACTTTTAAGACGCAATTCCCGTTCCCAGGATTCAGGACTCCAATCCGCACCGAGGATCTTCGAGGTTGGGAATCGGTAAAGGCTCCGTTGGCCGTTGTTTGCCCAATTGCCCATGACCCTCAAAGCAATTCTGCTGGACTTTAACGGCACAATCATTAATGACGAACCGCTGCACGGGCAACTTCTGCAAGAGATGTTGCTGAGTGAGAATTTGCGGCCGGATCCGGAGGAATTCCGCGAGGTCTGTTTGGGCCGGAGCGATCGAGCCTGTTTGCGGGATCTGCTGGCTCGGCGGGGGCGCATGGTGGATGATGACACGCTCGATCGGTTGGTGGCCCGCAAGTCGCAACTGTATCTCGATCGTCTGGCCCACTTGCCCCAACTACCGATCTATCCAGGCGTGGTGGACTTTTGCAGTCGGGTGCGCACCCTGGGGTTGCCCATGGGAATTGTGACCGGGGCGCTGGCTGCGGAGGTGGAGACGGTTTTGAGTCGGGCGGGGCTGCGATCGTTCTTTAGTGTGCTGATTACGGGTGATATGGGCCTAGAGAGCAAGCCCGCTCCCGATGGTTATTTGCAAGCGGTGGCCCAGTTGCGATCGCAGCTCGATCGGCTGGATTTACAACCCCAAAATTGCTTGGCGATCGAAGACACCTACCCTGGCATTGCGGCGGCCAAGGCTGCGGGAATGCAGGTGGTGGGCGTGGCCACCAGCCACCCATTCCAAATGGTGCACCGCCGGGCCGATTGGGTGGTGGACTTTTTAAATACCTTGGATCTCGATCGGGTGCAGCGGCTTTTTGCCGGTCGGGAACGGCCCGAACCGCCGATTGGTGCTACCATGTCCGATACGCCAATTGCCTCGGGGAATTAGCTCAGTTGGTAGAGCGCTGCGATCGCACCGCAGAGGCCAGCGGTTCGAGTCCGCTATTCTCCATTTCAACCAGTTCCCATTTCAACCAGTTCCCATTTCAACCAGTCCCTTAAACTTGGGGCGCGTTGGCTAACACAGCCGTCAGTTTGGCTGCGGCTTCGAGGCTGTCGGCCAGGGAAATCGGCAAGCTTTCAATTAGCTCGCGCGTTTCATCACTGGGTTCTCCCAACACCCGCAGTACGATCGCGGGGCCGCGTCCCTGATTCAGGGCCAAATTATTAGCCCAATTATTCACAGCCAAGTCCCCTTCACTGCGGGTGGTGGAGAGGGGTTGCGGTAATTCTTCCATCGGTTGGGTTTCCTGTCGCCACCAACCATGGCGCTTGGCATATTGGTGAATCACTGCCACCACGCCATCCAGGGTGATGGCACTGCCCAACAAATCCAGC
Organism: Limnothrix sp. CMB-01; assembly: GCF_055193175.1. Lineage (NCBI taxonomy): Bacteria > Bacillati > Cyanobacteriota > Cyanophyceae > Pseudanabaenales > Pseudanabaenaceae > Limnothrix > Limnothrix sp. CMB-01. The sequence continues at coordinate 4,046,019 of NZ_CM143720.1, forward strand.
AGCACCACCCGCACCGGGTGTGGATGGCTGAGACTGGCTAAGGCCTGTTCGAGCCGCCCTTCTAGGATTTCGGGGCGACCACCGCCCACGGTCCAGCCCACATTGATGAACCCGGCCACGTTGCCCCCAAAGCGGCAAACCAAATCCAAGGCCGCTAAGGTCAGCCCCATGCCATTGCAGACAATCCCGATCGGGGTGCTGGCGTTCTTTTTGCTGCGATCGCCATTGGTGGAATTGCTGCTCTGACCGTTCACGGCCCCCTGAGCACCATGGGCCGTATTGGCCACCGAAGCGGGCGCGGTTCCGCCCTCAATCCAAACGGGCTTGAGGCTGGGCGGCATCACTACGCCGTTGAGCAAGCATTTCAACTCCGTGTGGCGATCGATCGCACTGTCGTTCACGGTGACTTTGCCGTCCAGGGCCATCAGTTCCCCGGCGCGATCGACCCCTAGGGGATTGATCTCCACCAAATCCAAATCATTTTGGACAAACAGGGCATACATCCGCTCCACAATCTCGCTGACGGAAGGCACTAGCTCGCCCCGCAGCCCCATCTTCAGCACCAAACGGCGGGCATAGAAGGGCGAAAATTCCCCATCCACCAACACCTGATGCACCGTACCGGCGGAAAGCTTGCCATCCATCCCCCCTTGGGTGGATCCCAGCAGCACCGGCCGCCGGGCGTTGTCATCCAGCGCCACCGCCAGATAAAACTCCTGCTCCACGTTGTATTTGGCCTCCGCCAACAGCAACGCAGGACATTCCCCCCCGATCGGCAAGCTGAAAATGGCTTGGGCGGCGGCCACCGCGTCGATCGTGTTGCTGGCGAACCGGATCCCACCAGCACGCCCCCGCCCCCCGGCCCGCACTTGGGATTTCAGGGCGATCGGGTAGGGAATTTTCAATTCCCGCAATTCCTGCAAGCTGGCGATCGGTTGGGAAGGCAGCACCGGAATGCCCATGGCGGCAAACAGGGCTTTTGCCTGATACTCCAGCAAGTCCATCGTTAACCTAGCTAAACGCTGTGGGGAGGGGATGGCCAGCCTTGTGGGATGGCTTTGGCATTATACGATCACGCCGAAAACGGCGCTGTGTCGCCCAATGCCACGCAAGGCACAAAAGCAACCTATTGGATACCGGGCCGAATCCGGGTCTCAGTCGTTGCCCAAGCCCAACTGGGCCCCAAGGGCGCGAGCGGCAACCCTCACTCAACCCAAAGATCGCCTTCCAGCTCTGGATCGGAGGTGGGCTGAGCATCGCGGGCCGATCGCCCCGGGCCTGGATGGGGTGCTTCGCGGGTCAAGTCCGTGGTGGGAGCGGGGGTGTGGTCAACCTGGGGATCGAATCGAGCGGGGGGTTCCGCCTGGGTTGGACAAACCACATAGGGCAAGGTTGCGCCCTTCAAGCCCCGTTGCAACCGTTCGGGCGATCGCTCCGACAGCAAAAACAGCGGATAGATTCGATCGGCCCGATCGCCCACCACATGGCGGTAAGCCAAGGGCATCACCCATTCATAGTCGCGATCGAGCAGCAATTGCGTCTGTCGCCAGCGACTCATCAGCCCATAAAAATCCTCATTGGGCCGATGCACAAACACAAACACCGCCACGCCCGTGGTCACCTGCCATTCGGGATCGCACATCAGGAGGGCAATCTCGCAGGGCAACCGCACCGCCTGCCGCCCCGGCTTGTTGGTCGATCGCTCGGACTCGATCGAGTGGCGACGGCGCGATCGGCTCACATCGGCCACCTCGGCCAGTTGGGTCATTTCCAACACATCAGGATCGATCCGCGCCAACGGCAACGTAATCACCACGGTGCTGTCCAGGGGCCGCCGCATACTGGGCAACAGTTCCAAGTAGGGCCGATATTCCCGCAGCAGCTCGATTGCTGCCTGCCGCCCACTATAAGTCGCCAGAATTTCCTCATAATCCGCAGACTTGATGGACATAGGCTGCCTCGCTGATGCTACTGCTCACTCGATCGCTGGAAAAGTTTGCCTGAGAAAAGTTTGCCTGAGAAAAGCTGACCTGAGAAGAATTCGCCCGCGAAAAATTCACCTGAAGTTTTGATGATCGATCGCTTTGCCTTGGGGCTTTGGTGGTCAATCTTTGGAGTTTTGATGGTTAATAGCGTTGCCTTGCAGCACTACTTAATCGCATCCATCACCGCAAAGATGGGCAAATACATCGCCAACAAAATCGAACCAACCATCCCCCCAATCACCACAATCATCAACGGCTCCAACATACTGGTTAGACCCTTGATTGCTTGCTCCACTTCATCTTCATAGAAGTCCGCCACCTTCATTAGCATTTTGTCGAGTTCCCCGGTTTCCTCACCAATCATCATCATCTGAATGGCCATGGCCGGGAAGACCTTATATCGCTCGATCGCCGCACTGATCGTCCCCCCACCTTGAATTTCGGCAATAGAGGAAGCCACCGCATCCGAAACCACCTGGTTGTCGGCGGTATCTTTACAAATTTCGAGGGCTTGAATAATCGGCACACCCGATCGCGTCAACGTCCCAAAGGTACGGCAAAAACTAGCCACCGAGCTTTTCTGAATGATGTCTCCAAAAATCGGCAACTTCAGAAAGACGGCATCCATTTGGCGCTTGCCAGCCGGTGTTTTGTACCACAGGTCATAGACAACCTTGCCGATGACCAAGGCAATCACCAAAAACACCACATAGAAATTCTTGCGCCCCTTGGGATCATCATCGGGGAAAGTGGGGCCACGCAAAAACTCACTGATATTGATCATGATTTGCGTGAACGCCGGCAATTCAGCCCCCAACTTATCGAAAATTCCCGTAAAGGTTGGTAGCAGAAAAATGGTCATTCCCAAAAAGATAATGACCGCCAAGGATCCCACTGTGGAGGGATAGGACATGGCGGACTTAATTTGGTTTTGTAGCCGGGCGGCATTTTCCAGCAGGGTTGCCAGTCGGGTGAGCACTTCATCGAGCACCCCCCCAATTTCACCCGCTTCCACCATGGCGCAATAGAGCTTACTGAAGATGTCGCCGTGTCGTTTCAGCGAAGAAGATAGGGTTTCCCCTTCTTGCACATCAGCATTGATTTTAAATAGGGCTTTTTTCAGTTTGGGATTTTCACATTGATTGCTCAAAATATCCAAACATTTCACCATGGCAATGCCCGCATTGAACATGGCGGAAAATTGCCGAGAGAACACGGCCAAATCCTTTACGGTTACGCTGGCCGTGAGGCTGGCGAGGTCAATGTCTAGGCCGCTTTTCTGTTCCTTGAGATCGCGAATTTGGGCTTGGCTAAACCCAGCGGCAATCAGTTTATTACGCGCCCCATTGATGCTTTCTGCTTCAACAACTTCGCGCTTGCCTTTGCCGTCGGGGCCAGCGATGGTGGCGATGAATTTAGCCATAGGGCGCTGCTCAAACTACGTGAGTCCTCAGAATTCTGTCGAGAGTCCGTTGCCAGGGGTGGCGGCACGGGGGAAAGGGGGCTGTGGGGGTTGGGCTGGGGTCGATCGCCCGAGGGTTTGCCGAGCGATCGGCCCCGTCGTTACCTTCTGTCAATCGATTATGCGCCCGATATGCGCTCGATCGGCGATGCCAATTTAGGTACGCCTCATTGGATCCGCCTGATTAGGGAAGGAATGCCGCGTCCCTAGCGACCAGCACCCACCTTGCCACCCAACAACCGCTGTAGCTCGTCGGGTTTGGAGCTTTTGCCCAGGGCATCTTCGTAGGTGATCTTGTTTTCTTGGTACAGCTTCGCCAGGCAAGATTCCATGGTTTGCATCCCCTGCTTACCACCCATTTGAATCGTGGAATAGATTTGCGAGGTTTTGCCTTCCCGAATCAGGTTCGCCACAGCGGGGGTATTCAGCATAATTTCGTGTGCTGCACAGCGACCGCCCCCAACTTTCTTGACCAAGTTTTGTGAGCAAACCCCCACGAGGGAGTTGGCCATCTGGGCCCGGACTTGGGGCTGTTGGATGGGGGGAAACACGTCCAAAATCCGGTCGATCGTCCCGGCGGCGGAGTTGGTGTGCAGGGTTCCGAAAACCAAGTGACCGGTTTCAGCGGCGGAGATAGCCAAGGAAATGGTTTCCAAGTCCCGCATTTCCCCCACCAGAATGATATCCGGGTCTTCCCGCAGCGCTGCCTTCAGGGCGTTGGCAAAACTCTTGGTGTCTTCGCCCTTTTGCCGCTGGTGGAACAGGCTTTTCATGTTCGGGAACACATACTCGATCGGGTCTTCCACGGTCAGAACATGCTCCGCGCGGGTGCGGTTGATGTAGTCCAAGCAGGCCGCCAGGGTGGTGGTTTTGCCGGATCCCGTTTGCCCCGTGATCAGCACCATGCCCCGGGGCCGCTCCGCCATCTCCAGCAACACTTGGGGCAAACCGAGTTTTTCAAAGTTGGGAATTTGGGAAGCCAGGGCCCGCAAACAGGCGGCCCAGCAGCCCCGCTCGCGATAGACATTCACCCGAAACCGCGACAGACCCTTGACCCCATAGGCGCAGTCCAATTCCCAGTTCTGCTCCAGGTCTTTCCGCTGGTTGTTGTTGAGCATACTGAAAATCAGCTTTTGGCAGTCCTGGGAGTCGAGAACTTCGCCAAATTGCGGTTGGGGGGTCAGTTTGCCGCTAATCCGAAAATAGATGGGCGCACCGGCTTGGATATGCATGTCGGAGCCGCCTTGTTCGATCAGCGATTCCATCACGTCTTCGATCATGTAATCCAGTGGCATGGTCGCTACTCCTGTCGAGTGAGGTTAGGTCGAATGGGGATCGAATGAGGGGTCGATCGGGATCAAAACGCTGTCGGGGCCCGCAAAGTTGGCAGGGTTTGAACAACTCGAGCGGGGCCAACCATGGGGAAGCGTCGAAACCAGGGATGAGGTCAGCCGTGAATTCAGCCGTGAAGTTGGCCTGAGGATGCCCAATTGGGCGGGCGATCGTATCAAGATCGCATTCCCTGCCAACCGGCGAGCCAGTCATGAGCGATCGCCAAAAGCTAGCGACCGGTCACCAACGGCTCTTCAAACCGAGGCGTGAGGCAATAGGGACAGTCCATCCAGTCTGGCTGGAGTTCTGCCGCGCAGGTGCGACAGGTGAGGGCGCTCTTGCGCTTGGCCTTCAGTTCCGCTTCTAGGCCGGTGTCGGTGAAGGTGACCCGCTCCACTTCCTCAAAGGTGGTCAGCCCTTCCCGCACCAGATCCAGGCTGTAGGCCAACAGGGTAACCATCCCTTCTTCAACGGCGGCCTCTTTGATTCGATCGGTTGGGGCCCCTTGGGTAATTAGGTTTTGCAAGGTTTCCGTCACTTGCAAAACCTCATAAACCCCGCAACGGCCCTTGTAGCCCACACCGCCACATTTGGGACAAAGTTTGCCCATTTCGCCCAGGGTCTTGCGCTCATCGGGCGACACCACATTGGCCTTGTAGAAGGTCAGGTGGGATTCTTGGTTGGCGCTCATGCCGTAGCGGGCCAACTCTTCGGGAGTGGGGGTGTAGGGCACGCGGCATTCGCTGCAAACACGCCGCATGAGCCGCTGGGCCACCACGCCCAACAGGGCCCCCGCCACCATGAAAGGTTCCACGCCCATTTCATCCAAGCGGGCGATCGCCCCGGATGCGTCGTTGGTGTGCAAGGTGGTTAACACCAAGTGCCCCGTGAGGGCCGCCTCGATCGCCGTTTTGGCCGTTTCTTTGTCCCGCGTCTCACCCACCAGAATCACATCCGGGTCTTGGCGCAGGAATGCCCGCAGGATCCGCGAAAAGTCCAGCCCCTTTTCCCGAATCACCTGCACCTGGGTAATCCCGGGCAAGGCATATTCGATCGGGTCTTCAGCGGTACTGATGTTGATGCCTGGGTCGTTCCGTTCCGCCAAGATTGAATAGAGCGTGGTGGACTTCCCGGAACCCGTCGGCCCCGTCACCAAAATCAAGCCAAAGGGGCGGCTGGCCATCTCCCGCACCAACTGCAACGATTCCGGCCGGCCAATCAGCTTATCCAAACCCAGTTGTGTTGAGGAGTTATCCAAAATCCGCAACACAATCTTCTCGCCGTAGCGACTGGGTAGCACATTGACCCGAAAGTCCACTTTCCGCCCTTCAAAGACCCGGCGAATCCGCCCATCCTGGGTGTCCCGTCGTTCGGCAATGTCCAGGTTGGAAATGATTTTGAACCGGGAGGTCACGGCCGGAACCACCTTTTTCGGGAGCCGGAACACCTCTTGCAGCACCCCATCTTTGCGGAACCGAATCCGCATTTCTTCCTCTTGGGGTTCCACGTGAATATCCGAAACGCCGTCTTGCAGGGCCTTAATCAAAACCTTGTTCACTAGGTTGACGATCGGCCCCGACTCCGCGTCGTTCATGGAGCTGGCCAGGTCGTCCGTCTCCAATTCGTCGGAAGCCTCTTCCATTTGCATGGCTTCGAGGTTCTGCAAATCCGACTCATCGAAACTGACGGCGGCGGAAGTTTGGCGAGAAGCCTGTTGGGACTTGCGGGCCGCTTCGTCTAGGTATTGGCTAATGATGGCCTGGTAATCTTCGGGGGCAATCACCCGCCGAATCAGGGCCAGGTTTTGGGGCCGCAGGATGCGATTCAAATCGTCCAGTGCATCCAGGTTGTCCGGGTCGGCCATGGCCACCATCATGGCCGGTGCGTCGCCCCGTTGGGCCCGCCCCAGGGGCAGCAACCGATAGCGACGGCAAACATCCACCGGAATCAGGGTTTCAATGCATTGCTCCACCTGGGCCGCGGACACTTCTTCAATTTCCGGGTCGATCGCCTCAACCCCGTGGAGAATTTTGAGTTCAAACAGCAGTTGCTTTTTGTACTGGCGTACCAATTCCGGTGGCACTTCTTTGCCGGCGATCGCTGCCAGCACTTCCATCAGCGGCCGGCCCGACTGGCGGTGTTCAGCCAAAGCGCGGCTCATTTGGTCGGGATCCACATAGCCCGACTGCACAAGTTTGTTACCGAAGGGCGAAAAATTGCTTTGGACAACCAGGGCGCGCCGGTTTATGGAGTTTGTCATAGCAGGTGACACCTAGCGGGATCGAAGGCGCATCGATCGGGCGATCGGGCGCGAGGAGCGAAACGGACGGGCAATCAATTCAGCTACAGGGCCCAACTCAGCTACAGCATGACCCAGGTATACCCCGGTCTACCCCCCGAAAACAACAGCCCGCAGCCACGCAGCCCCAAGGATCGAAGCTGGATCCTGAAGCTGGATGCCTAGGAATGGCAGGCATTGACACTGATTGGTTTTTGGGCCATGGTTTTGAGTTTTGGGCCATGGGTTCGAGCCTGTTCTCGGATCGGTTTCAGGGTGGGCTGGCGGGTCATGCAAAGCCAATGGATCAAAACCAAATCAATCCTAAGCTAAAGGTCTCGGGAAAGCTCGCATCTAGAGCTGGCATCTAGAGCTGGCATCTGAGGCAGGGGCCAGGGCGGGAAATGTTCGATTCGGCCGGGTGGCGTTCTAACATAGGTTGAGCCTGTGCGGGTCACTGTCCGGGCAGCCCTGCGGGACAGGTGGGTGATGGGCAATCTGCACTTCAGCGAGCACTGAAGTGGTGAGGGCCACCCACGGGCGATCGCCCCAATTTGGCCAATTTGCACGGGTCAGGAAATTTGACCGTTGTTGGACTGTTGATGGTCAAAGCTCAACAGGAACTCAACAAAAACTCCATTGTGATCACTGCTAGCGAGGAACCAATGACCTACAGCCCTGAAGAAAACCTGACGGAAGACAATACCTCGGTGAATGACCCGGCCCCCGAAGCGGCAGTAGAACCCCCAACTGCTGAAGCGCCGACCCCCGAAGCCGCCACCCCCGAAACCAGCGCAACCGAGGAAGCACCGGCCACCCTGGATGATCTGGACTTGTCTGAGTTGGAAGAACCGGCAGCCGAAGGAACCTATGGGCCAAAGGTGGCGGACTTGCTGCGGGAAATTGAGGGCTTGAAGGGGCAACTGGACGATCGCACCGGCCAGCACATGCGCTTAACGGCTGACTTTGAGAATTTCCGCCGCCGCACCGCCAAAGAGCGCGAAGAGTTGGAGTTGCGGATTCGCTGCGACACGATCCGCGAGCTGTTGTCGGTTATTGATAACTTTGAGCGGGCCCGATCGTTCATCAAGCCCCAAACCGATGGCGAATTAAATCTGCACAAGAGCTATCAGGGCATTTATCGCCAGTTGGTGGACAGCCTGAAGCGGTTAGGGGTGGTGAAAATGCGCCCCGAGGGCCAGGAATTTGACCCGAATTTGCATGAGGCGGTGATGCGGGAGCCGTCCAATGAGCACCCGGAAGGCACAGTGCTGGAGCAGTTGCAGGATGGTTATTTGTTGGGCGATCGGGTGTTGCGCCATGCCATGGTGAAAGTTGCCGCTCCCGGTGAGCCTGTGGTAGCGTCTGAGGACAACGACCAGGCCGCCTCTGAGTCCTAAGGGCCGCCGGATGAGCAATGGCGCACCCGTTGGGATCAGGGTCAATGATGATTCAGCGATGGCCCTGGGGCGATCGCCTCGGTTATCGGTTAGTGATCGGTTAATCGATCGTCCCAGGCTCTGGCCCAACGGCTCCGGGTTATGGTTCCGGGTTCAGTGCTGATGTGGTGGCCTCCTCTTCAGCCTAGTTTCGTCATTGGCTCTACCGGGCAATTCGTTCTAGCAGCTTGTTCTAGAAGTTTGGGTTCTGACCGTTGGGGTTCCAAAAAAATTCGAGTGCCGGAACTCTCAGCTCTCGATCTTAAAGTTTTAGAAATTGAGCTTGAAACCATTCATCGCCGGGTTGCGGTGTGTTTGTTCCGAAAACCGGTCAATATGAAGGCCAATGGAAACTGCCTGGGTATTGATGAGGTATCGATCAATCTTGCCGTGATGGGGATGATTGAACCGCTGCTGCCATTGAGTTGAAAACTATGGGAAAAGTTATCGGGATCGATCTTGGCACGACCAATAGCTGCGTCGCCGTTCTGGAAGGCGGCCAAGCGATCGTCATTCCCAACTCGGAGGGGGCCCGCACCACTCCCAGCATTGTCGGGTTTGGCAAAGGGGGCGAACGGCTGGTGGGGGAGCTGGCCAAACGGCAGGCGGTCACCAACGCCGAAAACACGGTCTTCAGCATTAAGCGCTTTATCGGTCGCCGTTGGACGGAAACGGAGTCCGAGCGGCGTGTCATGCCCTACACCTGCGTGGCCGGGCGCGATGAGACCGTGGATGTGAAAATTCGCGACCAGTCCTACACGCCCCAGCAGATTTCTGCCATGGTGCTGAACAAGCTGAAGCAGGACGCGGAGGCCTACCTGGGGGAGGCGGTCACCCAAGCGGTGATCACGGTTCCTGCCTACTTCACCGATGCCCAACGCCAGGCCACGAAAGACGCGGGCCAGATTGCGGGTCTGGAAGTGCTGCGGATCGTGAATGAACCGACGGCGGCGGCTTTGGCCTACGGTGTTGACAAGCAGGATGTCGATCGGGCGGTGCTGGTGTTTGACCTGGGCGGCGGCACGTTTGATGTGTCGGTGCTGCAACTGGGGGATGGGGTTTTTGAAGTGAAGGCCACGGCCGGGAATAACCACCTGGGGGGCGATGACTTTGATAACTGCATCATTAGCTGGGCGATCGAAGAGTTCAAGGCGATCGAGGGCATTGACCTGCTCGAAGACAAGATGGCCCTCCAGCGCCTGCGGGAAGCGGCAGAGCGGGCCAAAATTGAGCTGTCCGGTTCCCCCACCACCTCCCTGAACCTGCCGTTCATCACCGCCGACGAAACGGGGCCCAAGAATTTGGAAATGGAGCTGACCCGCACCAAGTTTGAAGAACTGGTGGCACACTTGGTGCAGGCCACGCTCGACCCGGTGGATCAAGCCATTCGGGATTCGGGCCTTGCGCCCGATCAGATCGACCGAATCATTTTGGTGGGGGGTTCCACTCGCATTCCCGCCGTCCAACAGGCCGTCAGCGCCAGGTTTGCGGGTCGTCAGCCCGATCGCTCCGTGAATCCCGATGAGGCCGTGGCCCTGGGGGCCGCCATCCAAGCGGGAGTCTTGGGCGGCGAAGTGCAAAACCTGCTGTTGCTGGACGTGACTCCCCTATCCTTGGGGTTGGAAACGCTGGGGGGCATGTTTACGCGGATTGTCGATCGCAACACCCCGATTCCCACCTGCCGATCGCAAGTCTTCTCCACCGCGATCGATGGTCAAACCTCCGTGGAAATCCATGTGGCCCAAGGGGAGCGGGCTATGGTTGCCGACAACAAGAGCCTTGGCCGGTTCCTGCTGACCGGCATTCCCCCCGCTCCCCGCGGCCTGCCGCAAATCGAAGTCTCCTTTGAAATTGACGCTGACGGGATCCTCAAGGTCTCGGCCGTGGACAAAGGCACGGGCCAAAAGCAAAGTATCCGGATCACCAATACCGGTGGCCTGTCCACGGAAGAAGTGGAGCGGATGCGGCAGGATGCGGAAAAGTTTGCAGATCTCGATCGCAACCGACGGCAGCGCGTGGATCTGAAAAACCAGATTGATAGCCTGATGTATAGCTATGAATCGGCGCTCCAAAGCAATGCCGATCTGATCGATGATTCGTTGCGCCAAGTGTTGAAAACCCAGGCCGACACCCTTGGGCGACTGGATAGCGATCCGGAAGCACGTTTTGAGGATTTGCAATCGGCCTTCAATGCGCTTCAGGAATCCCTGCTGTCGGTGGGTAAACGGGCTTATCAGAATTCGGAAGCTGCCAACAAGCCCCCATCTTCCCCGCAATTCCCATCCCCCGCTCCCGCTCCTTCCGTGATGGGGCCAACCAGTTCAGCATTCAGCTCTCCCCCGATCGCCTCCACCCCGGTCACGCCGCCGCCCGTGGCTCCCGTGGCCACCAGTCCCGCGCCTGTCAGCGTTCCCAGCCCCAGCCCGGTTCCGGCGGTCACCCCTGCCGTGCCTGCGGTGAACCTGTTGGCCAACGGGGATGGGAATAGCTTTTCGATGCCGGAATTGAGTGTGGATCCGCCGTCCCCGATCGCCTCGATCGCCCTCACGGATTTGGGCATTGAGTTACCGGAGGATGACGATTCGGAATACGATGACTCCACGATCGCGGCCGACTACGAGGCGATCGAGGACTAAACGCCCGATCGCTCCAGTTCCGAGCAATTCCCCATCCAATTTCGACCCATTCCAACAGTCGCCAGCCCAGGCCAACTCTCCAAAGATTGGCCTGGGTAACCCCCCTCATCCATAGACGGCAATTACGCCCCCTCGCCAGTTGCAGCGTCACACCCCCTTTTGTTAAGTTTCGTCTGTTGGAGTTGCCCCTAACCACCCACACACCGATTGAAATCGCGCTATGGCTGATTACTACGAGACTCTCGGCGTATCTCGCGACGCAGATAAGGACGAAATTAAGCGAGCCTACCGTCGGTTAGCTCGGAAGTATCACCCCGACGTGAACAAAGAGGCGGGGGCAGAAGAGCGGTTCAAGGAAATTAACCGAGCCTATGAAGTGCTCTCGGAGCCGGAAATGCGGGCCCGGTACGATCGCTTTGGCGAAGCCGGTGTGTCGGGAGCCGCCGGGGGGCCAGGCTTCAGCGACTTTGGTGTGGGCGATATGGGGGGCTTCGCCGACATTTTTGAAACCTTCTTTGGTGGGTTTGCCGGAGCTGGCGGGGTTGGGGGGCCCGGTGGTGGCCGACGACGCAGCGGGCCGGTGCGTGGGGATGACCTCCGCCTCGATTTGCGCTTGGATTTCAAGGAAGCCATCTTCGGTGGCGAAAAGGAAATCCGGATTAGCCATCTGGAAACCTGCAACACCTGCAACGGTTCCGGAGCCAAGCCGGGAACCAGCCCCAAAACCTGTGGCACCTGTGGCGGCTCAGGCCAAGTGCGCCGAGCCACCCGCACGCCCTTCGGCAGTTTTGCGCAAGTGTCCGTTTGCCCCACCTGTAACGGTACGGGTCAAGTGATTGAGGACAAATGCACCGACTGCGGCGGCCGCGGCACCAAACAGGTCACCAAAAAGCTCAAAATCTCCATCCCGGCCGGGGTAGACAACGGCACGCGACTGCGGGTTTCCAACGAAGGCGACGCGGGCAAGGCCGGCGGCCCGCCTGGGGATCTTTACGTTTACCTGTTTGTGAATGAGGAGGAACAGTTCCAACGGGATGGCATCAATATTCTGTCGGAACTGTCCGTGAGCTATTTGCAGGCAATTTTGGGGGCCACGATCGAGGTGGAAACGATCGATGGCACGGAGGCGCTGGAAATTCCGGCCGGAACCCAACCCAGTACGGTGTTAACCCTGGAGGGCAAGGGCGTGCCTCGCTTGGGCAACCCCAGCCAGCGCGGCGATCACCTGATTACGGTGCAGATTGAGATTCCCACGCGGATCAGCAATGAGGAGCGGGAAATTCTCGAGAAATTGGCGGCCCTGCGTGGCGACTCGACCCATAAGGGGGGCCGCGGTTTTTTAGGTAATTTGTTTCATTAGGGGACTGGAAAGGAGTTGACAGGATGGCGGCGATCGCCCTGGAACCGGATGAACAGCTTGATCTGCGGGGCACGCCCTGCCCCATCAACTTTGTGCGCACCAAGTTGAAACTGCAACAGATGGCAGCCGGGGCGCTGCTGGAAGTGTGGTTGGATGCGGGGGAGCCGATCGAGCAAGTGCCCGATAGTTTAACCATGGCGGGCTATGCGATCGAGTTTTTGGGCCCCCAACCCGAGGCGGCAGATGGCCACTTTGTGCTGCAAGTGCGCAAGCCGGCCGCTGCTGCTGCGGAGTCATGACCGGGCAAGCAACGACTCTCCCCGCTGAACCGATCGCGATCGAACGGTTAACGGGCACGGTTTTGGCCGTGCAAGCCAACTATTACTGGGTGCAGCTTGACCCTGGTTCTCCCATTCCCGCTACCTGCACCACTCAACGGTTGCTGTGTTTGCGGCGGGCCCGCCTGAAAAAGGTGGGTCAACAAGTGGCCGTGGGCGATCGGGTGGTGGTGGTGGAACCGGACTGGCAAGGCCAACGGGGGGCGATCGAAGAAGTCTTGCCCCGCCGCAGTTGGCTCGATCGGCCGCCCGTGGCCAATGTGGATCGGGTGTTGTTGGTTTTTGCCCTAGCGGAACCCGCCTTGGATCCCCATCAACTGAGTCGATTCTTGGTGAAAGCAGAGTCTACGGGGCTGGCGGTCACCCTTTGTCTGAACAAGCGGGATTTACTGTCGGCGGCGGACTGCCAGCAATGGCGCGATCGGCTGCGAAATTGGGGCTATGACCCATTACTGATTAGTGTTTATCAACAACAGGGACTCCAAACCCTGCATGAGGCCCTTTCGGGGCAAACAACCGTTGTGGCGGGCCCGTCCGGCGTTGGCAAGTCCAGCACGATCGGGGCCTTAATTGGCACGGATCTACGAACGGCCGCCGTTTCCGGCAAATTGGCCCGCGGCCGCCACACCACCCGCCACGTGGAGCTATTTGAGCTGCCGGGTGGTGGTCTGCTGGCGGATACGCCGGGATTCAATCAGCCTCAACTGACCTGTGGCCCCGCTGCCATTCCGGCCCTGTTTCCCGAAATTCAGCAACGGCTAGCGATCGCCCCCTGTCGCTATGGGGATTGTCGCCACCGCAATGAGCCAGACTGCGCCGTTCGCGGTGACTGGGAACGATATCCTTTCTATCTGGAGTTGCTTGAGGAGGCGATCGACTACGAAGCCGCCCAAGAGCGCCAACGCCAAACCGAAAGCTCCTTCAAGCGCAAAATCCAGCGAGACGGGCGCGAAGTCCTGGAACCCCGGTTGAATAGCAAACGATTTCGCCGCACCTCCCGCCGATTGCAGCACCAGGCGATCGAGGAAACGGATGATCTTTAATATTCCAAACCTGTCCCGAACCTGTCCCGGAGCAATGGCCGGAAGATAGCCGAAAGATGAGCGCTGGCAGCGGGTGGCAATCTTGAGCCGCTTCAACAGCCAGACCGATCGCCAGAACGATATGGAGCCGATCGAGCCATCGACCCGATCGGGCAATCACCCCTAGGATACTTGCAACGCAAAGCCATCTGGCAGGGCGGCCCCCTGCAAATCCGCTTGCCCCAACAGCGTTCCGGTCAAATCCGCCCCGCGCAAATCCGCATCCCGCAAAATCGCCCCCGTCAGATCCGCATAGCTGAGGTCAGCACGCTTCAGATTGGCTCCCGTCAGATCCGTAATCAGAGGCGTTGCGCCGGAAATGCGGCGTAAATTGGCGCGGCAGAGCTTGGCTCCCTCCAACGATGCATGGCGCAAAATTGCCCCATTCAGTTGGCCATAGCTCAAATCTGCCTCCGCAAAGTGGGCGTGCTGTAAATTCGTGTGGTGATTAGGGGTCGATCGAAAATCCACCTCATACAAAACAGCCCCTTGCAAATCTGCCCGCGCCAAATCCGCACCGCTCAAAATTGCCTTGCAAAAGTTGGCAAACTTCAAGCAAGTTTGCGTCAAAATTGCCCCCGTTAAATCTGCCTCCCGCAGCGTTGCCTCGCTCAAATCTGCTCCATGCAAATTCGTTCCCCAAAGCAGCGATTCACTCAGATCCGCCTGTTGCAGATTGCAATGGCTGAGGTTGCTTTTGCCTAATCTTGCTTGCCGAAAATCCGCTTGCTTAAAGTCAAATCCCTGGAAATTCATGGCGGTTAATTCCACATCCCGCATTTGGATGAGATGGAATTTTTGTTCACCCGCTGCACCGCGCTGAATCAGTTCTTGCACGTCCATAAAGTCCGTGATTTCCTATCGATGAATTCGGTTAACAGCCTGTTTAATCGCTAATCATGGCCGCTTGAATGGTTGCTCTGGCATGATTGCCGCGATCATCCGGGGTGGCTTTGGGCGGCTGATCGCCCTGCTCGATCGCCCATTCCCGTCGGGCCCAATTGGAACTGTTGAGCCTGTTGCCGCAGTCGATCGCCAATGCCATCGCAAACACTCTGACAAAGCACAAACACCTTGGGATCCGCCACTTCGTAATAGGCGCTAACGCCCTTGGGCTGCCGGGACAAGATGCCCGCCTGGGTCATAATCTTCAGGTGTTTGGACAAGTTGGCTTGACTGAAACCCGTCGCTTCCGTCAGTTCCATCACGTTCATGGGCCCCGATCGCAAACAACACAAAATTTGCAAGCGGCTCACTTCCGAAAGCACCTTGAAATAGTCAGCGATCGAGGTCAAAACTTCAGGGGTCAGCGGGTTGCAATCTTGATCAGTCATGCCAGAAGGGGGCCAAGCAATGGCGTTGGAGAATATGCAAGCGTTTGGGAGCAAACAGGCTGCTGGTGAGGGCAATTCAGCATGGGAGCACAGGAGCAAGATGACCCAATGCACGATGACCCAATGAGATGACCCAATAAGTATAACTGGATAGCCATAAAGAGTTTAATAGAGATTGCCCGATCGCCCAAGGGACATCCCACAACCCTTTCAGCCAAGCTGATGCGCATGGAATGCCTTGCGATATCCTATGGGGGAAGCTTGGACTCTAGCAACGCGAGATCGTAGCCGAATGGACTCTAAATACCGAAGAATTCTACTGAAGCTCAGCGGCGAAGCGCTGATGGGTGACTTGTCCTATGGCATCGATCCCGAAATTGTCCACGGCATTGCCCGCGAAGTGGCGGAGGTGATGGCCACGGGGGTGCAACTGGCGATCGTGGTGGGCGGTGGCAATATTTTCCGAGGAGTCAAGGCGGCGGCCGGCGGAATGGATCGGGCCACGGGTGACTACATCGGCATGATCGCCACGGTGATGAACGCCATGACCCTGCAAGATGCCCTAGAGCGCCAAGGGGTGCCCACCCGAGTGCAAACCGCGATCGCCATGCAAGAAGTGGCTGAACCCTACATTCGACGACGCGCCATTCGTCATCTGGAAAAGGGGCGAGTGGTGATCTTTGGGGCTGGTTCCGGTAACCCGTTTTTTACCACTGACACAACGGCAGCGCTGCGAGCGGCGGAAATTGATGCGGATGTGATCTTTAAAGCCACGAAGGTGGATGGGATCTACGACGCGGATCCAAAGACCAATCCTGAGGCAAAACGCTACACCAGCCTCAACTACAATCATGTTTTGACGCAGGATCTGCGCGTGATGGATGGTACCGCGATCGCCCTGTGCAAGGAAAACAACATCCCGATCGTGGTGTTTGACTTGACCGTTAGCGGCAATATTCAGCGCGCGGTCATGGGAGAATCAGTCGGCACGATTGTAGGAGGACGCTGTGAAGTTAGCTGACGTTGAAAGCAACATGCAAAAGAGTGTGGAAGCCACCCTGCGCTCTTTTAATACGCTTCGAACGGGGCGGGCGAACACCTCCCTGCTCGATCGAATTGTGGTGGAATATTACGGCACTCCTACGCCTTTGAAGTCTTTGGCCGGCATCAGCACCCCCGATGCCAGCACCATTGCGATTCAGCCCTACGATAAAACCACCCTGTCGTTGATCGAAAAAGCGATCTCGATGGATGAAGATATTGGCCTCACGCCCAATAACGATGGTTCGGTGATTCGCCTGAATATTCCGCCGCTCACCTCAGAGCGCCGCAAGGAGCTGGTGAAGGTGGCCTCGAAGTATGCCGAAGAGGGCAAGGTCGCCATTCGCAACGTGCGGCGAGAGGCGATCGATCAAATTCGTAAGCAAGAAAAGAGCGCCGAGTTGTCAGAAGATGAAGCTCGTGATTTGCAAGATCAGGTGCAAAAAACCACGGACAAATTCATCTCCAAAATTGACAGCTTGCTAGCGGAAAAAGAAAAGGACATCATGACCGTTTAACAGGTTTGGTGAACGAATTGGCAACCCGATCTCGTTCAGGTGCTGCCCTGCTGTGGGATTGGCCTGACTCGATCGGGTTTTGCTGTTTTGCGATGGAGTTGGCTATCTGAATTTCGGTTGAATTTCGGTTGAATTCAGCCTGAATTTCGGTTGAATTCAGCTCCGTTGCTTCCAGATCCCTCTTGCAGTGAATTTTTGACCTATGACCCTTTCAGTTGGCGACCTCGCCCCCGATTTCACCCTGCCCGATGGCGAAGGCAACTTGGTGCAACTGTCGGCACTGCGGGGCCAGCGGGTGGTGCTTTATTTTTATCCTCGGGACAACACGCCCGGTTGCACCAAAGAGGCCTGCGGTTTCCGCGACCACCACGCCGAATTCCAAGCAGCAAACACCGTGATCTTGGGTGTCAGTGCAGACGACGCAAAAGCTCACCAGAAATTCACCCAGAAGTTTTCACTTCCTTTCCCGTTACTCTGTGATCTCGACGGTTCCGTCGCCACCGCCTATGAGAGCTATGGCCCTAAAAAATTCATGGGCAAAGAATATATCGGAGTTTTCCGACAGACTTTCGTTATTGGGGTAGATGGTAGGATTGAGCAAATCTATCGGAAAGTGAAGCCTGAAATTCATCCAACTCAGGTTCTTGCTGACCTTTCAACCCCGTTGGCATCCCCTGAATGAACTGGGAAATTTGGCCGTGACCGGTTTTCGTCCTTTGGCCCAAGTTTGGCGCTATGTCAAAACAGTTTTGGGTGTGGTGTTTCGCCATCCCCTGGTGGGTGTGACAATGATTCCGGTGATGCCGGATGGCCGGTTCGTGCTGGTGAAGCGGCGGGATAACGGCCTGTGGTCGTTACCCGGTGGGTTGGTGGATTGGGGCGACACGATCGCTTCGACCATTCACCGTGAGCTGGCGGAGGAAACGGGTCTCACCGTTGTGGCGGTGGGGCGGTTAGTGGGGGTTTATTCGGCCTTTGACCGCGACCCTCGAATCCATGCCGTGAACATTTCTGTGGAAGTGCAGGTGACTGGAGCGATCGCCCCGGTGGATCAACTGGAAATTGCAGAAGTGGGCTTGTTTGCGCCAAGTTCGATCGGGGGGATGTTGTTGGCGCATGATCATGCGAGACAAGTCCAGGATTATTTCAGAGGCCAAGCCGTTGTGGATTAAACCCCAGGCAGCGGCCCAACTGGTGCGTAATGCCCGAATGCGGTTGCCGCGAGGGGATTGGTTTTGGCGAGAGGCGGGAAAGCCGGACTCGCTGGCGGTGGTTTGTTTGCATGGGGCGACCCATGACGGCGGCCAGTGGCAGGGGCTTTTGGAAGCATTGGGGCGATCGACCCATTGCCTTGCGCCGGACTTGCCCGGGGTGGGGGAGTCGGGGCGGCCGCGCTGGGAGTCGTTGCCGGGGTTGTTGGCCGCGATCGATGAGTGGTTGGACGCGCTGCGGGTCGATCGGCTGTGGCTGTTGGGAGCCGACTTGGGCGCTTGGATCGCCATCAGCTATGCCCTGTATCGTCCCCATCGTGTGCTGGGGGTGTTGCTGGTGGATCCGGAGCAAACCTTGAAAGGTGCTCAATTACGATTCCGGTGGCCACAGTTGGGTTCTCCCCGTCGCAGGCGGCAAACGGCGGCCCCATCCTTGCTGAAGCGGGCGGTTCGATCGCCTGCATCACCGATCAATTTGGAGTGGGGCACGGTTCGGGCCGAAATTTTGGAAACGAAGAATTGGGATAGTCTGGTTTGTCCGGTTTGGACGCTGCGGGCTGTGCGCGAAACCGGGCGCGATCGGGGGCGTTCAGCCAAGGGGCCCCATGCGACTTGGTTAGCCCAGACTCGACAGGCGTTTTTGCCTCTGGAAGGGGGGCAGCAAATTCAAGAAGCGCCGGAACTGGTGGCGGAGATCATTGCCAGAACCATGGCAAACCCCCGATCGCCCATTTTGCAACTGGATCTCTAGGAGCCAGGATGGGCGCGGAACCTGGGCAATTTTGGGAAAGTGAAGGCAAGGATGGAGCAGGGCGCACCGATGGAGGATCTAAAACGGTTGCTGGAGGCGGTCGCGGCGGGGCGGGTGGCCCCTGAACAGGCCATGGCCAACCTGCAAGATCAGGGTTTTTTTGCGGTGGAAGGGTTTGCCAAGGTGGATTGGCAACGGGAACGGCGCACGGGGTTTCCGGAGGCGATTTGGGGCCAAAACAAAACCCCGGAACAGATCGCAGCGATTATGTTGGCGATGCGCGATCGGGGCGCGCCCGTGATTTTGGCGACGCGGGTCGATCGCGCGGCCTATGACCAAATTGCCGCGATCGTGCCGGATTTGTACTACCACGCCTTGGCGCGGATTTGTGCTTGGCAGTCGCCGGCCGCCCTGCGTCGCCAGCTTCGGCCCGGCACGATCGCCCTGGTGTCGGCGGGAACGGCTGATTTACCCGTGGCGGAAGAGGCGGCGGTGACCGCTGAGTTAATGGGATTTCGGGTCGATCGGCTCTGGGATGTGGGAATTGCGGGCATTCATCGGCTGTTTGCCCACCGCGATCGCCTGGCCCAGGCTGACGTGTTGATTGTGGTGGCGGGAATGGAAGGGGCCTTGCCCAGCGTGGTGGCGGGGTTGGTGGATGTGCCGGTGGTGGCCGTGCCCACCAGCGTGGGCTATGGGGCCAACTTCAACGGATTGGCCCCGCTGCTGACCATGCTCAACTCCTGCGCGGCGGGCGTGGGGGTGGTGAACATTGACAACGGCTTCGGGGCGGCGATCCTGGCGGGCCAAATCCTGCGCACGGCGGCCCGCATTCCCGATCGCGCCTCTGAAGGTCAGAAATAAGCAGATCAGAATTGAGCGCTAATAAGCGCTGATTTGGCTCCTTTGCAGTGCTTTTGCAGATTTATCGGAGAATTTACTGGGGAATTTACTGAGAAATCTGTTGGGTAATCTGCTGACGAAACTGTTCAGCCTTGGCCGCCAAGTCCACTTGGGCGATCGCCTCCTGATGCCCAGAAGCCAGCCATTTGAGCTGCACCGTGCCGTTTTCGGCCTCCGCATCACCCAAAATGACGCAAGCGGCAGCCCCGGCGCGATCGGCCCGTTTGAATTGCTTACCAAAGGCACTGGCGCTTAAGTCCATTTCCACCGCAAAGCCCCCCTGCCGCAGAGCTTGGGCCACTTTCAAGGCCTGTTGTTCGGCCTGCTCGCCCCGGGAAACCACGTAAAAATCCACCCGATCGCCCGTCAAGGGTTGCAACTGCTGCAACAACAAAATCAACCGCTCCATCCCGATCGCCCAGCCCACGGCCGGCGTTTCCGGGCCGCCCAGCTCGCTCACCAAGCCATCGTAGCGACCACCTCCGCAAACGGTGGCCTGTGCGCCCAAGTCATCGGACTGGATTTCAAAGGCCGTGTGGCTGTAGTAGTCCAACCCTCGCACCAGTCGTGAATCCACTTGGTAAGCAATACCCAAATCCGTCAGGGCCTGTTGCACCTTGGCAAACCGCGCGGCCGACTCGGGCGAGAGGGCATCTAAAATGCTGGGGGCTTCCTGGCAAATTTCCTGGGTTTTGGCCACTTTGCTATCCAAAATTCGCAGGGGATTGCGGCTGAGGCGATCTTGGGAATCCGGATCCAAATCTGCAAAGTAGGGCGTGAGGTAGTCCACCAGTTGGGCCCGATAGGTGGCGCGATCGACCCGATCGCCCACGGAATTCAGCAACATCCGCAACGATTTCAACCCCAAGTGATTCAGCAGCTCCACGGCCACCGCGATCGCTTCCACATCCGCCCGCGCATCCCCACTACCCAACAGTTCCGCGCCAATTTGGTGAAACTGCCGTTGCCGGCCCGCCTGGGGTCGCTCGTACCGGAACATGGGGCCGCAATACCACAACCGTTGGGGGCCGCCAGCTGCAAACAGCTTGTGCTCCACAAAGGCCCGCACTGCGCCCGCCGTGCCTTCCGGCCGCAGGGTCAAGGAGCGATCGCCCCGATCGGTGAAGGTATACATTTCCTTGCCCACCACATCCGTTGCTTCGCCAATGCCCCGGGCAAACAGCTCCGTTTGCTCAAAGATGGGGGTACGAATTTCCCGAAATGCGGCGCGGCCCAGCACTTGGCGGGCGGTGGCTTCCACGTGCTGCCAATAGCCGACTTCGGTCGGCAAAATATCTTTGGTTCCGCGTAGGGCTTGAATGGCAGTCATGGCAGGCGATCGAGTCGAGGTGAAAGAATCGAATTGAAATGGTGGTGAAGCGTTCAATATCCTAGAGCGGTTGGGGCCCCGAGATCCTGCAAGTTCTGTTGATTAATCCCCGAAACTGCTTAGGGCGTGTCATCAAATGAAGCTGGAACGACTAATTTTCCTAGCTCAACCACCCTAAACAAGGGGCTTAAGCCCCTTGCTCCCCACGATCTCGCAACGCAAGAATCAGGGTTTCGGGGATTTGATGACAGCTCCTAGGTCGTGGGGAGCGATCGCCAGGGGCCAAACCGATCGGCATAGTGATCCAAAATTGCTTCCACCTGTTGCCGGGCCCGATCGCCCAGCACGGGATCCAGTTCGATCGCCACGCCTCCCACCTGACTTTGCAAATAATCAAACTCCTGGGAGGTTTGGGGCAACAAGACCGCCTGCACCCCAGCGACCAAGTTCAGGTGGGCCGCCAGTTCACGGTAAACCGCCAGAGGCAGGCGATCGCAGGTTAACGCTTGCCGCATGGAATCAGAATTTAACAGCGCCATAATCGCTACGGTCGGTGATAACGAGGGTCGAAATAATGTCGAAATAAAAAGGGTCGATCGGCTGTGACGAATCGCCGTGATTGCTTGCGGTCAATGCCGATATGGATTCAATCGGTATCGATATGAATGCGATCAGTATTGATATGGAATGGATCAGGGTCGATCTGTACCAACCTGTACCAATCTGTACTGGTCAATGCAGATCGCTGTAGATCAACACAGAATCAATCGCAATAGATCAAATGTCCTAGGCTTCCGGGGTTGGCTCTGTTTCCCCATTGGGCACGGGGCGATCGCGCCGCTGGGCCCACAATTGTCGATAGAGCAACTCCAAATCGTTGCCCGCCCGCCGAAACAGCTTGGCTTGGGTAAACACTAGCCCTTGAAAGAGGCGATAAAACGCCAACGACCCGATCGCCACCACCAACCCCGTCGCCGTGCTGATCAGCGCTTCCCCAATGCCCAGGGTGACCCCCGCCGTGGCATCGGTTCCCAACTGCCCAATTCGGATTGATCCCAAAGAGCCAATCAGCCCCAACACCGTGCCCAACAGACCCAACAGGGGCGAAAGAGCAATCACCGCCTCTAGCAGTTTGTCGCCCTTGCGCATGGCGCTGAGTTCTTCTTCGGCGGCCGACTCCAGGGCCAGGCGAAAGAGTTCCGGGTCTGGGTCTTCTAGCTTCAGGGGAGCCGCCAAAAACCGCCCGATCGGTTGGTCGCGGGCCTTGCTGGCGATCGGGCCGGCGCTGCTCCAGTCATTGCGGGCCGACTCCAGGATTCGATCGGCCACCTCCCGTTCCCGCAGCAAAATGCGCCCCCAAAACCAACAGCGCTCAAAGACCGTCCCCACTGACAGCACCGACAGTGTTAACAACGGCCACATGGCCGGGCCGCCCTTGGTAAACAGATCACTTACACTCACGGTTTCGTCCTTGCTCGTTGCGCGATCGCTCGTTCCCTGGCCAGAGCGCAGGAGAGCCAAAGCATCGGTCAGCCCCGCGCCAAGGGCATAACATTGCGCTCGGCTTTACACTTAACTTCGCAAATTTAGCAAATTTAACGGATCCATACCTAACGCCCCAGAGCGGCCACCCCACCCTTTGATCGGGATTCAACGCAAAATCAACGGGCAAACTGCAACCAAATTTGCACCATCTCAACGGAGGATTGGGTTAATCTAAAGACATGCGACTCTGAGCGATCCCTCAACAGTCGATCGAACCGCCGTCAAGGAGCCTTCGATTAATGGACTATATCGAACAGGTGATAGAAAAGCTGAAACAGTGGGCACAGAAGGTGATCGAAGCGCTGCTTGGCCCACAGGCCCAGCCGGAGGCGGAACCGATTCCCGTGCCTGTGGATGATCGCGCCTATCGCCGCCGCTAATTGGATATTTGTCCTGGGAAGTTAGCGTCAAGCGTTCGTATCTTTCAACAACCGATTTAAACCGACGATTCGCCAAGCAAGGGGACTATCCTCTTGCTTGTGCTTTAGAAAGGGGTTTTGAGAAATGGGGTTAGCTCTGAGGTTGGCGCGACCCTCAGAAAAGCCTCAGAAAAACTGGGGCTGGAATCTTGCGAGAATGGGCCACTCAGTCCATTGAATTTAGACCGCGAAAGAGCGCCGAAATCCGCGTGAAAATCTTGATTTTGCATGGCCCCAATCTGAATTTGCTGGGGCAACGGGAACCGGGAGTCTATGGAACCCTGACCCTGGCGGCCATTAACGAACGTTTGGAACAGGATGCGGCGGAGCTGCAAGTGGCGATCGATTGTCGCCAGTCCAATCACGAGGGAACGTTAATTGACTGGATCCATGAGGCTCTGGGGCAATTTGACGGTTTGGTGATTAATCCCGGTGGCTACACCCACACCAGCGTGGCCATCCGCGACGCGATCGCCGGGGTGGCCATTCCCACCGTGGAAGTACATCTCAGCAATATCCACAAACGGGAAAGCTTCCGTCACCATTCCTACATTGCTCCCGTGGCGATCGGGCAAATTTCCGGTTTTGGCCCCGAAAGCTACCGGCTGGGGCTGCGGGCGTTGGTCACCCAGTTGCGATCGAGCAAATGATCTGGCTAATTTTTGCCAGATTCTTTTGCCAGGTGTTGTAAAAGAATTCGCGGAACCTGAATGGACGTAACTGGACTCGAACCAGTGACCCCCACGATGTCAACGTGGTGCTCTAACCAACTGAGCTATACGTCCGCAACGGGTTATCACCATACCATGATCTCTTGAAAAAACGCAAAGCTTTGACCAAGGTTTTTCAAGGTTTTTTCGCGAGCGGTGTGTTGGGGGCGATCGAGCGGCCTTCAGCGGCTGTCAGTCGCCCCCGAGCCTGGTTAGGATAGAGGCGCTTTCCCAACCGTTGCTGCCGGACGTTGCACCCCCAGCCTGTCATAGTTGGCAATTTCCCCTGAGGATTCGGATTCGTGGCCAAAATTACCGCTCACCAGTCTTTGCGCAATCTTGATCGACTGGCCCGTTTAGGGGCGATCGGGGGCATGGCTTTGGGGATTGGCCTGGCGATCGGGTTGCCGTTGGCCCCTGTGGCCCAGGTTTCTGCCGCCCGCCCCAATTTGGATCCGCTGGCGCAACTGCGGGCTTTCAACCATTGCCGAGGCTGCGATTTGCGCTATCAAGACCTCACCAGTTTGAATCTGCAAGATGCGGATCTGCGATCGGCCAACCTCTACGGGGCCAACCTGCGAAACGTCAATCTCCAGCGGGCAAACTTGGCAGAGGCCAACTTAGGCGCAGCCGACTGCACCAGGGCAGATTTTCGAGGAGCCAATTTAGAACGGGCCAATTTACGGGCCACCAATTTCAGTGCAGCTCAGCTCGATCGAGTGAACTTTGCTCGCTCCAATTTGATGTTCGCGGACTTGCGGGGAGCCAGCTTGGCCAATGCCAACCTCAGGGATGCTCACCTGGTGAATATTCGGAGCGACGGAGCCGAGTTATGTGGGGCAACCCTGCCCAATGGCACGTTGGTGCGGCAACCCTGCGAAGCCCCCAAGCCCGAACCCAATAAGTTTTAGAAGACCATGGGGCGATCAATTGATTCGCGCTGATTCGCAAGTCCCACGCAAAGCTCACGCAAAATCCACAAAACAGCCCTCAA
Source organism: Limnothrix sp. CMB-01 (assembly GCF_055193175.1). Taxonomy (NCBI): domain Bacteria; kingdom Bacillati; phylum Cyanobacteriota; class Cyanophyceae; order Pseudanabaenales; family Pseudanabaenaceae; genus Limnothrix; species Limnothrix sp. CMB-01. The sequence goes on from NZ_CM143720.1 coordinate 4,070,687, forward strand.
AGCCGTTTATCAATCATGTCTGCCAGCAAGGCCAAAATGGCCGTTTGGGTGGCAGCCAACAGCAAAATTAGGGTGGCTTCCGTCAAGTCATTGCGCACAAAAATATCTTGCGCCAACGAAACGCAAAACCCGATCGCAAAGGCCGCTGAAACGGGCATCAAAATTCGCATCGGCGCAAAATAAAGCCCCGTGCGCAGAATAATTTGCACAAATCGCAAAGTGTCCCGAATCGGTTTAATTTTGCTGCGGCCTTGGCGCGGGTGATAGTCGATCGGCTCGTAATGCACCGTATAGCCATTGGTGAGCATGGCTACCGTAATGGTGGTGGTGAAGCTAAAGGTATTGGGCAAAATATTCAAAAACCGATTGGCAATTTCCTTCCGAAAAATCCGCAAACCACTATTCAAATCAGGAATCTTGGTTTTGGTAATCCACTCCGCAAAGCGAACGAGAAACCACTTGGGAATTTTCCGCAAATTGGAATATTGCACATTCTCCCCAGTCCGCGACCCCACAACCATGTCCGCTTCCGCCAGTTGAATTAAATTCACCAATGCCGGAATTCGTTCGTTGGGATAGGTTCCATCCGCATCGGTAATTACAATCAAAGAATACTTGGCGTGACGAATTCCGGTTTTTAAGGCCGCACCATAACCCCGATTAATGTTGTGATCAATGACCCGAATACCGGGTAGTTGATGCAAAATTTCACCGGTTCGATCGCTGGAACCATCATTCACAGCAATGATTTCATAGACACCCGGATAAGCACTGAGGGTGGCTTGCAGATGTTCGATGGTGGGAGCAACGCCCAATTCTTCATTAAAAATCGGCAACACCAAAGAAAAAGCAGGATAGGCTATTTCCCCAGAGCGATCGCCTGGCTCATTTTGATCCACCAGAGCGGGATGGTTAGCGATGCTTGGGGGATTGCTACTCATGCGAAATAATCGCCTCAAAAAACAGGAAAGTGACGGGAAATTAAGGGAGCGGGAATGCAGTTAGCACCCGCACACCAAACGCCGTCTACTTTACCATTGGCCTGATCTACCCCAGGAAATTCTAAATGGGGTAGTCATTATCGCCGCAGAGGATCGATCGCCTCATGCCGTTTGGAGCGGTGATGAGGGGGTGATGGGGTGGTGATTCGATCGCGAAACTTCGAGAAAACTCGACCGTCGAGCCTTCGTCAAGCCTTCGTAGAACCTTGGTTGCAGAAATTCAGAGATTGAGAGGTTGATCAGTATGCGTAATTTGGCGGCGCGATCGCCCCGTTGGCGACCCCACTGGCCCCCCTTGGGCCATCTGAAATGGGGATTCTTAGCCGCGTTGGTCATTGGCCTGGCCGCGATCGGGGGCATCGTTAGTTGGGGAACCACCCAGCCCAGCCAGGCCGCAACCCCCGGCGGTACGGAACTGGTTTGGTATGGCCAATCGGCCTTCAAGCTCACCACCCCTTCGGGCAAAGTGCTGTGGCTCGATCCCTGGTTGCAAAATCCGGCCAACCCCGAGGGAAAAGCCATCCTGAACCAGCTCGATCGGGCTGATTTGGTGCTCGTCACCCACGGCCACAACGATCACGTGGGAGATGCAGTGGCGATCGGCCAAAAAACCGGGGCCCAATTGGTGGCCACCTTTGACTTGGCCAATGCTCTGGTTTCCGTGTTGGGCTACCCCAAAGAGCAATTGCAATTTCCGGCCCTGGGCAACTTCGGCGGTCAAATTTCCTTGCTGGATGGGGAAGTGGAAGTGGCATTCGTGCCAGCGGTTCATAGTTCCACCGTCAGCACAGATGGCAGCCCCCAACCCTTTTATGCAGGTAACCCGGGCGGCTTTTGGATCAAGGTGAAAAACGGCCCCACCCTCTACCACACGGGCGATACAGACCTGTTTGGCGACATGGCCCTCATTCCAAAATTTGGCCCCGTAGATTTGATGTTGACCTGCATTGGTGGCAAATTCACCATGGGCCCCGATCGCGCCGCTGAAGCGGTGGAATTGGTGCGCCCCAAATTGGTGATACCCATGCATTACGGCTTATTTTCGTTGCCGGGCACACCGGAACAGTTTGCCGCAGCCCTGAAAGCTAGACGCATCACCACGCCCATGAAGGTGATGAAAATTGGGGTTCCCGAACAAATTTAGGAACCGCATTTTTGCAGCCCAACAATCAACAACCCAACAATCAACGTTGATGGGCTTTTTGGGCAATTCATCAACAACCAGTCCACCAAAAACACTGGCAAGCTGATCAAAAATGATCGATCGCCCTGCCAGTGTTTTTCATGATTCATCGTCAACATTGCAATGCCCCGATCGAGTTGAAAACTCAAAATCATGGGACATTTCAACTCAGCAAATTAATTCGGAACTATGCGGGTTCCCCTTCGGAAGAGTCAGGGGCGATCGCGGCAAACTTGGCAAACACTTCCGCCTCCGTCAGGTTCACCGTTTGGTTCGCAAAGTCATAGTAATGGGGCTTGCGATCGACAAAAATTTGCTCCGTGAATTCAAAAGGCTGGTCATCGGCAAATAATCCTGCTGGCACAAAATAGTCCTGAGTCGGAACCAGCCGATAAAACAAATGCGTGCCACATTCACCGCAAAATGCTCGCTCAGCCCAGTCGGACGATCGGTAAACCTTCAGTTTCTCGCTTCCTTCGATTTGCACATTGGAACCGCAAGCAATTCCCAACGCTGGGCCACCACTCCATCGACGACACATCCCACAATGACAAGCATCCACGGTGGTTTTGTCGGGAACTTCAATGGCGATCGCCCCGCACAGACAGTGACCTTTCATCGATCGCGCCTCCTCCATCAGAGACTCTAAGAACGGCGGTTACGGAAACCACTATCTGATTTTAGTACGATAATCCTCAGGGGGCACTGCCAAAATGTCGCAATGGCGATCGCCCACAACTTCAACAAAAGTCCGACAAGTTGCCTCAGCAAGTCCGACAGTCACCCACGCAGCACCATCCGTAACTCCAACAGTCGTCGCCCAAACTAAATTCATCGGGTTAAACACCGTTGTCCAAAGTGTTTTGGGAGGTCAAGGTCATGTCGATGGGACTGTTGTGGCTGTCTTCAACGGGTGTGCAAGCGAGCCAGCAAGTGCGGCGCTATGGCGATAGGCAACCAGCAGCGGCGGCGATCGGGACGGCGATCGTCAAATATCGCAGCCCGGTGACTGGGGGCTGGCGGGTTTGGTTCCAAGCATCCTATTGGTCGATTGCCAATGGGGATGGGTTGAACTTGCATGAGGGCGATCGCCTGGAGGTTGTGGGCTACGACAACGGCAATCAGTTGGTGGTGCGCACTGCTTAACTTTCGACTCAATATCAAGCAATTAACTCACTACTGAGAGTCTCAATTGATGGCTTGTATAATTGGGCTGAAGCGGTTGATGAGTGTCCCATGAGTAGATCGTTGCGAGTTGCTGATCGTTATCGCGATCGCGCCAAAGTCGCCCTGAAGCGTAATGGTTTAAGCCAATCAGCACTTGCATTAGATCTGGGGCGTTCACGGGACACAATTTACAACTTCTTTCGAGGTCGGCCAGTTGATCGATGGTATTTCCAAGAAATTTGCGATCGCCTAGGTCTTGACCTCCAAGAAATTGCCGATTTTGGGACTGAAGATGATCATGAAACAGCAGTCTTCAATCCTAGCTTTTTGGGTCGGGAAGCAGATATTGCTGAATTGGAACGTTTGAGCCAACAGCACCGCCTGATTGTGATTCAAGCCGGTGGTGGCGTGGGCAAGAGCACCCTAGCCAGCAACTTCCTCAGCACACACTTCCCTCAAAAAGTTCTTGAGTTACCCGTGGCTCGGGAAGCGCGATACTTAGCGCCGGTTTCTGGGTTTGTGGATGATTGGCTGATGTTTGATCTGCAACAACAGACTGGTCACAATCTGGGAGTTTCTCTGCTGCGTCTGAAGCGTCAATTACAAACCACGCCGATCGGGATTTGGATTGACAACTTGGAAACGGCCCTGGATGAGCAGGGACGATTGATTGAAGATTGTCGAGATTATGTGGAATTGCTGCGAACTTTGAGCGATCCCACGCTGAAATCTCTGACGTTGGTTACAAGTCGCGTACGAGTTTGCGAACCTTCGATCGCAGCCGTCACTCATATGCTGGATGGTTTGCCGTTATCGGCATGGCACACCTTTTTTGAGAATCGCGGCATTGTGATTCATTCGCCTACATTGTCAAAACTTCGTCATTCCTATGGTGGGAATGCTAAAGCTATGGAAATCATTGCCGGTGCAACTCGCGAAGATGCCAACAACAACTTGATTGAATATATGTCTCGTCCAGAAGTAAATTCGTCGGAACATCCTGAGCTAGAGACTTTGCTTGAAAGTCAATTTCAGAATTTGAAGAAGTCGAACCCAAATGCTGCTCGTCTATTCTGTCGTATGGGTTGCTATCGCTATGAGGAAATTCCTGTAATCACGTTGGCAGGTGTGGAATGCTTGTTGTGGGATGTACCGACCGAGGAACATCAGCAATTGATTAAAAGCTTGTTACGTCGCTCACTGCTTAAGCGTCAAGATCAAGGGTACTTGATGGAGCCATTCACCGCCCAGTTTGCTCGTAAACATTTGAAGATCAGCGAAGATTGGCAACAGTCCCATAACCAAGCAGCCAGCTACTGGCAAGCGCACTATGCAGATTTTGAGGGTTCCCAAAAAATTCTCGCCTGCACCGAATCATTTCACCATTTTGTTGCAATTGATGAATTTGAGAAAGCTGCATCATTGATGTGCAGCATCACACCTGGCTTGGGTCAAAATCGTCTCAATGCCTACCTGAACTGGAGTGGACGACCTGACTACTTCCTCAGTTGTGCAAATCAGATTGAGGAAAAGCTTTCCCCGAAGTCTACTACTCTCTTGCTGGGCTCTATGGGTGTTTCTAATTACTACCAAGGGAATTACAAAGAAGCGATTGAAACCTGGACTAAAATTTTGAATTTGTGCGAATCTTTTTCGTCAATGGATGATGTCTTTCTGAAAATTCAAGGCTATCGAGGTGACTGCTGGGCTTGGATGCTACATTCCCATACCCACCTTGGCGAGCTATCTTCTGCACAAGACTGCTTCGAGAAGTCTCAAGCTTTTTTGATGATGACTTGGAAGTCAGGCTACTCGCCTATTCTGGACTGCTATGGTTGCGACTGGTTGAAGGAGACTACTCGGATGCCAAGAAAATTTTTCAGAACTTAAGAAAGGTTGGCTTGCTATGTGAGAGCAACTTTGAAATCAGCATTGAATCACCCTTGAGCAGCTTTGGTCGAGAGTTCCCTGAAAGCATCATTCTCCATCTTGTCAGTGATTCCATCCTGTTTGAGTTGGCCGAATTTCTGCAACAAGACTCAAGCGACATCTCTATCGATGAAATTCATCTTCTGAAAGCTAAAATCCAAGACCAGAAGAAGGTTTACCAATGCGCCTTTGATTTTCACGACTCTGCTCTCTGGGCAGACTTAGCTTGTCACTTTCACTCCCATCTAGGAGATCTACAGCAAGCTGGTCAAGAGTTGAATGAGCTTCAATTGGTGACCAAGACGACGCTTAAAGATGCAACATTGAATTTTCTTGCGCAGAAATCGGAGGGCGTTTTAGCTTACTACAGCTCAGATTTCAAGGAAGCACTAGCGACCTTCTCAAAATGCCTTGAAGTGGTGACGGATGGGCAGATGAAAGTCTACGCTCCCCTGATTCACTACTACTTGGGTAAAACTCATCAGTCACTCTTCAACCAAACCCAGAGCAATCAACATTTCCAAGAAGCGATCAACTGGCTCACCAAAATGGAAGCAACACGCCGGATCGAACAGGTGCAACGCGCGATGATCAATCCCGTTCATGGCCTGGATATGATTTGGTGATGATGAGCGTGGTTATGACCATTGGCCGATCAGTCGAAACCTAGCCGAATGAGACGGGAGTAGATTACTCTCGTCTCATCTATTTTTGGCACAATTGGCGAAGATGAGTAATCGATCGCAGATTGAGCGCACCAACAAAGCCTTCTATCAAACTTAGCGAGCCATGACGACTGTCAAAGAGCAATTACTACTCTTGATTGACGAATTACCTGAACCCGCTTTAGAGCTAGTTCTCGAATTCACACTTTTCCTGAAAAGTCGTTACCTGGAAAATGCTAGCAAGTCTCCTGATGAGTCACTTGAAACTTCTGAAGTAGGAATCAATTCAGGCCCTAAAAGTCCTTTTGAACAATGCTTTGGCACATTAACTCTTGATCAACCCGAGGACTTTGAAAATACAAGAATTGATCAAGACCTTGCCCAGGCTTATGAAGATGAATTGTCTTGAAAAGAGTTGAGGGCGCAGGGTTGCTAGTCCCCACGCCCTCGATCGAACCTACTTCTTGTCACGCGATCGCTTCAAGCCAGGAAACACCAACCAGGCGATCGCCGCCGAACCAGCCAACATCGCCGCCACCGGAAAGGTCTGCGACAAAGCCGCCAAAGCCGCCGTCACTTCCAACAACAACTTGATGTCTTCGAGGGTTTCCATCGGCTGTCCTCCGAACTCGATATCTCTATCAAACTCGGCGCTTGTCGGAGTTACAGCCGTTGCCCTGTCGGACTTGGGTTGCTCTTTGATGAAACTCAGCGCGGGAACAGATCCAAAACCTGTTCCCGCTCATCAACTGAGTCATTCAGCGCCGTTTGCGATTACAGGCTCGACAGCACTTCGCGAGCGGCGGCCAAGGTGGCTTCGATGTCCTCGTCGGTGTGGGCCAACGACGTGAAGCCCGCCTCAAACTGCGAGGGAGCCAGGTACACGCCCCGCTCCAACATACCCCGGTGGAAACGGCTGAACTTGGTCAGGTCAGCGGCCTTCGCTTCTTCGTAGTTGCGCACGGGGCCCGCTGTGAAGAACATGCCGAACATACCGCTGATGTGGCCGCCGCAGACTTCGTGACCCGCTTCCCGGGCGATCGCCAACAGGCCGGTGATCAGCTTGCCGGTGATTTGGTCGAGATATTCGTAGCTGCCGGGACGACGCAGCAGTTCCAGGGTTTTGATGCCAGCGGTCATGGCCAAGGGGTTGCCCGACAGGGTTCCCGCTTGGTACATGGGGCCTGCGGGAGCCACCATTTGCATGATTTCGCGGCGGCCGCCGTAAGCACCCACGGGCAGCCCACCGCCGATCACCTTACCGAGGGTGGTCAGGTCGGGGGTGATGCCGAATTTTTCTTGCACACCACCGTAGGCGATCCGGAAGCCGGTCATCACTTCGTCGAACACCAACAGCGCGCCGTTTTCCTTGGTGATTTCGCGCAGACCCGCCAGGAAGCCGGGTTCGGGGACGATGAAGCCCGCGTTACCCACGATCGGCTCCAGGATTACGCCCGCGATTTCGCCGGGATATTCCGCGAACAGGGCCTTGACGGCTTCCAGGTCGTTATAGGGGGCGGTCAGGGTGTCGGCGGTGACGTTTTTCGGCACGCCAGGGGAGTCGGGCAAACCGAGGGTAGCCACGCCGGAGCCGGCCTTGACCAAGAACATGTCGCCGTGGCCGTGGTAGCAGCCTTCAAACTTCAGCAGCTTGGTGCGGCCGGTGTAAGCACGCATCAGGCGCTGGACGGCGATACAGGCTTCGGTGCCGGAGTTGACGAAGCGCACCATTTCAATGCTGGGGACGGCATCAATCACCATCTGGGCCAGCACGTTTTCTAGGTAGCAGGGCGCACCGAAGCTGGTTCCTTTGTCGATCGCGGCTTTCAGGGCTTCCAACACTTCGGGATGGGCATGGCCGCAGATGGCGGGGCCCCAAGTGCCCACGTAGTCGATGTAGCGGTTGTTGTCCACATCCCAGGCATAGGCTCCCTGGACGCGATCGAACACGATCGGCTGACCACCCACGGACTTAAACGCGCGCACGGGCGAGTTCACGCCGCCGGGCATCAGCGTTTGGGCAGCGGCAAAAATTTCTTCTGAACGGGTGGTGTTAAGGGCAGTGGCAACCACAGCGAGCTTCTCCTTAGTTGGGTGTAATGGTTGGTTGTGATGGGGTTGGCGAATATCAAACCATTTTTACAACCCTAAAATTTTAAAATGAGAGGGGCGATCGCTGTCAGAAGTGGTAATATAGCCAAGCGATGTTGAGTGGCGCTTGCGCGGCCGCTTGCATAGCCGACCCTGGATGCGTAGCTCAGTTGGATAGAGCATCAGATTCCGGTTCTGAGGGTCGGGGGTTCGAGTCCCTCCGCATCCGTTCCCATCAAATGGCGATCGCATAAAATGGCGATCGCGGGCTGGTTTTGGTGTTGTTCAACCAGCCCTAAGGTTTATTGTGACCACTGACGCATCGCCTTCTCATTCGCCTCATCTACCTTCCCAGTCGTCCGAATCGCGGGCTGGGGCTAATGTTGGTCTCGGGTCTGAGTCTTCACCCCCTGCGGAGTCTGCGGCCGCCAAGCCGGCCCCGGCCAATGCGGTGGTTACTCGCGACATGACGATCGATGACCTCGCTCCGGTCTTTCACTTGGGCGAGCAGCTTTTTCAAAATGAGTTGTATCCCACGCTTTACCGCACTTGGGATGAGTGGGAGGTCACGGGCCTCTACAACACGGATCCGGAATATTGCCTGATTGCGGAAGTGGAAGGCGAGTTTGCGGGATTTGTGTTGGGTACGGTGATTGAAAAACAGGTGACCTACGGCTACATCAATTGGCTCGGGGTTGATCACCGATTCCAGCGCCGGGGCGTGGCCGACTCCTTGGTTGATCGATTCGTGGAGCGCACGATCCACCAAGGGGCCCGCAGCCTATTTATTGATACGGATCCCGCTAATGAACCGGCAGTGAAGTTCTTTACCCGCAAGGGCTTTGACAATGTGCGCCGCCACGTTTACATGTCGCTCGATTTGGGACAACATCCCTACTTTGGCCGACTGATTGACTATGAGCAAGATCAGGTGGAACGGGCTGCTCGCAAGCACCGTCGCCGGGCCAAGGGATAGGTTATGCAGTTGATCCCCTGATCCCCAAGCCTGCCCTTTGGCGATCGTGGGGTGCGATCGTGGACTTTGATCGCAGACTGAAATGGTGAGAAGCAAGGGCCGTCAGCCCCTAATTTGCCCATGAAATTTTTGCCCCTGCGCACCAAAATCGTCCTTGCTGTGGTGGCTAGTGGCTGGCTAGGGGCGGCGGTGGTCGGTCACTTGACCCTGGAGATGATGCGGGCTTCTTTTTCGCCGGCCACCGTGCAGGGCCACCAAGAAAAGTATCGATCGCACGTATTGGCCTATTACCAATCGGCTGGATCTTGGGACGCAGCCAAGCAGCGGGAAGATCTAGGCCACTTCATCCAGCGCCGTCGGGCAGCACTGGCCCACAATCGCGCCGCTGACCTGCCTAAGGATCCCCGCCCGATCGATTGTCCTGTGGAAAGCTGGCTTCAGCGGCTCAAGGCTTGGCTAGGCCCTTTGGTGATGTTTGGGCGACCCTCTCCGCCTCCCGTGACCCATGGGGGATTCGGGGCATCATCGTGCAATTCGGAAGCCGCTTTGCCACCGGATTTCCCGGAGTTGCCAGAAGATCCAGCAACGATGCCTGGCCTGTTCCCACCTCCCAAGCCAGGACAAACCAGAACCGACCAGCGAGCCTGGCCCCCCAGCCGCCCGCTGTTTTCCGTGGTGGACTCAGGAGGCAACTATATCCTGCCGCCTGAGCGGGCCGCGCGGGGCGATCGCGTCCCATTTTTCGACTTGCAACGTTGGTGGTCTCAAGTATGGTCACAGCGCATTTCTGAGCTGCAATTAGATGAGCAAATTATTGGTTTCATTGTATTTGAAAATGATTCGGAAGTAGATGACAGCTTCCTAGCCTATGAACAAAGTGTGCGAGTTAGTTTTTTGTTGGCTTTTTTGGTTACAGCGCTTCCCATTGGGATGATGGGTTATTTTTGGGGAAATACGATCGCGCAGCCTTTGGAGCAATTAACAGAAGCTGTTCGTTTGATGAAGCAAGGTAATTTAGACCGCGCGATCGAGGTTAAGGCGAATGGTGAAATTGGCCAACTGGCGACTGAGTTTGTGGCCATGCGACACCAACGCCAACTGGCAGAGCAAAAATTAGCCCGCCAAAAGCAACAGGCCGAAGCAGCCAAGCACCAAGCGGAACTAGCTAATCAGGCTAAGAGTGAATTCTTGTCGAATATGAGCCATGAGTTGCGAACGCCGCTGAATGCTGTCATTGGATTTTCGCAACTGATGAAGCGCGATATTGGCTTAACCGAGGAGCAAAAAACTAACCTGGCCGTGATTCAGATGAGCGGCGAGCATTTATTGAGACTCATTGATAACTTCCTGTCGATGGCCAAGATTGAAGCGGGCAAGGCGGAACTTGTTACACAGTCGATCGAGGTGCGATCGCTCTTTAAAGAAGTCATGGCCATGTTCGAGTTGGCTGCCCATCAAAAGGGATTACGCCTCGATTTTGAACTGGATTCCGCCTTGCCTGCCTGTGTGGTGATGGATGATGGCAAATTTCGCCAAGTGTTGGTCAATCTCTTAGGCAATGCTATTAAGTTTACGCCGGAAGGGGGCATTTCTGTGCAAGTGCGATATGCACCGCCCGATCGCCTGATAGTGGAAGTGATTGATTCCGGGGTGGGCATTGAACCGGCTGAGTTGCCCAAGTTATTCCAGTCTTTTGAGCAAACCGCATCGGGGCGATCGAGCCGCGCAGGAACCGGATTGGGATTAGCCCTCAGTCGCTCTTTTATACAACTCATGGGGGGCGAAATTACGGTTAAAAGCCAGCCCAATCAGGGCACTGCTTTTCACTTTTCGATCAGTGCGCCCATTGGAGAACCAAACAGCGCCAATCCCGATCCCAGACAAATTATTGGGCTAGCGCCCGATTCCCCAATTCCTCGAATTTTGATTGCTGACGATCGCCCGGAAAATTGCACCCTTTTGAGTCAATTGCTCAAGCGTGTGGGGTTTGCTGTTCGGGAAGTTCATGACGGCTATCAGGCGATTGAGGAGTGGTCTAAATGGCAGCCCCACCTAATTTGGATGGATTTACGGATGCCGCAACTTGATGGCATTTCGGCCATGAGACAAATTAAGAAACTAGCCCGCTCAAAACAGCAGTTTGTGGCTATTCTGGCCCTGACGGCCAGTGCTTTTCAGGAAGATGAAGAAGAGGTTTTAGCAACCGGTTTTGATGGATTTGTGCGCAAACCCTTCCGAGAGCAAACGATTTTGGATGCGATCGCCCATCATCTCCAGGTTCGCTATCTGTATGCCAACTTATCCACCGGTTTGGAAAGCGAGATTAGCAGCAGCTTCAGCGGGCGATCGCCCGTGGCCAGCCCTGAACTCACCGATCGCGTGAGTCAAAAACTACGGAATTTGCCAGAACCTTGGCGCAAGCAAATGCTGAAAGCCGCCCAAGAAGCGGACTTTTTTGAACTGGAATATTTAATTCATAAGTTGCCCCCGGAAGAGGCGTTAATCATTGCTCAACTGAATCGTATTTTGCATGATTATGACTATGATCAATTACAGTCATTGTTGAGTATCAATCTGTCATGAAACCGTTACAAAATTGCCATGAGACTGTCACGAAATTTGATTGACAGCTAATTGATATTTGATTGATATTTTTAATTAGTGCTTAGTGAATTTTTTTAAGTATTGTGCTTGTATTTTGCTCCTTCGCTTCATTGGCAACTAGGATAAATTCACGAATTTCATGATTCGAGTTTCACAATTCGTGAATTAAATTTGCAAATTTTCAGAAACTCGAAACCACAATCTTCAGGATGCAGAGCCGATGAACTATTCAATGATCGATCGTGTCCCCCCAGCAGACGGCCAGCACGAAGCCATCCATGAACTGGATCAACCGCCCTGCACAATCCCGACAGTGCAAGGCAACATCCTGTTGGTGGATGATAATTTGGTGAACTTGCGAGTCTTGAGCCAGTTGCTGGTGCGGGAGGGTCACAAGGTGCGGCCGGTTAACAGCGGAGAACAGGCGCTGAAGGCGATCGCGGCCCATCGCCCAGACCTGATCTTGTTAGATATTCGGATGCCAAACCTAGATGGTTATGAAGTTTGTCAACGCTTGAAGGCTGATCGTCGATCGCAGTCTATCCCGATCATTTTTATCAGCGCGGCCAACGCTGTTCACGACAAGGTTAAGGGGTTTGAGGTGGGCGGTGTGGACTATATCGCCAAGCCCTTTCAAGAGTTGGAAGTGTTGGCAAGGGTCAACACCCATTTACAGATTTATCGACTGCAACAGGCCCTAAGTCAAAAAATCTTGGATTTGGAAAAGGCGAACGCCAAAATCACAGAGTTGAGCATTCGAGATGAGCTGACGGGACTGTTTAATCGCCGTCACTTTAATGGGCAAATGAGCCAATTATTTGAGCAGGCTCAGCGCTATCGTTCTCCCTTGAGTGTTGCGATCGGGGATGTGGATTTCTTTAAGCGAATCAACGATCAGTTTTCGCACGCGGTGGGCGATCGGGTCTTGAAAGGGGTGGCGCAAATTCTGCAAAAGAATCTGCGATCGAGCGATCTTTGTGCTCGCTATGGGGGCGAAGAATTTGTGATTGCACTGCCGGGCATCGGCTCAGCGGATGCGGTGGCGGCTTGCAACAAAGTTCGCCAGGCGATCGAACAAGCGCCTTGGCCCAAAATTCACCCAGAACTCAGCGTCACCCTCAGCATTGGTGTTTCTGACCATTTAGCCCTGGGAGATTATGAGGCGATGATTGCAGAAGCCGATCGCTATCTCTATGCCGCCAAACATGGGGGACGAAACCAGGTTTGTGCCGCTTCTTAATGTTTCGTTGAGGCCAAGGCGGTAGGATGATCGTTTTGGATTGCAGCCCCGTTTTTTCGATCGCGCGCGATCGCCCCCTGGGCTGAAGGATGCTGGGCTTGAATCATCCTCGGTCAACGCTGGGGCAGCGCGATCGACCCTTGGACGCAAATTCCGGGGCTGCTGGTTGTGTCGCACTCTTTTGTTGAAAGGCAAGTAACCTATGGGCCCCGTCAGTCAGTTCATCAAACACCACTACCGCCACTTCAACGCAGCGGCCTTGGTGGATGCCGCTGAAGCATTTAAGGTGCATGTGGAAGCCGGAAATCCGATGTTGCTGGCCATGGCCGGAGCCATGAGCACGGCAGAATTGGGCCTGTCGCTGGCGGAAATGATTCGCCAAGGCAAAATCAACGCGATTTCTTGCACGGGGGCCAACCTGGAAGAAGACATCTTTAACCTGGTGGCCCACGATTACTATGTGCGGATTCCGAACTATCGGGACTTGACCCCAGAAGATGAACAAAAACTGCTGGACAAGCATCTGAACCGGGTCACCGATACCTGCATTCCGGAAGAAGAAGCCATTCGCCGCATGGAAAAAGCCGTGCTGGATGTGTGGAAGGCGGCCGATGCGACTGGGCAACGGAAGTTCCCCCACGAATTCTTCTACGAAGTGCTGCTGAATGGCTCCTTGAAGGAGTATTACCAAATCGATCCCAAGAATTCCTGGATGTTGGCGGCGGCTGAACGGAATTTGCCGATCTTTGTGCCCGGCTGGGAAGATTCGACCCTGGGGAACATTTTTGCGGCTCGCTGCATTGAGGGCGACATCAAAAATGTCCACACGGTGCGCACGGGCATTGAATACATGATGGCCCTGGCGGACTACTACACGAAGGTTTCGATCGAGAGCGGCCAGTCGATCGGGTTCTTCCAAATTGCGGGCGGCATTGCGGGCGACTTCCCCATTTGCGTTGTGCCCATGTTGCAGCAAGACCTGCTGCGCGAAACGCCGCTGTGGGGCTATTTCTGCCAAATCAGCGATTCCACCACCAGCTATGGTTCCTATTCGGGAGCCGTGCCCAACGAGAAAATCACCTGGGGCAAGCTGTCGATCGACACGCCCCGGTTTGTGATTGAAAGTGACGCGACGATCGTGGCTCCGTTGGTGTTTGCCTACGTGTTGGGCTGGTAACGAAGCGGCGATCAGTTACCCAATCGATCGCTCAGGTCACTTTCAGATCAATCTCCGGCCAGTCTCAGATTGCTGATTGCTGATTGCTGATTGCTGATTGCTGATTGCTGATTGCTGATTGCTGATTGCTGATTGCCAATTGCTTAATGCCAATCGATGTAGCTCATTAGTAGCTCATTCGATGTAGCTCATCGTTGCTAGATCTAGCCCTGCTCTGCTGTCTGGGGATGGCTGCCATCTTCCAAGGACAGCGGGGCGGGCCAACCATGCCCAATCGGAGGTATTAAAACTCCAAAATTGCCCACCGCCAATCGATCGGGCGATCGACGGTAGGATGATTGGGATTTAGCGGCAACCTTGGGCCTCAGAGGCTCTGCATTGCCCCGTACCTGGACTTCACCCCCATCCTTGACCATGCCCGACATTGTTGACATTGCCATTAATGCCGGTTCCTTTGAAACCCTCGTAACCGCCGTCAAGGTGGCTGGATTGGTCGAAGCCCTGAAAAGTCCAGGCCCCTTCACCGTATTTGCGCCCAACGACCAGGCCTTTGCTCAGCTCCCACCCGGCACGGTGCAAACCCTGGTGCAAAACCCCCCACAACTGGCTCGCATCCTGAAATATCACGTGGTGGCTGGTAAATACACCCAAGCGGATTTGGCCCAGATGACCCAACTAGAATCGCTTGAAGGTGCTCCAATTCCGGTGCGGGTTGGCAAAAACTTCGAGGTGAAAAATGCCACGGTGGTGGCGGCCGACATCGAAGCGGCCAATGGCGTGATCCATGTGCTCGATCGGGTGATTCTGATGGGTTAATGGGTTAGGGGGCCAGTGGGTTAATCAATGGCAAAAACAATGGCAAAAACGCGGTTTTCCGATTTCAGAATCGGCTGGAAAGGGGCTGCCCCGCTTCCCAAAATTCAGTTGAGTCTAAGTTGAGTCTGCCAAGCTGAATCCATCAAGTTGAGTCAAATTCGATCCAACTTTTCGATCCCGCTTGAGGCAGTCCAGCTCAAGCTTGCGATTGTTTGCGACTCTTTACATTTCTTCAAAATTCCCAATAGGGGACTGCTTTCGCCAAGCTTCCCTCAAGCTCGCTTTGTGAATCGCGCTCCGCAAGGGGCGTTCCGCGCTCAGCGTAGGATTTAGCGCGATCGCTCTGGTTCCTGTTTCGCGCCCGCCCGCCGGTAAGATCAGTCAGCTCACCGTGAACTGAGTGTTGATCGGTACATAGCTGGTTTGGGGGAATGCCATACACTGAGAGACAGTTTGTTAACTGTCTAGACGGACTCGGCTTCCAGGGGCATCTATTGACTGAACGGGAATTCGCTTCCGTCCTCGCCTGGTGTTGAGTTTGCGGTTCGCAGGGCACAGCTATGGTCATGATCAATCCAGACCATGGCCCAACCGAAGCCGCGATCGGAACATGGTTCACTACTTTTTCCCGAGTATCGTTTTCAATAGAGTCTCAGGGGTAGGGAACAGCAGCCGCGAGGACAGATAACATCCAGCCCTTGTAGGTCGCTACTGCTTTTGCTTGTATCAGTCTCATAAGGGGTAGTTCTTATGGTGCCCAATCGCATGCTCTCCCGATTCTTTGTTTCCTCGGTTTTGACGGCCGGGGCGATCGCCCTTTCAAGTTTCACCGCTTCGGCAGGAATGCCTTTGGTTAACGGTCAAGCTGGCTCAGAAGGGCCCGCCGTTAGCTTTAATTCGCTCCCGAGCCAAGAAGCTGGGTTCGCTCCCCGGGGTAACCGCACCCTTCGCCACACGGTCAGTGGAGGCCGGCGCGGTGCTTGTGGTTCCTCGGCCTTGGCCCTCATGCCCTTAGTTCCCGGCCAACAGGGTGCGCTGACGGCCAGTGCTCATCCTTCGCTGTGGGTCTATGTGCCCGCTGGGATGGGCAGCACGGCTCGTTTCCGGTTGACGGACGCAACGGAAGCCGACTTGGACGAGCAAACCATCGCTCTTCCCCAGGAAGGCGGCTTGGTGCAGGTGAAGCTGCGGGATAAGGGCCAAGGCCTGACCGCTGGCAAGGCCTATCAATGGTACGTTTCGGTCACTTGCGAAACGGCCAACGGCGAAGAACCGCGCAACACCTTCGCTAGCGGCTGGATTCAACGGGTGGAAGCCAGCTCTGCGGTGGCGGAAGCAACGGCAGCTCCCGATCGGCTGACGGCGGCGGCGGCCTATGCTCGTGCGGGCATTTGGTACGACGCGGTGAGCAGCGTGATTGAAGCCGATCGCTCGGGCGATCGAGCAGCCGCTTGGCAAGCGCTGGCCACTTCGGCGGGTTTGGATCGATCGCTGATGGCCATTAACCTGCCCAGCAACTAGACCAGCAACCGGCCCCGCAACTCGTCAGATTGCCGGGTGGCAATCCTCAAGACAGTGCGTAGGCTATGATGCCTGTCGAGTCAGAATCAGGATGGAGTGTAAGCTCAATCCTGATTTTGGTTTTTAGGGCTTGTTTCTTGGAGTTGGTTGATGAACTACCTAATTGCTGTCTTTGCCGATCGCATGGGCGTGGAAGCGGCTTACACGGCCCTGGAAGCGGCAGGCTTTGACCTCAAGCAAATGGCCATTTTGGGCAAGGGCTACAAAACCGCCGATGAATTTGGCTTCATTGACCCCAGCCAGCAGGCTCGTCGCCAAATTAAGATGATGGCTTTTTGGACAATTCCCTTTGGCTTTTTGGCCGGCGTGGGATTCAGCTTGGCGACGGGGTTGCAAACCTTCACGGAATGGGCTGGCCCGGTGGGCAACCATTTGGTAGGTGGTCTGTTGGGGGCGATCGGGGGAGCCATGGGCAGCGTGACCGTTGGAGGCGGCCTGGGCCTGACGGGAGGTAACGGCGATGTGCTGGCCTATCGTAATCGACTTGATCAAGATCAATACCTGTTGGTGATCAAAAATCTTGATCCGATGCAAACCCGCCAAGCAAATGATTTAATTCGGCTGCAAAACCCGGAAACCGTACAGGGCTATACCGATTCTGGGGCCGTTTAAACGCACAATCCATCCGGGATTTCATGCACCATGTTGGCTCCTTGGGGGGAAACTGCCCACCCCCAGACCCAAACAGGATTCAGGTTTCCCGTCCCTCATCAACAACCCACCCGCTGGCGAGCTGGCGGGATGAGGATGGGTTTCTAAAGCCCCGCCTTCCTATAATCTAGGGAGCATGACCAACCTTACCGAGCCAGCCGATCGCTCTATGAGTTCGACCATCCATTCGCTCGATCGAGAAGTTGCCGCAGCCTCGGCATCAGACTTGTTTTTGCGGCATCGTCTCAAGGTGATGGAAGACCTGTGGCGGCAGGTGTTGCAACAGGAGTGCGGTCAGGAATTGGTATCCCTGCTAGATCGACTGTTGGATCTCTGCGCGCCGGACGGCCAAGCCGCTGATTTTTGCGAAGCTGATGTTTTGAAGCTGGTTGAAAACCTAGACCTTAATTCGGCAATTCGGGCTGCGCGTGCCTTTGCCCTTTATTTTCAACTGATTAATATCGTTGAGCAACATTACGAACAACGCGATCAACAACGGCAATACGAAACTGCCAGCAGTCAGCCCATTTTGACGAAGCTTTTTAGCAACCATAGCCCCTTTGACAATCCTGAATCGAAGGGTGGAATTGAAGCAAAGGTGCTGGAGCGGAGCATTCCCAAACCGGATCAGATTCCGGATAATTGCGGTACGTTCTATTGGCTATTTCCCTATTTGCAACAACTGAATGTGCCGCCTCGGCAAATTCAAAAGTTGATTGATCAATTGGATATTCAGTTGGTCTTTACGGCTCACCCAACGGAAATTGTGCGCCACACGATTCGCGATAAACAGCGGCGGTTGGTGAAGATTTTGCGGGAGCTGGATTTGGTGGAAGAAGATTTGCGCGATCGGGGGCTGAGCACCTCGATCGAGGCCCAAACCCTGCGCCAAAAACTCACGGAAGAAATTCGCCTTTGGTGGCGCACCGATGAATTACACCAATTCAAACCAACGGTGCTGGATGAGGTGGACTACGCCTTGCACTATTTTGAAGAAGTGCTGTTTGAGGTGATTCCCCAGCTCTATCACCGGTTCGATCGGGCGTTGAAATCGTCATTTCCGGGCCTGACTCCGCCCCGTTTCGATTTTTGTCGGTTTGGATCTTGGGTAGGTTCCGATCGCGATGGCAACCCTTCCGTCACGCCAGAAGTGACCTGGAAAACCGCCTGCTATCAGCGCAACTTGGTGCTGAAAAAATATCTGCAATCGGTGAAAAGTCTCAGCAGTTTGTTGAGCCTTTCTTTGCACTGGAGCGATGTGCTGCCGGAGCTGCTGGAATCCTTGGAGCAGGAGCAGGCTCGACTACCGGATATTTACGAAAAATATGCGGTGCGTTTCCGCCAAGAACCCTATCGCCTGAAGCTGGCTTACATTGAACAGCGGTTGATTAACACCCTGGCGCGATCGAACCGGCTCTACGAAGGAGATGAATTGCACTCGGATATGTTGGAAAACAATCCGGTCAGCATCTATCGATCGGGCACGGAATTTTTGGCGGAATTGAATCTCATTCGGCGCAGTTTGCAACAAACGGGCTTAGTTTGCTCGGATTTGGAAGATCTGATCTGTCGGGTGGAAATTTTTGGGTTTAGTTTGGCCCATTTGGATATTCGCCAAGAGAGTGGCCGTCACTCAGCTGCGATCGATGAAATTACGGAATATCTGCAACTGTTGCCCAAGCCTTATCGGGAAATGGACGAGGCAGAACGAACGGCCTGGCTGGTGCAGGAATTAAGCACCCGTCGTCCTTTGATTCCGGCGGAGTTGCCCTTTTCCGACAAAACCCGCGAGGCGATCGAAACCCTGCGGGTGGTGCGACAGTTACAGCACGAGTTTGGCCCCGGAGTCTGCCAAACCTACATCATCAGCATGAGCCACAACGCCAGCGATCTGCTGGAAGTGCTGCTGCTGGCCAAGGAAGCGGGCCTCTATGACCCCGCCACCGGGTCAGGAACCCTGCGCGTTGTGCCGCTGTTTGAGACGGTGGAAGACTTGAAATGTGCGCCGTCGGTGATGGAGGGGCTGTTCTCCATGCGGCTTTACCGCGCATTGTTGGCGGGTGGCTACGATCGCCTCGATGCCGTTTTGGAAGCGGCCACCGAAGGGCAAACGGGTGCAGAATTTGCCAAAATGCGACCCCACACCCCCACCAGCAATCAGCAAGAGGTGATGCTCGGTTATTCGGACAGTAACAAGGATTCGGGCTTCCTCAGCAGTAATTGGGAAATTCACAAGGCCCAAAAGGCGCTGCAAGGGGTGGCCGATCGCTTTGGGGTGGCCCTCAAGATTTTCCACGGGCGCGGTGGATCCGTGGGACGCGGCGGCGGCCCGGCCTACGAAGCCATCTTGGCCCAACCGGGCCGCAGCATCCAAGGCCGCATCAAAATCACGGAGCAGGGGGAAGTGCTGGCTTCCAAATATTCCTTGCCCGAGTTGGCGCTCTATAACCTGGAGAAGGTGGCCGCCGCCACGATTCAATCGAGCCTGTTGGGCACGGGGTTTGATGACATTGAGGCTTGGAATGAGATTGTGGAGTCCCTGTCGGCGCGATCGCGGGAACATTACCGATCGCTGATTTACGAACAACCGGATTTCATTGACTTTTTCCATGAGGTCACCCCGATCGAGGAAATCAGTCAATTGCAAATCTCTTCGCGACCGGCCCGCCGGGGTGGCAAGAAGGATCTCAGCAGCCTGCGGGCCATTCCTTGGGTGTTTAGCTGGACCCAAAGCCGCTTCCTGTTGCCCGCCTGGTATGGGGTGGGCACGGCCCTGCAAGACTTTGTGGATCAGGAGCCGGAAGAACACCTGAAGCTGCTGCAATATTTCTACTTCAAGTGGCCGTTCTTCAAGATGGCGATCTCGAAGGTGGAAATGACGTTGGCGAAGGTGGATCTGCAAATTGCCCGCCACTACACCAATGAGTTGACGCAGCCGGCCAACCGAGACCGGTTTGAGGCTCTGTTTGAGCAAATTGCCCATGAGTACATGACGACTCGGGATCTGGTGCTGAAAATTACGGGCCACGATCGCCTGTTGGATGGAGATCCGGCGTTGCAGCGATCGGTGCAGTTGCGCAACGGCACGATCGTGCCCTTGGGCTTCCTGCAAGCGTCGTTGCTCAAGCGGTTACGCCAACACAAGCAACAGTCAGCGACTGGCATGGCGCGATCGCGCTATAGCCGCAGCGAGCTGTTGCGCGGGGCCCTGCTGACCATTAACGGAATTGCGGCCGGAATGCGGAACACCGGTTGATCGCGGCGGCTCACTGGGGTGCTGATCCCGATGCGCCTTGGCCCAATGGGGTCTGAATGGAAGGGCGATCGACCGACGGGTCGATCGCCCTTCTGGTGTCTGAAGGTGGGCTGGAGCCTGGGCTAGGCCACAAGCGATCGAGAAACTAGATACAATCCTTCATAAATCTTGAACACCACCGCGATCGCATCCTATGGCTGCCAACGTTGAAATCTATCTCTGGACAACTTGCCCCTTTTGCATTCGGGCCAAGCGATTGCTCGACCACAAAGGGGTGAAATATACGGAATATGTCCTAGACGGCGATGAGCCAGGGCGGGCCAAGATGGCGGAACGGGCCAATGGTCGGCGATCGGTTCCCCAAATTTTTATCAATAACCACCATGTGGGCGGCTGTGATGATATCCACGCCCTGGAGCAGGAAGGCAAGCTAGATGAGTTGCTGGCTGCTTCTTAGGTTGGCCGACAATCAGATCTAGCTCCACCGGTTATCACTTAGCGCTAGGGGCCTTGGCTTTGGTGTTCAGGGCCCTTTGCAATAGCTCGGGGATTTTGGAGGGGCGATCGGCCACTCTCACCTTGGCGGCCTTGAGCGCGGCGACCTTGGTGGCAACATCGGTTTTGCCCCGTTTGCCCAACTCCGTGCGCGAGGCCACGATCTGGTTGGCATGGCCGATCGAGCGGTTCACGGGGGCAAAGTGTCCGGCAATGTAGGCAATCACGGGCTTATCGATCGTTTCGGCAATGTAACGCGCGGCCCGCAGTTCCCCATCGCCGCTGACTTCGCCCAGCAGCACAATGGCCTCGGTGCGATCGTCCTCATCCAGCATTTGCAGCCACTGTAGCAACGACGATCCCACCACGCGATCGGCCCCAATGCAAGCGGCGATCGATTGGCCAAACCCAGCCCGCGTCAGTTGCAGCGCCACCTCGTAGGCCAGGGTGCTGCATCGGCTGACAATCCCGATCGACCCCGGTTGATAGCACTCGGCCGGGTGCATTCCCAACAACACCTGTCCCGGCACAATAATTCCCGGGCAATTGGGGCCGAGCACCAACGTATCGGTGGCCTCTGCCCGCCGCACCAGGCGCACCATATCCAACGGCGGCACACCGGCCGACACCATCACCACCTGGCGAATGCCGGCCGCGATCGCCTCCAAGGCCGCATCCACCGCCGCATAGGCTGGCGAAAAAACAATCACCACATCGATCGGCCCCACCGTGGCGATCGCCTCTTCTACCAAATCAAAAACGGGAATTTCATTGATCGATCGGCCCCCTTCGCCGGGGCTGACACCCGCCAGCACCTGTGTGCCGTAGTCCCGCATCAGCGGCACATGGTCGATCGCCAGCGGTTCGGCAATCCCACAAATCAAAACCTTGGTGTTGGGTGTCAGTCTCATCCACAAAGCTCCCTGACGCTCCTGCCGATTCGTTGATTCAATCCCACAAGACTGGCACAAAAATAGCGAGATGCTAAAACCAGATGCTAACCGGGAGCGGCCTTGGCGGCTCCCCGGCGACTGGTTCCATTATTGGCTGATTCCTCCAAATCATCGGTTAAATCTGCCTCTAAGTCTTCTGAATCGTCCTCGGCTTCCAAGAGTCGTTGCTTACGATCGGCGCGATCGATCTCGGGCAATCGCAACAACACCCCGACTGCGTACCAGTAATAAACCGCCACTGGATCCACATCCAACGGGTAGTAATAGGTTTGATAACTGATGAACAGCACAAACACCCAATAGCTGGCTCCGATGCCGCGCAGATTTTTTTCCTTGACCGATCGATAGGCCTTAAACGTGGTGATGGTAATCACCGTGACGAAGGCCAAAAACGCCGCAATGCCCGGAAAACCCACCTCCCACATCACCTTGGGAAACCAGGTTTCAATCAAGGTTGTGCGACCAAAAACCCGCGCTGAGTTGGTGGCTCGGCCTAAGCCCGCCCCAAAGGGATTGTTTTGGGCTTTTTTAAGCACAAATCCAAACTGCTCCCCAATGAATTCATCGGCCGGAGAAGCAGCCCAACGGCTGGTAAAACTATCAATCCGCTCTTGCAACACATCAGGGAATAAAACCGCTGCACCACCCAACAGCAACACCAAACCGAGGGCGATCGGCAAAAAGCGTTTTAAGTTGGTGACTTGCCCCGTCAAAACCAACAGAATGACGGTCACCACTGGCACGAGCGCCAAGGCAATTCGCTGGCCTGAAATCACCGCATTCATGAAGATGCCACCCATGGCTCCCAAGCCAATCAGCCGCCACAGGGGGGATGGGTCATTAAAAGCCGTCGTATAGGTAAAAAAGGCATTGGAAATTAGAAACCAAGCCCACTGCCAAGGAGCCACAAAGGTTCCCGGTAATCGCACCATATTTTGTGATGGACTCCAAACCAAGGAGCCGCCCACAAAGCAACGAGCGTCGATCGAGGCCTTGAACAATCCCGATCCTTCCAAGTGGTCAGTGCCCGCACAGCGACCCGTCAGCAGAAAGTAATATTGCACATAGGCCAATGCACAGCAAATAATAGCCAAAACCGATGTGATTCGCGTAGCAAACAGCAGTTCTTTTTTACTGCGAATGAGGTGATAGGTGCAGAAGATAATGGGAATATAGCCCATGAAAACCTTGAAGCCCAAAATTCCCAAAGCAAGTGGCGATTTGTCATCAGGAAAGGGCTTTTTAAGCTGCTGCATTCCATTCACGGACAGCAGCGTAATCACGGAGCAAGTTAACAAAATCAAGAGTGTGGGTTTCAGGGCTTTGGAGGCCCAGAAAGGAATTCGCATCTGCCGACACGATCGCCAAATGCCAATCAAAGCAGGCAAATAAATGCCGTCTTTGGCCAATTGCAACACCACGCTGCCACCCAAGGCATAGGTGACCGTGCCGCTGAGGGGCAAATACATTAAAAAGCCCCAAAAAGCCTGACGCGGATATTTCAAAGACAGGGACAAAACCGGAATGGCCGCACCGGCCACTACGCCCATTTTGGGATCAACGGCAACGGCAGCGATCGCCCCTAAAATCACACCCACAATGAGGGACGGTGTGAGGGATTGAATAAAGGCTTGGCGAGCTTTGGCTTGTTCCCGTTGGCGCTTTTTTAGCTCCTTGGGATCAACTTTGACCTTGGCATTTTTTCGCTTCTGATTGCGTTTTTTCTTGGTTTTGGTGTTGCGTTTTTTGGCTTTTGTGGGGCGGGCTTTGGCTTTGCGAGCGACGGCCATAGACGGGGGTGGGGAGAGTGAGGGGCGGCAGCGTGGGTTGCGGACGGGGCGGCGAACGGGCCCGATCGAGCAGGAATCAACTAGGAAACGTTTGCCATTGTATTTCGCGAATTCCGGGATGGTTTCGGGGCAGTCCCGATCGCCCGCTGCCGGTTTGAGATATTTGGGCCTCTTGGGTTGATCAGTTGTTCAATGGCCTGGTTCACTGGATTTGTTCGCATTAATTTCGCATTGATATCGATCGCCCAGTTGATCGCCAATTTGATCGCCCAGTTGATTCAACTGCTCGATCGACGGTTCCAGTTCTTTGCAATTTCCTCCCGATCGCCATGTCTTCCCCTTCTCTGCCGCCGCCGGCCGTTTCTGAGTTGCCCTCGGTGCGTTTTTTGCAGCAGCCCACCTCCCAAGCTTGGGTGAACCAGGCGATCGCCCATTTGGATGAGGTGCTGATTGATCATGCCAACTGCGAGCGAAAGGCGGCCGGGGTGGCCTTGCAACTGATGGGCCAATACCCCACAAAAACGCTGCTGGTGCGCAAGCTCACCGCGATCGCCCAAGAGGAGCTGGAGCATTTTGAGCAGGTAAACCAATGGCTCGATCGCCTGGGAATTGCCCCTCGGGCCTTGGCAGCTCCGCCCTATGGGGCCACCCTGCGATCGCAAATTCGCCGCCAGGAACCTGGTCGCCTGCTGGATTCCCTGCTGGTGGCGGGGCTGATCGAAGCCCGCAGCCATGAACGACTGGGCCTGTTGGCGCAACATTGCCCCAATCCGAAGTTGGCGGCCTTCTATCGCAGCTTAATGGCTTCCGAAGCACGACATTACGGGATTTATTGGGTTTTGGCGGATACCTACTATGATCGCCCGGTGGTGATGGAACGGCTGGCAGAGTTGGCGGCGATCGAAAGCGATGTTTTGGCGACGCTGCATCCCCAAGCACGGGTTCACAGTTAGGGCGAGTTTTTAGATCCCTGCGATCGACTTGCGATCAACTTGCAATCGGCCACAAATCCTTGAAACCCTAATTCTGAGATCGCAAAATCCTGGGGAACCAGAGGACTGAGCACCTTACCTGCAATGGCTTGAACTGGAAAATCAGCTATGTTAAGGGGCCAGAGAAGAGCCGGAATCATCACCATGAGCCAAATAACCAATTCCCTGGATCCCCAGTCGATCGACTGTAAAACCGCCTGTGTCAATGGTTGTGTTTTGGGTGACCAATGCCCAAATCAGGAATTTGCCAAGGCTGCGACCCAATTTATTTGGGATACGCCGCTGGATAAGTTAAACGAAATTGCTGCCGCCCGATTCACTAAGCCCTTTGAATCGCAACTGCAACCGATCGACCTGAATCAAATCGACCTAGAGCAACTGGATTCGGAATCCTAGGGGCGATCGCCCAGCCGTTATCTAGCGATTGTCTGGTGATTGCCTGGTGATTGCCTGGTGATTGCCTGGCGATTGTTCGGTGATGGGTGAACCCGGGGAACCGGCCCGTTTGAGCGGGCCGCCCAATGTCAGAATATCCATGGTCAGGAATTTGACGATTTGGAAATTTGATCGATCGCGAAACTCCGAAAACTGGTGCGGGAGGTTTGCTGAGCAGGCTCGTTGAGCAAGCGGCCCCAAATCGCGATCGGGTGTTTCCTCCGTCAGTGGCTCCCGTGGGTGGCCGCCCTGACCCAGGACGAATTGTTTAGAGAAAGTTGGGAAAAGTCGTGGGTTTCAAAGTCGGTCTGTTGGGTCTCGGAACCGTTGGAGCGGGTGTGGCGCAGATTTTGCTGGACGCGACCGGCCGCAGCCCGCTCCTGCAATCGTTGGAACTCTATCGGGTGGGGGCCCGATCGCTCGATAAGCCCCGGCCGGTGGAAATTCCCCGCGAACAGCTCACAACCGATTTGCAATCGATCGTCACCGATCCCGATGTGGACATTGTGGTGGAGGTGATTGGCGGACTGGAACCGGCGCGATCGCTGATGTTGGAAGCCATCCGCCACGGAAAACATGTGGTGACCGCCAACAAAGCCGCGATCGCCCGCTTTGGCCCAGAGCTATTTGATGCGGCCAAGCAAGCGGGGGTTTATCTGATGCTGGAAGCGGCCGTGGGCGGTGGCATCCCCATCATTCAACCCCTGAAGCAATCCCTGGGGGGCGATCGGCTCAATGGAATCACCGGCATCATCAACGGCACGACTAACTACATCCTGTCGCGGATGACCGCCGAAGGAGCCGACTTTGGCGATGTGCTTGCCGATGCCCAACGGTTGGGCTACGCGGAAGCCGACCCCACCGCCGACGTGGACGGCCTGGACGCGGCCGACAAAATCGCAATCCTGGCCTCCCTAGCCTTCGGAGGTCGCATCAAACGGGAAGCGGTGCATACGGAAGGTATTCGCAACATCACCGCCACGGATATTACCTACGCGGACAAGTTGGGCTTTGCGATCAAACTGCTGGCGATCGCCCGTCGCCAGGGGCCTGCCGTATCGCTGCGGGTGCATCCTACCCTTGTGCCCCACAGCCACCCCCTGGCCCGTGTGGACGGCGCATTCAATGCAATTTTTGTAGAAGGCCAGCCGATCGGGCAGGTGATGTTCTTTGGCCCTGGGGCCGGGTCTGGCCCCACCGCCAGCGCCGTGGTTTCCGATGTGTTGAATGTGGCGGCGGCCATGCAAGCCACGGGCGAGCGGGCCACACCGGTCATTAATCCCATGTTGGCTTGTAGCCACAGCGATTTTTGCCCCATCGCCTCACTGGATGATCTGGAAACCCGGTTCTATGTTCGCTTCCTGACGAGCGATCGCCCCGGCACGATCGGCCATATCGGCAGTTGCTTTGGGAACCGTTTGGTCAGCTTGGAATCGCTGGTGCAAACGGAGGTGAACGGCGACGAAGCCCAAGTGGTGGTAGTTACCCACGCGGTGCGAGAAGGGGACTTCCGTGCCGCCCTGGCTGACATTCACGCCAGCGATGCCATTCGATCGGTAGCCAGTGTTCTGCGCGTGATTTAGCCATCGCCGCCGGAATCCACCGGGGATTCACTCTGGAATCCACCGGGGATTCACGCAATCGGGGGAGACGATCAGGACGACGATCGCCCCAGCACCTCTCGGGCCTGCAAAATCCAGCGCGTCACTTTGCCTAAGTCAGGACAGAGATTGCGCTGCTGCAACTCTCGCACATGCAACCGCAACACCTGCTGATGGAGTTTGTGGGCCGGTTGCTGTGCCAGTTGCACGGTGCTGATGATGCCTGAATGCAGCAGCAAACCACAGTGATCTAGTCCCACGCTGGGAACCCGGGCCAAATCCGCCAGGGCAACCCATTTACGCACATGGTGCTCATGGAGTTGCAATTGGGCGGCGATCGCTCGTTGTTGGTCGCGACTCGCAGCCGATCGCAGGAGCGATCGGGTATCAACCAGTCCCAATTCCTGAAGTTGCAACAAGTCCTTCGCACTCAGCCCCGGCAATTGAGCCAAGGGCCACCATTGGGCGATCGCCCGCTGAGCCATTTTAATTACGCTCCCTTATGCTGCAAAGAGTGATAATGATTCACGGGTGATGCATGGATAAATCGTCCGGTTTTGGGTGCTTCTTCCGTCTTGTTGAGAGTCCGAGGGATAACCACCGCCTTCATGCTCTCTCGATCGCAGCCAACCCCGTCACTGCTCTACCCAATGCTGCAATTTGAAGATTCGATTGCGCATTTCCGAGGCACGATCCCGATGCACATTTTCGAGCTGCAATCTCCAAGCCTCAAACAGCTTTGGCATCCTCATACTTGGGGATCGTGGATGAATAGACTTAGACTATCAGCAAATGCATCACTCCCGGATTTGCGTCAATAGGCTGAACTCAGGTCGATCGGGTCAAATCATCCGGGTTCCCGAAAATTCATTCACAAAAACGAAACAAATGCTAGCCAACCCTTGGGCAGCAGCGCCTTGAGTCAGCCCTGCTGGGTTTTTCGTTTTTGCCAGCTCAGTTGCTAACGTCTACGTCCTGCCTTGGTTTTGGGTATGGGTTTTGGAGATTGGTGATCTTTTGGAGCAATCCTGGGGCGCAATTTCACGAATTGAGGTTGCATTTTGTCTTCAATTCCATAATCCTGCCCCAAAACCCTGCCCCGATCGACTGTTTCTAGATCATTAATCAGCATTCACGGATTTTGTAATCCGATGGTTGATTAGTTTCGGGGAAAATGATCAATTTCTATGGATGCAATAATCAGTGACTATCGCTAGTGACCATGATGAATGGTAATCATTAATCGCAAATATCGATCGTGCATGGCAATCATGGATGTTTTTACGGATGATTATGATTGAGTCATGAATCAATGGTGATTAATTGCTGTCAGTTTCTGCCAATTGCCGCCAGCAAATTTATGGATTTTTTTTTTGCAACTAAGGTACAAACCATGACATGAAGCAAGGTCGTAAAATATTGTGTTTTGCTTGTGTTTTTGCTGAATTTTCATCATGTTTCGCTCATATTTCGCCATTGCAAGCTGATCAACTTGAAATTGATCAATTGAGGTTGACCAATTGGCTCTAATTGCTCTTCAGATTCACCCACTGAGGTTGACCAATTGGCTCTAGTTCATCGCTAGTTGCTTCCTAGTTGCTCCTTCTCCCCATCCTGCGCCTGCCATGACTGCTTCGATTGTTCTGGAACCAGAAGTGTTCAATGCTCTTCAGCAAGAGCTAGAAACCCTGCGCCTGAAGGTTCGTCAGCAGCAAACTCAGTTTGATCGTTTAACGCAAAACCTACCGGGCGTGGTCTACCAATTCCAAGTAGACGCGGCGGGCGCAATGACGTTTCCCTACGCCTCGATCGGCTGTCGTGAGCTATTCGAGGTGGAACCGGAGGGGATGATCCAGGCGATTGAGATGTTGTCGCTGGCCGATCGGGAAACCCTGATGCAGGCTACGGAGCGATCGCGGCAAAACCTGTCGGATTTTCACTGGGAAGGGCCGTTCATGTTGCCCTCGGGGAAAGAGCGTTGGTTGCGCTTGGTGTCCCGGCCGGAACGCTTGGCCGATGGGAGGACGCTTTGGGATGGCTTGGTGATTGATGTGACGCAACAGCGACAGGCGGAGGAGGAGCTGCGGCGCACTCAACGGTTCCTGTCGGCGGTGTTGGATGCTTTGCCGATGCCGGTGGTGGTGAAGGAGGCGGCGGAGTTACGAGTCAGCACCCTGAACCCGGCCGCCGAGCGGTTGTTTGGGGTGGCGGCGGCGGATTTGTTGGGCCGGCCCATGGATGAGCTGTTTGCGCCGGAAGAGGCGGCGGAGTTGAGATCGGGCGATCGGGCGGCCTTGGCACAACGACAAATTTTGGATCAGCCGCCAATGCCCATGCGGATTGGTGGTGAGCAGCGTTGGTTACAAAGCCGCCGCATTGCCATTTGGAACGGCGATCGCCCGCAGTATCTGATGGCAATTTACGAGGATGTGACGGAGCGCTACCAATCTGAACAGGAGCTGTTGCGGCAGCAGGCGTTGCTGAAGTCGCTGATTGCGGCGGCCCCGATCGGGATTGCGATTACCGACCGCCACTATCGCATTCTGGAAGCCAATCA
This sequence comes from Limnothrix sp. CMB-01, assembly GCF_055193175.1. Classification (NCBI taxonomy): domain Bacteria; kingdom Bacillati; phylum Cyanobacteriota; class Cyanophyceae; order Pseudanabaenales; family Pseudanabaenaceae; genus Limnothrix; species Limnothrix sp. CMB-01. Next base: position 4,099,847 of record NZ_CM143720.1, read on the forward strand.
TCGCTTGTCCGAGTTGAATGGCCTCACGGTGGCCGACCACCTCGGACAAACGATGCAGGCCACCGCGCCCAACCTAGCCCCTCACTTGGAGCACATTTATGAAGAGGTGTGGCAAACGGGCCAGGCCATTTCCAACCTGGAGGTGACCGGGGCCCAACTGCATCACCCCGACCCCGATCGGGTTTGGAACCTGTCCTATTTCCCAATTTGGGATCGAGAAGGAACCATCAGCGCGATCGGGACGATCGTGGTTGAAATTACGGAGCAGCGGCGGATCGAAACGGCCTTGCGCCAGGCCAACAGCCGGTTTCAACAAATTGCCGATAACCTGCCGGGCATTGTCTTCCAGTATCGACGCAGAACCGGCGACCCCCTAGGAGAATTTATCTATATCAGCTCCCGGGTGCGCGAAATCTTCCATGTGGAGCCGGATGCGATCCTGGCGGATTCGGCTGTTATGTGGGGTTGTGTGCATCCCGATGATGTGGCCATCTTCGCAGAATCCATGGAGCGAGCAGTGAACCATGGTCTGGAATGGCGACACAAATATCGAATTTTGTTGCCCTCGGGTGAATTGCGCTGGATCCAGGGCATTTCGCGCATGGTGTTGGACGAAGAAGGCACGCTACATGCCGATGGGTTGCTGCTGGACATTACCGATCGACAGTTGGCGCTGCAAAACCTAGAGCAAATGCGCGATCGGTTCCAGCGATTGGCGGGCAGCATACCCGGCGTGATTTATCAGTACGAAACGTCCGGCAATGATCCCGTGGGACGTTTTTTGTATCTCAGTCCCGGTTGCCAGGAGGTCTATGGCATTGACCCCTTACGCGGCCAAAACGACCCCCTCAGTCTCTGGACGCTGACCCACCCCGATGACTTGCTCAATGTTCAAACATCCATTCGGGTTGCCATTGAAACCCGCGCCGATTGGCAGTATGAATATCGGATCATTACCCCCCAAGGGGAAGTGAAGTGGCTCCAGTCCGCCGCGCGGGGACGGTTTCTCAAGGATGGGCGATCGATCTGGGATGGATTGATTTTGGATGTCACCGATCGCAAGGCCGCTGAAGTGGCCCTGCAACAGGAGCGATCGCTCATGCAATTGGTGTTGGATAACGTTTCCGACGGGGTGATGGCCTGTGACATGGCTGGGCGCATCACCCTCGCCAACCACACGGCCCGACAGTGGTACAACTGCAACCTGCAAGGACTCTTGCCCGAAGAGTGGATGAGCCTCTGCACCGTCTTGGAGCCGGATGGCATCACCCCGATCGCTCCGGCCCAAATGCCCTTGAGCCGGGCGATCCTAGGGGAATCGGTGCATGATTTCGAGATGGTGGTTCATGTGGCCAACGAAGACCCCCATCGAATTGTTTGCCATTCGGAACCTCTGCGGGAAAGCGACGGCTACCAAATCGGGGCCATGGTCGTGATGTATGACGTGACGGAGTATTACGAAGCCCAAGAGCGGCTCCGTCGCCTCACCGAGAGCCTGCAAGAGGCCCAGCGCGTGGCCCATTTGGGTTCCTGGGAATATCACGTGGCGACCGGTGAAGTCAGTTGGTCAGAGGAAATTTTTCGGCTCTTTAACTACCCGATCGAGGAAGGTGTGCCGGAGTTTGATCAGTCGATTTCTCTCTACAGCCCCTCCTCCCAGCAACGTTTGCAGATGGCGTTTGAAGAATGCCTCAGCGACGGTCAATCCTACGATCTGGAACTCGAAGGCATCGAGCAAATTAACGGGTTATCGCGCTACTTCCGGGTCAAGGGACTGCCGGAGCGAGATGCCAATGGCCAAATCGTGCGGGTCTACGGCATTTTGATGGATATCAGCGATCTCAAACAGGCGGAGGCCATCCGTCGCCGGAGCGAAGTGCGGTTCCGTACTCTGATTGAGGCCACCTCGCAAATTGTTTGGGTCACCAGCCGCCTGGGAGAGTTTGCGGCCGATCAGCCCAAATGGCGGGCCTTTACGGGCCAATCGCGCCAGGATTTGTTGGGCTGGGGTTGGCTGAATGCGATTCACCCAGCCGATCGCGCCGCCACGGAGGCCGCCTGGTCTCGTTCCATCATCAGCAAACAGCCCTTCACCCTGGAGCACCGGCTGCGACGCTATGACGGGCAATATCGCTACATGAGCGTGCGGGCCGTGCCGATTCTGGATGATGTGGCCAGTGTCTATGAGTGGGTGGGGGTTCACACGGATATTACCGATCGCAAGTTGGCGGAACTGGAGCTGTTCGATCGCGAGGCCTTCCTGCGCACCATCTTTGACGGGGTGGAATATCCCATTTTTGTTTTGGCCGTCCTGCCCGATCGCCGGTTGGAATATATCGGTTGGAATGCGGCCAGCGCCCGCTTAACCGGACTGCACGAGTCCCGGGTCTATCACCACACCCCCACCGAAGTGTTTGGCGAAGAGTACGGAGCCATCATGGAAGCCCATTATTGGAGCTGCGTAGACCAACGCCAAACCATTGTTCAGGATGAGTATGTCACCACCCAGAAGGGACATCTGTGGCTGCTGACCACCCTGAATCCACTGTTTGACAAGAAGGGGCGCGTTTATCGAATTGTGGCCACCTCGATCGACATCACCAAGCGTCGCCAAGCCGAAGATGCCCTCCAACAAAAGGCAGCCGACCTAGAAGCGGCGCTGCTGGATTTGCAACATACGCAAAATCAACTGATCCAAAGCGAAAAAATGTCCAGCTTGGGGCAGTTGGTGGCGGGCGTGGCCCATGAAATCAACAACCCGGTGAACTTCATCCATGGCAACCTCAGCCATGCCCATCGCTACGCGGAAGACCTGCTGGAAATTGTGCAAGCCTATCAAGAACGAATTCCCAACCCAGACCCAGACCTCAACGACCTGATTGAGGAAGTGGATTTGGAATTTGTGGCGGAAGATTTGCCCAAGCTCCTGCAATCCATGCGGGTGGGCACCGATCGAATTCGCGAAATTGTCTCCTCCTTGCGGAACTTCTCCCGACTCGACGAAGCGGATGTGAAGGAGGTGGATTTGCACGAGGGAATTGATAGCACCCTGCTGATTTTGCAAAATCGCCTGAAACCGAAGCCGGAGCATCCAGGTATTCAGGTGGTGAAGCAATACGGTGTTTTACCAAGGGTGGAATGCTATGCCGGACAGCTCAATCAGGTGTTTATGAATATTTTGGTGAATGCGATCGATGCCCTTGAAGAGCGCGATCGCCTCCGCGACACCGAAGCCATCAAAGACCATCCGAGCCAAATCACAATCACGACCCGGGCGATCGACTCCCGTTGGGTGCAAGTTCAACTGTCAGACAACGGGCCAGGCATCGCCCCAGACATCCAGCAACGACTCTTCGATCCTTTCTTTACGACCAAGCCCGTGGGCAAGGGCACGGGGCTAGGCATGTCCATCAGCTATCAAATCGTGACGGAGCGCCACGGGGGCCGCTTAATTTGCGAATCTGCGCCCGGCCAGGGAGCCACGTTCATCATTGAAATTCCACACCACCAAACGGGCCCGGCGGCCCATCCGGAAACCTAGGGCTTGGCCTCTGGATTCCTTGAAGACTATCCCTTGGGCCAAGGCTTTCCGTGGGGAACAATCCCGCCGAGGTTGCCACAATCCGAGGGAGCGATCGGCCCCGGATTGGCAAAATCTCATCTTTTTTAAAAAATTCTCTTAAAGATTCGTAAACTAGTTAGACACCATCCGGGCCCGACTGGCCGGATGCGATCGGTGTCTCGAAACTTTGAGGAGTGTCATGAAGTCACTGCCCCAACAGCCGCTCTCGTTGATTGAGCGCGCTTGCCTGATAGGTCACATTATTGCCATGGCGTTTGGCCTGGCTGGGTTGCTGTACGTCTTGCCTCGTCCTGACCTGATCGCCAGCTTGCCGCCCATTGGAATCCAGTTTTTTCAATGGAGTATGGGTCAGGGGGGTGTTGGCTACATCATCCTGGGTGCAGCGGCCGTTGCCCTGTACCTGGCCCGCGTTTTGGGTTGGCAACGGATGTTGCTGTTTTTCTTGCCCTCGGTGGGCTTGTCCTTGGGTAGCGAACTGCTCGGAACCAGCACTGGCTTCCCCTTTGGCCACTATCACTACCTGTCGGGGTTGGGATACAAGGTTGCGGGTTTAGTGCCGTTCACGATTCCGCTGTCTTGGTTTTATATGGGTGCGGTTTGCTACCTGCTGGTGATGGTGGGGCTGGAGCGTTTGAATTTGCCGGGGCTGCTGCGCCAGGCGGGAGCCGTGGTGGGTGGCGCGGTGTTGCTGATGGCTTGGGATCTGGTGTTGGATCCGGCCATGAGCCAAACGTCGCTGCCCTTCTGGGAATTTGAGGAAATTGGCGAGTTCTTTGGAATGCCCTATCGCAACCTGTCGGGTTGGGTGGCGACGGGGATGGTGTTTATGTCGGTGGCGGCGCTGTTGTGGCGTGGTCAGCGGTTGAATTTGACCCGATCGCAACTGACGGTTCCGGTGATTGTCTATCTGGTGAATTTTGCCTTTGGGGCAGCGATTACGGTGTTTTCGCTGGATCCGGGCTTCCTGGTGCCCACGATGATGAGTGTGGCGATCGGGGTGTTGCCGGCGGTGCTGTTGTGGGCGATCGCGCCGACGGAGGCTCCCAAGGCGGAACCGACGGAGACCGAGCCTCTGAATGCTCCCCCGCTGGAAGTGGTTGCTAAGTAGTGGTTACTCAGTAACGAACGGGAACTTGGCCACTTTTGGCCGATCGCCCGATCGCAACATAACCCCAATCTTCTCCCCCCAATCCCCTCTGAGCGGGTGCGGGGGGTTGTTATTCGATGAAGCATTCAGCCAAGCAGGCAAGCTCCAATTGGCCACAAGCCCCCTGTAAAATTCACGTTGAGAGCCTCGCGGGTGTTCACAACCCCCTTGGGCTGATGCATTTTGCCCTGTATTGCGCTTTAATATTGCGCCTTGTTTCGATCGCCCTTTGCGATCAATCCCACTGCGATCAATCCCACTGGAGAACAGCAGCATGGTGACCGGAGCTGAAACTGAGACCGGAGCGGTAGTTTGGGGGGCGATCGCCCTTGGGTTGTTATTGGTGCAGCTTCCGGCCGTTGCCATTTTGTTGGCTCGGTTAATGCAAGGCCCCGGTCGCCAACAGCCCCTGCAACCCAGGGACACCACCCACGACCAGCTCGGTTCCGTCAGCATCCTGGTGCCCACCCTGAACGAGGCGGCCAGGCTGGGGCCCTGCCTCACGGGCTTGGGGCTTCAGGGCTACGAAGTGCGGGAAATTTTGGTGATTGACAGCGACTCCACCGATGGCACGCCGGAGTTGGTGAAGGCCGCCGGTCGCCAAGATCCCCGCCTGCGATTGTTGCCGGATGATCCCCTGCCGGGAGATTGGGTGGGGCGGCCCTGGGCGTTGCACACAGGATTTCGCCACAGCAACGAACAAAGCCGTTGGATTTTGGGGATTGATGCGGATACTCGGCCCAAGGCGGGCTTGGTGTCGGCGGCGATCGCAGCGGCCGAAGCGGGGGGCTATGATCTGGTTTCTTTTTCGCCGCGCTTTTTGCTGCAAACGCCCGGTGAGCTGATTTTGCAACCGGCCCTGTTGATGACGCTGGTGTATCGGTTTGGGCCGGCGGGCAGCTCGATCGGGGGGCCCACTCGCACCATGGCCAATGGTCAATGCTTTTTGGTGCGGCGCGATCGGCTCGTGGACTTGGGCGGCTACAGCAGCGCTCGGGGGTCTTTTTGTGATGATGTGACCCTGGCGCGGGCGGCGGCGGCCCAGGGCATGAAGGTGGGCTTTTTGGATGGGGGCAAGCTGATCGAGGTGCGCATGTATGAAGGGGCCGCCGAAACCTGGAAAGAGTGGGGCCGATCGCTCGATCTTAAGGATGCCAGCCCCCGGGCCCAAACCCTGGGGGATTGTCTCTTTTTGTTAGCAGTGCAGGGCTTGCCCTTACCCTTGGTATTGTTATTATTCGGGCCGGCCTGTGCCAGTGCTTCCTGGTTGGTAACCGCCGCCTGGGGCCTGAATCTGGCACTGTTGCTCATCCGATTTGCCTTAAATTGGGCGATCGCACCGTCCTATAACCTCAGCGGCGCAAAGCTTCCCTGGCTTTTCTTTCTGTCGCCCTTGGCGGATCCCTTGGCCGCCCTGAGAATTGGGCTATCATCGGTGCAAACGCCGACGCAGTGGCGCGGGCGTAGCTATTCCCCAGCCGTGCCAACCAACGCGGGCTAGTTCAGCGGCATCACATCTTCCAGGGGTTTTGCCCCCCTTTTGATTGCCCTGGATCCTAGCCCGGCCGCTGCTTCCGTCCTGTCGTCGCGAGGAGTGCCGCCCGTGAGTGGTAACGAACAAGTTGTCAAGTACTTCATCATGGAAGCCAATGAGCATCTGGAGGCGATGCAGGCGGCCCTGGGGAACTTGCAAGCAGTCATCGAAGAATATGAGGAGTGCAACACCATCTACCGAGCCGCCCACACCATCAAGGGCAGTGCGGCCATGCTTGGCTTTGAGGGAATGCGCCACCTAGCTTTGTTGCTTGAAAACTGTTTTAAGTTCCTGCGCGAAAACCCTATCAAGTTAGATAACAGAGATCAGCAAGATTTCGCAAACGGTGTCGCCCTTTTGGAGAAATTGACCCGGGCCCTGGAGGGTGGCACTTACAACGATGAGCAGGCCGTTCCGGCGGTGGACAGTCTGCGCCCATCCCTAGAAGCTCTATACGAACGAATTAAGAAGCGGGCGGCGGGCGAACCGGAAACACCTGCCCCAGCGCCTGCCCCAGCGGCTAAACCCCTGCCGGCCAATTTTGGCCCGTTGGTGATGGAAGCGCTGAAGCAAATGGTGGTGCTGTTTAAGCAACCGGCCACGCCGGAGTTGCGCGCACAGCTCGATCGCCTCTGTCAAAAGCTGCTGCAATTGGGTGATGGCTATGCCACTTGGCAAACCCTGATCCAAGCCACCCGCCGGGCGATCGCCCATCCCAAAGTGCCCTTCAATGCGATCGCCCCGATCGTGGTGCGGGATCTGAAACAGGCCACTGAGTTAATGGCCGGGGGCAAAGGCCACAGCATCACCCTGGGCCCCGAACTCCAAAAATTTGCTCCACCGGCCGCCGCAGCCGCTGCGGCCGCTCCCGCCGCGACCCCAGCCGCTCCGGCCGCTACTCCGGCCCCAGCCCCGGCCAATGGCCAAGTCAGCATTCCTCGGGATCCCAAGGGTGCTGCTCGGATTCTGATTTCCACGTTCCCCAAGGATCAACTGATGGAAATTGCCCGCTATTTGGCAGCGGCAGCTCGCTAGGTGCGCTGCAAGATGCTGGGGGTTAATCAACGGTGAACTAGCCCCCTAAAAGCGGCGCTCGAATTGCACCGAAAGACGCGACTCGCCCGCAAAGTCTGTGGAGCCGCGAATTACGGTGTCGTCGTTGAGGCGATAGTCCAAATTGAGACGGGTGGTGTTGTTAATTTCCGAGATGATCTGAGCGATCGAAACAGAGAGGTTGTTATTCAGGTCAATGCCCGCTTCAATGCCGAGGCCCAGGGCGGTGGCTCGATCGTTCCGGTTGTTGTCGCCCCGGGGCCGGGCGGTGACGGTGGTGGGATAAATCCGAAAATCCGTCAGCCCGATCGCGCTGGCAATGTTGGTTTGAATGTTGTTGAGCAACCCAGCGCCGGCCAAGTTAGCCAGCACCACGGCACCACCACTGCGATCGTCAAAGGTGTTGATTAGACTGCCACCAATCAGGGCCAAAATTTGCGCCTCGCTGCGGGCGGGCCGACTGGTGAGGCGAATTTGATCGAGCAGTTGGCTGGCGCGGCCTTGGACGGTGGCCTTGATCCGAACGGTGCGAGCGGAACCCATGGATCCAACCACACTTTCTCGAATTTCGGCGGGATTGAAGCCACTGGTATTGTCCGTTTGCAGGGGGTTGCGGCTGGAGTCGGGCACAAAGGCCACCATCTTCACATCCAGGTAAGGATCCAGACCCGATCGGGGGCGAAATTCCGCAAATTGGGGTTCGCCGCGCTCCAGGGTAAATTGCGTTGTGAACAGGTTAATTAAGCCCCGTTGCAGTCGAATGCGGCCACTGGGACGCGGATCGGCTAAGGTTCCGTTCAGCTCCAATCCCCCCTCCGCCAGGAAATTCAGGACAGGCAATTTCAAAATTTGCAAACCCCGGCCCAAGTTCACTTGCAGGTTTTGGAAGCGCGGGGTGATCCCCACCGTGGCGGCATTGGGCGTGCTGGCCATCAGGGCCGCCGGATCCGTGGGCAAGATCACCCGACCATTGACCAGGCCCAGGCTGCCGCCGACGATCGGCTTGAGAGCCGTGCCCGTGATGCTGATTTGGCCGTTCACGCCTCCTTCGTAGAGATCCCGCACATTAAGCTGCAATTGATCCAAAGCCACGTTCAGGGGGGAATCATTGGGCCCTAGGGCTTTGGTGTCGGCAATCGGCAAGATGCCCGCTAGGCGAATTTGTCCCTGGCCAAAGGCTCCGTTGATGCCGTTCACCACCAGTCGATCGCCCGTGAAGGTGGCCTGGCCGTTGATGTTGGTGATGGTTTGGGAGAGACCCTGCAACCCGATCGCCGCGTTGGCAAACTGGGCCTCTCCGGTGGCCTGGGGTTGGGCCAAGGTTCCGCCCACACTCAGCCGCACGCGCCCTTGGCCGCCCAGCCATTGAAATTGTGGAATCAGCAAGCTCGCCAACCCCAATTCCTTATCTTCCAATTCGGCATTCAGGCGCAGGCTGTCGTTGTCGGGTTCCACCTTGGCGAAGGGGAGCTTTTGGGGAATGCTGCCGGTGATCGCGATCGGGTCTTTGTCTTGGCTGCCTTGCACCGCCACGGCACTGCTGAAATTCAGCCGCGCTTGGGCATAGCTAAAGTTGCTGGTGGCTGTTTCGATCGGGGTGTTGTTCAGTTTGCCGCTGTTGAGCACCACCTGCCCCACGGCCCTTGGATCGTCGATCGTGCCGGCCAGGGCTGCCGTGATATTCACCCGGCCGCTGAGGCGGGGCAAACCGGTGCGACCGTAAAGTTCACGGACTTGGGGAATATTTTCCAGGGATTCGGCGGGAAAGTTGGTGAGCTGAAATTGACCCGATTGGGTTTTGCCAATTTGCCCCGCAAAGGCCAGCAGGATATCGTTGCGGCGAAATTCCAAGGGGGCCAGGGTGAGGGTGTTGTCTTGGAAGTCGCCGCGAATATCCACCTGATCCGCATTCAGGGCCACTTGAGCCAGGCTACAGGCCTCTTCCGGTAACCAACTCCAGTCGCGACCCGAGAGATTGAACTTGGCGGCAATGCCCGTTTGCACGCTGCCATTGAAGGTGAGATTGGCCCCAAATCCGCCCCGGATTCGATCGAGATTGGCGATCGGGCTGGCATTGCAGCGATCGGCGATCGACTGGTTCAGCAGGGCCTTGATTTCCGCTAACTTCCGCAACTGCTGGGAAAGGGGTTGGTCAGCCATTTCCACCGCCAAGGGAGCCACCTGGGCAGCGGCGGCATAGGTGGGCGGCCGCAGGTTTTTGGCCCATTGGGCCGCGGATTCAAAATCCGTTAGTTGCAGGATCCGAATCAGGGTTTCCAGCTTGCCGTTGCGGGCTTGCACCTGGCCCTTGAAGCGCGGGTCAGCGGCCACCACCAACTCCGCCCCCACCAGATATTCACTGTCCCCTTGGGTCAATTTGCCATCGGTCAGTACGGCGCGGTTGTTGGCATACCCAAACAGGCCGGTGAATCGATCGCCAAAGGCCACTCCCACGCCCGGTTGTTCAGCGCTGATTTGACCCTGGGCGGTGAAGCGATCGAGGTTCAGGCGTGCTCGGGCGGCGATCGTCCCTCGGGGAATGCCTGCCGGTTCCGTGAGGGCCGCGGGCCAACGCAACCGCTCCAATTGCAAATTCGCCAGCTCGGCCAAGAAATCTCGCCCTTGGCGGCGGCCGGTGGCGGTGGCCCCTTGCCATTGCAGATCTAAGCCGGTGGGTAGAAATTGTCGATCGAGCCGCAGGGCCAGGCGATCGGACTCGCCCCGCAGGTCGATCGACAATCCCCGATGCAAGCTCACGTCCACGGGCCCACTCATCAGCAGGTTAAAGTTTGCGCCCGCCGCTTCCAACCCCACCAAGTTGGCCGTCCCGATCGCCCGTAAACCAGCTAGAGGGCCATTAATCTGGCCGGTAAAATTCGCCCGCCCCGCCAACAGGGGCCGATCGCGAAACGCATCCCGCACCCCGGCCGGAATTAGATTGGGAACCAAACCGGGCAGGGGTTCCAAATTGACGTTTTGCACCGCCACTTGCAAATCCAAGTGGCGGAGGGTGGGCAAGCCGGCCAGTTGTGGGGGAATGTTGGGAAACAAAGACCCTTCAGCCCGCAACCCGGGCCCCACAGCCCGATCGAGCCGAATCGCTTGCCCATCCCAACGGGCCGCAAAGTCGATCGGCAGCCGTTGGTTGAGGTAGTTGGCTTGGGCAACGGTTAACAAACTGGAGCGATCGCCCGGCCTCAGTTGCCCCGTCACTTGGGCCGCGATCGAAGCAGGATTGCGGGCCAGCAGGCCGGCCACGGTTCCTTGGGCCGTGACCTGGCTGCTGAGTTGTCCGGTGGCTTGGGGCACAATCCGCGCCAACTGAATGCCCGCCAATTGGGTTTGCAATTGCCAACGATCGCCCGTGGCCTGGGCGGCCCAATCCAGCTTGCCACCGGCTAAATTCTGCAAGTTGCCCGCCGCCTGGACAGCCAAACCCGTCAAGGGGCGATCTAAAGTGCCCCGAGCTTGGGCTGTGGCGGTCAATTGACCCGAGAGTTGCGGAATCACCCGCCCCACTTGCAGATTTTGCAGCCGGGCCGAACCGGCCCAAGCCCGATCGCGCAGTTGCACCGCCGTTGTGATTTGCCCGCCCAGCAGTTCCGTGCGGGCCTCCGTGTCCAGCGCGGTTAGGTTGCCGCGCGATCGCCCCGTGACGGAGACCGGCCCCGGATCCTGGGGTAAATTTAGGCCGTAGGCTTGGGCGATCGGGGCCAGGGGCAAATCCTGAACCCGCCAATCGGCCGACAGCCGATCGATGCCCAACCGATCCAAGGCCCCATTCGCCAACAGACGGGCCGAACCATCGGCGGTGATTGCCCCCCCGGCCGTTGGTTCAACTCTCAGCCGATCGAGCCGGGCCGCCAGGGGAAAGGCCCGCACTAACCGACTTTGCCAATTTTCAAACAGGCGAAGGGGCGAATTTTTGGGCGGTTCCGATTCTTGGCCGATCGCGGAGAAATTGCCCTGAACGCGCCGAAAGGCCAGGCGATCGACCCGTAAGCCGCCCACCGAGACGAAATTGCCGGTAATTTGCGGGCGATCGAGCGTTCCCCTTAGCCTGGCATTCACCTCCACCGGCCCCACGATCGGGAGAGGCAAGGTCTGATCGAGCGTGGTTGCCAGATCCGCCGGCCGCAATGCCTCCGCCCGCAACGTCACATCATATTTAGCCTCTAGGGTGGTTTTGAGGGGATTTTGCAGATTCAACACCGTTCCCGAAAAATCCACCGGCCCATTCGCGATCGCCTGCAAGGATCCATATTGACCTTGGGCCTGATCCAGCGTCACGACGGGCCCCCGCAACCGCAACCGCCCCGTGGCCAGGGCCATGGGCTTGGGCACGAGGGGGCTGGTGATGCGCCAATCTCGCAGTTGCAGCGTGCCCTGAAGCGCCGGAATGCTTTTTCCCAATTGATATCGCCCATCGGCCACCCCATCCACCCGTCCCCGCTCGATCGTCATCGGAGCGGGCATGGCCTGGGCCAATCCGGTCACATCCAGGTTTTGCAGGCGCGATCGCACCGCCAACTCCTGGGTCGGAATTTTGAACTCTCCTTTGAGGTCAAATTGTCCGGGCCGCACTTGCCCCACGGTTCCCAACACCGAAAACCGCGTTAATTCCGGCTGGCCAGCACGCCACTGCTCCAAATCCGCCGAACCGGAAGCCACAATCTTCACGGGCAACGGCGGGGTCGATCGCCGGGGCCGATTCACCAAGGCCGGCGCAGGCACCAAGGTCACCTGGGCATTTTGGAACTCAAAACGACTGGGACGCAGCTCAAAGGGCGGCTTAGGGCCCGACTTCAAGCGCACTTCAAATAAATTGCCGTCGTTGGTTTGCTCCACATACACCGACGGATCCCGAAAGGTAATCGCGATCGGGATGACGCGATCGCCTAGCAAATTGGGCAACTGGGCGATCGACCAAAAATCAAACCTCGCTTCAACCGCGCCCGCTTTCGCCTGATCAGGATCCTGTGCGGTGGGCAACAGGGCCGATTCCCCAAAGGTCAGCCCGCCCAAGGACAATCCCGTCAGGGGCCCCACCTTCACCGGCCGCATCAGGGCATCGCTGAGGGCCGCGGACAAAAAATCCGAAAATCGATAGTGCAGCCAATACCAACCAAACCCCAGCCCCCCGGCCACCAGCCCGATTGACCCCAAAACGGCCGCCCGTCCCACCCAACGCCACAGGGATCTTCGATTCCTTTGGGGACGGCGCGATCCGGGGGGGGATGGCTCAAGCTCGGAGGGCTGATCCGGCTCCCGATCGGGCAAATTTCCTGGCGACTGCATAGCTCTGAAACCCGGTGCAACTCCTCACCCCGTGCGAGCTAGCCATCAGCCCCGCTGCACGATTGTGCATATCATAGACGACTCATTTCGCTGGTCTTGTTGACTGTTCCAAGTTCTGGATTGCCCATGGGGTCTTGGTTGGCGATCGAGGGCTGGCCTTGGTTGGGCGCAACGGGGCGATCGGCGCGGCCTAGCTGGTTTTTTAGCCTTGTGGTTTAGCTTTGTGGTTTTGTATCGCAATTTATAGGCCACAATCATGATCATGGCGGCTGCTGGGCTGGTTTGCAGGGGCGATCGCGCCTGTTTGCGTTACAGTTGGTGCAATAAAGGCAAATTCTGAGTAGTTTAAGTAATTTGTAGAATTGTCATCTTAAGTAATTTATTAATTTAGAATTTCATTAAACAAATTTAGTCACTAAATCAACTTTTAAATTTGCTCAATAAATTTGGTGCTTTAAATGAATCTTGAATGGACTAACCTAATTGCACTCTTTGGGGTAATGACAATCCTAGCCACATTACCCAGCGTTAGTGTGTTCACGGTGGTAGCGGCAGCGGCGCAAGGGGGATTCCGGCCAGGTGTTTGGACAACGCTGGGCATTGTTTTGGGGGATTTATTGTTGATTTTGCTGGCGGTTTTTGGGTTGACTCTGTTGGTTGAATCGCTAGGCAGTGCTTTCGCCATCATTCGGTATTTGGGCGGCGCTTATTTGGTGACGATCGGCTGTTTGTTGTGGCGTTCAACGGGGCGATCGCCTATTGGTCATGACTCCTTGAGTAAGACGGAGGAATTGGAACCCGCTAAAACTATTTCTGTGCAGCCATCCAACTGGGGGCATTTCATCACCGGTTTAGCGATTACTTTGGGTGATCAAAAGGCTGTTTTGTTTTATTTAGGGTTCTTGCCAGCATTTGTTAATTTGAAGCAATTGACAACCTTGGATATTCTGATTCTGATGGCAATTGCGGCGTTGGCGGTGGGTGGCGTTAAATTGGGATATGCCTATTTTGCAAGTCGTGCGAGGTTGCGTTTTGGTCAACGGCTGGGGGTGATGATGAATCGGGTGGCGGCGGTGATCATGATTGTGGTGGGATGGGTGGTCATTTTTCGATCATAGTTTCAACCACCTGGGAGCAAGGGGCTTAAGCCCCTTGTCTTGATTGATCGGTAGCCCTTATTTTTATCGATCAATCGAATGATTTGAGTGATCATCACTCAGATCAACAGCAGATCAATTTTTGCTTTTTCGATATCCTAGATACAGCCTTTACCTAAAATAATTGGCACGCCATATCACAGATACCATGAAGCAACGGCTCGGTGGGCAGTGCCCACCCTACGGGCTACTATGCTTAGTAATCGAGATAAGGGCTGTATTTGCTTAAAACTCGGTTGCTATAGGCTTTGAGAATTTAAACTTCTTTTCAAACAATTATGATGATTATGAAATAGGTTCCGAGGGAAGGTTTCATGGCGAAATTGGGCGGCACTTCTCGAAAATCGATCGGCTCACGGCCTGAAGCCGATCGGGTCGATCGCCCTGATTTGCCCCTTTCACCGGCCCATGAGCGGCTCCTGGCCCTGTGGCTCCATGGCAAAAGCCGCCACACCCGTCGCTATTACCAGCGGGAGGCCCTGCGGTTTTTGGCTTTTGTGGATTGCCCGATCGAGCAGGTGAGCGCCATTGATGTGCAGGGGTTTTTGGATGAGTTGGAGCGCGATCGACTGGCTCCGAGCAGCATGGGCCGCTCGATCGCGGCGATTAAATCCCTGCTGCGGTTTGCGCATCAAATGGGCCTGGCTCCCGACAATCCGGCGGTGGCTTTTAAAGTCCCCAGCACGAAAGACACCCTTTCAGAGCGGATTTTAAGTGAAGCTCAGGTACAAGAAATGCTGGCAGCAGAACCCCAGCCCCGAAATCGATTAATGTTGCGATTGCTCTATGCGGCCGGGGTGCGGGCTAGTGAGCTTTGTGGACTGTGTTGGCGAGATTTGCAACCCCGAGGGGATGGGGGCCAAGTGACGGTCTATGGCAAGGGCAACAAAACCCGCGCGGTGTTGCTGCCACCAACCCTTTGGCAAGAACTCCAGGCCTATCGCGAGTCGATCGAACCGTTGCCCCATCGCCAAGACCCGATTTTTCGGAGCCGCAAGGGGGGGCATCTGGATCCCTCGCAACTGATGCGAATTGTGCGATCGGCGGCCCAGCGAGTGGGCATTGAGGCCAATGTTTCGCCCCACTGGTTGCGCCACGCCCACGCCAGCCACAGCCTCGATCGGGGTGCGCCGATTCACCTGGTGCAAGCCACCCTGGGCCATGCCAGCATTGCCACCACGGGCCGCTATCTCCATGCCCGCCCCCAGGACAGTTCCGGGCGCTATCTGGATCTTTAAGGAGCTGGCCAAGCAGTTAGCAAATGAGTTAGCAAATGAGTTAGCAACAGCATTCTGCAAAATTCTGCAAAATTCCTGTCCATTGCATCCTTTCGGGAACCCGTGGCAAGATGGGGCTGATCTTTGGAGCCATTGGCCCGTGACTCGTGGGCGGCCGTCTGAGAAGCGATCGAGCACGATGCAAGACTGCGATCGATTAGGAGCAAAGCAAATGAAGACCACCACTTGGGCTACTGTGATCGGCTCGGCGATCGCCGCCACGGTTTTGAGCGTGGGTCCCGCCCTGGCCCAGTCGGCTGACTATGGCGATCGGGTCATTGTGCCGGGGCCAAACGACCCCTTGGGCAGCGGCACGGTACAAACCGGTACGCCCGGCAGTCGTTCATCGGCCGCCATTCCGATCACCACCATTCCCCAAGCCTTTGACGCAACGTTTTATCGCCACAACCCCCCAACCCAAACCGATCAAACGATTTGGGGACAGTTGCAAGTCATCCTAGGGCTGCCGTTCCCCGAAAAGGGCACTAATGCCGACAGCCGCAACATCAGCCGCCTGTATTACGAAGTGCTGCAACGCCAAAGCTTGTCGGATCCCTGGATTCGGACACAGGACTTGCCGAACCCTTACAACGGGTCGCTGCTGCAAATGCAACGATCGACCGGCGACGGCCAAAGCTCGCCCTAGGTTCGGTCACGAAATCGGTCACTCAACCCGATCACCCTGCCACTGTTCCAACACCCGCACCAACTGCTGGCTCACCTCGGCCGCGTAGGCTCGACTATCCAGGCAGCGCGGCGGCTGGGCCAAGGCTCGGGTCAGGTGCTGGCGAATTGATTGCCGCAGGGTTGGATCCGCCGCCAAACGCCCCGCCAGAGCCAGGTAATCTGCCTCTGAGCGGGCAACCCAATCCCCCAAACCCACATCGCGCAAAATGGCAGCCCCTTGGCGCGATCGAAACCAGTCGCTTTCGCGGGCCACCACCGGCAACCCCACCTCGATCGCATCCACAATGGAATTCGCCCCACCAAAGGGAAACGAATCGAGATAGATATCAGCCAGTTGCAACACCGCTTTCACATCGGCCCGGCTGGGCAGTTGGTCAAACACAATGGCTCGATCGGGATTGACCCCGTGGGCGGCCAAAGTTTCCCGCAAGCGCCGCCAAAATTGCACCTTGGGATAGTTGCGCTTCCAACTGGCTCCAAAGGGACAAAGCAAGAGATAACTATCAGGAAACTGGGCCAGCAGTTTCGCCCAAGTTTCCCGTTGTTCGGGGATAGTTTTATATAAATTGGCTCCCGAAACAAAGGCGATCGCCCCCCCAGGAATCCCCACACTGGCCCGATCGATGACCAATCGCGGTTCGGCGGCTTCCAAGGAATAGTCAAAACAGTGGGCCGGCCCCGACACACAGAGCAATTTTTCCTGATAATGGGCGGCGGCGCTGGCGGTTTCCGTGAGCTGACCCGACAGGTAGTAATCCATATGGGTCATGCCGCTGGTGACGGGGGAAGAGACGGAATGGATTTGCACCCGCGCCAACCGATGGGCCCCAATCATCAACACCCGATGTAGGGAATTGGTGACGATCGTGGCCACCAACAGCAAATCCAAATCATCTTCCCGAATTCGGGCCACCTGTTGTTTTAAATCACCCACCAGCGGCACGATCGCATCTTCCGATCGGCGTTGTTGATAGGCATCCAGCAGATCTGGATCGCGATCAATGACATACAAAATCACTTCAAACCGATCGCGATCGAGCCACTCAAACACCGGAAAGGTTGTGAAGGTTTCCGGGTGGGATAAATAGTTGGTTTTCAGAATTCCGAGTCGAATCTTGGGGCGATCGGGCGGTCGGGGTGCAAAATCATATTCCAACTGATGGCCCGCTAACCGCAGGGAAAATTCCAAAATCGCGGCCCGTTTGGCAAAGGTCGATCGCAAATTTCGATCGCAAAAATAAAGCGGGACAAGGTTCGCCAAATTGCTAAACGTCAGGGCGATTTTTTGCCATTGTGCCGATTGTGGATAGCGGAAAATTTGTTCATGTAAATAGTCCACCAGGGTGATGGTGAAGTTGGCATAGCGATCAACCTCGCCCAATTCTCGAAAAAAGCAGGGAAAGGCCAAGCAATAGTCAAAAAAGGGTTCGATCGCCCAAGGCGGCAGTTGTAACCCATGCAGATCGGGCAACCAGGTTTCGGCCCGTTGATAGAGGGCGATCGCCCAAACCGCTTGGAGGCGGGGAGCTGGCCAAGTGGCGGCCAATTCCCGCTCGATCGGCTCCAGCCACTGGCGTTCCTCGGGGGTCAAGGCTTCATAGCGCAAGTTGCAATCCCAAAGGGCCGCTTGGGCGGCGCGGCCGGTTTCCCATTGGGTCGCCATGGCTGCGTCCGGCGTGGCCAACCACTGTTCCGCCAATTGACGACGCAGATCCCGCAATTGGGCCAGGGGTTCCGGCGCAAAGGGCTGACGATCCCAATGATCCAGGGCTTGTTCGATCGCCTCTAGCAGCGCAGTCATGGGCAACCCATCTAAGCGGAATAGTCCGCGATCGCGAAGATATAAACCCCATGGAGGGTCAAGGCTCCCAACCAGCCCAGGGTGACCCAAACGGCCCAAGGATCACTCGCCCGGTTCAGGGTTTCAAAAAACCACAGACCCGAGTTACTGGCGGCAAAAATCGCCACGTGGGTCGCAAAGGTCATCCGATCGTCGAGTTTGCGATATTCAGGATCGGCGCGATCGGGTTCACGGGGCCAACGGGGAGGCATAGGACAGTTACCGGGTTGCGATTTGGGACGGAAAACCGGTTCTCATTCTGCCATGGTCTGCCGGGGCGATCGCGGTTGGGGTGAATCAACGGTCGGCTGTAACTGGTTGAGGGGGCGATCGCGATTGGGTTGAGGCTATGGTGGGTGGCAAGGCGATCCAGTGCGGGGGAAATGGGCCATGCGTGGACTCTGGTTGGGCGGGTTGGTGTGGCTGTTGGGCGCAATCCCCGCGATCGCCCTGCCCCAGCCGGTTCGATCGGCACAACCCGCCCAGTCGCCTACGGATTTGCCCTCCAAACCAGCGGCCGATCGGCTGTTGCAACAGGGAATTCAACAATACCGAACCGGTCAGTTTCGGGCGGCCCTTCAGTCCTGGGAAGCCGCACTACAGATTTATCGCGCTCTTCGGTCTCAGAGCGGGGAAGCAGCGGCCCTCGGTAATTTGGGCAATGCCTATAATGCTTTGGGTCAATACCAACGCGCCATTGAGTATCACGAGCAGTCCCTAGCGCTCGATCGCCAACGGGGCAATCTCCAGGGAGTCGCCCAGTCGATCCATAACCTGGGCAATGCTTATCAATCCCTCGGAGACTATCAGCGCACCATTACCTATTACGAACAATCCCTGGCGATCGAGCGTCAATTGGGCAATCGATCCGGTCTGGCCGATTCCCTCGGCAGTTTGGGCAATGTCTATAACCGTTTGGGACAATATCAACGCGCCATTACCTATTATGAACAAGCCCTAGAAATTGACCGCGCGAATGGCAATCAACAAGGAATTTCTGCAACTCTGGGAAGTTTGGGATTAGCCTACCAATCCTTGGGAAGCTATCAGCGTGCCCTTGATTATTATGAGCAATCGTTAGTCCTCAATCGCCAATTGAGTGATCGCCAGGGAGAAGCCATCTCACTCGGTAGTCTTGGCACTATTTACAATTTGCTGGGTCAATATCAGCGATCGATCAATTATCAAGAACAAGCCCTGGCGATTAAGCGCCAAATTGGCGATCGCAACGGAGAAGCTATTTCTCTGAGTAATCTTGGTCAAATCTACAATTCCCTGGGTCAGCAGCAACGATCGATCAATTATCAAGAACAAGCCCTGGCGATTAAGCGCGAAATTGGCGATCGCAGCGGAGAAGCCATTTCTCTGAATCATTTAGGCAATATCTATAACAATCTGGGTCAGCATCAGCAAGCGATTAATTATTACGAGCAAGCCTTAGCCATTCAGCGGGCGATCGGTGATCGAGAAAGTGAAGCCGTGGTTTTGAGCAGCTTGGGCAACAGTTACCACGACCTCGGGCAATATCAACGCGCCATTACCTATCACGAACAATCCCTAGCGATTAAACGCAAAATTGGCAACCAAGCAGGAGCCGCTTACTCCCTGACTGTCCTCGGAATGGCTTACCACGCTCTTAATCAATATCAGCGTGCCATTGAATATTACGAACAGTCCTTGGCGATCGCCCGCTCCATTGGCGATCGCGAGGTGGCAGCCATGACATTCAGCAATCTTGGTCTTGCCAATTTCTATACCAATCGATTGGCAGAATCCGCCAAAGCGTTGCAGTCCAGCTTAGATCTGTTGGAAGCAATTCAAGCTGATTTGGGTCAGAACGATCGCGATCGCACCTCGCTGCTGGAAACCCAACAAAATGTTTATCAAGCTTTGCAACAAACCTTGATCGCCATGAATCAAACGACTGAAGGGGTTGTCGTTGCCGATCGCGGTCGGGCCCGATCGCTGCTGTCTTTTTTGCAATCCAATTCCACATCCCAAAATTCATCTCTTACGGCTGCTGAAATGCAGTCGATCGCCCAACAGCAAAAGGGCACAATTATTCACTATTCCGCCGTTTGGGGAGAGCTATATATTTGGGTGATTCCGCCTCAGGGGGCGATCGCCTTTCGGAAAGTTCCCTTACCCGAATCCGCAAAAGGTCTGGGTCAAACGGCGGAAGCTTTGCGAAACAGTGCGGTTACCCTGCGGTTAATCAGTATGCGGGGCAATGATCAAGGCCTGAGTGATCTTGCTAATCAATTACGAGGAACGGGCAACGAACAGATCACTGAAAATCCCACGGATTTACGACAAGGCTATGACCTGTTGATCAAGCCGATCGCTGATTTATTACCCACAGAAACGGGCAGCAAATTGATCATCATTCCCCACCGTGAATTGGCGGTGGTTCCCTTTGCGGCCCTACGGGATGAGTCGGGCAAATTTTTGATCGATCGCCACACTCTGGCCTTTGCGCCTTCGGTGTCGGTGTTGGCGGAAGCGGCCCGCCGTCCCCAAACCAGCAACGGCCCGGCGCTGATTGTGGGCAATCCTGATCCGATGCCGGACAATTTGAACCCGTTGCAGGGCGCAGAGGCGGAGGCCCGGGCGATCGCCCAAACCCTGAATGCTACGCCTTTAATTGGGGCCCAAGCCACCGAATCGAAGGTGAAAGAACGGATCGATCGCGCGGGTCTGCTGCATTTTGCGACCCATGGGGTTGTGCCCAGAACGGCCGATGGCGGGTTGGAAAGTTGGTTGGCTCTGGTTCCCGGCGGCAATGAGGACGGGCGATTGACGATCGCGGAAATTTTCGATCGCAATTTGCAAGCGCGGCTGGCGGTGCTGAGTGCTTGCGACACGGGCCGAGGAACCGTCAGCGGTGAAGGGGTGGTCGGTTTGGCACGGGCGTTTTTCAAGGCCGGTGTGCCGACGGTGGTGGCGAGTCTCTGGAAAGTGCCGGATGAACCCACGGCGCTGATGATGCAAGCGTTCTATGCAGAGCGAGCAGCGGGCAGTGATCCGGCGGTGGCGTTGCGATCGGCCATGTTGCAGGTGCGGGAGCAATATCCCGGGCCCCAAAACTGGGCGGCCTTCGTGGCGATCGGGGATACGAACTAACCCTGAATCATGGCTGCATCATTGCTGCCAAATCAGTCATGACTGATGATCCTGATCAAGGTGATCGCTCAATTTGGAATGAGGCTCACCGTAACCTTCTAGGTAGGCGGGATTTGTTGATAGGTCTTCAGGCCCATCAACAACACCCACAAATGGTTGAAAAGCATCCCAAGCTGATTGCGTTTCTGATGATTGGGCTTGAGCCGATCGCCGCCCCAATGATCGCACCAGTTGCCAGATCAACATCAGCCGATCGCGCCAGGACAGTTGTTCGGCTTGCTCACTTAAAGATTTCCACGTCACCATGATCGATCGCGCCTCGTCGGGGCTGGTGAAACTGCTGATTGCATTATGGATCGATCGCCCCGCCGTCCAATCGGCCGTATGATGATTGGCTTGGGGTGTTTTCGCCACAGTTAGCTGATCGCGCTCGCAACCCGAAACCCGAGCCAGATCGATCGCGCGACCTTCACTCGCCCCAGCCCTTTCAACCCCCACGCAACAAGCAAGGAAACTGACATCGTGACTCGCACGAACCTGGATTTTTTGGCCGAATCCGATCCCCTCGTGGCCGAAATTATCGGTCTCGAGTTACAGCGCCAGCGCGACCACCTGGAACTGATTGCCAGCGAAAACTTCACCTCGGCGGCGGTGATGGCGGCCCAAGGCTCGGTGCTGACCAACAAATATGCGGAAGGCCTGCCCGCCAAGCGCTACTACGGCGGCTGTGAATTCGTCGATCGGGTGGAGCAGTTGGCGATCGATCGCGTGAAGGAACTGTTCGGCGCGGCTTGGGCCAACGTGCAACCCCACTCGGGCGCGCAAGCCAACTTCGCCGTGTTCCTGACCCTGCTGCAACCGGGCGACACGATCATGGGCATGGACTTGTCCCATGGTGGCCACTTGACCCACGGTTCGCCGGTAAATGTGTCCGGTAAGTGGTTCAACGTGGTGCAGTACGGCGTAAGCCCCGAAACCGAGCAACTGGACTTTGATCTGATTCGCAAGCTGGCGATCGAACACAAGCCCAAGCTGATTATCTGTGGCTATTCCGCCTATCCTCGGACGATCGACTTTGCCCAATTCCGGGCGATCGCCGATGAAGTAGGCGCATACCTGATGGCCGACATCGCCCACATCGCCGGGTTGGTGGCTGCTGGCCTGCATCCCAACCCCCTGCCTTATTGCGATGTGGTGACCACCACCACCCACAAGACCCTGCGCGGCCCTCGCGGTGGTTTGATTCTGTGCCGTGATGAGGAGTTGGGCAAGAAGTTTGATAAATCGGTGTTCCCCGGCAGCCAAGGCGGCCCCTTGGAGCATGTGATCGCTGCCAAGGCTGTGGCCTTTGGGGAAGCCCTGCGCCCGGATTTCAAAACCTACGCTGCCCAGGTGATTGCCAATGCCCAGGCCATGGGTGCTCAGTTGCAGGCGCGTGGCCTGAAGCTGGTGTCTGACGGCACGGATAACCACTTGGTGCTGGTGGATCTGCGCTCGATCGAAATGACCGGCAAGGAAGCCGATCGCCTGTTGGGTGAAATCAACATCACCGCCAACAAAAACACCGTGCCCTTCGATCCCCAATCGCCCTTTGTGACTAGCGGCATCCGGTTGGGTTCGCCGGCCATGACCACACGCGGCATGGGCGCAGCGGAGTTCACGGAAATCGGTGACATCATCGCCGAGCGGCTGATCAACGCCGCTGATGCGTCGGTGGAAGAAGCCTGCCGCGATCGGGTGGCGGCCCTGTGCGATCGCTTCCCGCTCTATCCCCACCTGCGGGTGGCACTGCCAGCCCTGGCGTAGAAGCTACCTGCAAAGAGTTAGGCAGCACTTGCCAAACACCCGCAGTTGCGGGGGGGGGCAAAGGGTTTGAGACTCTTGTCTTCGTTTGTCTTCGTTAATTGGTTGAGCAAGTCGCGCATCAATCTTAGTTTTTTTGAAAGGGGCAAGGCCAAAGGCCTGCCCTTTTTCTTGGGAATTTTTGGGGTTTGATTGAATATTTTTAAATCCATAGATTCTAAAAATTCTAACTTTTTAAGCTTTTAGTTCTTGGCTTTTCCTTAACAGCTTGGTAACTGCTAAAAATTTTCTAAAAGATTTAGAAATTCAAGATCTCAAAACGAGTTGATTTTGGATTTTTTGAAAAAGACAATTTAGAGAATTAAGGTTTCTTAAGGGCAAAAGATCCCAAAAGTTAATCAAAATCCAGTTTTCACTTAACCCTGTCTTTACTGAAGAAACCTAGCGTAAATAGCGTCTATGGCTCTTTGCGGAAGCCGACATGGTGGATGTTGGTTTCTTGGCAAATGGGTCTCGTGCGTCGCTGAATTTATGAGCTTGGCTAGGTTTGCATTGGCCTCAGTTTGCATGGCTGTTCTGAATCCCGTCGCGATCGGGCCTTGGAACTTTGGGAGCGGATTGACTTTGATTGATCAGCCGGCCCTGGCCAACCCCCCCAGCCTAACTCTCGAATTGCCGATTTATACCCTGACCGAACAGCGCGATTTAGTGGCCCAAGCCGAACGGATGGCTCAAGCGGCGATCGCGCGGGAATTTCAGCAAAAACCGGCCCTTTCGATGGTTCAGGTTGTGGTGTTGGGCAATCGCCATGGAAATTTAGTGCCCATTTTGACGGTGAGTGTTACCCGATCGCAGTGGCAACAAAACCCACGGGTCAGCGCCTGGACGCAGTATTATGCGTCCGGTCGCTTGCTGCAACGGCCGGATCCTCAGCCAGCGGAGCCGCCCGATTCTGTGGTGGCGGCGCAACCGGCTAACCCAACGCAGTCGGGGCAACCGGAAACGGGCCCTCGGGGTGTGGGTGGTCGCGGCGCAACCATTGATCAGGCTTGGGATACGGGTCAAATGACACGATCGCAAGCTCAGGACTATCTCAGCGACCTCGATTAGGACAGCGGCGAAGACAGCGGCCTCAGCCCCTTCATCAGCCTGTTTCCACCACTTGCATCGCCAGGACTAGGAGAAGACCCGTGATTCACGACAACGGCATCAGCAATCGATCGAACAACCGCCCCTTTGAAGACATTTTGCGCGCCCGCTTGTCCCGCCGAAACCTCTTGGCCCGCAGCGCCATGTTGGGAGCCAGCGGCTTTCTAGCGGCCTTGGCTGGCGATAAACTGCTGGCCCAAGGAGCCGCAGCGGCCACGGGAGCCAACCCCGAAGCCGGTCTGGCCGGTGGGGAATTGTTGGCCCAAGCGCGGAAATTGGTGGACTTCCCGATCGTCCCTGCTGCGGCAGGCTCGGGCCCGGTGCCGGCCATCTCCTCTGCCTATGAGTACGACATTTTGATTCCTTGGGGCAGCCCCTTGCAGGGCCCCGGCCAAGGCCCCAACTACAATGGGGATCCCAACCGTCGCCCCAGCTCGGCCGAACAGGCCCAGCAAATCGGCATTGGCCACGATGGGATGTGGTATTTCCCGTTGGATCAAGGCAATGACAATGGGATGTTGGCCATTAACCACGAATACGGAACCAACAGCCACGTCATTGGCAAAAACTTGCCCACCAGCCTGGAAGATGTGCGGGTTTCACAGCACGCCCATGGGGTTTCGGTGGTGGAAATTCGGCGGGTGCGGGGAGCCAAGTGGCAAGCAGTGCCCAGCCCCCGATCGCGCCGGATCCATGTGAACACCCCCGTCACCTTCAGCGGCCCCGCTGCCAACAGCCCCCTGCTGCGCACCGCTGCCGGTAACCCGCCCTTGGGAACCCTGAACAACTGCGCCAACGGTAAAACCCCTTGGGGCACTTACCTGACCTGCGAAGAAAACTTCAACGGCTACTTTGGCGACAGCACCTACAACGCCCAAACCAAAACGGGCACTTGGAAAACGACCAACGCCCAAAAGCGCTACGGCTTTGCGGCGGCTGGTGCTGGGTATGGCTGGGAACTGTTTGACAAGCGTTTTGACTTGGCCAGCGCTGAACATGCCAATGAAGAAAACCGCTTCGGTTGGGTAGTGGAAATTGACCCCATGAACCCCAACCAAACCCCCGTCAAGCGCACCGCCTTGGGTCGGATTAAGCATGAAGGGGCTGAAGTGGTGGAAGGTCGCGGCGGCCGGATTGTGGTCTACATGGGCGACGACGAGCGCTTTGACTACATCTACAAGTTCGTTTCGGCGGACAACTGGCGATCGATGCGGGCCCGTGGGGTCAGCCCCTTGGACGAAGGCAAGCTCTATGTGGCCAAGTTCAATGACAACGGCACGGGCAGTTGGCTGGAGCTAAACATCAGCAACCCGGCCCTGCGCGGCAAATTCAGCGATCAGGCGGAAGTGTTGACCTATGCCCGCTTGGCGGCGGATGCCCTGGGAGCAACGCCGATGGATCGCCCCGAGTGGATTACGGCTGCGGCGAATGGACGGGTTTATTGCACCCTGACCAACAACACCCAGCGCAAAGACACGCAGGTGAATGCGGCGAATCCCTTGGGCCCCAACCCCGATGGCCACATCATCAGTTGGCGCGACAGCGATGATTACACGGGCACTAGCTTCACTTGGGATATTTTCATCCTGGCGAAGGACACCCACGGCAACGGCGATGAGCGCACGTTCAGCAGCCCCGATGGTCTGTGGGCGGATCCCGATGGCCGTCTGTTCATTGAAACCGATGGTGCTCAGAAGAAGGGCCTGAATGATCAGTTGTTGGTGGCCAATCTGGAAACGGGTGATATTCGCCGCCTGTTGACGGGGGTTACGGACTGTGAGGTGACGGGCATTACGGTTACGCCCGATCGCCGCACGATGTTTGTGAATCTGCAACACCCTGGGGATGGGAACCCGGCGAAGACCAATTTCCCAGCGCCCCAAGGTAGCGGTCGGATTCCTCGCGATTGCACGCTGGTGATTCGCAAGAAGGACGGCGGCATCATTGGTTCGTAGGCTGGTGAATTCGTCAGTTTCTAAGTTCCAATTGGGTTCTTAGGTGTAGGGGGCGATCGATTCCCGATCGCCCCCTGTCATTGCAACCCACCACGAGACGCTCAAGACCGCCAAACAAGCTGTTGATGAACCCTCACAGCGCGATCGCCTGGTAATTTCCGGTGCGATCGCGCTGTTGTTATGCTGGCGATGGCGCTTGTTTTTGAGGTTGGTTCATGGCCGATCCCGCATCTTTTGGTGTTTCTCAGGTTGTTCCTCAGGTTTGTCTCGATCGCTTCAATGAGGCAGCCCGGTTGGCCGGCGAAGGAGACATTGCCAGCGCCCTTGCCCAATATGAAGCGGTGTTTGCAGACCTGGGCAACCAACCTTCCGGGGTGGTGACCGGACCATTTTTGGCGCTGGTGGAACTGCGCAAGGCCTATTGCCTAATGAGCCTGCGGAACTATGCAGCGGCTCAGGCAATTTTCCAATCACTCGATCGGGGTATGGCCGGGCAGTTGGAAACGGCGGAAATTTTTGATTTCTATCTGGCCTATGGCAATACGTTGGGGCATTTGTCTTTGCTGGAGGAAGCGATCGATCGCTTTGCCCATGCCATGAACGTGGCCACGGAATATTTACGGGATGCCGAGCGATTTCGTACAGTTTGGTATTGGGTTTTGTATTGGGAAAAATATCACGGCGCTTGGGAGGCGCTGGATGAGCATTGCGCCGATGTGAATGGTTTTGGGCTAGAAAACCAGGATCCGCAATTGCAAATTATGGCGCTGGAGTTTCGGTGTTATGCCGATCGGGCGTTGGGACGATTGGCGGCGGCCCGGCAAGGGGCGGAGGGAATTTTGGCTTGGAAACAGCAAACTCAGGCGGATCCTGCTGAAATTGCCCAATGGGAAGCGTTTTTAGCGTCGCTGGTTCAACCCGATTAACAACTGTTGATTAACCTCTCTGTTGGTGTTGTTCGTTAATGTTGCTTCCCGTTGGTGCGGTGGTTGCTCGGTTTCCCCTCTTGGAGTCGTTGCAAATATTCCCAACCCCGCTGGGGCCAGACCCGATCGCGCCCGGTGCGTTCGGCAATCCATTGGGCCACCTTGGGCCCCGACCAAGGGCCCCCGTCGGGAGCCGGTTGATCCAGCAATTGCGCTAATTCCTGTTGTTGCTCCGTGGTCAGGAGCGATCGAGCCGATCGATGGCGTTGGCTGGGTCGCCGGTCGATCGCATTGGGGCCCAGTTGGTTATAGCGACGAACCAACTCCTTGGCATAGTCATAGCTCAAGTCCACCACTCGGGCCGCTTGGGTAATGGTCCAGCCTTGGGCAATTAAATAGAGCAGGTGCCATCGGCGGGCCTCGGTGGCTTCCTTGGCTTGACGGTAGCGATCGCGCAGGCGATCGAGGCTGAGATGGGGGTTCAGCGTGACGCGCGGCGGCATAGGAACGACCTGGGATCGTCAATCAAGCGATCAAAAAACAGCAAATCAGGGGGCCAAGCGATTGACCTGAGCCAGCACAACCACCCTGGGCTTGCGGTGTCTAGCCAAGGCCCGGCGGTCGTATCCCCACTTTGCTCTTCTGGCTGGCAGGGTCGAATCCGGACGCTTTTGATTCACCCGACCCGATCGCCCCGATCGACGCACCCTAGGGGGCCAATCGCTGCCAAGCCAACCGGGCCGCTCCGGCCATGCCTGCCTGATTGCCCAATTCCGCCACCACAATTTGCAATCCTTCCCGGGAGGAGGGCAGCACCCGCCGGTTCACTTCCGCTTCCATGGCTGGGAAAAACCACTGGGCCCCGGCGCTGATGCCACCGCCAATCACCACGGCTTCGGGCGTGAAAATGTAGATTAGGCTGGCTAATCCGGCTCCCAAGTCTCGGCCGTAGGCGGCCCAAAAGGCGATCGCCTCCAGATCGCCCGCCGCGGCCTTGGCCGCCACCTGGTGAGGTTCCAGACCCGTGCGCCGTCGCACCGCTTGCACGGAGGTGTATTGCTCCAATGATCCTTGATTGCCGCTGTTGCAAGGGGGCCCGTCGGGATTGAGGGTAATCAGACCCAATTCCCCGGCGGCTCCGGTGCGGCCCGCGAATAGTTCGCCCCCCAAAATGACGGCTCCGCCTACGCCCGTGCCCAGGGTCAACACCAGCAGGTCTTGGAATTGGCGACCAGCCCCTAACCAGGCTTCTCCTAAGCCAGCACAGTTGGCATCGTTGGCCAAAATGGTCGATCGGCCCGTGGCCGCTTCCATCCAATCGGCTAAGGGCACATCGCGCCAGCCTTCTAGGTTGATGGCAACTCGGGCAATCCGGCCGGCCGCGTCGGCGGGGCCCGGCGTGCCAATCCCGATCGCGATCGCTCCTCGATCGGGGTCGAGTTGCTGAATGGCGGCGGCGATCACCTCCGTAACTGCTGTGGGTGTGGCCGGCTGGGGAGTATCAATCACCAACGAAGCCAAGCAATCACCCGTGGCCGTATATCGTCCCAACTTGATGGCCGTGCCGCCCAAATCTACCCCGATTACCGTTGCCAAACCCATGACTCTGTACCAAAACTCCGCCGCGCTATTTTGGCATCTCGGTTAGCGGCGCGATCGGGTCAAAAGCTTGGGCAACGGTCAGCAACCCCAAAAAGGGCGGCAATTAGCCATCTTAATGCAAGATTAGTTTAGTAATCTTGCATTAAGATGGCTAAATTGGGGGTCGAAACCCCATTACGTGACCCAAACCCTTCGATGGCGACTCCAACCGCTTCTAGACCCCAAAATCGTTGGCTATTGGCCGGCATTCTGGGGATACTCACGGCCCTCGGGTTGGGAACCAAGCGCTATCACGGCCCCTTGGAAAATTGGGTGCAACATCATCTGGGCGATGTGTTGGTGATGATTTTTCTGATTGGGGTGGCCCGTTGGCTGTGGCCCCGGCGATCGGCTGGGGTGCTCAGTGCTTGGGTGATGGCGATCGCGATCGGGATTGAACTACTGCAACTGTGGCATCCACCGATGTTGCAAGCGATTCGTGCCACCTTTCTGGGGCAAATTATTTTTGGTAGCTATTTCGATTGGTGGGATTTTGTCCACTACGGCCTTGGGGCCTTGCTGGGCTATGGGGGGTTGCGGTGGCTCGATCGCTGGGGCCAGGAACAACCCCAAGTGGCCCCGCCCGATCGCCCCTCGATCGATCAGTGACGAGTAACGGCGCTAGCGGCGCGATCGCAACCGGCTTTGCTGCCACTGTTGCAACCGTTCAATCCATTGCCCCCCATCTTCCTTGGCCTGGTTCAGGAGATGAACGATCGCCGCTTCCACGATCGTTTCCTTATAGGGGGCGTTGCTTTTGCCCAGGGCCAATTGCAGTTCCAAATGGAAGCGATCGAGTTCGTCCAGTACCGACTCCCGCACTTGAAAAGTAGCCCGGCGCAAACTGGCCGCTTGGCCCTTGGGTGCGGGCGGCAGCGAATCCGTCTCGGATTCCGTGGGTTGCAGATATTGCGCTAACAACTGGTCGCCGGCCGTGGGTTCTGGAGACATGGTGGATTGCAGAATTGGGGATTTGAACCGAGAAGTGGATGGGGAAAATCAGGGGAATTGACCGATCAGATTAATCAGTCGATCGGTTGCAGCATCCATCGAGGAGATGAGTAGCAGCGATCGATCAGGTTGGATTGGTGGGTGAGGGACGATCAACCAAAACCGCCGCAATCGCCTCATAACCCTGCAACACAACTGATCGGCGTTGGCGAGCAAGTCCCGATCGCAACAATTTTCCATCGACCGTGAGCTTGGGGAAACAAGCCGATCGAGGAATGGGCGGGAACAGGGCGATCGCGCCTCGGCTGGCCAGGGCCCAATCTTGCAATCCTGCCAACACCTGATCACACCAAGGGGCCCGTCGTTCGCTCATGGTGGGCAACACCCCCACAACCCGCAAATTGGGATTGAGCTGCGATCGCACACTGGCCACCGTTTCCATCAGAGCCAACAAACTGCGCAAGGCCAAGGGTTGGCATTGTACCGGAATCAACAACCCATCCGCCGCCGCCAACGCACTCAGCGTCCAAAACCCCAATCCCGGCGGACAGTCCAGCAACACCAGAGGGCTTTGGGTTTGGGCGGGAGAGGTTGCCAAAAATGGTTTGGGTTGTTGCTCATCAAGCTTGCCCAGCAGTGGCCAAGATTGCGCCAGGGCCTGACGCAGCCGCAACAAACCTTCGGGCGATCGAGCCAAGGCCACCGCCGCCGACTCCAAATCCAAACCACCCGGCAACAGCCATCCCCGATCGCCCGCCGCCACCAGTCGATCGCCGATCGCCCCCTGTCCTTGCAACGTTGTCGTGATCGAGGGTGAATCCGTCGCTCCCAACAGGGCCGTTAGGTGTGCTTGGGGATCCAAGTCCACCATCACCACAGGCGATTCCACAGGCGATCGATCCGCCAACAGTTCCGCCAAACAAAGCACCGTTGTGGTTTTGCCCACGCCCCCTTTGGGATTCACGATCGCGATCGTTGTGCTTGCCACCGGTTTTGCCCACATCCCAGACCACAGGCGAATTCTACCGCTTCACTCGCCATCTTGCTCGCTGGTCAACCATCCAGCCACTCAAGAATAAAAGAATTTGAATTAATGAATTCACAACGTCTCAAGAATTTCAAAACATAAATTAACAAGAATATAAACATTCAAATTGTCAACTTGTTAAAAACTCAAAAATGATTTTGAGAATGCTTTCGAGTAAATCCATCAAAACAGACCCGTCAGAACCAGTCCCCAAGCAGTCCCATACCCCCCAACGGGAGCCTGACCTCACCGTCAGTTAGCTCCAAGGCACTCCAGAAACTAGAAGTTGCGATACAAAATTGCGGTCTATGCCATCTCAAATCCAGCCCTTGAATCGCCAATGCCCCAAATACAAGCAGATAAGGTGTTTAGGGTCTGTCGCCATTCCCATCGCCGTAGGGGTTGGGTCTCCCAACCCTAACCCGGGCGATCGCCCTAACCCTGTCCACCCTTGGGAACACCCAAGGATTACGGGAACTGGGCAGGGAAACCCTGCCCCTACGACTGATTGGTTTTTTGAAGAACACCGAATTTCTCAGCGCTTCCTTTCCTCAAAAGAAGCGGCTTAACGTCGCCAAATGCCTTGAACCTGTGACCACCAAGCCTGGGGCCGATCGCTCGATCGCACCTGCCAGCTCAACATCGATCGAATTAGAGGCCAGCCGCCCGATCGCAACGCCGCCGCCACATGCAGCCCCAAACACAACACCATCACCACCCAAGCCGCCAAATGTACGGAATACCAAACATGGTGAAATTCCCCGGCCGGCAGCCATTCTTCCTTAATTTGCCGACCGGAAACCACCGCCAGCCCCGCCGCCAACAACATCAATGTATTCGCCAGGCGATGGAGCGATCGCTTGGCTTGACCCGCCTGTTGATTGCCCAGTTGCCGCAGCGCCGCGATCGAAAGCAACCGATGAGCACCCAAATAAAAGCTGTATAGCGCCAGTGGCAACAACATCATTAGGAAAAACAGACCGAATGTGCCGTGCAAGCCTTCAATGTCCGCGATCGGGGGCAACGGCAACCGTCCCCACCGGCCATCGTAAGTGTTGTAGGTCAGGGCCGCCGTCACGATCGCCCCAATCCCCAAGATGGCACTGATGCCATGCAAAAACCGCAATAACGAAGGTTGATAGGGCTGAGCCTTGGCCATGAATTTTCCTCTCAAGTCATCCTGACTGACTAAAAAAGATCGTCGTAAAAGACCATCTCATCGGTTGAATATAGTTTAAAGAGTTTAAGGAATTCCAGAAAAAATAAGTTGCGGCATGAGCTGCCCAATACTAAAAAAACATCATCCACTAAAAATCAAGATCAAGGGTCAAGAGAAAACCTGGCGAGTATTTTGGGGTGCTCGCAACCCTCCAAGGGATTACAGGAGATTGGGTTCAAGATTTTGCGTTGAGATTCAAATTCAATTCATTTTTCATTCATTATTATTTCATTTTTCAAAATAAATTCATCATTATAAATTCATGATTACTGATCTTGAGGGTTACCACATTACGGTAGTAATAGATCAAATACAGATCAAACCACATCACAATCACTTGAAATGCCCTACCAGCAAATATACTAAGCTAATTCTCCTATTAGAATACAGAGATGTCATTAGTCCAAAGAAAGCCCTAAAGCATGATTATCTTGCTTAAAATCTTCTTCTGATTAATCCAACTTTGATTAATCCACTAAATTTAATTTGAATTAGAAAAATGAATCGAAAATGAATCGAAAATAAAACAACAAAGATGAATCGAATATGAAACAAAGAAATCAAAAAATTATCTATAATGACACTGTTTCAGAAATGAGATTCAGAAATGAGATAAAAGCTTCTAGTTTTATGCTTGATAGATTGTTCCTGATAGAAAATCAAGCGTTTTTATAAACATCCCTGATTTCCAACTCAACTCAATTCCCCAACAACCGCCATGGACATTTTAACGGCAGCTTCTTTAGGGCTAGGACTATCAGCAGATGCCTTCGCGGTCTCTGTTTCCAGCGGCTTATCCATGAAGTATGCTCGCTGGCACAAAGCCATCAAAATTGCTCTGTTTTTTGGTGGGTTTCAAATGTTGATGCCGATCTTGGGTTGGGGTCTGAGCCTGACCTGGCGATCGACCATTGAAGCCTACGATCAGTGGATTGCCTTCTTGTTGTTGGTGGCGATCGGGGCCAAGACCATTCGTGAAGCCTTGGGGGATGATGACGACAACCCCAGCGAGCAAGCCTGCAACCCCGCTGACACCAGAATGCTCACGGGCCTCGCGATCGCCACGAGCATTGATGCCCTGGCGGCAGGTGTGGGGCTGACGGTGGTAAACACGCCCATCTTGCAAGTGGCCGGCGTGATTGGCCTCATCACCTTTGCAGTCTGCTTGGCGGGGGTCTTTTTAGGGAAGTCCTTTGGCTGCCGACTCTACTCCCATGTGGGCAAGGTAGAGATTGTGGGCGGTGCGATTCTGATTTTGCTTGGCTTCAAAATGTTACTAACTGCGGGATGATTCGGCAAAGTGGCCGTCATTATGTCAATAATTGAAATGGTATAGCAGGTATCAAGAACCTGTAGTTTGGGGAAGCTAATCTCGATTAGCTCCCCTCTTTTTATTTCAGAAAGCAACTTTTCCTTCCTAAATAAACCTTGTTTTGTCAAATTTGGGTTCTAGCTGCCCAAATTGGCTATTACGAAAGCTTCACAGTTGCCTAACAGTTCTATAGCCGTTTAGGGTGACGTTCGCAGCTAAGCCTAAACTCTGGCCCACAACAGGATTGCGGCGGAGGGAACCTGGCTTGGCGGGATGCAAATGGGTGCAAAAAAGAAGCGATCGCCTATCAGAGACGATCGCACGGGGGCAAGGGTAATTATTGCAACCTATTCAAGCACAACCAATACGGACAAGACCTGTCTCAATCAGACTGGCACAAGTCCCTAGACACGGAGGGGGCCTAACTGGTTTTGGCCGACGGGTCGATCGGGCCCGCATCCAGATCAGCTCCCGGATTGGGCGCGGAAGCGGTCATTCCATCCACAATCGGGGCCGGGTCGCCGCCATCCCGATCGCGGGAAGCATGGGCATGGTGAACGCCCTGGCCGTTACTGTCGGACTTTGGTGATTTGGTTGTGGTGGTTGTGGGGTCTGGGTTTCGGGACTGGGACTGCTGGGCCAGGGTGTCACGCTCCGCATTGTCGCGCTCCTCTGCCCGATCGCGCGCCCCATTGTCCTCCATTTCCAAAGGCACAATTGGAGCAGGTGGATCGGTTTGACCCATCAAGCCAATTTGGGCCGCATTAAAGGCAATTGCCACGCGCCGCCGAAATTCTCGGGCCGCGCCCCACTGTTGCAAGGGAGTGGTGCGAATCCAAACCCGCACCATGGAACCACTGGCGGAAAACTCATCAATCCCCAGCACTTGGGGACGATCGAGCAAAATTTCTGACCACTGCGGATCCGCCGCCAAATCATCACTGAGCTGATTCAAAATCGCCAGGGCTTGATCCAAGTCAGCTCCATAGGCGATCGGGATTCGCAAATCCGCTTGGGAATAGTGGTTGGACAGGTTGGCCACCGTGCGGATTTCGCTGTTGGGAATCACAATCAGCCGCTGTTCTGCATCCCGCAGCTTCGTGACCCGCAGGGTGAGCGCCTCCACCCGCCCGGTCAGGTTGCCCACCGCGATCGCGTCGCCCACGGAAAATTGATCCTCCGCCAAAATCAAAAACCCGTTAATCGCATCCTTAATCAGGTTTTGGGAAGCCAGCGACAGGGCCACCCCAATTAACCCCGCCCCGGCAATCAATGGCCCCACATCTACGCCAATGCCAGCCAGTCCAACGATCGCCCCCAAAATGACCAGCAACACGGTCAGAAAACTTTTGAGGATGCTGGATAGGGTGAGGACACGCTGTTGCAAACGGGGGCGAGTGCGGGGAGCAATTTGGGTTCCGGCCGTGAGGATCGCCGTTGCCCGATCGACAGCGATGTAACTCAACAAAATTGCAATGTAGGTGACCAGGGTGGCCAAACCCAGCTTGAGGTAGGCCTCAAGGGCATCAAAGATTCGGGCCTGGAGCCAGCGGGTGGCGGGAAAGTTGCCCAACACCCACAAACTGGCGGTGGCCCATACGGAAGGCTGGGCAATTTGAATCAGAATCCGCCCGATCGCCAACCAATGGTCTCGGCGCTGGCGTTGCAACCAAGCTGCCAGGGGAAAACTGTCGTTGGGTTTCGGGTCAACGGGCGGGGTGCTATGGCTGAGTCGATCGAGCCGTTGCAGACCCCAACCCAACATCAGATGGGCCCCCAAGGCTACTAACCAAATGGCCAAGCTCGATCGCACCTGTTGCCCCAAGGCCGCCGGTTGTCGATCGGCCCGGGCCTGTTGCAAAGATTCCTCAATGGCCGTTTTCACGGAAGTGGCATAGATTCGGGGCTGGGTGAGCTGGGTTCCCGCATCCAGGGCCGTCACCGTCATGATGTAGCGACCATTGACCAAAATTCGAGGCGCATCGACCAGGGCCGCAGCAGGCAAGGCCGTAGCAGGCAAGGGCGCAGCCGGGGCCGCAGGAGCAGCAACGGCGGGAGCCGACCCCGAGCCGGGAACCGCCGCATTGGAATTGGGAGCCGCAGCGGGGGCAGACGCGCTGAGTTCGATCGTGACCGCCAACGATCCCTTAGGGTCGCTGAGGAAGCGATCGCCCGCTCCCTGTAGCTGGGTGGTGATGGTGGCAGTCCGCCGAGCCAACTCCTTGGGGGGAGCCGCAATCTGGAACACCGGCCGCCCATCAAATTCAATCCATGCGGCTTGGGGGCGATCGGCCTCGGCTCCCACCCAAGGAGCAGCCCAAGGCTGAATGAAGCTATTGGCCCAGTTGGTTTCCAGGGTCGAGCCGGCCGCCGCAGGAGCCTGAGCATTCAGGGGACTGCTGGCCCCCAACCAGAGGATCAGCCCCAGGACGATCGCCCCCAATGGCCAGCGTCGTCCTGCCGATCGCCCCGAGCGACGTTGGATGATGGTTCGGATTGCTCGCTGGATTGCTCTCTGGATCACGTTGGGGATTCCGATCAAGGTCGGCAATTGGAATGGACTTCAATAAATTAATCAATAATTAATATTGATCGAGGCATTGATCGAAATATTGATCGAAATCATGTTGATCGAAGTGAATCGAAATCTCGATCAGACGCTTCACTTGCTCAACTGATCGCAAGCCCGCCCGATCGCCAATAGGGCTTCATCCATCGGGCCCTGGCCCGTCACCCACTGGGGCAACTCACTCGATCGCACCCAAGCCCATTCGGAATATTCATCCTCGCTGAGTTGTACCTGGGCCGCCTGGGTTGCCGTCAGCCTCACGGCAAAGGTCAGATTCACGCTATGTAACCCTTCCTCGGCCGGGGGCTGCGATCGCTCCGCAAACTCCGTGGAATAGGCCCCAATCCACTGCAACTGGCTGGGCAAAATTTCTAGGCCAGCTTCCTCCTTCGCCTTGCGGATGGCGGTGCGCTGGGGACTTTCGCCGGGAAACATTCGCCCACCCACCAACCACCAACCCACCCGGGGCGGCCGTCGTCGAAAGCCCAAAAGCCGTCGATCGCCCTCGCAGAACAACAAATCCACACAGGTAATCACCAAAGCGCTCAGGGCCTGGCCATAGGCGATCGCATCCAAATAGGGCCGGGGCGATCGCGTCCCCCGAGGCTCCGAATCCTGTTTCAAATCCCGTTCCGAGTAATGCGCTGGTTCCATTCGTCGGTTGCTACCCTGAATTGGCTGTCCTGAATTGGCTGTTCTGACTTGGCTATCACTGGCTATTTTGAATTGCCGGCCCCGGGCGATCGGGTGTGGATTCGCCCCAACCACCCAAAACTTCGTCACTCCATGGCCGCGATCGCCAACCCGCCGTTTAGAATGAGTTAACAAAGTTTTACACCACCCCTATCCTCCTCCATGCTCGCTTTGATTCCCGAGCTGATTACGCTCGAAACTATCGAAGCGCTCGCGCAAGAATATGGCTACTGGGCCGTATTCCTGGGAATTGCCCTGGAAAACGCCGGTATCCCCCTGCCGGGCGAAACCATCACCCTTGTGGGCGGTTTTTTGGCGGGCAGTGGCGAATTGAGCTATGGCGGCGTTCTGGGAACGGCCATCGGCGGCGCAATTTTGGGCGACAACCTGGGCTACTGGCTGGGCCGCTGGGGCGGTTGGTCGCTGTTGGTGCGGCTGGGCAAACTCTTCCGGATTGGTGAAGAGAAGCTGGAAGGCGCTCGCGAGCAATTTAGCAACAACGCCGGTAAGGCTGTGTTTTGGGGCCGGTTCGTGGCTCTGCTGCGGATTTTTGCGGGCCCCATGGCGGGCTTGGTGGAAATGCCCTATGGCAAATTTTTGGCCTATAACGCAGCCGGGGCCGCCGTTTGGGCCGGAGTCACGGTCACAGCGGCCTACTTCTGCGGGCGGCTGGTGTCCTTGGAAACCCTGATGAGCTGGGCTAGTCAGTTCACTTGGGTGGCGCTGCTGGCGATCGGGCTGGTGGTGGCCGTGTCCCTGTGGCTCGAAAACCGCAAATCCACACCATTGGGCTAGGACAGCAGGGGGCGATCGTGCGGGTATTCGTGACCGGTGCAACGGGATTTACCGGGTCTCATTTGGTGCGGGCCCTGGTGAAACGGGGCGATCGGGTGGTGGCCCTGGTACGGCC
Source organism: Limnothrix sp. CMB-01 (assembly GCF_055193175.1). Lineage (NCBI taxonomy): Bacteria > Bacillati > Cyanobacteriota > Cyanophyceae > Pseudanabaenales > Pseudanabaenaceae > Limnothrix > Limnothrix sp. CMB-01. The sequence goes on from NZ_CM143720.1 coordinate 4,136,701, forward strand.
CCGGGCGGATCGATCGCGCCTGGCCGGCCTGCCCATTGAAATCATTGAAGGCGATCTTCAGCAGCCCGCTGCCCTGGCCCAAGGGATGGCCGAAGCGGACTGGGTGTTTCACACGGCGGCCTATGTGGAATTGGGCCTGGTGGACAGCGAAAAAATGTGGCAAACCAACGTGGAAGGAACCTGCCAAGTGCTGGCGGCAGCCCAGGCCGCTGGGGTGAAGCGGTTGGTTTATTGCAGCACGATCGGGGTGTTTGGCCACACCTTTGGCCAGGTGGTGGACGAAACGTTCCAGCGGGTGCAGGCTCAGTTTGATTCCGCCTACGACCACACCAAATATGAAGCCCAAGTGCTGGTCGATCGCGCGGCCCAAAACGGTCTGGACACCATCAGCGTCATGCCCTCCGGCATTTTTGGTGGCGACGATCCACACTTTGGCCCCGTCCTGCGCCAATTTTTGCGCGGGAAACTGCCCTTTTGGGTTGGGGGCGATCGCCCCACCGGGATTGTGCATGTGGATGACCTGGTGGCGGGCATGATCTTGGCGGCCGAACGGGGCACACCGGGCGGCTGGTATATCCTCTCGGCTGGAGAATGCCCCACGCGGGAAATGTTTCGGATGGTGGGCGAGACGGCTGAAATCCCTCCCCCCAAGGAAGTGCCCGCCTGGTTGGTGCGAATTTTGGGGGCAATTCTCGACCCGATCGGGCGGTTATTTCGTTGGCAACCACCCCTCAGCCGCGAGCGTGTTCGCTACATCTACGATCGCTGTGTACGAGTGGATGCCACCAAAGCCCGTCAAGAGCTGGGCTGGCAACCCCGATCGCTGGCCCAAACCCTCCGGGACGTGGTGGCCGAAATGGTTGAATAGGAAAAGCCTTAACGAGGACAAAGACAAGGGGCTTAAGCCCCTTGCTCCCAAGATCCGCTAACGATCGCGCCCAACATTTCGCCTGGGTTGCATCCCGATTTCAACCGGCTTTCGTAACCCCAAAACAGCAAAATCGATTTCAAACCATCCAGACCCATGAGCGACTCGGCAACCGCAGCCCCCGAAAATCCGTTCACGGCCCAAGTGAGCGATCGAATCTGTAAGCACATGAACGATGACCACGCCGACGCGGTGTTGGTCTATGCCCAATATTTCGGCCAGATCACGACGGCCACCAGCGCCCGAATGCGGTCGATCGACGCGGCCGGCATGGACTTAGCCGTGGAAGTGGACGGCCATCTCCAGCCCCTGCGCATCGAATTCAAAGCACCTTTAGCCGATGCAAAGGCCGCCCATCATGTTTTGGTAGACATGATTAAAGAGGCGCAACAGGCCAGCGATCGCTAATCTAGCAATGGCCCCGACCATCAGCCGCTAGCGCCGTCCACAAGGACTCAACGCCAAAATTAGCCACTAAAACCGAGATTTGTGGCGCAAAATACCCGATGGGGCCAATTTTTGCAGCAAAGCCATTCATCAACAGGATTGAGCCACTGAGCTATCCCTAGCCTCTCAATCCTGTACGATCGGGTCTGGCTGGGTTGGCCAGTCCCTGCTCCGTGGTTTTGAGGAGGCATGGTTTTGAGGAGACTTGGTGTGCAACCGTCAAACGGGCCAATGGGGGGGATGCGCGATCGCTACGTCGTCACGGCGGCCCAAATGCAGGCGATCGAGTCTCGGGTGTTTGCGGCGGGAATGCCCGTCGCAGCCTTGATGGAAAAAGTGGCCGGACTCATTACCCAGCGAGTCATGGCTTGGCGATCGATCGCCCAAGGGCCACGGGTGGGAATTTTGGCCGGCCCCGGCCACAACGGCGGTGATGCCCTGGTGGTGGCCCGGGAGCTACACCTGCGCGGCTATCAAGTTGCCGTTTACCTCCCCTTTGAGCAGCGCAAGGAACTGACCGATCGCCATGCCCAATACGCCGCCAGCCTGGGTATTGAGGTCAGCCCTGATCTAGCCCCCGTTTTGGCGGCCGATTGGCTGGTGGATGGGTTGTTTGGCTTTGGTTTGGAACGGCTGATCGAGGGATCCTTGGCCGAAGCGATCGATCAGGTGAACAACAGCGGCAAACCGATCGTGAGCATTGATCTCCCCTCCGGCCTCCACACCGACAGCGGCGCAGTCCTGGGCAAAGCAATTCGATCGACCCTCACCCTCTGTTTGGGCCTTTGGAAACGGGGCCTTCTGCTCGATCGGGCCCTGGATTGGGTCGGCCAAGCGGAACTGATTGATTTTGACCTGCCCCTAGCCGACATTCAAGCCATCCTGGGCCCAGACCCCCAACTGAACCGAATCACCGCGCACCTCGCCCAATTACCCCTCAACCGATCGCCCGCCACCCACAAATACGAGCAAGGTCACTTGCTAGTGGTGGCGGGTTCCGCTGTTTATATGGGGGCCGCGTTCCTGGCCGCCTTGGGGGCCCGATCGAGCGGCGTGGGCATGTTAACCGTCGCCGTGCCCGCCAGTCTGAAGCCCTGGTTGGTGGCCCAAATTCCCGAAGCCCTCGTGGTGGCCTGTCCCGAAACGGATATGGGCAAAATTGCCCGCGTTGATTTGGATCTCGCTCGCTACGACGCGATCGCCTGTGGTTGTGGCCTCACCCGAGAAGCCACCCCGATCGTCCAAGCGGTTTGGGAGAGCGATCGGCCCCTCGTGCTGGATGCAGATGGGTTAAACGCCCTGGCCCAACTGGGCTGGCGCGATCGCCAAGGTCCCGTTGTCCTCACCCCCCACTGGGGAGAATTTCAGCGGCTGTTTCCCAACTTGGTCGCCCAAACCAGCGATCGACTGGAACTAGCCCAGCGGGCGGCCCAGCAAACCGGGGCGATCGTCCTGTTGAAAGGGGCCCGCACCGTGGTGGCCGAACCCGGCGGCCAAAGCTGGATAGTACCCGAAAGCACTCCCGGCCTGGCTCGGGGCGGGAGTGGTGATGTTTTGGCTGGGTTGCTGGGGGGATTGGTGGCTCAAGCCCGCCCCACCACCCTCACCGATTGGGGCTATTGGGCCGCCACAGCCGCCTGGTGGCACGCCCAAGCGGGCATTCAAGCCGTTCAGGATCGATCGATTTTGGGAGTGAATGGAGCCAGCCTGGCCGATGGTCTGCTCACCGTTGCCCGTCAGCAGGCCATTTTGAATCACACGATCTAATCGCACGATTGAACCATGCAATCTAATCACACGATTCACACGATCAATGATTGATAACGATCATTGATGACGATTAATCGCCCCATGATTGATCAATGAATCATCAAATCATCGAATTTATGACCCAATCAATCCTTCATTATGGATCGCGAAAAAGTTTGGCAATCATTAAACTCTGATCTATCGCGCCTCATCATTGGTTTTGTGCTGACCACCCTAGTCGGTGGATTGCTCACCCAGTGGTATCAAGATCAAAATTGGCGAAGACAATCCCAGTTTGAATACGAAAAGCGCCAACTGGACGAAGCCCAAAAATTCATGGAAAGGCTTTCAACTTCCGTTAGCCTTCATCTTTGGAACTTGCGCGAACTGGAGCTATTACTGTCAGGAGCCACGCCGGCCGACCCCGAGGAATTAGAGAAGGTTTGGACTGCCTTTAAAGAGGGCCGTAACAAGTGGTACATGGACTTACCATTGCACCAAAGCAAAGCCAACTTACTCTTGGCTCCGGGGATGAAAGAGCTGTTACGCACCGGCAATGAAACCCAAGATCCTAACTTGCAAAATCCCAAAAGTTTAGCGGGCTTTTTCGCGATCGCGGAACGATCCACCCTCCGAGTCACCAACTGTGTGCGGAGCAAGACCTGTCAACCCACAGCGGGCGACATTGCCCAAATGAAAACCAGCATTGATCGCCTAGAAACCGCCGCCACACGCTATCTGGAATATGCCTCGAACCTCATTTATCGAAAGTCAATCGACCTGCAGCCCTTAACGTTTGAATAGACTGCAATCAACCCCGATCGCCCTCCTGGAGATCTCAAAAGCGGCTCAGGATTACCTCAAAACCATCACTCAAAATCACCACTCCATGAATCATCAATTCTGAACTGATTTCGGGCTGACTTTGGGCGCGATCGCTAGCCTTCCCAGCCCGATCGCGCTACAAGTATTGTTCAAGCGTTGGAGAAACAGCCGTGAATTTGCCCACTTGGATCACCGTGTCGCGGTTGGCAGCAGTGCCCCTATTGTTGTGGTGGCTCAGCGGCGAACCCACCACAGCCGATCGCTGGTGGGTATTGGGTGTGTTTCTGTTGGCTGCGGGCACAGACTGGCTGGATGGATACTTGGCCCGCAAGCTGAACCAAGTGACAGACTTGGGCAAATTTTTGGATCCGTTGGTCGATAAGTTGCTGGTTTTGGCTCCCTTGCTTCTGTTGGTGGAGCTGGGGCGGATTCCGGCTTGGGGCGTTTTTGTGATTTTGGCGCGGGAGCTGACGATCGCCGGTTGGCGCGTAAACCAAACCAGCATTTCGGGGGCAAACCTCTGGGGCAAACTGAAAACCGTCAGCCAAATCGCCGCGATCGCCCTGTTGTTGGCCCCAGTGATGGATGCTTACTCCCTTTGGGCGATCGGTCTCTTTTGGGTTTCTGTGGCCCTAACCATAATCTCCGGCGCAATTTATCTCATTCCGGTTGGTAAACAGAGCGTTGAATCCGGTTCTTAGATCACGTCTTTCTTGATTTTTCTCACACAGAAAAACATTAGAATTGACGTTGACATACGCGGCCATATCCTAGCGATCGTCCTCGGGGTCGTAGCCCAGATCGGAGCAACCGAACACCACAATCATCGCTGTAACCCCCGCTTGCATGGCAAAAATGACGGGTTGAAGCATCAGCGAAGCGCCTCGGCGACGGGTGTAAACACTGACTTCCCGGCGGCTGTAGTCGGCGAACCATTCGGAAATTCCGAACGGTTGCGATTGCTGGGGCCGCCACTGAAGGTAGTCACTCGCCAGGTCAGTCAGTCCACACAGCAAAACAGTCAAGACACCGCACCAGGTGGTGAGGGTGCGCGTGAACCGGACACCGCAGGCTTGGAAGCCACGGGCAATCAGGATCGACCCAAGGAATAAGCCACCAATCCAAATGGTGCAGGTCACGACGTAGAACGTTTTAGCCCATCCTGGATCGTTTGCGAGTAGGGCGGCTTTGGCCACGGCTCCCGCCCAGCCCACTGCCAAGCCCAACACGGCCCAAGCGAAAAACGCAACGATTCCCCGCATCTATTCCCCCAGGGCCTTCAGCAGGTCGATCGCGGATGACTCAGGCGCTGGTGACTCGGTGGCGGGACGCACGATCGGTGTGGTGATTCGCGAAAAATCCACGTCATTGTGGCAAATTCTGACCATCACGATTCCAACGTTGCCATCTTCAGGATCGTAGACCCCATAGCGAATCCACCCGCAGTCAGGGATGAGCGTGTCTAGCAGCTCAAAGGCTTGCTGTTTCAAATTTTCTAGGCGCTCTTCGGTTTCTGGTGATGGGTTTTCTTCGTCTAGGGATAGCCACTCAGCGGCCATCTCGCCAACCAATTCCTTGACTCGCCGCCAGCCCTTACGGCGAGCTTCCTTGAGTTCTGTCAGCACTAAGTCTTCCATTGCCGTCACCGTTGATGCTGCCGAGACTCTACAGCCCAGTGTGAGCACTGACGGCGATCGAAGTCACAAAAAACAAAGCCCACTCGACCGATCGGGTGGGCTTTGCTGGATGGCGCATCAGTTCAATCCGCATTGCTCTGGCTCGAACGCGGCCAGAATGATGCAACGGAAGTCTAACTTGGGCGATCGTTGCAAGCGAAGGGAGACAGCTAGCTGTTTTGCATCCCCTCAATCATCTTAATCACCCGCTGCATCTCGGTTTGTAAACCGGTAATCTGGCTTTGTAGCGGCTCGACTGTTTGGGCGATCGCCTGCTGAATGCCATGGTCGATCGCCGCCAGGATTGAATAGGAATTCAGGCTAGAAAACTAGAGATAGCGAGAAATTTTAATTTTGCTGACCTTGTTGATGGGTTCTGCACTCTCCCAATAAAAACAGAAAATCACTAGATAAGGAAGAATAGCAATAACATTAGTCAGCACCGTAGCAATTACATGGATGATAAAACTTTCTTCCAGTCCCATGAATCCAGAAGGAATGTAAATTACCACAGAAGCAATACCCATAAGCAGAATTGTAACTAAAACGCTCAATACCGTAGTTCCAGCAATTCTCCATCGCCTTCCTTGAGTTAACTGGGTGCTGCGCTGTCTAGCCTGAGAGCCAGTGGTTCCTTCCAAAACAACAACTGGATCTACTAGTGCAAAGCGCAATGCTAAAATCACACCGGGAATAATAAATAAAACTGTTCCTCCCAAAATAATTAAATTTGTCGTTATACTCGTCGCAATCATCTTCAAGCTCCTACGAAAGGCATAGGTCATCGCTTGTTGGTAGCTGACGGCCAATCCTTTTTGGAATTGAGATGCTCCATAGAATAATCCGCCAATGTAGATTGGCTTGACAATAAACTCAATGGTACTTGAGAGACGCATTGAGTATTTTAGAAAACTCATCTCATCGCCATTAGCCCATTCTGGAAAAACATAGAAGTCAAAATAGCTGCAAATGAGCGAACCTGGTAGCCAGACCGTGAGAACAATAGCACTAAATAATTTGATGTTAGACTTGAATAGATTCACAGCCTCTGTAATTTTATTCATTGAATTGATTCCGCCTAACTTTGCGACTTATTAGCTTGACGCAGAATGTGATACTTGAATAAGGTGTTCTTTCTTGAAGCTTGGATTCAAACTTAAGTTTTTCACACTTTATTCAGCATCCATCGATATCGTCAAGTATTCATGATTCAGTATTTATGACCCTAACTCGCTTTATTGTTGTCCTGACTGGGCTTTGCGTCATCTTGGCGCTGGTGCTCTGGCTCGTCAGCGCCCTGCAACAGCTCTACTGGCAGGTGAGTTGGACAGCCCCATTTTTGGGGCCGGTGGTCGTCTTGTTGACCTTGGCCCTGTTGGGGGCCTTGCTGGTGGCGTTTTTTCGGTATGTGCGGCCCCTGGATTGGCCCCAAGATTGGCGATCGCTCTGGCAAGTGACCCAGCGATCGATCACTGGACAAACGCCCCCCACTCCGCCGGAACCCAGCCCCACCGTTTCCGAAGTGAAAACCGAAGCGGCCGGCGCGGCGCTGGAGGCTGTGCGGGCCCAGGTGGACTTAATTCGCGATCGGGTGGCGCGGCAGGCCCTGTTGGATCGATCGCGCGAAATTGAAAGCAGCTTGGCCCGGGGCGAATTGCTGTTGGTGGTGTTTGGCACAGGGTCAGCGGGCAAAACCTCCTTGGTTAATGCCCTGCTGGGACGGGTGGCCGGAACTATTGGCCCCACCATGGGCACAACGGAAGAGGGCGAAACCTATCGGCTGGCGCTACCGGAAATCGATCGCGCCTTATTGATTACGGACACGCCGGGCATTTTGGAAGCGGGGGTGGCGGGAACCCAGCGCGATCGCCAGGCACGGCGGCTGGCGGCTGAAGCGGACTTACTGATTTTTGTAGTGGAAGGCGACTTGCAGCAGTCGGAATTGGAGCCACTGCAACAGTTGTTGGCGATCGGGAAGCGATCGCTGCTGGTGTTCAACAAAACCGATCGCTACCCCGAGGCCGATCGCACCGCAATTTTGGCCAAATTGCGGGAACGGTTGGCAGAACAGCTCCCCACGGCGGATATTGTCCCGATCGCGGCGCGGCCGGCAGCGGTGCGGTTGCCCAACGGGGAAACCCTGACCCCCGACCCGGAGATTATGCCCCTGATTCGGCGGATCGTGGCGGTGTTGCGGGCCGAAGGGGAAGAACTGATTGCGGACAATATGTTGCTGCAAGCCCAGCGCTTGAGCGATCGGGCCCGCCAACTCATTGATGCCCAGCGACGACGACAGGCCGAAGCCGTGGTCGATCGCTATCAGTGGCTGGGGGCGGGAGCTGTGGCCGTCACGCCTATTCCGGTGGTGGATTTGCTGGCCACGGCGGCGGTCAATGCCCAAATGATTCTGGAATTGGGCAAGGTCTATGGCTGCAACTTAAGTGGCGATCGGGCACAGGAGTTGGCCCTGTCCCTCGCCAAAACCATGACCGGCTTGGGCATTGTCAAGGGAGCCATGGGAATTTTGACTACCGCGCTCCAGGTGAACATCGCCACCGCCATCATCAGCCGAGCCATCCAAGCGGTGACAGCGGCCTATTTAACCCGCATTGCCGGCCGCAGTTTCATTGAATATTTTCGTCACGATCAAGATTGGGGCGATGGTGGCATTAGCGAAGTGGTCAAAAAACAGTTTCAGCTAGAACAACGCGATCAGTTTGTAAAACGGTTTGTGCAACAGGCGATCGCGAAGGTGGTGCAACCGATCGCCCAAGAAACTGCGCCGCAACCAAAGCCGCCCGATCGCACTTCTCCTAACCCCTAATTTCTCCTCCAGGAAGCTGTTGCCAATTCCCAGCAAATCATCCCAAAAAGAAACCACCCGATGAGGGTGGCTCTTTGATCCATTATTCAAGCAATGTTCGATCAGCGTTCAATCAGCTAATACTCAATTCGACAATGGAAACAGTTCGGAATTCAACAGCAAGCCTTCGGCAAGAAAGCCTCTGGCAAGAAACGTTCAAAAACCTCAGAAACATTAGCAACAAACGTTGCCATGGGCAGGCTTGCAACCGACGCAGGCGACCCAAACCCTTTGACCAAATCGAGGCCAAGCTTGGGCTGGCGATTGCTAGGACAGTGCTCCAGCGGTTGCCGACATGGCCGTTTCCGGTCTTGTTTTGAGCCTCAGATCACCATGCTCATGGCCGATACTTGAGAATTTGATGGTGGAATGGGGGCTTGGTCTTAGGAGAATTCAGACCGACTGAATCTTTGAGACTGAAAACGACTTAATCCAGTTCTCGTCCAACCAAGCCCAACCAAAATCCAACATCATCAATCGTCGTCAAATGCAAGTCAAATCAAAATCAAACACAAACAGCAATCAGAGAGGAATTAGGGAGCCTCCTAAGTCATCAGAAATGTTTGAGACGAAATGTTTGAGACTTTGAGATATCGAAAGGGTGACCCGTGATGTTCAGCGGAGCCAGCGAGTTAATCAGAACTCAAGCCAGCCATCAACATCATCAAGGTCGAAAAGCCGAGAAAACCTGTCTTCAGTTGCCAGCAGTTCCACAAAACAAGCAAGAACTGACTGATCAAACGATCAATGAGAAACAGCGAACCGCAAAATCGTGACAAGCCAACTGCGAAAGACGGATAACCAACTGCGCTTTAGCTGAGCTAACTAATTGGCTAACGGATTGGCTAATGATTATTTTAGCCAACTAAGACTTCCGAGAGGATTCTGATTCAGAATCAATGACAATGCTGCATGTTACAAGCCCATCAAAACCACTGGGGTTTTGGTTAACGAACAGAGCCACAAGGTCTATGTAGCCCTCTACGAAACGAGGCAATAACTTGAAACGATGGTTAAGGGAGTTAACTAACTAGGTTGTCTAGCGCTAACTGATTTGATTCTAATGGGTTTGATCCCCGTAGGTTGAAATAATTCGCAACTGTTAAAAAATGCGATCTATAGCAATAAAGAAGTCAGAAATGGGGCTTTTTAGTTGCGATTTACTTACAAATGGTTATGAACCCAATAGTGCTTGCTAGCGGGTTGGGGAAAATTCACGCGATCGCCCTTCATATTTCAGGTGTTGCGGCAAGAGCTGATCCCGGCCTGTTGATCCCGGCTTGCTGATCCCGGCTTTCGGAGCGAGTTGGGATCAAGGGCGCGATCGGGCGCTGACGGAGGGCGGTACATTCCCGGCAGCCATTCCCCAACACCCTACCCGAGACAAATTAGGAATCGATTAGGGACAGGTTAGAGACTGATTAGGGTCAGGTTTTGGAGCAAGGAATTTTGGAAAGAATTTTGGGCCGATCGAACCTGGCTGCATTTCCGTGTGCCAGGACGCTGCCAAAGTTGGGATGGGTCGTTTACCATCAACTGCAATTGTCGTTGTTTGCCTGCGACTGCCATGCCTCTCGATTGCAGCCATATTCAGTTTCGCGATCGCGCCGAAGAGATTGATTTTGACCAACTCCATCAACTGTTTCAGGACACGGCATTTTGGGCGCGCGATCGCCGCCGAGAGGACGTGGAATTAGCCGTGGCCAACAGTTTGCCGGTGATTAGCGCTTGGGATGGCGATCGGTTGATTGGGTTTGCCCGGGCCACCTCCGATGGCATCTATCGGGCCACGATTTGGGATGTGGTGGTTCATCCCACCTATCAAGGGGCTGGCATTGGGCGCAAATTGGTGCAAACGGTTTTGGCGCACCCGCAACTCTGCCGGGTGGAGCGAGTCTATTTAATGACCACCAATCAACAGGCGTTTTATGAACGGATTGGTTTCCAGGAAAACCAAAGCACCACCATGGTGTTGTTGAATCAACCCTTGATTGAACCCTTGCCAACTTGCCAAGGGGCGGAGGTGGTGCCGGTGGCGGAGGTGGTGGCCCAACCCACATCGGCATAGGGACTGCGGCACAATGGCTAGGGTGTCTTGCGATCGAGGCTGGCCGTGAAGTTTGCAACTTGGACAGTGGGGTTACGTCACCTGTGGCGCGATCGCCCTTGGGTGGTGGGTTTGGGGGCTGCGGGAGCCGTGGTCTTGGGGGTTGGTGCGGCCCTGTCACCCATGGGAGATTGGTTGGCCAATCGTCAGGCTAATCAATCTCCCACAACGGGATTAGCCGAAGTGGCCGCGGCCCGAATTCACCAAGAAACGCCCAGTCCCGAGGCCAAGGATCCCAAAGCGGCCAAAGTGCCTCCCCTGACGGAGTTGGCCGATTCCGTCAACTCCTTGACCCGATCGGGCGCACGCTATGTGTTGGCCACGGAAGCCCTGAGCGTCAAAGACCATGCAACGGCCCTGAAGTGGCTGGAAAATGCTGATGATCCGGTGCTGTTGGCTCCGGTGTTGGCCCTGCGGGCCAAGGCGCAACTCCAAGGGGGCGATCGGGCTGGGGCCAGCCAAACCTGGCAAACCCTGCTGAAGCAATTTCCCCAGGATCCGGCCACGGCGGAAGCGCTCTATGGGTTGGGTCAACAGGATCCAAAGTGGCTCGATCGCCTGGTGGCGGCCGATTCTCCCTGGAAATCCCATCCCCGGGCGATCGCGGTAGCCAAGCAACGGTTAGCCCAAACGCCCGATCGCCCCGACTGGTTCCTATATCTATTGCGCCATGCCCCCGATGCGCGGGACGTGGGCAACTATCTGGGGCCCTTAGAAAGTCAGTTCGCCACCGCCACCACCCCCGCCGATTGGGCCACGATCGGGCGGATCTATTGGGATCGTCGTCAATACGCCAAGGCCGGTGATGCCTACGCCAAAGCCACCCCCAGCCCCCTCCATGCCTATCGGGCCGGGCGGGGGGCCCAACTGGGCGGCAAACGGCCCGAGGCGATCGCCCGCTATCGTCGCCTGATTCAGCAATTTCCCCAGGCTCCAGAAGCGGCCTTTGGCATGACCCGTTTGGCCCGGTTAGTGCCGCCGGCCGAAGGTCTGGCCCTGCTCGATCGCGCCCTGGCCAACCCCACCCATGCCCCTCGGGCCCTGCTGGAGCGAGTGCGGATCCTGAAAAATCAGCAACAGCCCACCACGGCCGATCGCGATCGACTCTTCAAAACCTTCAGCAACAGCGATGCGGCCGGCGATTTGCGCTGGCAACTGGCCGAGGAAGCCGCCACCACCAGCCCCCAAGCGGCCCGCCAATGGGCGATCGCCCTGGTGCAACAAAACCCTGAGCATGAAGATGCCCCCCGGGCCAGCTTTTGGGCTGGGCAATGGGCCGCCCAGTTGGGAGACCAAGCGGCCGCCCAAGCGGCCTACCGCCACACCCTGCAACAGTATCCCGAGTCCTACTACGCCTGGCGATCGGCGGTGAAGTTGGGGTTACCGGTCGGAGATTTCACCACCATTCGATCGGGGCAACCCACCCTGCAACCGCCGCCCCCCCGCGCCCCCTTACCCGCCGGATCGCCCACCCTGCAAGCGCTCTATCAACTGGAGCAAGACCGCGCTGCCTTTGACTATTGGCAAACGGAATTCCAAAACCGCAACCAGCCCACCTTTGCAGAGCAATATACGGACGGCACGTTGCGACTGGGCAATGGCGATTATTTAGCCGGTCTTTTTGCCCTGGCCAATTTGCGGTGGCGAGAGGAACCGGGCGATCGGGAACAGTTTGCGGCCGCCCGTCGAGACTTGAACTATTGGCGGCGGCTCTATCCCCGTCCCTATTGGGATGCGATCGCCGCCGGGGCCCGGGCCCAAAACCTGAATTCGGCCCTCGTGTTGGGGCTAATTCGCCAAGAGTCCCACTTTGAGCGCGACATCCGCTCGATCGCCAATGCCGTGGGCTTAATGCAGGTGTTGCCTTCCACGGGCGAATGGGTAGCCAACAAAATCGGCTTCAAGGATTACACCCTGGAAAATCCCCCGGACAACATCAAACTCGGCACTTGGTTTTTGGACTATACCCACCGGGAATATAACAACAACAGTCTGCTAGCAGTCGCCGCCTACAACGCCGGGCCGGGCAATGTGAACCGCTGGGTGAAGCAATTTGGCACGGCGGATCTCGATCGATTCGTGGAGCAAATTCCCTTTTCGGAAACGCGCGGCTATGTAGAAAACGTGTTGGGCAATTATTGGAATTATCTCCGGCTCTACAACCCGGAAACCCAAGCAATTTTGCAACCGTTTCAAGCTGATTCCAAACCCCAAAATAGCCCCTAGAGGATGCTTAAAAAGTCAAATCAAGTCAAATCAAACCAAATGCTGATCTAATTCTCACTCTATTAATCAACAAAAAAGGGCTTCAGGCTATTAATCAAATCACCCAAAATCTTGACATTGCTGCCATGAAATCACGTGGAACAAGGGGCTTGATCCCCTTGTTGGCGAGGTAAACGATGTAAATAATGGATAATTTCCAGAAAAATATTGCAATCCTTAGCCGATTTTTAGACAGATATTGAGAACAAAAATGTAAATTTATTTAGAATTTGAATATGGTTGAATGATTGGGCAAAAATTGGCGGTACAGTTCACCAAAATTCTCCCACCGCCCCCCGGTTTTCCATGCCCAAACTTTCCTCCTTCGCTGTTTTATGGGGACTGTTGCTTGGTTCTGGCCTGGTTGTTTCCAGCGTTGCCGCCCAAGAAGCTCCCGTAAACCCGCGATCGCGCCGTGATGCCGAAGCCCAAGTGAGCCAATGGCTGGAGCAACACCGCGCCAGTCCCCCTGCGATTCGGGCCTTTGTGCAGCGAATGCCGAAAGGGGGCGACATTCATACACACCTGAGCGGGGCCGTTTATGCGGAGCGTTATTTGGAGTGGGCCGCCGCCGATGGCTACTGCATTGATCCCCAGGCCCTAACCCTGATTCCACCGAGTGCCTGTGGCCAAAACAGCCGCTATTTTCCCGCCTCGCAGTTGCCCAATCGTCCTGACACCTACGATGCCCTGATTAATCTGTGGTCAACGCGCAATCTGCCTTTTGCCAATCGATCGGGACATGATCAATTTTTCCAGGCGTTTGGCGGCTTTTCGGAGATTTCTTCTGCTCCGTCGCGCCAGGACGACATGGTGGCGGAGGTGGCCAATCGCGCTGCTGATCAGCATATTTTCTATTTAGAACTGTTGATGACTGTTCAAGGCGCTGAAGTGCGTCAACTGGGGCGGGCGGTGGGCTGGAGTGGCGACTTTGCCCAAATGCGGCGCGCGCTGCTTGATCGCGGCTTAATGGATCTGGTGGCCCGAGGGAGCCAGGAGGTGGCGAATCTTGAACGCCAGGTCGCCAGCACTTTACGCTGCGATACGCCCATGGCTCAACCGGGCTGTGAAGTGACGGTGCGCTATTTGCAACAAACCACACGCACCAAAGCGCCCGAAGAAGTTTTTGCCCAATTTGTTTATGCCTTTGAGTTGGCTAAAGCAAACTCTCGCGTTGTGGGGATCAACTTAGTTGCGCCCGAAGATAATCCGGTGGCCCTGCGCGACTACCAGCAACAAATGCAGATGTTGCAATTTCTAAAAACGCAGTTTCCGGAAGTCAAAATTTCTCTTCACGCAGGGGAATTAACCCTGGGCTTAGTGCCACCGAATGATCTGCGTTTTCATATTCGTCAAGCGGTGGAAGTGGCTCAGGCCAGTCGCATTGGCCATGGGGTGAGCATTCTCTATGAAAACAACCCCTTTCAACTGATGGCAGAAATGCGCAAACGGGGGGTGTTAGTCGAAATTTGCCTCACCAGCAATGAGGTGATTTTGAATGTGGCTGGCAACCAACATCCCTTCCGCGAATATCTGGCGGCCGGTGTGCCGATGACGTTGGCTTCCGATGATGAGGGCATTGCTCGCATTGATTTGAGCAACGAGTATGGATTGGCAATCTTGCGCTATCAGTTGAGCTATGCCGATCTCAAACGGTTGGCGCGCAATAGTTTGGAATATAGTTTCCTCTCGGGAGTCAGTCTTTGGAATTCGTCAAATTTTGACGCAGTGACTGCCGCCTGTGCCCAAGATTCGCCCAACGCTGCTTCCATTTCGGCGGGTTGTCGGGGCTTTTTGGCCCAGAGCGATCGCGCCCGGGTGCAGTGGAAACTTGAATCGGAGTTTGCCCAATTTGAAGCCTTGCCCTCGTTCCGTACGGGCCCCTAGTGCAGGAAATTCACGATTTGCCTACGCCCGATTTGCTTACGGTTGAAAGAGCTGGACTAGATCGATCGCGCAGTCCGGGAAAGCCAGCGGGGCGATCGGGCGATCGCTCACCGTTTCTTCTTGGCTGTAGCGGCCCGCTTCCGGTTGCCGAAATACCACCACCCGCCGATTCACCAAATCCACCACCCAATATTCCGGAATTCCCACCCGTGCATAGAGATCCCGCTTGTGGGTCAGGTCTGTGGTCAGGGTCGATCGGGCAATTTCAATCACCCAAAACAGATCCGCTGGCCCCGGGTGGCGATCGCGAAAGGCCGATCGAGGCAACCGAACAATTGCCAAATCCGGCTCCGGCTCCGAGTCATCCAACGTAATTGGGTGTGCCTCACTAATCCAAGCTCGATCGCGCAACAAAAACCGCAACCGATCGCCCAAACTGCTGCACTGATAGCGGTGTTCTGGCCCTTCCGGTGACATTTCAATAATTTGCCCGTTCAACAGTTCCACACGGCGATCGACCAGCAGGCCCGCCGCGATCATTTGGTGATATTCCGCCACAGTCCATTGCGCCAGGGTCAACATAGGCGACCAGTTTCGATCGGGGAATTTCCCCCCAGTCTATCAACAGGTTTGATGGCCTAGGGCGTGGCGTTTTGGGTCTCGACTAGGGCGGCAAATTCCGCGAGAGACTGCCGCAATCGATCGCCCGCCACTTCACTCAAATCATTGTGGCCGGCACCAGCGATCCAGAGCGATCGCTTCATTCCGGGAGCGGCGGCGTAGAGTTGCTGCCCGTGGGACCAATTAATCGTTTGATCCTGTTGACCATGAATAACTAAAACGGGCGATCGCACCTGGGCCAACTTACTGTGATTGGTGAACTTATCAAAGGGGAAAATCGCAATCGGCAACACCACCCGAAAAGCGGAGGTGAAAGTGCTTTCCAAAATTAAGCCTCCCACCGGATGCCGTCGCGCCAACTCCGTGGCCGATCCGCCCCCGAGCGATTGCCCATAAACCAGAAGATTGCGCGGCGCAATTTTCAAAGTTTGGGTGAGATATTGATAGGCCGCTTCCGCATCTTCATAGGCATTGGCCTCGCTGGGGCTGCCGTCACTGGTTCCATAGCCACGATAATCGTAGGCAAACACCGGATAGCCCCAGTTATGTAACTGAAACAGCCAGGGCCGAATTTGCCCCAAGTCACTGGCATTACCGTGAATATAAAGAATGGTCGATCGGGCGTTTTTCTGTGGCAAATAAAGGGCTGAAATTTTTTCCCGAGGATTGACCGGAATTTTCAAAATTTCAGGACTGTCAACATAGCTCGGCGGCGGTGGCAAAAAGATCATGCTATCCGCCCGAAAGAAGACATACAGCGTAATTGCCACATAGACAAAAACAATCGATCGAATCAATCGCTGCCAACTCAGTTCACCAATTAACAGCGATCGCAACTGGGAAGACCACATTACCAGTGACCCATTTTGATTTTTATAAGCTAGTTTGACCGATGGTCGCCGCCCGCGGCCCGCCAACCGGCCACCCGCACCACAGGCAGCCAAGAGGCCGGTTTCGATCGGCTTGCGACTTTAGCAACATCAAGGTTGTAAAATATCGCCTCAAGACTGGCCTTACAGTCGAGAGAGTCGAACCACTAGGTGAATTGCCCATGACCGCCACAACCCCCGCACCCACGACCACGCCTGCGTTTTGCGACGGCATTCAATACTTCGGTGCGCCTTGGCCCGAATTTGACACCCTGGGTGCTGCGCCAGCCGTGGATGCGACCACAGGGGCGATCGCCAGTCCGAGCGATCGAGCGGCGGCCTTCCAAACTCTCCTGGCGGCCGATGCCCTGCGCTACCTGACCGTGCAAATGACCGCCAGCAAGGAATCGGGCCACCCCGGCGGCTATGCCAGTTCCGCCGATGTGATGGCGGCGCTGATCATGCTGGGCTACAAGAACTTCACCACGGAAGTGGGCCACCATGCCCCCGGTTTCTATTCCCAGGTGTTCTTGGATCGATCGCTCGAAGCCATGGGCATCACGACGGTACAGCAACTGCGCGATCGGTTCCGGGAAACCCACGGTCTGCTGGGTCACCTGTCCGGTCAAATCCCCGGCTTGCTCGCCCCCGCCGGCCCCCTCGGCCAGGGTCAGCACTTTGCCATGGCCGGGGCCAAGCTGTTCCCCGGAACCCTCTTCCCCGTGACGATCGGGGATGGCGGCCTGGGCGAACCCTACATCATGAGCAGCTTTGGTCACTTCAACACCGCCTATCCGCAGGCCACCAACTTCCTGCCGATCCTGATTTGGAACGGCTACAGCCAAGAGCACCACAGCATGGTCTCCACCAAATCCAACGCCGCCATGGAAGCCTACTGGCGCGGCAACGGCTTTGAAGAAGTGGTGCTGCTGGATGCCAAGGCTTTCGACGATGCCGACCAAGCGGGCGATTACGTCGATAGCACCCAGTTCTCCTTTGCCCAGCGGTTGGTGTTTGCCCAGGCGGTGTTGGAAGCCACTGACAAGGCGGCGAAACTGGCCTTGGGCGGCAAGCTGACGGTGTTGATCATCAAGCAACTGAAGGGGGCGGGTGTCCATAAGCGCGGGGCCCAATCTCACAACCTCTATCCCGGCGACAACCTGGAGCGGGACTACATTGTGGCGGCCCTGAAGGAGCGGGCCCTGTCGCCGGAGGCTTGGCAACTGGTGCGGACGAATTTTGAGCGATCGGGCGGTGGCCCCGGCTCCCAAGTGGCCGTCACCGAAAGCGTTCGCCCCTTGGCGGATTTGGGCAAGCTGAACCTGGTGGAATTCCCGGCCGGCGAAAAGAAAGTTTCAACCACGGCCATGGGTGATCTGGTGGTGCAAGTGGGCAAGGCTGACCCGGATTTCATTGTCACCAACGCCGACGGTAACGCCGCTTCGGGGATCAACAACATCAACGTGGGTCTGAAAATCGTTCACCCCACCACCGACCCCACCTATTTCCAACAGCCCGATGGTCAGGTCTACGAACCCCTGAACGAGGATGCCTGCGCCGGGTTGGCGGTGGGTCAAGCACTGTTTGGGGCGCGATCGCTCTGGTGTTCCTACGAGTCCTTTGCGATCAACGGGCTGCCGATTTGGCAAACCGTCACCCAAGCCATGGCCGAACTGCGCCGCCCCACGCCCGCCACGGTCTGCCTGTTCACGGCGGGCGCGTTGGAGCAAGGGCGCAACGGCTGGACGCACCAACGCCCGGAAATCGAAAACTACTTCGCGGCGATGATGCGCAACGGCAACATCTTCCCGCTGTTCCCCTGCGATGCCAACAGCACCCAGGCTTGTTATGAGTGGGCGCTGGCTCAGGTGAACAAGGGGATCACAATTACGGTCAGCAAGTCGCCGCTGCCGATCGTCTCGACCTTTGAGCAAACGCGCCAAGCCTTGCAAGATGGCGGTTTTGTGTTGCAAGAAACGCCCGGTGAGAAAACCGTGGTCTTGGCGGTGATTGGTGACATGACGCTGACTCCGGCGATCGCGGCGGCGGAACAGTTGGCGGCCCAGGGCATTGGTTCGCGGATTGTGGCGGTGATTAGCCCCCGTCGCCTCTACCGATCGACTGATGTGGCGGTGGAGATGTGCTCGGAGCCGGATGCGCATTTTGTGGATGATGCGACGTTCGATCGGCTCTTTGGCGGTGATGCGTTGTTGGGCGTGACTGGCGGTACGAGTGCGATGCTGGAGCCGATCGTCCTGCGTAGCACGGCCCCGCGCGATGTGTTCGCCTGGAAGCGCGGCGAAACGACGGCGACCGCTGGCCAACTGATGGGCCTCAACGGTCTGACGGCGGAGAACCTGGTAAAACGGGCGATCGCGCTGTTGGGCTAGGGCTGTAACGATCCCAGGGCGATCGTTGCGGTAACAGTCCTATAAGTGGGGGTATTATCCTGCAACTGCGGGATAATACCTTTTTCACCAAAGACAGTCTAAGGAATGGTTAGGTTGCAGAGTTACTGGTTGAGGCTGTACTTCGAGCTTATCTGTAAGCCTTTTAACGCTAATTTGAAACTTGAGTTAGTACAGGTTGGAATCCAGGTTTTAGAAACTATGCTGACACGCTTAGACAAAGTACGGCAACTACAAAACATACTTATTAATCGTGCAACAGGTTGTGATGCCTGTGACGAAGAGTACAGTAAACTTCGCTTAGAGTTATTAAGGGATAGTTCAGTCAGAGATATTCTTCCTCAGTTTGTTAAGACTTGCGATGAACTTTCAAAGTTCTGGGGTTTCATTAAATCAAGGTTCAGTACTTACCAGGAACGGCGAATGTTTATATGGGAAGAATTTAGTTTATTAATTGCTTCTTTAGAACAAAATATTGGTACGGCTCATCCAGCAGATGATGATATCTCCGCTATTCTTATCAATTTCGATATTGAAAATGTTCACATTGCTTGGCAAAAAGCGCTTGAACGTCGCAATGAAGATCCAGAAGCAGCAATTACTATGGCACGTACATTAATCGAATCAGTTTGTAAACATATTTTGGATGAAGCAGGTATTGCTCATAGTGATAAAGATGACTTACCCAAACTCTATAAAGAAACTGCCAAACAACTTAATATGGCTCCTGAACAACATCAAGAAGAAATCTTTAAGCAAATTCTTGGTGGTTGTCAAACAGTAATTCAAGGGCTTGGTACTTTACGCAACAAGCTGAGTGATGCTCATGGCAAAGGTAAAAAAGCTGTTAAACCTTCTCCTCGACATGCTACCCTTGCCGTCAATTTGGCAGGTTCAATGGCAGCATTTTTGGTTGCAGCTTGGGAAGAGCGATCGTTGAAAGCGACCTAACAACCTGGACTGATGAGCCTCAACGGTCTGACGGCGGAGAACCTGGTGAAACGGGCGATCGCACTGCTGGGCTAGGGCTGTGACGATCCCAGGGCGATCGTTGCAATAACAATTCTATAGGTGGGAGTATTATCTTGCAGTTGCGGGGTCGTACCTCTTCCATATAAGTTAGACTATAACTGCTTGATACAAATCTAAGGAAATCCGGATAAAGTAGCCGTATGCTACCTTGATTAGCAAATCCATTATGGGGGCTGAAGCCTAATTATTCTCGTGGGCAGTGCCGTAATTCAGTAATGATGAGCTAGTGAAAGTTCTACGGTATAAGCAATCATTTACCGAAACTTCACAAGCACTGCCGGATTTCACAAGGCAGATGCGCTGTTTTGGCAGGTTTCGATAGTTCTTAAACTGATCTAACATTCTAGGATTACGAGGTTGGGAGTTCATGAATCTTAGAAAATCCTGGACACGAGATGAACTTATTATCGCAATGAATTTGTATTGCAAGTTATCATTTGGCCAGTTTCATCACAAAACACCGATCATCATAGAGGTTGCTGCAAAGCTCGGTAGAACGCCTAGTAGTCTAGCAATGAAACTCAGCAATTTTGCCTCTCTTGATCCAGTACATCAAGCACGTGGTATTCGAGGGTTGAGTGGAGCAAGTAAGGCTGACCAAGAAATTTGGGAAGAATTTGCAGCAAACTGGGAACAGTTGGGAACGGAAAGTGAGGAGCGTTTTCAAGAGTTAGTTGGGTTTGAACCTTCTATTCTTAATCAAGCGCTTATCAAGCAAAAGTCTAAAACATCTAAGCCACCTTCAACCAAATATCCTCCAGATCGAGGCATAGAGGCAACGGAAGCCCAAGTTATAACCAAAATTAGGATTGGGCAAAACTTTTTTCGACAGATGGTTTTGTCATCATATAGCAACCGTTGTTGTATCACCGGAAATCCTATTTCAGAACTGCTAATTGCAAGCCATATTATTCCTTGGCGTGAACAATCAGAGCATCGTCTTAATCCTCATAATGGATTGTGTCTTGCACGCACTCATGATGCTGCCTTTGATCAGGGATTAATCACATTTGATGAAAATTATAATTTAGTTCTAAGTCGCTGTCTTCAAGAGTTTCTACCTGAAGAAACACTAGAAATTAACTTTGTTTCTTATGCTGGTAGTCAACTACGGCTGCCTGAAAAGTTTCATCCTGAACCAGATTTTCTTCGTTTTCATCGAGAAGAAGTTTTTCTTGGTGCTTAATTTACTAGTGATAAGTTAGTGGATCCAGTGATAAGTTAGTGGATAATGTGCATAACGCTCGATTAATCGTCTCTTTGGCGATGATGTGTCGTTGGGTGTGACCGGCGTGCTGGTTCCACAGTACGGCCCCGATGTGTTCGCCTGGAAGCGCGGCGAAACGACGGCCACCGCTGGCCAACTGATGAGCCTCAACGACCTGATGGCAGAGAACCTGGTGAAACGGGCGATCATTGCAGCCGAATGAATTGTTAGCCGTCTTAGACTTCAGCCTTGCCTCCTCTGTCGCCCTCAAAAAAATGCTTGAATTAAGCGATAAGCTCAAACCATCCTGATAAGCCACTGTAAGATCATTTGTCCTTGTATGACGATGGCAAACCTACCCCACTTCATTCAATATCAAGGCAGCCAGAAGTGCTGAATCTAAACACAAAACTTCATACTCTAGGCAACAAGAGTTTCTGGCAGTAAATCATAGCTCCAATGACTGATTGAGCCATAGCGACCGAGTACAACTTGCAAATATCGCAATTTATCTAGTAGCGTCTGACTATAGAATTGCGGCAATTCTATTAACTGCAAGATGGCATAAGCAATTAAGACCATGTAGATCTGTATTGCTACGCCATTTTGATTTTTCGTAATGAGCTGATCTAATTTTAAATGCATCTTTAAGAACTTCCATAGCAACTCAACCTGCCAGCGCTTTCGATATAGTTCTCCAATCTCTTCATTTGAAAAGTCTACTAAATTCGTTGCTAAACGAAATTCACATCGACTTTCTAGATCGCAAAAGGTGACTACTCGATAGCGGTCATGATTCAGATTGACTTTCATATTGTTCTTGATTCGCACCACAAAATAAGTTCCTATTTCACTCAACTCATCAATGAAATGCCAATCAGCAAAACCCCGATCCATAATCCCAATCCCGTTTTCAGGAATCATACTCGGCAGGTAGCCAGAAAATTTGGCATCATGCCCTTGACCAAAATGGATCAGGCATTCGCTTGACCACCCTTGTTGCTGATTGAAGCCTGCTAAGAGTTTGACTCGATGATAACTCTGTTGCCAAAACAGTCGGCTAGTGAGAGTCACAACGGTGGAATCAATGGGCATTAGCATCATGGCATCGGGATGATGACGCTGTTTCAGTGTTCTGATTAGCTGAGTGTAGATGCGGCAGAATCGGTGATTATCTCGGTTTTTACAAGCCTTGGAAAACGTTGATATGTCTACTGAGATACCGGTGTGATTGAGCTTGAAAAATAGGTCTCTCATGCTCATCAAACCTTGATCAAGAATGAAAGTCAGAGCTAATTCATAAAGAGAAGCTAAAGCCGACTTGGCAGCTCTAAATTCGGTTTTAGGCTAGACCTACCCGAAGTATCACCCAGCTCATGAGTCGTCTCCCGGTCATTGCCAATCCTACCCGCAAAGCCTATCCCAGTGATTTGAGCGATGATGAGTGGGTGCTCCTCCAGCCGCTGCTGCCCGCTCCTAAAGGCTTTGGACATCCGATAGAAGTTGATTTCCGAGAAATCCTCAATGGCATCTTTTACGTCCAGCGCACTGGCTGCCAGTGGGAAATGCTGCCTCACGATTTACCCCCTTACAGCACGGTCTACCATTACTTCCAGAAATGGCAACGGAAAGGAATTTGGCAGCAAATGCATGACCAGATGCGAGAGCAACTGCGGAGCAAATTAGGTCGTTCAGAGCAATCTAGTGTCAGTATCGGTGACTCTCAGTCGGTGAAAACAACGGAAAAAAGGGGGTGGTCTACGGCTTCGATGGTGGCAAAAAGGTTAAGGGACGTAAACGCCACATTATCGTTGACTCGCAAGGGTTCCTAATGGGGGTGTTGGTGACTGAAGCGAATGCTTCTGAGCGACTGGGAGCGATTGTGGTGTTAGAGGAAGTGAAGGAGAAGCTATCTCGGCTAGAAGTTGTTTGGGTCGATCAGGGGTATTCCGGGAAAAAGTTTGCGGATGCTGTGAAGCGTGTGTGTGGTGAGAGTGTGCGCGTGGAGGTGATCAGCCGAATCGGTAGAGGGTTTGAGAGGTTGCCCAAGCGATGGATTGTCGAGCGGACGTTTGGCTGGCTGAACCGATTTCGGCGATTGAGCAAGGACTATGAGTTGTATTCGGAGACGAGCGAAGGGATGATCTACGGCTGCTTAATGCATTTGATGGTGAAACGATTAGCGGGGATGGCTGATTAATATTGTCTTTATAAATCAGCTCTCAACCAGATCTCAAAAAATCTCCGACTGCTGAGCACTGGGTAATCATGCTCAGGTAAGCTTTTGAGAATAGGTTTGACGATTTGAGAGAATGAGCGTAACATTGGTGTATTACTTTTTGATTGTTTGGGGTAAGAATTACATCTTCTTACCCCTTTTTTATAACCTGAATCTGTCATTCAACACTTCTGGGTCTTAATTGCTTATGCCATCTTGCAGTTAATAGAATTGCCGCAATTCTATAGTCAGACGCTACTAGATAAATTGCGATATTTGCAAGTTGTACTCGGTCGCTATGGCTCAATCAGTCATTGGAGCTATGATTTACTGCCAGAAACTCTTGTTGCCTAGAGTATGAAGTTTTGTGTTTAGATTCAACACTTCTGCCTCCTGCGTTATTTCCGCCAACCGCAATACAGTTGAATCTTCAGATATTTGATTTTGCTGATAATCCAATCAAAGCTCCCGAATCAACTGAGCAATCTTCCCCGCTGCCTGAGCTGACCGACGAGAGATCTCTGCAAGAGCAAGTCAAACCGCCTGTCCGTAGATCCAGATCGCCCGCCCGTAGATCCAGACTGCCCGTCGATAAAGTCGATAAGAGGGATTCATCTGGTATTCCTTGGGGGTGGCTTCTGGGTTCTGTGATCGCTTACACAATCATTGGGATTGGTGTCAGTGTGCCACCATCACCACTAATCAACTGGGCTTGGGCTGTGGCTTGGGCTTTGGCTTGGGCTTTGGCTTGGGCTTTGGCTTGGGCTTGGGAGTTGGAGTTGGTGTGGGCTGTGGTTGGGGCTTGGGCTTTGGCGGTGCTTGGGGCTGGAGTAGCTTTATGGCAGGGATCTTGGGAGTTGATTGGTGGTTATGGATTTGTGTGTGTAGGTCTGTGGTGGGGGAGCTGGCCCCTGACCTTGGGTATGCTCTCAGGATTCGCGGCTGGGGAAATGAAAGACCGCAAAGGGTTAGCGATTGTTTTGCCAACCCTGGCGGCTGGAATCGGATTGGCGATCGGGTGGTGGATCTATCGCGCCGTGCATCCCGCCTAGATGGTTTTGGAGGAAATGCAGTTGCGGAAAACAACAAGTGAGGCAACACTGCACCCCGGGGATCGATTCGATGGCGATCGCTGCGAAATTGCTGCTGAATTGCATCATCTCGTACACCATCATTGGGATTGGTGTTAGCGCCTCAGTCACCCAACTGCCATCGCTTAGCGGGTTGGTTTTCATCGCAGTTTTAGCCGGGTCTGGAGCTTGTTTTTGGGCTGAATATGCAGCTCTTAGCTATCTGCTTGATGTGCTTGGCCACGCCTTTAGACTGACATCGAGACTTTTCCCAAATTTGATATCTACACCGCAAGATCGCACCTCAAAAGCTCTCTGGGACATCGTGGGCGCTGCTGCGTTGCTGGCTTTGAGGGCCGTGGCGATCGCCTGGACTGTCGCCGGGGCTGGGGTCGTTCTGTGGCAGGGATCCTGGGAATTGGTCAGTGGCTATGGATGGGGGGTTGCGGCGCTCTGGTGGGTGAGCTGGCCCCTCAGCTTGGTTCTGTTCCCAGAATTCACAGTTGACAACCTGGGAATCAACAAAGGATTAGCCGTTACTTTGCTAACCCTAGCGGCTGGAGTCGGCTTGGCGATCGGGTGGTGGATCTATCGCACCTTACATCCCGCCTAGCCGGTTTGAGTTGAGTTGCTAAACTCTAAGTTCAGCAAACGATTTTCCTAAAAATTTAATCTTTTTCTGTATTCTGACTTCCTAATTTCAGCTCCATGAAAATTACTCATTTTACAGAAAATCTTGATAAGAATTTTTAGAAACAATTGACCTGAATTCTCCACGTCCGGGTTACCTTCAACAGAGTCTCAACGACCCAAAATTATCGAGTCGATCGCCCCAAAAATCCGCACCAGCCCGATCGCGCGGCTTTCGGCGCTCAGCCAATCACCCCAACCAACCATCCATCAGCCCCAAAGAAGTCCCAGCCCAGACACAGAAATTTTCACCTCGCATTTCTGAATTTTCACTAGAAGCAAGTGAGTTTTTCGGCAACCATGCGCCAGAAACTTCGCGGCAACCTAGACAACTGGCTCAGGATCCATCCCAAGTGGGCCCCAGGGTGGCAAAAATACGAAAATCGTCGTTGACTGGTGGCGGATTCACCATCACCCTGGCAACAATCATTTACAAGTCACCCAGATTTGGTGTTTATTGGATCGGCTGGTCATCAATCAACGCAAGATGTAGCGTTGATCGATGACCAGCGGCCTTTCGTGTCGTCTCAACTGTTGTTCACAGCCAATCCCATGGTGCAAGAACTGAACCGCGCTCAGCAGCAACCCGTCGATTTCCCTGACCACGCCCCCACCGCCTACCCGGTGTTTTACCGCACCTACAGCCGTCGGATGGACGGGGAGCGGGAATCGTGGCAGCAAACGACTGATCGCACCCTGCGCGGCTTGGTCAAGTTGGGCAATCTTTCCGATCAGGAAGCGAGCCTGCTCGATCGAATGCAGAAGCGGATTGTGGCGCTGCCGTCGGGGCGTTGGCTGTGGGTTGGGGGCACGGACTGGCTGGAAAACCCACAAAACTTTTCAGGAGCCTACAACTGCACCAGCACCAATGTCATCGACTGGAAAGCCTTTGGGCTGATGATGGACTTGGCGATGATGGGCTGTGGCACGGGCGGCGTGCTGGAACCGCGCTACATCGAACAGCTCCCGCCAGTGCGCAACTCAATCACCGTGACGGTGACGGGCGAGCTGGGTACGGTTCCGGTGGGTCAACGCTTGCAGGAAACAACGGTGGATATCGTTGGCAATGCGGTGCGCGTGGTGGTGGGCGACAGTCGCCAGGGCTGGGTGAAGTCGTACCAAACCTTGCTGGATCTGTGCAGCGATGAGCGATTTGACGGTGAAGTGCAAGTGGAGATCGACCTCAGCAACGTGCGGCCGGCGGGGGAAACGCTCCGGGGCTTCGGCGGCGTGGCTAACCCGATCAAGCTGCCGGAACTCTACGATCGGGTGACTCGCATCTTGAACCGGGCGATCGGTCGGCAACTCACCTCGGTGGAATGCTGCTTGCTTATCGACGAAGCGGCTGTCACAATTGTAGCAGGTAACATAAGAAGAAGTGCCGGAATGCGTCAGTTCAATAGCACTGACGAACTGGGAGCCAAGGCCAAAGACAATTTATGGCAGCAGGATGAGGCGGGGAATTGGCGAATTGATCCCGATCGCGACTCCCTGCGGATGGCGAATCATACCCGTGTTTTTCATCAGAAACCCACAGAAACGGAGTGCATCGACGCGGTTCGCAAGCAGTTTTACTCCGGCGAAGGTGCAATTCAATGGGCTGGCGAAGCGATCGCCCGCAGCAATGCCGATTTAATCGCTGGAGATGATGAAAAGAAAGCATTCATTCTTGCTTTTCAAGAAGGAAATGGAAAAAAATGGCTTGCTCAAAAAAGCAGTGAAATTGACGAAAAAGAATTGATTCACAGGCTTGAACGCATTGGTCTCAATCCCTGCGGCGAAATTTTGGGTTCTGATTTTCACTGCAATTTGTCAGAGATTCATCTCAATCAAATCGATCCAAAAGATTACCAAACCCAAGAGGATGCCTTCAAGGCTGGGGCCTTGTCGGTGGCAGGTTTGCTCAACCACCGGTTCCAGGAAGAGCGCTACCAATACAGTCGATCGATTGACCCGATCGTGGGCGTTTCCTTCACTGGTTTGTTCGATTTCTTTGTGCAAGCCTTTGGGGTCGATTGGTTGCGCTGGTGGGAAGCGGGTCGTCCGGACACCGTGCAAGGTTTGGAATTTAAAGATCAGGAGCGGCAATACCTCAACCGTTGGCGGGAAATTGTCCACCAAACGGTTTGGGACTACTGCGATCGCCACGGTTTGCGCCGCCCCAACCGCTGCACGACGGTGCAACCTTCGGGCACAAAATCGCTGTTGACGGGGGCTTCACCCGGTTGGCACCCACCCAAGGCCGCGCGGTTCATTCGGCGGATCACGTTCCGCAAAAACGATCCGGTGGCGTTGGCTTGTCTGGACTATGGCTACAGCATTGTGCCGTCCCAGTCCGATAAGGATGAAAACGGCAACTTGCTGAATGATCCGTTTGATCCGCGCTGTACTGAGTGGCTGGTGGAAATTCCGGTGGCGGTGTCTTGGGCAGACTTGCCGGGGGCGGACACGATCGCGATCGAGCAGTTCAGCGCCCTGGCTCAGTTTGACTTCTACATGCAGGTACAAACCCACTACACCACCCACAACACCAGCGCCACGATCGAACTGCGGGAGCCGGAAATCGAACCGTTGGGCCGTCGGATTCACCAGGCGATCCAAAACGATGAGGGCTACATCTCGGCGGCGTTGCTGGCCCGGTTTGACGATCTGCAAACCTTCCCCCGGTTGCCCTTCGAGCCAATTTCGCGGGAAACCTATCAGGAAATGCACGATGCGGTGCTGCAACGGCGGCGGATCAGTAGTTTCCATGAGGCCCTGCGACGCTATGACAAGGGCGAAATGGCGGAAGCGGGCCCGGCGGGCTGCGATTCGGACAAGTGCCTGCTGCCAGAAACGAAGGGCTAGGGCCGGGGGCGATCGCACCGATTGAGGCTGGGGCTGTGGTGGTCAGCCCAAATGGCTGATTGTCAGCGCCCCGGCCATCCTAGACTAAAGTCTGTCTTGGGTTGGTTTTGGGGTGATTTTGAGTTCGATCATTGCGAAATGGCGCGATCGGTTGTGCCACCTGCCGAATGCTGCTGAGTTATATCAGCAATTAGCAACGGATTTGTGGGCCGCCGGTCAACTGGCCGCGGCCGATCGCGCCTTGGCCCAAGCATTGAAATTAGCCCCCGATCGCGCCAGTTTTTGGGCGCAGCGATCGGCCCTGGCTCACCAATTGGGAAACATTCAACGAGCTGAAACCGATCAATTGCGGGCCCTGGAACTTGACCCGCAATTGGTGAGCAGTCGTGATCATTTGCAATTGGGTAATCAACTGGCTCAGCAGGGAAAATTAGCCCAAGCTCGCCAGTGCTATGAGTGGGCGATCGCCCAAGATCACCAATGCTGGGAAGCCTATTTTAACTGGGGTTGGGTTGCCCAAAAAAGCCAGGATTTTGCGGCGGAAGTTCAGATTTACCAACGGGCGATCACTCAGGGTTGTCCCGATCCAAGACTGCCCGATCGCTTGGCCCAAGCCTGGGCCCGGCTCGGCAAAGCGGCCTATCTCGATCGAGCCTATGACCAATCTATTCAGGCCTATCAAAACGCCCTGAATCTCAATTCCCAACAAGCCAGCTACTGGAGTGATTTGGGTTGTGCTTTAACCGCAATGGGGCAATGGTCTGAGGCAGAAACAGCGCACCAAAAAGCAATTGCCCTTGATCCTCAAGCTGCCAATTATCATTACAATTTAGGAAATTTCTATTGGAAAACGGCTGATTATTTGCAAGCCATTTCAGCCTTTCAGAATGCGATTCAGCATAATCTGCAAGATGCCAAAAGTCATTGGAACTTAAGTCATATTCTCTTGGCGTTGGGGCAACTCACCGAAGGATTTCGAGAATATGAATGGCGGTGGACAACGGTGCAACCTCCCCCAGAACTACCCCATCCCCAATGGCAAGGAGAATCGCTACATGGCCGCACCATTCTCTTGCAAGCAGAACAGGGACTAGGAGATTCTTTGCAATTCATTCGCTATGCGGATTTATTAGCAAGCTGGGGAGCAAACGTTTGGTTTAGTGGCCCTACCGTTTTGCATCGATTTTTTGCCCAATTACCTGCTATCGATCGGGTCTTGCCGGTATTGGAACCAGGACAAACCCTGCCCGGCGTAGACTATCGATCGCCCCTCTTGAGCTTGCCCCACCAATGCAAGACCGATTGGGCAACAATTCCCAACCAAATTCCCTATCTAACCGTTGATCCTGCCTGGCCACTGCCGCCACCTTTCAAGGAATTACCCGCAAAACCCAAAAAGATTGGCATCGTTTGGGCGAGTGGCTATCGAGTGGAAGACGAACTGCATGATATCTATCTTGATAAGTCCCTACCTTGCGAGCTTTTGCTAAAGGCTTTGCAAGAATTGCCAGTGATGCTTTATAGCTTACAAGTTGGAAAAAATGCCCAGGACTATCAACCCTTGATCGGTCAATTTCCAAACCTCAATTTAGTGGATTGTAGCCCTTGGATTCAGGACTTTGCGGATACGGCGGCTATTTGTCAACAGCTTGATTTGTTGATTTCGGTAGACACTTCGGTGGTGCATTTAGCGGGTGGGTTGGGCAAGCCCACTTGGGTGTTGCTACCGGCCCGCTGTGATTGGCGGTGGCTGCTCGATCGCCCCGATTCTCCTTGGTATCCCACCATGCGGCTATTTCGACAAGCGAAACCGGGCGATTGGTCAGAACCCTTGCAACAGGTGCGATCGACCCTGAATCATTGGTTGACCGTATCCTAGATTCCGATCATGGTGATTGCCTTGAGTTAAAGATTAGGTCACAGGGTGAAGACGAAATTGCAAGTTAGATCGAGCAATGTAAATTGCCAGATTTTTGCGAAAACTTGAAATTCTCCTGATAGTCCACAGGACAATCAATCACAGCAGGCACAGAATCCGCCAAGGCCTGTTTCAAAATCGGTATTAAGTCTTCATTGGACTCCACCCGATAGCCTTTTAAGCCCATACTTTCAGCAAATTTCACAAAATCAGGATTGCCAAATTTGATGTAGCGCGATCGCCCAAAGGCATCCTGTTGTTTCCACTCAATGAGTCCGTAGCCACTGTCATTGAAAACCAACGTGACAAAGGGAGTGCCAATGCGCAGGGCGGTTTCTAATTCCTGGCAATTCATCAAAAAGCCACCATCACCAGTCACGGCCAAAACCTTGCGATCGGGATGCACCAGTTTGGCGGCCACGGCTCCCGGAATTGCGATACCCATGGCTGCAAACCCATTGGAAATGAGGCAAGTATTGGGGCGATCGCAGTGGTAATTCCGTGCAATCCACATCTTGTGGGCCCCCACATCGGAGATCAGAATATCTTCGGGGGCCAGCACTTGCCGAATGTCATAAACAATTTTTTGAGGCTTAATCGGAAATGCTCGATCGCCTGCATATTGTTCATAATCTTCACGAATTTCAGCCCGCAATTGAACCGCAAAGGGTTCTGGTTGGTGGGAGCGATCGGTACGTCGCAACAGCTCCAACAATGAATCAGAAATATCGCCTACCACTTCCACTTGGGGGATGTAGCTACTATCAATTTCAGCGGGCATTGCACCCACATGGATAATTGGAATAGAGCCGTAAGGATTCCAGCGCTTGGGTGAATATTCCACCAAGTCATAGCCGATCGCAATGATCAAATCAGCGGCTTCAAATGCACAGGTAATAAAGTCCCGTTTTTGGAGTCCCGTTGTCCACAGGGCCAAGGGATGAGTGTAGGGAATAATGCCCTTACCCATGAAGGTGTTGACCACCGGAATGTGCAATTGGGTGGCAAACTCGGTGACCGCTTGATCGGCCCGGGCCCGAATGGCTCCATTGCCGGCCAGAATCAGGGGATTTTTTGCTTTGGCAATCAGGTTTGCTGCTGAATTGAGGGCACTGAAAGAAGCAAAAGTTTTTTCGTTCTGATCCGTGGCTAAGGGTTTGCCTTCCACGGCCATGGCAGCAATATTTTCGGGCACATCAATATAAACAGCGCCGGGTTTTTCACTTTGGGCCCGCTTGAAGGCTTTGCGAATAATTTCCGGGGTATTGCTGGGGCGAACGACTTGGCTGCTCCATTTGGTAATTGGGGCAAAAATTGACACCAAATCCAAATATTGATGGGATTCAATATGCATTCGATCGGTGCCCACTTGTCCCGCGATCGCCACGACCGGTGACCCATCCAAATTGGCATCGGCCACACCAGTAATCAGGTTGGTGGCTCCGGGGCCCAAGGTGGATAAACAAACCCCAGCTTTGCCGGTTAATCGACCATAAACATCAGCCATGAAAGCAGCTCCCTGTTCATGGCGAGTGGTGATGAATTGAATTGAAGATTGGCTGATCGCTTCTAACAAATGAAGGTTCTCTTCTCCAGGCAGTCCAAAAATATATTGCACGCCTTCGTTTTCAAGGCATTTGACCAATAATTCTGCGGTATTCATAGATTAGGTTCCGGGATCGTCAATGGTGGTTGTTTAAACGAGTCAATTCCTGAGAGTCAATTCCTGAAGGGCGACGGTAGCTGTGGGTCATAGCAAGGGGCAGATCGTCGCGGGAGCAAGGGGCTGAAGCTGCTTGTCTTCTTCAATTTTTTCAAATGCCTAGTGAACCCAAACGGTTTTGGCGTTCATAAATTCCAACATGCCCTGACGAGCGAGTTCACGACCATAGCCGGAACGTTTGATGCCGCCAAAGGGCAGTCGCGGATCCGATTTCACCAGGCTATTGACAAACACAGCGCCCGCTTGTAGCTGTTGAATTCCTTGCTCAATTTCTGAAGAATCCGTAGTCCAAATGCTGGCCCCCAAACCGAAGGGTGTGTTGTTGGCTAGGGCGATCGCCTGGTCGAGGGTTTCGGTGTGGAAAAGGAGGGCAACGGGGCCAAAGAATTCCTCTTGGGCGATCGGGGCGTTGGGGGGCAAGTCCGCCAGCAAGGTTGGGGGATAGAAGTGGCCGCCTTGCAGGGAGGGCGGCAGACGATCGAGCAGGGCCGCCCGATCGCCCCCAACCACCACCCGGGCCCCGGCAGCGATCGCCCGGTTCACTTGGTCTGCCAACTCCTCCAGAATTGAGGCCGTGGCCAGGGGCCCCAACTGGGTTGCGCGATCGCCCGGATCGCCAACCACCAACCGAGCAAAGGCTTGGGCAATGGCTGCTTCAAAGGCCGGCCCGATCGATCCCACGGTGATGAATCGTTTGGCGGCGATGCAGGTTTGGCCATTGTTCAGCATTCGCGACGCGACGGCCGTGGCCACCGCTTGCTCAAAATCGGCACTGGGGCAAACGATGAGCGGGTCGCTGCCGCCCAACTCCAGCAGGGTTTTTTTGAGGTGGGTTCCGCAATGGCTCGCCAGGGCGCTGCCTGCCCCTTCGCTGCCGGTGAGGGTAGCCGCCGCCACTCGCGGATCCGCCACCAAGGCCGCCACCCGATCGCTCCCGATCAGCAAGGTTTGGAAGATGCCCGCTGGAAAGCCCCCCGCCAAGAATAAGTCCTCTAGTTTTTGGGCCACCTGCGGCACGTTGGACGCATGTTTCAGCAGGGCCCCGTTACCGGCCATCAGGGCCGGAGCGGCAAAGCGAAACACTTGCCAATAGGGAAAATTCCAAGGCATGACGGCCAAAATGAGGCCCAAGGGTTGATACCGAATAAAGCTGCGGTGAGCATCGGTTTCAACCATTTCATCCGCTAAAAATTCGGCTGCTCGATCGGCATAAAAACGACAAACGGCGGCGCATTTTTGCACCTCCCCGATCGCTGCGGTTAGGGGTTTTCCCATTTCCAAAACAGCCAACCGGGCGAGGGCTTCACAGTCCGTTTCCAGGCGATCGGCCACTTGGTTTAACCAGGCTGCTCGTTGGGCGATCGGCACAGTTTGGTAAGCCTGAAAGGCGCGATCGGCTAACTCCAGTTTGGCGGCTAATGCCTGATCCGTGAGGGGTTCAAAACTTTGAACCCATTGCCCTGTTGTGGGATTGACGGTTGCGATGGCCACTGGACACCTCCTAGTTTGTCCATCTCTGATCAGAACCTCTCTAGAACTGATCCAGAACTCATTAAGGATTGATCAAGCACTAATCAAGCACTAATCCAGTTCTAACTCAAAGGCTGATTGAAGGGTCAACGAAGGGCTAGTCAAAGAAAAATAACAGCAAAAAACAACGAGTAATTAAGCACTAATTAGTGGGCAATTCAAATTGATTATGAACATCAATTGTGAGCATCAATTGAGAATGCCAAATTATTGTTCAGGAATTGCTGAAGTAATCAATAAAAAAACAATGAACAGGAATCAAATAATCAAGATCGAAAAAAGAATTGAAAAACCTGAAAGAAATTCATGATCGATCATGATCGATTCATATTTCATTCAACACCTATTGCTATCCTAGATGGGTTTTGGGGCCCAATTCTCGGTACTTCACAAAAACCGTGTAACCTTATACAAAACTACATCATGCCCAATCACACCAACCGT
Source organism: Limnothrix sp. CMB-01 (assembly GCF_055193175.1). Lineage (NCBI taxonomy): Bacteria > Bacillati > Cyanobacteriota > Cyanophyceae > Pseudanabaenales > Pseudanabaenaceae > Limnothrix > Limnothrix sp. CMB-01. The sequence continues at coordinate 4,170,025 of NZ_CM143720.1, forward strand.
TAATGGGCCGTGAATGGGTCACTAGGGTGCAGCGCTTTACGAACGCTGGCAACTGAGTTTGTGCGACTGGGGCCAAGGGGTGTTGTCTTGAATTGCCGTTGTTTTTTGGATTAAGACTGTGCTGAGTTGCGCGTGACCTGATCGTTCTGCCGGGGTCGCTTCAGCCTCGCCTGCGATTCACTGCCGCATCACTGGTTTCTCAGCTCTCCTCTTACCCACCCAAGGACAACTCCCATGGCAACTTGGCTCGATCGCTCTGGTAATCGGTTGCTGGTGCTGCTGTTGTGGGGCAGTTGTTTGGGGGGTGGGGGCGATCGCGCTTGGGCCTTTGATCCCGAGCATTTGCGCCAACTATTTGCCACGAACCAATGCGAGGGCTGCGATCTGTCCGGGGCGGATCTCAGCGGCCAACGGATGAGCTATGCCAACTTGAGCGGGGCGGATCTGCGGGGCGCAAATTTATCGGGGGCCAATCTGGAGTCGGTTTTGGCTTGGAATGCTAACTTCGCCGGAGCCAATTTGACGGGGGCCAATTTGGAAGATGCCACCCTGTCGAGGGCCAATTTGCAGGGGGTGAATTTGCGATCGGCCACCCTGGAGGATTGCGATCTGGATGGCACAGATTTGACGGGGGTTGACCTCAGCGGCGTGGATTTGTCCCGCGTCAATTTCAACGGGTCTAACCTGACGGGGGCCCAGTTGATGGGGGCCGATTTGTCCTGGGCGGAGTTAAACCGGGCCAATTTGACCAATGCCGACCTTACGGGGGCGATTCTGTTTGGGGCTGACTTGAATCAGGCGAATCTGACCGGGGCCAAGCTGGACGGAGCCAACATCGATGGGGCCGAAATGGCGGGGGTGATTGGCTACAGCGGCCCGCTACCCAAGGCGGGGCCGGCGATTCTGATTCAGGAGCAACAGGACTCGGCGGAGGGTAATCGCCTGTTGGAGCAGGGGGTGAGCCTGTTTAGCCAAGGTCAGTTGCCGGAAGCGCAGGCCACCTGGGAACAGGCCCTGGGAATTTATCGGCGCGATCGGGATGGGGCGGGCGCTGCGGCTGCCATGGCTCAGTTGGCCTTGGTCAACTTTCAACGGGGGCAACTGGATCAGGCGATCGATTGGGGATTCCAGGCGCTGAATCTGGCGCGGCAGGAGCGATCGGCTAGTGCTGAATCGGTGGCCTTGGGAATCATTGGCAATGTTCACTACGAACGGGCGGATTATCTGAAAGCCCTGGAGTTTTATCAACAACGGTTACAGGCTTCCGCTGGTGGGCCCTTTTACCATGCGGCTTTGATCGATCGGGCCAAGGGGGCGATCGCCATTGGCGACTATGCCACCGGCATGATCGACAGTTTGGAGGTGCTCAACGATCCGCTGCAAACGGCCACACCCGTTCGGCGTTTAGGGGCCTTGATCACCATGGTGCAGGGCTTGATCGGTGCGGGAGACTATGCCCAAGCTCGCCGCTACCTGAGCGAAGCCCGCCAAAACCTGAAGGGGGTCAGCAATCGCCTGTGGGAGCCGGAGTTTTGGCAACTGAGCAGCGCCCTTGACTTGAACCAAGGCAACTTTGCGGCGGCGATCGCAGCGGCGGAACAGGCCTGGGCGATCGCACCCAGCCCCCGATTGAAATATGCGGCCCAACGCTCGATCGGCCTGGCCCAAGCGGCCCAAAGCAACTGGGGCGCGGCCATCAAATCCTATGAAGCGGCGCTGAAAATTGCCCAAACGGTGAACGATCGACGGGGCCAAGTGGAAGTGCTCAGTGACCTGGGCTTGGCCCTACGCCAATCCGGTGACCTGAACCGAGCCGCCAGCGTCCTCACCCAAGCGAGCGAGGGTTGGGATGAGCTGGTGAAAACCTTCATTGGGGAAGATTATTTCAAAGTGGGCTTTATTGAGCTGCAAACTCAAGTCAATCAACGGCTTCAGGATGTGTACTTGGCTCAAAACCGCCCGGAACAAGCCCTAGTGGTGTCCGAGCAGGGGCGATCGCGCGTGTTTTTGGACTTGATGATGGGGAAATTGGCCGCCCAAGGTCGTTTGTCGAACCCTGATGCCGCTGTGTCGGTGGAAAGCATCCAGGCCACAGCCCGATCGCAGCGGGCCACCCTGGTGATCTACGCGGTTCAGCAAGAGGACAGCACGACCTATTGCAGCATCTACAGCAAGTCTTGCCAATTAACCACCGCCAAGCCCCAAACCAGCGCCCTCAACCCGCCGCCGCCGAACCAGGTGAATATTTGGGTGGTGTCGCCCGAGGGGCAAATTCACTTTCGGCGCGGCCAGTTACCCCAGGCCGAAAACCAGCCTCATCCGGTTCCCTTGAATGATCTGGTGGGCCGCAGCCGTAGCAAGGTGACCTTTCAACAATTGCCCAGCCTGCGCCAATTACACAGCCTGTTGATTGAGCCGATCGCCGATCTATTGCCCAAGCAGCCGAGCGATCGGGTGGTGTTTATCCCCCAAGGCACGCTGTTTTTGGTGCCCTTTGCGGCCCTGCGCGATGCCGATGGCCAATACCTGATCCAAAATCACACCCTGTCGGTCTCTCCCTCCATTCGTGTGTTGGCCCTAGCCAGCAGCCAACTGCCCCCGCTCTCGGCGGGACAACCCCAACCCCTGCGTGGCCCGGCTTTGGTGGTGGGTAACCCAACCATGCCCCAAATTCCCGATCGCAACTTGGGCGACCAGGAGCGCTCCTTGGCCCCCTTGCCGGGAGCCAGCTTGGAGGCCCGGGCGATCGCCCAATTGCTGAACACTCAACCCCTGGAAGGCGCAGCGGCCACCGAAACCGCCGTCACCGCCCGAATGGAAGAATCCCAAATTATTCACCTTGCCACCCATGGCCTGCTGGATGACTACTTTGGTGAGGGGGTCATTCCGGCGGTTCCGGGGGCTTTGGCTTTGGCTCCCAGCCCCAATCCGGAAGGGGATGACCAAGACGGATTTCTGACCACTGAGGAAATCTTGAACCTGAAACTGAAGGCGCAGTTGGTGGTGCTGAGTGCCTGCGATACGGGGCGGGGCCGACTCACCAGCGATGGGGCGATCGGGCTGTCGCGGGCGTTCATTGTGGCGGGCGCACCCAGCACGGTTGTTTCCCTTTGGGCAGTGCCAGATCAGCCCACGTCGGAATTGATGTTGACGTTCTACCGGGAATTTTTGAAGTCGGGCGATCGGGCAGCGGCCTTGCGGGCGGCCATGCTGGATACCCAACAGCGTCATCCGGATCCGGTGAATTGGGCGGCCTTTTCCCTGGTGGGGGCAGCCCGTTAGGGATCGACAGGAAAGCAGGCGATCACCCTTGAATCTGTAACGTTCTTCAACGGAACATTGACAGGCTTGATGGTCATTCCGTAGCTTTAGATACAGAATTAGATACAGAAAAAGACTGGTCTTTTAAGCTGGGCGTTGATGTCCAAAGGAGTTGAGGCCATGCAACTGAGCGATCGTGTCACCCGTTCCTACAGCCCCACAACCTGGACGGCCGCGGCCAACCTTGCCCGCCCTCAGGAGCGCTGCTGGGTTGATCTGCTCTGGTTGCCCAATGATGCTTGCCACGATCGGGCGCTGTTGCTTTGTGAGCATGAGGATGAAGCCTGGACGGTGTGGATTCCTGGCCATGGCGAAATGGTGATTGCTCGATCGCAAATGGGCCCGATCGTCTGCGAAGCGGCCTAGCAACTTCGGCCAAGGTTTCCGGCTGAAATTTCCGAACAGAACAGTGGCCAAGCAGCAGGACAAGCCGCTTGGCCACTGTTTGATTTGATCAGCACCGTCCTGACTCACGCGAACCAGGGGCACTCACAGGGCATGAGCCGGAAAGCCAACACCCGATCGAGGTCAGCTCCCGGCAAGGCCACCCCTGCGAACGCTGATCAGCCTAAGGCGCGAGGTAGGTATAACCCTGAAGGCTGCGCTCATAGTTTTGTAGCAGCAGTTGCGACTCCCGCAAGGAAATGTGTTTTTCCTGCATGGCTTGCTCTGCCTGGCGACGAATACTTTCCACCAAATCATCCGGCTCGTATTGCACGTAGCTGAGGGCTTCCTTCATGGTGTCGCCCTTCACCACATGCTCAATCCGGTAGCCCTTGGGGGTGAGGTGGATATGAACCGTGTTGGTGTCGCCAAACAGATTGTGCAGGCTGCCCATAATTTCCTGATAAGCGCCGTTCAGGAACATGCCGAGGTAGTAGGGTTCATATTCCCGATCGCCATAGGCCTCCTGTTGGCTGGGATCAACCGGCTTCAGGGCGTGTAGTTCCAACACGTTTTTCACGTCGCGCAAATCGATGAACTGGTCGATTTTGCCGTCGCTGTCGCAGGTGAGATCGGCCAAAATTCCCCGCTCGGTGGGTTCCTCATCGAGGCGGTGGATCGGCGCGATCGGGAAAAGCTGCCCGATCGCCCAAGTATCCGGGGCCGACTGGAACACCGACATATTGATGTAGTAGATCGACGACATCATCTGTTCTAGGTATTCCAAATCATCGGGCACGTAATCTTCCTTGCGGACAATTTCCCGAATCTTGGTGCAACAAGCCCAATACAACCGCTCAATTTTGGCGCGATCGGTCAGGCTCAAATAACCAAAACTAAACAGACTCAAGGCCTCATCCCGGGTTTGCGTTGCATCGTGGAACATCTCTTGATAGTTGTCCCGATCGATCAACGAATAGGTTTCGTAAAGGCTCTTGAGGGCTGCGTGGTCTTCCGGTTCCGAGGGTTGCGGCTCCGTGAAAGCCATTTGGCTCACACTCAACACATCAAACACCAACACCGACTGGTGCGAAGCCACCGCCCGCCCGCTCTCGCTAATCAGGGTGGGAACCTTCACCCCTCGCGACGAACAGGTATCATTCACCGCCGCCACAATGTCATCGGCGTAATTTTGCAGCGTGTAGTTGGTGGAAGCGTGGAAATTCGTCTTGGAACCGTCATAGTCGATTCCCAAGCCGCCTCCCACATCCAGGTATTGCATCCCCGCGCCCAGTTCATGCAGTTCCACATAAATCTGGCTGGCTTCGCGGATCGCATCCTTAATCACACTGATTGAGGAGATCTGAGAACCAATGTGGAAATGCAGCAACTGCAAACAGTCGAGCATATCCGCTTGGCGCAGTTGATCCACCGCGCCCAGAATTTCCGGAATCGTCAGGCCAAATTTTGCCCGATCGCCCGCCGAATCTCCCCAGCGGCCCACGCCCTTAGCATTCAGCTTGGCCCGGACACCCAAAATTGGCTTGATGCCTAACCGTTGACTGGCGGAGATGGCAAGTTTCACCTCTTCCACCTGCTCCAGCACAATCACGGGCGTTTTGCCCAAGCGCTGGGCCAGGATCGCCGTTTCGATATATTCCCGATCCTTGTAGCCATTGCAAATCAGCATGGCTCCCGGGGTGGTCAACATCGCCAGGGCGATCATCAATTCTGGCTTTGACCCGGCCTCCAGGCCAAATTGATAGGGCTGGCCAAATTCCACCAGGTCTTCAATCAAGTGGCGCTGCTGGTTGCACTTGACGGGGAACACACCCTTATAGCCCCCGGCATATTTGTACTTGGCGATCGCCTTAGCAAAAACCGCCGTGAGCCGTTCAATGCGATCGGCCAAAATATCCGTGAACCGAATCAACAGAGGCAGACCCAAATTTCGCTGCTTGAGCGCTTCAACGAGTTCATGCAGGTCGATCGCCCCGCCGCGCTCCGCTTTTGGCGAAACCGTCACGTGACCCGCTGCATTAATCGAAAAATACGGCTCACCCCATGCCCGAATGCGATAGGTGGCTTCGCTGTTCTCGATTGTCCAGGGACGTTCCCCGGTCACGCTATTTGTTTTTTGTGCCAATTCCGTTAAACCCTGAATTGCCGTGCGTGCATCGGCCCGCATTCCGCGCTTGCGTCGTCCGCCCCGGTCACTGCGGGCTGTTGCTTCCGCTGCCTTTGCAGTAACCGACCCGTCCACCATTGGACTTTCGGCCTGGGCGATCGTCGATTCCGCCGTGGCAGTCTCGACCGTCAAATCGATCCCCATTTTTCGTCAACCTCCAGACGACAGTCCAGCTAGCAGCGGGTCTGCTTGATTGATATTGACCGGCAAGAACCGGACTAAGATAAACCAGCTTCTCAGTGTATCCTAATTCCAATCAAAAGGGCGGCAATCCTGACGGGGTAAGGATTTGATTAACTTTTGGTTATCCTCCCGCATCCCGATCGTGACCGGTGAAGTCAACCGTGAAGCCCTAATCGACAGTCCCGGCGATCGATCCTGACCAAACTGGCCCATTTTTTTGCACTATTAGAAGGGCAAAAATTTCCCGCCCCTATTATTTTTCCCTTTCTTGAGGAGTGCAAGTCGTGGAACGTACGTTTATTGCCATCAAACCCGATGGCGTGCAGCGCGGTCTGATTGGTGAAATCATCAAGCGTTTTGAAGTCAAAGGCTTCACCCTCGTGGGTCTCAAGCTGCTGAACGTGAGCCGCGAGCTAGCCGAAGAGCACTACTCGGTACACCGTGAGCGCCCCTTCTTTGCTGGTTTGGTGGAATTCATCACCTCCGGCCCCGTGGTGGCGATGGTGTGGGAAGGCGACGGCGTGGTGGCATCGGCCCGCCAAATCATTGGGGCCACCAACCCCCTGACCGCCAATCCGGGCACGATTCGGGGTGACTTTGGGGTCAACATTGGCCGCAACCTGATCCATGGTTCCGACGCAGTGGAAACGGCCCAGCGCGAAATCGCCTTGTGGTTCAAGGATGAGGAGCTGGCCAACTGGTCTCCGACGATCAGCAAGTGGCTGTACGAATAGGATTGTTGATTAACCCTCGCGATTCACGAAACTGGGGCGCGTCCTCAAATTCGATTCATTAAAACTCGATTTTTTGGGGCTGAGATAGTGAATCTGCTCAACCCCATGATCCTGGACAAGGGGCTTCAGCCCCTTGTCTTTGCTGCTTTTGGGGTCTTTTAGCCACGACTGTGGAACTCGATTTGATTGCCCCGAATGATCAGGTCATAGCCACCGAAAAAGTTTTGACCCAATAGCCCAATTTCCAAGGCCGGCGCAACGCCCACTTCTAGGTTGCTGACCGACAGGCCTTCCACTTGCACGGTGTCAACGCGGGCCAAGTCCATGGTGACGCGGCGATCGCTCGGGGTGGAAACCAAGATTTTGTCGTGGGGCCGAATGCCGAGGGTTGACAGCATTTTGCTGGTGATCACGGTGGCGCTGGCTCCGGTGTCCAACATCATGGGAAATTTGCGCCCGTTGAAGGTCACTTCAATGACGGGAATGCCACTGACCCGCCGAATGATGGGGATGGTGGCGATGACAGGCCCGGAACTGGCGGCGGTGCTGTTTGGGCTGTCGCTGCCGGTTTCCGGAGCGGGCAGGTTGGAGCTGGTGTCAGGGTTGCCGCTGGGGCTGCTGGCGGGAATGGGGGTGGCGGCGGCTCCGGGCTGGGTTCCGCCGTTGCTGTCTGGGGTGGTGTTGCTGGCGGGGGCGCTTAGGGGTTGGGCGGCAATGGTGGCAGGGGGTTGGGCGATCGGCTGGCGCGATCGCTCCCGAGCATAGGCCAAGTTGCTGCGGTATTCCTGGATTTTGGCTTGGGCTTGGGCATGTTGGGCACTTTGGGGCGGGACTGATTGCAGCACCACGATCGCCTCTTGCCAACGGGACATGACATATTGCCAATCCGCTGGAATGTAGGCCGATTGGGTGAGCTTCGCTGCGCCATAGCCCAAGTCGAGGGCTTTTTGGAAGGTGGCGGCTCCGTCGATCGCCGGGGTGGGCGCGGTGGGGGCTTGGGGCTTTGCGGCGATCGGGACGGGGGCGCTTTCGTTGGTTTCGACGGGCGCGGGGGCGGGGGCAGAGCCAAGGGGCAGCGCCTCACAACCGGCCAGGGCGATCGCCCCTAGCCCAATCCAGGTTGCCCACAGTTGCTTCCACATGGCTTTGATTTTTGGCTTGAAGGTTAACTGCAACGTTGACTGCAAAGAAGCCCCTTATTTGGGGGGTGGGTCGGGAAAATCAGCCCTTGGCATCTTGATCGATCGAAATTGATCGAACAGGTGACAACCCCTGAAACCGACCTTGCCCCAATGTTTTTTCCTAGGTTTCCCAAAATCCTATAGAAAACTGTCGAATTTGATAGCACTCGCGGGCCAGAAATGATTGTATATAGACTTGATTTTATGCTCACTTCATCGACTGCTGCACAGGCATTGCTCACCATGTCTTCAACTTCCGATCGCCCAGCGCTTTTAGTCTTGGCCGATGGCAGCGCCTATTTGGGTCGCAGCTTCGGAGCCACCGGCACAACCGTTGGCGAAGTCGTCTTTAACACCGGCATGACTGGCTATCAGGAGGTGCTGACCGATCCGAGCTATTGCGGCCAGATTGTGCTGTTCACCTATCCGGAGTTGGGCAACGTTGGCATCAACCCGGAAGATGAAGAGTCCGATCGCCCCTATGTGTGCGGGGCGATCGCCCGCAACGTGTCTCGCCGGCCGAGCAACTGGCGATCGACCGAGGCCCTGCCCGACTACATGGGCCGCCATGATATTCCAGGCATCTACGGGGTTGATACTCGGGCGATCGTCCGCAAAATTCGGGCCGTGGGGGCCATGAACGGGGCAATTTCCACGGAAATCTTGGATCCGGCGGATTTGCTGCGGTTGGTGCAACAAACCCCGAGCATGGCGGGCTTGAACCTGGTGAAGGAAGTCACCACGGCGGAAATTTACGAGTGGACGGAAGGAACCCAACCGGAATGGGAATTTAACCCGGCGACGGAGGCGGCCAAGGCCACCACGGGCGATCAGCCGTTGACGGTGGTGGCGCTGGACTTTGGCGTGAAGCGGAATATTCTGCGCCGGTTGGCGAGTTTTGGCTGCCGCATCATTGTTGTGCCCGCCAGCACCCCGATCGACACCATCTTGGGATTCAATCCCGATGGGATTTTCCTCTCGAACGGCCCCGGCGATCCGTCCGCTGTCACCGAGGGCATTGAAACCGTGCAACAACTGGTGAATGCTAACAAGCCCATGTTTGGCATTTGCATGGGTCACCAAATTTTGGGTTTGGCCCTGGGAGCCGAAACCTTCAAACTCAAGTTTGGCCACCGCGGCCTGAACCAGCCGGCTGGCTTTGCGGGGCAGCAGGTGGAAATCACCAGCCAAAACCACAGTTTCGCCATTTCTGACGGTTCCTTGACGGAAGGAGAGGTGGAAGTGACGCATTTGAACCTGAACGATCGAACGATCGCAGGGTTGCGCCACCGCCAACTGCCGCTGTTTTCGGTGCAATATCACCCAGAAGCCAGCCCCGGCCCCCACGATGCCGATTATTTGTTTGAAAAATTCGTGCGATCAATGCAAGATGCCCGCCGCAATCGATCGGCTGTCACGGCCTAGGCAACTGGGATCGTGTTTGGGCAATCAATCCCAATCGACAAGAACTCAAGCACGCTAACCCAACAAATCTAAGGTAGGGGCGCACCGATGTGCGCCCTAAATTGATTGTTTTATTTACTATGTTCGTGCGGAAATTTCAAATTCTTCCATAAAAAAAGGGGCCGAAGCCCCTCAACCACCAAAATTCCACCAAAGATTTAGAGAACTTGACCAGTTAACGATCGCCCTCATGCTTCATGATTTAGAACTCAATTTAGAACTAACCATCAAGCATCAGAGTCGATCGCATCACCGGACGAGGAAAGCACTCAATTACAGACAATTCAGCCTGGGTCACTGAGTTAACAACCTAGTTACCAACTCAGCTAGCACCTCAGTTAGCGAACGGTTCCCCGTAGCGCTTCCGCATCCACCCCTGGCAACAGGAACAGACGCAGCAAATGCCCAAAAATTTGCACCTGAATCGGGAGCTTCTTCAGGGATTTCAACCACTTGGGCTGTGGTGATTTCTCGATCGCGCTCATCCGCTGATTTAGATCAGAACATTGATGGAGTCGATCGAGAAATTCTGGATGATCCACATTTAAAACAGACGGGAAAGCCCGCGCCGCCGTCTCGTTGGTTTTGCGAATCACTTCCGCATCAAAATCCGTGGGATTGATGCCAAGGGTGTGATAGAAATTCGCGCGCTCATGAACCGTTAAGGTGTGGGTTGCAAACACCGTCAGCAGGAAAAAGCGGCTCCAGAGGCGCGATTGCCAGGTTTGCCACAGGCCGGGCTGCGATCGTAGGAGGGCCTTGAAAATATCGCCATGTCGATTTTCATCCTGACACCAAGGTTCAAAGTATTTGAACAGGGGATAAAACTGATTTTCGGGATGGGCGGCCAGGTGACGATGAATCAGAATGTAGCGCCAATAGCCAATTTTTTCAGACAAATAAACCGTGTAAATCACCCACTCGATCGGGAAGAAGGTGTACTGACGATTCTTGGTTAAATGTCCCAAATCCAGAGTACGCCCAAAATCTCCCATAGCTTTGTTCAAAAATCCCGCATGGCGAGCCTCATCCCGCGCCATCAATTGGAACATTTCCGCCAACAAAGGGCTGCGTTGCTTCACACGGCGCGACAGTTCCTTAAAGAGCAAAAATCCCGAAAACTCAGAAACGCACGATCGCTCCAGATAATCAATAAACGCTTGCCGAGCCTCGCCCGTAATATGATCCCAGGACTGATTAAACGATTGATCACGCACAAAGTGGTCGCGATTATAGTCCGCGCGCATTTCCGCTAACATCGCTTCCAGTTCCGTGGCTTGGGCTGACAAGTCCAAGCCCGCCGCCACCTCAAAATTTGTGGTGTAAAAGCGTGGTGTCAGGAGATTTTCTTGAATTGCGACCTGCTTGGCGATCGCGGGTTTTGCCAATGAATCAACCATGGTCAAAGATCAAAGATCAGAAATTAAGGACTAGACCAAAACGGAACGAAGACTAAACAAAAACTCAACTTGCGCCTGCGCTAGCGTTCGGAAAACCCCAACCGTCAGCACTGAGCCATGGGACAGGGCAGGAATTGGGCTTGCTGGCGGGACTGGATGAGCCGGATCGTTGGGGATGACCGCCTGCCGGGGGCTGGTTTGTTAAGTTATGAGAATTTCCTACTATTGAATCATTTAATCGCTATATGGTTATTTATCGTTAACAGAATTTTACGCAGCCTAGGAGCGGGCCACCATGAGCCACGACCTGAGCCACAGTACCCAACCCCTCGCCCCCGGCCACCAGCTCGCCGCACGCCTGCGGGAGGGAACCCAGCAATCCCACACCAGTGCCGAGAACACGGCCTACATGAAGTGCTTTCTGAAGGGCATTGTGGTACGCGAGGCTTTCCAGAAACTTTTGGCGAATTTGTATTGGGTTTATGATGCCCTGGAAACGGAACTCGATCGCCTGAAAAATCACCCGATCGTTGGACAAATCTACTTTCCAGAGTTGCTACGGCGGGATCAACTCGCCCGCGATCTTGCCTTTTATTACGGGGAAGATTGGCCAACTCAAATTACCCCTAGCCCAGTTACGCTCAACTATTTGATGCGGATTCATTGGGCGGCTTCAGAGCAGCCAGAACGGTTAATCGCCCATGCCTATGTGCGCTATTTGGGTGATTTGTCCGGCGGTCAAGGTCTGCGAACGATCGCCCGATCAGCTTTGAATTTGCCAGCCGATCAGGGAACCCGTTTGCATGAATTTGACTCATTGCCAACACCCGAAGCCAAACGAGATTTCAAGATGCGCTATCGGGATCTCTTAAACGCACTGCCCTTGAATGAATCACAAGTGGCGGGCATCGTTGAAGAGGCAAACCTCGCCTTTAGTTTGAATCGCCAGTTGGTAGAAAGTTTGGAATCGGTGATTCAAGCGGCCGTGAATCCCGCGATTTTTGAAGAAGTGGTTTTGCAATCTCGCAAGGGCAGCACCGAATTGGTGAGTGTGAGTTAGCGATCACCCGCCATATTCGTCATTCATCTGTTGTTCACTCGCAATTGCTGGTGAATCTGGTGAATTCTTAGCCAGTCAACCGTTCATCCCACAACAACCATTGCTCGGGCGATCGCTCGGTGAATTAATTTATTGATTTTCTGGGCGATCGCTGCTTTCTTTGCCTGTTCGCATTTTGCCTTTTGGTGTTTTTGAATCCCGCTAGGAACTCCACCCATGCAAGTTTTAGATCAAGCTTTAAATTTGGCCTTTGATGCAGATTTGATTCAAAAATATAATTGCTCTTTACCTCGCTACACCAGCTATCCGCCAGCCACAGAACTTTCGACTCAGTTTCCAGAACAAGACTGGATCCAATCCATTCAGCATGGCAACGATCGCAAAACGCCCCTTTCCTTATATTGCCACATCCCCTTTTGCGAGTCGGCTTGCTATTTTTGTGGTTGCAACACGGTCATCACTCAACACAAGGCCGTCACAGAAACCTATTTGGATTATCTGCAACGTCACATTGAACAGGTCTCAAGGTATTTATCAGATAACCGATTGGTCAATCAGATGCATTGGGGAGGCGGCACTCCGAATTATTTATCGATCGAGCAGGTGCAGCATCTTTGGAAAATTCTGCACCAACATTTTCAATTCACTGACGATGCAGAACTGTCGATCGAGGTGAATCCGCGACCGCTCACGGAAAGCTATGTTTCGGCCTTGCGATCGCTCGGCTTCAATCGTATTAGCTTTGGCATTCAAGACTTCAATCCTGTTGTTCAAGAAGCCATTAATCGCATCCAGCCAGAAGAAATGCTCTTCCAAGCGATGGATTGGATGCGGGCGGCTGAGTTTGAAAGCATCAATGTCGATTTGATCTATGGGTTGCCTTTCCAGGATCTCAACACCTTCCGGGAAACGCTGCATAAAACCCTAGCCCTGAATCCCGATCGAATTGCAGTGTTTAACTTTGCCTATGTGCCTTGGATGAAACCAATTCAGCGGCGGATTCCCTACGATGCATTGCCATCGGCGGAAGAAAAGCTAGACATTTTACAGATGACGATCGCCACCCTCACGGAAGCGGGCTACACCTTCATTGGCATGGATCACTTTGCAAAACCCGATGATGAATTGGCGATCGCCCAGCACCAGGGACAGCTTCACCGCAACTTCCAAGGCTATACAACACAGCCCGATTCTGATCTGATTGGGTTTGGCATGACTTCCATCGGAATGCTGAATGATGTTTATACCCAAAATCAAAAGCGTCTGCGGGATTATTACCGAGCCATTGACTATCAAACGCTCCCGATCGAGCGTGGGGTGACCTTAGATGCTGATGATATTTTGCGGCGTTCAATCATCATGGAACTGATGTGTCAATTCCAGGTCGATCGGGATGCGCTGGCCCAAAAATATGGGCTGTCCTTTAAGCACAGTTTGGAAGCCCATTTTCCGCAGGAATATTTGGATTTACGGAATCTGGAAGCCGATGGCCTGTTAACCCTAATGTCCAACCGGATCACCATCACCCCGATCGGTCGCCTGTTGGTGCGCAATATTGCTTCTGTGTTTGATCGCTATCTGCGTGCCCAGACCTATAACGGTTTCTCAAAGGCAGTTTAGAGAACGAATGAAGGGGATCAGCCTGGCGATTATTTTGAAGTGATCCCAAGCTGTAGAGACAAGGGGCTTAAGCCCCTTGTTTTTGTTGAACATTATTTTAGGGAGTGATTTTCACTTGCCCTGAAAGCTATCTGTAGGGTGGGCAATGCCCACCTAATAATTGCTTTATAGCATCTGTGGCATGGTGTACCGGTCATGCTGGATAAAGGCTGTATTTTCGAGAAATGATCTCCATTGGCTCTGAAAGTAAGCTCCAGTTAATCTCCATGAATTAAAGTCTGCATTCTCAAACTCATTGCCAAAAAGTTGCAGCTTCAAATTGGTAAACAATGGGCAATGTGATACATGGTTCGTGATAATTGGTGTGTCAAAAATAAGGTTAGAACCACAGGGGCAAAATGATTGACAGCAAAATAACCGAGGTGCAATAGCAGGGCCCAGTCAAGGCCCGTGAACCCCCAATCCCTAACGCTGACAAATCAAGCCAGCGGCCATCAAGCTAGACAGGGCCTGTTCCACTTCCGGGCGTGTGTATCGAGAGCAGGCGGAAATGGTGGCGGAGCTGATGGCGGTGGAGTTGTGGGCCAGCATTTGCACCAGGGCCAAAATTTCTCGTTCCACTTCAGTCAAAGTGTACTGAATGCGTTTACCCATGCGAACTTCAGTCATGACGACAACTCCAACCTGTGTGATGCAACCAAAAATCATTTCACCGAGCCGCGAAATTCACCCCATGTGCATCGGGGTTAGCAATTGTCGCGACTGGTTCGTCTAAAGAATCGTGGTTTTCAGATGGTTTTGCGGCGATCGCCATCCGTAGCCAGTTGTGAAATTGCCCTAGGCGAGATGCGATCGAGTGGGGGTGAGTGGTGCGATCGCGATCGCAAGCCAATTGCTTTCCGGTTGCCCTGGCCCGATCGCTCCCCCAAGATTGCGCCAAAAGATTGCCCCATCAGCTTTCCTGACAAGGGTTGATCAACAGTACAATCGCAATCAACCGAGGTTCCTCAACAGCTACGGCAACCCAATTCAGCCGAGTTCTGTTGATCTGGTTGGGAAAATCAGGACACCTTGGGAACCGACGGGTTGCGTTTGCACAATTTTTGGAATCTGGCTGCGTGATTGATTCATCTCCTAACTCACCCTTGCTCCCGAATTCGGCAGAAACCAGCGCTCCTGAAGGGCTGATCGAGCCGACTGTGGTTACGGATCCCGATCGGCTCGATCGCGCCCTGCTGCAAGGGGCCCACGCCTGGGAGGCCTCCCGTGGGGAGCTGGCCCTGCTTTGTGTGCCGGGGATGATCGATTTGCATGTGCGGCGGCTGGAGATGTTGGCCGCCGTGTTGGGCTATCCCTTTTCACCGGAGGAAATGGCACGGGTGCGAGCCACGGTGACCCAAAACGTGGAGGAAGGGTTTGCGGCTTCTCCCTATTCGCAACTGCTGGTGCGCTATTCGCCAGCTCCGCCTCCCCATCGGGGTCTGGTTTGGGACATCCGACCGGTGGCTATTTCTTACAGCGATCGCGCCAAATTGTTTTTGCAATACCGCCCGCCTAAGGATAGTGATCGCTATCCCGATGCCAAGGTGTTGGATCTGGCGGCGGCCCTCAGGGCCCAAGCCCCTGCCGCCACAATTCCGGTGTTGGATGTGGGAGCCGGGACGGGGCGCAACGCGATCGCCCTGGCCCAACAAGGCCACCTGGTGGATGCGATCGAGTTCACCCCCGAAATGCTCGACACCATTCGCCAACTGGCTAAGGATGCGGGTGTGGCGATCGACCTGATTGAGCAAGATATTCGCGATCCTGCCTTTACCCCCAAGCCCGATCGCTACGGTCTGATTGTTCTGACCGGTGTGGTGCAATATTTCAGCGATCCGGCCCAACTGGCGCATCTGTTGGCCAAGCTGACTCCGGCGTTGCGGCCCGGCGGGAAAATTGTGATGGACTGCTTTGTCACTACCGATGGCTATGACCCCACGCCGCTGGCGCGGCAACTATCCTACGTGACTGATAGTTTTCTGTTGCAGCCAACGGAGCTAACCCGGGCGATCGCCTCGTTGCCCTTGCGGGTGGTGTCCGATGAGCCGGCCTTGGCCTATGAGCGGGAACACTTGCCCCCGGAAGCCTTGGCGGCCCGAGAGTGGTTGGATCCCTGGGCCACGGGCGATCGACTCTTCCCCCTGGGAGATCAACAACGGCCCCCAGTTTCTCTGCGATGGCTGGTGTATGAACGGGTCACGCCCTAGCACTTTCGTTGGAAATTGCTCGATTTTCAGCGTTTCTGGCTTGTCTGACGGTTGATTTGAACTCAGAGATAACTCAGAGATATTGTCCTATGCCTGCAACCAATCCCAATTCCCCCGGTTCTCAACCAACGCCCGATCGCCCCACTTGGAGCAGCCAGGCCCTGAGCCGTTGTTTACCGACACCGGAATGGATGTTGAGTATGGCCGTCTTGCCCGTTTTGACTGGTTTTGTGGGGATTCGGATGTTGGCAACGGCAACGGCAGAATTAGGAGAATTAGCGGAAGAAATCTTTCGGGGCGATCGGTTGCCCTTGCTGAATATTCCCCAACCCCAATCCAATGAGACCTCAATGGTTGAACAGTAATTGTCCTTCGTCGGTCGTGCGACGATCGGGCTATTGGATCACTCCTAACTTGGTTGCCAAAACACCATGCCCAATCGCCTAGCCCCCCTCTTAAACCCCGATCGTCGATATACCTTTTCCGACTACTTCGACCTCAATATTTCTACCCGCGAGCTGGTTGAATATTTTGGTTGTTCCTACCATCTTCAGCCCCTCAATCTCCCCCGCTGGCAGCAATCCAGCGGTGCGGCTGCGACGCAAACCCTCCGGCCGAGTGATGGCGTAAGCCTGACGGAGCAATCTCGCCTCCGTGCCACCTACACCCAAAAACTGCCCTTCATTTCGTTGACTTCGGAAACGGCCAAACGAGAATTTTATATTGCACCCCTGTTGTTGGAATTACTCGACTACGCCCCGATCGAAATTGAAGTGGAATATAGCCTCAATGGTGGTGAAAACCTCAGTGGAACTGTAGACTATTGCCTCAAGGCAGCGGATCAAATGCTGATTATTGAAGCGAAAAAGGGCGATTTAGAGCGCGGTTTTAACCAATTAGCCGTTGAATTAATTGCCTTAGATCGGGCGATCGCCCCTGGCCAACCCTGGTTATACGGAGCCGTGACGATCGGGAATGTTTGGGTTTTTGGCCAACTCGATCGCGCTAGCCAAGCGATTTATAAAGACCTGAATGCCTATACAATTCCTGGCAATCTAGACGACCTGATCGCCATTTTGCTGGGTATTCTTCAGGCTAAGTCGTGACATTTTAGAGGATCTCTGAAAAGCCTAAATGGCTAACCTTTCAGATCTTGCAAGCCAGCGAAGACAAGGGGCTTAGGTTCCGTGCCCCAGTCGTCGTAACAAGGAGCTTGAGCATCTTGCTCCCCACGATCCACTAACGGCAGATCTAGGGTTTTGGGCTAAATGATGATTATTGCTTGATCTGTGCCAAAAAATGCTTTTCAGACCTCTTCTAAGTCAAGACCCCAAAATAGATTCATCAACAATCAAAAAAGGGAGGCAGAATATAACATCCTGCCTCCCGCATGATTCAAAAAACTACTAGCGAAGACTAGCTACAGAACATTGCAAGATCGAGTAGCTAGCTGAAGCCTTTGGAAACTACTTCCACTTGCGGGCAACCAGTTCCGCCAAGTCCACAACGCGCTGGCTGTAGCCCCACTCGTTGTCATACCAAGCGATGACCTTCACCATGTCGCCGCCCAGCACCAAGGTCAGGCTAGCATCCACGATCGAGGAAGCATCGGTTCCCTTGTAGTCCGAGGAAACCAACGGCAGATCGCTGTATTCCAAAATGCCCTTCAGGCCGTTTTCAGCAGCGGCCTTCAGCACTTCGTTCACCTGCTCGGCGATCGTGCTCTTTTCCACTTGGGCCACAAAGTCCACCACCGAAACGTTCGGGGTCGGCACGCGCATGGCGATCCCGTTCAGTTTGCCCTTCATTTCCGGCAACACCAGGGCCACAGCCTTGGCAGCACCCGTGGAGGTGGGCACAATGTTCATGGCCGCAGCACGGGCCCGACGCACATCCCGGTGGCTGGCATCCAGCAACCGTTGGTCGCCAGTGTAGCTGTGGGTGGTGGTCATGGTGCCTTTGATGATGCCAAAGTTCTCATGCAACACCTTCACCACGGGAGCCAAGCAGTTGGTGGTGCAGCTCGCGTTACTAACGATGTTGAATTTGTCGTGGTCGTAGTCGCTGTCGTTCACGCCCATCACGAACGTGCCAACACCGTCACCCTTGCCCGGAGCGGTGATCAGGACTTTCTTAGCACCGGCTTGGATGTGCTTAGAAGCGCCTTCTTCGCTAACAAATACGCCTGTCGATTCAATGATCAGGTCAATGCCCCACTCGGCCCAGGGCAACTTGAGCGGATCCCGATCAGACACGCATTTGATCGTTTTGCCGTTGACGGTAATGGAATTTTCGTCAGCCTGAATGTCGGCATTTAGCTTGCCGAGCATCGTGTCGTACTTGAGCAGATGAGCATTCGTCTTGGGGTCGGACGTATCGTTAATGCCCACCAGTTCGAGCTGGCTATCTTGGCGGGTCAACCAGCATCTTAAGAAGTTACGACCGATTCGGCCAAAACCGTTAATGGCGACTCTAATCACTATGCTATGCCCTCGCGTGCTTTAGGGTGTATTAAGGAAATAGTTGACGTTTTTCCCACGTTTTCGGAGCGGGATTGCCAGCCCTAATTCAGCAACCACTGAAGTTGCTCAACTAGACCACGGGTTGACGCTTCGTCGGCGGCACGCTGGCGAACCAGGCTGGCGCTGACCTCTGCGTCTGTTTCGAGTCTCGGACTGCCCGCCCGCGACTTGAAGGCGTTGATTGTACCCAAAATCATATGTTACAGGCTAACTGCACGATCTGATTCTGGGAACTGAGGCGGGGTTGATCGGGTCGATCGATCCCCCCAAAACAGAGGGCGAGCACACGAAAAGCTGCCCCAAGCGATCGCCTGACAAGTGCCAAGCCATCATGCCAGCAATGTGCCCACATTTAACCATCGATCCCGGCCCAATCCCAAACTAATCGCAACGGATTTTGCAGAATTTTTGCGGGGATCATGATCGCTGGTTGCTGTTTGACCTCGAAGTGAGTGATGGCCACTGGGAATGAGACTCGGTGGGGCGATCGCAAAACACTGGGTTTGGGCTTGGTTAAGGTCTGCTGGAGGTCTGCTGGAGGCTTGGCTGAGACCCCTCAAACACCCTTCTGGGTCGATCGGGCCAATTGGGCTGTTCCCCATCAAAATGGGTTAAATTCGCAAGAAATTCGTCAGATTTCAGGCCGCAATCGTTCGCCGAAACCCACAGCCCAGGCTGGTTTCAGGAGGATCAACGCTTCTCTGCGGCAATTTGACCGTTGCTGATATGATATGGCGTGATTGTTGGTGTGGTGTTTTGAGGAGCGGCAATGCCGAATCTTGTGGATTTTAGCGGAAGGCCTTTCCACTTTATTGGCATCGGTGGCATCGGCATGTCGGCTCTCGCGTATATTCTGGTCAAGCAGAAGATCCCCGTTTCTGGATCGGACGCGCGATCGAGCCATATTACCCAACGCCTGGAACAACTAGGTGCTCAGATTTTTTGGCAACAATCCGCAACGAACTTCGATGCCTTTCGTTCTGGTGTGCCTTTTGCAACTCCTCCCGCGCTGGCCTCGGATGTTCCCCTGGCGGCAACGGCCCTAGCCACGGTTCCCGAGACCGAAGCGCACTCCACCGCACCGCAAGCCCTGCCGCAGGTTGTCTGTTCAACGGCGATTCAGGCAGAAAACCCGGAATATCAAGCGGCTGTGGAGCTGGGTTGTCCAATTTTGCATCGTTCAGACCTGCTGGCGGCGTTGATCAGCCGATCGCGGGGGATCGCCGTTGCCGGAACCCACGGCAAAACCACCACCAGCAGCCTGATTGGTTACATGCTGCTCCAGGCAGGCATTGATCCCACCATCATTGTGGGCGGCGAGGTGGGCGCTTGGGAGGGCAATGCGCGCTTAGGCCAGGGCCCTTACCTGGTGGCGGAGGCGGATGAGTCCGATGGCTCACTGATTAAGCTTTCTGCGGAACTCGGCGTTATCACCAACATTGAACTCGACCACCCCGATCATTACCAGTCGCTTGATGGGGTGGTCGAAATCTTTGAGCAGTTTACCCACAATTGCCAACGCTGGGTGGGGTGTTTGGACTGTCCCACGCTGCGCGATCGCCTCAAACCCGATATTTCCTACAGCCTTGATCCCGATTGCGTGGCCGATTACACCGTGCTGAACCCCCAATATACGGCCCAGGGTGTGACAGCCACAGTGCTAGAACGTGGGGAGGTGCTCGGGGAAATCCAACTGCAACTGATGGGCCAACACAATCTCAGCAATGCCCTGGCTGCCGTGGCCGTGGGTCGGGACTTGGGGTTGGACTTTGCCCAAATTGCCGAAGGATTGGCGGGCTTTCAGGGGGCCCAGCGTCGCTTCGAGCATCGGGGCACCGAGGGGGGAATCGCCCTGTATGACGACTACGCACACCATCCGAGCGAAATTCGCGCCACCTTGGCCGCGGCTCGCCAACGGTTGAGCGCCCAAGCAGGGCAATCGCGAGTAGTGGCAATTTTTCAGCCCCACCGCTACAGTCGCACCCAAACCTTTCTTGAGGAGTTTGCCCAATCATTTCAGGATGCAGATTTAGTGGCCATTGCGGATATTTATGCCGCTGGTGAGAAACAGGTTCCAGGACTCAGCGGCCAAACCTTGGCCGATCGGGTGGCGGCCTACCATCCCGAAGTGTCCTATTGCGGCTCGCTCGACAACACACACCAATTTCTGTCTGCGGCTCTCCAACCGGGTGACCTGGCCCTCTTTTTGGGTGCGGGGAATCTCAATCAAATCGTGCCTTCGGTGCTGAAGGATTTGGCAGCCCGGGCCGATCGGGCCACAGATGATTGCAAAACCAGCAGCGCTCTCTAATCTGCGGGTGCATTGCCCGATCGGGTGCTGTTGCTACTTCGCTGACTGAACCGTTTTGAATCGACCTTTAGAGTTTGGATGCGCTCCATCGCATTCCAGTTCTCTATATCTAGGCTCATCTAGGCTCTGGAGCTTGATTTTGAATTTCGATTCTGGATCTTGATTTTGGATCTTGATTCTGGATTTCGATTTTGGATCTGGGTTGCGGGTCTTGGTTGCAGCTCCTAGTTCCCTGGTTCGGTTCCGCCTCTCGGCTTCCTTGCACCAGTTCACTGCATCCTCCCTAGTTGCAGTTTCTAATCGCAATTCGCAATTCGTTTGTTGCAATCCCTTGTCGCAATCTGTTTGTTGCAATTTTGAACCTATGGTGACTCAACTGCACTCACCCGCCACAAAGACGGGTAGCCTGATTCAGTCCAATGTCTCCCTAGCGCGGTTTACCTCTTTTCGGGTTGGGGGGCCAGCCGAATGGTATGCCGCTCCCAAAACCCTTGATGATTTATACGAGTGCTTTGAGTGGGCCGATCGCAATAGTGTTCCCGTGACCCTTTTGGGGGCGGGATCCAACCTTTTGATCAGCGATCGGGGCATTTCGGGTTTAACCATCGGCACACGCTATCTACGGCGGATTCAGATCGATCGAGAAAACGCCAGGATCACGGCCGGCGCTGGCGTATCCATGGCCGCCTTGGCCTGGAAAGCGGCCTATCTGGGCTGGGGCGGTCTGGAATGGTCGGTGGGCATTCCCGGTAGCATCGGCGGCAGCATCGTCATGAACGCTGGGGCCCATGGCAGCGAAATTCGTGACGTGTTGTTGCAAGCCACCGTTTTGGCTCCCCAAACGGGTCAAATCCAACACCGATCGGCAGCGGATTTGGGCTACAGCTATCGCACTTCCAGCCTGCAAGGAGACAGCCAACTGGTCACGGAAGCCACCTTCCAACTTCAGCCCGGCCACGACTCCCTAGCCCTGCAAGCCCAAACTCGCGAGCACCTGGAGCGCCGCCATGCTACCCAGCCCTACCATCTGCCCAGTTGCGGCAGCGTGTTCCGCAATCCGGAACCCCGCAAGGCCGGCTGGCTGATTGAGCAGTCGGGCTTGAAGGGGCATCGCATTGGGGGCGCGGAAGTGGCCCAAATGCACGCGAACTTCATCCTGAACCGCGATAACGCCACAGCTGCGGACATTTTTAATCTGATTGATTGTGTCCGAAATGAGGTGTACAGCCGTTGGGATGTGCTTCTGGAGCCGGAGGTGCGGATGTTGGGGCCATTTTGCGCTGTTTAACGCTGTCTGGTACTGCTTTTCACTGGCCAGCACCGCCCCAGCGCCCTTGAGTGGGTGGTGACGCGATCGCCTGTTGCGGGGCTTCGCGTCACGGGGACAAGGCTCGATCGATCAGTGTATCGGCATTCGATCGGCTCTTGAGCGGCGTTCGATCGGTGTGATCAATTCAACCAAAGCCAGCGCCCCTAGGCAGCAACGGGCATGATTCCCGCCCCGTCAACCCATCAACTCAGCCCCTGTCAGGATGCATCACCCCATGATTCCATGCGATCGCCGCTATGCCCTGGTGCATGAATGGTTAACTCCGCTGGCCACGGGGGGGTCTGAGTTGGTGGTGCGGGAAATGGTGACCCAGCTCGATCGCTGGTTGCCGGAACCGGTAGCTTTGCACGCGCTGATCGATTTCGAGTCTAGCAATTCTGAAAGTTACTTGTATGGCCGAGCGATCGGCCATACCTTTTTGCAGCGCTTTCCGGGAGCCATTCGTGGAGTGCAGCGCTATTTGCCCCTTTGGCCCTTGGCGATCGAGCAATTAGACCTGCGAGCCTATGACATCATCCTGTCCTCGTCCCATGCGGTGGCGAAGGGGGCGCTGGTGGCGGCCCATCAGTTGCATGTTTGCTATTGCCATGCGCCCATGCGCTATGCCTGGGACTTGACCCATGATTATTTGGCGGGCAGTCGATCGGGTCGTGGCCCGATCGGCTGGCTCACCCGCTATTTGCTGCATCGGCTGCGGTTGTGGGATGTGCTGGCGGCGAATCGGGTCGATTTCTTTGCGGCCAACTCCCGCACCACGGCCAATCGAATTTGGCGCTGCTATCGACGGCGGGCGGAGGTGATTTACCCGCCGGTACAGGTCGATCGATTCCCCCTGCAAACCACCAAGGATGACTATTACCTCTGCGTTACCAGGCTAGTGCCCTACAAGCGGGTGGACTTGATTGTGGAGGCGTTCAATCAACTGGGATTGCCCCTGATGGTGATTGGGGGCGGGCCAATGCTGGAATCCTTGCGCGAACAGGCTGGGCCCAACGTGCAACTGTTGGGCGAGCAGCCGGACGCAGTGGTGACCCAAGCCATGGCCCAGGCCCGGGCCTTTGTCTATGCGGCGTTTGAAGATTTTGGGATTGCGCCCGTGGAAGCCCAGGCCTGCGGCACACCCGTGATTGCCTTTGCCCAGGGGGGAACCGGCGAAACGGTGCGCGACTGTCGCCAGGATCCCAAAACGGGCACGGGGCTGCTGTTTGAGCAACAAACCAGCGAGGCGATCGCGGCGGCGGTGACGGTCTTTGAAGACTATCGATCGCGCCTGAGTGCTGAGGCGATTCACCGCCATGCCCAGTCCTTCAGTCCCGATGTGTTTCGCGATCGTTACTTTGGGTTTGTGAACTGGTGTTGGCAGGAGTTTCAGCGCGATCGACAGACCCCAACTGAGTTTTTCCGTTAACATCCGCGCAACTCAACCCGCCTAAGCCCTACAGTGAATAGTGATGGATCGTGGATCCTACCGAGCCAATGGTAGGATGGAGTATCAATTCTCCGATATCTCGATCGACTTACGGGGCATTCAATCCCCCCTTATTTGCCACTGCTGGACTCATGGCCAAATCTGCTAGCTCGCCGGTTGCTGCACCCACCGAAACTCGTCTCTCGAAAGTTGAAGGACTCAAAGAACGAAGCAACTTTCTCCGGGAACCCGTTGCGTCGGAACTGTTGCTGGACACCAATTATTTTTCCAATGATGCGATTCAAATCCTGAAATTCCACGGCTCCTATCAACAGGTCGATCGAGACCTGCAAAAGCCGGGCCAGGAGAAGCCCTATCAGATGATGTTGCGCACCCGCAGTCCGGGAGGGTTCATCCCGCCGCAACTATACCTGACGCTCGATCGCCTGGCCAGTGAATATGGCAACGAAACCCTGCGCGCCACAACCCGTCAGGGCTTTCAGTTGCACGGGATTCTGAAAAAGAACCTGAAAGCCACGATCGCCGCGATCGTCAACAGCATGGGGTCAACCCTCGGCGCTTGCGGCGACCTGAACCGCAACGTGATGGCCCCACCAGCGCCCTACAAAAACCGCCCCGAGTATCAACTGGCGCTGGCCTATGCCAACAACATTGCGGACTTGCTCACGCCGCAAACGGGGGCCTACTACGAAATTTGGCTGGATGGGGAAAAGGCCATTTCCGCCGAAGAAGACCCGGCCGTGAAGGCGGCCCGCCAAAGCAACGGCTCCACGCCCATGCGCCTGGACACGGAAGAGCCGGTCTATGGCGCAACCTACATGCCCCGCAAGTTCAAATGCGCGGTGACGGTTCCGGGAGACAACTCCGTGGATCTGTTTTCCCAGGACTTGAGCTTGGTGGTGATCACCAATGAGCAAGGGGAGTTGGAAGGGTTCAATGTCTATGCCGGTGGCGGTTTGGGCCGTACCCACAACAAGGAAGAAACCTTCGCCCGCATTGCCGACGAAATTGGCTTTGTGGCGGCGGCGGATGTCTATGGCCTGGTGAAGGCGATCGTGGCGGTGCAACGGGACTATGGCGATCGCTTCGATCGTCGTCATTCCCGGATGAAGTACCTGCTGCATGATTGGGGGGTGGCCAAGTTCCGCGACCATGTGGAAGATTACTTGGGCAAAAAGCTGGAATCGGCACGCCCCCTACCCGCTTGGCGCTATGAGGACTTCTTGGGCTGGCACGAACAGGGCGATGGCCATTTGTTCTTGGGCCTGTCGATCCAAAATGGGCGGGTGCGTGACCAGGGTGATTTCAAGCTGCGATCGGCCCTGCGGCAAATTGTGGAACGGTTCCAGTTGCCGATGCTGCTGACTCCTCATCAGAACGTGCTGTTCTATGACATCAAGCCGGGCGATCGAGCCGCCATTGCAAAAATCCTGACCGACTGCGGGGTTTGGGCGATCGAGCAAATTGATCCCCTAGAGCGGCTGGCGATGGCTTGCCCGGCCATGCCCACTTGCGGCTTGGCGATCACCGAATCGGAGCGGGCCCTGCCGGGCTTTGTGGAGCGCATTCGATCGCTGATGGAGCGCTTGGGCTTGGGTGATGAATCCTTCGTGATTCGGATGACCGGTTGCCCCAACGGTTGTGCTCGGCCCTACATGGCTGAGTTGGGTTTTGTGGGCAGCGCGCCCAACGCCTACCAAGTTTGGCTCGGGGGTTCTCCTAGCCAAACCCGCTTGGCCCAAACGTTTACGGAACGGATGAAGGATACGGATCTGGAATCGTTCCTGGAACCGATTTTGGTTTACTTCAAGCGATCGCGCGAACCGGGCGAAAGCTTTGGCGATTTCTGCCATCGGGTCGGGTTTGATACGCTGCGGCACTTTATGCAGGCCTATCGCCCGATCGATGCCAAGGCGGAGAAGGACAGCCAGCGAGCCAGCAACGGCAGCGCCGCTCCCCGCCATCGCATTGGCATTCGCGATGAGCTGTACAAGTCGGTGCAGGCCCTGGCTGCCGATCGGGGACAGTCGGCCACCGCGCTGATCAATGAGGCGATCGCCGCTTACCTGAATCAGCAGTCCAACTAGCTGCCGATTTCAAGTCAATCTCCAGCCGATCGATCTCGGATCGGGATCGGCTGGATTCAGCAAGCCTCAACAAGCCTCAATCGATCGGTTGTTGAGCCGTGCGGATCCCTAGCGGGTTGATGGTGATTGAGGAATCGCTGAAGGTGCGCGATCGGGCTGGGGCAATCCCTGGCTCGATCGCGCACAAATTTTAGATAGCCCCGCTTGATATTCACAGCGAAACGCTCGCTGACACCAAGCGGCCATATTCACCTGCTCTAAACGCCCCACCTGTTGGCATTGGGGACTATTCCACTGGCTGCCGATCGCCCAAGCGCCCGCACGTCCCACATCCAAAACGGTTTTCAGCGGGTTTTCTTGATTAGCAGGCACACCCGTTTCCGGCACGGTCACCACATCGACCCAAATACCGTGACTGCCCAGAATGAGCCGAGCCATGGCCCCGGCTCGCCATTGGTGGGAACCGGAAGTCATCAAAATCACCCGTTTTGCACCCCAACGCTGCAAGATCGGCAGACTCCAATAACAGTTCCCAAACGTGGATTGGGCGCATTGCTCCAGCCAAACGCGATCGCCCTTCACACCAGCGCGATCGAACAACGCCTTGACACAGGGAGGCTTGGAACCCCCGGAAATCAACACCCGTTGTTGGGGATGAGCCGCTGCCCACTGAACCGCCGCCATTTCGCGCCGAATGCTGCCCCCCAAGACCCACAGCACTTCCGGCGGGCCCGAAGCCGCCACCATCAACCGTCCGCCCCACCACAGGCCCCCCAAGGCCAACAGACCAGCGGTCATCAGCCCAATTTTTCGATGAAATGGCTGCATAGGGCGATTGAGGGGAATCTAATGACTGAGGCGACTGAGGCGACTGAAACGATGAACTGATTAACACTCGATTCAACGCGCAGCGACACCGGGCGGCGGCAAAAACTGCGATCGACCATTGGGCAGCCGTGGGCCCCGCTTGGCTCCCATGGCTAACAATTCCTGTTCAGCCCGCTGAATCACTAGGCGATCGACTGCCGCTTGATAAACCTCATTCCAGGAGTAAAACCGCACCGCCAACGTGTTGGGATCCCGGCGCAAAAAGTTCGCTGTTTCTTGGAAAAACGGAGCCACCCGCCGATATTTTGAAGTCATGGCTGCCCAGCGACTCGCCATTTCCAGGGAAGCCACAGTGGCCGGAATATCATTCAGCAACAGGTATTGGTCAAACGCCTTGAAGCGCCAAACCCAAAAGGCATCGGGTTGGTGCTTGGGATCCAGCACATCGGTCATGCGGGTCATGAGGGCCACGGATTTTTCCGGCTTGCCCGCATAGTACGCCACACCTGCCGAAATGAAAGGAGCCAGCGTGGTGAATCGGGGATCCCGCAGGGTCATCAGCTCAAAGTAATCTTCATTGGCCGTGTAGCCCGTGGCCTGGCGAACTTCCGTGTCTCCGAAATATTGCAAATAGCTTAAAAACGCCCAATTGGCCAGCAAATTATCAAACCCAAGGCTGGGCATTCGGGCCGCCAATTGCAATTGTGTGCGGGTGCGATCCTGAGCCAAAACGGGATCTTCCAATCCCTGGGGAGCGCGTTTGATGGTGGCTTGTTGCAGGAGGACGATTCCCCCGATCGCGATCAGGGCGATCGCCCCATTGGTGAAGTGGCCTAACCATTGCAGCCGCCGGAGCGATCGGCTCAGGGCTGCGGTTGATGTTTCGGTTGATGTTGTTGATGTTGTGGTTGATGCGGGCGAACTGGATAGGGTCGATGAAGGGGATGGGGTCGATCGAGCAACCTGGGGGGATGGCGATTCGGGGGGCTGAGTACGTTTCCAAATCATGGTCAACTGCCCGTTAGAGATCCATGCGGGATTGAATGTGGCGATTCGATCGGTGTCTGGAGTCACCCACGGTTCCCGATCGGCGCTCTATGATGAATAGCAATCATCTATCAGCCATCCTGCCATAACTCCCAAAATTGCTGGGTGCTGGTTGGGTGCTAGTTTTGCATTCCCTTGATTTCATTCAAAAACGTTGGCCGTATGCCCCAGGTTGATCCCAAATCTATGCCCGCTGTCTCGTCGGTTTCGCGTCATTGGTTTGATTGGCGGCGATCGCCCAAGAGCCTGGGCGTAAAGGTGGCGATCGCGGCGGCCAGCGTTGCCCTGCTTCATCCAGCCCTGAGTTTGCCGGCCTTCAGCCAAGACCGGGAGCCGCCCGCCCCGGAACCCGGCCAATTCCAAGACAGCCCCAAGCAAATCGTGGATGAAGCTTGGCAAATCATCAACCGTGAATATGTGGATGGGCAGTTTAACCAAAATGATTGGCAAGCCATCCGCCAAGACCTCCTGAGCCGCCAATATACGTCGCGGGATGAAGCCTACGAAGCCCTGCGCAAGGCGATTAAGCTGCTGAACGATCCCTACACGCGCTTCATGACTCCTGAGCAGTTTGAGGAGCTGACCAACCAAACGGCCGGCGAACTGTCTGGGATTGGGATTCGGATGGGGGTAGATGACAAGACGAAGCACTTGCAAGTGGTGGAGCCAATGCCCAACTCACCGGCCGCTCGGGCCGGTTTGAAGACGGGAGATCTGATCCTGTCGATCGATGGGCAAGCCACCAAGGACATGTCTCCCGACAAGGCTTCCAGCTTGATTCGGGGCCAGGCGGGCACAGCGGTGAAGCTGGAAATTCAGCGGGCGGGCGGTGCGCCGTTTTCGGTGTCCTTAACCCGCGCCCGAATTGAAGTGCCGATCGTTCGATCGAACCTGCAAACGGAATCGGGCATTCGGGTAGGCTATATCCGCCTCAATGAGTTCAGCGCCCATGCGGCCGAACAGATGGAGCGGGCGATCGAGGATTTGAAAGGCAAGCAGGCCGAAGCGTTTGTCTTGGATCTGCGCGGCAATCCGGGCGGTCTCTTGAACGCCAGCATTGAGATTGCACGCATGTGGCTCGATGCCGGCAGCATTGTCAGCACGACCGATCGCGCAGGAAACAGCCAAGCCGCCCGGGCTAACCGCACATCCCTCACGAACTTGCCGCTGGCGGTGTTGGTGGACGGCAATTCCGCCAGTGCCAGCGAAATTTTGACCGGGGCGCTGAAGGATAACCGCCGGGCGCTCGTGGTGGGAAGCCAAACCTTTGGCAAGGCCCTGGTTCAATCGGTGCATAGCTTGGGTGATGGTTCGGGTTTAGCCGTCACGATCGCCCATTACTACACCCCCGCTGGCACGGACATTAACAAAACCGGCATCAGCCCCGATGTGGAAATCAAGCTATCGGATGAGCAGGAATATTATCTGTTCTCCAATGGCGGGCGGCTGTTGGCCACCGAGAGCGATCCCCAATACACACGGGCTGTGACCATGCTTCGGAATCGGATCGCGGCCAATAACAATGTGGCCCCGCTGCCCCAGTAGAGACAAACTCAGTAGGGACAAAATATCCCCAACTTGAACCCATCAATCAACGCTAACCATGGCTAGACAAGGGGCTTAAGCCCCTTGCCTCCGATGATGCAGTCAGCGAGTGGTGCAGTCAGCGATCGGCCGGACGTGGGGATGGCTTCAGAGCAAACTGCACAACCGTTAGTGCAGGAAGTGGCGGCGATCGGTCATCAGCATCACCAAACCCAGTTCATTGGCCGCTTTGATCGAGTCTTCATCGCGCACGCTGCCACCGGGCTGGACGATCGCCCCGATGCCCGCCGCCGCCGCCGTCCGCACCGAGTCATCAAAGGGAAAGAACCCATCGCTGGCCAAAACAGCGCCCGGGGCCTGGTCGCCCGCTTGGTTGAGGGCGATCGCCACGGAACCCACGCGATTCATTTGGCCGGCACCGATCCCCAGGGTCGATCGGTTGCTGGTCACCACGATCGCATTGGACTTCACATGCTTCACCACCCGCCAGGCAAAGGCCAACTCCGCGAGCTGATCCGCCGTTGGTTGCTTTTCCGTCACCACGCGCCAGGTGTTTGGGTCGCTGGGTTCGTCGTCGGCCGCCTGGAGCAAAAAGCCGCCCGCGATCGTCTTCACCGTGGCCGCCGGCCCCGCCAACAGATCCGGCAGCACCAAGACTCGCAGGTTTTGTTTTTTCTGCAACAAGGTGCGAGCTGCCTCATCACAGCCAGGAGCCACAATGCATTCCAGGAAGGTTTCCGTGAGCGCGGCGGCCGTTTCCGCGTCGATCGGGCGGTTCAGGGCCACGATGCCGCCAAATGCTGAGACCGAATCCGCTTCCAGGGCCTTGCGATAGGCCTCCAACAGGGGCGCATCAGCCGACGATCCCAGGGCCACACCACAGGGATTGTTGTGCTTCAGAATAGCCGCCGCCGGAGGAGCATCGGCGGCCACAAATTCCGCAATCAGGCTCCGGGCCGACTCCAAATCCACCAAGTTGTTGTAACTCAGTTCTTTGCCTTGGAGTTGTTCCGCAGCCGCCCAACCGCTGGGGGTGGAGCCGCTGCGATACCAAGCGGCGCTTTGGTGGGGATTTTCGCCATAGCGCAGGCTTTGCACCCGCTTACCCGCGATCGCCCATTCCACTGGCGTTGCCAAGGCCGGTCGATCCAAATCGGCGGGATTGTCGGCCTGTTGGCTCAGGTAAGTGGCGATCGCGCTGTCATAGGTGGAGGTGTGCCAAAAGGCTTCGCGGGCGCACTGCAACCGGAATTCCAGGGATGGTGTGCCATTGCTGCTCAGCTCATGTAAGTAGCGATCGTATTGAGCTGGGTTGCACAGCACCGTTACGCGGCTGTGGTTTTTGGCAGCGGCGCGGATCATGGCGGGGCCACCGATATCAATTTGTTCGATCGCCTCCGGCAGCGTCACCCCTTCCCGGGCGATCGTCTGCTCAAAGGGATAAAGATTCACCACCACCAAATCGATCGCGGGGATCTCATTGGCAGCCAAATCAGCGCGATCGCCCTCCAAATCGGTGCGGGCCAAAATTCCCCCATGCACACGCGGGTGGAGTGTCTTGACCCGGCCGCCCAAAATTTCCGGGAAGCCTGTATAGTCCGAAACCTTGGTCACGGGGAGTCCTGCGGCTTTGATGGCATTAGCCGTGCCACCGCTGCTGACCAGGGTAAAGCCGAACCGTTCCACCAGTTGGCGAGCCAGTTCGATTAGACCAGTTTTGTCAGAAACACTAAGCAGGGCTGTCCGCGTCATGGAAGAGTCCGTTAGGATTGAGGCTTAACGGGTTCATTCTACCGAGGAGTTGTCGCGTGGCTTTATTAGAGGCGATCGCGATTTCCCCCGAGGCGAACCGCACACCAGCGGCAATGCTGGTCGCGCTTCATGGTTGGGGGGCAAATGCAAATGATGTGGCCGCGTTGGCTCCGTTGCTGAACTTGCCAGATTGGCGCATGGAATTTCCCCAAGCCCCCATGGCCTATCCCTACTCCAATGAAGGGCGCATGTGGTACGACTTGGAATCGTCCGATTATCCAGGCTTGCAGGCCAGCCGAGACCAGCTCCAAAATTGGCTGTTGGCCACCACGGAGCGATCGGGCATCCCGCTCGATCGAACCATTCTTTGTGGATTTTCCCAAGGTGGAGCCATGGCCCTAGACGTGGGGTTAGCGCTACCCCTGGCCGGCGTTGCTTCCCTCAGTGGCTATTTTCACACCCTGCCGCAAGTCAGCTCCCTCAAACAGGGGCCCCAAGTGCTGGTGACCCACGGCCGCCAAGATCTCGTCGTTCCAATCCAAGCCGCTTGGCAAGTGCGCGACGATCTCCAAGCCCGCGATGCCACCGTCACCTATTTGGAACTCGATGGGGGCCATGAAATCCAAATGAGCCAAATTTCTGCCCTGCGCACCTTCTCCCTCGCCTGCATTTCAGCATCCTGTCCGAAATGATGGTTTAAGCAAGCACGGCGGATCGTTCAATCCAGCATTGCTGAGAATCCAGCATTGCTGAGGATTCAAGACCGCATGACGAACCTTTCAGGATCATTGCGGAACTTTACGGTTTGTCCCCAGAAGGATTGCAGATTCACGAAGACTGATAATTTCGCTACAGAGTCCTGCTATTCTGAACATCCAGATCGCAAGATTCGCATCCCGGGCCGTGATTAGGATGACCTGAACGCCTGATCGTTACTCCGGGCCGTGATTAGGATGACCCGAACGCCTAATCGTTAAAGCGCTTCATTAATTTTTCCAGCAGTACAAGCCCCAGCTACAGCGGAACTGCCAAGCCGAATCAACCGCATTTGTCGCCTGGAATTCCGCTGGCGGGCCTGTTGGGTGAAAAAGATCGAAAATCCGGTCGGAAAACTGGGGTTTCGTGGCATCATGATCTGCGGGCGCTCTCCCCTCTAGCCCCCCAGACCCATCAGCCCGCAAATTCACTCCTGACTGGTTTGATGCATCGTCGCGGGCGGGCAGTCCGAGACTTTAAACGGACGTGGAGGCCAGCGTCAGACTGGTTCGCCAGTGGTGGCCTGTGAAGCGTCAACCCCATTCAGCGACCTCGGCCCGATTCGCTGGGTTCAGGCGCGGTGAGGAATCCTCACCCTTTGGGGCGAGGAGGATGTCAATCAATTAATCATTGACCAACGAAGAATCATGACTCTCAGACTTGGCGATACCGTCCCCGATTTCACGCAGGCTTCCACCCACGGCTCGATCGACTTCTACACTTGGGCTGGTGATAGCTGGGTGGTGCTGTTTTCGCACCCGGCGGACTATACCCCCGTGTGCACCACCGAGCTGGGCCGCGTTGCCCAACTGAAGGGTGAATTTGACAAGCGCAATGTGAAGGCGCTGGCCCTGAGCGTTGACAGCGTGGATTCGCACCATGGCTGGACGGCCGACATTGAAGAAACCCAAAGCACGACGCTGAATTACCCGATTCTGGCCGACGAAGATAAGAAAGTGTCGGAACTGTACGGGATGATTCACCCCAATTCCAGCACCGGTAACACCCTGACGGTGCGATCGGTCTTCATCATCGATCCCAACAAAAAGCTGCGTTTGACGATCACTTATCCCGCTAGCACCGGCCGCAACTTTGATGAGCTGTTGCGCGTGATTGACTCGCTGCAACTGACCGATAACTACAGTGTGGCTACGCCCGCTGACTGGACAGATGGCGGCGATTGCGTGGTGGTTCCCTCGATCCCCACCGAGGAAGCTCGCCAGAAATTCCCCAAGGGCGTGACGGAAATCAAGCCTTACCTGCGCCTGACTCCCCAGCCCAACAAGTAATTTCAATCAGTTTCTAATTTCCGGTGGTTTTTAATTTCAAGCTGAATCCTTGAGCTTGGGGTTAGGGCCACCTGGTGGTTAGCAACATCAACACATCAACAAATAGCCCCCCGATCGCCCTGGTGTGATCGGGGGGCTATTTTATTAGTCTGGTGTATTGGGTTGGTGTATTGGGCTGTTGTGTTGGGCTGTATCAATGGAACACCGATTAGGCAGGCCGTCCCGATCGCTTGAGATTGGGCCAGGGCTGTTCTGGTCGGGGTTGGCCCGGCAGCGTTAAATGGGCGATCGTTTCCTTCAGCGCATCACGCACCGCAAACACGGGCGGCAAATGCAGCGCATTGGCCAAGATGGCCAGGCCGATGTGTCTGTGAAAGGGCACGGGCAGCCGATAGGCCCGCACCTGGGCTGGGATCGGTTCTGCGGCCAGCCGGGCCATGACCGTTGCGCCCAATCCTTGGGCCACCATGCTCAGGATGGTGGAATCTTCCCGGACTTCGTAGCTGGGTTCCACGTTCAAGCCCAGCTTGGCGAAGCGATCGAGCACAATTTGCGCACACAAAAATCGCCGGGGCGGCAAAATCAGCGGGCGAGAAAATAAATCTTCCCAGGCAATCACCTCCGTGGCGTACCGATCGCTGCTGGGGACGATCGCCCAATATTCATCCATCATCACGTTCCAGGTTTCAAACTCACTGCCTGCGGGCAACAGGACAAAACCAACATCTGCTCGGCCGGCGCGGAGTTCTTCCTCAATGTCCTGGCTGGTGTCGTATTCATCAATGGCGATCGCGATGCCGGGATAGCGGTGGCGCAAATGCTCGATCGCCTTAGGCAACAAGTGGGTGGCCACGCTGCGGAAACAAGCCACGCGCACATGGCCCGAATCAAGGCCGCGGGCGCTTTTGGCTTGGCGCTCAATATCGTTGAGCAGTTCCAAAATTTTGCGGGCACTGTCGGCAATTTCGCGCCCGGTGTCGGTGAGGGTTGCGCCGTGGCGGCCGCGATTCAGCAAAATGGCCCCCAGTTCGTCTTCGAGGGTGGCGATCGCGTGGCTAACGGCGGATTGGGAAATGTCGAGATCCAGGGCGGCTTGGCTGAAATTTCCCCGATCGGCGATCGCCACCAGGGTTCGTAGTTGAGACAACTTGAGTCTTGCAGCAATTTCGCCCATAGCTGAGTCGATGTTGAATCGACTGGAAAGCGATCTAAAGATTCAGCAACTTATTCAGCAAATTCAGCAAATTCAGCAGATTAAATTTGCCAGGCCAAATCCGGCAAATTGAGAAAAGTGCCGTCAGAACCCGGAGCCGAATTGCGCTCGCCGAATTGCTCTCCATGCTATACCGGCACTTTGGAGGATCAACCAAGACATCCATCGATTTCATTCATACCTCCCATGCAAGCCATCGGTCGATCGAACCGCCGACCCTTGATAGGGTGAAGGCACAGCAAATCTCCTGGCTACCGCCTTCCACAACGATGGCCAGGAGATTTGTTTCTTCAGGAGAACCGAGTCATGCACTTTACCTCTGCAACCCGATCGCCCCTGCGGTGGTTGGCGGACTGCTGTGCTGAAAACACCATCCTAGGCAATTTTGGGCAACGGCTGGCCCATTGGGGTCATCGAGCAGTGATGCGGCTCAGCACGCCCGATCAAATCCGAATTTGGTCGCGGACATTGCCAACCGGTGAGGAAATTTTTTACGGTTGGGATCCACGCACGGGCGATCGATTCTCTAGCCCGGCTGAGCGGGAACTCCGGAGCTGGCTAGAGGAGCGCCATCGCTATCGGTTTTGAATAGACCTCTTACGCGAATCGACCAGAAGCCCTCATCCCCCAACCCCTTCTCCCAAGGGGGGCGAAGGGGGGCCAGAACCATTGCGTTACAGCGATCTCGTAGCTGGTGATCAAGTCCCTCTCCCGACTTGGGAGAGGGATTTAGGGTGAGGGTCTTGATTGACGCAAGAGGTCTAATGACTGGCCATCAAACCAGTTAAAGACCAGTCAAAAACCGGCCAAAACAATCAAAATCACGCTCAAAGCACCGTTAAAAGACCCGGGAAGAGACCGGGAATTCTGGATTGGTCGGTGATAGTGGAGAAAGGAAATTGATCCACAACAGCGAGCGTGATTGATGGGCATGGGGCAAGGTAACGAGCGGGCGTGGGGGCAATGGGGCCGATCGCTCCGATGGTTGGGTTGGGTGGGTTATGGGTTGGTGTTGGGAACGGTTTCCTTCGCTGCGTTCCCCGCGATCGCCCAAGGGCCAGCCCCAGCCCCCCTGGCCACCCCGGCCGGCGCTCCGGAGTTTGAACAAGCACGCCAGGCCTACGAAGCGGGCCGGTTTACGGAGGCGATCGACCATTGGCAGCGGGCGGCCCAACAGGCGGCCCAACGGGACGATCGCGCGGCCCAAGGAGCCGCCTGGCATGGCATCAGCTTGGCTTGGGGGCAATTGGGCGATCGAGCAGCGGCCTTGAAGGCAGTGCAGCAGAGTTTGGGCCTGTTGGCGGCGTTGCGCGGCGAGGGAGCCGTGCGGCTGCGGGCGGCGGCCTTGAATCAGCAAGCCCGGTTGGAGCTGACCGCAGGGCAGGCGGCCCGAGCGATTCAACTTTTGGAGCAGGCGGAATCCCTGTATCGATCGGCGGGCGATCGGGATGGGCAATTGGGAGCCAGCCTGAATCGGGCCCAGGCCCTGCAAGCCCTGGGACTCTACGGGCGTGCTCTGATGGTGATTGAAGGGCAAATTGGCACTGCCCCGGAGGCCCCCCGCGAACCCACACGCTTGCAAGGGTTGGGCCTGCTGTCGGCTGGGGAGGCCTTGCGATCGCTGGGGCAATTGGCCCGAGCAGAAACTTGGTTGAGTCAAGCGGCAACGGTGTTGGAACAGTCGGGAACCCTGGCCGATCGCAGCACCGCCGCCCTGGCCCTGGCCCGCACCCGGGCCCTGTTGGCTCGCCAAGGGTTAGATCGCAATGATCCCCAATGGATGGCCCTTCGACAACAGGCCATGGCGGCCTTCGATCGAGCAAGGGTGGCGGCAGCGGCAGCCGGGAGCGATCGCGATCGGCTGTGGGGTCAGTTGGAGCGATGGGAGATGGTGTTTCTGGGTTTGGAAACGGGCAGCTCACCCGGAGAAACCGTCAGCAAGGCTCAACTGCAAGCGTTGGCCACCCAGGTGGCACAGCTCCCGATCGGGCGCGATCGGATTGCGGCCCAAATGCGCCTGGCTCGCTGGTGGTCAACCGTGAATGAACCGGCCTTGGCCCTGGCAGGGTTGCAACAGGCGGCCCAAGCAGCCCAAGCCCTGGGCGATCACCGTTTGACGGCGGCGGTTTGGGGTCAGTTGGGCGAAACCTATCGGCAACGGGGGGAAACTGCCCTGGCGGCGCGTTGGCTGGAGCAATCCCTGGCGCTGGTGGAAGGGTTGGCGGCTCCGGAGGTGACCTATCGCACGGCCCGTTCTCTCGGGCAGTTGCGGGCCCAAGGGGGCGATCGCACTGGTTCCCTGGCGGCCTATCGCCTGGCCACCCAAGCGATCGGGCAATTGCGCAATGATCTGGCCGGGATGGATTCCGTGGTGCAGTTTTCCTTCCGTGATCGGGTGGAGCCGGTTTATCGGGAGTTTGTGGATCAGTTGTTGCGGGGCAACCCCAGCCAGGAAGACTTGCAAGCGGCCCGATCGGCGATCGAGGCTTTGCAGTTGGTGGAATTGGAAAACTTCTTTCGCCAAGCTTGTTTGGATGCCAAACCGGAACCGCTCGATCGGGCCATTGACGGGCGATCGGACACGGCCGCCGTGGAGGCCATTGTTTTAAGCGATCGCGTGGCCACCCTCACCAAATTGCCGGGCCAACCGTTGCGCTATGCCGTGGTTCCTGTGCCCCGAGCCACCGTTCTCCAAACCCTGCAACGGGTGCAACAGGCCGTCCAAGACCCAACCATTCCCAACCGGGAGCGCTTGCGCCTGTCCAAACAGGTTTATGACTGGCTAGTGGCTCCGATTGCCCCAGAATTAGCCCAATCGGGAGTCAAAACCCTGGTGTTTGTGCTGGATGGGCCCTTGGCGAATATCCCGATCGCCGCCCTCCATGACGGAGAGCAATATCTCTTGGAACGCTACAACACCACCAGAGCCTTGGGTTTGCAGCTTTTTGCCCCCAAAGCCCTGAACCCGCGATCGCTCAACGTCTTGGCGGCGGGTGTTTCGGAAGTGGCCCCCAGTTTCCAGGCGGAAAAATTGGGAGCCTTGCCCTTTGTGGCCGATGAGCTAGATATTTTGGCTCAGGAGTTACCGGCGGCCGTCCTGCGCGATCAGGCCCTGACGGAGCAGGCCCTGCGCCAAGCCTTGCAGCAAAACAACGCCCCGATCGTCCATGTGGCAACCCATGCCCAGTTCAGTTCCCGAGCCGATCGCACCTTTCTGTTGGCTTGGGATCGCCGCATTGAGTTGGCAGATTTTGACCAACTGTTGCGCCGACCGGCCAGCCGCCCCCCGATCGAACTCTTGGTGTTGAGTGCCTGCGAAACAGCCCGAGGGGACGATCGTGCCACCCTGGGTCTCACGGGCATTGCCATCCAGGCCGGCACTCGCAGCGTGTTGGGAACCCTGTGGCAGGTTAGCGACGAATCCACCGCTTTGCTGATGGGAGATTTTTACCAAAGCCTACGCACCGGAGCCACCAAAGCCGAATCCCTGCGCCAGGCTCAGCTTGCCTTGCTCAAAAACCCCAACTTTCGCCATCCCTTCTTTTGGGCCCCCTATATCCTGGTGGGCAATTGGCTGTGAAACCTGAAGTCAAAGCTGATCTTCCGGGACGGGATCAAAAAGAGCCGCTACGATCGGGAGCAGGCCACGGTTTGGCCCCAAAAACTTCCAAAGCCCCAAAAACTTTCAAGCCATTCTGGAATGGTTCGGTTTTTGAAGGGTTGTGTTGAAGGGTTGTTTTGAAGGATCGTCGCGATCGAGGACTGAAACGAGGATTAAGACTATGAATTGGCATGATCTAGGCACGTTGGTATTGCTGCTGAGTCCCGGGCTGTTGCTGTCGGCAATTGTGATGGGCATTTTTGCGGCCGGCGGCTAGGGCATGGGGCAACCCCCAGGCGGCACGGCATGAACCAACTCGCTGCCCGATTGGGGCCAGTCGCGCCGGTAGCGTGCGCCGGCCGGATCGCCCCAACCCAACTGCAACACCACCTCGCAGGGCAATGCTTGGCCGCGCGGATCCAAACTGACCCACTCAGCGCGATCGATCAAGCGCTGCTCATCACTGGGGGTGAGGGTGCAAAAGTCTCGCCCCCCGGCCACGCTCAAGTGGCGATCGAACCCCACCGTGACCGATCGCCAAAATTCGATCGCATCATCCTTAAAGCGCTGAAGGGTATGGATATCCTCCGGCAGCGCAACTAATTGATCATGTAATTCGGGATAGTTCAGCCGGTGGGGGCCCAGGGCAATCGATCGCCACACCAAGCCCGACACCCCCTGTTCACGCTGGTAGGCATGAATTTGGGCCCGGAAGTTTTGATAAGCCGTAAATTTTTGAATCCCTTTGGGGTCAATCAGGCGATCGAGCGGCACAATTCCTGATACTTTCGCCGTCAAATGTAGGCGTTGACCTTGCATACAGGCCCGCTGTTCTTCCGCCAAAATTTGTAGTAACTCATCGGTGCTGTAGGGTTTTTCCATTTTTTCCTCCACAGTGCCTTCAGAGTGTTTTGGGATGCCATTTCATAGCAGTATCACAGGCTAAAAGTGATGGGTCGAATCAAGCCTTCCACCATTACGAAAGTGCGAGAGCAAGGGGCTTAAGCCCCTTGTCTACTGCGTTAATCAATTAGCCAGTGACTAGCGAATGATTAGCCAATTTTGGCAGCCATCGCCACGATCGAATCAACCATCCGCATCGAGTAGCCCCACTCGTTGTCATACCAAGACACAATCTTGAAGAAATTCGAGTTCAGCTCAATGCCCGCCGTTGCGTCAAAGATGCTCGAATGGGCATCGCTCGTGAAGTCCGTGGAAACCACCGGATCTTCCGTGTAGCCCAAAACTCCCTTCAGCTCTCCTTCAGCGGCGGCCTTCATGGCGGCGCAAATGGCTTGGTAGCTGGTGGCTTGCTCAGTGCGGAAGGTCAAATCCACCACCGACACATCGGCCGTGGGCACGCGGAACGCCATGCCAGTCAAGCGCCCCTTCAGGGCCGGCAGAGCCAGGGTCACGGCCTTGGCGGCTCCGGTAGAGGCGGGGATGATGTTTTGCATGGCGCTGCGGCCGCCGCGCAAATCCTTGCGGCTGGGGCCGTCCACGGTGGGCTGGGTGGCGGTGGCGGCATGAACGGTGGTCATCAACCCTTCAGCAAGACCGAAGTTGTCATGAATCACCTTGGCGATCGGGGCCAAACAGTTGGTGGTGCAACTGGCGTTGGACACGATGAAATCTTTGGCCGGGTCAAAGCTGCTGTGGTTCACGCCCACCACCAGGGTCGGCACGCGATCAGGATCCTTCGTGGGTGCGGAGATGATCACCCGCTTCGCCCCAGCGGCCAGGTGCTTGCTGGCTCCCGCATGGTCAATGAAAATCCCGGTGGCTTCCACCACAAAGTCCACATTGTGGTCACCCCAGGGCAACTCCTCCGGGTTGCGACAAGCAAAACAGGGAATCAGTTTGCCGTTCACCACCAGGCCGCCTTCGGCCGCTTCCACCGTGCCCTTGAACCGGCCGTGGGTGGAGTCATATTTCAGCAAGTACGCGAGGCTCTCGGGGGGGAACAGGTCGTTAATTGCGCAAACTTCAATGTCGGGATTGGCGATCGCACCGCGAAACACCAATCGGCCAATGCGTCCGAAACCGTTAATGGCAACCTTAATCGGGGCCATGATCAAAACTCTCCTGCTTGCGAAGTCATGAATCAAACGGGCTTGAACCCACAGGGTCAGCCCCGGCAGTTATTTTGACCCAAGGGGTGAGGGAATCAATCCCAACGCGGATCAATCTCTCACGACCCTAAACCGGATTTAGGCAAGGGGTGACGGTTCTTGGCTTTTTTTCAAGACTCTTTTTCTAGTTTGCTCAACCCGATAGGGGGTTTGAAAGGCCAAAACGGATGCCTAATTCAGCGCACCAACCGACGAAAACAGGAAGCTGAAGCCGCTTGACCCGCAAATCGGATGGTGATTGGTGAGTGTCTCAAGAGATCACCGAGCCATCTTCTAAAGCTGTTAAAGCTGTTTCTAAAGCTGTGATGGGGCTGTGGCGGATTGGGTTTGGTTGCGATCGGGGCGATCGGTTCTGGGATCGGTGTTAATCGATTTCCTCGATCGCCGTTCGGTCAGGGAAGCACGATGGGTACATTTTCCAGGAGGGTGTTCGGAAGGGGGTGATCGGTGATGTTTGCCCTATGGTGTTCGCCAGGTATTTGCCAAGTATTTGCCAAAGTATTTCTCGAAATCTTGGTCAAACATTCACCAAGTCACAACAAACCTGGCAACATTAAGAATTGATGGAAAAATAGGAAAAGGCCGAAAATTTAGCCAATTTCGGGCGAGAAGTTTTATGCAAGATGAATTTTGAGTCAACCCTGCAAGATTACGGGGAATCTCGTGAAAATTGCTACCAAATCTTGATCATCACTAGTGCAATCTAAAGGGGCATCTGACCCGCCATCGATCGAGCCGTTGCCGAGAGATCCCGATCGCAACCCCCCTCGGTTTCCCTTGCAGTAACCCTGAAACCCTTGGATTTTTGGGGATTGATTGCGATTGATCCCGATCGCCCCGTGAAGAATAACCGGATTCTGCGATGGGCAAGTTTCCTTGCAGCCGATCCCCAGGGTGAGTAATGGATGAGTTAACCTGAGCACCATCCTCGCTATCGGTCAGATTATGATGGTCGCGATGGTAGTTGATTCCCTGGAAACGATCACTTCTTGGGCAAATCTTGGGCAAATCTTGGGAAATTCCTCAAAATGCCCCAATTCCCGATCGTGACTGGGATTGGGGCGCAGGCCGCCCACCAAGACCCCTCAACCAGTGCGATCGCTCCATTGACGCAACTCATTCAAGAATCGGGTGCATTGCAGCGCAGTTACCGTTCTATGGTCACTTAAACCCTTGCCCGCGCATTTGCTCAATCCTCTGCTGTCTATGTCAGCCCTGCTTCAAAGCCCTCGGCCGTCGAGTCGAATAACTGCACTGCTTGTTAGCATTTTGGGTGGTTGCTGTTGGGGATCGATCGCCCAGCCCGTGGCGGCCCAGCCCCTTGGCCCTTTTGATGAACCGGCCCTCAGTGCGCCCGACGGCCCCTCCAGCGTTGCAGCACCCGATTCCACCCTTAATCCATCGGCTAACTCCACCTCCGGCAATTTCACGCCAGATTCCGCGCCAAACTCCGCACCGAATTCTGCAACCCTTCAGCCTTTGCCCCGGTTGCTTCTGGCTCCCACGTCCACCTCGGCGGGTTCCGTGCTTGATCCAACGCTTCAGCCCCCGATCGATGGATATCAACTGGATACGGGCGATCGGCTACAGGTGGAAATTTTTGATGTGCCCGAATTCAGCAACCGTATCTACCTGGTGCTGGTTGATGGCACGATTTCCGTGCCCTGGATTGGTTCTGTGCGGGCCCGAGGCTTAACTCCTCAGCAATTGGCCAGTGCCCTCAGCCAGGCCTATCGCCCCTTCGTCAAGACCCCGATCATCACCGTCAATGTTTTAACGCCCCGCCCGGTTCGGATTGGCGTTTCTGGGGAAGTGAATCGGCCCGGCTCCTACGCGATCGAGGTCAGCAATCGGGACGTAGCGCCCAATCAGTTACCCCTTCAATGGCCAGACGTGACTCGGGCGATCGTGGCGGCCGGCGGCATCACCCCCCTCGCCGATATTCGTAACATCCGCCTCCGGCGCTCAGATCCCAGCGGCACTCCCCAAGACCAAACCCTTAACCTTTGGCAACTGCTGGAAAGTGGCGACCTCAGCCAAAATATCCTGCTGCGGGATGGAGACATGCTGATGATTCCAAAGGCCAGCACCTTTTCTTCTGAGGAGGTTTCGCGCGTGGCCCGGGCTAGCTTTGCCCCCGAAACGATCGGGGTGAACGTGGTTGGCGAAGTGAAAGCCCCCGGCCTCATCAAGCTGCCACCCAACGCCACCCTTAATCAGGCCGTCTTGGCGGCCGGCGGATTCCTGCGCCCCCGCGCCGTCTCCAGCCAAGTTGACCTGATTCGGATTAATCCCGATGGGTCAGCCACCGCCCGCCGCATCCCTATTGACCTGCAAGCCGGCCTGAATGAGGAAACCAATCCCCTGTTGCTGAACAACGACATCGTGGTGATTAACACCAATGGCGTGACCCGGATTACGGACTTCCTGCGGGTGTTGCTGTCGCCTGTGGATAATCTCTCGAACCTGCGTCGCCTG
Organism: Limnothrix sp. CMB-01; assembly: GCF_055193175.1. Taxonomy (NCBI): domain Bacteria; kingdom Bacillati; phylum Cyanobacteriota; class Cyanophyceae; order Pseudanabaenales; family Pseudanabaenaceae; genus Limnothrix; species Limnothrix sp. CMB-01. The sequence continues at coordinate 4,212,129 of NZ_CM143720.1, forward strand.
TTGGCCCCCAGCGTTCCCGATTTTCAGTAATTCAATAAACTGCCTAGCCCTCGGCCTTCGATTTCATTACCTGAACCCTATGCAGTCCCAGACATCCCGCGAGGCGATCGACTTCAATCCCCTAGGGCTTATCCTTAAGGCTTGTCAACGGGCCTGGCTACCGGCTGCTTGTGTTTTTATTTTGGGCATGGGTGGTTCTGTGTTGGCGGCTCGGCGCGTGAAGCCTGTGTATGAGGCTGGAGCCAAGATTCTCTTCAGAATTGACTCCACTCAAGAGCTGACGGGTCTTGCACGGGATGAGTCGGATAATCCACTGCGATCGCTGTTGGTTGACCAGAGTCCCATCAGTAATCAGATGGAAATTTTGCTCTCGGAACCATTACTAGAGCGCACCATCAAAAAGCTGGACTTGCGAGATAAAAAAGGCGAACCCTTAGGGCCAGGGGAGCTGAAGACAGCGCTGGAAGTCAAGATCATTGGCGCAACGGATGTGGTCAGCATTACGTATGTCAATGAGTCTCCAGAGTTGGCGGCGGCGGTTGTGAACTCCGTGATTGAGGTCTATCGCAATAACAACGTGGCGATCGCCCGAGAAGACACCGTTCAGGCTCGCATTTTTCTATCCCGCGAGTTGCCACAGGTGGAAAAGCAACTGCGAAATTTGGAACTGAGACTTCAGCGATTCAAAGAACAAAATCAGGTGATTAATTTAGAAGAGGAAGCGCGAACTTCGGTGCTGGCTCTGCGGCTGCTCGATGAGCAAATTACCAACACAGAAGCCGCAGCAATGGAAGCGGCGGCCAAAGCCACAGTCTTGCGCCGTCAACTCAATCTTTCTCCCCAGGAAGCTGTGGTGGTGGCAGCCGTCAGCCAGTCCCCCAGTGTTCAGAAAGTTTTGGTGGATTTGCAAGACACCCAAAAAGAACTCGCAGAGCAACGATCGCGCTTTACGGACAGCAGCCCCACGGTTTCCCGGTTAATGGAACGGGAGCGGCAGTTGCAAGACATTTTGCAAAAGCGAATTCAAGAAACCCTGGGCGATCGGCAAGCGGTTCCGCCCAGCTTCTTACAGGCTGGGGAATTGCGGGTGACTTTAATTCAGCAATACCTCAACTCCGAAACGGAGCGAGTGAGCGCAGTCAATAAACTCAGGTCCTTTGAAGACAGCCGATCGACATATCTCCGACGGAGCCGCAGCTTGCCCAAAATTGAACAAGAGCAGCGTTATTTGGAACGCAAGCTAAAGGCCGCCCAAGGAACCTATGAAACCCTACTTTCCAATTTGCAAACGCTCCTGGTCAAGGAAGAACAGCGCAACAACAGCACCAGAATTTTAGAGCCAGCGACTGTGCCTCGTAAGCCATCTTCTGGTGGCAAGGTCAAGGTTTTAGCCCTAGGGTTATTTGGCAGCACCTTAATGGCTTCTGCAATCATCATCATTGCGGAAGTTTGGAGTTCTCGATCGCGTTCTGAAAAAAAGATGAGTTAATTAATTACTGTTTTTACGTTGCCCCTTCCCATGACTCAGGCTTTGCATCCCCTTCGTCGTTTATTTCTTTACCTGCCGCAATATCGCCGTCAGCTTTGGCAAGCGACGGCCTATTCGGTTTTGAATAAAGTTTTTGACCTGGCTCCACCAGCTTTGCTGGGTTTAGCCGTTGATACATTGGTGCAGCGGCAGGATTCCTGGTTGGCTTCCTGGGGGCTTCAGGGAATCACAGAGCAATTCCTGGTGCTGGCGGTTTTAACCTGGCTGATTTGGATTTTGGAGTCTGTTTTTGAATATGCCTACAAGCGCGTTTGGCGCAATTTAGCCCAATCTATTCAGCATGATTTGCGATTGGAGGTCTATGACCATTTGCAATCCTTGGAGCTGGCTTATTTTGAAGAACGCAGCACCGGAGAATTGCTCTCGATTTTGAATGATGATGTCAATCAGTTGGAGCGTTTTTTAGACACGGGTGCAAATGATGTTTTGCAGGTGACCACGACAGTTTTGATCATTGGGGGTAGCTTTTTTGCGGTTGCGCCTCAGGTGGCCTGGCTGTCGATGTTGCCCATGCCATTTATTTTGTGGGGATCGATCGCCTTTCAGAAAAATTTGGCCCCTCGCTATTCCGAAATGCGAGAAACCGTGGGCTTGCTCAGTGCCCGGTTGGCGAATAATTTGGGTGGCATTTTAACCATCAAAAGTTTCACGGCGGAGCGCTATGAACACGATCGGGTGATGATCGATAGCAATGCCTACCGTCGTTCTAACCAACGGGCGATCGCCTATAGCGCTGCCTTTGTGCCCTTGATTCGGATGGTAATCCTTTGTGGGTTCACGGCTACTTTGGTGGTGGGCGGTTTGGAAGCGGCGGCGGGGCGCATGTCGATCGGGGTTTACAGCACCTCAATTTTCATTATTCAGCGGCTTTTGTGGCCCCTCACTACTTTGGGTCAAACCCTGGATAACTATCAGCGAGCCATGGCTTCTATTCGGCGAATTTTTAATTTGTTGGATACGCCCATTGATGCCCATTCAGGGACCAAAACCTTTGCCCCTTCGGAGATTCGCGGCGAAATTGTGCTCGATCGCGTGGCCTTTGCCTATCGGGGTCGATCGCCCGTGGTGCAAAATCTTTCCCTCACGATCCCTGCTGGTCAAACAATTGCAATTGTGGGGGCCACTGGCTCCGGCAAAAGCACCTTGGTGAAGCTGCTGCTGCGTCTTTATGAAATTAACGATGGCGCTATTTTGCTTGATGGGATTGATACCCGTGAAATCGACCTAGAAAGCTTGCGCGGAGCCATTGGTTTGGTGAGTCAAGATGTTTTTCTGTTCCATGGAACGGTGGCTGAAAACATCGCCTATGGCACATTTCACGCCACCCCGGATGAAATTCTAGCGGCGGCCAAAATTGCGGAAGCTGATGATTTCATTCAACAACTTCCCCAGGGCTACGAAACCATTGTCGGTGAGCGGGGTCAAAAGCTGTCGGGTGGGCAGCGACAACGGATCGCGATCGCCCGAGCGGTTCTGAAAAATCCCCCCATCCTCATTTTGGACGAGGCCACATCGGCGGTGGACAACGAAACCGAAGCGGCGATTCAACGATCGCTCGATAAAATCACCCAAAATCGCACCACGATCGCGATCGCCCATCGCCTCTCCACCATCCGCAATGCGGACTGTATCTATGTGATGGATCAGGGGCAATTGGTGGAATCGGGCCGCCATGAAAACCTGCTCGATCGCAACGGAATCTATGCCGAATTGTGGCGATTGCAAACCGGCGATCAGACGGCTTAGGGGCTGTCGTCATTGCCATCTGGCGATAGGCAGTGGGATCAGAGTTCCTGGGATCTGATGTCAACCATTAAGGGCGATCGGGGAAATGGCGGAAAACCACCCTCCGGCGGGGCAATTCCCACCGCGTGCGCATCCCCAAATCCTTCCTAGAATTGAAGCAACGGCCGGTCTTCGGATTTCCAAACTCCAAACACCGATGCCGATTTCTTCTTTCGGTTTGGTGCTATGAATCAACTAAAAACCACGGTTTTGCTCGCCAGCATGAGCGGCCTGCTGATTTTTGCCAGCGGTCTTTTGTTTGGAGGTGCTCGCGGGGCCTTCCTGGGGCTGGTTTTGGCAGCGGTGATGAACCTGGGATCCTGGTTCTATTCGGACAAAATCGCTCTGGCGGCCTATGGGGCCCAGCCCGTGAATCGATCGCAAGCGCCCCACCTTTACGCCATGCTGGAGCAACTGTGCGATCGCGCGGGAATGCCCGTGCCCACCCTGCACATCATCCCCAGCCCGATGGCTAATGCCTTTGCCACCGGTCGTGACCCCAACCATGCGGCGGTGGCTGTGACGGAAGGGATTCTGGAAATTCTGCCGGAAGATGAGTTGGCGGCGGTGATTGCCCACGAACTTAGCCACATCCGCAACCGCGACACCCTGACTCAGGCGGTGGCGGCCACCATTGCGGGCGCGATTTCTTACCTGGCGCAGGCGGCCATGTGGTTTGGGGGCGATCGCGATCGGGGCAATCCGCTTGCAGGGTTGTTGGCCATGCTCTTGGCCCCGATCGCTGCCACGGTGATTCAACTGGGCATTTCCCGAACGCGGGAGTTTTCGGCCGATGCAGGAGCCGCAGAGTTAACGGGCGATCCGATGGCCTTGGCTCGGGCCCTGAAGCGCTTGGAAACGATGGCTGATGCCACCCGTTTGGAGGGGAATCCCGCCTTTTCGCCCTTGCTGATCATTAACCCCAGCGCCAAAGACTGGCTGCGCAACTTGTTTTCCACCCATCCTTCCACGGAGTCTCGAATTGCTGCGTTGGCCCGTTTGGCAGGACGCTAGGGAGTTGGTTTAGTCCATTGCGTTAGGGATTTTGCTTGTTGTCTTTGAGGGGCGATCGGGTCGTGAAAGCGGTTTGATCGCCCATTTTTTGTGCAATTCTGATGATGAAGACTTTTGAGCAAGTTGCTTGAGTATCTTGCTGGGAATGTTGCGGGAATATTTTGCGAGAATATTTTTAAGAATGCTTTTCGAGATTATTGCTCAGTCAATCAAGCAAGCAATTAGCTAAGTAATCAACCCAGCAATTAACCCAGCAATCAACCAATTCATATCCGATTAATTAGCCGGCCGATCTTGTTCTTGTCTTGCCCAATTGCGCCATTCCTCGCTAGCTTGGAGAAGAGCGCCGAACGATTGCTGAACGATTAATGCTATTGGGGTTTCCCCGCCATGAACCTTGTGGATGCGTTGCCAACCTTTTCGATCGCCCTGCGCGAGGGGTTTGAAGCGGTTTTGATCATTGGCTTGGTGTTGGCCTGTTTGCAACAAGCGGGCCAAACCCACCTCAACCGATCGGTGGCTTGGGGGATTGTGGCGGGGTTGTGCCTGAGTGCTTTGGTGGGCGTTGGGTTGGCTGGGGTCTTCGGGGCCTTGGATCGATCGGTTGCTCCTTGGGCCCCCTTTTGGACTCAAGGCTTAAAAGTAATTCTGGGGGCGATCGCCATTGGTCTATTGAGTTGGATGTTGGTTTGGATGACTCAGCAGGCCAAACAACTGAAAGGAGAGGTGCAATCCTCTGTGCAGCGGGCGATCGGGGAGCAAGCGGGGGCCTCCTGGAAAATTTTTGGCTTGGTCACGGCCGCCGTGCTGCAAGAGGGACTGGAAACGGTCATTTTCATTGCCGCCCAGTTTCAGGAAAGCCTCGGGGCCGCCGTGGGGGCGATCGCGGGTGTAATCGGAGCCGCCATCATGGGGCTGCTGCTATTCCGCTTTGGCATCAAGATTGACGTGCGCCGATTTTTCCAAGTGGTGGGCACAATTCTGCTGCTGGTGGTGGGCGCGTTGGTGATTTCCGTGCTCAAGCACCTGGACGCGGCGACGGTGCTTTGGGGGCAACTGCATCCTGCCTGGGCTGGCCTTTGTGCTGTGGGGGGCGATTCCTGCTTGCTGGGGCCCCTGGTTTGGGATTGGTCAGCGACCTTGAGCGATCGGGTGTTGCCGGGTGTATTGCTCAAAACCCTCTTTGGCTACCGTGACCATCTCTACCTAGCTCAGGCGATCGGGTATTGCCTCTTTTTAGGCGGCGTGGGAACCCTTTACTTCCGCAGTTTGCGGGGCCAGCGCTCTCCTGCGGCCCCGGCCGGAGCTTCGCCGGCCCAGTCTTCTGCCCAATCGGGTCAAGGCTAGGGCCTGTCGCCAAATCGCCTGAAACAAATCGCCTGAAACCCTGATTCCACCGCTGGCAGATCGTGGGGGACAAGGGGCTTAAGCCCCTTGTGATGACGACTGGGACATGGAAAATCAATCGTTCGCTGATCAGCCAGTTCAGCCGCTGAATGAGCCGTTGAGTTGCCCCTAGGCCTTGGGCTTGAGATAGGCGATCGCGTGTCGCCAAACGATTGTAGGCTGGTCGTAATGGTCAACAATGCAGATGCAATCACTGTCCTGCCACCTCACCTTGCCTGCAATCAGGTCATTGGTTAGCAGCTTTAGTTCCACTTCTTGCTTATTCTTAATGGCTGTCTGCACTTGACGGGTGCTGGGCAGCCCAGTATTAAATTCTTCAGCCATAGGGAGTGCTCAATGGGACTTGCGTTTGCAAAGTATCACGGATTAGGGAATGACTTTATTCTGCTGGATAACCGCGATCGAGCAGAGCCAATTCTCTCGCCTGAGCAGGCCGTGCAACTGTGCGATCGCCATTTTGGCATTGGGGCCGACGGTGTGATCTTCGTGCTGCCCGGCGAGCAGGGAGCCGATTACACCATGCGAATTTTTAACTCCGATGGTTCCGAACCGGAAATGTGCGGCAATGGCATTCGCTGCTTTGCCAAATATTTAGCGGCCCTGGAAGGCCTGGACAACACCGAAAAAACCTACAAAGTCCACACGCTGGCGGGTTCCATTATTCCCACCATTCAGGCCGATGGCCAGGTGACCGTGGACATGGGCCAGCCGATTTTGGCGGCCGAGCGGATTCCCACCACCTTGGGCACAGCGGGCGAAACGGCCCTGGCCCAATCGCTCACGGCCGCTGGTCAGGATTGGACAGTAACCACCGTCAGCATGGGAAATCCCCACTGTGTCACCTTTGTGGAGGATGTGAGCGCGATCGACCTGCCCGCCATTGGCCCGCAAATCGAATGCCATCCGGCCTTCCCCCAAAAAACCAATGTGGAATTTGTGGAAGTGGTGCGGCGCGACTATCTACGAATGCGGGTTTGGGAGCGCGGCGCGGGCATCACGTTGGCCTGTGGAACGGGGGCCTGTGCAACACTGGTAGCAGCCGTGTTAAATGGCCACAGCGATCGAGTGGCTACGGTGGAGCTTCCCGGCGGCCCATTGCAGATCACCTGGGATGCTGTGAGCGATCGGATCCTCATGACGGGGCCGGCAGAAGCGGTTTTTAACGGGGTGTGGAGGGGCTGGTGATCCGGCCCCGGGTCAAGTTAATCCGTCGCCAATGAGTCCGTCGCCCAAGCGGTGCTAAGGATTGGGGGCCGCCATGGCCCCCCGGCGATCACCAGTTCACGGCAGCAACTGAAGAGCAATAGGCATGAGCAGCGGAATTTACTTCGTACGCAATGATGGGCGACTCGTGGAGATGATGGAGCAGCCCTATGGGTCGGTGACGCTTCTTCAGGAACTCTTGGAAACTTACCCCAACCTATTGGCTGGCGATCGCAGCCTCATTAACCGTGATCAGGACTGGTTGGCCATCACTCGCCAGAACACGGTGATTTTTGATGACGAACGGGCCGATCGCTGGTCTCTGGATCGGATTTTTCTCGATCGCAGCGGCGTGCCTACGGTGGTGGAGGTGTTTTGCAGCCACGGACGCGGCGGCGGTCAACAGGCCCAAGAGCTGATTGGCCAGGCGATCGAATATGCTGCGAACCTGTCGCAATATTGGCCGATCGAAACCATGCTGGCCCAATTTGAAGCCAACTGCCGCGCCAACGATCGGGATCCCGATCAAGTGGTGGAAGACTTCCTGGGCCATGACGAGGAAGAAGAGCGTTTTTGGCAACAGGTGAAAACTAACCTGCAAGCGGGCCGGATCCGAATTGTGGTGGTTTCCGATGCCCTCTCGCCGGAACTGGTGCGGACGGTGGAGTTTTTGAACGCCCAGATGGATCCGGCAGAGGTTCAGGCGATCGAACTGCGCCAATACGTGAGCGATGAAGGATTTCGCACCCTGGTGCCCCGATTAATTGGGCGCATGACCGACTCCAAGAGTGCTTCCCCCGCCCTCGATCGGCGGCGTTGGGACGAAGACAGCTTCTTCCAAGAATTCAGCACCCGCCAGGGGGAAGACGAAGCCGCCATTGCACACCACATTTACGAGTGGTGTAGCGATCATCCCAATGTGGAGGTTTACTGGCGCACGGGCGACACCTACGGCGGGTTTGTGGCCATGTGTGATTTTGGGCGGGGCGAGTCCCATGAGCTGTTCAAAGTGGGAATTGATGGGGGCTTGGAAATCAATTCCAGCACCTACGCTTCTTGGTATCCCTTCACGCGCCATGACGAATGGATGGAATTGCGCAGCCACTTCAGCTCGATCGGCCTGGCCCTCCCGCCGGACTCACGAGAACGCCGGGCCCCCAACTTCAGCCTTTCAACCCTGCGGGATGAACAATCGCTCCGGCAGGTTTTTGAAACCTTCAGTTGGGTCTTGGAGCGGGTCAAACAGTCTTTGAATGACACCAAACGACGGGCAACCGATCGCGACTGGGCTGCTGGTTAAGATTCACGCAACCTGGTTCATACCCGCCACCTCGAAACATCAGGATAGCGGCTGCGAGACAGACACTGCGGAATAGAAACTGCGGAATAGAAACCGCAAAAAACAGCAAAGTAAAAACCTTGGGACTGACTGCATGAGGGTTTAGTTGAAACCCACTAGCAGCCTATTGGCAGGAGCGTTTGGAAACATGGTGGTTGCGGGCAACAGGAATATGGCACAAACGAACCAAGAACCTAGGAACGGAGAACCCTGGAGCATTGATCAGGTGCGTTCCCAATTCCCCGCCCTAGACAACAAAACCTATTTCAACTACGGCGGCCAAGGGCCACTACCCCAAGGATCCCTGGAAGCCATGGTGCAAGCCTGGCAAACGATGCAGCAATTGGGCCCCTTCAGCAGCGCCGTGGGCGATTGGGTTGATGCGCAACTGGCCGCCACCCGCCAAACCATTGCTCAGGAATTGCAGGTGAGTCCGGAGACGATCGCCCTGACTGAGAATGTGACGGCTGGTTGCAACATTGCCCTTTGGGGATTGCCTTGGCGATCGGGCGATCGGCTATTGATTAGCGATTCCGAGCATCCGGGGGTGGTGGCCGCCGCCCAAGCGATCGCCAAGCGTTGGGGAGTGACGATCGATCAGTTTCCCCTGCGCGATCGAGTCCCTGAGCAACCGATCGTGGAAGCCATTTTGGCCCATCTGCATCCCCAAACCCGCTTGGTGCTGGTGAGCCATGCCCTTTGGAATACGGGCGAAATTCTCGATGTGCAAGCCATTGCCCGCGCTTGCCGCCACCAACAGCCCTCTGTGCAAATCCTGGTTGATGCGGCCCAATCGGTGGGCCTGTTGCCCTTGAATCTGTCGGAGTTAGAGATTGATTTCTATGCCTTCACGGGCCACAAGTGGTGCTGTGGGCCCGATGGGTTGGGGGGATTGTATGTTAATCCCCGATCGAGCCTGGAGCCGACCTTCGTGGGCTGGCGTGGCATCACGGCCGATCGCCAGGGTAACCCCACGGGCCACAAAACCACCGGCCAACGCTTTGAAGTGGCCACCTCCGCCTATGCGCTTGGGCTAGGTCTCCAATCGGCTCTGGACTTGCACCGCCGTTGGGGCACACCTCAGCAACGGTACGATCGAATCGTGCAGCTTGCCGGCCGCCTTTGGCAACATCTGCAAACCATTCCCCAGGTGGAATGTTGGCTGCCATACCCACCGCCAACCGGCCTCATTTCCTTCAAGGTCAGTGGCTCCCACAACGCTCGATCGCTCGTGGCCACCCTGGAAAAACAAAAATATTTGCTACGAACCTTGCCCAATCCCGATTGTGCGCGGGCCTGTGTTCATTACTTCACCCAAGAAGCGGAAGTCGATCAACTGGCGGAACTGATTCGATCGCTCGTAGCAGCCTAACTTTGACTTAACTTTGACCTATTTTAACCTAACTGTTCGGACTGGGATTGTAATTGGGCGATCGGCTTAATTGTGCGATCAACCGGGCGATCAACCGGGCGATCAACCGTAACAGCTTGCCAAAAGTCTGGCCATACCTACCCCCCTCCAAACCAGATCAGAGCGGGGTAAATTTGCCATTAATCTTCGTCATTCATCTAGGAGAAAACCGCATGAAGCATGATTGGTTGCTAACTCTTTCCTCCTGGCCACAATCCCTAGCAAACAGCAATTCAGTTCACAATTCCAACGCAGCGGTCAGCAGTCTAGCGATCGGCAGCATTCCCGAACTGATTAATATCCTCATTATCCTGCTCTTGTTAGCAACCACCGTTGCCCTGGTGACGCAGCGGCTGAGAATTCCCTATGTCACTGGCTTGGTGCTGGCGGGGCTACCCATCACCGACTTGCTATCCCAGCGCCTTGGCCTGGATCCGTCGCTGGTGCTCAATCTTTTCCTGCCAATTCTGATCTTTGAAGCGGCAATCAACACGGATATTAGTCGTCTTCGCAGCACCTTCAAACCGATCGCCCTGCTCGCAATTCCTGGCTCCTTGCTCTCCTCAGGGATCATTGCTGTTTTGGTGAAACTGAGCCTAGGGCTGGATTGGATTAATGCGCTGTTGGTCGGTGTAATTTTGGCTAATACCGACACCGTTTCCATGATCGCGGTTTTTAAGGAATTGCGAGTGCCTTCACGGCTTTCAACGATTGTTGAAGGCGAAACATTATTTAACGATGCCGCCGCCTTAGTTTCCTTCAATCTACTGTTGGTCATTTACTCCACCGGTAGCATTACCGTCAGTCAAGGCATCAAAGAGATGCTGTTGGTTTCCTTGGGTGGTGCATTCCTAGGCGCAGTTTTAGGCTATCTTTGCTTGCCGATTTTTAATCGCCTGCAAGATCCCTTAAGCAGTTTGTTGCTAACTGTGGCATTGGCTTTAGGCACGTTCCAACTGGGTCAGTTTTTGGGTGTTTCTGGTGCGGTAGCCGTCGTGATTGCTGGTTTGGTTTTTGGTAATTTGGGTTTGCCCCAAGCCACATCAGCCTCCTATCGGATCACGCTACTCAGCTTTTGGGAATATGCAGGCTTTAGTGTTAATACATTCATTTTTCTGTTGATTGGCATTGAAATTAATCCCCTCACCCTTTGGAAAATTCTCCCGGCCGTTATTTTGGTGATCATTGCCTATCAATTGGGACGCATCATCTCTGTTTATTCATTGCTGGCCGGCTTGCGCTGGTTCGATCGCCCGATTCCCCTCCGTTGGCAACATGTCCTAGTGCTCGGCAACATTAAAGGATCGCTGTCCATGGCATTGGCGATCGCCATTCCTGTGGGTTTTGTTGGCCGAGAATTCATTATTGAACTGGTTTTTGGGGCAGTCCTGTTTTCGTTGGTGATTCAGGGACTGGCATTGCCTTGGTTGATCAAGCAGCTCAACATCGGCCAAGGCAATGGCATATCCGAGGAAATTGGCCAATTACAGATTCAACTGATTGGGGCCAAGGCGGCGCAGGATGAACTTGCCCAGCTACTCAAGGCTGGCGTTTTACCAAAAGCAACTTATGAGGAGCTTTGGGCTGCTTATCAAGCCAAAGTCGCTGGATCAGAACGGGTTTTGAGGGAGGTCTATAACCAACACCAAGCCCATTTGGGTCTGCATTATCCCAACCAATTGGATGTGGTGCGAAGACAGTTAATTATTGCGGAAAAGGGTGCAATTAACGATGCCCTGCGCAAGCGAATTGTTCCGGAAGATGTGGTGCAACGCTACATCAAAGATTTGGATCAGAAGCTTCAGTCTCTGAGCGATGACTAGCAGTGAGTCCAAGATATTTGATCATCGGCCGGACGAGTTCCGGCCGGGTCACAACCAAAATGGTGGAGCCAGCTTTCAAGACTGTTTGACCATTGGGAATTTCTAGGTTGCTACAGGCATGACTTTGATAACCAATGATCAGAGATCCCGTTGGAAAATCGGGATCTTGGGCAATCTGGGCCACCGTGCGATCGACCACATAACAATCATTGGGAACGGGCAGCTTGAGCACTTCAACCTGACCCTGTTCAAAGTGCATCATGGATTCCACTTCTGGGTATTCGATCGCGTTGGCCATCGTGGCCACTGCCAAATCAATGGTGCTGATGATGTGGCTAGCGCCGGCCAAACGATAAGCATCCAGAAACTCGCGATCGAGCATCCGAACAACAGTATGGGCAATGCCGTAGCTTTTGGATAAGGTGATGAGCGCCAAATTCAAGGCATCATCCCTCAGGGCTGCTACCACCGCATTGGCCTGCCGGATCCCAGCTTCTAGGAGCACTGCGGTGCTGACTGCGCTACCCTCGAAGGCCATCACCCCGATTTGTTCGCGAGCAAATCGACAGGCTAAGGGATCTTTGTCAATCACAGCAACAGTATGCCCCAGCTCTAGGAGTTGTTGGGCTAACCGCAATCCCATCATTCCTGCGCCGCCAATGAGAACGTACATGGTTGTTGTACTCGCCTCGCAAATCTTGGATATCTCAGGTTAGCGCAGAGATGAAATTGCTTCCTTAAGCTGATGAATTGAATGTATTCATCAATGTATTCATCAAGGAAGCGTAATCCAAGATTAGAGCAGAGTTAAATCTAAGAAAGTGATGAAAAATATGGCTCAAAAATTGAAATTTTGATCACCAAAAATCAAGAACTTAATTTCAAGAACTAAATTCTAGAAACTCAACTTCAAGACCCAAACCCTGAGACCCAGATTTTGAGATTTGAACTTCAAGAATGGGGCTTCAAGAACGAGATTTCTCCAGGGGAGCCGTCTGGGGTTCGCATTGGCCTCCCAAGGCATTCACCACCGTGCAAGTATTGCTAATCAGCATGGTTTGATAGGTGGATCCCGCCGTGCCGGGTGCGCCGGGCCCGTCAATATAGAGCGGGTTGGGGGCCACCTGCACACCGGCCTCGCGAGCGACGGTGGCGATCGTCTTGGGGTTGGTGGAAGCTTCTGCAAAAATGGCTGGCACATTGGCCGCCTTGACCAGTTTCACCAGTTCCGCCAACTTGCTGGGGGTGGGTCGCTCTTCGGTGCTCAGACCGCTGAGGGCCCCTTTCACCTCAAATCCATAGGCTTGGGCATAGTAGCGCAAGGCATCGTGGGTGGTGATGAGTCGCCGTCGATCGGGCGGGACGGTGGCCACTTGGGTTTGAATCCAGCGATCGAGCGCTTGCAGTTCGCCAGTCAGGGCCTGGGCAGCCTGTTGATAGCGATCGGCTTGGGCGGGAATCAGTTGGCTCAGTTGGGCCGCCACGATCGCCGTTAGCTTTTGGCCATTTTGGGGGCTGTGCCACACGTGGGGATCCGCCACCAGTTCCGCCGTTTCCCCAGTGGCAGTTTTTGGATCTGCATCATGGTCGTGATCATGTTCCTCGGGCTTGGCGGCCGCTTCGGTTTTGTGGTCATGGTCATCTTCATGGCCGTGGTCGTGGCCATGGTCATGATCATGGGCGGCCATCTTCAGCGGACTGGGAACGGCCTTCTCAAAAATTGCCACCTTGGGGCCCTGGGTGGGAGCGCTGGTGAGGGTTTTGGTTAACCCTCCTTCAAAGTCGTAGCCGCCATAGAGCACGAGGCTGGCGGACTCGATCGCGGCCCGATCGCTGGGGGTGGGTTCGTAGGTGTGGGGGTCGCGGCCGGGTTGCACCAAACAGGTGAGATCGATCGTCTCGCCCGCAATTTGCTGGGCCAAGTCGCAAACCACGCCGCCACTGGCCACCACCTTGGGGCGATCGGGGTTGGTGCTGCTGGTCGCCGGGGTGTTGTTGCCATTGGGGGTTGTTGCCCCGGAGTTGGCTCCAGTGCCGCAACCCGTTCCCAGCAGGGCCAGGCCGAGGGTGATCGCTGGCCATTGCATCCGCCCGATTCCCCGGTTGCGCGATCGCCGTTCCGCCATGGTTCGAGTCATCCCACCCATCAATCACACCTAAGCTTGCGGTTATGCCTCTGGTTGGCCCACGCCCAGATTCAGAGGCTCATCTAGAATGAGAATCATTCTCAATCACAAGCATAGAGCAATCTGCCAAGGCGAGTCAATGGCGGAGCGGGGCGATCGATCAGCAGGTTTTTTCCCTGAGCAACTGCCTTGAATGGGGGCGCTAAATTGCTATTCTCAATGGCTGATGAATATTCATTCGTGAATATTCATTCGTGAATATTCACAGATGCCTAGAAAAAGAGATGGCTTTCCGGCTGAATATTGATTTCCATGGGAATGGCCTGCGGTTCTGCACTGAGAGCAAATAAAATGGCATCGGCCGCCGTTTCCGTGGACAACATTTTGGTGCGATCGACCTTGAGGCTCACGTTGTCCCAAAAGGGTGAATCAATGCCACCAAAATAGAACAGTGTGACTTTGATCCCGTAGCGCCGGGCTTCATCGGCCATGCATTTGCTAAGGCCCGTGAGCGCAAACTTGGAAGCACAATAGGCCGCACCCATCGCCATGGAATGTTTGCCCAAAATGCCGATCACGTTGCAAATATGCCCCATCTTGCGATCTTTCATCACCTCAATGGCGGCTTGGCAAGTATGAAAACTGCCCTTTAAATTCACCGCCAACATTTGATCCAGATCGGCTTCCGTGAGCTTATTAAACTGTTTGAGAATTCCCGCGCCCGCCGCATTGACCAGCGCATCAATCTGACCAAATTGGGCGATCGCCTGGGTGAATAGATTCGCCACCTGAGCTGCATCGGTAATATCCGTGGGAACCGCCAACACTGTGGCTCCCGTTCCCCGCAGTTCCGCTGCGAGGGCCGCCAATTGTTCCGTCCCCCGAGCCGCCAACACCAACGAGGTTCCAGCCGCTGCCAGCTTGCGAGCCAGGGTTGCGCCAATGCCCCCTGTGCCGCCAACAATGACGATTACTTTGCCTTTGAGCTTGCTTTGCCAGTCTTGCACGATCGGGTTGTTACTTTTCTTTACAAACCGTTACATCCTTAAGCTAGCACGGCCGTTGGAGGCCAAAGCAGTTGAATCGGCTAAAAAAGCCGCTATCCCTTACTCAGACCCTCAAGGGCGGCCCATTTGGCGCTTCAGTTGCTCTAGTTCTTCATCCATTTCCCAGCGTTGGAACTGCTCCTCTAGGGGATCGGCTCCCATTCCTCTGCTGTAGGTGGCCCGATCGCTGCTGTCCCAGGGCGATCGGCTGGTGCGGGTCTTGGCTTGGGTCTGGGTTTGCGCATCGGCCTGGGCAGCCCGCGCGGCCACCTCTTGCCGTTTGCTGGCCAGTTGCGAGACCAGGGTTTCTAACTGTTCAATGCGGGTTTTAATGCCCTGCATTTGTCCCCAAAGTTGATTGCCTTTGCGCAAGAGGGCGGCTTCTCGTTCGCGGGCGGCTGCGGCGAGTTGGTGTTCTCCGGCGGCTTCCACTTTTTCGATGCGAATGTGCCAACGCTGCACGTCTTGGGCTGTTTCCCAAATGTCGGCTTTCAGTTGCTGTTCTTGGGTGTGTAATTCCCCGATCGATCGCTTGGCATCGGCTTCCTGTTCCCGCAGTTGCTCTTCTAGGGCCCGCAACTCTAGCTCGGGATGTTCGCGCAGAAAGGCTTCTAGCCGAGCTTCTAAAAACTGACTGAGATCATCGAGCAAACTCACGCGATCGCTCCTTTTGTTTCAATCCTCGCCCAGCCCGGGGGCCGGGCGCTGCACTTCAATAACATTCATTTAGATGGGGTAGATGGGGAAAGCTGGATAGTTTCAATCCTCGCCCAGCCCGGGGGCTGCTTTGAGGCGATCGTCCGGGTTAACGTGAATTCGGGATAAAGGGAGCGAAGGAAAGACGGGGCTGGTTGGGGAGACCCGCCCCTACAACTAATTGGTTTGAAGAGCGAGGTCATCAGGGGTTTAGGCAATTTGACGACACCCCCTAAGCCCCTTGCCCCGACGGTGATGCTGACTTGACCTGTGCCCCAAAACCTTGCTCAAACATTCCCTAAGCCAGGGGAGTAGTTTTGGGCTGGAAATCTGGACAGTTGATCGCCGCTTCTGACAGGGCCTCGCTGGGACGGACGGGACATTTGAGGTGGTAATCGCCTGTGAAAAAGGCACAGTCTGCACAGGGAATTTGGTGCAAAGTGCGCACCCGCGAAACGCCCTCTTGGGTGAAGCTGGCGATTGATCGCACCAGAACGGCCACCAAATACCAAGCCAACCCAAAGCACAGGGGAATCATCACCGTTTGGGGAATGTGAGCAACGGCCGCACGCAGCAAAAGACTGGCAATATCCATGAGCCAAAGGGGCGATCGAGCAAGACAGTTCCATCTTGCCCGATCGCCCCCAGGATCCTCAAGCGAAATTCAGCATGAACCGGATTAACCCAGCGAACCGGATTAACCGACATCCAAAACCCATAGACTCAGGTGATGGACTCAGGTTGTGGGCCCAAGATCGTCTCATCAGGATCCACATCAGGAGCCACTCGCAAGCAAATCCTTAGCCCCGATTGACCTGAGCCAGGATCTCATTCAAAATTTCCTGGGCCCCTTGGGCGCGCAGCTTTTGGGCCAACTCCGTGCCCAGATCTTCAGCACTGGTGTGGGGGCCGCTCACGGTGTCTTTGATCAGTTGCTTGCCATCCACACTGGCCACCAGGCCCGCCAGGGTTAAGGTGTCACCCTCCAAGCTGGTATTCACCCCGATCGGGACTTGGCAGCCCCCTTCCAAATCGCGCAGGAAAGCCCGTTCCGCCAAGCAGCGCCACTTGCTGGGTTCATGCTCCAGCACCTTCAGCACGCGCAAAATGTCCTCATCGCCCTCGCGGCACTCAATGCCCAAGGCCCCTTGGCCCACCGCATGGAGCGACACATCCGACGGCAACAACTGATCGATGCGATCGGCTAAATCCATCCGCTGCAAACCAGCCGCCGCCAAAATCGTCGCATCATACTCGCCGCTGTCGAGCTTCTTCAGCCGAGTATTCACATTGCCGCGAATGTCCTTGAAGCTCAGATGGGGGTAGTGATAGCGCAACTGAGCCAACCGCCGCAGGGACGACGTACCAATCACAGCGCCTGCGGGCAATTGGTCGATCGTTTTGCCCTTGTGTTGGGCATGGAGCACCACCGCATCAGCCGGGTTCACCCGTTCTGTCACGCAACCCAAGGTCAGCCCTTCCGGCAGGCGGGTCGGCAAATCTTTCAGGGAATGCACCGCCAGATCATAGATCCCGTCGCGCATTCCATCTTCCAACTCGCGGGTAAACAAACCCTTGTCCCCAATTTTGGACAGGGCCACATCCAGCACCTTATCCCCTTGGGTTTCGATCGCGCAGACCTCAAACGTAATGTCCGGAAAATGCCGCTGCAATTCTCCTTGTACCCAGTGCGTTTGCACAAGAGCCAATTGGCTTTTACGAGAGCCGATGCGGATGGTACGGGTGGGACTAGCGACGGACATACGGTTGGAGGTCGGTTAACGAACGTTAGTTGCAATCCTCAGATTGTCTAGATCGGCAGTTGGCGGACGATCGAGCCAATCTGGCCACCCCTCAGCGCCATCGGGCGCATCCGGTTGGAATTTTTATGGGACTTTGCTCGCTAACTGGGAGAAGCAAACCCGAGCATCCGGTGGGATCAGGCGCGGTCTAGCGTACCGTTCGGGCGCGATCGCGATCGAGCGATCGACATGTTCGTTAACAATCACCCCAAAGGGGATCAAGCCCCCAAAAATCTATCTCCCCAAAAACTCACAACCCAACCGAGTAGCGCGGCTACCTTAATTCATGGGGTCAACGTTGCGGAGTCAGTCGTTATAACAAGATGCGCCAGCCCCTTGTTGCCGAGCGATCTGGTGAGCGATCTGGCAACAGCAACAGTTCTTTGAATTGACCTGATGAATTGACCTGAGTTGATCTGAATTGACCTAAATTGACCGATCAAAATCAGCTCAAAATCCGCTTGCCGTGCTACTAGGGCAGCGTGGTCAGCACAAAGGCCGCCTGCTGCACCGCCAAATACATTTGGGTTGCTTCACTTTCTTCCAGGGTGATGGGATTGGCAAACTGCAACGACACCAAAGCCCCAACCGCATCGCGATAGATGGCTGGAATCACCACATGGGTTGCCACCCCGCCTTCTTGATAGAATGCTGTTCCGGCCAAATCCGCATTCGCCGCCGCATTCAAACACACTTGCAGCTTTTTCTCAGCGATCGCCTGTTGGCTGAGCGGATCACCCACCAGAGAAGCAGCTCCCGCTTGGCCGCTGTGGTTGCCCAGTTGCCCTTCTTGCACGAGCTGAATGGTGCAGCGATCGGCCTCAAACCGTTCCACAAACGCCGTCGCCAGCCGCTCCGCACAAATCTCAAACGTGCCGCTGTCGGCCGCGGCCAAAATTGCCGCCAACAGTTGCATCTGCGCCTGGGCCCGTTCCAGCTCGATCGAACGATTCTTCAAAGAGTCGTAGCTATCGGCTGCCCGTTGCACCACGGTTTTCAACTCATCAGGATCCCAAGGCTTGGTGATGTACTTATACACCTGTCCTGAGTTAATCGCCTCCACCAGATCTTCCACATCCGTGAAGCCCGTCAAAATAATCCGCACGGTGTCTGGAAACTGGGGCACGGTTTTACTCAAAAACTCCGTTCCCTTCATCTCCGGCATCCGTTGATCGGAAATGATGACAGCCACTTCCCCTTCCTCGGCCAACAGTTCCAAGGCTCGGGCCCCGCTTTCGGCCTTGAGCACGTTGAAATCTCGGCGGAAGGTGCGATAGAGCAAGTCGAGATTATCTGGCTCGTCATCGACGACGAGCATCTTGGGTTTGGGGGGACGGCGAGCGCTTTTCAACTGTTCGCGGAGGCCTTCGAGGTCAACGATGAGTTTGTTCATAGCAAGTGGGGTGCATCAGGGGCAGTAGGGTGCGATCGCGATCGAAACAGGATGCATCACACCTCCCCTAGGGGCCTGATTAATGGCGGGCAACCAACCATCAACCGGCTTGCAAAGTACGGCGCAAAACGGGTTGCGGCAATCCAGAGAGCATTTTGACATACTCCTCAACCGCCGCGGCCGTTCCGGGAAACACCGGGCAGCCATTGCCCCAAAATCATACCCCCTCAGTCCTAGCATGAATTCCGGGGAACCACACCCGTGAGGCATTGCCCCCAACCCGCCCCAATGCCACAGTTTCGCCCTCCGCAAGCGGAAAATCGTCGCCGGAAACTAGCCGATTCAGCAAAATCCGGCATTAAAGTCAAGAACCTGCGGGTCAAATGAGACAAAAAATTACCTGACAATTACCTGATGCATCCCGAGCTAACGAAAAATATATTTGCCTTGATTGATCCAACAATTAGCTGCTCTAATTGTCCCAATCATCAATTATTCAAAGCCATTAAAAGTCAAGCATCACGATATTTGTTCTGATTTACCCCATAATCAGTTTTTCAAGATAATCCAGCGCCCATAAGGATTTACATCACGTACCCATCTATAGAAAACTGATAGACGAGTCTATAGAAATTAGTTCAGCACAACTATTTCGAGACCTGCCTGGAGATCGGCTCCTTCCGAACACCCTAGATACAGATTTTTTGAGCAACATCTGTGCTATGGGAATGAAGTGCCTCCCTCTGAATTTCTTTAACACTTTCAAAGTTCATGCAGTGGACTAGGAGGTATTTGTGGATTTCTTGTCCCTTTTCGTAAAAGATTTCATTGCCCAGTTGCAATCTCCAACGTTGGGCTTTTTGATTGGCGGGATGGTGATTGCAGCACTGGGTAGCCAATTGGTGATTCCAGAGGCGATTTGTACAATCATCGTCTTCATGTTGCTCACCAAAATCGGCTTGACCGGCGGAATTGCAATCCGGAATTCCAACCTGACCGAAATGGTTTTACCGGTTATATTTGCAGCAACTGTAGGGATTCTAGTTGTCTTCATCGCCCGCTACACCTTGGCCAAACTACCAAAGGTCAAGACCGTTGATGCGATCGCGACGGGTGGCTTGTTTGGGGCGGTCAGTGGCTCCACCATGGCGGCAGCCCTGACCTTGCTCGAAGAACAAAAGATTGGGTATGAAGCATGGGCGGGCGCACTTTATCCCTTCATGGATATTCCGGCGCTGGTCACGGCAATTGTTGTAGCCAACATCTATCTCAACCAGAAAAAGCGTAGCAACGCCGCCGCTGTGAATTCCCAAGAGCAGCCCAGCACCCGTCAGGAATATCGCGACCAGCAGCAGGGTGATAGTAAGGTCAAAATCTGGCCGATTATCGAAGAAAGCCTGCAAGGGCCCGCTTTGTCTGCCATGTTGCTCGGTTTGGCCTTGGGAATTCTCACCAAGCCGGAAAGCGTTTACGAAAGCTTCTACGATCCGGCTTTCCGGGGTTTGCTTTCAATCCTGATGCTGGTGATGGGGATGGAAGCTTGGTCGCGGATTGGCGAACTGCGCAAAGTGGCTCAGTGGTACGTTGTTTACAGTGTGGTGGCTCCCTTTCTCCATGGGCTGATTGCCTTTGGTTTGGGCATGATTGCTCACTACACGATGAACTTCAGCCTGGGTGGTGTGGTTGTGCTGGCGGTCATTGCATCCTCTAGCTCAGACATTTCGGGCCCGCCCACCTTGCGCGCCGGGATCCCGTCGGCGAACCCTTCCGCCTACATTGGTGCTTCCACGGCCGTTGGTACGCCGATCGCGATCGGTCTGTGCATTCCATTCTTTATCGGGCTGGCTCAAGCACTCGGGGGTTAATCGCCCCAAGCAGGTGGGGTCTGTCGGTGCTTTCTCACGGCCCGACAGACTCGTTAGAGTAGTAGACAAAAGAGGTAACCAACATGGCTAAACCAGCCAAAAAGCTTGTCATCATCACCGAGAAGGTGTTGCTGAAGAAGGTGGCCAAGATCATTGAAGAGTGCGGGGCCAAAGGGTATACGGTGTTGGAAACGGGCGGCAAGGGCAGCCGCAACGTGCGATCGTCCGGGCAGCCCAATGTTTCCGACACCCAAGCGAATATCAAGTTTGAGGTGTTGACCGACACTCGCACCCTGGCTGAGGCGATCGCCGATCGCGTGGCGGTGGAGTTCTTCCTGAATTACGCAGGCATCATCTACATCTGTGATGCGGAGGTGCTATATGCGCACAGTTTCTGCGGGCCTGAAGGCTGCTAGGTCATCAGTTTTGAAACGCAACCAGTTTTGAAACACAACTTTGATCACGAGAGCCGGGGGATGACCCCGGTTTTTTGATGATCATTTTTGCGTTGGGGGGCGATCGGTGTTCTGAAGATCAGGGCGATCGGCCTTGCTAAACTACAGAAAATTGCTATCTCAATTCTGTGATGCTGACCCCTGAAACGGAACAAACCGATCTGGAGCGATCGATCTTGGTCATCCTTCGCCAAATGCCCTTGGCAATCCAACAACAGATCTTGGTGCTACTGCAACAGCTCCAGGCGCGATTGATACCTGCTGGCGATCGATCAGGATCTTGTGAACCGAAGCCAATTCAAGCAGAAATTGATCTCGATCATGCGATCAATTATGTCTTAGAGAAGAATGCTGAGTTGCTCGATCGCTTGGCCTAATGCGTTTCCTGTTGGTTGAAGACATCATCCGAATTCATGAGCAAGTCATTGCACGCTCAGGTGGCTCTTTAGGAATTCTGAATCAAGCAGCCCTAGAATCAGCCGTGGCCCAACCTCAACAGTCCTTTTCAGGCATTGATTTGTATGAGGGATTGGTCGATAAGGCGGCTGCTTTAGCATTTTTTCTGGCACTGAATCATCCATTTATTGATGGCAATAAGCGAGTTGCCTACACAGCCATGGAAGTTTTCCTGGTGCTTAATGGTTATGAGGTGGTTGCGTCAGTTGATGATTCAGAGTCAACCTTTCTCGATTTAGCTGCTGGTAGGCTAACCCGACAACAGCTTACAGAATGGCTCAGGCAGCGAATTTCTCCCTATAGATAATTCATAATCGATGACTCCCAGCCCGATCGAATAAACCCTCCTAAACCAGTAAATCGCGTAAGTTGGGTTGAGGCACGAAACCCAACACCACTCATGCTTCATAGATCGCTGGGCGAATGTCGAGAACGGGGAGGGTGCTTCACCCAAAACACCACGATCGGACTCAGGACACTCACGCTGGGCCCGAGGGAATTAATCAGGCTCATGCTGACAAACAAGACTGGGGGCGGGGTGATTAATGGTCGTTGCTCGCCATCGCGGACGAGGTTATCGCGACCAAGCCCGATTAACCAGCTATAGACGAAGACGTTGATGATGAAGATCAACAAGGCGGCGATCGCCCATGCCTTGATCACGCCGGGAGATTCGTCGCGGCGCACAAAAATTGAAATTAACAGGAAGCTAATGGCCAGCAACCCACCAACGATTAACCCTACGACCGCCAGACCCAATAGCGTTAGGGCTTCAAGTTCTCCAGGATAGCTATCCATCATGGCAATGATCAAAGCTTGACTTGGAAGAGGATGCCTGCAAGATACCTTGCGCCACTTCCTCAGCGCCAACCCATGTGGAGGAACAGAAAGCGATCGCTCCGTCCACTATCTTTTGATTGGGCGGTCAGCTTGTCTGAGCGTTTGCAATCAGAGTTTTGATCCAACGGGGCGATCGAGTCTTGAAAAACAAATTGATTCATTCTCATAAAATGGTCATAGTCTCACCAGTAATCGCCCCATGACTCCCAGCCCGATCGAGCAAACCCTCCTAAACCAGTTTCGCCAGCTTCCCCAGGCGCTCCAACAACTGGTGATTCAATTCATCAACTTGCTGTTGGCCGAGCGATCGCAAGTCACCCCGCTCCTCAGCCGTCCAGAGCCTTCTCCTTCAGTGTTTGATCTCGCTGGTTCCTTAATTGGCAGCGCTGAAGGGCCAAGTGATCTCTCGACAAATCCCGACTATCTAGAAGGTATGGGGCGCGAGTGAAAGAGGTTTTAATTGACACCGGCCCCTTGGTTGCCGTCATTAACCGGCGTGACCATCACCATGACTGGGCGACAAAACAGCTTAGGCAACTGCCATCTCCCCTGATTACCTGTGAACCTGTTCTTACGGAATCTTGGTTTCTGCTCGGGCGTACCAATTGTGGTCGAGAGATGATGCTTCAGTGGATTGAGCGGGGATTACTAAGGGTTGATTTCTCGCTTCAAAACAGTCAGGCTAGGGTTATCGAGTTGATGCGTCAATACCATTCTGTGCCTATGTCTCTAGCGGATGCTTGCTTAGTTTGTTTATCAGAGCAACGTCCGAACAGTACAGTTATGACCCTGGATAGTGATTTTCAAATCTATCGACGCTTCAACCGCCTAGAAATTCCAGTTATTTTGCCTTAGTTTGTAGTAGTAGCTGTAGGGTGGGCATTGCCCACCAACGACCACTAAAGCAACGCGATCGCACCCAAGGTAATAAGCCCTGATCCTGAAGTTGATTCTGTTTGTGGGAGAGTGGTGGGCACTGCCCACCTGAGAGTTTTTGAGCAGCATCATAGGAATCATGAGGCGACCATACAACAGCCTCAGTAGTTCCTAACTGTTGCAATAGTAAACTTGTTTGGTTTTGAATTTCAGGAGTAGCTGTAGGGTGGGCAATGCCCAGCAACAACAACCGCCCCCAAGCAACGCAATCGCACCCAAGGAAATGAACCATAATCTTGAAGTTGATTCCGCTTGTGGGGAAGTAGTGGGCAGTGCCCACCCTACATTACTAATCTAGCTGGGACTCTAGCGAACGCCCATCAAACTCTTGGCACGCTCAACTAATATGGTCGTTCTATCTTCTACAAAACGATGAAAATCATCATGGAAAATATCTTCAGGGCACAGAGATTTCTGCATAATAGTACGAAGGACTTTCTCATCTTTCACCATTTTCTTCCTGTAGCTCGATGGAGCAACCCCTCCAAGCTGATTGTTATCTGCCTTAGATAACATCGTGAAATTAACTAACGAGTTAATTTCAGTATTATGGATACCTTGTTGGCTTAGGAAAGACTTTGGGTAAATGTGGTGGAATTGTGTTTTATTACAGTCTCTCAGAACAGATTCTAACTGAATTGGACTTCCAGATATAAAGTTGACTGGCTGTTCATTTGCCAACATCAAGACGAATGTTTTAGTATTAACAGCACTTAGATTGAATCTATTTTCAATGAAAAAGCCTGGATTGATATCTACGCTGAACTCACCCAGTTGAGATGGCAGTCCCTTCTTCAGTGCAATGATATGACCAATATCTGTATTCAATTGCTCTAATCGTTTTGAGTAGCGTCGGGTAAAAAATACTCTCCACGCCCAATAGACTAGCTTCTCGTGTTGCTCATGTGTTGGGTGTGTATCTTGATCATTACACGTAGCAAAAAACACTGAAAGAGGAATTAAAAGTGTTGGGAAAGGCAAAACTTGTGTGCAATAGACTTTTAATGAAGTTCGGAGAAAATCAACAGCTCCGTTAATTCCTTTACGAATTTCTTGAAAACGCTGACGCAATTCCTCACCATTCAAACTAATAATTGTATTTGGTGAAGCGTTACCCTTGAGAATAGCGGCACAGCATCTTAGTAATAGATCAGAGTCTTTGCCAACATTACTGAAACCGTAAGGTGCTAAATCTTCCGAAAGCTCCTGAAACTCTTCCTGTAAATCAAAATCCTCACTCCAAGTCCACGCCGACATCAACTGTAATGTGTCTAGCTCCACACCAAGTCGATTAATGCGTTCAAAAACAATCGCAACTGCTGTCCGATCATCAGTTTCAAAAATTTGAACTGGTATTTTTGCAGTAGTAAACTTTTCGTAGAGAAGATCTATTTTTTCACATATTTCTTCACTCATATCGCGTAGATAACGTCGGTAACCTGGCGGATTAAATAGTAAATTTAGAGGGAAATGCTTTTCTGAATCGACCTCGTTATCAGGAACAACAATGAATGAAGAATCTTGAATTGAATTGTCTTGCGATAGATCAAAATATATTTTAAACATTGATTCATCTTCTCCTGATTTTGGCTCTAATCCAGTTTGAAAAACTCCAAAAATAGAAGTTACTCGTTGCTGTCCATCCAACACATAGTCCACGGGGAAGTCAGGATCTTTTTCTGGCAAGGTAAACGGGCCGAGATCTCGCTCGGTTTTCAAAGGCTGCTTAGTTCGCCAAAGTAAAATTGAACCAAATGGAAATCCTTTATAAATCGAGTCCATCAAGTGTGCAACGTTGTCTGCCTCCCAGACGAATCCACGTTGAAAACTTGGAATTCTGATACTGCCATTTACGATTTTGGGGATTAAATCACTTATGAATAATGGGTCTGCCAAGTCTCTACTCCTTAAACCAATCAACTCATTACAGAGTGAGAATGATATATTAATTTGGCATCTTTGTTTGATTAAATATTATTAAAAATTTTATCACTTTTGAATTCGCATAAAAACTCATAGATTTTTGTTTGTTTTAGGTTTTCTAATTAGGAGATGGTATCACCTGCTTCGTATGTTGTCCACTTGATTTCAGGCTGCGCCGCATAGAATACAACGCAGGAAGAGGGATGGGTGACGGGACGATCGCCGTTTCGCGAAAGTTTTGGGTAAGATAGCGCGGTGGAACGCTGTTCCCCGTTTTCGATTCTCCCTGATCCGTCCAAGGGACGGCGACCGGCGCGTTGTACATCAAGCACATCGAAATCACCAACTTCAAATCCTTTGGCGGCACGACGCGAGTTCCCTTGCTGCCCGGATTCACCGTGGTTTCGGGCCCCAACGGTTCCGGTAAATCCAACATTCTCGATGCGCTGCTGTTTGCCCTCGGCCTCTCCTCCTCCAAAGGAATGCGCGCCGATCGCCTGCCCGACTTGGTGAACCAGGGACAAATGGGCAAGGGCCAAGGCAAAGGCAAGCGATCGACCGTAGAAGCCGCCGTTACTGTCACCTTTGATCTGAGCGAAGAAGCCGCCCTGCTGGCCACCGTTTCCGCCGAAGCCGCCGAAGACTTGCCCGGTTTGCGCGATGCCGACGGCCAGCCCCTCAGTGAATGGACTGTCACCCGCAAACTGCGCGTCACCCAACAGGGAACCTACACCTCCAACTACTACATCGGCGGCGAACCCTGCACCCTCAGCGAGTTGCACCAATCCCTCTCGAAGCTGCGGATCTATCCCGAAGGCTACAACGTGGTGCTGCAAGGGGACGTGACTAGCATCATTTCCATGAACCCCCGGGAGCGGCGGCAGATTGTCGATGAGCTGGCGGGGGTGGCCAACTTCGATCGCAAAATTATCCAAACCAAGCAAACCCTCGAAGAGGTGAAGGAACG
Organism: Limnothrix sp. CMB-01; assembly: GCF_055193175.1. Lineage (NCBI taxonomy): Bacteria > Bacillati > Cyanobacteriota > Cyanophyceae > Pseudanabaenales > Pseudanabaenaceae > Limnothrix > Limnothrix sp. CMB-01. The sequence goes on from NZ_CM143720.1 coordinate 4,238,165, forward strand.
GGAAGATCGCTGCCGCATTTTGGAGCAGGAGTTGCAAATTCAGTGCGATCGCCTGGCCAAAGACCGCACCAAGGCTCTGAAATATCAACAAATTCGCCAGGAAATGCAGGGCCAGCAAGGGCGCTTGGCGGTGGTGGATTGGCTGCTGGAACAGTCGAAGGTGGAGCAACTGCGCCAATCGATCGCCCAGCGGGAACAGGATTTGGCGCAGTTAGCCGATCGCCTGGTGGCGGAACGGGCGACAGTCGAAACCCAGGCGGCGGAACTGGAGCGGCTGAACCAAACCGTGAAATCCCTGGGGGAGTCGGAACAAATTGCCCTGCAAACGGAGCTGGCCACCCACCGGGCCCAACGGGATCAGGTGCAACGCCAACAAACGGAGCTGACTCACCAGCAGCAAACCCAACAACAAACGATCGCCCGGTTAACGGCGGAGGTGACGGAGGTCGATCGCACCGAGGCCGCCTTGGCCGCCACTGGGCCGGAATTGCAAGAGCGCCTGGAGGAATTGCAACAGGCCCACGATCGGGCGGCGGCCAACCTGAACCGGGCTCGGGCTGAGGCGGCGGAGTTGGCGGAAGCGTCCCAGGCTTGGGTGCAACAGCAAACGGACTTGCGCCACCAGTTGGAGACGATCCAAGCGTCGATCGATCCCCAGCGCACGGAGCGGGCCACCTTGCAGGAGCGGCTGAAGCAAATCGAAACCCAGTTGGCGGAAATCGCCACGGAATGGGAGCGGGCGGGCGATCGCCTCAATGAGCACGATCGGGAATTCCAAACGGTCGATCGGCAAACCCGCAGCCTGGAACCCCAAATCCAAACGGCTGCCGAACAGTTGGCCGCTGCCGAACAGGAATTGCAGCTCCAACAGAAAACCCGCAGCCGCTTGCAGGACGAGCAGCGACAAGTGCAACGGCAACTGGACAAACTGGAAGCCCAAACCCAGGCCCAGCGGGAAGCCCAAGGCACGTTTGGGGTGCAATTGCTGTTGCAAAGTGACTTACCGGGCATTTGCGGCCTGGTGGCCAATTTGGGGCAGGTGGAACCGCGCTATCAGGTGGCCTTGGAGATTGCGGCCGGGGCGCGGCTGGGCCATTTGGTGGTGGAAGATGATGCGGTGGCGGCGGCGGCGATCGAAATCCTGAAACGGGAGCGGGCCGGGCGTGTCACCTTCTTGCCCCTGAACAAAATTCGCGGCGGTGGCGGCGGCGAGTCGGCGGCCATGGCTCGGGGTCGGGCGGCGGTGGCGGGTTGGCTGGATTACGCGGTCAACCTGGTGGATTTTGACGATCGCTACCGGAACATTTTTGAGTATGTGTTTGGCGGGACGGTGGTGTTTGAGCGGTTGGATCAGGCTCGATCGCTCCTGGGTCGCCATCGGATCGTGACACTGGATGGGGAGTTGCTGGAAACCAGCGGGGCGATGACCGGCGGCAGTATGCAAAAGTCCCGGGGCGGCCTGCGGTTTGGCGGGGGCGAACTGACGGAGGAGGCGAAGGCGGCGGCGGAACTGCGCGATCGGCTGCGGGATATCGATCGGGTGTTGGGCCGTTGTGATGGGGCGATCGCCCAGGCTCAATTGGACAGCCAGCGCCACACCCAAACCCTGAACGATTTGCGCCAGGCCCGCCGCGATGCCCAACGGCAACTGGAGCAACTGCAAGCGGCCCTGACGGCCACCACGGGTCAGCGCGATCGCCTGGCCCAACAGCGCGATCGGCTAACCACGGAACTGACCACCAGCCAGGAACGCTTGGCCCAGCTCGATCGGGCCTTGCCGGCCGCCGAGCGCCAGTTGGCCAACCTGCGCCAGGCGATCGCCCAACTGGAGGACTCGCCCGCCCACAGCCAATGGAGCGAGGCCCAAACGGAAATCCGCGATCGGGAATCGGTGCTCTCACAATTGGCGGACAATTTGCGATCGGCCCAAGCCCAGCAGGCCGACCAAGCCCGCGAAGTCGATCGCCTCAGCCAACAGCGCCAACAACTAGCACAACAAATCGCCCAAGCCCAAGACCAGATCACCACAGCGGGCGATCGGCTCCAACAGCTTCAGCAAACCCAAACGGAATTGGATCAAGCGATCGCCAATCTACAAGGGCAAATTGCGGTTTTGGAAACCACCCTTGGCGAAACTAAACAACAGCGCGATCGCCAAGAAACAGCGCTGAATCGTCAACGCCAAGCGCTCCAAACCCTGGAATTTCAGCGCGATCGGCTCCAAGAAACCCAACAACAACAGCAAGCGGAATTGCAAGAGTTGGCAAATCGAGCCGAGGGCGATCGGCCCGATCTACCGCCCGACTCGGAACCCCTGCCCAGTGATCCCGCTGAATTGGCCGCCCACCGCGAACAACTGGATCAAACGATTCGCACTTTGCAGCGCCGATTGGAAAGTCTGGAACCGGTGAATATGCTGGCCCTGGAAGAATACGATCAAGTGCAAGGCCGGCTGAATCAACTGAGTGAAAAGCTGGCGACGATCGAGCAGGAGCGCACGGAATTGTTGTTGCGCGTGGAAAATTTCACTACTCTGCGTCAACAGGCATTTTATGAGGCCTTTGATGCGGTCGATCGCAACTTTCAAATCATCTTTGCCGAGCTATCCCAAGGCGACGGCCGCTTGCAATTGGATGATCCCGAAAACCCCCTAGAAAGCGGCCTCAACCTGGTCGCCCACCCCAAGGGCAAACCGGTGCAGCGGCTGGCTTCCATGTCCGGCGGCGAAAAATCCCTCACGGCCCTCAGTTTCATTTTTGCCCTTCAACGCTACCGCCCCTCGCCGTTCTATGCCTTCGACGAGGTGGATATGTTCCTGGATGGGTCGAACGTGGAGCGCCTGGCCAAAATGGTGAAACAACAGGCCGCTGAAGCGCAGTTCATTGTGGTTAGTTTGCGCCGTCCCACCATTGAAGCGTCCGATCGGGTGATTGGTGTGACCCAAGCCCGAGGCGCACAAACCCAAGTCCTGGGCGTGGTGTTGTAACAAAACTCTCATCCTGACGGGCGATCGCCTAAGAGCTGCACAAATTACGGAACCAGATCGCGATAGGTAATAAGTCACTTAACTGATCGGAATGCGATCGTTGGAAAGCTCCGCAACGCATCTCCTGCGATCAGTCCACTACCTATGAACAAAACCCTAACCAGCATTCTTGGAACGGCGATCGGGCTAGCCACGCTGACCACCCTCACCATCCAGCCGGCCGAAGCGGCCAAACTGACCTGGAAAGTCAGCTTCTTTGACGAAATGGGCGCAGCCTTTGGTGGCGGCAACTTCATCACTAACACCGAGCCGCAAACCCTTGACGTTCTAGAAAACACGCCCACTGGCCTGACCAGCGGCACCTATACCGCCAGCAACCTTGTCACGAATTTTGATTTTCAGGTTGGTGCTGTGCCTTGGTCGTCTACTGAGCCAACCTCTGGTTTTGATGCCACCCGTTGGGTGGGTGACGGTGGCGAAATGGGCAGCGTGGTCAGAACGGGCTATCCGACAAATTACGTGAGATTTGGCACTTGGTGGTTTACCAACTTCTACGGTCGCGGCCGTCCGGTGGATAAAACGCTTTATATGGACGGTCTATTTCAACCCGGTCAGGTGAATACTTGGTCAATGTCATATGCGGAAGTGCCGTTTGATCGCTGGGGCGAATGGTTCTCGAATCCAGAAACGCGCGGTAAAGAGATTCCCAAGTACAACTTGAGCGGAACTTGGACGGTGGAACAAGTAGTTAGCACGCCGGAGCCGGGAGTGGCGGGTGCTGGGCTGATGATGTTGGGCTTGTGGGGAATTCGTCAGCGATCGCGCCGGTTGCAGTCGTCAGAATCATGCGCGATCGACTCCTAAAGACTCAGCGCGATCGCTTGCCCAAATTTGCACCATAAAATAAATGAAGAGGGGGATCTGCTCTCCCTTTTTTGGGTTTGGAGCAAGCAACTCGATTGAGGTCATTGGGTCAATGCCCCCAGCAATCTTCTAGGAGGTTTGCCATGTCGATCGCCCTATTACCGGAACCTGCAGTCATTACCGCTGATGATTATTTAGCCCAAGAAGTTCTGGCTGAAACTCGAAATGAATATCGTAATGGAGTTGTTGTTCCAATGACAGGGGGTACACCGGAGCATAATTTCATTGCAATTAATTTGATTACAATTCTGAAATTTGCCTTGCGAGGACAAGCCTATGATCTGGCATTGGCAGATCAGCGGCTGTGGATTCCGGAGCCGAATTTATATACCTATCCTGATGTGATGGTGGCGCGGCGGCCCATCGAACGGAAGCCCGATCGCACCGATACCGTAATGAATCCAATCCTGATTGCTGAGGTACTTTCCAAATCAACAGCGACTTACGATCGCACTGAAAAATTCGCTGCCTATCGGACGATCGCGAGCTTGCAAAACTATTTGTTAATTGATCAATATCAGCCCCATGTGGAACTCTATGCCCGAACGGGGGATCAGCAGTGGCTGTTCAGTGAATATGGGCAATTGAGCGATCGGGTGTTGTTGGATGCGGTGTCAGTGGAATTGCCGCTTGCGGATCTGTACGAGGCGATTGAGTTTGGCGGCGAGGTTTGACTCAATCCGCGATCGGGAGCACCGGTTCAAAATATTTCACAAATTCCAACAAGTTGCGACCATCCGGCTGGGGATCATAGCTCAGGCGATCGGCCACCCGATTCAGAATGGTTAAGCCCCGTCCGCCACCGCTGAGCTGTTCAATATCAAGAGTTTCCGGGGGTTCGGGAGTCTGCCCCCGCTCCAACACCGCCTGTCGCAAGTCAAACGGTTCCCCATGATCCCAAAGGCGCAAGGTCAAGGCCGTGGCCGTGAGTTCTGCCTCCAGCTCGATCGGGGTGTCGCAAGGGTGTTGGCGATGGGCATGGCGCACCGCATTCGTGAAAACCTCCGCCAGCACCGAGAGGCATTGGAGCCACACAGTACGAGGCACATGGGGGCGATCGAGCGTGTCAAACCAGTTCAAAACGCGATCGAGCACCGCCAAATCGCTAGCAATGCGAAGTCGAATCGTTTGGTTTACGCTGGGATTCAAAGCATCCAACCTCTGCGGCGCGTTCAAGCAAAGCGTTCGGAATTTCTCAAGCCTTCAGTCTCAACCCTGAATTTTAGCCACGCCATCCCAGGCATTGTGCCAAAATCAGCCGTAGTCCGTACCATTCCAGGTACTCCACTGATAGCTCACGATTTCTACTCCAGCCAGGGCGGAATTCCCGTGACCGAGACTCGTCCGTTTCGGGGCGCGATCGCAACCCGTTGCACGTTGTGGCCCAGGCCCAGCCAACTCAACCCTCAGCCGCCAATCCCAGGGACAATTCGTGAAGGATCACGCATTACTCCCCAGGCTAACTTGCTTCGGAGGATGGCTCAACCCTTCCGGACTATTCAACTGGAATGGCGGCAATCCCCATCGACGCTCATCCCGGGTGTCCATGCTCGGTGCTCATCTACATCAAGGGCCGATCGGACTCGGCGCGATCCCGTTGTCATCGGCTCAATTTGGTTCGCCTGATGTCATTTGATTGACCCCATTCGATTGACCCCATTTGCCCCATTTGATTTGTTTACGCGATACGGCGTATTTCATCCGGTGCATTTCATCTGGCTTCTTTCATTCACTCGGTTCATTTCAGTGCAACGGCTGCATCTTACGCCGACATTACGCTTAAGACATCATGCCTCAGACATCACGCCTGAATTGACCAACACTTGGGTTGCTCCTCTTGTTCCATCTTGCCACCACTGCCTTGACCTATGTTCCGTCTGCTGATTATCGATGACGATCCCACCATCCGCCGCCTGCTAGAGCGCACCCTGACCAAACAGGGCTATGAGGTGTTGGTTGCAGAAGATGGTGTTGCTGGTTTGGAGTTGGCCTGTAGTCAGCAGCCCGCTCTGATCATTTGCGATTGGATGATGCCGAAGATGGACGGCATTGAGGTTTGTCGGCGGGTCAAGCTGGAGGCCAATTTATCCTCCACGTTCTTCATTTTGTTGACCTCCCTTGGCTCCGTGGATGATCGGGTCAGGGGGTTGGATGCCGGAGCCGATGACTTCCTGTCCAAGCCGATCGAGATGAACGAACTGAAGGCCCGGGTGCGAGCGGGCTTGCGGCTACATCAACTGAATCAGGACTTGAAGGAACAAAAGCGGCTGTTAGAAGAGGAAATGGCCGAAGCGGCCGATTACGTCAAAACCCTGCTACCCGCACCCATGGACGGCGCGGTGGGTATTTCGGCCAAATTTGAACCATCCAGCCGCTTGGGGGGTGACTGTTTCGATTTCTATTGGCTCGATGACGATCGACTCGTGGTTTATCTGGTGGATGCGGCGGGCCATGGCCTGAAGGCGGCGCTGCCCTCGTTGTCGGTGTTGAATTTGCTGCGCTCCCGATCGCTCCCGATCCAAGACTATGGCAGCCCCAGCGAGGTGTTGCGGGCCCTGAATGGCGCGTTTCAAATGAACGATCGCAACGACAAATACTTCACCGCTTGGTATGGGGTCTACAGCCGCCGCACCCGGAGCTTGGCCTATGCCAGCGCTGGCCATCCGCCCGGAATTTTGCTCTCGCCCAGCAAAGAATCGTTACCAACGGCCCAACGCCTCCGAACGGTGGGGCTGCCCGTTGGCATGTTTGCGGAAGCGAAATATAGCGAGGCCTTTTGCGAAGTTCCCCCCGGCAGCACGCTCTACATCTTCAGCGATGGCATTTACGAACTGGGAATGCCCGATGGTACTGTTTGGGGGCTGGATCCCTTCGTGGAAGTGTTGCGGGAATGTTGGGCGGTTCCTGAGCGGGGGGCCGTGGAGCAAATCGTGAATCGGGTGCAGGACTTTAACAGTGGCCGCAGCTATTTTGAGGATGACCTCTCCTTGTTACGGCTGCAATTTGCTTAAAGACTGGGAAGATGCTGAAGGTAGGGAGCAGTTTTGGGGATTTTTGTGGAGATATGGCGGGGAGCTTGCGGAGCGGCCTTGGCCACTTGAGGCAATTTCAGCCGCCCTTGAAGCCATTTGGGGCTACCCAAGGCCGTTTTTCAGATGCACGAACCGGGCGATCGGGTGGCGATCGGGTGATGCTCCAAGGGCGATCGATTACTGGCTAGTTATCGGGGCATTTGGGGATTGTTATCGCCTATCCAGCGCGATCGCGTAGCGATCCACACGCCAACCCCTAAAATGGTTAACCGAACGCAGGCCGCATTTCCCTGCAACCTAGAAATGGCAATTGTTTCAAGCGCTCAACGGATTTAATTCCCTATGGACTTCTCAACCGTTGCCTCACAGCTCAACGCTTGGGCAATCCTGCCAGAAGGTATTGTCATTTTGACCCTCCTGGCAGTCTTGTTAATCGATCTCGTGTCCGGGCGGGCCGCATCGCGCTGGACTCCTTATGTGGCCGTGGCCGGTCTGTTGGGATCCGTGGTGGCCCTGTGGCTCCAGTGGAACCCGGAAGACCCGGTTTCCTTCCTGGGCGGCTTCAGCAACGACACCCTGGGCAGTGTTTTCCGGGGAATCGTCGCCCTGTCGTCGGCAATCACAATCTTGATGTCGATCGCCTATGTGGAATCCACCGGCACGGCCCTGGGCGAATTCATCGTCATTTTGCTCACGGCAACGGTTGGCGGGATGTTCCTGTCGGGCGCTGACGAGTTGGTGATGATTTTTGTGGCGTTGGAAACCCTCAGTATTGCGTCCTACTTGTTGACGGGATACATGAAGCGGGATCCGCGCTCCAACGAAGCGGCTCTCAAATATTTGCTGATTGGGGCTTCTAGCTCTGCCATCTTCCTCTACGGCGCTTCGTTGCTCTATGGCCTATCGGGCGGCCACACCCGCTTGGGCGAAATCGCTGCCGGAATTGCCAGCAATCCCACCACGCCCCAAATTGGGATTGTGGTGGCGCTGGTCTTCGCGATCGCGGGGATTGCCTTCAAGATTTCGGCTGTGCCCTTCCACCAATGGACTCCCGACGTGTACGAAGGCTCGCCCACTCCGGTGGTGGCCTTTTTGTCCGTGGGTTCCAAGGCGGCTGGGTTCGCCCTGGCCATTCGCCTGTTGGTGACGGCGTTCCCGCTGGTGTCGGAACAATGGCACTTTGTGTTCACGGCCCTGGCTATTCTGAGTATGGTGCTGGGGAACGTGGTGGCCCTGGCTCAAACCAGCATGAAGCGGATGCTGGCTTATTCCTCGATCGGGCAGGCCGGCTTCGTGACGATCGGGCTGTTGGCCAACACGGCCGACGGCTACGCCAGCATGGTGTTTTACCTGTTGGTTTATTTGTTCATGAACCTGGGCGGTTTCGCCTGCGTGATTCTGTTCTCCCTGCGCACGGGCACGGATGAGATCAGCGAATACTCGGGGCTTTACCAAAAAGATCCCCTGTTGACCTTGGGGCTGAGTGTGTCGCTGCTGTCCCTGGGTGGCATTCCGCCCCTGGCTGGCTTCTTCGGCAAGATCTACCTGTTCTGGGTGGGCTGGCAAGCGGGTCTGTATACCCTGGTGCTGTTGGGCTTGGTCACCAGCGTGGTTTCCATCTACTACTACATTCGTGTGGTGAAGATGATGGTGGTGAAGGAACCGCACGAAATGTCCGATTCGGTGAAGAACTACCCGGCCATTAGCTGGAAACTTCCGGGGATGCGTCCTTTGCAAGTGGGCTTGGTGTTGTCGGTAATTGCCACATCGTTGGCGGGGATTTTGTCGAATCCGCTGTTTGCGATCGCCAATGATGCCGTGACCCAATCGCCGATGCTGCAAGCTTCGCTGAAGTTACCGGCGGCAACGGCTAAGGCTCCGGTGGTCGATCGGGCAGTGTCCTTGGCTCCGACCCTTGAACCCTAGACCAGCCTGGACAAGATTGAGAAACCAAAATCGGGATATGGGTTCTCCCGATTAATGGCACTTCAAACGACAAGCCGCCGGATGCTAGACATCTGGCGGTTTTTTTGACGATGTTTTGATGATTTTTGGGTGTTTTCTGGGTGATGTGTTTTCTGGGTGATGATTTGGGCAATTTCTTCGGTATTGGGTTGAGGCTGATTGGGCTGAAATCTTGGGCCATGACCCAGAACGCCTATTGCGCCCGCCGCTCGATCGGGGCATGGTTGTTTTGCAGCGATCGCCCCTTTGGTTCCCGTTGATGGTTATGGATTCGCCCACCCCATCCCCACCGTCCAATTTTGATCCGTCGGCTGCTCCGGGATCCATGGGGGTCGATCGGGCCCATTGGCGATCGCAAATTTTGACCAATCCGATGGCCGCCGAACCCTACGCGGCCTTGGGAGAACTGTTGCGGCAGTCGGGCCAGGTGGCCGGGGCGATCGAGGCCTGGTGCAAAGCCTTGGCCCTGGAACCCCAACGAGAAACTTGGTATGCGGGGGCCCTGGCGGCCTTTGATGGGTGGTTAAAGCTGCCATCGATTTATGAAACCGAGGCCGCCCTCTGGCAGGCGAGATCGAACTATGCCCAAGGATTGGATCGGCTGATCAGCCTCACGCGATCGCACCCGGCCCTGATGCAGTTAGCGCTCCAGGCGATCGCCCTGCGGGTTCCGTTCTATTTGAACTACCAGGGCCAGGACGATCGGGCCTTGCAAGCACAATATGGCGCTTGGGTGTGCCAAACCTTAGCCACGGTTTTTCCTGATTTAGCCCCCTTGCAACCCCGCCGGCCCCGTGAGCGATCCTCGGGCGATCGATTGCGGATTGGCTATTTCAGCAGCCATTTTTATCACCATTCTGTGATGAAAACCCACCTGGGTTGGTTGCGCCATGCCGATCGCGATCGACTGGAAATCTATAGCTACTATGCCGGTAATCGCTGGGATGCCACCACAGACGAAGCCCGCCGCCTGAGCGATCGATTTGCCTTTTGGGAAACGGGCAACGACTTCAATCCCCAGCGCTATGCCGCCTTTTGTCGGGCCGCCTGGCAAGATCAGCTCGATGTGGCGGTGATGCTAGATGTGGGTATGGATTCGGTGATGTATCTGATTGGGGGTTGGCGGTTTGCACCTGTCCAATGCGCCACCTGGGGCCATCCGGTCACCACCGGTCTGCCCACGGTGGACTATTACCTCTCAAGCGATCGGATGGAACCGCCCCAAGCCGAAACCCACTACAGCGAAACCCTGATCTGTTTACCGGGATTGGGCATTGCCTACGATCGCCCCCCAATCGCCCCCCAGCCTCAGCTCGATCGGGCCCAATTGGGCCTGGCTGACGACGAAGTGGTTTATCTCTGTTGCCAATCGTTATATAAGTATTTGCCTCAAGCCGATCGGCTCTGGGTGGAAATTGCCCAAGCGGTTCCCCGAGCGCGCCTCGTTTTCCTGGCCAGCCCTTTTCCAGAAGCGGCCCCGCCCTTTGCCCAGCGCCTCGCGGCCGCCTTTGCGGCCGCCGGCCTCGCTTTTGCCGACCACTGCACAATCCTGCCGCCCCAATCCCAAACGCAATTTTGGCAACTGAACCAACTGGCCGATGTGTTCCTCGACTCGATCGACTGGTCTGGTTGCAACAGCACCCTGGAGGCGATCGCCGCTGGTCTCCCCGTCGTCACCCTCCCCGGAGCCTTGATGCGCGGTCGCCATGCCGCCGCCATCCTCACGGAATTGGGGCTGACGGAAACCATTGCCCAAACCCCCGAAGACTATTGTGATTTAGCGATCGGGTTAGGGTGCGATCGGGCTTGGCGGCAAAATCTTCGCTTAGAAATCGCCCAGCGATCGGCCCGCATATTTAACCAAATTCACGGTGTGCGGGCCCTGGAAACCTTCTATGAATCCGCCGTGCAGCGTCGCCAACAGGAATGCACCCCCTGCCCGATCGCCCAAGCTGGAACCTAGCGATTTCCACGCCATAGAATCCGCCAGAGAATTGACCAGTGGGCACAGAGCCGCACGTCTGGTTCAAGCGATGTGAGAGACGAAAGAGCCAATCCGTCACCAGCCACCAGCTCCAAAACCCGATCGCTCCACAGCCAAACACCCACAAAACAAAACAAGGGGCCTTGGCCCCTTGTCAGTCAGCATTCCTGATTACCGATTGATCACTGATTGGTCACCCATTGACCATGCAATCAGATCGTGCGCACTGCATGATCACGCAATGCTCAATGGAAATCGTCACGATCACGATGAGCCGAAACCACCAGATTCGAGCTTAGTTGCCTTCCACCTGTTTCAGGTGAATATGCTTACGGCCCAGGGTAATTTCAAACTCATCACCCGGCTTCAGATCCATTTGCTTGGTGTAAGCCGAGCCAATCAACAAATTGCCATTCGACTGCACCGTAATCCGATAACTTGCACTGCGGCCACCCCGACCATTGGGCTTTGCTTTGTTATCGAGTTCAATCCCTTCCGCGTCAATCAACGCGTTATAGAACTTCATCATGTTGACGCGATCAACGCCATCCTTGGTCGTGGTGTAGTAACCACAGGCCCGCGCCTTTTCTTCCTTGCTGGCGTTTTCCAGTTCCTTGACCTTTTCCAGTAGTTGGGCACCGGTCAGGGGTTGCGGGTCGGTCTTTTTGCGCTTGCTCATTGCTGTTTTAATCCAACAGGCTGGTCAATCTAGAGAGTAATGAATGAATTCACTGATACAGCGTTTGCCGGATCTCAGGCGAAAGGCGAAGATGATCGCGGCAATGGCTGCAAATCGGAATTGTTCCGACCCGCAGCTTCCTTCTTGCCAGCAAACGCCTTTGAACATCCCAGCGATTCCCAAAAGATTCCCTGGGACAAGTTGCTTGAATCGGAAGATTGGGGAGATGAGTTCCACCAACCAAGCCGAGCGGTGTTTTTAAACTTCAAGAAGGTAATTTCATGCTAGCATCAGGCTCCATCATGGTACACGATTTGTGTTAAATCGCTAGTGGTTTTTTCAAAAAATCAATGATTGTCTGATTCAGTGGATCTGCTGACAGGATCTCCAAACATCCCTATTCTCGTCTGAGGAGGGATTAACCATCAGAATTTTGCAAGATCAGATGGCGATGCTGGCGTTCTTGCGCCATCGAAGCACCGTGGTCGGCAGCAAACTTGAGGAATGATCTTGATAATCTTCGCGGCACAAGAACGGCGCACTGGGGGCGATTTAGCACCGGTTCTGGGAGCAAAACGGTGCGATCGGGAGTCATGGTTCCAGCCATGAAGCTAACCGCTCGCGGACGCTACAGCATCAAGGCGATGCTGGATCTCGCCTTGCAACGCGGTCTTGGCCCTTGTCCTGTCCGCGCCATTGCCCAGCGCCAAAATATTCCAATGCCCTATCTGGAAAAATTGCTCATTGAGCTGCGGCGGGCGGGGCTGGTGGAGTCGCTGCGGGGCACTCGAGGTGGCTATCAACTGGCCCGCGACCCTAAGGAAATTTTTTTGGGAGAAATTCTGCGGGCGGTGGGCGAATCATTCACCGCTGCGCTGGGGCAAGAGATGGGTGCAGATTTGGCAGAAGATTGGGTAATGCGATCGCTCTGGAAGCGGCTGGCTCAGAAAATTGGTGACGCGCTCGATCGAATTTCCCTAGAGGATCTTTACTTTGATGCCCGCAGTTGGCAGGCGGCTAAAGGCCAAGACAGTAATTTCATTATTTAGGAAGATTCAAGGTTGCCAGACCCCTTGGCCGGCTCGATCGATCCCAGCCCATTCCCACTGTAGAATTCAACAGCGTGGTGATCGCCCTTAGTCCCCGATCGAAGGATCTTTTGCGGGCCGTTGCCTTGACCCAGATGGGCGATCGCGCTGGGCCTGAACTCACCGCAATTGGGGGCCCCAGATGGCAAGATTCTTTCGTGAATCCTGCCCTGCTTTGGGAAAATCGCAGCGGTTGTTTGAGTTGTCAACCGTCCCGCAGTGAGCACCCAAAACCGTGCCTTGCGAACAGGCTTCGCGCGGCTACTCCGCAAATAATCGCACCCCAGAATACCGCAAATGTGTGAATCATCCACCAGATCGATCCAAACAGTTACGATTTAACTTCTTAAATTAGTTTTCTAAATTATTCCCAACCGATTCCCATTGGTAACCATGACCCCCACCAATCCATTTCTGCGTTTGGATTATGAACCCGCTTTTCAGTCACTGGGGGACGATTATTTTGACCCGGTGGCGGCTGCTGAATTTCCGATACATCAACTGCGCTTTCGGAACGATCACCTGCTGCCGAAGCTGGGGCTAGATCCTGCGGCGGTTCGTGATGATGATTTTGTGGCGGCCTTTGGGCAATTTGTCGGGCGGGAACCGCTGCTGGCCATGCGTTACCACGGCTATCAGTTTGGGGAATATAACCCACGATTGGGCGATGGACGGGGTTTTTTATATGGCCAAGTGCGAGGCCAAGACGGCGTTCTTTATGATTTGGCTACGAAAGGATCTGGCCAAACCCCCTATTCCCGAAACGGCGATGGGCGCTTAACCCTCAAGGGTGGCGTGCGGGAAGTGTTGGCAACGGAGATGCTCGATCGGTTGGGGGTCAACACATCACGCACCTTGTCACTGATTGAAACGGGCGAAAAGCTGTGGCGAGGTGATGAACCCTCACCCACGCGATCGTCCGTGATTGTGCGGATGGGAGCAAGCCACATTCGATTTGGCACATTTGAGCGACTGCACTATCTGAAGCGGCCTGATTTAATCGATCGCCTGTTGGCCCATGTGCTGGAAACCTACTATGGCCATTGGGTGGGCGATCGGGATTGGAAAGCCAAGCTCTATGCCGAATTGGTGGAGCGGGTGGCGCGGCTTTGTGCCCAATGGATGGTGGCGGGGTTCTGCCATGCGGTTTTGAACACGGACAATATGCTGATCACGGGCCAGAGTTTTGACTATGGCCCCTATGCTTTCATTCCCACTTACGATTTGCGATTTACGGCGGCCTATTTTGACTATTACGGCCGCTATGCCTATGGCAATCAGCCCACCATTTGTCGCCTGAATTTAGAGCTGTTGCAGCGGCCGTTGGGGATGGTGATGCCGGTGGCGGATCTGGAAGCTGGACTGGAGCGATTCCCAGAACAATATGCCCAAGAATATCGCCGGTTAATGGCGGCCCGGCTGGGGTTTGAGCATTTGGCAGAAGCGGAGGCGGATGATTTGGTGGAGGCAACGGTGCAATTTTTAGCCGTTTCCCAAACGCCCTATCACGCTTTCTTTGCTAAACTGCGCAGCCATTTTTCCCCCAGTTGGCGCGATCGCCCGGAAGACTATGCCAGCGATCGCCCCTTTTGGGTGGGCCCTGCTGACAGCAACCCCCAAGGGGAAACCCTGGCCTATTGGGGAAAATGGTGTGAAGTTTATGGGCGAATTTTGCAACAACAATCGGATCAGGAGTTGGCTACCTTGGCCGACCAACTCCAGCGAGCCAACCCGTTGATCACGATCGTCCGGCCAGAAATTGAGCGCGTTTGGGAGGCGATCGACCAGGCCGACGATTGGCAACCCTTCGCGGAACTGCTGCAAGCGATCGGCGCGTAGGCTCGCAAGTCGGCAAAAGCTGTAATGATTGGCCACATCAGGACGGCGGTTCCGGATTTTTGTTAAAACGGCAATATTGCAGCCCGATCGAGCCGGCCCAATTCCGCAAGCTCCCACCCTGGTGATTCAGGACAGTTGCTGGAGTCGCTGGCGGATCATCTGCCGCTGAGGAGATTGTTTTTCAACATAGGTTTGGGGTGATCCGCATGGCGACATTTAAAACCGAAGCCCAAAAAAGCTGCTACGAGAAAATCTTTCCCTGGCTCCAAGGGATTTGGTCTGATGTGGTGATTGATATGGAAGCGCCCCATCCCACGGCTTACATCACCGCCGGTTCTGCCTGTGTGTTGGTGGAGGTGTTGCCCTGGGGGGATGATGATGCGGTGGTGAACACGCGCTCCTATGTGGTGACCAATGTGGATTTGTCGCCGGAGCTGATGCACTATCTGTTACGTGAGAATGATCGGTTGCTGTTTGGGGCTTTTGGAATCGATGCCGATGGTGATATTTTCCTAAACCATGCGATCGTGGGTTCTGAGTGCGATCGCCCGGAATTGGAAGCATCGGTGCAGGCGGTTTTGTCCTTGGCAGATGAATATGACGATGCGATCGTCTCGCGCTGGGGCGGTCAACGGGCGGTCGATCGCGTGCCCAGTTTGACCTAAGGCTTGAGAGACCAAATTGATGAGACAAGAACAGTGGCGCGAAGAACAATGGCGCAAAGAACGGTGGCGTAAAGGGCAATGGCGCAAAAGGCTCATCCTAATCAGTGGCTCCGTTGCGAGTTTGTGCTTAGCCACAACGGCCAGGGCGATCGCGCCGTCGCTGCCACAACCCAACTTGACTCCGGCCGCCGATCACTGGATGGCCCAAACCCCTAACTCCGAAGGGGCGATCGGTCAGGAATCTGCGGACTTTTTTGCCAACCGGGCCCAAGAACGGCTCCGTAATCGCGACTTCGCCGGGGCGGTGGCGGATTTTTCCAAGGCGATCGAACTGCAACCGGCGGGTCAACTGCCCCCCGCCCAACTGGCTCGGCTCTATTACAACCGGGGTAATGCCCAATGGAACTTGCAGGCGGCGGAAGCGGCGATCGCGGACTATACCGAAGCCCTGCGTTTGGATCCGCAGTTGACCAACGCCCTGGTGAATCGGGGGGTGGTGCGGCGGGCCCGGGGTGATCTGGCCGGGGCGATCGCGGACTATTCAGCGGCCCTGAGTCAAAAAGAGGATGACCCAACTATTCACTACAACCGGGGCAATGCCTATCGCGATCAGCAAAATTGGGCCGCGGCTTTGACGGATTACGATCGAGCGATCGCCCTCGATCCCAACTACGTGAATGCCTACATTAACCGGGGAACGGTTCACCGCCAACGGGGCGATGGGGCCGCGGCCTTAGCGGATTTTGACGCGGCGATCGACCGGAATCCCCAATCGGCGGAAGCCCTGTTTAATCGCGGTGTGTTGCGGTTTGATCGGGGCGATCGGCTGGGCGCGGCGGCGGATTTGGATCGGGTGGTGGCCCTGCGGCCCCAACAGGCCAGCGGCTGGGTGAAGCGCGGCCTGTTGCGCCATATTGCGGGCGATCGCAACCGGGCCATGGCTGATTACGGCCAGGCGATCGCGGTGGATCCCCAGGTGGCCGAAGCCTATAATTTGCGCGGTTTAGGCTATTTCCAAATGGGACAAATTCGGGAGGCCCTGGCAGACTTGAACCGGGCGATCGAACTCGATCCGCTCTATGCCAATGCCTACGTCAACCGAGGGATGGTTTATCATCAACGGCGCAACTTTGAAGCCGCGATCGCGGACTATTCAGCGGCCCTGCGGGTGAATGTGGACTATGCGGAAGCGTTCCACGCCAGGGGGTTGGCTCGGGCCGGGATGCGCGACTGGCTCGGGGCGATCGCGGATTATTCCGAGGCCCTGCGGTTACAGCCCGCCTATGCCAATGCCCTGTTGAATCGGGCCAGGGCCCATCGTTCCTTGGGCGATCGGGTGGCCGCGCGGGCCGATCTCCAGGCGGCGGAAGTGATCTACCGCGATCGGCAGGATCAAGCCGGGTTGCAACAATTGCGGGAATTGCGGAACGCGCTCTAAATTCCACACCAAGCTCGAAACGCAGACAAGGGGTTTAAGCCCCTTGCCCCGACGGTGATCGGCGCTTTGCAGATACCCTCTGTTTGTCCCGAGGACGATCGGTGCTTTGCAAGTCCCCTCCGTTAGTTTTCAGCTTCTTCAGGATCGGGATCGAGCGCAGGCGTTTCCGGCGGCTGGCGAGATCCATAGCGCGGTTTGGCCTCAGCGGCCTTCAGAGGCGATCGCCCGGAAGATGGACTGGGCAGCAAGGTGAGTTGACCCTTGGCGCGATCGGGTGGGGCCGCCGACTGGGGAGCGGGGCGGCGGCGATCGCTCGTGCGTTCCTCCACCGTGTCCGCCGCCACCACCTCGTAAAGGATGGCCCGTTTGCCCGGTTCACTACCCTTCCGCAAAATTCGCCCCAACCGTTGAATGAACTGTCGAGTGGAACCGCTGCCCGCCAAGAAAATCGCCACCTTGGCATCGGGCACATCCACCCCTTCATCCAGCACATTGGCCACAACGATCGTGCAATAGTCCCCCTGTTTGAACTTTTGCAGAATTTCGTGGCGCTCCTTAACCGGCGTTTGGTGGGTGATGGCGGGGATCAAGAATTCCTGGGAAATTCGATAGACCGTGGCGTTGTCATTGGTGAAAATCAACACTCGATCGGGGTGATGTTGAGCCAATAAATCCGCCAATAGGCGCAATTTACCGTCGGTGCCGAGGGCGATCGCTTTGGCCTCGTGGTGTGCCAACAGGGCCCGGCGGCCTTCGGCCGATCGGGCAGAAACCTGGATAAACCGCTGCCACCCATCCAAGGAGCCAAAGCTAATTTTCTGCGATCGTAAAAATTGATTCCGGGTTTGAATCAAGGTCTCGTAGCGGGCCCGCTCCCGATCAGCCAAGTTCACCCGAATTTGCACCACCTCATGATCGGCCAAGGCTTGGCCCGACAAGTCCTCCGGTGCTTTGCGATAGACCTCGGGCCCAATCAGTTCATCCAAATCCACATGGCGACCATCCGCCCGATCGGGCGTGGCCGTCAGTCCCAAGCGGTATGGGGCGATCGAACAGTCGGCGATCGCCCGATAAAACTGGCTGGGCAAGTGATGACATTCATCAAAAATCAACAGGCCATACTGATTGCCCAGGGTTTCGGCATGGATGGCGGCGCTGTCGTAGGTGGCCACCAACAGGGGCGTTCGATCGCGCGAGCCACCCCCCAACAACCCCACCGCCACATCGGGAAACGCCGCCGACCAATGGGCATACCACTGGTGCATCAAGTCCAGCGTGGGCACAATCACCAATGTGCTGCGCGGCGTAGCCACCATGGCCATTTGGGCCAAGTAGGTTTTGCCCGCCGCCGTTGGCAACACCACCACCCCTTGGCGGCCCGCCTGTTTCCAGGCCGCCAGGGCCTCTTGCTGGTGGGGATAGGGTTCCATTTGCAACCGGGGTTGCAGTTCCAAGGGGGCAAATTCCTTGGCCTCGTCCTGAAACTCGATCGCCTCGGCCCGCAAGCGTTCCACCAGCGATCGGTATTGATGCGCTGGAATCCGAAACTTTTCGATGCGATCGTCCCAAA
Organism: Limnothrix sp. CMB-01; assembly: GCF_055193175.1. Taxonomy (NCBI): domain Bacteria; kingdom Bacillati; phylum Cyanobacteriota; class Cyanophyceae; order Pseudanabaenales; family Pseudanabaenaceae; genus Limnothrix; species Limnothrix sp. CMB-01. The sequence goes on from NZ_CM143720.1 coordinate 4,256,335, forward strand.
CGGCCCATTCAATCCAACTGCGGCCCTTGGGCGGTGGATGCAAAATCAGAGTGCCGCGATCGAAACTTAAGCGGGGCAACCGAGCCATGGGCAGCGCAAGCGGATGGATCTGATCGATCTGATGAATCTGATAGAACAGAAATGAAATTGCAGTAATGGTAGCCCGGTTTGGGTTAATCAACGGAGAGCGCCCTATGGTGGCTTGGCGATGGCACTGGTTAGCAATGGTGACGATCTCGCTCCTGGGGGGATCGGTTAGCTTCGGCGGGCCCGTGACGGCGGCCGGGCGTTTGATTCCCAACGATCAACTGCCCCAGTCCCGCCCCCTGCTCCCCCACCGGGCCCAAAGTCCCGAGGTCGATCGCCTCATTCAACAAGCCGATGAATTGTTCTATCGCCAAGATCGATACGCCGAAGCTGCCCGGTTGTACCAACAGGCGATCGACCAAGGGGGCGTGAATCGGCCCGAAGCCGTTGGCCCCCTGGCCCAATGTCTGATGCTGTTGGGGCGGGATGCGGAGGCCATTCCCCTGTTGCGGCGTTTTGCCAACGGAAACCCGGGCAACGAAACTTGGCTGAGTCGGCTGGCCATTGCGGAATATCGCACCCGCGACTATGCGGCCGCCGAAAAGCATCTGTTGATGGCGATTCAGTCTTGGGAAACCAAACGAGCCAGCGGCGACTTAAACGATATTCAACGGGTGACGCTGCTGGAGCAGCAAAGCTACGCCTATCGCCAACTGCTGCGAACGCTGATTGCCCAAGGCAAAACCGAGGCGGCCTTGGAGTGGGCGGAACGGGGTCGGGCCCGGGCCCTGGTCGAGGTGTTGATGCAACAGGCCGCCCGCCAGCCCACGGCCGAGTCCCTGTCGATCGGGCAAATTCGCCAACTGGCCAAACAGCTCAACGCGACCCTCGTCACCTATGCGGTTTTGGGCAAAACCCCGAAGATTATTGGTGATGAATTGGAAGATGACTCGATCGTCGCCATTTGGGCCGTGCAACCCAATGGGTCGATCGCCTTCAAGGAGGTGGATCTCGCCCAAGTGTCCGCCAAATCCCTCACGGAATTGGTGTTGGCAGCTCGGGGAGCCATGACCGCTGTGCTGCCCACCGCTGGCAGCGCCACCACCGAGCTAAAACGACTCTACCAATTATTGATTGCCCCGATCGCCCCTCAATTGCCCCGCGATCCAAACCAGCGCTTGGTATTTGTGGTGCAAGGGGCCACTAACCTGGTTCCCTTTGCGGCTCTCCAGAATCCCAACGGCGATTACCTCGTGCAAACCCAGACGATCGCCACAACGCCATCCCTTCAGGTGTTAGCCATCGCCGAACAGCGCCGTAAAACGCAAACGCCTGCGGCCCAGCCCGGCCTGGTGGTGGGTAACCCGGTTTTAATGCCGGAAGTACCCGCCGGCCCGGATGGCCAACGGGAGCGGCTGGCTCCTTTGCCCGGAGCCGAAACCGAAGCCCAAGCAGTGGCTCAAATGTTGGGCGTGCAACCGCTGCTGACCGATCAGGCCACCAAAAGCGCGATCGTGGCTGAAATGCCCAATCAACGGATCCTGCATTTTGCCACCCACGGGGTCTTGGATCTGGATGCCAATTTGAACGAGTTTGGCCGCCCGCGCGATCCCAACGCCCCCAAAGCTCGCCGGGGCGGCGTAATTGTCAGTCCTGGCTCTGTGATCATTGGTGGCAACGTAACGGTCAATGGCAACAATGCCAACCTCGCCTTAGCGGGAGAAGGCGTGGTGCAGCCGGCCGTTCCGGGCCTCTTGGCCCTGGCTCCCTCCCGAGGGGATGATGGTCTGTTACGAGCCGCAGAAATCGCCACCATGCGTTTGCAAGCCCAGCTCGTGGTGTTGAGTGCTTGTAATACTGGTCGGGGTCGCATTACGGGTGATGGGGTGATGGGTCTGGCGCGATCGTTCCTAGTGGCCGGCGTGCCCACGGTGGTGGCTTCCCTCTGGAAAGTGCCCGACAACCCCACCAAAACGCTGATGATTGCCTTTTATCAAGCACTTCAGCGCAATCCCGATACCGCTGTCGCCCTGCGTAGCGCCATGCTGGAAACCATCAAACAGCATCCAAATCCTCGGGACTGGTCTGCTTTTATCACCGTTGGGGCCCCTTAGGGCGAAAAATCAATCAAACCCTTTCAAAATGTGGCTCGTTGAACCGTCACGAGTAACCCTGCGATCATTGCCTTTCCCGAGCAATCGCTATTCAAGGGCGACCATTGATGCTTCAATTTTCTGGATGATTTCGATTGCCCTTCCCGGATTTTTTCTGGTTTGCCTGATGGGTACTTTATGGACAGTTAGCTCCCTTGGAAACCGTTGGGCCACCAACGCCCTTGGGAGTCAAAACTGGCTATCAAGACTGTTCTTTTCCAGGAATTTGCCCAAAAATTTACCTAGAGGTTGAATTGGGGATGCTCCTGACAATGACCTCAAAGACTCGCTTAGAGGATGTCTGAAAAGCCACAGCTACGACTTATCGGCCTCATCGATCGACGCAAACCAGGGGCTTAGGGGGTGTCGTCATTGTGCGGGGTGATGCCGAAACAGTTGATCTTCCGCGCCCTGTTGGTGCTTGGTAACTCATCCAAAACACTTTTCAGACATCCTCTGAGAAAGAAATTGACCGAGGGACTGACCGAGGAATGGGCTTCGGACTTGACTGGTGAACTGGCTTGAGAATTGGCGTGAGAAGTGATTTGGAGAATTAGCTTGGGAATTAGCTTGAGAGTTTGCTGGAAAGTTTGCCGGAGAGTTTTGATCGCGACCCCATGATTCAACCACGCACCATTCAAGTTTGGGTTGGGGCTGTTTTGGTAATCACCATTCTGCCGTCACTGTTTGAGTTGGCAGGGGTGTCTTTTTCTACGGTGATTCAGCCCTTGGATCCGACGGTCATTCCTGCGATGACGGATCCTCGCTTTGTGCAGGATCCGGAATTGGTGGATGGGTTGCACCACATGCTGGCGGGTAGTTTCATTCACACCATTTTGGAATGGAGCGCCTTTGCAGCCGCTACCCTAACGGCGGTGTTGGCCTTTTTGCACTTTACGTTGCATCGAGATTTGGTCACCCCGCTGATTGGGTTGGTGTTGTTTTATGCCGGTTGCATGGATGCGTTTCACACCCTGGCCGCCGATCGCCTGATTGATTCTGTCGATAGCTCGGTGGATTTAATTCCTTTCACTTGGGTGCTCTGCCGATTATTTTCTGGCACTATTTTGACCCTGGGATTGGTTGCGATTACGAACACCAACAGCCATCTTTTGCCCGATCGCTGGCAATGGGTGGGCCGGTCTTGGCTGGGTAGTTCAGCATTAATTGGTTTCGCATCCTTAGGGTTAGGTGTGCTCGCCTATTTAACCATTTGGCTGTGCTTAACCAGTCAGAAACTACCACTCACCTTGTTTCCCGATGCGATCGTAACCCGTCCTTGGGATTTGGGGCCGTTGGTGCTGTTTGCCCTTTTGGGTTTGTGGGGATTGCCTCGGTTTTATGAAAAATATCCCAGCTATTTTTCTTTGGCTCTTTGGGTCAGCATGATTCCCCAGGTGGCCACTCAGCTCCACATGGTGTTTGGGTCAATGGCCCTGTTTGATTCGGGGTTTAATATTGCCCATTTTCTGAAAATCGTGGCCTATTTGGTTCCCTTCAGTGGCCTTTGCTTGAGCTATGTGCAGGTGAATCGGGAGCGAACGGTGGCGATCGGGGATTTGCGACGGGCCAATGAGTCTCTCACTGAATTGGAGCGTTTATCGAGCGATCGAGCCGCAGTTCTCAATCAAGTGTTGTTGGATTTGCGCAACACCCAAAGCCAGCTCATCCATGCGGAAAAAATGTCCGGCTTGGGCCAGTTGGTGGCTGGCATTGCCCATGAAATCAACAATCCTGTTAGTTTTATTCGGGGCAATTTGCTGTATGCCAAAAACTACACCAAGGATTTAATTGATGTGGTGCGAGCCTATCAGGAAACCTATCCCGATCGCCCGGAGCACCTACAGGACTTGGAGGCGGAATTAGATCTACCCTTCATCCAAGACGACTTTTTGAAGCTGATGGACTCCATGCAGAATGGTGTGCTGCGAATTAACTCGATCGTCTTGGCTTTGCGCTCCTTTTCGGGTCTGGATGAGGAGGGAATGAAGCCCCTGAATTTGCAGTCGAGCATTAAGCACGCTTTGTTGATTCTGAATCATCGGCTGACGGGCAACGATTCCATGGCCAAAAAGACGGGATTAAGTGTCAATCTCGAAACGCGCTATGAGGCGGTGTCGCCAGTGTTGTGCTATCCCGACCAAATTAATCAGGTTTTGTTGCATTTACTGACCAATGCGCTGGATGCGATCGAGGAGGCAATTCGCCAAGACCGACAGCGCCAAGACCCCAACTGGCAACCCATGTTGGCTGTGTCCCTGGTTAATTTGGGCGATCGGGTGCGGGTGTTGGTGCGGGATAACGGGATGGGGATTCCTGAATCGGCACGAGATCAGCTTTTTAATCCCTTTTTCACCACTAAGCCGGTGGGCCGGGGAACGGGTTTGGGCTTGTCCGTGAGCGAAAGAATTGTGAAGTCCCATGGCGGACTCATTGAATTCAGCACGGCGATCGGGCAAGGAACGGAATTTCGGGTGGAGTTGCCGATTCAACCGGATCCGCTGACCTAGGGGCACAAAACTTGCCCACTTCCATGAACACCTGGGATCGCGGATTGGATGGGTGATGCTGCGGTGATCACGTGGCTATGATGATAGGCGGCGATGATGATGGGTGCGTAGCCGATACCGGCGGGCTAGTCGTGGGCTAATCAACGGTCAATTCCATGCAGATCAAGATGGCGATGGATATGGAAATGGATATGGAACCCGAAGCGGTCAAAGTTTCTCAAGTTTCTATGGATATCCACGGTGATATTAAGAGCGCACCCCATCCCACCCATCCTCCGAAACATCGCCAGCGGGGCCAGAATCAGCCGAGTCAACATCCCCAGAACCCAATGGGCCAAAGCTGGGGGCGTTGGTTGGGGGCAATGGCGCTGACCTGCTGCGGCCTGGGAGCGATCGCCCCCGTAGCTTCGGCCAACGACACGCTTCCCTTTGGTGCGCCCTTGCCCGGTGCGCCGGCCGCGCCGATCCCCGAGGTTGAAAGGCCCACTGCTGCGCCTCCACCGCGCTCACCGATTGATGTGGAAGTGTTGGAAGCGCCGCGCCCCAGCCCGATCGCGAACCCAACGACTACGGAAGAAACCGGCTGGGTGGTGGAAGAGGGAGCTGGCTCGGGGGTGACCATGGTGCAGGAACCTCCAACCACCTCCAGCGCGATCGCCCCAACCAACCCAACTGATCGCAACTTCTTTGAGCCGGTGGTTCCCAGCCAAGGCCGTTATGTGGTCTATGCCCTCGGCGATAGTTTGGGGCTTTTCGAGCAGGTTAAACAACTGTCTCCCACGGCGGCTTTTGTCACCTATCGGGGGCAAACGGCCGTGCGGGCTGGGCTATTTGAGCGATCGATCGATGCCACTGCCCGGGTGCGAGAACTGGCTCAACGGGGGATCACCGCTGAAATTGGCGAATTGAGCGACTCGGCAGCTTCCGGATCGGCGGTTTCTGGATCCGATGCCACCGTTAATGCCAGCGTCAATTCCTTCAATCGGGTGCAACCGGTTCGATCGCCCCTGCCCGCTCGATCGGGCGCGGCCGGGTGGTCGCCAACGCGAGACCCCAATCAGAATGAACCGGATCCCAGCGCCCTTTTTGCTAATTTTGAACCCGCTGGCCGTGATCCCCAATGGCAACCTCCCAGCAACACGGCTCCGCTCCCGATGGCGGGCCGCCGGTTGCCCCCCTTGGGGAACACCAGCCGATCGCGCAGTTTGCCCGAGCCACCACCGGAACCCATGGCCAGCCTGCCGGATTCGGAACCGATTTTTGCGCCAGCCCCCAGCCGCCTTGCGCCTTTGCCTCGATCGAGCAATCAGTTCCCCAGCACCCTGGCCGCCGCCAGTTCCACGGCAACCAATGACCCGGCCTATTTTGTGGTGGTGACCAACGGGCGATCGCCCCTCGCGCAACTAATTAACCGGCTCAGTGAACTGGGGGTTCCAGCTTCCAGCGTCTTCCCCAACGAAACTGGCGGTCTGCGCATTGGCCCCTTTGCTGACCAATCCATGGCCCAACAGTGGCGATCGCGTCTTGGGGCGGCCAACCTAACCACCGAGCTGATGCAAAACGGTTGGATCATCGACGGCAATAATCCCTAGAACATCCCTAAGGCATCCCTAAGACGGTCACCTCCGCGTTTATTGCCCCTGATCTTTACACTTGCCCCTGATCTGGCGCGATCGCCCCTTCGCCCGCCGCCAGGGTTTGGCCATGGGCGCAATAGCTCTGCAACAGCTTGAGCCGCTCTTGCATGGTCGATCGCCGCTGGGCAAAGGTCGCTGGTTGACGAGCCATTCGCAAAAATGCCCAATCCGTTTCCAGCAAACGTAACTGTTTGTAAATTTCCACTTGCAGTGATTGCTCCAGGCCGCTGCCCTCTGCCAGCCCCGTCACTGCCACCCGCAGATCGGCCAGCACTTCATTCAGATCCGCCGGAGGCTGGGTTGTCGCTTGCAAGCGCAATTCAAAGCATTCGAGCGCTAATCGTAGTTTTTCGTAGCCTTGATCCGATAAACTGCCATTATCAGCTGGTTCAAGCGAGCCAAGCGCTGCCTTTTCGGAATTTGACACATTTTCACTGATCGAATCGGGAGATTGCATAGGACGATCGGTTGTAATGAAGGGGCGGGGATCAGGGCGATCGGGTGTAATCCAAAAAACATCATTCCCAATTGCGTGAAACCGAAGAGAATTTAGTAGAATCTATTGCATTTCATAAAAATTTCCTCCAACCTTCGGGCCGTTCACAAACCACAGTCCAAAGGTCAGGGATGCTTAGAAAATTTGGTTGAAGCATGACAGAAACCAGCTTTCTAAGTTAGACCTAATTACAGCGTTCTCTAAATTTAAAACTCCTTTTAGCGATAACGGTCTCAGCCGCTATGTTCCAGCCAGGGCCAGGGGGTTAACAGCACCCTAGCAGTTTGAGGCTCTTCTTGTCGTCTTCGCAGGTCATTTTGCTTTCAGGCTCTTGGTTTTGAATTGCTGAGTTGATGTGTGATGTTCCCTCAGCCTGGGGTCATCACTCGGCCCCATTTCAGCCAGCCTTTTCCCCGTCTAAGCATTCACTTTGGTTGGTCATTGGTTGGCCATTGGTTCAGCTCCAGCCCTGAAGAATCGCCGTTTCCAATCGCCCTTTGCGCGGATTGGGCTTAATTGCACACCCTTCAGGCTGGGGATCATTCTCATCAATGGGAATTGGCCAGTGGAATGACCCTCACTCGTTCGATCGCTCCTCACCCCCCATCCCATACCCTAACTTTTTCCCTCAAAAATCCTATGGTTGTCGCCGTTTCCCACCATTACTCGCCCATTGATGAATATCCCAGCCTGTCCTTGCCCACCTGGCTCAGCCAATGTTTAATGGAGGATTTTCATCATCCCCAAGGCACAGAACGCCCCCTAGGCAACAGCTTGATTTGTCGAGCCTTTCAATTTGCCTATGATCTGCATCAAGATCAATATCGGGCTTCCGGTGAACCCTACATTGCCCATCCGGTGGCCGTGGCTGGTTTGCTGCGAGAATTGGGAGGCAGCCCTGAGATGATTGCAGCGGGTTTTCTACACGATATTGTGGAAGACACGGCTACAACCCCGGAAGATTTGGAAGCCAAGTTTGGTGCAGAAGTGCGATTTTTGGTGGAAGGGGTCACGAAGCTTTCTAAGTTTAATTTCTCTAGTAAAAAAGAGCAGCAGGCGGAAAATTTCAGGCGAATGTTTTTGGCGATGGCCAAGGACATTCGTGTGATTGTGGTGAAACTGGCCGATCGCCTGCACAATATGCGAACTTTGGAGCATCTGGCTCCGGAAAAACAGCGCCGAATTTCCCAAGAAACCATGGATATTTTCGCGCCCTTGGCCAATCGTCTGGGCATTGGGCGCTTTAAGTGGGAACTGGAAGATCTGTCGTTTAAATATCTTCAACCGGATGCCTATCGGGAAATTCAAGAACTGGTGGCGGAAAAACGCACCGATCGCGAGGCCCGGCTCGATCGGGTGTTGCAAATTCTGCGCGATCGGCTCAACCAACTGGGCATTCAAAGCGCCGAAACCAGCGGCCGGCCCAAGCATCTCTATGGCATTTACCAAAAGATGCAGCGCCAGAATAAAAGTTTCTGGGAAATTTATGACATTGCTGCCGTGCGCGTCATTGTCCAATCGGTTGATGAATGTTACCGCGCTTTAGCCGTAGTTCATGATGAATTTCGCCCCATTCCTGGCCGGTTCAAGGATTACATTGGTCTGCCCAAACCCAACCGCTATCAATCGCTTCATACCTCAGTAATTGGCTTGACGGGACGGCCCTTAGAGGTGCAAATTCGCACCGAAGAAATGCATCGAGTGGCGGAATACGGGATTGCAGCCCACTGGAAATATAAGGAAACGGGTGGTAGCCACTTGGCCGCCAGCACCGATGATGAAAAGTTTATTTGGCTGCGGCAATTGCTGGAATGGCAAAGCGATCTGAAGGATGCGCATGAGTATCTGGAAAATGTTAAGAAAAATCTCTTTGAGGATGAGATTTATGTCTTTACACCCAAGGGCGATGTGATTGCCCTCAGCAACCATGCAACCCCGGTGGATTTTGCCTACCGGATTCATACGGAGGTGGGCAACCATTGCGCGGGGGCCCTGGTGAATCGCCGGATGGTGACCCTGGATACGGGCCTGCAAAACGGCGACATCATTGAAATCATCACCCAGAAAAATGCGCACCCCAGCCTCGATTGGTTGAACTTTGTGGTGACGGCCACGGCCCGCAACCGGATCCGGCTGTGGTACAAGCGATCGCGCCGGGAAGAAAACATCAGCCGCGGCCGCGAGCTGCTGGAAAAGGAACTGGGTAAGCAAGGGTTTGAAAGTTTTCTGAAATCCGCACCCATGCAGGCGGTGGCGGAGCGCTGCAACTACCACAGCGTGGATGACACCCTGGCCGCGTTGGGCTACGGGGAAATTACGTTGAATATGCTGCTGGGGCGGATTCGTGAGGTGGTGAAAACCGCGCAACCGGTGGCCGAGGCGGTGATTATGCCGTCGTCCAGCCCGCGCCCCCACGGGGATTCGGGGTCAAATCGCCATCGCCTGTCGCCCATTTTGGGGGTGGAAGGGCTGTTGCATCACATGGCGGGCTGTTGTCACGCGGTGCCGGGTGAGCCGATCGTGGGGGTGGTGACCCGCAGCAGCCGGGGCTTGGCCATTCACCGCCAAGATTGCAGCAATTTGGCCAATGTGCCGGGCGATCGCCTGGTTCCGGTGAGTTGGAACCCCGAGGTGACCAATGTGGGTCGCCAGCCCACCTATCCCGTGGAAATTCGGGTGGAAACAATCGATCGGGTGGGGGTGCTCAAGGATATCCTGACCCGACTGGCGGACTCGAATGTGAACGTGAACCGGGCCGCCGTGAAAACCAAGCCGGGCGAAACGGCCATGATCACCTTGGGCATTGACATCTGCGATCGAACCCAGCTCGATCGGGTCTTTACCCACATTCGCAAGATGAGCGACGTGATTGATCTGCGGCGGGTTTTCCAAAACGCGGAATAGCGATCAACGGAAATACTGGTGGGGGCGCACGGCTGTACTTATACCCGTACGCTCCTACTTAGGCGCTTTTGTTGCTGAGGCCTGCTGCTTAGGCTCCCATGCCGGAATATTGCCGCAGACCCCGCCGCCAGAGCCAACGATTCAAGCCATAAAAAAAGCCACTCCACAGCCCGATCGCCAAGAGTCCCTTACCCCAATCCACCGGCAAACCCATCAACAACGCAGCGGGAAAGTGGATCAGATAAGGAAATGGAGTCCATTCCACAATCGATCGCACCAGGGGCGGAAACACTTCCAACGGAGCCAAAATTCCTGAACCCAGCAGATAAATAAAAAACCAAGCCTGTTCCAGGGCGGCCGCTTTTTCCATCCAAAATGCCCCCATGGCAAAGGTGTATTGAATTAAAAATCGCAGGCCAAAGGCCAAAAGCGTAATGATCATAAACCCCAAGAGATTTGTGGCGCTGGGCAGCCAAAATGATTGGGGATAGAGCACAAAAAATAAGATCACGAGCAACCCAATGATCGGCAATCGCACAAATCGCTCCGTGAGGTGGGAAACCAGGTGATGCCAAACTGGGTCGATCGGCTGTAAAAGCTTGGGCGAAAGGAGACCTTGGTTCACTTCTTTCTCAAATTCCCAAACCACCCAAACTACGTTCATTTGCCGAGCAATGAATGCGGCTAGGTAATATTGAGCAAATTGGATGGAAGATAGCCCAAATTGCCCCGTTTCCGCCGCTTTGACCCAAGCACCCATCAAAATGAACGGCACGGCCCCCGAAAGGGCCCAAAGCAATAATTCCGCCCGATATTCCAACATATAGGCGTAATAGGTGGTGCTTAGGGCGCGGAAGATGGCTCCCGATCGCCGAATTTGTGCCATTAAGGGCTTAGGGGAGGATTTAGGGGCTTGAGGAGTAGATTGCATGGGCGCAGTGATGATGAATTTCTAATTGAGCAGTGCCCAATGGATGAGTTTTTGATGGATGAATTTTCGGTGATTCAACTGTCAATCAATCACAACCTAGATCAAATAGTGATCAAATTGTAATCAGAGAGCCATCAAACAGAGAAATTAAGAAATGAAGAAGAGCAATTAAGAAGAACGACCAGAAAAGCATAGTCAAAAAAGGTAGATCAAAAGTAGATCGAAAGTAGATCAAAAACCGTAAATCCAATCGTCAGGGACTGAGGTAGGGGCATGGATGTTCAAAGGCTACAGTCGATCGCCGATCGCCACGGGTTCTCGGTGGCAGCGGTCAGCCATTTGGCCGACAAGATTCGATCGGGACGCGGAACCATGGCCCAGTTTAATCACCCGGAGTTGGGCGGGGCGGGCCAATGGATGCAGGGAGGGATGGTGATGATTGGGGATCTGTTTAATCAGTCCCTGAAAGCTCGGGTGGCTAACCTGTGCCAAGACTTGTACCAGGACTTGTGCCAGACCTGGGCGACAGAATTGCCAACCACTCCAGGTGTTGCCCACTCAACGCAGGTGCAATACCAAAGCGCCCCGATCGCCCCACCCAGTCAGCCATCTCGCCAGCCCCCCAGTCAAGCAACCCCCGGCCAGTCGCCGCTCCCCTGGAACCCCATGCCGCCCATGGACTTCGGAGCAGGCGATTGCTGGTGGCCAAGGGACTGGGGCCAGCCCTCAATTCAAGGCCGCCAAAACCATCTGGATTATGCTTATTTTGCGCCGTTCAATCGCCTGGCCCTGCGACAGGGTGGAATGGTGACTGTTTATGACACCACGGGTTATCAGATTACGGGATTCAGCCAGCAACAAACGACGGAAAGCCAGGGGCTGATTTGTTTCAGTTCCCGGGGACAGGTGGCGGTTCGTCAGTTCCCACAGTTAGTTTGAGCATTGCCTCGACCGTTGCCATCCATGACCAGCGAACAGACCTTGGGCCTTCTACTGTTGCTAACCCTTTGTCCGGCTTTGGGAGCTTTGCCGCTCACGGACTGGATTGTGCGTTGGGGCACGGGCAAACGGTTGCGACGGTTGGGCACGGGAAATGTCAGCGTCTCGGCGGCTTTTTACCATGCGGGGCCCTGGTGGGGCCTGTTGGCCGTGTCGGGGGAGGCCCTGAAGGGATTGGGCGCGGTGTGGTTGGCTCGGCAGTTTTTCCCGATTGAGTCGGGCTGGGAATGGCTGACGATCGGGGGTGTCGTGTTGGGGCGCTACTGGGTGGGCCGAGGCGCGGGCATGACCAACGCCACTTGGGGGGCGATCGCCCATGAACCCAGTGCGGCGTTGCTGACGGGGTTGCTGTCGGTGTCTGGGTTTGCCTTCACGCGCGATCGCCAAACCAGTCGGCTGCTGGCCCTGGCGCTCTATCCGTTGATGTTGGGGTTGCTGAATCCCAATGGGGTCGATCGGGTGGTGGGGGCTGTGTTGGTGGCGGCTTTGCTGGCCTGGATTTGCCAAACCATGCCCGAGGATCTGGCCTTGGGGCGATCGGGAGCGGCCGCCGGTTCTCAAGGGGCCATGGGCTTTTTTCAAGGCAAGGCAGATTCAATGCTCTCTCTCGATCAACCACTAGATCCACAACGGGCCGGCACGAAGGCCGCCACCCTGTCCCGCTTGAAGGCTTGGGGCTATCCGGTTTTGCCCGGTTGGATTTTGCTGCCGGGAGATGATCCCGTGCTGTTGGCTAACCGCTTGGCGGGCCAGGGCGAGTTAACTGAAGGGGTGGCCCAAGCCATTTTTGATCCGCCTTTGATTGTGCGATCGTCTGCGATCGGGGAGGACGGCGATCGCTCGGCCGCCGCTGGCTTGTATTGCACTGTCAGTGATGTGCGTACCCCCTTGGAGTTGGTGGAAGCGGCGGCGGTGGTTTTTGTGTCCTATGACGCACCGGAGGCGATCGAGTATCGGCGCGATCGCAACCTGCCCGATGCCAGCATGGCCGTGCTGGTGCAACCACAAATTGCCGGAGCCTTTTCGGGAGTGGCCTTCAGCCGCGATCCCGTGACGCAACAGGGCGAAGCGGTTTTGGTGGAAGCCCTGCCCGGTTCTGCTGCCCAGGTGGTTTCCGGGCGCATCACCCCCGAATCGTACCGAATTGATTTGAGTGAATTGGATGTGACGGCCTGGCGCGAGTCCCGATCGGTTGCCTTTCCGGGCCCGGCCAATCCGCCCCAGTCGATCGAGTCAGAATTGCGGGCCCTCGCCACCAGCACGCGCCCCCTGGCCGCCGAAACCGGAACCGGCGATGTGCCCGGTTGGTTGGTGCGGGAAGTGGCCCTGTTGACGCGGGATTTGGAATCTCACTTTGATGGCGTTCCCCAGGATGTGGAATGGACATTTGACGGCCAGCACCTGTGGATTTTGCAGGCTCGCCCCATCACCACCCTGCTACCCATTTGGACGCGGCGGATGGCCGCGGAAGCCATTCCCGGCGTAATTCGGCCCCTCACTTGGTCCATTAACCGGCCCATGACCTGTGGGGCTTGGGGGCGACTGTTCACGCTGGTTTTGGGCGATCGGGCAGCGGGATTGGATTTTTTGGAAACGGCCACCCTTTTCCACGGCCGCGCCTATTTCAACGTCACCCTGTTGGCGGATTTGTTTCGGCGGATGGGCTTGCCGCCCGAGAGTTTGGAAGCCCTCACCCACGGGGGCAAAATGAGCCGGCCACCCCTCACGGCCACCCTGCGCAACTTGCCGGGGCTGTGGCGGCTGTTGGGTCGGGAGTGGAATTTGGATCGATCGTTTCAGCGCGACTGGGAACAGTGGTTTGAACCCGGACTCCAAAACCTGGAAACCCTGCCAGCAGAACAGTTTTCAGAGCCAGAACGCCTCTTGGTGCGGGCAGAACAGATTATGGGGCTGCTCGATCGCGCCACGGAGTACAGCATTTTGGCCCCCCTGAGTGCGGCCCTGCGCCAGGCGATCGGCCGTCGCAAACCGGAGCAACTGGATCCCAGCCGCCACCCGGAAGTGGCCGCCACCCGCTGGCTCCAGAATTTGGCTCAACGGATGCAAGCGGTTTTGTCCTTGGAGCGAATTCGCGCCTTGGATCAGGCCCCGGCCGTTTGGGCCGCCTTGGCGGAGTCACCGGAAGGGCGGGAAATTCTCGCCAGCTTTCAAGTGTTTCTGGACACCTATGGCTATTTGAGCGAAGTGGGAACCGATGTGGCCGTGCCCACCTGGCGCGAGGCGGTGGAAATTCCACAGACCATGCTGTTGCAGTTGGCCAAAACCCCAATCACCCAGCCTAGCAACCCTCGCCGTCAAACCTCGATCGCCCAGCGCCGTCTTGATTTGAAAGGACAGGTGGCAGAACTCTACAACAAGCTGTTGGCGCAACTGCGATGGACTTTTGTGGCCCTAGAGCAGCAGTGGCAGGCGATCGGCCTGTTGCAGCAGGAAGGCGACATTTTCTATCTGGAATTAGCCGAAATTCGGCAATGGGTGGCTCACCCCCAAAACCAAAACCTGCAACGGATTCTGACCGCTCGGATTGCCCAACGCCGCCAAGCCTTTGCCGATTGGTGCGAAACGCCGGCCGCTCCGTTGGTTTATGGCCAAGAGCCGCCCCTTTGTGCGCTGGAGTGGAGTGCGGCGGCGGCGCGATCGACCCTCCGTGGGTTGGGCGGCAGTCCCGGCCGGGTGGAGGGGCGTGTGATTGTGATTCGATCGCTGAGTGAACTGACCCTGGCTCCGGCGATCGATCAACGATCCATTTTGGTGATTCCCCATGCGGATGCGGCTTGGGGCCCCCTTTTGGTGCGGGCTGGCGGCCTCATTTGCGAGGCGGGGGGGCGCTTGTCCCACGGAGCGATCGTGGCGCGGGAATATCGAATCCCAGCGGTGATGGACATTCCCAACGCCACCCAACGACTCCGCACGGGGCAACTGTTGCGGCTGGATGGCACAACCGGCACGATCGAGATCTTAGATTGATTGACCTTGGGTCCGGCCCGATCGTCCGGTTGATCGGCTGGAAAATACCGCCCTGTTAATCCGCACCTCTTCACCATGAACAGCCCGTCCATCACAGCTCGATCAGGCTGTGATCTGGTGAGTTCGGTTAATCAACAATGGCGGTGCAGTCAATTTCCACCAATACATTCTTGGGCAAACGAGCCACTTCCACGGTTGCCCGCGCCGGAGCCGTTACCTCGGAAAAGTATTTGGCATAAACCGCATTTACCATGGCGAAATCATCCATATTCGCCAGAAAAATCGTGGTTTTCACCACATTGGCAAAACTGGTTCCTCCGGCTTCTAAAACTGCTTCCAGATTTTGCAGCACCCGTTCCGTTTGGGCCACCACATCGCCTTCATGAACGAGTTGATTGGTAGCCGGATCAATGGAAATTTGCCCCGAAGCAAACAGCATTCCATTCGCGACGATCGCTTGGTTATAGGGGCCAACGGGATTAGGCGCTTTGTCGGTTTGAATAACTTGTTTAGGCATGATCTAATGGGCAACCAGAGAATTAGTAATCAAAATCAGGGGCGAGGTCGCTGTCCATAATAGCGGTAACGGAGGTAATCTTCGAGGATGCGATCGTGATCAAAGCAAAGATTTTTAGGCAGCTCCCAAGGATTAAAGATCGCTAAATTTTGGGCATCATCGGCCGCCTGGGGATCGCCCGTAGCCGCCGCGATAAACACCACGCTCATGGTGTGTTTGCGCGCATCCCGCTGCGGGTCGGAATAGACATAGAATTGCTCGACCAAATTCACCGTCAAACAGGTTTCTTCGAGGGCTTCCCGCCGGGCCGCATCCTCCACCGATTCGCCATAATCCACAAAGCCGCCGGGAATCGCCCAACCCAGCGGATCGTATTTGCGTTCAATCAACACGATCGGGCGGTGAGGGCGATCGACCAGTTCAATAATCAAATCCACCGTGGGGGCTGGATTGCGGTAGGTTGGCTCACTCATGATTTTTGGGGGAGAGAATAGGAACCCGTGAGGGGATAGACCGTGCCGCGTTCGGTGTCGAAAGCCCAGGCGGTGATTTTGGGCGATCGCACAATCTCCAGCCGTTTTTGGGGATCAGACACCAGTTTTTCTAGCTCAAAACTCTTGCTCCAGCGATTATTAGGGCAAACAAAATCACCGAGAATTTGTCCCATCCCGCGATAGTTTTTACCTACTTTTGCCGCTGTGAACGGAATTGTTGCGCCGTCTTTTTCGTAAGCCAACAAGATCGATCGCGTAGGCTGGCAGCCACCGCCCAGGGTCAGCTCACCACCGGCCATATATTCCCAGGTCTCGTCATTTTTTTGGATCGTGAGGGTTTGGAAGTTTCCGGCGATCGGCTGGCCCTTCGCCATAATTTTCAAATCACTCTTAATCGGCATCGGCAAAGCTAAGGGCGGCTTGATAAATCCGAGGCGATCCACATCCCCGATCGTCTTTAAAACATGGTCATTCAGTTCAGGATAAATCCACTCCGTGAAGCAGCGTTCATCTTGGAAACTGTTGATGAACGTTAAGCAAGCTTTGCCCTGATGGCGATCGCGACTGAAGTTTGCCAAGTTGCGCGACCCGATCGCAAAGCTGGCGTAATGCAACACTAAAAATAGGGTTAATGCAAAAATCACCAGCCCTTTTCGCCAAGGTTTGGGTAGGCGGCGCTGAGTGAATTGGGGCAGCAAAATCGCAGACAGATGAATAATCGCAATCCACAGATAAAGCGAAAAGGTTTGGTAACGGGAAGTCAGGGCAGAATCGGGCCCAAATCCAAATCGCCCGAGGGTGACGATCGCATCCGTTCCAATCGCGTAGCACCCAAAGATCACCCACTCAAACGATCGCACCCGATCGCCCCGCCAAGCCAGGATTACTAACCCCAAAAAGCCCAGCAATCCCAAAGCACCCAGCAGTTGACTCAGCCCTAAATCATCAAACCCCAGGATTGCCCCCATCAAGGCAAACCAATATTTCAACCCCTCGATCGGTTGTTGCAGCGGCCCTGCAAAACTCGGGTGGCTGGGGGGTTTGTAGTAATCCCAAAAATAGAGCAGCAAATTCGCCGCCATTGCCGCCAGCCAAACTCCAAGGCCGATCCAGGATTGGCGAGCCGTCGCCCCCAACAATTGAATCGATCGCCCCAAATCCCCCACAACCTTGTAGGGGCGCACCGCCGTGCGCCCACCACCATCTTCGTCACCTAACGATCCAATTTCACCAACATCCCGCACCGCCGTGCGCCCACCAGCATCTTGCCGACCCAACCCAACGATCCAATCCTTTAAAAACAACGCCGGGAACGACAGAAACCAGCAAAACATCCCGCTAGCGCTGGAATAGGTGCTGATTGTAGCTAACACAATATTGATCGCAATTTTCTGCCAAAACTTCAGCGAAGATTGCGCCAACCATAAGCTCGTGGTGATGCAAAAAATCGGCAGGAAAACAACAATTTGAATGCTATAAACCCAGTTTTCCCATTGGGACGGACTGAAGAGTAAGCAACTGGCTAAGGCAAAGGCGATCGCCTGAAATCTGCGATCTAAAACGGTCGATCGCCCCAGAGCAAAAATCGCCACTGCTGCCCCACAAACCAGGGCAAAAATTACCGCCAACTCTGCCCGAATATCCCAGCCCGTCAGATAAGCCAATCCCAAAAAGATCAGCCGGGGAAACACCTTGCGGCTTTCATTGTGTTGGGAAATAAAATCCGCGAAGGTCAGGGGTTGTTGCTCCGCCAACTTCACGAACAACACCCCCGGCGTGTCCCACTGGTCGTAGGTGGGCAGGTTTACGCCATAACGCACCATCAAGGCCGCCAGCAGCAGCGCGGGCAGCACCCAAACCGCCAGCCACGGCCAGCCCTTCGATCGAACGGCATTCAACACACACCACTCCTGGCCAGAACCTAACGCAAATAGGCGATCGTCACGCCCGTGCCGCCGTCCTCGCGGGGGGCATCCTCAAACCGTTCCACCAGTCGATGGGTCTTGAGGTGGGCGCGCACGCCGTCTCGCAGTTTACCGGTTCCCTTGCCATGCAAGATCCACAGGCAACCAAAGTCAGCGGAAATGGCTCGATCGATCGCCTGTTCCACCTCGATTTCCGCGTCGGCCACCCGGGACCCACGAATATCTAGGGTGTTGCTGCTGGTGCGGAGGATCGATCGCTCCTTGGTTTTTGGCGGCGGCGCGGGTTTCGGCTCCGGTTTTTGCACCTCGATTTTTTTGCCATCGAGGGATTCCACATCGGCAAAACTGAGGGTCGCTTTAATCAGCCCCATCCGAATCGTGATTTCCTCGTCGGCCTCATCGATCGCCAACACCTCCGCCGCGCCGCCAAGCTTGGGCACGCGCACCCGTTCGCCCACCTGGGGTTTGTAGCCCTTGGGTTTCGGTTTTGGCTGCTGGGACGGTAGGAATTTTTGGGCAATTTCGCCCACCTGGGCCGTGGCTTGCTGGGCTTGCTGACCCGTGGGTGTGCCCCGCTGCAACTGCCGGATCACCTGGGCGATTTCGCTGCGGGCCCGCTCAATTTCCTTTTGGACGGCGGCTTCTTGGGTTTGTTTGAGCTGTTCTTCGCGCTCCTTCAGGGTTTGGGCCTTGCGATCGATTTGTTCATGCAAAAACTCCGCCCGCTGCAACAGGTGCGCCACCTCGTTGGCCTTGGCTTCCTGGCGGCGGCGTTCGGCTTCTAGGCCGGCGATCGTCCGGTTGATGTCTTCCGATTGACCACCCACCCGATCGCCCGCGGCCATCACCACGGCTTCATCCAACCCCAACCGGCGGGCAATGCTCAAGGCGTTCGATCGCCCCGGAATCCCCCACAGCAACCGATAGGTGGGGCTGAGGGTTTGGTCATCAAATTCCACCGAGGCGTTCTCGAACCGGCTATCGCGATATTTCAGGGTTTTCAGTTCCCCAAAGTGGGTCGTGGCCACGGTCAAGCGGGCGCGATCGGCTAGGGTCTCCAACAAGGCGGCAGCCAGGGCGCTGCCCTCAGCCGGATCGGTTCCTGCGCCCACCTCATCCAACAACACCAACGATTCCAGACCACGTTCCCGTAGGGGCGCACCGCCGTGCGCCCTTTCCGTCGCGATCGCACCCAACCCGTTTTGATCATCCGAATCATCGTTGGTGGCGGGGCGATCGGCGGAGGGCGCAAGGCCTTGCGCCCCTACGGTTTCGTTAGCATTGATCGCCTCTGAATCGTCTGTGGTGGCGAAATCGTCGGGGGCAAGGGGCTTAAGCCCCTTGTCTGGCGATGGGTTGGTGGTGGTGGGGCGATCGGGCTGGAGGGCATCCAGAATACGGACGATCCGGCGGATGTGACCCGAGAAGGTGGACAAATTCTGCTCGATCGACTGCTCATCACCGATATCCGCCAACACCTGGCTAAACCACGGCAACTCCACCGGCTCCCGCGCGGGCACAAACAGCCCCGCCTTCGCCATTAGGGCCGCCAAGCCCAGGGTTTTCAGGGTGACGGTTTTGCCCCCGGTGTTCGGCCCCGTAATCGCCACCACCCGAATCGTCGGATCAACGCGCACATCGATCGGGATTACGTCCCGCCCTTGCTCGTGCTTCTGTTGCCAAATCAGCAACGGGTGGCGCAACTGCCGCAGGGTCAGGGTTTCATCCGGTTCAATAAAACGCGGCGCATTGCCCTCAATCCAAAAGGAATAGCGGGCCCGCGCAGCGGCCAAATCCAGCTCCGTGGCCACCGCCAGCAGTCGCTCCAGATCCGGAGCTACCTCGGCAATTTGCTCGCTCAACCGCCGCCGGACAATTTCCGACTCGATCGCCTCCTGCCGTTGCCATTGGCGCAGGCGGTTGTTTTGCTCCGTAATCGTGTGGGGTTCCACGTAGAGGGTCGCGCCCGTGGAAGACGTGTCGTGGACAATGCCGCGAATCACGTCCTTATGGCTGGCCTTCACGGGAATCACGAACCGATCGCCCCGTTGGCTAATATTTGGTTCCTGAATCGCGTTGGACTGCTGCTGCATGATGTTGTGCAGCTTTTGGTAAATCCAATCGCGGCCAGCCCGCAGCTTTTCGCGGACTTCCGCCAACTTGGGGCTAGCGCGATCGGTCACATCACCGCGATCATCGATGCAGTAGTGAATTTCCTGCTCCAGCTCGGGATAAGTCCGCAGCTCCTCGACCAGGGCCGCCAGGGCCGGCAAATCTTCCCGCTGGTCGATCGCCCGGCGCAGGTTGCGGGCCCCCGATAAGGTGGTGGCCACTTCCAACAGCTCCTCGCCGGCCAGCACGCCGCCCCGCGTCGCCCGATCGAGTGCCGAGCCAATATCGGCAATGCCGCCAAAATTCAGACCCCCCGTGGCGCTGCGTTCCAACTCCCAGGCCTCGCGGGTTTGGGCCAACAGGGCTTCGCTGGTGCGGCGATCGCTCGGAATTGGTAATTGGCGCGCCACGATCGCCCCCAGCTTGGTTGCCGTAAAGGTTGCCAGATGCTGGCAAAGGCGCGGCCATTCCAACAATTCCAGGGTTTCAATCTGGATCGACTCAGCTTGATTGGCAATCAGTGATGATGGCAACGGAGACACAGGCAACCTAACGTTATTGCGATGAAAAACGGCGCGGTTCTTCTATTGTAAAGGTCAAGCTCAAAAGACAGATCTAGGAAATTTCAGAAATTGCTGATCTTGTCCTGCTTTGTCCTTGATCAAATTTTCTAATTCAGACCTGATTTTGATTCCAGGATTAACCTGGCTATATTCTTGGGTCTAACTGTGTTGATCCTGATTGCATTTTCTGCCATTGCGCTGGCTGGCTGCATCGATCATCTGATCGCTGACGGCTCCAATTTTTGATTGATCTAACTTGACTGATCCAACTTGATTGATCTAATACATTTGCAATTCAATTTGCCGAATTGAAATGAAGCGTTCGTCAGGCAAAAGAATCACTCGATCTTGAAAAATCGGTCGCCCGCGAAAGGTGTGCCGATTCACCACAATTCCATAGGGCCGCCGAGCGCGATCGACCATAATCACACAGTAGGCCTCATAGATAGCTCGGGCTGCTCGTAACAAGTCCAGCTCTGGCCCCTCTGGCGGCAGTTCCAGGTAGTCTGCATAGTCGGTCTCGGGCGGCTGAGACCGTTTAGACAAGGCACGCGATCGGGTGGATGAGTATGGCACAGGGCAGAACCAAGGTGAAGGAAACAAGCAAAGGAACGCGGGGAAGTGCCCCATCACCCATCATCAAGGCACTCTAATTGCAGGTTTACCTCAAATGGTGGCAGAATTCCAGTCTCAATTTTTCAGTGATCCCATCAAAGTCCTGCAAACAGCACTTTGAAGCATGAATTTAAGACCTGTATCTAAAACATGCATCTAAAACATGTATCTAAAACATAAATTTAGAACACAAGCTTAGAACACAAGCTTAGAACATGTACTTAAAACATGACTTTCTCGGAAATCCAAAGACTCTGTTGATAGTCGAGGATGCAGCTCCAACCCTGCTGGCTTAAGAATTCCTTCGTGAGTCGGGCTTTGCCACCGCCCGGCAACCCATTGTCATCGAGCAAAATGATGCAACCTTGGCGTAATTTATCCCAGGCAGCTTCAATTTCTGCCAGTTGATGGGCCTGAGATTGTTGTTGAATTTGAGGATCGTCCCACCAATCCAAACTATCCAAATACAGCAAGTCGATCGGGCGATCGAACTGTTTGAGGAAGGTCACCGAATCACTGCAAACATACTCAATTCGCTGAGCCACATGCTGGGTGCAGTGCTGGGAAGTGGTCAGATTTTCCGGCGACAGATCCACCGTCCAAAGACGACCGCCATCAAAGGTTTCCAGGGTTTCACCAAAGATGGTGGTTGAGCAGCCAGCTCCCCAGTCGTCGGGTAGTCGCTGAGTGCCGGTTTCCACAATCACCCCATCCCGCCGATCGCCCAAGTGCTGCAAAAATAGCCCGATCGCTGACTTGAACGTTGGATAGCGGGCTTGGGGGGCTGACCCAAAGCGTTGGTCAAACCAGCCCCCAAAATAGCCAAACGTCGCAGATCGTGAAGTCATTAGGTTAAGGGTGCGATCGACTGGAGTTGTAGGCTGGGGTGATCTCCCTCCACCTGTTGACAATTCCACTCGTTTTTGAACAACAAAACGGGACGATCCCACATATCTTTGACGGTCATGGCATTAAACAACCGGCCCACTTTGGCTAGCTCATCCCAACCGGCAGTGACCCAACGGGCCACGGAATAGGGCAGCAGCTCAACCCGTGATTCCACTCCGTATTCACTTTGCAGGCGGAATTGCACCACTTCAAATTGCAGTTGCCCCACGGCCGCCAAAATCGGATCGCGCTTGGCTTCGTCAGTGGAATACATGATTTGGACGGCTCCTTCTTCGCGAAGTTCCGAAATTCCCTTCTGAAATTGTTTGAATTTAGAGGGGTTAGGGTTTCGCAAATAGGCAAAGAGTTCCGGCGAAAAACAGGGAATGCCTTCGTACTCAATTTTGGGGCCAATGTAAATGGTGTCCCCGATCGAGAAGGCTCCAGGATTGTTTAAGCCAATGACATCGCCCGCGTAGGCTTCTTCAACGGATTCGCGATCCTGGGCAAAGAGTTTTTGCGGCCGAGCCAATCGTAAGCTTTTGCCCGATCGCGCATGGGTCACCACCATGTCTTTCTCGAATTTGCCGGAGCAAACCCGCACAAAGGCCACCCGATCGCGGTGTTTCGGATCCATGTTGGCCTGCAACTTGAAGACAAAGCCCGAAAAATGCTCATGGGTTGGGTCAACGGATCCAGTTCGGGCGGTGCGGGGGCCTGGCTTGGCCGCATAGTCCAAGAAGGCATCGAGAAACAGTTGCACCCCAAAATTGGTCATGGCACTGCCGAAGAAAACGGGGGTGAGTTCGCCGGCCAAAACCGCTTCGAGATCCAACTCAGAACCCACTTCTTCAATCAGTTCCAGTTCATCCCTAAAGGCTTGATAAACATCCGGTTCCACCAGTTCCAGCAGTTCCGGTGCGTCCAAATCCAGGGTGGTTTCGCCGGCCATTTTGCTGCCGTGGCGCGATCGCTGGAACAGATGCACTTTCCGAGTACGGCGATCGAACACTCCTTTGAAGCGATCGCCCGTCCCGATCGGCCAGTTCACCGGATAGGTGGCGAGTTTTAGTTCCTTTTCAATTTCATCTAATAGATTCAGCGGTTCTTGAGAGGGGCGATCGAGCTTGTTGGCAAAGGTAAAAATCGGCAATTTCCGCAACCGGCAAACCTCAAACAGTTTGCGCGTTTGTGGCTCCAACCCTTTAGCCGCATCAATCAACATCACCGCATTATCCGCAGCGGCCAGGGTGCGGTAAGTGTCTTCGCTGAAATCTTGGTGACCGGGCGTATCCAACAAATTAATTTGGCAGTCACGATATTCAAACTGCAACACCGTGGAGGTGATGGAAATGCCCCGTTGCTTTTCCAATTCCATCCAGTCTGAGGTGGCCTGGCGCTGGTCGCGACGGGCCCGCACGGAACCGGCTTCGTGAATTGCACCGCCATACAGGAGCAACTTTTCCGTGAGGGTGGTTTTCCCCGCGTCCGGGTGGGAAATAATGGCAAAGTTGCGGCGGCGGTTAACTTCCACAGCCAGTTTGGCGGAGTCGGCGAATTCAACGACCATGGTTCAACGGAAGGATTGGCTTTCAGATTATAGGGGCTTGGGCCGGTGTGGGCGGCTGGGGCCCGATCGATTGCAACCGCCGCAACCGATCTCGATCGCAACCATCCTGTTAAATCGATCGCACGGGAACCGAATCAATCCCTGTATCTTCTGAGGATCAGAATCCGATTTTCAATGGCAGTCAGAATTGGCTGAAATCCGAAAGTTGCTGAAAGCCAATGGATTGAAACGCCGTCTGACATGCCATTGACAACCCCCTGACATCTGGCGGCCTTAGGCTGACCGACGATTACCCAGCGGCTGGGCCGCGTTGGAGTCCTGCGTTTTGAGGTGCGATCGACATGCGAAACAATCTCAGCCTTGCGATCACCACCCTAATGACTGTGGTTGGCTTGCAGCTTCTGTTGCTACCGCGATCGAGCACCACGGCCAAAATTCCCCAAACAACAGCTTGCACCCAGGCGGCGGTTTCTGGGCGCTGGTTTGGGGTCTCCTTGGGGCAATCGCAGCAGCAGCTTGATGATCCTTGGACGATCGCCACCCTGGAAACCAATACCATTCCCAGTCCTCAAGGGGCGCTGGATTGGCTGCGGGGCCATACGATAGGCTGCGAACCGCCCCCATCACCCACCCC
Source organism: Limnothrix sp. CMB-01 (assembly GCF_055193175.1). Classification (NCBI taxonomy): domain Bacteria; kingdom Bacillati; phylum Cyanobacteriota; class Cyanophyceae; order Pseudanabaenales; family Pseudanabaenaceae; genus Limnothrix; species Limnothrix sp. CMB-01. The sequence continues at coordinate 4,280,298 of NZ_CM143720.1, forward strand.
AACCCCATCACCTACCCCAACCTCAGCATCCCGCCCGTGAGTCGTCGCCGCCGTCCTACTGTCCCTGCCCGATCGTCCGCCTCTGACTTGACCCAGCCGATCGCCCCTGGGGCAATGGCTGCCCCCCACGCGATCGCGCCCCAAGCTGGGCAACGGTTGCAAAAGGTATTGTCCCAATGGGGCTTGGCTTCCCGTCGCCATGCGGAAGTTTGGATTACGGAAGGGCGAGTGCGGGTCAACGGCCAGGTGGCGCAATTGGGCTGCGTGGTCAATCCCGCAGTGGATCAAATTGAGGTTGATGGTCGGCCCGTTCATCCAGCCGATCGACCCGCACTGATCTATCTACTGTTGAATAAGCCCGCCCGGGTGCTGTCGGCTTGTGCAGACGATCGGCAGCGGCGAACCGTGTTGGATTTACTTCCCCGATCGCTCGTTGAACAAACGGGACTGCACCCCGTGGGCCGCTTAGATTGGGATTCCACTGGGGCCTTGTTGTTAACCAACGATGGGGAACTGACCCACGCCCTCACCCATCCTCGGTTTCACCAACCCAAAACCTATCGCGTGTGGGTGCAGGGACAGCCCAGCGCCCAAGTGTTGGCGCAATGGCGACAGGGCATTTTATTGGATGGCCGCCCAACGCTGCCGGCCCAAGTCCGCGAGGTGCAAGGGCGCGGGAATCACCCTCAGGGCGATCGCACGGAACTAGAAATCACTTTGGTGGAAGGTCGAAATCGGCAAATTCGACGCATGGCCGAATTATTCGGTCATCCGGTGATAAAGTTGCACCGTATTGCTATTGGTTCGCTCACCCTGAAATCAAAGCAGGGTCAAGAGCTGCCAATCGGCACTCATCGGCATCTAACAGCCGCTGAAATTCAGCAGTTGCGCCGCCAGTCCGGCTTAGGATCAGCCCATTAATCCCAGTCCGACTCGTTCCCCGTCGATTGATCATGATTGATCATCATGCTTGCCGGAATTCCCCTTGAATTCCCAAAAGCGTCGCGAGCGGTATCGGTCAAGACCCAGCCCATGGGACAATCCTAATCTCAGACCCAAGTACCATCCTCAAGATTCTGACCTCAAAAATCTGACCTCAAAATTCTGATGGTGGTTGTCTAAACCTTCGCAAGATGGCCTCTCGGTCGCTAGGATAGTCACGAGTCTTCGTCTCCCCAACTCTCGGTACAATCTTCCAACTCCTCCCCGTTCCGCCGCATCACGCACCGCAGCAGCCACAAGGATATGAACGACAGCACGATGCCTGCTGACTCGCCCCAAGTTGAGCGCCTTGTTGAAATCGGCGCTCGACTGCGGGAATGTCGCGAAAGCCAAGGCTTAACGATCGAGTCCGTCGCGGCAACCACCAAAATTCAACGTCGTATCCTGCAAGCACTTGAGGCGGCCGACTCGTCCTCGCTGCCCGAGCCGGTTTATGTGCGCGGGTTTATTGCCAAGTACGCCACGGCTTTGGGGTTGGATGGTTCCGAAATTGCCCAGGAATATCCGCTGCAAAATGGCATAGTTCCCGTGCGCTCCCAACGGGTGCTGTCGGTGATTCCTGCTCCCCAGCTCAAGCCGGCCCATTTGGTGATGCTGTATATCGGTGTCCTGATTGCGTCGGTGTTGGGTCTGTCGGCCCTGTTGCGCCAAAGCCAGCCGGCCCCCAGCACGGTGATTGTGCAGCCGCCGGTTGCTTCACCCAGCCCGGCGGTTACGCCGACTCCCCGATCGACTGCCAGCCCCAGTACCCCAGCTCGCCCGACGGCGGCCGCTAGCCCTTCACCTAGCCCCACGCCTTCGCCTAGCCCTTCACCGACTCCCAGTCCTTCACCGACTCCTAGCCCTAGCCCTTCACCGACTCCTAGCCCCAGTCCGTCACCTAGCCCTTCGCCCAGCCCGACTCCTACGGCTTCTGCCACACCGAAGCCCACCACGAGTCCGAGTCCTCGTGCCACGACCCCCACGCCCTCACCGAGGCGCACGGCGGCCCAGTCGCCCCGCCCTGCTGCGACCAGCAGTCCTGCGCGATCGCCCGTTCCAGCCCTAGCCAGTGGGGGTGACGGGGTGTTGGTGGCTCAGGGAATTGCTAGCCAAATTCGCTTTCCGCAGCGGCTCAACCTGGCCCCGATCGCCCCAGTGCGGGTGAATGTGCGGCTCACGGCCCGTTCTTGGGTGCGAATTCTGACCGATGGCAAGGTGATCTATGAAGGGGTCTTGCCCGAAGGAACCCAGCGTTTGGTGACGGGTCAGCGCAATGTGGTGGTGGTGACGGGCAATGCGGGAGGGACATTCCTGAGCTACAACGAGGGCACAGAACGGAAGCTGGGTAATACAGGAGCGGTGCAGTCGGCTCGCTTTGGCACGCCCGGTGCTGGCCAGGCTCCGGGGCGATCAAACAATCGCCCTAACAACCAGCGTGGCGGCACTCCGGCAAATAACCAAAATCAGGCGCGGGACGGCGCAAATCGCAATAGCTTACCTAACTAGCCGGTTATATTTGCGTGGCTCTTGTGTAGCCGATCAGCGAGTGTTTTCAACCTTTCAACCTTTTGATTTTTCAACCTTTTGATTATTCTCCATATGCTGCAAAGCCCTCGGATCGATCAAATCGCGATCCGAGGGCTTTGAGTATCGTTGATTGGGACGGCCTAATAGGCATCCTGAAGTTCGTAGAAGTCCGGCGAGATATAGTCCTTGCGCAAGGGCCAGCCCACCCAATCTTCTGGCATCAGAATCCGCTTCAGGCTCGGGTGGCCTTCGTAGACAATGCCGTACATGTCGTAGGCTTCGCGTTCTTGCCAGTCAGCGCCTTTCCAGATCCAGTAGACCGAGGCTACGGTTGGGTTGGCACGCGGCAGGAACACCTTGACACGCACTTCCTTGGGCTTGGTCACGTTGTCGGCCACCTGCACCAGGTGATAGAGACTCACGAGGTCTTCACCGGGGCCCAGGTCGTAGGCACACTGACATTGGAGGTAATTAAACCCGTAGGCGTAGAGGGCGGTGGCGATCGGCAGCCATTTGTCCTGATCGACCTTGATCACTTCCACGCCCAAATCATCGATTTCCAGCAGTTCGTTACCGAAGCCGTTGCTGGTCAGCCATTGGGAAATGTCCCCTTTGAGGGCGATCGCACCGGCTTCGTTGGTGGCGAGATCGGTGGGTTGGGTTTCGTCGGCCATGCGTTGCGTCTCCTAAGCTTCCTGTTTGGCCCGATCGGTCAACAGCGCGGGCGGCACGGGCAGCCCGATCGCGTCGGTCAGGCTCTTGGGCGGGGCTTGTCGGCCCGGCTCTTGCAAATAGCGACCGGTCAAAATCGGCGAAGTTGGCTTCATTTGGTGGTCGATCGTGTAGTAGCGGTTGGTTTGGGCCGTGGCTCCGCGCTCCGCCAGTGACTCATTGGCCACCTTTTTGCGCAGCTTGATAATCGCATCCACGATCGCTTCCGGACGGGGCGGGCAACCGGGCAGATACACATCCACCGGAATCAACTTATCCACACCGCGCACGGCCGAAGGTGAGTCCACGCTGAACATGCCACCCGTGATTGTGCAAGCCCCCATGGCGATCACATATTTCGGCTCTGGCATTTGCTCATACAAGCGCACCAGGGCCGGAGCCATTTTCATGGTGATCGTTCCGGCGGTGATCAACAAATCCGCCTGGCGCGGGCTGGAGCGGGGCACCAGTCCAAAGCGGTCAAAGTCAAAACGGGAGCCAATCAGGGCTGCAAATTCAATGAAGCAACAGGCCGTGCCATAGAGCATCGGCCACAAACTCGACAACTTCGCCCAGTTGTAGAGGTCATCCACCGTGGTCAAAATCACGTTTTCCGACAGATCTTGCGTGATCTGCGGACGACCCACGGACTCGATCGGGTTAGGGTTCGGTGTTACGACCATTCCAACGCTCCTTTGCGCCAGGCATAAACAAGGGCAATGACCAGGATGGCAATGAAGACCAGGGCCTCAATGAAAGCCAACAGACCCAAGCGGCTAAAAGCCACCGCCCAGGGGTATAGAAACACGGTTTCCACGTCAAAGACCACGAAAACCAGTGCAAACATGTAGTAACGGATATTGAACTGAATCCAAGCTCCGCCGATCGGCTCCATCCCTGATTCGTAGGTCGTGCGCCGTTCCTTGCCAGGACGCTTGGGGCGCACAACGGCAGAAGCACCTAGGGCAAGCACAGGCACAATGCCGCAAAGCAGCAGGAAGCCTAGAAAGTATTCATAGCCACTCAGCGTAAACATATCTGGGGGTACTGCTGGAGAACTCTAAAGCGGGGATCAGCGCCTTTTTTCCCAACCTGGGGTCGGATTCACCCAGGGTTTGCCAACCCAAGGGCTGGCCATCACTTGCTGGAAGCTGCTGGAAGCTGGCGCTCATTATTCTGACATGAACGAATCGATGAAAACTTTGGATGCTGGGGATTTGATGGCTTTTTGGGGGATTTTGCGCAGGGTCGATCGCCCCAGAGCCTAGACCAGAGGGGCGATCGCGCCTGTGCGATAATCGTTAAGACAATCTTTTAATCCCAGTAATTAGCCCACGTTAACTAGCCCAGGTTAACGGTGGCGGAGCATGGGCCTGTGCCCGGCTCCATGGGGCTAAACCCGATCGAGTCCTGACCTCGATCGGCTCGGTTGAATTCCCGTCGTTTCGATCTTCACGCTTCCTGTCGCAACCCATGACTCATCCACCAGAGGACTCACCGATCGAACCGATCGCGGCTGCCGACTCCAGCGCGATCGAGGCCACCTCCTCGGAACCGGCCGCCCCCGCCCCGCCCGATCGCTATGAATGCCGCTCCTGTGGCTATGTCTACGAACCCGGCAAGGGGGATGAGCGTCGGAACGTGGCCCCCAACACCCCCTTCGAGACCCTGCCTGAAAATTGGCGCTGTCCCGTTTGTGGCGTGAAAAAATATCAATTCAAAAGCATCGGCCCCGCCGGCAAAGCCTCCGGATTTGACGAAAACCTCGGCTACGGCATTGGGGTTAACACCCTCACTCCCGGTGCAAAAAACGTCCTCATTTTCAGCGTTTTGGGCCTGGGAATTCTGTTGCTCCTGAGCTTTTATGGTCTGAATTAGCCCAAGGCAGTTCCCTTGGCTGATTCCCGCTGAGCACTCCTTTCAGACCGCACCGAAACTCTCGATTCCGGTCACCTCATCATCCCATTTATCCCATGACCCACTGGCTTCGTAATCTATTCCCCAAATTATTGCCTGTCCTGTTTGCGGCCCTGCTTTGCGTGGGCTGCACCGCTCGCAAAATTGACTCCGTAGCGGCCAACCCCTGGGAGGTGATTAACCTGCCCACCGAACAAACCATGTTGGATGTGACCCTGGTGGGCAAGGGGCCCCACGGCTGGATGGTGGGTAAAGGGGCCACCATCCTGGAAACCACTGACGGTGGTAAAACCTGGGCCGATAAGTCCCTGGATTTGGGTGACTCGCCCTATAACTTGGAGTCCGTGAGTTTCTCGGGCAAAGAGGGCTGGATTGTCGGTAAGCCCGCCATCCTGCTGCATACCACCGATGAGGGTAAAACCTGGTCGGAAATTCCCCTCAGCAACCAACTGCCCGGCGATCCACGCTTGATTGTGGCTTTGGGATCCCAGCAGGCCGAAATGATGACCGACTTGGGAGCCATTTACCGCACCACGGACGGCGGCCGCAACTGGAAAGCCATGGTGCAAGAGTCGATCGGGGTGGTGCGCAACGTTTCCCGATCGAGCAGCGGTAAATACGTCTCCGTTTCCTCGCGGGGGAGCTACTACTCCACCTGGACTCCTGGCGATGAAGCTTGGCAGCAACATAACCGCAACAGCTCGCGCCGTCTGCAAAACATGGGCTTTGGCCCTGACGATCGCCTGTGGTCTCTCGCACGCGGGGGCCAGGTGCAATTCAGCAGCCCCACCGATGTGGAAACCTGGGCCGCCACCACCAGCCCCGAACTGCGCAACAGCCTTGGGCTGCTGGACTTGGCCTATCGCAATGATCAGGAGCTGTGGATTACTGGGGGGAGCGGCGATTTGCTCGCCAGCTATGACGGTGGCAAAACCTGGCAGAAGGATCGCGCCGTCGGCGATGTGCCCTCCAATTTCTACCGAATTCTGTTCTTTGGGCAGGATCAGGGCTTTGTGCTGGGCCAAAACGGCGTAATCTTGCGCTATGACACAGCCAAGCTCAATGCCGCAGATCCGGCTGCCAGCTAAGGCGATCGCGGCTTTGTCCATCGATTTTCGGTGAGTTGCGGCCGGGAGCGTTGTTGGTGCTCGATCGCTGGTGGATTAGTCGCCGGTTTCTGCATCGGTTCATGTGCCGGTTCATGTGCCGGTTCATGTGCCGGTTCATGTGCCGGTTCATGTGCCGGTTCATGTGCCGGTTCATGACAATCGCGGGACGCATCCCCAGCGATCGCCCGATCCCCGCCGCCCCTCGCAAAAAGCTCGATCGCCCAGGATTGGCTTGTGGAGTTTTTCCCCCGTTCTGTATCATGGAAACCAGCAATTGCCCATTCTCCGGCCGTCGCTGAAGTTCCCAAAACTCAGCGGTTTCCGGGTTGAATGATTGGGCAAGCCGCTAGCTCTTGTTTAATTTTCCATTGAGAGAAGACTAAAGAGACTATGTCATCTGGATCAACTGGTGAGCGTCCGTTTTCGGACATCGTAACGAGCATCCGCTATTGGGTCATCCACAGCATCACCATCCCGGCTCTGTTTATCGCTGGTTGGTTGTTTGTCAGCACGGGCTTGGCCTACGACGCATTCGGAACGCCCCGCCCCAACGCATACTTCACCGAGACGCGCACCGAAGTGCCGATCGTGCAAATCCGTCAAGGCGCTAAGACTCAGATTGATCAGTTCTTGCAGAAGTAGTTATTGAGCGTTTTTAACAATCATGGCGACGCAGAATCCCAACCAGCCCGTTGTTTACCCGATTTTTACCGTTCGTTGGTTGTCAGTTCACGCACTGGCAGTACCGACGGTGTTCTTCCTGGGCGCGATCGCGGCCATGCAGTTCATTCAGCGCTAGGAGATTGTCACTGTGGAACGTAGCCCTAACCCCAACAAGCAACCCGTAGAGCTGAACCGGACTTCGCTCTATCTAGGTCTGCTGTTTATTTTCGTGATTGGCATTTTGATGTCCAGCTACTTCTTCAACTAGGCTGGTCAACTGAGCCGCGCAAGCACTTAAGCTCCGGCTTAAGCCTTGGCTGCTGATTGGCTGCTGAATTGATGAAGCATTCGTTGAATGATCGTTGAATGGTCAACGAATGATCAACATCCTCCAGCCCTGAGCTGGGGAAACTATTCAGTGTGATGCGCTCTAGTGGCGCGTCCTCATCAAACCCTATTTCCTTACTAAGGAGGTCACGGCTGTGTCTGGAGGCGGACGAATTCCCCTGTGGGTTGTCGGCACGATCGCCGGTATTGGTGTCATCGGTGTTGTCGGTTTGTTTTTCTATGGCGCTTACGTCGGTCTTGGTTCGTCGATGTAATTTTGGCTGCCTGTTGATTGGGAACGCTCTTGTCGCTTGGCACAAGGGCGTTTTTGCTGATTAGGGTCTGGTCAATGGGAATCAGTGGTTAGGGTTGCCAGTGGCACAATCTAGCCCAGCGCCCCACCCGATCAAACCCTGGCCAAGGGTGGTGGAACCGTGGCAGAACCCCATGGCAACCGCTGAAGATGTGCGATTGGCGACCGGGAGCCGGAAACGGGGCGCGATATACTGCAAATACCCGATCAGATCACCAATCAACGAGCACTGTTCCGCAAGTTGGCATGGGCCCCTGATCAGCCAGAGCCGGACAAGGTTCCCCAGTGATCGATGGCTTGGTTTCCATTAATTCCCATTAAACGGAGCCACCAGCCCAGGGTGCGATCGCCATTGTCCAGAACCTTGCCCAGAACCTTAGAACAGTTGATCGACGGATGCCGGGGCAGGTTGCTCTCCCCAGCTAGATTCGGGTTGTTTCCGGTGCTTTTTCGGTTTGGATACCAGTTGCAATGACCTCGTTTTCCACAGCTCGATCGGATCTCAGCGAACTTCGACGACTCAAAAGCCTGTTGCCCCCTGAGCTACAGAGCTGGGTAACCGTTGAAAAGGCCATGGACGTGAATCCGCCCCTGATTCGTTGCGAAGAAATCGGCAAGGATCAGGTGGAAATTCAGGTGGATTTGGTGGCCTGGGAGCAATTCGCGAAGGATCAGCGCAATTTGCTGTTTTGGCACGAGGTGGCCCGCATTCAAAACGACACCATCCCGCGCGACGGCTGGGAAATGGCTGCCCTGGCGATCGGGCTAGGCGGTGCGGTGGGTGAACTGTGGGTACAAGACGGCCTGTTGTTGCTGTTGGCCTTGGGGTTGTGTGGGGTGTCCGGCTGGCGGCTCTATCAGAAAAACAACAGTGATCGACAACTGAAAGAGTCGATCGAGGCTGATGAAAAGGCGATCGCCCTAGCCGCTCGGTTTGGCTATTCCTTGCCCAATGCCTACAAAAGTTTGGGCAGCGCCCTGAAAACCCTGGTGGAACAAACCCCTAAAAAGAAATTGCGCAGCCGGTATGAATCGCGACTGCAATCCCTGAAGCGCAGTGCCGCCAAGGCCAAAGCTCGGATGCAAGGTGGCCCAGAATCGGAGCCGAATTTCTACCGCGATCGGGATCGGCAGTTGGAGTTTTAAGGGTAGCGTTTTAAAGTTGGCGTTTTAAAACTGGCATCTTGAGGCTAGTGCTTTGAGGCCGGGCCCTTAACTGCCGCTTGAACATTTTGGGGGGATCTCGCCAACTGCGGGATCCCCCCATGATTTAGGCCCAGACAGCTCAACCCAGCTAGGCTGAATGGGGCTTGATCATCTGGATCATTAGGCCCGCTTAGGAATCAGTTCAAAGGAGCGACAGCCCAAGCAGGGGCCCGACGGGTTCACGGCACAACGGAGCAGTTCCGATCGCGCATTGAATCGACAGCGCGGATCGCCAATGATCCATTGACCTTCAAAGAAGTTTTGCTCTGAGGGGCGCTGGGTGGCCTGTACATGCAACGCAATCTTGTAGAGATGGTAGCGGCCCGATCGCAGTTGATAGCGATGGTGTCGTTCCAAGACTGCGTAGGTCTTGCCGGCCAAGTCTAAGTAGCTGCCGGGCTGAGGATGCCAATCAAGTTGCACATCACCGAGGGACTCACGAGGGTGGGTGACAATCACCTCCGTGGGCAATGAGGGTGGATCTTGTTGCATGGGCAAACGGGGGAAGGATTCAGAAGGAACCTGGTTGACAAACCCGATCGGGCAGTTTGCAATCGGATGATGGGAAATCGGCGCGAGGGCCTGGCCCCTTGGGGCGATCGCCCGGCATTCGCAATTGTCCTATCCTAGCCCGAGACTCACCGGAATCCGGCGGCCACCTCACCGGTCGATCGCACAGGGATCCACAATCCAGGGCCAAACCACCGATCAGCCCGGGCGATTTTGGATCGATCGGCCCAGCCAACAAAATCATCCAAGTCCGCCAAGCAATGGCCCCAAAAATCCAGCCCGCATGACTGCGCCGTTGCCACGCAAAAAATGCGCGGGAATTTTGTGCAAAACATTAGGGCGATCGCGCCAATACCTGTATACTGGTCAGTCTGGAAACGTATGCCGCGGCTGGCACGTTTGTCATAAGCTTTCTGGCTCAGAAGCTTGCGTTGCTTGATCTCCAACCGTCCTTCCCGTTGTCGATTAGGCGCAAAAACCGCAACAAGGAAAGGAATCTAAAGTCTTAGTTATGTCTCGATACAGAGGTCCGCGTCTCCGCATTGTGCGTCGTTTGGGCGAGCTGCCGGGTTTGACCCGCAAGAGTGCCAAGCGTGCCTACCCGCCCGGACAACATGGCCAAAACCGCAAAAAGCGTTCGGAATATGCCGTGCGCTTGGAAGAAAAGCAAAAGCTGCGGTTTAACTATGGTGTCAGCGAGCGCCAAATGTTGCGCTACGTTCGGAAAGCTCGTCGGGCAGCCGGTTCCACGGGAACGGTGCTGTTGCAACTGCTGGAAATGCGCCTAGATAACACCGTATTCCGTTTGGGCATGGCTCCCACCATTCCCGCCGCTCGTCAGTTGGTGAACCATGGCCACATCATGGTCAACGGCCGGCGCGTGGACGTGGCTAGCTATCAGTGCCGTCCTGGGGACGTGGTTACGGTGCGGCCGAAAGATCAATCGCGCAAAATTGTGGAAAACAACCTGCAATTCCCCGGTTTGGCCAACATGCCCAGCCACCTGGAATTTGACAAGGAAAAGTTGACCGGCAAGGTGAACAGCGTGATCGATCGCGAGTGGGTGGCGCTGCAAATCAACGAACTACTGGTGGTTGAGTACTACTCTCGCCAAGCTTAGGTTCGTTGGGGCCAGATTCCCCAATTCCCCACTTCTATGCAAATTTGGGATTCAGGTTTCTGGATCCATTGCCAAAAAGGCATTTCAAGAGTCACCCAGCCCGATCGGTTGGGTGATTTTTTTCGATTGCAATGCCTAATCCATCAACACCCAAGTGTCCTTGGAGCCGCCCCCTTGGGAAGAGTTGACCACCAGCGATCCCCGACGCAGGGCCACCCGTGTCAGACCGCCGGGATGCACATAGATATCCTCCCCATAGAGAACATAGGGGCGCAAATCCACATGGCAGCCCTCAAACTCCCCATCGAGCAGGGTGGGAACCCGCGACAGACAGAGGGTGGGTTGGGCGATGTAGTTGCGGGGGTTGGCCCGGATTCGATCGGCAAAATCGGCCTGTTGCTCGGCGGTGGATTGGGGGCCAATCAACATGCCATAGCCCCCGGATTCGTTGGCCGCCTTGACCACCAATGAATCCAAATGTTCCAGCACATAGGTCAAGTCCGCCGGTTCCCAACAAAGATAGGTGGGCACGTTGGGGATCATGGCCTCTTCATTCAGGTAGTAGCGAATCATTTTGGGCACGTAGGCATAAACCGCCTTGTCGTCGGCCACGCCGGTTCCCAGCGCATTGGCGATCGCCACTCGTCCCGATCGATACACATCCGTTAGCCCAGGCACGCCCAACATAGAATCGGGGCGAAACACCTGAGGATCGATGAAGTCGTCGTCAATCCGTCGATAAATGGCATCCACCCGTTGCAGGCCTTTGGTGGTTTGCATTTGCAAATAGCCATCGGCCACCACCAGGTCTCGCCCCTCCACCAGTTCCACGCCCATTTGTTGAGCCAGGAAAGAATGCTCAAAATAGGCGGAATTGTAGATTCCCGGCGTGAGCACAACGACGGTGGGATTGGCCAGGCGATCGGGCGTAAGGTTCAGCAGCGTTTCCAATAATCGCGACGGATATTCATCCACCGCCTGAATGTTGGCGTTTTCAAAGACCTTGGGGAAGGTGCTTTTCATCACGCGCCGATTTTCCAAAACGTAGGAAATGCCCGACGGGCAGCGCAGGTTATCTTCGAGCACATAAAACTGCCCTTGGCGATCGCGCACCAAGTCGGTTCCGGTCACGTGGCACCAAATGCCCTTGGGGGGCTGCAATCCCATGCAAGGCTGCAAAAATCCCTTGGCTGATTCGATTAAATCGCGGGGCAAAATACCATCTGCAATAATTTTTTGATCGCTATAGATATCCTGTAAAAAGCAATTCAGGGCATGAATTCGCTGTTTCAGACCCTGTTCGAGGGTTTGCCATTCTTGGGCGTTAATAATGCGCGGAATGATATCGAAGGGAAAGGCTCGCTCAATGCCTTCGCTGGCTCCATACACATTGAAGGTGACCCCCTGCCGGAAGAGGGCAATTTGAGCTGCTTCTTGGCGTTGGCTGACCTCGGTGGCCGATAGCGATCGGAGGCGATCGACCAAAAATTGAGCTTCGGGGCGGGGCTGACCGGGGCCGGCAAACATCTCATCGTAAAAGTCCCCTGGATCGTAGGAATCCACATTCATAGGCGGATGCGTGGGCCGAGTCATGGGCTTTCGGGGTTGGGCCAATAAAGGGTGAATCGGGTTGGGCGATCGCTGGCCGAGGCTCGGGGGTTGGAGTCGATCGCCCCTTAGCCCGTGATAACGCAGGGGCTGGCCGTGATTCTGTAAGTTTTGACGCGATCGCGGTTGCCCAGAAATGCATGGAAGTTGAGCCAGGGTGTGACTGTTCCGGGGCGATCGCGCGGTGAAGCCTAGGTTCAGGCTAACGGAATCGGCGAAAGGCGTTGGTGATCTCGGAATCCAAACGAGCCTTCTCAATCATCCCAGATGGGCGATGGGCATTGCGGTTGGCAGCGGGCAAGAGGTGGCGGCCCCAAGGGGTTGGGCCCCGGCGGGGGATCACCGGGCGATCGGGATCACAGCACCTCTGTCGGTGGATCACGCTTGGCCTGTGAAATTACCACCCACAATCATGGGCTTTCGTCACGCGATTGCGGGGAAATAATCACGGCTTGAATTACAGATGAATCACAACGTTCAAGCCAAAATCACGGCATATTTAATGTCATCGAGATAACTAATTCGCAAGTGCCCAGTGCCTTCATCACTCTTAAAAATTAGTTGTCTCCAATAGCTGGCTTTTGTCCTGTTTCGCCAACCCTTAACCAACTCCAAAGATCATGGCACTGAGCACTGAAACCCGATACATCAACATCGAATTTTTTGTTAGCAATCCAATTCTGAAATGCCCTGGGAGGTTCACAGACATGTCGCAAACAACCTGGTTCTACAAAGATATGTTGGCAGAACTGTTTTCGCGTGTTTGGGAATCCCGGTGCTTGACCATGAGTGATCGCTGGGGTCTGTCCCGTGCTCTGTTGAGCTGCTCGTTAGATCTCGAAGATTTGGCCGCAATCGATCGAATTGTTCACGCTGTGCGCCGTGGCTGGCTCAGTTGCGCAAATTAGTTCGGTAATGGGTTGAGCAATAATGGGTTGAGCAATTAGTTTGCTCCTGAGCTTTTGGATATCTAGCTTGCTTGCGTTCCGTGATATCTGACCCTGCACCATCTGCCCCTGGAATATGTGGCCTCACGATATCTAGCCTTCCGATATAATGGGCTTGCTCAGGTTTGTCAAAATTTCTTCAAGATTTTGGACTCATTGAGTAACTGTTAGCAATCGTGTTGTCACTTCGATGATTCTTGGGCATCACTGGGAAAGTTTTCTCATTCAGTTTTTCATTCAGCATGGTTTGGGTCTGATTTTGGCCACCTATTTGGCGGGGTTCTCGATCGCCTACTGGCGATCGCTGAGTCACCGGTTACAAATCCTCAAACAACAACAGGCGGCTCCCGACCACTGGCGATCGGGAACCGCCTTGGTTTTGCAAACAATTTGGCCACAGTTGCTCTGGTTCTGGCCTAAGCCCAACGCATCACCAAACGCAATCAAGTCATCAAACATAATCAAGTCATCAAACACAATCAAGCACAATCAAGCAGATCAATAACTGACTGGATACTTAAATGAATGCTTTGGAGCAACTAAGTTCCTGTAAGTTCCTGAATTGATTTTGCACGGACTGTTGATTAGTGTTTGATGAAGTTAGATTAATTGCTCTTAATTGCTGGCTTCGGAGTTGGCAGTTTCTGGAACCACAAAGAGCAGTAATTTATCAGGATATAATTCATCCTTGGCTCGTTCAGCAAGGGCTTGAACTGAGAAGTTGGGAACAATGATGGTATCGCCATCTTGAGCATTACGAATCACTTGCTCTAAGTTGGCAGCCCAGTTGTCATCGTCAATCAGCGCGAGAGATTCGGCCATGGCTCTGAGGAAAAAGTCTAAAGAAGAGTGAAAGTTCACAAGAGCGGAGGAATGGCGCATCAAGAACTGGAAAGTTGCTGACTTTCACTAGCCCTTGATCGGCATTCATGGTTCATTTAACCACTGAAAGCATTTAGGAGCATGGTCGTTAACAATAGCTGCCAAGATTGATAGTTGGCAAAATTTGCGGTGTGATTGAAGTCTAATTTGGGTGTTTGAGGTTGCAGCGCGCGATTGGCGGTTCTGCGTACCATTGGGAGATGGAATATCGGGTTTTGCCAACAACGGTAGTCTGTGCCGATCGCGATCGGGCAGAGCAGGTGGTGCAGTGGCTGGCGCAGGTGGATACGCACTGGGCCCAGGCTGCTTCGATCGTTGACGGGGCGATCGCCCAGCAGCAATGGTTGGCGAATGACAGTTCCCTGTGGCCAACGGGGTTGTTGGTGGTGGATGGGGCGGTGGTGAATGAGCAGGGAGAGCCGTTGTGGCGGTGTTTGCTCCCCTCTGGGTCACCGGTTGCGATGCCCTTGTCCGGGATGGTTGATGAACAATATCAGGTTTCGATCGCCCGCTTGTTGGTGGTGTTGGTGGACTCGCCCGCTGCGGAGGTGGCGGCCATTGAGGCGGGTGCGCTAGATGCTTTGGTGTGGTCGGCGTTGGCGGCGACGGGAGGCCTGATCCGGTTGGGGCGATCGTTGCGGTTGGTGCAAGGGGTGTTGGCCAATTGGGAGCGGCAGTTGGCGTTGGCGGCTCCTTTTGCGGAAGAAATGGGTGAAATCGCGGATTCGGCTGCGGTGATTGTGCGGGCCAGTGCGGAGAAACCAAATTCAGGAACCCAATTGGCCAGCGGCCCGATCGCAAGCCCGATCGAAAACTCGACGATTAACCCAGCTTCCCACTCGAAGACGGGGGCAACTCCGGGCATCATTCCCGGTGTGGTCATCAATTGCGCCCCAGGGTTGCCTTCGATCGAGCAACCCCTGCTCGCAACGGCCAGTTGCGATCGGGAAGACCGCAATCGGGAAGACAACGACTCCACCCGTCCGATCGCCCCATGGACAGCGGACTTGGCAGCCCGTTCAGAATCAGGATTGCAGCCCAGTGATGATTCAGAATTGACGATCGGGTTGCCATCATCCGCGCCAATGGGCTGGCAACCGCAAGCTTCACCGGCCAACCCCGCCGGTCAGCGGCCCAGAGTGCCGTCAACCACCGTGCTACCCGGCTTGAGAATTCCCTTGGGGGGCGTTTTTTCGGGCCCTAGCAGCGATCGGGCCGGGATGGCCGCTGAGAGTTTATTAACCGGCCCTGAAATTAGACCTGAGATTGAACCGGAAATTAGACCGGAAACCAGCTCTGATCCTGGAATTTGCCCCGAAATTAACCCCGAAATTAACGTTGATACCAGCCCCGGAGTTAACCCTGAAATTAACCCCGAAAACTCGATCGAGGCGGTTGCCATGCCGCCGGCCCCAAGTGCCGAGGGCAACGGGCCGAAAATAGTGCCCACCGAGGGCGAAATTACCGCCATTCAAGGCGATCGCCTGCCAGCCTTGGGAGCAGCCGATCGATCTCGAGCGGCATCCCAATCGTGGTTAGCGGTCTTGGATCAGGTGTTGGATCACACAATCGATGGGATCGTGATTGTGAACCGCGAGGGGCGAATTGACTATGCCAACCCGGCGGCCTGTCAGCTTTTTGGGCGATCGCCGGAACAGTTGGTGGGCGAGCACCTTGGAATTCCGATCGGCTCCGAGAAAACCACAGAAATTGATATTCTGCACCCCGATGGTTCCGTGGGCGTGGGTGATTTGAATGTGTCCCCGATCGAGTGGTTGGGGGAGCCGGCCTATGCCGTGGCCATTCGGGATGTGAGCGATCGCAAGCGGGTTGAGGCAGACTTGCGCTATCGCCTCAGCCTGGAAAGTGTGGTGGCCTATGTGGCGCGTCTGTTGGTGACTGCCGATGATGATGTGCGGTTTGGGTCTGTTTTGGAAGCGGTGGGGCGAGCCATGTTGGCCGATCGGGTCTTGCTGCTCCATGGGCCCATGGAACGCCCCCTTTTGAACCTGGCCTGCGAGTGGCATGAAGAGAATCAAATGCCTGTGGTACGAGACTTTAACCGCCTTGGGGGCCATTTGCCGCCCCTTTGGACTGAGCAATTAGGGCGCGATCGAGCCGTGGTGATTGAATCCCGACAGGCCCTGCAATCGGAAGATTCCGCCGTGACCGAGTGGCTCAACTGCTTGGGGGCCAACTCCGTGCTCATTGCCGCCATTCACGATCGCCGGGATGCCCTCTGGGGAGCCTTGGTGCTTTGTGTTCATCAAGCGCGTTCCTGGTTAGCCCAAGACCTGCAAATTCTGCAAACCATTGGGGACACCATCTACGCCTGGTACGATCGCCAAGCCACCCAAGATCGGCTGCGAGCCTCAGAAGCGCTCTACTCCAGTATTTTTGAGCGATCGGACGAACGAATTTTTTTGGTTAATGTCCACCCAGACGGACGGTTCACCTACGAAACCGTGAACCCCGCCTTTGAACGGGCCTTGGAACACCGCGCCACCCACATCATCGGTCGATCGCCCCAAGACCTGTTTCCCCCCAGTTGTGCCACGCCGATCATTGCTCGGTTTCGAGCCTGCGTGGCTGGCCGGGACACCATCCGTTGCGAAGAAGAGCTGATGATTCGGGGTAAACAGCGAATTTGGCACACCAGCTTAGTCCCCATCCGCGATGCCTGGAACCGCGTGATTAAGCTCCTGGGCAGCGCCCGCGACATTACCCAAGAGCGAGAAGCCGCCCTCCAGCGCAACAACCAAAACCGCTATCGGCAACTGCTCGCCTCGATCGCCTTCAAAATTCGCCAATCTTTGGATATTCAAGTGATCTTGGGGCGCACGGTCAGCGAACTGCAAAAAACCCTCAAAGCCGATCGCGTGATGTTCTACCGTTGCCAAGCGGACGGCAACGGATCGATCGCCGCCGAAGCCATCGCCCAGCCCTTCGGGGCGATCGACCCCAGCCACACCTGGTGTTGCACCCTCAACCTAGACAACACCCACCCCAACCTCGATCGCTACTGGCAGGGGCAAATTTCCTGCGAAGACGACCTCACCCAACTGCAACTGTCCCCCGAACAGCGCAGTTGCATCGACAGCCTCAGCATTCGTAGCCAAGTGATCGTCCCCGTCACCATCGCCGCTGTTCACTTCAATCCCAGTGCCCTTGGATTTGTGCCCCCGGAAGTGCTGACCGATCGGCTACAACCGGCCACCATTCTGTTGGGGCTGCTGTGCCTTCAGCAATGTCAGGGGCCAAGGCATTGGACTTCCTTTGAAATTGACCTGTTACAACAACTGGCTGGACAACTGAGCATTGCCCTTTACCAAGCCCACCTCCTTGAAGAACGCACCAGAGCCATTGAAGGATTGCGGCGCTCCAACGAACAGCTCCAGCAATTTGCCTACGTCGCTTCCCATGACTTGCAAGAACCCCTGCGTGGCATCATTGCCTTCTCAGAAATGCTCACGGAAGAATGCGCCCCCCAACTTGATCAAAACGCCCAAGAATATTTGCAATTCATCATCGACAGCGGCCAACGAATGCGCCAATTGATTCGAGATCTTTTGGCCTATTCCAGAGTGGAAACTCGCGGCCGAACCCTAGAACCGGTTGATTGCAGCCAGATTATTGAGATCGTACTTAATAATTTACGACTGGCGATTCAAGATAATCAGGCCACTATTCAGGCTAAAAATTTACCCATTGTTTTGGCCGATTCTATGCAATTGGCACAGCTTTTTCAAAATCTCATTGGCAATGCCCTAAAATTTCGGGGCAAATCCAATCCTGTCATTACCATTACTGCTAATCACGAAGAGCATCATTGGCGTTTTCAGGTCATTGATAATGGCATTGGAATTGACCCACAATATAGCGAGCGAATTTTTAATATTTTCCAAAGACTCCATAACCGTGAAGAATATGAAGGGACTGGCATTGGGTTAGCCATCTGTCGGAAAATTATTGAGCGTCACGGTGGCTCGATCGGGGTGCAATCTCAACTCGGCCAAGGATCGTCATTCTGGTTTACGATTCCCGACCAGCCCGAAACCATTCCCATCACTGAGCTAAGTTTTAGCCCCAGCTAGCGATCGCAACCCTGTAGGATTGATGTTTAATTCCGCTCGATCGCCCGTGCCATGGGTTTTCGTCCGTGTTATTAAAGCCAATGATTGTTATTAAATTGCCCAATCGTTTGAGTTGGGCCAGCCCAAGGAGTGCCATGAGTTCAATGGGCTGAATTGGTTGAGTGGGTTTAATGGAGTAATTGCCAGACAACAGCAGGATTTCTCAGTTGAGGGGTTCTCGATCGGGCTGTGCAGGGTTTGTTGATCGATCGAAGGATTGGTGAATGAGTGAGTTTGTGAGTGAATAGAAATGATGAGTCAATAGGAATATAATCCCATTAATAATGACCCCCAATTTCAGAATCATTACCCCTTTCAGCAAATGAGCAGGCAGTGACCAGATTGTTAGGATGTCGTTATAATGCCAGCAAAAAATATTGAAATTTTACTCATTGAAGATTCAGCGGTTGATGCCAGGCTAACAGAAAGGCTGTTTGGGCGGCTGAACATTCCCCATCGATTACACTTGGTGCGAGATGGCGAAGAAGCAATCAAGTTTTTAGAGAAAACAGCATTAGTTCCTGAAAAATACTGGCCCGATTTAATTCTTTTAGATTTGAACTTACCCCGTCGTAGTGGCTATGAAGTCTTAGAAGCAATTAAAAAACATCCATCACTCAAAATTATTCCTGTCATTGTGATGACCACTTCTGATCAAGAGGAAGATATTCGCAGATGCTATGAATTGCAAGCCAATGCCTACATTACCAAGCCAGATAGTTTACATAGTCTTTTAGAAACGCTACTGGCAATCGAGGCGTTTTGGTTACGTTCTGTGAAATTACCCTCTCCAAAGTTCTAAAAGCCATCATCGGTTTACTGTTTGAAAATAAAACCCAGAAATAAAACCCAGAAATAAAACCTGGAAATAAATTCTGAAAATGAAGCCTAAAAATAAACTCTGAAAATAAAATAGATAATTTTTCACTGCTGACAACATGAAACTTGAACTAATGATGTAAGATCATAAAAATTTTTGTTCTTGTTCTTGATTTTGATTATTTACTTGATTATTTATTTTGACGAGTTAGTTAATTTTAATATGGTTGTTCCCTGCAAAGAAACCGAACAGATTGGATGAGCCGCTTGCATAACTAAACTTGACCACTATCGATCGAATCGTTAGCTAAAATTGATATAGAGCCTTTACCCGGAACGATCGGCACGCCATATCACAGATGCCATGCAGCAATCATTAGGTGGACATTAGCCATCCTACAGATAACTACAAATAACTATAGATAACTGTGCGTAGTCAGCGAGGTAAGGGCTGTATTTGAATCTGTAATCACTCTGGTAGCATTTCGCACATTGCTCAGACATTCCTTGACCATGCTTGGGTTGCTTTGGGTTAATACTGAACAATTGACCGATCGGGAGCGCATGATTGATCCTGAAAATATTCAAGGACAGTGATGTTTCTATCACAGCGTAAAAACAATCCAAGAATATTGATTGGTAGGCTTCTCTCGTTAATACTTAGACGAAAATCATGAGTTTGATCAGCTCACTTGCTAAGACTTCCCAGTTTAAGGTTGGTCTTAAAAAGATGGGTCATGATGTATAGGGCAGGAATTTGCATGAGATAGACCTAACGAGCCGAACTTCCAAGGATGTTCGGCTGTGCCTTTACTTTGCCTTTACCTTTGGGAAAATTCTGGTCATGGGGTTGGTTAAATGAGTAGGATCACTGGGATTCTGCTAGACAACCGCCCTCAAGGTCTGATTGCTTTCTGGGTGGGAGGACTGCTGGAGTCGCATGGGCGGAAATGATTAGGCAAACCGGTGGCGGCAATTTTGCCAATCAATCCCCTTGGGGGTTGAGGTTTGGGTGGTTAGGCTGAAGTTGACAACGATCGAGGTCATTTGAGGTCAGTCATGCTATGCCACTCACGATCGCGCGGCCACAGGATCTAGGAGGTTAATTCAGCGGTGGGGGACTCAGCGATTGAAGTGCTGGTCGTGGAAGACAATCCCACGGATGCGCGATTATTGGAAATGATTTTGGCGAAGGTGACGACCCAAGGGTTTCGTTGGCGAAGGGTCGATCGCCTGAGCGATGCCCTGACGCTGTTGAATCAACGGCGGTACGATATTGTGCTGTTGGATTTGGCCCTGCCGGACAGCTACGGGCTGGATACGATTCGGCGGGTGCGATCGGCGGTGGCCGATGTGCCGATCGTGGTGCTGACGGGGTTGGATGACGAGGCGATCGGGTTGGCTTCCTTGCGCGAAGGGGCCCAAGACTACCTTTTAAAAGATGAATTGCGGCCAAATTTGCTGTCGCGGGCCATGCGCTATGCGATCGAGCGGCAACAAATTTTGGATGACCTGCGCCACAACCGCGAAGAATTGCAACGGCAGGAGTCGTTTTTGCGGGCAATTGTTGACGCGAACCCAAACTTTATTTTTGTGAAGGATGAACGAGGGCGATTCACCCTAGTTAATGAAGCTTTAGCAACGTTTTACAACACAACGCCTGGGCGAATGCTGGGCAAAACAGAAGCGGAACTAGGCGGAAACTCGGCCCAGGTGCAACATAGCCAGCGGGAGGAAGAATCGATTATTGAAACCATGCAAGAAAAATATATTGCCCAGGAGCCACGCCGCAGCTCAACGGGCGAAGTGCGTTGGTTTCAAACCATTAAAAAGCCCTTGATGTTGCCCAATTCAACCCAACGGCAACTGCTGGGCGTGATTACGGATATTACGGAACGGCAACAGGCGGAGGCCCTGTTGTGGCAACAGGCGGAACGGGAACAACTTCTGAGCCAAGTGACCCAGCAAATTCGCCGATCGCTAGATTTGGGGGAAATTCTGCAAACGACGGTGCAAACGGTGCGCGAAGTGTTGGGGGTGGATCAAACGGCCATCTATCGTCACTTGACTCCGGCGGGGATGGCGAGTCGATCGGACGCTGACCCATCCAGCACCCATGCACTGGAGCTGTCGGCGATGAATTGCCGTGATGCCGCTCCTCCAGTCTGTGGCAGTGAGGCGGTGACCGACGGGGCGGGCCTGGAGCGGTTGCTCTACCTCGTGAAGCATGAGATTTGGGAGGTGGAGGATGTGTTGGCGGACGATCGCTGGCCGGCCGCTTACCGGGATGCCATTGCCCAGGCGGGGGTGCGTGCCATCTTAGCCGTGCCCATTTTGCGAGGGGAAGCGGTGCCGGTGTTGCCGCTGAAAATGGACGATCGCCCAGAGGGCGGGGCCACCACGGGACATCCGCCTAATCCGCTTGGAGATGATCAGTGGGGACTGTTGGTGGTGTATCAGTGGCACGAACCCCACAGTTGGCAAGCCTGGGAAATTGAGTTTTTGAAGCAGTTGGCCGGCCAACTGGCGATCGCAATTCAACAGGCGGAGTTATATCGACGGTTAGAGTTGGCCAACCGAAAGTTGGAGCGACTGGCTACGTTGGATGGCCTGACGGGCATTTCCAACCGCCGCAGTTTCGATGAGGCCCTGGCCCGAGAGTGGCAAAGGGCCTTGCGCCAACAATCGCCCCTGGCAATCTTGGTGGGTGATATTGACTCGTTCAAAACCTATAACGATCGCTATGGCCATTTGGCGGGGGATGATTGCCTGCGCCAGGTGGCCCGCTCGATCGCCCAGGCCGTGAAGCGATCAACGGATCTCACGTTTCGCTATGGCGGGGAAGAATTCGCGGTAATTTTGCCGGAAACCCACATCGACGGAGCCATGACGGTGGCGCATGGCATTCTCGAAACCATCCGCGATTTGCAAATTCCCCATGCCTATTCGCCCGTGGCTTCGATCGTGACCCTGAGCTTAGGGGCCGCCAGTCTGATTCCGCGTGCCAATTTAGATCCCTCGGCGCTGGTGGCCGCGGCTGACTTGGCCCTGTTTGAAGCGAAAACCCGTGGTCGCAACCGAGCTTGCCCAAGCGGTGAGTTGTCCCACTGAGTTCTGTGGTGTGGGATCAACTCAGATCACATCAGTTAACTTGAGCAATTTCAGCAACTTTCAAATCACATCAGTTAACCTTAGTCAATTAACTTTAGTCAATTAACTTCAGCCAATTTCAGCAACTTCAGATCACGTCAATTAACTTCAGTAAATTTCAGCAAACAATCAGCAAACGAATTGCGATTTGTTTAGTTGAAAGACCTCAGTAACTCCAAAGAAAACCTAGTAAAGGGGCACTGAGCGATCGATCTCTAGGGCATAGGCATGAATGCCGCCTGTGATGTTTTTCACGATTTGATAGCCCTTCCCTTCCAGCCACTGACACATTTGAGCCGATCGCAACCCGTGGTGACAAATCACCCAGGTTTCCTGATTAAAGTTCAGGATTGATTCGATCATGGTGCTCCATTGTTCATATTCACTCAGGGGCAAATTAATAAATCCAGGGAGTTGCGACAAGGCCAATTCTTGAGGTTCCCGCACATCTACCAGTTGCACCAGACCGGTCGGTTCGCGTAAATAGGCTGCCAAATCTTGCACAGTCACGGTATCCATTAGCATTCGTTCCAAATCACGCTTCTGTTCAAAAGGGGCGAAAGACCGCAGCAAACTGCGATTAATTGAATTTGATCGAGATTGGCCGAGAAGAAAACCCTACGAAGGGATTCTTTATCACCATAACCCGACTTTTAAAAACAGGCGACTAATTGTATAAACCAGAACTTAACAGTGTCTTTTGTAGACGCTTCGGCCAATTTCAAAACAATTTTAAACAGCAAGCCGCTCTGAAATTGATCCCATTTGGGCTATGAAGTCGTGGTTTATACCATCGATCGGCCTTAAATAATCGCCATCGAAAATCGCCATCAAAGTAACTGACTTTGAGGTTCCAGGTTCCATGCTGATTGGTATGGATGAATTGGAAATTGAGATCAGGATTGGTCAGCCAGGCATAGCCATGATTGACCAGCAATTGATTAGGGAAATCGATCGGGAACCGATCGAGGCGGGGCCAAGGTCAGTCCTTCCGCAGCACAGCAGGTGATGAACCCACTGTTTTGGGAACGGATTCGCCCCTTGGCCCATAGAAGCCCTAGCCGAAGTTTTTGATGATGGCGCTGGCAAATTCCGAGCACTTCAGCGGCGGATTGACAGGCGGCTCCATCTGTCGAGCCAGATCGTAGGTCACTTCTCGCTGCTCGATCGACTTGGCCAAACCGGTCTTAATCAGATCAGCCGCCTCTTGCCAGCCCATGAATTCCAACATCATTACGCCAGACAAAATCACCGATCCCGGGTTGACCTGATCCAATCCCGCATACTTGGGCGCAGTGCCGTGGGTGGCTTCAAAAATGGCTGCGTTGTCACCAATGTTAGCCCCCGGAGCCATGCCCAAACCGCCTGCGATCGCGGCGGCCGCATCGGACAAATAATCGCCATTCAGGTTCATGGTCGCCAGAATTGAATATTCATCGGGGCGAATTTGAATCTGTTGGAAAATGTTGTCAGCGATCCGATCGTTGACCATCACTTTTTCCTTCCATTGGCCGTTGCCGTGACTGTCCCAAATGGCTTCCAGAACCTCGCGCACCTCTTGGCAAATGGCTTCCCGCTTTTCGGCGGGGTAGCTGTCATAGCCGGGGTCAATCAGCTTGGCGTTGTCCTCGATCGACAGGTCAGGATTCTTCTCTTGATTGCTCAGAATCCACGACTCCCGCTCAGTCACGCATTCGGCACGAAATTCACCGGTTGCCACCGCATAGCCCCAATCCCGGAAGGCTCCTTCGGTGTATTTCATGATGTTGCCCTTGTGAACCAAGGTCACGGCCTGTTTATTTTTGGGCAACCGCAGGGCGTTTTGAATCGCCCGACGGACTAGGCGCTGGGAACCGGTGATGCTGATGGGTTTGATGCTGATGCCGGAATCTAACCGAATCTGTTTATTTTTCAGTTCCGGAGTTTCGGGAATCAGTTGATTGTTCAGAAAATCAATCAATTGATCGCAGCCAGGAGTGCCCTGTTTCCACTCAATGCCCAGGTAGATATCTTCGGTGTTTTCCCGATAGATAATCACGTCCAGTTTTTCAGGGCTTTTGTGGGGAGAAGGCGTGCCGTTGTAATACTTACAGGGACGAACACAGGCGTAGAGATCAAAAATTTGCCGCAGGGCTACGTTGAGCGATCGAATGCCGCCGCCAACGGGAGTCGTGAGGGGGCCTTTAATCGCCATGCCATATTCCCGAATGGCCGTGAGGGTGTCTTCGGGGAGATATTGATAGGTTCCGTAGACTTCACAGGCTTCGTCGCCCGCATAGACCTTGAACCAGGAGATTTTGCGCTGACCACCGTAGGCTTGTTCGATCGCCGCATCAAGCACGCGCTGGCTGGCGGGCCAAAGGTCAATGCCCGTGCCATCGCCGCGAATGAAGGGAACGATCGGGTTGTCGGGGACGATCGGTTGACCGTTTTCAAAGCGAATTTTTTCACCGACGGTGGGGGGCGTAATCTTGTCGTACATGGTTGCGCGAAAAACGGATTGGGGTAACTATACCGTGCGACTCGCAATTCGGCGGGTCATGGCGTACAGACTCGATCGATCGGAGACATCGCCCATCGATCGGTTGATTGGCACTGGTCGGCACTGGTCAGCATCGATCGACGTTCATCGATGTTGTGAATCGGTATCAATGGGCTTTAGGTTGATTGGCCCCGGGTTGATTGGCCTAAACCGAGGCCAGGTCGATCGCCCGGCGGCGGGGCACTTCATAGCTCCAAAAGTCCTTAGCCATTTCCGTGTTGGGAAAAATCATTCGGGCCTCGTTCAGCAAATCGTGAAAGTCGATCGCGTTGCCCGGGGCGTAGCGGGGGCTGAAGTGCGTGATGATCAGGGTTTTGACCTGCGCCGCCAAGGCCACTTGGGCGGCCATGGTGGTGGTGGAATGGAGCCGCTCAAAGGCCAATTGTGAATCCGCGTGGGCAAAGGTGGCCTCGTGGATCAGCACATCGGCATCCTGGGCCAGCTCGATCGATCGCTCACAAAACACTGTGTCCGTGCAATAAACCCATTTGCGTCCTGGTTCCGGCGGCGCACAGAGGGTTTGGCCGTCAATTGTGCGGCCGTCGGGCAGGGTGACGGTTTCGCCGCGCTTCAGGCGGCCATAAACCGGGCCGGCGGGAATTTCCAGGGCCCGAGCTTTTTCAATATCAAATCGGCCGGGGCGATCTTTTTCCGTGACCGCGTAACCATAGGCCGGAACCCGGTGCTCCAGCAGTTGGCAATGCACCGTGAATTCGTCGTCTTCAAAGATTTTGCCCGGTTCCACGGTGTGGACTTTGACCGGGAAGGAAAAGCGCGTTTGGGAATAGCGCTGACAGGCTTTTAAATACCCCGATAAATCGGCCGGCCCGTAGAGATCGATCGGGTGAGGTTGCCCCGCCAAGCCAGAACTGGCCAACAATCCCATCAACCCAAAGATATGATCTCCATGCATGTGGGTGATGAAAATGCGGGTGATTTGGCTCGATCGCACTTCACTGCGCAAGAGCTGATGTTGCGTGCCTTCGCCGCAGTCAAATAACCAAGCTTCGGCCCGCTGAGGCAACCGCAACACCAAACTGGAAACGTTGCGCGATCGGGTCGGTACGCCAGAACTCGTGCCCAAAAACGTCACTTCCAAGATGGTCGCTGCTCCTGCGAATCGATCGCCCCTATCTTGCCACGGGCGGGGCCGTTCGTTGCACCCGGAAGCACCCCGGTCGATCGGGTCTGGCAACCACTCCCATTTCGCGTCTCAAGGGCTGATGCCCATGGTTTGGGGGCAATTAACCGGAGCTATCGGGGTTGCCGATCGCCGGGTGGTAGCGACCTGCTAGCAGTTCCGATCCTGATGCGCCCATCACCTCGGATAGATAGTCGGCGGTGGCCCCCACGGCGGCGATCGCCCGATCGTAGTCCAGCCGGGTCGGGCCCAAAATGCCCACACTGCCAAGGGGCGATAGGCCGTTGCCGTAGAGGGAAGAAATGAGCGTGTAACCCTGAATGGGTTCCCAGGGGTTTTCCATGCCAATGCGGATGCGCACCCGGCGCTCATCTTCTGGCTCATCAAAAATCAGCGACCACAGTTGATCTTGTTCCGCTTCCAGCAGATGAATCAGGGTTTGCACCTGTTGCAGCTCCGAAAACTCTGGTTGGCGCAACACCTCCGACACGCCGCTAATCAAAATTCGGGTGGCGATCGGGGTTTGGGCCCGGCGCGCCAAATGAATCAAGGCTTCCCGCAGAGCTTGGCCCCGGCGATCGAACTCCCGGCCCAGCTCATCCCAATCCAAATGGGCCACGGCCAAAAGGGAGTGATCCCGCAGGCGAGCATCCAAAAAGTTCGACAGAATCACCAACTCCCGCTCCAGGGTTTCCGGATCCGGTAGGGGAGCCTCTTCGGTGTTCGGTAAGGGCACGATCGCGGAATGGCTTTGGTAATCATCCGTCACCACCAACACCATCACCCGATCGACTTCCATGGGCAGCAGTCGCACATGGCGCACCTGAACCGTGCGGGTTTGGGGCAAGGCGATCGCCGCGATGCAACCGCTGAGGCGAGCCAACAACTGGGCCGCTCCCTTCAGCAACACTTCCAAGTGGGGCGACGAAGCATCCAGGCGATCGCTCAGGAGTTGATTCACCTTTTGGGCTGTGCGATCGGACGGGACAGCGCAACGATCGACATAGACCCGATAGCCCGAGTCCGATGGGACGCGCCCGGCTGACGTGTGGGGTTGGTAGAGTAAGCCGGCCTTTTCCAAGGCCCCCATGGCATTTCGCACCGTCGCCGGACTCGCATCCAGTTGATATTCTTCCACCAGCACCTTTGACCCCACTGGCTCGGCCGTGGAGATGTAGTGACGGATGGTGGCGAACAAAATGCGCTCTTGGCGTTCGGTGAGCTGAAACTCCATAAATTAGGAAAAATCGAAAACGGCGATCAGTTGGATGGGGCAATGAAAACGGGGGGCGCGATCGGGGCGATCGCCCTGGCAGAATGGCTACCAATGAGACTGGGCGGGTCGATCGCCTAGCACTGGGCAGGCGGTTAGAAGCTCGACTGCCTCCTATTGTAGGGGGCGGCGGCGGGAGCAATCTGTCATAGCTGCAACTTAGATCTGAATTGAGTCTGAATTGGATCTGAATTGGATCTGGATTGGGACTTGGCTAAGAGTGGAGTTAGAGCTGAGTTGAAACCGAAGCCCGATGAGCGAATTGCAGTCTAATGGACGGTTAACGGGCGTTTTCAAGCGAACATTACTAATCAATCTTGTCAATAAACATCGTCATGGACGATCGAATCAAGGGACGCTGGGCTGCTCAAGGGTTGGCGGCGATCGGGGCGATCGGACTGTTGGGGGCTGGAGTTGCCGGGGCCACGGAGCCAGCCCAACCCCGTTGCTTGGCGGATTTGCCCGCCGCGATCGCCCAATGGCAACAGGATCCCCGCTGGGCCCGATCGCACTGGGGATTCCTGGCCCGCACCTTGGATCCTGCCAATCCCCAAACCTTGATTCAGGGGCAAGCTCAACAATTTTTTGTGCCAGCCTCCAATGCCAAGTTGTTTTCCACGGCGGCGGCCCTGGCGGCGTTGGGCCCCGAGTTTCGATCGCCCACGTGGGCCTATTGGCGACCCAAAAGCGCCACCCAACCCCGGCCCGCTTGGTGGATTGTGCCCGGTGGTGACCCCACCATCACCCACCAACAGCTCCAGGCTTGGGCCGATCGCCTGGCGACCTTGCACCCGCCAACGGAGGCGCTGGATGTGGTGGTGTTCGATCGCTCAGAAACTCCGCCCAGTTGGGAATGGGATGATTTGACCTATGGTTACGCTCCCGTGGTGAACCGGGCCATGGTCGATCGCAACGCCGTTTCCTTGACCTTTCGCCCCCAGTTTTTGGACGGTGCGCCGAGTTTGGAAGTGCAAACCCAAGAGCCAGTGGAAGGGTTGTTGACTTGGTTTCAGCCTCGGGGATTTCAGGCTTTGCCGGCCGACGCGGAACCCACCTGGCAATTGCAACGCGATCGACAAACGGGATTGATTCTGTTCACTGGGGGGCTGCCCACGGGCACATTGGCCCAAGCGGAAGTGGCCCATCCCAGACCGGGCCAACAATTCGCTTGGCTGATTGCCGATCGCCTGTCGGAGCAATTTTTTCGCCAGGTGCGATCGCACCCGTTGGTGGCCCCGCCGCCACCGCCGACTGTGAATTGGCAGCGATCGCCCTTGGAAGTGGCCCCCCTGCCTGCCCCTGCCTACGATCGGTTTCGGAATCCGCCCGTTGTCCCGATCGTGAATCTCCGGAATCCGCCCGGGCCCTTGGGACAGCCCACGGCGGAACTGGCATCCGCCAATCTGGCGGCGGTGATTAGCCAGGTGAACCAAGCCAGCGATAACTTGGGGGCGGAGGCCCTGTTGCGTTGGTTAGATCCCGATCGCCCCATGGATCGGCTCACAACCGTCTTGACTGATTTGGGTTTGGATCCAACGGCCTATCGGCTGGTGGACGGTGCGGGCCTGTCGCGCCAAAACCTGGTTAGCCCCGAGGCGATCGTGCAACTGCTGACGATCATGGCTCGATCGCCCCATGCCCAGATTTACGAAAATTCCCTGCCGATCGCGGGGGAAACCGGCATGTTGGCCAACCGCTTTCGGGACACTCCCCTAGCGGGCCAGTTACGCGCCAAAACCGGTACGCTGACCGGCGTGGCGGCCCTGTCTGGCTATCTGAACCATCCTGAGTGGGGGCCCGTGGCCTTTAGTTTGATGATTGACCACGCCAACACCCCCACCCGTGACCTGCGGGCCGCGCTGGATCAGGTGGTGCTGTGGCTGTATGGGGCGCGATCGTGTGCCAACTGAGCCATTCCCAGCCGTCTTGGATTCATCCTCAGCGCAAGAAATTCGCTGGATCCTGATCGCGGCGGTGCTTGGTGGGAATCGGTGGCCCCTGGCGATCGCCCGCCAAGGCCGCCGTCGCCTCCAGGGCTTCACGCAGATATTTCGCCGCATAAATCGACATATCCCGAGGCACGCTGATTCGATCGCGCAGATATCGCAACGCCACATCCGACCCCGACGGCGGCACACAAACCTCACCCGTCATCATCCGCGTCAGGGCACAGCGCAACGCCTGATCCACCAGCTCATCGTGACTGGGATTCACCCGAATTAAATTCGCCCGATGCTTCACCATCCGAAATAGGGCCTCCGATCGGGCCGTGTCTGGCTCCTCATAGGTTGCGTCCGGCAAGCCCAACCAAGGGCCATGATCCACCTTGGTTTGATTGATCGCAGTTTGTGGATCTTGGTTCTCCCAACAGCCGCCCATTTGTGGCGGCAAATCATGGGCATGGGTATGAAAATCGCTTTGGGTTCCGCGATAGGTCGATCGAGTTTCCATCGCCGCAAACCAATCTTTCAAACGGGGATTTTCGTCCCGTAATGAATAGCCTTTGTAGTAAAACAAGCTGGCATTCATCCGCTCCACATAGGGTGTGAAAATTACATCTGCCGTACTGAATTGATCTAAAAAATAAGGCCCAGAAGTTGCCGCCAGGGCCGCCTCAACGGAGGTCACCACCTCCAGAAATTGCCGCCGGTTTCGAGCCTCCTGCTGCTCAGATAAGGTTGGATAGCAAAGCCAGGAACACCAAGCCCGAAACAGCAACCGTTCCAAACGGCGCAAAGGCAACACCAGCGCCGACTCCATGCCATAGATCAATGGCCCAAATGCCTGCTCCAAAGCCAGCAAAATATCATCACTTTCCGTGATCAAATACCCATCTAGTTCCAGGGCTGGCAACATGCCCGAGGGCACTTTTTGCTTATACCATTGCTCCTTTTGGCCATAGCAAAACATCGTGACCTTTTCGATGCGGTAAGGAATTTGCTTTTCCTCTAGCCAAAGCCAAACCTTTTGGCAATAGGGACACCAAGCGTGGTGATCGCGATAGAGCGTGACGCGGGGTTCAGCGTCCGGCTGCCCAAAGAGTCGCAATTTTGCTTGGGAATTGGTGGGCCCATGAACTAAGTTCGGTTGCCATTGGGTCAGCGCTGCTAAATCAGTCCAAGATAGGGGGTCGCGGGTCATGGTTGGTGATGTAGCAAGCCTATTCAAGGTTTCATTCAGTTCTAGATTAGGATATGCAGCCCGGTTTGATAACGTGAAACATACCCAAATTTAGTTTTGAGCTTTTTTGGGCTTTTCTTTTTTGGGCTTTTTCAATATCTGCTGAAGTATTGGTGACTGAGCCTTTGCCATAGTCCCTTGGTGTTGCTCTAGGGGCTTGATTCCAGATTTTTAACTCCAGATTTTAACTTCAGATCTTTAACTCCAGATTTTTGGGTTATTGCTTTAATAGCTCCTGGATCATATTCGCCAATTGCTTGAGCTTAACGGGTTTGTTCAAGTAGGCGGTGGCTCCCGCTTGCAAGCACCGTTCCTGGTCGCCTGCCATAGCGAGGGCCGTCAAGGCAATGATCGGCAAGGATTGAAAGTCGGGATCTTGGCGAATTTGGGCAATGGCCGTCAGCCCGTCCATTTCTGGCATTTGGATATCCATTAACACCAAAGCGGGTTGGTGCGATCGCACCATTTCAATAGCTTCTCGGCCATTTTGGGCCGATAGAATCTGATAGTTTTGTGCCTTTAGATAGCTGGAAATGGTCATGATGTTGGCTTCGTTATCTTCCGCCAACAAAATTAATGGCTGACCGGTTTCAATCGCTTGCAAGTCAATCAATTGGGTTCCGTTGCAAGCAGGCAGTGAGCTATGGAGTCCCGGGGCTACTTCAGAAGCGCTGGGCGATCGCGTTGGTCCCTTTGACCAACAGGGCAAATACACCTGAAAACAACTGCCCTGGCCCACTTCGCTTCTGACGCTGACCCGACCGCCATGCAATTCAGTGATGCGCTTCACCAGCGCCAAGCCTAGGCCTGTGCCTGCATATTGGCGGCTGAGGCGGCTGTCAATTTGTACGAAAGATTGGAACAGTTTTGATAGGTTTTCTGGCGCGATGCCAATGCCTGTGTCGCGAACAGTGAAGCAAATTTGGGCCGGTCGAAAATCTGAATAGGAACTTTGGGAGCTTGACGCTTGGGAACCTGAAGCTTGGGAATTTGAAGCTTCGATCGGCGCTGAAATAGATGTTGAGATCGGTTCTCGATCGAGCGGTTCATAGGGTGGTTTTTGCGGTGCTTCTTCCATCATCACCACCAGCTCAACGGCCCCAGAATCCGGCGTGAATTTAACCGCATTGCTCAACAAGTTGATTAAAACCTGCCGCATCCGTCGCCCATCCACTTGAATCGACAAATCCCGCAGATTTTCAGCGATCGAGGCTTTCAGGGCAATTTTTTTCTGCGAAGCTAACTGCTTCACAAAAGCCAAGCTGTTTTCGCACAGATCCCAAACCGAAACCAAATCCAAATCTAATTCCAGGCGATTGGCTTCAATTTTCGACAAATCCAGAATGTCGTTAATCAGCTCCAGCAAGTGCCGCCCACTTTTTTCAATGGTGGCAACGGCCTTCGTTTGTTCTGGCGTAATTGGCCCAAAAATATCTTCCTGCAAACTTTCCGACATGCCCAAAATGGCATTGAGAGGCGTTCTTAGCTCATGGCTCATGCTGGCCAAAAACTCATCCTTGAGCCTGGTGGCCCGTTCCAATTGCGCATTGGTTTGCTTGAGGGCTTCTTCGGTATCCTTGCGATCGCTGATATCGGCAAAGTAACCCACCAGTTCTAGGGGTTTACCTTGGGTATCGTAAACCACCCGAAACTCGTCATGCAGCCAACAGTAACTGCCATTGCTCTTCAAAAATCGATATTCGCGAACATGATATTTCAGGTCGTTTAAATTATGCAGGCTGTCAAGGACATAGGTTAAGTCTTCTGGGTGAATATGCTCTAGCCAAAAGGCATGATTCTGCAAAAATTCTTCTTTGGGATAGCCCAAAATTGATTCAATGTTGCGGCTGACGAAGGTAAATCGATAATTTTCGCCTAGCTGACAAGTGTAAATAATTGCTGGGTTGGACGAAAGAACAAATTCCAATCGTTCCTTCAGCGACTGATTTTCATGTTCTGCTTGTTTATGCTCAGTAATGTCATAGTTAACCCCAACCATGCGCAGAGGTTGATGGTTGGTGTCGTGCTCAATGATCGCAAAACATTGCACAAACCGTTGTTCCCCGTTAGGGCGGTTAATGCGCAGCTCCAGGTTTAATTCCCCTTGATGATTCATGATCGATTCCCTGAAGGCTTCCATCGCCATGGCATCTTCTGGATGTAAGCAGTTCAGCCAATCTTGGTAAGTGGGATCGCGATCGGGGTTGTGCCAGCCATAAATTTCACGAATGCGCGAATCCCATTGAACTTCATCTTGAAAGTTCCATTCCCATGTCCCGATCGCTGCCGATTGCAACGCCAAGGCTAAACGATTAGAAAGACTCGTTAGTTGTGCCTCTGTGTGTTTTTGATGACTAATATCCCGACAGACGCAAATTAAAGTGCCATCTTCGGACAATGTGAGGGACAGCCCTTCATAGAATGTGCTGCCATCTTTGCGCCGGGCGATCGCCTCTCCTTGCCAGGAGCGATCGCGCTGGAGCTGGGGCAAAATATGCTGCTCAAATCGTTCAGTTTCCAGGGGGTCATAGAACTGTTGCCAAGGTTGACCGATGAGTTCTTCAACCTGATCAAACCCAAGCAAATTGGCATGGGCTTGGTTTGCATAGGTCAACTGACCATTTTCAATGAGGGCAATGCCATCAATGGCA
This sequence comes from Limnothrix sp. CMB-01, assembly GCF_055193175.1. Taxonomy (NCBI): domain Bacteria; kingdom Bacillati; phylum Cyanobacteriota; class Cyanophyceae; order Pseudanabaenales; family Pseudanabaenaceae; genus Limnothrix; species Limnothrix sp. CMB-01. Next base: position 4,313,011 of record NZ_CM143720.1, read on the forward strand.
GCTTCCATCATTGCCAGTTGTCGCTGAATGGCTTTTTCAGCTTCTTTGCGGGATGTGATGTTTACTGAAATGCCACAGAGGCCGTAGGGCTGCCAGTCTCGATCGAGCAACAGAAATTTATTAGACAAAAACGTGTAGAATCTGCCATTGATTTCCATCTCTTCTTCATATTGCTGAAAACGACCGAGCCGATAGACCTCATTATCATTTTCATCCAGAACTTTTGCTAATTCTGGCTCAAACAGGTCTTGGTTAGTATTGCCTAAGATCTCGCGCTTAGTGCAGCCAAAAAACTTCAAAAATGATCGATTAACCAAAGTGTGGCGACCCTGAAGATCTTTGACATAAATAATAGCGGGGGCAAAATCAATAATTGCTTGTAACCGCGCTTCGCTGTCTTGCAAAGCCGCAGTTCGCTGCTCCACCCGCTCCTCTAGCTCTTGGTTTAAGCGCGCCAAGGCCCTCACTGCCAGTTCTCGTTCCTTGAACAGGGCGATCGCAGCCGCAACGGAACTGAGGGGATTAATTTCGATCGCATCCCACAGGTCTGGAGTGACGCGATCGAACCCAATAAACCCAAAAAATTGGCCATCTACCATCAAGGGCAGCATCAAAACTGCCGCCACCTCTGGTGCAATTAAAGCCTGAAATTCCGACATTGAAACATCGGAAACCAAGCTGTTAATTAATTGCCCTTGAGTTAGCTGAGAAAGGCAAGGGTTTGATTCAGGATGGCAACGCAAATTCTGAAATTGGGGATTGCTAAGCTGAGATTGAATGACAGGGCGACACCATTCCCCATGTTGGCTAATGAGAGAATTTCCAAACCGATCCTGATGCTTTTCAAACACATAGATCCGATCGGCTCCGGCAATGGGCCCCAGAATTTCCAAAATTGTTTGATAGATATTCTGATCCGTATGGTTGGATAAAAGTTGCTTTTGGATCTCAACAATTGCAGTTAGGTAGCGCTCCCGTTTGCTGAGCAAGGATTCAGATTCTTTGCGCTCTGTGATATCTAGATGTGTCCCTGTGATCCGCAAAGGGCGGCCCGTTGCGTCGCGCTCAACAACTTTGCCCCTTGCCAGCACCCAAACCCAGTGCCCTGATCGATGGCGCATTCGCAATTCACATTCATAGGCGCTGGTTTGGTTTTGAAAATGGCTATCCAGCGCCGAAACTACCTTCGGCCAATCTTCAGGATGGGTGTATTTTTGCCAGGTTCCTAATTGAATGGGGGCTAGTTCTTCGAGGGTATAGCCAATCATGTCAGCCCAACGTTCGTTGAGGGTGACCTCGCCGCGATCGATAAACCAATCCCACAATCCCAACCCAGAACTTTCGATCGCCAATTGCAACCGCTCTTGAACTGCTTCTAATTGGGATGCCCCTAAGCGCTGTTCTCTACGAATTTGGGCCTCACGAATTTCGCGACGGATCACTTCCGGGAGGCGGGTGGTATTGCCCTTAACAAAACAGTCCACCGCGCCCGCCTGCATGAGGTCAACGGCTAGGCTATCCTCGATCACCTCTGAAATAACAATCAGCGGTATATCACGTTTGGATGATTGTAGAATTTTGAGAACATCAAAGGCACTTAATCCAGCATCTTGATGATTAGAGATAATTAAATCCCATGACTGTTTTGCCAGGGCAATTTGTAATTGCTTGGTATTTTTAACCCACTTCCAACTTAAATTAAAGTGATGATGATAAAGTTCTCGAATAATCGATAAGACATCCTCATCTGAGGCTTGAAACAATAGCAAGCTAAGAATAGGCTTCATGACTACTAATTCCTGGGAGGTTTAATTCCTTGAAAGATTATGCAACTATCAGTGCCTTACTATCTTTAAGAAAATGACCCGATCGCTGTCATTGGGGGTTCAAGCTTTTTCACCGATTTTTTGCTGGATCCGCTGCTGCTGACTGGAACGGCTCAGGGATGCTGCAAATTTAGAACGAAGGAGTTGTATCAATTCTCACTGATGATTTTGCCAAAATGCCTATTAATTTCCATTTAACTGTTATTTCCGTGATAACAAAGAGCTTTTTTATACATTACGAAGCAATTAAATTCGAGGGTGATCCGAATCGGCAAAGACGAAGAACAAACTTGGTGCTTTCTCCATTACGAGCTAGACGATGGTCGATCGCATGGAAGATTCCTGCAACAACCTAAATTTGTTCTAGCACTAATTCACCCCCTTGAGTCTAATTATCCTTCAAAATTACTGATAACTAACTAGACAGGCGACACAGACCGAATCCGGTAAATTCCCCCTTAACCTGACGCAGCTGGGTTGGATCAATCCCAATGAATTTCGACTTGTCTGGATGAGTCGGAATGGATCGAGATTCATTGAGACTGATCGAGTTTGACTGCGCCCAATCGAGATTGGGTCAATCGAAGGCCCGTTCAAGGAAGCAGGGAATTGCGCTGCGCCGAATCCAGCCAAAGTTGAGCCTGTTTGTCCAGGGGAGATAGATAGGGATAGATGGTGCTGGTTTGAAATTGGCGATCGAGCTGCCAGCCAGAACGCCGCAGTCGATCGCGCACCTCAAGGGAACTACGAAACAACAGCAGATCATAATTTGGGGGCACATTTACAGGTGACTGAGCATGTATAAATTGCATCACGACCCGAGAATTGAGGTGATAGCTGAGGGAGAACATGCGCGGCATGGTGTCGTAAGCAACAATCCAAGGTGATTCATAGCGCTCAATGACTTGAGCTAAGGGAGGAATTGCATAGCTCCCTTGTTTGTTCCACCAAGTATTGGCAGGCAAAATCATGGCGCAAGAACTGCCGCCCGCGATCAACAGGATAGCCAAAAGGCCATAGGCAATGAGCCGCCGATGAATGTAATGAATGTTCTGATCAATGTTCTGCTTGATGAACAAGAATTTGGATGAATGATGAGCTTGCTGAGCAGGGCGATCGGGAATGGTATTTGGCAGCAACAGCGTTGACAAATAGCCCGTGATGGTCAGTTGCAAGCCCAAATAACAAGGTGCAAGGTAGCGAATAATAGCCGATCGAAATCCTCCTTGGCTGAGGTCTAAAATCACCAATGCCAAGCCCTGCGATCCCATCATTGCCCACAACAACAACCGACTCAACAGCGGTTGACGATAAGCCAAGTTCCAAAAACTAATGGCCACCAAAATGGCAATAGCCAAGACAATTCCCTGCGCCGCGATCGGGTTGCTTAAAATCTGTCCTGTTGGCTCCCAATCTGCAAATGGTCGGGCCAAATTCAGCCACCAGTTATAAAGCAATGTGCTGAAAGGAACGGCTTGGGCAGTAAATCCGTTAGTGCGGGAAATGGTGCTGAGGTTTTGGAGAGTGGCAATGATCCAAGGCAAAAATAAAACGCCAGCACTGAGGGTACTGATTCCAAAGAATTGCCATTGCCTGGACAGGGGCGCTGGGGGAGCATTTGCTGGAGCAACTTGCTCGGTTATTGCGGATTGATTAGCCGCAGAAGATGATCGAGTGAGAGTAGATTGATCAGCCGAAACAGACTGACTCGATCGCCAGAGCCAATAGGCCGCAACCAAGCAATATCCCCCAGCAATTAAGACTGAAAACAGATGGGTATAGAGCAACAGGGCGAGCGATAAACTCCACCCGACCCAAGCCCAAATGCCACCCGTTCTGAGTGCCCGCAAAAGCAGCCAACCGGTGAGAGCAATCATGGCAGCCCAAAGGCCATACTCCCGCATTTCTTGGGCATAAAGTAAATGAAATGGCGACAGGGAAACCATGGCCGCCGCAATCCAGCCAGCCAATTGACTACCAAATAATTCCACAGCAATGCCGGCCGATGCTGGGATGAGCAATAGGCTGCAAAGGGCTGCAAAAGCGCGTCTCGTGCCCAATTCACTGCCTAAAATTTGTTCCCAAATCCTGGCGAATATATAGAAAAAAGGGGGGTGTTGGGGGTCATCTTCCGCGAGCGATCGAATGGTGTCATTCATTGATCGCTGCTCATGGGGTTGCTGATAGGTGGCTTGCAGTTCAGCCACGGTGCGGGGGCGCTCATCCAGTAGTTCCCGGTTGACTTCCGCGAGGGTGTAGCCTGCAATCCGAAAGGAGGTGAATACTTCATCACCCCAATACACTTTGGTTTCGAGATGGCTAAATCGGAGAACAACCCCCACACCAACCAGCATGGCCAGAATCCACGCGAGCCAACGACTACCCCAAGGTTGTTTGCTTCGGGTCACGATCGTTTCTTGTGTCATTGATTTTGAATTTTCGTTAAGCAAAAACCACAAACAGGCGATCGCCCGATGAAATTTCAGGGAGATCTCCATTGCTTTTTAAGCTGACTTGTGATGCCTTTACTTGTGAATAGGTTGATTTGTGAATGAGTTGACTGATGAATCGCAGATATTCACCAAGGTATGGATAGAGATTGTCAAAATGATTTTTGACTGTGGAGGCTGTGTTTTACCGTCGGTAGCCTTGCATCTTATAACTTTCGGTTACCCATCGAATTATTTTTTGGAGCTTGTCATGGATTTCGAGGATCGATTATTCTAGATAATCAATTAGAAAATAAAAGCTAATTGGTCTAAGTGTTGGGTTAAAAAAAGCACCCAAAAACAAACGAGTTTACGGAGTTGCATCGAAAGTCCCAAGCAAGCGTAAACAAGGCAAATCCGGTAACAACGGGCACAATAATCCCAAAATCAATCCCAAAATTAATTCCAAAATTAATCTCAAAGTTTTAGTGTTGATATCAGTATGGGTAATAGCGCTTGAAATTTAGGGAAGACAAGGGGGTGAAGCCCCTTGCCTCCATGGGGTTCTCCCGCAGGGTTGAGGATTTGAGTGATCGGGATCGATCGCCCCCAGACCCCAAACAAGTGCGCCGATCGGGGCTAAACTTCCCCGCCGGTTGAGTGGCTAGCCGGATTTTCGATCGACAACGCTTGGCCGTTGCCCTAGCGACCCGGTTGCATACCCACATGTTCGATCGCCCGCACGATCGCCCGCCGTTGCAAATCGTCATAGCCCCACCGTTCCAGGAAGTCAGCGAAGGGCCCGGTTTGCTCGGTGGCTGCGGTTCGGAGTTGGTGCAGCAGCTCTGTGATGGAAGGGCTGGCGGCTTTTGCCAGGAGGATCGGATGGGCGGCGAAATACTGATCCAGTTGCTGAAGCAGGTTGCCCGATCGGCGGCTGGTGCGGCGAGATTGGTCAGCCATGGCCCCATCGCCCGCTCGCTCGTGAATCACCACCATGGCCGCCGCCATGGCCAGATTTTTCACCAAAAGTTCCAACACCTGGTCTGGCGATTGAGCAAGGGTGACCACAAGGGCTTCCGGCGCAGGGTCCACAATCGATCGCTCGTCGGTCAAATAGACCACAAAAAAACCACGGGCCCCGGCCACATTGGCCACTAACTGAGCTGCCGCCGTTGCGAATTCTGTTGTTGTCCAGGATCCAGTAGCCCAGCGATCGAGCCATTCTTGCGTTAGCTCGATCGCCGCTTCAAAGGTTATCGGTTCCGGCAAGGTCATCGATGTTTGCATAGGATCCCATTTCAATTCATTGAGCCAATCCAGCAGACTAATTCTGAAAACCGATTAAAAGGGTAATCTTAATTACTCTGAGCGTGATTAAAACCAATCAAAAGCGATTGGCTGAAAATAATCGGCAATAATTATAGCTTGAATTTTACTGAGTTGACTGGCTTGGTTTTCATTTAATTTCTATTCAATGAATGCTTAAGCCCGTATTAAGTGCTTTGATCCATGCGATCATGAACTGATCGATATTTAACGGTTTTTGCTGAATTAATTAATGATTTTCTAAATATTTTTGACAATTTTGATGATAGATAATCGAAAATCTAATCTGAATCTTAAGTTTTGCCGAAATCAACCCAAAATCAAAATTCAACTCGCTCCAGTAATTTTTGTGTTGAATTCCTTCTTGGGAATTGTTTTAAATCTTGTGCCAAACCTTTAAAAAATTACTCATCGATTTCATCGTCTTATGCTGGCTTAGGAACTGAAACGGCGATTGACAAGCAAAGGCGAATTATGAATGATGAACTATGCTTTCGTCCTTGTTTCTGCCCTTGCCATCGCTGCCCATGTTTTTGTTTTTATCGAAGCTGTTGCCACTGTTTTTTTATCCCCTGGGGCTAAGTTGCGCTCTGATGGTGGCGGCGTTGGTGTTGTTGTCAATGCGGCGCGGGCGTTGGGCGGCTTGGGCGGTGGCCTTGGCGCTGGTGATTTTGTGGACGGCGGCGAATGGGTGGGTGGCGGTGGCCCTGACCCGATCGCTGGAGTCGCGGGCCCTGGTGCTTCAGCAACAAACGGGCGGCTCCGGTGACCTGCCCCGGGCCGATGCGATCGTGGTTTTGGGTGGGGGCATTAAGTCCACGGAGCCACCTCGCCCTTGGATTGATCTGGCTGATGAGGGCGATCGCACCCTCTATGCGGTGAAGCTCTATCGCGATCGCAAGGCTCCGAAGCTGATTTTTAGTGGCGGTCGAATTGCTTGGCGGGGTGGTGGCGGTCAGCCGGAGTCGGCGGCCATGGCGGAGTTGGCGGGAGTAATGGGAGTTCCGAGCGAAGATATGTTGCAGGATCCCAACTCCTTGAACACGCGCCAAAATGCCGAAGAGGTGAAGAAGATTTTGGAGCGGGAACGGTTGCGGCGGGTGTTGTTGGTGACTTCAGCGATGCATATGCCGCGCTCGATCGCCATTTTTCGCAAGCTGGGAATTGAGGCGATCGCGGCTCCCACGGATTTTCTTTTTAGTGATCAAGATGAGCGTGAGCGGCGCAGTTCTCCAGAGGGAATTGCGTTGAATTTCTTGCCCGATGCGGATAATTTGCGGGCCACCACTCGGGCCATTAAAGAATATGTGGGGATGGTGGCTTACTGGTTGCGGGGCTGGATTTAGGGCCGCTGGGATCGATCGGCCCGTGCCCCATAGGCATGTTAAGAATCGTCAAGTACACTCATAGGGATCTGAGTTGCTGAAGCAACGGGGCGCTCGGCCCGGTTGTCGCTTCCCCAGGCCGCAAGCAACTGGGGGAAAATAAGTAAATATACGGATTCAACAAACGGAAAGTCTTACCGTCCCATGGATAACTGGATCTCCCTGTCCGATCGCGAACTGCAAATTGTTGAATTAGTGGCTGCTGGTTTAACCAACCAAGATATTGCGGAGCAGTTAGAGATCAGCAAGCGAACGGTTGATAACCACATCAGTAATATCTTGACCAAAACCAGAACCGAAAATCGGGTGGCTTTGGTGCGTTGGGCGTTGCAGTGGGGCAAGGTTTGCCTAGATCAGGTCAATTGCTGCACATTGCCCAACGTGCCGCCCGTGGAAGTGGAAAACGATCGCGCAACGGCTTCCTAGGAACAGCCGACGATGACTCTTCAGATCCATGCCAGTTCATTTCAGCTCGTCCCAGGTCATCCCAGATTGACGTAGGGCCGCGCTGAACCGCGAAACACAGGCCATCATTCGTCAGGAGATTGCGAAATTAATGGTTTTAGCAACAGAGCAAGCTCAGACGAGTCGCGATCCTCAGTGGTTGCCGGCCGTGCAGCGACCGGCGATCGAATTTCCGCTCACGCCCTTGACGGTGACCGCTGGGGCAATTCCCGAAAATTTGCAAGGCACGCTTTACCGCAACGGGCCGGGCCGGATAGTGCGATCGGGACAGCCCACGGGCCATTGGTTTGATGGAGATGGGGCGGTGTTGGCGGTGCATTTTGGCCGATCGCCCGATCAACCCCAAGGCCCACCCCAGGCCCGAGCCACCTATCGGATGGTGCAAACGGCGGCCTACGAACAGGAAGAAGCGGCCGATCGATGGTTGTTTGCCAATTACGGGCAACTGGCTCCAAAACCTTGGTGGCAACGGGTGGGGCGCGATCTCAAAAATGCCGCCAACACTTCCGTTTTGCCCTTGGGTGATCGGCTCCTGGCCCTGTGGGAAGGGGGTTGGCCCCATGCGCTGGATTTAGACAACTTGACCACGATCGGCCCCGATTCCTTGGATGGGGTGCTGAAGCCGGGTCAGGCCTTCTCTGCTCACCCCAAGGTGGATCCAGCCACGGGCGAAATCTATAACTTTGGAGTGTTGCCGGGCCCCCGTCCCAAGCTGAACTTGCTGCGGTTCGATCGCGCCGGTCGCCTCCTGGCCCAACGCCAACTGCCCCTGCAATCCCTGCCCTTAATCCATGATTGTGTGTTAGCGGGGCCCTATCTGGTCTTTTGCATTCCGCCCTTGAGTTTGGAACTGTTGCCAGCGCTGTTGAACTTCAAATGTTTCAGTGACGCGATGAAGTGGCAGGGCGATCGGCCCACGCAAGTTTGGTTTGTCGATCGCGAAACCCTGACCCTCGCCGCCACCATTGAAGCGGAACCTTGGTTTCAGTGGCACTTTGGCAACGGTTGGCAGAATCCCGATCGCTCCGTCAGCCTGACCATGGCGCGTTACCCAAACTTTGCCACCAACCAACACCTGAAGGAAGCGGCCAGCGGCAAAATCAACACCCTTGCAACATCCCAATACGTGGAATTGCGGTTCGATCTCCAGCGGCGGCAATTGCTGGATCAACGGATTCTGTTCGATCGCCATTCGGACTTTCCGACCGTGGCCCCCAGCGAAGTTGGCTCCCCCAACCGCTACAGCTACTTTTCGGCCCATCGACCCGACCTCGATCGCCCCGCCGCTTTCAAACAGGAACAATTCGGCACGATCGCCCGCCACGATGCCCAAACCGATCGCATCACCTATGCCAGCCTAGAACCGGGGTGCTATCCTTCGGAGCCGTTGTTTGTGGCCGACCCGGCCGGCGACGGGCGATCGGGTTGGATCCTGAGCGTGGTCTATGATGGCAACCGGGATTGCAGCGACCTGCGCATCTGGCAGAGCGATCGGCTAGATGATGTCCCGATCGCCCGCTTAGCCTTCCCCCACCCGATTAACCTCGGATTCCATGGGGTTTGGCATCCCAAATCCACTTCCTAAGTTGCCTGAAGGCGGTGGCTGAAAAGAGCCACGTTCAGCCACCGCTTTCATGCTTGCTTTTGCTTTTCCATGCAATCGGCAGCCCCCAAAAACCTAATTCATCACAACTCTTGAACCATGGCTAAATACATTTTGTTTGGCAGCTACTGTGAAGATGCCCTCGAAAAACGCACCCCCTATCGACAGGCGCACCTAGACGGCTTAGCCAAACAAAAAGCAGAAGGCATTTTGATCACCCTAGGCCCCACCAAAGACAACAGCAAAGTATTTGGCATCTATGAAGCAGACAGCGAAGAAATCGTTCGTCAGCTCATCGAAGCCGATCCCTATTGGGAAAACGGTATTTGGACAGAATACGAAATCAAAGAATGGATTCAAGCCTTCTAAAAAAGATGCCTGAGAGGATATCTCAAAAGCCTAAACAGCTACCAAACGGGTTTTACCAAACAGGTTTTACCAACCATATTTCCCTGTTGCGATCGCTCCCTGGCCGACTGGCGATCGGGCTGGTGCGTCTTTACCAAGTCCTGTTATCGCCCCTGTTGGGCCCCAACTGTCGCTATTACCCCACCTGCTCCCACTACGCGATCGGGGCGATTCAGCGATTTGGCCTCGGGCGCGGGGGCTGGTTAGCCTTGGCCCGCATCCTGCGCTGCCATCCCTTCCAGCCGGGAGGCTATGACCCCTTGCCGGAAACCTGGTCTTGGCGGGCGGCCCTGGGCCCCGGCGCGATCGACTCCGATGCAATGGCCGGCCGGCCCCATCCCCTCTGGGCCAAATATCAGCGATCGGGCAACCAGTCGATCGCCACAGAGGCGATCGAAACCGAGGGCATTGAACCAGTTAATTTAGCCAATTCGGAAGTGGCAAATTCAGAAACAATCCAGCCAAAAGATTGAAATCTAAAAGATTGATATCCAAAAAATTAAAAAACATAAACTAATTTTGAGTCTCGATATTTTTAGCCGCATTAACCAATCCAATCTATTAAGATTCATTCATTGTCGTGGCCATCACAGTCAAATTTGCCAAGCGCTGCATTTTTCGCCCAAGTATAGACCTGATGGCTCACCATCTCTTCACCCATAGGAGCAACAGAAGATGAAAGTTCTAGTCGTTGATGACTACGCCACCATGCGCCGAATCATCAGGAATTTGTTGAGGCAGATTGGTTATGACGATATTGAAGAAGCGGGTGATGGTGTTAGCGCCCTTCAAAAGCTGCGGGAAAATAGGGTTGAGCTGATCATTGCAGATTGGAACATGGAGCCAATGACAGGGCTGCAACTGTTGAAAGAAGTGCGAGCTGACCGTAAACTAAGCGCCACACCTTTCATCATGGTGACGGCAGAATCCAAAACGGAGAATGTGATTGCTGCCAAGGAAGCCGGTGTTAACAACTACATTGTTAAGCCCTTCAATGCCGAGACGCTGAAGCAAAAAATTCAGGCTGTTTTGTGATGCTAGTTTGCTCCCGGTCAACTCCTAACGGTTAGTCATTGGGATAATTCATCCGGCGATCGCCCGTGAAACTCAACCAAATCTGGGCGATCGGCTTTGGTTACCAGAACGACGCTGCCACACTAACAATTCCTAACGGTTGATTTCATGCCGATCGCGGTTACTGATGCCATCACAAGTCTGGCGGTTGCAGAACAAACCCTGGCGTTGGCGCGTTGGGAAGAGGGCGGCGACTTCTTCACGGAATGGCGCGATCGTTTACCGCCGCTGTCGGAGAGCGATCGCGCGGCCTTGGCGCAATTGCGACGACGATATCTCTATCAGCGATCGGCCGGGCAACTTTTGGAAGGAACGGTGAATTTGTTGCTCACTTCGCCCCTGTTGGCGATCGCGGGTTTTTACGATCCACCGTTTCAAATTTGTGCGGAACCCTCGGTGGAATTGGCGATCGGGGATGGGGATGAAATCCTGCAAGGTCGTTTGGATGTGTTGGTCTTGCGCGATCGTCTTTGGATTGTGGTGATTGAGTCCAAAAAAACGGCTCTTTCGGTGTGGACAGCTTTGCCCCAGTCATTGGCTTATTTGGCAGCGAATCCTGATCCCGATCGCCCCAGCTTTGGTTTTGTCACCAATGGGGATGAAATGTTTTTCGTGAAATTGCAACAGCAACCGCGTCGTTGTTACGATCTTTCGCGACTTTTTTCGCCCCTAACTTCCCTGGAGGAATTGGCGATCGCAACTCAAATTCTGCGCAATCTCGGCAATCAATAACGCCGACCGGCGGCCTCTCAATCGCCTTGCTAAACTAAGCATTAACCTAAAGTTCCCGTTTCCCTCGGGTTTCGCTATGGTTGCGTCAATCCCATCCGCTCCGAGCGTGCCGCCATCGCAGGGCGATCGCCTGTCTTTGGCTGATTATTGGCAGCAGGAAGCGATCGCCGAGCAACGGCATGAATATCACGATGGAATTCGAGTGGAAATGGCTGGCGGATCAGAGGCGCATAGCAAAATTGCGGTGAACCTGGTGGCGTTTCTGCATTTTGCGCTGCGGGATACGGATTGGCAGGTGTATAACAGCGATTTGCGGGTTTGGATTCCTGACGCTCGCTGCTGCACTTATACGGATGGGATGGTGGTGCGGGGGGAGCCAGAATTTCACGGTGATCGCGATGATGAAATTCTGAATCCTAGTTTGATTGTGGAGGTGTTGTCGCCTTCAACGGAGCGGTACGATCGGGGCGAAAAATTCCGCAAGTATCGATCGCTCCCCAGCTTCCAAGATTATTTGTTGATTAGTGCTGAGGAACCCTACATCGAGCACTATTGCAAAACTGATCCGGTGGCTTGGACGTTCACCAGCCACGGGGAAATCGATGCGGCTCTCTGGTTAAGTAACCTGCAACTCTCGATTTCCCTAGCCGAAATCTACCGACGGGTAAACTTCCCGATCACGTGATAGTTGAGTGAAGGGATAGTTATTACCGCACTTCCCTGGTCACGTGCTGTAAAGCAAATTTATTTGCGCCTCGCTTTTCGTCTGGTATGTCCTCTAACGAAACTACCCTTGCGAAAATGGGGCCTGACGGAAATTCTGTCGCTTACATCGTGAAAGGACTTACTAGATGAAGCGCTGCTGTCAGAAGAAGAACCCAGAATGAGTATCAAGACAACTAACAAGACAAAAACAAAAATGATCTCCATAGTCAAAATCAAACTAAAAGTTGGGAGGTGGGAGGGAGTCACAAGGTAGTTTCACTACCAGCTTGGCAGCCGACTCAACACGGGAAATTGGTAGAGGATAGCCAAGAGTGTTGTAAGTTTGGTTTTTTACACACTTCTCATCTAAATTCCCCTTGTTTTGCCAGACAATGCACCTCATCACTCCAGGTTCAATAACCAAAATTCTTTGATCTGGAATCAGAAAAATCCAATAGTCTGCCTGTGAAGACCAGCCCCATCCAGGAACCATCCCCTGATCCTGAGAAATATGCTCAAAGAAGAGATTTTGTGTTTGCCTTGCTCTCAGATCAAGTTTGTACTCAACATTGATTGTATGTTTGCCAATTGACAAAACACGGTCAATGCCAGCCTTCTGATAGTGCGGAATAGAGGAAACATCAGAAATTTGGTAAGTCTTTCCTAGCCAAGAATCTAGAATTTTCTCGCCATTGAGTCCAATTAGTTTTTGTGCTGAAAAACTATAGGGCCGCATAACTATGACTCCTGAATAGCACTGGCTAAGTTCAGATGTAGTTGAGCTGAAGAAAAACCATCACGGTCAACAAAACCCATATTATGCATTTTGTCAAGTTAACACGCCAAAGTTCCTTGACCGGTAGAATCATAGGGACTGCAACCCTTTGATGACGCAAGCGACACCGCCGTGACTGCCGACAAAACTGCCAAGGCCGAAAGCCAATATAAGGACACCGTTAACCTGCCCCAGACCGCCTTCGACATGCGGGCCAACGCCAGCAAGCGCGAACCGGAAATTCAGGCCTTTTGGGCAGAAGCCAACATTTACGAAACCTTGGCAGCAGGCAACCCCGGCGAAACCTTCACCCTGCACGACGGCCCGCCCTACGCCAACGGGTCGTTGCACATGGGCCACGCCCTCAACAAAACCCTGAAGGACATCATCAACCGCTACCAACTGCTGCGCGGCCGCAAAGGGCGCTACGTTCCCGGTTGGGACTGCCACGGCCTGCCGATCGAACTGAAAGTGCTGCAATCCCTGGGCAAAGACGAACGCGCCGGCCTCACCCCGATCGCCCTGCGCCAAAAAGCCAAAGCCTACGCCCTCGAACAGGTCGAGATCCAAAAAGCCCAATTCATGCGCCTGGGCGTGTGGGGCGATTGGGAAAATCCCTACCTGACCCTGAAGCCGGAATACGAGGCGGCACAACTGGAAGTCTTTGGCGAAATGTTCACCAAGGGCTACATCTATCGCGGTCTAAAGCCGGTGCATTGGAGTCCCAGCTCCCAAACGGCCTTGGCGGAAGCGGAGTTGGAATATCCCGAGGGGCACATTTCCCAGTCGATCTATGCGGCGTTTCGGGTGACGGAACTGAGCGCGGCGGCCCAACCGGTGCTGGGTGAGTTCGCGGCGGACTTGGGCGTGGCGATTTGGACCACGACCCCTTGGACGATCCCCGGCAACTTGGGCGTGGCCGTGAATGGGGCTTTGGATTACGCGGTGGTGGATACGGCCGGGGAACTGGCGGGCCTGCCGCGCTATTTGGTGGTGGCAAAGGATTTGGCGGAGTCGCTGGCGGAGACCTTTGGGGCGGCCCTGACGGTGCGAGCCACGTTCAAGGGCGCACTGTTGGAGCATTGCCAGTACAAGCATCCGCTGTTCGATCGCACCTCGCCCGTCGTGATCGGCGGCGAATACATCACCACGGAGTCGGGGACAGGGCTGGTGCATACGGCTCCCGGCCATGGTCAAGAGGACTTCATTACCGGCCAAAAGTACGGGTTGGGTGTGCTGTCGCCTGTGGACGATCGGGGGAATTTCACTGAGGAAGCGGGCCCCTTTGCCGGGTTGAACGTGCTGAAGGATGCCAACGACGCGGTAATCGCCGCCCTAACCGAGGCGGGATCGCTGCTGAAGCGAGAACCCTACGCTCACAAATATCCCTACGATTGGCGCACGAAGAAGCCGACGATCTTCCGAGCGACGGAGCAGTGGTTCGCTTCGGTGGATGGCTTCCGGGAGGCGGCCATGGCGGCGATCGGGGAAGTGCGCTGGATTCCGGCCACGGGCCAAAACCGGATTGAGTCGATGGTGGGCGAGCGATCGGACTGGTGCATTTCCCGCCAGCGCAGTTGGGGCGTGCCGATTCCGGCGTTTTTCGATGCGGAAACCGGCGAGGTGCTGATGAACGCCGAGACGATCGCCCATGTGCGCGATATTTTCCGCGATCGCGGCTCCGATGCCTGGTGGGAACTGTCCGTGGCGGAACTGTTGCCGGAACCCTACCGCAGCAACGGCCGCACCTACACCAAGGGCACGGACACAATGGATGTGTGGTTCGACTCCGGCTCCTCCTGGGCGGCGGTGGCCAAACAGCGCGGCCTGGGCTACCCGGTCGATCTCTACCTGGAAGGCTCCGACCAACACCGGGGTTGGTTCCAATCCAGCCTGCTCACCAGCGTCGCCAACTCCGGCCATGCGCCCTACAAAACGGTGCTGACCCACGGGTTTACGCTCGATGAACAGGGCCGCAAAATGAGCAAATCCCTGGGCAACATCATCGACCCGCTGGAAATCATCAACGGCGGCAAGGATCAAAAACAAAACCCGCCCTACGGTGCGGATGTGCTGCGGTTGTGGGTGTCGTCGGTGGACTATTCCTCCGATGTGCCGATCGGGAAAACAATCCTGAAACAGATGGCCGATGTGTACCGCAAGATCCGAAATACGGCGCGGTTCCTGTTAGGCAATCTGCACGATTTTGACCCGGCAATGGATGCAGTTCCCTACGATCAACTGCCGGAACTCGATCGCTATTTGCTGCATCGGATCTCGGAAGTGTTTGGCGAAATTACAGAAGCTTTTGATAGTTTCCAATTCTTCAAGTTCTTCCAAACGGTGCAGAATTTCTGCGTGGTCGATCTGTCGAATTTCTATCTGGATATCGCTAAAGATCGCCTCTACATCAGCGCGCCGGCCGCCTTCCGTCGCCGCAGTTGCCAAACGGTCTTGGCGATCGCCCTGGAAAACCTGGCCAAGGCGATCGCCCCGGTGCTCTGCCACATGGCCGAGGACATCTGGCAAGCGATTCCCTACGCCAAATCCCATCCATCGGTATTCCAAGCCGGTTGGACGGCGATCGATCCCGCCTGGTCGCAACCCGCCCTCGCGGAAAAATGGCAGAACCTACGCCAAATCCGCATGGAAGCCAACAAGGTTTTGGAAGCGGCCCGCAAGGATGGGGCGATCGGGGCCAGCCTGGAAGCGAAGTTGCTGCTATACGTGGCCGATGATTCCCTGCGCGATCAACTGTCGAAATTCAACCCGGTTTCCTCCCTGAATGATGACACCAACGGGGTCGATGAATTGCGCTATTTGTTCATCACCTCCCAGGTGGAATTGCTGGATGGAGTCGATCGGCTCCAGGGCTTGAAATACAGTTTTGAATCGGAGCCGCTGGGCGTGGGCGTGGTGGATGCCGAGGGGCACAAGTGCGATCGCTGCTGGAACTATTCGCCCTCGGTCGGCACGATTGAGGAACATCCCTTGGCGTGCGATCGCTGCGTTTCGGCCTTGGCGGGCACTTTTTAAAACTGGCGAAATTGCGGGCGCACATCGGTGCGCCCCTACCTGGAACATGCTGAATGATTCTGCTCTGCTAATCATCTCGGCCAGACTTTATGAATGATTTGAAAATAGATGACTTGCGATCACTCTCCTTGGGCGATCGGGCAACGTTGATTGATACCTATGCCAAGTCAATAACAGTTCCTCCACAAATCAAACCGAGTTTGCAAACTGCCTATCAGCGAGCAACTGCCATCAAGCCGCTATTGCTGGACTATTGCCGTGAACAAATTACAGCCGATCAGCAAGACAACTCTGTACTCGATCGCCAAAACCAATCAGAGGCGATCACCCAAAAATGTCATGCATTTGCCCAGCAATTTATCGACTCGATTCCGTCCCTAGTGCGATCGCCTCGCCAAGCTGCTGAAAATCCCAAAAATCTCTATGAACTCTGTGGTGCAACACTCTTTACTGCTAGTAATGCAATTTCTCGCAGTTTAAGCACCAAAATGGGTCAACTATGGGAAGATTTGGCTAAAATCAGTCCTTATGCCATCAGCCCAGAAAAAGACTTTGGGATCAAAATTACAGGAATAGACATCATTATTTTTGAGGTGGGCCACACCAACCCGATCTTCACGCAACTCAAAACGACACCTGGCACATTAACCGGTAGCCAAAAGCCCAGATCTCAGGAAGAGTTAGCTATTCATGAATTTTCCTTATTTGCTGCTGCATTCTGTTTAGGGACTTGGAACTTTTCTAGTCCCACAATTCCTCGGGCTTGCGGTCAGGAGTTTTGGTCAAAGATTGGGATTGAGTATGGTCTAGTTGAAGACAGCGTAAAAACCATGATTTTGAATATTGAAGCGGCTTATCTCGCTTTTCAAAGTGAGCAATAGATCAAAAGATATCTAAGCAAAGCTGCTGTGATTTGTCATGACCATGTTCAGGCTGTTCTGAGTTGCCAACAACGTCGGCCCACCAGCTCACGTCATCAGTTTTAGAGTAACGAGAATAGGGAAAGTCCGGATATTTGGTTTCTGTTTGACCGTTGAGATAGTCAAGCAACATTTGACCGATCGCCTTCCCTAGCGAACAGGGCACTGCATTACCAATTTGGCGATAGCGATCGAGCAATCCACCGGCAATTTTCCAATCATCTGGAAATTCCTGTAAGCGTTTATATTCTTGAACACTTAAGGGACGATCTTCCTCAGGATGCGCTAAATCGGTAGCTGGCATTGCTGGATGAGTCACGATCGTGGGTGACGGTTTATCCCAGGCCAGACGGCGATAAAAGCCCGTTTTTCCGCCCACAGCTTGATAAGAACCGCCAAGGGCTTCCGCGTGTAATTCTGGTGGCAAATCTCGCCAATATTGTCCGGCTTTTAACAGGCGATAATATTTCAAGCGCTTTTCAGGGAATTTCACAAATTCATGACCTTCGGTGGGTAAGCCCGCTAAGGCATCCTGTAGCGTGCGCCAGCGCGGCAAATTATAAAGCCCTGTTTCAGAATGAGTTGGTGTTAAATAGGGCAATTTCTGCCCATCACGACTGCAAGCGATCACCACCCGTTCTCGTTGTTGAGGAGAGCCAAAATTAGCAGCATTGTATAAATTGAATGAAACACTATAGCCAGCAGATTTAATTTTTTGAATGATGTGCACTAGGGCACTACCGCGTTTTTCCTCTGGATTCAGGGGCGGTGCTTGTTTGCCGCGCAGGTGCATGGGGCGGTGCTGGAGAGTTGCTGATAGCAATCCTCGGACGTTTTCCAGGACAAAAAAACGAGGATTTAATTCAATTACCAAATCAATAAATAATAAAAAAACATTACCACGATCATCATTAAAGCTCTGCCGCTTGCCAGCACTGCTGAAAGCTTGGCAAGGTGGCCCACCCACAACTAAATCAAGATCCTGATTAACTTTTAGCTTGGCTAGGGATCGAATTTCGGGGGCTGTGTAATCTCTCACGTCGCCTAATAGGGGTAGGTAGGGACGGTTCAGTTGAATAGTTTGTCGAGCGGCTGGATCAATTTCTGATGCGAGTAACACTTCAATACCCGCTTTTTCGAGACCTAAATCAAGGCCCATACACCCTGAAAAAAAACTTAAGGCTTGAATCATATGAAAGCTATTAACAGCTATTAATTGATGGTGACGGTAAGGAATTTGGGCTAACAGCACCCGCTGATAATGACTAAGGATTGGGCACTACACTTGCAAGATCTCTGACTTTGCCATGATATGAAATTCCTTGCAAAAATCAAAAGATCTGAGGTTCAAGATCTGGGGAGAGTGTTGCAGTTCAGAATTAACAACCGCGCCTGAGGTGTTCTGTGCTGGCGGGCGATCGCTGCGTTTTGGCCTTGGCGGGCGTGTTTTAGCCGAAATCATTCCTGAAATGGATTGCCGATCGCCTGAGTGGGTGCTCGGGCCAATGGTTGCCGTTGATTTTTGGGCGGGTTCCATGGGCACAATTTGTGGCCCGGTCATTGCGAGAAGGGCCATGAAGCGGTACAAAGCGATCGCAGCGGGGCACTGTTCACTCGAGGCTTTGTGGCAATTGCGGAGCGGTGTGATCCATGACAGCGGATTTTTGGACTTGGTATGCGCAAGCGCGCCGCCAAGCATCGGAGCAGCAAGTGCCCATTGGGGAACTGGATTGGCTCTTGGTCGAATGGGCCGGGGTCGATCGGCTGCGGCTGCGGCTCCAGGTGGGCGATTTGCCTTCGGGAATCGACCTAGAGCGCTTGGATCAACTGTGGCAGCGGCGATTGATCGATCGCGTACCGGTGCAGTACCTGGCTGGGGTGGTGGGCTGGCGCAATTTTCGGCTGCAGGTGTCTCCCGGGGTGCTGATTCCTCGGCCCGAGACGGAGTTAATTGTGGACTTGGCTTGGGAGCTGACGGCGACGAATGCCCTCTTGCGGCGGGGGGTTTGGGCGGATTTGGGGACGGGGAGCGGGGCGATCGCCCTGGCGCTGGCGGAAGCCATGCCGGAGGCAACGATTTGGGCGGTGGATCGATCGACAGCGGCGCTGGAAATTGCCCATCTCAACGCCATGCACACAGGGCTGGATCACCGAATTCACCTTGCGTTGGGGAACTGGTTTGAACCTCTGACGGATCTGGCGGGCCACCTGGCGGGGATGGTTTCCAATCCGCCCTATATCCCGAGTGCGGAAGTGCCTGCGTTGCAGCCGGAAGTTGCTGACCATGAACCCCATGGGGCGCTCGATGGGGGATCCGATGGCCTCGATTGCTTGCGTCATTTGGTGAAGACGGCTCCGGCCTATCTCCGACCGGGTGGCGTTTGGTTGGTGGAGGTGATGGCTGGGCAGGCTCCGACGGTGATGGAACTGTTGTGGGCCAAGGGGTCTTATCAGGAGATTACGGCCCATCGGGATTTGGCGGGGATTGATCGATTTGTTTCGGCTAGATACCAACCGCTGCGTCGCCCGCTCTCTGTGGAAATCGCCCCCACCGCGTGATAATAGGAAGGTTATCTGAACGGGCTTTGGCCCTGGGTTGCCTGAGCGATTTCTAAGGGGCGATCGGGATGGCGATCGGGACTGGGATGGGTGCTTGATCGGGTGGTTGTGCTGGAATCAGTGCCGCCTCCAGAAAGAGCCGAATCCAGTTCCGTGGTGTTAACCGCATCCAGGAAAGCGTTCAGGCAAAAATGTTCAGGGAAAACGTGGCCTCTGGTCTGGGGCTGCGGCGTTGATGATCGTTCAGCTATGGTGTGTTGAAAGTTCATGTCCGTCACCGGTTCTACTTTGCCTAAAACCTTTTTGCTGCTTGGCTCCGGCGAGTTAGGCAAAGAGTTTGCGATCGCGGCCAAGCGTCTGGGCAACCAGGTGATTGCGGTCGATCGCTATGCCAATGCGCCCGCGATGCAGGTGGCCGACGAGGCAGAGGTCATCTCAATGTTGGATGGGGATGCGCTGGAGTCGATCGTGACGAAGCATCGCCCAGATTTCATCGTTCCGGAAATTGAAGCAATTCGCACCGAAAAGCTCGCGGAGTTTGAAGCACGCGGAATCACCGTCATTCCGACGGCCGCCGCCACCCACTACACCATGAACCGCGATCGAATCCGGGACTTGGCGGCGGGCGAGTTGGGGGTGCGCACGGCTCGCTATGGCTATGCGGCCACCTTGGCGGAATTGCAGGCCGTGGCGGCAGAGATTGGCTTTCCGAATGTGGTGAAGCCGGTGATGTCTTCGTCGGGCAAGGGCCAATCCGTGGTGCGATCGCCCGAGGAGCTAACCACCGCTTGGCAGTACGCCACCGAACAGGGGCGCGGTGACCAGGCCAAGGTGATTGTTGAGGAATTTATTCACTTTGAGCTGGAGATCACGCTGCTGACGATTCGGCAGTGGGCGGGGCCAACGTTGTTTTGCCCCCCGATCGGCCATCGTCAAGAACGCGGTGACTATCAAGAATCCTGGCAACCGGCCCCGATCGCTCCGGAGCTGTTGAAGCAGGCCCAATCGATCGCCCAACGGGTGACGGAGGCCCTGGGCGGCGCGGGCATTTTTGGGGTGGAATTTTTCATCACGCCTGACGCTGCCATTTTCTCTGAGCTGTCGCCCCGCCCCCACGACACGGGCATGGTCACTCTCATCTCCCAAAACCTGAATGAGTTTGAGCTGCACCTGCGGGCCATTTTGGGGTTGCCCATCCCAGAAATTACGGTTTACGAACCGGCTGCGAGTGCTGCCATTTTGGCCAATCGCCAGTCGGATCCCGCAGAGTCGGTGGTCTATGACGGGTTGGCGGAAGCCCTGATGGAGCCGGGCACGGATGTACGGTTGTTTGGCAAACCCAGCACCCGTCAATATCGGCGGATGGGGGTGGCCCTGGCGCGGGCTGACTCGATCGACCAGGCCCGGGCCAAGGCAAATCGAGTGGCGCGATCGGTTCAGGTCAACCTGACGGGGCTATAGGGAGCCGATGGGGCCGCTGAATGTGCTGCTGGAGCGATCGCCCCCGAGGCCAGCGACGATCGCTCCCCAAGGTCGGGCAGAGCGGAGGCCCCAACCGGTTTTCGATTGCGTTTTCTGGAGTCCAGTGTTTTTGCAAGGAGAATCTCGGTATGATGAGGGCGATCGTCCAAATGCATCCTCAAAAATCTTGAAAAAATGTTGGCCGCCGTGGTTTTGGGACTAGATCATTTTTGAAGAACCTTCAGCCCCATCCAGCCACCTTCAGGTCAAGCCATCTTCAAGCCATCTTTAGGTTAAATCGCCAATCAATTCTTGTTTCAATGCTGATCATTTTTGCGTTAACTGGTGGCTTTTCAACCCGGTGCTATGGAAGCCCCAACTAATCAACTTATCCAATGCATTGCATCAGCCCGGTTGAATTAGTCGGATTGAATGAGCCTGAGCGAATTAGCCCGACTAAATTAGCCCAATGAAACTCGCTTGATTAGACTGGCTTGCTTGAACTAGATTAAGTTTGTGTTCTACCTGTGATTCAGTTCGCGATTCAAGGGGGGGATCCTAGCCAAATCACAGACTAACTACAGATCAATAACAGATCAACAGCAGATCAATATCGGTGTTGCCCATCTAATTGCAGTTGAAATTGAATTTTTGGGGTTTGTTTCAGATTTTTTGTGCAGCCCATTCCGTTGTTTGAAGACGGAAGGCCGGTCAACCTCCCTAACAGCCATTTGTAGCCCGCACCATGTTGGAGTTTTTGCGTCCAGATTTGGTTGAGTTTGTCGCCTATCAGGCTCACCCGGGGGGAGAGTTACCCACGGGCGTTGAGATTGATCGTCTGGACACCAATGAATGTCCCTATCAGTTGCCGGAAGCGCTGAAAGAAAAACTCTGCTTAACCTATCAGAACCTGATTGAAACCAACCGTTACCCGGGAGGCGATCATACGGATCTGAAGCGGGCGATCGCCCAATACGTGAATGAAGCCTGCTCGGCCATTGCCAACGGCACGGCGGAGGCGATCGCCCCTGGGCAAATTTCCGTGGGGAATGGCTCGGATGAATTAATTCGATCGATCTTGATTGCCACCTGTGTGGGCGGTCGTGGTCGCGTGTTGGTGGCCCAGCCCACCTTTGGCATGTATGGGATTTTGGCCCAAACCCTGGGAATTCCGGTGGAACGGGTGGGCCGATCGCCCAAAACCTTTGAAATTGATCTGGATGCCGCGCGTCAGGTCATTGCCCAAGCGCAACTGACCCCCTCGCCCGTGCGGGTGGTGTGGATGGTGCATCCCAACTCCCCCACCGCCAACGCCCTGACGACGGCGGAACTCAACTGGTTGCGGGGACTGCCACCCAATATTTTGGTGGTGATTGACGAAGCCTATTTTGAATTCAGTCGTCGCACCGTGGTGGGCGAACTGCAAGCGCGGCCCAACTGGGTGGTTTTGCGGACGTTTTCGAAGGCGTTTCGATTGGCGGCCCATCGGGTGGGTTACGCGATCGCCAATCCCGAATTGTCCGCCATTCTGGAAAAGGTACGCCTACCCTACAACCTGCCCAGCTTTACCCAAGCGGCCGCCCTCGCCGCATTGGCCCACCGCCGAGACCTGTTGGCGATCGTCCCAGAAATTTTGACGGAGCGCGATCGATTGCTCCAGCAGTTACGGGCCCTGCCAGGACTGGAACTGTGGGACAGCCAAGCGAATTTTCTTTATGCTCGCCTGAAGGGAGCCGCCAACACCGACGAAGCCATGGCTCATTTGGTTCAGCAGCTTAAGCAGCAGGGAACCCTGATTCGTCACACAGGAGGCGGATTGCGTATTACCGTGGGCAGCCCGGCGGAAAATGCACGTACTGTCGATCGAATGCGGGTGGCCTTGGCGCAAACCGTTGCCTCCCGCTAGGCGATCGGGCTGAAATTTGCTGCAAAGGTGCTTCCCCCTGATCGATCGGGGGGAAGCCGTTTTTTAGCAGCCAGACTTTAGCAGCGAAGTTCGCGAAATTTTAGGGGATATCTGAAAAGTCATCACTGCCACCTTGCGAGTCTCATCGATCATCGAAAACAAGGGGCTTCAGCCCCTTGCTCCACGACGACTCGTGCTTTGCAGGCCTCTCAAGTTACTTCTCAGACACCCACTTAGGCGCTAGATGGGATCACCCACTTCAGACATTAATTGCCGTAATTCCACCGGGCCCGATACCCCCGGTTATCCACATGGGTGAAGGTGGAGCCATATCCCAGGCCCCCTTCCCACCAAGGATCCAGAATCCGCTGCACCGCTTGGGGTGAAAGACCCTCCACCACAAAATCCACCCCATGGCCTCGCATGTGGGTTGAGTTGGAAGCGCCGCCCACAGCCCGGTTCACCGCTGGCGGTCGATACCAACTGGTGATGGTGATGGCGCGATCGCCCAATTTGGTGCGAATTCGCTGCATCTGTTGAGCCATCCGCACAATGTTGCGGGCAATTTCTTCCGACTCAGGGAGCCTGGTGCCGTCCTTAGTCGCTTCTCCCCAAAAAAAGGAACCGTTCGGCACAATTGGATCACGGGTTCCCACCACACCATAGCCAGGGATCCGAATGGCGGGGCCGCGGGAAGGCGCGGGGCTAGGACTAGGCGCGGGCGCAGGTTGAGGGGCGGGCGCGGGAGCCGGGGCCGGTCTTGGGGCGGGGGCTGGAGCCGGGGCGGGCGCGGGGCTAGGAGCGGGAGCCGGGGCAGGGCTAGGAGCCGGACTGGCCGAAAGCAATTGATCGGCATCAATTAAGTCCACATGGCCGGCAAACACAAACCAAGTTTGGCGATCGCCCACCGGCTCACTGAGCTGCACCTGATAGTGGCTGCCCGATCGACTGATGGCCCGAATCCGAAAATCGCCCGGCGATACGGACACCTCTTCATCATCCTTAAGTTCTGCGGAAGAGACGGGGCGCTGCTTAAAGATGGTGGGCACTTTGACCCGAATCTTGGGCAGGGGCGGAAAATTAGTTGCGTCCTTTGGCGGCGGGTAGGGCGGCACGTTCAATAGCTCGATGTGCCCCTTAAACACGACCCAATTTTTGCGATCGCGCAGGGGCTGCATCAACACCACGCTCAGGTGGGAATCGGGCGCTTCTTCGTAGCTTTCAAGGGGAAATTCACCCCGGGCCACACTCAGCTTCTCCGCGCTGCTCAGGGCCGAAGACAGGGCCACACGGGTTTTAAAAACGGTTTCGCTCTTGACAACCAGGGTGGGGACGGCGGCAATTTCCAAATGATCTTTAAAGATGAACCACTCTTGGCGATTCCCGATCGGCTCGATCAGGGTCACCCGATAGTGACTTCCTTCCAAAACGGCCGCCTGTACCGTGAGTTCGCGGGGGGCAACCGAGAGTTTTTCTGCGGTTGGCAGTTCACTCGACGAGACTGGCCGGCTTTTGAAGATCGTGGGTTGAACGATTTTCAGCTTCACCATAGGTTGCACCACACCGAAATACAGCGCCCAGTGATCTTGAACTGGTTGCAGTTACTTGGACATGCTAGCCATCAATAGGTTGGATGGCTTGAAGCTTCAAGGATTTTTACGAATTTTGCCACTCTCGTTGCCCGATCGCCATGGGGCTTCAGCCCTCGATCGCTTGGATTAGCCCTAACAACTGGCCCTAACAACTCATTCGCGGTGTCTACTCGATACTGACCATTTGGTGTCGGCCAGCTCAACGTTAGTAGTCATAGCTGCTGCCGCCGAGGCCGCTGGGGGGCGCAATCCGGGGATCCGGCGCGATCGCCAGCCATAGGGGGAACTGCAACAACGAAAGGCTAATGCGGCCGTCGGACTCGTCCACCACAATGAACGGCACGCCACCGCCCCGCTGGATTCGATCGGCCCGTTGCGCCAAGGGATCCGGGGACTCAAATAGCATTACGCCCTGTTCGGCCCCAAAGTCGGCGCGGGAAATGCCCAGGGAGTCTTGCAGGCCGCGCCGCCAGTCGCCCAGCCGCTCGGGACTGTCGATCAGGATCAGGGTTCGGAGTCGATCGCCATGGATGGCCCGCAGCACGGAGATGGTGGCGGAAACCACCAGGATGTTTTGTAGGCGGCTGCCCATGGTGCGCAGGGCCCCTCGACCGCTGAGGTCAAAAAACCACTGACTGACCCGATCGGCGTGAACCTGCTCAAAGGTGCGCCGCAAACGCCACGGGGGACCGTAATAGTCCGGCCGGGTGCGATATCGCTCTAGGATTTGCTCAATTTTGCGGCGATCGCCCTGAAATTGTCCCTCGATCGCGGTGGGTGGCGTGGGGGCCGATCGCTCCGGAGCCGGGGCTGGAGTTGGGGCAGGCGGCGGCGCAAAGGATAATTCCTCAGCGGCGGCCACCAACTCTTGCAAACTACCGACCAGATAGTCCTTGAAACCCTGAACCCTGGCGGCAACGTTTTGGGATGCACCGGCAAACGTGCTTTTCATTTCCTGGCGAATTCGTTCCTGACGGCGCTCCAGTTGCTCAATGCTGGCGGTCAGGTTTTGGCGGCGCTGTTCCAGCTCGGCAGTTCCCAAGCTGAGAATGCGGCTGAGGTCGCGACGGGCTTGGGCAATTTCCGCCAGCAGTTGATCGCGTTGCTCTTGGAGATCGGCCACGCGATCGGCCAAGGCTTGGGCGGCTGATTGGGAATTTTGGGAATTTGAAGTTGGCGCTGGGTCGAGATTGGGCTGTGCGCTTGGATCGGGATCTGGGTTTGGGTTTGGGTCTGCACTTGAAGTGGCTGCTGGCGTTGCTCGATCGGGGTTATCCGCTGGAGGCGCTGCCGACTCTGGAGCCGCGACGATCGGGGCCGGAGCCACCGGGGAGCTGTCGATCGGGGATGGTGCGTCGATCGTGTCCGGTGTCGCTGTCGGTTCCGGGGCGGGGGAAGCCTCGGGGGCCAAATCGGCCAAATCGGTGATCGATTCCCCTGTGGCTGTCAGCGCTGCTGTGCTCGATCGATCCACCGAGCTGACCGGTGTTCCGGCCGTCGCCGCTTCTCCCACCTGGGGCGATGGGGCAGGGGTGGGCAACGGTTCATCGTCCCAGTTGGTTTCCGAGGGGCGATCGATCGATTCGGACAGATCAGCAATATCAGACATTTCAAGCACTAGATTGCAAACAGTGGAACGCTCAAGCGGAACAACACTGAGCGTTTAAACCTTGGCCGCCATCATCCCAGTTCCTTGGACAATTATGATTCGTAGCCCCACCCGATCTTCGGTCGGGTTTCCCGAAAGTGACCGATCTCGCCAATTCCATCGCTCCCGCTCGATCGCCCTCAGAAATTTCCCCGGCGCTCGATCGTGCCCCAGCGGCCCTATTGCCAAGCGCGGCGCTTAGGTAGTTGTTTCGCTTCCAAACAGGCCCGCAAGAGCTTGGGGTCAAACAAAATGGGCAGGAAATGCAAGCTCTTCACTTCCTTGAAATAGAACAGGGTCGGTAGGTAGTACCAAAAGATATCCCAGTTTTCCCAATCCTGGTAAGGAAAGCGCCGAATCAGCTTGTCACCCCGGTAAATGTCCAAAGCCGTTGCCGTGAACAACAGCCGCAGGGTGGCCGCTTGCAGGGTCAAAAACGCCGAAAACGCCGCCAGCGCCAACGCCGCCAACAAGTTCCAAGCCAAAAACAGAATTGAGATGGCCGCCAAACCCGTGGGCAACACAAAATCCGGCGGCAGTTCGATCACCTCCGAATCGGGCAGCGAGCCAGCGGTGGTTTCCCCAGGGGCGATCGGGGACAAGTCGGGCGACTGGACAGCGGATGGGGTTGCGTTGGATTCAGACATACTTAGGCGATCGCGAGTTGGAATCAATTGGGACGCGAGTTGAAAACAATGTTGAAATCAATGTTGAAATCAATTGGGATCAGTTGAGATCAAAAAAATACAGCAATAGCTCTGGAATAGCTCTGGGTATGGCCCTGGGATTGCTCCAGACCGCTTTGGCGTTGAGCACAGCCATTTCAACGCGGCAAACATTTCAACGCGGCAAAACGCAGCGATTGGATGACCAAGGGCAGCGGTCGCTGTCCCATTCTAAGAGGATGTTTGGAACGGCGCGATCGATCCTGCCCTTCACCCCTGGTCTGTGACTCATGCGCCGGTTCTCAGCACCTTTCTCCGCAAATTTACGGCAACGACACCCACCCGATCGCCCTGTTAACCTGAAAGGCACGAAGCGTTGGGAAAGCATGGAGCGATGGAAACAGCAGTCGATCGAGTGGTGAACCCTGAAGCGATCGCGCCGGAAGTGACCCCGGAAGTGACCCCGGAAGTTGATTCGCCATCTTTGTCTCCTTTGCCTTGTGGGTTGGCATCCGCCCCGTCAGCGTCCGTTGGATTGGGACCAGCCACCCTGCGCAAGGTTCACCACATCGCCCTCAACGTCAAGGATATGGAGGCTGCCCGTCGCTTTTATGGCGGTTTGTTGGGTCTGGAGGAGTTAACGGGCGATCGGGTTCCCAGCACCCTCAAATCCCTGGTGGCGGCGGGCAAGGTTGCCAACTTTTTGCTCCCCGATGGCTTGATTTTGGATTTGTTTTGGGAGCCAGACCTACAGCCGCCGCACCCGGATCCGGATCAGCAATTTACCCGCGCCAATCATTTGGCCTTTGATATTGCTCCCGAAGCGTTCGATCGCGCCCTTGTCGTCCTTCAGCAGCACCAAGTGGCGATCGCCCATGGGCCCGTCACTCGCCCCACCGGTCGTGGTGTTTACTTTTACGACCCTGACGGATTCATGGTAGAAATTCGCTGTGATCCGGATCCAAAGTCTTCGGAGTCCAGTTAAGAAATCACCGTTGTTGCATTCACCCTTCGCCCCATCTTTGAACCCAATTTCAAAACTCAATTTCAAAGCTCAAGTTCATGAGCCAATTTCAAAACTCGAGTTCATGAGGCAATTTCGGAAGATATCTGAAAAGCCAAAATAGACACCTGAATTTAGCCATTATTTGCGAGCAATTACCATGACTAATCTGCAAAATTCGACTGATCGCGCCACTCAATTTTATGATTGGCAAGGCTATCGCTGTAGCTATGATCAGTGGGGAACAGCCCAGCCGAACCAGCCAGTTTTGTTATTAATTCACCCGATCGGGGTTGGCCTATCGCGACACTTTTGGACGCGGTTCATTAATGCTTGGGAGCGATCGGGCAGTGCCTTAGCCATCTTTAATCCAGATTTGTTGGGCTGTGGGGATGCGGCCAAGCCTCGTTACGCCCTTTATCCAGAAGATTGGGCCGATCAACTGCTGCATTTTGTGCAAACGGTGGTGCAGCGGCCGGTGATTTTGGTGGTGCAAGGGGCGTTGTTTCCCGTGGCGATCGAGATGGTGGAGCGATCGACCCATGCCAACAATGCCAGCGGGGCGATCGACATTCGCGGCCTGATTCTCTCGGGGCCGCCTGCTTGGCAAGTGATGGCCGAAGTTGCGCCAAAGTGGCAACAGAAATTGCTCTGGAATGGGCTGTTTGACTCTTGGATCGGGGCTGCTTTTTTTCAATATGCGAAGCGGCGGCAATTTTTGAGTTCTTTTTCGGCAAAACAGCTTTTTGCTGCCTTGCCAGATATTGACGAAGAATGGCTTTCCATGCTGGATCAAGGGGCTGCGGATCCGGCCAGTCGCCATGCGGTTTTTGCGTTTCTGGCTCGGTTTTGGCAGAAGGGCTATGCCGAAAAAATTCGCAAAATCCCCTACCCAACCTTGGCCTTGTTTGGGGAAACCGCTTCTAGCATCAGTAAAAGCGGCAAGCAGGAAAGCCCCGATCAGCGTCTCAATCTTTACCTTGAAAATCTTCCCCAAGGTGAAGGCTACAAACTTCCAGGACGGAATGTTTTGCCCTATGAATCCACGGCAGCTTTCACCCGTGCGGTTTCAGAATTCACCCTCAAACTGCTTGTAAAGATAGATTGACTGGAAGGGAATAAAAACTAAATCAATCGATAATTAAGCCAACTCGTTTCTACTCATCGTTATTCTGAACAGAATAGAGGGAAGCAGTGAGATTGTCGATTGCCCAGAATTGATGACAATACTTCGTCATAATTCAGTCATATTGAGCAGTAACAGCCCTTTGTGACGACAAGGGGCGATCGATTTGGCTCATTCCCAAGCCAATTGAAGTAAATGGGGTGAATAACGTCATGGATGCAGATGAACTGTTGGGGCGCTATCGCTTAGGAGAACGGAATTTTCGAGGTGCAGATCTCAGTGAAGTTAATCTGATTGCGGCCGAGCTACCGGGAATTAATTTGAGCGAAGCCAATTTGGTGTTGGCTAACTTAACCCGTGCCAACTTGAGTGAAGCCAATTTGAACGGTGCAAACTTGATTGGGGTGGATTTGATTGGGGTGAATCTCAGTCGAGCTAGCCTCACTTGGGTCAGGGCGATCGGGGCCAACTTTACCGGAGCCAATTTATCAGCCACTAACTCGATCGAAGCGGTCTTCACTGGGGCAACCTTTGATGGTGCTAATCTTCATCGACTCTGCGCTTTGGGGGCTGATTTTGTGGGCGCATCGTTGGTGGGAGTGAACTTACAAGAAGCAAATATTTTGGGAGCCAATTTTGCCGGGGCCGACCTGCATATGGCAAAGTTAGCCGAGTCCAATTTCCAGGATGCCTATTGGAAGTCTGCCAAGTTGCCTCCCGATTTAATGTTGAAACTACGTCAACATCAGCGCCATCGAATTCATAGCGCTGACACGAGTGCTGAAACGGCCTGAAGGCGCTTAACTGATTTTTGGGAGTATGGTTTTCGCTCTGTACATCAGTGAAAAAAGCAGGCCATAAACTTGTAATCCAAAGGATCGATGGCATTGATCAATCATTTCTGGCGCTGCGAGTAATTGCAAAAATGGCAGAAATTTTGGACACCATGCCTATTTGGATGCTCAAGAAAGTCTGACAGTCATCAGGGTTTATCTTTTTTATTTGAGAATTGATTGCAAAGTCACAACAAGATCACACAGTTACTTGAGGCTGAGTTTCAAGTCTAATTTTGATATTCGCTTGATACAGCCTTCACCTAAAATAATTGGCACGCCATATCACAGATACCATGAAGCAACAGCTCGGTGGGCAGTGCCCACCCTACGGGCTACTATGCTTAGTAATCGAGGTAAGGGCTGTATTCATTGGTTCTGATATTCATTGCGTTAAAGAATTGCGAATGAAAAATTCGGCGTTTTTGTCTGTAATGAGAAAAATTAATAATAGAACTTGATCAGTAATTTAATTGACGGTTTCATCAGTTTTTGAATGGATTCAGAACCGGATCTTGAACAGCCTGCATCGTTTCTAAATTTCATAAACGAATGTTCTAGACTGGCTAGGGAGCGTCTGGGATCAAATTCTTGCGAAAAATGGGTATGTTGCTTGTTGAGCAGCTCTCCAGAAACTTCAGCGATTTGATGGCATCTTAATTTTGCTTGCGTCTTGATCTCGCTGGATCTGACTCCTACTCACTGCTTGTTGTCCTTACCATGCATGTCTTGCGGAACTTAGGTGGCTGCTCCTTCGTGGGGGCAGGTGTTGGGGGCTGTTTAATTGCGGGAATTGCGGGTTTTTTGACGATCGGGAGCCTGGGTGCTGACTCGGGGGCGGTTTGGGCCCAGTCGATCGCCCCGGCGGCCGACGGCACGGGCACGGTGGTGACTCCCCAGGGCGATCGCCTCGATATCAGCGGTGGCAGTCGATCGAGCGATGGGGCTAACCTGTTCCACAGCTTTGAGCGGTTTAATCTCAACACCCAGGAAATTGCGAATTTCCTGGCCACGCCGGACTTGCGCAACATTCTGGGGCGTGTGGTGGGGGGCGATCCATCGCGAATTGATGGACTCATTCAGGTCAGCGGTGGCAACCCCAATCTGTTTTTGGTGAATCCGGCGGGTTTGGTGTTTGGGCCCAATGCTCGGCTGAATGTGCCCGCTTCCTTCACGGCCACCACGGCCACGGGTGTGAGCTTTGGTGAGTCTGGGGAATTTTGGTTCCAGGCGACGGGAGCCAATCAATACGCGAATTTGTTGGGCGATCCAACGGGGCTGGCGTTTGCCCTGTCGCAACCGGCGGGAATTTTGAACCGGGCGGCCCTGGCTGTGCCAACGGGCCAAAGCTTGAGTTTGGTGGGGGGCACGGTGTTGAGCGTGGGAACCCTGTCGGCTCCGGGGGGGCGGCTGATGGTGGCGGCGGTTCCGGGCGATCGCTTTGTGCGGTTCACGCCGGAAGGGTCGGTGCTGGCGTTGGATTTGCCGATCGGGGGGCGGCCCGGTGCGGATTTGGCATTGGGCCCGATCGCCCCGCGAACCATTCCGGAACTGCTGGCGGGGCAACCGGTCACGGCCAATGCCTTGACGGTGCGACCCGATGGCACGGTTTCGATCGGCCATTCTGAGGGCCCCTTGACGGCGGGTGATGTGGCGGTGCAGTCAGCCACGGCCGGAACGGCCACCCTGTCGGCGGCCCATAACTTGCTGCTGCTGTCTAGTCAGCTCAGCACCACGGGCGATTTACATTTACTGGCGGGACAAGCGGCGATCGGGCGTGACAATCCCACGAATCCTTTGCGGTTGAGCGCCGGGGGACAGTTGACCCTCTGGGGCGATCGACAGGTGGATCTATACGGCTTGCACCACCCCGACAGCAGCATCATCAGTGATCGCAATCTTTTTTTAGTGAGTTCAGGGGCGATCGCCGGGAATTTGCCCCTGCGCACGGGTGGTCAATTGTTTGTGACGCAACCGACGGGCGATCGGGTGCTGTTTCGCACGGTCTTTGAACCGATCTTCAGCGATCGCGATGGTCAAACCACCCTTGCCTTCGGCTCCACACCCGCCCGCAGCAACCGCGCTCCCTTCATTTCCTCGCCCGTGGTTGCTACCACCACCACCAGACCCACTACGCCCTCACCCAGCAGCACCAGTTCCAGCAGCAGCACCAGCACTGGCTCCACAACCCTACGCCCTGTCGTTCCTTTGAACCCCACGGGCACGGGAACAACGGGCACGAGCACAGGGACAACGGGCACAATCAACCCCGGATCCATTACCCTGATTCCCGGCACAACCAACGATCCCCCCAGTACCAATCCAACCCTGAGCAGTTCAGTGTCGCTGATTCCGGTGGCTCCCATGCAAACTGTCTCCAATTCCAGCACCACCAACACCACCGTTAGCGGCCTGAACACTTCCTTTAGCTTGATCCCGATCGCCCCTGTGGACTCAACCACAACCAATTCCACCAATTCAGAGGATGAGGACGATCGATCTGCTTTCTTGCCTGTGAAGCCGATCGTGGTGAACAACAATTCCAACACCGCTAATACCGGGAACACTGGCCCTTCATTCACGGTGGCTACGGTCAACATCAACCTTGACGGAGCAAACTTTGGTGGCTTATTGACACCAACCAATCAAGGAATCCATTTCTCTACCGGCAAGGCACCCATTTCGGCCCCTTGGGCTGCCAATGTGGATGGGTTAGTGCAGTCCACCTTGGCCAACACCACTGAACAACCGGTGAGCGTGGGGGGGAGTAGCCCAGTGGCGGGAACTGCCAATGCTGGGAATACGAACCTGATTGGCAATAACCTAAGCGCGGCCATTAGTTCCGATTCGATCGTGCAGCGGGCGAATCTGGCCTCTGCTGCCTTTGCGGCGAACCCGGCATCGGTGAACGGCGTTACTGGAAATGCGGCCCCTGTGACCGGTGCAGTTCCCACATCCACGAATTTGTCGATCGCGCCTTCTTCCGGCCAGTCTCCCAATGCAGCGCCTTTGGTTCCACCCTCGGGGGTGACGGATGCGGCCAACAGCTCGATGGTGGGAACCTTGGCAACGGGGCTACCGGTGAGTAGTAACCCCTTACCCAACAGTGGTGCAATTGGAGAGGGTGGCTCGAACCTGGCCCATTCGGCCGGCGTGGTGAATTCCCAAACCAACCAGGCGATTAACCAAACGGCTTTGCTGGGGTCTCGATCGCCCGGTTTGGAGAGCACAAATTCCTCGGGAATCCCTGCCAACGGCCCAGTAACCGATCCAGGGCAAGTGTTGAATCTGCAAGCCTTGCGGGCCGAAACCCTGCAAGCAGCCCTTTGCGACAACACCGTTTGGTTAGATTGCCAACGCAAAGACCTTGAGCGGGCCCGCAGCAGTGGCGATCGCAAGGCGATCGTGGTGGCCTTGCAGCGGTTGGGCCGGGCCCACTACCAAGCGGGTGAATATGGCGATGCGATTTTGGCCCATCGCGAAAGTCGTGATTTGGCAACGGATCAGCCCCTCTTGGCCGCGATCGCGGAAAGTGACCTGGGCAGTAGTTATGGGGCTTTGGGTCAATATCCAGAGGCGATCGCCCATTATGAGCAGGCCTTGGCCCTGTTGCGATCGAACCCTGCGCCCACGTTGGAGAGCAATATCCTGAATAACTTGGGCCTGATGGCGACCAATCAACAAAACCTGGAGCAAGCCCGCGCCTATTTTGCACAGTCCTTGGCGATCGCCCAGCAGCATCAGGATCTGAGCAACCAAGCCCGCGCCCTCACCCAAATCGGCCTGCTGGATTACCAAGCCACGCGCTACGAGGCGGCCGTGAAAGCCCATCAGGCCAGTTTGGCCCTGGCGGAACAGGCGAACGATCAACCGGCGATCGCCCGCACCCTCGATAATTTGGGCTTGGCCTACTATGCCCAAGGGGACTATGGAACCGCGGCCACGGTTCAACAAAAGGCCCTGGCCCTGTCGCAGGCCTTGGGCGATCGCCACGGTACGGCGCGGGCCCTGTCTAACCTGGGAGATACATACTATCGACTCCAAGACTTTGACGCGGCCACGGATTATCTGCAACGGGCGATCGCCTCTTGGGAACAGGTGCGCGAAAACCTGACCAGCGATGGGGCCCGGCTGGCGATTTTTGAAACCCAAGAAACCACCTACAGCACCTTGCAAACGGTGTTGATTGCGGCCCAAAAACCGGAACAAGCCCTGCTGGCCAATGAACGGGGTCGGGCCCAAGCCCTCTTGAAACTGTTGGCGGAAGAAAGCCAATGGGGCGATCGATCCGCCGCGCGATCGGCCCCAACTCCCAATCCATCGGAATTGACGGACTCGATCGACCTAGGGCAAATCCAGCGGGTGGCCCGCGAGCAGTCCGCCACGCTGATTTCCTACGCGATCGAGCGGGATACCCGAGACCACGAGGGCCAACGCCAACTCCTCGACTTAGCCATCAATATTTGGGTGGTGCAACCTTCGGGACAGGTGCATTTTCGCCAAGTGCCCTTGCCCAACAGCCAAACCCTACGCGATCAAATTCCCCTGTTGCGGTTGTTTTTGGGAACACGCACCGCCAGCCGATCGGCCCAGGCCACGGCGAACGGCAACCGGCGATCGATCACCCCCGGTTTGCGCCAGCTCCATCGCCTGTTGATTGAGCCGATCGCCGAATGGTTACCCACCCAACCGGGCGATCGATTGATTGTGATGCCCCAGCAGGATCTGTTCCTGGTGCCCTTTTCTGCCCTGCAAGATGATCAAGGCCGATATCTCATCGAGCGCCACAGTTTGGCTATGGCTCCTTCAATTCAAGTGCTTGATCGCACCCAACGCCAGGCCCAGCGCCTGCGTCAGGGAGGAACAGCCCTGACCGATCGCCCCTTGATCGTGGGTAATCCAACCATGCCGCGTCTACCCAGCAGCCGAACCAACACCCGATCGCAATTGGCCCCGCTGCCCAATGCGGAAATCGAAGCCCAATCGATCGCCCACATGTTGAACGCTCGTCCCCTGTTGGGATCCCAAGCCACCAAAGCCGCCGTCCTCGGGCAAATGGAGCAAGCCAGCCTGATCCACTTGGCCACCCATGGAATTCTGGATGCGAAACATGGCCTAGACAGCGCGATCGCCCTGGCCCCCAGCAACAGCCCAGGGGATGATGGTTGGCTGACCGCCCGAGAACTGCTGAACCTGGACTTGAAGGCGCAGTTAGTCGTTCTCAGCGCCTGCAACACTGGCCAGGGGGCAATTTCCGGTGATGGGATTGTGGGCCTATCCCGATCGCTCCTGGCGGCCGGAACCCCCAGCGCGATCGTTACCCAATGGGCCGTGCCCGACGCACCCACCGCCTTCCTGATGACCCAGTTCTATCAATTCCTGGGGCAAGGAATGGACAAGGCGGCGGCCCTGCGCCAAGCCACCCTAAGAACCATTCAGGAATATCCCGACCCGATCGACTGGGCCGCCTTCACCCTGATTGGCGACACCCGATAGTTCAGTCTCCAATAGACTCCTGCCCAAAAGGTGAGCATTGATGAATTCCCATCTCACCAGCGCCGAAAGTTGGAGAAACGATGCTATACTGCACCGAGTCGGTTCTAGCGGGGAGCAGCCGCTAGAGGTAACGGGGAAAGTTCGGTGTAAATCCGGCACTGTCCCGCAGCTGTGAAGGAGAAGCGTTTCTCCGAGTCAGAATGCCCGCCGATTCAATCCTACAAAGCACCACACATCTGCGAGGTACAGATGAACCTACAGCATTTTGCGGACGACCCCCAGAAAATTGGGTCGTCAAATTCTTACGGCGCAACATTTCAGCTCAGCACCTTGACCGTGCCTGCTTGTCCGGCAAACTTCTAAGTCCAGGCGGGCGTGGATCCTAATTCCCTCAAAGAGCTGATCGCTAGGGCAATTCAGTTTCTACCCAATGGCAAAGGCCAACCACGATGACCGGGGACTGACTATCAGGTTGCCCGATCGGTGGCTGCAATTTGGAATTTCTCCAGATTATGAGAAACCCGATCGCCCCGTCAAAATTAGCGGGACTTGGTGTCAGCGGGACTAAAAAGACCGACAAACTCAACCTTCGAACTCAACCTTCGTCGCTCTCACCAGTGACAAACTCCAGCACAGGGGCACAACCGCCAATCTTGCGAACCTAGCCCCCAAAGCGAGACTTAGGCAACCTCAGAGTAATGCCCACACTCGCTGCATCTTGGCTGGATTAGGTCTGTTTGTCGCCCAGGACTTGGTTTCAACATTCATTCCTTGACATCGCGCGGACTTGCCTAGCCGATCGGCAGGTGCTCTGTTCAATCGAGTACCCCTCAATGGCGGTGTCATCGTCACTCAACATTTCACAAAATTTCACAAAATTTCAGGAGCCTCGATTCCCATGGTTATTCAAACCGCCACCTTGGGCTATGCCCGCATGGGTAAAAATCGTGAAGTCAAAAAGGCCCTAGAGTCTTTTTGGCATGGTAAGTGTGAGATCAGCGCCTTGCGATCGGTCGTAGAAGCCGTGGAAACCCACGCTTGGACAACCCAGTTAAAGGCTGGGGTCGATCGAATTGCCGTCGGAGACCAAACTCTTTACGACCACGTTCTAGATTGGTCGGTGCGCCTGGGGTTAATTCCCGCTCGGTTTCGGCAGTTCACAGGCATTGATCAGTACTTTGCTATGGCCAGGGGCAAAGACGGGATTCCTGCCCTCGAAATGACGAAATGGTTTGATACCAACTATCACTATCTCGTGCCCGAAATTGAGTCTGATCTTGCTCCCGCGGCCAATTTCGATGATTTTCTGGCAACGGTCAAGCGAGCACAGCTCATTCTCCGCGATCGGGCGACTCCCGTGATCCTCAGTCCGGTCACGCTGCTCACCCTCAGTCGGCGCTCCAACGATCTCTACTCAGATTTGGATCGGTTGCTGCCTCTCTACCTTGACCTGCTGGGGCAGTTGAAATCTCTGGGAATCACCGAGGTGCAATTCCATGAGCCAGCCTTGGTGACCAGTCATGCCGGCGATTTAGAAACTGCCATTAAACATACCTACCATCAGCTAGCAACTGCGGGGCTGCCGATGCAACTGGTGACCTACTTTGATGATCTGGGGGATGCCTATAGCTGGGTGATGCAGCTCCCGGTAGCTGGAGTGAGCCTCGATTTCACGCGAGGCAACAATCTGTCTTTAGTGAAAGCCCATGGCATTCCTCACGACAAAGTGCTTGGGGCCGGTGTTGTGGACGGGCGGAGTGTTTGGGCAATTGAACCCAAGGGACTGCTGGAACTGCTTCAGGAATTGCAGGCAATCACACCAAATTTGCGCGTTCAGCCCTCCGCGTCGCTCCAGTTCGTTCCCCATGATGCAACCTGCGAAACTCAACTCCCCCAACCCTTGCGCGATGTCCTCAGCTTTGCGGAGCAAAAGTTAACGGAAGTGGTGTTGCTGGCCAAGGGCCTCAACGGACAAGACATTGCCCATGAGCAAGCGGCGATCGAGTTGCGTTGGCAGGCATTCAAGCGCTTTAACTTGCCCAATCCGGTGGTGCGCGATGTGTTGCAAACCCTAAAAGTAGAGGATTTTCAGCGCTCCCTTCCCTATGAACAACGACTGAATCGGCAACCCAAACTCCCCCCCTTGCCCACCACCACGATCGGTTCTTTTCCTCAAACCCAAGACATCCGACAACTGCGGCTCCGATACAAAAAGGGAGAAATTTCCCAAACAGACTATCACCAGGCGATCGATATCAAGATTGCAGAGTGCATCAAGCGCCAAGAGGAAGTTGGGCTAGATGTGCTAGTCCACGGTGAATTTGAGCGGACTGACATGGTGGAGTATTTTGGACAGCAACTCCAGGGTTTTGCCTTCACAACGGATGGATGGGTGCAGAGTTATGGCAGTCGTTGTGTGCGCCCACCCATCATTTATGGTGATGTGTCCCGCTTGCAACCCATGACCGTTCGGGAGTTTCGAGTTGCACAATCGTTGACAAACAAGCCAGTGAAGGGAATGCTCACTGGCCCGGTCACAATGATCAATTGGTCATTTCCCCGAGCTGACCTCCCGCGCCGTGAACAGGCCATGCAGATTGCGCTGGCTTTGCGCGATGAGGTTGCCGATTTGGAAGCCGCCGGAGCTGCCATGGTGCAAGTGGATGAACCGGCTCTCCGGGAAGGGTTGCCCTTGAAATCTGCCCGGTGGAATGATTACCTCAGTTGGGCTGTGGATTCGTTCCGATTAGCCACCGGTGGCGCGAAGGCTGAAACCCAGATTCACACGCACATGTGCTATTCCGAGTTTGGAGACATTATTGAGCACATTGAGCGTCTAGATGCTGATGTTCTATCCATTGAAAATAGCCGCAGCAACAACGCAACGCTCTTTGAGATTACGGATGCTGGATATCAGTATCAAGTTGGGAACGGGGTCTATGATGTCCACAGCCCAAGCGTTCCTAGTGTGGAGCAAATTCTCCAACAGTTGCGCACTGGTGCTGATCTTTTGCCTGTTCAGCAAACCTGGATTAATCCTGACTGCGGATTAAAAACTCGCCAGTGGGAAGAAGTGCTTCCTGCGCTCAAAAATATGGTGCTCGCCACGCAAAAGCTACGGGAAGAAATTCATGATTCATCCCACTAGTTCAAGGTTGCCTGACCTGACTGTTGAGTCACCTACTTTTATTCAGGAAAACTTCCTGTATATCGGCTATGTTGCATGGCAGGGCTACCTCAAACATGGACGAGGAATCGTGGCTTGTGTGGCGAAAGAAACGGTGACTACTCGCTTGGGCTGGATTGAGAATGTAACAGCAAGGTCTGTGCAATATATTCCGTTTGACCTTGCTGCTTTATACCTTGACCTCTGCCTTGTGCCTGTTAGTTCAATTGATCGCCTGTTGAACACGGTCAAAACCTATGTGCCCGATCGAGAAATTTTGATTTTGGTCAAGCACGGTCAAGAGGTTGAGATTGACTGGCTGCAAAACCTAGCAATTGCGCCTTCTGAGTGTTATCGCCAAGTTTGCGATCGCTGGTCAGAGTTTAATTTGGCTTCTTAACTCGATAGGAGCTGAATTAACACCAAAAATTTCAAGGTTGATGATTGATTCGGCCTATCAGCTCGATGAATGAGCTAGTTCATTGTGTCCTCTTTCATTTATGAATAAACAGTCAATTTTGGCATTGGCAGACCATCCCACCGTGGCAGTGACAGGGCGAGTGGATCATTGGCTACATGATCCTGCGGGACGATTGCCCGTGAGCTGCACGGTTCTGGCTGTGCAGGATCGAATGGATGGCCCGGATGGCATCGAAGATAGTTGGCATTTCACGAGCCAGGCCCTCCGCTATGGGGCCGGTGTCGCGATCAACTTGTCAGCGCTGCGGCCCGCTGGTACGGTTTCGCCGAATGTCACGGCCTCTGGCCCCACATCTTTTGCTCGCATTTACAGTGTTCTGAATGAGACGATCCGCCGGGGCGGCCGATTTAAAAACGGAGCGGTCAATTTGCATCTGGATAGTCATCACCCCGATGCTCAGGACTTTATTAATATTCCAATTGATCGCCTGCCTTGGGCTAAACGCACGCTAATTGTCCATGATGATTTGCTGCAATTGCCATACCTGAATGACATCATGGAGCAAATGCAATCCGGCAGTTTGTGGCTCTCTAAAGCTCGGACTGACGCTGCGGGAAATTTGCTGTATGGCAATGTTTGCAATGAAATCTTCTTGCCGTCACGGGGAACCTGTTTGCTACAGCATGTCAACTTGGGAATGTGCTGCATTGAGGATATTCCTGATGCTTTCGAGCATGGTATGAAGATGCTCTGTGCAATTCACCCTGTGACTGGTGTGGGTGAGAGCGGCCTTTATCGATCGCCCGAACACGATCGACAGGTGGGGTTGGGGGTAATCGGCTTGGCATCGCTTTTGGCGATCGAAGGGATTACTTATCGTGAGTTAGTTGAAGCTTGGGAATTGCGCCTGCGGCCGATCGATTACACCAAAAATCAAACCAAGGCCGATCGATTAGTGGGCAGTCTGATTGAAGGGTTCGATCGTGCTGCGGCTTGGGCCCGAAAAAAGGGAATGGAGCGCAGTCTAACAATTGCGCCAACGGCTTCCTGTGCTTATCGCTATGTTGATCGCGACGGCTACACAACAACACCGGAAATTAGCCCCCCGATCGCCTGTGAAGTCGATCGCTACAGTGGCGTTTTTGGGATTCAAACCTATGATCATCATCCCCGAGTAGAAATTGCTTCAGAAGTGGGGTATGAGGACTATTTCCGATTGGCCAATTGTTGGCAGCAAAGTATGGAAGCGACGGGACAGGCTCACTCGATCTCCTTTAATGTTTGGGATACCCAGGTGATTGATCAAGCTTTCCTAGAACGATGGATGCGATCGGCACTCTGGACAACCTACTATCGATTACCAGTCCGTCAGCAGGTTGCCCTTGATAAAACCATCATTCAACAGAAACAGGTCACTTGCGATCTGGCGGCTGACGAATGTGTTGCTTGTGCTGAATAGAAAGGACCTCTGATGGACTTTTACACTGAACAATTAGCTCGTAAGCGCTCTTGGACACCCACTTGTGGCGAAAAATGAATACAGTGCCGGGGGCGGATCAAGTTTTGGGGCGGGCCCTGGCTCTGCGCATTCTTGAATTAGAAGTGGCGGAATGGCTAGACGATGCTTTGGGTAAAACGACACTTCCAGCAACAGCAGTTGAATGTCTGCGCTCTAATATTCTGGACGAGGAACGGCACGACAAAGTATTAGGCATGGCCGCTCAAATCTATCAATTAACGACAGATAGAGATGAAGAAACAGCCAAGCAAATTCACCAGCAATGGATTAATCATCCTGATCACCCGCTGGTTAAGGCCTTTGTATTAGAAAATTCTGTTTTCTTTGTGATTTTGCCCTTGCTTCGGATGTTTGGTGGTGTGGGTTTAGGAATCATCTCGGGCGATATTTCTGGTGATGAGTCTGTCCATGCGGCTGTGCATCGCCAAATAGCTCATGATCTGGGATTGACCTACAGCAGTTCCTTAGACCGTCTCAGAAGAGATACCGTTGGTTGGCTTGTTGATGGCTTGCGGATTCCTGAAGCAGGACGCTCTGGGAAGCCTCAACGTTGGTTGGATGCATCAGATAGCTTGCTCTATCAAGGTGCTTCTGATTTGGTGGAAACCCGCCGCGCGATTCAGCCTGCATTTTTTGAAATTGCTAACGATGCCCTGCCAAGTTATCGATAGCTGGTCAGGCAGCGGCTTGGATTCTATCACTGACAATCGTATTTTTCAACTTTTTCGACCATGGTTTTTGATTTGAAGTTGTGACGAATTGGAGTTTTTGTATGGCGACATCTTCTTCTGATTGGCAGGAGTCCTTTGTTGCCACAAATTTAATTGCTCTGGGATATAACGCTTGGAGTAATTATCTGGCGGGAGGACGAGGTGCAGTTATTTGTAGCTTGAATTCACCGCAACTCAATATTACAGGAGAAACATTTCGCACCCATTATGTTGTGAGACCACGGCTCGCAGCATTTTTAAATGCTTGGCTAGCCTTTCCTGACATGGTTATTTTGAATCATCACCATATCAATGGTCACATCTTGCAAGCCGTTGACAGCTATAACCCCGAAACCGATCTGGTTTTGTTGCTGGAATCTGGCGCTCAAGCCGCTTTTTTGTACTTACGCGCTTTGCCCATTTCGCCTCCTAAAAGTTATCAAGTAGTTTGCCGAATTCAAGATGAATTTCGTCTTGAACAACCGAATGCTGCTGAGGTGGGGCAATCTGGAATCGGTCTGAATTTCTAGTGAAACTGGCTGCGGTCTGTCGGCTTCTGGGGCGATCGCCCTGCCCGATCGCCCCAACAGCAATATTCTGAACTGTGCGTTGCTCCTGGATGTTTTATGCGTCTGTCCCGAGCCTTGTTCGTCACCCTTCGTGAAGACCCCGCCGAAGCCGTTGTCACCAGTGATCTTTACATGAATCTCTGTCCTTAGGTTTCGCAAGGCTCAACCTAACCTACTGACTATTGGATTATCGCACTACTATTTTTGATAGGATTATGAGTCAAGAATGACTTGAATTTGAGATTTCAATTCAGGAATTTCTTGATCAACAACTCTCCAAACAATTCTTAGATCAACTCTAAAGTATTCATGAACCAGTAGATTTCGGAAGTCAACAATATCACGCCAAGCAATATTCGGGTATTGATTATAGGTTTCCCTGCTGATCGCTCTTGCCGCTTCGCCAATAATCTGTAGCTGAAGTAGGATCCAGCCTTGAATTAATTCATTTTCAAAAAACTCTTTCTCACCTCTTTGGGCATATTTTTCTATTTTTTGAATAGCCTCTTGGATATCTTTGATTCGCTCAAGGTCATTTCTCATAAGGGGCAGGCTTCTTGTAAAACCTCTTGACGAATTCGATCTTTCAAACCGGCAGGAGTCACCACATCAACTTTAATGGCGAGTAAGTCTTCTAAATCTCGAATCAACCCCACCGGAAACCAAGGACTAATGCGACTGAGATCGTAATCCACCAATAGATCCAGATCGCTATGGTGATCAGCCTGCCCACGGGCAACGGAGCCAAAAATGCGGACATTGTAGGCTCCGTGTTGAGCCGCAATTTCTTTGATGCGCGCTCTGAGCACTGGGGTTAAGTCGTTGAGTGTCATCGGCTGTCATTTTTTTATTCCGATCGTAATGGATCGGCTTGCCAAGCGTCAGGCTCACCCCATTACCCGCGCGATCGCCCTGTTCGATCGCCCCAACTGCGATATTCTGGACTGTGCATTGCTCCTGGCTGTTTTATGCGTCTGTCCCAAGCCCTGTTCGTCACCCTTCGTGAAGACCCCGCCGAAGCCGTTGTCACCAGCCACAAGCTGTTGCTGCGCGCGGGCTACATCCGCCAAATCGGTAGCGGGATTTATGCCTATTTGCCTCTGATGTGGCGCGTGCTGCAAAAGGTGTCGCAGATTGTGCGCGAGGAAATGGACGCGACGGGCGCGCAGGAATGCCTGCTGCCGCAATTGCAACCAGCGGAACTGTGGCAGGAGTCCGGCCGCTGGGATGTGTACAAAGCAGAAGGAATCGCCTTTACCCTGAGCGATCGCCACGATCGGGAGCTGATGCTGGGGCCCACCCACGAGGAAGTGATCACCACCGTGGCCAAGGAACTGATTCGTTCCTATCGCCAACTGCCGGTGAATTTGTATCAAATTCAAACCAAATTCC
This sequence comes from Limnothrix sp. CMB-01, assembly GCF_055193175.1. NCBI lineage: Bacteria > Bacillati > Cyanobacteriota > Cyanophyceae > Pseudanabaenales > Pseudanabaenaceae > Limnothrix > Limnothrix sp. CMB-01. The sequence continues at coordinate 4,355,764 of NZ_CM143720.1, forward strand.
GCGATGAAATTCGCCCGCGCTTTGGCCTGCTGCGGGGTCGCGAATTCATTATGAAGGATGCCTATTCTTTCCACACCTCGCCCGAAAGCCTGAAAGCAACCTACGACGCGATGGATCAGGCCTATCGGAATATGCTGCGCCGCTGTGGCCTGAAGTTCCGGCCGGTACAGGCCGATTCCGGGGCGATCGGGGGCAGCGCCTCCCAGGAATTTATGATCCTGGCGGACACGGGCGAAGACGAAATCCTGTTCACGGAAGATGAGCAGTACGCCGCCAACGTGGAAAAAGCTGTGTCGCAGCCGGTGGATACGGTTCCCTCGCCCTTTACGAGTTTTGAAACCCTGGAAACGCCAGACACCACCACGATCGCCCGCTTGTGCGAGGTGCTGAAGTGCGACCCGACCCAGGTGGTGAAAAACGTGCTCTATGAAGCCGTGCTGGATAACGGCAAGCGGGTGCTGGTGCTGGTGAGCATTCGGGGCGATCGGGACGTGAACGAGGTGAAGCTGTTCAACGCAATCACCCAGCGGGCCCCGAACTACGGCGGCACGAAGGTGCTGGCCCTGAAAGTGCCCGATGCGGATGCCCAAGCCGCCTGGGCCGCCAAGCCCTTGCCCCTGGGCTACATCGCACCGGACTTGAGCGACGACCACATCGCCCAGGCCAAGGACACGGCTCCCCAATTCCTGCGGTTAGTCGATCCAAACGCCAGCCAGCTTCAGAACTTCGTAACCGGCGCGAATCAACCGGGTTATCACGTGGTGGGGGCAAACTGGGGCGCTCAATACAAACTGCCGGAAGTGGTGGAGCTGGATTTGGCACGGCCGGGCGATCGGGCGGTGCATGACCCCTCGCAAATCCTGCAATCGGCCCGGGGCATCGAAGCCGGTCACATTTTCCAACTGGGGTTGAAATATTCCCAGGCCATGGGCGCGGCCTTCACGACGGAATCCGGCGAGAGCCAGCCCTTTTGGATGGGCTGCTATGGCGTGGGGGTGTCGCGGATTGCCCAGGCGGCGGTGGAACAGTCCCACGACAAAAACGGCGTGATTTGGCCCGTCGCAATCGCCCCGTACCAAGCGATCGTCACCGTGCCGAACATCGCCGACGAGAACCAAATGGCGATCGCCCAGCAGCTCTACAGCGACCTAAACGCCGCCGGGATTGAAACGATCCTGGACGATCGCGAAGAACGGGCCGGCGTGAAGTTCAAGGATGCGGACTTGATCGGAATTCCGTTCCGAGTGGTGACGGGCCGGGCGATCGCCCAAGGCAAGGTGGAGCTAGTGACCCGCGCCACGGGCACGGCCGAAGAAGTGGCGATCGCCGAGTTGGTCAGCACGTTGCAAACCAAAATCACCGAAGCCTTGCAGGCATAGCGATCGCTAGGGCAACTCGGTCAATTGCAAGCGGGTCGGTAGATTGGCGGGCGCGATGTAAACGGTGGATTTTTCCACCTTCGATCGCGCCTCAATCAACAAATCCTGAGCCACCAATCGATTCAGATAGCTGCGGGCCGTATTTTCACTAATGCCAAATTCCGTAGCCGTTTGCTTGGCGGTAAATTCCCGACCGGGCTGCTTGAAAGCTGCTTTTAAAATTTCCAAATGACCGCGTTTCAGGGTCTTGGCGATCGGGCTGCGATCGATCCAGCTCATGAATTCATAAAATTCTCGTTGCTTGCGTTCCAGATAGTCATGCAAGGCTTGGATTGCTTTGATGATCGTTTCCGTTTGGTTATAAAGAAAATAGGTCAAATCAAAGTCGTCGGTTTCCGTATAGATAAATGCTTTGTCATAGTCGCCGCGCTTGGCTTGAATAAATTTGCTAATGGAAACATATTCAAAAATGTCATAGCCTGACCTCAGCACACTCCAATAAAACAGCGCGCGAGCGGTACGGCCATTTCCATCACCGAAGGGGTGAATATAAGCCAACATAAAGTGCAACATGATCGCCTTAATCATAGGATGAATAAAGCTGTTGAGGTTGTTCACGCCATGATCACGATTAGCAAAGATACAAAGCTCCTCTAATCGGTCAGGAATCGTTTGCCAGTCGGGCGGATGAAAGACATTATTTTGATATTGATCAGTAATAAAAATCTGATCATCTGTTCTAAATTGCCCAGGAACTGCCTGGTTTTCGATAGCACGGTCAGTGGCAATGAAATGTAGCTCCTGAATGAAGTCAATTGACAATGGTTCATTCCTTCTTTCAAAAACTTTCTTCATCAACAAATAATTATTGAGAATCATTTGTTGAGATTTATCTTTAGGAGCCAATTCTTTTTCGAGCATCTCCTTGGCAGCGGCGCGGGTGGTCGAAGCACCTTCTAATTGCGATGAAGTGATCGCTTCTTCTTGGATCAGGCTTTTGACAAGATAACTATGTTTTTCAGTAGGATGAACACTCACATTAGCATTGCCGACTTTGGCATTAATCCCAGTCATACAGTCGATCGTATGCAGTCGCGCTAGTAGCGAATTAGGCATACAAAACTGAAAGCAAGAATCATCTTCAGCCGCCAAGATCGGAATTTCATCACTGTTCACCCTTCTAGACCATTTGGTTGCTAGCCAAGCGGCTTGTGCATCGTCACCGGGCTGAACGCGCCACTGAAAGTCATTCCAATGCAGATAGCGGCCTTGTTCATCAATCACGCCATAGCGCGACAGCAGTGGCGACCATTGCTCGAAGGGAATAGCTGCGCTGAGTTGCTCAAAGGTTCGTGGTGTCCTGATTCTGCCCATTGCTCGACTCGTTGACCGCAAAAAATAATTTTTGAGTTTTAAACATAGTCACAAGGTAGCAAGGTCTTTAGATTTGAGGTCTAAAGCGCTAGTCTTGCCCTAATTAGGATAGTTTGAGTGTTGCTGTCCGTCTGTAAACTCATTTTATGATTTTTGCGTTTTGATTGTGGGTCGATCGCCGAGTTGGTCAGCACGCTACAAACCAAAATCGCCGAAGCCCTGTGACGATCGCTCGAACTCAACCACGGAGCATGACACGGTTGGCCTGAAACGAGACTTAGGCACAACGCCTTGAGGCTGGGGAGAATGTCAACAAGTACCTACGGGGACTGGGGCGGTTGATTCAGACCGCATCGGAGTAGTTCGATGCGGAGACCTTGGAATTCGGGTGGCAGAGAATTGGTTTGCTGCCATTGATTTAAGACCGCAGCATTCGATCGACCAAAGGTGGCGATCCGAGCAAAATCCTCCGGCGTGGGTAGTTGGGCTAAGCGCTCCTCGCCCAAGTCGCCAACTAAAATGACCCGCTCAATGACCATGGCTTTCTGTTGATGAGCTTGGTAGCGATCGCGGTAGGCTGCGGTTGTGAGTTGCCACTGGTTGGGGGCGCAAAAGGCACGATCGACCACGATTGCCACTCGCTCGGGGGGAAAAATCCAGGCGATCGCCCCACCCACTAAACCAAAGCTGCCGATTCCTACTGCGAGCGTTCTCAAAAATGCCCAGTCGATCGATTTCATGTGACTTGTTCTTCCATTCAGTCGAGGGAACCGACCTATTGATCAAGATTTGACCCGATCAATCCTGATTACTGACACCACTAGAGATTGGTTTCAAAGAGGCCTTTGAGAAGGTCACGAACCGTTTTGGGATCGCCCGTTTGCACACTGGATTCCCGCAGGGCCGCGATCGCTTCTAATTGGTTTTTATCCACCTCGCCATAGGCGATCGGATAAACCCGAATGCCACTCTGAGCAATGATGCTTTTGACATCCGGCAACTTAAAGCCCGCGTTCGAGTCACCATCGCTCAACACAATCACGTAAAAACGACCATTGGGATCGGTTTTCTTTTTGGCGACCAACTCATTCAAAGCCACCATTAAGCCGTCATACATGGCTGTGCCACCATCGGCTCTCAGGCTTTCAATGGCTGCTAAGAATTTTTGATGTTGCAGGCGATCGAATGGTGCCAAGGCCAGCCGCCGCACCACCTGATCGCTAAAGGTGACCAGCCCCACTTGGTTACCCGAATTAATTTGGGTTGTGGCGGCTTTTAGCCCCTCTTGCACTGCTTTCAGGGGTTCACCATCCATGGAGCCGCTCGTATCAACCACGGTCATCAAATAGACCGTTTTGCCTACGTCTTTGCCCCGCTTCCATTGGGCTTGAATCGCTTTCAAAATTTTGCCTGAAGGATTGACTGGGGGAAATTTACCCGCCTTGGTATAGTCCGTTTCCACAAAGCCTGTGTCTGTGGCCAGCTTCTGCATTTCGGGCGATCGCGCAAACTCGGCGAAGGCCTGGAGTGCTGCTTTTTGGTCAGGTGTTGTCCAAGCGAAGCTCACCAAGGGATTGGTGTGGGGTAGGCCGAGGGGCACAAATTTGGTTTGCTCAAACCCCGGCATTTTTTGGATGGTTTGATAATTTTGATATTCCAGCGGAAAAGCTTGCAGGGTCGATTTATCCCGCAAGAAAATATCCTGCAGTTCCGGTGAAGTGTTGGTGGCAATCAGCACTTGTTTTTGAAACTGCTCAAAGACCGAGGCTACCTGTTGAGATTGAATATCTTGCTCGGTTAGCAGACCACCTGATTGCTCACGACCTGCTGCCCGCCAAAACAGCGCATACATCAAGTTCAAAGCGACTGAACTTCGATAGGGATTGGGATAACCGATCGTGATTTTGCCAGCGGCGATCGCATTCAAAATACTGTCAAAGGTGACCGGGCCAGTAGCGGCTAACTGTTGATAAATCTCGCCCCGCAACACAAAACCGATCGAGTTGGGCAAGAGCCGATCGGCAACGGGTTCAAAGGCCACGCCGCTTTCTTGCAACAGCGCCAACCATAGATTGTTAGAAGGTGAATAGGCCGCCGGTTTGGCTTGGCCCGCTGCCAGTAGTCGCATCCCCGCCCCGGAGTCAATGCGGCGGACTCCCACGCGCACGGGCTTGCCCCCGATCGCCACATTTTTTTGATTAAATGCCTCTGCCACATCCACCAGCCAACGGCTATCGGTGCGCTCGGCATTGGATTTTTCCGTGGAGCCAAAAATCTCCACGTAGGTTTCAGAGTTGCCCGTGGGCTTGGCTGCAAAAACTGGAAAGTCTGCCAAATCCGGCAGCGGATCAGCAATGCCTTCGATCGAGTAACGAGCTGCCGCCGCGTCGCTTACCAATTCGTCTTGGACTGTGATTTTGGGCAGCACTTGACTGCTTAGGATATTCACAGCATCGTCAAAGCTTTTGGCCTCAGAAATGCCACCGCCTAAACAGGCTGTCAAAACCGTGATACAAGCACTAATCGCAAAAACAATTGACCATAATTGTCGCTTGGGTAGTCGGCGGTGTTTAAACAGCATAGGCCGGCCTCAAAACTCCTAAAATTGATATCCCAATGAATGGCAATTGGTCAAAAACTGGCTGCGAGCCTGTCGGTTTCAAGTGTCTTTGAAGAATCAGGATCCTGCTTGGTGAAGATTCCATGGGCAAGCTGATCTGAACTTGGCACGGGAGCCGCTGGGCTGGTTAACGATCGAATTTCACGCACAAATTTCACGCACAAATCTCGCACAGCACAACATCACGACGGGGATTGTCGTTGGAGTGTTGCTCGATTGTCTTCAACAATCAGACTCAAACGGGCCGGCAGGGACGATCGCCCTTCTTGGGTGGCGATCGCTCCGAGTACCAAGCTATCCCGTAATTCAGTCATGGCGGTGCAGGCTGCTTTTAAGCGGCCGATCGCCTCCTGCTGCTGACTGCGCGCCCGATCGCGATAGGCGGCCGTCTGCACCGTTTCGATCGCCGCCGTGGCTTTCATGGCCTGCTCGGCTAACCCCAGCCCCGTCACGATCGCCTCGTATAAATCTGGCACTAAGGACGAATCCCGCTGGGCAATGTCCGCCGCTGCCACTCGCAGCGATTGCATGTCCTGAACCACTGTTGCCCAAAGGCGCTGGGCCGTAGCCGACTGACCGCCTAAGGATTCCAGAGCTGCAAGCTGGTGATCTAGCCCCGCCGCATCCAGCAAATCCTCACTGGCTTTCGGGATCGGCAGCCGCCGCACTTCCAGCACCCACCAACCCAGCATGATCAGCGTAGCGATCGAACCACCGAGCCACACCACCGGCCGCAACCCCAGCCACCACAACAAACCCGCCCAACCGCCTGCGGTCAGGCCAATCACCCCATAGGTTTGGGGGAGCGATCGCAGGGTGGGTCGAGACGGGTGAGCCAGCAACGGATTGGGAGCGATCGGCATAAGCAGCAAGGGGATTGCGAGGATCGCAGGACTTTCTACCCAGGCTAACCGATCCAGATTGTGTTGGGGTTAACTGCGCGATCGCCCCCTGTACTTACGATTAGCCCACCGCTTCCGGGCGGCGATCGTACATTTTTTGGTAATAGGTTTGGTAATCGGCCGAGAGCAGCGGTTCCCACCAACTGCGATTCGTCAAATACCAAGTGACCGTGCGCCGCAAGCCCTCTTCGACGGTGACGGAGGGTTCCCAGCCCAGCTCGGTGCGGATTTTTTCGGCATTGATCGCGTAGCGGCGATCGTGGCCGGGGCGATCGGTCACGAAGGTAATCAGGCTGCTGCTGGGCTGTTGAGGCAGGTGCCAGCCATGCTGCGGGGCCAGCTCATCCATCAGCTCGCACAGCAACTTCACCAAGTCCAGGTTCCGCACCTCGTTGTTGCCGCCAATGTTGTAGGCTTCGCCCGGTTGGCCCTTGTGGATTGCCGCATCGATCCCGCCGCAGTGATCTTCCACATAGAGCCAATCACGGATGTTTTGCCCATCGCCGTAGACCGGCAGCGGCTTGCCCAGCAGGATGTTGATGCACATCAGCGGGATCAGCTTTTCCGGGAAATGGTAGGGGCCGTAATTGTTGGAGCAGTTGGTGATGATCGTCGGCATCCCGTAGGTGTGGAAGTAGGCGCGGGCCAGGTGGTCGCTGCCGGCCTTGGAGGCGGAATAGGGGCTGTTGGGCGCGTAGGGCGTGGTTTCGCTGAAGGCGGGATCGTCTTCGCCCAGGGAGCCGTAGACCTCATCGGTTGACACATGCAGGAACCGCCAATCGGCCGGTTTGCCCGCCGCCAGCCAATGTTGGCGGAAGGCTTCTAGCAGGGTGAAAGTGCCGACCACGTTGGTTTGCACAAATGCACCGGGGCCGAGAATGGAGCGATCGACGTGGGATTCGGCGGCGAAGTGGGCGATCGTGTCGATTTGCTCTTCGCTCAGGAGCCGATCGATCAGAATACGATCAGTGATGTCGCCTTGGACAAACCGCAGGTGATCGGCTGCTTCGAGATCGGCCAAGGTGGCCCGGTTGCCCGCGTAGGTCAGGGCATCGAGCACCACCACCCGATCGCCCGGATAGCGATCGCACCAGTGGCGAACAAAGTTGGAACCAATGAAGCCCGCACCACCCGTGATGATGATGCGGCGAGGGGAACGGGCGATCGAGTCAGTCATGGTGGGTGAATTTCGATCAGGGATCGCATGTCGAGATCAACAAACAAAACCTACCAGACCCCAGCCCCATCCCTAAGCGCCGGTTCCCCGCATGGCGGGCAGGTCAATTTCCTTGAGGCAGGTGGCCCGCGACAGGGACAGCACACAATCCATAATCATCAGCAAGTCCGACAGGGGAATCGCCGCGCCCCCATCAAGTTGCGCCGCCGCCAAGTCGGCCAAGACTTCCGGCGTGCCCACATTGCCCGGATTGATGATGGTGGCGGCGATTTGTTGCGATCGCAGCTCTTCGCGCAGGGCATGCACCACGCCCCGCAGCCCAAACTTGGAAGCGCTGTTGGCCACTTCGCGCCCCGGGAAGTTGTCGCGACCCGACAGCGCCCCCATCAAGACAATTTTGGGATTGGGCGATCGCCGCAGGGCCGGCAACAAGCGCTGAATCAGCCGAATCGGAGCCAACAGATTCACCGCGATCACCCGCTCCAAGTCCGCATCGCTACAGGTTTCAAAGGCGTAGCGACTGGTGAAGGCATCGGTTTCCCAAGTGCCGCCCATGTACAGCAGGGCATCCAGGCGATCGGCTCCGATCGCCTCCGTCACAGCAGCAATCCCCTCGGAGGTTGCTAAGTCCGCCGCTACCCATTCCCCCACCGGGGCCGGGGTACGGGAAACGCTCACCAGGCGATCGGCTCGGGCTTGGAGATGTTCGGCCACGGCTAAACCAATACCGCGACTGGCCCCCGCCACCAAAAGGGTTTGAAATGCCCGATCAGCCATCAAACTCCCTCCGTGGTTTGTAGCGTTCGGCGCAGTCCAGTCAACCCTGGAAATACTTGGTTGAGAAAACCTTGGAAATAGTCCGCATGAAATGTTTGATAGGGCTTAAATCCCAAGGATTCGTAGGTGCGCTGCGCTACGACATTGCCATTGATGATCATGATGCCAGCATGGGAATACTGGCGATCGCGCCCTAGATCGATCAGGAATTGGACTAAGAATTTCCCAGCGCCTCGACCACGAGCTTGGGGCGCAACGGCAACACTTTCAATCGTCCAAGGCGCAAAGGGTTTCAGGAATGGAGGCTGATAGTCACCACCCCAAAATTCTGCATAGTTTTGGCGAAATTGTTCCACCATCGGCGCTGTCCAATGCAAGTGCTGAGCAATTTGATCCAAGCGCGATCGATTAACTGGGCAATAGTCAGCAACGGAGCTTTCGTAACCTGCAGCAGCGGCGATCGGTTCTCCCCGTTCTTCCAAAATCCAAAAGGTTTGAATACTTCCCCAATAACATCCATCCGCTCGTAAGATCGCCTCCAAAAAGGCAATTGTCGGAGTGTCTAGTCCCACCAAGAAGTCACCCCAAAAGCAGTGGTTCAGAGGCGGCAAGGCTGCTTCGTACATCATCCGTGCAAGGAAAGGAATATCCCTTGATTCCGCAGCACGGATCGTCCAGTCCTTTGTGGCGAGAGGGCTTTGGGATACCAGCATTGACATGGATATGAGATGTTGTCTTTAGCATACGTACAGTCTGTATGTTTAAAAATGACAGCAATCCACTACCCTTGTCAAGAGACAAGCTGTATGTATGTCAAAATCATCATGCCCCCGAAGCAAACCAAAGCAGAGCAAGCCTTTCGCACCCAGCGCGCCATCCTCGATCGCGCTCGTCACCTCTTTTCCACCCAAGGCTATGCGGCCACGGGTACGGCAGAAATCATTGGTGAGTTGGCCGTGACGCGCGGTGCACTCTATCACCACTTCAAGGACAAATCGGGACTATTTGCGGCAGTTGTAGCCGAAGCCTATCGGGATGTTAGTGACTATATCAATGCCCAAGTTCAGGCTATTGATGACCCTTGGGAGCAATTAATTTTTGGCTGTCAATCCTTCCTAGAAGTTGTCCAACAAGATGATCTACGGCGGCTCTTATTAATCGAAGCACCAGCCGTTTTGTCAGCAGAAGCCTTGATGGAATTTGATCAGTATGGATTTGGATTGTTGCAAGCCTCCATTCAAGATCTTGTGCAATCTGGTCAGCTCCAAACCATTGATTCAGAAGGGTTTTCGCATTTGGTTAATGGAGCGCTCAACGAGCTAGCCACATGGATAGCCCAAGCGGATCATCACGATCGCCTAGAAACAGCTAAAAAATTAATTGAAGTCCTCTTAACGCATCATCGAAAAACATGAGTCTCTAGCGTGAAACTCAATTACCCTTGCATGGATTATCTAGCGCGTTAGCTTTGAAATTCTTGTTCCCCTGGCTAGTGATGGATCACGTATCGGGCAATCCATCACTAACAGCTAGGGCAATACCTAATCACACAGCCTAAACCCGAAAATTCAGGGTAGCCCTAAACACTTGGAGCAGAACGGAATCGCTTCATGTCTTGCTGTTGAGGAAGCACTACGACCCTCACCCGTTCGATCGCCCTGCAACCAGCACAGCTCAGTCAGCACCCTCATGACGATCGAGCAGTGCTTTCAAGGCCCGTTTCATCTCATCCCGGCTGGTGGTAGCTGTACCGATGTGGCGCACCACCAGGCTGGCGGCCAAGTTGCCCAGCACCGCCGCTTCCCAAGGCGTGGCCCCCAACACGTAGCCCAAGGTCAGGGCCGCCACCACCGTGTCGCCTGCGCCGGTCACATCAAACACCTCCGCCCGGTTAAAGGCGGGAATGTGGGACACGTCGCCCGATCGCCCAAACAAGCTCATTCCCGACTCGCCACAGGTGATCAACACGTATTCCGCCTCGGTTTTGGCCAGCAGCGTTGCCCCCGCCTTCAGTAAACTCTCTTGGTCGGTGATGCCAAAGCCCGCTTCCCGCTCCGCTTCCGGCAGGTTGGGCGTAAACCAAGTAGCTCCCCGGTAGCGGGTGAGTTCCTTTTGGGCATCCACGATCACCGGCTGGCCGGTCAGGGCCGCTTGGATCACGCCGCTGGAAAACACCCCATCGCCGTAGTCGGAGCAAACCACTGCTTGGGCCTTGGGAGCGCGATCGGCCACAAACTCAGCCAGGCGATCGCAGTCGGCCGCTGTGGGGGGATCGTCAGATTTGCGATCGAACCGGACGATCTGTTGGGTCACGGACTGGCGCGAGTGGGCCGAAATCCGGGTTTTGGTGACCGTGGGCCGCGCCGCTTCCACCAGCGCCCCGGTGGTGTCAATGCCCGCCGCCTCAAAGATTTGACGCATGGCCAGCCCCTGCACATCGTCCCCCAAAAAGCCAGCAACCTGGACGTTTGCCCCGAGCTTAGCTAGGTTATAGACCGCATTGGCCCCGCCGCCGGGCACTTGGCGCGTTCGTTCGTGGCGGATGATCGGCACTGGCGCTTCTCGGGAAATTCGTTCCACATATCCCGTCAGAAACTCATCCAAGGTCAGATCGCCCACCACCAACACCTGCGCTTCCCCGAAGCGATCGATCAGGGTCAAGAGTCGATCGGTCGATCGGCGCAACAACGGCATGAAGTCTGGATCAAAAGTCATAGGGGGCAAGGTTACGATCGCAAGCATAGAATAGGCTATCAGCACATCAGGATCACTGCTGAAACCACATTCCATTCATTCAAAGACTCTGCGAGCGGTTGAGCCTGTCCGTATAGGTAATAAAAATAAAAAAGACCGATTCCTTTAACGGCTAGCCATGGTTCTTGAGTGATGAGTTGCTGGTTTTCGTGAACAACCAATTCGTATTCCGTCGGGAATTGCGCAACCTAAGACGGAACTCTGATTAGATCCAAATTCTTCAAAATCCATCAACCTCAGGAAACAATTTCTTGCGATCAAGACTTGACTGAATCGAAATATCAATCATCATTCAATTTCTTGTAGTGATTGATTGTGGACAATCAGCATTGTGCTTGTCAACTGTGTTAATTTCCGAAAATTTTGATAAGCTTTGGGTTCCGTGGCTAGCGCAATTGGCTGATTTTTTAGATCATTCAAAATGACTTCCATTTGAGGAGTGTTTTACCCATGTCTTTCACCCTGACGCATCGCCTTGGTCAATCCCTATCTGCTGGGCGATTAGTGGCCGCTTCTGCGGTGCTTTCCTTAGCTTTGGTGGGTTGTGGCGAAAGCAAAGTCGCCCAATGCAATAAGCTGATTGCCGTTGTGAACAAAGGGCAGCAGATCAGCTCCAGCATTAAGGGGATGGATGCCCCGGCGATGAAGAAACTGTCCACGGATCTGAGTGGCTTATCGACAGAAATTGGGGCTGTGGAAGTGGCCGATGAGACCCTGAAGGGTTTTCAGGGACGGTTTGTCAAAATCTATTCGGACTTGAGCACCGCTTCCAGCAAAGTGGGCGGCGCATTGGAGGAAATGGAAAAGACGAAAAAGCCGAGTCCTGAAAGCTTGAAGCGGCTGAAGCAATTGCAGGAAGATGTGACCGGGGCCAGCAAGATGGGAGAAACGGCGGCGAAGGACGAAAGCGCCTTGGTCAAGGAAGTGAATACCTACTGTGCCGGTAAGTAGTGTATTGGTTAGCGTGCAAGTCAATTAAATCTGAGATGAAAAACTTGTTGGATGGTGGAGCAACGCTAGGGGATTGCGCTTGATTGCTTTTCTCTGTTGATGGATCGATCGTCCAACAAGATTCCTGTTCTGTGATTGTGCTTGCGATCGCCCGATCGCTGGAAATGGATTGCCTTTGTTAACACTCGGTAAACGCTGGGTAGCTGAATTTTTCTAAGCTCCACGGTCACCTTGTGCAGAATCTAGCCCTTGTTGAGGCGTTGGAACTTTATCAGGGCTAAGCACCTGTTTGCCCATCCAACTCACCCGCTTGGGAACCATGATTCCATCCTCCGTGGTGCTCCCCGAGGAATAGGACTGAGCACGCACCTGTACCACAATCCAAACTAGGCGATCGACGGGCGATCGATTACGCAAACAGCGTTCACCATCGGGACTAACCCGCACAAAGCTGCCTTCTTGGACTGGAAAAACCCAGTTATTGACTTGAAATTCTCCTTCCCCCGCCAAAAAGAGATAAACCTCTTCGTTTTGCTGATGCTTGTGATAGAAAAGCAGCGACTCTTTGGGCGAAAGGCTATTAACAGAAATTTCTGCCCCGGTTAACCCTAGTAAATCCTTCAAGAACAGTTTTCCAGGCGTTGGCAGAGATCGATCGCCCAGGTTGAGGGTGAAGGTGAACTGTTCGAGGTTGGCAAGCGGCCCCGCGTGGGTCACGGCAAAGTCTGGGCCGGTCTGGGCTGTGGGTTGGGTGTTGGATGGGGCATGGTACATGGCAATTAACTTTTAAATTGCAAGTTGCAAGTCAAAATCAAACTAACAGGGTTACTTGTAAAATGCAAGAGAGACTTGAAAAAGTTGTAAATTCCTGAACGGGAATGAATTTTGGAGCCTTGTGCTATGGCGGTTGACCACCGATCTCACTGCCCGATCGCCTGTACGCTGGATCTCCTGGGCGATCGGTGGACGCTGCTGATCATTCGGGACATGCTGTTTTTTGGTAAGCAGCGCTTTGAGGAGTTTTTGGAATCGCCCGAGGGAATTTCTACCAATATTTTGGCCAGCCGCCTGAAGTCTCTGGAAGCCCTGGGGCTGATTACCAAACAGCCCTACAGCAATCACACTCGCCGCATGAATTACCAACTTACGGAGGCGGGCGAAAGTTTGCGTCCTGTGCTGCGCTCGATCGCTCGCTGGGGCCTGAAGCAATTTCCTGAAGCTCGCCTACCGGATGCTTTAGATTCAAGTTCCGCTAATTCAGATTGAGCCTGCGGCTAATTCGCATCAGTCATAGGTGTTCTAGAGTTTGCATCTGATCACTTCCCCAATCGGCCATAGCCGCCGCCGCCGGGGGTTTCGATCGCGATCGCCTCACCTGCCTGTACCTGCACCTGATCGGTAGCCCCAAGGGAGTCGATCGCCCCGTTCAGCCGTTCCACCCAGGCGCGGCCCGGTTGGCCCGGTGCGCCGCCGGCCAGGCCCGCCGGTTGGGTCGATCGCCGCCCTGAGACGATCGCCGCCGTCATCGGTTCCAAAAAGCGCAGTTTGCGGATCACGCCGTGGCCGCCGCGCTGTTGGCCCGCGCCGCCGCTGTCGGGGCGAATTTGGAAGGACTCCAGCCGCACCGGATAGCGCCACTCCAACACTTCGGGGTCTGTGAGCCGGGAGTTGGTCATGTGCGTTTGCACCGCGTCGGCTCCGGGGAAGGTTGCGCCCGCCCCCGCGCCGCCGCAGATGGTTTCGTAATATTGGTGGCGATCACTCCCAAAAGTGAAGTTGTTCATCGTGCCCTGGGCGTTGGCCAGCACCCCGAGGGCTTGGTAGAGCGCATCGACCACGGCTTGGGAGGTTTCCACGTTGCCGGCCACGACGGCGGCGGGCGATCGGGGATCGAGCAGGCTGGCGGGTGGCACGGTCAGATCGATCGGGCGCAAACACCCGGCGTTTAGGGGAATTTCGTCGGCCACGAGGGTGCGGAACACGTAGAGCACGGCGGCTTTGGTGATTGCGATCGGGGCGTTGAAGTTGTTCGGCTGCTGGGGCGATGTGCCGCTGAAGTCGATCGCCGCCCGCCGCCGCGCCCGATCGATCCGCACTTGCACCGTAATCTGCGCCCCGCAGTCGAGGGCGATCGTCGCTTGCCCATCGCGCAATTGGGCGATCGCCCGTTCCACCGCAGCGGCGGCGTTGTCCTGCACAAACCCGGCGTAGGCTTGGATCGTGGCGGCTCCGTAGGTATCCGCCAGGCGCTGCAATTCCTGGCAACCGCGCTCGTTGGCGGCAATTTGCGCCTGCAAGTCCGCCAGGTTTTGCACCGGGTTGCGGGCGGGGTAGGGATTGTCAGCCAGTTGCGCGAGCACGTCAGCCTCTAGGAATTCCCCGGCGCGGACGATCGGCAGGAAGTCAAACAGGATGCCCTCTTCGGCGATCGAGTGGCTGTGGGGCGGCATCGATCCCGGGGTCAGACCGCCCAAGTCCGCATGGTGGCCGCGGGAGGCAACGAAGAAATCCGGGCGATCGCTCAGAACTCCGGCGGGCGATCGCGACCAGACCGGCGTAATCACCGTGATATCGGGCAGGTGCGTGCCGCCGTTGTAGGGGTTGTTGCTGGCAAACACATCGCCGGGCCGCAGTTCCCGCGCCGCCATCAGGGCCGTGACCGTTTCGCCCATGGAACCGAGGTGGACAGGAATGTGCGGGGCGTTGGCGATCAGTTGCCCGGCGCGATCGAACAGGGCGCAGGAGAAGTCCAGCCGCTCCTTGATATTCACGGAATAGCTGGTGTTTTGCAGGGTTGCGCCCATCTGCTCGGCGATCGCGCTGAACCGGTTGTTGAAGATCTCTAAGCGCACCGGATCGGGCTGCGGCACTGGCTCGTCGTCGGTTCGGACAAGATGCTGAAGCCCCTTGTCTAGATCGGTTGGGGCGAGGGTTTCGAGGACTAGGCCACCCCGATCGCCCAAGGTGGCCGCCCAGCCCGGTTCAATCACGTTTGTGCCCGTTGGTTCCACAATCACCGCTGGCCCGACGATTCGATCGCCCGGTTGCAAATCCGATCGCCCAAAGACCGGCGCATCCTGCCAGCGATCAGCCGTGTAAATCCGAATCGTCGTGATCGGTTTCGGCGGAGTCGATCGACTGGCCACCAGCAACGGTTCCGGCGGCAAATCCTTGTGGCGCACCAACTCCAGGGCGATCGCCTCAATCACCACCGGCTTGTCGGGCAGGGCGAACCCGTAGCGCTGGCGGTGGATCGCCTCGAAGCGATCGCGCAACCAGCCCGCCGGGTCGGGTTCCGTGGCCGCCGGCCAGTTCACCACCAAGGGCGAGTCCGTGCCGCCGTAGCGCAGCCGAGCCGTACGGATCGCCTCCTGGAATCCCGGCAATTGCGGCTCTAGTTCTGTTTGTAAATCCCCAAAAATCGGCTCCAACGCGGCGATCGCCCCCGGTTCCAAAACCTGCTCGATCGCCCGTTCACCAATTTGCCGCACATCCGCCAGCCCAATTCCATAGGCCGACAGCACCCCGGCGTAGGGATGGATAAAAATCCGCGTCATCCCCAGCGCTTCCGCCAACAGGCAAGCGTGCTGCCCGCCCGCCCCGCCGAAGCAACAGAGGGTGTAGTGCGCCAAATCGTAGCCGCGTTGGACGGAAATTTGCTTGATCGCCGCCGCCATTTTCTCGATCGCGATCGCCAGGAATCCCGCCGCCACCGCTTCCGGGCTGCGGCCATCGCCGGTTGCCTGGGCGATCGTCGTCGTGAGGGCTGCGAACCGTTCCGCCACGATCGCCTTGTCCAAGGGGCGATTGCCCTCGGGACCAAACACCGCCGGGAAAAAGTCCGGGTGCAACTTCCCAAGCTGCACATTGCAATCGGTGACGGTCAGGGGGCCGCCGCGCCCGTAGGCCGCCGGGCCGGGATTCGCCCCCGCCGAGTCCGGCTCCACCCGGTAGCGCTGGCCGTCGAAGTGCAAAATCGAGCCGCCGCCCGCCGCCACCGTATGGATCGCCATCATCGGGGCACGCAGCCGTACCCCCGCCACCGCCGTCTCGAACTGCCGCTCATACTCGCCCGCATAGTGGGCCACATCGGTGGACGTGCCGCCCATATCAAAGGTGACGATTTGCTCAAAGCCCGCCGCCACGCAGGTTTGCACCGCCCCGACAATGCCGCCCGCCGGCCCCGACAGCACCGCATCCTTGCCCCGGAACCGATCGGCATCGGTCAGCCCGCCGTTGGACTGCATAAAAAACAGCTTGCCCGCCAAGGCCTCACGGTCTGGCCCCGCCAGGGTCGATCGCACCTGGTTCACATAACGCCGCAGTACGGGCGACAGGTAAGCATCAACCACGGTGGTTTCGGCGCGGCTAACCAGCTTAATCAGCGGACTCACGTGATGGGACACGGAAATTTGCTCAAAGCCCGCCGCCTCCGCCAAGGCCGCCGCAATGTGCTCATGCTGGGGGTAACGGTAGCCATGCATCAGGGCGATCGCGCAACTGGTGCAACCCTCGGCCCGCGCCGCTTTCAGTTGCGCCAACAAGTCCGCCTGGGCCGCCGCGTCGAAGGGCCGCACCACCTCGCCCTGGGCGCTCAACCGTTCCCGCACCTCGATTGCCCGTTCATAGAGCGGCGCGGGTTTGCGAATCTCCAGCGCAAAAATATCCGGTCGGTTTTGGTAGCCAATCTTCAGGGCATCGCCAAAGCCTTCGGTAATCACCAGCACGGTGCGATCGCCTTTGCGTTCCAGCAGGGCGTTGGTGGCGACGGTGGTTCCCATCTCGATCGCCCCAATCTGCGCCAGGTCGATCGGCTCGTCGGCGGCCAATCCCATCAGGTCGCGCATCCCCTGGACGGGCGCATCGGCATAGCGATCGGGGTTTTCCGACAGCAGCTTATGCACCACCAGCCGCCCATCGGGCCGCCGCGCCACAATGTCGGTAAACGTGCCTCCGCGATCGATCCAAAACCACCAACGCCGATCCATGCTTTGCCCCACCCGAAGCGCCTAATCTCGATTTATCATATCGATCAAGGCCGTCACGGGCGATCGGGGAGTTGGCAAAGGCGATCATGCTGTATGTAGGTTAAACTAGAACAGTAGCCTAGAAAAACCGTATTTTAAACTGTGAGCTTATCTTAATAAAGTTCCAAGCACTGTAAACAAGTAATCTTGCAAGTTATTAAACTTTTAGAGAAATAAACCAAAACGTCTAACAATCTACATGGGTATAGAAGGCTCTAAAAATGGAAAAAGACAGCCCTAAACAAAAAAACAAGAAATCTAAGAAAACATCTAATAAAAGCAAATCACCTGATTTTGCGCGAAAGCAATTCTTGCGACAAGCTATCGGTGTTATAGATATGTGGCTTAAGAGAAAAAGGAGTCATCTCTACAGCCCCCAAAATTCTAAAGTACTGACTGTTATGGTGCTTTCTAACTTTATGGGATATTCCTTTAGAGAAATCAGGGATATCTACCAAGAACTTTATAATTTTCCATTTCATCAGAATGAATATGAAATGATTTCAAAGAACTTGGAAACTGTTTATTTACAAATGATGGAAGACTTCAAGCATACAAATCGACTGCCTACACTAAGTCGATGCAGGAAGCATCCTATTGAGAATCTTAATGGCAACACCACGGAGGAATGCTTGCGTAATGACCAATATTCCGAAAACCATGCAGATTGGTATTCATGCAATAGCGTAGATGCAATGGACGGAAGTAAATATATTGGATCAGAAGTGTTGAATCTAAACACAAAACTTCATATTCTAGGCAACAAGAGTTTCTGGCAGTAAATCATAGCTCCAATGACTGATTGAGCCATAGCGACCGAGTACAACTTGCAAATATCGCAATTTATCTAGTAGCGTCTGACTATAGAACTGCGGCAATTCTATTAACTGCAAGATGGCATAAGCAATTAAGACCATGTAGATCTGTATTGCTACGCCATTTTGATTTTTCGTAATGAGCTGATCTAATTTTAAATGCATCTTTAAGAACTTCCATAGCAACTCAATCTGCCAGCGCTTTCGATACAGTTCTCCAATCTCTTCATTTGAAAAGTCTACTAAATTCGTTGCTAAACGAAATTCACATCGACTTTCTAGATCGCAAAAGGTGACTACTCGATAGCGGTCATGATTCAGATTGACTTTCATATTGTTCTTGATTCGCACCACAAAATAAGTTCCTATTTCACTCAACTCATCAATGAAATGCCAATCAGCAAAACCCCGATCCATAATCCCAATCCCGTTTTCAGGAATCATACTTGGCAGGTAGCCAGAAAATTTGGCATCATGCCCTTGACCAAAATGGATCAGGCATTCGCTTGACCACCCTTGTTGCTGATTGAAGCCTGCTAAGAGTTTGACTCGATGATAACTCTGTTGCCAAAACAGTCGGCTAGTGAGAGTCACAACGGTGGAATCAATGGGCATTAGCATCATGGCATCGGGATGATGACGCTGTTTCAGTGTTCTGATTAGCTGAGTGTAGATACGGCAGAATCGGTGATTATCCCGGTTTTTACAAGCCTTGGAAAACGTTGATATGTCTACTGAGATACCGGTGTGATTGAGCTTGAAAAATAGGTCTCTCATGCTCATCAAACCTTGATCAAGAATGAAGGTCAACCAGATCTCAAAAAATCTCCGACTGCTGAGCACTGGGTAATCATGCTCAGGTAAGCTTTTGAGAATAGGTTTGACGATTTGAGAGAATGAGCGTAACATTGGTGTATTACTTTTTGATTGTTTGGGGTAAGAATTACATCTTCTTACCCCTTTTTTATAACCTGAATCTGTCATTCAACACTTCTGATATTGGATATCACCGACGTGAATATCAGCAGAGCCGATTTGGATCTTTTCCAGTTCATGATGATTATAGTGATGAGTCATGGGCAGACGACAATCCTTGGGAGTAGTTCTTGCTTGAGAGAATCATAGGCCGTAATCAAACTATTCAAGTCAATAACCAACAATCTTGCTAACTGACTTCGACTAAATGAAGTATTTCGTCCTACATAAAAATATGCTCAAGAAATGTTGTTTTTTATAAAACCTATCAACTTGATTTTATTCAATGAAAATCCTAGAAGACTTTTACAAGTCAGGAGAATGATCGATGCCTGGTTACAATCATTACCCATCATGTACTTGCGGTTGGTGTTCCGGTGGAGGGGGACGGCCATTCAATAACCTTGATTTAAGTGATCTCAGAAATTTTACGAGCTATACAGCCCGTACCACCTGCGTATCCACTTCCAACACTGACTCTGCGAGAACTCATAGGACTATTTGTTGGTGGTGTGGTGCAGAAGTGTACTACCACACAAATGGGTACGGCGATTCTGTTTTATTTGATAGTTTAGGAAGTCCTTGGCAAGTACACTCATGCTGGGATCGGCGTAGAGAAGGAGAAAAAGATATTCAAATATTTGAAATGAAAGTTGATGAGTTTAAGATTCTAATACTCGCTGGTGCTATTCGTAAGCTTCAAGAAGATGGAGCAGTTCCAACAGAGGAAAGTGTAGCCCTTGAAATGGGTCTTTCTATCGAGAGCTTAAAGAAAAACTACAGCGATTTTTACGTGATTATCCCTAGAACGTATGGGCATATTAGCTTGCGCCAAGGATTCTAAACATACCTAACTAGTTTTAATTAGCCGGTAGGGTGTGTGGGAGAACGCTTGCGGGGAAACGATCGCTCTGGCATTTTCTCCCACGCACCGTCGATCAATCCCGGTTGCAGCGGTGCGTAGGGCAAAAACGGGATCTTGGGCATAAGCAAGCGTTGCCCTACACACCCTACTTTTGCTGCTTCTGAGAAACCACGTGCTGAATTTTCGGGCGATCACCCTTATCATCGTAATTTATTAATAATTGATTCTAAAAATGAGGTTGGAAGTTAATGTTGAGCTTTTCGTTTTATTTAGACAATGGAGAAGAAGAGGAAGTTGTTGATATTCCCAATGAGCTTTATCAATGGCTCACCCATTCAGAATTTTCCAAAATTGGTCAGTCTGAAGAACGAGACATGAAAATAGACGGTGAAATCACCAAAATTGCGGTAGTTTCCTTAATGGGCAGCAACCGCAGAAAACTGAGCAACTTCTTCCGCGATGCCATTGTCCAAGAAAGCGATCGAATGCTCAGCCAGTTAAGCCACTCATCACCCAAAGAGGACTATCTAGCAGCATCCTATGCCCTCAGAATTTTGCAAAATCTGCGAAAGCTAATCGAGGACGAAAAATTCAAATACCTGAGCAGAGCTTAGTTGATCAATTGCACATTCTTCAGGGCGTAGGGTGTGTGGGAGAACGCTTGCGGGGAAACGATCGCCCTGGCATTTTCTCCCACGCACCGTCGATCAATCCCGGTTGCAGCGGTGCGTAGGGCAAAAACGAGATTTTGGGAATAAGCAAGCATTGCCCTACACACCCTACGAAATACCGAATGATGTGACCGTGATATCGATGAGGGCTGGCAAGTCTAGCCGGGAGCTGGCAAGGGCGATCGACTATTCCAAAAGCTCGCCCAAGTAGCACTGCACAAAGTCGCGGGCAGCTTCGGGGTTCAATCCTTTCAAGGCTGTGACGATCTCCACAACGGTCTCAGCCGTAGGGTCGCGCTGCTCGTGAAACCACTTAAAAACCACTGACCGATCAACTTGCAACAGCACCGCCAGCCGGTTCTGGCTGATTTTGTGCTGGTCTAATACGGATTTGAGGGCTTTTCCTGCTCTTCCCATGCCCCCAATCCTGTCAAAGAATCTTAATCCGGTAAATATCGCAATCGTACTTCTCCCACGCACCGTCGCTCAATCTCGGTTGCAGCGGTGCGTAGGGCAAAAATGAGATTTTGGGAATAAGAAGGCGTTGCCCTACACACCCTACGAAATATTGAATGATGTGACCGTGATATTGATGAGGGTTGGCAAATCCAGCGGGGAGCTGGCAAGGGCGATCGACTATTCCACCACTTCGCCAAGGTAGCGCTGCACAAAGTCCCGCGCTGCTTCGGGCTTGAGTGTTTTCAAGGCCTTCACAATTTCCAAAAGTGTTTCAGCGGTTGGATCGCGAATTTCTTTGCACCAGCGATAAACATTGGTGCGTTCAATTTCCATCTGCATCGCAAGGGAGTATTGGCTCACCTCGTGATCCTCAAGCACTTGTTTCAAAACGCGGCCGGCTTTTCCCATGCCCTCGATCGTCTCAAAGGTCTGGATTTCCGTAAATGATATCCCTCTAGCCGACGGAATCCTAAAGGTTGACAGTCATCATTACGCCCTATGACTGCTTTTAGCCGCTCATCTCAACCACATTGCTACACTGAAGTTAGGATCGATGTCGCACTGAAAGCAATTGATCAGGAGAAATTAACAAGTCCATGATTGCTCAACAGGATTTATATTTCCTTAGCCCCGATGACTATTTACAACAGGAGGCAAAATCCACCCAAAAGCATGACTATATTGATGGAGAAATTGTAGCGATGGCGGGTGCGAGTAGTGCCCATTGCACGATCGTGGCAACCTTAACGGCGCTGCTCCTGAAATCTGTTCGCCAGCAAGGTTGTCAGCTATTTACCGGTGATATGAAAGTGCGAGTCGATCGCCACAATTGCTTTTACTATCCCGATTTGCTCGTCACCTGCGACCCACGTGACCAAAATACAGATTATTACAAATGCTTTCCTAAATTAATTATTGAAGTGCTTTCAGATAGCACGGAGCTGCGCGATCGCGGCGAAAAATTCTTTAACTATAGTGCGCTAGAAAGCCTGGAAGAATATGTGCTAATTAGTCAGGATAAGATGCGAGTGGAGTGCTTTCGCCGCGATGACAATAATCGATGGGTTTTGGAGTGGTATGGCCCGGGCGATCGCGTGTTTTTCCACAGCATCGATTGGCAAGGGATGATCAACGATTTGTACGAAGACGTATCATTGCCCGGTTGAATTACCTGTTTTGCAAGGCTCATTTTGAGCTGATCCCAACCTCGATCGAGATGGTCAAGAACCCAAAAAGAATCGGAAACCTGGGCAAACCGTAGCCGCGATCGCAGACGGGGCAGCGGCGGCCGGCGACGGTTTCCGGTAAAGTTTTTTGCACCTTTAGCGGTTGTGGGGGCAAAGACCAATGGCAACGATCGTTCAGAAATATGGCGGCACATCGGTCGGCTCGATCGAGCGGATTCAGGCCGTGGCGGCTCGGGTGATCGACACGGTGAAAGCGGGAAACTCCGTGGTGGTGGTGGTTTCGGCCATGGGCAAAACCACCGATGGGCTGGTGGCCCTGGCGCGGGAAATTAGCGACCAACCCAGCCGCCGGGAAATGGATATGCTGCTTTCGACCGGGGAGCAGGTGTCGATCGCCCTGTTGAGCATGGCGCTACAGGCGGCGGGGCAACCGGCCATTTCCCTGACCGGCGCGCAAATTGGGATCGTCACGGAAGCGTCCCACACGCGGGCGCGGATTTTGAGCATTGATCCCGATCGGCTGCGTCGCCACCTCGATGAGGGCAAAGTGGTGGTGGCGGCGGGCTTTCAGGGAATCTCGAATGCCGATGATTTGGAAATTACCACCCTGGGGCGCGGCGGCTCGGACACGTCGGCGGTGGCCCTGGCGGCGGCCTTGCGGGCCGATGCCTGCGAAATTTACACGGATGTGCCGGGGGTGCTGACTACCGATCCCCGCCTGGTGCCGGAAGCGCAAATCATGGCGGAAATTTCCTGCGATGAAATGCTGGAGCTGGCTAGCTTGGGGGCAAAGGTGTTGCATCCTCGGGCGGTGGAAATTGCCCGTAATTATGGTGTGCCGCTGATTGTGAAGTCGAGCTGGACGACTGATCCCGGAACGCGGGTGGTGTCGCAGCCGGTGGGCGATCGCCCCTTGGAAAACCTGGAAATTGCCCGGCCGGTGGATGCCATTCGCTACAACACGAACCAGGCGCAAATCGGTTTGCTGCGCGTGCCCGATCGCCCCGGGATCGCCGCCAAGCTGTTCGGGGAGCTGGCCAAGCAAGCGGTGGATGTGGACTTGATTATTCAGTCGATCCACGAGGGCAACACCAACGACATCGCCTTCACGGTGACGGAGCAGGAAGCCGATCGGGCTGAAGCCATGGCCGGGGCGATCGCGCCGACCCTGCGGACGGAACCGACCCGCCCGATGGAAACGGAGGGAGCCGAAGCGGAATTGGTGGTCGATCGCCACGTGGCCGAAGTCAGCATCTACGGCGCGGGCATGATCGGCCGGCCCGGCGTGGCGGCCCAAATGTTCAAGACCCTGGCGGACGCGGGGATCAATATTGAAACCATTTCCACCTCGGAAGTGCAGGTGGGTTGCATCATCGCTCCCGGCGACGACGCGGCCGATCGAGATTTGGAGGCGCTCTGTCAGCGGGCGGTGGCGGCCCTGCGCCATGCCTTTGAGCTAGACACCGATCAGCTTTTGCCGGAGGTGCTGCCGATCGAGCAGCCCGCCAGCCCCGAGGAGCCGCCCGTGCGCGGTGTGGCGCTCGATCGCAACCAAAGCCAAATCGCCGTCCGCAACGTGCCCGATCGCCCCGGCATGGCGGCCAAAATCTTCGAGCTGCTAGCCGAAAAGAGCATCAGCGTCGATACGATCGTCCAGTCCCAGCGGCGGATCGTCGTCAACGGCTCCCCCACCCGCCACATCGCCTTCACCACCGCCGCCACCGATGCGGAAGCCGCCCGCGCCGTGCTGCTGGCCGCCGGTCAGGAATTCGGCTGGGGCGAAGTGGTGGTGAATGCCCAAGTGGCCAAGGTCAGCGCCGTCGGGACGGGGATGATCAACCGACCCGGCGTGGCGGCCCAAATGTTCAACGCCTTGGCGGCCAAGGGGATCAACCTGCTGATGATCACCACGTCGGCGATCAAGATCAGTTGCGTGGTGGAACAGGATCAAGGCGTGGAGGCGCTGAAGGCGGTTCACGAAGCCTTTGATCTTTCGGGTGAATACCAAGCCAGCAACGTCCACGGACTGACCCCGGCAAAATAGGCGAGCAAAATCGTCCAGTTGCGGAGCGTGCAGCGCCAAATGCCCTCACGCTCCCAGCGCCGGGCCGAGGTGAGCACCCGATCGGGCAAAATCCGAATCCGCCACCCCCGCCGCCGAATCGATCGCATCAGGGCCACGTCTTCCATAATCGGAATTTCCGGGTAGCCGCCCAAGGCCATAAAGGCCGATCGCCGGATAAAAATCGCCTGATCCCCATAGGGCAACCGGGTGAGGCGCGATCGCACCGAAGCGATCCGGGCGATCGTTCGCAAGATCCACCGGGACGAGGCGATCGATAAGTCAAATGCTCCTCCTACCACCTTGCCGAAATTGGGCGCACGGCGGTGCGCCCCTACGGTGGGTGTTTGTTTTAGGGCTGTTGTGATTTGGGTAAAGGCTGTTGCGGGTAATTGCGTATCGGCGTGCAGAAATAGCAGGGTTTCCCCTCGGGCGATCGCCGCGCCTGCGTTCATTTGCAGCCCCCGACCCCGCGCCGCCGTGATGCCCCGCACCGGGCGATCGCTTGGCAAATACTGCAAGGTTGACCCCGCCCGATCGCCATCCACCACAATCACTTCGTAGGGAATTTGTTCGGCAATTGCTGCTAAGTGATCGAGTGTTTTTTGAATCCGTTCCCCTTCATTTAGAACGGGCATAATCACCGAAAGGGCGATCGGCTGTCGAAGTTTTGCCAGCGTTGCTATTGACCGTTTCAGGTCTAGATTTTGCTGATTTATTTGCCAGAATCGATCTAAATCGGTTGCGTGATCAATATCGTACCAATGGGGCAGAATTGCGACCGGTTGGTTAGCTGATTGGAACCGGGCGATCGTCTCCGCAAAAACCGTTTCGGTACTCCAAACCATGTTTTGAAAAATCTGGGAAAAATAGCGATCGCGCCGAAACCCCACCAAGCAATAACCCCCATCTTCCGTGGGGCAAATCACCACGCCCGTTTCGCTCAACGCTTCAGCCGCCTGGGTCAATATTTCATCGGGTAAATCGGGGCTGTCGCTACCGACCAGCAAAACCTGATCGCTCCCCTGCCCAAAACAAGTTGTGAACGCCCGCGCCATCCGATCGCCCAAATCCCCCTCGCCTTGGGCCATCAGTTGCCGATCGTCGCAGCCCAACCAATCCCGCACAGTCGATCGCCCCGAGTCAGGCGCATAGAACACGCGGAGATCGGCTTGCTGGCGATCGGTAAATGCGGTGAGGCGATCGAACCAGTCCCGCCCCATCGATCGATAAAATTCCGTCGCGAAATCCGCCCCGATCGTTTTGGCCAGCCGCGATTTAACCTGACCTAATTCGGGCGCTTTGACAAATAGGGCGATCGTTAGTTTTAAATAGCTCAATGCAAATAATCCCCATTTGGATGGTTAGTTACCCAACAATAAGGAAACTACACTACAAATGGGGCAATTTAGGATGTTGATTTTGTCCTGGCTTAATCAAGCATTTAGCCAGTTAATTACCGACTGATTGATTTTCTAAATTCAAGCTTCAAAATACTTTAACTTGAGTTTAATGCACAGAACCACCACTCTGTTGCTTCATCGAGACTTAGGCACATCATAGCCAGATGGACAGGTTAACCCACCTGATGTGTCACGCTCAGGAAATTTAATAGACCCACTAGTAAATTTTTGAGATTGACAGAGTTTTCCCTGAGCCTGGTTGGCGATCATGAAAACACCTCCAGAAATCGTAGGGTAGTCGCCCTTATACAGTGGTACTGCTGAAACATGAACAGTATCACTGTCCACGAGTCTCATGTTAAACTCGTATCCCAAAATCTTCATGTTTGAGTTCTCAAGCTGCTCTAGCATATTTCCTGATACATAAGCTGATGAAAATCCTCGATACTTATTAGTCAGTTCAGGAAAACTATGCGGAAACCTGCCTTCTTCCACATAGAAAGACTGAACGCTCCTGTTGATTACTCCAAAATACGTTTTTGCACCGCTAGTATTTGATTTCTCTTGTTGTTGTTCTTTGATCGTAGTCAGAAATCCAAGATATGCTGCGCCCCATAGAATCACGATCCCAATGGCGATTCCGGCACCAATAATGTTTGTTTTCTTGATTTGCTCTTCAGATTGCATGACTTGGAATGAAAGATAGTATTATTGGCGATAATAATTTCATACCCAAAATGGAATCACATATCCACTACAACCAATCAGAATCTTTACTATGACAGATCAGTCTGCATCGATTCGGCATCCATCAGAAATTTTTGTGGAAGCGGCTGAAGCCTGGGATCTGAAGCTGCTTTATCAAGATCTGTCTTCAACTAAGGGCAAACCCTTGACACCCACTGAGAAAGTCCACTTGAGAGGGATTTTGTGTGGAAATAGCCCAGGGGAGATTGCAGATCAGTTACAAAAGCAAGCCAATGGCGTAGAAACAGACCTGGCTGCCACTGTGTATCGCTACGTCAAAGAGCTAGTGGGGCTGGGAAATACCAAACTGAGTAGCTGGCGTGAAGTTCCGCAACTGCTTGAATCGGCTGGATATAAGATCCCCCAGCCCGCTCAATTGCGCGATGTCGATCCCAATGCAAGCACAATCAACATCACCAATATCAATATTGAGCACAACAAATTAGTTTTTATGATTAAGCTTGAAATTCCTACCAAATCGCAGCAGGATGACTAGATTTAAGTTAATTGGGAAATTACCATGAGAACTTTAGAGCACAGGGATAATTGGGACGATGATTGCACTTCCCGGCGGATTTAGCGTCTCGGATTATTTGATACTTGAAGAGCAAAGTGATTTTCGCTATGGATATCGTAATGAATTGGCTTTTGTTATAGCTAATGAGAGTGAAAATCATCATGCAATTTGCACGAATTTGCTGAGTGCGATTCATAGACATTTGCGCCAAACCGATTGCCGGTTCTATGGCAGTGATGTGAAAGTCAGCTATGCCGATCGCTTCTTTTACTATCCCGATGCGTTCGTGACTTGTGATCCACGTGATCGCACCGATCGCTATGTCAAACGCTATCCCAAACTGATTGCGGAAGTGCTATCACCCTCTACGGAATTATTCGATCGCACCACCAAGTTTGAGGATTATCAAGCGATCGAAACCCTCGAAGAATATGTCTTAATTGATCAAGAAAAGATTGCTGTGGAATGTCAGCGACGGGTGGCGGGCGATCGCTGGGAAAGCCAAATCTATCAAGCGGGCGATCGAGTGGAATTAATCAGTATTGGCTTAACCATTGCGATCGAGGATCTCTACGCTGGACTCGATGAAATGCCCTAAGGATCACCACCCCAGACAAGGGGCTGAAGCCCCTTGCCTAACGGGATTCAACCATCAGAATTAGGTGGTGTATTCGGCGTTGATCTTCACGTAGTCGTAGCTGAGATCGCAGCCCCAAGCCTTCGCGGAGCCGGGCCCGTCGCCAATGCTGACCCCGATCGCCACCGTATCGGTTTTCAAATACTCACCCTCAGCGGCGGCCTTCAGGTAGTTGTGGGCTGCCATCCGATCGAACGCCAACGGTTGCCCGTTTTCCATCAACACAATGTCACCGAGTTGAATTCGCAGGTTGTTTTGGTCGAACTTCACCCCGGCGCGACCGGCGGCCCCGGCAATCCGGCCCCAGTTGGGATCGCGGCCGAAGATGGCGGACTTGGTGAGGGCGGAACCGGCGATCGTCTTGGCTACGGCGCGGGCGGCGGCTTCGTCGGGCGCGCCGCTGACGGCCACTTCAATCAAACAGGTGGCTCCTTCCCCGTCGCGGGCGATCGCCTTGGCCAGGTGGGTACAAACCGCCGTCAGCATGGCTTCCAGCTTTTCGGCTTCCGGGCCCCACTGGGTGATTGCCGGGGTGCGCGACTGACCATTGGCGAGGGCAAATAGGGAATCGTTGGTGCTGGTGTCGCCATCGACGGTGATTTGGTTGAAGCTGCGATCGCCCGCCCGCGAGAGCATTTCCTGCCAGAGCTGGGGCGACACGGCCGCATCGCAGGTGACAAAGGCCAGCATCGTCGCCATGTTCGGGTGGATCATCCCCGATCCCTTCGACATACCGCCAATTCGCACGGGGCGATCGCCAATCATGGTTTCCAGGGCGATCGACTTAACGACCAAATCCGTCGTCAAAATCGACTTTTCGGCGCTGGCTCCCCCCTCGTCGGATAGGGCCGCCACCACTTGCGGAATCCCAGCGCGCATCGGCTCCATTTTGATCCGCTGCCCGATTACCCCCGTGGAAGCCAGCAAAACGGTGTTGGGATCAATATCCAGTTCTTTAGCCAGCAATTGGGCGCATTCTTCCGCGTCGGCCGCACCGGCTGCTCCCGTAGCGGCGTTGGCTTGCCCCGCGTTCACCAAAATCGCGCGGGCGCTGGGCTTGGCTTGCAGGCGATCGCGGCAGTAGTCCACGCAGGCGGCCCGCACTTGGCTGGTGGTAAAAATCCCGGCGGCGATCGCCTCCACTTCAGAATAAATCAGGGCCAAGTCCGGCGCGCCTGAGGGTTTCAGCCCCGCCGTAATGCCCGCCGCTTTATAACCCTTAGGAGCCGTTACGCCGCCGGAAATCACTTGCCAATCTGCCATGATTCGATCGCCCTTTAACGATTGCTAAGTTGCCCAGAGTCCGGGCAATTGGGTGATTATAGCAAGGTCATTTCGGGCGATCGCGCTGCTTCTGTCACGGGATCACGATGCAAGTCTTGATGAAATTTGTCAGCGAGAGCTAATGAATAGCGCAAATATTAATCAGTTCTTGACTAACGCTTGACCAACGCTTGGGGCTAACAGGGTTGTGCGATCGCGCGCTGGATAAATCATTGTTTGATCGCAATTCATAGATTGTAATTCATACAATTTCAATTCCAGAATTGCTTGATCGAAATAGCCGATAGTTTCAGCACATTGCGGCAATTCCGAATCAATTTATTTTGGATTAATCGGTAAACGAATCAGAAATTGAGTGCCTCGCCCTAGTTCTGACTGCACCTCCAAAGTGCCGCTATGCTTTTCAGACACAATCTGATGGGCGATCGCTAGGCCGAGTCCTGTCCCCTTGCCAACAGGCTTGGTTGTAAACAGCGGCTCAAATAGCCGTTGCTTGACTAACTCATTCATGCCGATTCCATTGTCAGCAATGCAAACCGCAATTTGCTGATCGCTGGTGGTCTGAGTTGTAATTTGAATTTGCAGCCCAGAATCGGGGGTTTTGCCTTTCAGTGCGCTCTCCTCTAGGGCATCGATCGCATTGGCGAGCAAATTCATGAATACCTGATTGATTTGTCCTGGATAGCAAGGCAGTAGAGGCAATTCACCATAGGACTTGAGAATCGAAATCTCCGGACGATGATCACTGCTTTTCAAGCGATGTTGCAGAATCATCAGGGTGCTGTCTAGACCTTCATGCAAGTTCGCTGGGATTTTAGTTTCAGTATCAGCACGTGAAAAAGTGCGCAACGATGTGGAAATTCCGCGAATTCGATCGGCTCCCAGCGTCAGGGAATTGATAATCTTGAGGCTATCTTCAAAAATAAAATCCGGTTCCAAATCTTCCAAAACGGCGGCTAATTCTGGTGAAGGCTGCGGATGTTCTTGCTGATAGAGCCGCAGGATTTCCGCCATGTTGTTAATGTGCTCTCGCAGCGGATCCACATTGCTAGAAATGAAGTTGATAGGATTATTGATTTCGTGTGCAATGCCCGCAATCATTTCTCCCAAACTTGATAGCTTTTCCTGCTGAACAAGCTGCACTTGCATTTTTTGCAAAGCGGCTGTGCGATCATGAACTTGATGTTCCAAAGACTCCGTTAGTTTTTTGAGCTTGAGGTGAACCTGTAGTCGAGCTAAAACTTCTGTTTGATCAAATGGCTTGGGAATATAGTCCACTGCTCCTAGGGCAAAGCCTTTGGCTTTATTTTCCGTGTCTGAAAAAGCAGTTGTAAAAATAACTGGAATCGACCTTGTAAGTGGATTGGCCTTGAGGCGGCGGCAGGTTTCAAAGCCGTCAATACCTGGCATTTGGACATCTAGCAAAATGAGATCTGGAAGATTGCGATCGACCTGCGCCAATGCACTTTCACCATCGATCGCCACGCGAAAACGCAACCCGGCACTATTCAGCGCTTCTGATAAAACCGCCAAATTAGTTGGATTATCATCCACAACTAAAATAAATTCATTCGACGCAGATGCTGACATAGGCCATCAGGAGTTGATTTAATCATCCGGTGATTGGGAGAGACTATGCAAGCATTTCCCAAAATTTTCTAGATCTTCTTGAAGTGTTGAGGATCATTAAACCGAGAGAAACAAGCTCAATGACGAAAATGGTTATTGAGCTAAGTAGCGCTCAAGCAATGCTTGTAGTTGTTTAAGTTGAAAGCGAGTCGCCAATTGAGTGACTTGCTCAGAAAAAGGTGCCATGCTCGGGTTGGACGCTGCCAGTTCAGCAACCATGGATAAGATTTCTTGAGTATCACCGTCCATCAGGAGATCGTGCAACCGTTGCACAATTTCTGAAGCGGGAGGAATCACATCTTGGGTCTGAAGAGGTTCCGTTTTTGAGGCAGGATCAGGGATGGTGGCTTGCTCATAAATCCAAGTTAAGTTAAGTTGCTCTTGCAAAATTTGAAGCAGCACTTCAGCTTGGACTGGCTTGGGCAAAAACAAGTTAGCGCCCGCATCGATCGCCTCTTGCTGATTGCTTTCAAAAACACTGGCTGACGACGCGATCGCCACAACATTGCGCAAAGTTTCAGAGGCGCGAATTTGTCTGAGTAGTTGATAGCCATCCATGACATGCATCATCAAGTCCGTAATGATTAGGTCAGGAGCATGATTCAGTGCAGTTTCCCAACCATCTTGACCATTTTGGGCTTCCACCATTTTGAATCCAAGTGGCTCTAGGAGGCTAACAATCACAGAGCGATTCTCCCAACGATCATCTACCACAATGATGGTGCGTTGCTTGCCTTCATAACCCACAATTGTTCCTTGGTCAATTGTTCGAGAGGCAGTTGCCCATTCTTTGGCCTCCGGTAGCTGCACATCAAACCAAAAGGTACTGCCTTGGCCCAGTGTGCTCTCCACTTCAATTTGGCTACCCATTAAGGACACAATTTTTTGGCTGATAGCGAGTCCTAAACCAGTGCCCTCTGACTGCTTTTTGCTATTACCCACTTGCTCAAATGGCAAAAAGATCTTTTCTAATTGTTTTGGTGTCATCCCCACACCCGTATCCTCAACCTGGAATCGCAGACGGTATAGGGACGGATCATCGAGTTTTTGGGCTTGAACGCGAAATGTCACTTGTCCTTTATCAGTAAACTTGATTGCATTGCCGAGAAGATTAATCAAGACTTGGCGTAGTCGCTTCTCGTCGGCGCGAATCCCGATCGGCAGATCTGAATCAGCTCGATAGATAAAAGCAATGCCTTTTTGTTCAGCGCGAATCCGACAAATTTCGCCAACGCCTTGCAGAAACGAGGGCAAATGAAATTCGTTAATTGCCAGGTCAAATTTACGAGCTTCAATTTTAGAAAGATCCAAAATATCATTAATCAAGGTCAGTAGGTGGGTTCCGCACTGATGAATAATTTGGATGCCATCCTGTTCTTTTTTGCCCCAAGTTTTGGAGCGACTGAGAATTTGGGCATAGCCCAAAATGCCATTTAGGGGCGTGCGTAACTCATGGCTCATGTTTGATAAGAATTCGCTCTTGGCCTGATTGGCGGAATCTGCTGCGGCCTTGGATTGCTTGAGCTGTGCTTGCTCCGTGGATTGAACATAGACCAAAACGCCAATCAGCGTGCCCACGAGGAGCAAAACAACGATCGCAATGCCATCCAGTAGCTGAAGCTGAGATTCAATATTCTGGCGTGGAATCACCAGTGCCACAGACCATTGTGATTCGGTGAGTGGTCGAAAACCCACATAGCTTTCAAGTCCGTCAATTTTGACCAATTGAATGTCCTGCTGCCGATTGACCATCTGTTGGGCAATGTGGGCTAATCCTGCGTCTTGGGCAAGTACCAAGCTTGGCGCGGGTTTATCCATATTGGACATAAATGCTGAGTTCGGATGCACGATCGCCTCGCCCTTGGAATTGAGCACAAAGGCATAGCTGTGATCGCCATATTTCAACTGATTGGTGACTTGCTTGATCCGATCGATCGTGACCACCCCATGGATGACTCCAGCGGGTTTCTCTTTTGAGTTTTGATCTTTAAAAATAGGCGCGGCAACGGCCACACCAGGCACACGAGTGATCCGAGCAATCATGGGATCATCGACATAAATTTGCCCAGTCATTGCCTTCTGAAACCACCGGCGATCGCGCACATCGGCCGGCTTGGTTTTGGCAACAGTGCTTTGGCGGATTCCTGCTGCTGTGGTGAAGCCAAAAAACGAAAAATCTCCAATTCGTTGATCTTCTGCTTTGAGATAGGGACTGGCGATCGCCCAGTCCATCGATCGCACTACTCCAACGTTGGATAACATTTCCACGCGTGTTTTCAACAATGCCAACCAACTATCAATATCCTGGGACTTGTTGGTCACACGGGATAGTGCATCCTGCTTTAAATTTTCCAGTGTTGCTTGGCGCACAGTTTGATAGCTAATATATGCGCCCACGCCTACGAGCAGCGCCGTGCCTCCCACAATCAACCGCATCAGCAGGTTGCGAGACAACTTCAGGCTGAGGAAAGAACTAAGGCTTGGCAGCGTGGCTGCAAACTTTCGGTCGGTTGGTTGGGAGTGCAAAATCATAACGATCTGAAGTCGGTGGCAAGTGATTAGGTCATGCGCTCGGGCTGTGAAATTTGCTCTAAGTTATGAACAGCTAGAGTAACTTATTTGTTTCATTTCAAAGCAGATAGTAGCTCCCATTTCCCTTGTGTCATGAGGTTGCTTGCTGACTGCCAACTCTATCGGAGATTTGTAAAAATTTTGTGAAAGAAATTGATTGAGTGTAAAAAATTACACAAGAAAATATTCAAGTGTAAAAAATCGCACAGGAAAATCCGAGATCTTTACCCTATCAAAATAAATCCGCGATCGACTCTGTAAAAGTAGGCTGACTCAAGATAACACCTAATATTAGTTTTAGGCAGCAACATTACTCTGATTTCAGAACGAATGGCGGCTTTAAGCAGTGATTTGTAGCACTGACAGGCAAGACTGATTTAGATTTTTAGAACTAGTTCGTATATTTGCATTCATAGAACAAACTTCGGCGCTGTCTGCAAGGTGATGATTTCCAGTGCAAGATTGCTTGCCCAGACAGGCTACCGCCTGTTCCTCATTACTGAGTTGCAGTACTACCGAATTTTTTAATCAATTAATCTCTAAGAAAATGTCTGGAAAGTCCAAATTGCTACGCTGCACAGCCCCGTGATCAACGCAAACAAGGGACTTAGAGCCTGTCGTCAAATCACCTGAAACCCTGATGACCTCGTTCTTTAAACCAATCAGTCGTAGGGGCGGGGTTTCCCCACCCAGTTCCTGTGATCCTTGGGTGTTCCCAGGGATGGACAGGGTTGTGGCGATCGCCCGGGTTAGGGTTGGGAGACCCAACCCCTACGGTGATGGAAATGACGATCGGCCCTAAACCCTTTCTCCCTCAGCCATTGGTGCTCCACCATTGCCGCAAGTGACCGCTCAACCATCCACCACCGAGAGGATGGTTGACGGGCTGGGGTTGATCTAGAGGCTCATTCGCGATCGGTCGTGCCATGCAGCAAATCATTGACCGCTTGGCCCACATCCGGCTGACGCATCAGTGATTCCCCCACCAACACGGCCCCGGCTCCGGCATTCAGCACCCGATCGAGATCTGAACGATTGCCCAAGCCCGATTCACTGACCACCAAAATATCGCGCGATCGCAGTTGCTCACCCCGCGTTTCTAAGAGGGCGATCGTGGTTTCCAGCGTCACCTGAAATGTGGCCAAATCACGATTATTGATCCCCACCAACTTCACCCCATCCAGGGCTAAAACCCGGTCTAATTCGGCCAAGGTATGCACCTCAATCAATGCCGTCATTCCCAAGGCATTAATAATCTTCAAGAAATATTGCAGAT
This sequence comes from Limnothrix sp. CMB-01, assembly GCF_055193175.1. Classification (NCBI taxonomy): domain Bacteria; kingdom Bacillati; phylum Cyanobacteriota; class Cyanophyceae; order Pseudanabaenales; family Pseudanabaenaceae; genus Limnothrix; species Limnothrix sp. CMB-01. Next base: position 4,389,823 of record NZ_CM143720.1, read on the forward strand.
CCGTATCAGTCAAGATGGCTGCAATTAACAAGATGGCATCGGCCCCGAGCGATCGAGCCAGATAAATTTGGTAAGGATAAAGCACAAATTCTTTACAGAGCAGCGGCAAATTAACCGCCTGCCGAATTTGCGCCAAATAATCGAAACTGCCCTGAAAAAACTCCTGATCCGTCAGCACCGACAAACAGGCTGCACCGCTAGCCTCATAGGTTTGGGCGATTGCCACCGGATCAAAATCCGCACGAATCACGCCCTTGCTGGGGGAGGCTTTTTTCACTTCCGCAATTAGCGCTGGTTGAGGGGCCGGCGGTTGACGCAATGCGGCTAAAAAGTCTTGAGGGGGCTGGGCTTCTCGCACCCGTTGCTGAAGTTTAACTAGGGGTAACGATTCCCGCAGCCGATCGACCTCTGATTCCTTGTGCCAAACGATTTTTTCCAAAATATGGCGAGGCTCGCTATCGGGCACACGCACTTGATAGCGCAAGGTGTCAACGGCAACGGCCGGATTGGGTTGAATGCGGCGAATTTGCATAGAATTTAGAAGCAGTGAATCGCTAAATGAAGAAAGGGATGAATTTTGCCGATTCTGATGTAGGCTAATGGGCATCGGAGCATCGATAGCCGACCAATTAAATGAGCCAATTCGCCAAACAGCAAAGTTGGTGCTTTAATTGGCAATTTGCTAACGGGCAATTTGTCCTGACCAAGGGAGATCAAAAGCGATCTTTGGGTTAGGGTTCAATGGTCGAAATGCTCTTGGTGATCTGTTGACCTTCATGATCGTTTGGACGATTGATTGCTTTAGCAATGCTCTCCCAGTAACGAGCGAGCCATTGCTTCAAGGCCCTGTAGGCCACCGCCACCCTCTCAACTGCTACTTCTCAAGATCCAACACCCAAGTCCAGTAGCGACGAATTTGGGTTCGATTGGCTTGCCCACTCGTCTTGGATTGAGCGGCCCTAATCATACGCGAAATCAGTTGTTGCCGGATCGATCGCCCCAGAACTGGCCTGAAATGCCTTGAAATCGCTCCCAGAGAATTTCTCAAGGAAATCTTGTAAAAAAACTGGTGATTGCTCTGGATCGCGCTGGAATCTAGGAAGCTGGAATCTGGGAAATCTAGATCATTCATCCCGTGGCTGATTCCATGAATGCCTAACCTAGGGATGCTTAACCTAGGAGATGAACAGTGGGACACCATGGGGGTGCGATCGCGATCGCTCAGACTGACGACAACGATCGACAAAGCCGCCGAGTACTGTCACGCGCCACGGGCTGAACCATCACTGGCTCGATCGGGCGATCGTGACACAATCAAAGTACAAAGCAATCCACCCAGAAAGCATCTATCCTGCATCCGTTGAGCGATGCAACTCCTACCTCTACCCTTCACCCAAAAGGGAGGTTCATCAATGTCTGTGCTACTCGTAATTGCCGTTTTGTTTGCGCCCGTTCTGCTGTCCTCAATGATGGTGGATGAAAGCTTTGATGAAGCCTTGGGTCATCCCAATCGCCATTAAAGCGATGTTTGTGTGGTTCCTGTTGGAATCCTAGTCGCAACTCATGGCAACATTGGCTGATCAAAGGCTGATCAACATTGGCTGATCAAAATCCGCTAATCACAATTGATTTGTTGCAGGAGTTAATGGTCTGTTGCAGGGGTGAATGAGCTTTCAGCAAATGGGCCAGAAATCATGGGCAGGAAGCGCCCCAACCCGGCTGAGACCAATTTCAACGATTGCATTCTGCACCACCTGCCAACTCCTAACGCCACAGCTTCGACGTTACTCAGATCCCCCTCAAGATTTCATCTACCGCCGCCCTTCAAACGCAGTTCAGACGAAGTGCAACCCTAAAGAAGTGCAACCCTTAAAAAGGAGAGGATGCTGGTTCATTGAGCCATGAACGCATCCTCTCCTTCGTTTAGGGTTCTGGTTGGGGCCGAAGTTTTAGCCGAATCGACCGGTTACATAATCGCGAGTGGCTTCTTCCACGGGATCGTGGAAAATGCGTTCCGTGCGATCGTACTCCACCAAATAGCCAACCTTGTTGCCCGAGTCGGTGGCTTGGGCGTTGAAAAAGGCCGTGCGATCGCTCACCCGCGAAGCCTGTTGCATGTTGTGGGTCACGATTACGATCGTGTAGTCACCACTCAGTTCCTTAATCAGTTCCTCAATCCGGAGGGTGGAAATCGGATCCAAGGCCGAGCAAGGCTCATCCATCAGGATCACTTCCGGTTGAATGGCCACCGCGCGGGCAATGCAAAGGCGCTGTTGTTGCCCACCAGAGAGGGCCAAGCCACTGTCGCGCAGCTTGTCTTTCACCTCATCCCAAAGGGCAGCCCGCCGCAGGGAGCTTTCAACTAGCTCATCCATGTTGCCGCGATAGCCATTGATGCGGGCCCCAAAGGCAATGTTTTCGTAAATGGATTTGGGGAAGGGATTCGGGCGCTGGAACACCATCCCAATGCGGCTACGGATGGAAACGGCATCGACCTTGGGGCCGTAGAGGTCTTCTTCGTTGTAGGTAATTTGTCCCTCAACGCGGGCGCTGGGAACCAGGTCATTCATCCGGTTAAAGCAACGCAAAATCGTGCTCTTGCCACAACCGGAGGGGCCAATGAAGGCCACAATTTCGCCCCGTGGGATGTCTAGTGATGCGTCGCGCACCGCGATGCTGGGACCGTAGTAGACCGAGACCGATCGGGCAGATAACACCGCATTGGACGTGACAGAAGATTGCATACCAGTCAAACCTGAACTGAAAAGTGAAGAAGCAAGGGAGAAGGTCGAAACATCAGCATCCAGCGCGGTCGATCTCAACCCCATCGTCAAGATCCGGTGATTACGGGCCATGAGCAGGCTATGAGTCCTAATCCGATCGATCAACCGCAGAGCGTTTGCAGAACTATAAAACGTGCCGGTCACCAGAATTCCCAAAAAACCAGGAATCCTAGGAATCCTAAGAACTAGTTAAGAGTTTTCTGGAACCGGTTGCGCAACAGAATTGCCGTGCCATTCATGGCCAGCAGAACAATCATCAAAACGACAATCCCGGCGGCGGCGTTGATGTGGAAACCTTGCTGAGGTCGGGAGACCCAGTTGTAGATTTGGATCGGCAGCGCCGTGAAGGGGCTTTGGGGATTGTTGGGGATGAAGGGAACGAAGGTTAAGGCTCCAATGGTGATCAGCGCGGCGGTTTCCCCGATCGCCCGGGACAGGGCCAAAATGGTTCCCGTCAAAATCCCCGGCAGGGCCAGCGGCAACACATGGGCCGAAACCACCTCCCAACGGGTTGCCCCCAGCGCAAAGCCTGCCTGACGCAGACCGTCGGGGACGGTGCGCAGGGCTTCGCGGGTGGCCACGATGATCACCGGCAAAATCAGCAATGAGAGGGTTAGGGCCCCGGTCAGAACGCTGCGGCCGCCAGTGATGGGTTGCAGCCAGCGAGCAAACACCTGCAATCCCAGCAAACCATAAATGATCGAGGGTACGCCAGCCAGGTTGGAGATGTTGATCTCAATCAGGCGAGACCACCAAGATTCGAGCGAAAATTCTTCCAGGTACAGGCCCGCGCCCACCCCGATCGGGAAAGCAATCAGCGCCGTCAGCACCAGCAACCAAATGGAACCGCCCAACGCCGCGCCCACCCCGGCCAATTCCGGCTTGCGCGAGGGCAGGCTCGTGATGAATTGCCAGCTAATGCGGGGCATTCCATCAATGAAGGTATCCACCAGCAGAACCACCAAAACCAGGATGGCGAACCCGGTGGCCACCCAGGTGGCTCCAGCAAAGATATTGTCCTTGACGTAGCGCTGATCCAGACGAGGGTTGAAGAGCAACGCGCGCGATCGCCCTTGGGATTCGTTTGAAATAGCCATTAGTCGTATTTTTCCTGGAAGCGACGCACAAACCAAAAGCTGAACACGTTCAATACCAGGGTCATCACAAACAGGGTGGTACCCACTGCGAACAGGGTTCGGTAGGCGATCGACCCGGCCGGCGTATCCCCAAGGCTGACCTGCACGATGTAGGCCGTCATGGTCATGGCGGAAACAAAAGGATTCAGACCCAAGGTGGCATTCTGACCCGCTGCAATCGCCACAATCATGGTTTCCCCGATCGCCCGCGACACTGCCAAAATCACCGAAGCCACAATCCCCGACAGGGCCGCTGGCAACACGACTGAAATGATGGTTTCGCGCTTCGTGGCCCCCAGAGCATAGGAACCATCTCGCAAACTGCGAGGCACGGCATAGATCGCATCTTCACTCAGGGAGGCAATCAGCGGCGTGATCGCCACACCCAAAACAATCCCCGCACTCAGGGCATTAAACCCTTGCAGTCCGGGGATGATTTTCTGAAGCAGCGGCGTGACGAACAGCAAAGCAAAGTAGCCATAGACCACCGTGGGCACACCCGCCAACACCTCCAGGGCCGGCTTCAGCACCTGTCGCACCTTGGGGCTGGCATATTCACTCAGGCAAACGGCCGACAGCAGACCCAAGGGCAACGCCACCAAAATGGCGATCCCCGTGGTGAGCACCGTGGCGCTGATCAGGACAATGATCCCGAATTGGGCGCTGGCAAAGAGCGGAGTCCAGCGGGTTTCTGTGAAAAATCGCCAAACGGGAATGATTCTGAAGAAGTCGATCGTCTCAAAGATCAGGGTGAAAACAATCCCGATCGTTGTGGCGACCGATACAAATGAAAAAAGACCCAAAATCAGTCGAACGATCAACTCTGTACGGTGACTCGCTTGACGATTGGGCTGCCAAAGTGCGCGATCGCGCAGGGAACTCTCCATAGGGAAGGGGTGCGGGAACCCGCCAAAACCTTTTCGATTTTCTCTAGATTTAACTGCAAACCGGCAATCGGCTGATCAACCACTCAGCACCTGTCGCATCGCCTTGACCACGGAGCAACGTGACCGAAGCGTGACCCCTGCTGGGTGCCCGGCCCCAATTGCTCCTGTTCAAGAATCTGCCACAAGCCAAGGGATGATCAGCCCTGTCATCTAAAGCCCCCGTGAGGATTTTAAAGACCCAGGCGATCGCCCCTCAGCACCAGGCTGAACCCGTTTACTTCTTCTCGGCATCGCCGGCCTTTTCAGCCGCCAGCAGATCCGACAACTTAGCCCCAGCCGGAGCCTTGCCACCGAACACAGAACCGGTTACTCCCTTCTCCAGGCGCTCCTTCGCCAGCGTCAGCACCTCATCGGGCAGCGGCAGATAGCCCGTATCCGCAATGATTTGCTTGTTAGCCGCATCAATCTGGAATGCCACAAAGGCCTTCACCTCAGGACGGCTGAGGGCATCCTTGCGGACGTAGATGAATTCCGGACGCGACAGGGGTTCGTAGGAACCGTCGGCGATCGAAGCAGCGCTCGGAGCAACGCACTTGCCGCTCTTGCCCTTGATTTCCACCAGCTTCAGCTTATCCTTGTTTGCTTCGTAATAGGCATAGCCGAAGAAGCCCAAGGAGCCTTCATCACCCGACACGCCCTGCACAATCACATTGTCGTCTTCGCTAGGCGTGTAGTCCCCACGGCTCTTACCTTCCTCGCCAGTAATGGCCTTGGTGAAGTAGTCATAGGTTCCCGAATCCGTACCGGGGCCGTAGAGGGTCATCGGCTTGTCGGGGAATTTCGGATCCACATCCTTCCAGCTCTTCACCTTGCCTTCGGCGGCCGGTTCCCACATCTTCTTGAGCTGATCAACGCTCAAGCAGGTGGCGAAATCATTTTTGGGGTTCACCACCACCGAGAGACCATCAAAGGAGATGGGCAGCTCCACATATTCCACGTTGCCCTTCTTACAGAGTTCGATTTCTTCTGTTTTGATGGGTCGCGAAGCGTTGGAAATATCGGTTTCCCCGGCGCAGAACTTCTTGAAACCGCCACCGGTTCCCGACGATCCCACAATCACCTTGGTGCTGGTGTTGACTTTCATGAACTCTTCAGCCATGGCTTCCGAAATTGGAAACACGGTGCTGGAGCCATCAACCTTAACGGTGGCTGTTGCTTCCGCAGCAGCGGGGCTAGCACCGGCAGCGGGGCTTTCGCCAGCGGCGGGGCTGTTGCTTGCTTGGGGTGCGCCACCGCAGGCGGCTAGGGAGAGGGCCAGGGCTGCGATCGAGCCAGCAGCCGCGTGACGGGTCATTCGACGCAGGAGTGAGTAATTCATAGAGCTTCCGTAAGGGGTGAAGTCAATCAACCGATCAAGTCTGAGGTCTGAAATCTGAAACCTGATTTGAAATCGGCGATGAGCTGAAGTCGAGTGGGTTGCTTGACGAGGAAACTGCCTCGCGGCGGCTAAAACTGCCGATTGCGCCGCCCGTTGGTGTGTGGTGAATAATGACAGGGGCAAACGGCGGCTAGCATAAACCGCTTGGGTAAAGAAAAGGTTAATGGGGCTGATCCGCTTGCTGTCACGATCGCTACAAATTTTTGAGTTTCGGGCCCAGATCCTTACCCACACAAGGCCGACTGATGATCCCTGGCTCCCTCAGTGGAAATTTCGCTCATCCGCTTGGGTATAGTTAAATTGGGGCTGCATCTTAAGGTTTCTTTTAAAGTTTTCGTAAATCTCACCCCAAAGCCCCGATTTTCCGATTTGCGTCAGACCAAGCCGCGCGATCGTCAAATCCGGTCTTTGGTCACCGCCTTTGTCGCTCGGTCAATCGATCGCGGCAGGGTTAATTGGTTGTCTACGTCCTTTTCTTAATTTCTTCGATCGTCACGAGGAAGCATCATGCCTACCACCCTGACCCCCGGCGATATCGCGATCGTTGGCTACCAACGCACTGCCAGCAGTAGCGCCTCGGGCACATTCCTTTTCATCAACCTAGTTCCTTTGGAAGCAGACACTGAAATCTACTTCACCACAAAAGGCTGGACGGGAACTGGTCTGAGAAATAGTGCTGAGGAGCTGGTTAAGTTTAAGGTAACTAGTGGCAACAAGATTCCTCGAGGGACAGTTATTAGCAGTGCTGCTGCATCCTCATTATTTACCTGGACAAGTAGTGGTTCACTCCCTGCTACTGGTATCAGGGCTAGTGGCGATGCCTACAGCAATCTTACTTTTGATACAGACGGCGATCAAATTATTGCCTTTCAGTCTTCCAATTCAAGCGATCCTCTCAACTCTGTTTCGCAAATTATTTACCAGTTGGATTTCGAGGGCGATGGCTTTGAAGGTAGTTCTGGTAATCCTAATGATAGTGCTAAGGTTGCTGCGCTAGATGCAGCTAAGGCTTTTGTAGAGTTACCCAATTTCAAATCTCCTTCTCCTACACTTGGTGAATTTTCTAAACTCGGTAGTTTTTCTGGTACAAAACAGCAATGGCTTGACGAAATCAACAAAGCTACCCCCGCTACTCCCGCTCCATGGAATGCACCGAGTAGTCTGCGACTGTATGCTCCAGGGGCATATGAAGCGGTTCAAATTCCTGTTCAGATTACAACCAGTGCAAGTACTGGTTCCGAAGCTGGAACAACAGAAATTACCGTTACTGCGACGACTGATGATGGAAATGCCGCAACTGATGATTCAGTAGTAGGGAATCAGACAGTTACCTTAACGGTCACCGGAACAGGAATTACAACCGGTGACTACACCCTGAATGGATCATCAACCAGCACAGCCACGATCACAATTCTCGATGGAAAGACTTCGGGAACAGCCACTTTTAAAGTCGTCAATGACTCCATTGATGAGGATGACGAGACCGCAACTCTAACTCTCAGTAGCCCTTCGAGTCGGCTGGTTTTGGGCACGACTACTTCTCAAAATATTACGATTACTGATAATGACACAGCAGGTTTGATTGTTACATCAGCGGCGGGCTTAACAACCACCGAAGGCGGCGGAACAACAGATTTTACGGTTAAGCTCCAATCCCAGCCTACCAATGATGTAAAAGTTGACTTGACTAGCACAAACGTAGGAGAAGGAACTGTTTCCCCTGCCTTTCTAACGTTTACATCTAGCAATTGGAATACTGATCAAAAAGTTACTGTTAAAGGCGTTGATGATCTAGTCAAAGATGGCAACCAATCCTATCAAATTAAGCTTGATCCTAGCTCTACGGATACCAAATACGATGGATTGAGTGACATAGCAGTTAATATCAGCAACACAGACGATGACACAGCCGATATTGTACGCACACCGGCCTCGGGACTAATCACTACTGAGGCTGGTGGCACAGCAACTTTCACGCTAGTGCTAACCTCGCCGCCCACCAGCAAAGTCACTGTTAATCTGACTAGTTCAGATACCACGGAAGGAACTGTTTTGCCCGCTTCAGTGGAGTTTGACAACACTAACTGGAATACAACCAAAACCTTAACGGTTACAGGTGTTGATGACTCACTGGTGGATGGCAATATTGCCTACAACATCAATGGTTCCCTGACTAGTAGTGATGCTAATTACTCAGGTAAAACCTTCACGATTACAGCTAGTAACACCGATAACGACACGGCTAGCGGCGGTGGTTCCTCCGGAGGCGGCACTTCTGGAGGCACATCGGGAGGCGGCACACCAACCGGTGGAAGCAGCACACCAACCACCAGTGGCCCGGGAGTTGTGATCGATGCGTCGCGGGGCATTGTGATCAATGGCGGATCGAACTCGGGGTCAGGGGTCACTTTCCCGAATATTTCGACGGTTACGCCGATCGGCAGTTCGCGTGCTCCCGTTTGTAACCTAGCAACGCAGCCTGCGCCGCTGCCGCTGCCTGATTTACCCGGAGTGCAGTTTCGGCAGAACTCGATCGCCCAGCCGGCCACGTTGGGCCGCAACTCCAGCGATTTCATTACCGGATCGGATCGCAGCGAAGAAATTCGGGGTGGCGAGGGAGCCGATCGCATCTTTGGGCTAGGTGGCAACGATAACCTTTACGGTGATGCGGGCAACGACCAGCTCAACGGCAACGCGGGGGATGACGTGGTGCAGGGGGGCCCCGGGCGCGATCGCATCTTTGGGGGTAGTGGCCAAGATGCCCTTTGGGGCGGCCGAGATGATGATTTTCTGTGGGGTGATTTGGGCCAAGACCTGTTGGTGGGCGGCGCGGGCAATGACACCCTGTTTGGTGACCTTGATGGGGGAGTGACCCGAGATCTCCTGGGTAGCGAAGCGGATGCCGATCGCCTGTTGGGTGGCGAAGGTAATGATTTGTTGGTTGGTCAGAATGGCGATGATACCTTGGGCGGCGGCAATGGTAACGACACCCTCTTTGGCGGTTGGGGCAAAGATCTGCTGTTAGGCAACGATGGAGACGATTGGCTAGATGGTGGCCAAGGAGACGATACCTTGGGCGGTGGCGCGGGACGGGATACGTTCGTGTTGGGCGATCGCCCCGGAACCATCACGATTCTGGACTTTGAGCGAGGGGTCGATCGCATCACCGGCCTTGATTTTGGTCAGGTCACCTTCGAGTCTGTGGGCTGCGATACGAAGGTGCTGCTGGGTAATCGAGTGGTGGCATACCTGGTGGGCGCTCCCGCTGACGGCATTAGCGGCTTTTAGACCGGCTAGCTGAGGAAATGGGGCCGATTTTGAAGCGATCGGCTCCCTTTGCGGTATTGGTTTCTCAAAATTTGGGAGCCGGTTTCAGGGCGATCGACCCCTAGAATCCCTATCAGCTACGCCATCAATCGAACACTATAGAAGTATTTAGGAATTTCAAATGAAATTGATCGTCATCGATCAGAATCAGGCGCAAATGGCCAGTAACTGCCAACAGATGAGCTATATATGAATGAGCGGATCGAATATCCTAAAATTCGTCGTAGCTGACAGCATAATTGCTACCATTGCAAACCCGCACTGGTATTCTGACCGCAAAGGCAAAATCGGTGTTTAGGCCCTCAAAGTCTGAGTCATCGGTTAGGGGATGTCTAAAAAGCCAAAACGGCTATCTTGTGGGTCTCATCGATCGACGACAAGGGGCTTAGGCCCCCTGCCCCGAAGGCAGCTCTTGCGTTGCCAGTACCCCAAGTTACGTCTCAGACATTCTCCTAGGGGTGCAACAGGATATTCGTAACTGTCTTCAGTTTCAGGTTCAACTGCTAATCATCGCGTGATTCGCACGGTTCTATGACTTCGCAGCCGACTAGTATTGGTGTTTCAACTGTGGCTGGAACCACTGAAACGGTTCTTCATATCCCTGAGCGCCTCTCTGTTCTGGAAGCCGTTGATTTTAAGGACACCTGCAAAATGCTCTGTGAATCGGAATCGCTTCCGGTTCAAATCACTCTGGACTTCAGCCGCACCGCTTTTGTGGATAGCAGCGGTATCGGTGCATTGGTCAGCAGCTATAAGCTGGCCCATGCGACGGGTGTGAGCTTTGTACTGCGGGATGTGCAGCCGCCAGTGATGGCTGTGTTGTCCATGACGGGTTTGGATGCGATGTTGCCGATCGAACGGGCCACCACCCTCATGAGCGCCAAGGCTGCATCAGAAGAGGTGTTGCCACCGGCTACTCACCCCTCGGTGCGATCGTGGGTGAAGCGCACCCTCGATATTGCAGGTTCGCTGGTGGGGCTGACTATTTTGGGCGTTTTGTTTGTTCCCCTCGCGATCGCGATTCGTCTTGACAGCCCCGGCCCCATTCTCTTTAGCCAGTCCCGTTGTGGTTGGATGGGTAAGCGGTTTCGGCTTTGGAAATTTCGCTCCATGGTTTCTGATGCAGAAGCCCGGCGCAAGGAAGTTAAAAACCAAGCTGAGGGTGCGTTCTTCAAGAATGACAACGATCCCCGCATTACTCGCATTGGTCGTTTTTTACGCCGCACCAGCCTGGACGAGCTACCCCAATTCTGGAATGTGTTGCGGGGAGATATGAGCCTGGTGGGTACTCGGCCGCCCACGCCTGATGAGGTGGAGCGCTATGAGGTTCCCCAATGGCAGCGGTTAGATGTGCGTCCTGGAATGACCGGTGAGTGGCAGGTTAATGGGCGATCGACGGTGAAAAAATTTGAAGATGTGATTCGCCTAGACCTGAAATATCAGGAAAACTGGAGCTTGAAGCACGACTTAAAACTCATTCTCAAAACCGTCGCACTTCTGTTTTCCCGCAGCAGCGGCGCAATGTAGTTAGGCGAGTCACATGGGCGCGCGTCCTCAAGGTTCGATCAAATCAAACCGCTTTAAATCTCTGCGCGGCCGCCTTGCCTGGTTGCGAGATTGCTTGCGGCCCCGTCGCTGGCAGCAATGGTGGACTCAGGGGTTGGGGCCCCGTCTGCACCATTGGTGGGACTACCAAACGGATAACCGCTGGATGCCCACCAGCCATCAATCGCACCTGCACCTCACAACGGATCTTCAGGAACTACCTTCGTTGTTGCAGTGGTTTGATGTCATTTTGAAGCGGGCTATTCCTGAATCACTGCCGCCGCAATTTCTGTGGGAATGCCAGTTGATTTTGACGGAAGGATTTACGAATGCGGCTCGCCATGCGCACCATCACCGCCCCCCCCACACCCCGATCGTGGTTGAGGTGGGCCGTTGCGGACGTTGTTTAAATATTCAAATTTGGGACTACGGTGATCCCTTTGATTGGGATGCAAAGTTGGCTTTACTGAAACAAGAAAAACGCAATCCTCTGGAGAAGGAATCGGGGCGAGGATTGATGTTTATGGAGCAATTGTCGCGGCGAGTGCGTTACCGTCGCTATGGAAAACGCAATTGCTTGATGGTTCAAAAATCGTTCCCCAGTTAGCTTTCCGGTTTGCTTGTTTGATTCAGGAGTTAAGAACTTTGGGTTAACGGGCGGCCGCGCCAAGTCCATCCCCAACCGGTTTCGACTTTGATGATTGAGGCGATCGCGATCGCGAAAACCAAAACGCCACCCACACCCATCAGCCACCAGTAGCGCAGGGATTGGTCAGTTTGTTGGGCGATCGCCCAGCGCATCCAGCAGACCGAGATCGTGGTGGCGAGTGCTAGCCCACAGGACGCAAAACCAAGGGGAGAGGGGCCGTCAATTAGTAGCCCGATCGCCCCGATTAACAACCCCAGCCAGGGCATGGCAAACACTTCAAATAACCCCGCTGCTGAGATCAGGGTTTTGGGGATGTTGTTTTGGTTGGCAATGTGCCAATGCTTAGTCCAACCTTCCCACAGGGCCGCAAAGTTCTGATACATCCGCACGCGCATTAACCCCAACCCCAGGGCGAAATGCAGCGATCGCCCACTTTGGCGAATCTGGCGAGCGAGGGCCAGGTCTTCGGTTAATTCATGGCCCACGGCGGCGTGGCCACCGATGGCGGCATAGCTTGATCGCCGAAAGAACATAAAGGGTCCCGCTGCAAAGGCCGTGGGCGATTTGGGATCGTTCAAAGTGCGGAAGTCAAAGGCAATGGCCATGGCGCTGGCCACAATGGGCTGCACCAACCATTCTGAGAGGCAGCCACAAACCAACAGGGGGGCGCAACTGAGCAAGTCGATTTGTTGGCGATCGGCCAGGGTCAAGGCGGCTCCGATCGCCCCAGGAGCCAACCGCACATCGGCATCAATAAACAGCAAATAATCTACGGTTTCCCCGATCGCCTCTGTCACTTGGACACAGGCCCAGTTTTTGCCTAACCACAATTGCTCCGTGGGGCGCGGGGGCACTCGCAGCACCCGCAACCGGGCATCGGTGGGCATCAAGGCTGCGGCCAGGGTCAGGGTGCGATCGTTGGATTGGTCATCGGCAACCCACACTTGTAATTCCACATTGTCCGGCAGCTCACTGGCCAAGACCGATCGCACGCAATCAACGATGTTCACTTCTTCGTTGTAGGCGGGGATCACCACCGCGATCGATCGAGCCGGAATCTCCGCGAGCGTCACCGGCTCCAGCCGCGATGCACCGGCCAAGGACTGGCACGATCGCACCCAAAAGATCCCAATTCCTAACCCAGACAGGGCCAAGAGTCCATCCAGAATCAGCCAACCCACCATAGTCTCGTCACCCGTCTTGCCACTGCTGCTGTGCCTGGTATGGATTCGTACCCAATCAATGCACTCATCCTAAATGACAAGCGATCGGGTAGGGATAACCTGCCCGATCGCTCCTGAAATGACTCTGAAACAACCCTAAAACGCAGTGAATTTCAGCGACTGAGCTTCACCTGAGTTTTAGCGCCAGGTTTTGCACCTGAGTTTGAGTTACTTCGTTTCCGAGAACTCCGCATCGATGACATCATCGCCATCGCCACCGGTCGAACTATCCCCAGCGGGTGCATCCGGAGCGGCCGCATCCGGGGCCCCTTGCTGATACACCGACGACCCGATCGTATACAGCGCCTGTTGCAGGGCCTCCACCTGGGTCTTGATGGCCGGGTAATCTTCCTTCTGCAACGCATCCTTCAGGCTGGCGATCGCGGCCTCGGCCGTGGCCTTTTGGTCGTCGGAGATCTTGTCTTCCAGTTCCTTCAGTTGCTTCTCAGCCTGGTAAACCAGCGAGTCGCCTTGGTTCTTCAGGTCGATTTGTTCGCGGCGCTCCTTGTCGGCGGCGGCGTTGCGTTCCGCGTCCTGCACCATCCGATCCACATCGTCCTTCGGCAATGTCGAAGCACCCGTAATGCTGATCGACTGTTCCTTGCCCGTGCCCTTGTCCTTGGCGGTCACGTTCAGGATGCCGTTCGCGTCGATATCGAAGGTCACCTCAATTTGAGGCACACCCCGGGGCGCAGCCGGAATCCCATCCAAACGGAAGGTTCCCAAGCTCTTGTTATCGTTGGCGAACTCCCGCTCCCCTTGCAGAATGTGAATTTCCACATTGGTTTGGCCGTCGGCCGCCGTCGAGAACACCTCGGACTTCTTGGTGGGGATCGTGGTGTTGCGAGGGATGATCTTGGTCATCACGCCGCCCAGGGTTTCCACACCCAACGACAGCGGAGTCACATCCAACAGCAGGATGTCCTTAACTTCACCGGACAGCACGCCGCCTTGAATCGCAGCGCCCACGGCCACCACTTCATCGGGGTTGACGCTTTGGTTGGGTTCCTTGTCCAGAACGCGACGCACCAGGTCTTTGATGGCCGGGATCCGGGTTGAACCGCCCACCAACACCACTTCGTCAATGTCAGTCTTGGTCAGCTTGGCATCGCGCAGGGAGTTCTCAACGGGGATCCGGCAGCGATCGATCAGGTCAGCGCACAGCTCTTCAAACTTGGCCCGAGTCAGGGTCAAGTCCAAGTGCTTGGGCCCGTCCTGGGTTGCCGTAATGAAGGGCAGGTTAATTTCGGCTTGGGTAACGCTCGACAGCTCAATCTTGGCCTTTTCGGCGGCTTCCGTCAGCCGTTGCAGAGCTTGCTTGTCCTTGCGCAGGTCAATGCCTTCGCTGGCTTGGAACGTGTCGGCCAGGAAATCCACAATCTGCTTGTCGAAGTCATCGCCGCCCAGGTGGGTATCCCCCGAGGTGGCCAACACTTCAAACACGCCATCGCCCACTTCCAGCACCGATACGTCAAACGTACCGCCGCCCAAGTCGAAAACCAAAATCGTTTCGTTTTCTTTTTTATCAAGACCGTAAGCCAACGATGCGGCGGTCGGTTCGTTGATAATCCGCAGCACTTCTACGCCTGCGATTTTGCCTGCGTCTTTGGTGGCTTGGCGTTGGGAGTCATTAAAGTATGCGGGAACCGTAATGACCGCTTGGGTAACGGGTTCACCGATATATTTGCTGGCATCTTCGATCAGCTTGCGCAGCACTTGGGCGGAAATTTGTTCCGGAGCGTATTTTTCACCCTTGGCCGTGCAGTTGATGCGGACGTTTCCACCAACGTTGTCTACGTTGTAGGCCACTTCGGTGGCTTCGTGGGTGATTTCTTCAAAGCGACGACCAATGAAGCGCTTGACCGAGTAGAAGGTGTTCTCGGGGTTCATCACCGCTTGGCGCTTGGCAATTTGACCAACGAGTTTGTCGCCGTTTTTTGCGTAGGCCACGACTGAAGGGGTTGTTCTGAAACCTTCGGCGTTGGCGATGACGGTGGGTTTGCCGCCTTCCATTACGGCAACGCAAGAGTTGGTGGTTCCGAGGTCAATTCCGACGACTTTGGCCATAGGGGTATTGCTGCTTCTGAGGCGATTGGGAAAATTTGGCTGTATTTCTTGCTTTCTATAGTGGTTCTTGGGGGCGAGATGATGAAGGGGTATTTACCGAACCGGCTTGATGGCGGTTTTAGGCGTTGGGGTCATGGTTGAGGCAAGGTTGGGCCCTGGCGATCGCCCCTTGGGAAACCGCCAGGGATACCTACGAGAGCTGGTGATCTGGTTTTGATTCACAGCAAATTTGGAATGAATTTGGGGTGCATTGGGATCAATTTGGGGATCGATGGGATCGATCGCAATCACTCGTAAATTGATCAAATTGAGCTAGTTAAATTGAGCACCCCAAGCGCGATCGCGCTTGGGGTGCTCATGGGGATGCTAAGCCTCGGATCCTGTGGAAGCGGATCGAAACAGCTTCCCAATCCCTTGGATTAAGCTGCTGCGGGGCATGAATCGGCCGGCGTTCACCAAAATTTGATTGGCCAAGCCGCCCGTAACGCAATTGGGCTTCCCTTGGGCGATCGCCTGGAGTGCCTCTTGAACAACGGCCTCGGGAGTGGCGATATCGTTGGGCATCTTCAGGCTGCCGGGGAATTCGGCCGCCGCAGCAAAGTTGGTTGCGGTGGGACCCGGACAAAGGGCCATCACCCGCACACCGCGGCCTTGGCACTCAACCCACAGGCCCTCGCTGAAGCTGAGGACGAAGGCCTTGGTGGCGGCATAGAGCGAGAGGTAGGGAATGGGCTGAAAGGCAGCGGTGGAGGCAACGTTGATGATTTGTCCTTGGCCCCGATCAAGCATCGGTTGCAAGAAGTGGTGTGTTAGCTCCGTCAGGGCCACCACGTTCAGGTTCAACATGGCCCGCTGCTTGGTCAAGTCCCGAGTGGCGAATTCCCCAAAGTCTCCGAAGCCAGCATTGTTAATTAACCAGTCGATCGGCTGACCAAGGGCTTTGACTTGGGCGGCCAACTGGTCGGCCGCGCCCGGCTCACTGAGGTCAAGCGGCAGGGCGATCGCCTGGATCCCAAATTGGGTAGTTAGGGACTGGGCTAACGGTTGGAGTTTTTCGGTCGATCGAGCCGTCAAAATCACACTCACACCACGGGCGGCCAGGGCTTGGGCAAAGGCTGCACCAATGCCACTAGAAGCGCCGGTAATTAGGGCTGTTGCCATGGAATAGCCTCTCAACTTGGGGCAATCAAGAAGGTTCAATCGTGAAGGAAAGCTTAGGATCGATACTGTGCCAATTGCGCCAATGGCACTGCTGGACAGGTTCCCAGGTAAATGCCGGTTTGGAAACCGTGCCATTCTGGACAACAGACCCCCATGAAGCAGCCGATAGTAATCGGGCATGGGTGGCGGGGCTAATCAGCGGTCAGATGTAGCCTGATACAGATGCCTGAACGAATGCCTGAACATTAGTACCTGACCCTATTTTGGGTTGAATTTTGGGTTGAAACAGGTATCAACCCGATTGAGAAAGGAGAAGGAGTGGATCATGGCTCGATCGATCAAACAACCTCAAGCAGTTCAGCAACCTCCCCTGTTGGGTCAACGTGCCATTCGCTGGATTGGCCGAGTCGGCAGCGTGGCCCTGGGAAGTAGCTTGGCGATTGCCTTGGCCGCCGGTCAGGCCCTGGCCCTAGATAAGTTAGTGTTGCGGTTACCGGGCCTGGGTGATGTGGATATCACCATGGCAGAGCTGAAAACCTTTGCGGAAACGGGGCAAGCCAGCGGCGACTTTGGGCAACTGCTGAGCGATCCCAACGTGGCCAAGCAAGTGAGCCGGGCTGATTTGCAACGGATTTTGAAAAGCCCCTTCCAAGTGGGCAGCGCGGCGGCTCGCACGGCTCCGTCCGTGTTGAAGAGCTGTCCCGGTGAGTTGGTGATCGGCTCCATTAGCCAGGTGCTTTATGCCGACAACGCCCAAGGCAATGCTCAGCCCCTGACCGCCGCGATCGAGAAGGTGCTGTCCCGCGCTTCGGCAGCACCCGTCACGGCCTTGGATGTGTTGATGCAGCTTGAACCGAAAACCATGACGGTGGATGCGGGGGAAGCACTCAAAATCTATACCCGCGTTAAAACCAAGGTGCAACCGATTATCAGCAAGGTGGGCGGTCTGACCGTGCGGGAACTGACCAGCATGGATTCGGCCAAGCTGAACCAACTGCTCTCAGAAGCCGGGGTGACCAGCAGCGACATCAGCAAGATTCAAGGGGCAATTCAGGCCTTTGGCACGATCGACCCGGGTTCTGACCTGGATAAACTGTTGCGCCAAGTGAATCTTGGTTCCCTGCTGCAAAAGGCGGCGGCTGGGGACTTTTCGGCGTTGCTGTCGGAATTGGGATCGATCAACGTGAGCCAAATCGATCTGAAACCTTATGAAGGGCGCGTTAGTGGGTTCATGGCAGCCATGATGGAAGTCCTCGGGTTGCCGGTGAATCGGGGTGCAGCCTGTCGGGCGGTGATGTAAGACCCCTGCGGTTCTTGACGATTTCCCCTGACCCGGGCCGCCACACCGAGGCAGCAACCAGTCTGATTGAATTTGATCGCAAACTGACTTGCAAACAAACACCATTGCAAACTTGATTGCCATCAACCATCAATGCAGACTGGTTGCGACTCCCTGAAGTCTCTGATGCTGAAGCGTTGGCCGAAATGGTGCAAAAGCACTGTCACTCGACCACGAGTCCCCATCCCACGAGTCCCCATCCAAGGACGGTACTGCTGATGGTTATGTCTGTAGGTTCTCTCTTGTCGGATTCCGGGCCGGGGTGTGCGATCGCCCCTGCTAGCCCGCTAGGTGCTGCCCCGGCAAAATCCCTTGCTTGCCTGTTGCGTCGCGGGCGTTTGGCCCTGCTGGGGGCTGGAGCGGCGTTGTTGTCGCTGGCTCCCATGGCCCAGGCGGCGGATCAGGTTCAAATTCGCTATGGCCCGATCGGGGTCAGTGCCACCCTGAAGGATCTGCAAGCCTTTGCGGCTGATAAACCGGTTTCCGATAGCTTTAATAGTTTGCTGGGTCAAATCGAATCCTATGGCAAAGTACCGCGCGATCGCCTGCGGGGCTATCTGAACACCTCGATCGACCTGAAAGTTTTGGGCATTGATCCCGCCGACGCAGTGAAACTGTCCTATGGTTTCGTGGGTGAGCGGTTGCTGAAGCGGGTGAGCGAAGTCATTTACCCCCCCTACGATCGGGGTAACTTCTACGCCCTGCGCGGGGCCCTAGTCACGGCGCTCATGGATGATGGCAAAATTTCGGTTTTGGAAGTGCTAGAAGACTACGGCCCCAGCGTCGTGCGCCTGGATGCGGCCGGAGCCATGGGCATGGCCAACGAAATTCGTGACGCGATCGGGCAATTCTTACCCGGTAAGTAATCTTATCCGGTCAGTAAAAGCCAGTGAGCGGGCGGACGGTGGCCGAAGTCTCGGTCAAGATTCTTTCAAAATTCGAGTCTTCCGCAATTTCCGAATTGCCGCCCCTTGCCAAACTGGGCTGTTCAACAGCTAGTCTAAACAACGCAATCAACGCAATCATTGGGATGCTCAGGACATTGGTTTGGATGGCGACATTGCCCCAAGACCAAGGCCCACGGCAAACCCCCCAGCGGTTGCGTTGTTTTAGCGCGTTTTTTTAGATTGTTCAACCATGCGCTTTGACCTTGTCACCCTGTTTCCAGACTTTTTTGAATCCCCCCTGCGATCGGGCTTGGTGGGCAAAGCGCTGCAAAAACAAATTGCCGAAGTCTTTGTCACCAATCCCCGGGACTTCGCCACGGACAAACATCGGAAAGTGGACGATGAACCCTACGGTGGCGGTGTGGGCATGGTGATGAAGCCGGAGCCGATCGCGGCGGCCCTCGACTCTTTGCCGCAACTGCCTCGTCGGGAAGTGATTTACTTCACGCCCCAAGGGCAACCCATGACCCAATCCCTGTTTAAGGCCCTATCTGCCAATTGCGATCAACTGGTGTTGCTCTGTGGGCATTACGAAGGGGTGGATGAGCGGGTAATGAGCCTGGTCGATCGGGAAGTGTCCTTGGGGGATTTTGTGCTGACCTGCGGCGAAATTCCGGCCCTCACCCTCCTCAATGGGGTGTTGCGTCTTCAGCCGGGCACGGTGGGCAAGGAAGAATCCTTGAAGGCTGAAAGCTTTGAGGAACCGCTGCTGGATTATCCGCACTACACCCGGCCGCCGGAGTTTCGGGGGCTAACCGTGCCTGCGGTTTTGATGTCTGGAAATCACGGGGCGATCGAGCAATGGCGGCGCGAAGAACAAATCTTGCGCACCCGCGAGCGTCGTCCCGATTTGGATCGCCCCCCCGCCCCCTCGCCGACCCATCCCCCTTGCATGGGGCCCGATCAGTGGACTCAGGTGCAATGGGTGATTCAGCGCCTAGAAACCCACCAAATTCGCTACCAAGTGACGGGGGGCCTGGCGGGAAATCTCTATGGCTCCGCTTGGCCCCTGCATGATTTGGATGTTGATGTGGCGATCGCTGATTTTGATCGGGCCTATGCCTGCTTTCAAGATTGGGCGATCGCCCCGCCCGATCGCTACATTGACGCGGAATTTGACCTCTTATTATTGCGACTCAATGTGAATGGGTTGTTGGTTGATCTTTGTGCCGACGAAGCCGCCTACGCCATTCGAGGGCAAAAGCGCTTGCCCCTGAATACTGATCTCAAAACCGCCCATCGCACCCGCTACTTTGGCCAATCCCTATGGGTGCAGTCGCTCCATCATCTGATTGCCTACAAGGAACGGCTGGGGCGATCGGCCGATCTGGCTGAGCTGCGGCAACTGTTGCGTTAGGGCCGCTAATCATCCGGTTCCTGTAAATGCTCCAAGACCTGTTGATAGAGCACCAGGATGTGGCTGTCTTTGAGTCGGTAATAGACATGGCGGCCCTGTTTGCGGTAAGCCACCAAGCGCTGGCTGCGCAAGGCCCGCAACTGATGGGACACGGCCGATTCACTCATGCCAACGGCTTCGGCCAAGTCGCAAACACAGAGTTCTTGATGAACCAAGGCTGACAAAATTCGCAGGCGGTTTGGGTCACCCAACAGGGCAAACACCTCCGCCATCCGTTGGGCCATGTTGGTGGAAAGCACCCGATCGCCCAAGGCATTCTCCACCAAGGGAGCTGGTGTTGTTGATCCATCGGGCGATCGCTTGTCGATCGCCAAACGGGTTGAGGGACTTATCGTGGATAGCTCTATGCAGGAGTGATCGGCAGCCATACCCAGAATCCTTGTCAGTACTACGTTGCATTAACTGCTCGATGCCAAGCCCAGACCCCGTGCGGGAGTTGTGGTGCTCTTAATTCTCTAGTACTACTCACTTGCGATCAAAACCAATCACAACCAGGGTACTGCGTTTCGTTTTTCGGGAACAGAGAACGAAAAATGATTGGCTTGTGTGAGGCGATAGGAGAAAACAATCCCTGAGCGAGGCTTCGAGAAGCGATCCCTATGGTTTCAAGATCCTTCCCACACCATATCGTGTCGCTTTCGGAGATGGATGAGCCTAGCAAGCCGGGATCACACCAGCCCAGCGCAGCTCCGTGGAAAATGAGAAGAGACTGGCCCCGAAGCGCAAAGCGCTGGAATCCTAGGAATTAGGGTCGGTTGACGGTGGTTAATTGCAAATCTTGCGATCCCACCTTGTGGTGCTGTTAGCGCTTTCTGATAACATCTTATAAAAAGTTAACGATTAGTAACGAGTCCCTCATGAGCATTCTTGTCGTTGGCGGAACCGGCACCCTCGGCAGGCAAATCGTGCGTCGCGCCCTGGATGAGGGACACACGGTGCGGTGCCTGGTTCGCAGTTACAGCCGTGCTTCGTTCCTGCGGGAGTGGGGAGCAGAGCTGGTGGGCGGCGACATTTGCGATGCGGAGACGATCGCCCCGTCCTTTGCCGGTGGTGAAATTACCGCTGTGATTGACGCGGCCACGGCTCGGGCAACGGATTCCCTGGGGGTGCGCGATGTGGATTGGCGCGGCAAGGTCAATCTGATTCAAGCGGCTAAGGAATCGGGAGTCGATCGCTACATTTTTCTCTCCATTTTGAATGCGAATCAGTTTCCCAAAGTGCCGCTGATGGAAGTCAAGCGCTGCACGGAGGAGTACCTGAAGCAATTGGAGATGAATTACACAATCCTGCGACCCTGTGGCTTTCTGCAAGGGTTAATCGGTCAGTATGCGATCCCAATTTTGGAAAATCAATCGGTGTGGGTGCCCGATCGGGGATCGCCCGTGGCCTACATGGACACCCAAGATATTGCGAAGTTTGCGGTGCGGGCCCTGACGGCCACGGAAACGGAGCGCCAAGCCTTCCCGGTGGTGGGGCCCAAGGCCTGGACTCCGGCGGAAATTATCGCCCTCTGCGAAAAACTGTCCGATCGCCAAGCCAAAATCACCAGCCCGCCCACGGGTCTGTTGAATTTGGTGCGCAGTGCGGCCCGCTGGTTCAAGTGGAGCTTGAATGTGGCCGATCGCCTGGCCTTTGCGGATGTGTTTTCGTCGGGCCAACCGCTGACGGCGGAGATGGCGGAAACCTATCGCGCGTTTGGCATTGATCCGGCGGAGATTAGCACCCTGGAAGCCTACCTAGAAGAATATTTTGGGCGAATTCTGAAGAAACTGAAGCAAATTGACTATGAACAGTCGATCGCGGCCAAGGAAAGTAAGCGTAAAAAAACCTTGCGGTTTTAAGGCGATCACAGTGGCATCCGGCTGGGGCGCGATAGGATGAGTTTCGCCTGATTCGGTCACCAGGACGGAATCCTAGCCTGACTGACTCATCCACCTCATTTGCCCCGCCCATCTCACTCCTTCGGTCGTTGCCCGTGTCTGACAGCGCCTGCCCCAACGTTGGAATTATCTATAACGATGCCAAGCCCGTCGCGGAAAAGACGGCGGCGGATTTGGTCGAACAACTGTCGGCCCGGGGCTGTCGGGTAATTTCCACCACGGGATCCGGTGGAATTTTAGGTTGCTCGCGGCTGAACCATCCCGTTTGTTCTTCGCCGCTTGAGCAGTTAGTGCCACCGGGGTTTGATCCATCCCTAGATTTTGCGATCGTCTTGGGTGGCGATGGGACGGTGCTGTCGGCCTTTCGGCAGTTGGCCCCGATCGGGGTGCCCCTGTTGACGGTCAACACCGGGCACATGGGATTTTTGACGGAAATTTACCTGAGCCAACTTCCATCCGCGATCGAGCAGCTCTTGGCGGGTAATTTTTCCGTGGAAAGCCGCTCCATGTTGGAGGTGCGGGTTTTTCGGGATGATGACCCCCTTTGGGAGGTGTTGTGCCTGAATGAGATGGTGCTGCACCGGGAACCCATGACCAGCATGTGCCATTTTGAGGTGGCGATCGGGCATCACTCCCCTGTGGATATTGCGGCGGATGGCATTATTCTGTCCACGCCCACCGGCTCCACGGCCTATGCCCTATCGTCGGGAGGACCGGTGATTGCGCCGGAAGTGCCGGTGTTGCAACTTGCGCCCATTTGTCCCCACTCCTTGGCCTCTCGGGCGTTGGTGTTTTCCGAAACGGAGCCGGTCACAATTTTTTCGGCAACCCAAAACCCGATCGTGATGGTGGTGGA
The DNA here is from genome assembly GCF_055193175.1 of Limnothrix sp. CMB-01. NCBI lineage: Bacteria > Bacillati > Cyanobacteriota > Cyanophyceae > Pseudanabaenales > Pseudanabaenaceae > Limnothrix > Limnothrix sp. CMB-01. Next base: position 4,412,478 of record NZ_CM143720.1, read on the forward strand.
TGGGAATGCGGGATGTTATGTACAGCCGGACGATCGGGTGCGGGTAAATCGATCGGCCTATTCAGCCCAGTTCATTCGGTTGCAACCGCCGGAATTTTTCCGAATTTTGCGTGAAAAGCTGGGCTGGGGGCTGCCCCACATTGCCAAGCCCACTTCGGTGGAGTTGCCCTAGGCGGCGCTTTAGGATGGATCCATCACCGATCGAAACACCGGGTCAATTTTCACTAGTAGCAGGGCTGCCTTAATTCACTGGGTTAAATGACCTGGCTGTTACCGTCACCTGATCGTTAAGCAGCAAGGGGCTTAAGCCCCTTGTTACCACGACTGGCTCCGCAACTTTGACCCAATATTTTAAGGATGTCGCGCTACTAGGCTCAATCTCCACCTAATCAAAACCCAACCGCTCTCTAGCTTTTGGGTTGCTGTAGCAATTCCGTAACCAACGTGGCGAGTTTTTCGGCGGCTCCCGGCTCGCCCCGCACGGCCCGCAACCGATCGCCCATGGACTGGAGCTGAGTAGGGTTGGCCAATAGGGCGATCGCTTGGTCAGCCACAACCGTTGGCGTGAGCGGCCCCACCAGTTCCGGCACGATCGCTTCCCCGGCCCACAGGTTTGGCCAAGCCAACATCCCCAGCCGACGCAAGGCAAAGCCATTAATCAGCTTGGCAAAGAGGCCGCCCAAACCCGGCAGATTTGCCAACAGCCCCGGAATGCCATTCCAGGCCCGCATGGCATCTAACTGCTGGGTGGGCAGCAACACCAACATGGGGCGAGCCAATGCGCCTAGTTCGGCCGTATTTGCGCCGACTGTGGTGAGGCATAGGTCACAGGTGCTGAGTAAGTCCCAGGCGGGCGATCGCTCCCAAAGCCAAATTTTTGTGCCCGCCGGGGTTTCCAGGTAAGGCAAGTTCTGGAGCGATCGGGGATCGGCCGGGGCGATCGCTTCGGGTATTACCAAGTGGGCTGTTGTGCCCGAAACCCAATCAATTACAGGATTATGGGCGCGATCGGCATAGCGGGCCAAGGTGGATAGGTCGATCGTGGGGGCTACGGGAATCACAAATTCCGCTTGGGGCCGATCGGCTCGAATTCGATCGGCCGTACCCAGCAATAACGGCACGCCTTGAGCGAGTTTGGCGCTTTTGGAGCCGGGCAGCAGGGCCAGCCGTTCCCGATCGCCCTGTGGTGAATGGGTTAAACGGCCAGCCTCCAGCATCAGATCGCCCACCACGGCGACTTTGGAGGTGGCCCAGGGGGGAACTTGGGTGGCCAACCGGGGCAACCGCACCCCCACGCGATCGACCCAACGGAGCCAGCGTAAATCCCATTCCGCATAGATCACGCTGCCATAGCCCAGACGGCGGGCGATCGCCACGGCAAAGAATTGATCGCCGCCCAAAAACAACACCACACCTCGATCGCGCCAATCCCACCCTTCCGCTGTCCGCCCCCAGAGTAAAAAGGGCCAAAAGGCCGCAGCCCCTTGCACCCGATCGACTTCTGGAAATGATTGCACCACGGCCGCTTCCTGACCCGTTGCATTGGGACAGGGGGCCAAAACCACGGAAATTCGCAGGCGCGATCGATCCGCTCCCCACTGCTGCCGCAAGGCTTGCACCACCGGTCGCACCCAAGTGGTGACCTCTCCGGGGCCGTTGGACAAAATTAAGAGATCCAGCGGCTCGGCAGCAGTTGACATCATTTCAGGGGCGATCGGGCGGGAAGTCGGCATGATTGGTGCGATTGGGGCAGCCCCATGGGGCGCAAATCCAGCAGGGTGATGAACAGGATGGGCCAATGGGCTGGTTTATGGGTTGCATCAGCTAGCCGATTGTCTCAGACGGTCGATCTTCCTTGCGACCCAACTTCCCCGATCGCCGGGATGGAGCTTAAAGGCAATTCAGCACATTCAGTTGATCTGTTGGTCGGTTGAGCGATCGCACAGGAATCCATCCCTGAACCGGCTGATTAATTTGCATCCACACCGCGCCCCCGGCCGTGGTGGACTCCCGATTTAACAACTGCACTTCACTCCCGGCCGCCACACCGCCGCGCCGGGGACTGGTTAGGTCGGGGTTGGCATGAACCGACAGGCCTTCGCCATAGACCACTCGACGGCACAATTCCGGCTTGATCGGATTTTGGGGATTTTGGGCCGTGGTGCAAGGACGCAGGAACGCGGCCGCAGCCCAACCTTCCACCGTGCGCGAGCCATTGCCCGTGATGACCGTGGCCCGCACAGGAACCCAGCCATTGCGGGCGCTGCCTGTGACTTCCAGGGTGCGACCCTTGGCGATCGTACCCAAGATGGGCGCGTCGTCATCGGCCCGGCTGCGAATATTCAAGGGGCGATCGCTCGTGGCCACCATTCGGCAAGTGCGGGGCGGCGTGGCCACTGCACAGGGCCGCAGAAAACTGCTGGCCACCCAACCTTCGACGGTGCGCGAACCGTTGGCGGTGGGTACGGTGGCGCGAACCTGTACCCACCCATTTTGAGGGCCGCCAATCACGTCCAGGGCGCGACCCTTGGCGATCGTGCCCACAATGGAGGCGTTACTGTCGGCGCGGCTGCGAATATTCAAGGGTGAGCCGTTGGTGGTGACCACACGGCAGTTTGCTTCAGCGGCCGCGGCCGGTTGGGCCGTTACCCCCATTGCCAACCCACCGGCCACCAGGGCCACCGTCAACAGCATTGCTTGGCCATAACGCCGAGCCAGGTGGGCCGAGCGAGTCCGAAGACCGAAAAGGGACTGATCCATAGGGAAAATCTGCAACACAGCAAGCATGGTGATTCATCCTGAAGATGCATCCCCGCGCTGTTGATAGAGCGAAGGAGGCAGGTTTGCAGGAGTTGCTCCCATTCTGGTCGAGCGATCGAGCGATCGCCTAGGATTTGGATCGATCGCTCAATTGACCATTTTGGGGAGCATCGATCGCCCCTCGATCAAGCAAGATTTTGCCCCCATGCGGTGATGCCGCTGAGCAACCCGCAGGCTACAAGTCCCGATGGGTAAAGGGTTTAGCATCGGCTCCGGCATAGGTGGCCGCCACATGCCCCTGGCCCGTTAGGCGGTACTTATAGGTCACTAGACCTTCTAGCCCAACGGGGCCACGCGGTGGGAGGCGATTGGTGCTAATCCCCACCTCAGCCCCGAATCCGTAGCGGAAGCCATCGGCAAAGCGCGTGGAGCAGTTGCGATAGACTCCGGCCGCGTCCACTTCGGCCAGGAAGCGATCGGCGGCGGCATCGTCTTCCGTCACAATGGCTTCCGTATGGCCCGATCCATAGGTGGTGATGTGGTCGATCGCCTCGTCCAAGTCCGCCACCAGTTTGATCGACAAAATCAAATCGCTATATTCCGTCGCCCAATCCGTTTCCGTCGCCGGGGTGATCTCGCAAATGCCTTGCAACAGCTCACAGGTGGGCGCATCCCCGCGCAATTCCACCCCCTTGGCCACCAGGGCCCGGGCCAGCTCCGGCACCCCCTGCGGGGCGATCGCCCGGTGAACCAACAGGGTCTCGATCGCATTGCAAGCGGAAGGATATTGGGTTTTGGCATCCACCGCGATCGGCACTGCTTTGGTTAAGTCCGCGGCCTCATCCACATAGAGATGGCAAATGCCGTCCGCATGGCCTAGCACCGGAATTCGCGTGTTGTTTTGCACAAACTGCACAAAGGCGTTGGATCCTCGGGGAATAATCAAATCCACGTAGCGATCGAGTCGCAGCAGTTCCAGGGTTTCCTCCCGCGTGGTTAACAGCCGCACGGCCGCCGGATCCACCGCCGAATTAGCCAAGCCCCCGTGAATCGCCTCAATCAGCGCTTGGCAGGAGCGCACCGCCTCCTTGCCACCTTTCAGGATCACCCCATTCCCTGAGGCGATCGCCAGGGCCGCAATTTGCACCACCGCATCGGGGCGAGCTTCAAAAATCACCCCCAACACCCCCAGCGGACAGGTCACCCGCTCCAAAACCAGCCCTTGATCCAGTTCTCGGTGAATTTGCCGATCGCCCAAGGGATCCGGCAACTGGGCCAAGTCGCGCACCCCAGCGATCGCCCCCGCCAGCTTCACCCCATCCAGCTTCAGCCGGCCATAAAGTGCCGAAGAAATTCCCTCCGCTTGGGCCGCCGCGCAATCTGCTTCATTGGCCGCCACAATCGCTGCCGCCCGATCGCTCAAAGATTGGGCCACCGCTTCCAAGGCCGCCCGTCGATCGGCCGTCGGCAGCAGCGCCAAAGCTCGGGCCGCCTGGCGGGTTTGGCGCGCAAGATCAACCAGCGTGGGTGCAGATGAAGCAACAGTCATGATTGCAAGAGCACAGGGAGCAAAAGGGGTAGAAGACAGTATAGGCAAGGACGGCCCATCCCATGGGCCATGACTCCGTTTGGGATCGGGCGAGGTTGGTTGGTGGGGTTTGAAGGTTGATGGGGTGACGGTACATCCCGATCAGGAGGGTTTATGAAGAGGGTTTATAAAATTTTGTAACAACACCCAAACCGGGTCTCAGGGGGGCAAAAGGTATCTAGGCGGGCGATCGCAACGATTTTTGATCCTTAATGTCTAATCGTTACTCAGACCCACAGAACCGAGAAAGGCTTGTGAAATAAAGGCTTTCGCCATTGTCAACCGCGATTTAACGGACTGCCAGCGGGTCACACGCTGCCCTGGAACTGGCTCAAACCCGCGAAGTTGCTACAAAACTTTCACTTCACATCGAAAATTGTCGGGCTAGAATCGCTGGAAATACCGAACTTGAGGCGTTTCCATGAACAAGGGCGAACTGATTGACCAAATTGCAGCAAAGGTCAATACCACCAAAAAGGAAGCAGATGCCATCTTGACCGCTGCCATTGAAGTGATCATGGATGCCGTGGCAGAGGGCGAAAAGGTGACCCTGGTGGGGTTTGGTACGTTTGAGCGCCGCGAGCGCCAGGCCCGCGAGGGTCGCAACCCGAAGACCGGCACGAAACTGAAAATCCCCGCCACCAAGGTTCCGGCCTTTTCAGCGGGCAAACAGTTCAAGGAGTCGGTTGCTCCTTAATTTTCGGCGCAAACTCTAGGCGCAAATTCTAGGCGCAAATTCCAACTCTCAGGCTCAACCCCCTAACCATTGTTCGATTGTTAAATTGTTCAATTTTTGTTGGTAAAGGAAAGCCCCGAGCTGGTTTCGCCAGGCCCAGGGCTGTTTTTTTACTTAGGGGGTGAGTTCCGATGAACTGGGGGCATTGGGCCGGGGCACACCCGGTCGCCACCAAGGCAGCAGGGGCCGCAATGTGCCGTCGGGTTCGGTGGGCTGATCCAGCATAGGGTTGGCTTCGGTGTCCCACCCATCACAGGGCCGCATCTGAGCGAGGGTCAACACCACTCGATCGACCGCTGAAACCAAGGTGTCGCCATCTTGACCCGGTTGGTTGACCAACACGCTAAAAACCAAGGTGTTGTAAAGCGGGTGTTCCATGTAGCCCGATAGGGCCCGGACTCCCCGGAGTGTGCCGGTTTTGGCGGAAACACGACCTTGGACCGGTGTGTTGCGGAAACGACGGCGCAGCGTGCCGGTTTGACCCGCGATCGGGAGGGAGCTGCGGAAGATGTCGCTTCCCTTAGCTTCGGTCATGGATTCCAATAAATGGACAAAGGCACGGGGCTGCACGGCATTGCTGCGAGAGAGGCCAGACCCGTCACTCATGCGATATTCGCCACGATTAACGCCCAAGGGAGCCAAGGCCCGTTGCACGGCCCCGGAGCCACCAATCGATCGAAACAGAGAATCGGCGTAGCCATTGTTGCTGTTGACGTTGATGGTGCGCACCAACGTGCCCAAGTTGGAGTTCTTGAGCGGGGTTTGACCGTCATAGAGTTGCAGGGCCGCCGCCGTCACAAACAATTTCATGTTGGAGGCGGGAATCAACGCTTGGATGCCGTTGCGATCGAACAGGACGTTATTCCCGGCCAGGGTTTCTACCCGAATCCCCCAGCGGGCCGATCGAAAAGCAGGCGCATCAATAATGCGGCTTAAGGCTCCGGCCAGTTGGTTGCTGCAAACCCGAGGCGTTTGGGCCAGCAGGGACTTGCCTTCCACGGTTTCGATCGGTTCCTGCTTGGCGGTTTCCGGTTCGATCGACTCCGGTTCGATCACCTCGGTCTCGATTCCCGGCTTACGGGTGACGGTGGTTCCGGGAACCAACTCCGTTGCAGAAGCTGGACTCAGCGTTTTAGACAGCGGTTTTGGCGCGCGCGCGGGATCCGTTGAGGGGTTAGGCGCGGGGGCTGGTGGCGGCGCGATCGCCTCGGTTTGTGAAGCGCTAGCCGGTTCAGCGGTTGTGGCTGCTTGGGAGTTGGCCAGGGCTGGTTCAGTCAGCAAACCACCACCCAACGCCAAACCCAAACCAGCCAAACCAGCGATCCATCGGGGTTGCTCAGACATCTGTTGGATTTCCCTTAAAGGCACGACCGTTCTGCACATCCCTGACAGTCAATCCAATCCTCAGGATTGGGACGGGACACCTGAACCAGTTCCACAAGGATCCAACCGGTGATGGGCGGCCGTGTTCAACGGCTGCACCCTTGGGCGGTGGGAGAGGAACGGCGCGATCGAGCCGGGTCAGTGACCCCAGAAATCGATCGCACTCAGGACAAGCCCATTGACTCGGATGGCAACTCCGAGGACTTAGCGACTAGGGCGATCGCAAAAACGGGTGTGAGTCGCGGCGATCGTCCAACGGCCTTGGCCGCATGGCGCTAACCCTCAGCAAATCTGAGGTCATCAGGCTCGTGATGGCCCATCAGCACAAATTGCCCTCAAGAATATCAGACCTCGGCCAGTGGCCTAGCTGGATCAACTGGCCGGCGATCCCCGCCTAAGCCGGCTCTTCACCATCCGCAAACTCTCATCATCACTAGCTTTTTCCCGATTCTGGTTTGGGGATCGCTGCTTCGGTTGTTCGTCAGCAAATCCTGAACTATCGGAAAAATTTGGGCGATCAATTTGGTTGTTGGGATGGGGTCTCCCCACCCAGCCCCCGTGATCGATGCAACCTAATGCAATTGGCGTGCAATGGTAGGATGGCTTCTGGTTTATTGCAAGTTATTCTCAGGTTTTTGGCATGACCGTCGCCGATCGCCGCTGGCCGCCGCTGAACTTTAATCGCTTCCGTTTGCGCCCCTTCAGCTTCACGGAAGGGTTGTGGATCTGTGCGACGGTGTTGGCGGCGGTGGCGGTGGGCGTGCCGCTCCTGGCCTCAATTGCAGCCGCCCTGAGCGCCAGCGGCCAAACCTGGAACCACCTCACCCGCACTGTGTTGGGGGAATATGTGTCGGCTTCGGTGGGGCTGGCGGTGGGGACGGCGGGCCTGGCGATCGGTCTGGGGGTGGCGACGGCTTGGCTGGTGGTGGCCACTCAGTTTCCCGGGCGGCGATGGTTTGAATGGCTGCTGTTGCTGCCCTTGGCCTTCCCGGCCTATCTGTTGGCCTATGTCTACACGGATTTGCTGGACTTTTATGGGCCCATTCAGTCTTGGGTGCGATCGCTCACGGGCTGGAAATTCGGTGAATATTGGTTTCCCCCCATTCGATCGCTGCCCGGGGCCATTTTGATGATGGGCCTAGTGCTCTATCCCTACGTTTATATGCTGGCGCGGGTGGCCTTTCTGGAGGGAGCAGCCAGCCTGCTGGAGGCGGGCCGCACCTTGGGACTGAATCCCTGGCAGGGGTTTTGGCGGGTGGCTTTGCCCATGGCCCGGCCCGCGATCGCCGGAGGGGCTGCCTTGGTGATGATGGAAGCCCTGGGCGATTACGGCACAGTGGAATTTTTTAGCGTTAACACCTTTGCGGTGGGTATTTATCGAACCTGGTTTGCCATGGGTGATCGCCCGGCGGCCTGTCAACTGTCGGCCCTGCTGTTGGGGGCAGTGTTGTTGTTGGTGTGGGTGGAGCAACGATCGCGCGGTGGGGCTGGCTATCGATCGGGCGGGGCCTATGCGGTGCAAGCACCCTACTCCCTCCGTGGGTTGCGGGCGATCGGGGCCTGGGTGGTTTGTGGGTTGCCGCTGCTTTTGGGCTTTGGGTTGCCGGCCCTGCTGCTGGCCAGCATGGCAATTCGCAATCCCAATAGTCTTCTTGATCCCAGCTTCTTGCTCTACGTGCGCAACACCGCCGTAGTCGCTAGCTTGGCGGCGGTCACGGCGGCGATCATTGCCGGAGCTGCCGTGTATGGGGTGCGGGTAGTTTCGGGGCCCCTGATGCGGTTCCTGCTGAAACTCATGGCGCTGGGCTATGCGATTCCCGGATCCGTGGCCGCCGTGGGCGTTTTGATTTCGGTGGGTTGGGTTGATCAACAGTTGGCGACGCAACCCTTGGCGATCGCCCCGGAAGCGGGAGCCGCATCTTCGGGTTTGTTGCTGAGCGGCACGATCGGGGCCTTGATTTTTGCCTATTGGGTCAGGTTTTTAGCCTTGGCCCTGAACCCGATTGAAGCCAGCCTCGATCGGATTGTGCCCAACCTGGATGGGGCGGCCAGGATTGCCGGATTGTCACCGGGGGCCGTGTTGTGGCGCGTCCATGTGCCCATGCTGCGTGGGGGGCTGTTGACGGCCTTGCTGTTGGTGTTTGTGGATACGGTGAAGGAGTTACCGGCCACGCTGATTGTGCGCCCGTTTAATTTCGACACCCTGGCCGTGCGGGCCTATCAGTTGGCCTCCGATGAACGGATTGTGGATGCGGCGGGGCCCGCTTTGGCGATTGTGGCAGTGGGAATTGTGCCGGTGGCGCTGTTGAGTTGGCAAATTTCCCGATCGCGCCCCCGTCGCCTACCCAGCGAGTTTAGGTAGACTCATTCCACTCGGGCTGTTCGATCGGGATTTCGATCAAGAACTCCGTGCCGCCCCCCTCTGCGGGCCGACAATCAAGGGTTCCGCGATGTTTTTCCACCACAATTTGATAGGAAATGGACAGGCCCAGTCCCGTGCCTTGGCCCACGGGCTTGGTGGTGAAGAACGGATCGAATAGCTTAGAGCGCACTTCATCGCTCATGCCGTTGCCATTGTCGGCAATCAGAATTCGCACCCACTCTCCAGACATCAATTCCGTGGTGATCGTCAGCCTGGGCATCACGATCGAGGTTGCAATGGGGCGATCCTCAAGGTTGTCAGTGATCCAAACCTTGCTGTTGTTGCCGCTGCCGGCCACGAGAGAGGCTTCTTCCACCTGGGCCGATCGCAAGGCTTGGGCTCGCAAATTGCGCGATCGCCCGTAACGGTCTTCCAATGCATCGATCGCATTGCTAATCACATTCATGAACACCTGGTTCAATTGCCCCGCGTAGCAAACCACCAGGGGCAAATCACCATAGTGTTTTTCCACTTCAATTCCAGGGAAATTGCTATTGGCTTTGAAGCGATGTTGCAAAATCAGCAGCGTATTTTCGATGCCCTCGTGGATGTTCACCGGCTTCATTTCCGCCTGATCCAATCGTGAGAAATTCCGCAAGGAAGCGACAATTTGCCGAATTCGTTCCGCTCCCAACTGCATTGATTGCAGGGTTTTGGGCAAATCATCACAGAGGAAATCCACATCAATGTCCCGCGAGAAATTGGCCACCGCTTCCGTCGGCACAGGATAGCTATCCCGGTAGTGCTGAATGAGCGAGAGCAACTCTTGCGTGTAACGGCGGGCATAGGTCAGGTTGCCATGGATGAAGGTGGTGGGATTGTTGATTTCATGGGCAATCCCAGCCACCATCTGCCCCAGACTGGACATTTTCTCGTTTTGAATGAGCTGGGTTTGGGCGGTTTTCAGCTCTTGGAGGGCAGTGCTGAGGCGTTTGGCTTGATCTTGGGCCTGCACAGCGGTGACCTGGGCCTTGGCATAGAGTTCCGCTTGGTCGATCGCGGTGGATAGTTGGTCGGTCACAGCCCGCAACAGCTCCACTTCCCGCTCACTCCAAGTGCGCACCTGGGCACTTTGGCCGCATTCAATCACCCCGATCGCCCCGGAACGGGTTTGCACCGGCAAGGCCAGCAGGGAACGATAGCCCCGATCCTCCATCATTTGCCGCAGGGTGGGATTATCTAACCGCGACACGTCATCGGCCCGCACACATTTGCTCCACATCAACTGCTGAAGGAAGTAGCTGGCGTGGATATGGTGATAGGGGCCAAGGGCGCTGGGCACGGCTGGGGTACGGGACTCGTTCACCACATCCCAAGCCGGAATGCCGCCGCCTGCATCGGTGATATACCAAGCGAAAAGACAGCGATCGGTATCCAACAGGTTACGGATGCCTTGGACGGCCGATTCCAGCACCGTATCCAAATCCAGGGAGTTGCGAATTTGGGCCGCCAACTGAAACAACAGGGCCTCGCGGCGGGTGGTCAGTTCCTGGCGGGCTTGGGCGCGGTCAATCCCCACGGCGATCGCGCTGGCCAACCAACCTAGGGCATCCTGCACCGCTTCCGCGAAGGGTTCCACACGATAGAGCGCCAACGCACCCACCAGCCGATCCTCCACCACCAGCGGGAAGCCTGCAAAATGTACTTCTGTGCGGGATCTGCCTTGATGGGGAATCAGGGCGCATTCACTGCGGAACAGGGGATTGCGCGATCGAGCCACGGCCGCCACCGTGGACAGCTCCGGAGTACTCAGGCTGATTTTGTCTCGCAGGGCATCATCAAGCAGGGGAATATCCAGGTGCAGCGCATTGTTGGTGTTGCGGTTGACCTGGGCTTGCAGGGTCAAGTAGGTGGGATCTAAGTCCACCGTCCAAACGCGGGCCAGGTTGCAATCCAGTTGCCCGGCCATCATTTCGGCGCAGGTTTGCAAAATTTCCGAGAGTTCGCCCCGTTGACAAAGGGCCACGCCCACTTCCGCTTCCAAAATCGAAAGGCGCGATCGCTCCATCAGGGTTTCCTGGGCCCGTTTGCGATCGGTGATGTCCTCAACCGTCCCTTCATAACAAACCAGCCGCCCAGCATCATCGAGCAGGGCGGAAGCATTTTCCGAAATCCAAATATGTTGCCCATCCGCTCGGTACACTTCCGATTCAAACCCGGAAACGCTGCCGCTGGCCTCCAGCATGTTCAGCAGTTCCCGTGCCCGATCGATCTGGACATAGGGCGGCCCACCCATGCGATCGAACGCTTCGATCAGCGCGGTTGGTGACTCATAGCCATAGAGGCGAGCCATGGCCGGGTTTGCGCTCAAGTAGCGACCATCGGGCAGGGCTTGATAAATGCCCTCGATCGCGTTTTCAAAAATGCTGCGGAACCGTTCTTCGGCTTCGCGCACGGCCCGTTCTGCTTCCTTGCGTTCGGTGATGTCGATCCCCAGCACAAAGGCCGCTTGGTCATTGTTGTATTTTTGGGCCACCACCAAATAGCTTTCGATGCGATCGCCCACCGGTCGCGACACTTCGCGCGTGGCCTCTTGGATCGGAGAAGCAAAAAATTCCGCCACAAATTCCCGAAATTCTTGGCCATAGCCCAAAAAGCCGATGTCTTGGCCAATAAATTCTTCCGGGGCGCGGCCAAAGCTTTCGGCCAAGTGGTGGTTCACTTCCAGGTAACGCAAGTCGCGGCCCACCCGCGACACCGTGCCGGGCACAGCGGCCAAAATCGCTTCCAGTCGATCCTTCAGGGTGCGCAGGCTGGCTTCCGATCGGCGGCGCTCCGTGATGTCTTCAACTGTGCCTTCGTAATAAAGCAATTCGCCGTCTTCGTCGTAAACCGCCCGGGCCGATTCGGAAATCCAAATCCGGCGGCCATCGGCCCGGTAAACTTCCGACTCAAAATTGGCAAGGGATCCCTTTTGGCGAATTTGTTCAACAAATTCCTTGCGGCGATTGGGGTTGACGTAGAGATTTTGGGTGGCATTCAGGGCCAGCAGCAGCACATCGGGCCCGCTGTAGCCATAGATGCGGGCCAAGGCCGGGTTTGCGCTCAGGTAGCGACCATCGGGGGTGGTTTGGAAAATGCCCTCGATCGCGTTTTCAAAGATGCTGCGGTATTGGGCTTCGGCGGCGCAAACGGCCGACTGAGACACTTGCAGGCGATCGAGCGTGGCGTTCAAAATAGCCGCCAACTCCGACAACTCATCGGTTCCGGGCATCACCTCCACCCGCTGAGTCGGGTTGCCGCTGGTGCCGATCGCGCTGACCTGTTCACTCAGCCGCATCAACCGCGCCAACACCAAGCGCTCCAGCAGCAGCAGGGTAATGGCCCCAAAAATTAAGCCCCCCAACACCAACAGTACCAGCGTGTAGCGGAGGCTAATTAGCCCTCGGTTATAGATGGCGCGATCGAGTTCAACCCGCACTAACCAAGCTGGCTGTCCATACAAATCGTCCAACAGGGCATAGCTGGCCAGGCGATTATCGGAAAGGGTTTCGATCGCCACCGTTTCCGTACCCAACAGCAGGGCCTTCACCGCTCGGTGGCGCAAAACCTCCGGCCCCTCAGCTCTCGAGTTCGATCGGGAATCGTCGATGGCAGGGGGCATTGTCGCGGCGGAAATTCTGGCAACTTTGGGCGACTGAGGCGATTGGGGTTGGGTAGATTCGGGTTGAATGGATTCTGGGGGCGTAGCACTCAGCCGGGTTGATTGCGGTTGAGTTTGTTCAGTGGGCTGAGCCAGCGCTGATGATTTCGATCGCTCAGGCTCCGATCGTTCAGGTTTCGATCGCTCAGGTATTGACGTAGCGGGTTTTGGTGTGGATTGCTGCGGTGTTGATTGTTGTGCTGTGGACTGTTGCGGTGCTGGCGTGATGTCAGGAGCCGATCGCGCAACGAGGGGCAACTTGGCAAGGGCTGAAGGTAGCAAAGACCGGCGGCCAGAACTGGCCGGGAGCTTGGCCCAAGCACTCGATGGTTGCACAATCCCATGCAAACTTTGCAGGCTCAGGTTGAGTTGCGTTAAGCGGCTGACCCGTTCAATTTCCGGCCCAGCCAGAAACCGCCCCAGCAACAAGGTTCCGCGAATCGGCCCCTCTGCCTCGCTGGTGACGATCGGGCGAGCCGCCACCATCATCGGCCCCTCGGGCAATTGCAGCAGGCCATGAACGGCGCTGGTGGTTGATGAGTGGGTGAGCAGTGGGCTGCCCGGTTGCAAGTGTTCCCAAAGGCTGCGGGGAATCGGCACGCGCTGCCGACTTTCCAGGTTGTAGCCCTGTTGCAGGAGGGGCTTCCCCGATCGATCCAGCAAAATTAGAGCATTCAGCCGCAAGTAGTCGAAGGTGCGATCGACAAAGTTCGATCGCTCATAGGCAGGATCATGGGTTTCCACAAAACTGTAGGTGGTGTCCCATTCGGAATAGTCCCGCGCCGTCGCATCCAGATCCGTGGCGTTGTCCATCACGACGCTGATGGCCCGCTGCACATCGCGCTCCACCTCACGCCGCTCAAGCTGGCTATAGCCATCCAGCAGGAGATTGGAGGATGTTGTGAACATCACCAAGTTTAAGCAGAGCAGCGCTAGTCCAACAATGACCAGCGTTTTGAGCCGTAATTTCAAATTTGCTACCTCCTACTCAAACCCCTGGATGCGTCCCTGAATGACCGGCCCGAATTTGGGTTTGGGTCTTGGCCGCGATCGGGCGATGTGTCTCTGTGCCTTGATGGGAACCGCCACAGATTGTTCGTTGCAGACTGTCTATTGCAGATTGTCTGTTGCAGATTGTCCGCTGGAAACCATCCGTTGCTGACTGTCGATCGCACACTATCTATCGCAGGCTACCCATTGAAAACCGTCTATTGCAGACTGTCTATCGCAGGCTACCCATCGCAGACCAGCCATCACAGACAAATCATTGACGAGCTGCCTCGCGCTGGCCGACTCGGCTGGGCAGTGTCTGAATGATGGTGACCCATGGGGGCTGCCGTTTCTTGTTTCAGCGATCGCAGCCCAAAGTCGGGACTGAAATCGAGTAGCGCCCTATTCCCTATTCTGGATCGAAATTCTGGATCGAATTGATCAAATCTTAAGGAGATTGGATCCCAGTCGGGGCCACCCTGAGTCTAAATAACCGCCTAATCGCACCCTAACAAATCCCTGACGAAGCGTTTTGGTTAAATGAGGCTCGTCTGCGATTTTGATGCACCGATGGGATGGGCCTTGGGGGGTAGCACCCCAGAGCTGTCGAGCTGCCAACTCCAATGGTTAGCCTAATCCAATCGTCGAACAGCCGCTGGTCATTCTAGCGATTTGTGGATGGGCACGTTGTCATGAAACAAACAGGTTGAGGAGTTCAAGTCGGAAATTCCAGGGTGGGAATGTGGGGCGATCGCTGTTGTGGATCTTGCAGCCTCCCTCTAGACCTCAAGCTTTTGCTAGGTTTCAAGGACTGCGCTAATTGCCTGGGCGATGGTTTCATTGCCATCCAAGGTAAACCGCTGGCCGGGCTGGGAAGGTGTGGGCGCTGCTTGTAAAAAAGACCAATCTCCCTCAAAAAATTCGGTCGGTTGCAAAATCTGGTGGGAAGTTTGGGCTTGAATTTGGTCTAACAAGATGGGAGCTTCGGCAAATCCATCGCGGGTGAGGGTAGCTACGGTTGGGCCTGTGCGGCAGGCTTCGGCAAAGGTTCCGTAGCCGGGTTTGGAAACGATGCGCCCACAAAGGGGCATAAAGTCCACGGGCCGAAAGGGGCGATCGCTCGCGTGGTGTTCGATCGGGTCGAGCACTTGGTATAGGTTGGGCAAGTCCGGGGCCGATCGGTCAAAGGTGATGAAGAGCCAGTCGGGAAATTGCCGCAGCCGCTCGTAGGGAATTTGTTGCAAGCCCAGGCCGCCAAAGGTGAGCAAAACGGTGCGATCGCGCGGGATATCTGGTAAACCCAACTTATCGCGCAATTCCGCCGCACCATAGCGGGGTGCGCCGCCCGTTAAACCCACATCGGTTTGTTGGGGAAAGCTGGCCATGGGTTCGTGAAAAGGCAACCGAAAGAGGCGATCGCACCGATGGAAACGATCGGCAATCCAGTCCGCCTCTTGCTCAAACTCGCCACCCCAATCTCGGTAAATAAAATCCCAGCCGAAGTTACCGACTGCCCAGCAGGGCAGACCCGCCGCTTGGGCAATGTCGATCGCCAGGGGGGGCAAGTCGGCCAACACCAGAGCCACACGCCCATTTTTGACGGACATTTGCCGGATGAAGTCCACCTCTGCCGCCACAATGGCCGCCGCCCGCGATCGCAGAGCCTGGAGTTGCTCCAGAGTCGTTTGCCGGTCAATTTGCAAACTATCTTGCTGCACCACACCCACATCCAGCGCCCTGGGCCGGTAAAGAAATTCACCGCTGATGTAGGAACCGAGGAGCCAACGGGGGGCGGTGGTGACCAAAATCGGCAACAGGTCAGGCCGCAGCCGTTGCAGGGTATCAACTAGGGCAGCCGCTCGGGTGGCATGGCCAAATCCATGGGCAGTAATGGCAACGTAAAGAATGGGACGGGTCATGCGGCTGGGGGGTGGGCCATGAAATCCGGTCTAGAGGTCTCGAAACAGGGTTTGCACTTTTTCCCAGGCATCGGCGGCGGCCGCTGGATGGTAGCTCGATCGGCGATCGCAGAAGAATCCATGGTCTGCGTCGCGGTAACGGAAGATGCGGAAGTTGCGCCCGTGGGTCACGAGGGCCGCCTCTAGGCGATCGAGCTGGTCAATGGGAATCAGCGGATCGGCCAAGCCTGCGAAAAACCAGAGCTTACCGTGAATTTGGGAAGTGCGGGTGACGGTTGGCTCGCCGCCTCCGGGACAGAAGGTGGTGATCCCTGCGCCATAGAACGCAGCGGTGACGGCGACTTGGGGCAGGGTGGCCGCCAAATAGGCCACATGGCCCCCAAAACAAAAGCCGATGCAGCCCACGGCTCCGGCTTTGGCGTTGGGTTGTTTTTGGGCAAAGGCGATCGCGGCTTGGATATCCGCCAGCAGTTGATCCGCCTTGGTTAAGTCCTTATGTTGTCGGCCGAGGGCTAGCTCTTCGGCGCTGTAGCCCACGGCAAAGCCCGGAGCGGTGCGCTGAAACAGGGCAGGGGCGATCGCCACATAACCACATCCTGCCAGGCGATCGCAGAGATCTCGAATGTGGTCATTCACCCCAAACACTTCTTGAAGAACCACGATCACCGGATAGGAACCGGCGGCCCGAGGGCGTGCTAGGTAGCCCTGGAGGTCAATCCCTAAGCCAGGCTCCTGGGGGGGAATGATGGTGACTTCGCGGCAAATTTCAAGAACCATAGGCGCAACCTGGCAACGGAGTCATTACATCGCCGCGATCGTCTGCAATTGTGACTGCGATCGGGACTGCGATCATCGATGCGATGAACTTCCGCGAACTTTCATGAACTTCCGTTTCAGTCTACCGGGTTCGGCGAATTTCGCCGTAAGCGGCGATTAATTGCTGGGCAATGGCTGACCAACTGTAGCGATCGCCCGCACAGCGTCGGGCGTTTTGGCCGCGCTGTTGTCGTTCGGTGGGTTGGGTTAATGCCTCGCGCACGGCCCCGGCAAAGGAAGATACGTCGCAAGTGCAAACCCAGCCCGATCGGGTGTCGGCCACATCGGGCCAGATATGCACCTGGTCAGAAATCACCACCGGCACTCCGGCGGCCATCGCTTCCGCCACCGCAATTCCAAAGTTTTCATAGTATGACGGCAACACAAATAAATCGGCTTGGGCCAGAAGCGATCGCTTCTGTTCCCCGGTCACGAAGCCCACAATTTCCGTGCGATCACTCAGGTGCGATCGGTTCAAATAGTCTGAAATCGATTGTTCATAGTCTGGATCCTGTACATTGGCCCCCGCCAACACAAACCGAAAGGGCAGCCCCGACACGGCCAGCGTTTCCAGCGCCGGAATCACAATATCCAATCCCTTTTTGCGATCGAGCCGTGACATAAACAGCACCATCGGCCCCGCTTCCTTGGCCGGTTGCGCCATGGGTTGTTCACGGAGCGGCGGCAACGGAACCCCCAAGGGAATCACCCAATCGCGGGAAATGGCCCCAAACCGCTCAGAGATTTTGCACTCCTCCGCACTGGTGAAGTGAACAGCGGCGGCCTTGGCTAAATTGCGCCGCTCCAGCAGCCGCCCATACCACCATTTCAACTTTGCCTTTTTCCGCAAATCCAGCGGATCCAGCGTGCCGAGGGGCCGCAGCACGTAGGGCAACTTGCGCCACCGACAGACGATCGCTGCCATGGTGCTGATGGGCGAGAACAGGGCATGGATGTGGGCCACGTCGTATTCCGGTGCGTGTCGCCAGAGCCACCACAACAGCCCGATCGAGAACTTATAGCGTCGCCAGGGGGCACAGCGAAAGTAATAGATTTTGTAGTCCTTTTCCGGCACAGGCTGGGCGATCGGCACATCCAACGGAGCCTGCCCCGCATCCCCATTGCTGTCGGTGGTTAGCAGCGTCACCTGCGCCCCCGCCGCGCCCAGGGCCTGGCTTAGCCCCAACACCATCTGGCTCGGCCCGCCATAGACCAAGGACACGGATGGCACAATTTGCAACAGGCGCAAGGGGCGTGATTCGGTCATGAGAGGCGGACTCCAGCAAGAGGCGATTAGAGCGGGGGGATGAATGCGATCTCCGGGGTTGCAGGGCCTGGGTGCGTCGGGCCTGTGGATTAACGATCCCGAATGATCCCGATCGAAGGGGGCATCTGAATCATGATGATCTCAATCATTCATCCAGTTCTTTACCCCTGTTCAGCACCCGTTTTCAGCAAGATTGGCCAAAACCGGGTTTTCCAACCCTAGCCTACCGAAGTCCAACCGGGGGCGGGCAATGGCAATCGGCTGTCCAGACCCATGATTGTGTTGCGGTTCTTAATCAGTCATCGATGCCGACATTGATACTGGCATTGATATTGAGATACAGCCCTTATCTCGATTACTAAGCACAGTTGTCTGTAGGGTGGGCAGTGCCCACCGAACCGTTGATGCATGGCATTTGCGATATGACGTGCCAATTATTTTAGGTAAAGGCTGTATTGACATTGATATTGATGCCGAAAATACCCCACAGTCTATTCAATTGCCGCTTGGCGTTCGATGAATTTGATGGCAATCAGACCTATTTCAACCCCATTCGTAGCCTAGATAACTGATCTAAACTATGTTTAATGACATCTTCGTCAGGGTTCTCTAAAAGTCAGCGATTCAAACCAGTTTCCATGACTCAGTTTTCATGACTCAGTTGCTGATACTAACGGCACAATTTGCCCACAGGATGGGTGTGCGCTAAGGGCAAGGCTGAACCCCCCTGAAGACTACTGATCTTGGCTTCCTTGACCCGCTTTGATCGCCCCTGGGTCATCCTGGACAGTTGGTGAGCAGGAGTTTTTACTCACCACTTTCTTAAAAAATGCTGCGTAATAAGACCGAATATGCTGACAAAGTTACCTTCGTTGATGTAACACTTTGAGTCAGCATGATGATACAGGCGAAATAACGAGCGATTCCCCCCCCATCATTTCGCTGCAATTCAGCAAAGATTACTAAGTAAAAATACACATTGCCCATTCTGAAAGGGGCATGTTGATTCTGATTCTGTTGATCATGCGGGCTAGCTGGCAAGTTATTTTGAGGCGTAAGCCATGTCTCTTGGGTTTTTGGTGCCGACTTTGATCTGTGTGGCTGCGGTTTATCTGGCTCCACGATGGCAGGATGAACCGTCGCTGATTCTGAATGGTGTGGCGATTTTGAGCTTTCTGGTGGCCTTGGTTTTGGCTCCCTGGGAAGTTCAGGTGTTGCTGTTGCTGTCGGTGTGGTGGGTGGCGCGGTACGGTCTGCGGTCTCCGGAGCCGGTGGAGGTGCTGGAGTCGGCGGCCTTGGGCGATCGGGCGGAGTTGGCGGATTCGTCGGTGGCGGCTGATGAGGCGGAATTAACGGCGGTTAATACGTCGAATGCGGCGGCCCATGCAGCGAATGATTCGATTTTGGGGCATCCCCATTTGGCGGTAACCGATCGGGTATATCGCGGGGTGATTTGGCATCTGCCCGATCGTGGGGGGCTGAAAATGCCGAAAAAGCGGCAGGAAGTCACTTCCGAAACCACCGAAGCCCCAGAAGTTGAAGCCGCTAACCAAACGATCGAGCTGAAATATCGCGGGGCCACGTTCCGCCGTAAGGTCTGACCCAAGGTCTAACTGCTGCTGGACTCAAGCTGGCGGTTCCCCTCAAATTCCGCTGAGGTTTGCCATTTCGATTTTGGCCGAGCGGATGCCATTGCTAATATCAACGGCATGGCGATTATTTCTTCCAAGTCAACCGGTGGCGGCAATCCTGATCCCCAGCCTCCCCGCAAGCCCGCTAGGCGATCGAATTCCCCGCGATCGTCCGTTTCGCCGTCGCTGCTGGATCCGGTGGCCACGCCTGAGGAAGCTCACCAAGATGCGGCCAAGCCCGCTCACCAGTCTCCTCAGGGCGATCGACCCGATGAGCGTGTGCGCCCCCAACGGCTAGCGGACTATGTGGGGCAGCAGGATTTAAAAGACGTGCTGACCATTGCGATTCAAGCGGCCCAGGGTCGTCGGGAGCCGCTGGATCACCTGTTGCTCTATGGGCCGCCAGGCTTGGGCAAAACCACCATGGCTTTAATTCTGGCCGGCGAGATGGGTGTGTCTTGCAAAATTACGACCGCACCGGCTCTGGAGCGCCCTCGGGATATTGCCGGGCTGCTGGTGAATTTGCAGCCGGGGGATTTGTTGTTTGTGGATGAAATTCACCGGTTGCCCCGGGTCACTGAAGAAATTTTGTATCCAGCGATGGAGGATTTTCGGCTGGATGTGACGGTGGGCAAGGGCCAGAGCGCCCGCACCCGATCGATCCCGTTGCCCAAGTTCACCCTGGTGGGTGCGACAACCCAGGTGGGGGCCCTCAGTTCGCCCCTGCGCGATCGCTTTGGCCTGATTCAACGGTTGCGGTTCTATGAACCCGAGGAGCTGGCCCGGATTGTGTTGCGGACGGCGACGATTTTGCAGGTGGCGATCGAGCCAGACGGGGCCGCAGAAATTGCCCGGCGATCGCGCGGGACACCCCGGATTGCTAACCGCCTGTTGCGGCGGGTGCGGGACTACGCGCAAGTGAAAGGAGCGGAAACCCAAGGCAAAACAACCATTGACGGGGCGATCGCGGCGGCGGCCTTGGAACTGTTCAATGTGGATCCTCGGGGGCTGGATTGGACTGATCGCCGACTCCTGAGCGCCATTATTGAGCAGTTCAACGGCGGCCCCGTGGGTCTGGAAACCTTGGCAGCCGCCACCGGGGAAGATGCCCAGACGATCGAAGAGGTCTATGAACCCTATCTGATGCAGATTGGCTACCTTCAGCGCACCCCTCGCGGCCGCGTGGCCACCCCCGCCGCTTGGCAACACCTGGGCTACTCTAAATTTCTCCCCGCGTCTCTTGACTCTCTAGTGGACTAGAGAATAGAAAATGGGTTTGCTGCCCAGCCCTAGATCCCAAGATCCTGTCAGTACAATCTTGTGGGCAGCTTTTTTCAGTCTTTTTGATCGTTTCGATCGGCCAGCTCCCAACGCCTCAGGTAAACCCCCTTGGCAGCCCCGGCTGATCGCAGGCGTAATCGCATCCTCAAAACGCCCCACCGCAGTGCTGGCAACCGTTAGGGGTTCAGGAGGCCAAATTCTTGAACCGCTGGCAAAAAGTTGCGGTTTTCGTGGCCGGGCTGGCTGAGTTTAATGAGCGCAAATCGCTGCAATTCACTGAGCGATCGCCACTGTTGATGACTCACTGTGACTCCAACCCGCGCTGCTTGTGCTGCGACTGAATCGGGCACGTCGGCACTCAGCCAAGGAAACGGGTTTTCCAGGGGCAAATCTTTGGGAATTTCACCCGATCGCGCTGCCACCAACTCGCGCAATTCCTGGCGATAGGTTTCTTGCTCGGGCAAGGTGTCGCAAGGAGCCAAAACTAACCGCAAGCGATCGGCCTCAGACAGTTGGTTCCAGTGGTGCAGTTTGAGTTTAATGCCGACTCGATCGAGCCGGTAGCGAACCACCATGGGGATGCACCGTAACCCAGTGATGAAGTCTTGCTCAAACTGGAAAAAAGGTGAGGCTTCCGAAACGATTGTTGGGCGATCGGCCATTGTGGGTGAATTGGTTGCTGAATGTTTCGTGACTGACTCAAAACCCATAGGAACCCTGAATACTCTGTTCTTGATGTTCTCAAGATAGTTCTGACCCATGGAATCATAAATTGCAGCTTGCTATTTTCGACGATCTTTCTCTGAAATTTCTGACCAGGGACTGCAATTTCAGGCTTGTCTGGATTTAATCAACGATTGGTGATGGCTGCGAAGTTTTGCGCTAGCATTGCCTTAACCAATTATTAACCAATCTCAAGGGATCACCAAAGATGCTCCTGAAAAACCAAGTCCAAGGTGCAATAATTCACCAGGGCTGCCAACCTGAGATGTGAATTTCTTGGGACTTTCAGCCAGTTCCTAAACATCCTGATCCATTTTGACGATGATTAAGCAACCCGATCGCCCCGCGATCGAGCCAATTCATCAACTCACCCCTGTCAAATATTTGTCCAAACAGTGGCTTTAGGGAAAACACAGAGAAGCCTGTATTAAATCATTCCTGATCCGTAGTCAAAACCACGGACTCAACCGATGAACTCCGCGCTCTGTGTTTATTTTGACCGGGTTGAATTGATGGCTGTTGTATGAATGGCCAGGCGATCGTGGCTTGGCTCAGGCTTGCTCCGCTGATCGTCGAGAGTCATTCCCTGACGCTGTTCTCAACAATCAAGACAACCTCAAGACAACCTTAAAATTAGCCACCAATCAATCTGGCAACAATAGTTATTGGTACAACTATTGGTGTTGAATCATAACTTTCAAGATAGTGATGCTCAACAGGATTGCGAGGGCCGTTACCTTTGGCAGCAAACTTTTGGAAATGAAATTGAACTACAAACTAATGGTTTATTCAATTGGCTGATTCAATTTCCTCAATAGCTGGCAAGTTGCCTGAAAGATAGAATTAAATCTGTATCCCAAAGCAATTGATCAAACTGCCTTTTTTTAATAGGTCAGACCTACAATTGAAATTCCAGATCAGGACATCAACATATGGCGATCGATCTTAAGCAAATGGCGCAGGAGTTGCGACGCGCTCCTATTCTTTCTGACTGTTCTGTACAAGAACTGGCGAGAGTTGTGCCCTATGCGGTCGAGCATTTTCTGGAAAATGGCCAAGCCCTATTCCAGTCAGGCAACCCTGCCTTAACCCTCTATTTTGTGCGCCGGGGCAAAGTGCAGCTTTGGGCTGGAGGGCGTGTCATTGCGGAGGTGGAGCATGGTTTTGTGGGCGAAGAGGCGGCCGTTTCCTCTGACTACTACATGGCCGACGCGATCGCGGTTGACAACACGGAAGTGATCGCCTTGCCCCGCGAGGCTATTACCAAAGTGGCCGGTGCTGGCACTCCAACCATCGATCGATTCTATGCTTCCCTGCTCAGTCATTACAGCGGACAGCCTAACCGAGAACTGGAGAGTCGATCGCCCATCAGTCAGCTCAAGCGCAATGATTGGGTTCAGTCCTGTGGTTGGATTTTGTCAGTGGTGATCCCCGGTATTTTGTACTTGATTTTGAGGGAAACTGCGGAATTTGACTGGAATTCTCAGATGTTTTTGATTGTACTCACATCCACCATTGTGATGTGGGTTTTTGGGATGGTTCCTGAATTTATTCCTGGTCTTTTTTGCATTCTGTCATTGCTAATTTTAGACATTGCTCCCAGTGAAGTTATTCTTTCTGGCTTTGCATCGGGCAGCTTTTTTATGGCGCTCAGCCTCTTTGGGTTAGGAGCTGTTTTGATGGGATCAGGATTAACCTATCGCCTAGTTTTATGGCTCTCTCGATTCATTCCTAAAACAGAAAGCTGGTATGCGACCGCTTTATTTTTAACCGGATTGGCAATGACCCCCATTTTGCCCTCGGCTAATGGTCGAATTGGTCTGTTGTCGCCAATTTTGACAGATACCATTGATGCCACAGGAGTCAAACCAGGTGGCAAAGCTGCCAGCCATCTCGCCTTTGCTGCTTTTAGCGGTGCTAGCCTGCTTTCCCATGTTTTTCTAAGCAGTAAGTCGGCTAATTTTGTAGTCTATGGCCTCTTGCCTTTACAAGTTCAACAACAATTTAGTTGGGTTTATTGGTTGCAAGCGAGTTTGGTGGTGGGGATCGTGACCCTAGTGCTGTATTTTATCTCCACAAAATTCCTGTTTAGTAATAATCAAGCCTTTGAAATTTCCCAACAACAGGTGGAAGCTCAGGTGGAAACCCTAGGGCCCTTGAGCAGCCAGGAGTGGATTTCGCTGGTCAGCACGATCGTGTTGTTGCTGGGAATTGTCACCGCATCCATTCACAAAATCCAATTGCCCTGGATTGGTTTGGGGGTTCTATTTCTGGTGCTATCGCTGGGGATTCTGAAAAAAAATGAATTTCGCACCCAAATCGACTGGCCATTTTTAATCTTATTAGGCAGTTTGGTTGGAATTGCAGAAGCCATGTCCTACTTAGGTCTCGACACTCACTTTGGTGGGTATCTGACTTGGCTCAGCGATTCTATGAAGTCCAACTTTCCCCTTTTTATTTTTTTATTGAGCCTGACAATTTTGGTTGTGCGGTTTGTGATCCCTAACACGACTGCCGTGGCAATTTTTGCCACAATATTAATCCCGATGGCAGAAAGCAACGGGGTAAATCCTTGGATTGTGGGAGCGATTATCCTAAATATCAGCGATGCCTGGTTTTTTCCTTACCAATGTTCCTACTACCTACAATTTCAGGAGCTATTGGACAAACAGCAACTTTTTAATGAGCGTTTAATTTTACGAGGCAATTTCCTGGCAACGCTGATTCGCTTCTTTTCAATCTATTTATCATTGGGATATTTCCGCACCCTTGGAATTCTCTAAATCGTTGCTGAAGACCATGAAATCAACTTTGAGAGACTCCTAAACGAGCATTCATCTGATCTTTGCTCTCAAATCTTTGTGCTCAAATCTTTGCGCTCAAAGCGATGACAGCTTAAGGCCGACCCACTTCTCCACTCATTCTCTAGCCATGTCACGATTTACCTGGAAGCTTTCTAACGTTAACCGCTGGGGCAAGCAGCTTCAAAAATTGCCCATTATTTTCTTTTTGATTTGCGCCTTGGTGTTCTTTGCCTTCAGCAATTCTAGTAAGCCGCGTGTATTGGTACTGAGCAGCTATGCCACAGACTTTGCCTGGACGAAGGACATTAATGTGGGGCTAAGCTGGACTCTGGATAAAAAGCCTTACTCGATTCAGTATCACTACATGGATACGAAGCGGAATCCTGGTGCGGCTTACAAGGAGAAGGCAGGGCAATTGGCTCGGCGGCTCATTGAGCGCTGGGAACCAAATGTGATTATTTCGATCGATGATAATGCTCAAGAGTTTGTCGCCAAGTATTTCAATAATCACCCCAAGATTGATATTGTCTACAGCGGGGTGAATGCGGAAGCCAGCGCCTACGGATTTGACAAAGCCAGCAATGTGACGGGCATTTTGGAGCGGATTCCCTTCCTTTCCTTGAAAGAGATTTTCCTGCAAATCTTGCCACCCGATCGCCGTCGCATTGTTCACTATTCCGATGACTCGGAAACATCGGAAGCCATTCACCAAGAAATGGCAGATTTTGACTGGCGACCGATCGACCTGATCGAACACCGAAAAGTGGCCACCTTTGAAGAGTGGAAGCAATTTATCAAGAATTCCGGCAAAATTGCTGACTTTTTGCTGATCACGCACTACCACACACTGCGCCGCTCCAGTACCGATGATACGGTGGTGTCGCCGAAGGAAGTGATGAAGTGGACGATCGAGAACTCACCAATTCCTGATATCGGATGTTGGGGATTTTATGTGGATGATGGCGGTATGTTGGCGGTTGGGATTTCGCCCTATGAGATGGGAGAAGTGGCCGGCAAAATGACAACGGAAATCTTGGAAAATCATCGTCGTCCCAGCGAAATTCCCAGCACGAAAAGCCAAAATTTTGTGATGTATATGCGGGAGTCGCGGCTCAAGCAATATGGCGTTGATCTCCCCAAGGTTTATAAGGACTTCGCCCACGCCACCAACCACTACTACCAATAGGCTGGCTGAGTCATTGGGGGCTTGAGCAATCAAGAAATTCAGTTGGGGTTTAGGGGATCCGAGTCACGGCCCCTAAACCCCTTTAATTTTGTAATTTTGGGTTGTAATTTTGGGTGTTTTGTCGAATCTTGGGCAGGTATTTAGGCTGGCGATGTGGGCCGACAGAGAACCTGCTCAGGTTCTGGCAGCGGGTTCTTGTTCGGTTTGCTGGGTTGGCTCGACTGGCTGGGTTGTGTTCAGTTGCGTTCAGTTGTGCTCAGACCTGCTCACGCTAACGGTGTGACCTATTCAGGGCGGCCCATTCAAGGCGACCAGCGAGAAATTTATGTTCAATCGCAGGGGTTTCTACGTAGAAGACTGGTGATTAATTTTACTTTGATTAATCTGCTTGGCTTTGCTCTCCCTGAGTAGCAATGGCTTAGCCAGGATATGTTGAGGGCACTCTTTTGAATACCAATCTTGAAATCTCAAGCTTAATGTCAGTGTAATTTTATGCGCTTGGGTCAAGATCTTTCAGCCTGAGACTAGGTTCGATCATAAAAGCCCATTGAAATTGGGTGGATCTTGTTAGAACCTTAAAGATGATTGTTAACTGCAATTTTGAAATTCTGTGGAAAATTACAGACCATTTTTTGTGAAATCTTGATGATGTTGCTTGATTTTTCTGCGGATTTTGAACCAGGAAGATTGAACAGTCAAGGGAAGGTGATCGCGAATTTGAGAATAGAAGACTGAGGATCTTTTGCTGTCTTGCTGGGCGCAGCTTGGAGCGATTGACCAGCACCCCTGACTCTGTTCCTGGGTAATGGGCGCTGGGTAAGATGAAGGTGGGGGTAAACACTCGCATCGCATTTCGCTAGCTGCGGATTCATGGCTGAAGACGAATCAAAGTCATGGTGGCCGCTGCTAAACCTACATTTTGAGTGTGTCTCTCTGAGGTTGTTTGTGAACCGCTGGCGTTGGAGTTGGAATCCGGCTCGCTGGAAAATTGCGCCCAAGCTGTCGGCGGCTTTGTTGGCTGCGTCGCTGCTGCCAATGAGTCTGACGGCGTTTTATAACCTTCGCCAAAGCCTGTATACGGTCAAAATGGCGGAGTACAAAAATCTGGAACTGTTGGCAAAAAGTGTGGCGGCCCGACTGGATCAGTTGCTGATTGACACGCAACGGGTGGGGATTCAGATGGCCAGCGCGCGGGATATTGTGCAATTTGCAGGGTCGGTAGCAGCCAAGGAACCTCCGGAAAAACAGAATTATTGGCGAATTTTGGCGGCTGAGGCGATCGCGAATGTTCGCAATTCCAATCCTGATTATTTTTCAGTGTTTCTGCTCGATCGCACGGGACGTTGTTTGGTTTCAACGAATCCCAGCAACATTGGCAAGTCCTACGCCTTTCGCAATTATTTCCAAGAAGCGCGCCAAGGCAAACTCTACATTTCGGAATGGACGGTGGGATCCACCACGGGTCAGCCGGGGATTTTCCTTTCGGTGCCGGTGGTGGCCAAGGGCACGCGCAATTTGCTGGGCGTGGTGGTGATTAAGCTGCGATCGGAGGCGGTGGGCCGCTTGCTCACCAGCTTGAACCAAAAGGAAGGCGGCTCTGCTTTCTTGGTCGATCAAAACGGAATTGTGATTGCCCATACGGATCGGCGTTGGCTCTATCGCAGCTTGTTGCCTTTGTCGCCTGTGCAGTTGCGCACGATCGACCCGAAAGTCCAGTTTGGCCTCGATCGAATTGAAAGTTTGAATTTGCCGGTGTTGGCGCGATCGCTGCAATTGCCCTCTGCCCCCACGGCTGCGTCATCGGCGGTTCCATTGCCCCCCATTACGCCCACCGCCACCCCAAACCAGTCAACGATGGAGCTGGGCCCGCCATCCTTCGGTAACATTGCCTATCGATCGCCCTTCACGGGCAAAACGGAAATCGTGGGTATGTCGGCTTTGGATATGCGGCCCTGGCGTTTGGCAATCACGGAGCCAGAGTCGGTTTTTGTCACGCCGCTGAATGCGTTGGCCCATCGCACCACGGCCAGTGTGTTCCTGGTGGGGGGAGCGGTGGCCCTGCTGGCCCTGGCCCTGGCCCGGAGTATTGTGCGGCCCTTGCACTTGCTCACCCGTGCGGCTCAGGAATTGCGGATGGGACAGTTTGACCGGGCCCATGTGGACATTCAGGGCACTGATGAGCTGGGTTTGTTGGCGGCCACCTTTAACCAAATGGTTTCCGGTTTGCGGGAGCGGGAACGGGAGCTGAATATTTTTGGGCGAATGGTGTCGCCTGTGGTGCGCGAACAACTATTGCGGGGTGGGGTGGAGCTAGGTGGGCAAACCTGCTGGGTTTCGGTGTTGTTTTCCGATATTCGGGGATTTTCGACCCTTTCCGAGCAGTTGGATCCCCAGGGGGTGGTGGAATTTTTAAATGAATATATGACGGCGATGACGGAGGCCGTTGCGCCTTGGGGCGGCTATATCAATAACTTCATTGGCGATGCGATCGTGGTGGTATTTGGCGCGCCCGTGCCCCAGCCGGATGCGGAGTGGTGTGCGGTGTCGGCGGCGTTGGCCATGCGCGATCGCCTGGCGGAGTTGAATGAACATCGGCGCGCCCGCGGCCAGGTACCGATCCAAAGCGGCATCGGCATTGGCACCGGTCAGGCGGTGGCGGGTCAAATTGGCTCGCTCGATCGCCTGATTTACACCGTCATTGGGGACGCGGTGAACATTGCTGCCCGCCTGGAAACCCTGACCAAACAGTTTCCGGACTATCCCATTTTGATTAATGAAACCACCGCCAAAGCCCTGCGTAACTATCCAGAGGTGGTGCTCCATTCCCTCGGCCCACAGCGTTTGAAAGGTCGCCATGAGCCGGTGGAGGTCTATGCACCGATGCGGGCCGAAAGTGTGGTGAGCAGCGGCTCGGCGCGATCGATCGATTTGGCGGGCGATCTGCCCAGCGATCTGACAGGCGATCTGACAAGCGATCGACCACAGCATCGCCAATCTGCCCCCAGTTAACCCAGGAGCACCATCCAGGCGATCGTCCACACGATTTGGACCAATTTAGACCAATAGCGGTCAGCGTTTTCCTTGCCAGAGTCGCCCCTAGACCAGGTGGCGCAAAACGCGGATCAGCGTGCCCTGGGGCGGCAGATTTTCCGGCCGCAGGGTCATGGTTTCCGTGTTCAAAGTTTGGATGTCGTAGCCGCTCATCAAGTTCAAGAAGGCCTCTAGCCCATCCAGATCGCATTGGCTATCGGCCGCCGCCGTGCGGTATTGGCTGGGGATCACCACCTTGGGTTGCAACGACTCGATCGCCCGTTTTGCTTCCTCAGCGTTATAGGCCTTCGCCCCGCCGCCCACCGGCACAATGGCCACATCGGGCCGCCCCATCAGAATTTTTTCTTCCACTCCCAAAGGAGCCGCAATGCCGCCCAAGTGCAGGATGGAGATGCCCCCCTGCTTCCAGCGCCAAACTACATTGTCGCCAAATCGCCGCCCCCCAAACCGATCGTGGGCGGTGCGAATGCCTTGGAATTGGTTACCGCGAAACTCAAACGTTCCTGGCTCAAACAGCAAACTGGGATTGCCCGGCAGATTGCTGACAAATCCCTCATCAAGCAGTTGGCTGCTGATGGTCACGAGGTCGGCGGTGAAATTGGGCGATCGATAACCAGCAGTGCAACCCAGGGTGTTGAAAGGATTACTCAGAATCCGCAGCCCACCCCCGGTGAAGGCAAAGCAAGTGTGGCCCAAGGACTGAATCGTTAAGCCATCGGCGGCTTGGGCTGAGGTTGCACGGCTCCCGATCGCACTGGCCAGGGCGGCCCCTGCACCCATCAGGCCATATCGCAGAATTTGCCGCCGATTGATCCACCGATCCATAAAATTCCTCGCACCGTTTGAGATTGATTAGGGATTGAATTGATTAGAGACTGAGTTGATCTGAATTTGAATGGGAACTTCAGGGACGCTTTGGGAAATCGTGTTGAAAACTCCCTTTGGGAAACGCTCTGAAAACTCTTTGGATGAACTCTTTGGGTAAATTTTTGGGGTGAACTTCTGGGGTGAACTTTTTGGAAACGCTTTGCGTACTCATCAAAGCGATCGAATCAACACGAGCGACCCGATCGACCGCAGAAACCAGGAGCCAGGATACTCAGGATTCTTAGACCAAAGCGGCGGATTGGTGGAACTGGGCCACCGCCGTCAGCCAATTCGAGAGCAGTTGCTTACCGGCATTGGTCAGAATACTTTCGGGATGAAACTGAACCCCTTCAATGTGGGGATAGTCCCGATGGCGTACGCCCATAATGGTTCCGTCAGCCACCCAAGCGGTAATTTCTAACTGTTCCGGGCAGCTTTCTCGCTCAATGACCAAACTATGATAGCGAGTCGCGGTCATGGGAGATTCAATGCCCTGAAAGACTCCCACATTGCGATGCTCGATCGGGGAGGTTTTGCCATGCATCAGTTCCGGCGCACGCACCACCTTGCCCCCAAATACTTGGCCAATACTTTGGTGACCCAAACAAACTCCAAACACCGGCAGAGTTGGCCCCAACTCCCGAATGATATCTAGGGAAATTCCCGCTTCGTCCGGTGTGCCGGGGCCGGGCGAAATGGTGATGCCATCGGGCTTCAGTTCCCGAATTTGATCTAGGGTGATCTTATCGTTGCGAAAAACCTGAATATCCCGAGCGATCGGGTGGGTTTGGCCCAACTCGCCAAAGTATTGAACGAGGTTGTAAGTGAAACTGTCGTAGTTGTCGATGACAAGGACGGTCATGGCGGGCGATCGGGAAGGGATGCAGTGCCAGAAGCGATCGGGCGATCGCCATTCTGAACCTAGGGTTTAACTATACCGGCATCGGCTTCGATCGACACGGACTCTTTGGCCAGTGGCTCCGGACAAAGGGCCCATCACCTCCAGCGCCCAACCCTCCCGAACACCCGAGGCAATTGGTTTTCGGCCAGCGACCCACAGGCGATCCGAGATTGACATCAATGATTGGCATCCATGATTGACATCAATTTCGCGCCCCTCCTATGGCTTTAAATGCCTTGCCCAACAACCTTGGCTACTCTTTTCCCAGCGGTTCTCCTCCGCCACCATTTCAACGTTAGCGACGACCTCCTGACGGCCACAATTTCCCGATCAACAAACCAATCACAAACACCGCCAATTCATAGCCACCGACCAGACCCAGCAACACCAGAAAAACCGCAAAAACACCCACAGCCGGATAATCAACGACCATCTTTTTAGATAAAAGTTGGGTGCGATACCGTTCATAGGATTGTGAATAGGCCTCCGGGGTAAGGGATAAACCCTTTTGATAATCCTGTTGGCTTACCTTCAGAAATAACTGGCTGAATCCTCCTGTCACGAGCAACAACACAATCAGCTTGGCCAAGAGCCGATTTCTAGTCGATGTTTGAAAAGTAATGGTGTTGGCGGCTGCAACCGTAACTGGATGATTGGTTGAATTGCCTGATGGATGATTTCCTGGATGATTTGTAGGATTTTCAGGAATGTTTTCGGAAGTGTTTTTGGAAATGTTTCCGGGAGTATTTTCGGGCTGAGTATCTGCGTTGGAACGGTCA
The DNA here is from genome assembly GCF_055193175.1 of Limnothrix sp. CMB-01. Classification (NCBI taxonomy): domain Bacteria; kingdom Bacillati; phylum Cyanobacteriota; class Cyanophyceae; order Pseudanabaenales; family Pseudanabaenaceae; genus Limnothrix; species Limnothrix sp. CMB-01. The sequence continues at coordinate 4,443,225 of NZ_CM143720.1, forward strand.
TTCGTCATCGATCGATCCCCCTATCTTGATTCAACTGAGCGGTGAGCGGCTGAGTTGTCATCTCGAGTCATCCTCTACGGTTATCCCCTGGCCGCACAAAATTGGCCAAGCTTTTTAGAATGGGAGATGGTTCCCGCTCATCCCTGCCTCCCTGAAACAGTGCTATGACCCTTGCCCTGCCTAATCCTCAGCCCCGATCGCCCATTCCCGATCGCCCGCCAGTTATTCAACTCTCCGAGATCTACAAAATCTATGGCAGCGACAACACTGAGGTACGCGCCTTGAATGGGGTCAACTTGGTGGTGGAAAGTGGTGAATATTGCTCAATTATGGGCGCATCGGGTTCCGGCAAATCCACCATGATGAACGTGATTGGTTGCCTCGATCGCCCCAGTTCTGGGCGCTATCAGCTCGATGGCATTGACGTGGCCGAATTGAACGAAAAAGACCTAGCCACGGTGCGCAATCGCAAGCTGGGGTTTGTGTTTCAGCAATTTCACCTGCTGCCCCAACTGAGCGCCCTGGAAAATGTCATGTTGCCGATGGTCTATGCGGGTGTGCCCAGCGGGGAGCGACGACAGCGGGCCCTGGACGCTTTGGGCCGCGTGGGTTTGGGGAATCGGGTGAACAATCGACCCAACCAACTGTCTGGGGGGCAGCAACAGCGGGTGGCCATTGCACGCGCGATTGTGAACCGCCCGATCGTGCTGTTGGCCGACGAACCAACCGGCGCATTGGACACCAAAACCACCCAAGAAGTGCTGGATATTTTTGAAGAATTAAACCAGAGCGGCATGACTGTGGTGATGGTGACCCACGAACCGGAGGTGGCCCGTCGGACTCATCGTGTGGTTTGGTTTCGGGATGGGCAGGTTTTGCACGATCGCCTCCATCCCGAAGATTTGGGACAAGTGACCGCCGTTGCTTAAAGGGCTGGATCCATCAGCGATCGTGACGATTCATTCTATCAAGAAAGCCAAAGAAATCGACCTTCCCTAAATCTGGGGCTGAGGTTCCTCAAAAAGCTTTAGCCAAACTGCCAGTTCTGGAGGGATTTCGCGTCGTTTGCGAGTTTCTTGGTCAATGCAAACATGGCGCGTGAATGCCTGAGCCGTGTGGAAATCCCGCTGCGATCCTTCAAAAAAGAATTCATATTCACATCGAAATTCGCTTTCTTGGATGGCATAAACTCGCATCACAATTTCCAGGCGATCGCCACAGGACATGGGCTGAAAAAATTTCGCTCCCGTTTCCACAATTGGCATTACCCAAGGCTGCGATCGGCTGAAAAAGTGTTTGGCATTAACCCCTGAAGCCATCAACGAGGTTTCATAGACTTCGTGGGCCCATTCCAATAGCCGCGAAAAATACATTACCCCTGCGGCATCGGTTTCGCCAAAGCGAACGGTACGATGATAGGTAAAAGCCATGAATGATAATTTGAATTGATTAATATGAATAATAAATTGAATTGATTAAATTAAACGTCAGTCTGAGTGGCTGCGGGATGGCTAATATTTAAGGGTGCGATCGCTGGGAGACTCGGATGGCTCGATCAATGTGGCGGTTGGCGGTCATGGAATTCACTCTGGCTTTAACTGGCGAGGAAATTGGTTGAGCCAAGGGAATAGCCGCTGGGGAACAACAACTTCGGTGCGATCGCGCCCTTGTCCCTCATCGTATCGGCACTTTAGCGGCTTTAGGGGTTGACATTCCGTGGGTTTAGTATTGCTCAACTCATAAACTACTACAAACTATCGAAAATCAGATTTTGAAGAAAGCATAAGATACCTGTCATTGCTTGAAACTGCATGATAAGGTATTCAGAGTTGGCACTTCAAAAGTGTGTTTAGAAATGCAGGCAAGTAAGCATGAATGAACTGCCAGAGCAAGACACTGAAGCTCTATATTCTCAATATCTACAGCAACAGCCGGTAGAAACGCAACAGGAAGGAGATGATCTAAAAGAATACCTTCTTGAAATAGAAGAGCGATTGGATAAATTGGAAAATCAATTTGAAAAACTAGAAAATATAGTCAGGAAGATTGTTGGCAAGTTGAAATAGTTCTTGTGAAGCAATTCATGATTTTGCGGGACAAGTATTGCCTAACTAGTAGGGTGGGCGATGTACACCTACAGTCCATACTGAAGCAGTTTGATCATGTTTCGGGAACGGGTGATTATTGCATTCAAGCTGATGCGTGGCAGGCTTTCTAGGATGCGTGACTTTAAATCTCTCAGGCGATCAAGTTCTCCTGAATAGCTAGGAAGCGTTAGCAGTTGTCGATCAAGCGCAACATTGAAATAGCTCAAGATATCTTGGGGCGCAAAGTTGAGCTTGAAATAATCCGCAAAGCTGTAGGCGCGATCGGGCTGAATAATTGGTAGTTTGGGCATGGTCTTGAGTAATTGGCTATGAAGCGTTGACTTAAGGATAGCCAGTCAAGACCGTAATGGTCGCCATTACTCCCAACGGTTTACGTTGAAGAACAAGCCGTCACCGATCGCCTTGCCAGCCATCGCTGAAATGATTCTGGACTTTCAGAAGATTTTTTGCCCAGCAATAGACCCGCAATGCCAATATCTTCATCGAGTTCTGGCCAGTGAATGCCGAAACCTGCACCGCTGATTTGAAAATTTTGGCGCTCTGCTTCTGTGCCGTGAACCAATCGAGGATACCAGGCGATCGGAACCGATAGAACTCGCCCATCCTCTAATTCCAAAATCAAGTAATCGTCATTGAGATTTACGCCCATAATTCGCTTCGACATCATAGAATTTTATACAATGGATAGACCGTATACAATTGCAAGCTAATGACATTCCAGGAATTACAAACCCAAGTTCTTCAACTGTCGCTGGATCATCGGTGGCAACTCGTACAGCTTTTACTAGAGTCCTTGAAACAGGAAATTCGATCGCCTTTCAAGCAATCTAGTTTGTCGCGCTTGAGAGGGATCGCTAAATTGCCAGAGCTTAATGCAACTGCTGATTCTGGAAGTTATACAAATTACTTAGCTCAAAAATATCAGTAATGTCTGATTATTCATCCTGACTTGGTAACAAGTTGATTAGCATACGGAGTAACTGAGGAATATTGCGTTCAATGACTTGCCAAACAATATCCAAATCAATTCGATCATATTGATGAGCAACGATGTCTCGCATTCCAGCCATATCATCCCACGGCACTTCTGGATGTTGTGCTCGAAACTCGCGAGATAATCGTTTTGTTGCCTCTCCCATGATTGCAATCTGGTACAGAATTGCAGATTGTGTTCGCAAATCTGACTCTAACTGATCACGATCGAGTTCTTGAGCAAACTGTAAAATTAATTGCCCTGCCTGAACGATATCAATCAGTGATGCACTATCCCGCGACATAAACAACTTGGGCTGTTTCTAGAATTTCTTTTCGGCGAATCCAGTTATGGCTTTGCTCAATTGATTTTTTGGTCAATAGATCAATCTTGCGTCCTAGCAATGTTTGCAGTTCACGCTTCATTTGAACTAGCTCTAAAATTCCCCAAGTTGAACCGTCCTCAAAACTGACCATGACATCAATATCACTGTCTGGTCGGAAGTCGTCTCGTAGAACAGACCCAAAAAACGAAAACTCTTGAATCTGCCATTTTTGGCAAAAGGCGATCAGTGCCTGCTGAGGAATCTGAATCTTCAACGGCTGCTTCAACATACCTTTGTCGTGCCGATGGCTTGAGGGTTCAGCGATATAGTCCGTTATACCAGCTCCTCGATTCAACCATTCGTTGGCATCCGGCTTAACCATTGAAGGCTGAATTAAAAGGTCTGCCCATTCGCGCATCGCGATCGATTTGGACGATCGCCCCGTTGACCCTTGCTGTCGCTTTAAGCACCGTGCACCGGACTTCCTAGAATGGAAGATAAGCACCGGAACGCTTTGAGAGGCTCGCACACCGTGGTTGCAACTGTCCCCAATTCTTACGAAGACCGCACCCAATCGATCGCCCGTGAACTGATTCAAGCCACCCAAACCAAAAAAGGCTTCCTGGCCCAAATGCGCGACCAGATGAAGCTCGATGACAAGCTGATGGATTGGACGATGAGCAATCCCGGCTTGAAAGTGCAATTGTTTCGGTTCATCGACTGCCTGCCCGCGTTGCAATCGAACCCCGAAATTGCCGCCCACCTGCGGGAATATTTGACCACGGAAGAGGTGGAGCTGCCCGACTTGCTGAAGGGGTTGCTGAATTTTTCTGACCCCGGTTCGATGCCTGGTCAGGTGGCGGCGACGACGGTGAGCACGGCCGTGAAGACGTTGGCGCAAAAGTACATTTCCGGGGAGACGATCGAGCAGGCGATTCGGACGATCGAGCGGTTGCGGAAGGACAAAATGGCCTTCACCGTCGATTTGCTTGGTGAGGCGGTGATCACGGAAGTGGAGGCCCAGCAGTACCTCGATCGCTACTTGGATTTGATGGAACAGTTGGCGACGGCGGCCCAGCGCTGGCCGACGATCGCCCAGATCGACGAGGCGGACGGTCAGCCCCTGCCCAAGGTGCAAGTGTCCGTGAAGCTGACGGCGTTCTATTCCCAGTTTGACCCGCTGGATGTGGCCGGATCGCAGGCGAAAACGGCCGATCGGGCGCGGGTGTTGCTGCGGCGGGCCAAGGAATTGGGCGCGGCGGTTCACTTCGACATGGAGCAATACAAATATAAGGATGCGACGCTGGCGGCGTTGAAAGCGGTGTTGATGGAGCCGGAGTTTCGCGATCGCACCGATATTGGTCTGACGTTGCAAGCCTATTTGCGCGATTCCTACGCCGATTTGCAGGGCGTGGTGGCCTGGGCCAAGGAGCGCGGCACGCCCGTGACCGTGCGGCTGGTGAAGGGAGCCTATTGGGATCAGGAAACGATCCAATCGGTGCAAAAGGATTGGCCCCAACCGGTGTTTAACGACAAGGCGGCCACCGATGCCAACTACGAAGCGATGACCCAACTGCTGCTGGAGAGCCATGCTCACTTGTATGGGGCGTTGGGAACCCACAATGCTCGATCGGCTGCGAAGGCGATCGCGGTGGCGGAAAAGGTGGGCGCGCCCCGGCGGGCCTTTGAGCTGCAAGTGCTCTACGGCATGGCGGACAAACTGGGCAAAACCCTGGCGGACAAAGGCTATCGGGTGCGGGTCTATTGCCCCTACGGCGACTTGATCCCCGGCATGGCGTACTTGATTCGGCGGCTGTTGGAGAACACGGCCAATTCGTCGTTTTTGCGCCAAAGCAGCCTCGGGGAGCGGGAACTGAACGAGCTGGCCGCCGCGCCGCAGCCGAATGATGCGGCCTATGAAACGGCGGTTCCCTTTGCCAATGCGCCGGATACGGACTATTCGCGGCAGAATTTGCGCGATCCGGCCCTGGCGGCGATCGCCCAGGTGCGCGGTCAATTGGGCCAGCTTTACCGGCCGCTGATTGCCGGTCGGCGGGTGGAAACCAGCGAAACGATCACCTCGGAAAATCCCTCGAAGCCCCAGGAGCTGATCGGCAAGGTGGGGCTGGCCAGCATTGAGCAGGCCGACGAGGCGATCGCAGCGGCCAAGGCAGCCTTCCCGGCCTGGAAAGCCACACCGGCCCAGCAACGGGCGGCGATCCTGAGAAAGGCGGCTGACCTGATGGAAGCGCGGCGGGCGGAGTTGTCGGCTTGGGTTTGCTTGGAAGTGGGCAAAGCTTTGCGCCAAGCGGATCCCGAAGTGTCCGAGGCGATCGACTTTTGCCGCTACTACGCCGACGAAATGGAGCGGCTAGAGGCGGGCGTGGCTTACGACTACCCCGGCGAAACCAACCGCTACCACTACCAACCGAAGGGGATCACGTTGGTGATTTCGCCCTGGAATTTCCCCCTGGCGATCCCGGTGGGCATGACCGTGGCTTCGCTGGTGACGGGCAATTGCACGATCCTGAAACCCGCCGAAACCTCCTCGGTAATCGCCGCCAAATTCATCGAAATTCTGGTGGAAGCGGGCATTCCCGATGGCGTGCTGCAATACGTCCCGGCGCGTGGCTCCACGGCGGGGGCGCACATGGTCAAGCACCCGGATGTACACACGATCGTCTTCACCGGCTCCCAGGAAGTGGGCTGCTGGATCTATGCCAATGCGGCGATTTTGCAACCGGGTCAGAAGCACCTGAAGCGGGTGATCGCGGAGATGGGCGGCAAAAATGCGATCGTCGTGGATGAGAGCGCCGACCTGGATCAGGCGGTGCAGGGCGTGGTGGATTCGGCCTTTGGCTACAGCGGCCAAAAGTGCTCGGCTTGCTCCCGGGCGATCGTGCTTGCGCCGATTTACGAGGCGTTTGTGGAGCGGCTGGTGGAGGCGGTCAAGTCCCTAAACATTGGCCCGGCGGATGATCCGAGCGTCAAGGTGGGGCCGGTGATTGATGGCACGTCCCAAGCCCGGATCCGCGACTACATTGCCAAGGGCAAGGCGGAATCGACGCTGGCGATCGAGTTGCCGGCCCCCGAGGGTGGCTATTTTGTGGGGCCGACGGTGTTCCGCGATGTGCCCCCGACGGCGGCGATCGCCCAGGAGGAGATCTTTGGGCCGGTGTTGGCAGTGATTAAGGCGGAGACGTTCGAGCAAGCCCTGGCGATCGCGAACGGGACGCAATTTGCGCTCACGGGGGGTCTCTATTCGCGCACGCCATCGCACATCGATCGGGCGGCTCGGGAGTTCGAGGTGGGTAACTTATATATCAACCGGAACATTACGGGGGCGATCGTGGCGCGGCAACCGTTCGGCGGGTTCAAGCTCTCGGGGGTTGGCTCGAAGGCGGGCGGCCCGGACTATCTGTTGCAATTCCTGGAGCCGCGTGTGGTGACGGAAAACGTCCAGCGCCAAGGCTTTGCGCCGGTCGAGGGCTTTGAGTAGGGGCGATCAGCCATAATCGCGAGAGGGGGGCGCACTAGTATGCGCCCCAGCGTAGGTAAGTTAAAGTTTTAAAAAATGAGATGAATGAGCGTATCAAGACAAAACTTATCTCTTGTGATGCTATGATCTAGCGAGGCAGTAATTATGATAAATCTTGCATAAATTCTTTTTGGCTAGAACAATACTATGGCATTCAGTCCTGACAGAAAATTAGACTTGCTAAGTGGTTCTCATAAATTCAGTTTAATTACCCTGTAGTGGAGAGCACCAAAATGCAATCTATTCAGATCAAGTTATTTGATGGTGAGCAGTTTTCTACCCGAGAAAAAGAGTCATTAAATAACTCTTCGCAAAAATCAGACTTAGTGAATGATGAAAGCATTAGTGCTAAGTACATAGCTCAAGAGTCTAGAATCATCACTGAACAAGCCCGATATCCTCTTGAGTCTATCGTAAGAATGTTGGAGGCTAAGACTGATGATGGTGTGTCTAAATATAAGCTAGATGCAGAATTTCAACGTCGTCGGCGTTGGGATTCAAAGCGGCAGTCAAGGCTTATTGAGTCATTTATTATGAATGTCCCTGTACCGCCTATCTTTTTATATGAAATTGAGTATGCGTCATATGAAGTAATGGATGGACAACAACGGATGGGCGCAATTTATGATTTTTACAAAGACAAGTTTCAGCTAGAAGAATTGCAATATTGGAAAGAGCTAGAAGGAAGACGATATAGCGACCTTCCCAAAAAAATCCGTGAAGCAATTGACAGACGATATATTTCATCAATCATTTTGTTAAAGGAAAGCGCCAAGTCCGAACAAGATGCTAGAACTCTACAAAGAGTTGTGTTTGAAAGGCTTAATAGTGGGGGTATCAAGCTAGAGCCTCAAGAAGCCCGAAATGCAATTTATAGTGGGCAATTTAATACACTGTGTATTGAGCTTGCTAATAGTGAAGAGGCGGCTGGAAAAATATTCAGAGATTTATGGAATTTCACTCAGTCCATCAATCTGAATGAGAATGATGATGAAAGCTCAGAGGTTACTAGCAATAATCCTTGGAATAAGATGGAGGATGTAGAACTAGTACTTAGATTCTTTGCATATCGACAGATAGATAAATTTCAAGGATCGCTAGTGTCGATTCTTGATCGTTTTCTGGACTTTGGAAACAGAAATTTCAGTGATGAATTACTGGGTCTCTATAAATCTTTATTCAATGAGACTATTATTTTAGTCAATGATGTACTGGGTGAAAGCGCATTTCTATTATGGCGCAGAGCTAGGAAAGGAAGCAAAAGAGATGGTGAATGGGAGTGGAGTAAACAGCCTATGAAAGTAGTCTATGACCCTATTATGCAAGCTTTTAGCCAATACGCAGATAATCCTGAGGTTCTGAAAGCTAAAAAATCAGTGATTCAAAGTAAACTGAAAGAGTTTTATCAAGAAAATGATGTGATTTTCGGTGGACGAAAAACCACTGTAGGAGATGTCGCATTGAGAATTACTAAAATGCAAGGGTTTTTAAGAGGAATCTTGTGATCCTAGTCGTTGAGAGCTTGCCATTAATCATCCAAGCTTGATTCTTAGTGGTCAAGCGAGAAATATCCTAAACATCAGAAATCATAGTATCTTTATCAAAACTTATGCTGAGCAATAGCTTTCTCGAAATGAGTGAAAGATTTAGAAGGTTGAGAGACTACCTTGTCACTAATCACTTAGAAAATGAAATACTGAGAGTTCTCAAATCTAACTCACTGATACTTTCCGCGCGACCTGAATTCAGTAACTTGGAGAAATTAGTCAGTCAGACTTTGGAGGCAAGAACTACTAAGAAAGAGGTAAGTCATAACGCCGTAATTATAACTATGTATAGTAATTTTGAGGCATTCATAGAGTCAGTATCGATAGAGTATCTTGAAAATTTGCGAGAGATATCTCTTTCGTATAGTCAACTACCTGAGAAAGTCCAGAAGACACACTTTCTGAAGTCCATAGACTTTATTAGGTTTATAGAAAATGAGAAATATGAAGATTTGACTTCAAAAGAAGTAATCATTCAAAATCTTCATCACTGCTTCACAAATAATACGAATTATCATCTCAATAGCATCGCATATACCAACCATCGACAGAATTTTCGATTTGAATTTATAAGAGATTTTTTCTCCGATTTAGGCATTGACAATATCAACAAACAAGTTCTTGAAGAAACTCTTTTTCTAAAAAAATTGACTGATCTTGATAAAAACGAAAATTTAGAGGCCAAAACCGGATTTAGTTTTAGTCCCAACTTAGCAGAAGGGAAGAATTTAGAAGAAGGGAAGAAATTTTTATCAAAAGTAATCAATGACTTAGTGATGAGAAGAAATATCATATCCCACGGTTGGCAACACAACCTAGATTTTCTTTCTCAGGAAAGCATGATTATTTATATTGAAATAATCATTTTGTATGCAAGAGGATTGCAGAGTATTTTGAGGAACAACTTCTTATTTCACAAGACGAAGAGTCTTGATTGTAAAAAATTTACTATTATTAAAGTCTTTAGCAATAAAAGGACTATCGGGTTTACGATTGAGGCTCCAGCTAGACTCAAGATGAAAATTGGCGACGAGATCATAATTCAAACTCGAAGAGAGAAGATGCAATATGAAACATTTCTAATTAAATCTATATCGATCAACTCTAAAATTGCCAAAAATAAAATAGTTGATATTTCCACATTCAACGGCAGCCTGCAAATTGCATTAATGCTAGATTCAGAGACTCTGATTAGCAGTTCCGAACCTATTGAAGATATGGAAATATTATGGACTCGAATTCGCGAGAATAAATCATTTATTTATATATTTAGTTAGTTAGAGTGAGAGAGCTACTTATTGAGAAGATAGAGAATTACTACTCAGTCAATGATTTTTGTTGTTGAGGGCTAGTATGGTCAAAAATCTAGAATCAGCTAGTTGTACCATAATTCTGATCGAGCGTATTGGTGAACTGTGCGATCGCTGGCAGATCACTGAATTTGCTTTGTTTGGCTCAGTCTTGCGCGATGACTTTCGCCCCGACAGCGACATCGATGTTTTAGTTAGCTTTGCCCCCACCGCTCAACGGGGCCTCACGGAAACCCTGCAAATCCGTGATGAACTAGAAGCACTATTCGGCCGTCCCATTGACTTGTTGGTAAAAGCCGCGATCGAGCGCAGTGACAACTGGTTACGCCGCCAAAACATCCTCAACACAGCACGAGTGATTTACCGTTCACCCCAATTTTGAGGGTTGACCATGACAGCCTCCCCGATCGCCCAAAACTCAACCGATAAAGACGCGGTACTGATGCGATCGCTGGCGGGGCAATCACGCCATCCTCACCTGGCTCAAATCGTGATCGCCCTGCGCGATAACCTACTCAACATCTACGGCGATCGCCTAGCCCACCTCATCCTCTTTGGTTCCCAAGCCCGAGGCGATGCCAAACCAGACTCCGATCTCGATTTGCTGATTGTTCTGCACGACCAGAAAGCCAAAATCGATCGCCTGCAAGAACAAGAACGAACCCAGTTCATCACCGACCTTTGTCTAGACTATGAATTAGTCATCTGCCCCATTTTCTGGCTAGAGCATCAACTAGATTGGGAACACCATCCACTCCTACAAAATATCAAAGCCGACGGAATTTCACTAATCAATCTGAGCTCGAACGAGATAATTAATTAGGAGCCTTGTACCCATTCTGTAAAACTTCTAGAAGGCACGCACCGCCTCCCGTAGCACAATGTCTTTCAGGTAGGGGCGCAGCGACTGTGACGATGCCAGCCTCCCCGATCGCCCAGAAGCTGACCGATTAAAATACTAAGTAGATTAGCCGTCAGGAAAAATGACGATTACAGCCAGCACCGCAAGAAATCGATTATGCCCGCCAAAGATATTTTCCATGATTGCGTCAAAAATTCTCTAGCTAAAGCAGGCTGGACAATCACCCATGATCCCTTTCGGATTCGATTAACGCGCAAAAACCTTTTTGTTGACCTCGGTGCCGAGCGCTTAATTGCAGCCGATCGGGGCACAGAAAAAATCGCCGTTGAAATCAAAAGCTTCACCCGCGCCTCCGACATCAAAGATTTAGAAGATGCCCTCGGTCAATTTATTCTTTATGAACGACTCCTCTTCCGCTACGCTCCCGAAAGAACCCTTTATTTAGCTGTCACCCATTCGGTCTACAAGACTGTTTTTGAAGAAGAAGCTGGCCAAATACTGCTTGAAGATAAATTAATTCGCTTGCTGACATTCGACCCTAACCAGGAGGTTATTAAGCAATGGATTTCAACTTAGACACCGACCAATCAATCATTCAGAAACTCTTCAATAGCTACATTGAATTCTTAGGAACCAGTGATGATGTTCAGCTAGAAACAATCATCGATACTCAGAACCACCATTATCTGTTGGTTGAAGTTGGCTGGCACAATGGACGACGCATCTATGGCACGCTTCTACACATTGACATCATTGATCAGAAGCTTTGGATTCAACAGGATGGAACAGAAGAAGGAATCGCCGATGAACTAGTCGCTTTAGGAATTCCCAAAAATCGCATTGTTCTAGGATTTAAACCCAGCGATCGCCGTCAAATCACTGAATTTGCTGTTTCCTAAACCGCTTGTCGGAACCATCACTCAGCACTGTCCGAAACACCCAATCTGGAGCGTTGACCATGCCAACCTCCCCGCCCCAATCAAGCATTCAGCTAGAATCGATCAACCACTCATCCAACATCATTCTTGATCATTGGCAGCGCGGAACCTGGGAAGAATTCATCGAGATCGCCCAACAAACCAACCCCAATAGTTGTCAGAATTCGCGAGGCTACTACTACAACGGCTGGATGCGCCTGGAACCCACTCGATCGGGTGCGGATCAAGCACGTAGCCATGCCATGATTCCCAGTTTAGTCGGCTTGTACGCAGCCCTTGCACCAATGAAGCTGGCGGGCTACGTGAATCCCATTATTCAACGGTGTCAACAACAGCAAGCACAACCGCACCTAGCGTTTTATATTGATCGCGACCTCAAAGACCTGCCAACCGGCAATGCACCGATCGACCTCGATCGCGAAGATGACGGACAAATCACCCGCTGGCTAATCGATCAATTCCAGGAGAAATCTTGAGTCAAAATGCCAAAGTTATCGACTTCTTACTTGGTCATCTGCCCCATTTTCTGGCTAGAGCATCAGCTAGATTGGGAACACCATCCACTCCTGCAAAATATCAAAGCCGACGGAATTTCACTGATCAATTAAGGTGCATTTTCCCAATCAGGAGAAAGGGCACGGAAATTAAAGAAATCAGCACGGGGATGACAACGAATGCAGGTGCTGAGTTGAACGGGGTCTGGTAGCTGAACGCGGGGGTGCAAAGCCTTGAAAGTGGTGGTTCTGCCAACGCGGTAGTTAATTTGTTCGTTGTTTTCGGCGGGGCGTGAATATTCTTTCAAATAGTTCCAAATGATTTGGAGGCTGGGATCTCGGGGTGTTTCAATCGTGGTTCCGTAGTGGTCGCGATCACGAATCAGATTTCGCCAAACCTGACTGGGCATCAATCCTGGGGGCACGCCGATATGGCAGGAGGCGCAATTTTCCAGGTACAGTTCTCGCCCCAGCGTGAAAGAGGGCGCAACGCGATCGATGTCGCCGTTGGGGTCGATGAGCACTGATCGCTCGGCTTGGGCGATGACCGATTGGCCAGAATCCGCGATCGGGAGCGAACTCGGCGCGATCGCCCGGGCCAACCCGACCCCAAACAGCATGGCCAGCAGTGCCAGCAGGAGCGCAACCCCCCAGGATGCACGCCGCGATCGGATGAGATGCCCAAATTTGCTGTCTGCCATGCCCGATGGTTGCCGTGAAGGATTTAGAGGAAAAAAATGGGTGGGAGCTAGTCTACGGGAATCGTTTGCAGGAGCCGATCGACCACGGTGCGGGCATTTTTGCCCCCAGCGGGAATCAGACGGTGCGCCAAAACCGAGAGCGCCAATTGTTTTACGTCATCGGGCAAAATATAGTCCCGATTTTGCAAGAAGGCGAGGGCTTGGGCGGAACGTTGCATGGCAACCGCGCCCCGGGGACTGACTCCAAGGGTGATTTCGTCATCTTGGCGGGTCGATCGCACCAGGCGCAAGATATAGTCCTGGACTGCGGCGGAAACCTGCACTTGGCGACAGGCCTTTTGCAGTTCCCGCACCGACTCCAGCGTAATGCAGGGTTGCAAATCTTGGTCGATCGCCCCCATCTGGTGTCGCTGCAACATCCGCAGTTCATCTTCCGCCGACGGATAGCCTAGGGAAAAGGACAGGGCAAAGCGATCCATTTGGGCTTCCGGCAGCGGAAACGTCCCTTGATACTCGATCGGGTTTTGGGTCGCAATCACAAAAAATGGCTCCGGCACGGGCCGCGACAACCCATCCAAGGTCACCTGCCGCTCTTCCATCACTTCCAACAACGCCGCTTGGGTGCGCGGTGTGGCCCGGTTAATTTCATCGGCCAACAACACATTGCTGAAAGCGGGCCCCGCCACAAACTCGAATTGCCCCTTTTGGGGATTCCAAATATTAGTACCGGTCACGTCGGCGGGCAACAGGTCGGGGGTGCATTGCAAGCGCTGGAACTTACCATCAATCGATCGCGCTAGGGACTTGGCCAACAGCGTTTTGCCCACCCCGGGCACATCCTCCAGCAGCGCATGGCCACCCCCCAGCAGCGCCACCAACACAAGCTGGATTGCCCCATCTTTGCCAACGATCGCCCGTTGGAGATTGTTCTGAAGTGCTTGCAGTGCCTGTTTGTGCGACTCGATCGTCGGCGAACTTTCACCCATAATTCAATCCTAAAATTTGGCCGAATTGGGCCGAACTTGGCAAAGCCAGCTCCAGAGCTTCCGCCCTGAGGGTGCAACCCCAAGGAAATGGCCCCAAGCCATCGGCAAGCCATGAAACTGTCGGTCTGAAGGCGGCGGAGGGGCTGGGAAACCAAGCCTTCCGTCAGCTTAACTTAAGGGAACGGCAGTGAGGCGATCGCGGGCCTGTTGACGATCCTGCTCAATTTGAGTTTTCAGGTCTGCCAAAGATGCAAACCGCTGCTCTGGGCGCAGAAAATCAACTAACTCGATCGTCACCCATTGTCCATACAAGTCTCCTGACCAATCCAGCAGATGCACTTCCACGGTCACCGCCGCCTGTTCACCGACCGTGGGCCGCCGACCAATATTCGTGACTCCCGGCCGCAGGGAACCATCGGCCAAGGTGACCCGCACCGCATAGACCCCCAATCGGGGCAGTAGTTTTTCCGGGGGAATGGTTAAGTTGGCTGTCGGGAAGCCCAATTGCCGTCCCAGTTGTTGACCCGCTTCCACCCGTCCGGCGATCGCGTAGGGCCGGCCCAGGAGCGCTTGGGTCTTATGCACATCCCCATCCCCAAGGGCGGCCCGAATTCGGGAACTGCTGATGCGCCCTTCTTGGTCAGACATCAGCGACACAATTTTGACCGGCACGCCAAATTCGGCGGCAATTTCTCGCAGGCGATCGGCCGTCCCCGATCGACCTCGGCCAAAATGAAAGTCGGCCCCCACGGCGATCGCCCGGGCCTGCAAGCCCCGAATCAGGATCTCCACCGTAAAATCTTCGGGGGTCAAATCCGCCAGCGATCGACCAAAGGGCAAAATCACAAATTGCTCAATTCCCAGGCGATCGAGCACCTGCGCCTTCTCATCCATCGGTGTGAGCAAAGGGTGCGATCGCCCACTGAAAAACGCCTTGGGGTGGGGCGAAAAGGAAACCACCGTGCTCACCGGCATCGAACCTGGCTCAGCGGCAGAATCACTTGGGTTGATCGCCGGGCCATTCAAAATGGGCGCAATTACCCGTTGGTGACCCCGATGCACACCATCAAAATTACCGAGTGCGATCGTGGTCGGCGACAGTACCGAATCCAGTGCAGACGTGATCCAAACCAATAGGACTCTCTAAGCTCCCCGAACAACAAACTCCTGCGAGCTGCGCCCTCTAGATCGATCGACAACCTAGAGTGATGACCTAGACCGAGATCCAGGTTCATGACTCCGATGCATTACCTAGCTCAGGACTTGCTAGCTCAAGACTTACTAGCTCAAAACCCGATCGCGGCAATCTCAGCTTAGTCCAGGTGTGCAATCTAGGGATGGCTGTCAGTCATCTAGGCGAGCACCGTCACCTCTGGGCGAATGGTCGGTTGTTCCGGTCGTCGGGGGGTCAGTTGAATCGTCATCCCCTCCATTGCAATCAACGCATGGGGGAAAGCCGCCGCCGCCTGCCGACCCATTTCATCCAAGAAGGCATCCGTGTGCAGAGGATCATGATGGAAAATGACCAACTGGTCAACATTGGCCGCCTGCGCCACCTTCACCGCCTCTTGCCAGGTGGAATGGCCCCAGCCCACCTTGCTGGTCTTAGGCGAATTGTATTCATCATCGGTGTAGGTGGCATCGTAAATCAGCACATCCGCATCCTTGGCCAGGTGCAGCACGTTCTCATCCAAGCGATCGGAAAAATGTTCCGTATCGGTGACGTAAGCCACAACTCGCCCTTGCCAGGTGATGCGATAGCCCACCGCTTCGCCAGGGTGATTGAGAGACGCATTTTCCACATGCAGATCATCGATCGCGATCGTGTCTCCCACCTGCATGTCATAAAAGGCCAAATCCGCCCCCATCACTTGCAGGGGAACCGGGAAGTTGGGATGCAACATTTGGTCATTCATGCGCTGCTTAATCGTCGCCCCATTGGGCGCGGGCGCTCCATAGATGTGGAAGCGATTGCCCTTGATAAAAGCAGGCACAAAGAACGGGAAGCCTTGAATGTGGTCCCAATGACTGTGGGTGAAGAACATGTGGGCTTCAACGGGCATCTCGGCTAGCATGGACTGCCCCAAGACCCTTAACCCCGTACCACCATCAAAAATCAACCGACGATCGCCCACGCGCATTTCGACACAGGGGGTGTTACCGCCGTATTTAACCGTCTCAGGGCCGGGGCAGGGAATACTGCCACGAACACCCCAAAAGCGGATCTGGAACTGGCTGTTCGGACTGGACATGGGTAAGCGGATAAGCCAAATTTCAGTGCAGAGTGACGCTCCCCGATGCCATACAGCCTAGCGCGATCGGTCGCATGACTGGGGAAAACATTGCGGTGGGTCAGCAGATGGAGATTCAGGCGGAATTCATACGGAGCATGACCAACGATGTTTGCCGAAAGCATTGCCGAAAACAACCGACGGTCGCAGCCCGGCCCTAGGCCTAGATTGCATTGCTGAGGAATGCATCTCTAGAATTTTCAGCAAGAATTCCCAGTGAGGAATCTCGGCTTGAAGTTCTAGATTGACTTTGCATTAGGCCAATTGATGCACAGGGATTCGCAAGATGCAAGGTGGTTGGACTGTCACCCAGGTAGAGTCTGGTGAAACCAAAACTAGAGTAAAGCCGCATTCGCACAGGCGAGGTGATTTAAATCAAAGCTTGTCCCGATTGCCGTCAGATTTGTAGTCTGGGATAGCATTTGGGCGATTCTAAAATTTTCACCGACCTAGAGCTTTGACCCAGATCCTCGACCCAGATCCTCGCCTCAGAGGCCAAAGCTAGTGTTGGGCCCTGAGCGGCTCCGCAACCTCTGGATCCAGATCCTGAATCCGGATGACGGATTGATCAGACAGATCAATCAGCAAGCGTGAAATTCCAGCAGCGCTGGGTGACTTCGATTGTGACCCGTTGGGCCCCGATCGTGCCAGGTTATGACCCGACAACTATATTGACCTAATCTGACTCAATTGGGCACTAACCGTTTTGACGAATCGAAACCGATGGCGGGTGGGGGTTGCCCAAGGAAGCGATCGAACCTGAACCTGTTGAACCTCCCAGCATCTTAGCTGACATTCTCCGCCGGCCTGTGAGGGAGAACACAGGCGATCGGGGCAATTTCCGCAAGGATTTAGGGTAGGTTATCCCTCGTTTCGCAGATTGGGGAACAGCGTCCGGAATCCTTAAGGCTTCCAGCGCAATTCCGACCCAGATGATTCGGGCCAAGCGCCATCGCCAAACCTCATGGCCCAGACTTGACTAGGATCCCTGTGGTCAAGATCTGCCGCTAGACATCGGAGCCGTCTTTGGTTCATTCTGGGTCTGATCTGACCGGGCTTGATTGGATTTGAGGACAAGCGGAGGCTAGCCCCTACCATTGGCTTGGGCTGAGTCCACCGATCGGGGGTCATCCTGGAGTCATGGCCTGAGAGCGATGACTGGGGAGCGATGAACTTGGGGAGAACTGCTGGGGCGTGAGTCTGCCTGGGCTGTGCCTCTGTTTAAGCTTTCCTGGAGATCTCCATTTTTGAGTCCTGCGCTGTTGACTGCGGGTGTGGCTGATCGTGATCCAACTGCTACTTAGTCTATTGAATTGCTCTAACCAGTGCCATTAGGAGACCATTTACCATGCGATCGCGCACTGTCCGAGAGGGGGCCGTTGGTCTGCTGGTGCTATTGGGACTGGGGCTGGTTGCGGTGCTGAGTTTGTGGCTCAGTGAAACCTATTTGGGTCGTCGTCCCTATCGTTTAATTGTTGAGTTTGCCAATGCCGATGGGCTGAAGGTTGGCTCGCCGGTTTTGTTCCGTGGTGTACCGGTTGGCAAGGTGACGGACATTCGGGCGGCTTCCAATTCGGTTGATGTGGTGATTGAGGTGGAAAATCCGGAGCTACGGATGCCTCGCCAATCCTCGGCGGAAGTCGATCGCACCGGGTTGATTGGCGAAGCATCGTTGGCCATTCGCCCCCTCAACGACAGTCGGCCAGTGCCCACAGTGGGGCCGGGGCCAGCCCAAGGGGATTGTGATTCCCAGTTGCTGCTTTGTGGGGGCGATCGCCTGGTGGGCAGCCCGCCCATTAACTATGGATCGCTGATTCGGGCGATCGTCAAAATTGCGGATTTGATTACGGATCCGACGTTTCAAGGCAAGGTCGATCGAGCCATGGGCAACCTCAACGCCACCACGGCCGAAATTCGCCAGCTCAGTCGAGATGCGGCCAGTTTGGCGCGATCTCTACAGCAGGAGGTGCGCACCTTTGGTAACACCGCCCGTTCGATCGCCCGCACCTCAGACACCATTAACCGCGCCACGGGCAGCACCACCACGGCCATTGTCCGCACCGCCAATTCCCTGGAGCAAACCAGTACGAGCGTTAATGGGCTGATTGTCAGTAATCGAGGAAATTTGAGCCGAACGCTGACCAGCTTGGCGGAAACCAGTGCGAGCCTGCGCAATGCGTTGGGAGAGGTTGCGCCCGCCATGCGTCAGTTACGCGGTAGCAACCTGCTGCAAAATTTGGATGCGCTGACGGAAAATGCGGCCCAAACGGCGGCCAATTTGCGGGACATCACGGGGGCAATTAAGAGTCCCCAGAGTCTGTTCATGTTGCAACAAACGGTGAATTCCGCGCGATCGACCCTCCAAAATCTTGAAAAGATTACCAGTGATTTGGATGAGCTGACGGGCGATCCACAATTTCGCAGCAGCTTGCGGGTGATTATTACGGCGCTGGGGCAATTTCTGGCCACTACGCAACAGCTTGAGGAACAGGTGCAAGCGCCGGCCCCGGGGCCGGAACGGGCAACCCCGCCCGCCAATCGATCCACCAACCGGCCCGCTAACCGATCCGAGAGTGAACCGGATGCGGATGTGCGGTTTGAGCGTTAGTGGCTTGAGCGTTAGGGATTTGGGCGAGTGTTCGTGAAGAAAGCCGATCGCCCGCTTAATCTGCTTCGGGAGCCTCGTAGTCCGGGGGAAAATCCGCTGCGGGCCACAACAATCGCAGACCCATAATCGCAAACCCGATCGCGGCGGCTGCCTTCACCAAGCGGGTGGGCAAAAGTTGGGCCGTGCCCTCGCCAATCACAACCCCAATCAGGCTGGCGAACACCAGGGCGGCCGCTGTGCCCGCAAACACGGCTCGGGGCGATCGGGAACCACCACTGAGGGCGATCGCGGCCAGTTGGCTCTTGTCGCCCAATTCCGCCAAAAACACGGTGATAAAACTCAGTCCCAGTAATTGCCAGTTCATTTCCCTACCCTCCAACCATGGCTTCCCACAACAGGGAGACGGATACCATCAACAGAATTGCGCCCACGATGGTTTCCAAGGTTTTGATCGACACCCAACGAGCCAGGAGCTGACCCAACAGCACACCAATCAAACTGGTGGAAATGAGGGCGATCGTGGCCCCCAAAAACACCACCCAAGGTTGATGGGACTCGGCAGCCATCAGCAGAACAGCCACTTGCGTTTTGTCCCCAAATTCCGCCAAAAAGATGGCGATGAAGGTGGAGGCAAAGGCGCTGAGGAAATTGCTGCGGGCGCTGGTGGCGGGCGATTGGGCCGCTGATGGGCGATCGGGTTGTGCCTCGGACTGGGCCGGGGTGAGGGCAGAAGGATCAGACAAGTTCACGGGATCTCGTAACGGCGGCGGGAAACGGCGAAAACAAGGCGAAAACAAATGAGATCAGCAGAAATCAGCAAGAATTAACGCTGATTTTCACAGTGCTTTCATTTTTGATGACCCTATTCTATCGCTGATGTTGCAGATGGTTTGGGGAATTGCGGTTCAGGAATTCCAGCGGGCTGAGAACTGGATCAATGGGAGCCGGGCCATAGCCAACCGGCCCTTCAGAGGCGATCGATGTTGCCAGTGCCGCCCGTGCCGCCACAGCGGTGAGTTTGGTGAGTTTACGGAATGGGTGCGCTATGGTTGGGGCGATCGAGCGTTGCCGGAATTACCGAAACCGGACGGCGGCGATCGATCCAACGGGCCAACGGCCCAACAGTGGTGTGAAGGAGACAATCGAAGATGTTAGTGCAGCAACAGCCGTCCCTGACTTGGTTGCGGCGCGAGCGGGCCTGGGTGGAAATTGACCTGGCGGCCCTGCGCCACAATGTGCGCCACCTGAAAACCTGGGTGGGCGATCGGGTGGAATTGTTGGCGGTGGTCAAGGCCGATGCCTATGGCCACGGGGCGGCGACCATTGCCCGATCGGCTCTGGCGGCGGGGGCCCAATGGCTGGCCGTGGCCACGATCGAGGAAGGCGGCCAACTCCGAGAAGCCAACATTGATGCACCCATTTTGGTGTTAGGCGCAGCTCACACCGCCGATCAGATCAAGGCGCTGCTGCATTGGAAACTACAACCCACCCTCTGCACCTTGCAACAGAGTTTCACCTTTGCGGAGGTGCTGAAATCCTTAGGGCGATCGCTGCCGGTACACCTCAACATCGACACAGGCATGGCCCGGCTGGGAACCCGCTGGACGGAAGCCGCTGATTGGGCCCAATGGGTTGCCCAAGCGCCGCCCCTGCGCCTGGCCAGTTTGTATTCCCACTTCGCCACGGCCGATGAACCGGATCCCACGGTGATGCGGCTGCAATATCAGCGATTTCAGGGATTTTTGCAGGATTTTTCCGAACGGGCCCGATCGAGCGGCCTGACCCTGCCCAAAATTCACATGGCCAATTCCGCCGCCCTACTGGCCGATCAGGCTTACCACTTCGATCGGGTGCGGGCTGGCCTGGCGCTTTATGGCTTGGCCCCCGCACCACACCTGGCCGGTATTTTGCCCCTGCGGCCGGTGATGAGCATCCGGGCCCGCATCACCCAACTGAAGACGATCGAACCCGGCGAGGGGGTGAGCTATGGCCATCGTTACGTGGCCCAGCGGCCCACCCGGGTGGCTGTGGTCGGAATTGGTTATGCCGATGGAGTGCCGCGCAACTTGTCTAACCAAATGCAGGTTTTGATTCGCGGGCGATCGGTTCCGCAGATTGGGTCAATCACCATGGATCAGTTGATGTTGGATGTGACAGACTTTCCCGGCGATCTGATGCCGGGTGAAGTGGTCACCCTGTTGGGAGAGGATGCCGGCCAGCAAATTCGGGCAGAAGATTGGGCCGATCGCCTGGGAACCATTTCTTGGGAAATCCTTTGCGGCTTTAAGCATCGCCTACCCAGGATTACGGTTAATGATTAATAGGAGGTTGAAAGATTAATAGGGAGCTGAAATGAGCTGATGGCGGCAATTGCGGGATTTTGGAGAAGCTTTCGCAGATACTAAGGAAATCCTGCTTAACCTTGCGCCCTATCCCGCCCAATGACCTTTCGGGTAAAACTCTCGCTTCATGGTTGCCTGGCAACGGAGGGACTGTTGGCCCGCTTGGACTTGTGGCGCAGCCCCCATCACCAACAAACTTGCGATACTCGCCTGCCGCCCGCACCGGAATTGGTCCAAGTGGCCACGGAATTTTGGGACTTGTGGGCGAGTTATCCCAACCTGCGAATTAAGGTGAAGGGCGTTCAGCGACAGTTGCCCCTTTCTTTGCATCGTCAACAGTGCCAACTCGCGGCCGATCGCCTGCAAACTCTGTTTAACAACTGGTTGGAGGGGGAAAGCTTTCGGGAAATTACCCATGAAATTCTGCGATTTAGCAATCCCGATGATGATCTGTGGCTGTCGATCGCCACGGACGATCGCCATGTGCCAAGGCTGCCTTGGGACGAATGGAAACCCCTGAAAAGTCACCAGCTTGCCTGGGGCTGTTGTCCAACCAGTGGCAAAACACCACCCATTCAGGCGCGATCGGCCCCTAGGGGCTTGGTTCGGATTTTGGCGGTTTTGGGCGATCGGGAGGATTTAGACCTGGATCCCGATCATCAGGCCCTTCAACAACTGAGCCAAGCGGGGCTGGCGAATGTGCAGTTGCTGGACGCTCCGACTCCTGAGCAGTTTTTTGATGCCCTGCGCGATAACCAACCGCAAGTGCTGGTCTTTGCGGGCCATGGCTATCCCGGAACTAGCAGCCGATCGGGTCAGATTGGCCTTAACCTGCGGAACAACATTTCCGTAGAAAACTTCAGCCATGCCTTGGAAGGCGCAGTTCAGCAGGGTTTGCAACTGGCGATTTTTAACTGTTGCCACAGTGTGGATTTGGCGGAAGCACTGCATCGATCGCACCTACCGGCCGCCATTGTGATGCGGGCTTCGGTTCCCGATCTAGTCGCTCAACATTTCCTCAAGGACTTTCTGACTCACTACGCCCAATCGCGGTCGCTGCCCCTATCTCTGTACGAAGCCCGTCGATCGCTCCAACGCTCCAGCGCCCAATATCCAAGGGCCGATTGGTTGCCGCTGGTCTTTCACCATCCCCTGTTAGATTTGCCCACTTGGCCCGATCGCTCCCACTTGGAAGCTGATTTCCAAAGCTGGAGCGAACCCGTTGGCCCCAGTGCAGCTCGGCCCAGCAGTGATCGGCCACTGAGGCAGGATTCAATTCAGAAATTCAGCCAGGAACCCGGTCAAGAAATCAGTCAGAAACCCAGTCAGAAATCAAGCCAGGAATTAGATCAGGAAATCAGTCAGAAATCTAGTCAGGAATCAAATCAGAAATTAAATCAAAAACTAAATCAGGCACTGAGTCCAGAAAACAATCAGCGTCCAGAAAACAATCAGCAAATTAGCCCGAAAGTTAGCCCCAAAGTTAGTCCGAAACCGTGGCAACTAGTCGGGCAGTCCCTTTTAGCCACAGGGATCACCATTGGCCTAGGCGGCATCATCCAGACCCCGGAATTTTGGGTTTATGACGCAATGTTGCAGCAGCGGCCGTTGGAATTACAAGATCAACGTATTTTGCTAGTCACGATTGATGAAAATGACGTGGCTTATCAAGATCGTCAAGGTTGGCGACGGATTCCAACGGCAGCTGGCGGGTTAAATTCCTTGGCTCCGGAGGCCTTGGCCAAGCTTCAGGAGCGACTGGCCACCCTGAAACCCAGCGTCATTGGAGTGGATATTTATTACCCCTGGCCGCTGACCTCCGCTTGGCAAAAGCGCCTCTGGTCGAATTCTCGGGTGGTGGGTCTGTGCAAATTAGCTGACCCAACGGAAGATACTTGGGAAATTCCGGCCCCAGTGGGCTTGAAGCGCGATCGGGTGGCTTTTTCTGATCAAGCCAGTGATTCAAAAAGGGTGGTGCGACGGCAACTTTTGGCCATGGCGGTTCCCCAGTCTAGCCAAGCTTGTCACGCCACCTATGGGTTGAGTGCTCTGTTGGTGGATGATTACCTGAAGCAACAGAGGGTGGCGTTTCAATCCGTGGGCGATCGATGGCGGTATGGTTCCGTCACGATTCCCCAAATTACCGCCGGAGCGGGGGGGTATGGGTGGTTTGATGACCAAGGCAATCAACTGCTGTTGGCTCCTCGGCGGGCGGATTGGGTGCGTTTGCCCCTGCGAGAGGTGTTGCAAAGTACCGATCGAATTCCTTGGACTGGTCAACCCAATCCGATCGTATTAATTGGCAATATCCAAGCCAGTTCTGAGGATCGATGGAAACTGCCGGGTGGGCAAGAGATTCCGGGCTTGGAGATTCAGGCTCACGGCATCAGCCAACTGATAAGCGCGGTGCTGGACAATCGCCCCTTGCTTCAGGCGATCGCTTGGCCGCACAAGTTGGGGTGGATTTTGCTTTGGGCGGGTCTTGGGGCAGGGCTGTTGGCGGTTGGGCAGGCAAGGAACCCGCAGCCTCGTTGGTGTGATCGACTTTGGATCGGGGCGATCGGCTCGCTGGCGGTGGGGGCGATCGGGATGATCAGTTTTTTTTGGGCGGCTTGGTGGTTACCGGTGGTGTCGCCCATGGTGGCCATGGGCTTGGTGTTGTTGCCAGTTCCCGGGAGAAAGGGCCGTTCCCAGTTCTCCCGATGGCTTGGCCTGGTGCAGCGACTCCCTAGGCGATTGCTGAGGTCTTCTTGAGGGGCATGGCTAGGCGATCGCCCGGTTTGGGTTCCAGGATTTGGGCTGCTAACCCTGCTCCCTGCAATTGGGTCTGAAGTTCTGCGGCATTGCCCTTCGCCCGCAACAGGGACACCAGCAGACCTTCGTATTGCACATCGCCCGCCGCCGCCGTCGGTAACATCACTTGGGGCCGCAGCATGGTGGCCAGCTTCAAGGCGCTGTTGGTTCCCTGAATAATCGGCAGGAATCCCCCGATCGATAGATCCATCAGCGGGCAAAGGGTCACATCCACTGGCCCCAACTCGCTCAACTCCGCCGGGTGATAGCCGTGGGGTTCATAGTAAAGACTTTCGCCAGTTTCGGGCCCCGCGATCGCCCGCAGAATGTAGCCGTTTTCTAGGGTTTTGGGCCCCGTAGGGGAGCCGGTGGTGGCGCGGATGGCCACCTGTTGATCCAGCGTCCAAGTTTGACCGTGATCAAGGGCGATCGCCGTTTGGAATCCCAACTGTTCGGCGACCTTGGCCGCGCTGGGCGATCCCAACACCGGCACGGTGCGATCGATCTGTTCCAAGGTGGGGCGATGGGCGTGATCCTCCAGCCCTTGGGACAGCAAAACCAAGTCCAAATTGGCGGGAATTGGACGGGGGTTGGGATGGGTGGCCTTAAAAAACCAAGCGGCATTCCCAAACATCAGCGGCCCCACAAACCAGGGATCGAGCAAAATGCGCTTGCCCGCCAGTTCAATTAACCAGCTATTGCTATCAAACCAAGTGAGGTGCATGGGTGCGGTCGGGAAGTTTGCGAGTGGATCTGCCTTGTATCGTAGCGCTGGATTTTGACTGTCGATCCTGTCCGTCATCGCTCGTCCACCGGATGGCTAACTGGCGCGATCGGCAAATGTTCGATCGTCCTGCCAACCGCGATCGAGCAAACCACGCAGGGCCCGCCGACAAATATAAGCCGTGGCTCGGGTGGCAGACTCCCGCTGCCAACGCTGGCAACAGTCCCAAACAAACTGCGGCTGCGATTTGGCCGCGTCATTGAGCCAATTGGCGACGCTGTTTTGCACATACCGCGCAGGATCCGCCCGCAGGGGTTCCAGCAGCGGCAATCCTAGGGATGGCTCGCGCTTCAGGGCTTGGATGTGCGCACACCATACGCCCCGCGGCCGGGTTAACTCCGTGGCGAACCGACGCAGATTCGCCGATGGGTGAAGCGTCCAGGGAATTAACTGGGCGATCGCCAGTTCCAATTGATGGGCCGCATGGGGCCGCAACGCCATCCAAGCCCACTCCCGCACATTGGCGTTGGGATCGTCCGCTAAGTTAGCGATTTGGGCCAGGCGATCGGGCAACGACAGCCCCGGAGCCAAGCCCACCATCATTGCAGCCCAACTGCGGGCCGTGTCACTGCGGTGGGTGGCAAATCGCTCCGAGCCGGCCAAACCATACCGATCGAGCAGCAGTTGCCCCACGATTTGCATCCGAGCCTTGATTTTCAAGTGGTCATGGGCGGTCACCTGTTCCAAAATCGGCGCTCCCACGTCGGGGGCGATCGCCCGGAGCAGTTGCCCATGGTCGATCGCCAGCACTTCCGTGAGGGTCACCGCCTCCAGCGTTCCGTGGTTCAGTTGCTGCAAAATAGCCGGAGCAATTTCTGCGATCGACTTCGCACCGGTACGCGCCGGAGCCGGGGAAACGGGACAAGTTTTCATGCCAGATATTGTCATGCCAGATACCAGTGGGTGAGGTCAGCCGGGGAGGTCAGGCTTGGATCCAGCAGCCGATGCGACCACCTGCACCAGATCCTAGTGAGGCGATCGCCCAAAAACAAATTTCAGTCAGAAATTTCAATCAGGAATGGGCTGCCCCTCACGCCAATGGCTGATTAACCCCGAAAACTGCGGCTAGGGAACCTGTCAATCAACTGACCAACCACTGACCCATGAATCAGGGGGTCAATGAGCACCGATTCAGGATGAATCATCCAGTGATTTCAAATGCTTTAAACACCTTTTTTTCAAGGAATGTTTTAAAACAACATCAAAGTCAAAAATGATTGCGATCGGGCCAGCATTCCGCTAAAACTAGTGACTGTCGTGGGCAGTGACACCCATCAAAGTTGACGAAACCGGCTGGGTTCATCGAACTCGCGGGGGAACTCAAAAGATTGGGTTGCTGCCAACTCCCGATCGCCCGGGGAGCCTTGGCCCAAGATTTTGTTCTGCATGGTCATCGCGTACCCCATCCCTGGCCCGATCGCCCGATGGTCGAAACTCAAACCGACCATTTCTAGATGCCCGAACACTAATGAATCCTTCAATCTCTTAAGGCTTCAATTGCCCAATATTTCAACAGTGAATGATTGAATAATTGGATGATGGAAAACCTTGAGAGATTCTAGTCAAGCTTCATTAGTCCTGCACAGTGCCCCTCAATATCTAACCTGACTCAACAATTCATCTAAGATTCCTTGGATTCAGTTGAATGAATTCATTCAATTCGTCCATGCTTGTTCATGAGCTGAGGGTCATTGATCAAAGTTTGTGAACCTGATCGCCAATCATTCTGTTTTTCTGGGCAAAGTCTCTAGCCAGTTTTCGAGGGAGCCAGAGGTGCAATTAACTTCCGGCTCGCTTGGGCTGCTGTGAACTGGAAAAACTGAAAACTCGCGATTACCCATTGCGATGATTGGTGAACATGGGCTGATGATTGATTCTCGATCAATTTTTGAATTGTTGTGAGATATGGCGGCTATCTGCGTTGGGCAAGGGTGATTTTTGCTGTTTTGCTGCCTGGAATAATTACTACGATGGCCAAAGTCGAGTGGAGCGATCATTTCTGTATTGGTGACGATCGAGTGGATCAGGAGCACCAAGACATTTTTGAATTAGTGAATGAGTTGCAGAGTGCTATCGATCGTCAGGAATCGATGGACAAGCTAGCGATGATGTTGGAAAAACTAGCTGAACACACGATCGCCCATTTTCAGCATGAGGAATCACTCATGCAGGATCATGCTTACCCGGGACTCGATCGCCACAAACATTGCCACGATCGCCTAATTCAGAAAGTGACCAAACTGATTCAACAGTTTCAAACGGGTGAAACCAGCGCTATTCAGAATCTGATGAATTTCCTAGCCGATTGGTTGCGCCACCACATCAAGGGCGAAGATCAAAAAATGATTCAGTTTATGCAACAAAAGCACCACCAACTCACGATGGTCGGTAAAGCAGGTGAACTGATTGGAATTTAATGGGGAATTCATTGGGAATTCATTGGCCTTTGATCAGGAATTGGCTTGAAAATTTGCCAAAGATTCCACAATGACCCGAGCAACGGTTTCCGTTGAAAAGTGCTCCATGGTGGTGGCGTATCGATCGAACTGTCGATCGATGCCCATCACCTGTTGAATCGCGGTTGCCAGGGCCGTCGCGTCCCCAATCGGGATTGTTTGCACTGCGGGTAATTCACCAAAATCCACCGTGGAACCCACCGCTTCAGTGGCAATGAAGGGTAAGCCCGCTTGCAGACCTTCATTAATCACCAATCCCCAGGTTTCTCCTGCCCGATTTGAGGGCAAAGTCAGCACATCTGCTGCTAGGTAAAAGGGGGGTAACTCCTGCTGATTCCGAAAACCTAAAAACTTGACTGCCAAATCTGGCATAGTTTCTGCCTGGGCTTCCAGTTGTGGTTGCAATTCCCCAGCGCCCAAATACAGAACTGCTAATTGGGCTTGTAATGCTGGGGGTAATTGGGCGATCGCCTGGAGAATTAAACCGGGATTTTTTTTGGGAATTAATTTACCGCTAAAGAGCAAAACGGTTCGCTCTGGATTAAGCCAAAGGGCGGCACGGGTTTTGGCCCGAATCGTTTGTTTTTTTTCAGGAGATAAATCTGCAAACCGATCGGGCACGCAGTAGTAAGCCATGGCAATTCGGCTGGCGGGGATGCCGTGACGAATCAGGTGCTCGCGGTTCAGGAAACCGATCGCCACGGCCGAATCAAACAGCCCATACAGCAACCGATAAACCAGCGATCGCACGAGGCTTTTCCAGCCCTGGCGCGGCACTGCCTGATCATTGGTTTCCACCCGCAAACTGCAAGGAATTTTCCGAAATCTGGCGGAAATGGCAGCGGTGACAGCTCCCTTATAAATCAAGCTGTGAATCAGCAGGCGATCGGGTTTTTCTTGGCGCAAGAGGGCCGGAAAACCGGTGGCTCGCAAACTCCAAAAACCTTTGGGTTGCTTTGTTTGATTGGGATTCAAAACGACCGATCGATAGCCATTAAGTAGGGGTTCATCCCAAGCAATACTTTGGCCAAACTCCCGATCGCGGTAGCCCTGAATTGAAAAATCCGAGAGATAAACCACCAACAATTCATCACCTCTGGCGGCCAATTCTTGGGCCATGCACCGAAATACCGGAGCGTGATATTGCACCGGATGGGAAGCCAAAACCAAAAGCTTCATTGTTAGACCTGTGAGACCTATCTATTGCATTCGATCGACAATGCGATATTGCACCGCTTCAGCCACGTGGCCCGGTTCAATCGTCTCGCTTTGTTCTAAATCCGCGATCGTTCGGGCCACTTTCAGGATCCGATCGGTCGCCCTTGCCGATAATCCTAACCGTCGAATTGCGTTTTCCAATAGCGATCGGGTCTGATCCGTCAGGGCACACCAGCGGCGAATCTGGCGGCTTTGCATTTCCGCATTGCACTGCACGGGCGATTGCGATTCCTCTTGGGCAAAGCGAGACTGGGCCACCTGCCGCGCCGCCAACACCCGATCGCGCACGGCCGCCGAGGGTTCTCCACCGCTCGATCGGGTCACCTCTTCCGGTTGCAGCCGATTCACCACCACCTGCAAATCAATCCGATCCATCAGCGGCCCCGACAGCTTGGCCCAATAGCGTTGGCGCTGCATGGGCGAGCAGGTACAGGCCTGCACCGAATCGCCGTAATAGCCACAGGGACAAGGGTTGGTGCTGGCCACCAGGGTAAACCGCGCCGGAAATCGCACCGTTTGCCGGGCCCGGGAAATGGTCACGCAGCCTTCTTCGAGAGGTTGGCGCAAAAACTCCAGCACGTCCCGCTTAAATTCCGTTAGCTCATCCAAAAACAACACCCCTCGATGGGACAGGGAAATTTCTCCCGGTCGCGGAAAGCTGCCACCACCCACCAGCGAGGGGCCAGAGGCGGAATGGTGCGGACTGCGAAAGGGGCGATCGCGCACCAAGGTTCCCCGCTCCTTCAGCAAGCCAGCCACCGAATGAATTCGCGTCACTTCCAGGGCCTCCGCAAAGGTCAACCGGGGCAAAATACCCGGCAACCGCTGAGCCAGCATGGTTTTGCCACTTCCCGGCGGCCCCACAAAAATCAAGTTATGGCCACCAGCGGCAGCAATTTCCAACGCGCGCCGGGCCTGGGTTTGGCCCTTCACATCGGCCAAGTCCAACAACGCCAAGGGATCGGGCGATCGCCCTTCTGGGGGCGGTTGATGCGGCGCGATCGTTTGCGGTTGGTTCAAAAACCGCGCCACCTCCGACAAATGCTCAAACCCATAAACCTTTAGCTCCCGCACGATCGCCGCTTCGTCCGCATTGGCCGCCGGTAACACCAAGCCCACAATGCCCAACTGAGCCGCCGCCGCCGCGATCGCTAACACACCCGTCACCGGCCGCAAGGCTCCATCCAGCGCCACTTCTCCCACAAACAAGTGATCCCCCAACAGGGCTGCGCTCACTTGTCCAGAGGCGGCCAAAATTCCCACCCCGATCGCCAGGTCAAAACTCGGCCCCTCTTTCCGCAAATCGGCCGGAGCCAAATTCACAACGATTTTGCGCATGGGATAGGCAAATCCGGCATTTTTCAGGGCCGCTTTCACCCGTTCGCGAGATTCTTGCACCGCCGTATCCGGTAGCCCCACGATCGCAATTCCCGGCATCCCATTGGAGACATCCACCTCCACCCCCACCTTCACCGGGTCGATGCCCACCAAGGCCGCACTCCATACTCGGGCTAACATCGATTCCCGATCGCCTCACATTTTTGTGCAAAATCCAGGCTTTAGTGTATCAGCAGCGCCGGTCTCTCGCGAAACGATCTAATTCACTTGTCGGTTTATGATCAGTTGAATTCTATCTTTAAAAACTCAAGAGGTGTTTGTCGGATTATTCTTGTTTAGTACCTTGTTTGATTGATTTAACCATTAATTTAATGATTAATTTTTACTTTAGCTTTTATCGATTTATTTTACTAAATTAAGTTACCAATTAGATAAAAAATAACCTAATGAATCAACCGATCATGACTCAATGATGGTTTGTTGGTTACAATCATGGTTCAGCAATTCAGTAATCAGGAATTTTTTCGGGTATCAAAACGTACCTAGTATTAATATTTCTTGACACAATCGAATTGAACTGATGGCCACAGGAATTCGCTGGATTGATTCCTTCAGCACGCCCCCCTTGATAGACGGAATCTTTCGCCATTTCCAGGAACTTGGATTACCGTAAAGCGAAGATGCAATCTTTCCTGTGGCAGTTTCGTTCCCGTCCTGGGCCACAGATCCGAATCCCTCACCCTTGAGCTTTGAACACCCGAGCCATCCTGGCGATCGCGAATCAGTTCCTATGGTCAGCTCAGAAATTCCACTGACACAAGTTTCATCTCAGTCCCTACCTGTACCCGTGCGCCGCAAGTTTCGTCTCCGTACCACCCTGGTTTTGCCCTTTTTAGTCGAGTTAGTAACCGCCGTGGGGTTGGTGGGTTGGCTGTCGTTTCAGAGCGGCCAGGAAGCGGTGCGGGATTTGGCCAACCAATTGCGCAATGAGGTGACAGCCAGGGTGAGCGATCGGGTGCGATCGTATGTGGAAACTCCCCAGTTGGTGAATCAGGTGAATCGCGACGCGATCGAGCTGGGAATTATTGATTTACAAAAAATTGCCGAAGCTCGCACCTATTTTTGGCGACAAACGATCACCTACAAAAACATTGGCTATGTGGGGTTTGCCAATCAACAGGGACAATATTTGCGGGTGGGTTGGATCAATCGCCTTTCCACAACCGAAACGCCCCAAATTGCCGAACAGCTCGTTCCCGGTGGCGGAAACTTAAATTATTACGAAATTGACGAAAAAGGGCAACGGGCCAAGTTAGCCAAAAGCGTGCCTAACTATGATGTGCGCAAACGGCCCTTTTACGAAGTGGCTTTCAAGGCCGGAAAACCCACCTGGAGCCAAATTTATCTCAACTTTGGCAATCCCCTGTTGCAGATTAATGCCAGCTTGCCCATTTACGATCGCAACGGGCAACCTGCGGGCATCTTAACCAGCCAATTTGGTACGGATCAGATTCGTGGCTTTTTGCAGACCTTGAAAATTGGGAAAACGGGCCAGGTTTTTATTGTCGAACCCAGCGGCGAGCTGGTGGCCACTTCCCTGAAAGATCAGCCCCTTTGGGTGGAGCAGTCCCAAAAAGCCAAAAAAGAACTACAACGAGTTCATGCGCTCCAAAGTAACAATCAGCTTTTGCGATCGAGCGCTGAGTTCTTATATGGTCAATTTGATCAACTCTCAAATATTCAGCGCGATCATCAGTTTGAATTTTGGCTAAACAATGAACGTCAATTTCTGCAAATTTCGCCCTTCAAGGATGCCTATGGCTTGAATTGGCTGATTGTGGTGGTGGTTCCTGAATCGGATTTCATGGCCAAAATTAATGAAAACACCAGAAACACGATCACCCTCTGCTTTCTGGCGCTTTTAATTTCGGTTCCAATTGGAATTTTAACGGCCCGTTGGATTACCCAACCCATTTGTCGAATTGCCCAAGCTTCGGGAGAAATGGCCAAGGGCAATTTAGAGCAAACCGTTGCCAGCAGTCCAATCATTGAAGTCGATCGCCTGGCAGATGCCTTCAACAGCATGGCCACCCAACTTCAGCAGTCCTTTGAAGAATTGGAGCAACGGGTGGAGCGGCGCACCGCTGAACTGCGCAAGGAGAAGGAGCGATCGGAATTATTATTGCTAAATATTTTGCCCAGCCGGGTGGCAGACCAGCTCAAGGATTCCAACGAATCACCAGCGGAACAATTTGAAGAAGCAACGATTCTTTTCGCTGACATTGTGGGATTTACTTCCTTGGCGGCGCAACTGGAGCCTTTGGAATTAATTAATTGCTTAAATCAAGTTTTTTCCACCTTTGATCGGCTTGCGGAAAAGCACCATCTCGAAAAAATTAAGACCATTGGGGATGCTTACATGGTGGTGGGGGGCGTGCCGGTTCCCCAGGCAAACCATGCGGAATCCGTGGCGGATATGGCCTTGGAAATGCGATCGAGCATGGCCCATGCACTGGGGCCCTTGGGTGAACGGTTGGAAATCCGGATTGGGATCAACACAGGCCCTGTGATTGCCGGTGTAATTGGCACGAAGAAGTTCATCTACGATCTATGGGGCGATGCGGTTAATATTGCTTCGCGGATGGAGTCCCATGGGGTTCCTGGTTCGATTCAAGTCACCGATTCCACCTATGAACGGCTGAAGGATCGCTATCACTTTGAAGAACGGGGTTCAATTCACATCAAAGGTCGTGGTGAAATGAATACCTATTGGCTGCTGGACAAGCGATCAACCCTTTAGCCCTTCTTCAGCCCTTTTGGTTTCTGGGGCAGTACTTTGGGGTTAGGTTTTGAATCTGATTTTTTGAGGTGCATTGCTGAAGTTCCGGACTGAAATTTTCCAGGTGGAAATTTTCCAGACCGGAATTATTAGAGGCTGCTGGAAAAGTATCGTTCAGGACTTGATCAGCAATTGCCCAGCTCCAATGGTTGCGGGAGCAAGGGGCTTGATCCTCTGGCTTCCGTCGATCGCTGGGGCCAGTTCTGGGTATCAATTTGGGCTTTTCAGACATTCTCTGATTCGGTTGAGATTCCTCGTTGACGTTTTTGGGCTAAAGGCAATGACCGATCGATTGGGACTGGCGGTATTTGGGGCGGGCCGGTGGGGAACACACCTCATTCGCAATTTTTTGGAGCATCCTCGATCGCACCTGAAGGCCGTGGTGGAAACCAATCCAGACCTGCTAGCCGCCGTGGGCGATCGATTTGCCAGCTATCCCGGTTGGACCGAGGTGCAACGGGTCAGCGATCGCCGATCGATCTGGGGCAATCCGGACATTGGGGCCGTGGTGATTGCCACGCCGGCCGCCAGCCATTTTGAACTGGTGCGATCGGCGCTGTTGGCGGGCAAGCATGTGCTGGTGGAAAAGCCCCTAACCCTGGATGTGGCTGAGTGCGAGGATTTGTGTACCTTGGCGCAACGGGTCGATCGTCGGCTGATGGTTGACCATACCTATCTTTTTCATCCGGCGGTGGAAGCGGGGGCCAAAGCCCTGCAATCGGGCGCGATCGGCGATCGGCGCTATGGCTATGCGGCTCGCACCCATCTGGGCCCCGTGCGCCAGGATGTGGATGCGTTGTGGGACTTGGCCATTCACGACATTGCCATCTTTAACCATTGGCTTCAGTCAACCCCGATCGCCCTGCA
Source organism: Limnothrix sp. CMB-01 (assembly GCF_055193175.1). Lineage (NCBI taxonomy): Bacteria > Bacillati > Cyanobacteriota > Cyanophyceae > Pseudanabaenales > Pseudanabaenaceae > Limnothrix > Limnothrix sp. CMB-01. Next base: position 4,476,543 of record NZ_CM143720.1, read on the forward strand.
AGCCAAGGGGCAAACCTGGTTACAACGGGGGCGCGGAGCCGGGCTTGAGGTGACCGATCGCCCTAGTCCTGCGGCGGGCTTGGCGGATTTGGTTTGGCTCACCCTTTACTACCCTGAGCAGTTCACCGCCACGATCCATCTGGCTTGGCACAATCCCGATCGGGCCCGGCGCTTGGCCCTGGTCGGAACCCGAGGCACATTGGTTTTTGATGAAATGAACGCCCGATCGCCCCTGACCCTGTGGGCGGGATCCCTGGAACAATCTGGCAGCCAATGGCTTCCTTGCAACCAATCGGAGCAGTCGATCGAGTTGGCGAGCGGTGAACCCCTTGGGCAGGTTTGCGATCAATTTCTGGCCGGCGTTTTGGATGGCGCACCGCTCGATCGCTCCGATGGTTCCATCGGCACGGCCCTGGTGCGGTTGTTGGCGGCCGCTTCCCGATCGTTAGCCCGTCAAGGGGAACTGGTTTGGGTTGCTTAAGGCGATCCCAACCGAACGATCCCAACAGCGCTCCCAACGGTGCTCCCAATTCCGGCAGCGGGTTCCAGTCGCTGGCTGCTGGCCCCCAGGTCAAGGGGCAACTTGCGCAAATCCGCATTGCCCGTTTGGCCCTTCGGTGGGACACTGAGACTCGATCGAATTTCAGGACGACTTTTAGGACGACCCACGGCGATCATGCGAATTCTGTTCTTGCATCCCAACTTCCCCGCACAGTTTCGCCACGTCGCGGCGGCCCTCGGGCGCGATCCCGAAAACCAAGTGGTTTTTGGCACGAAAAACGAAAACCCCGAGTGGCAAATTGCCGGCGTTCAAAAAGTATTGTTCAAGCCCAGTCGCGACCCCGCCCCTGGAACCCATCACTACATCCGCCCCTTCGAGGCCGCCGTGCTTCAGGGGCAATCCATGTTCCGGGTGGCCGACGCGCTGAAGTCCAATGGATTTGTGCCCGATGTGGTCTATGGCCACTCCGGTTGGGGATCCACCCTGTTCATGAAGGATGCCTTCCCGGACACCAAGTTCTTGGGCTATTTCGAGTGGTTTTATAAATCCAAGGGAGCCGATGCGGATTTTGATCCGGCGGAACCCTTGTCCGTGGACGATCAGGCCCGAATTCGGATTAAAAATGCGTCAATTTTGCAGGATCTCTACACCTGCGATCGGGGAATTTGCCCCACGGCCTGGCAGCGATCGCAATTTCCCGCCGAATACCAATCCAAACTGCATGTACTGCACGATGGTGTAGACACCGATTTCTTTGTGCCCGAGCCGAACGCCAAGCTCGTGCTGCCGAATCTCGACTTGTCCCATGTGGATGAAATCGTTACCTATGTGGGCCGGGGCATGGAACCCTATCGCGGTTTCCCCGAGTTCATGGAATCGTTGGTTTATCTGCAAGAGAAGCGCCCCAACTGCCATGTGGTGATTGTGGGGAGCGATCGGGTTTGCTATGGCCGCGCCCTGCCCGATGGCAAAACCTATAAGCAACTGATGTTGGAACGGTTGCCTCTGGATCTGTCGCGGATCCACTTCGTTGGCTCCTTGCCCTATGGCCTGTACCTGAAGGTACTGCAAGCCTCGAAGGCTCACATTTACCTCACGCGGCCCTTTGTGCTCTCCTGGTCGATGATTGAATCCATGTCGGCCGGTTGCTTGGTGGTGGGTTCGGCCACTGCGCCCGTGCAAGAAGTGATTCGCGACGGGGAAAACGGCCTGTTAGCCGATTTCTTCTCGCCCAAGCAAATTGCCGATCGGGTGTCGGAAGTGCTGGAGCACCCGACCCAGATGGCCCACATTCGCCAAGCGGCCCGCAACACCGTTCTAGAGCGCTATTCACATCAAGCGCTCCTTTGGCGACATGTGCAGTTCCTGAAGGATTTTGCGGCCGATCGCCTGCCGCCGATTCAATATCCTCCCGCCAGTACCTTGGTGGATTACTACAACGAACCCAGTCGCGAGCCGGCCACGGTGGTCTAGGGATCTTCAACCCCTGTCAGCCGGGCTGAGCACTGGAGGGCCCAAGCGGGCGGGGGTTAATCAACGGTCGTGATTCTGGCCAATTGTTTCCCTCCAACTTGCGCGTTTTGCCAACTTCGCCTCCCTCTGCCCTGGATTTTGTCATGGATGATGCTGCTGTTTCTCAGGCCCTTACACGGGCGATCCAACTGCTGCGATCGGGTCAGCTCGAACAATCGGGCCTGATTTACAAAAAAATCCTGGAGCACCATCCCAACCACCCGGAGGCGCTGCACTGGTTCGGGGCGATCGCCTATCAGATGGGCGAAATGGCGATCGCGGTGGAATATGTGGAAAAAGCCCTCACCCTCACCCCCAATGATCCGGCGGTGTTGAACACCTCGGGGCTAATTTGCCATGCGATCGGCAGTTGGGATCAGGCGCTTCAGTATTACACCAAGGCCCAAAAGATCAAGCCCGACAGTCCGGAGGTGTTGGATAACCTGCGGGCCTTGGTGGCGGATCTGTTGCCGGCCTACAGCCAATATGCCCAGTGGCATTACTTGGCGGGTAGTTTCGATCGCGTGGCCGAAATTGAGTTGGTCTCGGGCAACCTGCTGCTGGAAATTGGTGACCTGGCTGGCGCTGAACAACACTATCGTCGGGGTTTGGCCGTGCGCCCAACCCTCTGGGGCATTGAAGCTCCCGCCGCCGTGATCCAGGCCGATCGCGCCGGCCAGCCCGTTCCTCCCAAAGCCAGCCAAACTACCTGTGATTTGGGACGCGAAGCCGACCTGCGCACCATGGCGAGCGCGGTTCCCTTTGCCCAGTTGTTGGAGCGGCTGGGGGCATTGCTGTTCGATCGGGGCGAATTGGACGCGGCCCATGAGCTGGTGACCGAAGCCCTCGCAATCCAAAATGCCTTCCCGGAAGCCCACAAGCTGCTGGGCAACATCATGCTCGGCCGCGGCAACTATCAAGAAGCTGCCAATGCTTACCAAACCGCTGTGCAGTTGAACCCCAACTACGCGGAAGCTTGGTCAAACTTGGGCAGCATTCTGCTTGGCAAGCGGCAAACGGACGAGGCGATCCAATGTTTTCAGCGGGCTATTCAGGCCAATCCGCAAATGGCCCAAGCCTACTGGAGCATGGGTTGCGCCTTTGAAGTGGCCGACAAAAAGGAAGAGGCTATCCAGTGCTGGCAGCAGGCCCTGGCGGTGGATCCAAAAGTGCAAGGGATTCAGGGCTACATCCGAATTGCCCAAACCCTGGTCGGCATGGGCAAGCGCCCGGAAGGGTTTGAATGGTATGAGCGGGCGATTCACTTCGATCGCAAGCACTTGGATGCCCATTGGGACTTGATGGAACATTTGCTGTTCTGGGGATATTTGCCCCAAGCCCGCCAAGTGGCCGATCGCTGTTGGCGCACCTTCAACGAACCGGGCAGCAGCCCCCGGGAGCGCGTTCTCGCGGGCATCATCTCGACCAAAGCCTTTTGTTTCATTGGCTTGGGCCATGTGGCCCGTCAGCGGTTCCTGGAAATTGAAAGTGAGTTTGTTCAGGTCATTGACCAGCTTTCTCCCTTTGACATCACGAAGCTTTACGGGAACGTGCTGTTTGATATGCCGCACCTGCGGGACGATGTGGCGGCCAACACCAGGGTGGCCAACGCCCTGGCGGAAGCCTATCGCAAGCTGGTGGAAAATGCCTTTAAAGACCACCAAGCCGCCAATAGCCCCCTGTATGCCATGCCCACGGCCCGATCGCCCCGCACGTCCGATCGGCTGCGAATTGGGTTCATGTCTCGCCACTATCGCCGCCATTCCGTGGGGTGGTGCAGCGGCGAAATCCTCACCGCCCTTAAGGAACATACGCCGCACCTGTTCCTCTACGTTACCGGCGACATGCCCAAGGACGATCGAACCAAGGTGTTTGAAGGCTTGGCCGAAAAGTTCTACATGCCCGGTGAGGAAGGATTCCCCGATGCCAACGCCCCCACTATCATTCGCCGGGCCCGGGAAGACAACCTCGATATTCTGTTTGACCTCGATTCGATCACGATTCTGCCCCACGCGGAAGTGCTCTACCACCGGCCCGCGCCCGTTTGCCTCACCTGGTTGGGCTACGACGCGCCCCACATTTGCCCCGATAACTACAACCTGGTGGACTGGAACACCCACCCGGCTGGTGTTGAGCACTATTACATCGAAAAGCTAGTACGGATGTCGGGTTCCTTTGCGGCCCTGTCCTATCTGCCGAGCGTGCCGACCGATCGGGCCAAACAGCGCCAAGCGTTCCGGATTGATCCCAACCAAACCATTTTCCTCAGCGTGCCCACGGGACAAAAGGTCAGCATGGAAATGCTGCAAGCCCAAGTTCATGTGCTGCGCTATGTGCCCGATAGCATTTTGTTCTTCAAATCGCGGATTGGGGATTTGGAACTGATGCTGAGTCTCTATCACGAGGAATGCCGTCGCCAAGGCGTGAACCCCAATCGGGTGCGGATGTTGCCCCGCACCGCCAGCGAGGAAGAACACCGGGCCGTGTATCAAATCACCGATGTGTTGTTGGATTCCTATCCCTACAGCGGCGCAACCCACAACCTGGAAGCCCTTTACTTCAACCAACCGATCGTGACCAGGGTGGGCGAGCAGTCCTTCTCTCGCTTGGGCTATTCCCTGATGCGGGCGGCGGGCCTCGACCAGGAGGGCATGGCCTGGACTTGGGATGAATATATTGAGTGGGGGGTGCGCTTAGGGCGCGATCGGGAGTTGTGCAATGCGGTGCGCCACAAGTTGCAACAGGCTAAAAATCCGGCCAATCCCGCCCCGCTTTGGAACCCCAAGGGCTTTGCGGCGGAAATGTACGGAATTTTGCAAGATTTACGCAGCAAGGCGGAATTTAGCCAAGTTTAAGGGGTTATGCTGCGGCTCTTTTGCTCCGCTGCCCGCTTGCTGTTCTGAATTCTGGCCATTCAAAAGGCGCATTATTCAACATTACTCAAAAGGCGCATTCAGGCAGCGGCTAACCAGTTGATGGATTTTGTCAAAGGCAAAATCGTAAATCAGTTGGCCCAAATAATCAGACAACGGGGTCTGTTCCTCGGGAATGGTCTGGAGTAATTCGCGCATGGAATCTTCAGCGCAAAGGGCTGCGGCATGTTGTAACTGCATGAGCCAATCGCGGGGCATTTTGGCCAACAATTCTTGGCCCCGCTGGTGATGCCGAAGGCCTGAGAGTGCGTCAGCGCGATCGCCCAATTGATCGGGAAAGGAATCCATGAAATGGTCGGAAAAGGGATCCGGCCGCTGATTTAGCAGTTGATTCAATGGATCTAATAGATCTGGTGGATCTAATGAATCTGGAGGTTCTCGACTATCCAAAGCACCATTGAAGGGCGCAACCAATTCCGGGGAATGAGCCGGTTTTGTCAATGAAAAATCAGACCGATCCCTAGAGACCTGATGCAGCGGATCCGAGGAGTGATCGGCTTGCTGACAGTAATAGTCCAGTTTTTGGATCAGGACTTGATCGGAAATCGGCTTGCTTAAATAGTCATCACAGCCGACCGCGATCGCCTGATCTCGATCTTCCACCAACGCCTGGGCCGTGATGGCTAAAATTACCGTCGATCGCGAAGACTCCAACGCCCGAATTTGTTGAGTTGCCTGATAACCATCGCAACCGGGCATTCTTAAATCCATCAAAATTAAATGTGGATGCCAATCTTGCCACCGCTGCACCGCATCAGCCCCGTCCATGGCTTCCTGCACCACAAACCCCAATTGACTCAACAATTGCACTAACAACAAGCGATTATCTGGGCGATCGTCCACAACCAAAATGCGATAGCGCGATCGAATGGCTGCCAAACCGATCGTTGGTGATTCTGTTGGGCGATCGTTCGCCAGAGAATCAGCCACAGTTCCCGATTCCCGGTGATTCAACCTTGACGGAGACAACATTCTAGAATTCAGGCGATCGCCCCAGAAGGATGCGGGCGATCGAGCTGATTCAGCAATCGTCGTTTGGTTTTGAGGCGGCCCCCAAGGCTGATGTTCAGATTTTTTCCCAGGCGATCGGCCGGTACGCAGCGGCAAGGTAAACATGAACGTGCTCCCCAAACCAACGGCACTTTCTACCGTCAACACTCCACCCATTAACTGCACCAACTGTTGGCTAATTGTTAGGCCTAAACCAGTGCCTTCCGAGCTTTTTTTACCGGCTGCCGATTGGGAAAAAGCATCAAAAATCGCTTTTAAATCCTCAGATTCAATCCCTACGCCCGTATCGATCACCTGAAACTGAAGATAGTCATGATTACAAAACTGCCCTTTATAGGACTCGTTTTGACATTGCTGAAACGTTGCAGCCCTAAAATCTGGATTTTCGGCCAACATTGGGTCGCAAGTACTGGAATCAACCGGTGATCGCCCCTCTGCCAAAGATGGATAGGGATAGACTTGAAAGGTATTAACAATTAGGGTTGAAATTAAATCAACTCGAATCGCGATCGATCCTTGGGTGGTGAACTTAATCGCATTACCAACCAAGTTAAACAGGATTTGCTTCAGTTTTTTGGAATCTAAAATAATATATCGAGGAACTCTGTCGCCAATTTCCAAAATGAGTTGATTTTCTCGCTTAAGAGCCTGTTGTTGAAAGGCAATTTGCAAGGAATAGAGAATTTCATAAAGATCTACCTCTTCTTCGTCAAGGGTGAATTGACCCGCTTCAATTTTAGAAAGATCCAAAATATCATTAATGAGCATTAATAAATGAGTGCCACTATTCTGAATTAAATTCATATATTCGCGATGGCTTTCTGATAAATGAATATCGCGGTTGATGAGTTGCGAAAACCCCAAAATAATATTTAAAGGTGTTCTGAGTTCATGGCTCATATTTGCTAGAAATAGACTTTTTGCCCGATTAGCTGCCTCAGCCTTATCCTTCGCTTCCTGAAGTTGCAGTTCGGCCAGCTTGCGATCGGTAATGTCGCGAGCTGCCGCATAGATCACCGAGTTAACCGGCACGGAGCGCCATTCAATCCAACGATAGGAACCGTCTTGGCAACGATAACGGTTCACAAATCCATGAAGCTCCTTTTGATTAACCAGTTCATTCAAAGCCAGCATAGTTTCTTCAACATCATCGGGATGAACATAGTCCATAAACCGCGATCCCTCCAATTCTTCTAAGGGATAGCCCAGAATTTTAGACCACTGTAAATTCAAGCGTTGGAAGCGCCCGCTAATATCCGCAATACATAGTAAATCCAGTGCCACCGAAAAGAATTGATCGAGTTCTTCCGTTGTTTTAGCCAAGGCGTTGGCGATCGCCTTTTGATCTGTAATATCTTGAACAACCCCATGCCAAACGATTTCTTGGTTTCCACGAAGCTCTGGGCGCGAATTGGCTTGCAACCACTTCACCTTGCCAGAAGGTGTAATAATTCGCCATTCATGACGGAAGTTCTGTAAATTTCGGCTGGACCATTCCACAGCCTGGATATAGTTTTCTTGATCATCCGGGTGAATTTGATTAAAAGTAATCATGGGATTTTGGATCGCTGCACTGAGAGGAACTTCATGAATTTCCTCAAAAGCAGCGCTAAGATATTCATACTCCACCGGTTTTCCCGGTTCCTCCACCACGGAATAGATCACCACAGGAGACACACTAGAAAGCCGCACGAGCCGACTTTCACTTTCATTCAAGGCATCTTGAGCAATCTTGCGATCGGTAATATCAATTGCAACGCCATACCAAGCAATTTCGCCATTTTCTCGCCGTTTTGGGCTAGCACTTCCCTGCAACCATTTCACCTTCCCCGATGGATTAATGACGCGCCATTCATGCTCAAAGGGTCGTAAGTTTTCAATGCTGCGTTCAACGGCTTGGTTATAAGCTGCTTGGTCATCGGGGTAGATTCGATCGAGCAGAATATTGGCATCCTGAAGAATCGTCGCCACGGGAATTTCATGAATGGTTTCAGCCGCCCGACTGATGTGCTCAAAATAAAAGGAACCATCCAGGCGACGCACCAAAATATAGATATTAGCCGGTGAAGAATCGGAAATATCAAGAAATTTTGATTCACTTTGCTTCAGGGCAACCTCTGTTAGCTTGCGATCAGTGACATCAATGGCGGTAATTGTCACGTGCCAACAATCTCCTAACAAATCCCAAACGGCATTATTTGTTTGAGAAATCCACCGAATCCTCCTTTGGTGATCACGAATTCGATATTCATAGGTTCCCGTTCTTTCATGAAGAATATCTTCAATAATTTGATCTTGAATGTTTTGCAAATCTTCCGGCTCAATATCTTGTATCCAAAGATTTTGATTAGCTAATAGCTCTTCGCAGGTATAGCCAAATAAGGTTTCGCAACCGGCAGAAACGCGATCAATTTTCCAGGTGTGATTCTTAAAAAAACGCAGACTCACGATTCCCGCGATCGCGCTGTTTAAAATGTCCTTGGCTTGGGCCTCCGATGTTTTGAGAGCCCGCTCTAGCTGCTTGCGCTCTGTAATATCTGCAATGATTCCGGTAACTTGAATAATTTCTTGCTGTGCATTCAGGATCGGCTTGCCTTTAACTTGAATGTAACGGGAATTGCCCTTAGCCGTGATGATTCGTAAATCAGCATCAAAAGCCCGATGAGCAATCACTGAATCAATGACATCTTGCTGAAATCGTTCTCGATAGGCCGGATGAATGAGGTTGATTAATTGCTGAGCTTTTAAACCCTTGGTGGGTTTGTCAAATTCACAAATTCGATAAATTTCCGGTGACCAAACGATCGCCCGCTTGGCCATATTCAACTCCCAATGGCCCACACGGGCAATTCTTTGGGCTTCTAAAAGACGGGCTTGGCTTTTTTGTAAGGCGGCGGTTTTCTCTTCAACCTTTAATTGCAGGATTTTTTCATAATCTGCCTGAGCTTGTCGAGATTTTTTCAGTGCTTTCAGAACTTTTTGAATGGAAAGATTGAGCAGATCAAATTCCAAAATCTGGACATTTTCAATTGGCTGTAATTCTTGGGTGTGGTGATCATGGTTGAGAGCCTTGGTCGCCACTCGCAACCATTGGAGCGATCGACTAATCCGATAGCCAGTCCAAATTCCTGTGGCTACTGCTCCCAACAAAGCCAACAGGCAAAGCAAGATTGTGCGGTAAATATTGCTATGGATTTGATCCATAAATGCCGACTGGGGCAGCACAATCACCGTGAACCAGTTCAGCTCGCCTCGGATAGGAATAATTTGTACAAAATAGTTTTGATCTTGAATTTGAATTGTTAGCTTAAGCTTTGTTTGAATTTGTTCTAGATTAATTTTGTTGTTTCTAATAATTTGTGCCGTTTTTGAAATTAAACTATCCTTGCTTTGAGTGGCATCCAATCGCCGATTATGGTGTTGAGTATTTTGGGCTAATATTTTTCGAGGACTGGCATCAAAGGGTAATTCATTGGCAGAGCTGGCCACCAACAGCCCGTTGGGTTCCATTACAAAAATTTGCCCCTGACCATTGGTGTTAATGGACTGGAGGAAGTCTCCAAATTGCTGTAAGTAAAAACTCGCTCCTAAAACTCCTTGAAACCGACCCGACTGGTCATAAAAAGGCACAGTCCGAATCAAGTGCAAGATGGGATTTTGCTTGCCCTTCGATAGACTAATTCCCATCGTCCAAAGACCAGCAGGGTTGCGCTGAGCCTTCAAGTACCAAGGATCGTGGGGTGGATCGCGATGGGGATAATAATCACGGCGAACTTCGAGCAAAACGCGCTGCTGACCCTGACGATTTGCCCAATAGCGAAGGAGTGATTGATCGGGTGAGGCAGCTTGCAACCGACGAATAATCAGCGCGTTTGGATCCGGACGCTCAACGGCTAGAAAATCGCCCGCTTCATTAGACAGGGCTAAAGTGCTTAGTTTAGGAAATAGCTTAAGCTGTTCAATAAAAAATGACTCAAGCTCGTCTAAATCTAGGCTATTCAAGTGACCTTTGCGAATCAAAAAAGCATTGTTTTGAGTTGTGATTTTAGGAATCGATAGGTAATGATCTAAATCCTGCTGAACTTGGTTTGCTTTATTGTCTAGCAGTCGATCGACCAAAGATTCAACAGCATCGCTGCCACTGCGATAGGACAAATATCCCACCAAGCCCACCACGATTCCCACTTGCAGCACAAAGGGAACCGTAATGACGTAATTGAGGGGAAGTTTATGTGTTGCAATTCGCCGAGCCAGCCTTTTCAGATACCCGGGAAAACTGACCTGCTGTAGAGACCCGAAATTCATAAGTACCCAAAATAAGACCCAGAGTTAGAAGGGGGGTGCTGGTGTCCCGGGAAATGTCGCATGGGTCTAACCAGCTTTTGCAGGAATTAATCCCACCATAACTCTGATAACAAGCAAAAGCGCCCTCCTTTTTAGCAAGGAAAGCGCCCTAATTTAGCAATGTATGAAGCCTGCCGCGCTCCGGCGTAAATGCACGGGAACTCCTTTAGAAACTGACTTTCCCTGGCAGAATTACTCCAGTCCAAGGCTTCAGACAAGCTTGTTTTAGTTTTGATTTTGGCTGGTGTTGGCTTTGCTGTTTTACGAATCCCTGGTGCTAAGGAACGATCAACACCGGACAGGGAGACAAGTCAATGACGCGATGGGCAGTGCTTTCGGCGGCTCCTTCGGTGGTTAGACCCATGCCCCGGCTGCCCATGACGACCAGGCTGGCTTCCACTTCATCGGCCACATCACAGATGGTGAACGCAGGCATTCCCTCGCGCTCAATCACTTCGGCTTCGAGGCCCCGCTCAGCAAACATGGCTTTAGCCCGGCTGAGGAGGGTTTCAGCCGCTTCAATGGCCCCTTCATCGGGGCCGGGAACGACCGACAGAATGACTAATCGACTGTTGTGCAGTTGCGCCAGTTGGGCAACGGTTTCGGCCGCCTCACGAGATTCGGGCGATCGATCGATCGGAAAAAGAATCGTCTCGAACATCTTTAGGGGAAAATATTCACCGCGTGAACTTCCGCGAAAACTCCCGCGCGAATTTCCGCGAGACGCATTGAAAGGAGGTTTTTATCGTGTCAAAGAAAACTGTAGCAAATTTGTCGGCGGCTGATGTAGCTGGCAAGCGCGTCCTTGTGCGCGTTGATTTCAACGTACCTCTCGACGATGCTGGCAAAATCACCGACGACACCCGGGTTCGGGCCGCCCTGCCCACAATCCAAGACCTGACCGGCAAAGGCGCGAAGGTCATCCTGGCCAGCCACTTCGGCCGTCCTAAGGGTAAGGTTGTTGATTCGATGCGTCTCACGCCTGTGGCCGTGCGCCTGTCGGAACTGCTGGGCAAACCGGTAGTTAAAACCGACGACTGCATTGGCGACGAGGCAGCAGCAACGGTTGCAGCCATGAACGATGGCGATGTGGTGCTGCTGGAAAACGTGCGGTTCTACGCGGAAGAGGAAGCAAACGATCCTGAGTTCTCGAAGAAGCTGGCTTCGCTGGCTGATTTGTACGTGAACGATGCGTTCGGTACGGCTCACCGGGCCCATGCCTCCACCGAAGGCGTGACCAAGTTCCTCAGCCCCTCCGTTGCGGGTTACCTGATCGAAAAGGAACTGCAATACCTGCAAGCGGCGATCGAAAGCCCCAAGCGTCCTCTGGCGGCAATTGTGGGTGGCTCGAAGGTGTCGAGCAAAATCACCGTGATCGAAACCCTGCTGGACAAGGTGGATAAGCTGTTCATCGGCGGTGGCATGATCTTCACCTTCTACAAAGCACGCGGCTTGTCCGTGGGCAAGTCGTTGGTGGAAGATGACAAGCTGGATCTGGCCTCCGCTCTGGAAGCGAAGGCCAAGGACAAGGGCGTGGAACTGTTGTTGCCGACCGATGTGGTGTTGGCCGATAACTTTGCGCCCGATGCCAACAGCCAAACCGTCAGCGTGGATGCAATCCCCGATGGCTGGATGGGTCTGGACATTGGCCCCGACTCGGTGGCGGCGTTCCAAAAGGCGCTGGAAACCTGCCAATCGGTGATTTGGAACGGGCCCATGGGCGTGTTCGAGTTCGACAAGTTCGCGGCTGGCACCAAGGCGATCGCGGAAACCTTGGCGACCCTGACTCCGAAGGGCGTGACCACGATTATTGGTGGTGGCGACTCGGTGGCAGCGGTGGAAAAGGTGGGTGTGGCTGACCAAATGAGCCACATTTCGACCGGTGGCGGTGCAAGCTTGGAGTTGCTGGAAGGCAAAGTGCTGCCTGGGATTGCGGCATTGGATGAAGCCTAAGTCTCAGGCTAGGATCCATTAACCGCTGAAGATTGCGGGAATCCCTGAAGATCGCAGGGACAAGGGGCTTAAGCCCCTTGCCTTGCAATCCTCATATGGAATGCGGGGGCACACCATCGTTGCAATCCTCCTGCGGGGGCGCACGACGGTGCGTCCCCAACCGGGTTTCCGCTTTCCTGCTTGGGGTTTTTGGAATGACTCTTGAGTTTGAATAACTTGAGTCTGAATAACTTAAGTTTGAATAGATTTAAGCCGTTAAGTTTGAGCCATGAAATTTAGCGAATTATTAAAGCAGTTAGAAAAGCTGAGCGATCGCCCCTTCGATCAATTTTCCTTGGCGGATGATCCTGAGCTGACAACGATCGCCCCGATCGCCCAGGCCCAGGGCGGTCAGTTGACCTATTTGGAAGGCGATAAATTTGCGGACTGCTTGGAAAGCACCCGAGCCGCCGTGATTTTGCCCAACCGTCCTGAGCTAATTAGCCAAGCTCGCGAGCTGGGGTTGGCCTGGGTGGCGGTGCAAGATCCCAAAATGCTATTTGCCGTGGCGGTGCGGCTGTTCTATCAACCCTTTAAACCCAAGCCGGGGATTCACCCCAGCGCCTGGATTGATCCGACTGTGCAACTGGGTCAGGAAGTGTCGATCGGGCCCCATGTGGCGATTTATGAGGGGGTGACGATCGGGGATCGGGTTTGCCTGATGGCCAACGTGGTGATTTATGGGGGCGCGTCGATCGGGGCCGATTCCTGGCTCCATGCCAACTGCACCATCCACGAGCGATCGATCATTGGGCAACATTGCATCATCCACAGTGGCGCAGTCATTGGCGATGAAGGATTTGGCTTTGTGCCCACGGCCCAAGGCTGGCAAAAGCTGGATCAAACCGGGCGCGTTGTGCTCGAAGACGGCGTGGATGTGGGAGTCAACAGCACGATCGATCGGCCAGCTATGGGCGAAACCCGCATTGGCCGGGGCACAAAGCTTGACAACATGGTTCACATTGGCCATGGCTGCCAACTGGGGGAAGGCTGCGCGATCGCGGCCCAAGCAGGCTTGGCGGGGGGCGTGGAGTTGGGCAAAGGGGTGATTCTGGCCGGGCAAGTGGGCGTGGCCAACAACGTCAAAATGGGCGATCGGGCGATCGCCTCCTCCAAGTCCGGTTTGCACAGTGACGTACCGGCCGGTGAGATTGTCTCCGGCTACCCAGCCATTTCCAACAGTCAATGGCTCAAAACTTCTGCCATCTATCGCCGCTTGCCCGAAATGCACAAGCTGCTGCGACAGATTCAATCTCACCTGGGCCTCAAGGACTAGAGGGAAAGGCTAGATGATTGGGAGCAGTCTTCAGTGAAATTTCTTCAGTGAAATTTCCTATTCCGCCGGCCCACAATCAATCACCCCAAGCTTCCGTATTTAGAGGACGAATTAGACGGCTTTGAATCAAATGTTCAACGGCCCGCTCGATCGCGTCCAGCGCATAGCCCGTGTTCACTTGAATCAAATCCAACGTGGCTGCAAAACCCTTGCGATCGCACTGTTGAATAACACGTAAAACATCCTGCTCGATGGATGTTAGCTCCTGGGGAGCAAGGTGCATTGAAGATGCTCTAGACATACCAAACCCTCCGACAACGTAGCAGTTCGGTGGCAGATCTGTGGCGAGGAACTGGTATTTTCACCGACTCCATGGAAACCAATCCAGGAATTTATCTAGAAATTCATCCAGGAATCAACTCAGGAATTCATCCAGGAATTCATCCAGAAATCAATCCAGAAATCAAAAAAGTCGGTGAATGAACCCATGGCAAAATGAATCGACCATGGTGCTCATCCAAGAAAAAACCAGAACGAAGGAAAGCCCACCTGAAAAAGCCACAGGAAAAGAGGCTATCCTTCTGAACTCTACTGTCTTTTAGAGAGCTTGACGGCGATTTCCGGACAATGTTCTATTTTGGTTACGTAATTTTACGTAGGACAGTGCTATCGCCCCGATCGCAGGTGGTAGACTTCCTCGGCCACGCGCTTCAGACGACGGAGCTGGGCTTGCATGTCGCCTTGCACCCAGCCGGCCGCCACCCGATCGAACCCCCAGCGAACAAGGGGATTGGGGATCACAAACTCAAACCGATTGATTAACTGAGTGCCGGATCCATCGGGAATGCATTCCCAAGAGTCGCGCCCCACAAAAAAGCCAGAAAAAGCCCAAACAATTTTGCCAGGCGATCGCTCCGCCACCGTGCATTGCAGCGCCGGTTCCAACAGGGGAATTTGCAACACAAATCGGGTGCGATCGCCCAAATCGGTTCCCCAGCGATCGCCCACGGGATCACAGCGCAGGGCTGGGTTCAGCCACCGATGCATCAGCTCGCGATCGGTGAAGCACCACTCCACCGCCGTGGCACTGGCCTGAATCGCGATCGACTGTTCATAAACTCGCGGCACAACCGATTTACCTTGGCCGCGAGCCAGTTGAGTTCGAGTTGTAAAAAGACGGGAGGACATGCCAGGGGCCAAGGAAAAGTGAAAATGGACGGCTGTAGTTCTAGCCGTATTTCTAGAAGTTGCTAGAGGTTTTTTAGAGACTTCTAAACTGGTGGTTTTAGGGACTGTTGAGCATTCCCGACATTCACGGCCGGTTACCCTGTCCTAATTGGCAACTGACGCACCATGACTGCGAGGATCCGTTGCCGCCGATTTTTGGGCCCCATCTCCAGACAACGGAGCATCAAACTCAGAGGTTTGACCTTCGTTTACCTTCGCATAGGGCAAGATGGCGGTTCCGTCAGCCAAGGCCGCCAAATTCGCCGCCATGATTGATTTCGGCTGCTCCCCGATCGCCTGGGCCAACTCCTGACCCTGGGCATTCAAAAAGACAAAGTGCGGAATCCCATCCACTCGATAGCTCAGAATTTCGGGTAGCCATTTGGTGTTGTCCACATTCAGCATCGAGAAATTGACCCGATCGCCATAGTCCTGCTTCAACTCCCGCAAATCATTCGCCATGGCCTGGCAACTGGTACACCAATCTGCATAGAACTCCAGCACCGTCGGCTTGCCATTGACGATCGCCTGATCCAACGGCACAGAATCACGTGCCAGCCGTTCCAGAATGTTGCTGTTGGGTTCCGTGCGTAGCCCTAAAAACAACACCACCCCCAACAACGCCGCCACAATGGCCACCACCAAATTTGGCAGACGACTACCGGCCGCGGCAGCTCCGGGGATCACGGTTGAGGGCTGGGAAGTCGGTTCAGGAGAAAGCTGGCTCATGGCAGAATGGCAAAACAAGAGGGCAAAGCGGAATGGCGGCTCAGTTCTGGTGCTAGGCTAGCGATACAGTCCTCAAGAGCCAAGGACGACCGGGCCCGAACTTTTTTGGTTACTCGTTTCTGGTTCCCCGTGGCTGGTGCTCCAGAATTTTCGGCGCAGGTTGGGCCGATCGCCCAAATCCCGCAACTCCGAAACCAACGGGATCGCCCCCATAACCCCAATCACGACCGCTTTCGGTGATTGGCGCTTCGGTCAGTGTTCTAGGGTTAACAGTATTCTGCAAGGGCTATTTTGATTGTAACAACTTCGTTACATGTCTTCATAGGCTTGTTGAATCGCCGCTGGATGGGCCGCTCGCTATTTAGGATTTAGGGGGGCATTGGTCGGTGAAGGCTCGATCGGCCTGTCCGCCGGCCCGAGCGCTGTGGTTTTCCCTAATTGATCTGAATCGATCTGAACTAATCTGAACCAATTTGAACTAAGCCGAATTAACCTAAATTGATCTGAATTGACCCGATTGCCCTGGTTCCCCCGATCGTTCGCTGGCGGTGATTTGTTTTGAAAAAGCGCGTCACACTCACCTTTCCGAAACATGCGGTGCAAATGCCAATCACCTATCGATTGGCGAAAGAATTTAATGTGGCTGCCAACATCATTCGAGCGCAAGTGGCCCCCGATCGCGTTGGAAAATTAGTCGTTGAACTCATTGGCGACATTGACCAAATGGACGCGGCCATGGAGTGGATGGAATCCCTCGATATTGAT
Source organism: Limnothrix sp. CMB-01 (assembly GCF_055193175.1). NCBI lineage: Bacteria > Bacillati > Cyanobacteriota > Cyanophyceae > Pseudanabaenales > Pseudanabaenaceae > Limnothrix > Limnothrix sp. CMB-01. The sequence continues at coordinate 4,492,834 of NZ_CM143720.1, forward strand.
GTTTCTTCTGCCAATCGAGAAATCTCGATCGATGAAGCAAGCTGTGTCCATTGCGGTCTTTGCACGGGCGTTTGTCCCACGGGGGCGTTGTCGCTGCACCCAGAAACTTTCCGCCTAGAATTTGCTCGATCGCGCTGTGTAGTTTGCGAGCAATGTGTTCCCACCTGCCCGGTTCAAGCCATTTCCACTAGCTTTTAACTTCTCCGATTTCCTAAAATTCATTAGCCTCTCAATTACGCATTGATTTTCCCGGAAAATTGCCTTTTTTACAGACAAAACCTTGTAGTTGAAGAGGAAACAAGGTTCCATGCGCTTATACAACAACCACACCGGACTATCGCTATTCATCCTGGCGTTGGTTTACCTAGCCTTGAGTTGGGTGGCGTTGCTGGCTGTGCCCCGGCCCCCCTCGCTGGTAGAGGTGGCAGGAGTGGCTTTGTTGGTGGCCGTGGCTTTGGCGGCCCTGTTTACCCTTAAGTTGCCTTGGCCAGAGTTTGGGCGTTTTTCTTGGTTTCAAACGGCCACCAAGTCTTTCGGGGGCGCAATTTTGGCAGCAATGGGCGTGGTGATTGTGCTGTCGCGGTTGGACATTACAACGGATGTGATGCTGTTGTTGGCGGCGGAATTTTTGGCCAAGGTGGAATTACGGGTGGCGGGCCGATCGCGCTGGCAATCGTTTTGGCAAATGTTGGCGGCCAGTGCTGTGGGCATTGGGAGCGCGATCGGGCTGGCCCCTTGGTTTTTGATGTCGCGGGTCAGCGAGTAGCTCATTCACCGAATGCTTTATTGAGCAGTTTGTTGAGCAATTCATTGAGCAATTAACCGGGCAATTAACCGGGCAAAGCCCCTTAAGTAGCCCCGATTGGGCAACCCATCATCATGACTCAGCCTCAGACTTCAGAATCGGGATGGTCACGGGTGGTGCTGGTGACGGGGCCGGCGCGATCGGGCAAGAGTGAGTGGGCGGAACGGTTAGCCGCGGCCTCGGGGCGATCGGTCATCTATGTGGCCACCTCGTACTTGGATCCCCAGGATCAAGAGTGGGCCGATCGTGTGGCCCAACACCGCCAGCGTCGCCCGGAAACTTGGCAAAATTGGGAAGTGCCGCTGGAGCTGGCCGCAGCCTTGGGCCAAGCGCCCGCCGATAGTTGTTTGTTGGTGGATTCACTGGGGACTTGGGTGGCCAATTGGCTCGATCGCCCCGATCCCGAATGGCAACAAACCTGTGCAGCGCTGTTGGCCACCTGTGCGGCCTTGCCAGCCATGTGTATTTTTGTGGCCGAAGAAACGGGCTGGGGTGTGGTTCCGGCCTTCCCCGCTGGTCGCCTGTTTCGCGATCGCCTCGGCAAACTCGTGCGGGAATTGGGCAGCCGATCCAATGCCTGTTATCTGGTCACAGCGGGCTTTGCAGTGAATTTACGGGCGATCGGTCAATCCTTAACAACTGGATAAAAACTGTTTAATTTCCTTAAATATTGTCCAAAAATTGTCCAAAACTTTAATCTAAGCTCAAGATTCTTTGTCGGTGACCCCTCTAACCTTAGCTTAGGATCGAAAGCAGGATAGTTAGTAACTCAATTTTCCATTCAAGCTTTTCGGTTAACCTGTTTTCATGCGAGCTGTTCACTCAGGTTTCCCCCAATTATTTCTTTAGACGTTTCTCCGAATACCCTCCAGATATTTCCCTAGGCAGTCTCCCAGTTATTGTCTTAATCCAGAAGCTGGCGCTTGGGAAATAAACCCGCAATCTGGAGTTTTAGTTTGCTTTTTAAAGCCAGTTTTGAACTAATTTTTAGTCAAGTTTCTCAACCTGGTTTTGTTTAGCGAAGCTAGCTCTAATCCCAAATCCTGGCCATCAGTGCTTTAACCTTTGGCCCTCGCCCCCGGACTCCACACCAAAATGGCTCCTGAAGAACGCGTCAAACAATATCTTGCTCTTTGGTTGCAGTTGGGTAAGCAAGTGGTGTGCGGTCACGACGATCGCTTGCTCGGGACTCGCCGCACCATTGACGGTGAAGCTTACTCCGCAGAATTTGAGCAACTTTGGCGGCAAATTCTCGAAAAACCCCAGATGTATCACCTGGCGGGCACGGTCTGTTCCATGAAAGATTTATTGTCGGGACATTGGAGCTTGCTGCCCTGCGCGCGGTGTAGTTTGCTCTATCCCATCAATGACAGCTACTTGGAAGCGGGGCCCTGTCCCTGTCAGGATTTGGCCTCTTGGCCCGATGATGGGCCACCGCCACGGGGGCCCGTCTGTGTGCAGGATTATTTGGATCAAATTCGGCTACGGCTGTCTCGCCAAAAGTTGATCCCCACACCGCCCAACGAGGAAACGACCGGGGGCGAGGCTCGCGAGTCAGATACTTGTAGTTTGCATGGGGGCGGCTTGCATGGGGGGCGATCGGAAAATTCCCTGCCCTAGGAGGGGTTGATCTGAGCCACAGACTTCTGACCAGAGACTGCTAATCACTAGGCGATCGATCGGGTCGATCGGCATTGGTCTTAAGGGCGGAATGGGCTTCTGGCGGGCTGGGCTGTCCGGGTTTGGTTGCTATCTGGGTTATACTGATCAATCGCGCTCTCAATCGGTCATCGATCGCCCGCTGAAGGATCGCCCGCCTAAGCCGACCGCCATGGCCGATGCTGCCAATGGGCTATTGCCTGGAGAGGCATCTTTTGGGTTGGAGTTGTGGTGAATCTTATCCTGATCGCTTGATGGGCCGGGATCAACACAACCGCTAAGTTTTACCTTTTCGTCCTGCTTGGAGAACGTCATGTCCCGTGTTTGCCAACTGACCGGCAAAAAGGCGAACAACGCCTACGCCATTTCCCACTCGCACCGCCGCACCAAAAAGCTCCAAGAAGTTAATCTGCAATGGAAGCGAATTTGGTGGCCCCAAGGTAATCGTTGGGTGCGGTTGCGTCTTTCGACCAAAGCTCTGAAAACCCTGAACACCAAGGGTCTGCAAGCATTTGCTAAGGAAGCTGGCATTGATTTGAATAAGTGCTAATTCTGAATTAAGTGCTAATCCCATACAAAAATTCAGCACTGAAAATTAAGCACTGAGCTGTTTAATTAATCCCGCCCAATTTGTCCTATGTGGCAGCTTTTGTTGGGTGGGGTTTTTTATCTTTTATTCTTTTATTTCTTATCTTTTATTTTTCATTGTGGAATCTAGAAAATCTAGGAAATTTAGCCAATTTGGGGATTTTGAAAGTTGCCACAGTCAGCCCGATCCTTGGTTTTGTTGGGGGGCGGCCACAGCCACGCGATCGCCCTGCGACGGTTGATCCAAAACCCCCTGCCCAGCGGCGCGATCGACTCGGTGACCCTGATCAGCGAAGCACCCCAAGCACCTTACTCGGGCATGGTTCCCGGCCACGTGGCGGGGGTTTATGGCCGGGAAGATTGTTTTATTGATTTGCGGGCCCTGTGCGATCGGGCGGGGGTGGCGTTGCGGGTCGATCGCGCTGTGGGGTTGAATTTGGGCGATCGACAAGTGCAACTAGCCAGCGGGGAAACGGTTGGATTTCGCTGGCTCTCGGTTAATTTGGGCAGCACGCCCCTGGTTCCCCCGGGTGTTCAACCTCTGCTGGGGCGATCGATTATTGCCGCGAAGCCGATCCAAGCCCTGTTGGCCAACTGGGATGCGCTATTGTCGGCCTTGCCCCAATGGGGATCCAGGCCGCTGCGGTTGGTGGTGGTGGGGGGCGGCGCGGGTGGGGTTGAGCTGGCCTTGGCGGCCCAGCGACGTTTGCAACCCCTGGTGGGCGATCGCCTGTCGATTACTTTGATTCAGCGAGAGGCAAAACTCCTGCCCCATTTGGCCCCGGCAGTGGGCGATCGGGTGGCCCAGGTGCTACAAACCCAGGGAATTGAGCTGGTTTTGAGTGAAACCATCACCCACGCCACCCTCATAGGCACAGATACCCAGTTGCGGGCCGCCTCGGGGCAACTGTTTTGGGGCGATCGGGTGCTGTGGGCCACCCAAGCCGCAGCAGCCCCTTGGTTGGCGGCCACCGGCCTCGCCACGGATCCCCAGGGATTCATTGCGGTTAATCGCTATCTGCAATCCTGCTCCCATCCCCAGGTCTTTGCGGCGGGAGATGTGGCGACAATGGTGGAACAGCCACGCCCCAAGGCCGGCGTGTTTGCGGTGCGTCAAGGCCGCCCCCTGGCTAACAACTTGCGAGCAGCCATTTTGGGCCAGCCGCTGAAACCCTTCAAAGCCCAGAAGCAATTTCTCAGCCTTATTAACTTAGCCAATGGCCAGGCGATCGCTACCCGTGGCCGTTGGGCTTTTACGGGAGCTTGGGCTTGGGTTTGGAAAGACTATATTGATCGGAAATTCATGCGGCAATTTCAGCAGCTTTAAAGGCAGTATTTTCTTAGCTATCCCGTAAACATTGCGCATCTAACAACACCCAGGTTTGATCTTGCAACACGGCGCAACTATTCATGAGGGATTGCACGAGGGGTGTTTGTCCCTGCCTCAGGGTTTGCAGCGCTGGTTCACTGGCCTCTGGATATTGCTCTAGCCAAGAATCTTTGAGGTAATTTTCTGAAAAAGCGGCTCGATCGATCAGCCAAAATGAAATGTGATATCGGGCCAGAAAGAATTTCACAGATTGGGCATGGGTGCTGTATTGGGCTTCAATGGTTCGTAAAATTCGTTCCCGAAACAGACGGTAATATCCCAAGTGGTAGGGCACGGCATATTCTTTGCCCGTGAGGATTGAACGTCCGGCAAAGGTGGGAATATCGTCCCCAATGCTGCTCAGGGAAGCAATTTTGATATCCGTTGGTTGCCCCTGAAGGAATTGATAGAGCTTGACGGCACGACCCGTTTGATAACTATTTGCTGGAAAAGTGGAAACTAACAGCGGATATCCCAACACCAGCACAATTAAAATCATGCTGAAGCTTCTGGAAAGATAGACTTTCCAACGAAGGGATTTCGGTTTTGGTCGAATGGCTTGCGCAATTGGGGCATTGAAAAGCGGGGGCAAGGAATAAACCGCAGAGGAATCAAAGTTTGGAATCGATCGCCCAGCCCAGCGCTGGAGAGCTTCCCAAACAATCACAAGGCTAATGGCCGCCGCGATCGCGATTATGATTCGGAAGCTGTGCCCCGTGTAGCGACTGGGCAAGTGGAGCCGAAATAGCAATCCATGGGCCAACAAAAACCACCCGATCGAAGCCAAGCCCAGTTGCCATAAATTGTTAACCTCCGGCGTAATTCGGTGACCGAGGGGAAATCGCGCTTGAATACCTTTGAGCTGCGAAAGGGAAAGTTGAAAAAGAGGTAAAGCAAAGCCAAAAATTAAAGTGACTGGCGTAAGGAGCGATCGAGGAATGAGATTAGTGCCACGACCAAAAAACCAGTAATCAATCCAATCACGATCAAAAATATTTGTGCGTCCTCCATCCAGAAATTCCGGCATGGTGCGGGCAATTTTTTCAGAAACCACCGGCCCGAAATCTTGCCCCAAAAAGAGTACCGGTAGCAATACTAAAAACAAGCTGCCCAAAGCACCAATATATAAGAATAGTTGTTGGCGTTCCACATCAATGAGGCGGCTTTGAATTGCCAAAACTAGATCTGATTTCTGTAATGCCAAGTCTTCTGCCACTTTCAAGTCTGAAGGATTGCGAATTGTCCAAGCGGCTGACAACCAGGCGCGTTCCAGCTTTTGATAGCCCACCCAAGCAAGTTTCAGCGAGATTAAACCACCGGAAACCAAGGCATAGGTTGGACAAATTAACCCCTGAAGGGCAATGGAACTCCACAACAGTTGAGGCGACTTGCGAGCTAATCCATCCAAAACTGCTAAAAAGAGTGGAAAGGCAAAAGCACGCGACGTACCAGAAACCAGGTCATCTTTTAGCCAAAGACTTTGGTTGAGCAAGACGGTTGCTAGAAAACCGGCTACCGGAACTGGGAAAATAGCAAAAGTGACCCGATAGGTAAAGAAAGTGATGATCAGTCCAAGAATGGGCGGTAGGAGTTTATTAAAAATTAGGGGATTGATTTGGAAAAAAGCGGCCAGTTGATAGAGTTTTGTGTAGCCGATCGGGGCGATCGATTCAAAATAATCGGCAATCAGATCATTGTGAAAAAGGCTAGGATTTAAAAATCGCTGCATCCAAAACACATGCTGGCGAGCGTCATCTTGAACCACAAATTCACCGCTGAATCCTTGATGCAGAGACAGGCCACCATAGAGCGCCGCGATCGCGAGACTCCACAACAAGGGCCAGGGCGATCGCCCCGATCGATCAAAACAAATTTGTATGAGGCGATCGCGCCAGTTCCGCCCTTGGGAATGGTTTACGGAATTGCTCACGGCATCAACCCAAATTGATTTTTTGATAGCTTGTCAATTGATCGATCGCCAGTTGCTTGGTAACCGATCGTCAATGGATAAGTAATATGATTCTACTGAATTTTCAGAGAACCTAGCTCAGCAAGACTAACAGGACGAGAATCAAAGCTCCCAAGCACAAAATTAGGAAGAAATCTATCGATCCAATTTTGTCAACCTTAGGATTCTGTAATTTACTTGCAGGAATTTATTTGCAATTGAACGCCAGGGCTACAGCAGTCCCAAAGTTTTGAGGCAGCGGTAGGTAATTTCCTTGCGAGCAGTTGCTTGGGCCGGCTCCGGAAGTTCCAAGTTTGTGGCAAAGAAATAGACCTGCTGATTTTGCTCTAAATAGCCCACATACCAGCCAATTTGGGGGTTTGCGCTCATGGCCCAGCCCGTTTTCGCTCTGACGGTATATTGCGCCGTTTGATCCGTGATCATGATCTCTTTCACGATCGCGATCGAGCGTTCAGAAAAAGGCAACTGGTTCAAATAAAGACGCTGAAGAAACTGAATTTGTTCTTCGGGCGTGATTTTGAGCGGGCCCGATAGCCAAAATTGATCAATATTCGCAGGATCGCCAATGTTGCGATCGCCGTAATTTGCCCCAATTACCCCAGCTTTCATGCGTTCATAGCCGATACGCCGAGCCAAAATTTGGTAGAACCAGACGGCTGAAACCTTGAAGGCCTCGCGCATGTTCAAATCTTGGTTCCAGCCGGGAAAGGGGCGCTGAATGCCATCCCAAGTGAACCGCACATCCTGATCGGGAATCACTTGGGCATCGAGGGAAATCAGCGAATTCAAAATCTTAAAAGTGGAAGCAGGAGAAAACGGCGTTTGGTTGCGCTTTGGGTTATGTTCATAAATTTGATTTTTCTGGGGATCGTAAATAATAATGGAGCCTTCAACTTTGAGATCTTGAAAATGTTGACCGAATTCAGGAACCACTCGCCGCTCAATCACAGGTTGTGGTTGAGATTTTGGGATCAATAGTTTTGGTAGGAATCTTTGATCGGTCACCGACGGGTTAACTAGTTGTTCATTGGTTGTTGCTAAACCAGGCAAGGAAAAACTCAAACAGCAGAAACCCACAAGTGAACTAATCACGATCAAGAATCGATCACCAATTTTAGAATTCAATCGGTTCTTTTGCTTACTTTTTTCTGGATGATTGAATTTTTGATGATTAAATTGGCAATCTTTCATGATTTTTTCAATTTTTCTCATGATTTTATAATTAATCAAAATTCAAGATTGATCTAAATTGACCTAAACCTTGATCAGATGACTCGAACTGGGTTGGCCGCCTCAGCATACCACCAATTTGATCCCCCTGAAGCCTGATCAAAGATGGTTTCAGGATTAAAATTTGAAAGTGAATGAAGTACCAAAAGATCTCAATTAACCATGAGTGATCATCACCCCAGTTTAGAACCTGAGACAACGCCAGCGGAAAAGCCCGATCGCCTGCAAAAAATTAAGGCCGCCAAGGATGCAGCCCGCGACAATCGAGCTGGAAATGAACGGGGATTATATTTGCTATTCACCGGGTTGGGCAAAGGCAAAACCAGCAGCGCCATGAACCTGGTCTATCGCCATTTAGCCCATGATTTACCCGTGGCGGTGGTGCAATTTGTGAAAAATAACGAGGCGTTTCCCGATGGCGATCGCCTGTTGCTCACCCGGTTGCAAAACTTGGGATTTCCGGTGCAAATGCACACCATGGGCGGCGGGTTCACCTGGGAAACCCAGGATCCCGATCGTGATCGGGCCATGGCGGCGGCTGCCTGGGAACAGGCCCTGATCTATATCCAAGATCCGCAAATTTCCCTTGTGGTACTTGATGAGTTGCACATTGCCCTCAAGCATCAGCAACTGGCCCTGGAACCGGTGCAAGCGGGAATTCAAAACCGGCCGCCCCATTGCCACGTGGCGAGCACGGGTCGCTATGCTCCTCAGGGGTTAATTGAAATGGCGGATTTGGTGACTGAAATGAACCGCATCAAACACCCGATCGCCCAGGGAATTCCTGCCCAGCAGGGTATTGAGTTTTAGGATTGAGTTTTGAAAAACCTCAGGGCGCAATCCTGCGCCCTGCATTCATCATAGGTTACGAATCCGGGGTGATTGCAATCTTGCTTGATATTTCTTAACTCAAAAGACAACGAACTCTGAAGATTCCCAGCCGTTTGCGAACCGTGCCTTTGGCCCCCGCTGATCGGGAAACTGTTTCAAGCGATCCGGTTGCCTGCCTTAGGGGATTGAATAGCCAATCTGCGATCGATAGCAGTGAAATTGGGTAAGTTCGGAAGAGGCTGAAGGTTGCTGAACGTTGCCGCTGAATGCTTGACCCTTCACCATGCCCCTTCGCCATCGCATCAATCAGGCGGACACCCCAGGCAAGACACCCCAATCGAGAACCTGGCCATGAACTGGGCAATTGAAACCCGTGGTTTAAGTAAACAGTTCGATCGCAAGCTGGCCGTTAATCAGGTGGATCTGAAAATTTCCCCTGGGGAAGTCTATGGGCTAATTGGCCCCAACGGAGCAGGCAAAACCACCCTGATTCGGATGTTGGCAGCCGTGGAGGAACCAACCCTTGGAAAAATTTTGATTGATGGTGAATATTTAACTGGTGAATCCCTCAGCGGTGAAGATCCCAATCGGCGCAGTCGGCGGGCAAAACTGAAACAGCGAATTGGCTTTTTACCGGACGATTTCCCGGTCTATGAAGATCTGACCGTTTGGGATTATTTAGACTATTTTGGGCGGCTCTATGGCCTGCGGCGATCGCACTTGCGGCAGCGGCTTTATGAGGTGCTGGATTTGGTGCAACTGTTGCCGAAGCGCGATAGCCCGATCGCCACCCTTTCGCGCGGCATGAAACAACGGTTGAGCCTAGCTCGCACTATCATTCACGAGCCGATTTTGCTCCTGTTGGATGAACCCGTTTCCGGCCTTGACCCGATCGCCCGTTTGGAATTTCGCAACCTGATGCGGATTCTGCAAGGGGCTGGCATGACCGTGCTGATTTCGTCCCATGTGCTCAGCGACTTGGCGGAACTTTGCACCGCGATCGGGGTGATGGAACTGGGGCGGTTGGTGGCCAGCGCACCTCTGGAAGCCCTTTACGCCCAATTTGCCCGTCACACCCTGGTGATCACAGCCCTCGATCGGCTCAATGATTTGCAAACGATCCTGAGAACCGACCCCAGGGCGATCGCCTGGGAATGTCATCCCACCACCGGCCGCATTACTGTGGACTTTCAGGGTGATGAAACCGACTGTGCCGACCTGCTCGGGGAAATGGTGCGGGCCCAAATTCCGATTGTGGAATTCCGGCGCGATCGAGAAAGCCTGGAGCAAATTTTCTTGAAACTGGGACACCAACAAGCCTCATGAACCCCCGCCCCTCAAGCTGGCTGAATCGCTTGCAAACCAGCCAACGATCGCTCAAAACTCAGCTCGATCGCTGGCTCGATCGGCTCGGAAACTGGAATCCCCAACTGCTGCGAGAACTGAAAGGCAACTGCACCTCGCGCAACTTGACCTTAGCCACCCTCAGTTCCCTGATTGCCCAAGCAGCCTTTTGGATGAGCTGGCAAAGGATCGCCGTTGAAACCGCCACCGTTTCCACCGAAACCGAAGGCATCCTGCGGTTTTATTGCACCGGCCAGGCCGATGAAGAACTGCGAGCTTGTGAATTGCTGTCGTCCTCAACCTTTGCGGTGAATTGGCCCCTGTGGTGGTTGGACTTGTTCTTTTGGCTGTCTTCAATTTTGGTGGGCCTGTTAGTGCTGGGTGGCACGCAAGCCCTGATCACCAACTGGCTTGAGGAAAGCAAACAGGGAACCCTCGACTTCATTCGCATGACCCCGGAACCCAGCCACCGGATCCTGTGGGGAAAACTCTTAGGTGCGCCGGCCCTGATCCATTGGGCGGTGCTGCTGGCCTTGCCCCTCCAGACCCTCGCCGGCCTGCAAGCGGGCCTTGGCCTCGGTGGCCTGTTGCTGGTGGATGGGGTGGCGGTGGCTTTTCTGGGTGCGCTTTATCTGTTGGGGCTGTTTTATGCCAGCGTCAGCGACAGCAAACAGGCCATATCAAGCTGGGCCTTTGGCATTCTGGGCCTCTTCCTGTTTGCCCCCGCCCTGACGATCGCCCGAGGGGTGATGATCCGAGGCACAATGGACACCCCCGTATCCCCTTCCTGGTTCTGGTTTGGTCAAGATTTAATCCTCCAGCCGCAGCTTTGCGCCGCCATCGCGATCGCGGGGTGTGCGGGGGTGGCGCTGACCTTTTGGCAAGCTGTGATTCGGCGTTTTCAGAACCCCGCCAACACCTTCATCACCAAAGTGCGAAGCTATTGGCTGACGATCGGGTTCAACCTGTTGGCCATGGGCTTCTTTATGCCCTGGAATGCCAACCACTTCCAAGGCTGGGCGGTGGTGGGCTTCTTTTGGCTGATCCAAATGTTCGCTTGGGTTGTGTTGCTGTTGCCGACGCGCCAAACCCTGTTGGATTGGGCCCGCTATCGCCATTTTCAAAGAACCCGAGACGCGCGATCGAGCCAACGGGCGATCGATGACTGGCTTTGGGGAGAAAACAGCCCGCCCCTGTTGGCCTTGCTGGTGAATGGTGGGTTGACGATCGCCCTTTGGTCGCCTTGGGCCCTGGCCTTTTGTTTCAATAGTTCCACCCAAGGCCTGTTGGTGTTGGTGGCGATCGGCTGCACCACGGGTTTGATGCTGCTCTATGGAGCGCTGGCCCAATGGGCCTTGCTGTGGCAGGTGCGCCGACCGGTCGCCTGGGCCGCGGGATTGGTGGGGGCGGCGATCGTTGGTTCGCTCTTGTTGGGTCTGATGATGCGATCGCGCGATGCGATCGGGTGGACGAATGCTTGGGACTGGGTTTGGCTAATGACCCCTGTGGCTCCGATGCTGATGGGGATTGTTTCTGATCCGCTTTCCCTGAGCATGGCGGGAGTGGCCTTTGCGATTAACGGTGTGGCGGCCGTGGGGATCAGTTATGTGGCCCTGAACCAGCTCGATCGGTTGGGTCGATCGGAGTCGGCGGCGTTGATTCAGGACGATCGCCCCCAAGTCTAGGAATTTAATAGGAATTCATACCCGCATGATTCATCAACAACTCAAGCGGGTTTCATCCATTTTTTCACTCAAGTCAAACCATGAAATATTTTGTACCGAACCTCAAGCTCAGTGCCGATCTACCGCCTCAAAATCAGTTAGAAGATAAGCTGGGGGGACTCCCTTGGGGCCTACCGCCAGAGCAGTATCCAATCTGTAGTCACTGTGGAAAAAGTCAGTCCCTTTTGGCACAACTGGTTCACCATCCAAAGCGACTAGATTTGGGGCGATCGGGTCGTGTGCTGCTCGTTTTTCAGTGCAATCACGACCCGGGCACATGCCCCACCTGGGAAGGGGGATCAGGAGCCAACGCCTGTCTAATTCTGGATCCGGAAGTATTGTCCGATCGGCTTGTGCCCATGCCGGCCGACTCACCGCCGCTAGAGCTAGAAGCCCGAATTACGACCTGGATTCCCAAAAAAGATGCGGTGACCAAGAATCAAAAACCAGCATTTTTTGATGATGATCAATATTGGGACTTGCCCGATGCTGCCACCGACAGCGTTGATTGTGTGACCAAGTTAGGTAGCGTTCCGGCATGGTTGCAAAGCCCGAGTGAGGGCCCTGGGGAAGGCTGGGTTTTTGTGGGTCAACTCAGTGATTCATACCAATTTTTAGAGCAGCCCACTAGTCCAGTCGATATTTTTTGGGATGAAGCAGACAATACTTGGATTTGCGAGGGGCCGAACTTTGGTGATGGCGGCATTGGCTATATTTTTCTGCGATTTGGTGCTGACAAACCCGAAGGTTGGTTCTTTTGGCAATGTGGTTGAGGGTGGGCAGTTCATTCCGCTGTCGGAGCCGCAGAAAATAGCCTTGATCTGGCTGAATCAGTCAGCTTCCTGACTCATTCTTGAGAGTCGGCGGCTGGGGTTAGGTTGAGGCCGCGATAGATCTGCTCGATCGGGAAGTGCAAATCAATGCTTTTCAGGGCGATCGTGTCACCGGCTTGATAGTTGAAAATCAGCCAATCGCCGGCCTCATTTTTTTGGTACAAGTCTACGGCGATGCTGGTGGAGCTGACCAAGAGATAGTCAATCAGCATGGGATTTTGGCGATAGCGGCGGAATTTTTGACCGCGATCGTAGGCTTCGGTACTCTCGGACAGCACTTCAACAATGAGGCAAGGATAGGTGATGTATTGGCTGGTGGTTTTGTCGCGATCGTCACAACTGACGCTGGCATCGGGGTAGGTGTAATCGTTGGTTCCTAGGATATTTACCCGAACGTCAGAGTTACCCGTGATGCAGTTGCGATCGCCCAAATGAGCATCAAACAAACCAGTTAACCGAATGGCAATGCGACCATGGTTAACGCTGCCACCACCCATGGCATAGACTTGGCCGTCAATTAGCTCATGTTTTTCTAGTTGTTTTTCTTCCCAAAGAAAGTATTCTTCTGGTGTAAAGGCGTGATGATTTTCTCTAGCAGCGATCATGATTTGCCTCTTATGAGTTAAGTAAAAAGTTCAGTAGTCATCATTTTTCTGAAACGTAGCAGGTTTCGGCAGCTTCTAGAATATGGTCGCGAATTCTGGGATTTAGCGATTTGAAGGTGACTAAATCAATTGACCGGTTGTCTAAGCAAGCGGATAGTTCTTCTTGGAGTTGATGGAGTTTTAGAAATCCTGGGGTGAAGCCAGGTTCAAACTCGACTAAAACATCAACGTCGCTGGCTGGGGTGAAGTCATCACGCAGTACTGAACCAAACAGTGACAGCTTGGAAATATGCCACCGTTGACAAATCCGCGAAATTTGATTCACCGAAATCTCAATATTCTTGAGTTTCATTGTCAGCGAAACTGAATTATCAATCTAGTCAGAGATAGTAGTGGGGCGGGCACTGCCTACCCGTAACCTATCATTTAATGAATCTGATCGCTATTGGGCTATGGATCAACAAACAGATACCGATTCATGGATGATCGGTATCTGTATTCAGCGTGAGGACTGGTTGGGCTATGCAGTTTGGCTGCCTTGCTTCTTTTATCAACCGAGACGGCTGGCAATTGATACTACTCGGGTTTCAGCCACCCTTTAACAGTTGCTTTAGCAACGCTGAAGTAGGGATTGTCCAAAAATTCATCGATGGCAGTCTCGCCACCCGCTTGTAAGGCGCTAACTACGCGGCGCTTGAAGCTGGGTGTTGTTTCGTCGTTGACGTGATTGATCTTCTCGCTATCAGTTGCAGTTGGATTAGTCTGCTCTAACTGTTTTAGAAGCTGCTGGATTTCTGCTGCTGCTTGTGCAAGGGTCTGCTTTTGCTCAGATTGGTTGGCTTGAGCTACAACATTTCCAGTAACATTACCTTGGATAATGTTTCCAGAAAATTCGCTGTTGTTAACATTGACAGATTTGTGTTGCATCTTTACACGCTAAGAATGAAAATTACAACAATCACCATTTAGTAGTTCATCATTAGTCTGTATTAAATGAGACATTTTGAGCACTACCCTGAATGAAGTTGCCACTGACTTGACTATTTTTGATTGAAATTTGGTAGACTGCGCCACTATCTGTTTCAATAAATTCATAAATCGTTAAAATGACTTGTTTTAGTCCTTTCATATCCTGTGTTACAAATAACCTCTTGTCACCTGAATTAAGCGTAATTAAAAGCCCATAGTACTTAGGGTCTACCAAATTCCAAACAAATCCTGCCGAACCCAATGCAACAAGACCATAACCAACTAGCATCACTAGACTTCCTATGGAATTTTGATCAGCTTGATAAATAAAAAGCCCTAAAATTCCAATTACAAGACCAGTTATCGAGACCATCACTAGGAGTCCCCATGGAACAAGTCCTATACTCACATAACCTTCACTTATTTCAGAAATATTATGGGTTTGATATACTGTTCTTGAAAATCTTACTGTTTTTCTTGTGACAGTTATTACGCCTTTGCTTTCCAATCGGACATTTTCATTAGTGAAAAGACTTAGAAGGGCCATGACCGCTACGACTTGGTAAAACTACGAGATCAAAAATACAGGAATATTTCTGTGAAAAAGAATTCTTTTATAAAAATTAACAAAAGTAACTGAATCAAATAGCCATTAAGGAGCGTTAATTAAACTAACTTCTTGGAAGCACCCTAAATTTAATAGACTTTTTCTTAAAAATCTGAAGTAAAGTGAAAGAGCGATCACACGAAGACCAATAATCCATGATTCGATATTGCAATGATCGCAGTGCCTCATCACTCGACGAATCTGAGCACCATGTGAGAGAGGACAATCATGTATTGGAAAACTAATACTGACTAGGGTTTGGCGGGTGGAGCCGGGGTGATGGTGAGCCGATCGCCCACTTTGAGACCTAACTGAGCCGATCGCCCCGCTGGTAACTCCAACACCGCATCCACCCACAAACTTGGGCCGTAACTCGGACAGGGATCTTCACGGCATGGCGGCACATTCGCCTCGATCGCCACCACGCGCCCCTCCCGTAAAAAGACCATATCCAACGGAATCAGCGTGTTTTTCATCCAAAACCGCGCCATCCGCGATTGCTCAAAGGGAAACAACATCCCCCGATCGGGCGGCAAATCGCGCCGAAACATCAGGCCAATTTCCTGTTGCTCCGGCGTGCGGGCCACCTCCAGCAAAATTTCCTGAGTCCCAATCAGGGTGCGCGCTTGAATCGGCAACTGCTGCCCGCCCGGCTCCGGTGTGCTCGCCTCCAAAGGCGCACAGGCCATCAAGCCGATCGCCCCCAACACCAGGAGCGATCGAGTTATTTTGTGAGCCACTGCAACAAATAGATCCGGCAAATCCGGTTGATCGGGCGATCGCAGGGTCATAGATTCAGAGCCAATCCTTGAGCGTCCTAGACACTCACTAACGCTGCCGTCATGGTTTGGAACAGTGCCAACCCGTCCGTACTGCCCAACGCCGCATCGGCCGCCCGTTCCGGGTGGGGCATCATCCCCAACACATTGCCCCGATCGTTGCAGATGCCCGCGATCTGGTTCCAAGAGCCGTTGGGATTTCGCCCTGCGTAGCGGAACAGCACTTGGCCATTGTCTTCGATTTGCTTCAGGGTGTCCGGATCGGCGTAGTAGCGACCCTCCCCATGGGCGATCGGCAGGTTCAGCACTTGCCCCGCCGCGTAGCCTTCCGTCCACAGGCGGGCGCTGCGTTCCACCTTCACCGGCACCCGATCGCACACAAAGTGCAAATTCTCATTGCGGATCAGTGCGCCCGGCAGCAGCCCCGCCTCCGTCAGGATTTGGAACCCATTGCAAACCCCCAGCACCGGCTTGCCCTGCTCCG
The DNA here is from genome assembly GCF_055193175.1 of Limnothrix sp. CMB-01. Lineage (NCBI taxonomy): Bacteria > Bacillati > Cyanobacteriota > Cyanophyceae > Pseudanabaenales > Pseudanabaenaceae > Limnothrix > Limnothrix sp. CMB-01. The sequence continues at coordinate 4,508,630 of NZ_CM143720.1, forward strand.
CCGCTTCAATCACCGATCGCATGGCCGGCGAGAACCGGGCGATCGCCCCGCAACGCAGGTAGTCGCCATAGCTGAAGCCGCCGGGAATCACAATTGCATCAAGATCGCTCAGGTCGCTGTCTTGGTGCCAAACCATGCGCGTGGGCAGGCCCAATAGCCCCTGAAACACCCACTGCATATCCCGATCACAATTGGAACCCGGAAAAACGATAACGCCAACTTTCATGGACTGGAGCAAACCCGCGACTTGCGCTCCTATCCTATCGTGCGATCGGTTAACTTTAGTTTCATGCTGCTAACCGCTGACGACCTACTCTTTTTTCAGCGCTGCCCCCGGCGCGTCTTTTTGGATTTCTATGGCGATCCCCGTCGGCGCGCCCCCACGGCCGGTTTTATCCAAAAACTCCACGACGAGAGCGATCGCCACAAGCGCGATGCGGCCCAGCAAATTGCCGAGAAGCTGGAACTGGAGCTAGTGCGGCCGCAGTTTCGCCGGGGCGATCGGGATGCGGGCGCGGCGGCTACTTTGGCCCTGATGGAAGCGGGGGCAGGGTTGATTGTCGGGGGGCTGCTGCGGGTGGAGGAAATCCCCGGCGTGGAGCTGGTGGGCCATCCCGATTTGTTGGTGAAACGGCCGGGCCAGTCGGCCTTTGGTGATTGGATTTATGAGCCGGTGGATATCCGGTTGGGCAAGAAGCCGAAGCTGGAATATCAGCTCGTGGCGGCGCTCCATGCGGATTTGTTGACAATGATTCAGGGAGCGGCTCCGGCTAAGGCGGGGGTGGTGCTGCGCGGTCGATCGCCCCATTGGGTGGACTTGCGGACACGGCTGAAGCAGGTGCAAGACTTGCTGGCGAACCTAATCGACACGCTGATGGAGGACGATCGGGAGCCGGATCTGTTCATTTCCCGCAACCGCTGTTCCCTCTGCCATTGGGTGGGCGACTGCACCGATCGAGCGCGGCAAGCCAAGCACCTGTCGCTGATCCCGGGCGTGACTCCTGCCCGCTACCGGGTGTTGGAGCGGCTGAAAATCGAGACGATCGAACAGTTGGCGGCCACACCGCTCGATCGGCTCCAGGAGTTTCCCGAGTTTGACGGCGCGGCGGAAGCGGTGTTGGTGCAAACCCGCGCCACCTTGACCCAACAGCCGATCGCCCTGGCCAGCCGCGAGGCCTGGTCGCCCGATCGCCTGCCCGCCGCTCCGGTGGAACTCTATTTCGACATCGAAGCGGAGCCGGATCTTTCGCTGGATTACCTGCTGGGCGTGTTGGTGGTGGATCGATCGCAGCCGGAGCCGACGTTTCACCGCTTCCTGGCGGAAACCCCCGAGGATGAGCAGCGGGTTTGGGATGACTTTTTGGCGCTGGTCGATCGCTACCCCACCGCGCCGATTTTCCACTTTTGTGAGTATGAGCGGGATGCGAGCAAGCGCCTGGCCAAGCTCTATGGTTGCGCCAGTCAGCGGCTAGAGCGTCTGCTCGATCGGTTTGTGGATGTCCATGCTTGGGTGACGCAAACGGTGGTGTTGCCGGTGGAAGGCTATGCCCTGAAGCAAATCGCTGGGTATTTGGGGTTTGGGTGGCGAGACAGCACGGCCAATGGTTCCCAGGCGGTTTATTGGTACGATCGCTGGCTGAAAACGGGCGATCGCTCCTATTTAGAGGCGATCGTCACCTACAACGAAGACGATTGTTTGGCCACCTATCGGGTCAAACACTGGCTCGAACAGTTCCATCAAAAGCAACTCGCAACGCGATCAGAGTTGGCTAATCCTGTTACGGTTCCGTAGAAATAATTTGGGCAATGAATTTGAAATTCTGGTGATGAATGTAAGTGATGAAAATGACTACGCGGCAGATCAATTGGCTGGCCCCGATGACATGATGGGCAACCTGGTACTCATGGCGAAAATCCAGTCGATCGCCCCCATCAGTTCAGCCAATCGATCGAGTGTGTAGCCCGTCGGGTGTTTTGTGAAGGTTTCGCCCCACAGCCGCCCAAATTCCCATAACTTCCCGTTGGAGACAATGCCAAACAACGGGCGATCGCCCTCTTGGTTCAACCGTTGCGCCGCCCACAATTCCGCCAAACATTGACCCCAGCCCGCTTCAAAATCATCTCGCTTGGCTTCAATCAGAATCAAATAAGGCTGCTCAAACAACACCTTCCCTCGGGGCGATCGCCGCGCCACCACATAATCCGGCGTGCCCGAAAGCTGATCGCTGTAGCGCAACGGTTGATGACTCCAAATCAGCAACTCTCCCACATACGATCGCCACACTTCTGTCAAAATCGGCGAAATAATATTTTCGCAAATCGCATATTCCGAATTGAAAACCATGCCTTCGGTCAAAACCAGTTGCAAGCGATCCACAAAGCTGGGATCGATCGCGAGGTCGTGATGTTCAAGGAAAGATGTTTCCTGATAAGTCATCGGGAACTCCGCCAAAACATCCGCGATGGTTTTGTAATGTGTGAATGGCATGATTAGGATTGAAATTGGATGAGATTTCGGAACCAGAAAGGTGCTTTTAGAATTTCGGTTTAATGCAATAAATTTCCCGATCGATGATTGAAAACTCAATCACCGTATCGGGAATCATTGGGGGCTGCATGATCACTCGGTCAACCCGCTTGACGAATTTTGTTAGCTTGAGCGTGCCTGATCCAACAAAGCAACCAAGTCGTTTTTCTTGGGGTTCGGTTTGCTCGCCAGACCATGCAACCGCGCCAGATCCTTGAGTTCTTTGACCTTCAAGGATTTCAAAATTGATGATTCTGGAATTGGAGGCAATGGCGGCGGCGTAATGTAAAAAACGCGCTGTAAATAATCCAGCTTTGGTCCCTTGGTGATGCCGCACTTTAGCTTTGTGATTGGCTCCAAATCTGACCAAGTTTCTCGGGGGGCTTCGCTGATCCGGGGAGCTGCGAGCTGTACTTTCAAGGTTTTGAGCGGTGTGTCTGGCTGGCTCACCACATATTCTAGCGCTTCAATAATTTGGTCATAGGATGCAGAGCTAAGGTTAATGCGGGGTGCAATTTCCTGCGATAAAACCCGCGCCACCTCGATCGCGAGTTCGCTATCTTCCGCCACCACGCACCAAATGCGATCGAGTCCGGCTTCTGCGGCTGCTGAATAAACAAAAGAGTTGCCGATTACTTCATAGTCATATTCAGGGTCTTGAATTTCTCGAACCACCACGGGCAACCAGTTTGATCCGCCCGATCGTGTCAGAATGTCTGCTGCGCCTTGCACCAAAAAGCTGGGCGCGGCTGTGGGCAATCCAGACCGAACTTTGTGCATCCAAAGATGCATCAGATTCCCAACATTGCTCATTGGATGAAGTACTCCTTGGCAAGATTCAGGTAATAGTCACGAGCGGTTTTGTGGGCATAGACCGCTGGCAAGCGCGAGAAGCTGGCTCCAGAAATTTCGGCATGATTTTCCAGCTCAAAAACCCGATAGTCTTTTCGAGCATTGGTCAATCGCGGAAAAAAGTAGGGTGTAAGGTCAAATTTATAGTCTTTCTTATGGCGTGCAATTAACTCTTCTAGGTAAACTCGCACGCGCTGGTGCTGAGAATTGGAGAGTTTTTCGCCATTGAAGAAAATCGGAAGGGCGATCGGGCCGCCATCTTGTCGCTTGGCCTGAATGGCTGGAAAAAATTCGCGAATTGCTTCGGCGGCGTTGTCGATCGAGTAGACATTGTTGGGCTTGACTGGCATCAAGATCACGTCAGATGCATAAACCGCCTCTTGGCTGAAATATTGCCAGTTGGGTGGTGAATCAATGAAGATGTAGTCATACTCAGAACGCAGGGAGTCGATGGCTTTCTTGAGTTTGTGATAGCCAATTTTGCGAATCAAATCGTTGATGTCAATGCCCTTGCTATTCGGGTCATCGGTCTTGAGATCTTCAACTTTTGGGGCAGGTAGGATGTCAATGCCATATTCTTTGTTGGCTTTTTTGTCGAGCTTGCGATAGGTCGCGATCGCCTCATGAATATCAAGTCGATCGTCATCCAAGCAGTCAAACAGAGTTGGCGATTGACTGGTAACCTCCAGGGTTTCGGTTAAATCCCGTTGGTTTGGGTCAAAATCAATCACCAAGGTTGAATAGCCAATGAAGTTGAGAAGGCTGGCTAGGTTAATGGTGGTGGTGGTTTTGCCTACGCCGCCTTTGTTGTTGTAAACCGCAACCACCAAGGCGCGGGACGGTTGGCGCAACAGGGGAGCAATCTGGTCATGAACCACTTGATCGATCGTTTCGGGTTTAATTTCCAAGCAGGGAGTGGCCGGAAAAATCACCTTATGGTGCTTCCGAAAAAGTTGCATGTGGACTGAATTAATGATCAATCCCCATTGGGCGTTTTTGCACTTGGGCGCTAGCAGATAGCGCCGCAATTGATTGAAGGTTGATCGATATTGCGGCGTGCCATAACTTAAATTGCTATCGGTTCCCTTCGCTTCCACCAGGAAGTAGGGATCCACGGGAGATTGAATGAACGATCGCCCTTCTGAATCGTCATAACGTGCGGCAAAGTCAACGTGATCTGCACCCTGGCCCGTGGCGAATTGGGGAATTCGTTTTTGCTTGTCGAACCCCAAGACATCCATCAGAGTGTCAACAAAGTTCTGGATGACAACTGCCTCAGGAGCGGGAGCGGGCACAGTGCGGAGTGCTTGAGCTAGGACTGGTTCATTGGCCATAGGACAGTTAAGGGAGTTCAATCGCCCATATCATCTTAACGGCGCTCACTCAGAAAGGCGACACATTCCACATGGGGCGTTTGGGGGAAAAAGTCCGCTGGCTGCACCCGATCGAGCTGATATTGTCCCTGTTCACAGAGCAGCTTCAAATCTCGGGCCAGGGTGGCCGGCTTGCAGCTCATGTAAACAATGCGGGATGGGGCGATCGCCCGTAAGGCTTCAATCACGCCCGGCTCACAACCTTTTCGGGGCGGATCCAACAACACCACATCCGGTTGCAGTCCCAATTGGGGCAGCAGATCCGCCACTTTCCCCACCTGAAATTCAACATTGGTGAGCTGGTTGCGTTCGGCGTTGTGGCGGGCTTGGGTGACGGCTTCCGCTTGGGCTTCAATCCCGATCGCCCGGCCGGCTCGCTGGGCCAAGGGTAGGGTCAGGGTTCCCACGCCGCAATAGGCATCCACCAAAATTTCCCGGCCGGTCAGGGCCAGTTGTTGGTGAATGGTTTTCAGCAGTTCTTCCGTTTGGTCGGTGTTCACCTGAAAGAAGGTTTCCGGGCGAATTTCAAACACCAATCCATTCAGGTGTTCCTCCAGGGCCGTCCGCCCCAGAACGCAGCGGGTTTCGGGCCCAAAAATCACGTTGTTGCGCTGGGGCTGCTGGTTCACACAGACCCCCACCAACTGCGGAAATTGCTCGCGCCACAGTTCCGCTTGGGTGGCCAAACCGGGCAGCGCTTCCCAGTCGCGTACCACCAGGGTGAGGAGCATTTCGCCCGTGCGCCGCCCAATTCGTAGGGCCAAGTGACGCACTGTGCCCGTGTGGGTGGTTTCGTCGTAGGGTTCCCAACCGCTGGCGGTCAAGTCCTGCTTCACCTGTCGCAGCAGGGGATCGAGTCGATCGTCCTGTACGGGACATTGGTTCAGGTTCACAATTTTGTGGCTGCCCTTTTGGTAATAGCCCGCCCGAATTTGATCATCGGGGCCGGGAGCCACGGGATAGGTGGCTTTGTTGCGGTAGGCCAAGGGGGCAGCGGCGGCCAAAATGGGCAAAACGGGTGGCTCTTCAAAGCCGCCGAGCCGGGTGAGGGCCTGTTCCACCTGTCGCTGTTTGGCCAGCAGTTGGGATCCATAGGCCACATGCTGCCATTGGCAACCGCCGCACTTGTCCGCCACGATGCAGCCGGGTCGGACGCGATCGGGCGAAGGATCCAGAATCGACAAAATTTTGGCCCGGGCAAAGGTGGGTTTCACCTGCAACAGCCGCACCGATAGGTAGTCGCCCGGTACGGTTTCCGGCACAAACACCACCCGATCGGCCCAACGGCCCACGCCATCCCCCGAATCGGCCAGGTCGGTAATTTCCAGCTCGATCGCCGCCCCCTGTTTCCATTCCGGTTGGTTCATCTGATTGTCAAGGGTGGTGGTCATGGCTCGATCGGCCTCAATCTCAATAGCGTGCAACGGCGGGCCAATGCGGTTGAGTGGCGTTGTGGGCCCTGGGCCTCCGGTCGATCGTGCTCCTGCACCGGCCGCGACGGGAAACCGAACCGGCCCGGCGCAAAGGTGCGGTGATACGATGGAGGCGCGCCACAGCTCGATCGCGTCATGACGCTCGATCGGGCGATCGCCACCGGCCAACTGCATTGGCCCCCATTATCTCGCCTAGTACGCCACCCGATCGCCTGCCATGTTGAAAGCTCTGCTGGGAGACCCCAACGCCCGCAAACTCAAGCGGTTCCAACCCGACGTGGTGGAAGTCAACCTCCTTGAAGAGGACATCGCGAAGCTGTCGGACGACGAACTCAGGGGCAAAACCGCCGAATTTCGCCAAAAACTGGCCCAAGCCCGCAACGACAGCGAACGCAAGGAACTGCTAGACGACATCCTGCCCGAAGCCTTCGCCGTGGTTCGCGAAGCGGGCAAGCGGGTGTTGGGAATGCGCCACTTTGATGTGCAACTCCTGGGCGGCATTGTGCTGCACAACGGGCAAATTGCAGAAATGAAAACCGGGGAAGGAAAAACCCTGGTGGCCACCCTGCCGTCCTACCTGAACGCCCTCACGGGTCGTGGGGTGCATGTGGTGACGGTGAACGATTACTTGGCCCGCCGGGATGCCGAGTGGATGGGCCAGGTGCATCGGTTCCTGGGCCTGTCCGTGGGGCTGATTCAGCAGGGCATGAGTCCCGAAGAGCGCCGCCGGAACTATGCTTGCGACATCACCTACGCCACCAACAGTGAGCTAGGGTTTGATTATCTGCGCGACAACATGGCCACCACCATCAACGAAGTGGTGCAGCGGCCCTTTAACTATTGCGTGATTGACGAAGTGGATTCGGTGTTGGTTGATGAGGCCCGCACCCCGTTGATCATTTCTGGCCAGGTCGATCGCCCCACCGAAAAATATCTGACCGCCGATGAGCTGGTGCGGCAACTGGTGCGCGATGACCACTACGAAGTGGACGAAAAAGCCCGCAACGTGATCATGAGTGATGAGGGCTTCATCGCCGCCGAGCAAATGTTGGGGGTTACGGATCTGTTTGATTCGGAAGATCCCTGGGCCCACTACATCTTCAACGCCCTGAAGGCCAAGGAACTCTACCTGCGGGATGTGAACTACATCGTGCGGGCCGGGGAAGTGGTGATTGTGGATGAATTCACCGGGCGGGTGATGCCGGGTCGCCGCTGGAGCGATGGCTTGCACCAGGCGATCGAAGCCAAGGAGCGGGTGGAAATCCAGAACGAAACCCAAACCCTCGCCTCCATCACCTATCAAAACTTCTTCCTGCTCTATCCCAAACTGGCGGGCATGACCGGCACGGCCAAAACCGAAGAGGCCGAGTTTGAGAAGATCTACAACTTGGAAGTGACGATCATTCCCACCAACCGCACCAACTCGCGGAAGAACTACTCGGATGTGGTTTACAAAACCGAGGTGGCCAAGTGGAAGGCCGTGGCCGAAGAGTGCTTGGAAATGCACGAAATGGGTCGCCCCGTGTTGGTGGGAACTACGAGCGTTGAAAAGTCGGAATTGCTGTCGGAACTGCTGGCGGAGCGCAACATTCCCCACAACCTGCTGAACGCCAAGCCGGAAAACGTGGAGCGGGAATCGGAAATCGTGGCCCAGGCGGGGCGGCGCAGAGCCGTGACGATCGCCACGAACATGGCCGGTCGCGGCACGGACATCATCTTGGGCGGGAACGCGGACTACATGGCCCGGCTGAAGGTGCGGGAATACCTGATGCCCAAGCTGGTGCGCCTGGAAGAGGAAGATGAGTTTGAGGTGATGCAGGTGGCGGGCCTGAGTGGCCGGCAAAAGGCCCAGGGCTTTGGCAACTCGAACAAGAAGCGCAAAACCTGGCAAGCGGCTCCGGAAATTTTCCCCACGCCGATTACCTCCGAGGCGGAAAAGATGCTGAAGGATGCGGTGGCCTTTGCGGTCAAGACCTATGGCGAGCGATCGCTCCCGGAGCTAGAAGCCGAAGAACTGTTGGCGATCGCCTCGGAAAAGGCCCCCACCGATAATGAAGTGGTGCAAGGTCTGCGGGAAGCCTACAACCAAATTCGCCGGGAATACGAAGCCTTCACCGACAGTGAACATGAAGAGGTGATCCAACTGGGTGGCCTGCATGTGATCGGTACGGAACGCCACGAATCGCGCCGGATTGATAACCAGTTGCGCGGGCGGGCGGGTCGCCAAGGTGACCCCGGTTCCACTCGGTTTTTCCTGAGCTTGGAAGATAACCTGCTGCGGATCTTTGGGGGCGATCGGGTGGCCGGCCTGATGCAAATGTTCCGCGTGGAAGAGGACATGCCGATCGAGTCGGGAATGCTGACCCGATCGCTCGAAGGGGCCCAACGGAAAGTCGAAACCTATTACTACGACATTCGGAAGCAGGTTTTTGAATACGACGAGGTGATGAATAACCAGCGTCGGGCCATCTATGCCGAGCGCCGCCGCGTCCTTGAAGGGGAAGACCTGAAAGAGCGGGTGATTGAATATGCCGAGCGGACAATGTTCGACATTGTGGATGCCTACGTGAACCCCGATTTGCCAGCGGAGGAATGGAATCTGGAGAAGATGGTGGACAAGGTAAAGGAATTTGTCAGCACCATCCAAGACCTAACTCCCCAACAGATTGAGGACTTCAGCCCTACGGAAATCAAGACTTTCCTGGCCGAGCAAGTGCGGATTGCCTACGACATCAAGGAAGGGCAAATCGACAGCCTGCGCCCTGGCCTGATGCGCGACGCGGAACGCTATTTCATCCTTCAGCAAATTGACACCCTCTGGCGCGAGCACTTGCAGCAGATGGACGCGCTGCGGGAAACGGTGGGCCTGCGCGGCTATGGCCAGAAGGATCCGCTGGTGGAATATAAGAGCGAAGGTTATGAACTCTTCTTGGACATGATGACCAACATGCGCCGGAATGTGGTTTATTCCCTGTTCCAATTCCAACCGCAAGTCCAGGAACGCGAACCGGAAACGGTTTAGGGCAGATTTAGACAGCCCCAGAGGATATCTGAGAAGTCCTTGGGACGCTTGCAAAACACCAGTCGTCGTCTAAGCAAGGGGCTTAAGCCCCTTGTCTGTAACTGATCGATTGTCTGTGTTCGAGATTCACAAGGTTGCCGTTTTGACTGTGCAGACATCCTCTCAGGGCGACGGATCAAGGTCGATCGAGAGTTGCGCGATCTCGGTTGGGGGTGGAATCACTTTCACCTCTAACCACCCATCGGCCAACTGAATTCGGAGTCGATCGCCCGGTTGGGTTTGGGCCGCCCGCCGAACGATCGCCCCTTGATCATCGCGCACCAAGCTATAGCCCCGTTGCAACACTTGGTTTGGATCCAGCGATCGCAGGGTCTGGTTGAGAGCCCGTTGCCGTTGCTGTTCCCGATCGAGCCGGTGTTGCATGGCCATGCAACACCGCCGCCGAAGATCCGTCAGCCGCTCCGTTTCCCGCTGCCATTGACGATCGGGGCGTAGCCGTCCCAACCGTTGCTGGAGCAGATCCACCCGATCGAGTCGATCCTGTAAGTAGCGATCCATGGCTAACTTCAGGCCCAAAGCCTGTTCAGCCCAGCGGTTGCGCAACTCCGCCAGGCTCGGCACGGCCCGTTCCGCTGCGGCCGTGGGCGTGTGGGCACACCAGTCCGCCACCCGATCGCAAAGGGATTGATCCCGTTGGTGACCAATGCCGGTGATCACGGGAATCGGACAATCTGCCAGGGTGCGCACCAGTTGCTCATCGTTGAAGCAGGATAGATCCTCCGTGGCCCCGCCACCCCGGGCCAAAATCAGCAAATCGGCTCGACCATCCACCACCACTTGCGCGATCGCCCGCATCAGACTGATTGGGGCCCGATCGCCCTGCACCAAAGCGGGCACAAACAACACCCGTAAGCCGGGATGGCGCTGAAGCAAGGTGCGCTGGATGTCTCCCCAGGCCGCCGCGCGAGGAGACGTGATCACCGCCACGGTTTGGGGAAAAGCGGGCAGCGGCCGACGGCGATCGGGATCAAACAATCCTTCGGCAGCCAGGCGATCGTGGAGCTGTTGCATTCGCAGCGCCTGCAAACCCGCCCCGGCCGGCAGCAGTTGCCAGGTCACTAGCTTCAGCTCGCCCCGTTTGGGCCAAAGCTGCAATTCTCCCAAGGCGATCACCTGCTGACCCGGTTCGGGCAAGCTCGCCAGTCGATCGACCTGGCCTCGCCACACCACGCAGCCGATCGCGGCCGTTGCCTCCCGATCGGTCAAAGTGAAATAGATGCCGCTGGGAAATGGCTTGGCGCTGGACACCTCCCCAATCACCCAAACCCGATGAAGCGCCGGTTCCGCCTCCACGCAATCCTTCAGCCACTGGTTGAGGGTGGCCACTGACCAAGGTTCCGTGGCGCTGCTGGGGGCCAACTCCGCAGCCCAATCTTCCGCCATGGCCTATGGCTCCTGGGGACGGGCCGCCAAAATCCGCTCCACCAAACCGCTGGTGCTGCTGGGCACTTCAATTTTCACCAGCTCAATGCGGCCACCTCCGGCAAAGACGGCCGGCGCTTCCGGCAAGGTTTCCACCCGATAATCGCCCCCTTTGACATAGATATCGGGCTGCAACGCTTCGATCAGTGCCGTGGCTGTGGGTTGCTCAAAAATCACCACCGCCGCCACCGCCCGCAGCGCCAACAACACCTCCGCCCGCTGGGCTTGGGGCACGATCGGGCGAGGGGGAAACCCGGGCCGCGCTGGTTTCAAGCCCGCCACCGATTGATCACTGTTCAACCCCACCACCAACGATCGCCCCAATGCGCGTGCCGCATTCAGGTAGCGCACGTGGCCCGCATGGAGCAAATCAAAGCAGCCATTGGTGAACACCAACGGTCGCCAGCGATCGGGATCCTGGGCGATCGCCCGTTGCAGCCCTGCCAAATCGCTCACCATTGAGGGCAACTCAAACCCTTCCGTCAGGGTCGGAGCCACCAGGGCGATCGACTGAGTAGCATTTTCAACGGGTGAGGGGGCGGTCATGGGGATAATTTCAAGGCTCAATTTCAGGGTTTAATTGTTGGGAGTTTGATTGTTGGGAGATTGTTTGCAAATTAGGGATTGGAAGTCAGCCACTTTTAAGCGCTTTCAAGCTCCCCTTTCAAGCCACCTAACTTTCCTGCTTGACAGCACTTTCATGCCAGTCTTTGAGAAGGGCATCGGACAGGGCCGAAAGACCCACAAAAATCAAAATCCCCAAGCCCGTCACCAACAACAATGCTGCAAACATTTTCGGAATTTGCAGGTTATAACTGGCAATTAGAATTTGATAGGCAATGCCTGATTTTGCGCCACCGGTTCCAGCCACAAATTCCGCCACCACGGCTCCAATTAAGGACAGGCCACCGCTGATTCGTAACCCCCCTAGGAAGTAGGGCAACGCGCTGGGTAACCGGAGATAAATCAATCGCTGCCAAGGATTGGTGTTATAGAGCTTAAAGAGGTTAGTTAGGTTGCGATCGACACTGTTCAGCCCCAAGGTGGTGTTAGCAACCACCGGAAAAAAGGCCGCAATCCAGGCACAAAGCACCAATGCTCCCAACGTATTATCCTTGAGCCAAATCACAATCAGCGGCGCGATCGCCACCAAGGGTGTGGTTTGCAGAATCACCGCATAGGGAAACAGGCTCCGTTCAATCCACTTGTTCACCGTAAACAGCACGGAAATCCCTAGTCCAGAAACTGCCGCCGCCAAAAACGCAATGATCGTAATTTGCAGCGTCACCATTAGGGCCGAAAACAGCTCATTCCAGTTTTCAAATAGGGTTTGCAACACCAAGCCAGGCCGAGGGAGTAGATAGGGTGGCAGTCCGGTGATTTGCACAAATAAATCCCAAGCCAACAGAAAAGTCAGTCCCACCCCCAAGGGGGCCAGCACGTCGGCGGAAAAAACGCGCTGAATGAGCGATCGCTTGGAAATTAGGGGAGAACGACTGCGACTCATAGGCTTTAAATTGCGGGAATAATTCAGAAGATTCAGGATCAGGAAGGAATGCTCAAAACCGATCTTTCAGCGGGTTTTCGGCAGTTCTCAAGCAGTTTTTAAGGAATTGCTGGGTGGCTCTGGAATCATTGTAGGGAGTTTCCCCGCCATTCAAAACCAGAATTTTGCAATTCAAGCTCAGTTAATGCTCAGTCAATTTTGAGTAAATTGGGTCAACTTTGCGAAATCGACATTTGCACCATTCCCATTGACACCCTTACAAGGGAACCGTCGCACCCATGCCGAGGGCCAACGCTTCCGCCAGTTGGTAGCGATATTGGCCAAAAGTTGGAGATTGACGGAAAGTTTCCGATCGAGGATAGGGTTCGGGAATGTCCAGCTCCGTGACGATGCGCCCGGGATTAACCCCCATCACCGCCACCCGCGTTGACAAATAAACGGCTTCATAGATGTTGTGGGTCACAAAAGCGATCGTCCAGCGCTTTTGATGCCACAAATTCATCACGTCTTCATTCAGTTTGTTGCGGGTAATTTCATCAAGGGCCCCAAAGGGTTCATCCATCAACAACACCTTGGGTTGGGTGACGATCGCCCGGGCGATCGAAACCCGCATTTTCATCCCGCCGGAGAGTTGCCGGGGAAAGGATTTTTCAAACCCCTTTAACCCCACCAGCTCGATCGCTTCGGCCACGCGGTCTTCGCTGGCCGATCGGGAAATTCCCGCCAACTTCAATGGCAACCGAATATTTTCCTGCACCGTTGCCCAAGGCAGCAGGGCAGAATCTTGGAACACAAAGGCCAAATTCCGGCGAGCGTCCGGCATCTGCCAAGTCAAATCTCCTTGGGTGGGACTGCTCAGACCCGCAATCAGGCTCAAAATGGTGCTTTTCCCACAACCAGAGGGCCCCACCAAGCTCAAAAATTCGCCCTCGTGGATCGTGAGGGACACATCTTGTAGGGCAACGGTTCCCGTGGAAAAGGCCTTGGTGACGTTGCTCAGGGAAATGGCGGGTTGCAAGGTCGATCGCACTGGAGGAACGGTGGAACTCACGGGGCAGGCACTCAAAAACAAACTTCAGCGCTGTTAACCAGCATGGTTGGCTCCTGCTGTTCACCAGAACGCGGCCAACGACCGTTCAGCACGGCTGTTAACCATTGTAGCGGCTTGCTTTGACCGGTCTGGGAAGCGAAGGAGTGCGAATCGGTTCCTCCCGAACCACCCAAACTCCCCTTACCCGGCCGGTGGGCGACGGGGCCGTGGCGGGCGCGGGGGCAACTCTTCGTAATCCACCACCACTTCATCGGGCAAATTGGCCCCGTCGAGTTTGACCGTGCGCGAGGGGGTGGGTCGGGGGCGGGGTGGTCTGGGGGCGATCGGTTCTGAGTTGTCCGGTCTTGCAGCAGCGGGCGACGGTGAATCCGCCGACGCATTGGCAGGCGTTACGGGGTTTGCACTGGGGACAGAATTTGGACTGGGGACAGGAGATGAGTTTTCCAGGGCCTGACGATATTTCTTGCGCACGTAAACGGGCTTGGAACCCTCGGGCACAGGCTCAGGGGAAGGAGCAGGCGACGGCGTAGTCTGATTGGGGGGCGCACCTTCCGGCGGTTGGCGATATTTCTTGCGCACGTAAACCGGTTGCCCTGTGCTTTGCTCTGCACTTTGCCTTGTGCTTTGCTCTGCACTTTGCCCTGTGCTTTGCCCTTCGCTGCCTGTGGTGGGGCTGACCGGAGCGGGCGGCGCGGCTGCGGCGTTGGTCGGGGGTGGCGTTGGGCTGGGCGTTGGTTTGGGTGCTGGGCTAGGCGTTGGGGCAGGACTGCTGCCGGGCGATCGGGAAGCTCGCAGGTTGGCCAATTGGGTCTGGATCTGGATCCAAAGCACGATCCCAAAACCAGTGAGGGATTGGCGGAAAGCTTGCCAACCGGTCAAGTTAGGCTGGCTGGGGCGAAAGAGATTCAGCAACCCGGCCCAGCGATCGAACTGGGGCAACGCGGCAACCAGCACCTCATCCAGGCTCGATCGCGCCACTTGTTCGCGCAGCACCAGGGTTTGCCACCCTTGCCAGGCCATCAACCCCACCACCACCCCTTGGCTGAGCAGCACGGCCCCATGCAGTTGACCACTGCAAACCCACAACACGAGGGCATAAAACAGGCCAAAGCTGCTCCAAATCACGTCACTACGCCGTGACAGGATCGGAAACCGCAGGGCGATCGCGTAGAGCAACAGGCTCCCGATCGCCACTAAAATCGCCAATCCATAAGCCAACATCCCGTCTTTATTCCCCCGTGGGTCACGCTAGAAACGATCGCTTTCTTGGGCCGGAACCACGCCGGGCTGATTCAAGAACAGGTTCCCCGCCGAGTCGTTTTGATAAACACAGTCCACACGGGGTTTGCTGTCAATGCTGCCGGTGAAAGCAAAGGTATTCATCCGGTTTTTGCATTCGGAAACCTGTTTATCCGTCACCACGCCCCGTTGTTGCAGCACGGCCCAGTTGTTGCTGCGCATGACGCAACCGGGCTGCATTTCCGGCTGGGACACGTAAACACTGAAGGGGCTGAGGGTCACAAAAATGCGCGCATTCATGGAAATGGCGCTGGCTCCAAATTGGGCACAAAGTTCCGGGTTGGGAGCCGCCCGATCGATAAATTCCCGCGAAGCCACATTTTGCGGATCAACACTGGCCGAAGAGCTGAACCCAATGCCCACGCCCATACCCAGGATGAACACGCCGGCCAAAATCGCCACCACCGTGTAGTTAAAGCCTTTTTTCTTGGGTGGTTCGGGCGATCGCCCTTCCGATCTCGGTTCGCGATCCGCGTCGCGCCCGGCCGACTCGCGAGCGTTTCCCCGATAATCACTGCGATAACTGTCGCGATCGCGGTAGGGATCGCGGGCGGGTTGCCGTTTGCGGTTCATAGCCAATGGTTAATCACCGATAGGAATTTACTGATCATCAAACTGATCATCAATCTGAATCTCAGTCTAGATTTCAGTCTAAATTGATCCAGTCTGGATTGATGCATGGTTTGTGGATCTCTTGGGGCCCCGATCGGGATTCCCAGCCCCAAAGTTTCAACGAGTCTGGTATCCTGCAAGCGATCGCTCACCTACGAAAAAGCGCCCCACCGATGGGACGCTCGTGTGCAGAGGAGCGATAGTCGATCGTTTTGATGAGTCACATGCGAGTCTAACATGGGAGTCAGACCCCTCTGGGCCGGAATTGTTAACCGGTTTGGGGTTGATTCTGCTTGCCCATTCTTGCCTATTCTGGGGCGATCGCCAGATGGGATCGCAGATCCAAAAGCTTCTGCCAGGCCAATCCTTGATCCAAAATCGTGGCCGCCTGAGCCAAGTAATTCTTCAATGGCGTTCGATCGGTGAAGTCATCGGGCCGATCGGAGCCAGCGCTGCTCAGTCGCCAAAGATAGAAACCCGCATTCCAAATCACACTGGTGCGCCAGGGGTGATCTTGGCCATGGTTCCCTTGGAACAGGGAACTCAAGTTTTCAGCCCATTCAACAGCCGTCCCCAGGGGCAAATTGCTTTGGCTATATCCCAAATCCCAGGGGTTGAGACAGAGGCGATCGAACCGGCCCGGTTGCCCCAATCCCGTGATTACTGTCCGATCGTGCGGTAAGTCGGGACTGCCTTCGAGGCCCTTGACCGTGGTGAAAGACTCAATTTGATGCAGCGCCAAGGCATCACGCATCATCTGTTCCGTGGGCGGATGCACAAACCCCATCACCCGATGTTGGAGCCCTTGGTAGGGCGACCACAACAGCTCCAGGGTGGCCAGGGGCGGCCGTTTGCCAATTTCATCGCGGTAGGCCGCCAGGGGCAAGGTTTCGGGGAAATGCTTCGGCAGGTAGCAGTAGGTTAGGCCCTGTTCTACCAAGCACCGTTCCACCTGCTCCCAACGGGCCCGAGTCCAATCCAAACCCAAGGCCTGCCACAGTTCCGTGAGGGTGATGCCATATTTCGTGGCCATGCGATCGCCCCCATGAAACAGCAAGGGAAACCCCGCCGCCGCCAAGATCAACCCCGTGGCGATGCCCAAAGGGGCCGTGCGCGATCGCCCGTCATAGGGAATCCCAAAGCTGACCAAGGGCCGATCGAGGTCGATCGGCCCCAAGCGCGGCCCCAACTCAGCGTAAGCATCCAACATGCCCGCCAACTCTTCGCCCGTGGGCCGCTTAATCCGATGGGCAATCAGAAACGCACCAATTTGGGCTGGGGTGGCCGCCTGGGTCAACATCAGTCGCATGGCTTCGGCGGCCTGCGATCGATCCAAATTTTTGCCTGTGTGGGGCCCGCTGCCGATGGTTTTCAGCAGCTCGCGGAAGACTTTGCTCATGGGAAACGGCAGGTTACTTGCGGGTGGTTGAAGGTGGTTCAGCGGAGTTTGGCGGGAGAGGCGGTCGGGGCCTGGGCAGTCCGGGGCGTATTATCAAGGGCGATCGAGAGATTAGCAAACTCCCTTGGTGGCCGATGTAGCCTGTTGCGTTCTTTTGGTTCAAACCGGATTCGCTCCGGATTCGCTCCGGATTCGCCCTGAATGTCCCCCAACTTTGCCCCAACCGAATTTGTCCAGCCTTGACCCAGCCGCCGCAACCATCGCCACAACCATCGCCAAAACTGTCCCGATCGGCTCCTTTGACCCGGAATCAGGCTCAATCCCACTGTGAGGATGATTAGGGATGGGTGATTGCCTCAAGCATCCCAGCAGTGATACATTCCGGCTCAATTCCTTTCTCGATCGCGTTCCACGCCGCAGCCTATGCAAGCTCCGATCGCGTCTCCTGTCATGCGCCATAACGCCGTGGTGACTCCATTTCGGCCCAAGCAACCGCAACCCCTCCGCATCATTGCCATGGGCGACAGTGTGATTTATGGCTACGGCGATCTCAGTGGCGGCGGTTGGGTTGAACGATTGCGCCGCCAGTGGATGGCTCCCGACTCAGCCGGCCATGTGATTTATAACTTGGGCGTTCGGGGCGACAAGGTGAGCCAAGTGAGCGATCGACTGGAGTTGGAATTTCGCAGCCGGGGCGAGTTGCGCAATCGCCTGCCCGATCGCCTGATTCTTTCCGTGGGCACCAATGATTCGCCGCGAGTGGGCCGGGCCGATGGCAAAAACATGACCCCCATTGAAATCTTTGGCCCGCAAGTGGAAGCCTTGCTCGATCGGGCCCAGGGCCTCTGTCCCGTCTTGTTTGTGGGCATGATTCCCGTCAACCCCAGCAAAATGCCCTTCTTAGAGTGTTTGTATTACAACCACGCCGATCAGTATCAATATAAAGAAGTGATCCGTCGGGCCTGTGAGACGCGACGGATTCCGTTTTTAGACTGTTTTGAATTGTGGCTCGCGCGTGGGGCTTCCTGGGTTGAACAGCGCCTCGGCTCCGATGGTTTGCACCCCAATGATCTGGGCTATGAAAGTCTCCTGGCTGATGTGACCGCATGGCAACCGATCGCCCAACTTGCCGCCATGGACACCAAGCCGATCGCCTAAAACCAGTTTTGGTTTAATCCATCCCCAACCACTCGATCGCCCTTTCCTTCAGTCCCATCCTCCAATCTAGCCATCGGTTGGAGGATTTTTATGAGGTGATCAGCACAATCAGCCACGATTGAGCCTCCCAGCGCAAATAGGCGCGTTCTGCTTAGAAAACAGCCGAAAATCTCCCTTATTTGCTTCCTGAGAAATCAATTTCATCCTCTGGTAATAGATTCATCACAGGTTTAATTTTTATTTCGCCTTTAAAGCAAATCTCAAAAAATCATTTTCAAAATTCACTTTTTCTAGATTTCGCAAACCGCAATCAGCAAAATCGTTTACCATGGTTTACGTGATCCATTCATCCATGCACGGGTCACAAAGGAGTAAGGCGAGATGCAATCAACGCTGCTGTTGCTGGTCTTGTGGGATCTAGAACGCATGACGGGGGCGGGCGTACCTCGCAAAGGCAAAGTTAGTGGCAAGGGTAAGGACGACACGGCGCGATCTCGCTGTGGCAGCAAGGTCAAGGTTTCGGATTTTGAGGAAGCGGTGGATGCACTGCTCCAAGCGGGAGCTGTGAGCGAGAACGGGGGACGGTTATCCCTGACGGCGGCGGGCAAGGCGCGGCTGGATCAAGAATTGCGGGCGGGCAAACTGACGTTTTGGACAAAGGGACAAAAGGGCACGGTGGTGAGTGCCAAAAATGCTCAGGCGGCGTTGAATTGGTTGCAACAGGCTCCCGCTCCGGCGGCTGGGGCTGTTTTGGCGGGCGAAAAAATTACGTCCTACGACGAATTCAAGACGGTGGTTTTGGACACCCACAAGTTCTTGAATGAGGAACATCGCTGCGAAAATTTTGTGCCGATCTACCAAATTCGTCGGCAACTGGGCGATCGCATCTCCCGTACGCAATTCGATGAATGGCTGTTGGAAATGCAGAGTAGCGAAGTTTTCCAACTGGAAAAGGGCAACGTCTCCGAGGCTTCAAAAGATCAGGTCAAAGATTCAATTGAAACAAAAACTAGTGGACTTCGGTTTTATGCCAAATTGCTGTAGAGCGGCTTGATTGCTCCTGTTTTGTTCCTTGCACACCAGATCGCAAAGTTGAGTTTTGGGTTATGACAAGTGCTTCCCCTCTGCATGAAATTCACCAGGCTATTCAGGAATATAACCCGTTCAACTTGCGATCTGTTGTTAAACACCAGGATGTTTGGAATGTCGATTTTGTTGATGTTGATTTCTTGCACGCTCAGGTATCTGATTTGATCCTGGGTAAGCTGCAAGAAACTCAAGCAGTAAAAGATCCGGAAAAGAAAATTTCTTCGTTTGTGATCACCGCTGAACAGGGGGTGGGTAAAAGTCACTTGATTCGTCGATTACATCGACGGATTTATGAGGGACAAAATGGCTTTTTTCTTTACATGAGCTTTTCGCTCTGTGGCGACATCAATTTAATTCACTACGAACTCAGGCAGGCGATCGCACGCAGCTTGTCTCAGAGCTGATTTATAAAGACAATATTAATCAGCCATCCCCGCTAATCGTTTCACCATCAAATGCATTAAGCAGCCGTAGATCATCCCTTCGCTCGTCTCCGAATACAACTCATAGTCCTTGCTCAATCGCCGAAATCGGTTCAGCCAGCCAAACGTCCGCTCGACAATCCATCGCTTGGGCAACCTCTCAAACCCTCTACCGATTCGGCTGATCACCTCCACGCGCACACTCTCACCACACACACGCTTCACAGCATCCGCAAACTTTTTCCCGGAATACCCCTGATCGACCCAAACAACTTCTAGCCGAGATAGCTTCTCCTTCACTTCCTCTAACACCACAATCGCTCCCAGTCGCTCAGAAGCATTCGCTTCAGTCACCAACACCCCCATTAGGAACCCTTGCGAGTCAACGATAATGTGGCGTTTACGTCCCTTAACCTTTTTGCCACCATCGAAGCCGTAGACCACCCCCTTTTTCCGTCGTTTTCACCGACTGAGAGTCACCGATACTGACACTAGATTGCTCTGAACGACCTAATTTGCTCCGCAGTTGCTCTCGCATCTGGTCATGCATTTGCTGCCAAATTCCTTTCCGTTGCCATTTCTGGAAGTAATGGTAGACCGTGCTGTAAGGGGGTAAATCGTGAGGCAGCATTTCCCACTGGCAGCCAGTGCGCTGGACGTAAAAGATGCCATTGAGGATTTCTCGGAAATCAACTTCTATCGGATGTCCAAAGCCTTTAGGAGCGGGCAGCAGCGGCTGGAGGAGCACCCACTCATCATCGCTCAAATCACTGGGATAGGCTTTGCGGGTAGGATTGGCAATGACCGGGAGACGACTCATGAGCTGGGTGATACTTCGGGTAGGTCTAGCCTAAAACCGAATTTAGAGCTGCCAAGTCGGCTTTAGCTTCTCTTTATGAATTAGCTCTCAGTCAACCATTCTGGGCATTTCTCAGTGGCAACTGCTGGCGGCATCCGTAATCGAGAAAGCGTTGCTCGATCCCAAGAGTCAGCAAGTTTTTGATCCTGCGGTCTTTTCTAAGCGCTTTGGGAAACTCTATCGCAGCCATTTGGCCCAGGGGCGTGACCTGATTACAACCTTGGTGAACAAATGCCAAGGACTGTTTCCAGAGGTCGATCCTGATGTGCTGCGGGCGTTGTTGTGGACGCTTTCGGAACCTCATGCGCCCTACGCCATCAAGTGGCTGGGTGGTGATGAGCTATCTTCTGCGCGTGTAGAAGAAATGGGGCTTCCGAGCATGGCGACGGCGGAAGTTTCCAAGGAACCTGAATCATTCAAGATTTCTCTGGCACTACTCAAGTTGCTATCAGCACATAGACCTATTTTGCTTTGCTTTGATGAAACAGAAATCCCGCAAGTCAGTGATCAGGGATTTTCTTCAACACAAATTCTGGCTTATTTAATTAAGCAAATTTTTGATTCATTACATCAGGGTGTAGATGCCGGGGGTCTAGTTCTTTCATCATTTATGTTTGCCAACGCATGGTCTACTGAAGTAGTTCCATTAGCAGGCGCTGCTGATCGTATGACGGCTGGTACAGGCGATCCGATTAACCTTAAACAGCTTGATGGTCAATCTTTGCCGAAGCTTGTTAGGTTTTTACTAGCCAAGAAATTCTATGAGCCGCGAGGCTTAACTCCGCCTGATCCATTTTATCCCTTTGATGAAAATGAGCTGAGGGAACTTGGTAAAAAGGAGCGACCGCCAATTCGTTATGCCCTACGTTGGTGTGCTGAGAACTTTGTGGTGACAGCACCACCGATTCCACCGGAAGAGCGCTTTCAAAAAGGACTCGAAGAGAAGCTGCAAGACGACTATCGCGAAGCAATGGCTGATAGCGCCACTGTTGCAGAAAACCTGCGCTATTGTTTTGAGTTGGTCGTCAATCAAACCATCAGCGGTGAAACAAAATCCGGCGAGAAAATCGAAGGGGCTACGATTACCGCGATCGCCAATATTGAACCCAAAGCCAAAAATGCTGGCTACATCAACTTCAAGATTGTCGGAACCGAACAGGACAAACCCTTCGCGATCGGGGTAGCCGTCCTGCAACAATCGGGCCTCTCCTTTGCCGCCGGTTTGAATCGCCTAGTGGACTACAAAACCTATGGGCTGACGCGCGGCTGTCTGATTCGTGGCGCAGACTTCAAGATCAAGACCTTCTGGGATTCCTACAAAACCTACCAGAACTTTATCCAGCGCCAAGGCGGCGAACATATTGAACCTGACCCGGAACAGTTGAAAGTCTTGATGGCTCTAAAAGCCGTCTTTGAAAGCGCTTCAATTTATGGCTTGACGGAAGCAGAAGTACAGGAGTTTTCTCGCGAAATTGCACTGAATAATGAAATTTTACTGGAAATTCTCAGTGATCCATCGGGTTTGATTGATCCGAGCATTATCGATGATGAAACCCTCGTCAGCATCATTATTGGTGACGATGATTTGATCGATACCAGCGCGATCGAGGACAACGAAGAAGACCTGATCGATTTTTTGGTGGGTAGTGGCGACGATGATTTAGAACCAGACGGCGCGAGCCAGCCCGCAACTCCACCCACTGATGCATCGACAATTCAGTCACTCACTCTCAAGTCTGATTACAAAGGCAAAAAACTTTGTGCTTTTACCCTGCGTGGCGAAAATTATTCGGTCAAGAGCTGGCGCGAGTTCTTTATCACCATTAACCAAGTACTGGCAGAGAAACACGCCGAGAAATTTGTCAAAGTTGCGCTGGAATCCAATGGCCGAAAGGCTCGGTTTTCTCAAAAAACTGAGGGGATGTTTAAGCCTATCTTCCTAGAAAAGGTAGAGCTATACATTGAAACAGATTTGGGAATTTCTAGCGTTCTAACCCTCACGGAAAAACTGCTAGCTCCTCTGGGGTATTTGGAGGACGAATTGACTTTGCAAGTGGTTGACAAAATTAATTAGTAATCCAGCCACATGGAACTACAACCCAAACCCACCGCCGCCCTCTGCTTGCCAGAATCTGAGATTTCAGCACTGTTGCAAGGGCGAATGTTGGCGATGTTGTCCGCCACGTTCATCAAGCCCCAGCGTATGTTGGCGCTTCAGCCGATTCCCGATCGCCTCAATCCCCGATCACACGATCGCCCCTACCGATTCGCAGATTTGGGTTCCGAGAGCTTTCCCCCTGCCATCCGGGCGATCGTCACCTGTGTGGAATGCCAAATTATTGACGACTTGGCGGCCGTTGACGCGATCGCCGCCCTCACCATTTGGTCTGAGGATTTCCTCGCTCGCTCGATCGCCACCAAAGGACATTTATTCCTAGCCACCGTCCGTGCTTTTCGACTGCTCACCCCCCACCCGCTGGAGCACGATTTTGAAGACCTCAGCGCGATCGGAAAATGCGTGGTGATGCCCCGTCCCTTCACAGGCGAAAATCCTGAGCCGGTGCTGCCAGAAGCGGTTTTCAAACGGCGATCGCAACAACTGCGCGATCGACAGCCGCCCGAACATTCAGAACTCGAAGCCCTCCAATCCACCCTTGCTGATTTAGCCAACACACTGCCCAGCGCCACACAATTAGACAACCGCATCCAAGCCTTTTTGGGGTGGCGCGTGCCAGGGCGATCGTCCCGTCTCAGTCCCTGGATGAGCAAAATTTCTAAAGTCGGCGCATCCAGCGAAGGCAATGAATTCGAGCGGCTGGTGCGCCAAGCCATGATTTCTTTGGGATTTTCTAACCGCAATCAAAACCCCAAAGCTAGCCTTGATCCCGATAGTGTTGGCGGCGCAGGCGGTCTAGATTTTGTTTGTGAATCGCCCTATTTAATCATCGGTGAATGTAAATCCAGCAGCCGCGATACGCTACCCGATGGGGTGTTTTCGCAGCTTATGAAACTTGGTAACAAATATCTCAATCCTGAAGACTATGAACAAGCCATAAAATTAGTCATTTCTGTTGGTAAACCCAACCACCATGCTCAAAAAACAGCCCAAGGCAACCGTATGAATTTGATTAAACCCACCACCCTAGAACGCTTGGTTAAGCTCAATGTTTCCTATCCTGGTTCGTTGAATTTATGGGAGCTAGAAAATTGCCTAAAAAATCCGCCCTATGCTCAAGAAGCCGATGACCAAATCAATAACTTTATAGATGAAAAAATCGAACAATTGCGAATTCGTGCATTTTTGATTGATTGCCTGAAACGACTAACAAGTAACAATCAAAATAGAGGAGCCAGCACAGTCGAGCTTCACGCGGTCTATATCACTTCCCAGCCACCAAAATTACTGGAAATGGAAGATCTGCACAGCGTGGCGATCGAACTGGCTTCCCCACTCACCGGTTATCTAAGCCGCGAAAAGGGTCGTGAGTGGCGGGACGATCGCTTCTTTTGGTTGCGCGACCTGGCGATCGAAAAAATCTAGGCGATTCCTTTTCAGTCCTCATTCTCGGGCTACTTCAGTGCAGGTTTCCCGATCTTTCTGTAAATTGGGCTTGCCTTCCCGTTCTCGCCCAACGGAAAATCGCGTTTCAATATAAGGCAAATCGATCGTAAAACAACTACCCACATTCACTTCACTGGTCAACCCCACACGACCACCGTGAAGTTCAACAATTCGCTTCACTAGAGCCAAACCCAAACCCGTTCCCTCATATTTACGATTGAGGGCACTATCAATTTGCACGAACGGCTGAAAAAGACGCTTGATATCTTCTGGCGCAATCCCAATACCCGTATCAGTGATCGAAATTCGCACAAAATATTTTTGTAATTCTCCATTTTTGTCTGCCTCGTCCTCGCCCTCTTCCTTTTGGCAAGTCACTTCTAGGGTGATGTGTCCCCCTTCTGGCGTAAATTTAAAGGCATTATTGAGCAAATTCAACAAAACTTGGCGGATACGACGTTCATCGATATATAGATCTGGCAAATTAGGCGATAGATTGGTTTCCAGTCGAATATTCTTTTGTTCGGCTTGGGGCTGAATGAATGCCACACTTGATGCGCAAAGCGCCCCGATCGCGACGGTCGTGCAATTCAGCTCCAAAAATTCCGACTCGATTTTGGCAATATCCAAAATATCGTTAATTAGAGCCAGAAGATGCGCGCCGCTTTTTTCAATATTTTCTAAGGCTTTGTGCTGTTGCTTATTAACTCCACCAAAGATACCCTCTTGCAAAATTTCCGCCACTCCCAAAATTGTATTTAACGGAGTGCGGAGTTCGTGGCTCATGGTTGCCAAGAAATTATCTTTCAGTCGATTTGACTGCGCGAGTTGATTGTTGGCTGTTTGCAACTTTCGCAGTAGGGTTTGCTGCTGATTAACCATATTGAAAAAGACATCAGACAAGTGGCTAATTTCATCGCCTGAATTGTTGATGTCCCTATGATCCCCGATCGTGCGATCGCAAACATCTAAAATGGGTTGCAAACGGCGATTTAAAAATCGAATAAATAACCAAACAACCAAAAGCAAAAAGACGGCTGCAATGATTGTGGCGCTAATGGCTCCTAGCAGAGCAGGCTTGGCAACCGTCTCATAGGGAATCGCTTCCAGCATCACCCATTGGGTTCTGGGAACTGTTTGATAAACCCAATAGATTGAATCAGATTCAAAATGTGATTTTTCAATGCCTTGGTTAATTTGGTAACGAATTTGTTCCCAAACCGGTTTTAGGGATGGAATGGATGAAACATTAGCCATTTGGGCAGCCTGACGAGGATCAAGAGAATAACTCAAGAGTTGCCCATTTTTTGTGATTAGGGCATGGTAGCCATTGCTATTGAATGAAGGATCATCTTGACTCAAATTAAGATCACTAGCATCAATATCTTTATTAAGATCATCAATATTAATATCTCCGTTCATCACGGCAATTAATTGACCTTTTTGATTACGAATCGTCCCTGAAAAGGTCATGAGCGGAATGGGATAATTATCATTCATATAAGGCTCTGACCAAAGATAGCGATCGGCCTTAGCCGCGTCTTTAAAATATTGCATCTTGGGATATTGATCTACTGCCCATAGATCAACCAGCGTAAATTTAGGATTTTGAGCCAGGCTAACCCCGCGATCGGGAATAGATTCTTCAATATAGGGCCCAAACCACTCACGATCGACCAAGCCCTTGGGGAACTGCATCACCCCAAATCCAGTGATCAGCTTAGGACGAGCTGACATAAATGAAAGTACTAATTTCTCGTAGGCCTCAGGCGATCGCACACCACTATCGTGCAAGAAGATCGTTGCGGAAACCAAACTCTTTAAAAAGGTTTCACCACTGAGCAGCTCCGCATCAAGATGTCGAACCTTGTTATCCGTTTCCGACGTTAGTTGCAAAATCCGAACAGACTTCAGCTCACTATAAAATAAATACCCTAAGCTGCCGAGACCAATAGAAGCGGCAGAAATCACCGCCACAAACAAGCGAGTGCCGATCGAACGAAGTCCAAATTTCATTGATTTAGCCGGAACGGTTAGACCGTTTTGGGTTGAATGGCTTGTCATTGCTTAGCCCAGTAGCCTCAGTGGTGAACTGTGCAAAGTATAAAGAAGCACCTCTTTAACTAAAGAAAACCTAGTCTGAAACGCTTGTTAAGGCACATGGCAAAATCACGAGGTATAAAAACATAATTGAGTCCTAAATTTATGGATGCTAAATTTTTAAATTAGACTGAGAAAGATACAACAAATCTAACAGCAGTTAACATTTTTGCCCACGATCAATTAACTGTTGAATGACCTGATCAACAGCTCATCTGCGGCCCGCTCTTGGCCGGCCAACCAATACCCATAGCCCTCGTCTGCTGACTTCGGACAGCAGGCTAACTGTGGGGTGTTTCGCGTAATGCTTTTCCGGCCGTTTCCGCTCAGCCCTCGCCCTCAGACTCTTTAGGAGCCAGCTCCCCGATCGCCCGGCCCAAATAGGCTTCAACAAAAACCTGCGCCGCTTCTGGGTTCAAATGCTCCAGCGCATCCACGATCGCCGGAATCGATTCCGCCGTCGGGTCGCGTGTTTCCGCAAACCAATGGCTAATGGTGGCGCGATTGATGCCCATGCTCACCGCCAGTCGATTCTGGGCGATGTTGTACTGCTGCAATGTTTTGCGTAGTGCTTTCCCGGCTTTTCCCATTCAGCTTCCATCTTCAATCTGCTTGGGTGACAGTTCCCCGATCGCCCGGCCTAAATACGCCTCAACAAAGGCCCGCGCCGCTTCCGGGTTCAACTGCTCTAGGGCATCCACAATGGTTGGGATGGCTTCCGCCGTCGGGTCGCGCGTTTCCGCCACCCAATGGCTCATCGTGCCGCGCGCAATTCCCATCGTTACGGCTAAACGATTTTGCGTGAGGTTGTGTTGCTGTAGCGTTTCGCGTAGTGCTTTCCCGGCTTTTCCCATGCCGCTCATGGTGTCAAACTCGGGAAATCGCGTAAAGGTTGCGAGTTGACAACTTGATCGACTACAGTAAGTTTGTTGTCAATTCGCAGCACTCAATCGATATGACTACCCCAACCAACGGCGATCGACCCATTCTGGAACGCCTGAACCATCTGGACGATCGCTGCAACCGGATCATCCTCGTGGGTCAAAGCGAGTGGGTCGATCACCTTGTCAAGAGCCTGCACCTCTGCGGCATCGGCGAAACCATCCTGTGGAGTCCCGCCGTCCCCACGGGCCAACCCGATCAAGTGGTGCGAATCCTGTCGCGATCACGTGTGTAGCTATTCGTCGCGCAGCAGGTCTACCGCAACGGAATAGAGTTCCTGTGCCTGATCAATTAGCGCTTGAGCATCAGTGAGGGAAAGGTCAGAACTGGTGTCATAATCAGCGCGAGTTCTTTGAGCCTGCGCATCGATTAGAAACCGGTGAAATTTCACAGGAACAATCCCTGTCCGGGCCAAGTGCTGTCCAAAAGCACCGATGACTGCTGCGTGACTCGAAAAGGCCAACCCTTCGCGATCTAGCAAGGCTTCTGCGATATAAAAGGCAGCGTAATAAGCCCGAGAAACTGCAAAATCGTAGAAGCCCTGCGTTAATAGGCTATCGGCTGCTTGCAAGCTGCGTTGTGACTTTACCAAAAGAGCGGCTTGCTCTGGGGTCATAGTGTAATTCCCTCGCGCCGGATATTTCGCAGCAGAGGAGAATTCTCAAATTCAAAGCGCGATCGCCCCATAAAGAGTCGCGATATCAAAATGTTGTGATCTAAGCAAAGTTGACCAATAAATTCACTGGTTTGGCTAATTTCTCGGCTGGGTGAAACCGGATCGCGTAAAACCACCAATAGATCCAGGTCTGAATCAGCGGTTGCCTCTCCCCGTGCCCATGAGCCGAATAGCATTAGTCGATCGAGGCGATCGGGGTAGGTTTGCTGAAAGTATGCCCGCAGTTGATGGGTGATGGGAATCAGAGCTGCTGGTAAATCGGGGACTTGCATGGGATGACTGGGGCGATCGCGCAATTTGCCCTGATTCTAGCTGTGCGAGAAATGACAACCCATATCGTACAGAATTAATACGCGACATTAATACGTGACCCTAAAGCTCTAGTTCTAGAAGGTATGTACTAGTAATAGTTTCATAGAGATTGCTAAAGCCAACGCCAGTTCCCAAATCGCGAAATTTGGCAAACAGTTGTTTCAGGTTTATTTCTCTAGCAACCTTATTCTCAATTGCCACTGTTGTTATCGCTTTCCAGCACTCGAGATAATACTTAGTTCTTTGTTTATCATTGAAATTGATAACTCCTTCTAAAAAGCTTTCCATTTCATGGAATGCAATTTGACGAGATTGAGCATAGATATTCCTACGGTTAATCACGCAAGCAACAAGTATATTCATGAATGCTTGGTAATTTGGCTTTTCCAGACGAGACCAGAGGGTATCGGCTACTGATTCTTGATTTTTATCCTTTTCTTGAGACTTCCTGGATTTCAATTCACTAATCTTTGAATAATCACTAAGAAACTTAGAGTTCATATCAAAAATCAGTCCAAATATTTTTTGTCCGGTGTCATCATTACTCAGAAATTCTTCAAGAAGGTCTGTCCTGAGTGCTGTATAGTCTCCTGCAATTGTATTGTTTAGCACTCGACTAAATAAACCAATAAACGTGGATCTTGTTGAATCATAATCCACTGTTACTTTCGTCATGGTTTTAATAATCGAATATGGCGTGTCTTTTTGATTTTCCAAAGAAGCCTGCTCAGCAAAGATACCAAGGTTTACACTGGCGCGCTGTACAATTTGCGGACGGAAATACCTTGCCAGCTCCAAATCAATCTGGACGACTTCATTCTGAAAATTAGCCGATTTTGCTATATCCCAAGAATTGTTTGTTTCAACAACTTTAACTAATACAAAAGGAGGCTTATCGTACAAAGAGATATTATCTTTCTCCAAAGATTCATCATCAATCAATCCCTTGACGAAACACATAGTTGTTTGACAACCATTAATAATGCTTGCCTCGGACAAATTAAGTATTGTTGTGTCACCAGCAATAATTTTAGATGATCTAAAGGTAATTCCGTTGTTGCGAGCCAGCATCACTTCTGGTTCCTGTTTGACCGTTTTGAGAATAACTTGATTTACGCTATCACCTCCAGATTTTGAAACCTTGCTTCCTTCGCCAAGAAAGAGCCTGATATTTTCAAAGAAAATTGCTTCACCAAATTCATGGTACAGGCGCTTCAATTCATATCCAGAAACAACGCCGATGTAAGCATTTTCAACTTGAAGTATTTGCCCATAAAAACGTAGTTCTATATCAGGCAGTTTTCCGGAAAGCTTGGAAAAGTTTGCCTTTAGGATAGATAGGATATCTGTTCCATCAATGAATAGTATTTTATTTCGCTCTTCTAAGCTTCTGTGGAAGGCGCATGATGACAAGTTGGCTCTTGAGTATTTTGCCAAAAGACCATTTTCAGAACTGCGTAAATCACTCATCGTCAAAACAATAAAGGTGATGCCGTAACCATCACCAAGAGATGAGTTATGTTTTAGAAGACTGAGCTGTTGTGGAGGCTGTTGATGATCAGTCTCTTGGATAAATCCCTCGAATTTTGAAATAACTGAATCAATTTCTTCAATGGTTCTAATTCTGAACTTAGATTGTCCTATAAGGACTAGCTGTCCTTCTTCCCCAAAACCTTTCAAGTCAATTCCTTTGTCATGACTTCCCTTGGTGGTTTCAATTCGAGACAGGTCAGGAATTACTTCCAAAGAAGATTGATTTGGATTTTGCATTTGAATAATTAATGCCTTGCAAAAATCTTCAAAGGCTTGTCCTTTTTCCTTGTCGGTAAACTGCTGAGAAAAGAATTCTGCTAGTTTCTCTCGCGATTCCAAAAAGTTAGGAAGTGTTGCCATTTTATTATCCCAGATATTGCTTAGTAGTGTTTTACCTTGACGATGGACAAGCTTCACATCTTACGATTGTTCCTGTGTTGATTTCAGTCTTAAGGTAGTATTAAGAGCTGCGAATAACTGAGTAAAGGTTAAATAGAACCCTGATGCCTACAATAATTTTAGATGTCTACAACAATTTTACCACTACCACATAGTCCCTGATCGTGCCTGTGATCACTACTCTGGTAGAGCCGTACCATTACTTCACTAGCTGTGCGCTGCTATAGTGCTTGCGAGCTACAAGATAAACTGAACTTTAGTTACTGAAGGAGTAAGGGAAGTGGGGGCGGGCGCGCCGATCGCCTCGGTTGTACAATTAGGGCGCTTTCTGAATCGCGCCACCAAAGCCGTGTCAACCCCCGAAACCGTTCTCGAATCCGCACCCTTCCCGATCGCTGAAATCACCGCCGAAGGCATCAAGCCCGATGAATACGTCGATATTGTGAATCGACTGGGCCGCCACCCCAACAAAGCCGAACTGGGGATGTTTGGTGTGATGTGGTCGGAACACTGCTGCTACAAGAATTCTCGCCCCCTGCTCAGCCAATTTCCCACCAGCGGCCCGCGCATCCTCGTGGGCCCCGGCGAAAACGCTGGCGTGGTGGATCTGGGCGATGGGCTGCACCTGGCCTTCAAGATCGAATCCCACAACCACCCGTCCGCCGTGGAACCCTTCCAGGGGGCGGCGACCGGCGTGGGCGGCATCCTGCGGGACATCTTCACCATGGGGGCCCGCCCGATCGCCATTTTGAATGCCCTGCGGTTTGGCTCCCTGGATGATGCCCGCAACCGCCGCCTGTTTGAAGGGGTGGTGGCTGGCATTTCCCACTACGGCAACTGCGTGGGCGTGCCCACCGTTGGCGGTGAGGTCTATTTTGACCCCGCTTACAGTGGCAACCCGCTGGTGAATGCCATGGCCCTGGGGCTGATGGAAACACCGGAAATCGTCAAGGCGGGAGCCTATGGCATTGGCAACCCGGTGCTGTACGTGGGATCCACGACGGGCCGCGACGGCATGGGCGGGGCCAGCTTTGCCAGCGCGGAGTTGACCGATGAGTCGATGGACGATCGCCCGGCCGTACAGGTGGGTGATCCGTTCCTCGAAAAGTCCCTGATCGAAGCCTGTTTGGAAGCCTTCAAAACCGGCGCAGTGGCAGCGGCCCAGGACATGGGCGCGGCGGGCATCACCTGCTCCACGGCGGAAATGGCGGCCAAGGGCGGCGTAGGCATTGATTTAGATCTCGACAAGATTCCCGTGCGCGAGTCGGGGATGGTTCCCTACGAATATTTGCTGTCGGAGTCCCAGGAGCGGATGTTGTTTGTGGCGCACAAGGGCCGCGAACAGGAGCTGATCGACATCTTCCATCGCTGGGGTCTGCAAGCGGTGGTGGCTGGGGAAGTGATCGAGGAGTCGATCGTCCGGATTCGGTTCCAGGGGGGAATCGCGGCGGAAATTCCGGCGACGGCCCTGGCGGACAACACCCCGATCTATCGCCGGGAACTGATGGCGGAAGCGCCGGCCTACGCCGAACAGGCCTGGGCTTGGTCGCCGGACTCGTTGCCCGCTTGTTCGGTGACAGGGTTGGGCGATCGCCCCTGGAGCGCGGTGCTGCAAAGCCTGCTGGAAACCCCCTCGATCGCCTCAAAATCCTGGGTCTATCGCCAATACGATCACCAGGTGCAAAACAACACGGTGATCGTGCCCGGTGGAGCCGATGCGGCGGTGGTGCGGCTGCGGCCCCAACTGGTGACCGACGCGACCACTCCCTTCAACAAGGGCGTGGCGGCCACGGTGGATTGCAATGCTCGCCATGTGTACCTCGACCCCTACCAAGGGGCCTTGGGTGTGGTGGCGGAGGCGGCCCGCAACCTGTCTTGCGTGGGGGCGGAACCGCTGGCCGTGACCGATAACCTCAACTTCGGCAGCCCCGAAAAGCCCGTGGGCTATTGGCAGTTGGCCAATGCTTGTCGCGGCCTGGCCGATGCCTGCCGGGAGTTGGGTACGCCGGTCACGGGCGGCAACGTGTCGCTCTATAACGAAACCTTGGATTCCGAGGGCAATCCCCAGGCGATCTATCCCACGCCCGTGGTGGGCATGGTGGGGGCGATCGAGAACATTCACCAAATCGCCGGCCAGGGCTTCCAAGGGGCGGGCGATGGCATCTATCTGCTGGGCGCGCAAGCTCCTGTCACCCTGGGCGCGTCGGATTATCTGGCGGCGATCCATGGCACGATCGCCGGTCGGCCGCCCGTGGTGGAGTTCGATCGGGAGCGGGCCGTGCAAGCCGCTTGTCGCAACGGCATTCGCCAGGGCTGGATTCGATCGGCCCACGACTGCGCGGAAGGCGGCCTGGCTGTCACCCTGGCCGAGTCCTGCATTAGCGGCAACCTGGGCGCAACGGTGACGATCGACCCCGGAGCCGATCGCTGGGATGCGGCCCTATTCGGCGAAGGCGGCGCGCGGATCGTGGTGTCCGTGGCGGGCGATCGGGCGGCTGATTTTGAAGCCTGGTTGACCGAGCAGCTCGGCTCCGATTGGGCCAAGCTGGGAACCGTCGGGGGCGATCGGCTGGTGATCAACGCACCGGACGGCGCAACGGCGATCGATGCGGCCCTGGCAACCATGACCGAAGGCTGGAGCGAGGCGATCGCCCGCCGGATGGAGCGGTTGGTTTAAGGGAGATTGCCCCGTCATCGTCATCTCGCGCCGATCGATCGCCCACCAAGGATCACTGCTGATCGTTATCGATTGATCGTTTGATCGTTCATCGATCGTCAGGTTGATGATCGATAACGATCAACTTGATGATCAACAACGATCAATCAGCAGTGCAATCAGGCGATGAACCGCTGATCAGCCACAGGGGCGAGCTTGGTGCTTGCCCAGCAAGCCGATCGGGAGCCAGCAGGATCATTGGAGACGCGATCGGGATGCCATGGAAATTGCCCCGATGATGATTGCCCTTGAATTCGCCATCGCCACAGCCGATCGATTCCGCAACTTCTGTTACTGTTAAGGCGGGATCGTTAAGAGCTTGTTAACTTCCTGAGTGGCCGATTTTTTGGCTTCCAATCGCTGCACCAGGAATCACCTGGCTCAGGAAACATTGCGCTAACCAGCCGCGCCAGCCTCACTCGATCGCGATTCTGACCGTCTTTTTGCTAATTCACCCGCTCTTGCTGCTAGGAGTCATTGTCGCCCAATGTTTCCCTCCGAGTCTGAAGACCTGTTCGATCTGATGGGCGATCGGCCCGACAAACCCGAAGAAGCCTGTGGCGTTTTTGGGGTTTACGCGCCGGGCGAAAACATCGCCACCCTTGCTTATTTTGGCCTCTTTGCACTCCAGCACCGGGGGCAAGAATCGGCGGGGATTGCCACCTTTGATGGCTCAACGGTGCATGTCCACAAGGACATGGGCCTCGTTTCGCAAGTCTTCAACGAAAAAATTCTGCAAGAGCTACCGGGAAATTTGGCCGTGGGCCACACCCGCTACTCCACCACCGGATCCAGCCGTCGTGTCAATGCACAACCGGCCGTGGTGAAAACGCGCTTGGGGTCTTTGGCCCTGGCCCACAATGGCAACTTGGTCAACACGGCGGAACTGCGAGATTCCTTGGCCGCCCGCAACTGTGAATTTGCCACCACCACGGACTCCGAGGCGATCGCGATCGCCATTGGCCAAGAGGTGGACAGCGGTTTGGGTTGGATGGAAGGGGCCATTCGGGCCTTCCAGCAATGCCAAGGGGCCTTCAGTTTGGTCATTGGGACTCCCGACGGCATGATCGGCACTCGCGACACCAACGGCGTGCGACCGCTGGTGATTGGCACGCTGCCCGGTGCGCCCGAGCGCTATGTGCTGGCTTCGGAAACCTGTGCCCTAGACATCATCGGCGCGGACTATCTGCGGGATGTGGAACCGGGGGAAATGGTTTGGATCACGAACGATGGTCTCGCCTCCTTCTTTTGGGCCACGCAGCCGGAGCCGAAGCTGTGCGTTTTTGAGATGATCTATTTCGCTCGCCCAGACAGCAAGTTCCACAACGACAGCCTCTATAGCTATCGGATGCGGTTGGGACGGCGTTTGGCGATCGAAACCCCGATCGATGCGGACATTGTGATTGCTGTGCCCGATTCCGGTGTTCCTGCCGCGATCGGCTATTCCCAGGTTTCGGGCATCACCTACGCCGAAGGGTTGATCAAAAACCGCTACGTGGGCCGCACCTTCATTCAACCGACCCAAACCATGCGGGAATCGGGAATTCGGATGAAGCTGAACCCGTTGCGGGATGTGCTCGCGGGCAAACGGGTGATTATTGTGGATGATTCGATCGTCCGGGGAACCACCAGCCGCAAGATCGTAAAAGCCTTGCGGGATGCGGGAGCCACGGAAGTTCACATGCGCATTTCTTCGCCGCCGGTCACCCATCCTTGCTTCTATGGCATCGACACGGATAACCAATCGCAACTGATTGCGGCCACCAAGTCAGTGCAGGAAATTGCCGATCAAATTGGTGTGGATACGCTGGCTTACCTGAGCGAAGAAGGGATGCTGGAAGCGACCCAAGATGCCACGCAGAATTTCTGTACGGCTTGTTTCAATGGTCGCTACCCAATTCCAGTGCCAGCCCTGTTGAAGCGATCGAAGCTGATGCTGGAAAAGCTGGAACCGGCTACGGTGGGTTCTTAATTCCAAGGGCCTGTTATCAGTGACCCATGCATTAACCAGGAATTAACTAATGGGGCGATCGAACTTCTCGATCGCCCCATTTTTGATGGTTTTGATAGTTGGGATGGTTTTGAATTGAATTGTGTTGAGTTGTTTTGAATTGGATTATTTCTAGGGGGTTTGGGGTTCCTGCTCGCCGGGTGAATTTTCCAAGGGCGGCAACTCCAGGGGAAGTAACTGCTGGGCCGGTGTGCGTATGTCGGTGGGTTGCTCAAAAAACAGCTCGATCGAGCGGTGAATTTTGGTTAGCACCGCCTCCGCCGTCGGATTTTCGCGGGGGTTATAGCTCCCCACCAGCAACAAACTCAAACGCGGGGTGACGGGAATCAGGGTGAGCCAGGTGCGATCGAACTCTGGGCCCGCTTCTGGTTTTGTGTCCTTTGCGTCTTTGGCCTCTGAACTCACCGGATTTGGCATCGCCTGATCCGAGATTACTTGATCTGCAATCACCCGATCTGAAATCACTCGATCTAAAACCATTCGCACAGCCGATCGCCCGGCCAAGCTCAGAGTCGATCGCTCGGTTAAGGTCAAGCCTGCCGCTTCTGCCCGAGTTGTTAAATCCGTTTCCGCCGCTTCCATGGATTGATCTAGCAGTACCAAATCCAACCGAATCAGCGATCGGGGCAGGGGTTTGGGTTGCCATCCTCGAGACGGGGCGATCGGCTCGCTATAGAACACCGAGTGATAATCCCGATGGAGCGGCATATTCCAATCGATCGGCAGTTCGATCGCCCAAAATCCTTGGGGATGGCGCACTTTGCGATATTGATAACGCCAGTCCAAGGGCGTTTGGGGCGCTTGCACAGCCGGCCCCGGCTCGGCCCCGGCTGGGGTCAGGATTCCACCCCACAGCCATCCCAGGCAGCCCACCAGCCCGATCGCTCGCCAACACCAACCACTCCGCACACCTTTCACCATTCCCAAATCCCGACTACCGCCGAATCATCGCCCAAACGCCGCCCATTTGCCCCGATCGCGCGATCGATCACTTCCCTAAAACTCCCTTTGTCCCACCACGCCTCAGGAATGCAACACAGTCGATACCCGATTAGCCATCATTCCGCTAGGCGGCCAGCGGTCGGTTATCTCGCCAGAGCCACCCCCGCTCCACAGGATAAGCTGGACAGTAAGCAAGCCAAGGCTTGCACGCTTTTGGATTTTGAGCCACTCCTGTTGCATTCAATTTGTATTCAATTTGCATTCAAACCGGATTGATTTGATCTCGAATCAGTACCGAATCAAGACTGAATCAAGACCGAATCAGTACCGCGTCAACATCGCGTCAACAGCGTTCCAGAACCATGAGTTTAGGTGATCAGTGGAATCGACTGACGGGCAAAAGCCGCTTCGTCGTCACCCGCATTTTTGTGCATCTAGCTGGGTCAGAAGTGGCCCCCTTGCTGGGCAAGCTCAACCAAATTGCTCGGGAGGCGATCGAAGCGGAAGGGGACTTGGACGTTTTGGGCCAGGGCCTGTCAGACCTTTGCGAAAGCCTGCTGCAATATCGAACCTATTGGCAGTCCGCCAGCAATGAGGGGGATGTGTTTTGGGATGAAGGAGAAGCGGGCGATCGGTTCAATGACCTATTCACCGACTCGGCGGCCCGCTATCTCAGTCAACCTGACCTGGATTTGCCCAGCCAACTGGATGACGACCTGCTGACCCTCCCGGCCACGAGCAACCTGTTGGTGATGTTGACGGTGGGCTATGAAGGCGAAGTCCCCAGCCTCGAAACCAACCTGGCCGATTCTGAAGCCTTAGCAACGGGTCTCAAGGCCCTGGCAAACCTCCACTACAATCAAAAATTGCGGGCTGTGCAGGTACACTTTGCCCCTGCCCGTCTGGGAGATGAGCTAACGAATGATCAGCTCCTGCAAAATTTCCCGGAACTGATTCCGCTGTAGAAACTCCCGCTTAGGGGGTCTTTTGGAGGAATGCCGTCCCATCGGAATCACAATCCGAGAAATCAGGGTCGGTCTTTTTTAATCAATGCTCGCTTGCTGTTTTGGCTTGCTGTTTTGGGGCTGCGGCTCTTGGTTCGGCCGCCACCGCGCGATCGATTCGTTGCTGGCGGATTGCAGACTTGGCCCATTGCCGGCTTGGCCCACAGAACTCAGCTTCTTGGCCGCCCAATGGCCTCAAGCGTGATTTTGTTGTTTTGAGATAGCCCTATGCTCCGAAAATTATTGGCTTTGGTACTGGCGATCGCGATCGCCTGGGTCACGATCACCGGCTCACCAACGGTGGTGCGAGCGGAAGCCTTGCCCAGCGCCATTGTGGCCGCCGCGCCTAGTGCTGCCAAATCCCTGCCCACGGGCGACTATCCGGTTCAGCAGGCCGCCTATGACGACGGCACGGGGGAATATGCCCTGATGCTGTTAAACACGCCCGCTGGTGCTTCGCCGGTTTTTCGTACCTCCGAGTTGCAGATGGCCCGGCTGGATGACGAGGCGATCGCCCAAGGGAAAAAGCCCTACCTGGCCATGAAAGACGGTCGGCCCGTGCTGTACCTCAACGAAGACTTCAAAATCGAATATCTCCATAGCGAAACCGCTGTCCAAACCAATCCCCAAACGGGTGAGCAACAAACGGTGATTGTTCGCCGTGAGTCTAGTTTCTGGTCTCCCTTTGCTGGGGCGATCGCGGGTCAAGTGGTGGCGAATGCTTTGTTTGCACCCCATTACGTGCTGCCCCCGGCCTATTTGCCCGGTCGCCCCTTGGTGGGCTACGGCGGCTATGGTCGCAGCTACGGTGATGCCATCAGCAGCTATCAAAACCGCTACAACGCTGCCCCCGTGGCCGAGCGCAACCGCCAGCAGTTCCGCGCCACCGGCAATGTGGCTCGCAACGCCACGGGGCTGAACCGCCCGGCCGCCAACAACCGAGCCAAGGCCACTGGCTCCGGCTTTGGGAGCAGCACCTTCCGCAGCACCCCTAACCGTCGCGTGGCTGCTCCCCGGCCCCGCAGCAGCTTTGGCAGCAGCTTTGGGCGATCGCCCGTGCGGATGCGATCGAGCTTTGGCAGCTTCCGCCGTCGGTAAGTAATTACTCCCAGTTGATTACTGATCTCAGTTGATTAGCGTCCCATTACCACCACCCGATGAACGGTGGTTTGCGGAACAATTTCCGAACAATTGCCAGCGTTACTCACCGTTTGGCATAGCGCGATCGATTCCTGAAACAGGGGAGTCGATCGCTTTTTGATCCCTGACTTTTTCAAACTGGCTAACTGCGTTGCTAACCGCTTGGCTAACTGCATTGCTAACCCCTGGCAAAATGGCTAGCAAAATGAGCAGCGATGCTGGGTTGCACGATGCAACAGCACCTCGTAGTGGCGATCGCGGATGTTATAAGCCCCAAATCGTTCCAAGTGTGGATTCATCATCTGGGCATCAAACAACAGAAAATCGCGACGGCGCAGATGCTCAACCAGCTTGACCATTGCCACCTTTGAGCCATCGGGAATTTGATAAAACATCGATTCGCCAATGAACGCCCCACCAATCACAATCCCCAAAACGCCGCCGGCCAGGTGGTCGCCCTGCCAGGTTTCAAAACTGTGGGCATAGCCAGCGCAATGGAGCGCCCAATAAATTTCCTTTAGCTCTTCCGAGATCCAAGTGGTGTCCCGATCGGCACAGCCTTCCACCACATCCCGAAATGCTCGATCGATCGCCACCGTAAACCGATTTTGATTCAGTACTCGCCGCAGGGACTTGGGATATCGGAAGCGATCGTCCAGCGGAATCAGTGTCCGTTCCCGGCTGCAATACCAGCCCAAATCGTTACCCGTTTCATCGGCCATTAAAAAATAGCCGCGCGAATAGCCAGCAATCAGCGCCGGAATATCGTATTGGGACATGCAGGAGTCGGTGGTGTTGCCCATCGGCCCTTGAAATAGCACAGTGGAGCCGATTCTAGCGCGATCGCCCGATCCCCATGCAACCAATCCTCTGAATCTCTGCAACTGATCAGCCAGCCCCATGCAAATTAGAAATACTTGTTTGGGCGATTTCGCTGCGATCGCTCGCTTCATCTCGCAATTGATGGCTTATTTCTATGTTTCGCTCCAACCAAGCGGTAACGTAATTTTAAAAGTCGTCCCCACATTAAGCTTGCTGTCTACTTTGATTGTTCCATGCTGCAAGTCTACAAAGCGCTTGACAATATTCAAACCCAAACCAGTTCCAGGAATATTACTGACATTCTTACCTCGACGAAAAGGTTCAAATAAGTGGGGTAAATCTTCGCGGGGAATGCCGATGCCTTGATCGCAAATTTGGAACGTCACCTGGCCACTGCGCTTTGACAGTCGCAAACAAATTGGGCTTTGATGGTGATGGGAATATCGAATTGAATTAGAGAGAATGTTGGTCAGAATCGATCGCAATAGTTTTTCGTCTAAATTGGCCATCACATGACGATGCCGACTCAACATCGATAGTGACTGTTGAGCAGATGTCGCCTGCATTTCTGCTACCAAGCCATGGCAAAACTGCACTAGCTCGATCGGCTGAGGTTGAACCATTAGCTTATGGGCCTCAGTTTTACCGATCACTAGAATGTCATCAATCATTTGAGTCATTCGCTCTACATCATTCTTGACTCCCTGAAGATAATTATGGCGCTGCTCATGGGAAAGCTGTGCATCGTAACGGTCAAGCGATGATGCTGACAGCAAAATATTATTGAGCGGATTACGAAATTCATGACAAACCATCGAAACAAAGCGAGATTTGAGATCGCTTAGCTCCTGTAGTTCTTGATTGGCACGATGAAGTTGAGCCGTGCGATCGCGCACTTTCAACTCAAGCTCTTCATTGGTTCGCTGCAACAAAGTCTCTGCCCATTTGCGTTGGGTAATATCTTGGAAGGTAACCACCGTTCCAATCACATTTCCCTGCTGATCTTGCATGGGCGTGCTGATATATTCAACGGGAAAACTCGATCCATCCTTGCGCCAAAAAACTTCCGTGTTGGCACGATGAATTCGTCCGTCTTGAAAAGCTTGATAGATTGGGCAGTCATGGATGGGATAGGGTTGGCCATCGGGTTTGGAATGATGCAAAACCGAATGCATAGACTGACCAATTAAGTCCTGAATTTCCCAACCAATCATGCTGGCCGCCGCTGGATTCACAAAGGTTACTCGACCTGCTAAATCCAGCCCATAGACCCCCTCGCCCACCGCATTCAGGATTAACTCATGCTGGCGACGCAGGGTTTCTAGGTCAGTTTCCGGCGATGCTCGTAAGGCGGAGATATGCGCCTCAGCCGGTGTCGTGGTCGGCTTTGAAACAGGCTGTGACCAATAATATTGCCGCATGATGTCCAGAATTCCTGACAAATTTTGCGACTGATGAGGATGTGTATCCTCTTACACTACACGGTTTGGAGAATACGCCCGAAACTTGGCCGGCATGGTACACCACCCAGGTCATTACTGTAAATCAGGCAGTTCATGACGAAAGTTTTGGTGATTGAAGACGAAGCGCAAACCCGCAGCATCTTCATGGGATGTCTGACGTTTGAGGGGTTTTGTGCGATTCAGGCTGAGAACGGTTCGATCGGGATCAAGTTAGCCCAAATGCATCTGCCAGATTTGATTATCTGCGACGTTATGATGCCTGATCTTGATGGTTACAGCGTTCTATCAGCCATTCGTCGCCATCCGGCCACCGCTGCAATTCCATTTATTTTCCTCACTGCCAAAGCAACCATGGCAGATTTGCGCCAGGGGATGGAATTGGGCGCAGATGATTATTTAACCAAGCCCTGTAGCGTTGAACAATTGTTGGCGGCGATCACTACTCGCCTAGAACGAAAAGCCCAATTGGCAGCGAGTTTTCATGCATCCCCAGCAGAAAGCAAAATAAACAGTCAATCCGAAAACGGAATTTTTCCTGACTGTTCTCGTTTATCACAAGTATTTGCATTCATTGAAGCTAATTATCACCGCCCGATCGGGTTAAATGATGTGGCCAAGGCGGTCGGCTATTCACCTGCCTATTTAACGAATTTGACCCAAGAGCTAACGGGCTACAGCATCAAGCGTTGGATTACGGAACGCCGTATGTCCCAGGCACGAATGTTACTTTGTGAAACCGATCAACCCGTGCGCCAAATTGCAGCGGGAGTGGGCTATGCAGACGTGGCTTACTTCACTCGCCAATTTCGGCAGCTCTATGGCGATCCGCCCCAGTCCTGGCGAAACTCTGTGCGACTACGATTCGCATAGGAATGGTATTGAATACAACAAAATAGATCAATTATTTGTGTATAGAACTATCTCTGCATAAAGCGCAGATGTGATTCCAGAATTTCAGAAAAATTGACGCTTTTTGCTTAATTTTTCCGAAATTAGGGACTTCTAGCGCATTATTTTCCAAATGAGAATTTTCTAAACTTCCCACAAAGTTCTAGGTTGTTCTTTGAAGAGCGAAAAAAAATCCTACTCTTGCCAAAAAAATTCTAATGCGATCGCCCATTGTTCCTTGGTATTGTGCAAAGCAACAGACCCGAATGTTGTCCTGCGCAATACCAATTGGAGCAGCTCATGTCATCAGTGGATATTCGCTCTCAGGCTCAAGTCGAACTCAGTCGTTGTCCCTGCGGAGGAACTCATTTTCCTCAGGATCACTGGCAAGCGGCCGAAGGAATGCCCCACGATCCAGCAGAACTCGTTAATGATCTCATTCGGATGGGTTTGTACAAGCCTGAAACCCTAGAGCTGGCCAGGACACTGACTGAAGTGGAGATGAAAGAAGCGCTGCTGCTGCGACAAATGGGCGGCAACCCAGAGCGAGAACGCTTTTGTCAGGCGCTGATTAAGGAAGCAGGCGGGCTTGATCAGGTATTTGCAGCCGCATTCGGTGTTCACTCCACGGAATTTTTTAGCAACACCATTCACAACAGTGAATTTAGCCGACGAGAATTCCTAAAACGGGTGGTGGTGGCTGGAGCATTGATCGCCGCTGCTAGCTGCGGCCCACAACAGGGTCAAGCCCCTACAACAGATCAGTCCCCTGCGGCGGATGCGCCAACGAATTTGGAGAAAAAGGATTTAACGATCGGGTTCATTCCTATCACCTGCGCCACCCCGATCGTGATGTCGGAGCCGCTGGGTTTCTACAGCAAATATGGCTTGAATGTGCAAGTGAAAAAGATGCCCAACTGGGCCGCTGTTCGGGACTCCGCGATCGCGGGTGAACTCGATGCTTACCACATGCTTTCTCCCATGCCGATCGCGATCACCCTCGGCTTAGGTTCAGCAGCATTTCCTATCAAGCTGGCCAGCATTGAAAACATCAATGGTCAGGCAATTACCGTTGCTGCCAAGCATAAAGGCAAGGTGAAGGAAGCCAAAGACTTCAAGGGCTTCAAAATTGGCGTGCCCTTCCCATTTTCGATGCACAATATGCTGATTCGCTATTACCTAGCGGCTGGGGGACTGAATCCAGATAAGGATGTGCAAATTTCACCCGTGCCACCGCCGGACAGTGTTGCCAAAATGGCAGCAGGTGAAATTGATGCCATGTTGATGCCTGATCCCTTCAATCAACGGGCTGTTTTTGAACAGGTTGGGTTCATTCACATGTTGACGAAAGATCTGTGGGATGGACACCCCTGCTGTGCTTTTGCCGCTAGTCAATCGTGGATTGATGCAAATCCCAACACCTTCCGGGCCGTAAACAAGTCGATTATTGATGCGGCTGCCTATGCAAATACGCCAGCTAATCGTCCTGAAATTGCCAGGGCTTTGATTGAGCGTAAGTATCTCAATCAACCCTTGCCTGTGGTGGAAGCTGTGCTAACGGGCAAATTTGAAGATGGGCTGGGCAATACGCAGGATGTGCCCGATCGCATCGGGTTTGATCCCTATCCTTGGAAGAGTTTTTCCAAGTGGATTGCAGCACAATTAGTCCGCTGGGATCTGATGCCCAAAGACAAGGCAGATTACGACAAGATGGCCCAAGATATCTTCTTGACGGATTTGGCAGCGGAACTGCAAAAAGAACTGGGTCAAACGCCGCCCAGCACTGTCGAGCGGTCTGAAAAGCTGAAGTATGACACCTTCGATCCCAAAGACCCTGCTGCTTACGTTGATGAGCAAATCAAGCGGTTTAAAGTCTAGCGAGGTTTACCATCGTGACCAATGAAGTACTCCGCTCTGCTCCATCAAAGGTTAAGCCATTTCGGCTGAATACCGACCAACAAGCCTTCTTGTTGTTTGTGGGAATTCTGCTAGTGTTTTTGGGTCTGTGGGAGTTGGGCGCAAATTCCAAACTCTTCTTGCCCATCATGCCCTCTGCTAGCCAAACGATCGCCGATCTTTGGTTTTGGATCTCGAACCCATTTTTTGATAATGGGCCCAATGATCAGGGCATTGGTCTTTTGTTATTGACCAGTTTGCGCCGAGTTTTGAGTGGGTTTTTGATTGGCACGGCGATCGCCATTCCCC
Organism: Limnothrix sp. CMB-01; assembly: GCF_055193175.1. NCBI lineage: Bacteria > Bacillati > Cyanobacteriota > Cyanophyceae > Pseudanabaenales > Pseudanabaenaceae > Limnothrix > Limnothrix sp. CMB-01. The sequence continues at coordinate 4,551,430 of NZ_CM143720.1, forward strand.
TGGGAATTTTGATTGGTCTATCGCCCGTGGTTTCCAAAGCCGTTGACCCCTTCATTCAAATTCTGCGTCCTGTTTCTCCGCTCGCCTGGCTGCCATTGGGTTTGGCACTCATGCGAGATTCGGAAAGAACAGCCCTGTTTGTCATCGCAATCACCAGCATCTGGCCGACCCTAATTAACACCAAGTTCGGGGTCAGTAATGTAGATCCAGCCTATCTGAACGTGGCCCACACCTTAGGCGCTTCCCGCTGGCGAATCGTTACCAAAGTGATTTTGCCGGCTGCTGCCCCCAACATTGTGTCCGGGCTACGAATTAGCCTAGGAATTGCTTGGTTGGTGATTGTGGCGGCGGAGATTCTGTTGAGTGGTGGAATTGGCTATTTCGTTTGGAATGAATGGAATAACTTGAAGATCACCAGCATCATTACTGCCATCTTGATTGTTGGGCTGGTAGGGCTGCTGATGGACTACCTATTTGGTGTATTACAACATCGAGTTTCCTTTGGTCAAAGGTCTTAATCCATGCAAGTTCCTGCATCTAAAATGGCGCTCCCCTCCCTTGAAACGCCTGTAGCGCATCTGACACTGCACGGTATTTCCAAAGTATTCCCGGGACGCACGGGCACAATGGACAAATTGCTGCGGCGCACCTCAAAATCTTTTGTGGCGATCGCGGATATTGATCTGGAAGTGGAGCCTAACACCTTCGTTTCGATCATTGGGCCATCGGGTTGTGGAAAGTCCACGTTGCTGAACATTATTGCGGGATTATCTCAGCCCACCACGGGACAAGTCAGCATCAATGGTCAGCCGGTTTCTGCACCTGGGCCCGATCGCGGCGTTGTGTTTCAAAACTATGCCCTGATGCCCTGGATGACGGTTGCCGAAAACATCGATTTTGCGGTGGAAACAGTCTACCCAACCATGGGAATTGCCCAACGGAAATCGATCGTCCAAGACTACATCGGTTTGGTGGGGCTACGGGGAGCTGAGGCTAAACACCCCCATGAACTTTCAGGGGGAATGAAGCAACGGGTAGGCATTGCTAGGGCGCTGGCAATCAATCCACAAATTTTGTTGATGGATGAACCCTTTGGCGCTTTGGATGCGCTCACACGCGGTTTTCTCCAAGACGAAATTGAGCGAATTTGGGAGCAAGAACGGAAGACCGTGATCTTGATTACTCACAGCATTGAAGAAGCGCTGCTGTTGTCTGACAAGATTGTGATGATGACACGGGGCCCGGCTGCGGGCATTGCTCAGGTGCTGGATGTGCCATTTCCTCGGCCGCGCCGTCGGGAAGAACTGGATCAATATCCGGGCTATCACGAACTGAAAGCGGCCATGGAACAGCATTTGTCCTACGAAACACGGGCTGTGGAAGAGTCTCGGGTGCGGAAATAACCACCGTTGGCCGCAGACAGAATCAACCCCGTCAAAATCAGCAACGCAACCCAAACATTGAAAGGAAAAAATATGTCTACCACTGAAATTCCCGCAATCACCGCAACCCTATTGGCAGCTAAAAAGGCAAAGGGGGTGACATTCACGGAGCTAGAACAGGCGATCGGTCGGGATGAAGTGTGGATTGCAGCGGTGATCTATCGCCAAGCTTCTGCCTCTGCTGATGAAGCTAGCAAGCTGCTCAACGCTCTGGGACTCAGCGAAGATTTAGTGCCAGAACTGACAGAATCTTCGGTCAAAGGGCTGGGGCCCGTGGTTCCTACCGATCCGCTGATTTATCGGTTCTACGAAATCATGCAGGTCTATGGAATGCCGATGAAAGCTGTGATTCATGAGAAGTTTGGTGATGGGATCATGAGCGCGATCGACTTCACCTTGGACATTGAAAAAGAAGAAGATCCCAAGGGCGATCGCGTGAAAATCACCATGAATGGAAAATTCCTGCCCTACAAAAAATGGTAACCAGGAGCATCAACCATGAAACAGCGCCATGCTGCTGCTAGGTCAACAGCTAAAACTGACTGGCTAGCCTACATCACCAAAATCTTAGCTTTCATCGGACTTTGGCAAGTCATTTCTAACAGTGCCCAGTTGTTGACTCATTGGTTTTGATAGGTGCAAACTTTGGTGTGGAAGCGATGCGATGCATTACTTCCACACTAAGATCAGCAATGAAATCGATATTCTTAAACAGGGCGATCGGCTTGTAGTTTCTTCAACGCTCTTCCTGATCCCCGGTTCCGTACTATCTTGGCCAGCCCGTAACCAGCTACATCAACAAAATGCTTTATCGCATCCCTTTTTTGTTCATATTAAACCCATAAACGTAAAGGTCAGCAAAGCGATATCGCTCATCCTTAGGTCGCCATTCCGCCAGCCCGATTCACTTCAAAAGCCAACGATTTTCTCGCATGGTAGGGTTCCCGTCTGGTGTTCCGGCCCTCGTAGATCACTGAGCTTTTGGTAAATAGCGTTTCTTCAAAACATAAACTATGGCTTGGCAATACTCCTTAAAGTATCCATCCGAGTCACGGCTACTATATCGTTCTATTTGCTTTTGGATAAATGCTTTGGTAACAGTTTTTGTTTTAAAAGCTTTCTGAATCATTTTCTCTATTTCCTTGAGGGTGTCACGTCTCCCGTTGACCAAAACAGGTGAATTCAGATTCAGTGTCTGAATATCTTCCTCTACATCAAGGTTATTTTGACCGTCTACTCTTCCACTGGGACGGTATCTGATAGCGGATTCACACCTCTGATCGCGTGGATCGAGACAATTTAATTCTTGATTAGATTTAGCATTTTCATGATCGCAGTGATAGGAGATATTTTTTCCATCCGCTGACCTCCCCTGGCAAACAGCTAATAAGTTTTTGTAATCAAGAGCCAGAGCAGGGTATAGGGACTGTGGTAAATAATGTTCGATATGTGGTGGTGCGCTCGAATTTTTCTGAATTCTACGCATACAGTAGCAACAGATTGCTCCCTGCTCTTTTACCAAGTCTTCTAAGAGTCTAGCTTTAGGCACATCACTGGCTTCATAGCCTTCTTTTGCAGACATGCCAGAAGCTTGAACCTTTGCACAGTATTCCTGCCAGTAAGTAGGCTCTTTTTTGGCTTTTGAGATATATTTCATAAATCTTTGCGATCAGCTCGTTAGCTCAGGGTAAGAAGGATTTTCCTCAAGAAAATCAATCATGGTTTTAAGATGAATGATATCTGGATCATTGTTACCCAAAACCTCGTTGAGTGCTTTCAGCTTTAGCTTGGCTTCTTCTAGATTTTCATCATCAACGAGGCAAAAGCATTCATCAATTTTTTCCTGAATTTTAGGCATCCGATCAGAGACATCCATTAATTCTCGAAGAATTGAATTGGTATCTCTACCGTGGGTATAGCCAGGATTGTAGATCACTGAGCCACCATCTAGGACAAAGATTGATTCGCTAGGTACTGAACTAATGACCTGAGGTGAATGAGTTGTCACAATAAACTGACAGTTGGGAAAAGTTGATGTCAACGCAGGTAAAACCATACGTTGCCAGGTGGGATGTAAATGTGCATCAATTTCGTCAATTAAAATAATTCCTTTTCCCTGCAAAGCCTCTTCAGGCGTACTAAAGAAAGGATTGAAAACAGCCATGCGACGAGCAATATCAAGCACCAGCACCAACAGCATTTTCTCTCCATCAGAGAGTTGCTGAACCTTTAATCTGGCTGACTCTTTTTGAACTGTTAGTAAGGTTCTAGGGTTCCAAAGATTTTTCTGTAATCGTAAAGCCTGAACTTCTCGAAAAAAACTACCACCAATCTGCTTAGAAAATGTTTCTAGTGCAGACCTGACAACTTGTAAGTTGGGTCGTCGATATTCAATATTGAATGTTAATCGTTCAGCATTTTCAATATCTTCTTCACTCTTGAACCATTCAGAAAGAGAAGTAATATCTTGAGATGAAATGCTAAATGAGTTGGGATAGTCGCCATAAGGAGACTGCAAGCTATAGATTGGGGGTCGAGTTCGTCGATTATGCGACGAATAAACTTCTGTTCTTCTAGCTCGATAGTATGCTATTACCGGCAAGAATCGGATATCAATTGCTTTTGAGGAATTAAATTGTTCAGAATTGATACCAACTGACTTAAAGTAATCGGATAACTCTTGAGCATGAATTGACAAAAGAAAATCGGTATTGGCTTGTTTATCTACATCCGCCAAGCCAAAAAGTGATAACTGTTGGATGTATTGTGCATATCCAATCGACCATGAAATTGTTTTATAGTCATCTCCCCAGTCGGCTGCTATAAGGAGGTGGTCAGAGTCAACCTGAATATCATCAGGATGAATATCAAATTGGTGCAAGTCACGAAGAGACCACTCAACATTTTCGTCTTGTAGCGAGTAAAGACTATAAACAAAACCTTGCAGCGCTACAGATAGAGCATCAAGGATGGAAGATTTGCCAGCACCATTTATTCCGACAAAAACACTTAGATTGCGATTTTCTTTTGGAAAGTCGATGTTGAGGTTTTGAAAGCCTCGATAATTTTCTAGCGCTAGACGTTTTATATACATTTCAAACCATATCCTTCCACAAACAAAAGCATGGAGACAGAAGACCTATCTCCATGCTAGCAATCAGCGCTGGGTATGCCAGCCGAAGACGTTATTCAATGCCTTCGATTCGGTCTTCCACTTCTTGGTAGAGATCCCGCAGGCGATCGAGGTTTTCGTCGCTCGTATCCCAGTAGCCACGGCCGTTGGCTTCCAGCAACGTGCCCAGCATTCGGCGGAAAGAGTGAGGGTTGAGATCCATCAGCCGCTTGCACATTTCGGGGTCGGCGATAAAGGTGTCGTTTGTGTCTTCGTAGACCCAGTTGTCCACCGCGTCCGCCGTGGCGCTCCAGCCCAGGGTGTTGTTCAGGCGCTTGGCCAGCTCGCGTACCCCTTCGTAGCCGTGGACAGCATCCCTTCGTACCACTTGGGATTCAACATCTTGGTGCGGGCATCCAGGCGGACGGTTTCCGACAGGGTGCGCACCTGGGCGTTGGCGGTGCTGGTGTCGGCCATGTAGGCGGCGGGCTTTTTGCCGTCACCGCGCAGGCTGGCCACCACCTTGGTCGGGTCGGAGTCGTAGTAGTGCGACACGTCGGTCATGGAAATTTCCGACGAATCCAGGTTTTGGAAGGTCACATCGACGGTCTTTAGGGCGCGTTCCAGCAACTCGCGGGACTGCTCCATTTCGCCGGGGTTGTCGGCGGAGAAGGCGAAGGACTTGCGCGATAGGTACATGTCTTGCAGGTCTTTTTCCTGTTCCCAGGTGCCGTTTTCTACTGCCAGACCGACGTTGGTGGAGTAGGAGCCGGAGGAGTTGGTGAACACGCGGGTGGCGGCTTGGCGCAGGTTGATGCCGAGTTCTTGTGCTTGGGCCATGGCGTGCTTGCGAACGAAGTTCATTTCCAACGGCTCATCGGCTTCGGCGGCCATCTTGACGGCGCGATCGAGCAGGGCCATTTGGTTCACAAACAGATCCCGGAACACGCCGGAGCAGGTGATCACCGTATCAATCCGGGGGCGACCCAGTTCCTCAAGGGAAACGAGTTCCAGCTTGTTGACGCGACCCAGGGCATCGGGCACGGGCTTCACGCCCACCAGCCAGAGGATCTGCGCCAGGGATTCGCCGTAGGTCTTGATGTTGTCAGTGCCCCAGAGGACGCAGGCGATCGTTTCGGGGTATGCGCCACCGTTTTCTTGGCGTTGGCGATCGAGTAGCCGATCGACCACCACCTTGGCCGACTGTACCGCCGCTGTGGTCGGAATCGACTGGGGATTCAGGGCGTGCATATTCTTGCCCGTGGGCAGCACTTCCGGGTTGCGCACCGGGTCGCCGCCGGGGCCGGGCAGGATGTATTCCCCTTCGAGGGCCCGCAGCAGGGAGGCCATTTCGTTGTCGGCCACGATTTGCTGGAGGCAGAATTCCAGGTACTCGAACAGGGGCTTCAGGGAGTCGCGATCGACGTTGTTAAACCCAGCCTCGCTCAGGGCTTCAACCCAGGGCTGCTTTTGCGTGCCGAAGCCGAAGAAGTTGAACTTGGCTAGCTTCGAGAGGCGACCATCGGTGTCGATTTGGGCATCAACCATGGCCTTCACCGCCGTGCGGGTGGCCAGGGTGATTTGTTGCAACAGTTCCACATCGGCCAGCACGCCCTTATCGCTGTTGCGATAGATCTCTTCGATGTCGCGATAGATGCTGTTGGCGATGATCCGGGGCAGGGCGATGATCCCGTCTTCGGGGCGATCGAGGGCGGCAATGTTCACCAGGGTGGCCACTGCTTCTTCGGCCGGTGGGGCTTACCGATCACGTGCAAACCGCAGGGCAGCAGGCGCGATTCGATTTCCATCAGCTTGCGGTAGACGGAACCCACCACCGTGTCCCGTTGCTCGGAACTCAGATCTTTCCCAGCCGTTTCCGGCAGTTCCACATCCTTGTCCAGGTTGACGGCGCGGGCTTGCTCGATAATCGCATCGACGATCGAGGGGCCGCGGCCCGTGTCCTTCAGGGTTTGGTAGGAGCCAATCAGATCGCTCAGTTCCTTCAGACCCTTGTAGAGACCCGCGTTTTCGGCGGGCGGAGTCAGGTAGGAAATCGTTTCCGCATAGCCCCGGCGCTTAGCGATCGTCGCTTCGCTGGGGTTGTTGGCGGCGTAGTAGTAGAGGTTGGGGATCGAGCCGATCAGGCTGTCGGGATAGCAGTCGTTGGACATGCCGATTTGCTTACCGGGCATGAACTCCAGCGAACCGTGCGTTCCAAAGTGCAGCACCGCATCTGCGCCCCAGACCTTTTCCAGGTAGGTGTAGTAGGCGGCGAATCCGTGGTGGGGGCTAGCCGATCGCGAGAACAGCAGCAACATCGGGTCGCCTTCGTAGCCGAAGGTGGGCTGCACACCAATGAACACGTTGCCGAAATGCTTCCCGAACACCAGCAGGTTTTGGCCGTCGCTGTTCAGGTTGCCTGGCGGTTTGCCCCAGTTCTCTTCCAGCTTCTTGGAATAGGGGGTGAGCTTTTCGTATTCCGCCACGCTCATTCGGCAGGCGACGTTCAGCTCGGGGCTGGCGTATTGGCTGGGCATCCTTCAGGACGGCTTCCATCAGCTCCTTGGGCGACTCGGGCACGTCTTGCACGTCGTAGCCTTCGCGCTTCAGCCCTTGCAGCACTTCGTGGATCGAGCCAAACACGTCCAGATAGGCCGCCGTGCCCACGTTGCCCTTGTCCGGTGGGAAGCTGAAGACGGTGATCGCCACTTTCTTGTGCAGCTTCGGTTTGCGGCGCAGGTTGGCCCACTTGAGGGCACGCTCGGCGATCGCCTGGATGCGGTCTTGCAGGGCGATCGCCTTGCCGGTGTTGCCGTCGCGACCGGAGACAATAATCGGCTCGATCGCCCATCCAACTCAGGAATCGCGATTTGCAGCGCCACTTGGATTGGTGCAAGCCCAGCTCGCTTTCTTCCCACTCTTCGGTGGTTTGGAACACCAACGGCAGCGCCACCATGTAGGGACGGTTCAGCCGCTTCAAGGATTCGATCGCCTTCGGGTGATCCTGCTGGGCCGGTGACCCACCAGGGCAAACCCCGTCAACGACACCACCGCATCGACGATCGTGGTCGGTTCGCCGCCGTTCTTGCTCGGCAAATAGAAATACTCATCCACCGGCTTCGAGAAGTCCAAGCCCCCCGCAAACACCGGGATCACCTTCGCGCCCTGGGCTTCAAACTCTTGCACCATGCCCACATAGTGCGCATCATCACCTGTCACCAAGTGCGTCCGCTGCAACACCAACCCCACACAGGGCGCATCGGGATCACGCACCGCATCGGGCACGACTGACGAGCTGCGATACCAAGCCAAATACTCGTTCGTATCCTCAAACATCTTGGGAGCTAGCGGGTGCCAAATTCCCATGTCGGGATAGGTGACCGGCTCGGCATAATCCAAATCAATCTTTTCGCGTGACTGATCGCGACCCGATTTGTCCGTTTTAAAGACATACTTATCGGCCAGCATTAGCAGGAAGTTTTCCAGGTTCTCCGGCGAACCACCCAGCCAATATTGGAAGCTGAGCATGAAACTGCGGGCATCCTGCGCCTTTTCCACGGGCAGGAATTTCAGCACGTTCGGCAGCGTCCGCAGCAGCTTCAGCATCGCGTCTTCAAAGCCGCTGCCGTTTTGCTGTTTGCGCTTCTTCATGAACTCGCCGATCACGCTCTTGGACTGACCCAATTGCGCCATCGAGAAGGTGCCCAGCTTGTTCAGCCGCATCACGGGGGGCATGGAGGGGAAAACCACGGCCGCATCGAGGCGATCTCGGTGGGGCTGCACGGCGGCCACCACCTTTTCGGCCAGGTCTTCAATAAAGATCAATGAAGCAATGAAGATGTTGGCTCTGGCCACATCATCACAAAAGGCTTCGTAATTTTCGGGGCTACGCAGCTCTTCAATCAAATAGCCGCTGATTTCTACGGCCACATTCGGATTGTTGGCATTAATCGACTTGACTGCTGCCGTCAAGGCGCTCTGGTACTGCGCTTCCAGAACGACGTAGACCACCTTGACTAAAGACCGCCCCCGAAGATCTTCGGGTTGGACGTGGCGCACGGCGGGCTTGACGTAGGTGAACATCCGGTACTCTCTCCTGCGGCTGGGTTGGATGAGGATGGAAACTCGAAAACGCTTGCTCTCTAGGCACTTTTACCAGATTGCCGATTGGCGCTGATTTGCAATTCTAGGATTTGACACAATTCGATAAAAATAATCCTGCTAATTATTTCAGTTTGTTGCAAATTGGAAACTGTGAGCTATTTCCATTCGGCAGATTTGTCTTGAGTCATTGATGGGCTGGATCTTTAATTGGGAGGGGTTTTTACAGGTTTCGGAATCGACAGAAACGAGAATCTTTTGCAATTAGGATTCAGCTAAAAATATGGACAAAACCAAAATCATTCTGCCACTAACTGGCACAAGCTTCTCTGAAATGGGGTCGATTTGATTGGGCTGGCTTGGGTCAATCCTTAAGAATTAGCGATCGCCATGGGTCACAAAACGAGCTATCCCAAGCACTTTGGGTGATCGCCTGGGGCCTTTGGCATCCTGCTTGGGAAGATTGGGAACTGAGCACGGCGCGAAGGACCAATTAAACTGGCAAAAATTGAGCAAAAGCCAGCGATTTTGGTGATTAATCGATTTGTGATCTTGATTAATCCATGTTGATCTATTTTGGTTAATTTAAATTCGTTAAATTAGCCTATTAGCCTTTGATCTTTAATTTTCTGATCAAATAAGCTTTGGGTTTGCCAATTTCTAATCAGCTAAAGCTGGTAACTAAATTACTTTATTGATCAACTGCGATGGTTTTTTCAGAAAATATTCAAATGGAGGAAAAGAGTCGATAGTGAGTTTAATTGGAGATTATTCAAAGGTTATCGAAATTGCTTGAATCATTTGAATTTATTTCAATATCAAACCAAAATCACTAATTTGGTGGTTATAGTCAAACTGCCAATCATGAAAATTTATTAATACGAAATGAAAGGTCGATTAAGCATTGATTGGTGAAATTGATTGATGATGGTTGGCCAATTTAATCAATCGCTCCTGATTGATCATTGATTCTGGATTATTCTTCGCCTTTGGCAGCGTTGCTCAGAGGGCCAACGGCTGGCAGATTCAACGACCAGTGATATTCGATCGGGAGCTGTTTGTTTTGGCAACTGGCTTCCAACTGTTTTTGAACGGCGAGTGCCCGGCGCAGGGTGGCCACCAATTCTTGGAGCTGTCGGTGTTCCTCCGTGCCTCGTTTGAGAGTGCCACTGGTTTCTCGTTCCAGCAACTGAAGAAGTAGTTCGTAGTGAATGTGTGAAGGCAGCGGAATTGGAGCTTGGGACGGCCGATCCATAGGACATTCACGAAGTGATTCTGAAAAGATTCTAAAGTCAAATTCAAGGTTAGTGGGATTTGGTTACCGTTTTAGTTGCAGCTTTTGCTCCAGTGATTTTGTGGGAATCAATTCTGTGGCAATAGATAATATTGAACCATTTTACTGCTATTGTCGGGGTCTTCATCGGGAAAATTTTGATTTAGGTCTTTTAACTGTCCATAGGGAAGAGAACGAGGAAGGGAATATAGATTCAGAATTTATCGAGTAGCTATTCAGAAAAGATCAAGCTAAATTTCAAGTAAGATTTTCCAAAAATTTTTGATGACTTGATGGCTGGCAGAAGCAGATTTATAGATGCGGATTTTTATAGACGGAGAGTATTGGGGGGCTAAAACGAGGGATTCCTTGCAATTCACCGATTTGGGGCTGAGGGAGGCTGGTTAGCGTGCAGGCGTTCTTGGAGTGGGTTTTATCGGAAATTATGCATCTGGGGCCCTGGAGCGGTGTCGCTTTCATGGTTGTGTATGTGGTTGCCACGGTGGCGCTGGTTCCCGGATCGCTGTTGACCTTGGGGGCCGGGGTGCTGTTTGGGGTGGGTTGGGGATCAGTGATTGTTTTCTGGGCGGCCACGCTGGGGTCGTTGGCGGCGTTCCTGGTGGGACGCTATGGCATTCGGGATTGGGTGGAACAGCGCTGGATTGCTGGAAATCGACAATTTCAGGCGATCGATCGCGCCATTGCAGAAGATGGCCTCAAGATTGTGTTGCTGATGCGCTTGTCGCCGCTGTTTCCCTTTAATGCCTTGAACTATATGTTGGGGCTAACGCAGGTTTCGATCCGAGACTACCTGTTGGCTTCGATCGGGATGTTGCCGGGAACGGTTGCCTATGTCTATATCGGGGCTTCTTTTCGGGACTTGGCCAGCCTGTTTGCGGGGTATGGAGAACGAGCCAAAAGCCCGATCGAGTGGTTGCTCTTTATTTTGGGTTTGATCGCCACCCTAGTTGTAACCGGGATCGTGACGAAGGCGGCCCGCTCGGCGCTCGATCGAATTGCCGCTTCTACCCCTCCCGATTTACCGTAATTGGCAGCTCCCGCTGAAAAAAGCGATAGGCTGGAGAAATCAACACCCATTCAAGCTCAACTTAGCCTGAACTCAACCGACTGGCGACTTTTAGCCTGCGGCCCCATTTCCAAACCCACCCTTGATCCAGCAACGGCTGATCCAGCGACGGCATTTCTGCGGTATTGGTATCGACAGAGGCAACCACTGCCAGCTCCATCACCCCCCACTGCCCTTGATGAGCGTTTGCATGTAGTTTGATTGCAACTGGCTTGCAGCTTGATTTTGATTGACGTTGATTGTAAAGAGTTTGCGCCTTTTTGGCTGGAATGCGGGTGGATGGTCACGGTGCAGGCCCGCCTCGATCCATAACTTATTGATCTTATGGTTCATCGCTTATGTCGGTTTCGCCCGATCCTTTCCCTGCCTCACGCGCGCCCTTGCAACTGCTTCTGTTTGTGGATCACCGCTCCAGTTCCTGGGAGCAAGCAAGCCTAATTCAGGGTCGATTACAGTCCTTAAAAGCCCGTTACCCCTTTGCTTTCGACATTGTGGACGTGGCCGAGCAGCCCTACGTGGCTGAACATTTCCGGCTCATTGCCACGCCTGCGCTGGTGAAGGTGCATCCCCACCCTCGCCAAACCCTGACGGGAATGGACTTGGCCCAGCAACTGGATGCTTGGTGGGAGCGGTGGCAAGAGGCAATTCACGACAGCTTGGACTTGCCGGAGAACAACCAGCCGATGGACATGATGCCGACGGATGGTTCGCCCTCGTCGTTGGCAACGGCGGCGGAGGTGATTCGTCTGTCAGATGAAGTCTTTCGGTTAGGGCGGGAAAAGGCGGAGTTAAGGGAACTGTTGCGGTTTAAGGATCGGGCGATCGAGATTGTGGCCCACGATTTGCGAAACCCTTTAGCGGCGGCTTCGATGGCGATCGAGACCCTGGAGGCCAGCTATCGACCCAACACCATTCAGGCGGCCCAGATGACCGACAGCCTGCGGGAGCGACTGTTGATGCAGGCGCGATCGCAAATTCGGGCGATCGATCGCTTGATTGCCAACCTGTTGGAAGTGTCCCAAGGGGAGGGGCAAGAGGCCGACATTCAACCCCAATCCGTGGATCTCAAGGCCCTTTGTCACGCGGTGATTGACACCTTCAGCAGCCGAATTAGCCTGAAGCACCAAACCCTAGAAACGGATATTCCCCAAGATTTGCCGGTGGTTTATGCCGACCCCGATCGAATTCGGCAAGTGATTTCCAACCTGCTGGACAATGCCGTGAAATACACGCCGGATGGGGGCACAATCCATGTGGCCGCCCTCCACCGCACCACCCAGAATGTGCAGGTCAGCATTTGCGACAGCGGCCCCGGCATTCCCGACAGCCAACGTAGCTCCATCTTTAAGGAGCGATTCCGACTGCAACGAGATCAACGCTCAGAAGGATATGGCATTGGGCTAGCTGCCTGCCAGCGGGCGATTCGGGCCCACTATGGACAAATTTGGGTTGATGAGCGGCCGGGCGGCGGGAGTTGTTTTCATTTCACCCTCCCGGTTTACCAAAAGCTGGGGTACAAGCCGTCTGCTTTATAGGGCAACCATTAACTGATCAAGAAGATGTCTGAGCAATAACTTGGGGCACTGGCAAAGCACCAGTGTATTGGCAAAGCACCAGGATTGGTGGAGGCAAGGGGCTTAGAGCTAATTCATAAAGAGAAGCTAAAGCCGACTTGGCAGCTCTAAATTCGGTTTTAGGCTAGACCTACCCGAAGTATCACCCAGCTCATGAGTCGTCTCCCGGTCATTGCCAATCCTACCCGCAAAGCCTATCCCAGTGATTTGAGCGATGATGAGTGGGTGCTCCTCCAGCCGCTGCTGCCCGCTCCTAAAGGCTTTGGACATCCGATAGAAGTTGATTTCCGAGAAATCCTCAATGGCATCTTTTACGTCCAGCGCACTGGCTGCCAGTGGAAATGCTGCCTCACGATTTACCCCCTTACAGCACGGTCTACCATTACTTCCAGAAATGGCAACGGAAAGGAATTTGGCAGCAAATGCATGACCAGATGCGAGAGCAACTGCGGAGCAAATTAGGTCGTTCAGAGCAATCTAGTGTCAGTATCGGTGACTCTCAGTCGGTGAAAACGACGGAAAAAAGGGGGTGGTCTACGGCTTCGATGGTGGCAAAAAGGTTAAGGGACGTAAACGCCACATTATCGTTGACTCGCAAGGGTTCCAAATGGGGTCGTTGGTGACTGAAGCGAATGCTTCTGAGCGACTGGGAGCGATTGTGGTGTTAGAGGAAGTGAAGGAGAAGCTATCTCGGCTAGAAGTTGTTTGGGTCGATCAGGGGTATTCCGGGAAAAAGTTTGCGGATGCTGTGAAGCGTGTGTGTGGTGAGAGTGTGCGCGTGGAGGTGATCAGCCGAATCGGTAGAGGGTTTGAGAGGTTGCCCAAGCGATGGATTGTCGAGCGGACGTTTGGCTGGCTGAACCGATTTCGGCGATTGAGCAAGGACTATGAGTTGTATTCGGAGACGAGCGAAGGGATGATTTACGGCTGCTTAATGCATTTGATGGTGAAACGATTAGCGGGGATGGCTGATTAATATTGTCTTTATAAATCAGCTCTTAAGCCCCTTGTCTTTGGTTCCTTAGAATTGCTCAAAACGACTGATGAATTGGTTCCTATTCGTCTGGCTCGATCGTGCTGGTTAGCCCTTTGTTTTTGAGGGTTTCGCAATAAAATTCCGCATGTTCCTGGGCACAGGTAATGACCAAAGCCAAGCCGTTAAAATGGGCTTCCATCATGATGTTAACGGCTTGGGGTTGGGTAAGGCTGCTAACGGTTTGTAACAGCGTTTCCACCACATATTCCATGGAATTAAAGTCATCGTTATGCAGCAGCACTTTGTAGCGAGGTGCTGGTTTACGGATGGTGGCGGCTGACTTCTTTTCTATGATTTCAACGGACATGGCGTAGTTCCTCGGTAAACGGCATAAGTAACCATTGGGGCGATTCAGCTGTTGGCCTAATTGCTTAAACCCGATTAGCAAGAGGAGCGATCGCTCACTGCAATTCACTCTTTATTATTATCAACTTTTCTCGACAGTCAACTTGCTATTCCGGTTCTGAAAATGCCTAGGTCTGGGGGTTGGTTAAAGCGTTTACGCCTGTGACCCATTTAGGGTTTATGCGGGCGATCGGGCTGCCTATTACAGAAATAATGGCTACCGTAATCGATTAGCGTGGTGACAGTCAGCCCCAGGCAAAGGGACAGGCCAACCTGCCAGCGGTTGAAAAAAATGGCATAGCGCACCGCGGCCCAGGTGAAATAGGTGCGCCAGAGGTCAAATTCTTCGCGCATTGCCCAGAGACTAGCTAGGCCCATCGTGCCCCAACAGAGGACGAGCAGCAACCAGCGCGATCGACTGGGCAAGCGAGAGGAAGAAGGAGCAGGCACGCTTGGGCAAGGGGCGAGGAAGAAAAGACAAACGGCCGATCAAGAAGTCTTTGGGGTCGAGCAAGAAACTGGCATTAGGGCACTCAGCAACAGCAAAGTTGCAGAAACCCAGCAAACCCGTTCAGTAGCTCTGTTCAGCCAACCAATTTAGCCAACCAATTCAGCCAACCGATTCAGCAAAGAAGGGAATGGCTAAATAGAGTCTTGGAGCTTGGTTTCGGTTTCCGTGGCAGGTTTGGGGGGCACATAGCCCGGGCGCGATCGCCACCAGGCTAGCAGGGTACTGGCGATGAAAATACTGGAGTAAGCCCCAGAGATGAACCCAATGATCAGGGCTAGCGAAAAGTCCCGCAGGGTGGAACCCCCAAACAGGAAGATCGCCACAACCGAAAGCAAGGTGCTGGCGGTGGTGTTGAGCGATCGGGTCAGGGTTTGATTCACCGCATCGTTCACCACTGTGCTCGATCGGGCGGTGGGATTTTGGGCAATGTTCTCCCGCACCCGATCGGAAATCACCACAGTGTCATTCACGGAAAAGCCAATGATTGTCAGCAGGGCCACGATAAACAGCGTGTCAATTTCCGTGCCGCCAAACCAGCCCATGGCCGGAAATGCCCCGACCGTAATCAGCACATCGTGGATTAGGGCCACCACCGCAAAAATGGCGTAGTCCCACTGAAAGCGGAAACGCAGATAGATCACAATGCCCAGCAGGGAAAGCAACACAGCCATCACCCCGGAGTTCAGCACCTGCTGCCCCAGCACGGGCCCCACCGTGTCAATCAGCGTTCCTTGGGCATCAAACTTGCCCAATTTGGCTTCCAGGGCGGTCACCAAGGCCGTGCGCTTCTCGGCCGCTAAATCCTGTGATCGGATGGCGATGATATGTCGGTCTTGGCCCTTGGAGTCCACATCCAACAACTGGACAGCCGCGCCGCCCAAGTCCTGTTCGTTCAGCACGGCCCTGCACATCGGCCAGTTCCACAGGTTTTTGGCATTGGGGTTGGGCCCCGGTGGCTGGGCAGTCCAGTTGCAGTTGCAGGCGAGTTCCCCCCACAAAGTCCAGTCCCAACTTCAGGGGCGTGCCAAAGGTGACCATGCAACCAATCACGGCGATCGCCCCGGCAACGGTCAAAGCCAGGGACAGCGACCACCACAACCGACTTTTTTCAATAATCTTCAGGTTCATCGCGCTTGCTGATTCAGGAGGGCAGGTGGAATGGGGCGAAGGGGGCGCTAGTTGCCCGAGCCAGCCGTTTTCAGATTGGCGGCCTTTAGACCAGGGCAATACCACTCAGGACGGCGCAGGGAAGGAATACTGAGGGCCACAAACAACAGAGTGCGACTACAGGTGAGGGCGGTGAACATGCTCAACAACACCCCATCGCCAGGGTGAGGGCAAACCCTTTGACCAAACCTGTGCCCAGCCAAAACAGCACCACACAGGCAATCAGGGTGGTGACGTTACCATCCAAAATGCTGGAAAACGCCCTATAGAAACCGGATTCGACCTATTCAGAAAGACTCTTGCCCGCTTGCAATTCCTCGCGGGTGCGCTCGAAGATTAGCACGTTGGCATCCACCGCCATCCCGATGCTGAGAATGAAACCCGCAATCCCTGGTAACGAGAGGGTGACAGGCACTAACGCGAATACTGCAAAGTTCAACAGGGCATAGATGATCAGGCCAGGTCAGCCACCACGCCGGCAGGCGATAGTAGATGGCCATAAGATTAGCACCAACACCAAGCCACCCACACCAGCCCAAATGCTGCTTTCTACGCTGTCGCGACCCAAAGTTGCGCCTACGGTGCGGGTTTCCACCAACTTCACGGGCAGGGGCAAGGCTCCACCCTTCAGTTGAATCACCAACTCTTGGGAGGAGTCGGCGGTGAAGTTACCGCGAATTTCGGTGCTGCCGCCGGTAATTCCCAATTGGGCATATTCCGCCCGACCACCGGTGCGGTTAACAAGTCCCGATTCAGAAAAATACCCAGGCCGCGACCCGTGCCCGCCAGTTTTTTCGGTCAGTTCCGCATAGCGATCGGCGGCATCGGCCGAAGCGAATAATCACGACCCAGAGTTACCCAAACCACCATCCGGGGCGGCTCCCGCTTCCCGGAGATCTTGCCCGTGAGCACCGCTTTTTCAAACAGTTGGCTAATGGCTTCCTGGCTCCGTTCGATCGCCCGCCGATTTTCGTCGATCGCGGCCTTGTCCCCTGCCTGAATCAGCGCGGCCCGTTTCGCCTTCAGCTCGTCGTAAACTTGCCGTTCCGCTTGGTATTGGGCTCGGTTCCCGGTTTTTGCTCCCGAACTCCAGCCGCGCCGTGTTGCCCAACTCGCTCCGCCTGTTCCGGGTCGCTGACCCCCGGCAGTTGCACCACCAGCTTGTCGTTGCCGGACGTTTGCACCAGGGCTTCGGAAACCCCCAGCTCATTAATCCGGTTATCAATAACTTTGCGGATGGCGAGATCTTCGGGCGTGACCTGGGAATTTCCGGCGTGGTCATGACCTGGAGTGTCAGTTGGGAGCCACCGCGTAGGTCAAGCCCCAACTGCACGGGCAGGTTAACAATCACGGCGATCGCCGCGATCGTCAGCACCACAATGAAACCAAGGGTAAATTTCTGGCGTTGCATAGGCCTCAGGATTGCGCGTCGCCGATCGGCTTAACCAACGACCCCCGAAACGGCCGGATGTCGCAACGAACACACTACACCGCAACCCCGACCGCCGAAGCGAGTGATCGCGGCTGTAACCCTTGAACTGTTTATGAACCTTCGGCGCTGGATTGGTACTGAACTGAATTAGTACTGAGTTGGCGCTGCATTGATTCTGAACGGCGTTACCATCAACCCGTGATCCCAACGGTTGATTAACCCCAGCAGCTCAGGCAACGACCCGCAGGGTTCATCAACAGGGGTTCATCAACACACTGAGCGCCAGGAAATAGAAACCAGAAAATCAGGCAAAATAACCCACAGACAAACGCCTATCGCCCCTGATGGTTGCAAAATCTTGCATAACTGGAGCGATCGCCCGGGTTGAGCAACGCAGGAGAACGCATGGCCGAGTTATCCACCTGCCTGGACTGTGGCGGAGCAGTGCCCTTGGGGGCGGCGGCGCGTCCCCATTGCGGGGCGATTCGACGATTTGGGATTGCCCTGTGCGGTTTGTCAGCAGCCGATCGCCCCTCGGCGGTGGTTTATTTACCCCAGTTACAGCGCTTCTTTCATGAAGACTGCTTGGCTCAGGTGCAATTAGCCCCGCGACCCGTGGCAGTTGTGGAGCCTTGGCCCTGGATGCGTCCTTGGAACATTGCCCCAACTGTGGTGCGCCTCTGGATCACCAGGCCCTGTAAATTTTGTGGCCATGCCTTTGCACCAGATCTGACCGGCTGTGAGGATTGGATCCACAAAGTTGAACGAGATGGCCTGCTCATTTACGAAGATATTGCCCGCCGAGGCGAAGCCCATCGGATTTGTGCGGAGCAAGGGGCGGGTTTGCCCGCCAAGATTTGTATCAGGATTTGTTTGAAGCATTGAAAGTGGGAGATTGGCGATCGGCCGATCGAGAAACCGATCGGCTAGTGCGTTACTTTGCCGCCCAATGCTCCTTTCTGGAATTACCCACGGCGGAACTGCAACAGATTGATGAGCTGTGGGTGACCTACAGTCGCGGGCAATTTGGCTGGAGTATTCAAGCGGCCCTGTGGACAGAATTGGGTGGACAGCCGGGAGAGTGGGATCCAGAGGTTTATGAGCAGTTGGCGGACTATGTGGGCTGGCAAGTGACCCTGTTTGATCCCGATGCGGTGGCCCAGGATGACTGGCAACGGCTAGCCCTTTGGTGGCAACGGTTTCGGGGCACTGCGCCCGATCGGGTGGTGGAACTGATTCCTTACGATTCCCTCATTTTTGACCTGTCGGCTCCGGTGGGTCATTTGCCCTACCCCGGTGCGGAGACGGGGCGCAACTTTGCAGCGGGGCGATCGCGCCAAGACTCTTGGGATGTACCCTATTTGGCGCTTCACTGGCCTCCGGCCGATTGGTCGGCCGTCGAGGAGGATCGATTCATGAATGATGACCAGGAGCATGGGTTGAGATTGCCAGCGGATGATGTTCCCGATGATGATCTCCCTGAGGAGTTCGATGATTTGCCGGATGCCGCCGCTGAGATTGCCCGCGATCGGGATGTGAACCCATGAGCAGCTCCCCGAAGCGATCGAGCCGATTTGGGAATTTAGGCGGTTTTTGGCCCGGCGGATCTGGGCCGGGCCGATCAGGTTGGGTGATTGGGTTCGTTTTGGTGGTGGCGGTGCTGTTGCGGTTTTCGGCCCTCGATCGCGCGGTTTACTGGTACGACGAAACCATCACCTCCGTCCGCATTGCTGGTTATACCAAGGAGCAAGTGGAGGACTTTTTCCAGCCCCAGGGGCGGCCTGTTTTCCCCGCTGATTTAGTTCCCTTGCAGCGATCGGGCGATCATCCTTGGCTGGCGACGCTCCACAGCCTGGCCACCGAAACCCCCGACCAAGTGCCGCTCTATTACCTGTTGCTGCGGGGCTGGACGCACTTGGCAGGGGACTCGGTAGCGGCGATTCGGGCCTTTTCTGCCCTGGTGAGCCTGCTGGTGTTTCCGGCTTTGGTTCTGTTTGGGCAGGCTTGGTTAGCCGATTGGCCCAGGGCCCGATCGGTGATTGGTTTGGCGATCGGTCTGGTGGCCGTTTCCCCGATCCAAGTGGTCTATGCCCGCGAAGCCCGGGGCTACAGTTTGGCGGTGGTGTTGTTTTTGTTGGCCAGTTGGGCCCTGTTGCGTGCTCTGCGGCTCGATCGCGGGCAAACCCACCCATCAGCCTGGATGACCTACGGAGTCTTGGTGGCCTGGAATTTCTATGGCCATTTGCCCTTGGCCCTTGGGATTGCTGCCCAAGGAGCCTACGTGGCCCTGTGGGATGGCTGGAGCCATCGCACCGGGGTTGGAATGCCTTGCGCCATAACCTTTTGGCCGGTGGTTCCCTGCTGGGGGTGTTGGTGCTGTTTAGTCCCTGGCTGGTTTGTTGGTTGACCTATCCAAAACCCATGGGTTGGATTCATTTGGGAGCTGACTTGGGGAACCTTGGTACAGTGTTGGGGCTGAATTTCAGTGTGATCGCCCTGGATTGGCAAGCCTGTTTCATCGGCTCTGTTCCACATCACCCAGGAAACCTACCCCATCGCCCTGTCCTGGCATTGGCTCCCGATCGGGTTGTTGCTGGCGATGGTTGCGATCAGCATTCGGCGGTTGCTGCGGGTCACGCCGCCGGAGATTTGGCTGTTTCCCCTACTGACTGGCGCGATCGCCCTGCCCTTTGCCCTGTTGGATGCGGTGGATGGCGGCCAGTGATTGACCATTGCCCGCTACTTCCTTCCGGCCTGCTGGCCCTCACCTGGGTGCTGGCCTTTTGGTCTCAGCGAAGCTTGGGCTAACCAACGGCGGCGGCCTTGGGCTGCGGGGGCGATCGCCCTGTTGTGGGTGGTGGGGCTGCCTGCCCAGTAGCCAAGGCGTGATGGCTCCCACCTGGTGGAACAAATACAGCAGTTACGACGATCCCGGCGATCGCCCAGCGGGTGAGCGAGCTGCAGCCACCCGTGGTGATCAGCGGCAATGCTCTGCGGTTGCTTACCCTGCCCGTTGCCTGCCATCCCAAGCCCAACTGATTTACCTAGAGAATCCATCTGCCCCTTCCTGAAACCATTCAGCGGGCGATCGCCTATTGGCCCAAGACAGAATGGCTGATTTGCTTAAAACCAATCCCCGCTACCAAATCCAGGCAATTGAACCCTTTAACAACACTTGGATCATTCAAGTGCTGGATTAATCACCCCCCAAAGCGCCCTAGCACTGATTGATCGGCCTATCGTCAACATTTGGAACCTGACCCATTCTGAAACTTGGGCAATGAGCAACCGAAGAACTTCATTTTTTCGATCAGACCATGATCCTCAATTTTTAGATTCTTCAGCAATTGCCTGGTATTACGGTTCATGTGCAAATCATGAATAAACCCAACAAAGGCTACCGCTGATCTCGGAAGTTTCCTAGGCTAGAAATTGGAATTTAGGAGGCGATTCAAGCATGAGTTCTGAATTTAAAACCAGTCTCAGCCACGCTCTCGGTCTGGGGCAATCGGCTTGGAAAATGACCGTTGAGATCGCGCTCTTGTTGTGGGTTGGGGCCACCTTGGCGATCGACCTGGCGGCCATGCCTGCCCTCTACATGGGCGGCATGATGGAGCGGCCCGACTTCGCGCCCGTGGGTTGGTCACTGCTCAATGGGTTTAACCACGTGGGGCTGTTGGTGGCCGGGTAGTGATGGCCGGTGCGCTGGCCTTGGGATATCGCCACGAAGTGAGCCGCCTCAGCGAGCGGTGGGTGGTGGCGATCGCGGTGGTGCTGATGGCCATCATGTTGATGCAAACCTATTGGCTCGCGCCGACCATGGCGGGGCTAGGGGCTTCCCTGTCTTGGGCTAGCACTGCTCCCTCGGTTCCGGCGGCCATGACCCTTTGGCATGGGGGCTACTTTGGGCTGGAAACCCTGAAGCTGCTGTTGAGCGGCAGCCTGTTGGGGTTATGTGTGCGTGGGGCGGTGGTGCGCCAATCCTAATGGCTTGTTGTGTGCCAGTTTGAGGTTAATTCCCTGGCGTGATCGGGGCGCTGGGGGGTGGGTACGCCAATCAGTCCAAATTTTTGGAAGGCAATCACCACCCCTACGGAGATGACCGCCCCATCGCCAGACCCGCCAAAAGCAAGATTCAAGAAAGTGCGCTGCATCAATTTTTTGGTGCGCGCATCCACGCTTTGGGGAGCCACTAGCCCGGTGCCGTAGCCATTGCCCCGGCAGTTCTCCGGTGGGAGATTCCAGGCAGTGAACCGGGCAGCGACGACCCAGAACCCCCCAAGGGATTGGGATTGGATGAGTTAGGAAACATTGATTCAACCGCGCTTAAACGCTGGCAAAAAGGGCTGACCAAGGCTGCACGGGGGCATCATCCGCGCGACGATTTCCACAATTTTGTTGCGGGCCGCCGGTTCCCACAAGGCTTCGACACAAACCTTGGCCACCTGCGATCGGGGAATCCATTCCTCAAAGAGCGTATCGGCAGTGCTCATCACCACAGGAGTGTCCCGATCTTCGTTTTTCAGACCGCCGGCTGTACGATCGTGTAGGTCAGTCCGCTGTTTTGGAAGTAGCGCTCACCTTGTTGTTTCCAAAACAAAATCAACCAAAACAAATTCAGCGGGTGGAGCAGCTTGGACACACAAAGGGAAGAGACCAGCACCAACTGCTCAATGCCCGCCGCCTTGGCTGCATCGGTTGTTCTTGGTTCCCAGATAATCCACCTGCAAGGGCCCGTTGGATCCAAGCTGGGCCTGGCTCCGGCAGCGCTCAAAACCACTGTGCAACCGGCTAAGGCAGAGTCGATTCAAGCGGCGATTCAGTAAATTGCCCTGCACCACTTCCACCGAATCCGGCAAAATCGCGCGAGCGGTGGCCAAATTCGCGCACCACGGCCCGCACAGGCACTTGGCGATCGACCAAGGCTTGCAGATTCGCCTGCCCGTTTCGCCGGTTGCACCAACACCACGGCTTTCATCGCTGTTTCCGTCTCCCTTGTCCAGTTGGTTATGGTCTCTGATCGCCTGTTAGCGGGTGATTAACCCTCGAATCGGCCTGAAAGCGGTCGCGAATAGCCCAAAGCATCCTTCACCCGAAGCAGGGTGGCATTGGCCAACGGTGCGGTCGCCTTTTCGCGACCATCCCGCAACACAGATTCCAGATAGCCCCGATCGCCCATCACTTCGTTATATTTTTGCTGAATCGGCTCCAGCGCCGCGTATCGTCGTTTCCGTCAGCAGGGGCTTGAACTGTCCCCTGGAACCCATGTCGGCAGACATTCCGCCGCCACTTCCTCGCGGGATTTGCCGGACAAAAATTGATAGAGACCCAACAGGTTGTGGCATTCGGCGATCGGGTTATTAACTCCAAACCGCGCTGGGGGGTCAGTTTTGCAGCGCTTAATTTTCTTGGCGATCGGGTCGGGGCTGTCCAACAGCTCAATCCGGCTTATCTCCGTCGGATCCGACTTCGACATCTTCTTCGTCCCTGTCCGTCAGGCTCATCACGCGGGCCCCTTCCTTGCGGATGGCGGGTTCAGGCACTTTCAAAATTGGCTCGCTCCTCGCTGCCGTATTGATGATTCACCCGAATCGCCACATCGCGGGTTAACTCCAAGTGCTGCTTCTGGTCTTCGCCCACCGGCACCAAATCCGCGTCATAAAGCAAAATATCCGCCGCCATCAACACCGGATAGTCCAGCAGACCCACACTGACATTTTCGCCTTGCTTCAGGGCTTTTTCCTTAAACTGAATCATCCGCTCCAGCCAATTCAGGGGCGTGACGCAATTCCAGACCAAGCTCAATTCGCTGTGGGCGCTCACGTGGGATTGGATAAAGATTGTGGAAGCAACTGAGGTCAATTCCACAGCGAAGTAGAGGGCGGCAATCTTGAAGCTGTCCGCGGCGAATACCGCCGGATTGTGGGGAACGGTGATGGCGTGCAAATCCACCACACAGAAAAAATTGTCGTACTGGTGCTGATTGACGACCCAATTACGGATTGCGCCCAAGTAGTTGCCGAGGTGGATGCTGCCGGTGGGTTGTACGCCGGAGAGAACTCGTTTTTTGCTGGTTTGGCTCATGGGTTGCAAAGGGGGGCCGATTTGGGTGGAGCAGTTTTCTAGGTTGTCTGGGCGGCGACGAGGGAAACGATTCAATGGCTCTTTGTTCGTCTAGCAATTCCAACGGGGGGCAACTGCTGGCGTTCCCTTGCCACCGCTTAGGAATCCTAGCGCGGCAGTTCGCCGGATTCAATCTGGATGACGATCGGGTTGGATAGCGATTTGGGTGCAGGCTGGGGCAATAACTTGGCTACAATCCGAGAAATTTTGCCTGAACTGTTGAGCTTGATTAGTGAAGAGGGCGATCGCGATGGGGCGGGGTTATGGTCTGGGGATGGCGTTTGAGCGGCGGGGCG